>NZ_CP192221.1:0-981199 GCF_058139645.1 Rhodococcus sp. NFXS4
AACCAGCAAACCAAAACAAAATATTGGCACTGACATTCATCGACACACTGTTGAGTTCTCAAAGAACACGCACACACCACCACCACCCACACGAAGCAGGAGGATCCGGGGCAACCGTTCCAGCCTAACCACACCGCAACACCCGAGTCAAACACCAGGCACCACGCGGATCAGGAAGATGGACTGTACGCTCAGCCTACACGAGGTGCAGACGAACCTTTTCTGTCCGATCGGCCATGCGACTCCGTCCCACCTCGTTCGCCCAGCCCCGTAAGGCCTTCGGTCGGTGTCCGTGTCGCTCTGACTCGAAGAAAGTTACGTGAGTGATTCGCGAGATGCAAATCGCCTGGTCACGGCGTGTCGAACAGTGCGAGAGGCCGGCACATCGCTCTCATGCACGGCCACGAATACCTCCAGAGTGCGCCCGAGCCGGCCCGATGGTCGTGTCGGCAGGCGTACCGGAACGGAGTAGCTCGTGCCTATCGCAGCAGTCGACTACAACCATGTGCGACTCACTGTCAGTGACATCGCGACCTCGCGGAAGTTCTACGACGACGTCTTCGGTTTCGAGGTGGCCTTCGAGCTCCCGCCGAACCCGGACGAGGCGACGAAGGAAGCGCTGGGGTTCCTCTTCGGCGGAGTCATCTACAAGTTCGGCGGCGGGCTGCTCGGTCTGCGCCCCGTGGCTCCGGGTGACGACACGTTCGCCGAGGACCGCGCCGGCCTGGACCATCTCAGCTTCAGTGTCGCGTCATTGCAGGATCTGCACGACGCCGCCGCACTGCTGGACACCCTGGGCATCGAGCACGAGCCGGTGAAGGATCTCGGTGACGCCGGCATGGCGATCCTCGAGTTCCGGGATCCCGACAACATCGCCCTGGAGATCGCCGGTCCCAACAGCTAGTCAGTCCGAGGCGCGCTTGCGCTCGTCTCGCGCTGCCATCCGAGCCTCGAGGTCGACGGCATCCAACTTGTCGGCTTCCTCGAGGGTCGGGGCCGTCCCCCCGAGACGGGCCGGTACCCAGTACTCGCCGGCGGGATGGTGATAGTTCTTCTGCACGTCGGCGAGCATGGTCTGCATCGTCGATCGCAGGTGGGCGGTGAGGTCACCGGCCGACATGGTCGGCGCGATCGGCTCTCCCACCGCGATGGAGATCGGGGTCTTCGTGCGTCCGAGCTTTTTCGGGAACCCCTTGGTCCACACACGCTGCGCGCCCCAGATGACCACCGGAATCACGGGGACCCCGGCCTCGATCGCCATCCGGGCCGCGCCCGACTTGAACTCCTTGATCTCGAAGCTGCGACTGATCGTGGCTTCGGGATAGACCCCCACCAGTTCGCCTCGCGACAACGCGTCGACCGCAGCCCGGTAGGACTCCGCGCCGGCGGCGCGGTCGACCGCGATGTGCTTGAGAGAGCGCATGATCGGCCCCGACTTGGGGTTGTCGAACACTTCCTTCTTCGCCATGAACCGGATGTACCGCTTGTGCTTCCGCGCAGGCAGGCCGGCGTAGGTGAAGTCCAGGTAGCCCGTGTGGTTGATGGCGATCACGGCGCCACCCCGAGCGGGGATGTTTTCCGCGCCCTCGACGTCGAACTTCAGCCCCTGCGCCGCGAAGACGGTGCGAGCGATTCCGATGACAGTGCGATAGACGGGGTCCACACGGTGCAGCGTAGCGGCTCGTCGCCGCCCCCGAGAGGGGCTCGTCCGGTAGGGCACTCCGTCAGCGGGAGTTGCCCACCGCCACGACCATCTTCCCGGTGTTCTCCCCGCGCAGCATCCCCAGGAACGCCTCCACCGTGTTCTCGATGCCGTGCACGACCGTCTCGTCGAAGGTCACGCGACCCTCGGAGAGCCACGTCCCCATGTCCTCCGCGAACTGGGGGAACCGGTGCAGGTAGTTGCCGACCGTGAATCCCTGCAGGGTGAGACCGCGGGTCACGATGTTCGACATGTTGTCCGGCCCCGGCGTCGTTCCCACAGTGTTGTAGGCGGATATCGCTCCGCACAGTGCGGTCCTGCCACCGTCGTTGAACGCGTCGAGCGCCGCTTCGAGGTGGTCGCCGCCGACGTTGTCGAAGTACACGTCGATGCCGTCCGGGGCTGCCTCACGCAGTTGGTCGCGCACAGGAGCCTGCTTGTAGTCGAAGGCCGCGTCGAACCCGTACTTGCTGGTGAGCAAGTCCACCTTCTCCGGTGATCCCGCAGAACCGACGACGCGTCCCGCGCCGAGGATCCGTGCGATCTGCCCGACCGCGCTGCCGACGGCGCCCGCTGCACCGGACACGAACACCGTGTCGCCCTCCTGCAGGCGCGCCACGTCCTGCAGTCCGACGTAGGCGGTCAGGGCCGTCATACCGAGAATTCCCAGGTAGGCCGAGGTCGGAACGCCGTCGATCTCACGGACCGTACGGAAAGCCGAGGCCTCTCCCTGCGCGATGTCACGCCATCCCAGCTGATGCACCACGACACTCCCCACAGCGACGTCGTCCGACCGGCTCTCGAGAACTCGGCCGACGGCTCCACCGGTCATCGTCTCGTGGAGAGCGAAGGGCGGTACGTACGACTTGACGTCGTTCATGCGCCCGCGCATGTACGGGTCGACGGACAGGAAGTCGTTCGCGACGCGCACCTGGCCCGGCTCGAGGTCGGGAAGGTCGACTGTGACCGACCGGAAGTTGTCGGCAGTAGGCCACCCGGTGGGGCGGGACACGAGCTGGATCTGGGTGCTCTTCACGAAATACTCCTTTTGTGGATCGTTCGGTACAGTAAATACCGTACGCCTCACCGACGAAAGGTGACAGATGGGTAGGAGAGCGACGTTCGATGCGGCGCAGGTCGTCACTGATGCGCGGGATGTGTTCTGGCACAGAGGCTTCGATGGCGCATCTCTGCCCGAACTCGAGGCGGCGACCGGGCTGTCCCGGTCCAGCATCTATCACGCGTTCACCAGCAAGCGCGGCCTGTTCGACGCAGCGGTGCAGGACTATCTCGACACGGTGGTGGCACCGCGGCTCGCCCTGTTGCGTACCGACGACGGTCTGGACGCGTACTTCGCGTCGATGGACGTCGAACTCGAGAACCTCGATGCCGAAGCACCACGTCGCGGCTGTCTTCTGGTCAACACTGCTGCGGGATCCGCCGCGCACGACGACACCCTCGCCGCCGTCGTCGACGCCTACCGTCGGCGACTCACCGATGCGGTCACCGACTCCCTGGTGAACCGGGGTGACGACGATCCCGAGAATCGGGCTCGCATTCTGGTGACGATGAGCTCGGGCGCACTTCTGCAGGCACGCGTCGACCGGGACGAGGCACGCGCAATCATCGCCTCGGCACGGAAGTTGGCGCGGTCCTGGGAATCATGAGCCGACGCGGACATCGGTACCGTCGAGGAAGTGGATATCGACCGGTGGCGTAGCCGACTCCCCGTGACCAGAGCATCGGACGGTGAGCTCGTGGGGTGGACCGTCTCCGACATGGCTCGCGACGACGGCGAACTCGTGGACGCCGTCAACCCTGTCGGCCACGTGATCGCCGAAGACGTGCAGCTCGAGGCGGCAATCGACGTTCTCGAAGCACGCGGGCTGAGTTCGCTGTCCGTTCCCTATTGGGCGCGTGCGCCGTTACCGCTGGTCAGCGAGCTGGATCTCCGGCGTGCGACACCGGAATGGCAGTGGCGTCGGATGGTCATGACGCAGTTGGACGACACCAAGGTCTGGATCCGCCCCGCCTACCCGTCGTATCCGGAGCGGATGGTGGAACTCGCCGTCCCGCTGCCGGCGGACGACGTCCTGGTCACCGAACCGCCGACACGGGACGAGTAGCGAACCCGCACTGCTGATTCTCGGCCTCACAGATGCACGTGAGCGCACCCGATCGATCGGAAACCTGCGACACGGCAGATCCAGTCACGATCGGGTGCGTTCACGTGCAGTACGGCTATGAGGTCGGCGGGCGCAGCACATCGGTCCCGATGAACGGGACGAGTGCCTCGGGAATGCGAACGCTGCCATCGGGCTGCTGGTGGTTCTCGAGGATCGCGGAGATCCACCGAGTCGTCGCCAAGGTGCCGTTGAGCGTCGCCGCCGTCTGCGGCTTCCCGTTCTCGTCGCGGTAACGAACACCGAGTCGACGCGCCTGGAACGTGGTGCAGTTCGAGGTGGACGTGAGTTCACGGTAGGTGTTCTGCGTGGGAAGCCATGCCTCGCAGTCGAACTTGCGCGCAGCCGACGATCCCAGGTCGCCGCCGGCGGTGTCGATGACGCGGTACGGCAACTCGACCGCGGCGAGCATCTCCTTCTCCCAGCCGAGGAGCCGCTGGTGTTCCGCGTCCGCGTCCTCGGGACGGGTGTAGACGAACATCTCCACCTTGTCGAACTGGTGGACACGGATGATGCCGCGGGTGTCCTTGCCGTAGCTGCCGGCCTCGCGGCGGAAGCACGACGACCATCCCGCATAGCGCTTCGGGCCGCCGTTCAGATCGAGGATCTCGCCCGAGTGGTAGCCGGCGAGGGGCACCTCCGACGTGCCGACGAGGTAGAGGTCGTCGTCGTCCAAGTGGTAGATCTCCGACGAGTGCGCGCCCAGGAAGCCGGTCCCGGCCATGATCTCCGGCCGCACGAGCACCGGTGGGATGACCATCGTGAACCCGTTCGACACTGCCTTCTGGGCAGCGAGCTGCAGTAGACCGAGCTGCAGCAGTGCGCCGTAACCGGTCAGGAAGTAGAACCGAGCGCCCGACACCTTGGCGCCGCGCTCCATGTCGATGATCCCGAGAGCCTCGCCGAGCTCGAGGTGGTCCTTCGGATTCTCGATGGTCGGGATCTCACCGATCGTCTCGAGGGTGACGAAGTCGTCCTCGCCGCCGGCCGGCGCGCCCTCCTGCACGATGTTGGAGATCGCACGGTGTGCGGTGTCGAGAGCCGCGTCGGCGGCATTCTGCTCGGCCTCCGCCTCCTTCACCCGCGCGGCGAGCGCGGACGCCGTCGCGAGAAGTTCCGGGCGCTCGTCGGGAGTGGCCTTACCGATCTTCTTACCGAACGCCTTGTGCTCGGCACGGAGGTTGTCGGCAGCCGACACGGCGGCCCGGCGCGCGGTGTCCGCCTCGAGCAACGCGTCCACCAGGGACGGATCCTCGCCACGGGTGCGCTGCGACTGACGGACGGCGTCGGGGTCCTCGCGGACAACTCTGAGGTCGATCACGGGACGTCAGCCTACTGGGGCGATGTGGTCACCCTCGTCCGAGGACGTCCAGGTAGTCCTCTCGGCCGAACATGCGCGCGGCGTCGACCGCGGTCGGATGCCCCGCATCGGCGTCGGCTCCGGCGTCGACCAGTGCCCGGACGACCTCGTCCTCCCCCTTGAACACGGCACCGGCGAGCGGGGTCTGACCCTTGTCGTTCGCGCGGTTCACGTCGGCTCCGCGGTGCGCGAGGGCCACGACGCTCTCGGCGTGACCGTGATAGGCCGCCAGCATCACCAGGGTGTCCCCGGATCCGTTCGTCAGATCCACGGGCACGCCCGCGTCGACGTACGCGGTGAGTGCGGCGGTGTCGCCGCTGCGTGCCATGTCGAACACGCGCGTCGCGAGGTCCTCGATCCCGGCCTCGAGCCCGGTGTCCTCGGTATCAGCACCACTCATACCGTCCGAACCTACCGGCAGGCATGATGGAGCCGATGTCTCCGAAGCCCGAAGATCCCACCCCGAGCCCGTCCGGCGAGGACGGCCCGGTGGTCGACGACGCCCCGACGTCCGAGATCGCGACACCCGACGCGTCCACATCCGACACGTCCGCGCCCGACGCGGTGGTACCCGAGGCATCGACGGCCGACGAGACCGACACCGCGACGGACGAGAAGAGTGGCCCCCGCACCGTCCAGGCCTCGAACGCCCGTCGGCTGCTCGCCCTGGTCGCGATCGGCGCCATCGGAGCCGCCGCCGTCACGATCGGTGTGTCCGGTGGGTTCGACCGGAGCGAGAAGCTCGCCACACCGTCCACGGCAGGAACCGTCGGAACCGCGTCGACGACGTCCTTCGGCTCGTCCGACGCAGGCGACTGCCTGCAGTGGACTCCGACCGACGACCCCGACACCGACCGCCAGGACCTCGCCGAGGTGAGTTGCGCGGAGCCGCACCGCTTCGAGGTCGCCGAGACGGTGGACCTCGGGGTGTACCCGGTCGCCGAGTTCGCGACGGGATCGCCGTATCCCGACGCGGCCCGCTTCGCCTCCCTGCGCGACGAACACTGTGAGACCGCGGTGCAGGACTACACCGGGGGCCGCTTCGACCCCACGGGCAAGTACTCGGTGGGCCTCATGTTCCCCAGCCAGGCCGGGTGGGCCGCGGGCGAGCGCGCGATCCGGTGCGGCATCCAACAGACCGGCGCGACCAGCGCGCTGCAGGTGATGACCGGCAGCGTCGCCGACCAGGACCAGTCGATGGTCTGGGAGACCGGTAGTTGCGTCGGCGTCGAGTCGGGCGTGCCGACAGACCCGATCGACTGCACCGCTCCGCACGCCTTCGAGGTGGTGTCGGTGGTGGATCTCGCCGCGCAGTTCCCCGGCGGACTACCGTCCGTCGAGGACCAGGACCGCTATCTCGAACCCACGTGCACCCAGGCGTCGGACGCCTACCTGGGCGGTCCGGACGTTCTCCGGGAGAAGACGTTGACGCTGTTCTGGGACAACGTCGACGCCTCGAGCTGGTTGGCGGGCAGCAAGAAGGTGAGCTGCTCCATCGGCAAGGAGGTCGAGTCGGGCGGGTTCGCGTCCATCGTCGGCTCGGCGAAGGGCGACATCACCATCGACGGCGCCGCGCCGGTTCCGCCGCCTCCCGTTCCGGACGGCCGCAGCCTGCCGATCCCGCTCCCCGGAGCGTCTCCCCTGCCCGGTGCGTGACGTGTCGGTCAGCATGTCCGAAGCGGAGTTCGAGAACGCGGTCGGCGATGCGCTGGACACTCTCCCGGACGAGCTGGTCGCATACATGAACAACGTCGTCGTGCTGGTCGAGGACGAGCACCCGACCGAGGATCTCCTGGGTCTGTACGAGGGCGTCGCTCTGACCGAACGGTTCGAGTACAGCGGGCACCTGCCGGACGTCATCACGATCTACCGACTGCCGATCCTCGACATCGCCCGTGACGAGGACGACGCGCGCCGCGAGATCGCGGTGACCGTCGCCCACGAGATCGGGCACCACTTCGGCATCGACGACGATCGCCTGCACGAACTCGGCTTCGGCTGAGCTCCGCTTTCCACCCGCGGAACCGATTCCCGCCGTCGCGCGTCCAAGTCTCGAGATCCGACCGGACGCTCGAACGGAGACCCCATGCCCGGCCACGTACTCGTCGATCCCGAGGCGCTGCTCGCGGCCGCGTCGGAACTCGATGCCGCGGCGATGCGCCTGGCATCGTCTCTCGCCTCCGCGTCCGTCGCGCTCCGTCCTCCTCCCGCGGGCAGCGACGAGGTGTCCGCGCTGGCTGCACGCTACTTCTGGTCGACCGCGCAGTCTCTCGACACCTCGACGTCCGCGGCGGTGACCGAGCTCCGCGAGACGGCGGCTGCCCTGCGAGTCCAGGCGGCGGCCTACCGCGAGGTCGACGCGTCGTTCTCCACGGCCCTGACCGCGGGCACCGCGTGACGGCCGGGCCCACCGGGGTGTTCTGGCTCCCGCGTACCGCGGCGGTGAACTCGGCCGCACTGCTCGCGGGTGCCGGCCCCGCTCCGCTGGCCGCCGCCGGCACGGCGTGGGCCGCGGTGGCCACGGCACTCGCCGCGGCCACCGCGACGGTCAGCGGTGTCGCGTCCGCACTGGCAGCCACGTGGGACGGGGATGCCGCCGACGCCGCCGGAGCGGGGATGACGGCGTTCGCGACGTGGGGCACGGGAGCGGCGCAGCACGCCGCGGCCGTGTCCGCTCGGGCCGCCGCCCAGTCCGCGACGGTGGTGACCGCGCTCGCCGTCATGCCGACACTGCCGGAGATCGCCGCGGTGAAGGCCGGACGCACCACCGCGTACGCCACCGGCGGCGCCCTCACCGGCGCGGCGCAGGCTGCCGATGCCGCCGACGCCGCGCTCGATCTCCGCGCCGCCCTGGTCATGGAGGCGTACGAAGCGGCGACGGCGCCGCTCGCGCTCGTCGACGGTCTGCAGATGCCCCCGCAGATCACCACGGCGGTCACCGCGGCCACCTCCACGGTCATCTCTGCTGTCCCCGGTCACGGGCCGGTGCCGGGCGAGGCCGGGACACCGCCGTCGGACGACAGCGGATCCGACCGGCAGAAGCATGGATTCTCGGACGGGGCGGCGCACCAGGGTCACCGGTCGCCCCTCACCACGGACAGCATCGGACACGATCCGGCCGTCACGAGGGCGGCGTCGCTGATCCAGCAGATGCCGGCGCAGGCCGGGTCGACGCTGTCCTCCGTTCTGTCGTCGGCACCGCAGCCCGGTGCGGCACCGACGATCACCCACGCTGTGCCGCAGCAGGTTCCGATGGTCGCCACCGGGTGGGGTGGCGGCGGCGGGCGAGGTGGCAGCGGACAGGGTGGCTCCGTGCACGCCGCCGGTGGCTCGTTCGCACGGACGCCGTCACCGTTCCTCGGTGCGGGCGTCGGATCGGACACGGCGGTGTCAGCGGGACAGGACGCGTCCGTGTCCGGCGCCGCGCACGCCCGGTCGCCGTTCGGCGCGGGACTTCCCATGGGTCACAGCAGGCTCGGCTCCGACGATGTCGTGCACGCCCGCAGGACACCCGCCGTCGTCGAGGAGGAGGCGGGAGTTCCGGTCGTGCCCGCCGTCATCGGGGCGCGGCGATGAGCGCGGCGCCGGTGCTGGGCGGGGACGTCCCGCTCGAGGGTTCGCTCACGCTCGACACGAACGAACTGACGTATCTCGTGGGGGCGATCGGAGGACGTTCTCTCCCTGCCGTTCTCGGATGGCACCCGGCCGGCGCGACCGTCGCCGATCGCGCGACCGTGCTCGCGAGTGCCGCCCGACGCCTCGCCGATCGTCTCCTGGTGTCAGCCGACGGCGGCCTGCACCGTGATCTGGCCGCGATGCTCCGTGCGGCGGCGGCGCCTCGCTGGAGTGTCGACGTCCGCATCGTCGGCCACTCCATCGGCATCGAGAACCGGCGAGGATGTCTGTGCGGCAACGACATCGACGATCCGGTGTGGATGACCGCGAGCGAGGGATCGGTGACGATCACGCGGGTCGACACCGACGTGGCCGCCCTGATCGCGGCCTGGCTCGGCGACGCCGCAGGAGCGCCGATCGATCCGCTGACCGAGTACACCGACGTCCTCACGGCCGGTATCGAGGACGTCGTCCCGCACTGCACCCGCCACACCGAGATCGTCGGACTCCGCCACGATCACGGTGTCACCACCACGGTCGACCCGTCGATCGCGGTGTACGACAGCTACTCCGGCCGTGTCGTCGCGACCACGGTCCAGGATCCGACCGGACGATCGAGCACGTCCGTACGATCCGCGACACCGGTACGCACCGTCGGAGCACTCCGCTCGCTGATCACCTCGCTGGAACGGCGATCGATATTCGACGACCACCTGGTCCGCGTGTCCGCTCAGCCCATCGGATCGTCGGGAGTGCGGCTGCCCTTCGTCTCGAACGGGGGCGTGTAGTCGCCCCAGCGCACGCAGTCCCAGGCCGAGACACCCTCGGCGGGAACCAGTTCGACGGTCCCCGTGTTGTCGAGATGGTTGTCGGCGGCGAAGTCGCGATCGATCCCGGACAGCACCGCGGCGACGAGCCGAATCGCAGCACCGTGACTCACCACGTGGACGGTGGCGGAATCGTCGCCGAGGTGGGTGGCGCGGAGCTCGTCCAGTACCGGCACGTAGCGGGCGAGCACCTCGGCGCCGGACTCGCCCCCGGCCAGGCGGGCATCGAGGTCACCGTCCAGCCAGGCGCGATACACCGAGGTGAAGCGGGCGTGGTCCTCCTCGGCGCTGCGGTCCTCGAGGTCGCCGACGAACGTCTCCTGCAGACCGTCGCGCACCGTCAGCGGCGTGCCGGTCGCGTCGGCCAGGTACTGCGCGGTCTGACGTGCGCGGACGGCGATGGACGACACCACGGCGGCCGGCGTCTGCGTGACCGTCCGGGCGTACTCCTGCGCCTGTCGGTGTCCGAGCTCGGTCAGCTCCGCGCCGGGCGGCAGGGTGTCGAGACGACGAGCGACGTTCGAGTGGGTCTGACCGTGCCGCACCAGGACGAGTCGGCCGCTCACCGATCTCCCCGTCGCAACGCGTCCAACCAGTCCCGGCCGCGGTCGTCGGTGGGGTGAGGACCGCCGGCGGCGACGTGCGCGCTGGGCCAGGAGCCGAGGAACCGCACGTCGGTGCGCGAGTGCAGGACCCGCAGGGCGTCCGCCACCGCGACGTCGTCGATGTGGCCGACGCAGTCGATGTAGAAGCGGTAGGTGCCCAGATGGGTACGGAGAGGGCGAGACTCGATGAACGTCAGATCGATGTCGCGCGTGCTGAACTCGGCCAGCGCGGACACCAACGTGCCGGGCCTGTTGGCGGGAGTGAGCACCACGGCAGTGCGATCCGCCCCCGTGGGCGCGGGCGGCGGGCACGGGCGCGTGACGTACACGAAGCGGGTCCGTGCGTTCTCCACGTCGGCCACGCCGTCGGCCAGTACGTCGAGTCCGTGCCGTCGGCCCGCCAGACCGGTGGACACCGCGGCGTCGGCGAGTCCGGCCGCGACGTCCTCGGCCGCACCGGCATTGGACGACGCGAACTCCACCTGAGCATCGGGCATGGTGGCGGCGATCCACTGCTGGACCTGGGCGGCGGCGTGGGGGTAGGCCCGGATCGTGCGGACGTCCGCCATGGCGGTGCCCGGACGAGCGACGATGGTGAAGGCCACGTCGAGTTCGGTCTCCGCGAGGATCTGCAGCCGGTCCCCGATCGCGAGCGCGTCGAGGGTGGGCGGGACCGAGCCCTGCACCGAGTTCTCGATGGGCACCACCGCGCCGTCGGCCGCACCGGAGCGCACCAGTTCGAGGGTGGCGGGCGGGCTCGACGCACTCACGCGCTCGACGGGAGCGCCGAACGCCCCGTCCGCCTCGAGCTTCCCCAGGGCCATCTCGGTGAACGTTCCCGAGGGTCCGAAGTAGGCGATGCGCACCCCGGTCACGCTACGCGTCCCCCGCCGCGTGGCCGGTGATCTCGTCGATCAGACGGCGAAGTTCGTGTGCGATGTTCCCGGCGTTCGGCACCAGGACACCGAGAAGGACCTCTCGGGTCGCGGCCGCGGCGTCGGGATGGAGGGCCACCAGCGTGGCCAGATCCGGGGAGCGGAGCGCCCTGCGGACGTCGTCGCCGCGCAGTGCGGCCACCGTTCCGGCGAGCACGGCGAGCACCGAGGACGTGTCGGTCGCGACGGCGAAGAACCCGTGTTCCGCGTGCGCGACGACCGCGAGGAAGTCGGCGACCCGATCCTCGGACCACCCCGCGTCCAGGCCGGGATGCCGACCGGCCCGATCGACGAGCGCCGTCGTCTCCACGACGTCGCCGTCCGGACAGAGCACGACGACGGACGAGCACGGCGTGATCGCCACCGCGTCGCCCAGCTGCTCGGCGGTCGCCTCGACCACGTAGGCGCGCACCGAGGGCGGCTCGTCGGGCGGAGCCACGTCCAGTCGTACGAGGAACCGTTCGAGGGCGGCCGAGTCGTCCACCGCACTCAGCGGGACACAGGCCGTTCCGACGAGTGGGTGCGGTTCGAGGGCCTCCGCCGTCGCCACGTCGTCGACGGTCGCGACGAGCAGGTCGGCGAACAGGGCCTCGGGATCTCGCCGGGGGCGCACGCCCAGGGTCAGCATCGTGGGCACGCTCCGAGTCTAGTTCGACGTCTTGCGCACCGGCGCGAGGGCTGGTTAGCTAACCCTTACCTAATTACTTCCACCCGAGGGGGCCGTCATGAACGGTGTCGTCACCACCACCGCGCCGTCCACCGCCGAGCGGGTGCGCAGCGTGTGTCTACGTGCCGAGCACACCGTCCTGGCGGTGGAGGGCAGCGCACCCGTCGCCACGACCATGCACTTCCTGCGCTCGCCAGGCGAGATCGTCATGGTGGTGCCCGCGGACAGCACCGTGGGGGCCGTGTCCTTCCAGGCCGGCTCCGCGGGGATCCCCGCCGTGCTCGAACTGACCGACCACACTCCCCTGGACCTGCGCGAACCCGTGCGCTCGCTGGTCTGGCTCAGCGGTGAGCTGCGCCGCGTCCCGGACACCGCCGAGCGCGCGGTCGCCGCGGCGGTCGCCTCCCAGTACCCGCACGCGGGACTGCTCGACATCGGACACAGCGGCATCCTGCTGCGTCTGCTGCTCGAGTCCGTCGTCGTGGCCGATGCGACGGGGGCGGAGCCGGTGCCGGTGCGCGACCTCATGAACGCCGATCCCGATCCGTTCTGGGAGGTCGAGGGAGGCTGGCTGCAGCACCTCGACAGCGACCACTCGGACATGGTCGAGCAGATCGCGCGGCGACTCCCGCCGTCGTTGCGCATCGGTCGCGCCCGGCCGCTGAGCATCGACCGCTACGGCGTCGGCATCCGGGTGGAGGGGCAGGGCCAGGACCACGATGTGCGGGTGCCGTTCGCGAACCCCGTGTCCGACGTGACCGAGCTCGGTCGCGCGCTGCGCGTGCTCGCCGGATGCCCGTTCATGAACGGCCTGCGGGCGCGCGACCACCACTGACCACGACCCTCGAGACGGGTCACGGGCACAATCGACCGGGTGCATCCGGAGAAGACACCCACCACCGAGTCGCCACGGTCGATCCGGATCGAGATCGTCGTCGTCCTGCTGTTCACGTTCGGGCTCAGCGGACTGTCGAGCATTCTGTCGCTCGTCGAGAGCGCGCTCGAGCAGGGCGCCCTGTCGGACCAGACCGTGGCGATCAACGTGCCGCAGTCGACTCTCGGACCGATCGACTTCCTCCGTCAACTGATCGGCGTCGTCCGGCTCTGCGCATGGGGGGCACTCGGTCTGTACCTGTTGTGGCGCAGCGGAATCGGGCCACGCGCCATCGGCTTCGCACGTCCCCGCCTGCGCCCGCACGTGCTGCACGGCGTGGGGCTCGCCGCGATCATCGGCATCCCGGGCCTGCTGTTCTACCTCGTCGCCGTCGCACTGGATCTCAACGTCACGGTGCTGCCGAGCACCTTGAACGACGTGTGGTGGCGCCCGATCACGCTGACGCTCTCCGCGGTGGCCAACTCGGTCGCCGAGGAGGTCCTGGTGGTGGCGTGGCTGATCTCGCGGCTGCGCGCCCTCGGGTGGACCGACAACCGATCGCTGCTCGCGTCGGCCGTGTTGCGCGGGAGCTACCACCTCTACCAGGGCTTCGGGGCCGGCGTCGGCAACCTCGTCATGGGTCTGATCTTCGGCCGGTACTTCCAGCGCACCGGTCGACTGTGGCCCCTCGTGATCGCCCACGCCCTCATCGACATCGTGGCGTTCGTGGGGTTCGCCGCCCTGCGGGATCACGTTTCGTGGCTGCCGGGCTGACAGGTCGGCCGGTTAGAGTCGCCGGATGAGCCAGCAACCTCCGTACGACCCGCGGCGGCGACCGCCACC
The DNA here is from genome assembly GCF_058139645.1 of Rhodococcus sp. NFXS4. NCBI lineage: Bacteria > Bacillati > Actinomycetota > Actinomycetes > Mycobacteriales > Nocardiaceae > Rhodococcus > Rhodococcus sp. NFXS4. Next base: position 13,612 of record NZ_CP192221.1, read on the forward strand.
CCCTCGCCGTCCGGGTCCGGAGGAACCGCCGGTGGTGCGGCGACGGGCGGGCAGCCCTCCGGGGTGGGCCGACCAGACCCGTGTGCAGCGGGGTCCTCAGCAGCCACCACCCCGGCAGGATCCGCGGGCGTGGTCGGCGGTTCCCCCGGCGCGGGACGCGCCACGGCGTGACGATCGGTACCGGGACGACCGGCGACCGTACGACGACGGGCGTGGGCCGGCCGATCGAGGCCGCGCCCCTGCTCCCGCCCCGGTTCCGCCGCGCCAGGTGCCGCCCGAGCCGACGCGTCGACGCAGGCGGCCACGATGGGGTCGCCGCATAGGCATCGCCCTGGTGGTGTTGCTCCTGCTCGTCGTCGGGGGCGCCGTCTGGGCGGACACGTCGCTGTCCCGAGTCGACGCGCTCGGGAACTACGAGGGTCGCCCGGCAGACACCCCGGGGACCAACTGGCTGCTCGTCGGATCGGACAGTCGTACCGGACTCACTCCCGAGCAGGAGGCCGAACTCGCGACCGGTGGGGACATCGGTGCGGGCCGGACCGACACGATCCTGCTGATCCACGTGCCGGCGAGCGGCCCGACCACGATGGTCAGCCTCCCGCGCGACTGGTACGTGCCGATTCCCGGCAACGGCACCGACAAGCTCAACGCCTCGTTCTCCCTCGGCGGCGCGCCGCTGCTGGTGCAGACCGTGGAGGGTGTGACGGGCCTGCGCATCGATCATTACGCCGAGGTGGGCTTCGGCGGGTTCGCCGACATGGTCGACGCGATCGGCGGGGTGGACATCTGCGTGCCCTACGACATCGTCGACCCACTGGCAGGAATCGACCTGCGTGCGGGCTGCCAGGAGCTCTCGGGTCCGCAGGCGCTCGGCTTCGTCCGCAGCCGCGCGACGGCACTCGCCGACATCGATCGGATGAACAACCAACGACTCTTCCTGTCGTCGTTGCTCTCGAAGGCGACCAGCCCGACCACCTTCCTGAACCCGTTCCGGGCGGTGCCGCTGGTACGGGGGGTCGTGAAGTCGCTGCAGGTCGACGACGGCGACCACATCTGGAATCTGGCCTCCCTCGGCTGGGCGCTGCGCGGGGAGATGGTCACCACCACCATTCCCGTCTCCGGGTTCGAGGACGTCGACGGCTCGGGCAACGTCCTGCTGTCCGACCGCGAGCGGGCGTCCCGGTTCTTCGAGCTCCTGGCCACCGATCAGCAGCTGCCCCCCGACCTCGTCGGCGGCGGATGACGCGTCCCGACGGACACGCTCGACCCAGTACCGTGTGTCGTCATGAGCCTCGACGACGTGTCCGCTGCCTCCGACGCCCGGGATTCCGGGGTGTTCCACGACAGGGAGTCCAGCGCGTTCCACCTTCTCCTCCGTGAACAGGTGCGACACGAGTTCACCGCCTCGCAGCAGTACATCGCGATCGCGGTCCACTTCGACGGGGCGGATCTGCCGCAGCTCGCCGCACGGTTCTACGCCCAGGCCGACGAGGAACGCGGCCACGCCATGATGATGATCCAGTACCTGCTGGACAACGACCTCGAGGTCCGGGTGCCCGGGGTCGACGACGTCGTGAACGCGTTCGGGTCGGTGCGCGAGCCGGTCGAGCTGGCGCTGCGGCAGGAGAAGAAGGTCACCGAGCAGATCACGACGCTGGCACGCACCGCCCGCGACACCGGCGACTACCTGGGCGAGCAGTTCATGCAGTGGTTCCTCGCCGAGCAGATCGAGGAGGTGGCGTCGATGACGACGCTGCTCACCATCGTCGACCGTGCCGGCGAGAACCTCTTCCACATCGAGGACTTCATCGCCCGCGAGATGACGAGCGAGTCCCGCGGCGGCGGCAACGCGCCGAGGGCCGCCGGGGGACTCGCCTGATCGTCAGCGCAGGGTGACCTGGCGGCTGCGCAGGCCGTCACGGGCGCGCCGCTGCTCGGAGGTGAGCTCGCTGGTGTCGGCCAGCGTCTCGTCGAGCCTGCGGCCGAGAGCCGCTGTGCCCGTTGCCCATTCGTCGGGATGAACCTCGGGATCGAGGTCGAAGACGGGTACGAGCAGGCCGTGGGTACGGAACGAGCCGGCGAAGCGCGATCCTTCCCCCACATGCAGTTCACCCACCGACTGCAAGCGAGCCAGCGCGATCATCAACTGATCCTCGTCCTCGGGGCGGACCCAGCGGATGTGCGCCTTGTCGCCGGCGTCGACCCACCAGGCCGCGGACACACCGTCGGCCGTGATGCGGGCGGACGGGAGGATCGCACCGTTGGCGCGCTCGATGGTGGCGTCGACCTCCGGGTCCGCTCCCGCGCCCTCCGGGATCCACCACGAGAAGTCCTTGTGGACGGTGATGTCCAGGGGCGACGTCGCGTCCACGAGTTCCGTGAGTGCGGGCGTCTCGGCGGACGGGTTCGACGCCGCCGTCGAGGTTCCGGGCGTCGCCGAGGAGGCCCACACGACGGAGGCGGCGAGGTCGGCCGACAGATCCTCCGAGAAGGTCTGGACCTGCATCGCGACGAACGCGTTCTTCTGCTCGTCGTCACGCACGAGTGCGGCGACGGCACCGGGGAGCACGGTCGCGAGGGTGAAGGGACGGTCGCTTCCCGTCACCGGGAGGGATGCCGACGCGGAGGCGACGAACTCGCGCATCGCCACGATGTCGCACTCGAAGGCGAGGCCCTCGAACGGCCGCACCGGCGCGGACGACAGCGCCTCACGCTCGGCTCTGCGCTGCTCCAGCAGCTCCGCGCGTCGACTGTCGGGCTTCGGTCCGCTGTTTCTCTTGCTCTTCTTACCCACGAGCGTCGAACCTACCGGGTGATGCTGTCGTCCAACCACGCGAGCGCCCGACCCGGATGATCGGTGGCGAGCCAGCGCACCCCGAGGTCGTGGCACAGATGCACGTCCTCCTCGGTGTTCACGGTCCAGCAGTACGTCGCTCGACCGGCCGCCGCGGCGTGATCGACCAGGTTCGGATGATCACGCAACGTCTTGATCGAGGGCCCGACCGCCGTGGCGCCCACCGTGGTCGCGGCGCCGCCGCCGATGTAGCGCGACGCGGTGCCGAGCAGCACGGTCGGCAGCATCGGAGCCGATCGCCGCACCCGCCACACCGCCGACGGCGCGAACGACATCACGACGGCGCGGGACAGGGACGCCGACCCGGGTCGTCCGATGCCGAAGCGGTGCAGTTCCGCCAGCACGGCGTTCTCGATCAGGCCTCCGTAGCGCACCGGGTGCTTGGTCTCGATGAAGATCTTGGCGGGCTTCGCCTTCCACGCCATGACCATGTCGATGAGGTCGCTCAGCAGCAGCACGTTCGCCGGATCGTCGGCTGTCCCGTAGTCGTGGCCGGACAGTGCCTCGTAGGTGAGGGCACTGACGATCCCGGTTCCCGACGACGTCCGGTCGATCCGTCGGTCGTGGACGCACACCACCCGGCCGTCGCGCGTGAGCCGCACGTCGCACTCGACGCCGTCGGCCCCCTCGCGCAGTGCCTGTTCGTACGCCACCAGTGTGTGTTCCGGCCGCGTTCCCGACGAGCCACGATGCGCGACGACGAGGGGTGTGGCCTCGTGTGCGGAGTAGATCATCGGACGTCGGCGAGCTGGTCGGGGGCGGTGTCCTCCGGGGCCGGGGTCGTGTCGGACACGGGGGTGGTCGGCAGGACCGTCCATCGCGTGAGGGTGCGGGTGTCGCCGCGCACGGTGCGGCCGTCGGCTCGGCGGATCACGGTGAGCGTGAGGGCGGCCACCCCCGCGGCGACCAGGTCGGTGATCGCGGTGAGGACCACACCGTTCGCCTGCGCCTGGATGCCGTCGACGGTGCGCCACGCGACAGTTGCGGCGATCAGCAGCCAGTTGCCGACCCAGGCCGCCCACCACCACGGAACCAGGCGCTCGAGCCGGAGCCGGTGCTCGCTCGTGCGGGCCAGCTCCGTGAGGAAGACCCCGGGCAACAGCAGGGTGACGATCGGCAGCAGCGATCCGAGGTACAGGGTTCGCGTGCGCCGCGGATCGGTGAGTCCGTGACGGGCGTAGGCGCTGCGGCGCAACCGGACCACGCGGGCGACCGTCGCCACCGCGGCGACCAGACCGACTCCGAGGGACAGGAACGACAGGCACCACACGGCGGCGTCCGACAGTGCGAGGACCGCGGCGGGCATCAGTCGGTCGCGACTGACGAGCAGCACGACGTACCGGGCCAGCTCGGCGACGGCCGCCGCGACGAACAGGGCGACGGTCGCCGTGAGCAGGGAGGTCGAGCGCCGGGCCAGCCGGTCCGTGGCGCTCTCCGGCGCACTCGGGTGCGGGCGCGGCGCGATCGGCAGACCCCAGGTGGGCATGACGTCGTAACGGGGGGTGGGGGTCGGCACCCGGCGGACACGGCGCCGCGGCGCGGATCCGGGCGCGGAGGCCACCCAGCGGAAGTTACGACGGACGGCCATCGGCAACTGCCCGACCGGGGCAGTCGACTGCCCGACCGGCACCGGGGAGAGCAGGACCCCGTGGCAGACGGGACACCACTGCCGCGGCGACGGCCCCACGTCGATGCGCCGTGTGCAGCGCGCACAGATCTGGAACCAGGCCACCGGCCGAGGAGCGGTCACGGCGTCAGTACACGGTGGCCGGGCGACCGGCGTCGTCGACGACCGGGAGGCCGGCCTGCTGCCACGCCACCATGCCGCCGTCCACGTTCACCGCGTCGACTCCCGCGTGCTGCAGGTACTCGACGACGCGGGCCGAACGCCCACCCTGGCGGCACACCACGTAGAGGGTGCCGTCCACGCTGATGTCGGCCATCCGCGACGGGACGTCGCCCATCGGGACGTGCAGCGCGCCGGGAGCGTGCCCGGCGGTCCACTCGTCGTCCTCACGGACGTCGAGCAGGGCGGCGCTGGGACCGGGCTCCGGGACGTCGGAGACGGACACGGACGGTACGGATCCGAAGCTCACGCACTCGATCCTGTCACGCCCCTCGCCCCGGTGCCACCGTCGATCACCAGTCGTTCTCGAACCGCCCGCTCTCGAACCGTCGTGCGCCGCGGGCCACCACCCACGTGGTCCCCACCTTCGCCGCGGGTAGGGTGCCCGCCGCGATCTGCGCGAGCACGGCCTGTCGGGAGATCGCCCGCTCCGCCGCCACCTCGGACACCGACGACCACCCGTCGGTGGGCGGCAGTCCGGAGACCGACTCGTGGTCTCGTGCCGAGCGGACGGACAGCGACACGAGGTCGCGACCGCCGACGAGATCTCGCAGCAGAGCCGAGGCGAGGGTGACGGCCTGCGGCAGGCCGTCGGCCGAGAGTGTGACCACCAGGCGCGCGCGGCCGAGATGGCTCCGGGTGAGGCGTCCGCGAAACGGCGCGACCGCCGAGGCCAGCGCGTCAATCTCCGCGGCGTGCAGGTCGTCGAGCGCGGCGGACAATTCGGCCTCGGCGGTGAAGTCCATGGGGAGCAGTATTGTCGATCGGCATCTTCAACTCCCTACGGGAGTTGCTGATCGACAATGACCATCCCCACCATCCACAGAAACATCCACAGAAACGGGACTCGATCCCGTTTCCTCCGCGTGTGTCGCACCCACGGTCGCTCCCCGACTCCGGCACGCCCTTCTACTGTCGAACCATGGACCTCAGAATTTTCACCGAACCGCAGCAGGGCGCGACCTACGACGACCTGGTCCGCGTGGCGCGCGCCGCCGAGGACTTCGGGTACGACGCCTTCTTTCGCTCCGACCACTACCTGGCGATGAGCACGGACGGCCTCCCCGGACCAACGGACGCCTGGATCACGCTGGCCGGCATCGCTCGCGAGACCTCCACGATCCGCCTCGGCACCCTCGTCACCTCGGCCACCTTCCGGTACCCGGGTCCCCTGGCGATCTCGGTCGCGCAGGTCGACGCGATGAGCGCCGGCCGCGTCGAACTGGGGCTCGGAGCAGGCTGGTACGCAGAGGAGCACGCGGCGTACGCGATCCCGTTCCCGTCGGTGGGCACGCGCTTCGATCGCTTCGAGGAGACCCTCGCGATCGTCACCGGTCTGTGGGGCACTCCCGCGGGTGAGACGTTCTCGTACCAGGGCGACCACTTCACCGTGACCGACTCACCCGCTCTGCCGAAGCCGGTGCAGAGTCCGCCGCCCATCATCATCGGCGGCATGGGGAAGAAGCGGACGCCGGAACTCGCCGCGCGTCACGCGACGGAGTTCAATCTCCCGTTCGCGGACACCGACGCGACGGCGACACAGTTCGACCGGGTGCGCGCAGCGTGCTCCGACATCGGCCGTGATCCGTCGTCGATGACGTTCTCCAACGCGCTGGTGCTGTGCTGCGGCACGACCGAGGACGAGATCGCCCGCCGCGCCGCCGCGATCGGACGGGACGTGGACGAGCTCCGGGCGAACGGCGCGGCAGGGACGCCTGCCGAGATCGTCGACAAGCTCGGAACGTACGCCGGGCTCGGATCGACCCGGTTCTACCTGCAGATGCTGGACCTGTCCGATCTCGACCACATCGAACTGGTCGCCGCCGAGGTGATTCGTCAGCTGGCCTGAGGGCCGGGGGTCGGGTCACTCGAGGTCGGCTCGTTCGCGGTCGGGGCAGGCGTCCGCGGATGCCCCGACCAGTGGCGGGCGATCCACCGTGCCGCCGGCGTCTCGACGTAGCGATACACCAGATCCGAGAGCACACCGGTGATCAGCGCGAAGACGAGCACCGCGACGGTCGCACCGAGATGCGGCTCGACGAGCGAGTAGATGCGGTAGAGCACCAGAGTGTGGACCAGGTAGATCGTGTAGCTGCGCGTCGCGAGCCAGTGGATCACGCGCGAGCGGCCGAACGCGGTGTCGGTGGGAGCCACCAGCACCACCGCGACGACGAGCACCAGTACCGTCCACAGGTGACCCTGCTGACCGACGTGGAAGGCGTCCACCGTCGTCGCGTACCGGATGACGGCGAACTGGGCGAGACCCGCGAGAAGAAGGGCCCGCCACGACGCCAGCCGGGCGAACGCGAGATACACGATCTGGCCCAGGAAGACGGTGGGCAACGTCGCCGCGACCTTGTCGACCATGGGGATCGTGTACTCGTACGGCACCAGATCGGTGTAGAGCAGGATCAGCCAGCACACGGCCGCACCGACGATCGGAACCAGCACGGGGCGGGACGCGAGCACCCGGCGCATGCTCACCGCGTACACGTAGAAGACCCCCTGGACCACGAGCGTCCAGGTGACCCCGAGGACCACGACCTCCGGGCGCACGAAGAAGCCGCCGAGCACGAAGCTCATGGCGGCCTCGGCGTTGCTGATGCCCACGGTCTGCGAGAACATCCCGTTCACCCCGAGGCGGACCAGCACGATCGCGGCGAGGACCGACAGCCAGAACACCGGGAGCAACCGCGCCGCCCGCCCCACGAGGAAGGCACGCGGCGAGTTACGGACGACGGACGCGGTCGCGACCAGTCCGGTGAGGATCATGAAGAACGCGACGCCCACGAACGAGAGATGGTGGTTCAGACCGCCGTGCTCGACGAACACGAGGGTGACGACGTCGATGAGCCACCACGGTGTTCCGAGATCATCGACCAGGAAGTACGAGATGTGCGAGTACACGACGGTCAGGACCGCCAGCGCACGCAGGATGTCGACTCCGCCGAACCGGATCCGCGGCGGATCGGCCGCCGTACGGACGGAGACCACCCCACCGTCCGAGTCGGGCGTCGAGGAGGTCATCACCCTCGATCTTAAGGTTCCGTTCACCTGTCGGTCGAGTTCGCCCACGTCATCGCTGCGCGCGGGCAAGGGGACCACGGTCCGCATCGGTGCGTCTGCGCTGCACTCCGACTGCGTCGAACTCTTGCGCGAGGTGTACGAATGACGTTGGCTGGGTAACGCCAGCAGTCAGCTACAACAGATGCAAGAGAAGGGAAACACGTGTCCGAGTACACACTGCCCGACCTCGACTACGACTATGCAGCTCTCGAGCCCCACATCTCCGGGGAGATCAACGAGCTGCATCACTCCAAGCACCACGCCACCTACGTCGCCGGCGTGAACACCGCACTGGAGAAGCTGGCCGACGCCCGTGACAAGGACGATCACGGCTCGATCTTCCTGCAGGAGAAGAACCTCGCGTTCCACCTCGGTGGCCACGTGAACCACTCCATCTGGTGGAAGAACCTCTCCCCCAACGGTGGAGACAAGCCCGAGGGCGAGCTCGCGGCCGCACTGGACGACCACTTCGGCTCGTTCGACAAGTTCCGCGCGCAGTTCACCGCCGCGGCCAACGGTCTGCAGGGCTCCGGCTGGGCAGTGCTCGGCTACGACACGCTGGGCAAGAAGCTCCTCACATTCCAGCTGTACGACCAGCAGGCGAACGTGCCGCTCGGCATCATTCCCCTGCTGCAGGTCGACATGTGGGAGCACGCCTTCTACCTGCAGTACAAGAACGTCAAGGCCGACTACGTGAAGGCGTTCTGGAACGTCGTAAACTGGGCCGACGTGCAGCAGCGCTTCGCCGCAGCCACGTCGCAGACCTCGGGTCTCATCTTCCCGTAGTCCCGCCGCACAGTCGTACCGCGAATGCCGCGTCCCCACGAGGGCGCGGCATTCGTCGTCTCACCCGCCACATCTGGCACTCGTGTCCACTTGTGTGCCAGCGCGATGGTGGTGTTCTCTTCCTCTACCCGACGTTGTGTGCCGATGGTCCGCGCACGTTCCGCGCAGGCCGTCCCGCTCGATGCCGGCCAGTGCGAGGAGAACGTCATGACCAGTCCCGATCGTCGCATCATCGGTGTGGCCCCGTTCCACGCCTCGGGAACCCTGCGCGGCTTCGTCATCTCCGGCCGGTGGCCCGACACGACGAAGGAATGGGCGCAGCTTCTCGCCTTCACGGTGCGGGTCGCGTCGACCCCCGGCCTGCTGGACACCAGCACCGTCTTCTGTGTCCGCGAGGAACTGCCCGACGACCCGCACGAGGGGACCGTGGGCATCGTGGTGTCCGAGGGCCCCGTCATCGGGGACCACGCGGTGACCCCGGAGCGTTTCGCGCTGCATCAGCCGGCCGCGCTGATGATGCTGCATCCGCCGTCGGAGACGATGCCGACGCTGCCGGAGTGCGCCGGGGCCGCGTCGGGGTGCGTGCTGTTGCCGGGTCTGCCGCACCTCGGGCTGGACCATCGCGCCGCCTGGGTCGAGGCCGAGGCGGACGGCACCGTGACGTCGATGATCAGCCGTGTGGGCCTCGATCCCATCAGCCATCCCGATACGGCCGTCCTCGCGATGTTGCTCGCTGCATGACACGACAAATTTCGGGTAGCCGAACAGGTTTGTCGAAGTTGCAGAAGCCTGACCAGGGCTTTAGCGTGGAGATCAGCGAAGGGGAGTAGCCCCCGATCATCCAGTCGACATACTGGCGCGCACCGGTTCGCCGGGGCGCTCCCGGCTCGGTGAACCGAGCTGCCACCCACGTGGCAGCAGGTGGGCGAGACCTTTCGTCGACCGGCCGGCCTCCGGCCTTCCCGCACCGGTCCCGATGACCGCACGGTGCGCTGCACCGAGCGTCGGCCAGGTTCTCCCCTCGTGTCGGCCGACGCGCCCTGTCCTGGAGGTTCGACGTGCTCGCCGCCCTGCTGCTCAGCTTCGGAGTCATCTTCGTCGCCGAACTCGGTGACAAATCCCAGCTGATGGCCATGACGTTCGCCCTGAAGTACCGCTGGTGGGTCGTCATCGGCGGCATCACGGTCGCCACGACGCTCGTCCACCTCGTCTCCGTCGCCGTGGGCCACTACCTCGGTGTCGCGTTGCCCACGCACCTGATCGGCATCGTCGGCGGCGTCGCGTTCCTGGTCTTCGGCCTGTGGACGCTACGCGGCGATTCGCTCGACGACGAGGAGAAGACGAAGGCCGACCGGGTGACGAAGTCCGCCTTCATCGCCGTCGCGTCCGCCTTCTTCCTCGCCGAGCTCGGCGACAAGACGATGTTGGCCACCGTCACGCTCGCCTCCGACAACGACTGGGTCGGCGTGTGGATCGGCTCGACGCTGGGCATGGTCGCCGCCGACGCTCTGGCCATCGTCATCGGCGCGACCCTGGGCAAGCACCTGCCCGAGCGGCTCATCACCCTCGGTGCCGCGACCCTGTTCTTCGTCTTCGGCGTGTGGCTGATCCTCGAGGGGCTGCTTCCCGGCACACCCGTCGGACTGATCGCCGCAGCCGTGGTCCTCGCCCTCGGTATCGCGGCGACGAGCTGGACTCTCACTCGTCCGACGGCAGACCGGCATTCCGACGATGAAGTGACCGCATCTCCGCGCTGACCTCCGGTACGGGCCCCCGCACCCGGATCCGCGGCGCCACGTCGCCGATGGGCAGCGCGGCGACAGGGCCCGGCTCCAGACCCCACTCCGACCGCCACGCGGTGAGCTGAGCACTCGTCACCGCGACGACGATGTCGCCGAGCCCCACCCATGCGTGCGCCGCCGAACACATCGGGCAGTGCTCCCCCGATGTGTACACCGTGGTCCGGGCGCGCTCGTCGGCCGTCAGGTTCCGCACGGCCCACTCCACGATCGTGAACTCGGGATGGCGCGTCGAGTCCCCGCCGCCCACGCGATTGCGGTCCTCGAAGAGCACCTGACCGTCCGCGTCGACCAACACGGACCCGAACGGCTCGTCACCGGCGTCGAGTGCCTCGCGCGCGAGCGCGACACAACGCCGGACATGGACCTCGTCTGCCGAACCGGGGAACGTCATGTCCCGAGTCTGCACCCACCGACTAGGGTTCGTTTCAGTGAGCGGCCGGTAACCGAGTCGGCCGTCCGACGAGAGGACACGGCAGTGGAGATCGCGGGAACAGCGGCATTGGTCACCGGCGGCGCATCGGGGCTCGGCGCGGCCACGGCGAAGCGGTTCGCCGACAACGGCGTCACCGTCTTCGGCCTCGACCTGCAGCAGTCCATCGACAAGGCCGGTGACTCCGTACCGGACGGCGTGACGCTCATCGCCGCCGACGTCACCAGCGACGAGGAGGTACGGGCCGCCCTCGCACAGATCGGCGAGGCCGGCGTCCCGCTGCGCATCGTCGTGAACTGCGCCGGCGTGGGCTGGGCGGGACGCATCCTGTCCAAGAAGGGCGTGCACGATCTCGAGCTCTTCCGCACGGTCATCACCATCAACCTGCTCGGCACCTTCAACGTCATGCGTCTGGCGGCCGATCACATGCAGACGCTGCCGACCGTCGACGAGGCCGGACAGCGCGGCGTCATCATCAACACCGCGTCGGTGGCCGCGTTCGAGGGCCAGATCGGTCAGATCGCCTACTCCGCGTCCAAGGGCGGCGTGCACGGCATGACCGTCCCCGCGGCGCGCGACCTTGCCCAGGTGGGCATCCGCGTCAACACCATCGCCCCCGGCATCGTCGACACCCCGATGCTCGCCGGCGTCACCCCGGAGTACCGCGCCGGCCTCGAGGCGGGCGTCCCGTTCCCGTCCCGACTCGCTCAGCCCACCGAGTACGCGCAGCTCGCACAGATGATCGTCGAGCACGACTACCTCAACGGCGAGACCATCCGCATGGACGGCGCACTCCGGATGGCACCGCGGTAACTGCTCGAAAAAAAGTTTTTCGTCACCACCCATCCACACCGGGTACTGGGACGAATCACATCTCGAGACGCTCGTCGTCGCTGCCAACCCCCGACTGGTAGCGATGGCGAGCGTTTCACTTCGTTACACGACGGGGCGAGCGTGTCACTTCGTCACAGAGGAACTCCCGCTGAGCTCGTCCGCAGTCGGAATCTCCCGCGCGGCCGCCCCGTCCATCCAAATCCGCAGCGCGCGGGTGGCCTGCACGTCGTCCTCGTTGTACTCGAGCAACCGCGTGCGTTGCGACGCGTCGACGTCTCCGTCGTATCCCACCGCGCGGCGGTACCAGGCCATCGACGCCTCGCCGCCCGCCTCGTCGTCCCGCCAGTGGAAGCCCGCGACCGGTGCGACCTTCTTGAGGCCCTTGCCCGACGGACACACGAAGTTCTGGGACACCGCGATGTAGATGTCGACCCAGTCCGGCCCGTCGATGAACTCCCGCACCTCGGCCTCGGTGGGGACACCGGGCATGCCGGCGAACCGCCGCGCGGATCCCAGCAGCCATTTGTCCTCGGCGGCGCGCGAGTAGCAGTAGGCCGCGAACGTCAGGCCCTCCGCGTGCGCGTCCGCACGCACGCCCTGCATCCAGGACCAGAACTCGCCGAACGAGCGCGCCTCGTCCATCGTGGGAACCGGTTCCCACGTCACGAAGGCGCGGTACTGCGGCTCGGCACCGTCCCGCCGGTCGAGGAGCGTTCCCCACATGTAGGCGCCGTGCTCCTGATAGCTCTCCATGTCGACGTCCACCTCGACGTCCGCCCGCTGGACCGTCACGGTGTCGCGGCGCCGGACGAGCGGCAGGTCGGCGATCCATGCACGGGCGATGACGACCGTCTCGTCGAAGTCGCCGTGCGGCCACTCGTCGGGCACGCCGCCCGTCCAGTCCGCCAGGTCGTCGATGGTGACGATGCCCGCGGACCGCAGGGCGTCCGCTCGCGACCCCGCCGCCACCAGCGAGACGTCCCGCGTGCGCCGCAGGGTCTCGCCGCACTCGGACCACCACGGACAGGACCGACATTCCGACACCTTCGACGGTGACGTGACGACCGAGCCTGACGCGATGGCCAGTCGGTCACCGAAGCGCGTGTCGTACTCCGCCTCGACCGCCGTCAGATCGTGCACGAGCATCACCTCGGCACCGAAGCCGATGACACCGGCTCGCGCCGACACACCGGCCTGACCGATGCGGCCCAGGAGCCGATGCACGTGCACGGCCGCCAACTGGTCCCGTAACTGCGGTCGCACCTTGCGCGTGGGATCGAGAGCCGGGGCCCACGACGTGAACGGCGTGGTCACCGCGCCGCTTCCCGGATCGGTGACCTTGTGGTTGACCACCAGTACCGGGATGTACCCGCCGTCCGGATCGCGCACCAACATGTCGCACCGGCCACGCCGACCGGCGTCCTCGTCGTCGGCGAAGGTCGCGTTCCAGATGCGCTCGACACCGGACTCGCACGCCGCGCGGGTGGCGCGGACCTGCATCGAGCGGGACATCGACGGGGAGACCACCACCCACGACTGCGGATCCGCGGCGACCAGGGTGTCCCGGATCTCGGCTCGGTACGCGGCGGCCGCCTCCCGGCGCATCTGCACCCCCGCGTCCTCCGCGGTGTCGACGAGCAGAGAGCGGTAGGCGGTGTCGAGATACACGCGGTGGCGGCACCGGGTGAGCGACGACGCGTCGATCAGCACGGAGGGGCCGGACGCCGGAGCGGGGGGCGGCACGACGTGGGACATTCTCGCAGCGTAGATCCACGGGCCGACACCTCACGCGGATGCAGCGCACCCGGAGCGGACCGATAGGCTGGCGGCAGGCATTCAGGCGCTCGTCGGTCATCCGGTCGGAGCGTTCTGGCGACGTAGTCGGACACGATAGGGGCACGTACACCATGGCTCTGCGCAAGAAGCGTTCTCGCCGTGCGACCCGGAAGGCCGAGGCCAAGGCCCTGCGCCACAAGGCGGGCCTCGAGGCGAAGTACACCGCCCGGAACGAGCGCAAGCATCTGAAGAAGCTGGCGAAGAACGACGCCAAGGCGCTGACCAGCCAACAGAAGGTGGATCAGGCGCACATCAGGACCCTGGCCGCACGGGAGAAGGCCGCGCGCGAAGGCAAGATCAACGCGGCGAAGGTGCGCAAGTACGTCGGCATCGGTCGCGTCCTGGCCCCCGTCCTCGTGCCGATCGCGTACCGCGCGGCGACCCTCCTGCGGGGTCAGCTCGACCAGTACCGGGCCGGCCGCATCGGCGTCGACGTGAAGGAGCTCGGCCAGTACACCGGACACGGTGCGAAGCTCAGCGCTCGCATCGTCGGTGCCGAGCGCTCCGTCGCCGAGGTCGCCGCGTCGCACCAGGACGCCGAGACGGGCGCCTTCGCCGACGCGATCCGGTCGCGCCTGACCGAGCTCACCACCGCGGTGCGCGCCGCCGAGCAGATGCCGCCGTCGCGCCGCAAGCTGGCTCACGGCGCCATCTCCGACGAGCTCGACGGCATCGAGGCCGACATCCTCGCGCGCCTCGGCGTGCGCTGATCCCTGCCTGAGTCGACGATGGGGACCGAGCGCACGCGCGTGTGGCGTGGTGGTGCCGTGGGAGCACTCACGGCCACGCTCGCCGTCGCCGCGCACGGTGTCGGCGGTGGTGGCGTGCCCACCTCGTCCGCTCTCTCCCTGCTGCTCGCCGTCGCGATCGGTGCGGGCGTGCTCGCCGCCGGGGTCGGGACCGCCCGGACCGGCCCCCTCCCGATCCTCCTGTGGCTCGTGGGCGGACAGGTCGTCGCGCACGAGGCACTGGCCGCCGTCGCGGAACACGCCCACCCGCTCGACGCGTCGATGCTCGCGGCGCACGCCGTCGCCGTCGGTGTCGGCGCAGTCCTGGTCGCCTCGTCGGAGCGGCTGTTCGCCGCGATCACGTCGGTGCTGCGCGCACCGCGGCTCACGTTCTCGCCGCCGCGTCGCCCCCGACCCGTCACCGCCACCGCGCCGCTCGATCGGCCGGTTCCCGTACCCGTTCTGTCCGCCGTCTCCAGGAGAGGACCACCGCAGGTGCTCGTGCAGCCACTCACACCGCGGTACTCCCTCACCTGAACGGAAGACATCTGTCATGACCAGCTTCTCCACGCGTGCCCTGGGCACGAGTGTCCTCACCGCCGCCGCCCTCCTCGCCTCCGCAGGACTGGCGTCCGCCCACGTCGTCGTGTCCGCTCCGGACGCGGCACAGGGCGGATACGGCGTTCTCACCTTCCGGGTGCCGACCGAGTCGGAGGCGGCGTCCACCACCTCCGTCACCGTCCAGCTGCCCGGCCTCACCTCGGCCCGCACGCAGCCCATGCCCGGATGGACGGCCGTCGTCGAACGCTCGGCGGACGAACTGGCCACCTCGGTCACCTGGACGGCGGATCCCGGCAACCCCGGTGTCGGGCCCGGACAGTTCGAGCAGTTCCAGCTCTCGGCCGGCCCCCTGCCGGAGGAGGAGAGCGTGTCCTTCCCGGCCCGCCAGACCTACAGTGACGGCGAGGTCGTGAACTGGGACCAGCCGACACCGGAGGACGGTACCGAGCCCGAACTGCCGGCTCCCACACTGGAACTCGCCGCGAGCAGCGGCGATCATCACAGCAGCCCCACGGTGTCGTCAGCGTCCTCGACCACTGAGGCCGCTGCGTCGTCGTCCGACACCACGGCCCGGTGGCTCGGCGGGATCGGGCTGGTTCTCGGAGCACTCGGTGCCGCACTCGGGATCGGCGCCACGGTACGGAGTCGACGCTCGTGAGACGGTTCCTCGCTCTGCTGCTCGCCCTCGCCGCGGCGCTGCTGCTCGGCACCTCGACGGCGTCCGCGCACTCGGTGGTGGTGTCCAGCTCCCCCGAGAACGAGAGTTCCGTCGATCAGGGTCCGGCGGAGGCGACGGTGACGTTCAACGAGGCAGTGCAGTCGCAGTTCGCCTCGCTGACCGTCGTCGGTCCCGACGGCAACCTCTGGTCCGACGGTGACCCGCGCGTGTCGGGTTCCACCGTCGCGGTGGACCTCCGAGAGCTCGGGCCGACGGGCACATACACCATCGCGTTCCGCGTCACGTCAGCCGACGGCCACCCCGTGAGCGGTACGCGGACATTCGAGCTGACGACGGCCGGCGCCGGGACCCCCGGTCCCGCGGCCGACGCCGGCGCGTCCTCGACCGAGTCGGGGGGCGGTGTGCCGCTCTGGCCGTTCCTGGTCGCCGCCGCGGTGGTGTTCCTCGGCGGTCTCGCGTTCGCTCTGCGGAAGAAGAACTGAGTCGTGGCCGGAACGACGACGGCGCGGTGGTCACCGCTCGCCGTCGTTCCGGCTGCACTGCTCGGAGTGATCGCCGCCCTCGTACTGGCGCCCTCCGACCTTCCGCTCGACTCCCTCGTGCGGACCGGCGCCGACGTCGCCGGTGCCGTGGTGCTCGGGTTCGGTCTGCTGATCCTGTGGGCCCGCGATTCCCGGCACGTCGACGACCACCTCGCGTGGCGCGGCGCCCTCGTCGCGGCCGCGTGCTGGGCAGTCTCCGAGGTCACGCTGCTGGTGCTGGGGGCGGCGCGGTCCGATGCCGTCAGCGCCACCGCGGTGTCGCTCGGCACGTTCACAGACTACGTCCAGAACATCGCGAACGGCCGGATCGGCTCCGCGGTCGTGGTCGTCGCGCTCGCGATGGCCGTGCTGGCGGCCACTGCCCTCCGCACCGATCTGGAAGTCTCCGGCATCGTCGTCGTCGTACCCACCGCCGTCGCCCTCATCGCTCGCCCGATGACCGGCCACATGGCGCAGCAAGCCGTCGGCGCGCTGCTCGTCGCCGTGCACGTCGTGGCGGCATCGGTGTGGCTCGGGCTGCTGGTCGCGATGGCGGTGACCCTGCGGTCACGGACCGCCTGGGCGGATCTGCTCCCGCGCTACTCGGCGGCCGCGCTGTGGTGTGTGATCGCCGTCGCCGTCACCGGTGTCGTCAACGCCGCCGTGCGGCTCAGCTCGGTGACCGCCCTGGTCGACACCGACTACGGGCGGCTGATCCTGCTCAAGTCGGTCCTGCTGGTCGCCCTGGTGATCGGCGGGTGGTGGCGACGGCGCACGTGGGTGAGCGTCATCGGTGCCCACACCACGCACGCCACGGTCTCGACGCGGCGTGCCGTCGTCGAGACCGCGGCGATGGCCGTGGCGTTCGGCGTGGCCGCCGCACTGGCGACCACGGCCTGATCACGCGGGCAGCGGGTCCGCGCTGGGCAGCAACCGGACGAGCACGTCCGACATGGTGATGACACCGACCACCGCACCGCCGTCGCGCACCACCGCGAGATGGTTGCGGGTCTCCCGCATCTCCGCGAGCGCGACGTACACGGGCGCGGCGGCGTCGAGCTCGAAGGCCGGTCGCACGAAGTCGTCCACCGAGCGGGAGTCCTCCGCCTGCAACGTGTCCCGCACGTGGACCAGACCGATCACGTCGGCGCCGTCCCGCACGAGGATGCGCAGATGGCCCGTGCGCAGCGACGCCGCCCGCACGTCGGCGACCGTCGCCGTCGTCGCCACCGCGGTGGGCTCGGAATCGATGCGCACGAGGTCCGCCACCGTGAGCTTCTGCAGTTCCAGCGCACTCGAGAGCTGATCCGAGTAGCCCTTGTCCAGCGATCCGACACTCACCGAGTGCGCGACCAGCTGCTCGAGATCGTCCGGGTTCTGGCCCGACATCACCTGATCGGCCGGCTCCACACCGGCCCGGCGCAGCAGTGCATTCGCCATCCCGTTGAGCGACACCAGGATCGGGCGGGTGAAGAACATGAAGACACGCATCGGGATCGCGAGCATCGTCGCCGACTTCTCGGGATGCGCGATGGCCCACGACTTCGGCGCCATCTCGCCGACGACCAGGTGCAGGAAGGTCACGATGATCAGGGCCAGGACGAAGCCGAGCACGTCGGATGCCCAGTAGGGCAGACCGAGTGACTCGAACAGCGGCCGGAGCCAGTAGTGCACGGCGGGCTTGGTGAACGCACCGAGTGCCAACGTGCACAACGTGATACCCAGCTGCGAGCCGGCGAGCAGCACCGTGAGCTCGGTGGAACTGCGGAGCGCGGCGCGCGCCGACCGCGAATCGGCCGCCGCGTCCTCGAGCCGGTGCCGCTTGGCGGCGAGGAGCGCGAACTCGACGGCGACGAAGAAGGCGCTGAGCGCGATCAGGCCGACGGTGACGACGAGGAACACCAGGGGGTTGCTCACAGCGCACTCTCCGTCTCGACCGCGGTCGAATCATTCGAGGCGGTGTCTGATTCAGGCCGGCCTCCGGCCTTCCCGCCACGCTCGACGACCTCGAGCGTGACCGACGACGGCACGTGGTTGTCGATCTCCTGAATCCTCATGACGAGGAACCGTCGGGGCGGTTCGGCGTCGGTCGCGAGGTCACCGGGGTCGATGGGCAGCTCCAGTTCGATGACGTCGCCGACCTCGGGAAGCGATCCGTGGACGCTTATGGCCAGTCCGGCGATGGTCTCGATGTCACCCTCCGGAAGTTCGCGGTCCAGAGCACGTTCCACCTCGTCGAGGTGGACGTCGCCGGCCACCGTCCACACACCGTCGTCGCCGGGCACGGGTTCCGCGCCGTCGGCGTCGTCGTGCTCGTCGGTGATCTCGCCGACGAGCTCCTCGGCCAGGTCCTCGATGGTGACGACACCGGTGAAGGAGCCGTATTCGTCGATGACGCAGGCGAGTTGGTTCTTCGACGCGCGCAGCTCCCCCATGGCGTCGGGGAGCATCTGGGTCTCGGGGAGCACCAGTGCGTCGCGGGACAGCACGGCGACCGGTGTGTCGCCGGACAGGTCGGTGGCGAGCACGTCGCGCAGGTGCACGACGCCCTCGATCGAGTCGTCGGCATGGAGCACCGGATACCGCGAGTGCTCGACGCTCATGAGGGCGCGCACCTCGGCGATGGTGGAGTCGGAGCGCACCGTCGCCACCTTCGCGCGGGGGATCATCGCGTGACCCGTGGTCTGGGTGGGGAAGTCGAGGATGCGGTCGAGCAGTGTGGACAGCTCCTCGGGCAGGTCACCGGTGCCCCGGCTCTCGGCCACGATGTGTTCGAGGTCGCGCGGGGTCGCCGAGTGCTCGACGTCGTGGACCGGCTCGATCTTCAGCGCCTTCAGCAGCGCGTTGGACGAGGCGTCGAAAATACGGATGAGCCAGCCGAACAGCTTGAGGTAGATCGTCGTCGACAGCGAGAGCCATCGCGCGACGGGTTCGGGGCGGGCGATGGCGAAGTTCTTGGGGAACAGCTCGCCGAAGAGCATCTGCACGAACGTCGACACCACCAGCGCCGTCACCGCACCGACGGCGAGTCCGACACCGCTCGGAATGCCGACGCCGCCGAGCAGAGTCCCGAGGGACTGTCCGATGAGCGGCTCGGCGAAGTTACCGACGAGCAGGCCGGTGACGGTGATGCCCAACTGAGCGCCCGAGAGCATGAAGGACGTGCGCTTCGTGACGGCCAGGGTGCGCGCGGCGACGGTGTCACCCGCCTTCGAGCGGGCTTCGAGCCTCGACCGGTCCACGGTCATGTAGGCGAATTCCTGGGCCACGAAATAGCCTGTGCCAGCGGTGATTCCGACGACGACGACGATACCGAGGAGAAGCGTCAACAACTCGCTCATGTGCCGGTCACCGCCCTGGTCGCATCGGTCGATACGAGGGGGGCCATGACCGGCCCGGGTTTGTCGCTGTCCATTCGTCCTCTAGTCGCTGCGGGTGTTTCGCCCGATTCTACGGGATGCGCGCCGCTACCGTCCCGGCACGTACTTCAGCGCCCGGATGAAGATCGGCAACGTCTTCGCCCAGAGCTTCGGAGGCAGCCGTCGTCCGCCGAGGTTGATCAGGCGCGTCGTGGAGACGGTCTGCGACTCGGTGTACTTCAGGACGCCGTCCGGTCCGTGTCGACGACCGACGCCCGAGACACCCATGCCGCCCATCGGCGCACCGGTGCTTCCCCAGGTCGGCGCGTACCCCTCGTCCACGTTCACGGTGCCGGCGTGCAGTCGCGCGGCGATGGCCTCGCCCTGCGCCTTCGTCTTCGCCCACACGCTGGCGTTCAGTCCGTACTCGGTGGCGTTGGCCCGCTCGACAGCCTCGTCGACACTGGCGACGGGGTAGATGGAGACGAGGGGACCGAACGTCTCGGCTCCCCAGCACTCCATGTCGTCGGTCACGCCGGTGAGCACGGTGGGCTCGTAGAACAGCGGGCCGATGTCGGGGCGTGCCTTGCCGCCGGCGACCACGGTCGCACCCTTCACCTTCGCATCGTCCACGTGGTTCGAGATGGCCTTGACCTGGTCCTCCGAGATGAGGCTGCCCATCTCGACCCCGAACTCGTACGTGGCGGCCAGCGTCATGCGGCGCACCCGCTCACCGAACGCGGCGGTGAACTTGTCGGCGATCGACTTCTCGACGTAGATGCGCTCGATGGAGATGCAGAGCTGACCGGAGTTGGAGAAGCAGGCACGGACGGCCGCGTCGACCACCTCGGGGATCTTGGCGCCGGCGGCGACGATCATGGCGTTCTTGCCGCCGAGCTCGGCGGAGAACCCGATGAGTCGCCGACCGGTCTGCTCGGCGAGAAGCTGGCCGGTGGCGGTGGAACCCGTGAACATCAGGTAGTCGGAGGTGTCGACGATGGCGGTGCCCACCACCGATCCGGGGCCGGGAACCACGGCGAAGAGGTCACGGGGCAGACCGGCCTGGTAGAGCAGTTCGACACATGCGAGCGCGCAGTACGGCGTCTGGCTGTCCGGCTTCAGCACGATGCCGTTGCCGGCCATCAGAGCCGGGATGGCATCGGACACCGCGAGGGTCATCGGGTAGTTCCACGGCGAGATGATGCCGACGATGCCTTTGGGCTGGTAGTTGACCTGCGTCTTGGTCAGCACGGGAAGCATGCCCTTGACGCGCTTGCTCTTCAGCAGTTCGCCGGAGACCCGCGCGTAGTGCCGCGCCGTCATCGCGATGTCGAGGACCTCCTCCTGGGCGGCGGACCGGGACTTCCCGGTCTCTGCCTGCGCCAGGTCGATGAGCGACGCCCGGTGCTTCAACACGAGGTCGCGATACTTGTGGAGGATCTTCGCTCGATCTGCGATGGACGTCGTCGCCCACCGCTTCTGGGCTGCGCGGACCTTGTCGTTCGCCGCCAGCACGTCGTCGCGGGTGCCGACGGGGATGGTCGCCATCTCGCGGCCGGTGAACACCTCGATGACGGGCTTGGTCTCCCGGCCCGGTGCGACCGAGGCGAGGGCGACGAGTCGTGTGAACGTGTCTGCGGTCGGCGCTGACATGCGTATCTCCCAGTGGCGGATGAGTGTGACGACGGTTGACGGATACACCGTCGGTATCGACACGGTACGCCAGGAGTGCGTTCGGACACAGCCCCCGACCGGACGCCTCGGCGGATCGGGCCAAGATTGTGCTTGACCCTCACGCAACGGGAGGCAGGACAGTGACCGGTGTGAACGATGCACTGACCGTGGGACAGGTCGCCGCGCTGGCGGACGTCAGCGTGCGCACCCTGCACCACTACGACGCGGTGGGGCTGGTGGTGCCCGGCGGCAGATCTCCTGCGGGATACCGCACCTACTCCTCGCAGGACGTGGAGCGCCTGTACTCCGTGCTGACCTATCGCGAACTCGGGTTCCCGCTGACCGAGATCAAGGAGATACTCGACGATCCCGCCGCGGACGCACTCGAGCATCTCCGACGGCAGCGCACCCTGCTCGATCAGCGCATCGCTCACCTGACCGCCATGGCGAACGCCGTGGACACCGTGATCGAGAGGAAGACGATGGGTACGAACCTGACCTCGGCCGAGCAGCGTGAGATCTGGGGCGACGACTGGGCCGGCGAGAAGTACGAGGACGAGGCCCGCGAGCGCTGGGGAACCACCGATGCGTGGGCCCAGAGCACGGAGCGCACCGCCGCGATGTCGGCCGACGACTGGCGTGCGATCAAGGCCGACACCGAACAACTCGAGGCTGATCTCGCTGCAGCGATGCTCCGCGGCGTGGAGCCCGGTTCGGACGAGGCGAACGTTCTGGCCGAACGTCACCGAGCGTCGATCGACCGCTTCTACGACTGCGATCACGCGATGCATGTCTGCGTGGCCGGGATGTACACCGCCGACGAGCGGTTCCGCGCGCACTACGACGGGCGGGCCGCCGGGCTGGCGGAGTGGATCGTCGCCGTCGTCGGAGCGAACGCCCGCGAGAACGGGGCCTGACACACGGACGGAGCACGAGGCCGAGAGGCCACGTGCTCCGTCGTCAGTTCTGTCGGGGGCTCTAGACGAGGCCCGCGATCCTGCCCACGACACCGAGGACGATCAGCACCACGACGACGCCGACCGCGACCAGGAACACGATCGCGGGTGTCCGAGTGCGCTGGGGCGGTTCATGATTGGGACCCGCGGCCGACGTGGAGTCCGGCGGCGTGTCACCCGGCACGATGCTGCCACCGGGTTCGAGTCCTGCAGTCTCTGCGGGATCGGGGTTCTGGCCGGACATGGGGTGGTCCTCTCGGGTGGCGTCGCGCGCAGTCTCGTCACCGGTGTGACCGTCGTTGCCGTCGTGACTTGTACTCATGACGTGCGGGTTCCCCCGACCTGCACCGTCCAATCGACATCGAGGGACCGAACCGCCGACGCACCAACCGCCGCCCCGGCGAGTGTCCCCGACAGCGTGACCCGACGTGCCGCAGGACTGCCGCTAGCCTGTGACGCCATGAGCACCTTCATCGCGACCGCCGATCTCGCCGACACCCTCGGGCCGGACATCCGGAGCTGCGACACGCAGTTCCGTCAGCTCGGGGCCGTGCGGGAGTTCTGCGGACCCATCACCACCATTCGCTGCTTTCAGGACAACTTGCTGGTCAAGCAGACGTTGTCGGAGCCCGGCAACGGCGGAGTCCTGGTGGTCGACGGCGACGCGAGTGTCCACACCGCCCTCGTCGGCGACATCATCGCCGGGCGCGGTGTGGACAACGGGTGGGCGGGCGTCATCGTCAACGGTGCCGTGCGCGACTCGGCCATCCTGACGACTCTCGCCATCGGGGTGAAGGCGCTGGGAACCAACCCGCGCAAGAGCACGCAGACAGGGTCGGGTGAGAAGAACGTCACAGTCGAGTTCGGCGGAGTCACCTTCATCCCCGGCGAGTTCGTCTACAGCGACGACGACGGTGTCGTCGTCGCGGCGCAACCCCTCCCGCCTCAGGGCTGACCGGCAGCTCAGGCCTGAGCGACGCGGGCGGACACCCCGCCGACGGTGACGGTGTCGCCCGCACGGAGCTGACGTCCTCGGCGCAGTTCGGTCTCACCGTTGACTTCGACGAGACCGTCCGCGATGACGGCCTTCGCCTCGGACCCCGACTCGATGAGGTCGGCCAGCTTGAGGAACTGCCCCAGCCTGATCACCTCGTCGCGGATCTCGACCGTTCGATCGCTGCTGTGATCCCGGCCGTCCTCCGGCCTTCCCGCGTGATCCCGGCCGGCCTCCGGCCTTCCCGCGTGATCCCGGCCGTCCTCCGGCCTTCCCGCAGTCACAGGAACGTCACCCCCTGGGCGAGCGGCAGCTCCGAGCTGTAGTTGACCGTGTTGGTGGTGCGTCGCATGTAGGACTTCCAGGCGTCACTGCCCGATTCGCGCCCGCCACCGGTCTCCTTCTCGCCGCCGAACGCGCCGCCGATCTCCGCGCCCGACGGGCCGATGTTCACGTTCGCGATGCCGCAGTCCGACCCTGCCGCCGACAGGAAGCGTTCCGCCTCGCGCAGGTCGGTCGTGAAGATCGACGACGACAGCCCCTGCGGTACGTCGTTGTGGAGGGCGATGGCCTCGTCCAGATCGCTGTAGGTCATGACGTACAGAATGGGCGCGAACGTCTCACGGCGCACCACGTCGGTCTGCGCGGGCATCCGCACGATGGCCGGCTGGACGTAGACACCGTCCTCGGCGCCCGCCACTCGCACCCGCTCACCACCCGCGACGACGGTGCCGCCGTCCTTCCGCGCGAGCTCCAACGCGTCGGCGTACCCGTCGTGCGCGGCCTCGTCGATCAGCGGTCCGACCAGCGTCGACGAGTCGAGCGGCGACCCGACGGGCAACGACGAGTACGCGGTACCCAGTCGGTCGACGAGGGTGTCGGCGACGGACTCGTGCACGATGACGCGGCGCAGGGACGTGCATCGTTGACCGGCCGTGCCGGCCGCGGAGAACACCAGGCCGCGGACGGTGAGGTCGAGATCGGCGCTCGGACAGACGATCGCGGCGTTGTTGCCGCCGAGTTCGAGGAGCACGCGGCCGAACCGTGCCGCGACGCGGGGACCCACCTCGCGGCCCATGCGGGTCGATCCGGTGGCGGAGACCAAGGCGATGCGCGGATCGTCGACGAGGGTCTCACCGACGGCACGGTCACCGACGACGAGTTGCGCCACCGCCGGCGACACCCCGGCACGGCGTGCGGCTTCCTCGAACAGCGCCTGCACGGCCACCGCGGTGACGGGCGTCTTCTCCGACGGCTTCCACACCACCGTGTCGCCGGCGACGAGGGCGAGCACGGTGTTCCACGACCACACCGCGACCGGGAAGTTAAAGGCCGTGATCACGGCGACGACTCCGAGTGGGTGCCACTGCTCCATCATCCGGTGGCCGGGCCGCTCGGTGGCGATGGTGTTGCCGTAGAGCTGGCGGGACAGTCCGACGCCGAAGTCGCAGATGTCGATCATCTCCTGGACCTCGCCGAGGCCCTCGCTGACGATCTTGCCGGCCTCGATGGACACCAGCTCACCGAGTGCGTCCTTGTGTTCGCGGAGCAGTTCACCCAGCTCACGCACCAGACCGCCGCGTACCGGCGCGGGAACGAGAGACCACGACCGGTAGGCGTCCGCGGCTGCGGCGATCACCGAGTCCACGTCGCTCGTGAGCGGCACGTGGCCCAGCACCGCACCGGTGATCGGGCTGGTCGCGGCCAGGCCGGAGTCGTGGTCGAGCGGCGCGGCCCCGACTGCGGCGAGCAGCTCGGACGTACGGGCGGACAGGTCGACGGTAGATGTCATGGATTCATTGTCTCCGATGGTCGTGACAGGATTTATTCCGGCCCAGCTGTTGTTTGACAGTATTTTATCGCGTACTTTCGCCTTCATGACGCAGGTACTGCCATCGCGGCCCACCACCCCCGTTCCCGCCGGTGCGCCGGAGTCGGTCCACGACGTGCTGTCGCGCCACATCCTGGCCGACGGCTTCGACATGGTTCTCGACCTCGAGCGGTCGCACGGCTCCACACTCGTCGATGCGCGGACCGGTGCGTCCTATCTCGACATGTTCACGTTCTTCGCCTCGAACGCGCTCGGGATGAACCATCCGTCTCTCGCCCGCGACGACGAGTTCCGGGCGGATCTGCTGACGGCCGCGCTGCACAAGCCGAGCAACTCTGACCTCTACTCCGAGCCGATGGCCCGCTTCGTCGCGACCTTCGCGCGCGTGCTCGGCGTCCCCGAACTACCCCACCTCTTCTTCGTCGAGGGCGGTGCGCTCGCCGTCGAGAACGCCCTCAAAGTGGCCTTCGACTGGAAGAGCCGGCTGAACGAGTCCCGCGGTCTCGACCCGGCACTGGGCGGACGGATCCTGCACCTCGAGCACGCCTTCCACGGCCGGTCGGGCTACACCATGTCGCTCACCAACACGGATCCGATCAAGGTCGCGCGTTTCCCGAAGTTCGACTGGCCCCGCATCCCGTCGCCGTACCTGCGCGAGGGCGCGGACATGGACGCTCTCGAGGCGCGCTCACTGGCCGCTGCGCGGGCCGCGTTCGAGTCGTTCCCCGACGACATCGCCGCCGCCATCGTCGAGCCGATCCAGGGCGAGGGCGGCGACCATCACTTCCGACCGTCGTTCCTCCTCGGGCTGCAGGCTCTGTGCCACGAGTTCGACGCGTTGTTCGTCGTCGACGAGGTCCAGTCCGGGGCGGGCATCACCGGCACCGCGTGGGCGCACCAGCAGCTGGGCGTCGAACCCGATGTCCTCGCCTTCGGCAAGAAGACCCAGGTGTGCGGCATCATGGCGGGCCGCCGCGTGGACATGGTGCGCGACAACGTCTTCGAGGTCGGATCACGGATCAACTCGACGTGGGGCGGCGGCCTGGCCGACATGGTGCGAGCACGGCGGATCCTCGAGGTGATCGAACGCGACGGCCTCATCGCCCGCGCCGCGGAGAGGGGCGCGATCCTCGGCGCCGCTCTCGACGCACTCGCGGTGCGTCACCCGTCGATCTCCGACGTGCGGGGACGCGGCCTGTTCCGGGCGTTCTCACTGCCGGACACCGCGACTCGCGATCGACTGATCACGCGGCTCCTCGTCGACGAGCGCGTGATCATGCTGGGGTGCGGCTCGCGCAGCGTCCGGTTCCGTCCCGCGCTGACCGTGACCGAGGAGGCGCTGGCCGACGCCGTCGCGGCGATCGACCGGGTTCTCAGCTCGTGACCGGATTGTCTGTGTACGCCGAGTGACAGGCACTGCGCCGGGCTCCGCTACCATCCGCCCATGACACTGCGCTACGACGTCGACGGTCACGGTCCCACCCTCGTACTGGTGCACGGAGTCGTTCACCGCCGCCAGGCGTGGGACGCGGTGCTGGACCTGCTCACGCCCTATCGGCGGGTCGTGACCGTGGACCTGCCCGGGCACGGGGAGTCGGAGCCGCTGCACGAGTCCGGTGAGAACGTGCTGCTCACGCTCCAGAACGAGGTCACCGAGTTCGTCCGCGAGATCGAGGAGCCGGACCACCAGGTGCACATCGCCGGCAACTCGCTCGGCGGCTACGTCGCGCTGTGTCTCGCCGCGCAGGGCGAGGTGGCGTCGGCCACCGCGCTGTCCCCCGCCGGCTTCTTCCTCAACCACACCGACCAGGCTCGGACCATGGTGACGTTCCGCGCGATGCGGACCGTCGCGCGCACGTTCGGCAAGGCCACACCGACTGCGCTCAAGATGCGGGCGGTGCGGTACCCCACGCTGCTGCCGTTCTTCGCGCATCCGAGCAGGGTGTCGTACGAGGCCGCCGTCGTCGACGCCTCGTCACTCACCACCAACGCGATGATCGACGCGGGCATCGACGCGCCGTTCGAGTTCCCGCCACTCACCGAACCGCTGGTGCCGGTGACGGTGGCGTGGGGCACGCGAGACCTGATCCTGCCGCACTACCAGGTGCGGGGCGTCCGTCGCCGCTTCCCGCACGCCCGCGTCATCTCGGTCCCCGGGGTCGGCCACGTGCCGATGACGGACAATCCCGAGCTGATCGCGTCGATCCTCCTCGCGGGAAGTCAGGACCGGTCCCCGACAGCAGATCCGTCCTGAGGTTCTAGGCGGTCTCCATCTCGGCGACGATCCGCGCGACGATGTCCGCGGCCGGCGCGGCGGTCACCGAACGCCACCCGGTACCGGCCCACAGGTTGGGCACGTCCGCTCGGCCGGCAGCCGTCGCCGCGGTGCGGATCGGGCCCGTGATCGCGTTGACATCGGGATAGCCGGCCGGTGCGGAGGCCGTGAACTGCGCGGCGAACTCGTTCTCGAGTCCCCGAGCCGGTCGTCCCGAGAACGCACGCGTCACCACGGTGCGCCGGTAGCGGCGGTCCAGCAGTGCGGCGCGGTGCACCGCCGAGGTACCGGCCTCGTCGGAGCACAGGAACGCGGTGCCCATCTGCGCAGCGACGGCGCCGAGTCCGAGAGCGGCCACCACGCTGGACCCGTCCATGATCCCGCCGGCCGCGATCAGGGGCACGTCGACCGACAGTCCGACGGCGAGCAGCAGGGACGGCAGCGACATCGCGTCACCGCCTCGAGGAGACGACCCGTCGTCGGTGAAGACGCCCCGGTGTCCGCCGGCCTCACTGCCCTGGACGACGAGCATGTCGGCCCCGTCCTCGACGGCCTCGCGGGCCTCGTCGACGGAGGTGACCGTCCCGATCATCAGGGCGCCGATCTCGTGCACGCGGGCGGTGAGCTCGGCGCCGGGTCGACCGAACGTGACCGATACGGCCGCCGGGCGGTGGGCGAGCACCACGTCGATGACCGCGTCGATGTCGTCGGGGCCGGGTGTCGCCGGGCCGGGTTCGACCCCGAACTCGGCGGCGATCGAGGCCAGCGCGGCGCGGTACGACTCCATCTCGTCGGCGACCGCGATGTGCGCTGACGGGAGGAAGAGATTGACACCGTACGGCGCCGACGTGAGGGACTCGATCTCGGAGAGCCGGCCGTCGAGCGCCTCCGGACTCAGCAGGGCTCCGGCCAGGAACCCCAGGCCACCGGCATCGCTCACGGCGGCGGTCAGGGCGGGGGTGGACGGGCCTCCGGCCATCGGCGCGCACACGACAGGAAGCCTGGCAGGGAACACAGCGGTCATGCGGCCGATCGTACGTCGAGGGGTGATCTCGCCGACCTACCACGAATACCCGATGTTTCACCGGTTTCGGGCCGACCAAACCGACTACACGTACACTTCACTGGTCACCAGCAGGGACACACGCCGCGTCGGGGGTCGCATCGAGTTCGAAGGGATTCTCCACGCATGCCGCACCCGACCCGTCCGCCGGTCACGCAGCGCGTCCGCGCGTCCCGCGATCGCGCTCGCCCGGGTCGACACAGCGGATCCCGGCGCATCCGCAACGCGCAACGCAGACCCCTCACCCACCGGCCTCGGGACAGCGCACTCGACGTCGTGCGTCGGTGGCTGACCACGCCGCACGATTTCGACTGGATCTTCGTCCACCACTCCACCCGGTCCATCCACGGCATCATCCGGCTGGTCTTCGCCGGCGCGGTGCTGCTCAACGCGACCGTGTCCATGTTGATGCTCGCCTCGCCCAACGGCCCCTCCGGCACGCCGGCGATCGTCTACGTCTTCCTCGTGCTGGCCCTGCAGATCGCCGCGATGATCTGGGTGCTCACGGGACCGACGCCGGACACGAAGGCGCAGTTCCTCGGGTTCCTGATCTTCGGCGACGTCGGCATCACGTCCGTGATCCTGCTGGACACCCCGACGTCGGCACTGATCGGCACCTTCCTGTTCGCGATCAACGGCGCTCTCTGCACGTTCTTCCTCAGCCCACGAGTGCTGCTCGCCCATCTCGCGTTCACCAATGCCGTCATCGTCCTCATCGGCACCCTGGCGTACGTCCAGAACCTGTGGGGGCCGTGGGACGCGATCGCCGCGGTGCTGGTGGCCAGCGGCGCGAGCAGTGGGGTGCCGGTCTTCGCGTCCATCGCGTGGTCACTCGTCTCGACGGACGCGAAAGCCTCGGACCTCGATTCGCTGACCGGCGTCAGGAACCGCCGCGGTCTGCAGAACTCGGTCGAGGATCTGTGGGAGACGGCACTCGCGACCACATCGCCCGTGGTGGTCGTGATGATCGACATCGATCGTTTCAAGAGCGTCAACGACCGCTTCGGACACGATCAGGGCGACACCGTGATCGTCCTGGTCGCGACCCGGCTCGCCGAGCTCTTCGACGGCCACGGGGTGCTCGCGCGAACCGGCGGCGAGGAGTTCGTGGCGGTCCTCACCGATGTGGACGGTGACGTCGAGTCGGTGGTCGCCCGTGTCACCGAGACGGTCCACGATCGACAGGACACCATTCCCGTGACCGCCAGCGTCGGCGTCGCCGTGTTGACTCCCGA
Source organism: Rhodococcus sp. NFXS4 (assembly GCF_058139645.1). Classification (NCBI taxonomy): domain Bacteria; kingdom Bacillati; phylum Actinomycetota; class Actinomycetes; order Mycobacteriales; family Nocardiaceae; genus Rhodococcus; species Rhodococcus sp. NFXS4. The sequence goes on from NZ_CP192221.1 coordinate 42,942, forward strand.
CTCGTCGCTGTGGAGTTCCGGACCCGGGGCGATCGACCGCGCGACGCGGGGTGCGGACTCGATGATGTACCGAGCCAAGGCCGCCGGCGGGCATCGGCTGCTCTCGACCTTCCTGTGACACCCGCCCTGCACCGGACCCAGACGAGGAAACCCACCCCGTGATCGACATCTTCCACGCACTCGTGGTCATGAACTCGCTGTTCGCCGCGTCGGCGTGGTGCCTGGCGCGGCCGAACGCCTGGTCGATCTCCGCGGTGGTGTTCGCGTCGATCGGCTGGCTGCTCTTCAACGCGCCGCTCGAGGGCCGTGTGCTGGTGGTGTTCTCACTCCAGCACGGATTCACCGAGTCGGACGTGCTGTCCATCGTGGGCATGATCATCGGGGCGGTCGGCGTCGTTCGCGCGAGGCGACGAGCCGACCGCCCCGAGATCAGGCGTCGAGACTGATCAGACGCTGATGCCGAAGTCGCGGGCGATGCCGGCGAGTCCGGAGGCGTAGCCCTGGCCGACGGCGCGGAACTTCCACTCCGCACCGTTGCGGTACAGCTCGCCGAAGACCATGGCGGTCTCCGTCGAGGCGTCCTCGGTGAGGTCGTAACGGGCGAGCTCGGTGCCGTTCGACTTGTCGATCACGCGGATGTAGGCGCCGCGGACCTGGCCGAACGACTGCGAGCGCGCGTCGGCCTCGTAGATCGAGACGGGGAACGTGACGATGTCGACGGTGGACGGGACCGCTGCGAGATCGACGTCGATGACCTCGTCGTCGCCGTCGCCCTCACCGGTCTTGTTGTCACCCGTGTGCTGGATCGAGCCGTCCGGAGTCTTCAGATTGTTGAAGAAGACGAAGTACTCGTTGCCGGGCGCCTTCTTGTCCGGGCCGAGCGCGATGGCGCTGGCGTCGAGATCGAAATCCGTTCCGGTCGTCGTGCGCAGATCCCATCCGAGTCCGACGGACACCGCGGTCAGATTCGGTGCGGCCTTCGTGAGAGACACGTTGCCACCCTTGGTCAGGCTGACGCCCATGTGAGAGATCCCTTCTCGTTTCGCCCGATTCATCCGTATTCGGATCGGTGCTGCCCGGCCAACGAACCCGACGTCGTTCCGGTTCCCGGCCCTTCGTGACGACCCGCCGCGCAGCACAGGGCGCGCGGCGGCATCGAACGCTGCATAGTTGTCTGTCACAGCCTGTGTCCTGCGGAGCACGGGCTCGTCCCGTCATCCACGGTCCCGGCAGGAGGCGCTCGATCATGGCCACACAGGCGACCCCGGCGGCATCCGCCGCGGGCACTGCATCACCGTCCCCGTCAGGCCTGTCCGACGCGTCCCGCGTCGCCCGCGCCGATCGCCGGTCGCGCCACAAGGGGCGCCTGCGGCAGGTGCCGCACCACGTCGGCCTCGTGCTCGGTGTCTACGCGACGCTGGTCCTCCTGTGGAGCCTGTCACCCGCGCTCCGAGCCCTCGTCCACGTACCCCGCGAGTGGCTCGACTCGTACGTCATCGACGCTCCCGACACGAGCCTGTCCTACGGCTTCGTGGTCGCGCTGGTCGCCGCGGCGCTGTCGACGCGCAAACGCGTCGCGTGGTGGATCGCTCTTCTCTACACGGCCGGATCCGCGGTGGTGAACGTATCGACCCTGGTGGACGATCCCGGCAGCGTCGGGTCCTGGATCGGACTCGTCCTGCAGGTCGCGGTGCTCGCACTGCTGCTCGCCTCCCGCACCGAGTTCGACACCAAGGTCCGACGCGGCGCCGGATGGAAGGCACTCGGTGTTCTCGTCACCGGTCTGATCGTCGGCATCCTCGCCGGCTGGGCGCTGCTCGAGGCCTTCCCGGGTTCGCTGCCGCGGAACGAGACCTTCCTGTGGTCACTCAACCGAGTGGCCGGCCTGGCACTGGTGGACAACGAGCAGTTCAGCGGCCGACCACACGGATTCCTCAACTTTCTTCTGGGACTGCTCGCCTTCGTCGCCCTCGCCGCGGCGGTGGTGACACTGTTCCGCTCGCAGCGTGCGAGCAACGCCCTCACCGGCACGGACGAGTCGGCGCTACGCGGACTCATCGCCCGCTCCGGCCACGACGACTCGTTGGCCTACTTCGCCACCCGCCGCGACAAGGCGGTGGTCTTCGCACCGAACGGCAAGGCCGCCATCACCTATCGCGTCGAGGTCGGAGTGTGCCTCGCCAGCGGCGATCCCATCGGCCTCGAGGAGTCCTGGCCTCACGCGATCGAGGCGTGGCTCGAGATGTCGTCTCGGTACGGGTGGGCCCCGGCGGTGATGGGAGCGAGCGAGACCGGTGCCGCCGCGTTCCGGCGGGCGGGACTCGCCGTGCTCGAACTCGGCGACGAGGCGATCTTGCAGACCCGCTCGTTCAGCCTGAACGGACCCGACATGCGCCCGGTGCGCCAGGCGGTCAATCGGGCGCGCGGCAAGGGCGTGACGGTGCGCATCCGACGGCATCGCGACATCCCCGAGGACGAGTGGCCGGGCATCGTCGAGCGTGCCGACCGCTGGCGTGACACCGAGACCGAACGCGGGTTCTCCATGGCACTCGGGCGCCTCGGCGACCCTCTCGACGGCGACTGCCTGCTCGTCGAGGCCGTGCTCGATGCGGACGACCGCGTCGTCGGCACCCTCTCCCTCGTGCCCTGGGGCGCGAGCGGAGCATCGCTCGACCTCATGCGCCGTGATCCCGCCTCACCCAACGGCACCGTCGAGCTCATGGTCTCCGAGCTCGCGTCCCGCTCGGACACCGTGGGCATCACCAAGGTGTCCCTGAACTTCGCCGTCTTCCGCTCCGTGTTCGAGGAGGGCGGCCGCATCGGTGCGGGACCTGTTCTGCGCCTGTGGCGTTCGACGCTCGTGTTCTTCTCGCGATGGTGGCAGCTCGAGGCGCTGTACCGATCGAACCTCAAGTACCAGCCCGAGTGGGTACCGCGGTACCTGTGCTTCGAGGACAACCGCGATCTGCCGAAGGTGGGTACCGCATCGGCCATCGCGGAGGGCTTCCTCACGCTGCCGGGCCTCGGTGCACGCACTCACACCGGCACCCGACAGGCTGTTCCCGCCGCGCTGCTGGCCGACGGCACGCTGCACGCCGACGGGAGCGAGCCCGACGACACACCCGTCGACACGCTGCCCGGCCGGCGACGGCCGGAACAGGTCCGGGTGCGGATGTCCAAGCTGGACAGGCTCTCCGCGGACGGCGTCGACGCCTACCCCGTCGCGCATCCGCCCACCCACACCGTGGACTCCGCGGCGAACGCCCCGGAGGGCACCACCGTGCGCGTGTCCGGTCGCCTGCTGCGCATCCGCGACTACGGCGGCGTCGTCTTCGGCCTCGTGCGCGACTGGAGCGGGGACCTGCAGATCCTCCTCGACAGCGAGCGCATCGATCGAGATCGGTTGCGACGCTTCACGTCCGATTTCGACCTGGGCGACCTGATCTCCTGCACGGGAGTGGTCGGTCGCAGTCGCACCGGAGCGCTCGCGCTGCTGGTGAGCGACTGGCGCATGAACGCGAAATCGCTGCACCCGCTGCCCGACAAGTTCCGCGGGCTCACCGATCCCGAGGCGCGGGTGCGTCAGCGCTACGTCGACATGGAGATCAATCCGCAGGCGCGCGCCCTCATGCGTGCCCGCAGCGCGGTGGTGAAGTCGCTGCGCGACACGTTGGGCGACCGCGGATACATGGAGGTGGAAACACCGATCCTGCAACAGATTCACGGCGGCGCGAACGCGGCACCCTTCCTCACGCACATCAATGCCTACAACCTCGATCTCTACCTCCGTATCGCGCCGGAGCTGTACCTCAAGCGGCTGTGCGTCGGCGGCATGGAGCGGGTCTTCGAGATCGGTCGCGTGTTCCGCAACGAGGGCGCCGACTTCAAGCACAATCCGGAGTTCACGATCCTCGAGGCCTACGAGGCGCACAGCGACTACGAGCGCGCGATGGTGTTGTGCCGGGAGCTGATCCAGCGCGCCGCCGTGGCCGCGCACGGCCGCGAGGTGATCTACCGGCCGGCCGAGGACGGCACCATGACGGAGATCGACATCTCCGGCGAGTGGCCGGTGAAGACCATGCACGGCGCCGTCGCGGAGAAGATCGGTGCCGACGTCCGGCCCGACACACCGCTCGCGGAGCTGCAGCGTCTGTGCGATCTGCACGACGTCCCGTATCAGTCGACCTGGGACGAGGGGGCCGTGGCGCAGGAGATGTACGAGCACCTCGTCGAGGACTTCACCGAGTTCCCGACGTTCTACACCAATTTTCCCACGTCGATGTCCCCGTTGACCCGGCCCCACCGCAGCATCGCGGGCGTCGCCGAGAAGTGGGATCTGGTGGCGTGGGGGGTCGAGTTGGGCACCGCGTACAGCGAGTTGACCGACCCCGTGGACCAACGCGCTCGTCTCACCGCGCAGTCGATGCTCGCCGCGGGCGGCGATCCCGAGGCGATGGAACTGGACGAGGACTTCCTCCAGGCGCTCGAGCACGGCATGCCGCCGACCGGTGGCCTCGGAATGGGTGTCGACCGGGTGGTCATGCTCATCACGGGCGGGTCGATCCGCGAGACCCTCGCGTTCCCGTTGGCCAAGCCGCGGAGCTGAATGTTTCACATGAAACCGAACGGCGAGGTGGTCGTCGACGTACTGGGGACCGCCGTGCACGTGGTGGTCTCCCGTCCTGACGCGGCGGCGGCGCCCGCCCCGGTCGTCGTGCTGTGCGGGGGGCTCGCCTCGACGTGGCACGACTGGATCGACGTGTCCGCGCTGCTGGTGGCGGCCGGCCACACGACGGTGGCCATCGATCGACCAGGCTTCGGCGACAGCGAACCTCTGCCTCCGGACCGGGTGCCGACGGTGCACGAGGAGGCCGATCGCATCCTCGCCGTCCTGGACGCCCTCGCGATGACGGACCCCGTGGTCCTGGTGGGGCACTCGATGGCCGGCTTCTACGTCGAGGGCTTCGCGCGGTCGTACCCCGCGCGCACGGCGGGGCTCGTGCTGCTCGACTCGAGCGTCGAGAAGTCGCCGTCGGCCCTGGTGCCGCCGCGCATCCGCATTCCGGTGACTCGCGTGATCGCCCGCATCGTCTCGGCCGCCGGTCTGCAACGGTTGCTCGCCGATCCGGTGCGCCACGTCCTGACGCAGGCCATTCCCCCGGACGGGTACGCGCCCGACCGGGTCGACGATCTCCGCCGCATCTACCGCGATCCCTCCTATCTGGAGGCCGCCGCGATCGAGTACGCGGTGTACGCCGACATGGCCCTCGAGTTGAACCGCCTGCGCCGCACGACGCCCGTTCCGTCCGTCCCCGTCATCGTGGCCGCCGCGCACACGGGACGACGGACCCCGTGGGGAGCGCAGTGGTTGCGGCGCCAGCAGCGTCTGGCCCGCTACCTCGGCGGCCGCTTCGCCGTGGTGTCCCCGTCGCACCACCACGCCATGATCGATCAGCCCCGGCGAGTCGCGGCGCTGGTGAGAACTGTCTCCACCGGCTGAACGCCGCGCGAGCGCACACTGGAGAGATGAATCCTCTGCGCACGGTCCAGACCCGAGTGGGCGAGACCATCTTCGCGCGGGTCGCGGGCGACGAGGGCCCCGCTCGACGCGACCGGATCCACCTGGCCGAGGGGCCGCGTCGGTACGGCCCCGATTCGGCGATCCAGCGCGTCCACGCCGATGCGTCGATGTTCGTCGGCGGAATGCGCGCCCTGCTCCTGCAGTCGTTGCACCCGCTGGCGATGGCTGCCGTGGACGAGCACTCCGGCTACCGCGGCGACCCGTGGGGCCGTCTGCAACGCACCAGCACGTTCCTCGCCGAGACCACGTTCGGCACCATCGAGGACGCGCAGCGCGCCGTGCGAATCGTGCGCGCCGTGCACAAGCGCATCACGGGAGTCGCGCCGGACGGGCGGCCGTACGCCGCGTCGGATCCGCACCTGCTGCGGTGGGTCCACGTCGCGGAGATCGACAGCTTCCTGCGCGCGCACGATCGTTACGGTGCCCGACCTCTCGATGCCGGCGGCCGCGACGCCTACGTCCGGGAGTCGGCCTGGGTCGCTCGCGGGCTCGGCGCCGAGGACGTGCCCGAGACGGTCGACGAGCTGAACGAGATGCTGGCGATGTACCGGCCCGAACTGCGCGGCACTCCCGCAGCACGTCGCACGGCCCGCTTCATCCTGCTCAACCCACCGATTCCGTTGGCAGTACGCCCCGCCTACGGGTTGCTGTCGTCGGTGGCGGTGTCGATGATGCCGCGCTGGACCCGCTTCCCCCTCCGGTTGCCCTACCTTCCGATCACCGAGGCCACCGCCGTGCGCGCGAGCGGCATCGCCGTCACCACCGCCATCCGGTGGGCACTGGGCGCGGGCCCGACGGCGCAGGACGAGCTGACTCGCACCACGGCGTGACGCAGCGTCCGAACCGTGTGCATCTCAGCGGTCCATCCGACCTGACCGCGACAGACCGGCCAGCGCTGGTGCCGCGGCCCTCATCGACTGCTGGTCGTGGCGTGACAGGACTTCACCGGCGTCACGAACGCGCTCGTGTCTCAGGGTCATGACATTTCTCCTGGTAGCGGGAGAAGTGGCAGCTCGGGGAGCGGCGTGTGAGCGGGGCCGACGGCCTCACTTTCACTTCCAGTGCCGCCAGGCCAGCAGCCGGCGGACAGAGAAGGATTCCGCGACGTTTTCCTCACTCCTCCTCGGGTATGCGCCCGCCACGCAGACCTGAGGAGTGGTGGACGTGAGCATCGTCGAGACAGCGCGCAACGCGGTGAAGGCGGCAGCCGAGACCGCGCTGCAGAACCCCGCAGTGCAGAAGGTGACCGGCCGCGGTGAGGCCGAGTCCGCCGGGCCCGTGACCCTGACCATCGCCGTGGACGTTCCCACCGCGCGCGCCTTCTGGACGGACACCCCACAGTTGTCCCGCGTGCTGGGCGACATCGCCTCGGTGTCGGACGACGGCGGGGACGTGGTCACGTGGACCGTCTCCGACGGGAACGACGTCGCCGTCGCGGTGGAGACCACGCGGTCGGCCGACGACCACGGAGTGCGGTTCACCCGCCGCGACGACAGCGGCGACCTCGCTGTCGTGCGCTTCGCCGAGGCTCCGCTCGACCTCGGGACCGAGGTGACGCTGGAGCTCGGTCTCCCCCTCCCCGACGTCGCGGCGCGCATCGCGGCCTACAAGATCCTCTACCGCGCTCGGGCACTGCTGCAGACGGGCGAGATCCCGACACTCGTGCCCACTCCGTCCGCCCGACCGAGCGAGAAGTAGGAGACCGACATGCGTGCACTCTGCTGGACCGGCGTGAACACCCTGTCCGTCGAGACCGTGGACGATCCTGTGATCGTCAATCCCCACGACGCCGTTCTGGAGGTGTCGGTGACGACGACGTGCGGGTCCGACCTGCACTTCCTGAGCGGCTACCTCCCCGGCATGCGGGAGGGCGACGTCATCGGCCACGAGTTCATGGGCCGGGTGGTCGAGGTCGGCGCGGAGGTGACGGCCACGAGTGTGGGATCCCGCGTGGTGGTGCCGTCGTTCATCGCGTGCAACAACTGCTGGTACTGCGACCACGAGCAGTACTCACTGTGCGACACCACCAACCCGAACGCGGATCTGCAGCGACCGATCATGGGCTATCCCACCGGCGGCATCTACGGCTACACGCATCCGTTCGGCGGCTACCAGGGGTCGCACGCGCAGTACATTCGCGTGCCGTTCGCCGATCAGAACTGCTTCGCCGTTCCCGACGGCGTGACCGACGAGCAGGCGCTGTTCGCCTCGGACGCGATTCCCACCGGGTACATGGGTGCGGACTTCTGCTCGATCACCGGCGGGGAGACGATTGCCGTGTGGGGAGCGGGAGGCGTCGGCCTGATGGCGGCGCGCAGTGCACAGCTGATGGGGGCCGGCCGCGTGATCGTCGTCGACCGGATCCCGGAGCGACTGGCCATGGCGCGCGACGAGATCGGTGCCGAGACCGTCGACTACACCGCCTCGGACAGCGTCACCGACGAGATCCGCGAGATGACCGGCGGCCGCGGGCCCGACGCGGTGATCGAGGCCGTCGGCATGGAGGGCCACGGCACCGGTGTCGGCCAGATCTACGACAAGGCGAAGCAGGCGCTGCGCCTCGAGAGCGACCGCGCGACGGCGCTGCGGGAGGCGATCCGGACGGTCCGCAAGGGCGGCGTCGTCTCGGTGCTCGGCGTCTACGGTGTCACCGACAAGTTTCCCATGGGTCTGGTCATGAACAAGGGCCTCACGCTGCGCTCCGCACAGCAGCACGGACAGCGGTACGTCCCGCGTCTTCTGGACCACCTGCAGTCCGGCGAGCTGGACCCGACATTCCTGATAACGCACGACATGTCGCTCGAGGAATCACCCGCGGGGTACGCGATCTTCAAGGAGAAGGCGGACAACTGCGTCCGGGCGATCTTCCGGCCGTGACCGGTGGCATCATGCGGGAGTGACGCGTGACGTATCTGCCCACCTCGACGTGACCGTCGTCGACCCCAGCAACCTCGAGTTCCAGATCGCGGTCGCCGAACTGCCGGGGACGACGGTCACCGAGTCGCTGTCGTTCCGGCTCGACGGCGAGGAGATCACGCCCACGGTGATCCGCGCGGAGACCGGCGGGCGCATCCACCGATTCGATTGTGGGCGTGGTCAACTCGTCGTCGACTACCGCGCCCGCGTGGAGGGCGAGGCGGATCCCGCCCCGGTGGTCGAGCGGGACCTGTCGGTCTACCTGCGGCCGAGCCGCTACAGCGAGTCGGACAAGTTTCTGGGCTTCGCCGAGACCGAGTTCGGGCGCTACACCTCCGACGCCGACGTGCTCGAGCGCGTCTCAGCCTGGGTCGGCCGCCGTCTGCGCTACGTCCCCGGCAGCAGTGACCCCATCGACGGCGCCACCGACACCCTCCTCGCGGGTAGCGGAGTCTGCCGCGACTACACGCATCTCGTCGTCGCGTTGCTGCGGGCGATGACGGTGCCGGCCCGCCTCGTCGCGGTCTACGCGCCCGGCTGCGACCCGATGGACTTCCACGCGGTCGCGGAGGCCTACGTCGACGGCGTCTGGCGCGTCGTCGACGCGACCCGGCTGGCCCCACGGCAGAGCCTCGTGCGCATCGCCACCGGGCGGGACGCGTCCGACACCGCGTTCCTCGACAACCACGACGGGTACATCGTTCTGGACCGCATGCAGGTCATGGCCACGGTGGACGGGATGCTCCCCTACGACGACGTGCACGAACTCGTGTCCATGCGCTGATCGTGATCACCTTCCGGCGGGTCACCGAGGACGACTTCCCGCTGCTCGCGCGATGGTTGTCGCACCCGCACGTGGCGCGGTGGTGGAACCACGAGGTCACCGCCGAGGCCGTCGCCCGCGACTTCGGAGCGTCCGCCCGCGGCGAGGAGCCGTCCGAGGACGTGCTGGCTCTCGACGACGGAACCCCCGTCGGCCTGCTCCAGCGCGCCCGGTGGCACGACTACCCGGAGTACGTCGACGAGCTGGCGCCGTTCTGGGCGGTGCCCGCGGAGGCCGTCACCATCGACTACCTCATCGGCGAGGCGCACCTCGTCGGGCACGGCCTCGGCACCCGCGTGCTGATCGAGTTCACGGCCGACACGTGGCGGCGGTACCCGAGCGCGACGTGCGTCGTCGTGCCGGTGGCCACGGGCAACGTGGCGTCGTGGCGGGCGCTCGAAAAGGCCGGGTACCGACGTGTCGCCGAGGCCCACCTCACCCCGGACAATCCGATCGACCCCACCGACCACGTGGTGATGGCGATCGACCGCCCGGCTCGATGACGAGGGCCTAGTCTCCTCGGTCATGGAGCATCCCGTGCGATTCCGCGACGACGATCCGTTGTTGGCCACGGTGCGGGAACGAGCCCTGCGCCTGCCGGGCGCCACCGAGAAGGTCTCCCACGGCCGCCCCAACTTCCGCACCACGAAGGTCTTCGCGATCTACGGCGCCACGGTGAAGGGGGATCACCCCTCCACCCGCTGGGATCGGTCGCTGCAGGTCCTGCCCGACACCGACGAGCGAGCGGCGCTGCTGGACGACGAGCGATTCTTCGAGCCCGCATACACCGCGGCGAGCGGCTGGGTGGGACTCGACCTGACGATCGGGACCCCCGACTGGACCGAGGTCGACGAACTGCTCGACATGTCGTTCCGGCGGACGGCGCCGGCACGGCTGGTGGCAGCACTCGGAACGCTCTCGTGACCGTGAGACAGTGGCCGCTGTGCAACTGCTGCTGATCCGCCACGCTCTCCCGCTGCGTTCCGACGCGGATGCCGATCCCGCCCTCGCACCGCTGGGACTCGAGCAGGCCGCGCGCGTGCCCGACGGGCTGCGCGCCCATCGGCTCGCGCGCATCGTCAGCAGTCCACAACTGCGCGCCCGGCAGACCGCGGAACCGCTCGCCGCGGACACCGGACTCCCGGTGGACGTGCTCGACGGTCTGGCGGAGTACGACCGCGACTTCCCGGGTTACCTCCCCATCGAGGAGGCGCGCGAGAAGTTCCCCGCCGAGTTCGAGCGCATCAAGGCCGGGCATCTTCCGAGCGCGGTGGACGCCGACGCCTTCCGCCGACGGGTGTTCGACGACATCGCCTCGGTGGTGCGGGACGCGGAGCCGGAGGACACGGTCGCGATCTTCGCCCACGGCGGGGTGATCAACGTCCACCTGCAGGATCTGCTCGGCACCGCCATGCCTCTGACCTTCCCGATCGACTACGTCTCGGTCACGCGAATACTGTTCTCGCGCAGCGGCAGACGTACGGTAGCGTCGGTGAACGAGACGCAGCACGTGTGGGATCTGCTCCCCCGCAACCGGGCGCGATCCTCACCGACTTCTTAATCGCGCAGGTCACCGGGCATTACGGGCGCGATCGGCGCTCGGCACGGTCCGTCGAGCGCGTCGGCACCGGTTAGCCTGAGCAGTATCATGACTTCTCCCTCAGCACACGGTGCCCCGCGTTCGGGTCTCGTCGCCACGTTGTCGCGGCCCGTGATCGTCGTTCTCGTGATCGCCCTCCCCCTGCTCCTGGCCGGCCTCTACGCGTCGTTCAGCGGGAACGACGTCGTTCCCCTGGCTTCGCAGAGCAGTTCCGAGACCACCACCTCGGCAGACGGTTCCGAGGGCACGGACGGCGGCACCCCCGCCGCGGGAGACCCGCTGGCGAAGACGCGCTCGGCTCTCACCCAGACGCAGCTGCCCCTGAGCCTGCTCAGCGGTGGACTCACTCAGCTGACCGACGCGGCGCCGCAGCTCACCGACGGAGTCACCCAGCTCTCCGACGGCCTCGGGCAGGCGCGCACCGGGTCCCAGCAGCTCGCGGACGGCAACTCTCAGCTGGCCGGCGGACTCGTGCAGCTGCAGGGCGGAGTGGGCCAGCTCGGTGACGGCGCCGTGCAGATCAGCGGCGGCGTGAACCAGCTGACGACGCCCCTGCTGGCGCTCGGCGAGAAGCAGGCCCAGGTCACCTCGTCCATCGCGGACGTCGCGAACCGCATCGAGGTGCTGAACAACCCGATCACCACCGACGCGGCACGGCAGCTGCGTGAGCTCATCGACACGCTGAACGCGCAAGGCATCGGCCCCGACACCGTCTCCCAGATCAACCAGCTGCGCGACGGCGCCGCCCTGCTCGCGTTCCAGCTCGACGATCCGTCCAGTGAGTTCGTCACCGGCGTGAACACCGCCGTCGACGGCAGCGCGCTGCTCTCCACGGGCGCCGGCCAGCTGAACGACGGCATCATCCAGCTCGACGACGGTGGCAAGCAGCTGAAGGCGGGCACCGACCAGATCACGACCGGCATCGAGCCGATCGGCGGCGTCGTCAGCAGCCTGCAGACCAACGTGAAGACCGCGCAGACCTCGCTGCCCGCGGCCAACGCAGTAGCGGCGACCACGACAACCGACGAGAACGGTCAGACGCAGACCACCCTCGTCGTGCAGGGAAGCACCCCGTCGAACTACTACCTGATCGCGGCACTGGTGGCCGTGGCCGCGGCTGCCGCTGTGAGCCTGATGCGCCTGCTGACGCGTCGGGACCGCGTGGCGCGCATCGCACCCGTCCTCGGGGCCCTCGCGGTCACCGCAGCTGCGGGTATCGCCTACTGGTTCGTCGGCGACGGTCTCAGCTTCGGCTCGCTCCTCGGCGGCATCGTCTTCCTGTTCCTGGGTTCTGCGGCGTTCCTCGCCGCGGCGGGCGCCGTGCAGATGGCGTTCGGCCGTGCCGTCGGCCAGTCGATCAACCTGGTGCTGCTGCTCGTCCAGCTGGTCCTGGCAGGCGGAGCCCTGGTGGGGTCGCCCGACAGCTCCGTCTTCGGCAAGGCCGCGTCCTTCACGCCCGTCGGGTGGCTCGCCGCCGGGCTCGAGCGCATCGCGGCGGACGCCATGGACTCGACCGGCTGGCTCGCCGTCCTCGTGATGGTCGCCCTGCTCGCGGTGTCCGGTCTCGTCTACTCGCTCGTCGCCCGGTCCGACCCGGAGGACGACCGCGCGGCCTACCGGGACGAACCGCGCCTCGCCTGACTCAGGCGGGCGTCAACGGGTGGATCGCCAGGGCGCCCAGCTTGGCGCCGTGGCGACCCATGACGTCGGCCATGTGCGGTGACGCCATGTGCCCGTCGAGGGCCGCCTGGTCCCGCCACACCTCGACGGTGACGATGGTGTCGGGCGCCGCGTTCGAGGTGTAGACGTCGTACTCCAGGCAGCCGTCCTCCTCGCGCGTGAGAACGGCGAACTGCCGCATCGCCTCCAGCACCTCGTCGAAGCCGTCCGTCACCGGAATGGTGGCCACCACGTGCAGATCACTCATCGTCGTTCTCGTCTCGCTCGTTCGTCATCGGTCCACCCGAACGTACGGCGAGGAGCGGCGGCGGGCGTCGGTTATCGCCCGACTGCCCCCTGACGACTCAGCCCTGGAACCCCTCGTCGTTCTCGAAGGCCGTGACGACGGCCGCCAGATCGTCGGCGCCGTGCCCCGCGACGCTCGCGTCCACGTACGCACTGCGCACGGCCTGCAGCAGGCGGGAGGTGCGCGGATCCACCGCATCGATCATCAGGTCGACGTCCTTGACCACGCCGTCGATCCCGAACGACGGGGTGAAGTCGCGCTCGATCATCGAGCGGCCCTTCATCTGTGTGTACGGCGCGTTGATCGGACCACCGTCGAGCGCCTCGAGGACGAGCGAGGGCTCCAGGCCCAGTTCCGACGCCATCGCGAGTGACTGCGCCGTGGCCGCCGTGAGCGTGGACACCATCGCGTTGCACGCCAGTTTGAGCGCACTCGCCCGGCCGGGCGCCGTCCCCGCGTTCACGATCTTCACCGTCAACGACTCGAGCACCGGGCGCACCGACTCGAGCGCCTCGGCGGGTCCGGAGGCCAGCGCCGTCAGCTTGCCCGACTCCGCCGGCTCCTTGGTCCCCAGCATCGGGCAGTCGAGAAAGGCGACCCCGTGGTGCTGCGCCAGATCGGCCAGCCGTCGGGCGCCGGCCGGACCGACGGTCGCGGACTGGACCCACACGGCGCCGTCCTTCACCGCTGACAGGAAGGTGGTGGCCGTGTCCGCGGTGGCCGACTCGTCGTAGAGCATCGTGACGATCACGTCGGCGTCGGCGACGCAGGCCGCCGGATCGTCCGTGACGGTCGCCCCCTGGTCCTTCAGCGGCGCCGCGCGATCGGCGTTGCGGTTCCACACCGTCACCTCGTGGTCGTCGCGGAGCAGAGACCCCGCCATGCCCGCGCCCATCGTTCCGGTTCCCAGTACTGCCACCCGCATGTTCGTTCCCTCTCACCGGCTGGAGCGGATTCTTTACCGACCCGCTCCGTGTGTTGCAATGCAGGGTGTTCCCCTCACGGAGCACCACCACACGCACTCGCGAACGGATCACGCATGACCAGCACCGACACGCCCGCCACCGAACGGGCGGGGCGTCGCGAGTGGTGGGGTCTCGCCGTCCTCGTCGTCCCCATCGTCCTCGTCTCGATGGACATGTCGGTCCTATACCTCGCCCTGCCCTCGCTGACCGAGGACCTCCAGCCGAGCAGCTCGCAGCAGCTGTGGATCCTCGACATCTACAGCTTCATGCTCGCCGGCCTACTGGTCACGATGGGCTCGCTCGGCGACCGCATCGGCACCCGTCGGCTGCTCATGATCGGGTCGCTCGTCTTCGGCATCGCGTCCGTCGCCGCCGCCTTCTCGCACACCCCGGAGGCCCTCATCGCCTCGCGGGTGCTTCTCGGGATCGGCGGCGCCACCCTCGCGCCGTCGACACTGTCGTTGCTCCGCAAGCTCTTCGTCGACCCCGTGCAGCGCGGTGTCGCCATCGGGATCTGGACGGCCGGATTCGCCGGCGGTGGCTCGTTCGGCCCGGTCATCGCGGGCGCGCTGCTCGAGTACTTCTGGTGGGGCTCGGTGTTCCTCATCAACATCCCGATCATGGTGGTCCTGCTGATCGCCGCGCCGGTGATGCTGCCCGAGGCGAAGAACCCGAACCCCGGCCGCTTCGACCTGCCCGCCGTCGGCGCCTCGATCGTCGCGATGCTCGGTATCGTCTACGCGCTCAAGCACGCCGCGCAGAACGGCCTCGACTGGCAGGTGGCCGCCGCGCTCGCGGTGGGGCTCCTGGTCGGCTGGTGGTTCGTGCGACGTCAACGCGCGAGCACGCACCCGGTCATCGAGTTCGACCTGTTCCGCACCCCGGCCTTCTCCGTCGCGGTGATCGTCATCCTCGTGTCGGTCTTCATCATCACGGGCTTCAATCTGATGCTGTCGCAGTATCTTCAGCTCGTCATGGGGCTCGGAACCCTCGAGGCGGGACTGTGGTCGCTGATCCCGGCGATCGCGACGGCCACCGCCTCACTGACGGCCCCCCTGATCATGAAACGCCGCCCGCCGGCCGTCATCCTCGTCGGCGCCATCTCCGTCATGTTCGTCGGTGCCGTCGTGATCGGTGCGGTGGCCCTCCCCTCGGACGTCGGGTCGGGCGCCACGCTCGCGATCCTGCTGTGCGGCATGGTGATCGCTGCGTTCGGTGTGGGTACCGGCACGACGTTCGGCTCGGATCGGGTGCTCGCCACCGCGGCACCGGAGAAGGCGGGCGCGGCCGGTGCCGTGTCGGAGACGGGCGCGGAACTCGGTGGGGCACTGGGCATCGCCGTGCTCGGCTCCATCAGCGTGGCCACATACCGCCTGGTGCTGGGGCCCGCCGACACGTCCGGAGACGGCACGCTCGCCGGCACCCTGGCCGAAGCCGGCCGGATGTCACCCGACGTCGGGCCCGACCTCGCGTCCCGCGCCCGCGAGGCGTACGTGGACGGCATCGTCGCCGCGTCCGGGGCCACGCTCGTCACGCTGCTGATCGCCGGCAGCGCGGCCGCCGTCCTGTTCCGTCGAGCGCGCTGACGCACCGACTCCCGACACAGAGCACCCCCTGCAGCAGGCTGCAGGGGGTGCTCGGTTCCTACCGGGGGTGTGGGCTCGCTACCGCTGGGGTGCCTGGGTGGGCACGATCGGCGCGGGCAGCGCCGTCTTTCCCATGAGGAACGAATCGACCGCGGACGCGCAGGAGCGGCCCTCGGCGATGGCCCACACGATGAGCGACTGACCGCGGCCCATGTCGCCGGCCACGAAGACACCATCGACGTTGGTGTTCCACTTGTCGGTCCGCGACACGTTGCCGCGCTCGTTGAGGTTCACCCCGAGATCGGTGAGCAGGCCCGGCTTCTCGGGTCCGGTGAAGCCCATCGCGAGGAACACGATGTCGGCCTCGAGGTGGAAGTCCGACCCCTCGACCTTGGCGAAGCGACCGTCCTTGAACTCGACCTCGTGCGCGTCGAGTCCGGTGACCATGCCGTTCTCGCCCGTGAAGCGCTCCGTGTTGACGGAGAAGACGCGCTCGCCACCCTCCTCGTGAGCCGAGGACACGCGGTAGACCAGCGGGTACGTCGGCCACGGGGTGGATCCGGCGCGCTCCTCCGGCGGGCGGGGCATGATCTCGAACTGGTGGACGCTGGCCGCGCCCTGACGGTGCGACGTGCCGAGGCAGTCCGCGCCGGTGTCGCCGCCGCCGATGATGACGACCTTCTTGCCCTTCGCCGTGATGGGCGGCTGGCCGTACTGGTCGACGACGTCGTCGCCGAGCTGAACACGGTTGGCCCAGGGCAGGAACTCCATCGCCTGATGGATGCCGCCGTACTCGCGGCCGGGGACCTCGAGGTCGCGGGCCTTGGTGGCACCGCCCGACAGGACGACCGAGTCGAACTCCTCTCGGAGCTCGTCCGCGGTGATGTCGACACCGACGTCGACACCGGTTCGGAAGATGGTGCCCTCGGCCTCCATCTGCGCCAACCGGCGATCGATGTGGCGCTTCTCCATCTTGAACTCGGGGATGCCGTAGCGCAGGAGTCCGCCGATGCGATCCGCTCGCTCGAACACGGTGACGGTGTGGCCGGCACGCGTGAGCTGCTGCGCTGCAGCGAGACCCGCGGGGCCGGAACCGACGACGGCCACCTTCTTGCCGGTGAGGTACGTCGGGTAGACGGGCTGGACCCATCCCTCGTCGAAGGCGCGATCGATGATCTCGACCTCGACCTGCTTGATGGTCACCGGGTCCTGGTTGATGCCCAGGACGCACGACGCCTCACACGGGGCCGGGCACAGCCGGCCCGTGAACTCCGGGAAGTTGTTGGTGGCGTGCAACCGGTCGATGCTCTCGCGCCACCGGTCCTTGTACACCAGGTCGTTCCACTCGGGGATCAGATTCCCGAGCGGGCACCCGTTGTGGCAGAACGGAATGCCACAGTCCATGCACCGGCTGGCCTGGGTGCGGAGGGTGTCCGTGGAGAAGTCCTCGTACACCTCCTTCCAGTCCATCAGGCGCAGGTCGACGGGACGCCGCGACGGGAGCTCCCGCGACGTGTTCTTCAGAAATCCTTGTGGATCACCCACGAGCTGCCTCCATGATCGCCTCGTCCACGTCCGCGCCGTTCTTCTCGGCCTCGGAGATCGCGAGCAGTACCTTCTTGTAGTCGCGGGGCATCACCTTCACGAAGTGATTGACCTGCTGCGACCAGTCCGCGAGGATGCGCTCGGCGACCTCGGACCCGGTCTCGTCACGATGCCGCGTGATCGCATCCTTGAGCCACGCGAACTCGTCACCCTGGAGCTCCTCGATGTCGACGAGCTCGGTGTTCAGGTTGTCCTCGAAGGTCGAGTTCGGGTCGAAGACGAACGCCACACCGCCGGACATGCCGGCACCGAAGTTGCGGCCGGTCTCGCCGAGAATGACGACCTTGCCACCGGTCATGTACTCGCACCCGTGGTCACCGACACCCTCGACCACCGCGACGGCGCCCGAGTTACGGACGGCGAACCGCTCACCGACGACACCGCGGATGAGCGCCTCACCCTCGGTGGCACCGAAGAGGATCACGTTGCCGGCGATGATGTTGTTCTCGGCGACGAAGCTCGAGTTGGCCTGGAGCGACGGGCGTACGACGATCCGCCCACCGGACAGACCCTTGCCGACGAAGTCGTTGGCGTCGCCCTGCAGTCGCAGCGTCATGCCCTTGGGCACGAACGCTCCGAAGCTGTTACCGGCCGATCCGGTGAAGGTGATGTCGATCGTGCCTTCCGGCAGACCGTCCTCGCCGTACGCCTTGGTGACCTCGTGACCGAGCATCGTGCCCACGGTGCGGTTCACGTTGGTGATCCGCGTCGAGAACTCGACCTTCTCGCCCTTGTCCAGTGCCTCGCGGCTCTGCGCGATGAGTTGCTGGTCGAGAGCCTTGTCCAGTGCGTGGTCCTGCGTGCCGGTGCAGTAGAGATCCTGGTTCATGAACGCCGACTCCGCGACGTCCAGGATCGGCGACAGATCGAGCTTCGACGCCTTCCAGTGATCCTTCGCCGCGGTGGTGTCCAGCAGCGCGACCTGGCCGATGGCCTCGTCGAGCGTGCGGAAACCGAACTCCGCGAGGTACTCGCGGACCTCCTCGGCGATGTACAGGAAGAAGTTCTCGACGAACTCCGGCTGACCGGCGAACCGCTTGCGCAGCAGTGGGTTCTGCGTCGCCACGCCCACCGGGCAGGTGTCGAGGTGGCAGACGCGCATCATGATGCAGCCCGAGACCACCAGCGGCGCGGTGGCGAAGCCGAACTCCTCACCACCGAGCAGCGCGGCGACCATGACGTCGCGACCGGTCTTGAGCTGACCGTCGACCTGCACGACGATGCGATCGCGAAGACCGTTGAGCAGCAACGTCTGCTGGGTCTCGGCCAGGCCGAGCTCCCACGGTGCGCCGGCGTGCTTGACCGACGTCAACGGGGTGGCGCCCGTGCCGCCGTCGTGGCCCGAGATGAGCACCACGTCCGCGTGCGCCTTGGAGACACCGGCGGCGACCGTACCGACACCGACCTCGGAGACGAGCTTCACGTGGATGCGCGCCGACGGGTTGGCGTTCTTCAGGTCGTGGATCAGCTGAGCCAGATCCTCGATCGAGTAGATGTCATGGTGCGGGGGCGGCGAGATGAGGCCGACACCCGGCGTCGAGTGACGCACCTCGGCCACCCACGGGTACACCTTGTGCGCCGGAAGCTGGCCACCCTCACCGGGCTTGGCGCCCTGCGCCATCTTGATCTGGATGTCGGTGCAGTTGGTCAGGTAGTTCGACGTGACACCGAAACGACCCGACGCGACCTGTTTGATGGCCGACCGACGCCAGTCACCGTTCTCGTCGGGGAGGAAGCGTGCGGTGTCCTCGCCGCCCTCACCCGAGTTCGAGCGACCACCGAGGCGGTTCATCGCGATGGCCAGCGTCTCGTGCGCCTCTGCCGAGATGGAGCCGTAGCTCATCGCACCCGTGGAGAAACGCTTGACGATGTCGCGTGCCGACTCGACCTCGTCGATCGGGATCGGGGTGCGACCCTCGGTCTTGAAGCGGAACAGTCCGCGCAGCGACGCGAGCCGCTCGGACTGGTCGTCCACCATGCGGGTGTACTCCTTGAACACGGAGTACTGACCGGTGCGGGTGGCGTGCTGGAGCTTGAACACCGTGTCCGGGTTGAACAGGTGGTACTCGCCCTCGCGGCGCCACTGGTACTCGCCGCCCGTCTCGAGCTCGCGGTGCGCGCGCTCGAACTTGTTGTCCAGGTACGCGACTCCGTGACGCACCGCGACGTCGGCCGCGATCTGGTCGAGGTCGATGCCGCCGAGCGGCGACTGCACGCCGTAGAAGTACTCGTCGACCAGGGCCTGCGACAGGCCGATGACCTGGAACAGCTGGGCGCCGGTGTACGAGGCGAGCGTCGAGATGCCCATCTTCGACATCACCTTCAGCACGCCCTTGCCGGCGGCCTTGATGTAGTTCTTGACGGCACTGTCGTAGTCGATGCCCTGCAGGGTGTCGCGGTCGATCATGTCCTCGATCGACTCGAACGCCATGTAGGGGTTGACCGCTGCGGCACCGAAGCCGACGAGGGTGGCCATGTGGTGGACCTCGCGGGCGTCACCGGCCTCGACGATCAGCCCCACCTTGGTGCGGGTCTTCTCCCGGACGAGGTGGTGATGCACGGCCGAGGTCAGCAGCAGCGACGGGATCGGTGCCAGCCGCTCGCTCGACTCGCGGTCGGACAGGATGACGATGCGCGCGCCGCCGTCGATCGCCGCGGAGACCTGCGAACGAATGATCTCGAGCGAACGACGTAGTCCCTCACCGCCTTCGGCGACCGGGTAGAGGCCGCGGACCACCACGGAGCGCAGTCCGTCCTGGGTGCCGTCGTCGTTGATGTGGACCAGCTTGGCCAGCTCGTCGTTGTGCAGGATCGGCGACTTCAGCACGATCTGCCGGCATGCTTCGGCACTGGGCTGCAGGAGATCCCGCTCGGGACCGATGGTGCCGCCGAGGCTGGTGACCACCTCTTCCCGGATGGCGTCCAGGGGCGGATTCGTCACCTGGGCGAACAGCTGGGAGAAGTAGTCGAACAGCATGCGCGGGCGGTTCGAGAGCACGGCGACGGGCGTGTCGGTGCCCATGGACCCGATGGCCTCGGCGCCGGCCTTGGCCATGGGAGCGACCAGCATGGTCAGTTCCTCGGTGGTGTAGCCGAAGATCTGCTGACGGATCAGCACACGGTCGTGCGTCATGTGGACGTGCGGGCGCTCGGGCAGGTCGTCGATCTCGACGAGACCCTCGTCGAGCCACTCCTGGTAGGGGTGCTCGGCGGCGAGCTCGTCCTTGATCTCGTCGTCGCTGACGATGCGGCCCTGCGCGGTGTCCACCAGGAACATGCGACCGGGCTGCAGGCGGACCTTGCGCACGATCTTCGACGGCTCGATGTCGAGGACGCCGACCTCGGACGCCATGATGACCAGGCCGTCCTCGGTGACCCAGAGACGGCTCGGACGCAGGCCGTTGCGGTCGAGGACCGCGCCGATGACGGTGCCGTCGGTGAAGCACACCGACGCCGGTCCGTCCCACGGCTCCATCAGAGTCGAGTGGTACTGGTAGAACGCCCGGCGAGCCGGATCCATCTTGTCGTGGTGCTCCCACGCCTCGGGGATCATCATCAGCACGGCGTGCGGCAGGCTGCGACCGCCGAGGTGCAGGAACTCCAACACCTCGTCGAAGCGCGCGGTGTCCGACGCTCCGTGCGTGTTCACCGGGAAGATCTTCTCGAGCTTCTCCGGGCCCCCGAAGACGTCCGACTCGATGAGGGCCTCGCGGGCACGCATCCAGTTCTCGTTGCCGGTGACGGTGTTGATCTCACCGTTGTGCGCGACACGGCGGAACGGGTGTGCCAGCGGCCAGGAGGGGAACGTGTTGGTGGAGAAGCGCGAGTGCACCAGACCGAGGGCACTGACGACGCGCTCGTCCTGCAGATCGAGGTAGAAGCCTCGCAGCTGCGGCGTCGTGAGCATGCCCTTGTAGACGATGGTCGACGGCGACAGCGACGGGAAGTACACGGACTCGCGTCCGGGACCGTCCTTGCCGGGGCCTTCGAGGCCGAGTTCGTGCTCGACGCGCTTGCGCACGACGAACGCACGGCGCTCGAGATCGATGCCGGACAGCGCACGGTCGGGAGCGGCGACGAACAGCTGGCGGAACGTCGGCATGGCGTCGCGCGCCAGCGCGCCCAGGGAGGCGTCGTCCGTCTCGATGTCGCGCCAGCCGAGAACCTCGAGGCCCTCCTCGGTCACGACACGCTCGACACCGGCGACAGCCTCGGCGGACGCGGCGCGCGCCTGCGGGAGGAACGCGATACCGGTGGCATAGGAACCCTCGGGCGGCAGATCGAAGTCGACCACGGCGCGGTAGAACGCGTCGGGGACCTGGATCAGGATGCCGGCACCGTCACCCGTGTTGGGCTCGGCACCCGCAGCGCCGCGGTGTTCGAGATTGATCAGCGCCGTGATCGCCTTGTCGACGATGTCGCGGCTCCGTCGGCCGTGCATGTCGACCACGAACGCGACACCGCAGGAGTCGTGTTCGTTGGCGGGATCGTAGAGGCCGCGCGCTGATGGGTACCGGTGTCCGGGAAGCTGCATGTGTCTTGCCTAACTGACGAGTCGAGCCAAGATCCGCGAGAGCGCGGCCACGTCCGAGATTCGACGCGAGCCACCGCGGGGCGATGCGAGAGCGGGTTCGCCGTTGAACACGCACTCCGATGGGGCTCCGGCCACTCTCGGACAACGATCCGTTCCGAGGTGGTGACCGAGTGTTTTCGGGCAGGGGCGATCCTTGTGGGTCGACCCCGCAGCTGAACGATAAGTCAGGAACCGGTCGAATTCACAAATCAGGGCATCCTCATTCAGGCCTGACCTGGTCGTTCCCCCGGCGGTATGGGTGTGTGCGCGACGTTGCGCGGTACCTCGGCGTTCGTTCACGAGAATACTCCGGGAGCGCACGAGCTCGACGTCGGAGATCTCACACCGAGACGTACGTCCGATGAAAGACTACTGGCCGTAGCGATTTCTCGGCTACGGCCAGTGTGGTGGGCGAAGGGGGACTTGAACCCCCACGTCCCGAAGGACACTGGCACCTGAAGCCAGCGCGTCTGCCATTCCGCCACTCGCCCGAGCGACGGGACGAGATTAACACGACCCGTCACTCGGGCAGAAATCCATACCGTCGGTCCGGGTTTCCGGTCCCGAGGCGGGGCCGGGAACCGGTTCCGGGCGTATAGCATGGATCGGTAGTCGCACGACGGAAGGACACGCGAGGCCGCACGGCCTGCGCGGACGTCGGCGGCGTGGACGCCTCGGGGACGGTTCCAGCATCATGAGTCTCCGACGCACGGACGCAGTACCGATGTGAGACGCAGTACCGACGAAGACGGAGAAGGAGGGTGTCGTGGGAGTGGTTCAGCGATTCGAGAGAAAGCTGCAGAGTGCTGTCGGTGACGCCTTCGCTCGCGTCTTCGGTGGCGGTGTGGTGCCGCAGGAGGTCGAGGCGGCCCTCCAGCAGGAGGCCACCATGTCGGTCCGCACGCTGGACGGCGGACATCTGCTGGCACCCAACGCCTACGTCATCACCATCAGCCCGTCGGATCACGACAGGCTCGCGTCCGACCACGACCTCACCACTCGCGCCTTCTCACGCCATCTCCAGGACTTCATCACCGACCAGGGATGGCAGACGTACGGGCGCGTGGTGGTCCGCTTCGAACCGTCCACCACACTGCACACGGGACAGTTCCGCACGTCGGGAACAGTCGATCCCGACGCGTCACCCCAGCAGAGCGCTCCACCTCACCAGTCCACTGCACAAGACCGACCGTCGTCGACATCAGGAGCCGGCCCCATGACCCAGAACTCAGGGACTCAGAACCAGGGCGACGAGCCCGACCGCGACAACGATCGGCCCGCATCGGGCGTCGCCGCCCGTGCCCCTCGCAACGGCAGCGCGTACCCGTCCGAGGCGTACGACCCCGAGGCGTCGGGCCGCGTCGACCCGGCGGCGGAGAATCGGGTGCGCCCGCCCCGCGCGTACGGCGACTCCGAGCAGGACGCCCGCGGCTACGGCCGCCCGCCCGCCGGTCAGGAGCAGAGCGGATACGGACGCGCACCGTACGGACAGGGTCACGATCAGCAGGGCTACGGCCAGGCCGGGTACGACCAGCAGGGGTACGGCCAGGCCGGGTACGACCAGCAGGGTCACGAGCAGGGCGGCTACGACCAGGGTTACGGACGCCAGCCGCAGAACCGCGCCCCCTACGACTCGCGTGCCTACGGCCAGCAGCCTCCCGCTCAGCAGCCGTACGACCGCCAGGCCTACGGACAGCCGGCGGCGGATCCGCGCGGTCACGGCCGTCCTCAGTACGACCAGGGTGGACCCGATCCCCGCGCCTACGGCCAGCAGGGCTACGACCAGGGCGGGTACGACCAGCGCGGGTACGACCAGGGCGGCTATGACCAGCGCGGTTACGACCAGGGTGGTTACGACCAGCGCGGGTACGACCAGCGCGGGTACGACCAGGGCGGGCACGACCAGCGCGGCTACGACCAGGGCGGCTACGACCGATCGGGCTACGACCAGCACGGTCAGGACCAGCACGGTCAGGACCGTCAGCAGGCGTACGGCGACTACGACCAGCGCGGTTACGCCGACGGTGGCCAGGCCGCACAGCCGCGGGCGTACGGCGCTGCGGCGGCGTACGACCAGCCGGCCACACAGGGCTACCAGCAGGTCGCGGACGGGGACGACTACGACCGCCCGGCCGCGTCTCGCGGGCTCGCCGCCACCCTGCAGCTCGAGGACGGCAGCGGCCGTCACTACCAGCTGCGCGAGGGCGGCAACGTCGTCGGTCGCGGCCAGGAGGCCCAGTTCCGGCTCCCCGACACCGGCGTCTCGCGTCGGCACTTCGAGATCCGCTGGGACGGCCGGGTGGCCATGCTGTCCGACCTGGGTTCCACCAACGGCACGACCGTGAACGGTGCACCGGTCCAGGACTGGCAGCTGGCCGACGGCGACATCGTCCGCGCCGGACATTCGGAGATCCTCGTCCGCATCGTCTGACACGACCGGACCGGCGACGGGTGCGACGGCCGACACCGGCCGTCGGCGCCTGCCCTTATGATGCTCCGAGACGGGACGTCCCCGGGCGACCGAGAAAGCCGTGACCCGGCTTCTGGTGACACGAGGAGGTGACACGCTGTGCAGGGATTGATTCTGCAGCTCACTCGAGCTGGCTTCCTCCTGATCCTGTGGTTGTTCGTCTGGGCAGTGCTGCGCACCCTGCGGTCGGACATCTATGCGGCCTCCGGGCTGCGCGTGGCACCGCGCTCCCGCACGTCACCGGTGTCGCTGCAGGGCCGCAAGGCGAAGGTGGCCAAGCAGCTGGTGGTCACGCAGGGTTCGCTGGCCGGTACCCGCATCACGCTCGGGTCGCAGCCGGTCCTCATGGGTCGGGCGGACGACTCGACGTTGGTCCTCACCGACGACTACGCGTCCACGCGCCACGCACGGCTGTCTCCTCGCGGGGGTGACTGGTACGTCGAGGATCTCGGTTCGACCAACGGCACCTACCTCGACCGGGCCAAGGTCACGACGGCGGTGCGCGTCCCGCTGGGCACGCCCGTCCGCGTCGGCAAGACCGTGATCGAGCTGCGCCCGTGACACTGGTTCTCCGCTACGCCGCGCGCAGCGATCGCGGTCTCGTGCGATCCAACAACGAGGACTCGGTCTACGCCGGTGCGCGCCTGCTCGCTCTCGCCGACGGCATGGGAGGGCACGCCGCCGGTGAGGTCGCGTCCCAGCTCATGATCGCGGCGCTCGCCCACCTCGACGACGACGAGCCGGGAGACGATCTCCTGGGCAAGCTCGAACGGGCGACGCGCGAGGGCAACGCCACCATCGCCGAGCAGGTCGAGGAGGATCCCGAGCTCGACGGCATGGGCACGACCCTGACGGCGATCCTGTTCGGCGGCAGAAAGATCGGGCTCGTCCACATCGGCGACTCGCGTGCCTACCTGCTGCGCGACGACGAGCTGACGCAGATCACGCGAGACGACACGTTCGTCCAATCCCTGGTCGACGAGGGCCGGATCACGGCCGAGCAGGCGCACTCGCACCCGCAGCGGTCGCTCATCATGCGCGCGCTCACCGGTAACGAGATCGAGCCGACGCTCACGGTGCGGGAGGCCCGCGCCGGGGATCGGTATCTCCTGTGCTCGGACGGCCTGTCCGACGTCGTCAGCAGCGAGACCATCGCCGACACGCTCCGCGAGGGCGAGAACGACGAGTGCGCCGATCGGCTCATCGAGCTGGCGCTGCGCAGCGGTGGCCCCGACAACGTCACCGTCGTCGTCGCCGACGTCATCGATCTGGACTACGGCCAGTCGCACCCCATTCTCGCCGGAGCCGCGTCGATGTCCGACGAGGAGGACGCGCCGCCGCCGAACACGGCAGCCGGCCGCGCCGCCGCCATGCGGCCGCCCCGCACCACCCCGAAACGTGTCGTGGCACCGCCGCCCGTGCCGGAGAAGAAGTCGCACAAGCTCCGGTGGTCACTCGCCGGCCTCGGCGTGGTCGCCCTTCTCGTCGTCGGTCTCGTCGTGGGATGGCAACTGCTGCAACGTAACTACTACGTCGGAACCGACGACGGTCGCGTGGTCGTGATGCGCGGAGTCTCCGGTTCGGTGCTCGGCTTCTCGCTGCAGGAGGTCGATCTGGTCGGCTGCGTCCGCGACGGGGCCACGGCCACCGAGGACGCGACGGTCGAGCTGCGCGCTCCCGGCGATGCCGACTGCACGATCCTGGGTGTCGACGATCTCCAGCCCTCGGCACGCGAACAGGTGCGCTCGGGTCTGCCGTCGGGCACCCTCGACGACGCGCGCACCCAGGTGGCGCGACTCGCGTCCGGTGACCTGCTGCCCCCGTGCACGCCGCCGGCGAGCACCACCACCACGCCGAGCGCCACTCCCGAGGCCACGCCTGCTCCCACGGCCGCACCGCCCGCTCCGGACCCGGCGGTGCCCGTCGATCCGGCGGCTCCCGTGACCACCACGATCGAGCCCACCCCGGCACCGACGCCGACGCTGGTGGCGGGCCAGACCTGCAGGACGGGTTCGTGATGTCCGCTCCGAACCTGCCGACCCCGAACCGGCCCACCCCCAGCCAGTCGTCCGCCTCGTTCCCCAGCCCGCCCGGTGGGTTCGCCCCCGCCCCGCCGCAGTCGACGAGACGCGGTGTCGAGGCGGCACTGCTCGGCGCGGCCGCGGTCATCACCACGGTGTCGCTGGTGCTCGTCGAGGCGAGCCAGGAGCAGGCCATCACCTGGGACCTGGCGAAGTACGGCCTCGCCTACCTCGCGATGTTCGCGGTCGCCCACGCCGCGGTCCGTCGATTCGCCACCCACGCGGATCCGCTGCTGCTCCCGGTCGTCGCCATGCTGAACGGGCTCGGACTGGTGCTCATCCACCGGCTCGACCTCGCGGCCCAGCAGTCGGCGGTGTACCTCGGCATCGAAGAGCCGTCGGCCGACGCCACGCAGCAGGTGCTGTGGACGGCCCTGGGCATCGCCGGGTTCATCGCTGTCCTCGTCCTGGTCCGCGACTACCGCACCCTCGCGCGGTACGGCTACACCCTGGGCCTCGGCGGTCTGGTGTTCCTGGCCCTGCCGGCCGTCCTGCCCTCCTCGTTGTCCGAGGTCAACGGCTCGAAGATCTGGATCCGGTTGCCCGGCTTCAGCATCCAACCCGGTGAGTTCTCGAAGATCCTGCTGCTCATCTTCTTCGCCTCGGTGCTCGTGGCGAAGCGCGAGCTCTTCACCACCGCGGGCAAGCACGTGCTCGGCATGGACTTCCCGCGCGCCCGCGATCTCGGCCCCATCGTCGTCGCGTGGATCGTGTCCATCGGCGTCCTGGTGTTCGAGAAGGATCTCGGCACGTCGCTGCTGATCTACTGCACGGTCCTGGTGATGATCTACGTCGCCACCGAGCGCGTCGGCTGGATCGTCGTGGGTGTGGCGCTGCTCCTGCTCGGCTTCCTGCTCGCGTACCAGTTCTTCGGGCACGTGAAGATCCGCACCGACACGTGGCTGGATCCGTTCGCGGACTACAACGACACCGGCTATCAGATCTCGCAGTCGCTCTTCGGTCTGGCGACCGGCGGCATGGGCGGCACCGGGCTCGGCAGTGGCCGGCCGTCGCAGGTGCCGTTCGCGAGCACCGACTTCATCATCGCGACCATCGGCGAGGAGCTCGGCCTCATCGGCCTGGCCGCCGTGTTGATGCTCTATCTGGTCTTCGTGTTGCGTGGGCTGCGCACCGCCCTCGCGGTGCGCGACAGCTTCGGCAAGCTGCTCGCCGCCGGACTGTCCGTCACCATCGCGGTGCAGCTGTTCGTCGTCGTCGGCGGCGTCACCAAACTCATTCCGCTCACCGGTCTCACCACACCGTTCATGTCCTACGGAGGATCCTCGCTGCTCGCGAACTACGCTCTGGTCGCCCTGCTCATCAAGATCTCGGACGCTGCGCGGGCGCCCGTCGTGCCGCAGAGACGCGGACCGGCGGCTCCGATCGGTGACGCTCCCACCGAGGTGGTGAAGCGCCCGTGAACACACCTCTGCGCAGAGTCGCCATCGGCGTCATGGCGATGATCGTCGTCCTGCTCGCGAACGCGACGTACGTCCAGGTCATCAAGGCGGACGACCTCCGAACGGATCCGCGGAACTCGCGGGTGCTGCTCGACGAGTACGCACGCCAGCGTGGGCAGATCTCGAGCGGCGGCCAGGTGCTCGCGGCCTCCGTCGCGACGGACGATCGCTACAAGTACCTGCGGACGTACCCCGCCAACCCCGCGGCTCCGTCCAGCCCGGCCGCCAACGCACCGGTCACCGGCTTCTACTCGATGCTGTACTCGAGCACCGCTCTCGAACGGTCCGAGGACGCAGTGTTGAACGGCTCGGACAACCGACTGTTCGGCAAGCGGTTCTTCGACCTGCTCTCCGGTCGCGACCCCCGCGGCGGCAACGTCGTCACCACGATCGATCCGGTGATGCAGCAGGTCGCCTACGACCAGTTGACCTCGAAGGGCTACACCGGCTCCGTCGTGGCCATCGAGCCGTCCACCGGCAAGATCCTGACGATGGTGAGCACGCCGAGCTACGACCCCAACGAGCTCGCGACGCACGACGGCGAGACGTCGACGCAGGCGTGGGAGCGACTGAGCAGCGATCCGGGCGAGCCCCTGGTCAACCGCGCGGTCTCCCAGACATACCCGCCCGGTTCGACGTTCAAGGTGGTCGTCACCGCGGCCGCGCTGGCGGCCGGCTCCACCCCGGACACCCAGCTCACGGCGGCGCCGACCATCACGCTGCCCGACACGTCGACGACGCTCGAGAACTACAACGGCTCCACGTGCGGCGGCGGCGCCACCGCGTCGTTGCGCGAGGCGTTCGCGCGCTCGTGCAACACCGCCTTCGTGGAACTCGGTATCGACGCCGGCACCCAGAACGTCAAGGACGCCGCGTCCGCGTTCGGCATCGGCGAGGCGAACCAGGCCGTGCCGATCCCGGTCGCCGACAGCACCGTCGGGGAGATCCCGGACGACGCCGCCCTCGGTCAGAGCAGCATCGGCCAGCGCGACGTCGCACTGACACCGCTGCAGAACGCCGAGATCGCAGCCACCATCGCGAACGGTGGCGTGCGCATGGCGCCGCACATGGTGGCCCAGCTGCAGGGTCCGGATCTGTCGACCCTCGACACCACCGAGCCCACATCACTGGGCCAGTCGATCTCTCCCGAGGTCGCGTCCACGCTCACCGATCTGATGGTCGGCTCGGAGAACAACTCCGGCGGCGAGGGCAAGATCGCGGGGGTGCAGATCGCATCCAAGACCGGCACCGCCGAGCACGGCAGCGATCCGCGCAACACCCCTCCGCACGCCTGGTACATCGCGTTCGCGCCGGCACAGGACCCGAAGATCGCCATCGCGGTCATCGTCGAGAACGGTGGTGACCGCGCACTCGCCGCCACCGGTGGGTCCGTCGCGGCACCAGTGGCGAGAGCAGTGCTCGGCGCCGGATTGCAGGGGAGGTGAGCCCCGCATGAGTGGAGGCCTGGGTAACGGAGCAGTGGTCGCCGACCGCTATCGACTGCTCCGACTGATCGCGACCGGTGGAATGGGACAGGTCTGGGAAGCGACGGACAACCGGCTCGATCGCCGCGTCGCCGTCAAGATCCTCAAGCCGGAGTTCTCGGACGACCCCGAGTTCGTCGAACGGTTCCGTGTCGAGGCGCGCACGACCGCGCTGTTGAACCATCCCGGCATCGCCAACATCTACGACTACGGCGAGGTGCGGGACGCCAACGGGCAGTCGCTCGCGTATCTCGTCATGGAGCTCGTCATCGGCGAGCCCCTCAACACGGTGCTCACGCGCATGGGTCGGCTTCCGCTGGTCCACGCACTGGACATGCTCGAGCAGACCGGCCGCGCCCTGCAGGCCGCACACCGCGCAGGCATCGTGCACCGTGACGTGAAGCCGGGCAACATCATGATCACGCCCGACGGGACGGTGAAGATCACCGACTTCGGCATCGCGAAGGCCGTGGACGCCTCGCCCGTCACGCGCACCGGCATGGTCATGGGCACCGCGCAGTACATCGCCCCGGAACAGGCGCTGGGTCAGGACGCGACGTCCGCGTCCGACGTGTACTCGCTCGGCGTCGTGGGCTACGAGGCCATCAGCGGGACCCGTCCGTTCGTCGGCGACGGCGCGCTGACGGTCGCGATGAAGCACGTGCGGGACGCCGCGCCGCCGCTTCCCGGCGATCTGCCGCAGCCGGTGCGGGAACTCATCGAGATCACCATGACCAAGGACCCGGCCGCACGGTACGAGAACGGCGGGGAGTTCGCCGACGCGGTCGCTGCCGTGCGCGCCGGCCGGCGCCCGCCCGCCCCGGGCACGGCGTCCGGTACCGGTCGGAGCGCCCCGCCCGTCGGCGCCGTCGGTGGGCCGTCCAGCACCCGCATGATGACCACGTCCGCCACCGGCTACGCCGCCGCGGCAGCGGCCACACCACGATCACCGGAACCCGATCGTGACCGCGAATCGGGTATGACCCCCGGGCAGAAGGCCCTGGCCTGGGCTGCCGGTGGACTGCTCCTGCTCGCCGCCGTCGTCGCGTTCGGGCTCTTCGTCTTCACCGAGAGCAACGGTTCGACGCCCGTCGTCACCTCGACCACCACGGCGGCGACCACCACGGAGCCGACCACCACCACGACGCGGCCGACGACCACCACCACCGAGCCCACGACGACGACCACCACCACCACGACCACCACGACGACGACGGAACCGACGACGACCACCACCGAGCCCACGACCACCGAGCCGACGACCACCACCACGACCACGACCGACGGGGGACTGTTCACCATCCCCGGTCTCGGCGGCGGGAACGGCAACGGCAACGGGGACGGCAACCCCTTCAACTACGCACCGGGAGGATCGCGATGACCACACCGCGCAAGCTCTCGTCCCGGTACGACCTCGGGGAGATCCTCGGTTTCGGTGGCATGTCGGAGGTCCACCTCGCGAAGGACGGCCGTCTCGATCGCGACGTGGCCATCAAGGTGCTGCGTCAGGATCTGGCACGCGATCCCACGTTCTACCTGCGGTTCCGCCGCGAGGCGCAGAACGCTGCGGCACTGAACCATCCGGCGATCGTGGCGGTGTACGACACGGGTGAGGCGGAGACCGAGACGGGTCCGCTGCCCTACATCGTCATGGAGTACGTCGACGGCGACACGCTGCGCGACATCGTCCGCGCCGAGGGGCCGATGGCTCCCAAGCGTGCGATGGAGGTCATCGCCGACGTCTGCGCCGCCCTCGACTTCAGCCACCGCAACGGCATCGTGCACCGCGACGTCAAACCGGCCAACGTGATGATCAACCGCGCCGGTGCGGTCAAGGTCATGGACTTCGGCATCGCGCGGGCCATCGCCGACAGTTCGTCTCCGATGACGCAGACCGCTGCCGTCATCGGTACCGCCCAGTACCTGTCGCCCGAGCAGGCTCGCGGCGAACAGGTCGATGCGCGATCCGACGTCTACTCGCTGGGCTGCGTGCTGTTCGAGATCCTGACGGGCGAGCCGCCGTTCACGGGTGACTCTCCGGTCGCGGTCGCGTACCAGCACGTCCGGGAGGATCCGCGACTGCCGTCGTCGGTGAATCCGGACATCCCGCGGGAGCTGGACTCGATCATTCTCAAGGCGATGAGCAAGAATCCGGCCAATCGGTACCAGAGCGCCGCGGACATGCGCACCGATCTCATCCGCGTCCTCGGTGGCCAGCGACCCAGTGCGCCGATGGTCATGAACGACGAGGATCGCACCACCATCCTCGGCTCGATGGACGCGCCGCGGCCCGGCGCTCGGCCGGCGTCCGACAACTCCGGCGAGCCTCGCCGGATCGCCCGCCACGCGCATCCCGACGCGGACGACGACGGGGACCGACCGCGCCGCAAGGGCGTTCGCGTCGCCGTCATGGCGCTCGCCGCCCTCGTGGTCGTCGGCATCGTCGGCGTCTTCCTGTGGAATCTCGGCCCCGGTGCGGAGGCCCGTTCGGTGACCGTCCCGGACGTGTCCGCGCAGACCGCCGACGCCGCCCGCACCACCCTCGAGAACGCGGGCTTCCGCGTCGACGTCCAGCAACGCTCCGACGCGACGGTGCCCGAGGGGTCCGTCATCGGCACGCGACCCGTGTCCGGCACGACGGTCGACGAGAACAGCACCCTCGTTCTCGAGGTGTCCACCGGTCCGGAGCAGATCCAGGTCCCCCAGTTGGCAGGACTGACGCAGAGCGCTGCGGAACAGGCACTGGTGCAGGCCGGTCTCGCTCTCGACCCGTCGATCGGCCGGGCCGCGTCGTCTCGCGCGGACGTCGACAAGGTCATCGGTCAGGAGCCGGCTCGCGGATCGTCGATGGCTCAGGGCTCGTCGGTACGCATCACGCTCGGATCGGGACCGCGTCAGGTGCGGGTACCCGACGTGGTCGGTCAGAACATCGAGGTCGCTCAGCCCAACATCGCGGGTGCCGGTTTCCTCGTCGACCGCCAGAACGTCGACTCGACGCTCCCGGCCGGTCAGGTGGTCGCCACGACGCCCGCGGGCGGCAGCAACGCCACCGACGGCGACACCGTGGTGGTGCGGGTGTCCAACGGATCGCAGTTCGAGATCCCGGACCTGGCAGGCCAGACCCCGGTCCAGGCCGTCGACCTCCTCCGCGCCGCCGGCTGGGAGGGCACTATCGCCGAGATCGACCAGGTCGACGTCCAGACGTCGGACCTCACGCAGGTCAACCGCGTTCAGCAGCAGGCGGTCGCGCCGGGGACGGCCATCGCCAAGACGGCGCGCGTCAACGTGACCGTCGGCAAGTTCGGGCTCTGACCCGACGCGGCGCCGTGCTCAGACGCGGGCGGCGCTCTCGAGCTCGGCCACCAGGCCCGGTTCGGGAGCCTCGCCGCACACGGCGAGCCAGTTCGCCAGCATGCGGTGACCACCCTGCGTCATGACCGACTCGGGGTGGAACTGCACGCCGTGGATCGGCAGCTCCCGGTGGCGCATCGCCATGACGATGCCGCTCTCGGTGCGCGCGGTCACCTCGAGGTCGTCCGGGATCGTGTCCTCCCGCACCGTCAACGAGTGGTAGCGCGTCGCGGTGAACGGATCCGGCAACCCTGCCAGCACGCCGTCTCCGAAGTGGTGGACGACGCTGGTCTTGCCGTGCAGAAGTTCCGGCGCGCGTTCGACCACGCCGCCGAAGGAGGCACCGATGGCCTGGTGTCCGAGGCACACGCCCAGCAGGGGCGTTCCCGACGAGGCGCAGGCCTGCACCATGTCCATGGTGACGCCGGCACGCTGCGGCGTGCCGGGTCCGGGACTGAGCAGCACTCCGTCCACCTCCGCCACTGCGGCCTCGACATCGAGCACCCCGGGGTCGTCGTTCCGCAGCACTCGGGCCCGTGTCCCCAGCTGGCCGAGGTACTGGACCAGGTTGAACACGAAGCTGTCGTAGTTGTCGACGACGAGGATGCGCATGTCACAAGACTAATGCCGCACGGGTGGGAGCTCGGCTGCAGGTTATCGTGGACGTGAGCAGTGAGCGTCCCCACCGTGGCTCACACCCGCCCGCCTGCAGTCCGGTACGAGAGTTCGAGGTCATCCATGCCCAAGTCGAAGGTCCGCAAGAAGCCCGACTACACGATCGATCCGGCGTCGCGGACGCCCGTCAAGGTCAAGGCCGCGCCGTCGAGCACGCTGTATCTGTCGGTCATGTTCGGTTTCATGGTGCTCGGTCTGGTGTATCTCATCGTGTACTACCTCGCCCAGGACAGCATCGGCTGGATGTCGGATCTGGGGGCCTACAACCTGCTGATCGGCTTCGGTTTCTGGATTGTCGGTCTCGTCATGACGATGAAATGGCGCTGACCGGGGCTTCCTCCGCCATGCGCGCCGAAATTACACGCGTGTTGTTCATCCACACTGTGGATAACTTCTGTGGATAACTTGTCCACAGGTGGCCGCGAGGCACCGCAGTCCTGGTCCACACCCCTCGCCGCCGTGGCCGCGCTGGGGGTGGGAGCCGCTGCACTCGCCGCCGCTGCCGTCGCCACGACGGGTGATCCGGCCGGCCGCGCGCTCATCGGACTCGCCGCACTGGCAGCCCTGGCGCTGGCTGTGCTGGCCGCGGTCCAACGTCCGAAGTTGAGTGTCGACGGCGACGTCCTGCGCATCAGAACTCTGCGCGGAACCCGCGACTACGGGCGCGACGACGTGCTCTCACTGCGTCTGGTCCCGTACCCGCGGCTCGGTCGACGGGTTCCGATGCTGGAGATGGACGTGACCGACGGCGACGACGAGCGACTCGTCATCTTCGGTCGCTGGGACCTCGGGGCAGATCCGCGCGCCGTGTTCGACACCCTCGAGCTACACGGGTGGGTCGACGCGGGCTGGTCGCAGCGGGACTAGCCCGCCACGAGAGTCGGAGCGAGCGTCGCGGCACGCAGACCGATCAGCGCCAGTGCGAGCAGCCCGACGCCGGCGATGCCGAACCATCCCAGTCGGCGTGACCGACGAGCGTCCGAACCGGTGACGAACAGCACCGCGGCCGTGGCGGCGGCACCGGCGGCGAGCCCGCCGAGGTGTCCCCACAGGGAGATACCGGGGATCGCGATGCTCAGCACCACGTTGAGCCCGATCACGACGAGCACCGGGGTGGGGCTGCGGCGCAGCCGGACGAGGATCACGGCCTGTGCACCGAGGAGGCCGAACACGGCGCCGGATGCTCCGACCGTCGCCACCAGGGGGCTGGACAGCCACATCACCGCCGCGGCGCCGCCCAGCAGCGCGACGACGTACACGGCGAGGTATCGCGAGCGTCCGAGCACCAGTTCGCAATCGCGCCCGATGACGTACAGGGCGAACATGTTCACGGCGAGGTGCACGATGCCGGAGTGCAGGAAACCACTGCCCAGGATGCGGACGACATCGCCGTCGGCCACCAGGAGCGGGACGAGCTGCCAGCTGCGGAACAGCGAGCTCGACTGGTTCGCCAGGCCGCCGGACTGAGCGGCCGTGAGGGCGAACACGAGGATGTTCAGTGCCATCAGCGCGTAGGTGACGACGGGGGTGGAGACGGTCCTGCTGACACCGCCGGCCATCGTGCGGGCACGCGGGATCGACCCCGCAGCCTGTGCCACGCAGTCGACACAGTGCTGACCCACCGCGGCGGGCCGCAGGCATTCCGGGCAGGCCGGTCGGTCGCACCGGGTGCAGGACAGGCCGGTGGGCCGATCGGGGTGGCGCACGCAGGCAGGGAGGGGCGGCACCGGAGTGCCGCCCCATCCTGGTCCTGTCATGTCACACCGATCTCGCGACGGGGGACCGTGTCGGTCGAATCAGGCAATGGTGACGGATTCGATGACGACGTCGTTCACAGGGCGATCGCCGCGGCCGGTCGCGGTCGAGCCGATCTCGTCGACGACCTTCTGCGACGCGGGATCGATGACCTCGCCGAAGATGGTGTGGCGACGGTTGAGATGCGGCGTCGGGCCGACGGTGATGAAGAACTGCGAACCGTTGGTGCCGGGGCCCGCGTTCGCCATGGCGAGCAGGTACGGACGGTCGAACGACAGCTCGGGGTGGAACTCGTCACCGAACTTGTATCCGGGACCACCCGTGCCGGTGCCGGTGGGGTCACCACCCTGGAGCATGAAGCCCGCGATGACGCGGTGGAAGATCGCGCCGTCGTAGAAAGGTCCCTCGGAGGAGCCCGACGCGTTCTTCGTGCTGTAGTCCTTGGTGCCCTGCGCGAGACCGACGAAGTTCTCGACCGTCTTCGGCGCGTGGTTGCCGAAGAGGGCGATCACGATGTCGCCGTGATTCGTGTGCAGGGTCGCGGTCTGAGTCTGTAGAGGTGAGGTCACAACACCATCGTGCCACCCGGGGAATGTGCAAGGGTGAACGGATGACGTCAACACCCGACAGTGCCACCGCCAAGAAGGCGCTCGGCATCGCCCGTGACACCGCCCTCACGCTCGCGAAGGGCCCCGCAGCAACAGGTTTCGTCGTCACTCGCAAGGGGGTGTCGGTCCTCCGGTCACGACGCGCCCAGCAGCGTGCCGCTCGTCCCGCACCCGTGCGTGCGGCGGCGCCCGCTCGACGCGGTCGGTTCGTGCCCGGCCGCCGCGCCGGCGTGATCGGACTGCTCGTCCTCCTCGGCGCCGGCGCTGTCGCGTTCTCCCGCTCGCGCCGCACCGAGCTGCCCCCTCCCGCCGCCGAGCCGCCGAGCCTGGGCACGCCGACGACCAATGGTCACCAGGCGCCCTGACACTGCTCCGCCGGTCAGAGCATCCCGAGCACGAACCGCGCCACGTCGGCCAGGTCCATGGTTCGTGGGGCGGGTGGGCTCGGCACTCCGGCCACCACCTCGGCCACGGCCCGTGCCGACACGCTGCCCGGTTCCAGGTAGTCGGCATGGCCCACGGTGCCCGCCGTGTCCAGCGCCTCGGTCTCGGGTCGCTCGCTGGGATCGGGCCCGAACCGTCCCAGGTCGGCGACGGGGTCCCACGCCGCCTCGGCGACGTGCACCGGGCCCGGCGCGGCTGCGGCGGCGCGGTCGCTCCACCCGGGCGAGCCCATCACCACCACGGCGTCGACGGGGGCACCGGCCTCGATGGCCTGCGCCGCGACGACGGTGCCGTAGGAGTGCGCCACCAGCGTCACCTCCGGAGCGTCACCACCGTGTCGACGATCGCCGAGCGCCTCGAGAACGCCGACGAGTGCCGGCGCGCCGGCCGCGGCCGGTGCGGTCGAGGCGACGCTGCGCCCGGGCTCGATGAGCTCTGTGTTCCATTGCGGCGCCTCGTATCCGAGCCACGACACACCTGCGGTGACGGAGCTGGGTGACAGCGCACCCGCCTCGGTGACGAGTGCCGCCGTCTCGCCGTCGTGTCGCGCGATCGACCCCGCCACCGTGGTCCCGGCGCCCGGAACCACCACCGCCACCCGATCCGCACCGTCGAGGTCGCCGACGGACACCGCCGCCAGGGTGCGGCGCGCACCCGCCTCGTAGTGCACCAGACGGCGCTCGGGTCGCGCGAGCACCTCGATCAGCGCGTCGATGGCCGCCAGGCGCTGCCGCGTCTCGGCGAGTCCCGCGTCCACGTTCGAGAACGCGCCCCCGAACGCGGCGTCGTCGAGTCGCGCGGACAGGTCCCGTTCGGCGACGACGAGGCGCTCACGGTCCTCGGCCATCCGCGCCCGGTTGGCGGTGTCGAGCACCGCCGCGGCCCTCGTGGGCGCCGAGTCCGGCGGCGCGTCTCCGCCTGCCCTGGTCAGGTCCTCGGCGACCGTGCGATCCAGTTCGGCGAGGGCGCCCGTCCGATCCGCGGGATCCCATCGCGACAGGGCTGCACGGTCGTCACCCGCGCGGGCGAGGACGTCCGCGATCCGACCCAACACGTCCGCTCGCGTCGACAGCTCCGCCGCCGTACCCACGACGGCCGACCGAGCGGCGTCGGCCGCCGCTCCCTCCCACCCGGGCAGCCGCCCGATCGCGGTCGTGCGATCGACCAGCACGCGCAGGCGAGTCCCCGCGGACACCACCCTCGTGTGCATGTTCCACATGTCCGGTGCTGTCCAGACCACCGACTCGCTCACGCCGACCCCCGTCGTTCCCGGACGGCACGTGGAGGCCGCCTCGAGCGGACAGTGGACCAGATGGAGCCGGCGGGCCTGGCTGCGTCGTCCACAGCCCGGGGAACGAGCCGTCAGCGCCGCTCGGCAGGCACTCCGGTGTCCTCGATGACGGCCCTGGGCACCGGCGTGGACATCTGTTGGGCACCTCGGCTGCGCTTGGCCTTGTAGAGCTCGGCGTCGGCGGCCCGGTAGATCTCCGACCACTTGCGCACGGTGGGCATGCAGACCAGTCCGACGCTCCACTCGGCCGAGTGCGCTGCCCGCAGCCGCTCCAGAAGGGTCGCCGCCTCGCCCTCACCGGTTCCCGGCATGAACAGCACGAACTCGTCGCCGCCGAGACGGCCGAGGACGTCGCCCTTGCGCAGCTGACCGCGCCACGCTGCCGAGACCCGCTCGAGCAGTACGTCGCCGGCGATGTGCCCGTAGATGTCGTTCACGGTCTTGAAGTTGTCGAGATCGAGAACCGCCATGCTCACCGGCAGACCACGGGAGGCGAAGACCGGGAGCAGTTTCTCGACGCGGTCCTCGAGGCCCTGGCGGTTGAGGAGTCCGGTCAGGGCGTCCCGCGACGCCGAGTGCCGCATGCGCCGCGAGTGCGAGCCGAAGAACTCGGCGGCGGCCACGATGCCCAGCGCGGTGAGGACGTAACCCACCATCGGCATGGTCGACGGCGACAGCGCGGCCGCCACGACCGATCCCACCGTCAGCACGCTCACCCACACCCAGCCGCCGCGCTCACTCCAGTACCCCGCGAGCTGCATGCCCAGGAACATCGCCGCCTGACTCAGCAGCAGGTACGCCACCGGTCCGTCCGACGTGAGGAACATCGCGCACAGCGACGCGACGGCGCCGCCCGTCACGATGCCCAGCGTGCGAGGCGAGGTCGGACGCGGGCCGAAGTGCAGGACGGCCGCACCGAGAAGTTGGAGACCTGCAGCGAGGACCATGACCACGGTTCCGGTGGTCGTGCCCGAGAACGCGACGGCTCCGGCGATGAAGAGAACCGCGGTGGGACACAGATAGACCACCATCGCGGTGCTCGCTTCTGTTCCTCGTCCGGGGTTCACGCGTCAAGTATCGACGATGAGGCGCGCAGTGGTGGACGAAGCATCGCCGGTGGGCATGGTGACATGTCCAGAGACGAGAACACCCTGCTCCGACATGCGGAACAGGGTGTGGTCGTGACTGTGGAGCCTAGGAGATTCGAACTCCTGACATCTGCCTTGCAAAGGCAGCGCTCTACCAACTGAGCTAAGGCCCCGGATCGACATCCGGCAGACGATGCCACCGCGTACTTTCCACGCGGATCGCGCGAACAGTGACGGCAACGACGACCGACGTCACGAGGGCGGGGAGAAGAATCCTCACGGACATCCTTTCTCGCTCTCGTTCGTGGGCCTAGGAGGACTTGAACCTCCGACCTCTTCCTTATCAGGGAAGCGCTCTAACCGCCTGAGCTATAGGCCCGCACTCGGCTCGCAGAGCACGGTGGAACGTGCTGTGCTGACCGAGGAACGAGATTACCGCACACACGGCGCGAGACCAAAACGCCGGTGTGCGGTGGGTCAGTCCCGGTCCGCCAGCGTCACTTCCAGGCCGCCGACGAGGTCGGAGCACAGGTTGTAGATGAACGTGCCGATGGTCGTCAGTGCTGTGAACAGCACCACGTTGATGAGACCGATGACGGCGGCGTAGCCGAAGATTTGGCCGGCCGACACCAACCCGGACTCGCCGGACGTGGCGACGATGTCGGAGAACGCATTGTTCAGTCGATCCCACACGCCCATGCCGTCGAGCACCATGTACAGCAGCCCGACGGCCACCATCCAGACGAAGAACAGCGACACGGAGATCACGAGCGACAGCTTCAACATCGACCACGGATCGATCTTGCGCACCTGGACGGTCGCGCGCAGCGGCTCACCGGACTCCGACGGTCGCGCCGTCATCATCGGGGTGGCGCGCTCGGTGCGCTGCTCCTCCTGCTGCGGGTGACGGACCGTCGAGAGGTCCGGCATGTCGGTGGGCAGGTCGTTCCGCGCGATGTTGCGCGTCGGCCCGTCGATCACCGCAGCTTTGGCCGTCGCCTCGGCGGGACGCCCCTGGCGGGGACGGTCCTGACCGTCCGTCGGACGTGCAGCGGGCTGCACGGTCGTCCGGGCCTGACCCTGGTCCGGACGAGCCTGCTCGGGAGCGCGGCCCGTCGGAGAGGGACGGCTCTGCAGGTTCGTCTGCGGCTGCCGCTGAGGTGGCTGCTGCTCCCGCACGGGAGCCTGCTGGGAGTCCGGTGTCCGAGCCGGACGGGGACCCTGATGGCCGGGGTCCTGCCGAGCAGGGTCCTGTCGAGCGGAGTCCTGCTGCACCCCGTCCTGGCGTGCGCCGTCCTGCTGGGCAGGCGGCCACGCCGCGGGCGGGCGAGGTGCCGGGGGTCCGCCGGCAGGCCGTGGGGCCTGACGGTCGGACGTGGTGCTCGGCGCGGGGCGTCCGTTTCCGGTGGACCCGGGCTGTTCGGGAGTACTCACTGCGCTCATGACTCCTTGGATCCGTCGGCCTCGGCGATCGCGAGGTCCTCCGGCTCGTCCGCGTTGCGTGCGATGGCCAGCAGGTTGTCGCCGTCGCCGAGGTTCATCAGCCGAACGCCCTTGGTCTGGCGTCCTGCCTTGCGAACCTGACGAGCCGCGGTGCGGATGACACCGCCGCTCGAGGTGATGGCGTAGAGCTCGTCGTCGTCCTCGACGATGAGCGCTCCCACCAGGGTGCCACGACGCGGGTCGTACTGAATGGTCAGCACGCCCTTGCCACCGCGGCCCTGCGGGGGGTAGTCCTCCATCGCGGTGCGCTTCGCGTAGCCACCGGACGTGGCGACCAGCAGGTACGTGCCGTCCTTCACCACGTTCAGGGAGAGCAGTGCGTCCTCGCCGTTGAAGCGCATTCCCTGGACACCCGAAGTGGCGCGGCCCATCGGGCGCAGCACCTCGTCGGTGGCCGAGAAGCGGATCGACTGGCCCTGAGCGGACACGAGCAGCAGGTCGTCCGAATTGGTGCACAGCACGGCTCCGACCAACTCGTCGTCGCCACGCAGGTTGACGGCCACGATGCCACCGGAACGGTTGGAGTCGAAGTCGGCCAACTTGGACTTCTTCACCAGACCGGCCTTCGTCGCGAGCACCAGGTACGGCGCGTCGTCGTAGGTCTTGATCTGAATGATCTGCGCGATGCGCTCGTCCGGCTGGAACGCCAACAGGTTGGCGACGTGCTGTCCGCGGGCCGTGCGGTTGGCCTCGGGGAGCTCGTACGCCTTGGCCCGGTAGACCCGGCCCTTCGTGGTGAAGAACAGGATCCAGTCGTGCGTCGAGCAGACGAAGAACTTGCTGACGATGTCGTCCTGCTTGAGCCCCGCGCCCTGCACACCCTTGCCGCCGCGCTTCTGCGATCGGTAGAGGTCGGTCCGCGTGCGCTTGGCATACCCCGTCTCCGTGATGGTGACCACGACGTTTTCACGCGCGATCAGGTCCTCGTCGCTGACGTCGCCGTCGGCCGCGATGATCCGGGTACGACGATCGTCGCCGAACTTGTCGACGATCTCCTTCAGCTCCGAGCGCACGATCTCCCGCTGACGCTCCGGACGATCCAGGATGTCCTGCAGGTCTGCGATCTCGATCTCGATCGCGGCGAGCTCGTCGACGATGCGCTGCCGTTCGAGGGCGGCGAGGCGACGCAGTTGCATCGCGAGGATGGCGTCCGCCTGGATCTGATCGACGTCGAGCAGGTCCATCAGGCCCTGGCGTGCGACATCGGCGTCGGCGGACCGGCGGATCAACGCGATGACCTCGTCGAGGGCGTCGAGCGCCTTCACCAGTCCGCGCAGGATGTGGGCCCGCTCCTCGGCCTTCCGCAACCGGTACCGCGTACGACGGACGATCACGTCGAGCTGGTGGGTCACGTACAGCTTGATCATCTGGTCGATCCGCAGGGTGCGCGGAACGCCGTCGACGATCGAGAGCATGTTGGCGCCGAAGCTCGTCTGCAACTGGCTGTGCTTGTAGAGGTTGTTCAGCACCACCTTCGCGACCGCGTCGCGACGTAGCTTGATGACGATGCGCATACCGACACGGTCGGACGACTGGTCCTCGATGTCGGAGATGCCGGCGATGCGGCCGTCCTTGAGCTGCTCGGCGATCGAGGCGATCATGTTGTCCGGGTTCACCTGGAACGGCAGCTCGGTGACGACGATCTGCGTGCCGCCGCGCTCCCCCTCCTCGATGTCGACCACGCCGCGCATGCGGATCGATCCGCGACCGGTGCGGTACGCGTCCTCGATGCCCTGCGATCCGACGATGAGACCGTGAGTGGGGAAGTCCGGTCCCTTGATCCGCTCGATCATCGCCTCGAGAGCGACCTCTTCACTGGCCTCGTAGTTGTCCAACATCCAGTACACACCCTCGGCGAGTTCCCGAAGGTTGTGCGGCGGAACGTTGGTCGCCATGCCGACCGCGATGCCGCCACTGCCGTTGGCGAGCAGGTTGGGGAACCGGGCGGGCAGCACGGTCGGCTCGAGGGTGCGGCCGTCGTAGTTCGCGATGAAGTCGACGGTCTCCTCCTCGATGTCCGCGAGCATCTGCATCGCGAGAGGAGTGAGCCGACACTCGGTGTACCGCATGGCCGCCGGGCCGTCGTTGCCGCGGGAACCGAAGTTGCCCTGAC
The DNA here is from genome assembly GCF_058139645.1 of Rhodococcus sp. NFXS4. NCBI lineage: Bacteria > Bacillati > Actinomycetota > Actinomycetes > Mycobacteriales > Nocardiaceae > Rhodococcus > Rhodococcus sp. NFXS4. The sequence goes on from NZ_CP192221.1 coordinate 84,880, forward strand.
CGTCGACGAGCGGGTACCGCATGGACCACGGCTGCGCCATGCGCACGAGGGTGTCGTAGATCGAGCTGTCGCCGTGGGGGTGGTAGTTGCCCATGGTCTCGGCCACCGGTCGAGCCGACTTCACGTATCCGCGATCGGGTCGATATCCGTTGTCGAACATGGCGTACAGCACGCGGCGGTGCACGGGCTTGAGACCGTCGCGCACCTCCGGGAGTGCTCGACCGACGATGACGCTCATCGCGTAGTCGATGTAGCTGTTCTGCATCTCCTGCTGGATGTCGACCAGCTCGATGCGGTCGGACGTGGGTCCGTCGCCGCCGGTGGGGGGCAGGGTGGTGTCTGTCATTGCATTCTCCTAGCGCGGCGCTCGGGGCGCGGAGCGCCTATACGTCGAGGAAACGAACGTCCTTGGCATTACGGGTGATGAAGCTGCGGCGGGCCTCGACGTCCTCACCCATGAGGATGGAGAAGAGTTCGTCGGCGGCGGCAGCGTCGTCCAGAGTCACCTGACGCAGCACGCGCACGCTCGGATCCATCGTGGTCTCCCACAGTTCCTTCGCGTTCATCTCGCCCAGGCCTTTGTAGCGCTGGATGCCGTCGTCCTTGTTGATCTTCTTGCCCGACGCCAGGCCGGCCTCGATCAGTCCGTCGCGCTCCCGATCGGAGTAGGCGAACTCGGGATCCGCACCTCGCTGCCACTTGAGCTTGTACAGCGGCGGCATGGCCAGGTAGACGTAGCCGTGCTCCACGAGAGGCCGCATGAAGCGGAACAGCAAGGTGAGCAACAGAGTCGAGATGTGCTGGCCGTCGACGTCGGCGTCGGCCATCAGCACGATCTTGTGATAGCGCAGCTTCGCGATGTCGAACTCGTCGTGGATGCCGGTGCCGAACGCCGTGATGATCGACTGGACCTCGGTGTTCTTGAGGACACGGTCGATGCGGGCCTTCTCGACGTTGATGATCTTGCCGCGCAACGGAAGAATGGCCTGATACATCGAGTCGCGACCGGACTTGGCGGAGCCGCCGGCCGAGTCGCCCTCCACGATGTAGATCTCGCACTTCGACGGATCGTTGGAACGGCAGTCCGCGAGCTTGCCCGGCAGTCCACCGATGTCGGTGGCGCTCTTGCGCCGCACCAGATCTCGCGCACGACGAGCAGCCGTGCGCGCCTGCATCGAGGCGACGGCCTTGGAGATGATGAGCTTGGCCTCGGCGGGATTCGCCTCGAACCAGTGCGTGAGGTGTTCGCCGGCGGCCTTCTGCACGAAGGACTTCACCTCGGTGTTGCCGAGCTTGGTCTTCGTCTGGCCCTCGAACTGCGGCTCACCGACCTTGACGGAGATGATGGCGGCGAGACCCTCGCGGATGTCGTCTCCGGTGAGGATGCCGTCCTTCTCCTTGACGAGCTTCTTCTCGTTGGCGTACTTCTTCACGACGTTGGTCAGCGCGGAGCGGAACCCCTCTTCGTGCGTACCGCCCTCGTGCGTGTTGATCGTGTTGGCGAACGTGTGCACGGACTCCGCGTACGTCGAGTTCCACTGCATCGCGATCTCGAGTTCGTGGCCCGGGCCCTTGGCCGAGAAACCGATGACCGACGGATGCTGCGGCGTCTTCGCACGGTTGATGTAGCGGACGTAGTCCTCGAGACCACCGGGGTAGTGGTAGGTCCGGGTCTTGATCTTGGCCGGTGCTCCCGACGGCTCCTCGGCGTCCGCCTTGGGCGTCTCCGCCAGCTCGCTCTCGGAGGCCTCGTCGGCGATGCGCTCGATGTCCGAGGCGCGCTCGTCGGTGAGGACGATGGTGAGTCCCTTGTTCAGGAACGCCATCTCCTGCAGGCGACGCGCGACCGTGTCGAACTTGAAGACGGTCTCCTCGAAGATGTCCGCGTCCGGCCAGAACGAGATCGCCGTACCCGTGCGCTTCGTCGGCTCGCCCTTGATCAGCTCGCCGGGGACGGATCGCGTGTAGGTCTGCTCCCAGTGGAAGCCGTCGTTGTCGACCTGCGCGAGCAGGGTCGTCGACAGAGCGTTGACCACGGAGATACCCACGCCGTGCAGGCCGCCGGACACCGCGTAGGAGTCGGAGTCGAACTTGCCGCCGGCGTGCAGCTGAGTCATGACGACCTCGATGGTCGGGATGCCCGAGGAGTGCATGCCGACGGGGATACCGCGACCGTCGTCGACGACCCGCACGCCGCCGTCGGCGAGAAGGGTGACCTCCACCGTGGTGGCATGACCTGCCATCGCCTCGTCGACGGAGTTGTCGACGACCTCCCAGATCAGGTGGTGCAGGCCGCGCTCTCCGGTGGAACCGATGTACATACCGGGTCGCTTGCGTACCGCCTCGAGTCCTTCGAGGACGGTGATCGACGACGCGTCGTATTCCTTCGGCTTGTCGCTCTTGCCTGCCTTGGGGTCAGCCACGGTCAGCTGTTCTCCTTCTCGACTACGCTCCCCCGACACTCACCTCGCTCGGTGAGGACGGCAGAGGACCTCGACCCGAAAAAATGCGCTCGGGGACGCATGCCCCTCGCGCTCGGTGGTCTTTACCGGTCCATCGTACCGGTAAAGCGTGGGTCGCGGCTCACGTCGACACCCGAAACGGCCCCTCATTGCGTCGGAGACGGACTTTTCTCGTGTTCCGGGGCTCATTTCGTGGGTACGAGGGCTCCGCGCGTCAGAGATCGAGCGTCAGCCGCTCGCCCGCGGAGCGCGACACACAGATCAGCATGTGATCCTCGCGCTCGTCGTCGGCGAGGCGTCGGTCCCGGTGCTCGGGAGCGCCGGCCAGAACCTTCACCTTGCACGTTCCGCAGAAGCCCTGGCGGCACGAGTACGGCACACCCGGGACGACCTCGCGGATCACGTCGAGTGCCGTCCGGTCCGCCGCGACGTCGAGCACCGTCCCGGACGACGCGAGTTCGACACTGAACGGGGATCCGGCGACGACGGGCGGCGGCGAGAACCGCTCGTAGTGCAGACGCGTCGCCCCCGTCGCCGGGACACCCTCGCGCACCAGAGCCAGCATCGGCGGCGGACCGCAGCAGTAGACGGATCCGCCGTCCGGCGCGTGGCGGAGAAGATCCGCTGCGGTGGGCAACCCGTCGACGTCGTCTGTCCGGACGGTCACACGCTCCTGGTCCCACGTCGACACCTCGTCGAGGAACGGCATCGACTGCCGTGAGCGTCCGCTGTAGACCAGATGCCAGTCCATGCCGAGGGCACGGGCCCGCCGCACCATCGGGATGATCGCGGTGATGCCGATACCACCGGCCACGAACAACGCGGATCCGGACGCGTAGAACGGAAAAGCGTTGCGCGGACCGGTGACCGAGAGTCTGTCTCCCACCTCGAGGGTGTGCATCTCGGCCGAACCGCCGCCGCCGTCCGGTACCAGTCGCACCGCGATCGAGTACGCGTCCTTCTCGAGCGGGTCACCGCACAGCGAGTACTGCCGGCGACGCCCCGAGGGGAGCACGAGGTCGAGGTGGCTGCCCGGATGCCACGGCGGGACGTCGCCGCCGTCGACTCGACGAAGCGTCAGCCCGACCACGTTCTCGTCCCGGCACAGCGTGAAACGCTCGGAGACCGCCATCGTGTGCGTCCGCGTCTGGACCGGCGCCGCACGCGCCTTGTACTTCGAGTGATCCAGGATGGCGAACAGCTTGTCCAGCCCGTCCGTGATCTGCGCCAGCGACTCGTCCATGCCGCCCTTGCCGAGCAGATCCTCGGGAATCGTCCGGGACGCGCGGTACTCGCGCACGGCCGCCATGGCTCGTGCGAACGTGCGATCGCCCATCAGACCGTGGCGGCCCTCGCCGCCGGGGAGGTGGCGAGGTACGCGACTGCCAACGAGGTGGATCCCTCCTTGGACGGGTGGTAGTCCTTCCGCAGGTACCGCACGGACGCCTTGCCGACGGCCTTGGCGGTGGGGAACAACCCGCGCTGCGTGACGGCCCTGATCTGCTTCAGCGTGTAGCTGCGCTGATCGTCCGTCAGCGTCGGATCGTTCTTCATGAGGAAGCGGAGACCGCGGCCCCACATGACCACGACGGTCGGTGCGACGAGAAGGTAGGTACGCGTGCGGCGGAACCGACGCGTGTCGAAGTACTGCAACACGTCGTAGGCCACGGCGCGGTGCTCCACCTCCTCGGCCCCGTGCCAGCGCACGAGGTCCAACATGCGGGGATCCACGTCCGCCTCGTCCAGGCCCTTCTCCGTCAGCACCCACATGCCGAGGAACGACGTGAGGTGCTCGATGGCGGCGATGAGAGCCAGGCGCTCGACGAGGCTGTTCTTGGTGTTCGTCGACCTCTTGTCGAGAGCGACCCGGAAGACGTACTCCATCTGCTTCACGTACGGCGCCGGGTCCAGGCCCTGGTCGGCCAGGAACGTGTGTATGCCGGAGTGCGCCTGCGCGTGCATGGCCTCCTGGCCGATGAAGCCGATCACGTCGGCGCGCAGCTTCTCGTCGTGGATCAACGGCAGCGCCTCCTTGAACACGCGCACGAACCACTCCTCGCCCTCGGGGAGGAACAGGTGCATCACGTTCATGAGGTGCGTGGCCAGGGGGTCACCGTCCATGTAGTGCATGCGCATGGACTCCCAGTCGAACGAGACGTTGCGCGCCTGCAGGACGACGGGTCCTGGATCGTCGTTCATCATCGGGTCCTTTCGTGGCTGATCATTCGATCATTCGCCGCAGAGCGCGAGTTCGGATCGGATCCACCGTGACGCTGTCCCCGATCACCACGTCCGGTCGTTTCCCCGTGAAACGCTACGCACCCTCGTGACATCGATCAATGGGCCCGGGGGTTCACCCGTAGGTGTCACGAGGTCCGCGACCCGACACGTGACGGTCGCCCTTCTTCCAACTGGGCGCAGCCGGGCCGGTGATACGGAGCGACGTGACCACACCGTGGCCCACGGACGCGGCGATCTTCGCGAGGATCTGCGACTGCATCAACCGCAACTGGGTCGCCCACGCCGTGGACTCCGCCGACACCGCCAGCACGCCGTCCCGGACGGACACCGGCTCCGCGTGTGCCGCGATGTCCTCACCCACCACCTGGGGCCACCGGCCGAGCACCGTGCCCTCGTCCACCTTCGCCGACCAGCCACGCGACGCGGCGAGCGTCTTCGCGAGCGACCCGAGTGCCTGCGGATCACGGTCGTCGGGCCTCGAGCCGGACCAGGTGCGCGACCGTCGCGGCCGGCGTTGCGTCGACGCGCGACCCTGCCCCACGGCCTTGCCGTTGGCCTTGGCCGCCGCACGCGCGTTCTCGAGCGCACGCCGCGCGATGTCCGCTCCGCGCAGCGGGGGCTCGGCCGGATCGCTGCCGGACGGCGTCTCGTCCGTCATGACTCCTCCTCCACGTGGCTCGTGTCGACATCAGTATCGGACGTGCCTCCGACAGAATCCGACCCGGACACCTCGGTCAGTTCCGATCTGCGTGCACCCTCGGTCTCGTGGGCACGGACGTCCATGCGGCGCGCTCTCAACTCGGGCGGAACGTCCTCGGGCACTGCCGCGGTCACCAACACCTGCTCCGCCGTCACTGCAACCCCCGCCAGAGCGGTCCGCCGCGCACGATCGAGTTCGGCGAAGACGTCGTCGAGGAGGAGCACGGGATCCGAACCCTCGGAACGCAGCAACTCGAAAGCGCCGAGCCGCAGGGACAGTGCGAAGGACCACGACTCGCCGTGACTCGCGAACCCCTTGGCAGGATCGGTTCCGAGTACGAGGTCCAGATCGTCACGATGCGGGCCGACGAGGGTGACCCCGCGCTCGATCTCCCGTGTCCGCATCACCGAGAGCTGTTGCAGGAAGGCTGCTTCGAGTACCTCGACGTCGTCCGGTTCCTCCGTTCGATCCAGCGCGAGCATCTCGGGGGGCATGGCGTCGGCGAGACTGCTCCGGTACGCGATGGCCGCAGGCCGCGACGACGGTGCGATCCGGCGGTAGGCGTCGACGACGAAGGGACCGACGTCGCGTACCGCGCGCAGCCGGTGCTCCACGATCTCGGCACCGAAGCCGGCGAGCTGCCCGTCCCACACGTCGAGCGTGGCCAACGCGTTCGCGCCGTCGCTCGACGACGATCCGCGTCGCAGAACCCCGCTCGCGCTCTTGAGTAGCGCGGACCTCTGCCGGAGAACGCGGTCGTAATCCGCACGGACAGCGGCCATTCGAGGAGACCGCGCGACGATCAGCTCATCGAGGTAGCGGCGCCGCTCGCTCGGATCGCCGCGCACCATCGCCAGATCCTCGGGTGCGAACAGCACCGTGTTCAGGATGCCCAGCACCTCCCGTGTCCGCCGCACCGGAGAAGTGTTGATGCGAGCGCGATTCGCCCGCCCGTCGTTGATCTCCACGTCGACGGTGAGCTCGCGACCGAGGTTGACGACGGACGCCCGCACGAGAGCGCGTTCCGCACCCGTCCGGATGAGCGGAGCATCGGCCGACACCCGGTGCGACGACAGCGTCGCGACGTACCCCAGTGCCTCGAGAATGTTGGTCTTCCCGTGGCCGTTGGGACCGACGAACACCGTCACCCCCGGCGCGAGATCCACCGAGAGTTGTTGCCAGGAACGAAAATCGACCAGGGTCGCCGAGCGGACGAACACTTACGCGCCGGTGCTCTCCGTGTTGGGGGCACGCTGCACCGCGTGTCCACCGAACTGGTTGCGCAGCGCGGACACCGCCTTCATGGCGGGCGAATCCACCTGTCGCGACGCGAATCTCGCGAACAGTGCCGCGGAGATGACGGGAGCCGGCACCGAGTGTCGGATCGCCTCCTCGACGGTCCAGCGTCCTTCACCGGAATCCTGTGTGTAGCCGGAGATGTCGGTGAATCCAGGATCTTCCTGCAGAGCCTTCACCAGGAGATCGAGCAGCCACGACCGCACGACGGTGCCCTTGGTCCACGCACGCACCACACCGGTGACGTCCTCGATGAGATCCTCCGCGGCGAGGAGCTCGTACCCCTCGGCGTAGGCGTGCATGAGGCCGTACTCGATACCGTTGTGCACCATCTTCGCGTAGTGACCCGCGCCCACCGGGCCGGCGTGGACGAAGCCGTCCGCCCGCTCGCCCTCGGGACGCAACGCATCGAACACGGGCATGGCGCGCTCGACGTCCGCAGCAGCACCGCCGACCATGAGGCCGTACCCGTTCTCCAGGCCCCAGACGCCGCCCGAGACGCCGGCGTCGACATAGCCGATGCCCTTCGCGGACAACAGTTCCGCGTGCACCGCGTCATCGGTGAAGCGCGAGTTGCCGCCGTCGATCACGAGGTCGCCCTCGGACAGCACGCCGGCCAGAGTGGTGACGGTGTCGCGTGTGACGGGGCCGGACGGCACCATCACCCAGACGATGCGGGGAGCGGGGAGCGCGGCGGCGAGGGCCTCGAGCGACTCGACGTCGGTGACCTCCGGCCGCGGATCGTAACCGGTGACCTCGATGTCGTGGCGCCGCAGGCGCTCACGCATGTTGAAGCCCATCTTGCCGAGACCGACCAACCCGATGTTCATGCGTGGCTTCCTTTCGATGGACCTGCGCCGGTGCCTCGCGAGCGACTCAGCCCGGAAGGCGTACCGGCATGAGCAGGTACGTGTACGCACTCTTCGGTGCGCTGAACGTTCCGGTCTCGTCCGGCTCGAGCTCGTCCTCACCCGCCGGGCGCAGCACTGCGGGCCGGCTCGGTGTGGTGAACCCGAAGGACACCCGCTCGGAGTGCAGCGAGTTGAGACCGTCGATGAGATACCCGGGATTGAACGCGATCACCAGGGGCTCGCCCTGGAAGTTCGCCTCGATCGACTCCTCGGCCCGACCTGCATCGTCGCCGCCGGCGGACAGAGTGACCGTGTCGGCCGAGAACTCGAGGCGGACCTGCGCCCCACGCTCGGCGAGCAGAGCGACACGCTTGATGGCCTCGAGGAGGGGAGCGATGGGCACGCTGGCGACCGCGGTGTGCTCGGACGGCAGCAACTGCCGGAACTTCGGAAACTCTGCGTCGAGCAGACGGGTGGTGGTGCGGCGGCCGTCGCTGACGATGCCCAGGAGGCCGTCGTTGCCGATGTGCGATGCGGAGCCCAGAGCGAGCTCGACGCCCGATTCCGCGCCGCCACCAATGCTTTTCGCGGACTCGGACAGGGTCTTGGCGGGGATGAGGACCGCGGCGGCCGTGCCGGGTGCGGCCGGAGTCCAGTCGAGTTCGCGCACGGCGAGACGGAACCGGTCGGTAGCGGCGAGCACCACGGAGTCGCCGTCGATCTCCATGCGGATACCGGTGAGCATCGGGAGCGTGTCGTCACGGCCCGCGGCGATGGCCACCTGGCTGATGGCCTCGGCGAACACGTCGACCGGGACGGTGCCCGTCTGCGACGGCAGTTCGGGGAGTTGCGGGTAGTCCTCCACCGGCATCGTGGGAAGAGAGAACTTGGCACTGCCGCACGTGATGAGCACCTTGGTCCCGTCGACCGAGACGTCGACCGGCTTGTTCGGCAGCGAGCGCGTGATGTCGGCGAGCAGCTTGCCCGACACGAGCACCTGGCCTCCGCCGGCGACCTCCACGGGAACGCGTACCTGGGCCGACACCTCGTAGTCGAAGCCGGAGACCGTCAGTCCGGAGTCGTCGACCGACAGCAGCACACCGCCGAGGACGGGAACCGCGGGACGGGACGGGAGTGAACGCGCCACCCAGGCCACCGAATCGGAGAAATCTTCTCGAGCAACTCGAAACTTCACACTGCCAAGCTCCATCGCCCGGTTGATCCTCTCGCTGACCTGCTCCACACGAGTCGGTGGGCAAACCACACCGTATGCCCTCGAGCGCGTGCTGAAAAGTCGGGGTTCGTCTCGATCCGAGGCCTCGGAGGCGGTTGTGAATGGATCCGTCCCCACCCTGTTTTCAAAGAGATGTTCCTAGGAAGAAATACAAGCAGTAGTCATAGGTCCTGTGGAATCTGTGGACCGACCCTGTCCGGTGCTGGTGGCGCGGCGTGGCGGCTCGAGGATGAACCCGGGCATCACGACGGGCTCGGTGCGGGTCACATGTGGACGGACGGTGGACTCGGTGCGAACTACAGATTTCATCCCCGGGGTATCCACGTTATTCACACAGTTGTCCACAGGTGTGTATCGAGCAGAACCGGCCCGGATCCCGGCCGAACTCGTCTCCGTTCGGGGCTCCGTACCGACGAGAACGGCCGCCCGCATCGCCGCGGGGGCGAGTCGAACGGCCGTGGACACTCGGAGGGGTCAGCGCTTGGAGCGCTGCTTCACGCGAGCGGTGAGCTCCTGCACCTGGTTGTACGTACGGTGCCGCTCGGCCATCTCCTTGCGGATCTTCTTGTCGGCGTACATGACGGTGGTGTGGTCACGGCCGAACGTCTGACCGATCTTGGGCAGCGACAGATCGGTCAGCTCGCGGCACAGATACATCGCGATCTGTCGCGCCTGCGCCAGCGCGCGGGCCTTGCCGGGGCCGCACAGTTCCTCGATCGAGGTGTCGAAGTACTCCGCGGTGACGGCCATGATCGTCGCCGCCGTGATCTCCAGTCCCGTCGAGTCCGGCATCAGATCTCGGAGAACGGCCTCGGCGAGCGCGGTGTCCAGGTTGTGCCCGTTGAGCGACGCGAAGGCCGTGACTCGGATGAGCGCGCCCTCGAGCTCACGGATGTTCCGCTCGATCCGGCTCGCGATGAGTTCGAGCACCTCGTGGGGCACGTCGAGGCGGTCCATCTGCGCCTTCTTGCTCAGGATCGCGATACGCGTCTCGAGCTCGGGCGGTTGCACGTCGGTGATGAGGCCCCACTCGAAGCGGGTGCGCAGTCGTTCCTCGAGGGTCGCGAGCTGCTTGGGCGGCCGATCGGAGGAGACCACGATCTGCTTGTTCGCGTTGTGCAGCGTGTTGAAGGTGTGGAAGAACTCCTCCTGGATACCTTCCTTGCCCTCGATGAACTGGATGTCGTCGACCAGCAGGACGTCCGTCTCGCGGTAGCGGCGCTTGAACGCGACCTTGCGGTCGTCTCGAAGGCTGTTGATGAAGTCGTTGGTGAACTCCTCGGTGGACACGTACTTCACACGCATGCCGGGAAACAGACGTTGGGCGTAGTGGCCGGCGGCGTGCAGCAGGTGCGTCTTCCCCAGTCCGGACGCACCCCAGACGAACAGCGGGTTGTACGCCCGCGCCGGAGCCTCCGCGATGGCGACGGCGGCCGCGTGGGCGAACCGGTTGGAGGCGCCGATGACGAAGGTGTCGAACGTGTACTTCGCGTTGAGGCTGGTGCTGCCCGTCGGAGTGGACGTCGAGCGCGGCGGCACCGTGTACGAGGTGGGCCACGAGTTCTGGACGCTGGTCAGAGCGTCCCGGTCGTCGTCGACCTCCTCGTGATCGCCGTAGTCACTGCTCTCGGAGTCGGACGGCTCGCCCGCGGTGGACTCGGTGAGCAGGCGCCGGCGATACACGGGTGCACTGTGTGCGGTGTCGGGGCGACGTTCGGTGTCGACGGGCGTGGGAACGTCCGAGAGGTCGGCGTCGGCTCCGGGCGCCAGCCGGACACCGAGCCCCTCGACCGGGCGGTCGAGGTGGCGACCGAGGGCCGCGAGGATGGGTTCACGCAGACCGCGCTCGACTGCCTCCTGCGCGATCGGCGACGGAACCGAGAGCAGAGCGAAACCTTGCGCCAGAGTGATGGGGCGGACGAGAGCGAGCCACGCCTTCTGGGCGCGAGACAGGGAGGACCCCGAATTCGACTCCGCCGTGAGCTCGGCGACGACGCTCGGCCATACAGCGGCCAAGACGTCCGGATCGTCCTCCACGGTGCCTCCCCAGGGCCGTGGCGTGACCGCGGCCGTCGATGATGCTGCGGTGCCTCGAGGGCCCCGCCGACGACACGAATATGCCACCCGACCTGTGTTTCCACATAATTATCCACAGCTGTGGACAAACGACACCGGTGTAGCTCGACGGCATCTCGCACGGAGACGGCCCGGAGCAGCGGCGTTCTGACCTGCGGCGATGCAGAGCCTTGGTGAGAGATCCCCACCGACGGGGCGAGACGTCGTCACCCGCACAGCGAAGTTAGCAGGCTCGTCGGTGCACAACAAGACGAACGGTCCTCTCCTGCCGCCGCGAGGTCGTCGTCGTGCTCGAGGCGTGTCATCGTGACAGGAGCACCGTCCCCGGGGTAGCGCGGTTTGACCTCGTTCGACGCCGTCAGTACCCTCGAACGGTCACCTGCGACATGCGTGGATCGGTCCTGCCGTTCTCCTGCGCGAGTGGCCACCGAACTCGAGTTCGCCGAACTCGCGACCATCAGCACACCACCGGCAGTCCTCGGGACTGCCGATATCTCGAGGAGTACCACCGTGGCCAAGGGCAAGCGGACGTTCCAGCCGAACAACCGTCGTCGTGCACGCGTGCACGGTTTCCGTCTGCGCATGCGCACGCGTGCCGGTCGCGCGATCGTGTCGGCTCGTCGCGGCAAGGGCCGCGCGTCGCTGACCGCCTGATTTCCCGGTAACCGGAACGCTCGGGTGTTACCTGAGCAGCATCGGCTGCACCAGTCGTCGGATTTCCAGGCGACGGTGCGCCGCGGCCGCCGTACAGGACGCCACGACATCGTCGTGCACCTGAGGTTCCGGGGGGACGAGAACGCTCTCGTCTCTTCCGGACACCCGCGTTTCGGGCTCGTGGTCAGTAAAGCAGTGGGGCCGGCGGTGACTCGACACAGAGTCGCACGCCGGCTTCGTCATATCTGCAGCTCGATGCTTCCTCTCGTCGAGTCGGATGTCGACGTGGTCGTGCGGGCACTGCCCGGAGCAGCGACCGCGGCGTCCTCCGAACTCGAACGCCAGCTGGCGTCGGGTCTGCGACGACTCGGAGCGATGCGCGCGATGAACTCCTCTCACCCGGTTCCCGCCGAGCGCCCCCGCGCCCTCGGCCGGTCCGAGACGTGATGACGGAGTCCGCGAATCCGGTCCCGGTCGAGCCTGCGTCCGACCGGAGCCTCCTGCGTCGGCTGATGTCTCTCCCGGCCCGATCGGTCATCCTCATCATCGAGGGGTACCGGTCCTACATCTCCCCTCTTCGCCTTCCGACGTGTCGATTCACGCCGACGTGCAGTGAGTACGCCGTGGAGGCGCTCCGCACCCGTGGGTTCGTCGTCGGTGCCGTTCTGGCGGTCGTCCGCCTCCTGAAGTGCGCGCCCTGGCACCCTGGTGGGTGGGATCCCGTTCCACCCCCGCGTCGTCTCCGGGGTGGTGCCGACGCGGTGCCCACCGACACCGACCACGCTTGCCCGCAGTCTCGTGACCCCGTGAGGGTGAATCAACAGAGGAGTACATAGAGCCGTGCTCGACTTCATCTACTACCCGGTATCCGGAATTCTCTGGGTCTGGCACAAAGTGTTCGGCGCCGTGCTCGGCGCGGACAGCGGTTTCGCCTGGGCGCTGTCCGTGGTGTTCCTCGTCTTCACACTGCGTCTGATCCTCTACAAGCCCTTCGTCAAGCAGGTGCGGACGACGCGCCAGATGCAGGAACTTCAGCCGCAGATCAAGGCTCTGCAGAAGAAGTACGGCAAGGACCGTCAAAAGCTGGCCGTGGAGATGCAGAAGCTCCAGAAGGAGCACGGCTTCAACCCGATCATGGGTTGCCTCCCCGTGCTCGCACAGGCGCCGGTGTTCATCGGCCTGTTCCACGTGCTCCGGTCGTTCAACCGCACCGGCACCGGAATCGGGCAGCTGGGTCTGAGCCCGGAGGTCAACGCCGAGACTCCGAACTACTTCTTCAGCGTCGAGGACGTCCAGTCCTTCCTGTCGGCACGTCTGTTCGGTGCGCCCATCTCGGCGGCCATCACGTCACCCGAGTCGCAGCTGCGCGCGTTCGAGCCGTTCGGCGGCATCCCGTCGATCGGTCCGATCCTCGCCGTCTCGATCCCGCTGATGATCATCGCCAGCATCGCGACCCACCTGAACTCGCGCGCGTCGGTGGCGCGTCAGAGCGAGGCAGCTGCGGCCAACCCGCAGTCCGCGATCATGAACAAGCTCGCCCTGTACGTGTTCCCGCTCGGCGTGCTCGTCGGTGGCCCGTTCCTCCCCGTGGCCATCCTCCTGTACTGGGTGAGCAACAACGTGTGGACCTACGCGCAGCAGCACCTCGTCTTCGGTCGCATCGACAAGGAAGAGGCGGCGAAGAAGGAAGCCGCTCTGGAGCGCCGGAACGAGAACGCTCCGAAGCCCGGTGCGCGCCCTGACGCTCTGAAGAAGAAGCCGGCACCGGGAGCCAAGCCCACCCGCGCCGTCGCGGCAGAATCGACCACGGACACCGGCAGTGACACGGCATCATCGGAGTCGAACCCGACACCGGGCACCGCGGCCACCAACGGCGCCACCACTCCTCGGAAGAAAAAGACTCCTCCCGGCAAGGTGCGACCCAAGCAGCAGAAGCGCCGCTGATCCGGCCGTCGTGACCCTGCCGGTCCGCCCGCGGACCAGAACCACGTGAAGTGATACGAGTGCGAACGGAAATGGACGACAACGTGACCATCGATTCGAAGACGGACGAGCAGAGCACACCCGAGGTCGAGGCCTCGGCAGACGACACCGTGGTGGCCGCTGCTCCCGTGACCCCGGAATCAGACACAGAGGCGGACGAGCCCGAGGGTGACGCCGAGGACTACCTCGTCGAGGAGGGCGAGATCGCGGGCGACTACCTGGAGCAGTTGCTCGACGTCCTCGACTTCGACGGCGACATCGACCTCGACGTGGAGGGTGACCGTGCAGTCGTCAGCATCGACGGCGGCAAGGATCTCAACAAGCTGGTCGGCCGCAAGGGTGAGGTTCTCGACGCACTGCAGGAACTGACGCGTCTCGCTGTGCAGCAGTCGACGGGCGACCGCAGCAAGCTGATGCTCGATGTGGCCGGATGGCGTGCGGGCCGCCGCGAGGAGTTGACGCGACTGGGAACCGAGGCCGCTGAGCGCGTCGCGGCGTCCGGTGACAGCGAACCTCTGGAGCCGATGACCCCGTTCGAGCGCAAGATCGTGCACGACGCTGTGGCGACGATCGCCGGTGTGACGAGTGAGAGTGACGGCGTCGAGCCGAATCGACACGTGGTCGTCGTCAAGGAGTGATCTGACGACGGAGTCGACAAGGGGCGCGGTCCACGGACCGCGCCCCTTTCTCGTGCCCGGGGTCGGACGACGTCTCGGCGGGTGAGGAATGTCTGCGGTCGTCACTAGACTGCCTCCAGCGCGTGGCGCCCGGCGTCAGCAGAATTACACGAGTGTGGTTCACGACCACTCAGGACGACGCGAGAGGATGTTTCACGTGGAACATGAGGAAGAGTCCGCGACTCCAGCGTGGGTCGACGATGCCATCGTTCGAGTGTTCGGTGACCGTGCCGACACGGCTCGGGCGTACTACGACTCCCTGAAGGGTGACGGTGTCGTCAGAGGATTGATCGGTCCGCGCGAGGTTCCCCGGCTGTGGGAGCGTCATCTCCTGAATTGCGCCGTGATCGGAGAGCTCATCCCCGAGGGCGCCAGCGTGGTCGACGTCGGCAGTGGTGCCGGGCTGCCAGGGATCCCTCTCGCGATCGCTCGACCGGATCTGTCCGTGTTCCTCGTCGAGCCGCTCCTACGGCGCACGGTGTATCTCGCAGAGATCGTGGAGCAACTCGGTCTCGACGTGACGGTGGTGCGCGGACGAGCCGAGCAGCCGGGCGTCATCAAAGAAGCCGGCGGTTGTGACATCGTCACGTCGCGTGCGGTTGCCCCGTTGGAGAAGTTGGCGCGCTGGTCCCTGCCCCTCGTGCACGAGGGCGGCGTGATGCTCGCCTTGAAGGGCAGCACGGCACAGGAGGAGATCGATCGCGACTCCGGGACGCTCACGCGGATAGGCGCGAAGAACTTCCAGGTGTTGCAGTGTGGTGAGGGCGTCGTTCCCACACCGACTATCGTTGTACGCGCGGAGCGCGCTGTGCGTGGTAACCGCGTCCCCAAGTTCTCCGCCGGCTCACGCTGACGTCTGCGTGGATCGATCGTTGTCGAAGGAGCAAGTCATGTCGGGTGAATCCGAAGCCGCTGTTTCACGTGAAACACCCGCCGTCGACGTTTCACGTGAAACACGATCGGCATCGGAGTCCTACGGCTACTCCCCCATCACGTCGGACGACACCCCCATCGGTGCGGCGGCGCAGCGCGCGAGCCAGGTTCTGCACAAGAGCGGCGTCGCTCTGCCGCGACCCCCGGTTCGGAGAGTGCTGACGATCGCCAACCAGAAGGGCGGCGTCGGCAAGACGACGACGGCGGTGAACATCGCCGCGGCACTCGCTGTGCAAGGACTGTCTGTTCTGGTCGTCGATCTGGATCCCCAGGGCAATGCGTCCACGGCTCTCGGCGCCGTCCACACGTCGGGCACCCCGTCCAGCTACGAGCTGCTCCTCGGTGAGATCACCGCCGTGGAGGCCATTCAACGCAGCCCGAAGAACGATCGCCTGATGTGCATCCCGGCGACGATCGATCTGGCAGGCGCCGAGATCGAGCTGGTCTCCATGGTGGCTCGCGAAGGTCGACTCAAGACCGCGTTGTCCAGCGCGGCGCTCGACGATCTGCAGATCGACTTCGTCCTCATCGACTGCCCGCCGTCGCTCGGACTCCTGACCGTCAACGCGATGGTCGCGGCAACGGAGGTGCTCATCCCCATCCAGTGCGAGTACTACGCACTGGAAGGCGTCGGTCAGCTGCTGCGCAACATCGAGTTGGTCCAGGCGCACCTCAATCCGCGACTGCACGTGTCCACCGTGATCCTCACGATGTACGACGGCCGAACCAAGCTCGCCGACCAGGTGGCCGACGAGGTGCGCAAGCACTTCGGTGATGCCGTACTCAAGTCGGTGATTCCTCGCAGCGTGAAGGTCTCCGAAGCTCCCGGATACGGAATGACCGTCTTGGACTACGACCCGGGTTCACGTGGCGCCATGTCCTATCTCGACGCGGGTCGTGAGATGGCAGCGCGGAGCGCGAGCATGAACGCAGCAACGGAGGGAACGGCATGAGTTCGACCAAGAAGGGCGGTCTCGGCCGCGGTCTGGCGGCTCTCATACCGACATCCCCCGGTCAGAGTTCCGGCCTGGGATCGGCGGCCGCCGACGTCGTCATCGGTGGCGAGTCCCGCACGGCGACGGCTCCGTCCCCCACTCCGCCGTCCATCGTGGAGGACGACCTCTCGCCCGCCGGCGCGGTCTATCGGGAGATCGCACCCAGCAAGATCGAACCGAATCCGAAGCAGCCGCGCTCGGTGTTCGAGCAGGAAGCGCTCGACGAACTGGTGCACTCGATCCGCGAGTTCGGCCTCATGCAGCCGATCGTGGTCCGCCAGATCGGCGACGATCGCTACCAGTTGGTCATGGGTGAGCGCCGATGGCGGGCGAGCCAGGAAGCCGGACTCGACGCGATTCCGGCGATCGTGCGCGAGACAGCCGACGACACGCTCCTCCGCGACGCGCTCCTCGAGAACATTCATCGGGTCCAGCTGAACCCACTCGAAGAGGCGGCTGCGTACCAGCAGCTCCTCGAGGAGTTCGACGTGACGCACGATCAGCTCGCTGCGCGGCTGGGTCGATCACGCCCCGTCATCACGAACATGATCAGGCTTCTACGGCTCCCCATTCCCGTACAGAGGCGCGTGGCGGCGGGCGTTCTGTCCGCCGGTCACGCTCGAGCACTGTTGTCGCTCGAGGCGGGCGCCGCGGCACAGGAGGAGTTGGCGGCACGCATCGTGGCCGAGGGCATGTCGGTGCGAGCCACCGAAGAGGCGGTGACTCTCGCGAATCGGGAGGACCCGGCTGCGCCGGCCCCGGCTCCGAAACGCAAGCCGATCCAGATGCCGGGTCTGCAGGACGTCGCGGAGCGGCTCTCCGAATCGTTCGACACCCGTGTCACCGTGAGCCTCGGCAAGCGTAAAGGCAAGATCGTGGTCGAATTCGGCTCCGTGGACGACCTTCAGCGCATCGTGGAGATGATGGAACGCCAGAAGTCGTCGTGACCGCGTCGATCGCGGGTACGGCCACCCACGCTCTTTTCGTCACTGTGACGTAACTTCGCCATCGAAACCGAAAGTCAATGCACTGCTTTGACTTTCGTCTGGCAGGCGACGTGGTGTCCTCGGGAGAGGCCTATCGCTTATCCTGAAGGGGCACACACAGTCGCGGAGGCTCGTCGCCGCCGCGAGTCGGGGTACGGAGGCTGAGTCAACGCGTGTCGATCGTCGTCTCCACACTCACCCTCGGCGGATTCGATGCGCTGCCGGCACACGACCGCCAGTGCGTCTTCTGGACCATGGATCCCGCGGCCCCCTCCACGGCAACTCTCGTCGACACCGAATTCGAGAAGGAAGCGTGGCTGTCGATGGTCATGCTCGAGTGGGGTCCGTGCGGACAGGTCGCCACCGATGTCGCGGGCGCCGATGTACCGGCGTCCTCCGACTCGGTGGGGTGCGCTCTGTACGCACCTCCCGGCGCCGTGCCCCGAGTCGCGCACTTCCCCACCGCACCGGTCAGTCCGGATGCAGTCCTGTTGACGTCGCTCTACTCACCGCTGTCCGCGGAGGACGGTGACGGAATTCGGGACACGCTCCTGCACGCAGTGGTGCGCGATCTCGTCAACCGTGGTGTGCGAGCTCTCGAGGCGTTCGGAGTCCGGCTCGAGGATAACGAGGTCGACGAACGCCGGTCCCTCATCGACACCCCACCGTGCGGGGAGGCGACCTGCATGATCGACGCCGACTTCCTCGAGAAGTACGGCTTCGAGGTCGTGGCTCCGCATCACCGGTTCCCGCGGCTCCGGTTGGAGCTCGATCGGGACCACGGGTGGAAGGAAGACGTGGAGGCTGCGCTCGAGCGGTTGCTGGAGGCTGCAGCACTCACCGTGGTGGAAGCCGATGCTCGCGTGCCCGTCGGGGCTCGCTGAGCGACGTCCGGCCGGCCGGACGGAGGAGTGTCAGGCGCCCTCGGCGACAGACAGCTCGTAGGCGAGCAGCTCGGCGAAGGTGAACGTTCCCGTCGGCTGATCGTCCTGGCCGAGGAGATACAGGCGCTTCACCGCGACGAGGACGGCCTCCGCGATGATGTCGCGCATCCGCGGATCGGCGAGTACTTCGACGTCCTCGTGGCTGGTGAGGTAACCCAGCTCGAGCTGCACGGTCGGCATGTTGGTCAGACGCAGCAGGTCCCACGTGCGACCGTGACTCCGGCAGTCCTGCAACGAGGTCCGCGCCACGATCTCACGCTGGATGTAGCTGGTGAGCACCTGACCGATGAGCGACGCGGAGCCGTGTGAATTGCCGAAGTGGAAGCTGGCCACACCGTGCGCCACCGGCGACGGGTAGCTGCTGCAGCGCAGCGAGATCATGAGGTCGGCGCCGATACCGTTGGCGGTCTCGGCACGCTCAGCCGTGCTGGGATCCGCGGACCGGGCACGCGACAGGTACGTCTCCATACCGGTCGCCGCCATGCGCCCCTCGAGCCGTCCGGCGAGATCCCACAGGATCGCCTCCTCGGTCAGCGGACCGTCGGGGGTCTGGACGACCATGCCGGAGTTCACGCCACCCAGTCCCGGGTCGATCACGATGCGCTTGCCCGTCAGCTGCGGTCCCGACCGACGGACGAGCTCCTCCTCGGAGATCGCGTGCGGCGATCCGCCGGTGACCCTGGTGCCGAGCAGGTCGAGGGCACGCAGGGTGGCGGGTCCACAGATGCCGTCGGGCGACAGTCCGATCTCGCTCTGGAAGGACGACAGACCCTCGTGCGTCTCGCCACCGAAGTAGCCGTCGACCCGTCCGTTGTAGAACCCCAGGTCCTGCAGGCGACGCTGCAGGGTGGCGACGTCGTCGCCGTACAGCGGAGCGGAGAGCTGGTAGATCAGGGTGCGGGCGCCGAGTCGGAAGGATGCCTCCTTCACCGAGCGGTACGTGGCGGTGTCGACCTCGCCGGTGACCAGGAGACCGCGCTGCTGTTGGAACGCGCGGACGGCCTCGTCGAGAGCGGCGTCGAACAGGACGTCCGGCTCCGCCCAGGCAGTGTCGCCGTCCACCGCGGCCGAGGGAGGCAGGAAGCCGAGACCCGAGAGGATGTCCCGGACCTCCGCGACGGCTGGACCTCGATCGCCGTGGCGGAGTGGCTTCATACTGTCGTCGACCCTTCTTCGTGACCGGTCGCAACGGCGACCGGCGGTACACGTCCCCGGTGGGTGTTCCTGATGGACGATTGTCTCAGAAGATCATGCTCCTCCCACAATCGTCCCGGCCGCAGAACGCACACACGCCCGGCGTGTCATGCACAGGCCGGGCGTGTGGTGGTGCGGGAATGTCAGGTCAGGCGAGGACGCCGTCCAGGTCGCGCAGCAGCGCGGCCTTACCCTTGGCTCCGACGATGGTCTTCACGGGCTCACCGTTCTGGAACAGGATCATGGTGGGGATGGACATCACCTTGAAGTCACGCGCTGCCTGCGGATTCGCGTCGATGTCGAGCTTGGCGACGGTGATCTTGTCCGCGTGCTCTCCGGCGATCTCCTCGAGCACCGGTGCGACCATCTTGCACGGTCCGCACCACGTCGCCCAGAAGTCGACCAGGACGGGCTTCTCGCTCTGCAGGACCTCGGTGGCGAAGGTGTCGTCACTGATGGTGACGGTGTTCTTGTCGGTCATGTTCTCGTGCCTCTCGTGTGCCGGACGTAGCGGGATGGACGGTGCTCAGACACTCACGACGTCGACGTCGCGGTCGGCGTTCTCGAGCGTGTTCTCGGTGATGTCGCCCTGGTCGGCGAGCCAGCGCTCGGCGTCGATGGACGCGGCGCAGCCGGTACCGGCCGCGGTGATGGCCTGCTGGTAGACGTGATCCACCAGGTCGCCGGCCGCGAAGACACCGTCGATGGAGGTGGACGTGGTGGGCGCCTGAACCACCACGTAGCCCGCGTCGTCGAGCCCGACCTGTCCGCGGACGAGCTCGGAGCGGGGGTCGTGGCCGATGGCGACGAACACGCCGGTGACATCGAGGACGCGCTCCTCACCGGATCCCGTGTCACGGATCTTCAGACCCGTCACGCCGGACTCACCCTGCACCTCGACGACGTCGGCGTTGGTGACGAACGTGATCTTCTCGTTCTCCTTGGCGCGCTCGAGCATGATGCGCGACGCACGGAACTCCTCGCGGCGGTGCACGATGGTGACCGAGCGCGCGAAACGGGTGAGGAAGGTGGCCTCCTCCATGGCGGAGTCGCCACCACCGATGACGGCGATGTCCTGGTCGCGGAAGAAGAAGCCGTCGCATGTCGCACACGCGGAGACGCCGCGGCCGAGCAGCGTCTGCTCTCCGGGAACACCGAGGTAGCGTGCGGCGGCACCCATGGCCAGGATGATCGCGCGGGCACGGTACTCGGTGCCGTCGACGGTCACGGTCTTGACATCACCGGTCAGTGACAGCTCCTCGACGTCCTCGGTGCGGATGTCGGCGCCGAAACGCATGGCCTGCTCGCGCATCTGCTCCATGAGGTCGGGGCCCATGATGCCGTCACGGAAGCCGGGGAAGTTCTCCACCTCGGTCGTGGTCATCAGCGCGCCGCCGAACTGGGTGCCCTCGAACACCAGGGGCTTCAGCTCCGCGCGAGCGGCGTACACCGCAGCGGTGTAGCCGGCGGGACCGGACCCGACGATGATCAGGTCGTGGATGTCCGAAGTAGTCATCTTCGCCTTCCGAGATCGTGTGTGGAACCAGGGTCGGCGCTCCAGCGCTCGCCCTCTGATGCCCTCAACACTAGGTCAGGAGACGTTGTTCCCTCACTCGAGGCAGGCGGCCCGAGGCGACGGCACCGGGCGTGTCAGCCGATCTCCGCGCGCGAGACCGTGTCCGGATCGTCCGGACCGCAGGAGTCGCCCACAGCGACTGCGACGAGCGAACCGGGCGTGGTCCCGGCCGTGACGAGAAGGGTCGCCTCGATGCCGTCCAGGGTGACCGGTCCGGATCCGACCACCGTGGCCGACGCCGGAATGCCGTTGGCCTCGAGGCAACCGGCCAGTACGGCGGCATCGACGAAGCGGCCTCGATCGACCGACCCGACGACGGACAACACCGTGCGGTCGTCGAGTGGCCGGGCGGAGGCGATCACCTGATCACCGCCCCCGACCGTCTCGATGGACGCGAGTGCCAGGCCAGCACCGGCCCCCACCAGCGCGACGATCGCAGCGGCCGCCGCGATGATTGGGATCCGGGTGCGTCGGCCCGAGCGTCGTGCCGCCAACTCGTCCCGCGGTACTCCGGTGAGTGCGCCGTGCAGTCGCGCGGCGACGTCGGGCGGCATCATGACACCGGCGGTGAGATCGGCGCCCCGTGCGCGCACCATGTCGACGACGGCGTCCAGATCGGCCAGACGGGCCGCTGCCTCGGGATCGGTCTCGACGCGCTCGCGGATGCGGGCGGCCTCGTCCTCCGGGAGCAGGCCCGCGTGCAGGTCGGCGAGGAGGTCGGGAGTGAGGGGAGCGCGGTCGGTCACGGACACGTCACCGCCTCGTCTGTCGCCATGACAGATTGGACGCCCGCGGCGGGTCCCCGGTTCCCCTCACTCGTCCGAGTTCTGCACACGGACGGAGGCGAGGACGACGGCGAGCTTCTGACGGCCCCGGGCGCAACGGCTCTTGATCGTGCCGACGGGAACCCCGAGCGCCGCGGCGGCATCGGCGACGGAGTACCCCTCCATGTCGACGGCGACGATCGCGGCGCGCTGGTCGGGAGGGAGTGAGAACAGTGCCTTCTCGACGACGAGGGAGAGATCGACGTCGGCGTAGCGGTCGAAGGGATCACGTGGCTCGCGGGTCTCCTCCCCGAGCGGCACGGTGGGTCGGACGCGATTGCGGCGGATGCGGTCGAGGCACGCGTTGACGACGATCCGGTGCAGCCAACTGCGGACGGCGGCGTCCGCACGGAACGAGGCGGCGGTGCGGTGCGCGGACAGCAGCGCCTCCTGGAGGGAGTCCGCCGCGTCCTCCGCGGAGTAGCTGGCCCTCCGTGCCGTGAGCCAGAGATGGTCCTGGTGGCGCCGTACGAGCACGGCGAAAGCCGTCGCGTCCCCCGCGATGTGCGCCGCGAGCAGCTCGCCGTCCGTGGCCTCACCACCCGCGACTCCCCCGATTTGTCGCACCCGCGGAGGCTAGCCCAGAAACGAACCGTCCGAGCTGGTCACGAAATCTGTTGTGACAGCGCACGACACGCGGCGATCAGGATGCTGCGGAGACCCCGATGTCCGCGATGGTGCTCTGGTTGCCGCCACCGGATGTGCTGAGATCCGTGATCCAGAACAGCACGTACCGGACGGGTCCGTCGGGTGTGACGGCGATGTCGGTGAGGCCGTTGCCGAGCGTCGCGGACCCGATCACCTGGGTCTCGTCCAGGCTGGGTGTCGCGCTGGTGGCCGACCGGATCTCGACGACCGTGCCGGGCGACGGCGAGTTCACGTAGACGCTGGCGGGAGTGGTCTCCTGGTCGAGCGTCGCCATGATGCCGACGCCGGACTTGAGGGACGGGAACGGGTTGAAGTACGAGTCCGTCTCCCACACCGTCCCCGCGTCGTTGTCGGCCACGTTGTCGACGGTGCCCGGGTTGTCCGGGGTGCCCTGCGGCGAGAAGACGTCGACGGACGACAGAGCGACGGGCACGGTGGTCGGCGCGGGTGCCGCCTCTCCGGGCGCGGCCGGAGCCGACGCGGACGTCGTGAGCCCGAAGTTCTGCTCGGTGAGAGGTTCGTCGGAACCGCCGCCGGCGAACAGGTTGGCGAGCCACCAGCCGACGAGGCCGAGCACCACGACAGTGAGGACTCCGAGGCCCACCAACGCGGCGACCATGACGTTGGAGCGGTCCGCGGGCGGCTCGTCGTCGGGGTCGGCGAGTGCGTGACCGGTCGATCCGGGCGGCCGTTGACCCAGCCGCAGTGCGGGGATCATCTCGGTCTTCTCGTTGACCACCGCGGCCTGGCCGAGGATGTGCTGCACGGTGGCGGCGGTCCGGATGCCGCTGTTCTGCTCGAGGGCACGCACGGCGACGGCGGAGATCTCGAACGGTACGTCGGGGCGGATGTCGCGGGGCTCGACGGCCGCACCGGACGCCGTGCGATCGGCGATGCGCATCCCGCCGACGGTCGCGGGGCCCGACGGGTCGCCCAGGGGCCACCGCGCGGTGATCAGGGCGTAGAGCATCGCGCCCAGTCCGCGTACGTCGGAGCCGGGATCGGCATCACCGAAGGTGGCCGGGAACGCGAGAACGGCGTCACCCTTGATGCTGATGCGCACACGGTCCGGGTGGTCGATGGACAATGCGCCGCCGCCGCGATGGGCGGCCTCGGCCGCAGCGGCCAGCGACTTGATGGCGTTGGCGGCGCCCAGGGGCGACGGTTCCGTGTCGGCCATCTCGCGCAGGGATCGTCCGCGAGTCCACTCCGCGACGACGATGCCGCCCGAGCTGCCGCGGACGACGTCGAGGACGCGGGCGAGGCCGGGCGAGTTGATCCGGCCCAGGCGCAGAGTCCGGGACAGCACGGCCTGCGGGCCGTCGGCGCGCTCGGGGGCGTCGCCGGTCGATCGTTGGTCGGCGTCGACGAACGTCAGGGCCACCTCGCGGTCGAGCTTGACGTCGTGGGCCTGCCAGAACTTGAGGCCGCGTGCGCCGCCGTGCGGTGCGAGAAGGCGGTAGCGCCCGCCGGCGACCGACGCGCCGGGGATGAGCTTCGGTCCGCGCAACGGTGTGCGGGGCGACTCGGCGACGGGGACGGCCGGGGGCAGCGTGGGCGATCCGACCGGCATGACGCCGGTGTCGACGAGTCCGGACTCGGTCTCGTCGGCCGTGCGCTCGGTCTCGGTGACGTCGCCCTGGCCGGACACGTCGGGGCTCGACTCGATCGGATCCGTGGTGGACGCGTCGTGCTGCCGGTCGGTGTCCTCGGACGACCCGGTGGCGGCATCGGAGTCGGCGACGCGACGGTCGTCGGTGGACACGCCACCGGGCTGAGCGGCGTCCTCGGCCTCGGACGGCGTACGCCCCCGTGCACCCTCGTCGTCGGTCACTGACACTCCTTCGTCACTACTGGTCGTGAACGCGCCGGTGTACGCGGGGATGATCGTCGTCTCCGACTCGTCTCCGGTGTACATCGGCGCGCGGGACCCGCCGTGTGCTCGCGGGTCCACTCGCCTGTCAGGGTACGGGAGCCGACCCGCGCCGGTGGCCCGACCGAACCCCTCGGTCGGCCGACCCACCGGGGGCATGTCGGGGCCGCCGATCGCGGGGATCAACTCGGTCTCCGCATACATCGGATCGGTCCCGACATGCGCTGTCGTCACAGGTCCGGACGTCACGGCCGGGGCGCGGCCGAGGCGACGCGCCACCGCGACGGTGATGGATTCGATTTCCGGGATCCGTGCCCGGTACAGGCACAGACCGGTGATCAGCAGCATGACTGCGCCGTCGAAAGCGACGCGGAGCAGCGCGCCCGGTCCGGTCAGACGGTCGAGCCCGAGGGCCGTGTCGGCCGCGAACACCGCGAGCATGCCGATCGCGGTGGAGATCAGCGTCGCCGCGACCGTGCGCCGGACTCCCGCGAGTCGTAGTTCGCCGAGGCTGCGACGCAGCAGCATCCATCCGATGATCGCCCCGGTGATGTAGCCGAGACCGTTGGCCGCGCCGAGCAACAGGACCACGGATCGATCCGACGTCGCCAGGAACGGCGTCAGGGCGGACAGCGCGATCTTGACGCCGGTGATGCCGAGAACGATCCACGTGGGCGTCCACGCCTGCTCGCGGGCGTAGAAGACCCGCAGGTGGATCAGGACGAGCGAGTAGGGAACGAGGGTGAAGGCCGACCAGCTGACGGCTTCGCCGAGTCGCTCGGCGTCGGCTGCGCCGAAGTTGCCGTAGCCGTACAGAGCCTCGCCGACCTGCGGGCCGGCCACGGTGAGGAAGCCGATGACCGGGATGAGCGCGAGCATGGTCATCCGGGTGGCCACCGACAGGTCGTCGACGACGGCCGGGGTGTCCTTGGCGGCGGCGTTGCGGCTGAGCCGGGGCATGATCGCCGTCAGCACCGTCACGCCGAGCACGCCGTACGGCAGCTGCAGCAGGATCCAGGCCTGGTTGTAGATGAGCGGGCCGGCGGGGTCGACGTGCGAGGAGATGCGCGTCGCGAACACCATGCCGGCCTGACTGATGACGACGTAGAGCACGATCGCGACGGCCATGCCGCCGAACTGACGCAGCCTGTCGTCGAGCCCCCACAGCGGGCGCAGATCGATCTTGTTTCGCCGCAGCGCGGGCACCAGGCTCAGGGCCTGGACCACGACGCCGAGCGTGATGCCGACGCCCAGCACCAGCAGCTTCGGGTCGCTGATGCGCACCGGATCGAGGGAGATCTCGCCCGGTACGACGAGGTAGATCACCAGGACGGCGAGCACCACCAGGTTGTTGAGCACGGGTGCCCAGGCACCGGGCTTGAAGTTCTGCCGAGTGTTCAGGATCGCCGTGAACAGAGCGGAGAGGCCGTAGAACAGGATCGCGGGCAACAGCAGGAGAAGGAGTGCGGTGGTGAGACCCGTGTTCACCTGGCCGTCCTCCGACAGGAAGACGTAGCGCGTGAGCAGTGGCGCCGCGGCCGTCGCCAGCACCGCCGCGAGGATCAGCATGGTCAGCGCAGCCGTGAAGAGCCTGCGCACGAAAGCACGGCCGTTGTCGGCGTCCTCGCTCTCCGCCCGCACCAGCACCGGCACGACGATGGCCGTCAGCACGGCACCGAGGACGAGCTCGGCGATCATGTTGGGGATGACACTCGCGACGGTGTACGACGTGGCGACGGTGGTGCCCAGCACCGTCACCAGCAGCAGTTGCTTGGCGAATCCGGTGATGCGGCTGATCAACGTCGCGAACGCGATCGCACCCGTCGCGGAGAGCAGGCGGGAGGAGCTGGAGCCGGACGCCGGCTGCGGTGACGCCGCGGCCGGGGGGATGCGGGTCGGGGCGGCAGGACGGACCGGGGGCGCGACGCTCGTGGGCACCATCATCGGATCCTGAGCCGCGTCGGAGCTGCGCTGCTGCGCCCCATCGGAGCTGCGCTCCCAGGGCGCGCGAGGCGCCCGCGGTACGGCGTCCCGTCGCCCGTGAGGAATGCTCCCCGTCATCGAGAATCCTTACTGTTCGTCGGCGGGATCCGGTTGGCCCCGGAACCGGTGCCACAACCGTCGGCCCGCGAGCAGCAGCAGGAGCGCACCGGCGCCTGCTGTGATGATCGCCAATGCACGACCGTACGCATTGGACCGCACATTGACGGTCGCAGCCTGCCCGAGTCGCGTCCCGTCGGTGGTGCTCAGGGAGAACTCCACCACCATCTTGCGCGAATCGCTCACTCGAGCGGGGATCTGCAGAGAACGACTTCCCCGTGGGGGCAGCTGCTGCGGGCCGATGTTCTCGATCTGCATCGCGTCGGGCGCGTCGACCGCCAGGTCGACGGTGATGCCGATGGGCAGATCGTTCCGCGCGACCAACAGCAGCGGGCTGGCCTCCGAGGCGAGGGTGAAGACACCGCCGGGCGCGAGGATCGTCACGGATCCGTACAGCCGGTCCAAGCCGGCGGTGACGTCGGCGGCACGGCGGCGCGCGGCCTGATCCGACTCCCCGCGCTGCCCGCCCCGGCGGTCCGACGTGGTCATCGCCCGCAGGAGATCCTCCCGGAGCGGAGCGACGTACAGCGCGGGCGAGATCGCGGCACGCGAATCGTCGATCAGCGCGGCCGCCAGCGCACCGATGCGGGCGTTCTGGGCAGCCACGACATCGCGGACATCGGCCGGTGCGCCGTCCTCCACGGCCGCGTCCGGGTAGTCCGACTCGGCCGCCTCCAGCGGAGGCGGGACCGCCAGCAGGTCGGACAGGGAGCGAGGCGTCGCGAGTCCGCTACGGAACAGGCCCGCGATGGTGCCGAGCACCGCGGAGGCCTCGTCGCGGTCGGGAGTCCAGGTCTGTGGCGGCGCGACGGTGAGTGATCGTGGGCCGTCCGTGGCAGCGACCGTGTCCGGGGCGCCGGCGTTCAGCGCGTCGAAGTGCAACGCGCCGAGCGCGTCCTGCAATCGGGCCGTGCGCGAGTCCTCGGCGACGTCGTACACCTGCTCACGCGGTGTCACGGACGGGGTCGTCGGGTGCTCGCCCACCGCGGACAGCGCGGTGGAGACCTCGGTGTCGTAGAGCGCGGCACGCAGCGGAGGGGTGCCCGCATCGGTCGCGAGGGTCACCGTGTCGGGGGTACTGACGGTCTGCACGGCGTCCTGTGCGAGCAGTGCGACCGTCCGGCCCGACGCCGCGACCATGGCCGCCCCCGCATCGTCGAGAGCACCCGCGTCCGGCCACAGGACGTCGCGGCGGGACGTGACTCCGAGGATCGAGTCGGCGACGTCCGCCGGCGTCGTGATCGCGGCAGAGGTCAGAACCGGGTCGGCCACGGCGGCGACGGCCGCGAGATCGGTCTGGGCGAACGGCACCGCGGTGACACACATCGAGGACGCGAGGGTGCGGACGCGATCGAGCCACGACGCGGCGGCGACGGCGCCGCTGCCCTCGGAGGCAGGGCCGGTGGGATCGGCCGGGTCGTCGACCACGAGGTAGCCCCGCGCCATGCTCGAGACGGTGACCAGCAGGTCGGGATCGACGGCGAGACATGTCGAGGACGCGAGTGCGCCCTCGGTGTCGACGGTCGGTCCGGTCGCGAACTCCAGTGCCGACACCAGTCCTTCGAGTCGACCGCCGGCGGAGAGCGAGGCGGCGAGGTCGTCGTCGTTCAGTCGCACCTCCTCGTCGACGGTGCCGGGCAGGCCCGCCGCCAGGTGTGGGCGGTCGGCCAGCGGCCAGAGCAGCGTCGTGGCGACGGGGCGTCCCGTGTCCGGTGGAAGCGGAACGGCATCGGGAGCGGCCGGATCGAGCACCGTGGTGTCCCGCGGCAGACCCGCGACGGGAAGCAGGAACGCGGCGTCGTCGAGCCGTGCCTCCTGCCCGTACTCGGGGTTGCCGTTGACGTTCACCATCATCGGATAGACACCCGGCCGATCCAGACCCAGCGACGGTCCGGTGGTCGAGCGCAGCGGCAGGGTCAGCTCGAACGGCAGCGTGTCGCCGCGTTGCAGCGCGGTGTCCGATCCGTCGCCGGTGAGCGACTCGAAGGGCCCGACCGTGTCGAAGCGGTCCTGATCCTCGGTGAGCGAGGTCCGGAGTTCGTCGGCCGTGCGTACCGCGGGTGCTCGCTGCAGCCGGACCGAGATGTCGCTGACCGCGCGGTCCCCGACGTTGGTCACCGTTCCCGTGACGGTGACGACCGGCGCACTGCTGGTGGAGACGGTGGTCGGCGTGACCTCGTCGACGGAGATCGACAGGAACGTGCCGTCGATCGAGGTGTCCGGTGGCGCAAGCGTGGCCGAGGGCGACGGTGTGCTCCGCGTCGTGGTGGGGTCGCTGGGCGGGGTGGAGGGTTGCGCTCCCGCGGGGACGGTCAGCCAGGCGAGCACGGCGAGGATCGCCATGACCACGGCGAGGCGCCGGGCCGTCGGTGCGGACCGGGTCATTCGGCGGCGGGAAGGTCGGAGACCGGTCGGGGGGAGGCGGGAAGGTCGGAGACCGGTCGGGGGGAGGCGGGAAGGTCGGAGACCGGTCGGGATGGTGCGGGAAGGTCGGAGACCGGTAGGGGGTTCTGCGTGTCGGCGGACTTCTCGCGCGCCATCGAGTCGATCATCTCGCCGGCTCGCTCGGCGAGCTTGCGCTCGTCGGCGTACGCGAGCCGGGAGTGCAGTTCGCTGAGCGGCACCCAGGCCACCTCGGTGACCTCGACGTCCTCGTCCGACAGTTCGCCGCCGAGGGATCGCAGCAGGTAGTGGTGGACGGTCTTGTGGACGCGTCGTCCCTCGGTCACGAACCAGTAGTCGATGCTTCCCAGGGGCGCGAGGACGGACCCGGTGATGCCGGTCTCCTCCTCCACTTCCCGCTCGGCGGTCTGCTCGGGCGTCTCGCCCTGCTCGATGTGACCCTTGGGCAGCGACCACAGCAGGCGGCCGCGTCGGTCGGTGCGACCGATGAGGGCGGCGCACAGTCCGTCGCGGGGTCCGTCGAGTCCGTCGACGACCAGGCCGCCGGCCGAGGTCTCTCGAACGGTGCGCAGTGTGGGTTTGTCGGCCCCTCGTGTTCCGGGGTCGGCGGCGGCACGAGGACGCCGTCGCACACCGCGACGTGTTCTCTTGGCTCGCTCGGCACCGGACACCCGATCGATACTAGTTCCGTCCGCCCTGCTCCCGGTGGGACGCACCGCGAAGTGCGCGCCTCGGTAGGGTGTGACGTCGTGCCTCCCCCGCCTGCCACCGATCCGGACCGCCGCGCACGGCTCCTCGCGTCGGGTGCCGTGGCCCTGCGCGCGCACGACGACATCCTCGGTCCACTGGGGTCGCTGTTCGCTGCGGCGGGCCACGAGTTGTACCTCGTCGGCGGGAGCGTCCGGGACGCTCTCCTGGGCCGCTTGAGCAGTGACCTCGACTTCACGACGAACGCTCTGCCCGAGCACGTGCAGGCGCTGCTGGCGGGCTGGGCCGACCATCAGTGGGACACCGGCATCGACTTCGGCACCGTCAGTGCGGTCAAGCACGGTCGGCAGATCGAGATCACGACGTTCCGGAGCGACAAGTACGACCGGGTGTCCCGGAATCCGATCGTGCAGTACGGCTCGACGCTCGAGGACGACCTGGTCCGGCGCGATTTCACACTCAACGCCATGGCGGTGGGGATCGGGCCGGACGGGGCCGGCGAGTTCGTCGATCCCCTGGGTGGCCTGGACGCGCTGCTCGAGGGAGTCCTGGACACGCCGACCACCCCGGAGGCGTCCTTCGACGACGATCCGCTCCGGATGCTGCGCGCTGCGCGGTTCGTCGCCCAGCTCGGCTTCACGATGCTGCCGCGGGTCCGCGCGGCGATCGAGAACATGGCGGAGCAGATCGACCGGATCACGGTCGAACGCGTCACCGCCGAGCTGGACAAGCTGATTCTCGGCGAGTTCGCCGTCGACGGCATCGACGCCCTGTGCGAGACGGGGATCGCGGCACGCATCCTCCCGGAGGTGCCGGCGATGACGCTCGAGATCGACGAGCATCACCAGCACAAGGACGTCTATCAGCACTCCCTGACGGTTCTGCAGCAGGCGATCGACCTCGAGGACGGCGATCCGGACCTGGTGCTCCGATGGGCGGCGCTGCTCCACGACATCGGCAAGCCCGACACCAAACGCAACGAGCCCGGCGGCGGGGTGAGCTTCCACCACCACGAGGTGGTGGGCGCCAAGATGGTGCGTCGCCGCCTGCGCGCACTGAAGTTCCCGAAGAAGCTGACCGATGACATCGCGCAGCTCGTCTTCCTTCATCTGCGTTTCCACGGCTACGGCAAGGGTCAGTGGACCGATTCGGCCGTGCGTCGTTACGTCACCGACGCCGGCGATCTGCTGCCCCGGCTGCACAAGCTGGTCCGCGCCGACTGCACCACCCGCAACAAGCGCCGTGCAGCGTCCCTGCAGGCGACGTACGACGATCTCGAGCGGCGTATCGCGGCACTCGCCGAGCAGGAGGACCTGGCCAGGGTGCGTCCGGATCTGGACGGCAACGCCATCATGGAACTGCTCGGCATTCCGGCCGGCCCGCAGGTGGGAGAGGCGTGGAAGTTCCTGAAGGAGCTTCGTCTCGACCGCGGGCCGCTCAGTCGTGAGGATGCGGAGAAGGAGCTCCTGGCGTGGTGGGCCGCGAGGTCCTGACGCCGATCCGGAGCGCGATCGCCGCTGCCGCCGCGTAGGCGACGACGCCGGCGACCACGCAGACGATGGCTGCGGACGTGTCGACCGCGGTCGACCCCGGACCGATCACGAGGGCCGCGCCCGCCACGGCGCCGACGAACGCCACGTTGAACACGGTGTCCTGTACTCCGAAGACGCGTCCGCGGGTGTCGTCGTCGATGTCCGTCTGCATGGCCGCGTCGGCGGTCAGCTTGACCGCTTGACCTGCGAACCCCAGGAGAAAGGCCGCGAGGATCAGCAGGTCCGGCACCAGCCCGACGACGAGGGTGGCCTGGGTGAGCGTGGCCAGGACCAGCGCACCGACCACGGTGCGCGTGCGGCCGAGGCGCGGCAGGAGAACGGGCGTGCCGAGTGCGGCGAGGAACATGCCCGCCGCGGCGGCACCCACCGTCAACCCGAAGCCCGCCACACCGCCGGGCAGGACGGACGAGCGCGCGCCCTCGCGCAGCACCAGCACCATGACGAGGGTGTCGATGCCGAAGGCAACCCGGTGGGCACCCACTCCCACCAGCGCGGCGGCGACGGACGGGGTACGGCGCACCGCGACGAAGCCGGACACCCAGTCGGCGAGAACGCGGCGGGTCGGGGCGGACACCGAGGCGGCGCCGGGACCCAGCCGTCCGGAAGCGAAGCCGCGCGCGAGGAGAGTCGCCGCGACGGCACCGACGGCGGACACGGCCGTCGCGAGGGCCGTGGCCCGATCCGACGGCCCGACGAGTCCGAGCACCAGGACAGCCACCGACGCGCCGACGGCGGAGACGACTGCGCCGACGGTGACCAGGGCGGCGTTGGTCGCGACGAGCGATCGCACCGGAACGACGTGCGGTAGCGACGCGGACAGGCCCGCCAGGACGAACCGGCTCACTCCGACGACGGCGAGGGCCGTGATCAGGACGGCCGTCGTCGAGGCGCCCGCGACGAGTTGCCCGGTGGCGCAGAGGATGAGGAGCGACTTCACGATGCCTGCGCGGGCGAGCACGGTCGCTCGATCGACGCGGTCGAGGATCCGCGCGGCGAACGGGCCGATCAGCGAGTACGGCAACAAGAGCACCGCGAAGCCGGCGGCGATCGCAGCGGGATCGCCGCCGCGCTGTGGGTCGAAGAGAATGGCGCCTCCGAGGGCGGCCTGGAACATGCCGTCGCCGAACTGAGAGGCGACACGCAGCGCGACCAGACGAGGTGCTCCGGGCTCGTGTCGGACGGATCGCAGCGCGTCGACGGCGCCGGTCCGCTCCGTTCGGGTCACGCGGGTGACACTAACCGCCGCCTCGGCGCGTCATCTCTCGCACTGTCGAGGCTGCCGGTGCCATGATGAGGAGGTGGCACACGCAGAAGAACCGGAGGACCGGACCGCGTCGGCCGATCAGGTGGTGCGGCCGGGATCGTTGCTGGTCTCGTCCACGGAACTCGTCGAACCGACGTTCCGTCGCACCGTGGTCTACATCATCGAGCACAACGACGCCGGCAGCCTGGGCGTCGTCATCAATCGGCCGAGCGAGACCGCTGTGCACACCGTGCTCCCGCAGTGGTCGGATCTCGCTGCGTCCCCGAAAGCGCTCTACGTGGGCGGACCCGTCAAACGCGACTCCGCACTGTGTCTGGCCACGCTGCGGTCCGGCGTGGACGTCGACGACGTGCGGGGCATCCGTCGAGTGGACGGCCGTGTCGTGATGGTCGACCTGGACTCCGACCCGGCTGCGATCGCCCCGCTGGTGGAGGGCATGCGCATCTTCGCCGGCTACTCGGGATGGACGCTCGGGCAGCTCGAGGGAGAACTCGAGCGGGACGACTGGATGGTGGTGTCCGCGCTGCCGTCCGACGTCGTGGGCCCGCCGCGCGTCGATCTGTGGGCGCAGGTGTTGCGCCGTCAGCCGCTGCCGCTGGCGATGCTGGCGACCCACCCGATCGACGTCGACCGGAACTGAGACCGAAGTTCTCGTCAGTGGGCGAAGTGCCGAGCGTGCGAGTGCCCGTCGCCGTCGGTGGAGAGCGACGCCAGGACGGCGTCGATCGCTTCGCACAGCATCCTACCCAGGTCTGCCGAGAAGCCCTCTCGCACAACAATTCTCAGGACCGAGACCGACTCGGCACGGGCCGGCATGGTGTACGCGGGAACCTGCCACCCGCGGGCGCGGAGTTCGTGAGAGACGTCGAAGACGGTGAAACCGCAGTTCTCCCGCAGCGCGAATGCCACCACCGGGATGTCGGACCCGTCGGAGATGACGTCGACGTCGCCGTGCTCGCGCAGGTGGTCGGCGACGCGGGTCGCGGTCGAGCGCAGCGAGGTCATGACATCCGTGTAGCCGGCGCGGCCGAGGCGGAGGAAGTTGTAGTACTGACCGATCACCTGATTGCCCGGGCGTGAGAAGTTCAGGGTGAACGTCGGCATGTCACCGCCGAGGTAGTTGACGCGGAACACGAGGTCCTCGGGGAGGTCCTCCTTCTCGCGCCACACGACGAATCCCAGGCCGGGGTAGGTCAGTCCGTACTTGTGACCACTGGCGTTGACGGACTTCACGCGCGGCAACCGGAAGTCCCACACCAGATCCGGGTTCAGGAACGGGACCACGAAACCGCCGCTGGCTCCGTCCACGTGGATGGGGACGTCCGGCCCGCCGGCCGCGGCGATCTCGTCGAGCACGGCCGAGATCTCCTCGACCGGTTCGAGTTCGCCGGTGAACGTGGTCCCGAGGATCGCGAGCACGCCGATGGTGTTCTCGTCGACGGCGTCGCGCACCTGGTCGGCCGTGACGACGTAGCGGCCCGGCTCCATGTCGAGGTACTTCGGCTCCACGTCGAAGTAGCGACAGAACTTCTCCCAGACCACCTGGACATCGTCCCCAACACGAGGTTGGGCCGACCGGTGTCCGCACCGGCCGCGGTCCGACGTGCGCGCCACCGCCATTTCAGTGCCAGACCGGCGAGCATGACGGCCTCGGACGAACCGATGGTCGAGACGCCCGTCGCGCTGGACGGATCGGTCGGGTCGAGCCCGGGCGCGTTCCAGAGATCCGCCACCATGTTGACGCACCGCTCCTCGATCGCCGCGGTGGCCGGGTACTCGTCCTTGTCGATCATGTTCTTGTCGAACGTCTCGGCCATCAGCTTCTCGGCCTCGGGCTCCATCCACGTGGTGACGAACGTGGCGAGGTTGAGACGGGAACTGCCGTCGAGCATCAGCTCGTCGTGGATGAAGCGGTACGTGACGTCGGGATCCATGCGGTCGTCCGGCAGTCGCAGCGCCGGAACGGGATCGTTGGCCAAGCGCCCGGTGTAGGCAGGAGAGATCGTTCCGTCTCGCGGGATTCTCGTCACGACGCCACGCTACTGCGGTGACGGAGGCGGTGCCTGTGAACTTCCGGTGTCATTCCAGGAGTGATGCGGCCACTCGCAGATCGGCGACGAGTGCGTCGAACGCGGCATCGCGTTCGTCGTCCGGCGCTCGGAGGACGGCCGACGGGTGCGCGGTGGCAACAGCTCTCGCCTCGCCCACCTCGAGGACGCGCCCCCGGTCGACACCGATCCGGAACGAGGTCCCCAGCATCGCCTGCGCCGCCGTCGCGCCGAGGAGGACCACGACGGACGGGTCGACGGCGCGGATCTCCGCCTCGAGCCACGGGTGACACGCGACGACCTCCGAGCGCAGCGGCTTCTTGTGGATGCGCCGCGGGCCGCGGTCGGCACGCGTGAATTTGAAGTGCTTGACCGCGTTGGTGACGTAGGTCAGCTCCCGGTCGATATCCGCCTGCGCCAGAGCACGATTCAGGAGCGCACCCGCCGGGCCGACGAAGGGCTGTGCCCGTCGATCCTCCTGATCCCCCGGTTGCTCGCCGATGAGCATCATGCGAGCGGACGGGGTGCCGGCTCCGAACACCGTGTTCTCCGCGGGCTCCCACAGGTCGCATCCCCGGCAACTGCGGGCGGCGTCGGCGAGAACGCGGAGATCGTCGGACTCGGGCACGAAGGTGCCTGCGCCGGGAAACTTCGGGGCCATGTCTTCGGTGGTACCCGCCACGGACCCGGTGACACCTGTTTGGCACCCCCCACGGCCGGGGCATGCCACGGCGATGACCGACCAGTACACGTTCACCGATCCCGTCACCCAGTACCGACAGGACGGGTACCCCGAGCAGCACCAGGATCCGCCGGGCCTCGCCGCGGAACTCGAGCCCAAGGCCGACCACGGTGAGGGCAGCTACCGCGGCACCGGCCGGCTGACCGGGCGCAAGGCACTGGTCACCGGTGCGGACAGCGGCATCGGCCGCGCCGTCGCCATCGCGCTGGCCCGCGAGGGCGCCGACGTCGTTCTCAACTACCTGCCGTCGGAGGAGAAGGACGCGCAGGAGGTGGCCGACCTGGTGCGCACCGCCGGGAGGACCGCGGTACTCGCTCCCGCCGACCTCACGGACGAGTCCGCGGCTCGCGGCATCGTGCGCACCACCGTCGAGAAGTTCGGTGGCATAGACCTTCTCGTGAACGTCGCCGGCAAGCAGCAGTACGTCGAGAAGCTCGAGGACCTGAGCCCGGAGCAGTTCGACGCCACGTTCAAGACCAACGTGTACGCGCTGTTCTGGATCATCCAGGAAGCGGTTCCGCACATGCCGGCAGGCTCGACCATCGTCAACACGAGCTCGATCCAGGCCTACACGCCGTCACCGGGGCTCGTGGACTACGCGACGACCAAGATGGCGATCAACACGATGAGCAAGGCGCTGGCGCAGCAACTCGCTCCTCGTGGGATTCGCGTCAACGTCGTTGCTCCCGGTCCGTTCTGGACGCCCCTGCAGGCGTCCGGTGGACAGCCCACGTCGGCGCTGCCCGAGTTCGGCCAGGAGACGCCGCTCGGTCGTGCGGGTCAGCCCGCCGAGTTGGCCGGTGCCTACGTGTACCTCTCGTCGGCCGAGTCCGGGTACGTCACCGGCGACACGCTGAACGTCAACGGCGGCATGCCGACGCCGTAGTCGCCCGATCGTCGACTTCCGGCCCCGCTTTCCGGGGTCGGAAGTCCACGATCACCGGAGCTCTCGGGCCTACCCTGGTGACATGACCGACTTCTCGTCCGACCAGGCCGCGTCGTTGCCCGATGCGGAGGTACTCGATCTCGTCGTTGCACTCACGAGTGCTCGCCCGGCGCTGCGGGCGGTGTACGACGCCGCGCTGGGCCTCACCCCGGAAGCGTCCGTCGACCCCGACATCGTGCCGCGCACGCCGTCGGTGACCGACATCCCCCAGGTTCCGACGGACCCGGGGTTCACCGATGCCGGAGTGCCCACCTTCGACGCGGTGCGCGAACGCATCGACGGGCGTTCGGGGCGCGCGGTGGGTTCCACCGAGCTGGACGCCGAGAGCGCGGTCGGACGCACCGAGGCGGAGAAGTTCGCCGAGCGGGAGCGGGCCGGCAAGGCGCGCCTCGACGAGATCAGGAAGTCGATGCAGCGTCCCTGATCGCCTCGCGCTCGTAGCGGCCCGCCAGGACGGCGCACACCACGAGTTGGATCTGGTGGAAGATCAGCAGGGGAAGCACGATCACTCCCACGGGTTGCCCGACGAAGAGCACGGAGGCGATCGCGATGCCGCTGGCCAGGCTCTTCTTCGACCCGCAGAACACCACGACGATGCGGTCGGCGCGAGACATGCGCAATGTTCGCGCGATCCCGGCTGTCGCCGCGAGAACAACAGCGAGCAGTGCACTGCACAAGACCACCACTGCGACGATCTGCCACGGCGTCGTGGCAGCCCAGACTCCCTCGACCCGTGACGCACTGAATGCGGCGTAGACGATCAGGAGGATCGATCCGCGGTCGACGAGCAGCGTGGTGGACCGGTGCCGCGCCACCCGTCCTGCGAGCCATCGCCTCGCGAACTGTCCGGCCACGAACGGCAGCAGGAGTTGGAGCATGATGTCGACGATCGATCCGGCATCGATGCTCGCTCCGCCGGTCGTGCTCATCAGCAGGACCACCAGCAGCGGCGTCGCGAACACTCCGATGATGTTGGACAGCGACGCGCTGACGACGGCGCCGGCGACGTTGCCGCGGGCGATCGAGGTGAAGGCGATCGACGACTGGATCGTGGACGGAACGAGGCAGAGGTAGAGCATCCCGGTGTACAGATCGTCGGTCAGCAGTCCCGGCGCGAGCACCCGTACGCCGAGCCCGAGGAGCGGGAACAGCAGGTACGTGCAGGCGAGAACCACTCCGTGCAGCCGCCAGTGCCGGACGCCGTCCATAGCGTCGCGAGGGGACAGTCGAACTCCGTAGAGGAAGAACAGCAGCGCGATACCGACAGTGGTGACCCACGACAGGACGTCCGCTGCGGTGCCGGAGACCGGGAACACGGTGGCCGCGATGGCAGCAGCGGAGATCGCGAGGACGAAGCCGTCGAGCGCTCTGATGGTGCCTGTCAGGGAGAACGCCACGTCAGGACGGCTGGCACGCGTCCTTGAGGCTGCACGAGATGCAGCTGTGGCCGCATCCACCGGTCTCCTCGACCGGCACTGCGGCCGCGGCGCGGGTGCCCATGGCACCGCCGTACGCAGCGGTGACGAGCGCGGCGACGGTGGTCAGCACGGCGGCGACCACGCCGAAGATGCCGCCCGGCGCGAGGGTCGCCACTGCGCCGACCAGCAGGAAGACCGCGGCGGCGGCCGTCGTCGGGCCGGCGACTCGGTTGGCGACGGTGAACGTCTCGTCCGAGCGCATGCTCGCTTCCGTTCGGACTCCGGCGACGGAGTTGCGCTTCAAGCGGCCGGTCAGACCGAGGAACGCCACCGCGCCCAGCGCCACGGCGCTGACGAGGAGTACGAGCAGAAGGATCACGGACACGACAATCACGAGCACCACTTTACGGCGTCGTGGCCGGGCGTCCGCGTGCGGATCGTCACGCTTTACGCTGGTCGGGTGAGTGAACACGGCGACATCTCCCCCGACACGACCCCCGGCCACCGCTACACGGCGGATCTGGCGGGTTCCCTCGAGTCGCGCTGGCAGGAGCGGTGGGCCGCCGAGGGGACGTTCGACGCACCCAATCCGGTGGGCGAGCTCAGCACCGGCGATCCGGTTCCGACCGACAAGTTGTTCGTGCAGGACATGTTCCCGTACCCGTCCGGCAGCGGTCTGCACGTCGGCCACCCGCTCGGTTACATCGCGACGGACGTGTTCGCCCGCTACCACCGCATGCAGGGCCGCAACGTGCTGCACACGCTGGGTTACGACGCCTTCGGCCTGCCCGCCGAGCAGTACGCGGTGCAGACGGGAACGCACCCGCGCACCACCACCGAGGCGAACATCGCCAACATGCGCCGGCAGCTGGGGCGGCTGGGACTCGGTCACGACACCCGTCGCTCGCTCGCCACGACGGACGTCGACTTCTATCACTGGACGCAGTGGATCTTCCTGCAGATCTTCGATTCCTGGTACGACACCGAGGCCGGTAAGGCACGACGGATCGTCGAGCTCGAGGAGGAGTTCACCTCCGGTGCTCGGACTCTGGACGACGGGCGTGCGTGGGCCGATCTCTCGGTCTCCGAGCGTCGCGACGTCATCGACGGTCATCGTCTGGTCTACCAGTCCAACTCGCTGGTCAACTGGTGCCCCGGTCTGGGCACCGTGCTGGCCAACGAGGAGGTCACCGCCGACGGTCGCAGCGACCGCGGCAACTTCCCGGTGTTCCGGAAGAACCTGCGCCAGTGGATGATGCGGATCACCGCGTACTCCGACCGGTTGATCGACGACCTGGATCTGCTCGATTGGCCGGACAAGGTCAAGACGATGCAGCGCAACTGGATCGGGCGCTCCCGCGGCGCCGAGGTGACGTTCGTCGCCGGTCTGCCGCACGGGTCCGGCACCGCCGACATCGACGTGTTCACCACCCGCCCCGACACGCTCTTCGGCGCCACCTACGTGGTGCTGGCACCCGAACACCCGCTGGTGGACGACATCACGGCGGCGGCATGGCCGACGGACACCGACGAGCGCTGGACGCACGGTGAGGGAACTCCCGTGCTCGCGGTCGGTGCCTACCGTCGTGCGATCGCAGCCAAGTCGGACCTCGAGCGCCAGGAGAACAAGGAGAA
Organism: Rhodococcus sp. NFXS4; assembly: GCF_058139645.1. NCBI lineage: Bacteria > Bacillati > Actinomycetota > Actinomycetes > Mycobacteriales > Nocardiaceae > Rhodococcus > Rhodococcus sp. NFXS4. Next base: position 123,844 of record NZ_CP192221.1, read on the forward strand.
GACCGGTGTGTTCACCGGCGCCTTCGCCGTCAACCCCGTCAACGGCGCGTCGGTGCCGGTCTTCATCGCCGACTACGTCCTGACCGGCTACGGCACCGGTGCCATCATGGCCGTCCCGGGTCACGACCAGCGTGACTGGGAGTTCGCCACGAAGTTCGGACTGCCTGTGGTGCAGGTCATCTCGGGCGACGCTGTCGACGAGTCCGCGTGGACCGGCGACGGCGAGCTGATCAACTCCGATTTCCTGGACGGCCTCACCGTCGACGCGGCCAAGGCGCGTGTCATCGAGCACCTCGAGTCCGAGGGCCGCGGCAGGGGCACCATCCAGTACAAGCTGCGCGATTGGCTGTTCGCCCGTCAGCGGTACTGGGGCGAGCCCTTCCCGGTGGTGTACGACGCGGAGGGCAAGGCGCACCCGTTGCCGGATTCTGCTCTGCCGGTGGAACTTCCGGAGGTGGAGGACTACGCACCCGTGTCGTTCGACCCGGACGACGCGAACAGTGAGCCGTCTCCCCCGTTGGCGAAGGCGACCGACTGGGTGAACGTCGAGCTCGACCTGGGCGACGGGCTGCAGACGTACACGCGCGACACCAATGTCATGCCGCAGTGGGCCGGTAGCTCGTGGTACCAGCTGCGCTACATCGATCCGACCAACTCCGAGCAGATGTGCGCTCCGGAGAACGAGGCGTACTGGATGGGACCGCGCCCCGACGTTCACGGCGAGAACGACCCCGGCGGCCTCGACCTCTATGTCGGCGGCGTGGAACACGCTGTGCTGCACCTGCTGTACGCGCGGTTCTGGCACAAGGTGCTGTTCGACCTGGGGCACGTCAGCTCGAAGGAGCCGTACCGCCGCCTGTACAACCAAGGCTACATCCAGGCGTACGCGTTCACCGACGCGCGCGGCGTCTACGTCGCGGCCGACGAGGTGGAGGAGCGCGACGGCGGGTACTTCCACGACGGGCAGCCCGTCACTCGTGAGTACGGGAAGATGGGCAAGTCCCTGAAGAACTCCGTCTCCCCCGACGAGATCTTCACCGAGTACGGCGCGGACACCCTGCGCATGTACGAGATGTCGATGGGTCCGTTGGACACGTCCCGGCCGTGGGCGACCAAGGACGTCGTCGGCGCGCACCGTTTCCTGCAGCGCGTCTGGCGTCTGGTGGTCGACGAGGAGACCGGCGCTGTCCGGACCACCGACGCGACGCCGAGCGACGCCACGCTGAAGGCACTCAACCGGACCGTCGAGGGTGTCGACGCGGACTACGCTGCGCTGCGCGACAACACGGCCGGCGCGAAACTCATCGAGTACACCAACCACCTCACGAAGGAGTACCCGCAGGGCGCACCTCGGGACGCCGTCGAGCCGTTGGTGCTGATGCTGGCTCCTCTCGCACCACACATCGCCGAGGAACTGTGGAAGACGTTGGGACACAGCGAGTCACTGGCTCACGGTCCCTTCCCCACGGTCGACGAGAAGTGGCTCGTGGACGACACGGTGGACTACCCGATCCAGGTCAACGGCAAGGTGCGCAGTCGTATCACGGTGGCGGCCGACGCGTCCCGCGAGGACGTGCAGGCGGTGGCCCTGGCCGACGAGAAGATCGTCGCGCTTCTCGACGGCAAGGATCCGAAGAAGGTCATCGTCGTGCCGGGCAGAATGGTGAACATCGTTCTGTAGCTCGACCGACCTCACCACACCAGGTCGTCGGCTCCCTCGATCTCGCGCCATTCGACGGGCCGGGCGCCGGGAACCAGGGCGAGGCGATCGGCCGCCGTCAGCTCGGCCATCGCCAGGCTGGTCGCAGCGGCGATGTCGGTGATCGGCACCTGATACGTGCGGTACGCCCCGAGCGGAGGGATGTCGCTCGCCAGGACGCCGCGTTCGAGAATGGGTGCCAGCGACTCCGACTGGTCGAGCACGTAGCCGGTCGCGGCGAGCACGTCGTTCTGCCACCAGGCCGCGATCTTGAAGAAGCGCCGCGGGATCGCGACACCGCGGTAGACGGGATCGTCCTCGGCGAACACGCAGCCGCTGAAGACGGAGATCGTCTGCCCGTACGTCCGCGCGTGCTCGAGCACGTAGTCCTCGAGGCCGAGCCAGAGAGTCTTGGACTGGTTCAGCGTGGCCGTCTGCGGTCCGCACACCGTGTAGTGGAACGTGTCCTCGTTGGCCTGCTCGGCGACGTCACGCGAACCCCACACCGGGTCGCGTCGTCGTACGAGATGCCCACGGTCGATGTCGTTGTTCGCGTACAGCTCCGGGCCCGCCTGCGCGGTCGCCGGCAGTCGCGGATCGAGGCGCCAGTCGTCTCCGCGGTCCACCTCCTGCAACGCGCCGCCGTCGATGTTCACCGCGGTCACGGCGGCGAGGCGCCGTTCGGTGTCCATCGACACGGAGAAGTGCGTGTAGGTCAGGACGGTCAGGTCCGGCCGGGCGGGGAGCGGCAGCGGGGTGGTGGACAGGAAGGTCTCGTCGTATCCCATGCCGTCATTCAGCCACGGTGGGGTGACACGGGGGTGAACACCCACGAACCCCCCGCGAGTACGTCCGAACTGTCGTGATCAACACCTTCATCACGACATTGTCTGCGTACTCGCGAGGGGTGAGGGGTGAAGCGGGGTGCTCTAGAAGTCCACCTTCGCCCGCGACCGCACCTTCGTCACGATGGAGAAGACCACCGCGATGACCATCAGCGTGTACAGGACGACGGTGATGCCACTGCCGACGAGGACGGAGACGTCCCCCTCACTGACGGCCAGGGCTCGTCGCAGCGAATCCTCGGCGAGCGGTCCCAGGATGACGGCGATGAGCACCGGCGCCAACGGGATTCCGAAACGGCGCAGCATGAATCCGATGATGCCGAGTCCGAGCATGGCGATGAGGTCCACGATCGAGGCGCTCACCGCGTAGACGCCGAGCGAGGCGAACACGGTGATGCCGGCGTACAGGTAGTTCTTGGGGATCTTGAGCAGCTGCGCCCACAGGGGGGCGAACGGCAGGTTCAGGATCAACAGGACCACCATGCCGACGAAGAGGCTGGCGAGCAGTGCCCAGACGACCTCACCGTTGCGCTCGAACAGCAACGGTCCCGGTTGGATCCCGTACTGCTGGAACGCTGCGAGCAGGATCGCTGCCGTCGCCGACGTGGGGAGCCCGAGAGCGAGAAGTGCACCCATCGCGGTACCGGCGGTGGAGTTGCCGGCGGCTTCCGGTCCGGCGACGCCGCGGATCGCGCCCTTTCCGAACATCGGGTTCTTGCTGCGTCGGTCCAAGCGGCGCTCGGTGCCGTAGGCCAGGAAGCTCGGCACCTCGGCGCCGCCGGCGGGGATGACGCCGAAGGGGACGCCGAATGCGGTGCCGCGCAACCATGCAGGCATCGCTTCGCGGAACTCTGCCTTGCTCAGGAAGGGTCGACCCTTCGACGGGATCAGCGTGGTGTCGTCGGGCTTGCCGATCTTCGAGGCGATGAAGATGACCTCGCCGAGGGCGAGCATCGCGACGGTGATGACCACCACGGAGATGCCGTCGAACAGTGCCGGTACCTCGAACGTGAACCGTGATGCGCCGGAGGGTCCGTCGATACCGATGACGGCGAGTGTCAGGCCGATCAGCAGTGCGCTCAGACCCTTGAGGACGGAGTCGGACACCACCGCGGACGTCGCGATGAAGGCGAACACCGCCAGGGCGAAGTACTCCGCGGGTCCGAAGTTCGTGGCCAGGTCGGCGAGCGTCGGGGCGAAGAACACCACGAGGGTGGTGGCGATGATGCCGCCGATGAAGGCGCCGATGGCGGAGGTGGCCAACGCTTGTGGGGCGCGGCCGTTCTTCGCCATGCGGTGCCCCTCGAACGTTCCCGCGATCGCCGTGCTGTTTCCGGGGGTGTTCATGAGGATGCCGGAGATCGAGTCACCGAACAGGCCGCCGAAGTAGACGCCGGCGAACATGATGAGCGCCGAGGTGGGCTCGAGGGTGAACGTCACGGGCAGGAGCAGGGCGACAGCCATGGCCGATCCGAGTCCGGGGAGGACACCCACCGCGGTGCCGAGCAGGGCGCCGACGACGACCCACACGATGTTCATGGGCGTCAGCGCGGTGCCGAAGCCGTCGAGGAGATTGGAGAGTGCGTCCATCAGAACACCGCCGCGAGGATGCCGCCGGGCAGCGTGAGCCCGAGTCCACCGGAGAAGACCAGCTGGACGACGGACGACATGACCAGCGCCACACCGGCGTCGAAGACGAACCGGGTGCCGCCGAGTCCGATCGAGACGCCCCAGAACAGCAGCGCACCGGCGAGAACCCATCCCAGCGGATTCAGCAGGGCGATGAACAGGGCGATCGAGCCGACGGTGATGCCGACGGAACGCCAGTTGGACACGGTTCCGGTGTTGGGCTCGCCTGCCTCGTCGACGCCGAGGTCGACCTCGTCCGGAGTGCGCAGCAGTTGAACCGCGACGAGCACGGCGATCACGAAGCACAGTCCCGCGATGATGGCCGGGAAGACCTGCGGGCCGGGCGATGTCGCGGTGTCGGGTACGTCCATGGTGACGGTGCCGTAGATCAGGAACAGGCCGAGGGCGACGAGAAGCGCCGACACCACCAGTCCGCTCCGGCCGTGGAGGAAACCACGATCGGTATCGGGCGGCGTTTCCGCCCGCGTGGTCGAAACACTCTCACTCATACCAGGCCCAACTCTCGGAGGATGTCGGTGATGCGGGTCTGTTCGACCTCGAGGAAGTCACCGAAGTCGTCCCCGGTGACGAAGGACGGCTTCCACCGGTTGCGCTCGATGGCGGTGTCCCACTGTTCGGTCTCCTGCATCTCGGTGACGATCTCGATCAACGTCTGCCTGTCGGTGTCCGAGATGCCGGGAGGTGCGACGAATCCGCGCCAGTTGACCAGGTCGACGTCGTACCCGAGTTCCTTGAACGTCGGGGTGTCGATCCCGTCGACGGGCTCGGGTGCCGCCACCGCGAGGGCGCGGACGTTCCCGGATTCGATCTGGTCGCGGAAGTCGTTGTATCCGCTGACGGCGATGCCGACGGTGTTGGACAACAGCGAGGTCAGCACCTCACCACCGCCGGAGAACGCGATGTAGTTGATCGCTGCCGGATCGATGTCGACCTGCTGTGCCAGCTGGCCGGAGACGATGTGGTCGATACCGCCGAGCGAGCCGCCGCCGATGGGGAGACCGCCGGGGTTGGCCCGCCATGCGGCGATGAAGTCCTCGAGGTTCTGGTACGGCGAGTCTCGCGGTACGACGAAGACCTCGAAGTCCTCGGCCATCTTGGCGATGGGCACAGTGTCCTGCAGGGTGATGTCTGAGTCGTTGATCGCGATACCACCGAGCATGACCGTGCCGGTCACCATGACCGTGGTCGACTGGCCCGTGAGATTCTCGAGCTGACTGAGCCCGATGGTCCCGCCGGCTCCGGGGACGTTCACCACCTGGGCGTTGTTCACGATGCCGTCGGAACGGAGTGCTTGCTGCGACTCACGCGCCACCAGGTCCCATCCACCTCCCGCGGCGGCGGGAGCGATCAGGGTCAACTTGGCGCGGGCGTCGGATCCGCTGGCGCTGCCGGCCGCGTCGATGCCGGCGACGGCGACGACGGCGACGACAGCGAGCGTGCCGAGCGCGCGCTTCACTGTGATCTGCATGGGCACGACAACTCAGGAGTGGTTTCGGTCACATCAGGAGGCTAGGTTCTGGATGTCCGAATAGTCCAGGGAATCCGAGTTGTGGCCATAGTGTGCACGGACGAATACCGCGAAACGTACGTCGCCGCGACGGAATCTCGGTGAACCTGGAGTCTCCCCGATGTGAAAGGCACCGTCATGACCGTTGCAGTAGCGATGAATTCGACACCCGAAGGCCGTGAGGCGCTCGTGCAGGGACAGGCGGAGGCGACGCTGAGGGGAACCGATCTCGTCGTCCTGTCGGTGATCGACGCCGATTCGGTCACCACCGCCCACCGGGACGCAGCCGAGGCGCAGGCACGTCAGGTGCTGGGAGAGAACTCCTTCACGGTGCGCGTCGAACCCGACGGCGGCGATCCGGCGGGGGCTCTCGTCGATCTGGTCTCGGATGTCGGTGCCACGCTGGTGATCATCGGATCACGTCGCCGAAGCGCGGTCGGAAAGTTCCTGACCGGCAGCACGGTTCAGCGCGTGTTGCTCGACAGTCCGGTCCCCGTGCTCGTGGTCAAGGCGAACGAGCACTGAGTCACGCTCGCCCCTGATCCCCGATCACCGTGTGCGCAGGACGATCTCGGTGGGATGCGCATCGGCAGGGGTGTCCACGGCCTGGCGGACGGCGCGGGCGACGGTCTCGACGGTGAGGTACTTCGAGGCGTCGTACTCGTCGCCCTCGCCCGCGACGATCGCGCGCTGCATGTCGGTGTCGATGCGCCCCGGGTGGACGGACGTCACGCGCAGGGTCGGCTCCTCGAGGCGCAGTGCGTCGCCGAAGGCCCGCAGCGCGAACTTGCTCGCGGCGTAGGCACTCCACCCCGGGTTGGCCCTGATGCCGGCGCCCGAGTTGATCAACACGACGTGGCCGCCGGCTGCTCGGAGCGCGGGCAGCAGGAGGCGGGTGAGCTCGGCCACCGCGAAGACGTTGGCCTCGAACGTGCGTCGCCAGTCCGCGAGCGTCAGCGTCTCCACCGTGCCGAGATCGGCGACGCCCGCGTTGTGCACCAGGACGTCGAGGCTCGTGATGTCCGCGGTGGCCGCGGCGAGAGCGTCCGCATCGGTGAGGTCGACGGGCCACGGCCGCGCGCTGATCAGTTCGTCGGAGATGCCCGCGACGGAGTCGGCCGTCGATCCCCCGACCCAGATGTCGTGATCGGCGGACAACAGGCGAGCGATTCCCGCTCCCAGTCCGCGGGCGGCTCCGGTGACGAGTGCTGTGCGTGGCATACAGCGAGGCTATCCGGCGCCCTTCTGGATGTGCGTCCGCATGTCGGAGTACGCCCTCGCGAAGGTCGCGACGTCGTCGTCGGTGAGGACGTCGAACATCGACGCCCGGACGGCGCCGACATGGCCGGGGCTCGACGCCGCGAGCTTGTCCATACCCGCGTCGGTGAGTTCCGCGAGCATCCCCCGACGGTCGTCCTCGCACTCGACGCGGACGACCCAGCCGGCGTCGACGAGTCGGGTGATCGCCCGGGTGACGCCACTGCGGGTGGTGGTCACCGCATCGGCCAGGTCGCGCATCCGCATCTGTCGGCCTGGTGCCTCCGAGAGCACGACGAGCAGCTCGAAGTCGGTGAAGGAGATCCCGGAATCGCGCGTGAGCTGCCGATCGAGCGTCTGCATCAGCAGACGCGTCGCGTCGAGGTACGAGCGCCAGGCGCGCTGCTCGTCCTCGGTCAGCCACTGAGTCATGACACGAGTCTACCCAAGTAGTTGACAGCGCAACCATGTGCGGTACTGTTCCCAATAGTTGACAACGCAACGATTCGATCGAAGGCGGAGACGATGAGCATGACAGCCGACGAGCAGCAGCGCTCGGACGAGTTCGAGGCCCGGCGCGACCGACTGCGGGGCCTGCACCTGCAGCCTGCGGAGTCCCGCCCGACGTCCTCGGCGCGCGGACTGCACCACACCGCGCTGATCAGCAGCGACGTCGAGCAGACCATCCTGTTCTACCAGGGTGTGCTCGAGTTCCCACTGACCGAGTTGATCGAGAACCGCGACTACCCCGGCTCGTCGCACTTCTTCTTCGACATCGGGAACAGCAACCTCCTCGCCTTCTTCGACTTCCCCGGCCTCGACGTCGGCCCCTACGGGGAGGTGCTCGGCGGACTGCATCACGTGGCCATCAGCGTGGAACCCGACCGCTGGGAACACCTGCGCACCAAGCTGACGGATGCGGGCGTCGAGCTCACGGAGCACAGTGGAGTCTCGATCTACTTCCGTGATCCCGACGGTGCACGCCTCGAACTCATCGCCGACCCGCTCGGCGAGATGTACGGCCACCACGTTCTCTGAGTCCGAATCACCCCCGAACCACGTCCCTCTCCCGAAAGGTCACTCATGACGAAGCTCGCGATCCTCTACTACTCCTCCACCGGCCACGGCACCACGATGGCGGCCGAGCTCGAGAAGGCCGCTCAGGCGGCCGGCGCCGAGGTGCGCGTCCGGCACATCGCCGAGACCCGTGACCCGGCGACCTTCGCCGAGAACCCCGCCTGGACTGCCAACTACGAGGCCACCAAGGATCTGCCGGCCGCTACCGGTGACGACATCGTGTGGGCCGACGGCGTCATCTTCGGCTCGCCGACCCGTTTCGGCAGCGTCGCGTCCCCGTTCCAGACCTTCTTCGACACGCTCGGTGGCCTGTGGGCCCAGGGCAAGCTCGCCGACAAGGCCTACGCCGCGTTCACCTCGAGCCAGACGGCCCACGGCGGCCAGGAGACGACCATCGTCAACCTGTACACCTCGCTCATGCACTTCGGCGGCATCCTCGTTCCCCCCGGCTACACCGACGGACTGAAGTTCGCCGACGGCAACCCCTACGGCGTCGGCCACGTCACCGGACCCGACAACCAGAACGAACTGGACGACGCGACCCGCGCCGCCCTCGGACATCTCGCCACCCGCGTCGTCACCATCGCGGGCAAGCTCGCTCGGTAGTCTCAGTTTCCATCCCGACAAGGGACCCCCATGACGAACTCCACCGCACCCGAACTCGACGTCCGTCGCGCCGACGACCGGCCGGCCACGAACATCGGCTGGCTCGACTCGCACCATTCGTTCTCGTTCGGACATCACTACGATCCCGACAACACCCACCACGGGGTGCTGATGGTGAACAACGACGACATCGTGGACGCGGGTACCGGTTTCGACACGCACCCGCACCGGGACATGGAGATCGTCACGTGGGTCCTGCAGGGATCCCTCGTGCACCAGGACTCCATCGGGCACAACGGGCTCATCTACCCGGGGCTCGCCCAGCGGATGAGCGCCGGCACGGGAATCCTGCACTCGGAGAAGAACGACTCGTGGCGTCTCGCGTCGGCGGAGAACCCGTCGCAGAAGCATCGGGACCCGGTGCACTTCGTGCAGATGTGGGTCGTGCCCGACGAGGCCGGCATCACCCCCGGGTACGAGCAGCTCGAGATCGACGACGAACTGCTCTCGGGCGGGCTGGTTCCGGTCGCGTCGGGAATGGACGCCTACAAGGACCACTCGGCGATCCGCATCAAGAACAAGTACGCCGCGATGCACGTCGCACGGTTGCGTTCCGACACCCCGGCTCAGGACCTTCCGGATGCTCCGTTCCTGCACGTCTTCGTCGCCCGCGGCGAGGCCTCGCTCGAGGGCGTGGGCCTGCTGCGCGAGGGTGACGCGGTCCGCATCAAGGGCGGTGGCGGACAGACACTGTCGACGACGTCCGCAGCCGAGGTCATCGTCTGGGAGATGCACGCCACCATCGGTCGCTGACCGTCACGGTTCGATCAGCCCTGGAGCCTGTTCGGCTCCAGGGCCGATCGCCGTCGCGAGTAGGTGAAGTAGAGCACCGACGTGGCCGCCAGCCAGACCGCGAAGAGGATCCACGTCTGGATGTGCAGGGTGCTGATGAGATACAGGCATGCGCAGATCGACAGGATCGGGAGCACCGGGTACAGCGGAACCTTGAAGCCGCGCTCGATGTTCGGCTCGCGGCGGCGCAGAATGATCACTCCGGCGGAGACGACGATGAAGGCCACGAGCGTGCCCATCGACACCAGGTCCGCCAGGAAGTCCAGTGGCAGGAAACCCGCGAGCAGGGACACGAAGAACGCCACGATGATCGTGTTCTTCACCGGTGCGAGGCTGCGAGGGTTCACCTGCGAGAACACCTTCGGGATCAGACCGTCGCGGCTCATCGCGAACAGGATCCGAGTCTGCCCGTAGAGGGTGACCAGCGTGACCGAGAAGATCGAGACGACGGCGCCCGCCGACAGCACGATCGACGGCCAGCTCGATCCTGTGACGTACTGCAGGATCTCGGCGAGACCGGCCTCCTGGCCCTCGAACTCGGTGTACTTCTGCGCGCCGATCGCCGACATCGTCACCAACAGGTAGATCAGCGTGACCACCACCAGCGCGCTGATGAGCGCGATGGGCAGCGTGCGCTTGGGATCGTGCACCTCCTCGCCGGCCGTCGACACCGCGTCGAGTCCGATGAACGAGAAGAAGATCAGGCCGGACGCCGCACCGACACCGGCGACTCCGAACGGGGCGAACGGTTCCAGATTTTCGAGACTGAATCCCGTGAAACCGACGATGGCGAACATCGCGAGGATGCCGATCTTGATGACGACCATGACGGCGTTCGCACGAGCGGACTCACTCGTTCCGCGGATCAGCAACACGGCGCACAGCGCGACGAGAACGATGGCGGGCAGGTTGACGCCGAAGCCGGCGCCGTCCCCGGGTGCATGCGACAGCACGTCCGGAATGCGTAGTCCGACAGTACGATCCAACAGGTCGTTGAGATACTGGGACCACAGCACCGACACCGCGGCCGTCGACACGCCGTACTCGAGGATGAGGCAGGCGCCGACGAGGATCGCGACGAACTCGCCGATGGTGGTGTACGTGTAGGTGTAGGTCGACCCGGAGGCCGGGATCGACGACGCCAGCTCGGCGTAGCAGAGCGCCGTCAGGCCGGCCGTGACGGCGGCGATGACGAACGAGAAGATGACGGCGGGCCCCGCCACCGGGACGGCGGACGAGAAGATGAAGAAGATGCCGGTGCCCACGGTCGAGCCGACGCCGATGCACGTCAGCTGGAACGTGGTGATCGACCGCTTCAGCCGACCTTCGCCCGTCGCCTCCAGGGCTGCGATGTCGCTGATCGACTTGCGTCGCAGCAGTCCCGAACCGTTGCCCGGATCGCTCATGTTTCCTCCACTATCGGCGCGGTTCACCGAGCGAATCGGCTTCCACGGGGAACGACCAGAATCGGAACAGGGCTGTGCCGCAGAATCTTCGACGCGGTGGAGCCGAGGAACACCCGGGCGAGAGGTCCGAGGCGGGACGAACCGAGCACCAGCAGGTCCTCGGGCCCCAGCTCGACCGAGTCCACCACGTGCTGCCAGTCCCCGCCGGAACCCACCGCGCACGTAGGGGACAGGGCCGGGTAGGCGGACGTGACGTCCGACGCCGCGGAGTGCAGCATCTCGGTGGCCTGCTCACGCCACTGCGACGTCACCAGATCCTCCGCGTCGTAGCCACCGAAGGGGGGATACGTCGTCGAGCGTCGTGGTGCGAACGCCACCAGGCGCAGCGCGATGTTCCAGCGCACCGCGAGAGCCGCTGCGGAATACAGCGCATCCTTGGCTTCCGGGGTCCCGGTGTAGGCGCAGGAGATGCGGGAGACGGCGTCGGTGCGGCGGCGTGCGCCGCGCGGCGCCAGTGCCAGCGGAACAGCCGACGAGTGCAGCAGCGTCTCGCTCGTGCTCCCCGGCGTGAAGCGATCGTCGGGACCGTCGGAGCTCCCCAGCACCACCAGGTCGGCATGGTGAGTGGCCGCCGCCGCGGTGAGTGCGGCCGACTCGGCGGCGTTCTCGGCGAAGAAGGCGGAGGGCGATCCCAGATCGGCCGGAGTGAGCAGGTCCGCCATCGCCGCATCGGCCCGAGCGGCCGCATCCGTGCCGCGCTCCTCGAGCCAGCGTCGGTACTCCGCGTCCACGTGCGCCATCGACGGGAACGGCCACGTCCGCGGCAGGACGGTGCACGTGCGGACCGTCATCGCGCCGCCCGCGGCCCGAGCGGTGGTCGCCATGCGCGCGGCCAGACCCAGAGCATCGTGACCGGAGTCGTCCGGCAGCCACCCGACCAGCGCGGACATCGACGCGGTCGACACACCCACCACCCCCGACCAGTTGCCCCGGCGCGTTCGACGCCGATGGCTCAGTATGCGACCGACGCGCCGGGCCCGCACCCCGACTCACCGGCGCGTCCTGCAGGATCGCGCCGTCCGACGGATGATGTCTCCCATGGCCGCTCCCGGATTCACCCCGACTCAGCTCGCGGCACGGGCCGCCTATCTCCTGCGCGGCAACGATCTGGGCACCATGACCAGCGCGGCTCCGCGTCTGTACCCGCACATGTGGAGCTGGGACGCCGCCTTCGTGTCGGTCGGGCTCGCCCCGTTGAGTGTCGAGCGGGCCGTCGTCGAGCTCGACACCCTGTTGTCCGCGCAGTGGTCCAACGGCATGATCCCGCACATCGTCTTCGCCAGCGGTGTCGACGGATACTTCCCCGGGCCCGCCCGCTGGCAGGTGAACGAACTCGCCGCGCACGCACCCGTCGGCGTCCACACCTCGGGGATCACGCAGCCCCCCGTGCACGCGATCGCCGTGCAGCGCATTCTCGATCACGCCCGTCGACGTGGGCGGACCACGCGGCAGGTCGCCGGTGAGTTCCTCGATCGGCGATGGCCGGATCTGGTGCGGTGGCACCGCTGGCTGGCACACGCACGCGATCAGAACCACACGGGGCGCATCACGCTGTACCACGGGTGGGAATCGGGCATGGACAACTCGCCGCGCTGGGACGCGGCGTACGCGAAGGTGATTCCGGGGGCGGTGCCGCCGTACATCCGGGAGGACACGTCCATCGTCACCGACTCGTCGCAGCGCCCGAGCAACATCGAGTACGACCGCTATCTCTGGCTGCTCGAGGAGATGAAGCTCGCCCGGTACGACGATCTCGCGCTGAACAGTGCCATGAGCTTCGCGGTGGAGGACGTGTTCGTCAGCGCGATCTTCGCCGTCGCCTGTGACGTGCTGGCCACCATCGGCGAGGACCATTCCCGGCCTCATGCGGACGTGCGGGACCTGCGCGCCTGGGCCGACCGGTTCCGGAGCGGCGTCGTCGCCACCACCGACGCGCGTTCCGGCGCGGCTCGGGATCGCGACGTGCGGTCCGGGGAGTGGATCAAGACCGACACGATGGCGATGTTCGCGCCGCTGCTGTGCGGTGGGTTGCCTCGTGACACCGAGCGGGCGCTGCTGCGACTCTTCGAGGGTCCGCGCTTCTGCGGGCACCCGGACTTCAAGTACGCCGTTCCCCCGTCGACGTCGCCGATCTCGCGGGACTTCCGACCTCGCGAGTACTGGCGCGGTCCCGTGTGGCCGGTGGTGACGTGGCTGTTCTCGTGGGCTTTCGCCCGACGCGGGTGGTCGGAGCGGTCGGCGATGTTGCGCGAGGAGGGGTTGCGGCAGGCGAGCGACGGCAGCTTCGCCGAATACTACGAGCCGTTCACCGGAGAGCCGTTGGGAAGCATGCAGCAATCGTGGACCGCGGCCAGCGTGCTCGACTGGCTGGGCTGACCGCGGTCCCCGACGGCAGGGAGAAGGTCAGACCTTCCACACCGCGACGACCGACGGACGGGGCTGCGAGTCGCCACCGTCGGGCCAGTGCGAGGCGGGGGCGTCGGCACTGGCGTCGTCCTCCTCGCCCGGGTGCTGCACGCTCACGACGACACGCTGCTCCTGCACGATCGGACCGCAGGTCTCGGCGCCCTTCGGCACGGTGAGGAACTGCTTCGTCTGGCCGCGGCGGTCACCGTCGAGAACCACCGAGAACAGGCCGTCGTTGGAGTCGAGGGCGTTGCCGTCCGTCGACACCCACAGGTTGCCGTCGGCGTCGAATGCCAGGTTGTCCGGGCACGAGATCGGGCTGACCTGCGACTTGTCGAAGCCACCGAAGTAGGTGTCGGCGGCTGCGGGATCGCCACAGACGAGCAGAAGGTTCCACGTGAAACTGGTCCCGGCGTGGTCGTCGTCGAGCTCGAGGACCTGGCCGTTCTTGTTCTTGTCCCGCGGATTCGCCTCGTCGGCGGCGGCCTTGCCCTCGGTGCCTCGGTTCGAGTTGTTGGTCAGCGCCACGTACACCTTGCCGGTGACGGGGTTCGGCTCGAAGTCCTCCGGCCGGTCCATCTTGGTGGCGCCGACCTTGTCACCGGCGAGGCGCGTGAAGACGGCGACCTCCTCGGCGGACATGCCGTCGACCAGGGACTCGCCGCGGCCGTCCTCGCCGGTACGCAACAACGGGATCCACTCGCCCTTGCCGGCGAACTGTCCCGTCGTCGGGAGCTTTCCGGAGCCGTCGATCTGGTCGGGCGCGTCACCGGAGAGCGTCGCGACGTAGAGGGTTCCGGCGTCGAGAAGCGTCACGTTGGACCGCAGTGCCGCAGCGCCGGTGCCCTGCATCATCTTCCGGCTGGAGACGAACTTGTACATGTAGTCGAAACGCTCGTCGTCACCGCTGTAGGCGACCACGGTGCCGTCGTCGGTCACGTGGATGGTCGCGGCCTCGTGCTTGAACCGGCCGAGTGCCGTGTGCTTGATCGGCGCTGCGGTGGGATCCCACGGGTTCACCTCGACGACCCAGCCGAAGCGATTCACCTCGTTCGGCTCCTGCGCCAGATCGAAGCGCTTGTCGAATCGCTCCCATTTGCGCTCGGACGCAGCACCTTCCACGCCGTAGCGCGCCAGACGCTCGGCGACCACGGGGTCGGTCACACTCTCGGCGTTGGCGAAGTACTGGTTGATGTTCTCCTCGCCGGACAACACGGTGCCCCACGGGGTGACGCCACCGGAGCAGTTGTTGAACGTGCCGAACACCCTGGTGCCGGTGGGATCGGCGGAGGTCTTGAGGAAGTCACTGCCGGCCGCGGGTCCGGTGAGGACGAACTCGGTCGATCCGGTGATGCGACGGTTGTAGCGGCCCATCTGCGGGGTGAGCTTGCCCGAGCCGTTTTCACCGGCCACCTGGACCACCGAGAGACCATGGGCGGCAAGGCCGATGGCGACCTGCTCCGCGGTGGGGTTCTCCGCGTCGTACCCCTTGAAGAGGAACGGTTCCGTCGTGTACTCGTGGTTGACCACCAGCAGGTACTCGGTGGACGACCCGTCGATCGGCAGCAGACCCGCGAAGTCGTTGTTGAATCCGAACTGCTTCTCCTGGGCCGCCGAGGTCTGGTTGTCGAAGTCGAAGGCAGGCGCACCCTCGACCACCGGGTCGCCCCACCGGATGACGACGGCCTGCTCGTACCCCTCCGGGACGACGACCGCGTCCTCGGTGTTGGGCGCGACGGCGGCGAAGTCGAGTCCACGCGGCTCCGGGGTCGGGGTGGCCGACGCGGTGGTGGCCGTGCCCGAGTCCTCTGTGCCGCACGCGGCGAGGGCGCTGGTGGCGCCGACGGCCAGCACGGCCATCGCACTACCGCGCAGGATGCCGCGGCGCGTCATCGCCGTCTTGACGATGTCGCCGAAGTACTCGCTCGACGACGTGTTGGGCACCTCGTGGAAGCAGGCGTCGCCGCACTTGTACTTGCACGTCAGCGACGACCGCGAGGAGCTGCCGTCGTGCTGATGGGAGACGATCAGGGGAAGCGGAATCGTGGTCACCGGTCGACCGTAGAAGTGCCGGGCAAAAGGCAAAGGGAAGGTAAGCAACTCCCCGGGTGCAGGAAGGTGAACGGTGGGCGAACGTGTGTCGTCGGGGCACGCTCCGGGTAGACCGAGAGCGACGCGGAGACACCGCGACGAAGGAGGCACGACATGCCGATGCTCTCGGTGGGAGTCGAGAACGACGCCCCGATCGACCTGCACTACCAGGACCGAGGCGAGGGCGCGCCGGTGGTGTTGATCCACGGCTGGCCGCTCAACGAGCGGTCGTGGGAGCCCCAGATCGTCGCACTGCTCGACGCGGGCCACCGCGTCGTCACGTACGACCGGCGTGGATTCGGCAGCTCGTCGCAGCCCGAGTCCGGTTACGACTACGACACGTTCGCCGCGGACCTGTCGGTCCTGCTGGAGACGCTCGACCTGCGGGACGTGACGCTGGTGGGTTTCTCCATGGGCGGCGGCGAGGTGGTGCGCTACCTCGCGAAGTACGGCAGCGACCGCATCGCGAAGGCGGTGCTCGCCGGTGCTGTTCCCCCGTACCTCTACAAGTCCGAGGACAACCCCGACGGCGGCTTGGACGACGAGACGATCGCGGGTTTCGAGAACGGCGTCGAGGAGGACCGCAACGCCTTCCTCGACGGCTTCGCCACCAACTTCTTCAGCGCGAACGGCGAGCTGAAGGTCTCGGAGGAGGATCGTCAGTACGCGGTGGACATGGCGGCCGAAGCGTCGACACCGGCGATCCTCGGGTGCATCGAGGCGTTCGCGCGCACCGACTTCCGTGAGGACATGCCGAAGATCGACGTCCCCACCCTCGTCATCCACGGCGACGCGGACGCCATCGTTCCGTTCGAGGTGAGCGGCAAGCGTTCACACGAGGCGATCGCGAACAGCACCCTGGTACTCGTCGAGGGCGGCCCGCACGGGTTCAACACCTCGCACCCGGATCGGTTCAACCAGGAGCTGCTCGCGTTCCTGGGCTGACGCGCACTCGCGAGGTGGGCGCGACAGCCCACCTCGCGAGAGTCGGTCAGGCCGCCCCGAGGAGCCCGTGAGGGTCGAGCACGAACTTCGTGGCCTCACCGGAGTCGAAGTCGGCGTAGCCCTGCGGAGCCTGCTCGAGCGAGATGGCGCGTGCGTTGACGGCCTTCGCGATCTGCACGCGATCGTGCAGGATCGCCATCATCAGCCCGCGGTGGTACTGCATCGTCGGGCACTGTCCGGTGGCGAAGGACAACGACTTGGCCCACCCGGTGCCGAGGCTCAGCGACAACGCGCCGACCTTGGCGGCTTCGTCGGATGCGCCGGGATCGCCGGTGACGTACAACCCCGGAATTCCGAGCGAACCACCCGCCGTCGTGATGTCCATCAGCGAATTCAGCACGGTGGCCGGCGCTTCCGTCGCCGACCCGTCACCGTGACCGCGTGCCTCGAAACCGACGGCGTCGACGCCGCAGTCGACTTCCGGTACCCCGAGCAGCTGCTCGATCTGATCCTTCGGATCGCCCTTGCTGACGTCGACGGTCTCGCAACCGAAGCTTCGGGCCTGTGCGAGCCGGCTCTCGTTGAGGTCGCCCACGATGACGACGGCGGCGCCGAGCAGTTGCGCGCTGGCCGCGGCGGCGAGCCCGACCGGGCCGGCGCCGGCAATGTAGACCGTGGATCCGACCCCCACTCCGGCGGTCACGCAGCCGTGGAAGCCGGTGGGGAAGATGTCCGACAGCATCGTCAGGTCGAGGATCTTCTCCATGGCCTGGTCCCGGTTCGGGAACTTCAGCAGGTTCCAGTCCGCGTACGGCACCATGACGTATTCGGCCTGGCCGCCGACCCAGCCGCCCATGTCGACGTAGCCGTAGGCGGCGCCGGGACGATCAGGATTGACGTTCAGGCAGATGCCGGTCTTGCGTTCCTTGCAGTTCTTGCAGCGACCGCACGCGATGTTGAACGGCACCGAGCACAGATCACCCTGCTTGATGAACTCCACGTCGCGGCCCACCTCGATGACCTCGCCCGTGATCTCGTGCCCGAGCACCAGGCCCTCGGGTGCCGTCGTGCGGCCGCGAACCATGTGCTGATCGCTGCCGCAGATGTTGGTGGACACCACCTTCAGGATCACTCCGTGCGGGCACTCGCGGCCCACACTCGCCGGGTTCACGCCGGGCCCGTCTTGCAAGGTGAAGCTGGGGAAGTCGATGTCGACGACCTCGACCTTCCCGGCTCCGGCGTAGGCGACGGCTCTGTTGTCGGCCATGTTTTCAGCTCCCGTTCGAGGTAGAGCGCCGACATTCTCGAGTGCGAATGTCGGCATCTCTCTCGACCGTACGCGGGATGCTGTGCGCCGCGTCACATTCGCGGCTCGGGGATCAGAGCACTTCGGACAGGAACCTCTGCAGTCGCTCGGTCTGCGGGTCGTCGAACAGCGCTGCGGGCGGGCCCACCTCGACGGCGCTGCCGTGGTCCATGAACAGCACGCGGTCGGACACCGAGCGGGCGAAGCCCATCTCGTGCGTGACGACGACCATCGTCATGCCGCCGGTCGCGAGGTCCGCCATGAGGGCGAGCACGCCCTTGACGAGCTCCGGGTCGAGGGCGGACGTGGCCTCGTCGAAGAACATCACCTGCGGTTCCATGGCGAGTGCTCGCGCGATGGCCACTCGCTGCTGCTGACCGCCGGAGAGGTTGCCGGGGCGCGAGCCCGCTTTCTCCTTCAGGCCCACCTTGTCGAGCTGGGCGAGCGCGGCGGCGTGTGCGTCGTCCTTGCTCAGTCCCTTCAACTTCCACGGACCGAGCGCGACGTTGTCGAGGACGGTCCGGTGCGGGAACAGGTTGAACTGCTGGAACACCATGCCGATGCGCTGGCGCAGCGCGTCTGGATCGTCCTTCAGCACCGAGCGTCCGTCGAGCAGGATGTCGCCCTGCTCGGGCTCGTGCAGTCGGTTGAGCACGCGCAGGAGCGTGGACTTGCCCGACCCGGAAGGTCCGATGACAGTGGTGGTGGCTCCTGCGGCGACGTCGATGTCGACGCCGCGCAGGACCTTGTTGGTGCCGAAGGACAGGTGCAGGTCACGGCCGGCGAGTGAGACGCCGGTCAACGGCTCGGTCGAGGGTGCGGTGGTCATGTGTCAGCCTCTTTCCACGACGATGGCCTGCTCGACCGGGTCGAGTGTCTGCTCGGCCTTGCCGACGCGCAGACGCTTGTCGATGTAGTTGACCAGGTGGGTCAGCGGGACGGTCATCGCGAGATAGACGAGTCCGGCCGCCACCAGGGGTGACAGGTTTCCGGTCTGCGCGTTGAGGTCTCGGCCGACGGCGAACAGTTCGCGCTGTGTCGCCAGCAGACCCAGGAAGTAGATCAGCGACGAGTCCTTGATCAGCGAGATGAACTGGTTGACGAGTGCGGGAAGCACGCGCCGGACACCCTGCGGCACCACGACCAGGCGCATCGAGCGTCGGTAGCTGAACCCGAGAGCACGCGCTGCCTCGATCTGCCCCTTCTCGACGCTCTGGATGCCGGATCGGAAGATCTCGCCGATGTACGCGGCCGCGAGCAGCGACAACGCCACCGCACCGAGCCAGTACGGGTTGTTGCCGGTGATGCCGCTGACCACCGGTCCGATGCCGAGACCGATGACGAGGATGATCACGACGGCGGGCAGTCCGCGGAAGATGTCGGTGTAGACGCGTGCCGGCCAGCGCAGCCAGCGGGTGCGGGACAGGCCCGCCAGTGCGAGAAGCATGCCGAGAACCGTGCCGATGATGCCCGATGCCAGCGCGAGGATCAGCGTGTTCGGGAGGCCGGTCTTCAGCAGGTCCGGCAGCGCCTGCTTGTAGAGGTTCCAGTCGAAGAACGTGTCGCCGAGCTGCTCGAACGTCGACTTCGGTGCGACGGCCTGCGCGGCCGGGGCATTCGCGTCGTTCTCGGCGGCGATGGCCGCGAAGTCGGGAAGCTCGGGCTGCGGCGCTGCCTTGCTACCGGGCTTGAATCCCTCCGGGAGTTCGCGCGGCACCCAGTCGGAGTACAGCTGGGCCCAGGTCCCGTCCTCGATGATCGCGTCGAGGCCGGAGTTCAACGCGTCGATCAGCGGCTGGTTGTCCCGCGCGACGGCCCACCCGACGAAGTTGTTGAGGCTGAACGTGTTCTGCGTGATCGCGGTGCCGTCCTCCGGCTTCACCAGGCCCTCGGCCTGCTGCGACGGTGCGACCCAGGCGTCGATCTGTCCGGTGCGGAGATTTGCGTACGCGGTGTTGTAGTCGGGGAACTTCACCGGGTCCAGGCCCAGGGTGTTGACGACGTAGTCGTCCTGCACCGTTCCCTGCACGACGCCGATACGGGTGTCCGGCCCCAGGTTCTCGAAGGCGGTGATCGGTCCGCCGGCCTTCGCGACCAGGGAGAAGTAGCCGAAATCGTAGCCGTTGGTGAAGCCGACCGTGTTGCGCCGCTCGTCGGTGGTGGTGATGGACGACGACCCGACGTCGAAGCGTCGGCCGGCGACCTGCGCGAGCAGACCCGAGAACTCGGTGCCCGAGAAGTTGATCTGCAGGCCGAGCTTCGCGGCGACGGCCTTCAGCAGCTCGTTGTCGTAGCCGGTGTAGGTGCCGGAGCCGTCGACGCAGATGCTCGGCGGCGCGTCGGAGAGCGTGCCGACGGTGAGCTGGCCGGGCGTGATCAGTCCGAGCTGCGAGGTGTCGATGCGATCGAGCGGCGTGACCGACGGCGTCGTGTACCGATCCTCGGTCGCGGCGGCGGCCGCGGCGTCGAAGTTGGTCGGCGTGGACGACGCGCTGTCCACACCGGGAGGTGAGCACAGTTCGGTCGGTGCCGCGGCAGCGGACGAGGAGCCGTCCGACGAGCCGCCGTCCGAGGTGCCGCAGGACGCGAGGAGGACGGCGAGGAGAAGTGTGGAGACGAGGACGATGAGTTTCCGTCCCACGCGGTGCGCAAGCATGAGATGAACACTAGGGCTCACGTGCCGGGATCACCGAAACGTCGAACGCGCAATGGTTGTGCTCAGTGATCTGTTGCCGGTGATCGCCGTGGGGACCGCTCCGACCAGGGGTCTAGTCTCCGTCGGGGCGCACGTCACCGACTATCCAGGACGCCTGGAGGGTGTGCGCCGGGGGACGGAAGGTGTTCGTATGTACTCCAGTCTCGAGTACCCGCTGACGGGCGCTCCGGATGCCGGCAACACGGCGTGGGTTCTGGCCAGTGCCGCGATGGTGCTGTTGATGACTCCGGGGCTCGCGTTCTTCTACGGCGGCATGGTGCGCGTGAAGAGCGTGCTGAACATGATGATGATGAGCCTGTCGGCCATCGGGGTCGTGTGGGTCCTGTGGGTCCTGTTCGGATACTCGATGGTGTTCGGCGACGACAGCGTCGGTGGGTGGATCGGGGACCCGACGCAGTTCGCCGGCCTCACCTCGTTGATCGGCGGCAGCTTCGGAGCCGGGGGCGGCGCGGTTGAGATCCCGCTGGTGGGAACCGTTCCGGCGCTCGCCTTCGTGGCCTTCCAGGCAGGCTTCGCGATGGTCACCGTGGCGCTCGTGTCCGGCGCCGTCGCCGACCGGATGCGTTTCATGCCGTGGGTGATCTTCGCCGGCCTCTGGGCGACACTCGTCTACTTCCCCGTCGCACACTGGGTGTTCGCGTTCGACGGTGTCACCGCGGAGACCGGGGGCTGGATCGCCAACCAGCTGAAGGCCATCGACTTCGCCGGGGGCACCGCGGTGGAGATCAATGCCGGCGCGGCCGGACTGGCGCTCGCCCTGGTCGTCGGCAAGCGTCGTGGGTGGCCCCGGGAGGCGATGCGGCCGCACAACCTGCCCGCCGTCATGGTGGGTGCCGGGCTGCTGTGGTTCGGCTGGTTCGGCTTCAACGCCGGATCGTCGCTCGCGGCGGACGGCGTCGCCGCGGTCGCGTTGGTCAACACGATGGGCGCGGGCGCGATGTCGATGGTGGCGTGGCTGGTGGTCGAGAAGATCCGCGACGGGAAGGCCACATCCTTCGGCGCGGCGTCGGGTGTCGTCGCCGGTCTGGTGGCCATCACGCCGTCGTGCACGGCCGTCACCCCGATCGGCGCTCTGGGCGTCGGCGCTGCCGCCGGTGTCGCCTGCGCCCTGGCGATCGGCCTCAAGTACCGCTTCCGGTACGACGACTCGCTCGACGTGGTCGGAGTGCACCTGGTCGGTGGCATCGTCGGCACGCTCATGATCGGCCTCCTCGCGAGCAGCGACATGCCGCCCGGTGTCGACGGCCTGTTCTACGGCGGCGGCGTCACGCAGCTGGGTCGACAGGTGGTCGCCGTCGTCGTCGTTCTCGCCTATGCGTTCCTGGTCACCGCGGCCATCGCCACGGTGCTGAAGCTGACCATCGGGATCAGAGCGGATCCGCAGCACGAGACGGACGGCATCGACGAACACGAGCATGCCGAGTCCGCGTACGAGTTCGCCTCCTCGCACGGCGGACACGGCAGCTCGGGGCTGTTCGGAA
Source organism: Rhodococcus sp. NFXS4 (assembly GCF_058139645.1). Classification (NCBI taxonomy): domain Bacteria; kingdom Bacillati; phylum Actinomycetota; class Actinomycetes; order Mycobacteriales; family Nocardiaceae; genus Rhodococcus; species Rhodococcus sp. NFXS4. The sequence continues at coordinate 145,748 of NZ_CP192221.1, forward strand.
AGCAGTCCGGCTGACTGTCAACCCTGGTGCGACCGCGCCCAGGAGATCGCGCCGGTCAGCTCGGTGAGGTCGTAGTCGGGGCCGTTGACGCCGACGGTGAAGAGGGTGGCTCCGGCGTCGACGAAGGCCTGCGCGTCGTCCGCGCCCGGCCACGCCACCGATCGCTCGATCTGCGACACGTCGCGGCCGACGGTCTCACCGTGTCCGGCCAGGACCTCGGACTTGTGCTTCAGCGCGTCCAGGTCGGCGAAGCTGTGCCAGACGTCGGCGTAGCGGGCGACCATCTTGAGCGTCTTCTTCTCACCGCCACCGCCGATGAGAATCGGGATGTGGCGAGTGGGCGCCGGATTGCCGACGGCGAGACGCGAGGTGATGCGGGCGAGACTCTCGTCGAGCAGTGCCAGGCGTGAGCCGGCGGTGCCGAAGTCGTAGCCGAAGTTGTCGTAGTCCTTCTGGTTCCACCCGGCGCCGATGCCCAGGATCAGCCGTCCTCCACTGATGTGGTCCACGGTGCGCGCCATGTCGGCCAGCAGGTCGGGATTGCGGTAGCCGCCGCCGGTGACGAGCGCGCCGATCTCGACGTTCGAGGTCTGCTCGGCCCAGGCGCCCAGCATCGTCCAGCACTCGAAGTGGGCGCCGTCGAGGTCGCCGTACAACGGGTAGAAGTGATCCCAGTTGAAGACGATGTCCACGCCGGCGTCCTCGGACCGCAACACCGCGTCGCGGATGAGGCCGTAATCGGGGGCGTGTTGGGGCTGAAGCTGAACTCCGATGCGAACGGACATGTGTGATCCTTCGGTGAGTGCGCTGGCTGTCGCTTCCATGGTGCCCGGCCTGTCAACCGATGCGCACTCCACACGAGTGCATCGTCGCGCGGAGGACGAAACCTGCCTCGGCGCCGATGATCTCCGAGACCAGGGTGAGATAGCGATCGACGAACGCGCCGCCGTGGGCCGGTTCGGGGTGGTCGTCCGGATCGCCGGGTTCGAGATGGTGCGCGATCTCGTGCAGCACCACCATCTCGCGCAGGGCCCAGGCGCGTCCCCGTACGTGGAGTGGGACAGCGATGGTGGCGGTGTCGACCTCGTAGTGCGCGGCGCCCGCGCCCGAGCGGGCCCGGACCCGTACCGGGACCGCCGCGCGTGGCCACTCGCTGCGCACCCAGTCCAGAGCGGTGACGCCGTCGACGTAGGTCTGGACCGAGTCGAGCGAGGCGAAGCGCCGCTCGATCGGCAGGGTGACCGTGGACCCGAGGATCTCGACGGTGCGCAGGCCCCGTTCGTCCGCGCGGTCGAACATGGTGCGGACCTGATGCTCGGCGTCGTAGACGCGGGAGCGCTGGCTGTCGCGGGTCACCGTTCGAGTTGTCCTCGGGGGCCGCCGATCTCGCTCTGATTGCCCAGGCGTGCACGTCGACCGGCGTGGTCTCCGGCTCGCCGAGCCTCCGACGAGTACGAGCGACCCGAGCTGCCGCGCCAGGTACCCCGGGCGGTGGAAGCGGACCGGTAGAAGTCGCGCAGCTCGATCTCCTTGTCACGCAACACCAGTGCGGTGCCGGCCTCGGGAGCTTCCGTGGCGACCGCCTCGGCCTCGGCCTCCTTCTTGACGGCGGCCAGGCGCTCGCCGACCCGGTGCGCGAACGCGGTCTGGAACTCGATCCTGGCAGTGACGCCGGCGAGCGGCGCCCGCTCGACCGTGCGATAGCGCCGGCGTCCTCGGACGACGGTGACCTCACGGTCCACGGTGGCGTCCCGGTACGCACCCGACGAGATGTACGTGTCGCTCGCGCGCACCATCTGCACGAGCAGGCTCGCGTACAGGGCCTCGCACGTGTCGATGTCGCTCTCGAACCCGTACGCGAAGACCTGCGTCGACGACTGCGCCACGTCGCACTGCACGTCGTTCGCGCGGGCGATGGCCACGAACAGCAGGACGTAGGTGCGCAGGCCCTTCTTGCCGTGCTCCCCGATGTGGACGACGCGCTGCACCGGCGTCGCCCGCTTCTCGCGCGAGGCGGTGTGCGAGCGTGCCACGGCCAGATCGACCGAGGCGGCGGTCGCGAGACGCTGCGCGGCCTCCATGAACGCCTCGGCCTCGTGGGGATTGTCCGTGGACTCGGCCTGACGCAGAAGCCCACCGATGCGGGCCACCATCCTGTCTGAACTCACGGGCCGAGAGTACGCCCGGACCAGCCGTGAGCCGGGCCCACCGAGCGTCCCCGGGGACGGCCGTCCACAGGCGCTCGCAGGGTCTTGCGGACGGCCGCGTCGGCGAGTAGCAGTCAGCGCTCGGAGTTCTCCACCAGTGCCGCGACGGCGTCGATGCGCCGCCGGACCGCCGAGGCTCCGATGACGTCCGCACGGGTGCGGGCCGACGCCAGAGCGCGGGCCGCGAGCCGTCCGGTGCGGGCGTGCTCGATGCGGAGACCGAGATACGCGTCCTCCGCGCTCCATCCCTCGAAGCCGCGGGCGACGTGCAGGCGCCGCGCGGCGTGCAGATGGCGACCCGCTCGCTCGACGTGACCGGTGGCCAGGGACGCGTCGGCCAGGTGGTGGTGCACCACGCCGAAGACGCTCGGGGCGACCGACACGGTCTGCTCCGCGTAGGGCAGCAACCGTTCGTACACGTCGGTGCACACCAGTGTGTTGCCCACCGTGGCACCGGCACGGGCGATGAAGGTCATCGACATCAGCCAGAGCATGTCCGGGGCGATCGCCGCGAGCCGTTGCTCGTCGTACCAGTCCATCAGCTCGCGCGCCTCGTCCATGCGTCCGACGTCGGCGAGCGAGGACGCCACAACCGGGCGGAACGCCGGGATCAGGTCGAACATCGTGGCCATCTCGTCGCGCCGATCCGCGAAGTGCCGGAGATCTCCGCGCATCGTCCGGAGGGTGAGGATCGACGTGTGTTCGCGGCCGTAGGTGTGGCTGCCGAGCGCGGCGTCGGGCGTCTCGCAGATCCGTGCCAGCACGGTCTCCGCGCGCACCAGTCGTCCTGCCGACACGTCCACGCCGAACTTGGAACACACCATGGCCCAGGTCATCTCGGGGTCGTCCGCGAGATCGGCCCGGGTGACCGCTGCGAGTGTCGAGTCGGCGCCGCCGAGGTCGCCGAACGCCTGCTGGGTCCTGGCCAGGATGGTGGCGGCGGACGGATCGCGATGCCGCCGAGACGATGTCGACTCCAGCTCGACGAGACGTGTCATCGCCTCCTGGCGCAGATCCCAACACTGGGGCACCAGGAGGCACCACAGCATCGCGCGCAGCGCGGCCTCGAGGGCACTGCGGTCTCCCACCGAATGCGCCAGCGTCACAGCCTGTTCGAGAAGGTCGCGGCGTTCCTTCCAGTCATCGGTCCAGCTCAGCTCCATGGCCAGCAGAACCAAAACCTTGGCCGTGGCGGCACTGTTCGCGCGGCCGGAGTCCTCGAGGACGTGCAGTGCGTCGTGCAGGCTGTCGAGTCGTTCCGGCAACGGGTCGAACATCTGGAACAGGCCCGCACCACTGATCGTGTCCGCCAGCGTCGCGTCGACCTGCAGGTCGACGTCGCCCAGTCTCCGCGCCATGGCGATCGCGTCGAAGAGAGTGGCCCGGTAGGACCGGTCGATGCACTTGCGCTGCGCCCGGCCGAGGTCGATCAGCAGTCGGCACCGCTCGCGGGAGTCGCCGTGCGGCACCATCTTCCGAAGGGCGGTCCGGTACCCCACCACCGCGTCCTCGTACGCGGACACCGCGTAGGCGGCGTCGCCGGCACGCCGCGCGTAGAGCGCGGCCTCGGAGCGGTCGGAGTCCAACGCCCTGCCGAAGTGGTACGCGATGCGCGCGAGTTCGTCGGCGGTGGTGTCGGCACCGAGATCGACCAGGGCCCGAGCCACGTCGGAGTGCATCTGCGCTCGCCGCGCCCCGGGTATCGCGTCGTACAGAGTCGACTGCACGAGAGCGTGTCTCATCATCAGCTCGTCGTCGGTGTCGCCGGCGACCAGGAAGTTCACGGCCAGCAGTTCGTCGAGGGTCTCGGCGAAACGGAGATCGGACGGGATCGTCGAGGCGGCCCGCAGCAGCGGGCGCGAGACCGTCACCCCGGTCACCGCGCACAGTTCGAGCAGAGTGACTGCGTCATAGCTGAGTTCGCGACTCGCGAGACGCACCGCGTCCGTGACCGTGAAGGGGAGCGAGCCGCCGGGTTCGCGCTCGTGTGCCGCGATGACGGCTGCGACCAGCAGGGCGGAGCCACCCGTCCGTGCCACGATGGCCTCGGGGTCGAGGGTCGAGTTCTGCTCGCGAAGGAGGTCGTGCACCGCGGCCAGAGACAGTCCGCCCAGGGTGATCTCGCGGAACCCCGCCGACAACCGGATGACGTCGAGGGTCGCCTGGAGTTCCGGGGACACGAGGTTCTCGTCCCGCATTGTCGCGAGGATGCAGAGTCGGTCGTTCTGCGTCGACCGCGCGAGATGGCGGACCAGGGCGGCCGTCGTGCCGGAGGCCCACTGCAGGTCGTCGATCACGAGCAGGGTCGGGGCCTGTCGAGCGGGCCCGACGAGCCACCGCTGCACCGCGTCGGACGCCCCTGTGCGGTCGTCGTCCACGTGCGGGGGGATGAGGTCCCCGAATCGACGTGCGGCCCCGGGGATGATGCCGAGGATGTCGGCGCCGTTGGTCCGCAGCCACTGACGCGCTCCGATGACGCCGCGCGAGTCGAGGTCGCGGGTGACCGCCTCCACGAACGGTTCGTACGGGATGGTCGAGTGTTCGCTGCAGCGACCCGACACGACGTCCGCGCCGGCGGCGCGGGCACGCTGCATCACGGCGCGGGCGAGTGACGTCTTCCCTGCCCCCGGCGGACCCGAGACCAGGAGAAACCGTCCATGACCGGCAGCGGCCGCCTCGAGGTCCTCGACGATGCGGCTCATCTCGACATCGCGTCCGACGAAGGCGGATCCCACCGGCAGCTCCTCGCGCTGCGCTGGGGTGGTCTCGGTATCGTCCTCCAACAACTCCAGGTACAACGACTGGGTCTCGCGTGAGGGGCTCACCCCGAGCCGGTCCGCCAGCACCGCTCGGCATCGCGCCGCCGCCCCGAGAGCCTGTCCGCGGTCGCCCAGTGCCACGTAGCCACGCATGGCGATGCGGTACGCGCTCTCGCGCAGGGGGTCGGCTGCCAGCAGGGACTCCGCGGAGGACACGGCGTTCTCGAACGCACCGAGATCCATCGACGCGGTGGCGTCCGCTTCGAGGGCCGTGAGCCGCAGGTCGTCGAACTCTCGCCGGACGTCGTCCGCCCACGCGCCGTTGGCTCCGACGAGCACGGGTTCGGCGAGCAGACGCAACGCCGTCCGGGCATCGCGGGCACGGTCCGCGGGTGATCCCTCCGTGCGGCGGCACGCGTCCCGGATCTCCTCGAGATCGACCGTGGTGTCCGGCGGAAGAGTCAGACGCACCATGCCGGTACGGGACACGATCGACGTACCCGCGATGTCTGCGGCGTCGAGAACGTCCCGCACCTTCGAGATCACCCCGCGCAACACAGAATTCCAGGTGCGCGGCCGCTTCTCCGGCCAGAGCAGGTCCGCCAACTCGTCGTGCGAGACCTCTCGATGGCGATTGACCGTCAGATACGACAGCAATTCGACGCAGCGCGGCCCACCGATGATGCGGGGATCGACCACCCGAGAGCCACGCTCGACGGTGACGGCACCGACGAGTCGGACGGAAGCGGGTGAGTCACTCGTCACCGGACAAGTCTAGTCAGCTGTACGTATTCGCGCCGCACGCAGGCACTTTTGCACTTCTTGTGCACGCGTCGGGCACGGTGAGTCAAGGAGAATCCGGCCGACCCGGCCGGCGCACGACCCTCAGGAGCGACCCATGCCTCGAACCTCCGTCACGGCCTGCCTGCTGGCGGGGTCCGTCGCCTCGCCCCTGTGCCCACAGCGGAGCCACCGACTGGGTTCCGGCCCGTCCTGCGGTACCGCGGACGTCGCGTCCGACGGGATGTTCACCTACTCGCGTACGGCGTCCGTGGACCGGTGGGAGGACGACCCGTCGTCCTTCGGCTCCGATCGTTTCACCATCGTCGTCACCGACGGCGACCACGAGGTGGGGGAGATCGTGATCACGCCGGTGTTGTCCACGAGTGCGACGGAACCGATCACGGCCGTCGGCGTGGTCACCACCGAGGGCACCGTCGTGACGTACGAGCACGACGCGGCGGCGTCCGCACGTCGCCGACCGCTCACGGAATCGTCTCCTCCGCGGGGGCCGCGCGTGACGGGTGCGCACCATCGACTCGCCGTCGTCCGCTTCGGTACCGAGACCTGCGATCAGACGTTCCAGGTGTTCGTGTCCGACGGTGTCCGCGGCACCACGTCGTACCTGCTCGGCGTCCCCGACGGCCCGCTCGACCGGTGAGACGCCGACGGGGTCGCCGCGGCCGAGTGATCGACCGTGACGACCCCGTCGGGACGTTCGCGAGTGGCTACTGCTCGTCGGAGCCGATGATGAACGCCTCGAGCTGCTGACGAGCGATGTCGTCGGCGAGCTGCTTCGGCGGGCTCTTCATCAGGTACGCGGACGCGGGCACGACAGGTCCGCCGATTCCGCGGTCCTGAGCGATCTTCGCTGCACGCACGGCGTCGATGATGACGCCGGCGGAGTTCGGGGAGTCCCAGACCTCGAGCTTGTACTCGAGGTTCAGCGGGACGTCACCGAACGCGCGACCCTCGAGGCGGACGTAGGCCCACTTGCGGTCGTCGAGCCAGCCGACGTGATCGGACGGGCCGATGTGCACGTCCTTCGCATTGAACTCACGCTGCAGGTTGGACGTGACGGCCTGCGTCTTCGAGATCTTCTTCGACTCGAGGCGCGTGCGCTCGAGCATGTTGAGGAAGTCCATGTTGCCGCCGACGTTCAGCTGCATCGTGCGATCGAGCTGGACGCCGCGATCCTCGAACAGCTTGGCCATGACGCGGTGGGTGATGGTGGCACCGACCTGGCTCTTGATGTCGTCGCCGACGATGGGCACACCGGCGTCGGTGAACTTCTTGGCCCAGACCGGATCGGACGCGATGAAGACGGGCAGCGCGTTGACGAACGCGACCTTCGCGTCGATGCAGGCCTGCGCGTAGAACTTGTCGGCTTCTTCGGATCCGACGGGCAGGTAGGAGACGAGCACGTCGACCTTCGCGTCACGCAGTGCCTGCGCCACGTCGACCGGCTCCGCGTCGGAGATCTCGATGGTCTCCGAGTAGTACTTGCCGATGCCGTCGAGTGTCGGGCCGCGCTGGACGCTGACGTCGCTCGGGGGCACGTCGGCGATCTTGATGGTGTTGTTCTCGCTGTTGAAGATGGCTTCGGACAGATCGAAGCCGACCTTCTTGGCGTCCACGTCGAACGCGGCGACGAACTCGACGTCGCGGACGTGGTACTTGCCGAACTTCACGTGCATGAGGCCGGGAACGGTGGTGTTCTCGTCGGCGTCCTTGTAGTACTGCACGCCCTGAACCAGGGACGACGCGCAGTTACCCACGCCCACAATGGCCACGCGCACCGCAGTGCTGTTGTCACTCATGGTCGGGTTCTCCTTCTTTTCCGTATCGGGTGGCCGGAGCCGACGTGCTCTCCGGGTGTGCCACGGCCGAGGTGTCGGTCGTGGGTGCGGGCGGTGGACTCTCCGAAGTGATCGCCATTGCCTCGGCAGCGATCAATTCGTTGAGCCACCGCACTTCGCGCTCGCTCGACTCGAGGCCGAGCTGATGCAATCCGCGCGTGTACCTGTCCAACGACCCACTTGCTCGGCCGATGGCGTCGCGGAGCCCCTCACGGCGCTCCTCGACCTGGCGACGCCGACCTTCGAGTATCCGCATCCGCGCCTCAGCGGGGGTGCGCCCGAAAAAGGCCAGGTGTACGCCGAATCCATCATCTGTGTAGTTCTGCGGACCCGTGTCCGCGACCAGCTCGGTGAACCGAGCTCGGCCGGCCGGCGTGAGTTCGTAGACACGACGTGCCCGACGCTTGACGGCGCCCTGTACTCCGGGGTTCTCGACGATGAGCCCGTCCGCCTGCATACGACGCAAGGTGGGGTAGAGCGAACCGTACGAGAAGGCCCGGAAGGCACCGAGAAGGCCGGTGAGTCGCTTACGAAGCTCGTAACCGTGCATGGGTGTCTCCAGGAGCAGGCCGAGGATCGCCAGTTCGAGCATGTGCGGTCCCCTTCCTGTTCCGACCCGAGTCCGCGTCGAGATGACGCTCGCTCACTATAACCGCCACATGTATCGGACCGATATATGGGGGTACATGTAACTGTCGAGAACATGAACACGGGCCCCGTCAGGGATGGTGGGGGCTGACCCGCGTGACCTCACCGGCCAGGGTGGCCTGCAGGTATCCACCGCGGCCGTCCGCATCCGCGGCGTAGACCAGTACCTCCGGCACTCCCTCGTTGCGCACGATCACGTGGGTGACCGACGCGTCCGGTACCTCGACGAACGACGCGGACCCCGCCATCAGGCCCGCCAGTGCCGCGACGTCGAGCGCGGTGAGGTCGAAGGGCAGCTCGTCCGTCTCCCTCGGGCTCGTGGCGGCGGACTCCGCGAAGCCGCCGCGGACCGACACGTCGCGCACGCGGTCGCTCTCGGCGAGGCGGGTCAGGGAGGCGCGATCGTCCGACGGGTACAGCACCAACTCGGTGACCTCGGGGTCGCCGAATCGTGTGATCCACCGGTCGCGGAAGTCGGCCAGGCCCTCCGGGGTGTCGAACACGAAGGGTCGCGCGACGATCGGCGTCACGGTGCCCGCGGCCGTCGCTATCGGGCCGACGGACGACGACGGAGCCGCGACGCTCGGCGACGACGGCGCATCGGATCCGCGGACCGCCAGCACGACGGCGACTCCGAGGACGAGGACCACGACGAGCAGACCCACGATCACCGGGCGCCGGGACGGTCCGGGTGCGGGCCGTATCGCCTCGGGCAGCGGTACGGCCGCCTGCAGATCGGCGGCCAACGCGTGGAGATCGCCCAGTGTCGTCGCCGTTCTCGCCGCCGCCACCCGTGACCGGTGCTCGTCGAACGTCAGCTGCCCGTCCGCGTACGCGGTGTCGAGAGCGGTCGCGACCACGGCGCGATCGATGTCACGGGCGCGCAGTCGTCGATCCTGTCCGGTCGCCATCGTCGTCTCCTACTCGGTCGGATCGAACGGGGTGACGCTGAGGAAGTCGCCCGACAGGGACGCCTCGAGGTATCCGTCCGCGTTCACGGCCTCGTTGCTCGCGTGCAGGCTGATCGCGGGGCCGGCGCCGGTGTTCCGGACGAACAGGTACAGCGAGTCGATCTCGGCGATGTTCAGGCTCGCACCGGCGCCCAGAACCAACCCGCCGAGCACGCCGGGGCCCAGGTCGGCGAGGTCGACGGTCGCCGTCTTCCGGTCCCTGTCCGCGTCGTCCGACTGTCTCCATTCGCCGTCGCGGTACTGATAACGCCTCTCCCGGCCCGGATTGTCGGGACTCGGCGCCCTCAGCAGCGCGTACTCGGAGTAGAACATCAGCTCGTCGACGACGGTGGTTCCCAGCAGGATGCCCGTCGACGCCACGATGTCGTCCATCGCGCGCGGTTCGAGGTAGCCGGCCGAGCCGTAGGTGCCGGTCGCGCTGTCGTCGGACGCACAGGCGCGGACACCGAGGAACAGGAGTGCGGCGACGACCAGGAGAACGGCCCACCGGATCACCGCGCTCAGCACGCTCGGCCGACCCCGACGGGAGAGCCCCGCGGCTGCCGTCCCGGGCGACGCCATCGGAGCCAAATCGGACTCGCCCTGCAGATCGCCGATCAGATCGTGGAGGTCCTCGAGCGCACGTGCATCGGTGGCGAGGGCGATACGGGTGGCGTGCTCCTCGGCGTCGATCTGGCCGTCCGCGAGCGCACGGTCCAGCGCGGCGCACGCGTGCACTCTGTCCTGGTCACGCGCTCTGACACCCACAGATCGGACCGTCGGCATCGCCAGATGGTAGGCCCGTGGACCGGGTCCCTCAAGTGCTCCGGCTCCACGGCTCCGCTCCCGCGCACGGGACGGGGTCGAGCACCACCCCACCTCGACGGCGCACGTACTCTGGTCACCGTGAGATCACAGCGGCAGGTGGTGGACTACGCGTTGCAGCGCAAGTCGCTGCTCGCCGAGGTCTACTCCGGACGAACGGCGATGGCCCAGGTCTGCGACGCCGATCCCTACCTCCTCCGAGCGGCCAAGTTCCACGGTCGGCCGTCCACCGTGGCGTGCCCCATCTGCCGGAAGGAGCAGCTCACGCTGGTCTCCTGGGTGTTCGGAGAGAAGCTCGGGACGATGAACGGCTCGGCCCGGACCGCGGACGAGCTCACCCGCCTCGCCGGCACGCAGGAGGAGTTCTCCGTGCACGTCGTCGAGGTCTGCCGAACCTGCAGTTGGAACCACCTCGTGCAGTCGTACGTCCTGGGTGCCGTTCCGGCGCCCAAGAGCCCCCGCACACGCTCCGCCTCCCGCCGACGCACGGCCAGTGAGTGACGGACGCAGGTCGTCGGCGGTACCGTCCGTCGGTGGTCCCCCGCGCAACCGAGTCGAACGAGCCCGACGCACACGTGACCGTCGCCACCTGGTCACACGTGCGTCCTGACAGTGGAGTACGTGAGTGAGTTCCCCCTACGACAGTTCCGGTGACGATCGCGGGCGTCCGTCCGGCCGCCACGGTCGACCCGACGGGCCCGGGGAACCACCGCGTCACGGGCGCCCGAGCCACGAGCCGGTCCGCGATCCCCAGCAGCGGCCGTCGGGCCCACCCCCACCGCGTGCGCCTCGCCGGGACGGCCCCGGTGGTCCCCCGCCGAGCTGGCCGCCGGCCGATCACCCGCGGCGCCCGGCCTACGGTCCGCCGTCCTACGACGATCGTGGACCGGACACCACCCAGATTCCCCCGACCGCGCCCCCGCCGCGGTCGCAGGCGTTCTCGCAGCCGCGCCCGTACTCGGACGATCCACGGGCGACCGACGTTCCACCCTCCCGGCCCGTGACGTCCCACTCGCGTGGCGACGCCGACGGTGACCGGGACCGGTTCGGTGGAGGACCCACCGAACCGCCATCAGGAGGTACTGCCACGAAGACGAAGAAGAAGTCGAAGTGGAAGGTCCTGCGGCGCACGCTGTACGGCTTGATCGCGCTGGGCATGGTCGTTCCGGTCCTGGTGTTCATGGTCGCGTACGTCGTCGAGGACGTTCCGCGCCCCGGTGACATCAAGACCAACCAGGTCGCCACCGTCCTCGCGTCCGACGGAACGTCCGTCCTCGGCACGGTGGTCCCTCCCGAGGGCAACCGCACCGACGTCGAGATCGGACAGATCCCCGAGCACGTCCGCAATGCGGTGTTGTCGGCCGAGGATCGTGACTTCTACTCCAACCCCGGATTCTCGGTCACCGGCTTCGCACGCGCCGCTCGCGACAACGTGCTCGGGCGCGACAGCGCCGGTGGTGGATCCACCATCACGCAGCAGTACGTGAAGAACGCGCTCGTGGGGTCCGAGCGGACGCTCACCCGCAAGATGCGCGAGCTGGTCATCTCCTCGAAGATGGCGCGTCAGTGGACCAAGGACGACATCCTCGCCGCGTACCTCAACACCATCTACTTCGGCCGCGGCGCGTACGGCATCGCGGCGGCGTCGAAGGCGTACTTCGACAAGCCCGTCGAGCAGTTGAGCGTCGAGGAGGGTGCCGTGCTCGCGGCCACCATCCAGCAGCCCTCCGGACTCGATCCGGAGAACAACCCGACGGGTGCGCAGAGCCGCTGGAACTACGTCCTCGACGGCATGGTCACGATGGGTGCGCTCGATCAGACCCAGCGTCAGGCGATGCAGTACCCGCAGTGGCGACCGCTCGCCTCGGTGGATAGCGGCGACGCCGCCGACGCCGGCCCGAACGGACTGATCAAGAACCAGGTGCTCAAGGAGCTCACCGCGTCGGGCATCAGTGAGCAGGACCTGAACACCGCCGGACTGCAGATCACCACGACGATCGATCCGCAGGATCAGCAGGCCGCCATCGACGCCGTGAACTCCAACATGGAGGGTGAACCGTCCGAGCTGCGCACGGCGTCGGTGTCGATCGACCCCCGCACCGGTGCGGTGCGCTCGTACTACGGCGGTGTCGACGGCCGCGGCTTCGACTTCGCGCAGTCCGGCCTGCAGACCGGTTCGTCGTTCAAGGTCTTCGGCCTGGCGGCGGCTCTGGATCAGGGCATCCCGCTGTCGCAGATGTACGACAGCTCGCCGCTGACGGTCAACGGCATCTCCATCGGCAACGTCGAGGGCGAGTCCTGCGGCACCTGCACCATTGCCGAGGCTCTCAAGCGGTCGCTCAACACGAGCTTCTACCGGTTGCAGCTCAGCCTCGACGGCGGCCCGCAGGCAGTGGCCGACATGGCGCACCGCCTCGGTATCCCGACCGAGGTCGAGGGCATCGGCGAGACCCTGACCGAGCCGAACGGCGCCGGCCCCAACAACGGCATCGTGCTCGGGCAGTACCAGTCCCGTGTCATCGACATGGCCAGCGCGTACGCGACGCTCGCCGCATCGGGTACCTACCACGCACCGCACTTCGTGCAGAAGGTCGTGACGGCCGACGGCACCGTGTTGCTCGATCGCGGAGCGGACCCCGGCGAGCAGCGGGTCGACCCCGCCGTCGCGGACAACGTCACGGCGGCCATGCGTCCCATCGCGGGCTACTCGAACGGCCACAACCTGGCCGAGGGACGCGCCTCCGCCGCCAAGACCGGCACCGCGCAGCTCGGTGACACCGGCGAGAACAAGGACGCCTGGATGGTCGGGTACACGCCGTCTCTGGCGACGGCCGTCTGGGTCGGTACCGAGCAGGGCCTCCCGCTGGAGAACAGCTACGGGGGACCCATCTACGGCTCCGGACTTCCGTCGGACATCTGGAAGGACACGCTCGACGCGTCCCTCGAGGGCTCGCCCGTCGAGTCGTTCCCCGCACCGGGTGCGATCGCCGGCCAGGCCGGTGTGCCGCAGTACTCTGCACCCGCGCCGACACGGACCGCGGCGCCGCCCACGTCCTCTTCCGCAGCGCCGGAGCCCACGACGCCGGAGCCCGTCGCTCCGCCGGTCGTCGTCCCGTCGCAGGTCGAGATCCTGCCGGGCATCACCATTCCGGTTCCCGGTCTGGCCCCGGCGCCGGCGGAACCTTCCGCCGTCACCCCGCCCGACGACGGGGCGGCTCCGGAGCCGGCCACGCCGCCCGGCGGCTAGGGGTGACGGGCAGGCCGGAGGCCGGTCGAGATTCGACGGGCAGGCCGGAGGCCGGTCGAGATTCGACGGGCAGGCCGGAGGCCGGTCGAGTTTCGACGGGCGGGCCGGAGGCCGGTCGGGACGACTCGTCCGACGAGTTGTTGGCGAGTCCGGGTGAGTTGGCGACGGATCGACGCTCCGCTCGTCGGCGCGATCGGCCGAGTCTGACCGACCCCATGGTCGCGGAGTTGTCGACGGTGGTGGGCGGCCCCGTGGGCAAGCACGCGTTGGTGGGGCGGCAGCGCCACATCACGCCACTGCGCGTGATCTTCGCGTTCACGGTCGTGTTTCTCGCGCTGGGCTGGTTCGGGAAGGCCGCGTGCATCCAGCAGGCCCCGAACAGCCCCGGCGGCGAGCTGGGACTCGACTGGAGCGGGAGCCGTCAGTACGTCGCGATGTGTTACTCCGACGTGGTCCCCCTCTACGGAGCGGAGCGACTCGATCAGGGCGCGTTCCCGTACAAGAAGTCGTGGGAGGAAACGGGTTCCGACGGTTCCACGATCACCCGGTACATGGAGTATCCGGTGGTGGCGGGGCTGTACCAGTACGTGTCGATGCAGGTGGCCCACGCGTGGTCTGCAGTCCCGTGGTTGCCGCAGGCGCTCACGGTCGCGCTGTATTTCAACGTGGTGGCGTTCGGCTCCGCCCTCGCCTGGCTCGTGACGATCTGGGCGACCACGATGTTGGCGGGACGTCGGGTGTGGGACGCCGCGCTGGCCGCGTGTTCCCCTCTGGTGATCGTGCACGTCTTCACCAACTTCGACGCCCTCGCAACGGCATTCGCCTCCGGTGGGTTGCTGGCGTGGGCGCGACGCAGGCCGGTGCTGGCCGGTGTCCTGCTCGGCATCGGGGGCGCGACGAAGCTCTACCCGCTGTTCCTGCTCGGTCCGCTCCTCGTGCTGTGCATCCGCACGGGGAACATCAGGGACTGGTCGCGGACCACGGCGGCGGCGCTCTCGGCGTGGGTTCTGGTCAATCTGCCCATCGCACTGCTGTTTCCGCGCGGCTGGTCGGAGTTCTTCCGACTGAACTCCGACCGCGGCGCCGATCCGGACTCGCTCTACAACGTGGCCCGGTCGTTCACCGGCTGGGCCGGATTCGACGGCCCGCTCGGTCCCGGCGAGAAGCCGGTGATCCTCAATCTCGTGACGGCGCTGCTCTTCGTGGTCGTGTGCCTCGCCATCGGCTGGGTGGCGCTGACGGCTCCGCGGCGTCCTCGCCTGATGCAGCTGTGTTTCCTCGTTGTCGCCGGTTTCCTGCTGACGAACAAGGTGTGGAGTCCGCAGTACTCCTTGTGGCTGGTGCCGCTCGCGGTCCTGGCTCTGCCGCACCGGCGAATCCTGTTGGCGTGGATGACCATCGACGCACTCGTCTGGGTTCCGCGGATGATGTACTACCTGGGCGTGGCCGACAAGGGTCTGCCCGAGCAGTACTTCACGGCGACCGTCCTGGTGCGCGATCTCGCCGTCGTCGGATTGTGTGTCCTGGTGGTGCGGCAGATCTACCGGCCGGTGGACGATCTGGTGCGTCGCAGCGGCGACGACGATCCGGCCGGTGGTGTGCTCGACGGAGCACCCGACGCGTACCCGTCGTGGGTGCCGGCGATGGTGCGTCCGCGGCCCGTCGAGGTTCCGATCGCGGATGCGGCGCCACCGCCTAGGGCACCGCGGTCACCGGCCACCGACCCAGCTTGACCAGTCGGACGGCGACGGAGCCGAAGATGCGGTGCCCGGCAGACTCGGACGTGCCCACGACGATCGCGTCGGCACGCAGTTCGTCGCCGACGGCGGCGAGTCCCATCGCCGGGTCGCCGCGGAACGTCCGGAACTCCCAGTTCACGTGCTGGTGCTCGCCGAAACGCACCACGTGGTCGCGGATCTCGGTGAGCAGCTGGTCCGCCACCTGGCTCCCCGAGTCGTAGACCACGCCGCTCGCCTGCGCGAAGGCGCCGGCCGCCAGCGTCTGCACGTAGACCAGCACGAGCTTGGAGTGCTGCCGGCGCGCCAGTCCGGCGGCGTACGCGGCCGCCCGCCAGGAGGAGTCGGAGCCGTCGAGGCCCACGACGATCAGCTTGGGGCCGTCCACTCCGTACTCGAAGACGGAGGGATCGTTCGACGAGGTCACGACCCGAGCCTACGACTCCTCGTCAGGAGAGGTACGGACGGAGCTGCGGCAACGCTTCGCCCGCGTGCTTGGCGTTGATGCCGTCGCCGATCGCCTGCAGCTTCCACTCGCTCCCGGCTCGGTACACCTTGGCCATGACCAGCCCGGTGAACGGCATGCCGCCCTGCAGCGTGAAGCGTGCCAGCTCGGTGTTGATCGTGTTGTCGACCAGGCGGGTGAAGGCGTTCGCCACCTGCTCGAACGTCTGCCCGCGGTACGAGGTCACGATGAAGACGATCGAGCTCACATGGACGGGCACCCGCGTCAGGTCCACCGTGATCACCTCGTCGTCGCCCTCGCCCTCGCCGGTGAGGTTGTCGCCCTGGTGGACGATCGACCCGTCCTTCGACCGCAGCTGGCCGAAGTAGACGACGTCGGCGTGCTTGTCGCCGGAGAACATCAGCGCCGAGGCGTCGAGATCGACGTCCGCGCTGCGCCCGCCTCCGAAGAAGCCGGCCTTCTTGATGGGGTCCCAACCGAGGCCCATGCGGATGGTGGTCAGTGCGACGCCACCGTCCTTCTTCAGCGTCACCTTCTGACCCTTGGTGAGGCTGACGGGCCGAGCCTTCGTCAGGCTCACCTCGGCGGGGGCCGCGGGCGCAGAAGGTGCCGCGGGCGGCGGCGTGGGGGCCGGCGGAGGTGTGGGAGCGGCAGGCGGAGGTGTGGGTGCAGCAGGCGCAGGCGCAGGCGCCGCTGCGGGAGCGTCGTCCACCGAGACCCCGTGGTCACCGACGAGAGCGGCGAACCCGCCCGCGTAACCCTGGCCCACGGCACGGACCTTCCAGCCGTCGCCGCGCCGGTACAGCTCGAGCGCGATGACGATGGACTCCGTCGTGAGGCCGTCCACGGTGTACGAGTAGAGCGTCGCACCGGTGCCGCCGTCGATCACGTGGGCGGTGGGCGCGGAGACGCGTCCGAAGCTGCTCGACGAGTCGTCGAGCGTGACGACGACTCGGATCTGCGTGATGTCGGCCGGGACCGCGGCGAGGGTCACGGCGACTTCCTGCGGCCCACCCTGGCCCGGAACCAGCTGCACACCGGGGCCGGAGGGCTGGTTGAAGAAGACGAAGTCGGCGTCGGAGCGAACCTTGCCGCTGTCGGTGACGAGCAGGGCGGAGATGTCCGCCGGTGCGGTCAGCTCGAGACCGATGCGAACGGTGGCGGTGGACAGAGGAGCATTCTGTCCCTTGGTCAACGGCTGTGCAGCCACGTCTCGTCCTCTTCCGGGGTGGTCGGGTACGTCCGAATTCAGCGTACGTGTGTCGGCGGGGCAGCGGCGGAGCCCGACGTGCCGGCCGTTGCCCGGAACCAGTGCAGGATCTCCTCGCTCGCAGCACCGCCGGACCGTTCGGTGACCACCAGCCCGGGGGCGTCCCACTGCAGCAGTTCCAGTTCACCGTGCCGCGGACGGATGGCGGCGGTCGCGGCACGAAGCATCTCCGCGTCGAGGGCGCCGTCCCCGGCGGCGAGCACCGGGGCGTCGGCCTCCAGAGTTCCCGCGTTCACGCACCGTCGGCGCACCTCGGCGACGGCATGCGACTTGCACACCGCGTCGGGCATCGCATAGACCTTGCGGCCCTGCCGGGACACGCCCCAGCCGCGCTCGGTGCACCAGTGTGCGAACTCGTCGACGAAATCCTCGGGCATCGTCTCCACGTTCACGACGAGGTAGCAGAACAGATCGTCCGCCGTCCGCTGCGTGAGCACCCACGAGTCGTCGCCCCGCCGTGTCATCTCCGCGGTCACCTCCGCGAGCGGCACCGCGGACCCGGCGACGGCGTCCTCGACGGCGCGGCGCCAGTCGAGATCCGGCTCCCCGTCGACGAGGATGGTGGCCCCGTTGGTCGTGATCGCGTGCCGCCAGGGTGCTCCCGGCAGGGCGATGCGTCGGAACTGCTCGACGGTGCGCGTCGTGGTCGGCACCACCACCACCTCGGACGCGAGGCTGGTGAGCAGGTCCGCGGCGCGTGCGGTCATGTACGACAGCGGCGCACCCTCGTAGTACTCGACGCAGCGCACGTCGTCGTCGTGTCCGTCCGTGCGACCCTCCGCCAAGGCGGCGGCGCTGTAGATCATCGTGCGGTCGAGATCGGTCGCGACCAGTGCGGTCCTCGCCTCGGTCACGAGACGTCCCGGACGAGACCCATGCAGGAGTAGGCGAGATCGGGAACGACGTCCACGGGCACGCCCCTCGACTCGGCGAGCATCCGGATGTGGCGGTGCTCCGGCGCCTGCGCGTCGCGCACGAGAACGCGCCACGGGACCCGGCGGAGCAGCACGCGGGTGGTCTCTCCCACTCCGGGTTTGACGAAGTTGACCGTGCTGATGCCGTACTCCTCCCGTACGCGCTCGACCGAGGCCCAGCCACTCCACGTCGGAGTCCGGTCGGCGGACCGCACCGTCGACAGTCCCTCTACCACGGCGTCCGCGACGTCGTCGAATCTGGCGGACACGCTGTCCAGCAACAGGTTCGACACGTCCACCGCGGCGAGGTCGGCGTAGAACTTGGCGCCGTGGAACTCACCGGGCCCGATGAGCGTGTCGTTGAGCACGGTGCGGGAGATCAGGCCCGACACCGTCGAGTTGAGGCATGCCGACGCGATGAGGAAGTCGTCGCGGGTGCCGTAGGTGGTCACACAGTGCCCGGGGTCCGCCAGTACCGCGAGCCGGTCGTCGAAGCGGGGGCCTCCCGCCCGGTGCACCGCGTCGAGGGCGGCGGTCAATTCCCGAGTGATGGCGCCCTTGCCGGTCCACCCGTCCACGAAGACGACGTCGGCCGGGTCGTGGTGACGGGCGAGATTATCCAGTGCGGCCGAGTCGATTCCGCGGTCGCGCACGATGGACACGGCGTAGTGCGGCCACGTCAGACCGCGCACGTCCCGCGCCCAGCGGCGCATCAGGATGCCGATGGGGGTGCCGGCGCGGGCGAGAGAGGCGAGCACCAGGTTCTCACCGCGCTCGGCGATCACCAGATCGGTGACGACGCCGACCGCGGTGGCGAGGCGCGTCGCGCTCTCCTCCAGGACGGTGGCGAACAGGTCGCGGTAGGCGGCGTCGGGTTGATACTCGACGGGCAGGCTCTCGGCGTAGTGCGCTGCGCCCGACTGGATCTGCTGCTCCCGCGACGCGGTGTCCGCCTCCAGCGAGACGTGCGAGAGATCCTTCAGGAGCCAGGACACCTCGTCCGCCGCGTAGGACCCGAACGCCGGACCGTGCAGCGGTGCCGTCATCGAGACCCCGTCCGCAGCGAGTGCGGATCCGCCGCCACCACGGCGACGGTGACGTCGATACCGGTGCGGGTGAGGGCGTCCACGAGACCGTCCGGACCCGTCAACGCCTCGGTGTCCGCGGGCGGATCCACGACGAGAAGAATG
Organism: Rhodococcus sp. NFXS4; assembly: GCF_058139645.1. Classification (NCBI taxonomy): domain Bacteria; kingdom Bacillati; phylum Actinomycetota; class Actinomycetes; order Mycobacteriales; family Nocardiaceae; genus Rhodococcus; species Rhodococcus sp. NFXS4. The sequence continues at coordinate 164,599 of NZ_CP192221.1, forward strand.
GGGCTCGGCGCCGCCTCGTCCGGTACCCGAGCATTGTAGAGATGACGTCGGCCACCGGCCGCGGGTTCCGGTGCGACGAACGAGAAGCCGCGCCGCAGCGGGTAACCCGGCTCGTCGAGCACATGAGCGGGTGAGCGGGTGGTGGTCTGGAACAGTGTCGGCGTTCCGCGGTCCGACAGTGCGCGGGCGATGCGGAGCGGGAGGTACATCAGTTCCTCGTGTCCGATCACGACGGTGGTGCCCGAGCCGAGGCGCAGTCGCAGCAGATCGGCCGACTCCTCGACCGCGGCGTCGAAGGCGGCGACGTCCTCGGCCCGGAAACCGTGGCGACCGCCGTCGGGCACTCCGGCCGGCCAGGGCACGTCGACCCTGGTGACGGTCCCTCGGTGGGGAGCATCCACCGGTGCAGACGCAGCGGGTAGCGCTTCCACGACGGCGATGATGTCGTCGGGCAGATGCACGGTGCCCGTCGCGAGCGACACCGAGTCGATGACCACCCCGAGTTCCGCAGCGACGCGGTCGGTCTCGCGGCGCTGATCCGCCGAGCGCATGTCGACGAGCGAGGCGATCACGTAGCGCGCCCGCGGCGCGAGTGCGTGCACCGCGCGAATGGCACCGAGGGCCGTCGTTCCCGTGGAGATCTCGTCGTCGACCAGGACCATCGGGAGGTAAGAGGGCAGGTCGCGCTCCGGATCGGTGGGTAGGAGGCGATGATCCGTCGCGTGCGAGTGGCCCTCCTCGAACTCACCGTGCACGGCGAATCCCTCGACGGGTCGACGGGTCGAGTGGATGTAGGACCGTGCGCCGAGGCGCGTCGCCACGCAGTGACCGAGTCCCGTCGCGGTCTCGGCGAATCCGAGTACCACCACGCCGTCGTCGTGCCCGGCGAGCACGTCGGCGCACAGGGAGCCCAGGAGCTCACCTGCTCGGATCACCTCGGCCGGGTCCTGCGGGATGTGTTTGCCCAGAACGGTCGACACCAGCAGGTGTGCCCGGCGTGGGTTGCGCCGCAGCCCCGGCTGCACCAGGTCGCCCACCCGCCGGCCCACCGACGAGGTGCCGTGCTCGAGGACGAGCCCCAGTTCCGCTGTCGCCCAGGGCAGTCGACGGCCCATCGCGCGGCTCATCGTGCAGTGCCGGTCGTGGACGCGGGACGCCTGGCCAGTGCCTGCATCACGTCGACGAACGACACACCCTCGGCGGTGACGCCGAAGACGGCGGCGCGGCGCAGCGTCTGCTCGGCCCACGGCCGGTGCGGACCGAGTTCGTTCATCTTGTTGCCGTAGCCGGAGGCGAGGACGCCGCCTCCGCCGGAGGACGACGCGATGGCCTGTGCATCCTGATACTCCTCGTGGGTGACCACCGACAGCGAGTGCACGGCGGCGACGTGGGACGGGTGGATGACGGTCTTGCCGTGCAGCCCGTTGGCACGGTCGAGCGCGACCTCACGGAGCAGACCGTCGATGTCGCGGCTGACCAGCTGCTGGCGGAAGCGGACGGCGTCGTGCTCGGCGAAGGGCGTGGCTCGCAGCATCGGGCGGAACAGCCGCTCGTGGTCGGCGAAGTACTCCCAGACCGGGCCGGTGACGACGAAACCCGTTCCGTCACTGCGCCCGAGGTGGTTGACGATGGCGCCGATGGTGTCCGCGACCACCCGCACGTCGTAGATCGTCAGGTCGCGGTCGCGTCGGATCCCGAAGGCGCCGCTCATGTCGGTGGCACCGACTCGCACCGCCAGGACGCTGTCGCGGTATCGGTCGAGCACGTCACGTGCACCGGCCAACTCGTCGTCACGGGTCTCCCGGTAGACCATCTCGCGGGACTCCATCACGGGCATGACCACCAGGTGTCTGCCCGCTGCGGCCGACCGAGCGGCCACCTCCTCGAGAAACTTCTCGCCGCTCTCCGGCCGGAACTTGGGAAGAACGAAGCCGTGCAGGACGTCGATGCCGGTGGTGAGACGGTCGCAGACGTGGTGCATGTCCTCCGCCGTGCGGACGCGGACGAAGACGGCGGCCTCGGGCGGATCGACGGCGAGTGCGTCCAGCGCGGCGACGACGTGTCCGCGCGCCGCTTCGAGGTCGGCGTCGGCAACGGCGTCCTCGAGATCGAGCACGACGGACCGGGAGCCCTCGGCCGCGCGCTTGCGTACCGTCTCCACCAGGTTCGCCCTGGTGGCCGGGACGTAGAGCGTGGCGCCCAGGGCGAGCGCCCGCGTCGTGAGGTCGCTCTCCGCGGTCACGGCGACGGGCGGGCGGTGGAACAGGTACTCGAGTGTGGCGGGTTCCAGGTGAGAGAAGTGCTGCACTGCAACCCCTTTCGTATCAGGTCCGACTCTGTCGGCCGCGGATGCGGTCGACCACACCGGAGATGAAGTCCTCGACGGAATCGAGTTCGCGCAGGTACGCCCAGTAGTCGGGTCGGCCCGTTCCGAGTGCCGCGGCGGCCCTCTCGATCCGTGCGAGCTGAGCATCCAACACCGAGCCCCATTCGGCAACCAGTCCCCGGTCGACGGCCAGCAGCTGCGCGTCGCGCAGCCGGAACCGGACGCGGCGATCCACGGCCCCGGGGTCGTCCCGCACCTCGCGCAGGCGTGCCAGGCGTCCGGTGACGGCCTCGATGTCCGCCTCCGCGTCGGCCAGATGCTGCCGTGCGGCGGTGATCCGGTCGAGTGCCTCCTCCGGATCGCCTCGGTCGCGTGCGGTCGCCGCGTCGTCGATGTCGCGGGCCGCCTCGACCATGTGGGTCTCGCAGTTCTCCCGAGCTCGGGAGAGATCGTCCGAGCTGGCGGCCACGAACTCGCGCAGCAGGGCGGAGTAGGCGGGCGCGATGTACTCGGCCTTGGTGCCGACCGCCTGGAGCCGAGTGCGGACCGATGCCAGGGCGGTGGACGCCGATCCGGCGCGGCCGGGTGCCTCGGCGAGTGCCTGGCGGAGATCGTCCGCGGCGGAGCGCACCTGCGCTGCGCGGCCGGTGACCGCGGTGCCGCTGCCCCCGGATTCCGCCGCCGCGAGACCGTCCAGTGCACGGTGTACCGCGGCGACGGCGTCACGCACGGAGCGATAGTAGTGGTGCGGTTCCGATCCGGTGACGGTTGCCAGCACCGAGGTCGCCGCGGTGCGTGCGTCGTTCGCCAGGCGCGGGACCGCGGCGTACTCGAGCGTCGCGTGCTCGAGCCGTGCCCGGTGCGCCTCGTAGAACTGGTCGACCGCGGCGCTGGCGGCGGAGAGGTGGGCGATGGCGGTGGCGAAGGCGTCGTACGCCTCCTCGCTCGCGTCGGACTCGGGGCGCTCCGTGGCCGCCAGATACGAGGCACCCGCTGCGAAGCACTGCTCCTCCACCGGCCGCCAGCGCGCTCGCAGACTGTCGTCCGACCTGCCCAGTCGTTCCAGCGCGTCGACCCCCGCGGATGCGATCGACTGACGCTTGTCCATGTCGAGGAAGGTCCGGACCGTGTCGGCCCGGATGGCGGCGACCGCCTCGGTGCGCGCCCGGCCGCGGCTCAGGCGCCCGGGCCAGCGGTGTGTCACCCGCCCGATGGTACTGGCGGCGCCGTTCTCGGACGCGCCGGCGATCTCGAGTCGCACCGGCTCGCGGGAACGCTGGTGCGATGCCACACGTTGGGGGTATGAACGCGAGTGGACAGCACTTTCCAGCACGCGACCGGTAGCACGCAACCGAAAGGACTCGAGCCATGGGCGTCAGCCTGACCAAGGGTGGCAATGTCTCCCTCACGAAAGCCGCACCGAACCTCACGGCCGTCTCGGTGGGTCTCGGATGGGACATCCGCACGACCACCGGCACCGACTTCGACCTCGATGCCAGCGCCATCGCGCTCGGTACGGACAAGAAGGTGGTCAGCGACCAGCACTTCGTGTTCTTCAACAACCTGAAGAGCCCCGACGGGTCGATCGAGCACACCGGTGACAACACCACCGGTGAGGGCGACGGCGACGACGAGGTCATCAACGTCGAGCTCTCCGCCGTGCCGCCGAACATCGACACCATCAACTTCCCGGTGTCCATCTACGAGGCCGACGCACGCTCGCAGTCGTTCGGCCAGGTCCGCAACGCCTACATCCGCGTCGTCGACAAGTCCAACGGCACCGAACTCGCCCGCTACGACCTCAGCGAGGACGCCTCGACGGAGACCGCCATGGTGTTCGGCGAGCTCTACCGCAACGGTGCGGAGTGGAAGTTCCGCGCCGTGGGACAGGGCTACGCCTCCGGTCTGGCCGGCATCGCCCGCGACTTCGGAGTGAACGTCTGACCCCTGTGAAGGAGTAATGTCCCGCTCGACGGGGCATTCGGTCCGAGTACCGGAGAGTGTTGCGCGTCGTCCTCGTCGGACGGCGCTGCGACACTCTCCGTTGCATGTCGGGGCAACGACGCCCCGTCGCCGGAGCCCGCAGGGATCGACACCAGAGAAAGGCCACCACCCGTGGTTCTACGCATCTTCGGATGGTCGTTCGCGATCACCGCGCTCGCCATCGTGGTGGCCTTCATCTACGGGAGCTGGCAGGCCGTCGCTCTCGTCGTGATCCTCGGCATCCTCGAGGTGTCGCTGTCCTTCGACAACGCGGTCATCAACGCGACGGTCCTGCGCCGGATGAGCGAGTTCTGGCAGAAGATCTTCCTCACCATCGGCATCATCATCGCCGTCTTCGGTATGCGGCTGGTCTTCCCGCTGGTCATCGTCTGGGCCGCGTCCGGCCTGGGCCCCGTGGCGGCGCTCCGTCTCGCGCTCAACCCGCCCGCGGACGATGCCGCCTACTTCCCCGACGGCAGCCCGTCGTACGAGACGCTGATCACCGACGCGCATCCGCAGATCGCCGCGTTCGGTGGCATGTTCCTGCTCATGCTGTTCCTCGGCTTCATCTTCGAGGAGCGCGAGCACACCTGGCTCTCGTGGATCGAGAAGCCGCTGGCCAAGGCCGGCAAGCTCGACATGATGTCCGTGATCGTCGCCGGCATCCTGCTGGTTCTCGCGGCCGAGTTCATGGCGGAGGACGACAAGATCTCCACGGTCATGGTGTCCGGCGTGCTGGGCATGGTCACCTACATCGCGGTGAACGGCCTCGGCAATCTGTTCCACGTCCCCGGTGAAGACGAGGAGGAGGAGACCTCCGGCGGGCCGTCGGACCTCGCGAAGGCCACCGGCAAGGCCGGCTTCTTCCTGTTCCTCTACCTCGAGGTCCTCGACGCGTCCTTCAGCTTCGACGGCGTCATCGGCGCGTTCGCCATCACCGCCGACCCCATCATCATCGCCCTGGGCCTTGGCTTCATCGGTGCGATGTTCGTGCGGTCGCTCACGGTCTATCTGGTGCGCAAGGGCACGCTCGACGACTACGTGTACCTCGAGCACGGCGCCCACTGGGCCATCGGCGCACTGTCGATCATCCTGCTGGTCTCGATCGGCGTGCACATCAACGAGATCATCACCGGACTCGTCGGTGTGGTCCTCATCGGACTGTCGTTCCTGTCCAGCGTGCGCCGTAACCGGCGCCTCGCGGCCGAGGGGCATGCCGACGACGCCAAGGTGCACATCCAGGAGTGACGGGCGGACCTCAGAGTTCGTCGATGTCGATCAGGCCGTCCTGCAGGGCCCGCGCGACCAGGGATGCCTTGGTCGGTGCGGGCCGGCCGACGGCCGCGTACTTCTGACGGATCCGCGTCAGGTGGGTGTTCACCGTTCCGAGCGAGAGGAACATGCTGGCCGCGACGGCCGGCTTGGAATCGCAGCGGAACCAGCTGATGAGCACCTCGATCTCACGAACCGTGAGGTTGGGGCGCTGGTAGGTGGTGCTGTCGGTGTGGCCATGGGTGCGAACGGTGGCCGAGCCGTCCTGATCCGGACGGCGCCATGTCGTGGTCGTCACTGGTGTGCCCTTGTTTCTCGTGTCCCTGGTTTCGGTCGAACTGCCGGTTTCTTCAACAGTCTCTCACCGAACAGTCGGTTTTGTCACCGTCCCCCGGAGGATGACTCGTCACGAACTCTGCCGGACGACTGCACACATTCTGTAAAAGGCGCAGGTCGACGGACGGCTCAGCTGTCGATGCGGCTGCGCAGAACGTCCCGGGCCGCCGGCCATTCGTCGTCGGTCATCGAGAACAGCGCCGTGGTGCGCCACGTTCCGTCGACGCGGCGACGATGCTTGCGCAGCAATCCCTCGAAGTGTGCGCCGAGCTTGCCGATCGCCGCACGGGACTGCTCGTTCAGTGCGTCGGTGTGCCACTCCACCCGCACCACGCCGGCGGAGCCGAAGGCGTGCTCGAGCAGAAGGAACTTCGACTCGGGGTTGATCCTGGTTCCCTGGGCCGAGCGCGAGAGCCAGGTGTATCCGATGGCGACGCTCCGATTCGAGGCGTCGATCTGATAGTAGGACGTCGTGCCGACCGCGACGCCGGTACGCGCGTCCCGCTGCAGGAACGCCCGCCGCGCCGTGTCCGCGAGGGCGGTGTCGATGTACGCGCGGGCGGTCGTGTCGTCGGACACGACGGATCCGGTCCAGCGGAAGATCGCGGGGTCGTCCGCGGCCGCCGCGAGCGCGCCCGCGTGATCGGGCGTCAGCGGCTCGAGGTGCACGTGCTCGCCGAGCAGGGGGACGGGATCGAACGGCGTGCTCACACGGGTACCTCCGCTTCGGCGTCGGTCCGGCGGCGCGGGGACCGGGTGGGACGGGCGTCGAGAGTGCGGCGACGGGACCGTGCGAACAGGACGACGAGAACGACCAGCAGCACGGCGCGCACCCACACCCCGAACACCACGACGTTCTCCTCGGTGGTCGCGTCGCTGCCACTCGACAACGCGGCGAAGTACCGGAAGACGCCGACACCGAGTACGACGTCGGTGATCAGGTAGGCAGTCACCACGTGCCAGGGAACGTGCAACAGGACGAAGAACGGGACGAGCCACAGCGTGTACTGCGGTGAGTGCACCTTGTGGAACAGAAGGAACGCCACGAGCATCACCGCGCTGGTCTGCACCCAGGGGTAGGTGCCCTCCGCGAGACGTCGACGCCAGCCGAACCACAGCGCGGCGGCGAACGACAACAGCACCAGCAAAGGCGAGAGCACCGAGACCAGGCTCTGGTACGCCTGGTCGTTGGCGGCGCTCATGTCCGGCGTCGCCGACGGCACGTCGTAGAGGATCCGCAGTCCCCAGTACCAGATCGAGTTGGTCGTGATGTCGGCCTGCCGCATGCCCTGGAAGGCGAACGACGCCCGCCATCCGTCGTAGCCGAGGATCGCGAAGGGCAGGTTGACGGCGGCCACCACGGCAGCGGCGACGGCGATCACTCCGGCTGCCCCGCGCACGTCGAGTCGGCGCGGCGACCGGCGTGCGGACACGGGGGACTCCACCCCGCCCACGCCCCCGGCCAGGACGTACGACGCGAGCGGGAGAACGAAGGCGCCCGGATAGAGCTTGAGGCAGAAGCCCACCGCCAGGAGTGCCGACGCCAGATACGCCCGACGTCGGAGCGGCATGCGGGTGGACATCACGTACACGGCGCCGACGGTCGTCGCCACCACGGGGAGTTCCCAGTTGTGGAACGCGTAGAGAACCAGCGCGGGGCCGGCCGACCAGAGCAGCGCGACGCGGCCGCCGAGGCGTCCGAGCATCCAGGCGGTCACCGCGCCGAACGGTGCGAGCAGGAGCGCCGAGTAGAGGAGGAACTGGGCGTCGGTGTGGCTCGCCAGACCGCCGACCCACATGAGAAGTCCGCTGAGCACCGGGTACTCGACGGTTCCGCCGGTGAGTGTGCCGTCGGCGGAGATACCGCCGGTCAGGTAGGGGAACAGGTGCTGATCGATGCCGCGGTCGAGCCACAGGAACTGGATGTCGGAGTAGCAGACGGACAAGTCCTTGATGCGGTCGAACGCCAGACTGCGTCCGGTCTCGTCGAAGGGTGCTCCCGCGCACCGCGCCTTGTTGACGTAGCCGAGCACCATCGTGATCACCGAGATCGCGGTGACGGCGGCCGCCGTGGCGACCCCGGCGCGGCCGGAGATCGTCGCGCGGCCGGTGGTCATGAGGACAAGAGTAGGTGCCCCGGACCTCGCGCCGTGCTGTCCGCACCGTCGATCCGCCGATTTCGTGGTGAGCCGCGGTCCAGGTACCCTGGACCGGTTGCTGACGCAACGACCCTCCTGTCACGGATCGTCCGTGACCGTTTCACAGTCCATAGGAGGTGATGAGGTCTTATGCGTCATTACGAACTGATGGTCATCCTCGACCCCAATCTCGACGAGCGCACGGTCGCCCCGTCGCTGGATACGTTCCTGAACGTCATCCGCAAGGACGGCGGCAAGGTCGACAAGGTCGACGTGTGGGGAAAGCGCCGTCTCGCCTACGAGATCGAGAAGCACGCCGAAGGCATCTACGCGGTGATCGACATCAACGCGGAGCCCGCCACGGTGTCGGAGCTCGATCGCCAGCTCGGACTGAACGAATCGGTGCTGCGCACCAAGGTTCTGCGCCGCGGCAAGTGATCCCTCGTGTCACCGTCTCGCCCTAGGCTGACGGCAACCGAGAAGATCATGCGCTGACAAGGCACGAGAAAGAGGAATCATGGCAGGCGAAACCGTCATCACCGTCGTCGGGAACCTGACGGCCGATCCCGAACTCCGATTCACCCCCGCAGGTGCAGCGGTCGCGAACTTCACCGTCGCGTCCACGCCCCGCACGTTCGATCGTCAGTCCAACGAATGGAAGGACGGCGACGCACTCTTCATGCGCTGCAACATCTGGCGCGAGGCTGCGGAGAACGTCGCGGAGTCGCTCACCCGCGGTGCGCGAGTCGTCGTGACGGGTCGGTTGCGGCAGCGTTCCTACGAGACGCGTGAAGGCGAGAAGCGCACTGTCGTCGAACTCGAGGTCGACGAGGTCGGTCCCTCCCTGCGGTACGCGACGGCCAAGGTCAACAAGGTCAGTCGCGGCAGCGGCGGAGGCGGCGGCAACAGCGGCGGCGGGTTCGGTGGTTCCTCCGGTGGATCGGGTGGCTCGTCGAGCCGTTCGTCCGGTGGCAGCTCGGGCGGTGACGATCCGTGGGGCAGTGCCCCGCAGGCATCGGGATCGTTCGGTGGCTCCCGTGGCGGCGGCGACGACGAACCGCCGTTCTGATCCGGTACGCACCACACATGCAGTGAATCAAGATTCGGAGATTGTCCATGCCTAAACCGCCGTTGCGCGACAAGGTGATCAAGAAGAAGGTCTGTGCCTTCTGCAAGGAAAAGAACACGTCCATCGACTACAAGGACACGACGTTGCTGCGTAAGTACGTCAGCGACCGCGGCAAGATCCGCGCTCGTCGTGTCACCGGCAACTGCGTCCAGCACCAGCGGGACATCGCCATCGCAGTCAAGAACTCGCGTGAGGTAGCACTGCTGCCCTACGCCGCGACTGCGCGATAAGGGGAAAGGTAACCATGAAGCTCATCCTCACCGCTGATGTCGACAACCTCGGCGCACCCGGAGACACCGTCGAGGTCAAGGACGGCTACGGACGTAACTTCCTGCTGCCCCGTGGACTGGCCATTGCGGCCACCCGCGGAGCACAGAAGCAGGTCGAGGGCATCCGTCGTGCCCAGGAAGCTCGCGCCGTGCGCGGGCTGGACCATGCCAACGAGCTCAAGCAGGCCATCGAGGGCCTGACGTCCGTGACGCTGTCGGTGCGAACCGGCGGCTCGGGCAAGCTCTTCGGTGCGGTCACCGCAGCCGACGTCGCCGCTGCCGTCAAGAGCGCCGGTGGCCCGGTGCTCGACAAGCGCAGCATCGAACTGCCGAAGTCGCACGTGAAGTCCACCGGAACGCACCGCATCACCGTGGCGCTGCACCCCGATGTGACGGCGTCGTTCGACCTCGAGGTCACCGCCTCGTAAGCATCACCGACACGCAGTACCGAATGCCCCGGCCGATTCTCGGCCGGGGCATTCTGCGTTTGCGTTCGTTCTTTTCCTGCCTGTCTCGGCCGTCCTCCGGCGTGGGCGAGGTGGTGATTCTGTACGCGGTGAGTGTTTCCGGGTGGGTCCACTGGCACCGTCCCCAAACCTCGGAGCAGACGCGGCCCGAGCACCGTCCGACGCCGAGGGTGCGCCGAAACCTTTACGTACTCTTCGAGATGTCTTGACCAACGATGCGCCCCGAGGAGAGACCGGGCGTTCTGCACCGACGAAACCGCACAGACCCACACCATCCGTGTCCGCCTGGAGGCTTCACCGTGACTGCACAACTCGATCGCTCGTCCCCCGCCGAACTACCCGTACCCGCCCCGAGCCCCACACCGCGCGACCGGCTGGCGAGCGTCGCCCGGTACGACGTGCCCGCGTCTCTGGTGGTGTTCCTGGTGGCGGTACCGCTCTCCATCGGAATCGCGGTGGCCTCCGGCGCTCCCGTCATGGCGGGCCTCATCGCGGCCGTCATCGGCGGCATCCTCGCCGGTGCGCTGGGTGGGTCCCCGCTGCAGGTGAGCGGGCCGGCCGCCGGCCTGACCGTGGTGGTGGCCGAGTTGGTGAACCAGTTCGGTTGGCGCATCACGTGTCTCATCACGGTGTTCGCCGGTGTGCTGCAGGTGGCGCTCGGTCTGAGCCGTATCGCCCGCCAGGCGCTCGCCATCTCGCCGGTGGTGGTGCACGCGATGCTGGCCGGTATCGGTGTCACCATCGCGCTGCAGCAGATCCACGTGCTGCTCGGTGGAGAGAGCCGGAGTTCCGCCGTCGCCAACATCACGTCCCTGCCTTCGTCGATCCTGAACGCCGAGGCGGCGCCGGTCGCCATCGGCGGCGTGGTCGTCGCGCTGATGCTGCTGTGGCCGCGCATCACCGGCCCACTCGGTAAGGTCCCCGGCCCGCTGGTGGCCGTGGTCGCGGGAACCGGCCTCTCACTGGCCTTCTCGATGAACGTCGAACGAATCGATCTGCCCGGCAACCTGATCGAGGCCGTGGAGTTGCCCGCATTCCCGGAAGGGCAGTGGGCAGCGTTCGCGACCGGTGTGCTGACCATCGCGTTGATCGCGAGCGTCGAGAGTCTGCTCTCCGCCGTCGCCATCGACAAGATGCACTCGGGCAGACGCACCAACTTCGATCGCGAACTCATGGGTCAGGGCGCCGCCAACATGGTGTCCGGTGTCGCCGGCGGACTGCCCGTCACCGGCGTCATCGTGCGCAGCGCCACCAACGTCCGATCCGGCGCCCGATCCCCCGCTTCGGCTGTGCTGCACGGTGTCTGGGTTCTCATCTTCTCGGTCCTGTTCATCGGTGTGGTCGAGCTGGTCCCCTACGCCGCACTGGCAGGTCTGCTCGTCATGATCGGTGTGCAGCTGGTCAAGCTCGCGGACATCCGCTCGGCGACGAAGACCGGCGACGTGGTGGTGTATGCGGCGACGGTCGTCGGTGTCGTCACCCTCAATCTGCTCGAGGGTGTGCTGATCGGGCTCGCCATCTCCGTCCTGCTGGTGTTGCGCCGCGTGCTGTGGGCACGGGTGCGTGCCGAGCAGCTCACCGAGGACTCCTGGCGCGTCGTGGTGGAGGGATCGCTCAGCTTCCTGTCGCTTCCTCGCCTCACGCGGGTGCTGCAGTCCGTTCCTGCCGGCCGGCCCGTGACGATCGAGCTGACCGTCGACTTCCTCGACCACGCGGTGTACGACGCGCTGCACGAGTGGACGAAGCAGTACGAGGCGACGGGCGGCACCGTCGTCGTCGACGAGGTCGGAGCCGTGGACATGGCGTCGGCCACGGCCGGGCCACCGAGACGCATGCCCCACATGCTGTCCGCGCGCACGTTCATGCCGTGGTCGCAGTGGCAGACCGTCGACAGCCACTCCGGGCCGTTCACCGCCGATGCCGTCACCCCGGCGGCGCTCCGGCCGGTCTTGGCCGGTGTCGAGGAATACCATCGTCGCAGCGCGTCGTCCATGCGCCCGCACCTCGAGAAGCTGAGCGAGTTCCAGGACCCGGACACGTTCTTCCTGAGTTGTGTCGACTCGCGCGTGCTGCCGAACACGATCACCAGCGCCGGACCCGGAGACCTCTTCACCGTCCGCAACATGGGCAATCTGATCCCGGTCGGTGATCCGGACACGTCGCTCGAGGCCGCTCTGGAGTACGGCGTGAACACGCTCGCCATCAGTTCCGTCGTGGTCTGCGGCCACTCCGGCTGTGGAGCCATGCGGGGGCTGCTCGCGGACGCCCACGACGCCGACGGGGTGGTGGGTGAGTGGCTCTCGCACGGCCGGGCGAGCCTCAGTGCGTTCCGGAGTGGCCACCCCGTCGCGCGGGATGCCGCGGAGCTGGGGTTCTCCGAGATCGACCAGCTCGCCATGGTGAACGTGGCAGTACAACTGCAGACCCTGTCGCGTCACGCCGTGGTGGGCAAGGCGGTCGCCGAGGGGAGGCTCAAGGTGGTCGGACTCTTCTTCGACATTCCCACGGCGCGGGTCGTGCTCGTCGACGCGGCCTCGGTCACCGAGCTCGATCAGGAGCCTGCGCAGAACTGACCAGGGCTCCACGGGGCGCCGCGATGCATTGCATTGCGGCGCCCCGTCGCGTGTCCGGCGGCTGTTATCCGGACCGGATCAGAATCACTCGGCGGTTTCACCGGCGGATACCGACATGTGACCCAGGTCATGTTGATAACTCCAGCCACGGAGACCTGACACGCCCGACATGTCAAGTCGGCAGGACACGCCGAGTGCGGATTCATCCACAGAGAGAAAAATTGAGAAATCGCCCTGACGTGCACTGATGGGCTGTGTGATCTTGTTGCTGCACAGGTTCTGCACAGGTGGTCAACACGACTCGCCTGCGTTGTCCACACCCCGTCCACAGATTGCTCAACAGGCCCGTTTGGTGCTGGCGGACCGAGCACCTAACGTCCCTCCGGCACACCATCGACGGGCCTCGTCGACCGCCGGACAGCCGCTCGCGCACGCGCGTGCAGTCACGTGTTCGGACCGTGTCGGAGGCCGGGGGTACAACGTGGTGAGCACGGACTCGGCCGACACGGCCGAGGACGGACGAGATCTCCGGGGGCGAGCTTCGGTCGAGCGAGAGGGCGGCGAACTTCTGTGGCAGTCGTGGACGATCGGGGAACGAACGACTACCAGGGGCCGTCCGAGGCGCCCGGTGAGGACTTCGGTCGTCAGCCCCCTCAGGACATGGCTGCCGAGCAGTCCGTTCTGGGCGGCATGCTGCTCAGCAAGGACGCCATCGCGGACGTCCTGGAGGTTCTGCGTCCCGGCGACTTCTACCGCCCGGCCCACCAGATGGTCTACGACGCCATCCTCGATCTGTACGGCCGCGGCGACCCCGCCGACCCGGTCACCGTCTCCGCGGAGCTCGAACGGCGCGGCGAGCTCAAGCGCATCGGCGGCCCGCCCTACCTCGTCACGCTGACGCAGACGGTCCCCACGGCGGCCAACGCGTCGTTCTACGCCGAGATCGTCGTCGAGAAGGCGATCCTGCGTCGCCTCGTCGAGGCCGGTACGCGCATCGTCCAGTTCGGCTACGCGGGCGCGGACGGTCAGGACGTGTCCGAAGTCGTCGACCGGGCTCAGGCCGAGGTGTACGAGGTCACCGAGCGTCGTACCGCGGAGGACTTCGTCCAGCTCGAGGAACTGCTGCAGCCCACGATGGACGAGATCGACTCCATCGCCAGCCGCGGCGGCATGTCGAACGGTGTCCCCACCGGCTTCACCGAGCTCGACGAGGTGACCAACGGTCTGCATCCGGGCCAGATGATCATCGTCGCGGCGAGGCCTGGTGTGGGCAAGGCGCTCGCCCTCGACACGCCGTTGGCGACGCCCACTGGGTGGACGACGATGGGTGAAGTCGAGGTCGGGGACCATCTCATCGATGCGTCCGGATCTGCGACTCGGGTCGTCGCTGCGACCGACGTGATGGTCGGTAGGCCGTGTTACGAGGTCGAGTTCTCCGACGGCACGGTCATCGTGGCCGACGCGGAGCATCAGTGGCTCACGGATACCCGCGCATCGCGAAAGTCGGCGCAGGCTGCGGCTGCTCGATACAACAGGACCAAGAACCAAGGAACGTTCGCCGAGGTGCGCACCACCGAGCAGATCGCCGGTTCGGTCAGGTGCGCGACCAAGGACGCTCGACTGAATCACTCGGTGACCAACGCGAAGCCGATCCAGCGTCCGGACGCGGTCCTTTCCGTCCCTCCCTACACGCTGGGCGCGTGGTTGGGGGACGGCACCAGCGCTTGCGCGCAGATCACCTCCGACGATCCCGAGATCATTGCTCGGATCGAAGGTGAGGGGTTGGTGGCCGTTCGATCCGCAGCAGCTGAGTTGCGATACTCGATTCAGCTTCCCGCACCCGAACCTGTACCGGCCAAATTCTGTACGGTGTGCGGAAAACGCTTCGTGCCGTTCTCTTCTCAGGTGCGTACCTGCGGCCGTTCATGCGGTGGCCGGGCTCGTTTCCAGGATGACGTGGTGGATCAGCCGCTGTGCCCGCTCTGCGGTGAGCTGTGCACCGGACTTCGGATGTGCCAGAAGTGCCGAAACGCCACGGGGACGGTGCAAGCTCGCCTCCGAACACTCGGTGTGTTGAACAACAAGCACATTCCCATGGAGTACCTCAGGTCGTCGGAGTCGCAGCGGCGAGCTGTACTCGCCGGCCTGCTGGACACCGACGGGACCGTCACGGCAGGCGGATCCGCGCAGTTCAGTGTCACCGATGAGCGACTGGCACTCGACGTCGAGGAACTCATCGTCAGTCTGGGGTACCGAGTACATCGATCGACGAAGAGGGTGGCAGGACGCACCGAGGCGTCGTCGACGGCGTTCACACTCACCTTCTCGACCGATGATGTGGTCTTCGGTCTGCATCGAAAGCAGTTGCTGCACAAAGAGCGTCGTGCCTCGTCGAATGTGTCCAGGTCTTCGAGTCGCTTCATCGTCGACGTTCGTCGCGTCGACTCGGTGCCGGTCAGATGTGTCGAGGTCGATAACACGGACCACCTCTATCTCGCCGGTCGTTCGATGGTGCCGACACACAACTCCACTCTCGGAATGGATTTCATGCGCTCGTGCTCCATCAAGCACGGCATGGCCAGCGTCATGTTCTCGCTCGAGATGAGCCGCACCGAGATCGTCATGCGTCTCCTCTCCGCCGAGGCCAAGATCAAGCTCGGCGACATGCGCTCGGGAAAGATGACGGACGACGACTGGACCCGCCTCGCCCGCAGGATGAGCGAGATCAGCGAGGCACCACTCTTCGTCGACGACTCCCCCAACCTCACCATGATGGAGATCCGCGCCAAGGCGCGGCGACTCAAGCAGCGACACGATCTCAAGCTCATCGTCATCGACTACCTGCAGCTGATGTCGTCCGGCAAGAAGGTGGAGTCGCGTCAGCAGGAGGTCTCGGACTTCTCGCGATCGCTGAAGCTGTTGGCCAAGGAGCTCATGGTTCCGGTTGTCGCCATCTGTCAGCTCAACCGTGGTCCCGAGCAGCGCACGGACAAGAAGCCGATGGTCTCGGACCTTCGTGAGTCCGGCTCGCTCGAGCAGGACGCCGACATGGTGATCCTGCTCTACCGTCCGGATGCGACCGAGCGCGACGATCCCCGCGGCGGCGAGGCCGACCTGATCCTCGGCAAGCACCGCAACGGACCCACGGCCACCATCACGGTGGCGCACCAGTTGCACCTGTCGCGCTTCGTCGACATGGCGCGCGGCTAGTCCGCCGAGGCCGGCTGGGAGATCGAGGCGGAGAAGGACACGTCGACGTCGTCGACGACCTTCATCGATCCGAGCAGCTGGGAGTAGGGCTTCACGCCGAAGTCCGTCTGCGTCACCACCGCGTCGAAGGCGACGTGCGTCGTCCCGTCGGAGGTGGAGACCGAAAGGTCGACGGTGTGCTCGCGTGTCACGCCGTGGATCGTCAGCGTGCCGTCGAGACGGTAGCCGTCCTTCGTCGACTCGACGGTGGTCGCGTCGTAGCGGATCTCGGGATGGTCCGACGCGTCCAGCGTGCCGAGGGCGTTGGACCGCGCGAGCATCTTCTCGGGGCCGAACATCGGTGTGACGCCGCCCTCGCCACTGACGACCTCCATGGAGTCGACGCGCACCCGAACCGTGACGGCCGTCGGAGCGCCGTCCGACTCGTCGACGGTGACGCTCCAGTCGCGGAACGCGATGGTCAGCCGGTGCCCCATCTTCGACGCTCGACCGGTCACCCCGGTGTGGACGTTCAGCGTGCCGTCCGCCGCGGTCAGGGTCCTGCTCGAGGTGGTCATCACCCGACTGTATCCGCGCTGCTGGGGCAGAATGCGTGGCCGTGACCACACATGGCTTCTCGGACTACGTCGCGCATCCCCGCCACGGGCCGCTACCGATGATCCTGCTGGCCGTCACGGTCGTCACCGGTGCGATCGACGCGCTCAGCCTGCTGGCTCTCGGTCGAGTGTTCGTGGCCAACATGACGGGCAACGTCGTGTTCATCGGTTTCGCACTGGGCGGGGCGCCCGGTTTCTCGTTGTGGGGCTCGGTGCTCGCCCTGGTCGGATTCCTGGTGGGCGCGATGGTCGGTGGGACACTGATCACGCGGGTCGGTCGTCGACGAGATCATCTGCTGCGCAACGCACTCGGGGTCGAGCTCGTCCTCGCGCTCGCGTCGCTGATCGCCGCGATCCTCATGGTGGACGGTCCCGGCCGCGGATACGTCATCGTCGTGCTGCTCGCGCTGGGCCTGGGGCTGCAGAACGCGGCGGTGCGGCATCTCGCCGTCCCGGACATGACCACCACCGTGCTGACGATGGCCCTCACCGGCATCGGGTCCGATCTCCCGAAACGGGACGGGGCGGCTGTACTGCGTCGGCTCTCTTCCGTCGTCGCCATGTTCCTCGGTGCGATCCTGGGCACCGTGGTGGTGTTGCATTCGGGTGTGGTGGCGACACTGGTGCTCGTGGCCGCGTTGTTCGCGGCGATCCTCGTGGTCGTGTGGGCGGTGGGGCGCCGCGAGCGACCATGGCAGGTCGTGGCCTGAGCCCGACCTTGCCTCAGGTCGCGGACCGGCCCATCTCAGTGGTCGGTCGAGCGGATGAATTTCCGGACAGAACAGGCATGTCCCCCAAATTCTGTGTGCATACTGTGTCGCACAGTCTGCTTCCGGAGGTTTGTCGTGATTGCCCCTTTCCCTGCTGCGGTTTCCACGTCGACGACGGGCCGATGGTTCGGACCGACGGGCGACACATCCTTCGGATGGCTGACCCGCTCCTCGTCGCCCAGCCGCTGTGGCGTCGTCATCGTGCCGCCCTTCGGTTACGAGTACTGGACCTCGCATCGGGCACTCCGCGTACTCGCCGAATCATTGGCCGCGCAGGGTTTTCTGGTGCTTCGGCTGGATCTCCGCGGGACCGGTGACGCCCGCGGTGATCTGTGGAGTGGCGCCGTCATGTCGACGTGGCACGACGACATCGCCGAGGCGGTGGCCGAGGTCCGTCGGGCCGGCGCCGATTCGGTGTCGCTCGTCGGGCTACGACTCGGCGGACTGCTGGCGTTGTCCTCCGCGTCCGCGCTCTCCGTGGACCGCGTGATCGCGTGGGCCGCGGTCACGGACGGGAAGCGGTACGCGAGGGAGCTGTCGATGTTGTCGACGCAGGTGCCCGACGACGAGAACGTCTACGGACACGCTTCGGCGCGGACGCTCGCGGGAACGGTTCTCACAGACACCTTTCTCGCAGACGTGGCATCCGCGTCGTCGAGGACTCTGGGGAAGCCGGCGCGCGAGGTGCTCGTGTTGGACCGAGACGACCGTCCTGCCTCGTCGGCATTGGTGCAGCGTCTCCGCGACAACGCGGTGGAGGTCGAGCACCATGTGTGCGGCGGGGCCGGATCGATGCTCGACGTGCCCACGGAGGAGGCCACGGTGCCCGTTGGGCACGTCGCTCGGATCGTCGAGTATCTGGCCCCGATCGCTGCCACCGCTGACGAGGTCGAGACCGACGACTCTCACCGCAGTGGTGTGGTTCTCGGCGAGCACGGAATCAGCGAGGCGGTGACGACGCTCGGCCCTCATCGACTCGCCGCGGTGATCTCGTCCCCAGTCCCCTCCCGGTCGACAGGAGTGACCGTGGTGTTCCTCAACACCGGCTCAGAATCCCATGTCGGGTCCGGCCGGGTGTGGGTCGAATTCTCACGTGCCCTGGCGGCCGAGGGTACGACAGCCGTACGGCTGGATTTCCTCGGCTGGGGCGAGAGTCCGGACGAGGGCCATGCACCCGGTCGGCCGTACGACGGTCACACGGTGCACGACGTGGTGGACGCGGTGACGGCACTGCGCCAGTCCGGCCACGAGCGCATCGTGCTCGCGGGTATCTGTGCAGGTGCCTGGATCGGTCTGCGTGCCGCCCGATCGTCGGCAGTGGACGGGGTCGTCGCATTCAACCCCCAGTTGTACTGGCAGGAGGGCGATCCGGTGGAAGCCCTGATGTCGGACACTCGCAAGCGCCGAGCCGACGAGATCGCCGCGATCGCTGCGGGAGCAGTCTCCGGAGAGTGGGATCGTCTCGAGGCGGGAGCGCCGCTGTGCGCACCCGGTCGGTGGCTCGAGGAGCTCGCGACGTCGGCGTTCCCGGTCGTGCTCGCGTTCTCTCCGAACGACGACGGGCTCGAGTATCTCGAGAACCGCTTCGGTGCCAGGCTGCATCGAGCGCAGTCGAGATCGGGCTCGCCGCTGTCCGTCGTGAGGATGGCATCGCTCGATCACCCGATGCATGCGCACCATCGGCGACACGAGGGACTGAACATCATTCGGTCCCTGGTGCAGGATCTGGCCTAGTCGAGGCTGACCGCGACCACCGTGTTCCGGCCGCGTCGCTTCGCGTCGTACAGCGCATGATCCGCGGACACGAGCAGCGGCGAGACGGACTGCGGGGCGTAGCTCGTCCAGGCCAACCCGATGCTCACCGTCGCCGTGCGCGACGAGAGGACGTGCAGCCGTTCGTGATCGCGGCGGATCGAGTCGGCGATGGAGGCGGCGTCCTCCTGATCCGCGTGCGGGAGGAGGATCGCGAACTCCTCACCGCCCATGCGCCCGGCGATCGCGTCGTCCGGTAGGGCACCTAGGATGCAGGCGGCGCTGCGGACCAACGCGATGTCGCCCACGGCGTGGCCGAGCGTGTCGTTGATGGACTTGAAGTGGTCGAGGTCGAGCATGAGCAGCGCGACCGGCCGCGAGTCGGTGATGAGGGTGTCGAGGCGCTGCTGGCTCCGTCGCAGGAAGGCGGCGCGGGAGAGGACGCCGGTGAGACTGTCGTACTCGAGGGCCTCGCGGAGCTTGTTCTGCACGGCCATCCGGTCCAGCGACACGGCGGCGACCAGCAGCGGTCCGAGTGCGACCAACGCGACGGACAGCACCGCGGAGGCGCCGTCCTGGCCGTCCGCGCCCAGCAGCCCACCGGTCTGGAGTTCCCCGCGTCCGAGGAAGAGCAGCGTCCACGCGGACCACAGTGCGGTGAGCAGCGCGGTGCCGAAGATGGGGATGCGGGTGGCGCACCAGAGCAGCGCGGGCAGCGGCAGCGCGAGCAGCAACGGGCCCTGGACGATGAGACCGGCCAGCATCAGCAGGACGGTCAGCGCGATCGGTGCCGTCTCACCCGTGATCAGGCGCCGGAGCGAGGCGGGGCCGGTGCGGCGGCGCGGCGTCGACGCGCGGAAGGACAGTAGGACGGGGACGATCAGCAGGTAGCTCGTGAGCTCGGATCCGAACCAGCTCAGAGCCTCGACGGCGGGTGCGTGCGGTCCCAGCCGGCCGCTCGAGAGGGTGGCGACGGTCGTCGACAGGAGGGCGGCGACGACGATGCCGAGGCACATTCTGGCGAAGTCCGCGGATCCCGCGAGGGTCATCGGCTCGGGGTGCCGCCGCCGGATCACCAGCGTGCCTCCGAGGACCCCGACGATGTTCGCGACATTGAACGCGACCGCAGCGTAGACGTCGGTACCCGAGACGAGGTCCGCGGTGACGAGGGCGAGCAGCGCTGCGACGGCCGCCGGCGCGGTGAAGGTGCGGGGCCAGCGTACGAAGACGCTCAGCGCCACCGCGTTGGCCACCCACACCGAGGCGAGAAGTCCCGGTGGCCGCGAATGGATTCCGATGATCGCCGCGATGAAGACGGCGGCGGTCAGGAGGGCGATGTCGGTCGCGGCGCGCGCGGCCGGACTGCGCATGTCCGGCTCGGGTGTCGCAGGCAAGGTCGTCCTTCGCATGGACGGGAACCCCCTGTGACATCTCAGTCGTCCCCAACGGCTTCGTTGTTATCGAGTGCAGTATCTACTACCGCAACCGCACGTGGCGACCGATGCGGCAGACTGCTCACTCGCGCTGAGGCGCCGCGCTCGCCCACGTCTCCGGTTCCGGTACGAGGACCGATATTCAGTCCACTGCCGGTCGGTGGACTGGACTCGAGCAGTGGACGGGCGGACAGACTCGAGACATGAACGCCCGCGACCTCGCACTCCGGACCACCCTGCTCGTGGGTGGCCTCACGCTCTACGGCACGTCGATGGCCATGATGATCACCGGTGGTCTCGGGCTCAACCCGTGGGACGTGTTCCACCAGGGGCTGGCCGCACGGCTCCCGATCAGTTTCGGGGCGATCACGGCGGTGACCGGCGTGATGGTGCTGCTGCTGTGGATCCCGTTGCGTCAGCGGCCGGGCATCGGAACCGTCGCGAACATCGTCATCATCGCGGTGAGCGTCGACCTCGCGCTGGACTGGCTGCCCGAAGTCGCCTCGATCCCGTCACGCGCAGCGCTGCTCACCGGAGGAGTCGTGCTCAACGGTCTCGCCACGGCGGCCTACATCTCGGCCGGCCTGGGCGCGGGTCCGCGCGACGGCCTGATGACAGGACTCGTCGCGCGGAGCGGACTGTCCGTGCGCCTGGTGCGCACGGCCATCGAACTCGCGGTGCTGGGAACCGGATGGCTCCTCGGCGGCACGGCCGGTGTGGGGACGGTGCTGTACGCGCTCGCGATCGGCCCGCTGGTGCACTTCTTCCTCGGCGTGATGCCCCAGAAGTTCACGGCCCAGAAGTTCACGGCCCGGAATTGCACGGTGCGAGCAGGAGGAGATCACTCCTCGGTGGAGAGCTCCGAACCGGCCGACAGGATCCCGACCGAGACACCGTAGGGAAGGAATCGGACCTTGCGATTCGGATCCACGTTGTCCCGGTGGGCACGCAGAGCATCGAGTTCGGTCGCGAAGACCTGATCGACGCTCGCCGACCCGTCGGAGTCGACGGAGTAGACGGCCCACACCCCGTCGCCCTTCTGACCCGTGGTCTCCGGCTCCGGGGTGGACTTGGTCGCGGCGGGCGTGAACATGCCGGCCCACGGAGCGCCTCCGCCCGACTGATCGGCCATCTTCATGGCCTGGCCCAGCATGTCCCGCAGGCCCTCGCCCGCTTCGCGAGCGACGCGCTCGAAGTCCTCGGGATCGAAACCGAACTGTCCTTTTCCGCTCATGGTGTACCTCGCAGAGTGTGGTGTGACGGGCTTTACTCCCCCAACGACCGATGAGCTTCATCCGTTCCCGGGTCAGTACGGCGCGGACGGGTACACCATGACGGCAAGTACCCCTCGACGAACGGACATCACCGCATGACGAAGCTTCTGTACGTGGTCACCGGATCGGATCACTGGACGCTGAAGGACGGAACCGCGCACCCCACCGGGTACTGGGCGGAGGAGCTCGTCGAGTCGCACCGGACCTTCACCGAGGCCGGCTGGGACATCGTCGTCGCGACGCCCGGTGGTGTGACCCCGACCGTCGACGAGGGATCGCTGGCCGTCGAGGCGAACGGCGGCGACGAGGCGAAGGTCGCCGATCTGAGGTCGTACCTGGAGTCGGTGAAGGACGTGCTCGCGTCACCCGCGCGCCTCGAGGATCAGACGGCGTCGTCCTTCGACGCGGTCTTCGTCCCCGGTGGCCACGGTCCGATGGAGGACCTCGCGGTGTCGGACGACTTCGGCGCCCTTGTCACCGAGTTCCTCGACTCGGGCAAGATCGTGTCGGCCGTGTGCCACGCACCCGCCGCGCTGCTGTCGGCGAAGCGCGACGACGGCAGCTGGCCCTTCTCCGGCTACCAGCTCACGGGCTTCACCAACCAGGAGGAGGAGCAGGCCGGACTGGCCGACAAGGCGCCCTGGCTGCTCGAGACCCGTCTGCGTGACGGTGGAGCGAGCTTCTCGGCGGCGGATGCCTGGTCGCCCCACGTCATCGTCGATCGCACCGTCTACACCGGCCAGAACCCGGCATCGACCAAGGCATTGGCGGATCGGCTCGTCGCTGCTCTGAGCTGACGGCACCCCGGCTGACTCCCGGCGCCCGCTGACCCCCCCGCGAGTACGTCCACACTGTCGCGATTCCCCGCCGATTCACGACGGTTCGGACGTACTCGCCGGGAGCGGGCGGGGGGAAGGGGGTCAGACCATCGCGGCTGCAGCCCGCTCGGCGAGGTCGAGCAACGGTTGCGGGAAGACCCCGAGCACCACGGTGGCGACGGCCGAGACGGCGACGGCCACGGTCGCGCCCGTTCCGTGGGTGATCGTCGCCGAGGGTCCCTCCGGTTCGGTGAAGAACAGGACCACGATGACGCGGATGTAGAACGACGCGGCGATGGCACTGCTGACGACGCCGACGATCACCAGCACGGCACCGCCGTCCTCGAGTGCGGCCTGGAAGACGGCGAACTTGCTCGTGA
Source organism: Rhodococcus sp. NFXS4 (assembly GCF_058139645.1). Classification (NCBI taxonomy): domain Bacteria; kingdom Bacillati; phylum Actinomycetota; class Actinomycetes; order Mycobacteriales; family Nocardiaceae; genus Rhodococcus; species Rhodococcus sp. NFXS4. The sequence goes on from NZ_CP192221.1 coordinate 187,325, forward strand.
AGCCGCTCGTCGACGGGATGCCGGCGAAGGCGAGCAGGAACAGCGCGAAGGCCGCTGCGGTCAGGGGCGATGATCGTCCGAGGCCCGCCCACCGGGACAGTTCGGTGACCTCGCCGCCCTGATCTCGCACGAGGGACACCACGGCAAAGGCGCCGAGTGTGCTGAAGGCGTAGGCCGCGAGATAGAACAGCGTGGCGGACACGCCCGCCGCTCCCGCGGAGACACCCGTGAGGATGAAGCCCGCGTGGGCGATCGACGAGTACGCCAGCATCCGCGTGACGTCGGTCTGCGCCACCGCGATCACGGCTCCCACGAGCATGGTGACGATGGCGACGGCCCACAGCATCGGCCGCCACGCGTCCTGGAGATCGGGCACGCCCACGACGAGAATGCGCAGCAGCGCGCCGAAGGCCGCCACCTTCGTGGCCGAGGCCATGAACGCGGTCACGGGCGTGGGTGCGCCCTGGTACACGTCGGGGATCCACGAATGAAACGGCACCGCACCGACTTTGAACAGCAGGCCGACGGCCACGAGACCGACCCCCAGCACGCCGAGAACCTGGTCCCCGTCGGCCACATCGGCGATGTCGTCGAGTCGGACGCTGCCCGCGTAGCCATAGAGCAGCGCCGTGCCGAACAGGAAGAAGGCCGACGAGAACGCTCCGAGGAGGAAGTACTTGAGCGACGCCTCCTGGGACAGCAGACGCCGACGACGCGCGAGCCCGCACAGCAGGTACAGCGGGAGTGAGAGCACCTCGAGCGCGACGAACATGCTCAGCAGATCGTTCGAGGCCGGCAACACCATCATGCCGCCGACGGCGAACAGGGTGAGCGGGTAGATCTCGGTACGGGTGACCCGGGCGGTGACGGCACGGGCCTCGGCGACGGTGCCCGGCACCGTGGACGCCGCGGGCGTGAAGGCATCGACCGCAGCCACTTCGGGATGGTCGGACGAGCGATGCGCCATCAGTACGACCGACGCCGCGGACACCGCGACGATGACCCCCTGCAGGAACAGTGTGGGCCCGTCCACGGCCACCGACCCCACCGCGGCGACGGTGCTGGTTCCGGCCAGCGCGACGACGGCGGCGAACGCTGCCGCGAGTGCGCCGAGGGCGAGCACGAGATGGGTGACGCGGCGCCGATCGGCGGGAACGAACGCCTCGACCAGGACGCCGATCACCGCGGCCGCCAGCACGATGATCATGGGCGACAGCAGGCTGTACTCGAGGGACGGGGTGTCGATGGTCATGGCGCGGCCACTCCTGTCTCGAGTTGCTCGACCGATGTGCGTTCGACGGCCGGCGTGAGGATGTCCAGCGCGGGTCTCGGGTACACGCCCAGCGCGATGACGATCACGAGAAGTGGAGCGACGACGGCGATCTCGCGCGGCACGAGATCGCGGATCCGTTCCGAGCCGGCGGCGACGGGCCCGGTCATCACCCGTTGATACAGCCACAGCACGTAGATCGCCGAGAGCACCAGCGCCGACGCCGCGATCACCGCCGCGACGCCGTAGCGCGGGAACGTTCCCACGAGGACCAGTAATTCGCTGACGAACGGGGCGAGTCCGGGAAGCGACAGAGTGGCCAGTCCGGCGACGAGGAACGTGCCGGCGAGCACGGGCGCCGCCTTCTGCACACCCCCGTGGTCGGCGATGACCGCGCTCCCGCGCCGGGTGACGAGGAACCCTGCGACGAGGAACATTGCGGCCGTGGCGATCCCGTGGTTCACCATGTACAGCGCGGACCCCGCCTGCGACTGGCTCGTCATGGCGAAGATGCCGAGGATGATGAACCCGAAGTGCGAGATGGAGGTGTACGCGATGAGGCGCATGATGTCGGTCGCGCCGATCGCCAGCACCGCGCCGTAGACGATCCCGACGACGGCGAGCGTGATCACCGCCGGCGCGAAGGTCGCCGACGACTCCGGGAACAGCTGCAGGCAGTACCGCAGCATCCCGAAGGTGCCCACCTTGTCGACGACGGCCATCATCAGTACCGCCGTCGCCGGGGTGCTCTCGGTCGCCGCGCCGGGCAACCAGGTGTGCAGCGGCCACAGCGGCGCCTTCACGGCGAAGGCCACGAGGAATCCCAGGAACAGCGCGTTCAGCACGCCGGGAGAGGCGCCGAGTTCGCCGGCCGCCGCGGCGTCCGCGATGGCGCGCAGGTCGAACGTGCCCGCCGAGAAGGGACTCGCATCCGAGGCGGTGACGACGTACAGGCCGATGACGGCCGCCAGCATGACGAGCCCGCCCGCGAGGTTGTAGAGCAGGAAGGTCACCGCGGCGGAACGCGCTCGTCCGGCATCACGGCCGAAGCCGCCGATGAGGAAGTACATCGGCACGAGCATGGCCTCGAAGAAGAGGTAGAAGAGCAGGATGTCGAGGGAGACGAACGAGACCATGACCATCGACTCGACGACGAGGATCAACGCGACGTAGGTGTGGGTGCGGCGTGAGCGCGACGCGGGCGGGGTGTCGTTCCACCCGGCCAGCAGGAGGATCGGGACCAGGACCGCGGTCAGCAGTACGAGAGTCAGTGCGATGCCGTCGATCCCGAGTGTGTAGCCCGCACCGAAGCTCGGGATCCACTCGTGCTCCTCCACGAACTGATATCCCGGCGCGCCCGCCTCGAATCCGATCGCACACAGCACGGCGAGGATCAGCACGACGCACGATGTCGTGAGCCCCACCGCGCGGGCGGCCGCAGACCGGGTGGGCGGCACGGCGATCACTGCCAGCGCTCCGATCAGCGGGAGGAGCCAGAGCGCGCTCAGCACGGGAAGGTCGGTCATCGCGTCACTCCCAGTGCCACGGTCAGGGCGACGACCACCAGGACGGCCCCGGCGAACATCGAGAGGGCGTACGACCGAACGAACCCGTTCTGCCACCGGCGCAGTCGTGTGGAGGACTCCCGGACCGCGGTGGCGACGGCACTCACCACTCCCTCGACGCCGACGCGGTCGGCGGTGACCACCGCGGCGGTCGCCCGCTGACCCGGCCGCATGAAGACGGCCTCGTTCACCGCGTCCCCGTACAGATCTCGGCGAGCGGCCGCGGTGAGGACCGACCCCGTGGGTGCGGTCACCGGGACCGCCGATCGGCCGTACATGCGCACGGCCACGCCCACCCCCGAGGCGACGGTCACCAGCACCGCGAGGGTGACGGCCCACGCGGGTACGAGGTGTGCGGGGTCGTGTTCACCGACGACCGGGGCGAGCCATCCCTCCAATCGGGTGCCGATCGCGAGAAGCGCACCGGCACCGACGGATCCGACGGCCAGCACGATCATCGGGCCGGTCATGCTCGCGGGTGCCTCGTGCGGGTGGACTCCGCTCCGCCACCGCCGCTCGCCGAAGAACGTGAGGATCATGACCCGCGTCATGTAGAAGGCGGTCAGTCCCGCGCCGACCAGGGTGGCTGCGCCGAGCGCCGCACCCTTCGCACCGCCGGCGTCGATCGCGGCCTCGATGATGCCGTCCTTCGAGAAGAACCCCGAGAACGGTGGGACACCGATGATGGCGAGATAGGCCAGCCCGAACGTCACGTAGGTGATGGGCAGAACGGTGCGCAGTCCGCCGTACCGCCGCATGTCCGTCTCGTCGTTCGTCGCGTGCATCACGGACCCGGCGCCGAGGAACAGGCCGGCCTTGAAGAATCCGTGCGTGAGCAGGTGCAGGATCGCGACCGCGTACCCGGCGGGGCCGAGACCGGTCGCGAGAACCATGTACCCGATCTGGCTCATCGTCGACGCGGCCAGAGCCTTCTTGATGTCGTCCTTCGCGCAGCCGATGACGGCCCCGAAGAGCAGCGTCACGGCGCCGACCAGCACGACGACGTTCTGGGCGGCCGGGGACGCTTCGAAGACGGGCCCGGACCGGACGATGAGGTACACACCGGCGGTGACCATCGTCGCGGCGTGGATGAGCGCCGAGACGGGCGTCGGGCCCTCCATCGCGTCACCCAGCCACGATTGCAGCGGCACCTGCGCCGACTTGCCGCACGCGGCGAGCAGGAGGACGAGGCCGAGGGCGGTCGCGGTGCCATCGCCCATGCCGTCGACCCCGGCGAACACGTCGTCGTACGAGACGGATCCGACGGACGAGATCATGATCATCAGCGCGACGGCCAGTCCGATGTCGCCGACACGATTGACGACGAACGCCTTGCGTGCGGCCGAGGCCGCCGACGGCCGGGTGGACCAGAATCCGATCAACAGGTACGACGCGAGGCCCACGCCCTCCCATCCGACGTACAGGCCGAGGAAGTTGTCCGCCATGACCAGCAGCAGCATCGCGGCCACGAACAGATTGAGGTACGCGAAGAATCGGCGGCGCGCGGGATCGTCCCGCATGTACCCGATCGAGTACACGTGGATGAGGGTTCCGACGCCGGTGACGAGCAGGACGAAGCACACCGACAGCTGGTCGAGGCGGAGACCGAACTCGATCTGCAGCGACTCGACCGGAACGTAGGTGAAGACCGTCTGCGAGAGCGCGCGGTCCTCCGCTGCGCGTCCGGCCATGTCGACGAAGGCGACGACGGCCAGCGCGAACGACGCGAGCATCGCCGCGCACGCGAGGAGGTGGCCCCACGCATCGCTCCGGCGTCCACCCAGCAGCAGCACGACGGCTCCGGCGAGGGGAATGAGCGGCAGCAGAACCAGAGTCGTCGCCATGTCAGTACTTCAACAGACTGTCGTCGTCGACCGAGACGGATCGACGAGAGCGGAAGATCGCCATGATGACGGCCAGACCCACCACCACCTCGGCGGCGGCGACGACCATCGTGAAGAACGCGAAGACCTGTCCGTCCAGTCCGCCGTGCATCCGCGAGAACGTCACGAAGGCCAGGTTCGCGGCGTTGAGCATCAGCTCGATGCACATGAAGACGACGATGGCGTTGCGGCGCAGGAGGACACCGGCGGCGCCGATGGTGAACAGGGCCGCGGACAGGTACAGGTAGTACTCCGGGTTCATCGGCTCGGCCCGTCGCGGAACTGCCGACTGACCGACGACTCGGCGTCGCTGCCGTCGGGGAGACGAGCGGGCCGGTCCACACCGTTGTGGCGTGCGTAGACACCCGGGCTCGGCAGCGGTGTCACGCGGTCTCCGAAGCGGAACCTGTCCTGCGACAGCTCCTTCTGGGTTCTGGTCCGGCCGACGGCGTCCCGGTGGGTCAGCACCATGGCACCGATCGTGGCAGTGATGAGCAGCGCTCCGGTGAGCTCGAAGGCCCACACGTAGCGCACGAACACCAGCTCGGCGAGCCCCTCGACGTTCGCCGGCGACTGCGCGGTGAAGCCGCGGAAGTCGTTCAGCGCGGCATTGCTGAGCCCCCCGATCAGCAGGACACCGAATCCGAGACCCACGACGATGGCCGCGATGCGGTGCCCCCGTAGCGACTCGACGAGCGAGTCCGACGAGTCCACCCCCACGAGCATGAGTACGAAGAGGAAGAGCATCATGACGGCGCCGGTGTAGACCACGATCTGGACGACACCGAGGAAGACGGCACCCTGGACGATGTAGAAGATCGCGAGCACCACCATCGTCGATGCCAGGAACAGAGCCGAGTACACGGCTTTCGCCGACGCCACGACGCCCAGCGCGCCGATGAGAGCGAGCGGGGCGAGGATCCAGAAGGCGATGGCCTCGGAGGTCGAGACGATCATCGGTCCGCCTCCCGCCGGGCGATGACGGCCCCGCGGTAGTAGTCCTCGTCGGTGGCGCCGTCGGCCATGGCGTGCGGGGGCGCGTCCATCCCCTCGGCGAGCGAGGCCAACAGATCGGTCTTCTCGTAGATCAGATCGGCGCGGTTGTCGTCGGCCATCTCGTACTCGTTGGTCATGGTCAGGGCGCGGGTGGGGCACGCCTCGATGCACAGACCGCACCCGATGCACCGCAGGTAGTTGATCTGGTAGACGCGCCCGTACCGTTCGCCGGGCGAGTACCGCTCGGTCTCCGTGTTGTCGGCGCCCTCGACGTAGATGGCGTCGGCGGGGCACGCCCACGCGCACAGTTCGCAGCCGATGCACTTCTCCAGGCCGTCCGCGTAGCGATTGAGCTGGTGACGGCCGTGGTACCGCGTCGCCGTCGGCACCTTCTCCTCCGGATACGACTCGGTCTCCGGCTTCTTGAACATGGTGGCGAAGGTGACGCCGAAACCCGCCACAGGTCCCAGGAATTCAGGCATCGGTCGTCTCCTTGGTGATGGGTCGAGGGCGGGCCGGACCGGGTGAGCGGTCCGGCATCGGAGGCACGGGGAACCCGCCCGCCGCGGCATCGACCCCCTGCTGGTCCGCCGTCGCACCGGAGTGGGTCCGTTCCAGGCGCCCACGCCGTAGCGTCCGGGCGAGCACGGCGATCAGGGCGGCGGTGTAGACCAGTGACACCACCACGGTGACCGGCCGGACGTGCGGGGAGTCGAGGAGGAGGACGCGCACGGCCGCGATGACCATGATCCACAGCAGCGCAGCGGGAATGAGCACCTTCCACCCGAAGTTCATGAACTGGTCGTAGCGCAGGCGTGGCAGGGTGCTGCGGAGCCAGACGAAGACGAACAGGAAGCCCCACACCTTGATCGTGAACCAGAGAACGGGCCACCAGCCCTGATTGGCGCCGTCCCACAGGCTGATCGGGAAGGGGGCGCGCCAGCCGCCGAGAAAAAGCGTGGTCGCGAGCGCCGAGACGGTGACCATGTTGACGTACTCCGCGAGCATGAACATGGCGAACCGGAGCGAGGAGTACTCGGTGTGGAATCCGCCGACCAGTTCGCCCTCCGCCTCGGGGAGGTCGAACGGCGCACGGTTGGTCTCGCCCACCATCGAGGTGATGTAGACGAGGAACGACGGCAGCAGCATCACGACGAACCACAGGCGCTCCTGCGAGGCGACGATGCCGGACGTCGACATTGTGCCCGCGTAGAGGAACACGGCCGCGAAGCTCAGGTCCATGGCCACCTCGTACGAGATCACCTGCGCGGTAGAGCGCAGTGCTCCCAGAAGCGGATACGTGGAACCGGACGACCACCCGGCCAGGACGATGCCGTACACACCGATCGAGGTCACGGCCAGGATGTAGAGCACCGCGACGGGCATGTCGGTCAGCTGGAGCGGGGTGATGTGCCCGAACACCGACACGGTGGGGCCGAACGGGATCACGGCGAAGGCCATGAAGGCGGGGACGACCGAGATGATCGGTGCCAGCAGGTAGATCGGACGGTCCACGCCCCTCGGGACGATCCCCTCCTTCAGGGCGAGCTTCACACCGTCGGCGAGGCTCTGCAGGATGCCCCACGGCCCGACCCTGTTGGGGCCGATGCGCATCTGCATCCAGGCCATGACCTTGCGCTCGGCGTAGATCGCGATGAGCGGTGTCAGCACGAGGAAGCCGAAGACGGCGAGCGCCTTGGCGACGACCAGCCACAGTGGGTCGATCCCGAAGACGGAGAGGTCGGTCATGACGGTGCTCCTGCCGAGAGACGCACGGCGGCACCGGGTGCGACGTGGAGGGTCGCACTCACTCGGGACGGTGCCGAGTTCCACGGCAGCCACACCACGTGGTCCGGCATGGCGGTGACGCGGAGCGGCAGCGTGATCGACCCCGAGTCGGTGGAGACGGTCAGTGGCTCACCGTCGGACACCCCGGTGTCGGCCGCGGTCGCGGGCGACAGCCGGGCGACGGGGGTCCGCGCCGTGCCGGCGAGATCGGTCTCCCCGTCCTGCATCCGCCCGGCGTCGAGCAGCATCCGCCAGCCGGCCAGTACGGCGGTTCCTGCGCCGAGGGCGGTCGGTGCCGCGCTGCCGCGGTCCGGAACGTCGGGGGATCCGGGTGCCGACCCGGCCGCATCGAGTTCGCGGCGTGCCGCGTCGGCGTCCGGCAGTCCGAGGCGGTGACCCATCTCGGTGGCGATCGCGTCGAGGACCCGCAGGTCGGCCATCATGGACGGCGTCGGGAGTGCTGCTCCGAACGTGCGCCGGCGGCCTTCCCAGGTGGTGAACGATCCGGCCTTCTGCGCGACGGCGGCGACCGGGAACACGACGTCGGCCCGGTCGGTCACCTCGCTGCTGCGCAGGTCCAGTGCGACGACGAAGGGGACTCGGTCGAGCGCGGCGCGGGCCGCCTCGGGATCGGGGAGGTCGTCGAGCTCGACACCGGCCACGACGAGCGCGCGGAGGTCAGCGCCGAGGATGCCGACCGTGTCCCGGCCCGGTGTCGCCGGCAGATCGTCGACACCCCACGCCGCGGCCACCGTGCGCCGAACCGCGGGGTCGTCCACCCGGCGACCTCCGTGCAGGAGGGTGGGGAACGCACCCGAGTCGAGGGCGCCGCGGTCACCGGCACGGCGGGGGATCCACGCGACGCGGGCGCCGGTGGTGTCGGCGGTGCACGCGACCGCGGCGAGGGTGCCGGGGCTCGACGCCGCCCGCTCGCCGACGAGGATCACCGCGCCCGGCACGCGCAGCTGGTCGAGCACGTCCGGGTCCGCCAGCCCCGCGGCCTCCGTCCCCGGCGCCGTGGGACGCACGTCGGCTCTCAGCTTCGTGCTGCCGGGCGACGCGAAGGGCGCCAGTGTCAGTACGCGAGTGTGTCCCCCGCGCACTGCCTTCCGCAGGCGGAGGAAGACGATGGGGCTCTCCTCCTCCGGTTCGAAGGACACGAGGACGACGATCGGTGCGGCCTCGAGTGCGGCGTACGTGACGTCGATCCCGCGGCCGGCCACCCGAGCGGACAGGAAGTCGGTCTCCTCCTCGGACGTCGGGCGGGCCCGGAAGTCGATGTCGTTGGTACCCAGCGCGATCCGCGCGAACTTGCTGTAGGCGTACGCGTCCTCGACGGTGAGACGGCCACCGGTGAGCACGCCGGCGTGTCCGCGAGCCTCCGCCAGGCCCCGAGCGGCCACCGCCAGGGCCTCCGACCACGACGCGGGCTCGAGGGTGGTTCCGCGTCGGACCAGCGGGGTGTCGAGTCGATCGGGCAGCGTGCCGTACGCGAACGCCCAGCGGCCCTTGTCGCAGCTCCATTCCTCGTTGACCTCGGGATCGTCGCCGGCCAACCGACGCAACACCTTTCCGCGGCGATGGTCCGTGCGCTGGGCGCACCCACTGGAGCAGTGCTCGCAGACGCTGGGAGTCGACACCAGGTCGAAGGGCCGCGCGCGGAATCGGTAGGCGGTGTTGGTGAGTGCACCCACCGGGCAGATCTGCACGGTGTTGCCGGAGAAGTACGACTCGAAAGGCTCGGCGCCGTAGATGCCGACCTGTTGCAGCGCACCGCGTTCGAGCAGATCGATGAACGGGTCACCGGCGATCTGCTCGGAGAAGCGCGTGCACCGGGCGCAGAGGACGCACCGCTCGCGGTCGAGCAGGACCTCGGTCGACAGGGGGATCGGCTTGGGATACGTGCGTTTGGTCTCCGTGAAGCGCGACTCGGTGCGGCCGGTGGACATGGCCTGGTTCTGCAGCGGGCACTCGCCACCCTTGTCGCACACCGGGCAGTCCAGCGGATGGTTGATCAGGAGCAGTTCCATCACTCCGCGCTGCGCCTTCTCGGCGATCTCCGAGCTGTGCTGCGTCCGGATCACCATGCCGTCGGACACCGTCGTGGTGCACGACGCCAGGGGCTTGCGTTGACCCTCGACGTCGACCAGGCACTGCCGGCACGCGCCGACCGGGTCGAGCAGCGGGTGGTCACAGAACCGCGGGATCTGCACACCGAGCATCTCGGCCGCCCGGATCACCAGGGTGCCTTTCGGGACCGACATCGGGACGCCGTCGAGGGTGATGTCCACCGTCGTCTCGGCGCGCGCGCCGTCGTTCTGCACCGCGGTCATGTCAGTTGTCCTGCCATCAGGGTGGAGAGGTGCGGATCGAAGGGGCATCCACCCTGCTCCACGTGCGCCACGTACTCGTCCCGGAAGTGGGCGATCGACGAGACGATGGGGCTGGCAGCACCGTCTCCCAACGCGCAGAACGACTTTCCCAGGATGCTGTCGGCGACGTCGAGCAGCTTCTGCAGGTCACCCTCCGATCCGGTGCCGTTCTCGAGGCGCGCGAGTATCTGCACCAGCCAGTAGGTGCCCTCGCGGCACGGGGTGCACTTCCCGCACGATTCGTGCGCGTAGAACTCGCTCCAACGACGGACCGCGCGGACCACGCACGTCGTCTCGTCGAAGATCTGGAGTGCTTTCGTGCCGAGCATCGATCCCGCGGCACTCACACCCTCGTAGTCGAGCGGGACGTCGAGGTGCTCGGCCGTGAAGATCGGGGTGGAGGATCCGCCCGGTGTCCAGAACTTCAGCGTGTGCCCGGCGCGGACACCGCCCGCGTGCTCGAGCAACTCGCGCAACGTGATGCCGAGCGGCGCCTCGTACTGTCCGGGGCGGGTGACGTGGCCGGAGAGCGAGTACAGCGTGAAGCCGGGTGATTTCTCACTGCCCATCGAGCGGAACCACTGCGTCCCGCGCGCGAGGACCGTCGGCACACTCGCGATGGACTCGACGTTGTTGACGACGGTGGGGCTCGCGTAGAGGCCCGCCACGGCGGGGAACGGTGGCCGCAGCCGGGGCTGGCCGCGGCGCCCCTCGAGGGAGTCGAGCAGTGCGGTCTCCTCGCCGCAGATGTAGGCGCCCGCCCCCGCATGGACGACGAGGTCCAGATCGAACCCGGAGCCCTGGATGTCCGTGCCCAGATACCCCGCTGCGTAGGCCTCGGCGACCGCGGCCTGCAGCCGCCGCAGCACCGGCACCACCTCACCGCGGAGGTAGACGAACGCGTGCGACGAGCGGATGGCGTACGCCGCGATCACGATGCCCTCGACCAGCGCGTGGGGTGTGGCCATCAGCAGCGGCATGTCCTTGCACGTGCCCGGCTCCGACTCGTCGGCGTTCACCACCAGGTAGTGCGGCACGGTCTGGTCCGCGGGTGTCGGGCCGTCCTGGGGGATGAAGCTCCACTTCGTGCCGGTGGGGAAGCCGGCGCCGCCGCGACCACGCAGGCCGGAGTCCTTGACCGTGCCGATCACCTCGTCGGGTGTCATCGCCAGGGCTGCGGCGAGACCGTCGTACCCGCCGTGGCGGCGGTAGGTGTCCAGAGTCCAGGACTCGGGCTCGTCCCAGTAGCGGCTCAGAACCGGGGTGAGTGTCACGGCCGGACCTCCTTCGCTGCAGTGCCGCCCGGGTGGGGCACATCGGCAGACGGGGCGGGCGCGGGCTTGTCCGGGGTGGAGTCCGTCGGCGGTTCGGCTGCCGCCGCCGCGTCGGGTTCCGCGTGCTCGGGGGCGCGCATGTCCTTCTCCCGCGCGACACGCAGGCCTGCCAGCGTCGCCTCGCCGGCGGTCGGTGCGTCGAGCGCGCCGGGCCGGGGGTCGGGAAAGCCCGCCAGGATGCGCGAGGTCTCGCGGAAGGTGCACAGGGTCGCACCGCGCGTCGGGGTGACCGGGCGCCCGGCGCGGAGTTCGTCGACCAGCGTGCGCGCCGACTCGGGAGTCTGGTTGTCGAAGAACTCCCAGTTCACCATCACCACCGGTGCGTAGTCGCAGGCGGCGTTGCACTCGATGTGTTCGAGCGTCACGGTGCCGTCCGTGACGCCGTCGAGGTGGTCGACGAGGGCCTCGTGAATGGCGTCCCCGCCCATCACGGCGCAGAGAGTGTTGGTGCACACGCCGACGAGGTAGTCGCCTGTCGGCTCGCGGCGGTACATCGAGTAGAACGTCGCCACCGCCGCGACCTCGGCACCCGTGAGGTCGAGTGTGTGCGAACAGAAGTCGATCGCGGCGGGGGTGAGGTACCCGTCCTCGGCCTGGAGCAGATGAAGGATCGGGATGATCGCGGACCGGGCGCGCGGGTAGCGGGCCACGATGGTGGCGGCGTCCGCCTCGAGGCGAGCCAGCACGTCCTCGGGGTAGGTCCGCCGGGCGCCTGGTCGCACGAGTTGGACGCGTTCCTCCGGACGGGGTCCGAAAGGTATCGCCACCGGTTCCCGTGTGCTCATCGGTCCACCCCACCCATCACGGGATCGATGCTCGCCACGGACGCGATCACGTCGGACACCATGCCGCCCTCGCACATCGCCGCGACGGCCTGCAGATTGGTGAACGACGGGTCCCGGAAGTGCACACGGTAGGGCCGGGATCCACCGTCGGAGACCATGTGCACACCCAGCTCGCCGCGGGGTGACTCCACCGCGACGTACACCTGTCCCTCGGGCACGCGGATGCCCTCGGTGACGAGCTTGAAGTGGTGGATCAGCGACTCCATCGATCCGTCCATGATCTTCTGCACGTGCTCGCGGGAGTTGCCCAGTCCGTCGGGGCCCGAGACCAGGTCCGCAGGCCACGCGATCTTCTTGTCCGATACCATCACGGGCCCCGGCGCCAGTCGGTCGAGGCACTGTTCGACGATCTTCAGCGACTCGCTCATCTCGTCGACACGGATGAGATACCGCGCGTAGCAGTCACTCTCCTGTTCGGTGATCACGTCGAACTCGTAGGTCTCGTAGCCGCAGTAGGGCTCCGCGCGACGGAGATCGTGGGGCAAGCCCGTGGCACGCAGCACCGGACCGGTGATCCCGAGCGCCATGCATCCGGTGAGATCGAGGTACCCGATGCCGCGGGTCCGACCCTTCCAGATGGGGTTGTCGTCCAGCATCGCGCTCATGTCGCGCAGGCGAATCGGCAACAGGTGCAGCAGGTCCCGGATCTTCGGCACGGCGTCGTCGGGCAGGTCCATCGCCAGCCCGCCCGGCCGGACGAACGCGTGATTCATCCGCAGGCCCGTGATCGTCTCGAAGATGTCGAGGATCAGTTCACGTTCCCGGAATCCGAAGAGCATGGCGGTGACCGCGCCGAGCTCCATGCCGCCGGTGGCCAGAGCGACCAGGTGTGAGGAGATGCGGTTGAGTTCCATCAGCAACACCCGGATCACGGTCGCGCGTTCCGGCACGTCGTCGGTGATGCCGAGCAGCTTCTCCACGCCGAGGCAGTACGCCGTCTCGTTGAAGAAGGGCGACAGGTAGTCCATCCGCGTCACGTAGGTGACGCCCTGCGTCCAGTTCCGGTACTCGAGGTTCTTCTCGATACCGGTGTGCAGGTAGCCGATTCCGCACCGCGCCTCGGTGACGGTCTCCCCCTCGATCTCGAGGATGAGGCGGAGGACCCCGTGCGTGGAGGGGTGCTGCGGTCCCATGTTGACGACGATGCGCTCCTCACCGGCGGTGCCGGCCAGGTCGACGATCTCGTCCCAGTCCTGGCCCGACGCGGTGTACACGGTCGGCGTGGTGTGATCCTTCTCGAGTGTCATCAGTTGTACGACCTGCGCTGATCGGGGGGCGCGATCCGCGCGCCCTTGAACTCCACCGGGATGCCGCCCAGCGGGTAGTCCTTGCGTTGCGGGTGCCCCACCCAATCGTCGGGCATCTCGATGCGTGTCAGGGACGGGTGCCCGTCGAACTCGATGCCGAAGAAGTCGTACGTCTCGCGCTCGTGCCAGTCGGTGGTGGGGTAGATGCCGCACAGCGACGGAATGTGCGGGTCGGACTCCGGCACAGACACTTCGAGACGCAACCGACGACCGTGCGTGATGGACTGCAGATGGTAGACGGCGTGCAGCTCGCGTCCGGTCTCGCCGGGCTGGTGGACGCCACTGACGCCGAGACACAGTTCGAAGCGGAGTGCCTGATCGTCGCGTAGCGCGGACGCGACAGCGGGCAGGTGCGTACGCGCGATGTGCAGAGTCAGCTCACCGCGGTGGAGCACGGCACGCTCGACGGCGTCGTCCCAACGTTCGCCCCGAGCCGCGAGCGCCGACTCCAGTGCGTCCGCCACGACGTCGTGGTCCCCACCGAACGGTCGACTCGCGTTGTCGTGTCGGGGTTTCGGCGGCGCCAGTCGGCCGTAACCCGACGTGTCGCCCGAACCGCGCACTCCGAACATGCCCCGCGCTCTCATCGCAGCAGCGTCTTCGCGTCGATGACGGACGGAGAACTCAGCGCGGCCTTCTCGGTCTCGGCGATGGCCCTCTCGCGGTCGACGCCCAGCGGCATCGCCTGGATCGACGCGTGCAACTGCAGGATGGCGTTGATCAGCATCTCGGGCCGCGGCGGACAACCGGGCAGATAGATGTCGACCGGTACCACGTGGTCGACGCCCTGCACGATGGCGTAGTTGTTGAACATTCCTCCCGAGGACGCGCAGACACCCATCGCCAGAACCCATTTCGGCTCGGCCATCTGGTCGTACACCTGCCGGAGCACCGGTGCCATCTTCTGGCTCACCCGTCCCGCGACGATCATGAGATCGGCCTGGCGGGGGGAGGCGCGGAAGGCTTCCATACCGAACCGGGCGAGATCGAACCGGCCGGACGTCGTCGACATCATCTCGATCGCACAGCACGCCAGTCCGAAGGTCGCGGGCCACAGAGACCCCTTGCGGGCGAAGCCGGCGAGGCCTTCGACAGTGGTCAGCAGGAAGCCGCTCGGCAGCTTCTCTTCCAATCCCATGCGATCACTTCTTCCACGGCGAGTGGATCAGTCCCAGCTGAGACCTCCACGACGCCACTCGTATGCGTAGGCGGCGGAAACGTTGACGATGAACAGGGCCATCGCGGCGAGACCGAACACACCCAGTGCCTCGAAGTGCACAGCCCACGGGTACAGGAACACGATCTCGATGTCGAAGATGATGAAAAGCATTGCGGTGAGGTAGAACTTGACCGGAAAGCGACCGCCGCCGATGTGCTGCGGTGTGGGCTCGACGCCACATTCGTACGCGTCGAGCTTGGCGCGGTTGTATCGCTTCGGTCCCACTTCCGATGCCACGAGGACCGAGAACAGCGCGAAGGCGACCGCGATCGCGCCGAGAACGAGGACCGGCACATATGCGTTCATGCCACTCGAACTCCCGCCCGTGTCGTGGGTTCCGACCGGAACCGCCCTACGCCTCGAGGTGATCTGTGCCACACAGTAGGACTTTTTCGTCGCGATGGGTCCGGTTTGGTGACTCGGGCTCACAATCGTCGCGAATCGGTGATCCCCCGGCGTCACAGATCGGAGATCCGGCGGGGCCTCAGGCAGGGTCGCGGAGCAGTCCCACCACGGCGCGGCCGAGTTCGAGTGGGTCGATCGGGTGCGACACCGACGCGTCGGCACGCGACCAGGTGGCCAACCACGCATCGTCGGGGCGGCCGGTGAGCACGAGAAGTGGTGGACACGGGTCGATCTCGTCGCGCAGTTGCTTCGCGAGGCCCATCCCGCCGACGGGAGCGCTCTCGCCGTCGAGGATCACCAGATCGACACCGCCGCGATCCAGGTGCTCGATCACGACGGGCGCCGTCGCCACGTCGAGATACTCGATCTCGGGCAGGTCGGGGTGCGGGCGACGGCCCAGCGCCTGGTGGACGAGCGCCCGCGTGGACGCGTGGCTGCTGTAGATCAGCACCGACAACGTTGCGTCCGCCACGGGTGGGACGTTACCCAGTGCGCTTCGCGCCCGTGCGCCTTTTGCGTATGCCTGGATGCGCAAGAGGCGCACAGGCGCGGAGCGCATCTACGACCGGTACAGCGACTCCTCGTATGCCGGCCCGTAGTACGCCCGCAGTTCCTCGAGCGATTCCGGCGAGTCGGGGATCAGCGTCTTGGAGATCTCTGCGACCGTCGGCAGCACCGACGGATTCCAGGTGTCCGGCTCCCACAGCCGTGACCGCAGGAACGCCTTGGCGCAGTGATGGAAGACCTGCTCGATGTCGACGACGAGCGCGAGGATCGGGCGGTGTCCCTTGACCACGAGGTCGTCGAAGAACGGCGCGTCGGAGATCAACCGCGCGCGGCCGTTGATGCGCAGCGTGTCCCCGCGTCCGGGGACCAGGAAGTCGAGCCCCACGAACGGGTTGCTCAGCACGTTGCGGTACCCGTCCATCCGCTTGTTGCCGGGCCGTTCCGCCAGCGCGATGGTGGCGTCGTCGAGGACGTGCACCAGCGAGCCGGGCGGGTCTCCCTTCGGCGAGACGTCGCACCGTCCGGTCTCGTCGGCGGTGGCCACCAGGCAGAACGGCGAGGCCGCGAGGAAGTCGCGGTCGAGCGGATGCAGCCGGGGGCGATCCTTGTGGGCGGCGCGGAAGCTCGGCGTGCCGAACATCGCCGTCAGCGTCTCGCCGTCGGTCACCTGTGTCCACGTCACGACGCGTCACCCACCGGGAGTGCCGGGAGATTCTGCTCGATCTGCTCCCGCGTCGGCTCGAGCCACGGCGGCAGCTTCAACGAGCGCCCGAGTTCGAGCAGTGGCTCGTCGACGTCGAATCCCGGCGCCTCGGTCGCGATCTCGAACAGCACGCCGCCCGGCTCCCGGAAGTAGATCGACTGGAAGTACTGCCGGTCCAGGATCTCGGTGACGTGCGCTCCGCTGTCGACCAGCTCGGTGCGCCAGGCGGTGAGGGTCTCGTGGTCGGGCGCACGGAAGGCGACGTGGTGAACGGTGCCGCCTGCCTGCAGACCACGGTCGCTGCGGTCGGTGACGACGTCGACCAGCGCGCCCGCGCCGCCCGCGGCCATGGCGAACCGCGCGCTCGCGGCACCGTCCGCGGCGACGGTCATGCTCATCCGGTCGGTGAGCAGCTCGGCTGTCGCGTCGAGTGTCGTCTCGGTGAGGGTGACCGAGTGCAGTCCGCGCACCGCGTGTTCGGTGGGCACCGATGCCACGCCGTCCCAGCCGGAGCGGGCGTCCCCGTCGGAGGCGATCAGGTCGAGGACCATGCCGTCGTGGTCGTACAGGCGCAGGACCTCGTCGTCGCCGCGGGTCACCGGCGCCTCGACGCGCACGTTCAGCTCCCGGAGCCGGTCGTGCCAGAAGGACAGCGACGAGCCCGGAACGCTGAACGCCGTCGACGTCGCGAGACCGGTTCCCTGTCGTCCGCGTTCGACGTCCTTCCACGGAAAGAAGGTGATGAGCGACGACGGGCTACCGCGGAAGTCCCCGTAGTACAGGTGGTAGGTGCCGGGGTCGTCGAAGTTGACGGTCTGCTTCACCAACCGCAGGCCGAGCACGCGCGTGTAGAACTCCACGTTCCGGCCGGGGTCCGACGCGATGGCGGTGACGTGGTGAAGACCGAGAGGGGCGAGTGTCGTCATGGGACCATCGTCCTACGTGTGCGCCGATATCTCCGTGAAAGGGATGCAGTGACCGAAACGAACGATGCCTGGCCGGAACTCGTCGTGGACTCGTGGCAGGACACCCGCGACACCGTGCACATGTGGACGCAGATCGTCGGCAAGGTGCGCATGGCTCTGGCTCCGCCGCTCAACCACTGGTGGGGCGTGACGTCCTACGTCGATGCGTCCGGACTCACCACCTCGCTCATGCCCTACCGAGGCGGCGGAGTCGAGATCCGCTTCGACTTCCTCCGACACCGGCTGACCATCGAGACCACGTGGGGCGACGCACGCGAGATGGAGTTGCGGCCGCGCACGGTCGCGGACTTCCACGACGAGTTCTTCGCCCACCTCGAGGCGCTCGGGGTCCACGTCTCGATCATGGGCTCCCCTGTCGAGGTCGACCCGTCGATCCCGTTCGCCGAGGACACCGTGCATGCCGGCTACGACGCCGAAGCGATGACGCGATACTGGCGCTCGCTGGTGTCGGCGCATCGGGTGTTCTCCGCGTTCCGCGGCGGGTTCCGCGGGAAGTCCAGTCCGTCCCACTTCTTCTGGGGGGCCTTCGACCTGGCGGTGACCCGGTTTTCGGGTCGCCCCGCGGCGCAGCATCCGGGCGGGGTGCCCAACTGCCCCGACTGGGTGATGCACGAGGCCTACAACGAGGAGGTGTCGAGCGCCGGGTACTGGCCCGGCGGGGCGTCGGAGGGCATCTTCTACTCGTACGCCTACCCGCAACCCGACGGCTTCGACACCGCGGTCGTCGAGCCGGCGCAGGCGTACTTCGATCGCGATCTCGGCGAGTTCGTGCTCCCCTACTCGGCGGTGCGTGAGGCCGAGGACGGCGATGCCCTGCTGCGGGAGTTCCTCGAGAGCACTGCACGCATCGCCGCGGACCTCGCGGAGTGGCCCGACGGTCAGGGCAGGATCGAGTCCACGTAGCCGCCGTCGACTCGCAGTGCGCCGCCCGTGGTGGCCGACGCGAGAGATGAACTGAGGTAGACCACCATGTTGGCGATCTCCTCGGGCTCGATGAGTCGCTGGATCAGGCTCTGCGGGCGGTACTTCACCATGAACTCGTGCTGCGCCTCGTCCCACGGCAACTCGTCGCCCACCAGATCGCGGACGAAGGTCTCGACACCTCCCGTGTGTGTCGGTCCGGCGATGACGGAGTTGACGGTCACGCCCGAGCCGGCCGCCTCCTTCGCGAAGCCGCGCGACACCGCGAGCAGCGCGGTCTTGGACATGCCGTAATGGATCATCTCGGCCGGAATCACGACGGCCGAGTCGCTGGCGATCGACAGGATCCGGCCCCAGCGCCGGTCCTTCATACCCGGAAGGTAGGCGCGGATCAGACGCACGGCGGCGAGGACGTTGACCTCGAAATAGCGGCGCCACTCGTCGTCGTCGATCTCCAGAGCCGGTGTGGCGCCGAAGATTCCGAGATTGTTCACCAGGACGTCGACATCGGGGTGTGCCTGCACCAGGGCGCGTGTGCCGTCCTCCGTGCTGACGTCCGCCGGGGCCGCGACGACCGTCGCGTCGGGTACCTCCGCGGTGAGACGGTCGAGTGCCGCACCGACGGACGCGTCGGACCGGCCGTTGATCAGCACGGTCGCTCTCGCTCGGGCGAGGCCGACGGCGATGGCGTAGCCGATGCCCTGCGTGGAACCCGTGACGAGGGCTGTCCGGCCGCTCAGATCGATCTGCATGTGTCCTCCTGGTGTCAGGTACGGGTCAGCAGCATCGGCAGGTGGTCTATTCCTGCCTCTAGATAGTTCGGCCCGGTGCGCACGAAGCCGAGGCGCCCGTACCACTCCTCCAGGTAGGCCTGGGCGGAGATCGCGACGTCGGTGCCCGCGAACTCGATCGCCGCCCGCACCAGGTCGGCGGCCAGCCCGCGTCCGCGTGCCGCCGACGCCGTGGCGACGCGGCCGATGTGGGCCGGCACCTCGTCCTGCAGCACCCGCAGTGTCGCGAGCACGTCGCCGTTCGGCTCCTCCGACCAGAACAAGGTGGTCGTGGGTTCGAGATCGCGCCCGTCGATCTCCTGCTCGCCGACGATGCCCTGCTCGTGGATGAACACCTCGGTGCGCAACTGCAGGACGCGGTACAGCGCAACGGGATCGACGTCTCGAACGGTGGCGTGATGGATGCTGGTCACCGCACCACTATCCCAGGGCCGCGAACCCCACCGGATCCGAGAGCAGGGTCGCGACGGTGGACAGGAACTTCGAGCCCTGTTCGCCGTCGACGAGCCGGTGGTCGAACGAGAGGCTGAGGGTCGTGACGTGTCGCAGCGCGATCTCCCCGCGGTACTCCCACGGCTGACGCCGGACGGCCCCGAAGCACAGGATGGCGGCCTCGCCTGGCGTGAGGATCGGGGTGCCCGAATCGATGCCGAACACGCCGATGTTGGTGATCGTGATCGTTCCGTCGGCCAGCTCTGCCGGACCGGTCTTCCCCTCCTTGGCGACGGCGGTGAGCGCGGACAGTGACGAGCACAGATCGCGGAATCCGAGGGTCTGCGCGTTCTTGATGTTGGGAACCATCAGCCCGCGCGGTGTCGCCGCGGCGATACCGAGGTTCACGTACTTCTTGGTGACGATCTCGTTCGCCGCCTCGTCCCACGACGAGTTGAGGCTCGGGTGCTCCCGGACGGCGATGAGCAGGGCCTTCGCGACGAGAGCGAGCGGCGTCACGCGGACACCGGCCAGCAGTGGGCTCGCCTTCAGCTCGTCGAGCAACTCCATCATCGGTGTGACGTCGACGGTGACGAACTCGGTGACGTGCGGCGCGGTGAACGCGCTGCGCACCATGGCCTCGGCGGTGTGCTTGCGGACGCCCTTGATCGGCGTGCGCTCCTCGTCCGCGTGCGGCGCGGAGGAGACGGCCAGGTCGTCGCGGGTCACGTTGCCGTGCGGTCCCGTCGGGGCCACGGTCGCGAGGTCGATACCGCGCTCGCGCGCTTCCTTGCGTACCGGCGGCGCGGCCAGGGGCCGACGACTCGATGCCTCCTCCGCGACGCCGTAGCCGACGAGGACGGGCGTCCGCGTCGGCGCGGCCCCGACCGTCTCGGACTCCGCCTTCTCGACCGACGGCTCGGGACGCGCGTCGGCTGCCGCCTCGTCGGCGGTCTCGGGCGAGGCCGGACCGGTCGTCGCCGGACCCGCCACCTCGATGTCGAGGAACGGTGCGCCCACGTCGATGGTGGTGCCCTCTTCGGCGTGCCGCGCCACGACCACGCCGGCATAGGGAGACGGCAGTTCGACGGACGCCTTCGCGGTCTCGACCTCGGCGATGGTCTGGTTGAGCGTGATGGTGTCGCCGACGTCGACCGACCAGGTGAGCAGCTCGGCGTCGGCGAGCCCCTCGCCGAGGTCCGGCAGCAGGAATGTCTTGACCGTGGACATGGCGGATGCTCCTCGTGAGTGCACTCGTGAACGCTGTGTGTCAGGTCACACAATCACCACGCCGCACAGTGCGCAAGAGACGGTCGACCGAGTGAGCACGATGACCAACGGCGGCGGTCGAGCGAGGCAGTCGGTCGTGCACCGTGCGTCAGCGCAGTGCGGCCACGATCTCGCGCGCGGTGTTCTGGTGACTCGCCGCCGTGGGGTGCAGCGGCACCACCGCGTCCGGAGACGTCGGCACCGCGCCGACCATCCAGCTGTCGGCGGCGCACACGTCGTGGTCACGGGTGGTCGGCGCGAGGTCGACGAACGTGGCGTCGTGCGCGGCGGCGGCGCGACTCATCACCGAGTTGAGCTGATCGATGCGGGCCTGTAGGTAGGTCGCGTCCGCGGGCCGCACGGGCTGCGAGTCGAGGCAGCCGCCGGGCCGGATGCCGGTGGGATACCCGACCATCACCACCTGCGCGGCCGGCGCCCGGCGGGCGATCTCGTCGAGGATCGTGTCGTACGTCGCGGCGAACGCGTCGATACGGTCGCTGTAGGTGTCCGGACGATCGGAGCACGATGGCGTCAGAGGAGCCGGGAGCACGCTGATACAGCCCGCCGCGAGCTGAACCAACTGGATGTCGTTGCCGCCGATTCCCAGGGTGACGAGCGTGGTGTCCGGACCGAGCGCGTCGAACTGCGGTGCGGCGACTCCGCCGCCGAGCCCGGTCTGCGGTCCCGCGAGGTTCTCGCTCTCCGCGGCGCCGCACGTCACGTCGCGCACCGTGTCGATGCCGAGTTCGCGAGCGACGAGCGTGGGGTAGTTCACCGCGGACCGGCCGCAGATCCCGGACGGTGTCTGCGGTGCGATTCCGCTGCCGGCGGAGAACGAATCTCCCAGTGCGACATACGCACCGGGTGCCGGCGCGGCGGCCGCGGGAGCGGCGGACAGAGTGCTCGCGGCGGCGGCAGCCGCCACTGCGACGACGAGTCGGCGTGTCGACATGCGCGCAGTCCTAGTCGGCGTCGTTCGATGCTTCCGACTCCGCGACGTCGGGTGCGTTCTCCCGCGTCGCCATACCGCCGGCGCCGCCCTGATCGGCGGGTCCGGGACGACCGCCCTTGGGCTCGTCGGTGGAGTCGTTCGTCGTCGTCTTCTCGGCCATGGACTCAGCGTAAACGGCCGTGGCGCCGTCGGACGTCGAAAGGTCGGGACCGGGTGCGCGCATCCCTACCGCCGCCAGTTCGAGCGCCGCGAGCGAGCGGACCACGGCGGGGTCGCCCGCGCGCCAGGCGCCGGCGGGATCGGGATGGATGTGCGTCAGTTCCGTCAGCGGTCGCCGCGCGAGAGCACGCAGCGCGAAGAGGTCGAGGTCGGCGCCGGACCGGAGAAGCGCCGCCGCGGCGGTGGCCTGCCGGGCGAAGCGGATCCGCCGCGGGAGCCACAGGAGCAGCAGCGCGACGATGGGGAGCAGGGCGACGGTGACACCGAGGAACGACGCCAGCGCCTCGACCGCCGCGACCTGCGCCTCACCTGCGCCGCGCAGTGCGGCGCCGGCGTCCCCGGCCCGGTCGAACGGTGTGCGGACGTCGTCACCGATGAGTGGGACGGAGGACACCCGTTCGCCCGCGGACCGAAGGTTGTTCTCCAGTCCGCTTCCGGCGTCGGCGATCTCGCGTCCGGGCGCCGCCAACGCCATCACCGCGTCGTGCAGCGCCAGGCCCACCCGGATCCAGACCACGGTCCACACCGCGACCACCACGTCGGCGACCACCTGGCGGGTCCGGCGGGCGGGCAGCTCCGAGTAGAGGGTCATCACACGGACTCCGACCAGACGCCTGTCGCGAGGAAGTGGTCGATGCAGGCGCGGTGTGCGTCGAGGTTCATGCCGTGGCTCGTCACCCAGGCGTCGTCGTAGTAGGTGCCCTCGTAGCGCTCTCCCCCGTCGCACAGCAGCGTGACGATGCTCCCCTGCTCTCCGCGAGCCTTCATGTCCGCTGCCAACCGGAACGCGCCGACGAGGTTGGTCCCGGTCGATCCACCGGCGTGCAGGCCCGTCACCTGGTCGAGCATGCGGACGGCCGCCACCGAGGCGGCGTCGGGGATCTGCACCATGTGCTCGATGACGGCGGGGACGAACGACGGCTCGACGCGGGGCCGACCGATTCCCTCGATACGCGATCCGGTGCCGACGGCGTCGCGGGTGTCGTCGCGCCACGCCTCGAAGAACGCGGATCCCTCGGGGTCGACGACGCACACCCGGGTGGGCACGCGCCGGTAGCGGCAGTACCGGCCGATGGTCGCGCTGGTGCCACCGGTGCCGGCGCCGACCACCACCCAGGTGGGGACGGGGAACCGTTCGAGGGCCATCTGATCGAAGATGGAGGCGGCGATGCTGTTGTTGCCGCGCCAGTCGGTGACCACCGACGCATTGGTGAACTGGTCGAGATACAGCCAGTCCTTCTGCGCACCCAGTTCCTCCGCGACGTCGTACACGGCACCCGAGTGCTCGACGAGGCGACAGATGCCGCCGTAGCGCTCGATCAGCGCGATCTTCGTCGGGCTGGTGGTGGCCGGCATGACCGCGACGAACTCGAGGCCGATGAGCCGGGCGAAGTACGCCTCCGACACGGCGGTCGACCCGGACGACGCCTCGACGAGCGTGGTGCGGGGCCCGATGTCCGCGTTGGCCAGGCCGAAGAGGAAGAGCGACCGCGCGAGCCGATGCTTGAGCGATCCGGTGGGGTGGACCGACTCGTCCTTGAGGTAGAGATCGATGCCCCACTCGGCCGGCAGTGGGAAGGGATGCAGATGAGTGTCCGCGCTGCGGTTCGCGTCGGCCTCGACGATGCGCAGCGCGTTCTCCACCCAGGAACGGTCCTCGATTCTCATGACGGTCATTCTGTCCGACGCGCGGCCCCGCTCGGTGGTTGACTGCGGTGGTCAGGGGGAACTCGACCTGTCGAGCCCCCACCTTCACGAGAGGCACCTGTGACGACCGCATACATCAATGCCATCTCGACCGCCGTTCCCGAGCACGACGTCCACGACGACTTCGTCGCCTACGCCGACAGCACGTTCACGCTGCGACGTAAGCAATTGCTGTTCCGCCGCATGGCGGATCGCGCGCAGATCTCGCACCGGTGGTCCGCGTTCCCGTCCATCGCCAGTTTCTACGGCGACGATCCCAACGCCGTCGACACGCAGGCGCGGATGCAGGAGTTCGAGCGCACCGCTCCCGGACTCGCCGTTCGTGCCGTCGACGGGCTCGGCCTCGGCGACGCGGCAGGGGACATCACCCATCTCATCGTCCTGACATGTACCGGGTTCTACACTCCGGGAATCGATTTCGAGATCATGAAGCAGTGCGGCGTGCCCACCACGGCAGAGCGCACCCAGGTCGGTTTCATGGGCTGCTTCGCCGGCATCAACGGTCTCAAGCTCGCCCACCACATCGTGCGCTCCGAGCCCGCCGCGAAGGTGCTCGTGGTCAGCGTCGAACTGTGCTCGCTGCACATGCAGCAGACCGACGATCTCGAGACGATGCTGTCGTTCCTGGTGTTCGGCGACGGCGCCGCGGCCGTGCTGGTCACTGCCGAGTCCACCGGTCTGGCCATGGACTCCTTCCAGGCCCTCATGATCGAGGACTCCCGCGACCTCATCACCTGGCGCATCGGCGGCATGGGGTTCGACATGGTGCTCTCCGGCAAGGTGCCGGGCTCGTTGTCACGCGCGTTGGACGAGACCACGATGAAGACGGTGCTCTCGGGGGCGGAGACGTCGTCGATCGACCTGTGGGCCGTGCATCCCGGTGGTCGCTCGATCCTCGACGCGGTGGAGGGCGCGCTGCACCTCGACGCAGACGCTCTGACGTCGTCGCGCCGCGTGCTCGAGAACTACGGCAACATGTCGTCGGCCACCGTGCTGTTCGTGCTCGCGGACATGCTCGAGCGGGGTGACACCGGGTCGGGATGCGCGATGGCGTTCGGACCCGGACTCACCGCCGAGACCATGCTGTTCCACGCAGCCTGATCACCCCAGCCGTTCGATCGACCCAGCCGTTCCGTCAATCCAGCAGGCGCGTGGCTTCCTCGCGTAGTTCGATCTTGCGGATCTTGCCGGTCACGGTCATGGGAAAGGCATCCATGACGCGCAGGTAGCGCGGAATCTTGTATCGCGCGATGCGGCCGTCGCAGTAGGCCCGGAGATCGTCGACGGTCATGGCCGCGGCGCCCTCACGCAGACGGATGCAGGCCATCAGTTCCTCGCCGTACTTGTCGTCGGGCACACCGATGACCTGGGCGTCCAGGATGTCGGGGTGGGAGTACAGGAACTCCTCGATCTCACGGGGGTAGATGTTCTCGCCGCCGCGGATCACCATGTCCTTGATGCGCCCGGTGATGGCGACGTAGCCGTCGTCGTCCATGGTGCCGATGTCGCCCGTGTGCATCCAGCGCTCGGAATCGAGTGCCTCGGCGGTCTTCTCGGGGTCGTCCCAGTAACCGAGCATCACGGAGTACCCCCGTGTGCACAGTTCACCGGGCTCTCCGCGGGGAACCGTCTCCCCGGTGACGGGGTCGACGATCTTCACCTCGAGATGCGGTCCGACTCGTCCGACCGTGGACACGCGCTGCTCGATCGTGTCGTCGGAGCGGGTCTGCAGTGACACCGGGGACGTCTCGGTCATCCCGTAACAGATGGAGACCTCCGCCATTCCCATGACGTCGATGACCTGCTTCATCACCTCGGTGGGACAGGGTGATCCGGCCATGATGCCCGTGCGCAGCGACCGAAGATCGTGCTCCGCCAGGTCGGGAACGGCCAGTTCCGCGATGAACATGGTGGGAACTCCGTAGAGCGAGGTGCACCGCTCGGCGGAGACCGCGGCCAGTGTCGCTGCCGGATCGAACGACGGTCCCGGGAT
Organism: Rhodococcus sp. NFXS4; assembly: GCF_058139645.1. Taxonomy (NCBI): domain Bacteria; kingdom Bacillati; phylum Actinomycetota; class Actinomycetes; order Mycobacteriales; family Nocardiaceae; genus Rhodococcus; species Rhodococcus sp. NFXS4. The sequence continues at coordinate 212,789 of NZ_CP192221.1, forward strand.
CACCATGGTCGAACCGTGCGAGGTGCAGGCGAGGTTTCCCATCACCATCCCGAAGCAGTGATAGAACGGCACGGGAATGCAGACACTGTCCGCCTCGGTGTAATGGCAGAGCTCGCCGACGAAGTAGCCGTTGTTCAGGATGTTGCGGTGGCTCAGCGTCGCGCCCTTGGGGAATCCCGTGGTGCCGGAGGTGTACTGGATGTTGATGGCGTCGTCGGGACCGAGTTCGGCAGTGCGCCGGTCGAGTTCGTCCACATCGACGGACTCACCGTCGGTGACGAGGTCGCTCCAGTCGTCGGTGCCGATGTACACGACGTGGGCCAGATCGGTGCACTCGCCGCGCACGGTGTCGATCATCGAGGCGTAGTCCGAGGTGCCGTGCGCCCGGACCGCCACCAGCATGGTGGCGCCGGACTGGTCGAGCACGTACTGCAGCTCGTGCGCACGGTAGGCAGGGTTGATGGTCACCAGCACCGCGCCGATCTTCGCGGTGGCGTACTGGACGATGGTCCACTCCGGGCAGTTCGGTGCCCAGATCCCCACGCGATCCCCGCGACGGATTCCGCGCGCGAGCAGGCCGCGGGCGAGATCGTCGATGTCGGATCGCAACTCGTCGTACGTCCACCGGCGACCGGACGCGACGTCCACGAGAGCGTCCGACGAGCCCACCCGCGCGGCGGTGCGATCGAAGTTCCGTCCGATCGTCTCGTCGAGCAGCGGCGTGTCGGTCGGGCCGGACGAGTAGGAAGTCTGCGGTGACAAAGTCGCTCCTCGAGGCTCGGGTACCTCCGCGACGCTAATCCATGGGACGGCCGCCCGTCTGCGGTTTCCCCGATTTCGGTTAATCATGATTCATCGAAGTGGCGGTGGTTTCGTTCGGCGTTCACCGGGGGTCCCTATGCTTCGTCGATGCCGCTGCAACGACGACTGACCACGCGCGACGCCGTCGTCATCGGCGTGGGGTCGATGGTCGGCGCCGGGGTGTTCTCCGCCTTCGGCCCGGCCGCGGCGGCCGCGGGTGGCGGGCTGCTGGTCGGGCTCGCCGTCGCCGCCGTCGTGGCGTTCTGCAACGCGACGTCGACTGCCCAGCTCGCCGCGGTGCACCCCACGTCCGGCGGCGCCTACGCCTACGGGCGAGCGCGACTCGGTGACCGGTGGGGCTTCCTGGCGGGCTGGAGCTTCGTGGTCGGCAAGACCGCGAGTTGTGCCGCCATGGCCCTGACGTTCGGCGCGTACGCGTGGCCCGAGCACGCACGGGCGCTCGCCGTGATCGCGGTGGTGGCGCTGGCGGCGGTCAACTGCCTGGGCATCACCCGCACCGCGTCGGTCACGCGCGTGCTCGTGGCGGTGGTGCTCGTCGTGCTCGTCGCGGCACTGATCGTCGGTGCGACGGGCTCGTCCACCGTGACGGGCGCCGGGTTCTCGGCGACCTCGGGTCCGGTGGGCGTTCTGCAGTCCGCGGGGATCCTGTTCTTCGCCTTCGCCGGGTACGCGCGCATCGCGACACTCGGAGAGGAGGTGCGGGACCCGGCGCGCACCATCCCCCGCGCCGTGGTCGGCGCCCTCGCGTGCGCGGTCGTGATCTACGCGGCCGTCGCAGTGATGCTGCTGCACGTTCTCGGGGCGGACGCACTCGCGCGCTCGACGGCTCCGGTGGCCGCTGCGATGGACGCGGTCGGGGCGCACTGGGCGGGCCCGGTGGTGCGCGTCGGGGCATCGGCCGCGGCTCTCGGAGCCCTGCTGGGACTGATCGCGGGGATCGGCCGCACCACGATGGCGATGGCGCGGGAAGGGGACATGCCGCGATACCTCGCGCACGTCGACGAGCGCCGCTCGGTTCCGCGCGCCGCGGAGATCACCGTGGCCGCCGTGGTGGTGGTCGTGGTTCTCACGCTCGACGTGCGGAACGCGATCGGATTCTCGTCGTTCGGAGTTCTCGTCTATTACGCCGTGGCCAATGCCGCGGCATTCACGCAGACCGGTTCCGATCGCCGGTGGCCGCGGGCACTGCAGATGCTCGGGCTCTGCGGCTGCGTCCTGCTGGCGGTCACACTGCCCGCGGCGGCGGTGGTGGTCGGAATCGGGGTTCTGTCGGCAGGGTCGGCCGGACGGTGGATGCTGCAGCGCCGGCGCGCACTGCGGTCATGACATCACTACTGCCCTGACGTCACTGGGCAGAGTTGTACGCCTCTTCGACCTCGGCCGGAATACGTCCGCGGCTCGAGACCGTGTACCCGTTCTGATTCGCCCACTCGCGAATGGCTTTGGTCTGCAGAGGATCTCGCGGAGACGAGCCGACCTGCGTCGCCGTTCCGGTCGCCTTCTTCGCCGTGGCCTTCTTGCCACGTGACGACACCTTCGTGGCGTGCTCGGCCCAGTAATCGAGTTGCTTGCGGAACTCCTTGGCATTCTTCACACCGAGGTCGATCTCGTACTCCACACCGTCGACCGAGAAACCGATGGTCTCCCCTTTACCCGATTTGATGGGTGCGCCGTCGATATCGTCGACCAATTCCACGAAGACCTGTTTCGCCATGACGCTGTGGTTCCTTTCGATGATGAGTTCCCCGACCGAACCGGACATGGATTCATCGAGCCGTCGTCGACTCGTGGGTCCGACCACCATCGCGGTTCTTCCGCCAGAGTTTATCCATCTCGAAGCCCGATTAGCGAGTCACCGCCAATTCCGGTTCGATGTCGTGTACTCGTGCCGGTCCTTCGATACCGCACGGTTCGGTCGTTCGAGGTCACGCGGCTCGGGAAATATTCTCCGCCGGGCGGGCGTTCGCACCTGAGAAGTCTTCTTTTTCTCGAAAGGGTGAACGCACGTGGCCGTACCACTGTCCGTACTCGATCTCGCACAGGTCGGCGAGGGTGAAACTCCTCGAAGCAGTTTCGATGCCAGTGTCGCGTTGGCCCGCCTCGCGGAGGAGAGCGGATATCGGCGAGTCTGGTACGCGGAGCACCACAACATGCCCTCCATCGCGTCCTCGGCGACGTCGGTCCTCATCGCACACGTGGCCGCGCACACCTCGTCCATTCGCCTCGGATCGGGTGGAGTGATGTTGCCTAACCATTCTCCGCTGACCATTGCCGAGCAATTCGGAACGCTGGCCACACTCCATCCGGACCGTATCGATCTCGGTCTCGGCAGAGCGCCGGGATCCGATCAGACCACCATGCGTGCTCTGCGCCGTGACCCGTCGTCGGCCGATTCCTTCCCGCAGGACGTTCTCGAACTCCAGGGCTACCTGTCGGGTTCGAGTCGGGTTCCGGGAGTGCAGGCAGTGCCGGGCGCGGGAACCGATGTGCCGCTCTACATTCTGGGATCCTCGCTCTTCGGTGCGCACCTCGCAGCACATCTCGGCCTTCCGTATGCCAACGCGTCGCACTTCTCTCCCGACTCGCTCGAGGAGGCCGTGGCCGTCTATCGGGACACGTTCCAGCCGTCCGCACAGCTCGCCGAGCCCTACGTCATCGCCGCCGTCAACGCGACGGTCGCACCGACGTCCGCTCGCGCGCACGAGCTGTTCACGGCCGGTCTGCGGCGCCGGGTGGTGCAGATGGTGGGACGCGGCCGTTCCTTCTCCGAGGAGGAGGTCGACATGATCATGGACTCGCCCGCTGGCCGACAGATTCAGGGAATGGTGAAGTACTCGGCCGTCGGAACGCCGGCGGAGGCGTCGGACTACATCGATCGTTTCGCCGCGCACGCCCGGGCCGACGAGGTCATCGTCGCCAGCGGTATCGACGACACCGACGAGCGACTGCTCTCCTACCGCCTGCTCGCCGAGCAGCACCTGCACGCCACCGCGGCCTGACGCCGCACGACCGACGCCGCCCGCGCGATGACTTTTCCGCCCGGGCGGTGTCGGTAGTGGTGAGTGGCCCTGACGCCGGGGCCGACGACACCACACCAGGAGACACCATGTCCGGCATGATCTTCGTCAACACCTTCGTCCAGGACGTCGCCGCGAGCCGCGCGTTCTTCACGTCGCTGGGATTCTCTTTCAACGACACCTTCAGCGACGAGAACACCGCGTGCCTGATCGTCAACGAGCAGGCCGTCGTGATGCTGCTGAACGTCCCGCGCTTCAAGGATTTCATCCGCGACGACGTCGCGGACCTCTCCACCTCGCGCGAGATGCTGTTGGCCGTGTCGGCCGACAGCAAGGAGGCCGTCGACGCCATGGCCGACGCGGCGCTCGCCGCGGGCGGCAGTGACTGGATGGATCCGCAGGACCACGGCTTCATGTACGGGCGGTCGTTCCGCGACCTCGACGGTCACGTGTGGGAAGTGACCTGGATGGACCCGGCCGTCGCCTCGGGCGAGGCCACGCCTCCCGACATGTGAGCCGCGGCAGGTGACCCGGGCTCAGCCCGGGTACACCGGTGGCAGTCCGAACCGATCGAACAGCGTGAGATCGAAGAAGCACGCCACATGCGCGACGCGGGCGTCGATGATCTCGAGGACGTGCAGCTGGAACGGGCGGTGCACCCCGTCCTCTCCGAGCATGTAGAGGCCGAAGGCCGGCTGCCCGTTGGCGGTGGTCGCCATCATCCGCATCGACTCGGGGCCGGTCGCGGGACACTTCGTCGAGATGAGGGCGCCGATGTCGGCCGGGCCGCGGTACCACCCGGTGAACGGCGGCATCTCCCAGACAGCCTCTGCGGCGAAAAGTTTCACGATGCCGTCGATGTCGTACGTCTCGAATCCCTCGACGTAGCGTCGCAGCAACTCTCGCGTCTCCGGCGACTCCGGCTCGGACACGGAGTTCTCGTCGGGCATGATCGCCTCGATCTGGCCGCGCGCACGTTGCAGCAGGCTGTTGACTGCAGCAGTGGAGGTGCCGAGCAGTTCGGCCACCTCGGACGCCTTCCACTGCAACACCTCTCGGAGTACGAGGACGGCTCGCTGCCGCGCGGACAGATGCTGCAACGCGGCCACGAACGCGAGCCGCACCGATTCACGCGAGCCGATCAGCGATGCCGGGTCGTCGTCCACCGGATCGCCGAACGGCGGCGCCGGCTCGAGCCACGCGATCTCGTGGCGCTCGACCAGCTCGTCCGACGGATCGGACGACGGCGTACCCAGCCCCGACGGCATCGGTCGGCGCTTGCGGCCCTCGAGCGAGGTGAGGCAGGTGTTCGTGGCGATGCGGTAGAGCCACGTGCGCAGCGACGAGTCGCCCTTGAAGTTCGCGTACCCCTTCCACCCTCGGACCAGGGTGTCCTGCACCAGATCCTCCGCGTCGTGGATGGATCCGGTCATGCGGTAACAGTGCGCGAGGAGCTCGCGGCGGTACGGTTCCGCGAGAGTCATGAAGTCGTTGCCGAGCTCCTGCGTCGCAGTCATGCGAGGAGGATAGTCCTCGCATGGACGACTCGCCGAGGAAAATTTCGGGGCTTCGTGATGAGTTTCCGTGGCGTACGCGGTCGACAGTCACATGACCACACACCTCACCCGCGCCACCACCACCACCGCACCGTCCCGCGGAGCCGTTCGAGCAGGATGGATCGTCAGCGCGCTGGTGGTCGTCTTCATGCTGTTCGACGCCGTGATCCATCTGCTGAACCTGGACGTCGTGAAGGACGCGTCCGCCGAACTCGGACTCCCCGTCGACATGGCCCCGAAGATCGGCGTCGTCTGCCTCGTGATCGTGACCCTGTACGTCTTTCCGCGGACCGCGCCGCTGGGTGCCGTCCTGTTGACCGGCTACCTCGGTGGAGCGGTGATCACGAACTGGCGCACCGACCAGCCACTCGTCAGCACGGTGTTCTTCGCGATCTACGTCGGCATCGCCGCGTGGCTCGGACTCTGGCTGCGTGACGGCCGAGTCCGAGCCCTGCTCGCAGGCTGAGTCACACCACCGAGGACCGGAAGGATCGGAGCCGCAGGCTGTTGGTGACGACGAAGACCGACGACAGCGCCATCGCGGCACCGGCCAGCATGGGGTTGAGCAGTCCGGCGGCCGCGAGCGGGATCGCCGCGACGTTGTAGGCGAAGGCCCAGAAGAGATTGACCTTGATGGTGCGGAGGGTCGCGCGCGAGAGGCGCACCGCGTCGACCGCGACGCGCAGATCTCCCCGCACCAGCGTGAGGTCGCCGGCCTCGATCGCGACGTCGGTGCCCGTGCCCATCGAGAGTCCGAGGTCCGACGTCGCCAGTGCCGCAGCATCGTTGACGCCGTCACCGACCATGGCGACGACCTTGCCCGACGCCTGCAGCTCGCGGATCGCGTCCACCTTCTGCTCCGGCAGCACACCGGCGATGACGGTGTCGATACCGACCGAGGCGGCCACCGTGCGGGCTGCGGACTCGTTGTCACCGGTGAGCATGATCGGGTCGAGACCCAGTGCGCGGAGCTCCGAGACCGCCTGCGCGGACGTCTCCTTCACGGTGTCGGAGACCGCGATGACGGCGCGGGCCTCGTCGTCCCACCCGACGACCACCGCGGTGGCCCCGGTGGCCTCGGCGTCCTCGAAGGCCGTCTGCAGAGCACTGGGCAGTGCGCCGCCCACCAGGCCGGGGCGTCCGACGACCACGCGGTGGCCGTCGACCGTCGCGGTGACACCGCGTCCCGCCGTGGTGGTGAAGTCGGTGGCGGCGACGGGCTCTCCGTGCGCGGTCCGGTACGCGTCGACGATCGCGCGGGCGACCGGGTGCTCGGAACCGGACTCCGCCGCCGCGGCGAACCGCAGCGCGTCGTCGCGAGCGTCTCCCACGACGGACTGCACGCTCATGACACCGCTGGTGATGGTGCCGGTCTTGTCCAGCACGATCGTGTTCACGCGGCGGGTGCGCTCGAGCACCTCGGGTCCCTTGATGAGGACGCCGAGTTGGGCGCCGCGTCCGGTGCCCACCATCAGGGCTGTCGGAGTGGCCAGGCCCAGTGCGCATGGGCACGCGATGATGAGGACCGCGACGGATGCGGTGAACGCGGCGGACCAGCTGCCGCTGACGAGAACCCAGCCCAGCAGGGTGGCCAGGGCGAGACCGATGACGACGGGAACGAAGACGCCCGAGATGCGGTCGGCCAGGCGCTGCGCCTCGGCCTTGCCGTTCTGCGCGTCCTCCACGATGCGGGCCATGCGCGCGAGCTGCGTGTCCGCGCCCACGCGGTCGGCGACGACGGTGAGCGCGCCACCCACGTTGACGGTCCCGCCCGTGACCGTGGCGCCCGGACCGACCTCCACGGGGATGGACTCACCGGAGATCATCGACGCGTCGACGGCGGACGTGCCGCTCTCGACGGTGCCGTCGGCGGCGATCTTCTCGCCCGGTCTGACGACGATGCGGTCTCCGACCACGAGCTCGTCGGCGGGCACGCTGACCTCACTGCCGCTGCGCAGCACGGTCGCGTTCCTGGAGCCGACCTCGAGCAACGCACGCAGGGCGGCGCCGGCGCTGCGCTTGGACCGCGCTTCCAGATACCGACCCGCGAGCAGGAACGTCGTGACGCCGGCCGCAGCCTCGAGATAGATGTTCGCGCTGCCGTCGCCCCGCGAGACGGTCAACTCGAAGGCGTGGCGCATGCCGGGCATGCCCGCATGACCGAAGAACAGTGCGTACAGCGACCAGCCGAAGGCGGCCAGCGTGCCCACCGACACGAGGGTGTCCATAGTGGTCGCACCGTGCCGCGCGGTGGTGAGGGCGGCGCGGTGGAACGGCAGCCCGCCCCACACGACGACGGGCGCGGCGAGGGTGAGCGAGAGCCACTGCCAGTTGTCGAACTGCAGCGGCGGGATCATCGCCATCGCGATGACGGGAACGGACAGCAGCGTCGACACGAGCAGACGCGTGCGCAGGGGATCGGACTCGGCTGCGGCGGCATCGGACTCGGCTGCGGGAGGGCCGGCCGGTCGGTGGGGTTCGTGCACGGTCGCGGTGTAGCCGGCCTTCTCGACGGTGCCGATGAGGTCCCCGGTCTCGACGGTCGCGTCCGTGGCGATGCTCGCCTTCTCGGTGGCGTAGTTGACCGTCGCGGTCACACCGTCGAGGCGGTTGAGCTTCTTCTCGATGCGGTTGGCGCACGACGCGCAGGTCATGCCGCCGATGTCGAGCTGGATGTTCGCGGCCTTCTCCCCGGTGGTCACGGCTGAGCCAGCTCGTACCCGGCCTCGTCCACCGCGGCTGCGAGGGCAGCGTCGTCGACAGGTGTGTCGGACTCGACATCGACGCGTCCGGACTCGAGGTCGACGCGGACCGAGGTGACTCCCTGCAGGGCGCTCACCTCCTCCGTCACCGCTGAGACGCAGTGCTGGCAGGTCATTCCGACGACGGTGACAGTCTTCGTGGTCATGAGAACTACCATACCCCCCTACGGTATGCCGTCAACCCCGTGTCGCCCGGCGTTCGGCGGCTCGACACCTCCTGTGGTTAGGGTGGACGAGCCCGGTACACACAGGGTGACCGAGCTCCGATCCGGGAGCACTGGGAAGCGAGAACTCATGGAGCCAGTCGAGCAGACCTGGCGCACCGCCGAGCATCCACGGCCGGACCATTTCCTCCTGCACATCAGTGACACGCACCTGGTCGGCGCCGGCGAGTTGTACGACGCGGTCGACAGCGAGGCGCGTCTTCGCCAGATCTTCGCGGAGCTCGAGGCGACGGGTGCCCGGCCGGAGGCTCTGGTGTTCACGGGTGATCTCGCGGACAAGGGCGAGCCCGACGCATACGACTCGTTGCGCGCGCTGGTCGATCCGGTCGCCGCAGCCCTGGGGTCCGAGGTGATCTGGGCGATGGGCAACCACGACGACCGAGCGGCGTTCCGTCGCGGCCTGCTCGACGAGCGCGGCTCGACCGAGCCCGTGGACAGGGTCTACGACATCGGTGGACTGCGAGTCATCACGTTGGACTCGACCGTCCCCGGCCACCATTACGGCCAGATCTCCGAGGAACAGTTGCGGTGGCTCGCAGCAGAACTGGCGATGCCGGCGCCGGACGGCACAGTGCTCGCGCTGCACCATCCGCCGGTTCCCTGCGTGCAAGATCTCGCGGTGTTGGTGGAACTCCGCGACCAGGACTCGCTCGCGGAGGTGCTCGCGGGCAGCGACGTGCGGGCGATCCTCGCGGGACACCTGCACTACTCCACGTCCGCGACCTTCGCCGGAATCCCGGTGTCGGTGGCGTCGGCAACCTGCTACACCCAGGACCTCAACGTCCCGGTGGGTGCGCAACGCGGGCGCGACGGGGCGCAGGCCTACAACCTGGTGCATCTGTACCAGGACACGGTGGTCCACTCGGTGGTGCCCATCGGGACGGGCGACACCGTCGGCACCTACGTGTCGGCCGACGAGGCCGCCCAGCGCCTGCACGATGCCGGCGTCGTCATCGCCGACGCTCCCCAGAAGGCGATCAGCCGGCAGTCGTAGCTGTGGCGATCAGCCGGCAGTCGTAGCTGTGGCGATCAGCCGGCAGTCGTAGCTGTGGCGATCAGCCGACCGGTGTGACGGCGTGTTCCCAGGGCGCCGGCACCGGGAAGTAGGTGCTCAGGAACGTCGTCACCGCCGCTGCGCGCTCGTCGGCGTCGATCTCGGGGAAGCTGCCGTCGTTGAGGCAGAAGAAGTCCATCGACCGCTTCGCGAGCAGGCGGTCCATGTCCCGCAGTCCACTGCGCATCGTCGTGTCGACGTACTTGACCGAGGCCTGCGTCTGCACCACGGCGCGGCCGGTGAGCAGGGCGTAGTAGTGGTACAGCGAGTTGGTCACCGAGATGTTGGAGCTCGCGCGGAATCGACTGGCGGCCGTGGCCGCGAACTCGTCGGGGAACTCCTTCTCGAGCTCGAACATCACACTGCGCCGGAGCGGCACGGGAGCGTGCTCGAGGTGGCGCGTGGTGATGCGACCGAAGCGGTCGTGGAGCAGGCGACGGTTGACCCGCGCGGCGTTCTCGAATCCGCTGCGCTGCTCGTCGTTGGCGCCCAGTCCGATCCGGGTTCCCGCCTCGACGAACATGCTGATGCCGCCGGGTGAGAAGAACATCTGGGGACCGACCGGGCGGCCGAAGAACATGTCGTCGTTCGAGTACAGGAAGTGCTCGGCGAGACCGTCGATGTGGTGGAGCTGGCATTCCACGGCCTGCGAGTTGTAGGTGGGCAGCACGGAGGTGTCGGTGAAGAACTCCTCGCTGCGCACGAACGTGACGTCGGGATGGTCGTCGAGCCACCCCGGCTTCGGTGAGTCGGTGACGACGAAGATGCGCCGGATCCACGGCGCGTACAGGTGTACCGAGCGCAGGGCGTACTTGAGTTCGTCGATCTGGCGGAAGCGGGCCTCGTGATCGTCGCCCTCGCCCACGACGACCTCACGCAGCATCGCCGCGCGTTCCGCCTGCCACTCCACGTCGGTGCCGTCGACCCAGGAGAAGATCAGGTCGATGTCGAAGTCGATGTCCGACGCGTGGTCGGCGAACATGTTCTCGATGGTCGGCCAGTGTCGGCCGAAGCGCTCGACCGTGCCACGCACCGCCTCGTCCTGACGGATGGTGCGTCGGGTCAGCGAGTTCTCGACGGGGAGAACGATCGTGTCGTCCGAGAACTCCCACAGTTCGATCTGGATGCCCTTGCCGGATCCGTAGAAGAGCCCGCTCGGGCGGTGCGCACGAGGGCGGAACAACCGGAAGATCCGCGCCTGCGTGGCCGACGCCAGGAGTCCGTCCGCGATGAGCAGGGCCGGGGATCCCTTGACGTCCATCGGCTTGGAGTAGAACGGCTCGTCCGCGCAGGCCGCGACCAGGGCGTCGCGCAACGTCGGCCTGTCGTGCCTGTCGATGGCGATGACGGGCCGCTCGTCGTTGCCGCGGACGAGCAGGTACTCGATCGCGGTCGCGTCCAGCACATCGCGGACGAACAGGAGGTCCTCCACCATCGCCTCGTGGGGCGTCGTGGTGGTGATGGACAGTGCGAACTTGTCCTTGACCCACACGATGTCGGAGCGCTCGGTCAACCGGTGTCGGGACGCCGCGGACGCGACGCGCGCCCGCTCTATCTCGCCGCTGTCGGGCGGGACGAGGTAGACATCGGGCGTCTCGACGTTCTGCAGGGCTGGCGGCTGTGTGATGGTGGACCTTCCCGACGTGCTGGTGGGCGAGCCTGTACGGCGCTGTGACCTGCTCATTCTAAGTGATGCCGAGGGTGGGTCCGGACCACGGGAGTCATCGGCCGCGAAGCTGGCCGAGTGCGTCCTGCACGTGCGTCAGGTGTCGGCTCATCGCCTCGGACGCGGCCTCGCCGGACCCCGAGTCGATGGCGTCGACGATGCTCTCGTGCTCGACGTTGGACCGGTGCCGACGGTCGGGCAGCAGGTTCACCATCTCGGACTGCTGCGACAGGGCCTCGCGGATCTCGGTGATGACGGCGGCGAAGACGTCGTTGCCGCTCGCGGTCGCGATGAGCAGATGGAACTCCGCGTCGAGACGGACCCACTCCTTGGGATCGTTCTCGGCGATCATCCGATTCAACAGGCTGCGGATCGCGTCCATCTGCTCCGGTGTCCGCCGTTCGGCAGCGAGTGCGGCGGCAGGAATCTCGATGTGCGGGCGGGCCTCGCGCAGGGACTCGACGGAATGGTTGCCGAAGACTCTGTCGGTCTCGACGGTCTTCGCCAGGACGAACGTTCCCTTGCCGGTGTGCGTCTCCGTCAGTCCGAGAGCCGTGGTCGAGCGCAGTGCCTCGCGGACCACCGACCGGCTCACGCCGAAGCGCGTCGCGAGAGCGGCCTCGGACGGGAGCTTGGTGCCGACCTCGAGTTCGCCGCTCTCGATCGCCGAACGCAGCTCGCGCAGGACGGCCTCGGCCGCCCCCACGCGCGTCACTGTGGCCTGTTTGCTGGCCCAACTGTCCGACAGGGTCATGGCGTCACTGTGAACGAGGAATGGTGGTCAGGCAAATCGGACGTGCACAGGACGATATTCGCGGTTCTAGTCTCAGCGCTAGAGATCGAGAGAGAGCCCGATGGAACGGTGATCGGGTGCAGTCCGACACACATCTGTGCACTCGGTCGACTGCCGGATCTACGGTCGAGGGGAACGAAGGAGTTCACATGGCGCACAGCATCGTCACCGTCACAGGCGCGGCCGGCAGCATCGGCTACGCGGCACTGTTCCGCATCGCATCGGGTGCGATGCTCGGTCCGGACACGTCCGTCACGCTGCGGCTTCTCGAGATCCCGCCGGCACTGCGCGCAGCCGAGGGCACGGCCATGGAACTGCACGACAGTGCGTTCCCCCTGCTGCGGTCGGTGGAGATCCACGACGATCCGGTCGACGCCTTCGACGGCGCGAACGTCGCGTTGCTGATCGGGGCTCGCCCTCGTACCGCGGGGATGGAGCGCGCCGACCTGCTCGAGGCCAACGGGTCGATCTTCGGGTCGCAGGGCGCCGCTCTCGAGGCGGGCGCCGCGTCCGACATCCGGGTGGTCGTCGTGGGCAATCCCGCCAACACCAACGCGGCCATCGCCGCGGCGCACGCACCCAGCATCCCCGCAGACAGGTTCACCGCGCTGACCCGGCTCGATCACAACCGCGCCGTCGCGCAACTGTCCGCTCGTGCGGACGTCCCGGTGGGTGACATCTCGCGGGTCAGCATCTGGGGCAACCATTCCGCCACGCAGTACCCGGACATCTTCCACGCGCGGGTCGGTGACCGGTCGGGCGCCGAGTTCGCCGCGGACACCACCTGGCTCGAGGACGTCTTCGTGCCGACGGTGGCGCGCCGCGGTACCGCGATCATCGAGGCGCGCGGTGCGTCGTCCGCTGCCTCCGCGGCGAACGCCACCATCGATCATGTGCGCGACTGGGTCCTGGGCACTCCTGCCGACGACTGGACATCCGTCGCACTCCCGTCGACGGGTGCGTACGGCGTGCCCGAGGGACTGGTGTCCTCGTTCCCCGTGCGGTCCTCCGGCGGCGCCTGGCAGATCGTGGAGGGCCTCGAGATCGGCGAGTTCTCCCGGCGCCGTATCGACGCATCCGTCGCGGAACTGCAGGCCGAGCGCGAGGCTGTCACGAGACTCGGGATGCTGCCGAACTGACTCGACCGTCCATGTCCCGCCGTCGAGGCTGTCGTGGCCACACCGTGTAGGTGATCGCGGCGACGACGTAGACGGCGAGCACGACGAGGGGTACGGGCATGAAGGCCGTCAGCGCCTCGGTTCGCTCGGGAGACCCGACCAGCGCGACGAGGCCGGCGAGCAGCCCGACGGTGACGGCCACGGCGATCAGGGTTCTGACCACGTCCGCCCAGCACGCTCTCGCATAGGCAGCGCCGTGGAGACGAACCGGCGCGGGCCCGCCGCGGAAGTGGTGGGCCACTCGCACGTCTGCCCAGCGAATCATGCGGTGTCCGTACGCGATCGAGAAGCCGATGTAGGCAGCGGCCAGCGCGTGATGCCACGTGGCGGTACTGCCCGACCGCAGGTCGATGACGGTGGCGCAGAGCAGGACGAGATCGACGACCGGGGCGCAGGCCAGAACCACGGCACCGGCACGAGGTCGCCGTGCGCCGTGCGCCGTACCGGAGCGTGAGGCCGGCGGCGATGGCCACCCAGAATCCGATCTCGCACGCGACGATGACTGCCAGAACCATGAGCGCTCCTTGTTGGTACGATCGTGTTCACAACAAAGTAGCACAACTGTGTACATTCAGGGAGTGCCGAAACTGATCGATCACGACCAGCGGCGACGCGACGTCGCCGACGCCGCCTGGCGCATCATCGGTCGAGACGGCCTGCTCGATCTGTCGGTGCGCAACGTGGCCGAGGAGGCCGGGCTGGCGACGGCCTCCCTCCGTCGCTCCTTTCCCACTCAGGACGACCTGCGAGCGTTCTGCCTCGAACACGCAGCCGAACGCGTCGTCGAACGCCTGGAGCGCATCGACCCGCAGCTGTCACCCCGCGAGTACTGCGAGGCGAGCCTGCGAGAGTTGTTGCCGCTCACCGACGAGAGTCGCCTCGAGATGGAGGTGCAGATGTCGCTGGGCGCTCTCGCCTTCACGAACGCCGCGATGCGCGTCGCCTACGACCGGGCGCACCAGTACCTGGCCGCGGGGTGCAGGCGACTGGTGAACCTACTCGCCGAGAACGACACCGACTACGCGTCACTGTCCGACCGGGTACCCGACGAGGCGCGTCGACTTCATGCATTCCTGGACGGACTCGCGCTGCACCTGGTCCACGCGCCACACGACGAGAACCGCGCGTGGGCCGAGGCGGAGCTGGCGGCACATCTCGACTCGCTGCGAGGGCCGTAGGGTCTACAGCCATGCCCGACACCTGCCCGTGCGGCACTCCCCTACCGATGTCCGAGTGCTGTGGACCCTTGCTCGAGGGACGGATCGGTGCGCCGACCGCCGAGCGGCTCATGCGCTCGCGGTACACCGCCTTCACGGTGCTCGACGCCGAGTATCTGCTGCGCACATGGCATCCCGATACTCGACCGTCGGCGCTCGACCTCGACGACCGCCGCCGGTGGACCGGGCTCGAGATCCTGGGCACCACCGGAGGCGGCATGCTGCACACCACGGGCACGGTCGAGTTCGTGGCTCACTTCCGTGACGCGGGTGCCCGGCGACCGGGTTCGCAGCGGGAGAACAGCACGTTCTCCCGCGTCGATGGAGCCTGGGTCTACGTCGACGCGGTCTGACGCCGCGACTCGATGCCGTCGACGAACTCGGACGTGATGCGCGCGATGTCCCACGGATGCGACAGCGGCGACCAGTGTCCTGCATCGAGATCGGTTCGCGACAGGTCGGCCACCCAGCGCGGCGTGTCCTCGTAGTGGAACGGACGCACCGCCGCGTCACGGGTGTTGACGATCAGATGCACGGGCACGGTGACGTAGCGACGCCGCGGAGAGGTGAAGCGCGGCAGAAGATTTGCTCGATAGATGCGCAGGCCGTTCCACGCGTCGTCGAGAAGTGTCGGTGACTCCTCCACCATCGCGGCGGGGACGTCGGAGAACTCGCCGATGAACTGGGTCCAGCCCTTGCGCTTCATGCGGTACATCCGCACCCGAGCCAACGGCGGGACGTGGAAGGTGACCGTGTACCAGGACGCTCGCGTCTGGGCGAACACCTGTGCCAGGTTGCGCGGTGTGGGCCTACGGAGCCGCGAGCGGGCCCACAGTGCGAGGTGGTCGAGGTTGGGTCCCGACACGGACGTGTAGGACGAGATGCGGCGCGGCGCATCGGCTTCGGCGACGAGCTCCCAGGCCTCCACCGCGCCCCAGTCGTGACCGAGCACGTGGACCGGGGCGTCGGGACTGACCGCGTCGATCACCGCTCGCAGATCGGAGGCCATCGCGTCGAGTCGGTACCCGCGGGTCCGTGCGGGGACCGTGGAGTCACCGGCGCCGCGTGAGTCGTAGGTGACGACGCGGTAGCGGTCGGCGAGAAGTCCGACGACGTGGTTCCAGAGGGTGTGATTGTCCGGCCACCCGTGCACCAGCACGAGAGTGGGGCCGTCGGACACGCCGGCGGTGTACACGGCGAGCTCGACGTCACCGTTCCGCACGGTGGAACGCTCGGACTCGAACGGGCGGGTGACGGTCATGGACGCTCCGGAATCGGTGGACGTGGGGTGTGCGGGGGACATCAGACGTCGAGCGTGAGGTGGTCGGAGTCTGCCCGAGACACGCACGGCAGCATGTGTTCCTGCTGCTCGGTGGGACTCAGTCGAGTCTCGCGGTGCTCGGGCGTCCCCGCGAGAACACGCACCTTGCAGGTGCCGCAGAAGCCTTGGCGACACGAGTACGCGACTGTCGGGTCCTCGTCCACGATGACGGACAGTGCAGACCTGTCGGCGGGAACTGTCAGCGTGCGACCGCTTCTCGCGAGAGTGACCGTGAACGGCCGACCGCCCACCACGGGTGGGGCCCCGAAACGTTCGAAGTGCAGAGCAGACGCGCCGCAGCCCGCGAACGACGTGCGCACGGTGTTCAGCATCGGCGTCGGTCCACAGCAGTACACCGCGCCGCCACGGGCGGCCGGACCCAGAAGGTCCGTGACAGTGGGCAGTCCGTCCTCGACGTCGGTGCGGACGGCGACACGCGGCGAATTCCAGCTCTCGATCTCGTCGAGAAAGGGCATGCTCTCGCGGGAGCGTCCGCAGTAGACGAAGGTCCAGTCCAGGCCGAGATCGCGAGCGGCGCGGACCATCGGCAGGATCGGGGTGATGCCGATGCCGCCGGCGACGAAGTGCACCGAGCGTTCCTGCGCGAACAGGAAGGCGTTGCGGGGACCGCGCACCGTCACCGTGTCGCCGGGGCGCAGGGCGTGCATCCGCTCCGAGACGGTGCCGATGCGTCGGACGGCGATGCGGTACCGCGTCGTGTCGTCGGGGTCGCCGCACAGCGAGTACTGCCGCCGGAGCGGTCCCGACGTCGCGTCACCCTCCAGGTGCACGTCGATGTGGCAGCCCGGCTGCCAGGCCGGCAGGGACGATCCGCCCGCGTCGACGAGATCGATCTGCGCGACATCGCCGTCGCTGGTCACCGGCGTGACACTCGCGACCGTCAGTGTGGCCGCGGTGTCCGGGGGACGCAGGGCCACCCGAGGGTCGTAGGGGACACGCGACATCGCACCGAGGTAATTGCCGACGACCAGGCCGATCAGGCCGAGGGCCCGGTCGCCCCGAGGTCGTCCGCGGAGGTCGCGTGGTGCGTCGATCATCGCGACGCTGCCCGCGCCGCGGGCGAGGAGGCCAGATAGGCGACGGCCTGCGCCGTCGAGCCCTCCTGGCTGGGGTGGTAGCTGCGACGGAAGTAGCGCGAGAGCCGCAGGCCGAGATCGACAGGCCCCGGCACGGTGCCCTTCTTCGCCGCGCGGCGCCAGGCGAGTGGCGTGGGACGGCGCCGGGACGCCGGTCCGTCGGCGAGAAGCGGATCGTTCTGCATGAGGAAGCGGGTTCCGCGGATCCACAGGTAGACCAGCAGCGGTGCCGCGAGTGCCTGGGTGCGAAGGCGTCGGACCTCGCGGCGATCGAAGTAGCGCATCGTCTCGTAGGCGACAGAGCGGTGCTCGACCTCCTCGGACCCGTGCCATCGCAGCAGGTCGAGCATAGTCGGGTGGATGTTGGCGCGGTCGAGCCCCTCGGCGTTCAGCACCCAGTCGCCGAGAAACGCGGTGATGTGCTCGATGGCCGCGATGATCGCCAGGCGCTCGACGAGGTAGTTCTTCTCGCGGCTGCTGGTGATGGGTCGAGGGCCGATGACCTTGCCGAAGACCCAGTTCATCTGGTCGGTGAACGGCGTCGGATCGAGTCCGCTGCGCTGCAGGTGCTCGAGGACACCGGAGTGCGCCGACGAGTGCATGGCCTCCTGGCCGATGAACCCGATGACGTCCTCGCGGAGCTTCTCGTCCTCGATGAACGGGAGCGCCTGGCGGAACGTCTCGACGAACCATTCCTCCCCGGCGGGGAGGAGCAGGTGCAGCACGTTGAGCGCGTGTGTGGAGAACGGCTCACCCGGGATCCAGTGCATCGGCAGGTCGTCCCAGTCGAAGTGCACGTCGCGCGCCTGCAGCACGAGATTGTCGGCATCGGCGGTCATGTCGGGTCCTTCCGGTGTGGCTTCGTTCACACAAATCTTAGTATGACAACTGGTAACAGTAAAGCACCTCGGGTAAGCGAGAACACATGTGACGTGACGCGAACGACCTTGCCGAGGTCACACGCTGCGCGGACGCTGGACAGAAGGTCGGACAGCAGGACACCCGCCGCCGTCACGGCGCACGGGGTCCGTGACGCAGGCAGGACACGAGACGATGGCGGACAATTCCAAGAGGGCGGAGCGCGGGACCGACGACACTCGGCGGCCCGTGGCGCGCACACCGCGCAACCCGCTCGTTCGAGGCGTCGACCGCGCGGAGGCTCGACTGCACCGTCTTCTCGTGACGCTGTTCCTGCTCGCCGTCCCGTTCGTCGCCGTGATGGGCGTCAGCCTCTACCACGATCAGCAGACCATGGCGGCCGACGCCGTGACGTCGTCCTCGTCGGTGCTCGCCACGACCACCGCGGACGCCGTGGCGCCGGTGGCGTCGGACGAATTCGCGGCGGTCACTCCCACCGTGTTGGCTCCCGCGACCTGGTCCTCCGACGGCGTGAAGCACGTCGGGCCGGTTCCTGTTGCGGCGCAGAGTCCGTCGGGTACCGAGGTGACCATCACCGTCGACGCGGACGGTCGTCGCATCGCACCCCCGCCCACCGGGGTCGACGTCGTGGTGGTCAGCATCTTCGGCGCTGCAGCACTTCTCGCGCTCGTGGCGATCGTGCTCGTGATCGTGCGCAGCGTCTTCGCCCGCGTCTACGACCGTCGTCGGGACCGGGAGTGGGACGACGCGATCGCGCGATTCCTGTCCTGACGGACGTGTGCAGACGGCTGTCGCTACCTCGTCAGAGCGTCGTGAATCGCGACGCCGAGTTCTGCTCTCGGTGAGTCCGGGAACGTGTGATGGGTGGCGCCGTCGAGGATTCGGGTACTGATCGACGGCCAGTTCTTCTGGATGCGATCTCGCACCGCAGCACTGTCGTGAATCCGGCTGGACCCGGCGAGAACGACCGTCGTGGTCGCCTGGAGCGAGTGCAGCGCCGAAGAACTCGGCCGCCTCGGAACGATGGGCCGACGACGAGGGTGATGGGCTGTTCCGAGTTCGGACAGTCGGGACAGGTCGGCGTCGAGAACTGCGTCGCCCGTCTCCCACGCCGTGAATCGTCTCTGTCGCTCTTCCGACGGTCGCAGCAGGAGCGGTAACGCATGAGCCAGGTAGGCGGCGCGCATGCCGGCGAAGCACGAATTCGGATCGAGCAGGACGAGGCGGTCGACGTCGGCCGGCCGACGGAGAGCGAACGCCAGAGCGATCATCGCGCCGTACGAGTGAGCGAGAATCGACGGTCGCCGCAGTGCCGACCCGGCGAACACATCGTCCAACCACAGCATGAGGTCGTCGACGTTCCTCGCGGGTTCACCCGCCGGAACCGATCGCCCCACGTCACCGAGAATGTCCACCGCGACCACTCGGTGGCGACGACTCAGTTCGGTCGCCTGGCCAGTCCAGGCCATCGAGGTAGCCCCGGATCCGGGGAGCAGTACGACAGGGCGACCGTCGGTGGGACCGGCCGAGGTGACATGGGTGTCGCCGAATCGTGTCGGCACCATCGTCGTGGTCGTTTCCGCCGGCCACGTCCCGAGTACGCGGTCGTAGGCCGCAGCGAACTCCCGCCCCTCGGGCGATCGATGGAACGTCTGCATCGCGTCTGTCATGCGGCACCCCGTTGTCTCGATGGTCGAGTAATACGATAGGTGACATACTGATGCCGTGGACGAAGTCGATGCAACCCCTTCGGTGGACACGGACGTCATGGACCTGGTGCACGGCCTGCGTGCGCTCGTCGTCGAGCTCGATCTGCTGGGTGCGGGATTCGCCG
Organism: Rhodococcus sp. NFXS4; assembly: GCF_058139645.1. Taxonomy (NCBI): domain Bacteria; kingdom Bacillati; phylum Actinomycetota; class Actinomycetes; order Mycobacteriales; family Nocardiaceae; genus Rhodococcus; species Rhodococcus sp. NFXS4. The sequence goes on from NZ_CP192221.1 coordinate 232,209, forward strand.
AGAAGCACCGCATGCACAGCACCGACGTGCGGGCATTGATCGTTCTTCTCGATGCTGCTCGTGCCGGTCGAACGGCTACTCCGTCCTGGCTGCGGACGCAGCTGGGAATCACCTCGGCGACCGCGACGGCACTCGTCGACAGGCTCGAACTCGCCGGCCACGTCGAACGGCAGTCGGTCGTCGGTGACCGCCGCAAGGTGGCCCTGAGGGTCACCGACAAGGCAGAGCGACTGGGCACAGAATTCTTCGGCCCGCTGATCCTCAGGGCGGCCACGCAACTCTCCGAGTTGTCGGACGACGACCGAGCAACCATCCGTCGGTATCAGTCCGCGATGCTGGCCGCCATCAGATCGACTGCGCCGGGCTCGTGAGAGCCGTGTTATCGCCGACTACTGGTTCTGCATCCGATTAGCTGCAGCGACAAGGGCTTTGGCGGTCGACTCTGTCGGATCCGAGCCCGTCCCCATGGCCCACGCGGTGCGGTGATCCTGCTGTCCGCGGATGTAGGTGACGTATCCCGTCTCGGTGATCTGCTGGTGGAACGACAAGATCTCGAGGTTGACGCCGGCGTCGTAGAGCATCGACGTCATGGCCTCGGCGGGCCCGTGGCAGACGATCGACGAACTGCGGATGGTGTCGCCGATGGCGAGGGTGGCCGTGAACTCGAACCTGCCCGCACCCTTCGGCGCGCACTCTGCGGAACCGAGCCGGATGGGGCCCGAGGTGGGCGAGTAGGTGTGGACGAACTCCGCGAAGGACATGCCGTCAGCCTCCGCGCGCAACCCGTGCGGCAGAGCCGACGAGGCGTGAATGGCAGCGGAACTGTGTGAGAAGTGTTCGGTGAGGGAATGTGCGCTGGTGCTCATGTCGCTGGGGTCTTTCCGGTGAGAGGAAGGACCGACGGGCGCTCGTTCGACCCGCAGCGGGGGGTCGGTCCGAGATCAGACCCCGCTGCGGTGAACTACGAGAATGCGCGACATGGCCCCAGAGTAGCTGCGTCGCGGCGTCACAGGCAATGGTCCGGTTCTCGATTGCTCTCTGTTCGGTTCTAGGACACGCGCTAGAGAAGGGCAGAGAACGCTACCGACGTTGCTACCGTCACGCCATGGACCCCGTTCGCAATCCGTACGCACCCGGCGCCGGCCAGCGGCCACCCGAGCTCGCCGGCAGGTCCAAGCAACTCGACGCGTTCGACGTGGTGCTCGAGCGCATCGCGCGCGGTCGGCCCGAACGCAGTGTCGTGCTCACCGGGTTGCGCGGCGTCGGCAAGACGGTGCTGCTGAACCACCTGCGATCAGCGGCGATCTCGCGGAAGTGGGGAACCGGGAAGATCGAGGCCCGCCCCGACCAGGACCTGCGGCGACCGCTGTCGTCGGCGCTGCACATGGCAGTTCGGGAGATCGCGGTGGCGCATCGCGATCCCGAACGCGTGGACCAGTTCCTCGGTGTGCTGAAGTCCTTCGCTCTTCGTGCGTCCGCAGACAAGGGCATGCGGGACAAGTGGCAGCCCGGCATCGACGCGCCCGCTCTCAAGGGGCGCGCGGACACCGGTGACATCGAGATCGACCTGGTCGAACTGCTGCTCGACGCCGCGTCGCTGGCTCGGGACGTCGGCGTCGGTATCGCCATCTTCATCGACGAGATGCAGGATCTCGCGGCGGAGGACATCTCCGCGATCTGCGGCGCGTGCCACGAACTGAGCCAGGACGCGGCGCCGCTGATCGTCGTCGGCGCCGGTCTTCCCCACCTGCCTGCGGTGCTGTCCGCGTCGAAGAGCTACTCCGAGCGCCTGTTCAGCTACCACCGCATCGACCGCCTGGACCGCGCTTCGGCGGACCGCGCCCTCATCGCACCGGCCGAGCGGGAGGACGTCGAGTACACGAGCGAGGCACTCGACGCGCTGTACGAGGCCGCGGACGGGTACCCCTACTTCGTTCAGGCGTACGGCAAGGCGACGTGGGATCTGGCCGCGGACAGCCCGATCACGGTCCACGACGTGCGGGTCGCAGCACCGACGGCCGAGGACGAGCTGGCCGTCGGGTTCTTCGGATCCCGTTACGAGAGAGCAACTCCCGCCGAACGCGAGTACATGCGAGCGATGGCCGACCTGTCCGGCGACGACGGTCCCGTCTCCACGTCGAAGATCGCCGTGGAACTCGGCCGGAAACCGGCGTCGCTGTCCCCCGCACGCGACGGGTTGATCAAGAAGGGACTGATCTACTCCGCCGAGCGTGGGTCGATCGGCTTCACCGTCCCCCACTTCGGGCGGTACCTGAGGGCGCAGGCCGACTAGCGCCGAGCTGCACGCTTTCGGCGTGTCGACACCCCTTGCAGCAGGCCGCTCGGGGTGTGGGTGGCTGGAAGGTGTGCGCCGGCTACTCGGCTGCGGGAACCCGCAGGATGAGGGCGTCGCCCTGTCCGCCGCCGCCGCACAGTGCTGCGGCGCCGACTCCGCCGCCGCGTCGCTGCAGCTCCAGTGCGAGGTGCAGGGCGATGCGGGCGCCGGACGCGCCGAGGGGGTGACCGATGGCGATGGCGCCGCCGTTGACGTTGACCTTCTCGGGGTCGATGCCCAGTTCGCGGGTGGAGACGATGCCGACGGCGGCGAACGCCTCGTTGATCTCGACGAGGTCGAGGTCGGTCGGGGCGATGCCCTCCTTGGCGCAGGCGGTGGTGATGGCGTTGGCGGGCTGGGACTGCAGCGAGGAGTCGGGTCCGGCGACGACGCCGTGGGCGCCGATCTCGGCGAGCCAGGTCAGTCCGAGTTCCTCGGCCTTGGCGCGGCTCATGACGACGACGGCGGCGGCGCCGTCGGAGATCTGCGAGGCGGAGCCGGCGGTGATGGTGCCGTTCTTGTCGAACGACGGGCGGAGCTTGGCGAGGCTCTCGCTGGTGGTGTCGGCGCGGATGCCCTCGTCGCTGGTGACGACGACGGGATCACCCTTGCGCTGCGGGATGCTGACGGGAACGACCTCGTCGTCGAAGACGCCGTTCTTCCAGGCTGCGGCGGCGCGCTGGTGCGACGCGGCGGCGAAGGCGTCCTGCTCCTCGCGGGTGACGAAACGGGTGTCGGCGTTGCGGTCCTCGGTGAGGGCGCCCATGGCCTGGTCGGTGAAGATGTCGTACAGGCCGTCGTAGGCCATGTGGTCCTTCATGGTGACGTCGCCGTACTTGAATCCGCTGCGGCTCTTCTCGAGCATGTGCGGGGCGAGGGACATCGATTCCTGGCCGCCGGCGACGACGATGTCGAACTCTCCGGCGCGGATCATCTGGTCGGCGAGGGCGATGGCGTCGACACCGGACAGACACACCTTGTTGATGGTCAGGGCAGGAACGCTGAGGGGGATGCCGCCGGCGTGGGCGGCCTGGCGTGCGGGAATCTGGCCTGCGCCGGCCGTGAGGACCTGGCCCATGATGACGTACTGGACCTGGTCACCGCTGATCCCGGCCTTCTCCAGGGCGCCGGCGATGGCGACGCCGCCGAGGTCCGAGCCGGAGAGGGTCGACAGCGATCCGAGCAGACGGCCGATGGGAGTGCGGGCACCGGCCACGATGACGGACGTGGTGCCGGAAGGTGCGGTCATGCTGTTTCCTCACTGGTGGGGGCAGATGTGATGGTGGATGCGGCGGGGTCGATCCCCAGAGCGGTCAGAGCCATGGTGGACAAACGGTGTCGGAGCAGCGACGCGGGCACGCGGCCCATCGACTGCGGAGTGGAGTTGAGCAGACCGAACGCCGCGTGAGCCTGGACGCGAGCGTCGTCCTCGGAGCAGTCCGAGTCGAGTTCCCGCAGGGTTCGGACCCAGATCTCGACGTAGCGGCGCTGCAGCGAGCGCACCGAACGCTGGGCGTCGGTCGGCAGGTTCGCGAGATCGCGGAACTGGATCTCGATGAGGCGCGGCGAGGTCATGGCGAAGTCGAGGTGGAACGCGACCAGTTCGTGCAGCGTCGGCAGCGGTGCCGACCGTCGCGCCAGGACCTCTTCCCCACCGGCGTGAAGGTACTCGGAGATTCCCACCAGCAGTTCGACGAGGACGGCTTCCTTGTTCGGAAAGTGGCGATATACGGCGGGACCGCTGATCCCCACCGCGGCGCCGAGGTCCTCGAGTCGTAGACCGTGGTACCCGCGCTCCGCGACGAGGACGGCGGCGGCGTCGACCAGTGCGCTGCGGCGCTCGGCCTTCATCCGTGAACGTTCGGTGGACGCGGAGCCCGCCGCGATACGGTTCACCACCCGGGCCTCCCACCTGTCGTCGGTCGCGAGCAGCCAGTTTACCGTATTCGGTTAGTGACCATTCACTTGGTGACCGCGCTCTCTTCGCGGGATTTCCGCGATGCGCGCCCGTCGGCGGCGGTACATTCATTCCGTCCATGTCGGTCGGGGTCACGAGAGAGGCAGCATGGTCTCGATGTCCTCGCCGACCCGTTTTCTCGTGGTCGGTGCGCTCGCGATCGCCGTGTACGCGACGCTTCCGCCCGGCGTGGTGTCCAGCGTGCTGTACTGCGTCATCGCCGTGGGTGCGGTGGCGTCCATTCCTGTCGGCATCCGCGCACACCGCAAGGTGAGCACCCATTCGTGGTGGATCGTCGCGTCGGCGCTGTCGTTCTGGGTCGTCGGCGACATCGCGATCGCGGTGATGGAGAACTCGGGCGGCGGCGTACCTCTCCCGTCGGTGGCGGACGCCGCCTACGTCCTGGGGTACCTCCTCATCGTCGTGGCCCTGCTGTCGGTCCGCAGTTCGGGGACCCCGATGCTGAGTCCGGCGGACGGACTCGAAGCCGCGATCATGACCGCGGGGGTGGGTCTCGCGTCCTGGGTCGTGGTGTCCGGTCCCCGAGGCGAGCGCGTGCCCGACGCCGGAACGTGGCTCGGCATCTTCTACACCGAGATCGACGTCTTCCTGCTGGTACTGCTCGTCTTCGTCGTGTTGAAGCGACGCGCGGGCTCCACCACCCACTGGCTGCTGGGTGCGGCCACGGCACTGATGGTGGTCGCCGACTACACCTCGTACGTGGTGGTCGCGGACGGTCCCGCCGCGAACACGGTCCTCAACGTCTGCTGGCTCGCGTCCTACGTGCTCTTCGGTGCGGCGGCGTTGCGACAGGACGAGCGTCCGCGTGTCAGCACCATCAGTCGTGCGCAGACGGGGATGGCTCGACTGATCCTGCTGACCTCGGCCGTGGCGATGACGCCGGTCGTCATGAGCATCGAACTGATGCGCGGCACTCCGGTCACTCGCTGGGGGCCCGCGGTGGTGATCGCCGCCTCGATCATCGTCGTCCTCGGCGCCGTGCGGATGACCTCGTTCCTCACACTGCTGCAACGACAGTCGCGGGCACTGCGCCTTGCGGCCGACACCGATTCCGTCACGGGACTGGCGAACCGCGGCCGGCTCGGGCGTCGGCTGCACGAGATCCTCGGTCCGGAGGGCCGCGACGGAGTGGCCCTGGTGCTGGTGGATCTCAACCGGTTCTCCGACATCAACCAGACCTTCGGCTACGCGGTGGGAGATCAGGTGCTCACCGAGATCGGTCGCCGACTCGTCGACACGGTGGACTCGTCGGCGACGGTGGGACGTCTCGGGGGTGACGAGTTCGCCCTCGTCCTGCCGGGCCCCGTCGACAGGCACGACGCCGTGGCGGTCGCGATCGCTGCGCAACGCGCGGTCGGGGCCCCGCTCGAGGTGCGGGACATGAAGCTGACGCTGGAAAGCAGTGTGGCCGTGGCACTGTCGACCGACACGCCGCACCCACGATCCGAGGAGCTGGTGCAGCGGGCGTACGCCGCCGTGGTGGCCGCGAAGTCCCGGCAACCGCGACTGGCCGTCTACGACCACACGATGGACATCGACAGGATCGATCAGCTCCGCAGGATGGGCGAGTTGGAGGACGCCATCACGGGAGGTGAGCTCGAGGTGTTCTTCCAGCCCCGCCTCGACCTGCGCACCGGAGCCGTGTCGGGAATGGAAGCCCTTCTGCGGTGGCGACATCCGCGCGAGGGGCTGCTGCTGCCGGCCGCGTTCCTGCCGAGCGCGGAGCAGACCGGCATGCTCCCGGCCGTCACGTCGTTCGTCATCGACACGGCGATGGCCGCGTGCCGACGCTGGCGGCTGGCGGGACTGGACATCGACGTGGCCGTCAATCTCTCCGTCCGGGATCTCGTGGACTCCTCCCTGGCGTCCCGAGTGCGAACAGCTCTGGACGACCACGGCCTTCCCGGGCACGCCGTCGTCTTCGAGGTCACCGAGTCGTCCGCGATGACCGATCCCGAACGATCCATCGACACGCTCGAAGCGCTTCGCGCGCAGGGAGTCTCGCTCTCCATCGACGACTTCGGCACGGGGTACAGCTCCTTGACGTACCTGGCGTCGCTTCCGGTGCAGCAGCTGAAGATGGACCGGTCCTTCGTCACCTCGCTCGCGTCGGACTCCGCCAACCTCGCGATCGTCCGATCCACCATCGCTCTCGCGCACAGCATGGGTCTGCACATCGTGGCCGAGGGCGTCGAGGACGAACACACCCTCGACGTGCTGCGCGGACTCGGATGCGACGCGGTGCAGGGCTTCCACATCGCGCGGCCGGTTCCCGCGGGCGACGTCGTGCGCACGGTGAAGGCCGTGAACTCTGCAGTGGGCGCCGCTCGTACTGCTGTGTGACCCAGCGCACCGGCGACGGCGGGTTCTTTGTAACCTGAGGCCCGAGTCGACTCGCACCACCCCTCGACCGTCGACCGGCGAAAGGACAGTCCGTGCGCGCAGTGCAGGTGACCACCCTCGAAGGCCCCGAAGCCCTCACCCTCACCGATCTCGACGAGCCCACCGGCGACGGCGTGGTGATCGACGTGCGTGCGGCCGGCGTGGCCTTCCCCGACGCACTGCTCAGTCGTGGGCTCTACCAGTACAAGCCGGACCTGCCGTTCGTGCCCGGAAGCGAGGTCGCCGGTGTCGTGCGGTCCGCGCCCGAGGGCTCGGGATTCGCGCCCGGTGACCGAGTGGCGGCGCTGACCGGATTCGGCGGCGGTATGGCCGAGGTGGCGGTGGCGACCCCCGACCTCGTCTTCGCGCTGCCCGACGCCGTCTCGTTCGAGGCCGGTGCGGGACTGCTGTTCAACGATCTGACGGTGCACTTCGCCCTCCGCGAGCGTGGACGTCTGGCCGAGGGCGAGACCGTCCTGGTCCACGGCGCCGGTGGCGGCATCGGGACATCGACGCTGCGACTCGCCCCGGTACTGGGAGCGTCACGCACCATCGCGGTGGTGAGCAGCGAGGCCAAGGCCGAGGTCGCTCGCGCCGCGGGCGCCACCGATGTGGTGATGCTGCAGGGCCCGAACGGCGAGGGCTGGAAGGACACGGTCAAGGAACTCACCGGTGGCCGCGGAGTCGACATCGTCATCGACCCCGTCGGCGGGGATCGCTTCACCGACAGCATCCGATCGCTGGCGCCTGCGGGTCGACTCGTGGTCATCGGCTTCACCGGTGGCGACATCCCGACGGTCAAGGTCAACCGACTGCTGCTGAGCAACGTCGAGGTCGTCGGCGCCGGATGGGGTGCGTGGTGGATGAGCCGGCCCGGTTACACGACGACGCAGTGGGCCGAGCTCGAGCCGCTGTTCGCCTCGGGCGCGCTGGTGGCGCCGGAGCCGGTGGTGTACCCGCTCGACAAGGCCGGCGAGGCCATCGCATCTCTCGAGAACCGGACCGCCACAGGCAAAGTCGTGGTGACGCTGCAGTGAGTGATGCCTATCGGGACGGTCTCGCGGTCCGCCGCGAGGTGATGGGCGATACCTTCGTCGCGGCCGCCCTCGAGAACAGCACGGGCACCGACTCGGAAGCGTTGCAACGCCACGTCACCGAGCACGTGTGGGACGCCGTGTGGAACAGGCCGGGCCTCGACCGACGGAGTCGGAGCCTGCTGAACATCGGCATGCTGATCGCCCTCCGGGCCGAGCAGGAGCTCGGCGGGCACATCCGGGGCGCACTCACCAACGGTCTGACCCGCGAGGAGATCGTGGAGTCCGTGGTCCACGCCAGTGGCTACTGCGGCGCGCCGGCGGCGCTCGCAGCGATGCGGGTGGTGCAGCGAGTACTCGACGAGGAGCTGGGTCCGCTCGAGTAAGGTCGGGACATGCGTATCGGTGCACACGTCCGCAACTCGGAGAACCCGCTCGGCGAGGCCGAGGATCTCGACGTCGACCTGGTGCAACTGTTCCTCACGGACCCGCAGAAGTGGAACAAGCCCGTTGTCGGTTCGGGGTTGGAGGCGGTCCGGGACAGTGCGGTCGACATCGTCGTCCACTCGTCCTACGTCATCAACGTCGCGAGCCTGAACAACCGCATCCGCATCCCGTCCCGCAAGGCCGTCGCGCAGCAGGCCGACGTGGCCGCAGAGATCGGTGCTCTCGGGTTGGTGGTCCACGGTGGACACGTTCGCGACGGGGAGGATCCCGCCGAGGGAGTGGCCAACTGGCGCAAGCTGTTCGAACGGCAGTCGGAATCCGGTGGATTCGCGGTTCCGATCTGGATCGAGAACACCGCCGGCGGCGACTTCGCGATGGCGCGGCGCTTCGACGCCATCGCTCGCCTCTGGGACGCCGTCGGGGAGTTCGGAGCAGGGTTCTGCCTCGACACGTGCCACGCCTGGGCCGGCGGCGAGGACCTCGTGGACGCCGTGGAGCGCGTCAAGGCGATCACCGGACGCATCGACCTGGTGCACCTGAACAACTCTCGCGACGAGTTCGATTCGGCTCGCGACCGTCACGCCAATCTCGAGAGCGGCGAGATCGAGGCCGAGGTGCTGGCCGCCGTCGCCGCCGCGGCGGACGCTCCGGTGATGCTGGAGACGCCCGCCGACGGCATGAAGGACGACGTCGCGTACCTCCGCTCGCTCTGAGTCAGACCGCGTCGGCGGGTACCGGCTTCTCGGACCGGACGCTCGCGAGAGCGAGCAGCGCGATGGTCGCGCCACCGGTCATCGCGATGGCCATGGCCGGGCCGTCGTTGCCGAGGACGCCCACCAGGGGCGCGATGAGCGCACCGATGCCGAACTGCGCGGCACCCAGCAGAGCGGCGGCGGTGCCGGCGGCCTCACCGTGGCGTGACAGGGCGAGCGCCGGGGAGTTGGGCATGACGAATCCTGCCGACGCCAGCACGAACAGCACGGGCACCATGAATCCGACGATGCCGCCGAATCCGGTGGTCGTGGTGATGATGAGGGCGGCGCCGGACGCGGCCATCGCGACCAGTGCCACGGTGACGATCCGCTGCGGGGTGAAGCGCTGCAGCGCCAGGACGTTGAGTTGCGACGCGCTGATCAGTGCGACGGCGCCGATGCCGAACACCAGGGCGAACTGCTGCTCGCCGAGTCCGTACCCGTCCTGCAGCACGAACGAGCTGCCGGAGATGTAGGCGAACAGCGCGGACATACCGAGGCCGGCCACGAGAACGAGAACCACGAACCGTCGGTCGCCGAGCAACGATCCGTAGGTGCGCAGGACGGGCAGGAACTCGTTGGGTCGACGACGCTCCTCCGGGAGCGTCTCCTTCAGCAGGAACATCGCCACGAGCATGAGGGCGGCACCCACGACCGCGAGCCCGGCGAACACGCCGCGCCACGACCCGTGGATGAGGACGAGGCTGCCGAGGCTGGGTGCCACGATCGGCGCGACGCCCATGACCAGGACCAGACGCGACATCACGGTGGCGGCGGCCCTGCCGTCGAACAGGTCGCGGACGATGGCGATCGCGATGACCATGGCGGCGGCGGCACCGAAGCCCTGCAGGGCTCGGGTCACACCCAGGACGCCGACGGTCGGAGCGATCATGCACAGGAGCGACGCGACGATGTGGATCATCGTTCCGGCGATGAGGGGCCGTCGACGTCCCAGGGAGTCCGAGAGCGGCCCGATCACCAGCTGTCCCACGGCCAGTCCGATGAGGGTGCCGGTGAGGGTGAACTGCACCGCGGCATCCGTGGACCCGAGGTCCTCGGTGATCGCGGGCAGTGCCGGGAGGTAGACGTCGATCGTGAGCGGCCCCAGCGCGACGAGGGCGCCGAGAACCAGGATGGTGCGAAGCCTGGAGGGTGCGGCCGGCTGGTCGGAGGTACCGACTGCCGTGCCGGGAGTCGCCGAGGTGGTGCGGGAGTCTGTCGTCACCCGGGGTGCAGCACCGTGCGGCCGCGATGTGTTCCCGATCCGTGTGACGGTCAGGTGAACTGTCGGCGATGCGTGAGGTGCGGGACTGTCGGAAGCGGGGACTCCCCGCGGTCCAGCGCAGCCACCAGAAGGTCGGCCCACCGCATCAGGCCCGCGATGTCGATGTCGTGGGGTGCGTCGGCGTACGTCCCGATGCGATCACGTCCCTGCGTCAACAGCGAGGTGGCTCCCACGCGATTCCCCCGCAGCAGGTGGGTGAGACCGACGGCGAGCTGGGCCAGACCCTGCCAGAGTGCACGTTCCCCTGGCGTACTGATCTTCCACGTGCCTTCGAGGATCTCGTGCGCGTGGAAGGGCATGCCGTCGTCGAGGAGTTGCTGGGCACGGACCAGGGACTCGACCGGCGGGAGCTGGACGTCGTCCGGAATGCGCTCGACGCCCTCGGCTCCGCGGGGCAGGGGACGTCCGAGCCCGTCGCGGGGCCGGCCGTTCTGCGGCCGGCCCTCGGGGTTGCGCTCTCGTCTCGGCGTGACCACCGAGACGACGCTACTCGCCGACCTTGTCCGACAATGCGGTCAGACGGTCGAGCTCGTCGGCGGTCAGCGACAACGTCGAGGCGTCCGTCAGGGACGCGAGCTGTTCGAGACGGCTCGCGCTGGCGATGGGTGCCACGATGCCGTTGCGGGAGAGCAGCCACGCCAGTGCCACGGTGGGGATCGCGGAGCCGTGAGCGTCCGCGATGTCGGCGAGCGCACCGACGACCTCGAGGCCGGCGTCACTGAAGTAGCCGGACGTCATCGCTGCACGGGGTGTGCCCTCGATGTCCTCGCGCGTGCGGTACTTGCCCGTCAGGAAGCCCGACGCGAGCGCGAAGTACGGGCAGACGCCCAACTGATTCTTCTCGGCGACCTCCATCAGCTCCGGCTCGTAGCTGCGGCGATGCACCAGGTTGTAGTGCGGCTGCAGCGCCACGGGTGCGCCGAACCCCTCGCGCTGTGCGATGTCGATCCACTGCCGCGCGCGCTCCGCCGTGTAGTTGGAGACACCGACGTACCGCACCTTGCCGGCCTTCACGAGTGCGTCGAAGGCGGCCACCGTCTCCTCGAGCGGGGTGTCCGCGTCATCGAAGTGTGCGTAGTAGAGGTCGATGCGATCGGTCTGCAGGCGCTGCAACGACGCGTCGGCCGCGGCAGCGACCGTGCCCGCGGCCAGACCCTTGAACTGCGGGTGCTGGCTCACCTTGGTGGCCAGGACGACGTCGTCGCGCCGGCCCGTCGAGGTGAACCAGTTCCCGATCACCGTCTCCGACTCGCCGCCCGAGTTGCCGGGGGCGAAGGCGGAGTACGAGTCCGCGGTGTCGATCAGCGAACCACCGGCTCCGAGGAAGGCCTCGATGATGCGGTGCGAGTCCGGCTCGTCGCTCGTCCATCCGAAGGTGTTGGCACCGAGTGCGAGCGGGAAGACGTCCAGGTCCGAGGTTCCGATACGAGTCATGTTCGGTGCAACACCTGTGAGCCGTCGCTATTTCCGCCCGGCACCGGGTGAGAAGCGTCCGTCAGGACAGCGCCGCCGTGCTGACGCCGATGCCGCCCGTGGTGTCGGCGCCGTAACGAGCGATCTCCGCGTCGAGGTCCAGCGGAGCGATGCTGGAACGACCGTGGAGGACGGCGTCGTCGATGCGGTCCGCGGGAACGAGCCAGGCGATCTCGAACTCGATGCCGTCGGGATCCTGGCCGTAGAGACTCTTGGACGTCGAGTGATCGGATGCGCCGACCAGCGCGCCCGCGGTGGCCAGCTTCTCCCGCAGGTCGACGAGATCGGACAGCGTCTGCACCTCCCAGGCCAGGTGGTAGAGCCCGACGGTGCTGCGGCCGGCCGGGGACGCGCCCGCTCCGTCGCCAACGGAGAACAGGCCGAGGTCGTGGTCGTTCGTGCTGTCCGGCGCCTGCACGAACACGGCGCGATCGCCCATGGACATGACGACGCGGAAACCGAGCACGTCCGAGTAGAAGCGTGCGCTGCGCTGGGCGTCGCGCACGTAGAGCACGGCGTGGTTCAGGCGGGAGATGGCCATGAGAGGTCCCTTCGGATCGAGGCGTTGTCGCTAGCTTGAAGCTTCAAGTTGAACTGTACCCCGATTGTTCCCGCAGCCGCGAGGACACAGCCTGCGTGAACCGAACACCCGCTCCTGCGTGCGGGAGATCGTGTGGGCTCACCAGTACCTGTGTGCACACACCTCGCAGCGTCCGTCAGTGATGGCGGTGGTCGGTGACCACGGTGCGCGGACCGAACTTCGGGCGCAGGGCCGTTCCGCTGACCTCGAGCAGACGTACCGCGCGATAGCGGTGCGGCCGGATCGGCGCCAGGTACTCGAGCATCTCGTCGTCCGTCATCGGTGCCCCCGTCAACGTCCATCCGATCACCGACGCCAGGTGGTAGTCGCCGACGGACAGAGCGTCCGCATCTCCCAGCGCCCGTTGCATCACCTCGGCCGCGGTCCACACGCCGATTCCGGGAACGTGGCGCAACCGGCGCTCGGCATCCTCCCTCGTCATGGACACGATCGGTTCGAGCTTGTCGGCCAGGGCGGCGCTCCGCACGATCGTCTTGGAGCGCTTCGGATCCACGTTCGCCCGGTGGAACTCCCAGGACGGCACCCGCCGCCAGACCTCGGCGGGCGGCGGTACCCGCATCCCCGCGGGCGCCGGTCCCGGTGCCGGCTCGCCGAACTTCGAGAGCAGGTGGCGCCATGCCGCGAAGGCAGCGACCCCGTGCACCTTCTGCTCCAGAACGGCCGGGACCAGCGCCTCCATGACCTGCCCGGTGCGGCCGATACGCAGGTGGGGAAATCGACGATGCGCCTCCGCGAGGATGCGATGCTCGGGCGCGAATCCGTCGGCGTCGTCCTCCATGCCCACGAGCCCCGGAAGAGAGTCGAGGAACTCCGCGGAGCCGGCGCCCCAGGCCTCGCAGGTCACCTCGAACCGGTCCACCTGGCGCAGGCGATACGTCACCGGCCCCGTGCGAAACCGTGAGGTGCGCCAGATGGATCCGTCGGCCTCCACCCGATGGGCGGGATCGCCCGCTCCGCGGCGGTGTGGCGACAACGAATACCGCAGGGCGAGCGGGCGATCCGAGGTGAGCGTGATCTCCACCGCACCGCCGCGGGAAGTGTGTCCGGGATCGAGCACGGGAAACGAGCTAGCCGACACGGACGAGGGTGCGACCGATGGTGGCCCCGTCGCGCAGGGAGTCGAGCACTCCCGCCACCTCGTCGAGAGTCACCTCGGTGGTGACCTCGGCGAGCCGACTCGGGCGCAGGGAACCGGCCAGGTCGTTCCACAGGGTGCGTCGGGCCTCGATCGGCAACTGCACCGAGTCGATGCCCAGCAGGGCCACTCCCCGGAGAATGAAGGGCAACACCGTGGTCGAGAGCCCGGCTCCCCCGGTGAGCCCGCTGGCGGCGACCGCGCCGCCGTACCTCATGGTGCTGAGTACGTGCGCGAGGGTCTTGCCGCCGACACAGTCGACCGCGGCGGCCCACTGCGCCTTCCCGAGGGGACGCGGCGCCGCGTCGGGGTCCTCGGGGAGGCGGCCGATGATCGAGGACGCGCCGAGTATGGTCAGCAGGTCGTGTGCCGACTCCTTGCCGGTGGAGGCGACCACCTCGAACCCGGCCTGCGACAACAGGTCCACGCTGACACTGCCGACCCCACCGCTCGCTCCGGTGACCAGTACCGGACCGTCGGACGGGGTGAGGCCACGCGCCAGCAGGGCCTGCACGCTGAGTGCGGCGGTGAAGCCCGCGGTGCCGATGGTGGCGGCGTCGGCCGTCGACAGTCCGTCCGCGAGCGGCACGACCCACTCGGCCGGAGTACGCGCGTACTCGGCGTAGCCGCCGTGACGTCCGGTGCCGATCTCGTAGCCGTGTGCCACGACGCGGTCACCGACCGACACCCCGTCGGACGTCGAGGAGACCACCACACCGGCGAGGTCGATGCCGGGGACGATGGGGTACTCCCGCACCACTCCGCCCTTCGGGGTGACGGCCAGGGCGTCCTTGTAGTTGGCGCCCGAGTACTCGACGCGGACGACCACCTCGCCCTCCGGCAGGAACGACAGGTCGACCGTCTCGGACGTCAGATCCACACCGTCGTCGGTCTGCCGGGCGACCAGGGCGCGGAAGTTCTCCGGGATCTCGGTGGCGGATCGATCGTCGGTCGGCGAGGTCACGTGGCGTCTCCCTGTGTCGGTCCAGATCGCGGTCTGGGCTGATGGTTCACGTTCGAGAGTAGGCCGAGCCGTGGACAGGGTGTGCGCTCGGCGCGGGACCGCGGAATTGTCGGTCCTCGGCCGTACTGTCTCGAGGGTGATCATCGTGAGTACCGACGGTTCGTGCCTGAAGAACCCCGGCGGGGCCATCGGCTGGGCCTGGGTCGACCACACCGGCCCGTCCGCCTCCGGCGGAGAAGCGTCCGGCACGAATCAGATCGCCGAGCTCAGGGCGTTGTACGAGGCCGTGGCCGCGCATCCGGGTCCGGAGCCGATGCTCATCGAGTCGGACAGTCAGTACGCCATCAAGTGTGCGTCGGAGTGGCTCGCCGGATGGAAGCGCAAGGGCTGGCGCACGTCCACGGGTGGGCCGGTGCGCAATCTGGAACTGGTACGCGCGATCGACCGTGCCATCACCGAGCGCGAGGGTCCGGTGCGGTTCCGCTGGGTCCGCGGACACGTGGGCAACCAGTTCAACGAGATGGCGGACGAGCTGGCAGGAATCGCTGCGCGGGCGATCCGAGACGGTTCGCTGACGCCGTGCGAGCCGGTGGGCGCACAGGAACCCGTCACGCTCTTCTAGAGCAGA
Source organism: Rhodococcus sp. NFXS4 (assembly GCF_058139645.1). Taxonomy (NCBI): domain Bacteria; kingdom Bacillati; phylum Actinomycetota; class Actinomycetes; order Mycobacteriales; family Nocardiaceae; genus Rhodococcus; species Rhodococcus sp. NFXS4. The sequence continues at coordinate 247,223 of NZ_CP192221.1, forward strand.
GGCTCATTCCTGGCGAGCGGTCTGCTTGTCGTCCTTGTCGCCGGCGGTCACGTCGCGCGGACTCGGGGCGGGCAGATCCTTGCCCTCGTCCACGGCGGCTTCACTCCGATCGAGGGTCGGCGCCGGCTCGGCCTCGGCATGGTTGTCGAACTCGCGCACGGCCTCGTCGCGCTCGTCCGGACTCTGTGCAGTGTCCGCACCCGTGCCCTTGGACTCCTCGCGCGGGTCGATGGATGCGGTGTCGACGGGCTCGTTCACGGAATCACTCATGAGCACCGGTGTGCCCGATCGACCGCGCGGTCAACCCTTCCGCACCTGTCACGGCGTCGGAGCGGGCGTCAGGGTCACCGAGAACTGGTTCTCCAGATTGTCGGTGAACTGCTGCTGGCACTGCTCGACCCGTGTCGCGTCGCCACCGGCGTCGCTGAGGCAGGTCGCGAGGTCGCCGACTCCCACCTCGTTGAACACCCATACGGTCAGGGCGATGAACACCGCGCCACCGATGATGCCGAGGACACCCAGCACCAGCCCCGTCGTGGCGACGCCGCCGTTCGTGGCTTCGCGGCGCTTGACTCGGCCGCGGCCGAGCACGCCGAGCACCACGGCGATGATGCCCAGGAAGATGCCGAATCCGAAGGTCCAGAAGGCCAGGATCGACAGGATGCCGAGAATCAGCGCCGCGATTCCCACGCCGTTCTTCGGGCTGACCGGGGGCTGGCCGTAGCCGCCGTCGTAGCCGCCGGGTGGTGGGTACTGCCCGCCGGAACCGGGCTGCTGACCGTACTGAGGCTGCTGGCCGTACGGCGGTTGCCCGCCGTACTCGGGCTGCTGGCCGTACTCGGGCGTGGGACCGCTCACTGGTCTCTCCTGACGGGCGACTCGGCTGGTGTCTCGCACTGTAGCGCCGGACGGCACCTTCGGCGTGGGTGCGTGATCGCACCGTTACCGCAGGTGTCCGGTGGGGTATCTCAGCAGGATGAGTACGTGGACCGTCAGCGACGGCACAGTCCTGCACTACACCGATCAGGGAACGGGGCGGCCGCTCGTGATGCTGCACGGGTGGGGATTCAGCGGCCGATTCTTCGACGGCAGTGTCGATCGACTCGCCGAGCACGCCCGAGTGATCACCGTCGACATGCGCGCACACGGTGATTCGGAGGACCCGGGCCACGGTTACCGGGTGTCGAGGTTGGCCAAGGACCTCCGCGATCTGCTCGTGGGCCTGGAGCTGACGGACGTCACCGTTCTGGGGTGGTCGCTGGGCTGTCCGGTGATCTGGAGTTACCAGGAACTGTTCGGCAACGACCTGTTGGCGCAGGCGATCTACGTCGCGCAGACTCCGCGGCAGTACCGGACGCCCGAGTGGACTCTGGCGCACACCAGCATCTTCGACGACGCGTCGCTGGCCGCGGTGCAGGGCCGTGTGACGTACGACCGCGAGAACTTCGACCGCGAACAGCTCGACGAGATCACCGCCACCGACCTCCCCGCCGAGCGTGTCGAGGTCCTCCTCGCGGAGATGACGAAGATGCCCTCGGACGCGCGCAACGCGGTGATGGCGGACCACACCCATCACGACTGGCGCGATCTGCTGCCGACACTCGATCTGCCGTCGCTGGTCATGGTGGGCAAGCACGACAAGGCGTTCCCGTGGGAAGCGGCACAGTACGTGGGTGACACGATTCCCGGCGCGCGCACCGTCGTGTTCGAGAACAGCAGTCACGCACTGTTTCTCGACGAGCCGCGCAAGTTCGAGGACGAGGTGCTCGGCTTTCTCGCCGAGCACTCGTGACCTCGATGGTTTGCGGACAGCAGTTCGCGGACACCCGGCAGGCATGAGCCAAGACCTGTACACCGCCACTGTCACCGCCACCGACGGATCGATCTCCTCGAGCGACGACGTGCTCTCCCTCGATGTCCACGAGCCCTCCGACCTCGGCGGTCCGGGTGGGGCCACCAACCCCGAGCAGCTGATGGCCGCTGCACTGAGCTCCTGCCTGCTCGAATCGCTGCGCATCGCCGTCGGTACCGCGGGGGGATCCCTCGACGGCGCGTCGGTGGAGGGACAGGTGACGCTGTCCTCCGCCGACGGTGCGGGCTACGACGCGACCTACCGCCTCGGCGTGACACTGCCGGGCGTCGACAACCCGGGCGACGTGCTGGAGCAGGCCCGCTCGATCTGCCCGTTCCTCAAGACCGTCACCGGCGTGGACGTGACGCTGAGCGAGTGAGCGCCGCCGGCTGACCGTTCCCGCGGGTGTTCCGCCTCGCCGTAGTGGTTGCAGCCGCTGCGGGAGCATGGAATGCCTGCGGGAACCACTCTCGGCCCCCGCCATGTCCGCCTCCAGCGAACGCCCTCATCTGCGGGAACACCGGGGCCCACCGCCAAGTTGAGCTGATCACGCTGAACTTTGGAGGACCCCATGAGCGAATCGACTCGCCTGCCCGTTCTGTTCCTGACCGACCCCGTCGTCCTGCCCGGCATGGTCGTGCCGGTCGAACTTGACGACGCTGCCCGCGCTGCGGTCGACGCCGCGCGGACCAGCGCCGACGGCACTCTGCTGATCGCCCCACGACTGGACGACCGCTACCCCGCCTACGGCGTCGTGGCGACGATCGTGCAGGTCGGCCGTCTCGCGACCGGTGAGCCGGCTGCGGTGCTGAAGGCGGAGAAGCGTGCGCACATCGGGTCCGGCGTGAGCGGCCCCGGCGCGGCCCTCTGGGTGGAGGCCGAGCCGGTGTCCGAGCCGGAGCCGACGGACGCCGTACGGACTCTCGCCGCGGAGTACAAGAAGCTCGTTTTGGCCATGTTGCAGCGCCGCGAGGCATGGCAGGTCATCGACTCGGTGAACAAGCTCTCGGACCCGTCCGCGCTGGCCGACACCGCCGGCTACGCGTCGTGGCTCACCGATGTCCAGAAGCGACAGTTGCTCGAGACCCCGGACGTGGCAGCACGATTGACGGTGCTGACCGAGTGGACCACCGACCACCTCGCCGAGGTAGAGGTGACGGACAAGATCGCCGGCGACGTCCGCGACGGCATGGAGAAGACGCAGAAGGAATTCCTGCTGCGCCAGCAACTCGCCGCCATCCGCAAGGAGCTGGGCGAGGGCGAGCCCGACGGTGCCGACGACTACCGCGGACGCGTCGAATCCGCAGACCTGCCCGACTCGGTTCGTGAGGCGGCGCTGCGCGAGGTGGGCCGGCTGGAGCGCTCGAGCGATCAGAGTCCCGAGAGTGGTTGGATCCGAACGTGGTTGGACACGGTCCTGGAACTGCCGTGGACGGTGACGACCGACGACAGCACGGACATCGTGGCAGCGCGCGCCGTTCTCGATGCCGACCACCACGGACTCGACGACGTGAAGGACCGCATCACCGAGTACCTGGCCGTCCGGTCGAGGCGCGCTTCACGCGGTCTGACGGTGGTGGGCGGACGTGGATCCGGTGCCGTCATGGTGCTGGCCGGTCCTCCCGGCGTCGGCAAGACCTCGCTGGGTGAGTCGGTGGCGAAGGCTTTGGGCCGCAAGTTCGTTCGCGTCGCCCTCGGTGGCGTGCGCGACGAGGCCGAGATTCGCGGACACCGGCGTACGTACGTCGGAGCTTTGCCGGGCCGGATCGTGCGTGCGATCGCCGAGGCAGGCTCGATGAATCCCGTCGTCCTGCTGGACGAGATCGACAAGATCGGGTCGGACTTCCGCGGTGACCCCGCGGCGGCGCTGCTCGAGGTGCTCGATCCGGCTCAGAACCACACGTTCCGGGACCATTACCTGGACCTCGATCTCGACCTGTCGGACGTGGTGTTCCTGGCGACCGCCAACGTGATCGACCAGATTCCGACAGCGCTGCTGGACCGTATGGAACTGGTGACCATCGACGGCTACACCGAGGACGACAAGGTCGTCATCGCACGGAACCACCTGCTTCCGCGGCAGGTCGACCGTGCTGCACTGACCGATGCCGAGGTGACCGTCACGGACGCTGCACTCCGCACGATCGCCGCCGACTACACCCGTGAGCCCGGTGTCCGTCAGTTCGAGCGACTGCTGGCGAAGGCGTTGCGCAAGGTGGCGACCGTGCTGGCGCAGGACGAGCGGCCCATCACGGTGGACGAGCCCGATCTGGTCACCTACCTCGGACGGCCCCGCTTCACCCCCGAGGCACACGAACGCACCGAGGTCCCCGGTGTCGCGACGGGCCTGGCCGTGACCGGTCTGGGCGGCGACGTCCTGTTCATCGAGGCGAGCTCGACGGGTGACACCGCCGGTCTCACTCTCACCGGTCAGCTCGGCGACGTCATGAAGGAGTCGGCGCAGATCGCGCTCTCCTACGTGCGGTCGCACGCGGCGGAACTCGGGGTGGACCCCACGGCGCTGGACAAGGCGATCCACATCCACGTGCCGGCCGGCGCCGTACCGAAGGACGGCCCGTCCGCGGGCGTCACGATGGTCACCGCGCTGGTGTCGATGGCGACGGGGCGACCCGTGCGGTCCGACGTCGGGATGACGGGCGAGGTCTCGCTGAACGGTCGGGTACTCCCGATCGGTGGGGTGAAGCAGAAGTTGCTCGCCGCTCAGCGCGCCGGACTCACCACCGTGTTCGTTCCCGCGCGGAACGAGCCCGATCTCGACGACGTGCCGGCCGAGGTACGGGCTGCCGTCGACGTCCGGCCCATGTCGGACGTCGCCGATATCGTCGCCCAAGCCCTCGAACCTGCGCGGGAGCAGGTCGCCGCGGCCTGACCACGGAATGAGCGGGGCAGCGCGGGGGTTGCCCTCAGTGCAGGTGAACGGGCCGCGCCGTGGGTGTGCAGAGATCGTGACGAGTAACAGGAGGTTCCACATGAGTATGGAAATGACCGCGTGGAACCAGATGTACCGATCGATGCACACCAACGGCGACGATCATCGGCCGTTCTCCCGGGTGACCGTGCGGCGGATCATGGTGTTCGCGCGACCCCTGCGCTCCCTGCTCGTCGGGTTCCTGATCCTCAGCGTCGTCGCGGCGGTCCTGGCCGTCGCGACGCCCGTGCTGGCCGGCCGTGTCGTGGACGCGATCGTGCAGGGCAGCGCGTACGGGACGGTCCTCGTGCTGGCCGTCATCATCGCGGTCGTGGCGTTGCTCGATGCGGGTACGGGGCTGGTGAACCGGTGGCTCTCGGCGCGGATCGGCGAGAACCTCATCCTCGACCTCCGTACTCGCGTGTTCGACCACGTGCAGAAGATGCCCATCGCCTTCTTCACGCGCACGCGCACCGGTGCCCTGGTCTCGCGGCTGAACAACGACGTCATCGGGGCGCAGCGCGCCTTCAGCGGCACGCTGTCGGGTGTCGTCAGCAACCTCGTGACGTTGCTGCTCACCCTCGTCGTCATGCTCGGGATCTCCTGGCAGATCACCCTGCTGGCACTGTTGCTGTTGCCGATCTTCGTGCTCCCGGCCCGCAGGATGGGCACTCGGCTCGCCCGTCTGCAGCGTGAGGCCGCCGCGCACAACGCGGCCATGTCGACGCAGATGACGGAGCGTTTCTCCGCTCCCGGCGCGACACTGATCAAGCTGTTCGGACGCCCGGACCACGAGTCGGCCGAGTTCGCGCTGCGGGCGGGCCGCGTCCGCGACATCGGCGTGCGGTCGGCCATGGTCCAGACCGTCTTCGTGACGGCGCTGACCCTCGTGTCCGCGCTGGCACTCGCGCTCGTCTACGGCCTCGGTGGCTTCTACGCGCTGCGGGGGCAGCTCGACGCAGGGTCGGTCGTGACTCTCGCGCTGCTTCTGACCAGGCTGTACGCACCGCTCACCGCACTGGCGAGCGCCCGCGTCGACATCATGAGCGCCGTGGTGAGCTTCGAGCGGGTCTTCGAGATCCTCGACCTCGATCCGCTCATCACCGACAAGCCCGACGCCCGGGCGGTTCCGGAGGGCCCGGTCACCGTCGAGTTCGACGACGTCCGCTTCGCCTATCCGTCGGCCGACAAGGTGTCACTGGCGTCTCTGGAGGACGTGTCCGTCCTGGATGCGCGTGGCGGCGAGGAAGTGCTCCACGGAGTGTCCTTCCGCGCCGAGCCCGGACACATGGTGGCCCTGGTCGGCTCGTCCGGTGCAGGAAAGTCGACCATCGCGCAGCTCGTCTCGCGGCTGTACGACGTGGATTCCGGTGCCGTGCGCATCGGCGACGTCGACGTGCGGGATCTGACGGCCGAATCGATCCGGCGCACCGTCGGCATGGTGACGCAGGACGGCCACCTGTTCCATGAGACGTTGCGGTCCAATCTCACCCTGGCGCACCCGGATGCGACGGAGGAGGAGATCTGGTCCGCGCTGCGGCGTGCGCGTCTCGAGGAGCTGGTGCTGTCGCTGCCGGACGGCCTGGACACCGTGGTCGGCGAGCGCGGCTATCGCTTCTCCGGTGGTGAGCGTCAACGCGTCACCATCGCCCGCCTGCTGCTGGCGCGTCCCACCGTCGTCGTGTTGGACGAGGCCACCGCGTCACTGGACTCCACGTCCGAGGCCGCGGTGCAGGAGGCACTCGCCGAGGCACTGGAGGGACGGACGTCCATCGTCATCGCGCACCGGCTCTCCACCATCCGGGCGGCCGATCTCATCCTGGTCATCGAGAACGGCCGCGTCGTCGAGCGCGGTACGCACACCGAACTGCTGGCGAACTCGGGTCGTTACTCCGAGCTCTACCGCACGCAGTTCGACGAACCGGTCCGCGCCTGACCCTCCGCGATCAGCAGGTGCTGGGTGCAGGCAGGCCGGCGAAGCGATCGTTCAGCCACTGCAGTGCGGACGGCAGCCCGAGCAACGCGCCACTGAGGTGGTCGGGTGTCGGGGTGAGCAGCGTCTGCACTCGCGCGCCGGCGCTGCAGTACCGGGCGGTTGTGCTGTCGATGGCTTCGACGGGGATGAGCCCGTCGGTCGGGCTGTGCCACTCGAAGATCGGTGCGCGCGGAACGCCGGGGTAGAGCTCGACACTGTTCTCTTCCACGACAGCACGGCCCTGCGGATCTGCGAACACCGACTTGTTCGCGGTGATCTCCGCGGCGCTGTGGTTGGCGCCCACGGCCAGGATGTCGTTGGTGCAGGAGTCGGCGATCTGATTCATCATCGACGTGCCCTGGGGAGTCAGGTTCTGCGACACGGGCATCCGGTCCGGGTACTCGCGACCGAGACCGATCGCCGCGGCCAGTGCCAGCCCGAACACGGGGTGCGGTGTGTTCTCGCCGAGCATGTAGGCCATCTTCAACAGGTTCATCGGAACGCCACCCTGGGCGCTGCCCACGATGTTCAACTCGGGTGCGTACGAGGGTGCCAACGCGGCTGCCCAGGCGGTGGCCATGCCGCCGCCGGAGTAGCCGCCCATGCCGACGGGGCTGTTGCGCAGCTGCAGCGGATCGAAGTTCTTGGCAGCGCGGATGCCGTCCAGCGTGATCTGACCGCCCAGCTTGGCGGCACCGTAGGCACTGTTGGGGCCGAGGTGGTCCGGCATCGAGACCGACCAGCCGCGGGTGAACACCGCGTTCAAGGCGGCGGCGTCGCGGATGACGACGTTCGGGTCGGTCGACCACAACGCCTGCGAGGGCGCGCACTTCAGGCCGAGAGCATTGACGATCTGCTGGTAGGAGAGCAGCGGGCCGTCGGGCGCCTTCCCCAGTGGGACGAAGACGGTGGTGACACCGACGATGGGGTTGCCCTCGCTGCCGGTGCTGCGGAACGCCAGTTGCCACGTCGACACGCCGATGAAGTTGGGCGGGTTGGGCATCGGACGGCTGGCGAGGACCGTGCCCGGTGCGAGCCCGGAGATGTCGCCCGGCGCGGTGTAGAACGGGTCGGCACTGGGGGTCGGGTACTGGGCGTCTGCGGCTGCGGTCCCTGGAAGGGCGGCAGCGACGACCGCTGCGGTGACCGCGGCGAGCACGAGGCGACGAATGGATCTCACTGGAACACTCCTACGAACCGACTGTGCGGTTATCGAACGACAGCCACATTGAACACTGCCCGAGGGATCGGTTCCACTCGGGAAACGGCGCCCCGGCCCCGTGATCGAACCGTAAGCAAGCGACACGACGGCGACAACCGTATTCGGTGGTTCTTGTGTAAGGTCCAAACTTTGCCCACTCGAGTGGGAGCGCTCAGTCCTCGCGGTGAACGTCCTCGACGGTCTTGTCCTCACGCAGGCCCCGCCAGCTCGGATGGCGCAACGAGCCGCCGTCCGTCCACTCGAAGAACCGCACCTCGCCGACGACGGTGGGGGCCACCCACGTCGCATCGCGGCGGTCGGCGGTGGGGAGAGGTTCGTCGAACGGTGACTCGTCGACGACGGCCGGACGCAAAAGCGTCAACAGGTCCGCACGCTGTCGCTCGGTGAATCCGGTGCCGACGCGCCCGACGTAGTGCAGTCCGTTCTTCGACGGGATGCCGAGCAGGAGCGACCCGATGCTCCCGGTGCGGGAACCCTTGCCGGCGCGCCATCCGCCGATGACCACCTCCTGCGTCCGCCAGTTCTTCACCTTGATCCACGAGGTGCTGCGTCGGCCCACCTCGTAGGTCGAGTCCCTCCGCTTCGCGACGATGCCCTCCCACCCGCGGCGTTCGCTCTCGGACAGTGCTCCCGCCGCTGTGCCGGGCAGGAGCGGCGAGACGGTCGCCGTCTCGAGGCCGGTCAGGAGCAGCTCGAGGATCTTGCGCCGGTCGGTGAACTTCTTGCCCGTCAGATCCGTGCCGTCGAGGTGGAGGATGTCGAAGCAGATGAACTGCACGTCGTCGGGATGCGCGTCCTGCAGTGCCTGGAAGCTGGTGACTCCGTCCGCGCGGTAGACCACGGCCTCACCGTCCAGTACGACCGCATGGTCGGACAGATCCGCGGCGAGCGCCGTGATCCCCGCGTAGCGGCGCGTGAGGTCCTGTCCGGTCCGACTCTCGAGCACGACGTCCCCGTGGTCGAGGGTCGCGACGATGCGGACGCCGTCCCACTTCCCCTCGAACGACCACTCGTCGGCTTCGAGTCCGGACAGCGTTCCGGCGGACGCCAGCATCGGCCGCAGGTGCTGGGGCAATTCCGAGCGTGTCGGCTGGGGGCGCGATGTCATCCGGTGCACGAGCCACTGGTCCCGATCGGTCCGGATCAGTGCGTACCGGCCCGCGACGCGCTCACCCTCGAGTTCGACGATGACCTCGTCGTCCCGCCACTTCTCGGTGATGAAGGTGCCGTGATCCCAGACGCTGACCTCGCCGCCGCCGTACTCGCCCTGCGGGATGGTCCCCTCGAAGGATGCGTAGTCCATCGGATGGTCCTCGGTGTGCACGGCGAGATGGTTCTTCTTCTCGTCCGTCGGCAGATTCTTCGGGACCGCCCACGAGACCAGCACGCCGTCGCGCTCGAGTCGGAAGTCGTAGTGGAGTCGACGTGCGTGGTGTTCCTGGATGACGAAGATCGGGTCCGCGGATTCCCGAGTCGTCGATGTCGTCGGGACGGGTTCCGTTGTGCGCGAGGCAGTCCGCTTGCCGCGGTACGGACCGAGGCTGTCGGTGATCGTCGACGCCTCCGGCTCCGGATCGAGGCCGGCGAGCAGATCGCCGTCCCGGTGGAAGCGAGCGAGCACCTCCTCGAAGCTCAGTTGGGCGAGACCGCCGCCGGAGAGCTCGTCCCACGTCCGCGGAGCCGCGACGGTCGGGCGGTCGCGTCCGCGCAGCGAGTACGGCGCGATGGTGGTCTTCTTGCCGTTGTTCTGACTCCAGTCCAGGAAGATCTTCCCGGGCCGCAGAGCCTTCGACATCGACGCGGTGACCAGATCGGGCATCTTCTCCTCGAGAAGCGTCGCAACGCGTTTCGCGACGGTCGAGGCACCGGACGACGAGACCGGCTTCTCCAGCGGGACGTACAGGTGTATGCCTTTGCTACCACTGGTGAGGGGGTGGGCGGTGAGCCCGATGTCGGTGATCATCGCCCGTACCTCACAGGCCACGGTCGCGCAGGTGTCGAGGTCGACGCCCTCGCCCGGATCGAGATCGAAGACGATGCGGGTGGCTTTGCCCTGCTCGTCGCCGTCGAAAGTCCATTGCGGCACATGGGCTTCCAGCGCAGCCTGCTGTCCCAGCCACGCGAGATCGGCGGCGGTGTGGAAGACGGGGTAGACCACGACGCGGTCGGAGTGGTGCAGACGTCGTCGATCGAGCCAGTCCGGAGCCGACGCGGCGAGGTTCTTCTCGAAGAACGAGCCTGCCTGGACCCCGTTCGGCCATCGCTTCCGCGTGACCGGGCGTCCGAGAAGGTGGGGGAGCATCGCGGGCGCGATGTCGACGTAGTAGTCGATCACCTCGCCCTTGGTGGTGCCCGTCTCCGGCCACAGCACCTTGTCGACGTTGGTCAGGGCGATCTGTCGCCCCGCGACCTCCAGCGATGCCATGGGTTCAGGATAGATTGCGTGCTTCGCGAGCTGGGTATGTTCGAGAGCGGTGCCACGCTCGGTGGCAGGACCCGCGCGCGGGACCGACGAGGCAGGAAGCGAGGGCCGCGTGGCCGGAGTGAACGTGACGGTGGATTCGACGATGACACCGGACGAGGCGTGGGCCAGGGCGTCCGATCTGTCCAGCTTCCAGGAGTGGATGACCATCTTCGGTGGATGGCGCAGTCCCGTGCCGGACACGTTGAAGGAAGGCGTCACCATCGATTCGCTGATCAAGGTCAAGGGTTTCCGCAACGTGATCACCTGGACGATCACCGAGTACGACAAGCCCTACGAGATCGCGCTGCTCGGCAAAGGCAAGGGCGGCATCAAGATCGATCTGAAGATGTCCGTCGCGCCGAAGGGCGCCGGATCGGAGTTCACCCTCGACGCGAACTTCCGCGGCGGGTTGCTGTCCGGCCCGATCGGCGGGGTCGTCGCGAAGGTGCTGGAGTCGGACGTGCGCACGAGTGTGACCAACCTGGCGAAGCTGGGGTAGTCACGCCACGGGTGTGGTCCCCGCCCTACCGGTGTCCGTCCGGCGCAGCCACCACAGCGCCGCGATCGGCAGGATCACCGGGATGAACAGGTAGCCCGATCCGAAGTGCGACCACACCGTGGGCTCCGGGAACTCCTGCGGCACGGCGTAACTGGCGATCGAGACGGCGAGCACACCGACTATCTCGACGACGCACGAGATGGTCGCGATGCGGCGCGACACCACGGAGGCTCGTGCAAGACACACGGTGCCGACGATGTAGACCAGGGCGGCGAACGCGGACAGCAGGTACGCGACCGGTGCGTCGTCGAACCGGGTCCCGATCTGCACCGCCGAGCGCGACGCGGCGGCGACGGAGAACAGGGCGTAGAGGGCGATGAGGACGCGCCCGATGCCGGACCGGGTGGCCGTCTGCAGGTCAGTGCGTGCGGTGTCAGGCATGGCCGGCCCAGATCTGGTTCAGACGCAGCACCATCACCGCGAGGGTGAGGGTGACGACGATCAGGACGGCGGTGCCGCCGCGACTGCGGTCCCCGAGAGACCACCACACACCGATGGGCAGCAGCAGTGCGAGACCGATGAGGTACGCGCCGAAGGTGACGGTGTGCACATCGCGGTCGGTGGTGGCCAGGGCGACGAAACCGACCACGGCCTGCGCGAGCACGAGCAGCTCGATGCCGACGAGAAACCGGAAGAACACGCGGTCTCCGCGGTTCGCGAGGAGCAGCGCCTGATTGCGGATCAGCTTCACCAGTGCCCAGACCGCGGCGACGAGTGGCAGCACGTAGAGGGCGACCGTGATGGGTGTGAGCATGGTGAGCCCAGTTTATCCCCGTCCGATTCGTCCCTCGGCAGGTGAGGTTGCGGCCCCCGGACGGTCGGACCAGTCGTGTCCGAAGCGCGCGACGCAGTGCCAGAGCTGTTTGACGTGCTGATCGTCGTGCTCACCGGTGTTCGCGGCCTGACCGACGATGCACGCGGTGAGACGCCCGTCTCTCGCCACCGACCGTGCGAGGTCGGCGATGTGTGGTCCGCGGTAGTCGGCGCAGTGATCGAACCGACTCGATGTCAGCTCGAACCCGTGGTGCCACCGCACCGGAACGGGTGCCCGGCATGCGATCGCGTCCAGCTCGGTCCCGCGGAACGACGGGTCGAGAACGAGTGCCTCGACATCGGTGTCGAGTCGTAGCGGTCCGTGGACATGGGCCTCGATGTAGTCGTCGAGCACGTCGACGTCGTGGTGGGAGAGTGCCGTCTCGACGAGTGGCATGCGCTCACCGGTGCCGAAGGCTGTCGGCTCGTGGACGGAATCGGGGTAGCAGAAGGTGGTCCGGGGCAGCACGTCTCCGCGGAGCACCAGGTGGGAGGAGCCGAAGCGCAACGATCCGCCCGCGGGCTCCAGGCGGTGATTCAGCGAGCCGTAGATCGGGCGCTCCGATGCCGGGCCGTGGTCGTACGCCCCACCGAACATGCGGGACTCCCATGCGTGGCGACGACCGCCGGGCGCAGGATCGAACCCGCCGTTGCTCGTGCCGGTGACGAATTGCGATCGGTACAGGTTCTCCTCGATCAGCACCTCGAGCAACGGTCGGCCGGCCACGAGCCGATCGGGATGGAAGTGCACGGTCACTCTCGTCGCCGGCGGCACGGGTGGGCCCGCCTCGACTCGCGACGCGACGTGCGCGAGTGCGAGGAGGCGTCGGGCACCCGAGGCGTCGACCACACTCCGACGGTAACGCGGCGGTGTGTCGCCGGGGTTACGCGAGTGAGCAGGATGAAACAGGGCGTTGTTCCGCGGGTGACCATCCGGACATCGAGCGGGCCTGTACTGGTGTCAGCGGGACGGACGTCTCCGCACCCGAGTACTCGCTCACTCATCTTCCGGAGGTTCCCGTGGCCGCGTTCGATCAGACCATCCTCGACAACATGTCCGCCTCACTCGCCGAGATCCCGCACCCGTCACTCCCCAAGGGCAGCAACATCTACGGCGGAACCAAGATCTTCCCGGACTACAAGGCGGAGGACGGCGAGTCGTACTTCACTCTCGTGCACGGCATCGCCCACGAGTCGTCGGTGAGCTTCGTCGCCGTGCTGCAGGCGACGCGCGCTCTGCGCAAGGGCTACGAGTCGGCGATGTACTTCTACGGTCCCGGTGCCATCAACTGCCTGGCGACCCGCGGCTTCCCCACCACCGGAGACTCCGGTTTCCCCGGCGAGCAGAACATCAACGACGCTCTCGCGACGTTCATCTCGGAGGGCGGCACCGTGTTCTGTTGCCGATTCGGGCTCGCGCTGCACGGCGGCCGCGAGGAAGACCTCATCGAGGGCGTCGTGCCCGCGCACCCGCTGGACGTGCAGGACGCGTTGATCCACTACGCCCGCAAGGGCGCGATCATCAACTCCACGTACATGGTCTGAGGTGAGACGGCGATGTCCGACGTTCGACTGAAGACCAGGAACCACCGGGTCGATCTGGCCCTGCTCGGCATCCGTGGGACCCCACCGGTGCGCCGCACCGCGGGTGCGGGACCGAGCGACGACGGCCACGTGAGCATCGACGGACTCGGTGCAGCGCTGCCCCGCAATCCGTCGAGCCCCTACGTCCTGGACGGCGATCGGGTGCTGTTCGACGGGGACGACATCGGACTGGACATCGCCGCCATCGCCCGGCCGGCCTTCTACGACCTCACCACCGACGACGGTGTGCCCTACGAGAAGCTCGCCAAGCTCCACGGCAAGGGGGTGCTGGCCACGACCGTGGTCCAGACCTGCGTTCGCTACGACGAGTCGCAACGGTGTCGGTTCTGCTCCATCGAGGAGTCGTTGCGCAGCGGCGCCACCGTGGCGGTGAAGAAGCCCGCCGATCTCGCCGCCGTGGCCGAGGCGGCGGTGCGACTCGACGGCATCACCCAGATGGTCATGACGACCGGGACCTCGGCGGGCCGAGATCGCGGGGCGTTGCACCTGGCACGCTGCGTCCGCGCGGTGCGCGCCGTGCTCCCCGACCTGCCGATCCAGGTGCAGTGCGAACCGCCCGGTGATCTCGCGACCCTCACCGAGTTGTACGACGCCGGCGCACGGTCCATCGGTATCCACGTCGAGTCCCTGGACGAGGACGTGCGGCGCCGCTGGATGCCGGGCAAGGCGTCGGTCTCGCTCGACGAGTACCGCGCGGCATGGGCGGAGGCGGTGCGTGTCTTCGGACGCAACCAGGTGTCGACGTATCTGCTGGTCGGGCTCGGCGAGGACCCGGACGAGGTGGTTCGCGGCGCCACCGAGCTGATCGCGATGGGGGTCTATCCCTTCGTCGTCCCGTTCCGGCCACACCCGGGGACCCTCGCGGTGGACGTCGACGGGGCCGGGGCGCCGTCCGCCGAGCTGTTGACGGACGTGAGCACTCGGGTGGCCGCGGCACTGGTGGACGCGGAGATGCTGGGGACCGACCAGAAGGCCGGGTGCGCAGCGTGTGGTGCGTGCAGCGTCCTGCAGACGATGGGTGGCTGACATGAGCACCGAACTGTCGATCCTCACCGGGGCACCCACCGTCGGCGCTGCCCCGTTCCTCGTCCGGCCGGCCGAGTCGGCGGCCGATCTCGCCGCCTATCACCGTCTTCGACGCGAGTCGTTCGTCGTCGAGCAGGGCTTGTTCTCGGGTACCGACCGGGACGGCGTCGACGACGATCCGCGCGCGGTCGTCCTTCTCGCGACCGCCCCCGACGGCACCGTCCTCGGCGGGGTCCGGGTGGCTCCCTGCACGGACGTCGACCTGGGATGGTGGTCGGGCAGCCGCCTCGTCGTCGCGCGGGAGAAGCGTAGTCGCGCAGTGGGACCCGCTCTGATCCGAGCCGCCTGCGCTCATGTGGAGACGGCCGGGGTGGTGCGGTTCGACGCCACCGTGCAGTCTCGCCACGTTCCGATGTTCACAGCGCTCGGGTGGACCGCCACCGGCCCCACCGTGCTGGCCGGCGCCCCGCACGAGACGATGCGCTGGACCATCGACACGGTGGCACGTCTCGTCCGGTCGACCAAGGCCGTGCTCGCAGGTGTGCTGGCGCCCCTGGCCACTGCGCCACTGGGGTTGGGGGCGAGTGGTTTCCGAGGCGACGACGGAGTGCCGGTGCCCTGCTCCGACATCATCGCCGCGTGCGACGCCATCGTGCCGTCGATGGTCGAGCGCGACCCGGAGTGGGCAGGATGGTGTGCCGCCCTGGTGAATCTGAACGATCTGTCCGCCATGGGTGCGACCCCGGTGGGCATGCTGGACTCCGTCGGCGCTCCGACGACGTCGCTCCTCACCCGCGTGATCCGCGGCCTCGCCCGCGCCGGTGACGCGTGGGGGGTTCCCGTGCTCGGCGGCCACACCCAGGTGGGTGTGCCGGCGGCGCTGTCGGTCACGGCACTCGGACGGACGTCGTCGCCGGTGCGTGCGGGCGGCGGTGAGGTCGGTGACGAGCTGAGTCTCACCGCCGACCTCGGGGGCGGCTGGCGACCCGGTTACCACGGCCTGCAGTGGGATTCGACCTCCGCACGCTCCGGGTCGGACCTCCGCGAGATGGGCTCGTTCGTGGCCCGGGCAGCTCCTCGTGCGGCGAAGGACGTCAGCATGGCGGGGCTCGCGGGCACCGTCGGCATGCTGGCCGAGGCATCCGGTACGGGCGCCGAGATCGACGTCGCCCGCATACCCCGACCCGGCGGTGCCGACCTCGGCCGATGGATCACGTGCTTCCCCGGGTTCGCGATGATCACTGCGGACCGCCCCGGACGTCGGCTCCCGCCGGCCGGTCCGGCGACATCGGCCGCCTGCGGCCGCCTCACCTCGGAGCCGGGAGTCACCTTGCGGTGGCCCGACGGCGCCACCACCTCGGCGGTCTCCGCCGCAGTCACAGGATTGGGACCAGCATGAACGACGTAACTCTCTCGGTGGCGTCCGAGCGCTTCGGCCGCGACATGGACGAGTCGTACGCCACCATCGAGCGCACCATCGCGGAAGCACGGCGACGCGGCAGCGCGCTGCTGGTCCTGCCGGAGGCGTGCCTCGGGGGCTACCTCCCGAGTCTGGGAGGCGGAGACGAGTCGGAGGAGAAGCGCCGCACCCGGCTGCAGAACCTGCCGCCGGCCCTCGAGCTGGACGGTCCGGAGATCGCGCGAGTGTCGGCGATGGCCGGAGACATGGTGGTGACCTTCGGTTTCTGTGAGGCGGACGGTCTCACGCGGTACAACGCCGCGGTGACGGTGCACGGTGACGGGGTGCTGGGCTCGTACCGCAAGGTGCACCAGCCGCTGGGCGAGAACCTCTGCTACTCGGCGGGTTCCGAGTACCGCGCCTTCGACACCCCGGTCGGCCGGATGGGCATGCAGATCTGTTACGACAAGGCGTTTCCCGAGGCGGCGCGGGAGATCGCACTCGACGGGGCCGAGATCATCACCTCGCTGTCGGCATGGCCGACCTCGCGGACGGGTCGTGCACCGAACATGGCCGACGATCGATGGAAGCTGCGCTTCGACATCTACGACCAGGCGCGAGCACTGGAGAACCAGGTCGTGTGGATCGCGTCCAATCAGGCGGGGTCCTTCGGGTCGCTGGACTTCGTGTGCAGCGCCAAGATCGTCGGTCCGGGAGGGGAGATCCTCGCCGGCACGGGCGTCGAACCCGGCCTGGCGACAGCGACTCTCGATGTGCAGAAGGCGATCGCGGCGGCTCGCGGAGGTGGCATGTACAACCTTCGGGACCGCCGTCCGTCCGTGTACGGGACCCTCGTCGACGGCGACAGCATGTCTCGGGTGGACCGGGTGATGAGCCGTGCCTGAGATGACCTTCACCGTCCAGTGGCCCAACGGGTGCCGCCAACAGTGCTACTCACCGTCACTCGTCGTCCGTGACCATCTCACGGTCGGGACGCGCTACGAGATCGCCGACTTCGTGCAGCGCAGTCGACTCGCGCTCACCGAGGCCAGTGACCGGGTGCGGGCCAAGTACGGCTTCGCGTGTACCTCGGCAGCGGCGACTCTGCGCGAGATCGAGACCACCGCAGTGGCGTTCGACCGCGGCACCGTGCACGTGCTCGACCTGGGAGGAGCGCGATGACCGAGCATCACACCGTGATCGTGATCGGCGCGGGCCAGGCGGGGCTGTCCATGAGCTGGCACCTGACCCGACGCGGTGTCGACCATGTCGTCCTCGAACGGGACACCATCGCCCACGAGTGGCTGGACGGGCGGTGGGACAACTTCACCCTGGTGACACCGAACTGGCAGTGCGTCCTTCCCGGGTACGCCTACGACGGCGACGATCCCGACGGATTCATGACCCGAGACCTGGTGTACGACTTCGTGCGTCGCTACGCCGACTCGTTCGGCGCTCCGGTCCGCGAACACGTCGCGGTGCTGTCGGTGCAGCAGGCACCCGGCGGCGGCCACGTCGTGTCGACCTCCGCCGGGTCGATGACCGCGGATCAGGTCGTGGTGGCCGTCGGTGGCTACCACGTCCCGTCGATTCCACGCCTCGCCGAGCGAGTGCCGGAGACGATCACGCAGATCCACTCGTCGGGGTACCGCAGCGCGGCGGCGCTTCCTCCGGGTGGGGTCCTGGTGGTCGGTACCGGGCAGTCCGGCGCGCAGATCGCCGAGGATCTGCACCTCGAGGGCAGGCAGGTGCACCTCGTCGCAGGGTCCGCGCCTCGTGTCGCCCGCTTCTACCGCGGACGGGACTGCGTCGCGTGGCTGCAGGACATGGGGGTGTACGACGTGTCGATCTCCGAACACGCCGGCGGACTCTCCAAGCGGGAGAGCACGAACCACTACGTGACCGGGCGGGACGGCGGACGCGACATCGACCTGCGTGCCTTCGCGCTGGACGGGATGCGGCTGTACGGGCGGTTGACCGACGTCGGTTCGGACGGTGTCCTGCGTTTCGCGCCGACTCTCGAGCAGTCACTCGACGCGGCGGACGCGGTGTCGGAGGGCATCAAGAACGACATCGACGCCTACATCGCCAGGGCGGGACTCGACGCTCCCGTCGAGGAGCGCTACACACCGGTCTGGCGGCCCGAGTCGGAACCCACCGAGCTCGATCTCGAGGCGGCGGGCGTCACGTCCGTCGTGTGGGCCGTCGGCTTCCGCCGGGACTACCGCTGGCTGAAGGTCGGGGTGTTCGACGGTGAGGGCCACCCGGCTCACACCCGCGGTGTGACCGCGGCGGAGGGCCTGTACTTCCTGGGTCTGCCGTGGCAGAACACCTGGGGCTCGGGCCGATTCGCGGCGGTGGCACGGGATGCGGAGTACCTCGCGGAGCAGATGTCCCCGGCGGTCGGCGCCCGCGTGCCCGCGGCGGTCTGACCGCGAGATGGCGCCGATCCGGGCGGCGGCGCTCGCGGGACACTTCGGCCGTGACGTCGAGCGGTCCGTCGAGAAGATCGTGGGCATCATCGAGCAGGGCCATCAGCGGGGCATCGACCTGTTGGTCCTGCCCGACGCCTGCCTCGGCGGTTACCTCGGTGATCTCGCGCGGCCCGATCTCGAGGAGCTGCCGCCGGCGCTCGACGAGGACGGACCCGAGCTCGCGGTGATCGCTGCTGCGGCCGGTGCGATGACCGTGTGCGTGGGCTACACCGAGAGGGCGGCCCTGGTCCGTTACAACGCCGCCGTGTGCCTCACGGGCGACGGTGTGTTGGGTCGTCATCGAAAGGTGCACCAACCGGCGGGGGAGTCGTTGGCCTATGCGGCGGGAGATCGGTTCTCGGCGTTCGACACGCCGGTGGGCAGGATGGGCATGCTGATCGATTACGACAAGACATTCCCCGAGGCGGCGCGCACCTTGGCTCTGGACGGTGCGCGCATCATCGCGGCGCTGTCGGCGTGGCCGGCCAGCGTGACGGACAGGGCGTCGAAGTTGGCCAACGACAGACAGTCTCGCCTGTTCGACCTCTACGACGCCGCCCGGGCAGCCGAGAATCAGGTGGTGCTGCTGTCGTCCAATCACACGGGGGTGACGGGATCTCTGCGCTTCCTCGGGCAGGCGAAGATCGTCGGTCCCGGCGGCGAGGTCCTGTGCCGGACGCGAGACAAGGGTGGCCTGGCGTGCTGCGACATCGACGTGGACGCGGAGGTGGACCGGGCCCGTCGGGTGCTGCGTCACCTCGACGAACGACGACCGGACACCTACCACTCACAGGCATCGAAGGAGACCACGTGCGTGTCGCCCTCCTGACCTACTCGACGAAACCGCGAGGGGGAGTGGTCCACACCGTCGAACTGGCGGAAGCACTGGCGCGCGCGGGAGCGGACGTGACGGTGTGGTCCCTGGCGCGCGGCGGCGACGAGGGCTTCTACCGTGCGATCGATCCCGCGGTGACGGTTCGTCTCGTTCCGTTCCCGGCGCGCGAGGACGAGTCGGTGGGCGATCGCATCCTGCGGTCGATAGCACTGATGCGCAGTGCATTCGACCCGGGTGACGCCGACGTCGTGCATGCCCAGGACTGCATCACCGCGAACGCCGTCGGACGCTGTGTCCGCACGATCCACCACCTCGAGGAGTTCACGACACCGGAACTCGCCGCCTGCCACGAGCGCGCGGTCGTCGAGCCCCTCGCCCGCATCTGTGTCTCGCGCGCCGTGGCCGACGAGGTGCGTGCGGGATGGGGGCTGTCGCCGACGGTCATCCCCAACGGGGTCGACCATGCTCGGTTCGCGGCGGCACGCGGCGACGAGTGGCGCACCCGTCTCGGCCGATACGTCCTCGCGGTCGGTGGCATCGAGCCGCGCAAGGGGAGCATCGACCTGCTCGAGGCCCACGCCGCGCTTCGAGAGCGGTGTCCGGACGTGGGTCTGGTGTTCGCCGGCGGTGAGACGTTGTTCGACTACCGGGGGTACCGGGCGGAGTTCGACACCCGACTCGCGGAACTGGCGGGCAGGCCGGAGGCCGGTCGGTCGACAGGCGACGAGGGGCCCGTACCGCGGGTGCTCGGCACCGTCGACCACGACGTGCTCCCGTCTCTCGTCGCGGGCGCGTCGGCATTCGCGTTCCTCTCCACCAAGGAAGGCTTCGGGCTGGCCGCGATGGAGGCTCTCGCCGCCTCGGTTCCCGTCGTGGTGCGGGACCTCCCCGTGTTCCGCGAGGTGTTCGGGGACGCGGTGCGCTACGGCGGCGACGCGGAGGGGACGGCTGCCGCACTCGAGGACGCTCTGACGTCGGACGACCGTGCCGCTGCCGGGCGCGCACTGGCTGCCCGCACGAGTTGGGACGACGCCGCGGCCGCTCATCTCGCGTTCTACGCAGGGCTCGCGCATCGCTGATCAGCGCAGGGGCGATGTGCCCGCGTCGTCGGGTCCGTCGTCGGGGAGGTGTCCCGGCGACGTGGTGTCGACCGTCGCGTCGAAGAACAACTGGACGAACGACAACGGAGCCGCGCGTTGCTCGCTGTCCCGCTCGGGCTCGTCGGACATGGTGGCACTCCCTTCTCGACGTGGATCGCCGGACCGATCATCTCAGATTTTGAATAGTTCAACAACTGAGAGAAATACCGGGGTCGAGGGGAAAATGATGTGATCCACTTCTCAGGGCACGGAAACTATGTTAAGACATACAGACATGGTTTGAGCGTCGCTGGGCGGCTCGGACCCGCCACGCCGACGATGGGATGTCATGTCTTCGCAAGTCAGCACCACGGGAAGTGCACTACCGCCGGACGCACCCGGTCCCCACTCGCGTCGCCTCGGCGTCATCGCCGTGGTGGCGACCTTCGGTGGCCTGCTGTTCGGATACGACACGGGCGTCATCAACGGCGCGCTGGAGCCGCTGAAGGAGGACCTGTCGCTCACGGCCTTCACCGAGGGCTTCGTCGTCAGCATCCTCATCTTCGGGGCGGCCATCGGCGCACTGGTCGGGGGCCGACTGTCGGACAAGTACGGCCGTCGGCACAACATCCTGATGCTGGCCGGCATCTTCGTCCTCGGCACTCTGGGCTGCGTTCTCGCCCCGTCGTGGGAGGTGCTGGCGGTGTTCCGCTTCATCCTCGGCCTCGCGGTCGGCGGAGCGTCCGCGACCGTGCCGGTGTACCTCTCGGAGGTCTCACCGTTCGAGCGCCGCGGTTCCCTGGTGACGCGCAACGAGGTCATGATCGTCAGCGGCCAGTTCGCGGCCTTCGTGATCAACGCCCTCATCTTCAACATCTGGGGCGAGCACGACTCCGTCTGGCGCTACATGCTGCTGGTCGCCGTGTTGCCCGCGTTCGCACTGTTCTTCGGCATGCTGCGGATGCCCGAGAGTCCGCGCTGGCTCGTCTCGCAGGGCCGGGACGACGACGCCCTGGCGGTGCTGAAGCAGGTGCGGTCCCCCGAACGTGCGGAGGCCGAGATGGCCGAGGTGCACGCGCTGGCCGAGGAGGAGAAGCTCTCGCAGACCGGCGGCGCGGCCGACCTGTCGGTGCGGTGGATCCGACGGTTGATCTACATCGGTGTGGGACTCGGTGTGTTCCAACAGTTCACGGGCATCAACTCGGTGATGTACTACGGCACCCAGCTCCTCGGCGACGCCGGATTCTCGAGCAGCTCCGCCATCATCGCGAACACGCTCAACGGCCTCTTCAGCGTCCTCGGCATCACGGTCGGCCTGCTCATCATGAATCGGATCGATCGCCGAACGATGCTGATCGCGGGCTTCTCACTGACGACGCTCTTCCATCTCCTGGTCGGACTGTCCGCACTGCTGCTGCCGGACGGCACCGCCAAGGCATACTTCATCCTCGTCTTCGTCGTGCTCTTCGTCTTCTGCATGCAGGGCACGATCGGGCCGCTGGTCTGGCTGATGCTCGCAGAGATCTTCCCGCTCAAGATTCGCAGCTTCGCCATCGGTGTCTGCGTGTTCATGCTGTGGATCGCCAATGCTGCCGTCGCACTGGCCTTCCCGCCGGTGGTCGACGCGCTCGGCATCGCGCCGACGTTCTTCATCTTCGTCGGACTGGGCATACTGGCCCTGGTCTTCATCATCACGCAGGTGCCGGAGACCCGCGGTCAGAGCCTGGAGGAACTCGAGGCCCGGTTCCGCCGCGAGTACTCCTGACACGATCACCCCACTTCGAGAAGGACGGCGAGACATCATGGCAGTACTGGTGGCAGTGACCGACAGCGACGAGGGCCGACACGCACTGTCGGAGGCGGTGTCGGAGGCGCGCATGCTCGAGACCGACGTGATCGCGGTGAACCTGACCCTCGGCGCGCTCGACACGAGCGACGTGGGCGGTGACGTGGCGGTGCGAGTGATCGACCGGGCGGGGCGCGAGGACCGCGACCCGGTGATCGCGGTGATCGACGAGATCGAGGCGCACCCGGAGGTGACGCGACTCGTGATCGGGATCAAGAAGCGCAGTCGGGTGGGAAAGGCATTGCTGGGCAGCGTCAGTCAGCGTCTGCTGATGACGTCACCGGTGCCGGTGCTCACCGTTCGACCCAGCTGAGCCGAACGGTGAGCGGTGGCAGAGGTCAGACGGTGCAGAGCGGGCGGATCTCGTTGCTGCCCTGAGTGGTCGGCGACGTCAACAGCAGGCAGGCGTTGTAGCCGCGGCTCTCGACGACGCTCCGGATCTGCTTCCACTGATCGGCACTCACCTGCGGCGACCGCGACAGGACGAAGCCGGACGTGCGGAACGGATCGCCCACCAGCGCCCACGAGTAGTCGTCGGCGATGTAGGTGACGATGTAGTTGGTGGGTCCCTCGGGATTGTCCTGGGTGGGCACACCGGGGAAGCTCACGTGCAGCTGCGCCTGCGTGACCGGATCGTTCACCCGGGCGTTGCCGATGATCTCGTTGGCTCCGCCGTCCCAGCGGGTGCAGTTGTTCTGCACGCGCACGTTGCTGGGGTCGAGCACCTGGTAGTTGGCCCGGGTGTCCTTGGCGCAGTTCAGGTTGAACGGCTGCGGGACGGCCGCGATCTGCCACCAGTCACCCGCGTAGCGCTGGACGTCCAGCTGAGCGATGGGCTGCAGCGGCTCGAACAGGGGCTGCGCGGACGCGGCGCTACCGCCGGCGAGCAGAGCTCCGGTGACCAACGCTCCGGCGACTGCCGTGCGGATGATGCTGCGGATCATGAGGTGACTCCTTCTTTCGTGGCGTTCGGACTGTCTTCGGAGTGCGGGTCGAGTTCGGTCGGCCACCAGATGCGGGGACCGATCAGGGTGAACAGGGCCGGAATCACGATCGTGCGGACCACGAAGGTGTCGAGCAGGATGCCGAGGCCCACGACGATCCCGAGCTGCGTGAGCAGAATGAGGGGCAGGACGCCCAGCACGGTGAACACCGCGGCGAGCACGATGCCCGCACTGGTGATGACCGCGCCCGTCGACGCGACGGCGCGCACGATGCCCGTCCGCGTCCCGTAGGACGGTGTCTCCTCGCGTGCCCGGGTGACGAGGAAGATCGTGTAGTCCACACCCAGGGCCACGAGGAACAGGAACCCGAACAGCGGCACGTTGTCGCCGAGGGCGGGGAAGCCGAAGATGTTCTCGCTGGCCCAGCTGCCGATGCCCAGAGCCGCCAGCGTGCTGAGCACCGTCGTGGCCACGAGCACCAGGGGTGCGAGGGCCGACCGGAGCAGAACGAACAGCACCAGCAGAACCACCAGCAGGATCACCGGGATGATCACCAGGCGGTCGCGAGCTGCGGCATCGGACGTGTCCAGCGCCTGCGCATCGCTGCCGCCCACCAGAGCGTCGGCACCCGTGATCGGTGCGACAGATGCACGCAGATTCTCGACCGCGGCGAACGCGCCGTCGGAGGACGGTTCCGCGTCGAGCACGACGGACCACTCGGTGAGACCGGTGTCGGAGGTGCCGGGCCGGGAGTCCGCAGTTCGGGACACCGACACCACGCCGTCGGTGTCCTGCAGCGCTGCCTCGACCTCCGAGGCCGCCGCGGTCCGGGAGACGACCACGGTCGGATCTGACTGCCCCGCCGGGAAGTGCTCGGCGAGCGTGTCGATGCCGGTGACGGATTCGGCGGTGACGCGGAACTGCTCGGTCTGCGACAGGCCCACGTTGGTTCCGACGAGGCCGAGAATGCAGACGGCCAGCGCGACCAGCGACACCGCCGCGGCGCGGCCGGGTCGACGACCGACGGCGTTGGCGACGCGGAAGAACACGCCCTTGTCCGTCGGCTCGGGATCGCCCACGCGAGGAACGAACGGCCAGAACAGCTTCCGGCCGAACAGTGAGAGCAGTGGCGGAAGAACGAAGAGCACGAAGACGGCGGCGACCACGAGACCGGCCGCGGCCAGACCGCCCAGGCTGCGCGTACTCGGCAGAGTGCCCAGCAGCAGCGTCAGGAGCGCGAGCACCACCGTCGCGTTGCTCGCCACGATGGCCGGGCCGGCGCGTCGCACGGCATGGTGGAGGGCGACCCGGTGGTCGCTCTCGCGGCGCAGTTCCTCGCGGTACCGGGAGATGAGCAGCAGCGCGTAGTTGGTCCCGGCGCCGAACACCAGGACGCTGGTGATGCCCGAGGTGCTGCCGTCGAACGAGAGCCCGGTAAGCCCGGACACGGCGGTGCCGACCGTCGAGGCGACCCGGTCACCGAAGCCCACGACGGCGAGCGGCACGAGCCAGAGAACCGGTGATCGGTACGTGGCGATCAGCAGCAGGGCCACCACCAGCGCGGTGACGCCGAGTAGCGTGACATTGGCCCCGGAGAAGGAGTCGGCGATGTCGGCGGCGAACGCGGGACCGCCCGTGACCTGCGCCGTCAACCCGTCGGGGAGGCCGTCGGTGGCAGCGGTGCGCAGCTCGGTGACCAGATCGGCCAGTCCCGTTCCGGACTCCGACGTCGACACCTGGACGGGGGCGATGGCCGCCTCGCCGTCGGGTGCGGGAACGACCGGGGCGTCGGGCGCACCCGCGTCCACGCCGCGCTCGACACCGTTCATCCGCATCCTCGCGGCAGCGACGTCGGCGAGGTCCTGTTCGGACAGGGCGCCGCCGTCGGCGCGCGTCACCACGAGGATCACCGGCGAGAGGTCGGCGTCGGGGAACTCCTCGAGCAGGGCGTCGACCCGTGCCGATTCTGCGTCCGAGGGGAGCGATGTCGGTGAGCTCTCGGCAGCGGAGTTGCTCCCGACGCCGCCGATGAGCGCGCCGGCGGCCAGGATGACGAGCAGGGCGACGATCCAGGACCGGGGCCCCGAGACGAGGCCGGCCACGCGGTTCCACACAGAGTTGTCGCTCACTCGAAAAGTGTCTCAGTTAGTTGATCGTTAAGCAACTGAGACATCGCACGGAGGTCTGGCGAGTACGCTGACACCCGAGTTTTCGAAGGAGAATCTGTGTCAGCACACGAACGGTCGGAGCGGTCCGACGCGACCGACGCCGACGGTGCCCGGCGCGATCTCGAATTCACCATCGCCGCCGACATGCGGGCCATGACGGCCGAGTCGGATCAGCTCGGCCGCGTGTTCGGCTCTCGACACCATCTCAGTGCGAACGACTTCCGAGCCCTGCTGCACATCATGGTCGCCGATGTCGGTGGACGTCCGGTGTCGCCGGGCGAGCTGGGCTCTCTTCTCGGACTCTCCTCCGCCGCCATGACGTATCTGGTGGAGCGGATGATCGCGTCCGGCCACATCCGCCGCGAACCCGACACGCGGGACCGACGGCGGGTCATCCTCCGCTACGACGAGCCGGGAATGGACGTCGCACGGCAGTTCTTCGGCCCGCTGGGCCAGCACGTCCACGAGTCGTTGTCCGCACTGCCGGACACGGATCTCGCTGCGGCGCATCGTGTGTTCGGTGCCCTCACCGACGCCATGCAGACCTACCATCAGGAGATCAAGAGCACCGGGTGATCAGGCCCCGAGCTTCTGCGCGAACATGACGATGATGCCGCTGGGTCCGCGCACGTACGTCAGCGCGTAGACACCCTCGTAGTTCGCGACACCGCGCAACGGGTGGCAGCCGTGCCGAGCGGCCACCGCCAACGCCTGCTCGAGGTCGTCGACCTCGAAGGCGACGCGGTGCATGCCGATCTGATGCGGGAGCGTCGGTTCCGTCTCGATCATGGTGGGGTGGCGATTCTGGAACAGCTCGATGCGGCCCGCTCCGTCCGGCGTCTGCAGCATCGCGATGTCGGCGTGATTGCCGTCGAGACCCACTGCCGTGTCGGCCCACTCGCCCTGGACCGTGTCACGGCCCAGGAGAGTCAGACCCAGATCGGTGAAGAACGCGATGGCCTCGTCGAGGTCGCGTACCGCGATCCCGACGTTCTCGAGTCGTATCGACATGGCCCGACTCTAGCGACCGGTGTGCTCCACGATGACGTCCTTCACACGATCGACGTCCGCGGGGACGACGTCGAAGCGCTGCGGCAGATCCTCGATGCCCTCGAATGCCGGCGGACGTTCGGGTTCGGTGCCCAGTGCCTCCCGCACGATGTCCGCGAACTTCGCGGGCAACGCGGTCTCGAGCACGACCATGGGCACGCCCTCGCGCAGATTCCGGCGGGCGACACTCACGCCGTCCGCGGTGTGCGGGTCGATGGTGACGCCGTAGCGCTCGGCCACGTCGCGGATGGTCTCGACGCGGTTCGCATGCGTGCTGCGGCCGGACACGAAGCCGAACTCCTGGATGCGATCGAACTCGGGGGTGCCGGAGAAGTCGAAGCCGCCGTCGGTGTCGAGCGCGCGGAACAGCTCACCGAGCCGGACCGCGTCCTGATCGACGAGGTCGTAGAGGAAGCGCTCGAAGTTCGACGCCTTGGAGATGTCCATGCTGGGGCTCGAGGTGTGGTGGGTCTCGGCGGCCGCGCGGGGACGGTAGACACCCGTGCGGAAGAACTCATCGAGGACGTCGTTCTCGTTGGTCGCGACGACGAGCTGGTCGATCGGCAGGCCCATGCACCGGGCGATGTGTCCGGCGCACACGTTGCCGAAGTTGCCGGACGGCACCGAGAACGACACGCGCCGGCCCGGCCCGTCCGTCGCGAGGAGCCACCCGTGCACGTAGTAGACGACCTGCGCGACGACTCGACCCCAGTTGATCGAGTTGACGGTGCCGATGGCGTGGTGCGCCTTGAACTCGGCGTCCTTGGAGACGGCCTTGACGATGTCCTGGCAGTCGTCGAAATTCCCTTCGACCGCGAGGTTCACGATGTTCTCGTCCTGCAGGCTGAACATCTGTGCCCGCTGGAAACTGCTCATCCGGCCGTGCGGGCTCAGCATGACGACGCGGATGTTCTTCTTGCCGCGCATCGCGTGCTCGGCGGCGCTGCCGGTGTCACCCGATGTCGCGCCCAGGATGTTGAGCTCCTCGCCGCTGCCCGCGAGGGAGTACTCGAACAGGTTGCCCAACAACTGCATCGCCATGTCCTTGAATGCCAGCGTCGGACCGTTGGACAGGCCCAGGAGATGGAGCGAGGTGCCCTGCTCCTCGCCGAGTGGACGCAGCGGGGTGATGAGTGACGTGTCGTCGCCGGGCCGGCCGTTCGAGTAGACCTCGGCGGTGTACGTCCGGCGCGTGATGTCGCGGAGGTCCTCCGCGGGAATGTCGTCGGCGAACTTCGAGAGCACCTCGAAGGCGAGGTCGGCGTAGGACAGTGAGCGGAACGACTCGAGCTCGTCGGCGGTCAGCTGCGGGTACTCGGCCGGCAGGTAGAGACCACCGTCGGGGGCCAGGCCGCCGAGGAGGATGTCCGAGAAGTGCTGGGGCAGGTTGTGACCCCGCGTCGACTGATACTGCATCTTCGTCTCTCTCTCCGGTGGCGCGCCCGGCTGACAACTGTGCCACATCCGCCGGTCCGGACCGGATCTGGTGCAGTGAACCGTGGAGAGCACGGGTAGCTGCACCGGTTCATCCGGTGACGAAGCGTCGCACCTCGGCCGCCACCTCGTCGGGCCGTTCGACGAGGTCCCGCCACGTGTACCGCAACACCGTCCACTCCCTGCTGAGGACGTTCTGTCGGATCCGGTCGCGGTGGAACGCGGCGCTGTCCGAGTGGAAGGCCCACCCGTCGATCTCCACGCAGACCCTGGCGTGCGGGAACGCGAAGTCGAGGATGTAGCCCGCGTACGGCAGGTTCACCCGCAGCCCGGTGATGTGTGCGGATCTCATGATCCTGCGGAACAGCCGTTCGGCCTCGGACCGGGCACCGCCCTCGGCGGCGCGCAGGAGCTGCTCCGCTCGCACGTACCCGCGACGTCCGGGGTTGCGAGCGTGCGCTCGTCGGAGATGGTCGAGGGTCATCGTCTTCTGCAGGGCTCGATCCATGACCTCGGGGCCCAGCACCGTCGACGCCTCCAGAACGGTCAGCGGCGTCCTCGTCACGAGGACACGGCGCACGATCACGACGTCGATGCCCGGTAGGTCGCGCCGCCGCAACCGGACACCCGTGATTCCGCGACCGGAGCCTGTCCGGGGCACGGTCACCTCGATCGTCTCCGGGGCCCGCGGAAGCATGCGATACCAGTACGCGGCTGCAGGACCGGACAGCGCGCCCGTACTCGTGGACCACACCGCGCACCGGATCCGCGCGTCGTCGGTGAACGGTCGGTCGACGGCGAAGAACACTCCGCGACTCGTGCGCCGCCAGCGGCCGGTGTGGACGCGCCACTCGATGGCCTCGGGGGTGAGTCCGGCGGTGAGGGCCTGCGCGGTGGTCACCACCCCGTCCTGCTCGGCCAGCAGTCTCTCGATCATCTCGCACTGGACGCGCGCGCCTCCGCGGCAGTTCCGTGGATCGGATCCGGTGCAGTGAACCGGGTACAGCACGGTCGGCTGCACCGGATCACGGCCGCTCCGGCCCCGGCTGGCAGTGCGGGCACCACCAGGTCCGCCGTCGTTCCGGATCTCCCGGCACCTCGGCGACCACGCGGACGGTGGTGCCGCATCGCAGGCACGGCTTGCCCGCGCGACCCGCCACCCAGTGCTGCCGACCTGGCCGGGTGTCTCCGGTGGTCACCTGCATGGCCCGCGGGGTGGACACCGAGTGGCGCATCGCCTTGCGAGTGAGGGCGACCAGTCGAGTGGCATCCACGTCGCACGCCGGCACCCACGGCCCGAGACCACGAAGGAAACACAGTTCGTTGGCCCACAGGTTGCCCGGACCGGCCATGACGCGCTGATCGAGCAGTACCGCGACGATCGGGCGCGGGTCCCGCGCGATGTTCGCCGCCGCCTGCGCGGCGTCGAAGTCGTCGTGCAGCGGATCGGGGCCGAGATACGACAGCGCCGCGTCGACGTCGCGAGTGGTGGAGAACTCGACCACCGGGAGCAGCAGCCCGTACGCGGTGGGCCCGTCGCGCACGGCCAGCCGCACGCGCACGTCGGGATCGAGGCGACGGGGCAGTCGTCGGCCGGGGGCGGTGACGGTCCACGACCCCGTCATCCTCAGATGCGTGTGGAGCGTCAGGTCGCCGTCGAGATCGGTGAGCAGGTGTTTGCCGTGCGTCCGGTGCCGTTGGATCGTGCGTCCCGCGAGGTTCTCCGTCGCATGTGCGGGGACGTTCAGCCGGCCCTCGGCCAGTTCCCGGCCGTCCAGCGCCGCCCGCAGACGTGCCGCGAGCGCGTGGACCGTGTCCCCCTCCGGCACGTCAGGTCCAGTACAGGAGCTGCGCCGCGGGCAGGACGTCCCGTAGTTCCTCGGTGAACCAGCTCTTCATCTCCGCCATGGTGTCCTTCGGGTAGACGTACTTGACGCCCCCGAACTTCGACCGCTTGGCCGAGCGCGAGTCCTCGTCCATCTCGAGCTTCGTGGCCGGGTACCAGCTCAGCAGCACGTCCTTGCTCGACGGAGTGAACCGGTGCGTGATGATCTCTGCGGTGAGGTCGACGTCCGGGACGTCGGCCAGCGCCGCCGCGATGTCGGCGAGGAGCTCGCCGTACTGCTCGCGCCAGCCGGGCACGGGCATGATCGGAGCGATGGTCACGCCCACCGGGTACCCCGCCTGTGCGAGCGCACGCAGCGCCGCGATGCGCGCGGGCATCCGAGCCGTGCCGCCCTCGAAACGGTTCCCGATGTCGCGGGCGTTCACCGACAGTCGCACCCGGGTACGCCCGCCGTGGTCGAGGCCGACCAACTCGGTGACATCGTCGAACTTGGTCGTGAAGCGGAGGGAGGCGCCGGGTCCGAACTCGCCGGCGCCGACCCGCGAGATGGCGGCGGCCAGTGATCCGGTGACGTGCTCGATGCCGAGAGGGTCGGTGTAGCAGGACATCTCGAAGGTGGTGCCCTCGTGTCCACGCTCGGCGGTGCCGCTGGTGATGGTGCCGCGGCCGACGTGCGTCGCGATCGGGGCCAGGACGTCGTCGAGATTGGCGTACACCCGAGTGACAGGTGGGCCCGACAGCGAGCCGGCGAGGTAGCAGTACTGGCAGTGCGCCGGGCAGCCCTTCGCCAGGTCGATGCGCCAGTCGGCGCTGGGTGGGATGGGTTGCGGCTTCAGCGCACTGGGCGGAGCGACTACGACCGCGAGCGTCGACTTCGCCCGCGCGTAGGTCTCCCGCTCGGACTCGCCGCGCAGCCCCGTGAGGCGATCCGCCGGGAGGACGTCGATGTCCGACACACCCGCCGCCTCGCACCGCCGCACGATCTCGGCGGTGTGTGGCAGTTCGGCGGCCGACTTGGTGATCATCACCCGCCGGGGTGTCCACAGGCGGGTCGGAGTGAGCAGTGCATCCGTCATCACCTCAGGTCAACGCTCGGTGTCGCGCGATCCTTCCCGCTGGTGATCGCGATTGCGACGCAGCGCGTAGGTCCGTAGCTTGCTGAAACCGCGCACCCGCAGGGGGCGTAGCGACTTGAGGTAGAACTCGTCCTCGCCCGACAGCGCGTCGGCCGTCTCGCTGTCCACCAGCACCGTGCCGGGGTGCGCGTTGCTGGTCAGGCGGGCGGCCATGTTGACCACGGACCCGTACAGGTCGCCGAAGCGGGCGAGCACCGGACCCACGGCGATGCCGACGCGCAGCGCGGGAACGTCGTCCCGGTCGGCGAAGGCGTCGTGCAGCTCCAGGGCGATCCGTGCCGCGTCCCGGGGGTCGGTGGTCTGGAACATCACCTCGTCGCCGACGTTCTTCACCACCGATCCGTGGCCGCGGGCGATGATCGTCGTGGCCACCGACTCGAACTCCTCGAGCAGCGAGGTCAGCTCGGAGACATCGAGTCGACGGGTGAGCGAGGTGTAGCCGACCATGTCCGCGAAGCCGACCGCGAGCACCGTGTCGGTCTCCCCGCTCGACTCGACGGACAGTGCGCGCCCGGCCACCGCGGCGAGATGGCGCCGCCACACGTAGTTCTGCAGTTTCTCCATGGTGGGCACCGTGTCCGCGGCGGTGACCCGGGACTCCGATCGAATGGCGTCCGGATCGGCGGCGTCGGCAGCGATGCGCGAGCGGATGTAGGAGTTGACGACGCCCACCTGCCACTCGGCCAGCCGTGACATCGACTGCCCCAGCGTCCGCGCGACCGCCACCTCCATCGACTTCTCGACGACGTTCTCGTCGACGAGTGTCGTGAGCAGGCGCAGCGCCTCGATGTCGGCATCGGTGAACATGACGGCGTCCGGATCCGGGCTGACCGGGAAGCCCATGGCGATCCACAGTTGTTGCGCGCGTTCGAGATCCACGTTCGCCAGCTCGGCGACCTGATCGCGGGTGTACGTGGGTTCCTCTCCCAGCAGAGTCTGTTCGACCTCGTTCTGCCGGAAGGTGGGCCGGCCGGCGTCCGGTGGGCCCTGGTCAGGCATGGTCGAGAGTCCGCTCGTAGACCGCCCGGACCTCCGCGATGTGCTCGTCCAGTGTCTCCGCCGTCCAGTCCGTCGTCGGGATCGGTTCTCCCACAGTGACGGTGACGGTGCCGGAGTGCGCAGTGAACGAGGACTTCCACATCACGTCGCCCGCTCCCTGGAGGATCAGGGGAACCACCGGGACCCCGGCCGCCATGGCCAGATGGAACCCGCCCTTCTTGAAGCGCCCCAACCGCTCCGTCGGCATGCGCGTGCCCTCCGGGGCCACGGCCACCGACACGCCGCTGTGGAGCTTGTCGATGGCCGGCTTCATCGCTTCGCGCGCCGCGGCGTTGTTCGATCGGTCGACGTAGGCCACGTCGAAGAGAGCCCCGAGGGGGGCGAACCGGGGGTCGCGGCTCAGTTCCTTCTTCGCGACGGCCGTGATGTCCCGACGCAGGACGCGGGCGACGACGATCATGTCCATCGTGGACTGATGGTTGAACAGGAACACCGCCGGTCGGTGGCTCCAGGCGTTCTCCTCGTTCACCACGTTCACCGTGATGCCGGTGAGGGCCAGAGCGACCTCCGGTGCGACGGCGTTGGTGACGTTGGCGCCCACTCGGCGGCTGCCGCTGAGCACGCCCAGGGTCGCACCCAGTCCGGCACTCGCCAGGACCGAGCCGAGGGCGGCGACGCTGCGCACGGTGGACGTCAGATCGGCTCCGCGAGTGGGCCTGCGCAGCTGGACACGGGACCAGCCGCGGTCACGCGCCGTGCGGTCGAGTTCGGGGTCCGGGTTGAGCGCGACGGGACGACCGACGGTCTCGAGCATCGGGACGTCCTCGATGCCGTTGGAGTAGCCGAAACACACGGAGGTGTCGACGCCCTCGGCCGTCGCCCAGTCCTCGATTCCCTCGGCCTTGCGCGGACCCCACAGCGACCGGCCGTCGAGGAGGCCGGTGAGGACGCCGTCCGGCCCGATCTCGGGGTGGGTGCAGATCAGGTCGTCGAAGCGGAGGTCGTCGACCACGGGCTGAGCCTGGTACGGGGTCGCGGACGTCGACATCACGACGCGGTGACCGGCCCGGCGATGCGCGGCGACGAGGGTGCGGACCTGCGGGAAGATCTGCGAAGCGATCTCGGAGCGGAAGAGCCGCTGCGCCTGCTCCATCAACTCGTCGTGCGTCTTGCCGGCCAACGCGTGCACGGCCTTGTCCATCAGGTTGTCGACGGTGGTCCCGCGCACCCGCATCTCCACGACGGCGCTGCTGATCTCCCACAGCTCGAACAGGTCGACGTCGAAGCGACGAAGACGTTCCTTGAACACGGCGGTCGCGGAGTAACCGTCGATCACGGTGCCGTCGAAATCGAAGAACGCCACCACGTCCGGACCCTTCGGAGCCTGTGCGACCTCGTCGAGTAGATCCTGGAACGTGTGTGCTGGGTGAGTGCTGGTCACCGGTGTCCTCCGGAAGCGTTGTCTGGTCGATCGGGTGCGTCCGCACCGTCGACGGAGTCGAGGGCCACGTGCACCATCGTGCGGATACGTCTGCTCACACGTCCCCACGCCGCGATGTCCGCAGCGAATTCCTGACGGCGGGAGGCGATGTCGTCGTCCTCGGTGGACAGGAGACCACGATTGTCGGCCAACTGCAGGGCGGTGTCGAAGAGCTCGTTCGAGATGGCCTCGCTGTGCTCGAGCTGCTGTCGGAGTCGCCGCGACTGCGCGACGCCCAGGCAGTCGTCGAGGAACGACACCTTGTCGAACTTCGCACCCGGTGTGAGGGTGAGCAGCTGGTCGGCCACCACCTGATACGCCTCGAAGATCGGCTGCAGTACTCGGTGCGCCAGATGAAAAGGCTGCGACTGCAACGACTTCAGCGCGTATCCGGGTCGATCGAGACCGGTGCGCCAGTGCGGATCGATGAGATCGACCTCGGCTTCGAGGCGCTCCCCGAACTCACGCTTCTCGCCGAAGAAGAACTCGAACTTCAGCATGTCCCGCAGTTCCAGCGCGGACTTCCACAGATCGTCGGCGGCCACCTCGCCCGTGGGGCAGTCCTCGGTGCGCAACACCACCAACTCGCCGATCGCCCGCATCACGAAGAAGTGAATGGCGTTGTTGCGGAAGAACGACGCGACGAGATGCTTGTCCTGCGCGAGCAGGAACAACGGCTCCGGGCCGTCGTCGAAGCGCCGCACCACACCGGCCGCGACCTGCGCGCGAACAGCGGCCGTCATGACGTCGATGTCGGTCAGATCCACCCCACCCGCCGTCGGGAGACCACGCTGCTGGATGTACGACGCCAACGGCTCGATGATCGACCACATCTCACGCTTGTTCAGCGCGCGGTCCTCGATACCGAGCATCGCCATCGCCACCAGCGCCGCCGGCGTCACCGGAGTGGACTCGTTGATGGCGTGCGACACCGCCAGCGCCGCACGCTGCACCGCGACCCGCTTGTCGTCGTACTCGTCGAGGAACTGCCGTGCCGACATCGGAGTCCCGAACCGCAGGTAGACGGTTCCGCGTAACTGGCCCTGGGCGCGGACGTACCCGATGGCCATCCGGATTCCCTCGGCCTGCTTCGTCGCACCGTGCGACTCCTTCGCCATCTCGCCGACCTCGTGCAACCGGTCGTAGGTGATGGACGTCGGGACGAGGTACGCATCGGCCGCCGTGCTGTTCTCGAGCGCGTCGAAGAGGTAGGTGAGCAGGCCGAAGCGCGGAGGCCGGAGCTTGCCGGTGCGAGACCTGCCACCCTCGATGTACCACTCGAGGTTGAACTTCTTGCTCAACAGGAAGCTCATGTACTGGCGCAGGGTCCACTTGTAGACCGCGTCGGAGAACTTGCGCTGGATCAACACCACACCGCTGCGCTTCGCGAGCGGGCCGATGGGCCAGAACCCGACGTTGATGCCGCCCATGACGTGATTGAGCGGGAAGCCCTGTTCGAGCAGGGCGGGGCGCAGAACCAGCGGGTCGAGGTAGGAGCGGTGGTTCGGCAGGAAGACCAGGGGGAACGACTTGTCGAGATCGCGCAACTCGGCGAGCTTCTCGGTGTCCACCTCCACGCGGTAGGCCCGCGAGAAGAAGGCACCGAGCTGGCCCCAGAGTTCGACGGCACCCTTGTTCTCGGTGGCCACCATCTCGTCGAGGATCTCGTGGACCCGAGCATTGACCGCCGACACCGGGGTGTCCACCGAGGCCGCCAACTCCGCAAGATCGGCGCGGAACTGCGAGCGCTCCGTCATCTCCTCGACGACGAAGCGCGGCACCTTGTACTCGCTGCCGATGACCTCACGCTCGGCCTTGTCCAGCGTGAGGCTGGCCTGCCGCGCGATGTAGGACGACAGGGAGCGGCCGGCCGTCGCCTCGAACCGCTCACGAAGCGCCGACAACGAGGCGGGCTCACCCTCGATGATGCGCGGCTCACCGCGGCGTGCCCGGCCCACCCGGAGACCGAATCCCTTACGCGGAGCCTTGGTCCAGCTCACCCGCAACGGAGTGATGAGTGGATCGGCGCCACCGGCCCGCTCGGTGAGTTCGTCGAGGGCCTTGCCCGTCATGACGACCGACTCCGGTCGGCCGTCACCGTGGTGACGATCGATCCAGTCGTCGGCCGCGTGGACGTCGACGTCGGAGACCGCGTCGATGAGGAAGACCTGATCGTCGGAGGACGAGGATCTCCCCGTCAGCGGATGCTCGGTCGAATCCAGTTGAGACATGTCCGCTCGCCTTCCCCCTCCGATGCGCCACCGGTGGTGGGCCGTGCACGTGATGGTCCGCAACGCTACGCCCGGGACAGGTACCCCGGTGCCACTTTCACGAGCCGCCCCGGCCGCGGAACCGAAGTGGTGCCTCCGTCACGACATGTCGACCTTCTCGTTGTCACCCACGTCCGGCTTGTCGCCCGTGATGCGCGACTTGGCGTACGCGATGAGCGTCGAGACCTTGGACCCCGGCGCCGACCAGAACTCGGCGCCCTCCGACTCCACCCGGATGAGGACGACCTCGTCGGACTCGGGACCGTTCTCGAACCACGCGGCGACGCCCTGGCTCCAGAGATCCTTCTTCTTCGCGTCGTCCAGCACCACGCTCGCGCGCCCCGACAGCGAGACCCACGACGTGCCCGACTGGAACGACACGTTGACCGATGGATCGGAACGGATGTCGGCGACCTTCCTCGAGTCGTTCGCGGCGAAGAACCACAGATCGCCGTCGAACTCCGTCTCCTGTAGAGCCATCGGCCGTGCCTTGAGGTGTCCGTCCGTGCCGTGGGTGGTGAACATGCAGAGCTTCGCGTCGGACAGCAGTTCGGCGACGCGGGCGGTGCCTTCGGTTCTCTCGTCAGTAGTCATGGGGCACGGCTACCCGCGGTGGTGGTGGCGCAACCGGAAGGCGGGTCAGGAGACGCCGTACTTGGCGACGAACCCGTCGAGATCCGCGCTCTGCAGGTCTGCGGCACGGGCGAGGACGTCGCTGTGCGGCCAGTCCCACCACGCGATCCCCTGCAGTGCGCGGGCCGTCTCCTCGCTCGCGCGTCGTCGGATCGGCTTCGCGGGGACACCGCCCACCACGGTGTAGGGCGGCACGTCCTTCACGACGACCGCCCGTGCGGCGATGACCGCCCCGTCCCCGATCGTCACTCCCGACATGATCATGGCGCCGAGGCCCACCCACACGTCGTGGCCGATGCTGACGTCCCCCTTGGTGCGCGGCTCCGCGCGCCGGGTGCGGTCCGCCGGTGGGAAGACCTCGGTGAACGGGTAGGTGCTCACCGCATCGGCATCGTGCTCTCCGCCGAGCAGTATCACGGACCCGTGTGCGAAGGAGCAGTATTTGCCGATGGTCAACCGGCCGCCGTCCGCCCAGCCGACCATGGGCTTGCCGTAGGTCCAGTCGCCGATCTGGTGCCTGCGGTAGCGCCGCAGCCGGTTGGTGAGCGGGATGCGCCGATTGCGTCGTACTCGATCTCGCGCCGGTGACGGAAAGGGCAGTCTCATCCGATCGAGGCTAGGTGGCAGGACTCGGTGCGTCGAACGGTGTCGGTGGGTCGTGCAAAACTTCTGTCGCGTCCGTTCTGCCCCACGCCCGGACTCGCCGATCCCCAGCCACGACCCGCTCCACTCACGACGAGAGGCACCCGATCATGAGCGCTCCCGCCCGGCGCCGCGCCCCCCGACCCGGCGAGGCGCTGTCCGCCGAGGACCTCGCGACTCTCGAGGCGGGGCTCGCGGCCGGTCGCCGCGTCACCGTCTACCTGCGGGAGGCAACGCCGTCACTCGGCCTCGAGGCGGGCGCCTCGGCGAGGGTGATCTCGGTCGACGGCACCACGGTGACGGTGAGCCCCAAGGGCATCGACGACCAGCTGCCGTACGAGGCGGACGAGTTGCGTCTGAGCAAGGACGCGCCGGCGCCGGCGCGCAAAGCCACGAAGGTCGCTCCGCGCACGACGGCGGCGCGCCCGACAACCCGCCCCGCCGTGGTCCCACCCCCCGTCGTCCCACATGCAGCGACGCCCCGATCGGAGACTCCCGTGCCTGTAAAAGCAGCACCCGAGAAGTCGGTGGCCACGCCGGCTCTCGCGCCGGAGACGTCGGTGAAGCCCGCGGCTCGGCCGGCTCGGCGCACGAAGGCGCAGCCCGCGCCGGTGTCGGTGACCGTGACGTCGGGGCCCGACGATCAGTGGACCGTCACCGTGTCGCACGGTGCGAAGAAGCTGGCCAAGCCGTCGGACGTGACGGCAGACCGGGTCCTCCGCGCGATCCGCGAACTGGGCGACGATGTGGCTTCGGCTGCCGTCGAGGACAAGATCGAGGCGGCTCGGGCTGCCGCGCTCGAGCGGGTCGAGGCCCTGAGTCGGGAGCTCGACGAGGCACGCCGCGCGCTCGATCGACTGAAGAACGAGTAGAAGCGTCGCGTTCCGGGTCCCGCGTATTGCTACGGTGTGCGTGACCTCGGAGGGGATACATGCTCAAGAAACTCGTGCTCGTTGCCACCACAGCGCTGGCGCTCGCCGGCGGGATCGGCGCCGGAACCGCGTCGGCCGCACCCGTCGCCGTGCTCGGTGGCGGATCCGGAGTGCTCGTCGCAGACAGCACCGGCAAGGGCAAGTTCGACTGCACACTGACCACCATCGGCAACGACGCCGCCGGTCGACTCGTCGGCATCACCGCAGGTCACTGCGGCGTTCCCGGTGATCTGATCGGCGCCGAGTACCTGCCCGACGCGGGCGCCGTCGGCCGCATCGTGAGCTCGGTCCCCGGCCTCGACTACGCCGTCATCGAGTTCGATCGGGGCCGCGTCGCACCGACCAACCGCGTCGGCAACGTGACCATCACGGGCGTGGGGGCGCCCGCGACGTTCCCCGGCATCATGTGCAAGGAGGGCCGCACCACCGGCAACACGTGCGGCATCACCTACGGGGAGCTCTTCCAGAACGACCGCACCTACACGCAGATCTGCGTCCAGCAGGGTGACTCGGGCGGCCCGGTCGTCGCCGGCACCACGTTGGTGGGCATGGTCAACGCGTACCTGGGCATCCCGTGCATCGGTCCCGAGGTGGGCACCAACATCCAGACGGTGCTCGACGACATCAACCGCGGCGGCGGCGTCGGTACCGGGTTCACCGTCACGGGCTGATCGCCGGACCCCAGCCACACGACGAAGGCCGTGACTCCCGAGAGGGGGTCACGGCCTTCGTCGTGTCGGCTGGGTGGAGCTGTGAATCAGTTGACGCGCAGGCACGCCTTCAGCGTGGTGAGGTCGCCGGCGAATCCGGGGCCGTCGCAGGTGACGCCGCCGAGGGAGTCGACCGTGACGGTCGAGCCCGGTGCCGCGATGGCGATGGACAGACCCGGGTTCAGGCCGAGTGCCTCGGCGACGGAACCCGGTCCGAACGCGATGGCGGCCGGTGCCGCGTAACCGACGGCCGAGCTGCTGGCGATGCCGCCGTTGAGGCCGAGCGCCAGGGCGAGGGCGTTGCGGCTGGCGTCGGCGGACGCGTCACCGTAGGCGGCAGCGGCGCTGGAGGCGTCACTGGTCGCCGAGCACAGGCCACCGGCGGGCACGGCGTCCGCACCGAACGGTGCCTGGCATGCCGTGACCGGTGCGGCCGAGGCGGTGGCGGGCAGGAATGCGGCGACACCGAGTGCGACGGTGAACGCTCCGGCGATGGTTCTCTTGACGACTGACATGACGTGGGTTGCCCTCTCCCGAAAACGATCGACGGCAACGATCGTTGCCGCGTCTTGTCCTCGAAGAATGCCCCCGCCGGGTATCAGCCAACTCTGCCGACGGTCACGGTCAGGTCACGGTCTTGTCACCGCGCGGTCTCAGCTGCAGACGGCGCCCTGCGACGCGGACCCCACGAGCTTGGAGTACTTGGCCAGCACGCCACGGGTGTAGCGAGGCGGAAGCGGTGCCCACTCCGCCTTGCGTGACTCGAGCTCGGCGTCCTCGACCAGCAG
This sequence comes from Rhodococcus sp. NFXS4, assembly GCF_058139645.1. Taxonomy (NCBI): domain Bacteria; kingdom Bacillati; phylum Actinomycetota; class Actinomycetes; order Mycobacteriales; family Nocardiaceae; genus Rhodococcus; species Rhodococcus sp. NFXS4. The sequence goes on from NZ_CP192221.1 coordinate 286,333, forward strand.
GTCGAGCGTGCCGTTCGCGACGTCCAGGCGGATGCGGTCGCCGTCGCGGACGAACGCGATCGGTCCGCCGTCGACGGCCTCGGGAGCGATGTGCCCGACACACAGGCCCGTCGTGCCACCCGAGAACCGACCGTCGGTCATCAGCAGGACGTCCTTGCCGAGGCCCGCGCCCTTGATGGCTCCGGTGATCGCCAGCATCTCGCGCATGCCCGGGCCGCCCTTGGGGCCCTCGTACCGGATGACGACGACGTCGCCGGACGTGATGGTGCCGTCCTCGAGAGCGTCCATCGCGGCGCGCTCACGCTCGAAGACGCGGGCGGTGCCCTCGAAGACGTCGGAGTCGAAGCCTGCCGACTTCACGACGGCGCCGCCGGGAGCCAGCGAGCCCTTCAGGATCGTGATGCCGCCGGTCGGGTGGATCGGCTCGCTCATCGCGCGCAGCACCAGACCGTCGGGATCCGGCGGGGCGATGTCGGCGAGGTTCTCCGCCACCGTCTTGCCGGTGACCGTGAGGCAGTCGCCGTGCAGCAGGCCGGCGTCGAGCAAGGCCTTCATGACGACGGGAACGCCGCCGATGCGATCGACGTCGGTCATGACATGGCGGCCGAACGGCTTCACGTCGGCGAGGTGCGGCACCTTGGCGCCGACGCGGACGAAATCGTCGAGGGTGAGTTCGACACCTGCCTCGTACGCGATCGCGAGCAGATGCAGCACGGCGTTCGTGGAACCGCCGAAGGCCATGACGACGGCGATGGCGTTCTCGAACGCCTCCTTCGTCATGATGTCGCGCGTGGTGATGCCGCGACGCAGCAGTTCGACGACGGCCTCGCCGCTGGCACGAGCGAATCCGTCGCGACGCTTGTCGGGAGCGGGCGGAGCGGCGCTGCCGGGGAGCGACATGCCCATGGCCTCGGCCGCGCTGGCCATCGTGTTGGCGGTGTACATACCGCCACAGGCGCCCTCGCCGGGACAGATCGCGCGTTCGATGGTGTCGACGTCCTCACGTGACATCAGGCCGCGCGAGCAGGCGCCGACGGCCTCGAACGCGTCGATGATGGTGACCTGGTGCTCGCTGCCGTCCGAGAGCGTCGCGAAACCGGGAAGAGTGGAGCCCGCGTAGAGGAAGACACTCGCGAGGTCGAGGCGCGCGGCCGCCATGAGCATTCCGGGCAGCGACTTGTCGCAGCCGGCCAGCAGCACGGAGCCGTCGAGGCGCTCGGCGCTGATCACGGTCTCGACCGAGTCGGCGATGACCTCACGGGAGACCAGCGAGAAGTGCATGCCCTCGTGGCCCATGGAGATGCCGTCGGACACGGAGATGGTGCCGAACTCGAGGGGATAGCCGCCGCCCGTGTGCACACCCTCCTTGACCGCCTTCGCCAGGCGATCGAGCGAGAGGTTGCACGGGGTGATCTCGTTCCACGACGACGCGACGCCGATCTGGGACTTGCCCCAGTCCGCGTCGCCCATGCCGACCGCGCGCAGCATGCCGCGCGCTGCGGTCTTCTCGAGACCGTCGGTGACGTCGCGGCTGCGGGGCTTGACGTCGGCCGTGTCGGCGCTGGTGGAGGTGGTGGCGTCTGCGGGGGTGCTGCTCATGGCAAAAACCCTAGACCGCACCGGAATCACCGATCATCGGGCACCGCACTCGACCTCAGCCACCGTGACCGTTCCGTTATCAACCAGTGACCCGATCGTGACACTTGCGATGCGCTACCGCGTGGTAGCGCTGGCATCGTCATGCCTATCGAGAGCACGTCCAGCGTTCGACGGATCGAGGTGAAGACCGTGAATACACTTGTTGCACAGCCGCTTACGGATGATTCGGCGGTGTCTACCGCGCCTCGGCCCGCGGCTCGCTCGACGGCGGAACTGTCGGCTCTGCTGCAGGCCGTCGGCCGTGGTGACCGTGAGGCGTTCGCCCGGTTCTACGACGCGACGTCCTCCCGCGTCTACGGAGCCGTGCTCCGGGTGCTCCGCGATCGTGGATTCTCCGAGGAGTGCGTCCAGGACGTCTACCTCGAGGTGTGGCAGAAGGCCCCCACGTTCTCGCCCGAACAGGGGTCGCCGGCAGCGTGGTTGGTGACCATGGCGCACCGGCGAGCCATCGACCGCGTGCGGTCCGAGCAGTCGCGGACCGATCGCGAGTCGAAGTACGCGATGCTCGACGCCGCCGTGGGGATTCACGACACGTCGGACCGCTTCCTCGACCGCCGTCCGGTGCTCGACGCGATGCAGGAACTGAGTGGCCGGCAGCGGGAATGCCTGTTCATGGCGTTCTTCGAAGGTCTCACGTATGCGGAGGCCGCCGATCGTATGGGCGTGCCTGTGTCGACGATGAAGTCGCGGATCCGCAGCGCACTCGCGAAGATGCGCGTCGATCCCCGCGTGGCCTGCCTGGCGGAGTGACCGTCAGCGGCCGTCCGTCACGGGCGGTCCGGACACGTCGCAGTGCATCGGTGTGCGACCCGTCGGGCGAGGTGTGCGGATCGAGACGGCGGCGAGTGCCCCGGCGAGAGTCAGCATGGCCGCACAGATGAGCATCGCGGCGCGGAATCCCGACGAGAACTGCGCGGGATCCAGCTGCCCGGAGATGCCGACGATGCCGGGAATCGCGGCGACCGAGAGCAGTTGAGCCGTGCGCGCGACCGCGTTGTTCACCGCGGACGCGGTACCCGCGTGCGATGCCGGTGCCGCACCGATGACGGCGGCGGTGAGTGGCGCCACGAGCAGGGAGAGCCCCACGCCGAACACGACGACGGCCGGCAGCACGGCACCGAGGTAGGTCGATCCCGGCTCGATGCGGATCATGAGTACCAGCCCGACCGCGGCCACCAGTGGTCCCACCGTCATGGGCAGACGAGGTCCGATGCGGCCGGCCAGCGCGCCGGCGCGCGCCGACAGCAGGAGGAGCGCCGCGGTGATCGGCAGTGTCGCCGTGCCGGCGGCGAGGGCCGAGTAGCCGAGCGCGACCTGCAGTTGCAGCAGCAGCAGGAAGAACACGCCGCCGAGCGCGGCGTAGGCCGCGAAGGTCACGATGTTCGCCGCGACGAAGACCCTGGACGAGAAGAGCGACGGCGGCACCAGAGGGTGGGCCGTCCGGCGCTCGACGACCACGAACACGGCCATGCCGACCAGGCCGATCGCGATGATCGGCCACCGTCCGTCGATCGCCCCGTACGTCAGTGCCGCGAGAGCGAGGGCGACGACGGCAGCTCCGGGGAGGTCGAGTCGGCCGGAGGTCTCGGGGTCTCGCGTCTCGGGCACGTGGCGCAACGCGACGACGACGACCGCGACGGCGAGCGGCACGTTGAGCAGGAATATGGACCGCCACCCGGCGATCTCCACGAGCCAGCCGCCCAGCAGCGGGCCCACCGCGGACCCGATGCCACCGAAGCCCGACCACAGGCCGATGGCCGCACCCCGATCCTTCGGATCGATCGAGGCCGACAGGATCGCCAGCGAACCCGGCGTCACCAACGCCGCGCCGATGCCCTGCACGACACGAGCGAGCACGAGGAACTCGACGTTCGGCGCCAGACCGCACGCGACCGACGCGACCGCGAACCAGATCGTGCCCAGGACGAAGATGCGCCGCCGTCCGACACGGTCGCCGAGCGAGCCGCCCAGCAGCACGAACGCGGCAAGCGTCAGGGTGTAGCCGGTGACCGTCCACTGCAGCCCGCTGACGTCGGCGCCCAGTTCGGTCCCGATGTCGGGGAGGGCGATGGTGACCACGGTTCCGTCGAGCAGCGACAGGGTCGATCCCAGCACCGTGGCCAGCACGATCCACCGGCCGCGCGCCGACGACAGAGGGACGGTCGGCGGGGGCGAGGTCACTGGTCGTCGAGACAGACGACGAAGGCGCGCTCGTCGTAGACGTAACTGCGTGACGACGGGCATTCCGAGGCGTCGGTCGTGCCCTGCAGGACGTCGACGACCCGGACACCGCCGATCATCGGGGCGTCGCAGTCCGAGCGCTCCGGGTCGGGCGTGCCCAGATCCATGCATCCCCCGACCACGAAGTCGATGTCGAGGCACAGCGCGCCCTGCTCGATGCCGGCGAGCGTCTCGTAGTACGTCTGGTCGACGTCACCGGGACAGAAGTCGGTGGAGACCTCGGCAGACACCACGCGGTAGTTCGATTCGGGAGACCCGCACGCGGCCTCCTCGATGGTGGCCTCGTCGACCGTGCCGCCGAGACGCACGCAGTCACCCGCCTGCGCGTCGATGGAGACGTCGCCGCCGGTGCCGGACGCAGTGGTGGGGACCGGCGGGAGGATCGAATCGTTCGGCAACTCGGGCACCTCGGACGCGGGTACGGAGCCCTGCTGAGCGACGGGGGTACCGGTGATCGTCGACGAGCATCCTGCCAGCAGGGCGACCGCCGTCAGCACGAGGAGAACGGCCGGAGCGCGCCGCGTTCCCGGTCGCCGAGAAATCGTCATGGACGACACTGTAAGCCCGTTGCGCCGTTTGTCCGACGTGTAAGTATTGAGCGGTGGACCTCCCCGTTTCACCCCCGTTGCAGCCCATGCTCGCCAAGGCCTCCAAGACGGTCCCCGACCAGCCCGACTCGGGGGATCCGGCGTGGTCCTACGAGCCGAAGTGGGACGGCTTCCGCACGATCGTCTTCCGTGACGGGGACGAGGTGGTGCTCGGGTCACGCGGTGGTAAGGACCTGGCCCGGTACTTCCCGGAGATGGTCGACGCCGTGCGCGAGGAACTGCCCGAACGATGTGTCGTCGACGGCGAGCTGGTGGTCGCTCTCGAGACCGACGGATCGTGGCGGCTCGACTGGGACTCGCTGTCCGAGCGGATCCACCCCGCCGACAGTCGCGTGCGGATGCTGGCCGAGAAGACCCCCGCGCAGTTCATCGGATTCGATCTCCTGGCTCTCGGTGACGAGGACCTGACCGGTCTTCCCTTCGCCGAGAGGCGTGCCCGCCTGGAGACGATCCTCGACACGGGTCGGACCGAGCCGCGGTGCCACGTGACGCGCGTGACCGCGGACGCCGCTCTGGCCACCGACTGGTTCGACCGGTTCGAGGGAGCGGGACTGGACGGGGTCGTGGCCAAGCGGCTCGACGGCGTGTACGTGCCGAACAAGCGCGAGATGATCAAGGTCAAGCACGCCCGCACGGCCGACTGCGTTCTCATCGGGTACCGCATTCACAAGAGCGGCAACGGTATCGGGTCGATGCTGCTGGGTCTCTACAACGGTGACCAGCTCCAGATGATCGGCGGCGCGTCCGCGTTCACGGACGCGAAGCGGTTGTCCTACCTCGAGGAACTGGAACCGTTGCGGCTCGGTGACGACATCGTCTCCGACGGCGAGCAGACCCGCTGGCGCTCAGGCATGGACCGTACGTGGATCCCGGTGCGGCCCGAGCGGGTTCTCGAGGTGGCCTACGACCAGATGGAGAAGTCCAGGCTGCGCCACGCCGCGCGCTTCGTCCGCTGGCGCCCCGACCGGGATCCGCTGAGCTGCACGTACGACCAGCTCGACGTGCCCGCGGACTACGACGTCTCCGACATCCTCGAGAGGTCCTGACCGTGGCCGCGAAGTCGACGCCCGTGATGCTGCAGGTCGGCGAGCGTGAGGTGAAGGTCTCGAGTCCGGACCGCATCATCTACGAGGCCACGGACCGCACACCGGACATCACCAAACTGCAGGTGTGCGAGTACTTCTCGACGGTGGGCGAGCCGTTGATGCGCGCCCTGGGGGATCGTCCCACCGCGATGGAGCGCTGGCCCGACGGGTATCGCGACGGGATGCGCCTGGCCACCGGCCCGCAGGACAAGGGTGGCGACGGCTTCTATCAGAAGCGATTGCCCAGAGGTGCACCCGATTTCGTCGAGACCGTCGAGATCACGTTCCCGAGCCGGAGGCGCGCGGAGGAACTGTGTCCCACCGAGCCGGCGTCGCTGGTGTGGGCCGCCCAGATGGGCACCCTGACCTTCCACCCGTGGCCGGTCCGTCGGCCCGAGGTCGACCGTCCCGACGAGTTGCGCATCGACATCGACCCCCAGCCGGGAACCTCGTTCACCGACGCCCGCCGCGTCGCTCTGGTGACGCGAGAACTGTTGGAGGAACTGGGTCTTCGTGGCTACCCGAAGACCAGTGGCAACCGCGGCATCCACGTGTACGTGCGGATCCGGCCGGAGTGGACGTTCGAGGACGTGCGTCACGCCGCGATCGGCCTGGGCCGTGAACTCGAGCGCCGCGACGACGGCGTGACCACGGCCTGGTGGAAGGAGGAGCGCGGTGCGCGCCTCTTCATCGACTACAACCAGAACAACAGGGACCGCACCATCGCGAGTGCGTGGAGTCTGCGGGCGCGTCCCGGCGCCCCGGTGTCGACGCCGCTGACCTGGGAGCGCCTCGCCGAGACCAGCGACCCCCGCGAGTACTCCCTGGTCACCGTCCCCGACTACCTGCAGGACGGCGATCCCTGGGCGTCGATGGACGACGAGGCGTACTCCTTGGCTCCGCTGCTCGATCTGTGGGAGACGCTGCCCGGCGGCGAACTCAACTTCCCCCCGGACTACCCCAAGATGCCCGGCGAGCCGCCCCGCGTCCAGCCGTCGAAGAAGGTGGCCGCCCATTGGGACGAGGACGGCAACCGGGCGCAGGAGTAGGCGACGTCAGTCGGCGACAGGCCGGCGGGCGGCTGCGCGCATCGCCTCGAGCTCGCGGATGATGGTCGCGGCGTCGTGTGGGCCGCTGTGGCGCTGCGGAACCCGGCCCTCGACGCCGAGATAGAACGTCGGTGTCCCCGGTAGCTCGCTGGTGAGCGCGTCGAGTTCGTCGTCCTCGACGCGGGTGACGAAGTCGCCGGTCCGGAGGTCGTCCTCGAAGCGATCCATGTCGAGCCCGAGGTCCGCGGCGTAGCGGTCGATGTCGTCGCGCTCGAGGGCGTCGCTGTGCAGGAACAGCGTGTCGTGCATCTCCCAAAACTTGCCCTGTGCCGCAGCAGCTTCCGACGCCTCGGACGCGTACCGGGCATGCGGGTGGTAGTCGTCGAGCGGGTAGTGGCGGAAGATGTAGCGCACCTTGTCTCCGAAGTGTTCCCGCACCTCGCGCGTGCTTCCGGTCGCCTTGCTGCAGAACGGGCACTCGAAATCGCCGTACTCCACGATGGTGAGCGGCGCGTCCACCGGTCCGCGGATGTGGTCCCGCTTCGGGCTCACGCGGCGGAGGAGGTCCAGTGACGGTTCCGCGGGCGGCGGCGCGAATCGGTTGCCGAGCGAGAACACCAGCCAGCCGAGCAGCGCGGCGATCACGGAGGCACTGAGCACGCCGACGCGGGCTTGATCTGCAAGAGCCGGGTCGTCCAGCGCGAGATCGACGATGAACAGCGAGATGGTGAATCCCACGCCGGAGAGCGCGGCGCCGCCGGCGATCTGCGGGAAGGTGAGCCCCGGCGTCATGGATCCCGGCCGGAGCTTCGCGAACACCGCGCTCGCCGTCGTGATGCCGACGAACTTGCCGAGCACCAGGCCGACGACGATGCCCCAGGTCAGCGACGACGTGGCGGCGGCACGCAGCGTCTCCGAGCTCAGGACCACACCCGCGTTCGCGAGGGCGAAGATCGGCACGATGATGAAGGCCGTGTACGGCTGATAGAGCCGCATCAGCCGCTCGTTCACCGAGACGGCGCGCTCGAGTCCGAGCCGCGCGGCGCGGGCGTACTCCGGATTGGGGGACTGCCGGAACGCGCGGGTCAGCGCGGCGGCATGTTCCACCTCACGCCGCCGCGGCGGGTAGACGGGCAGGATCAGGGCGATCATGACGCCCGCGAGAGTGGGGTGGACGCCGGACTCGTACATGGCGACCCAGGTGACCACCGAGACGAGTCCGTAGCCCGCGCCGCGCCACACCCGCAGGCCGCGCAGCGACGCGATCAGAGCGAGGCCCGCCACGGACACGAGCAGGGGCCCTATCCGCAGTTCGTCGGTGTAGAACACCGCGATGATGGCGAGTGCGCCGACGTCGTCGGCGACGGCGAGGGTCAGCAGAAAGATGCGCAGACGCACGGCTCGGGCGGGTCCGACGACCGCGAGGAGCCCGACCACGAACGCGGTGTCGGTCGAGATCACGACACCCCACGCCGCGGCCTCGGGCCCGGTGGGATTGAGGAGAAGGAACAACGCCGCGGGCAGTGCGAGCCCGGCGATCGCCGCCACGATGGGAACGGCGGCGCGGGACCGGTCGCGGAGCTCGCCCATGGCGAACTCCCGCTTGACCTCGAGCCCGACGACGAAGAAGAACAGAGCCATCAGACCGTCGTTGACCCAATGCTGCAGGTCGAGCTCGATGCCCTGATCACCCAGCGTGATCGACAGCGGGGTGTGCCAGAACGACTGGTAGGTCTCACCCCACGGCGAGTTCGCCCAGATCAGCGCCACCACGGTGGCGACGAGGAGGAACGCGGCAGCGACGGTCTCGCTGCTGTCTCCCCGACGCGCGTCGGCGATCTTGTCGACCAGGCCTCTGAACCGCGTCCGATGCGCGGTGATCGACTCCGTCACCGCACGAAACTACAGCAGCGCCGCACCCCTCGCGGGGTGCGGCGCTGTGAGCTCGTGCGGTGGAGACGGAGTGTCAGCTCGCGTCGCGTGCCGCTTCCTTCTCGGAACCGGCGCCGGCCGTCGAGAGCTGGCCACCCGCGTTCTCGAGGTGCGCACGCACGAACCAGTGGAACAGCTCCAGCTGGCCGCTGTGTCCGATGAGCAGGTCCTCGGTGACGGGGTCGACCTTGCCGACCTCCTCGATCGCCGCGCGGTAGTCCGAGATCACGCCGGTGTAGACGAGGTCGAGCGCGCCGAGGTGCTCGATGGCCGGCGCGCGGCCGATGCTGTAGTCGTCCCACTTGCGCTGCGAGACGATGGTGCCGGGGGTGCCGAGTGCGGACGAGCCCAGCGTCGCGATGCGCTCCGCGACGTCGTCGGCGAAGCCGCGCACGGCCTCGACCTGGGGATCCAGCATCTCGTGGACGGAGATGAAGTTGGGTCCGACGACGTTCCAGTGCACGTGCTTGAGCGTCAGATGCAGGTCGTTCAGGGCGTTGAGGCGGTCCTGGAGGACCTCCGCCACATGGGCACCGTCGGCGACGTCCATGCCGGGAACGGTGTACGAGGCCGTCTTCTGCGTCGTGTCAGTCATGCACCGTGGATTCACCGTCGGCCCCTCGTTCAAACCCCCCGGCGTCGCAGGTCACACCGGCTCGGGGGCATGGTCTCGGTGTGGTCCGGAGCGACCCCGCATCTGCGTAGGCTGAGCGTCGTAGCGTTGTCGAGAAGGGTGTTCCACGAGTCATGCGAGTCTTCTTCTGCCGCAAGTGCGGTCAACAGCTGTCGTTCGAGAACTCCATCTGCCTGAGCTGTGACAGCAGGCTGGGATTCCACCTGCCGAGTCGCAGCATGCAGGTGCTCGACGACGATCTGTCCGTGGTCGTGGACGGCACCACCTGGCGACGCTGCGCCAACATCAAGTTGGCGCAGTGCAACTGGTTGGTCGACGCGACGGACGGGGACACGCTGTGCCTGTCCTGCGCCCTCACCCGCACGCGGCCCGCCGACTCCGACCAGGAGGCCATCGCCGAGTTCGCCTCCGCGGAGACGGCGAAGCGCCGGGTGGTGCTCGAGCTCGACGAGTTGCACCTGCCGATCATCGGGCGGGACGAGAACCCCGAGGGTGGTCTCGCGTTCGACCTGCTCTCGAGCGCCAACCGCAACGTCATCACCGGTCATGCCAACGGTCTGATCACGCTGGACCTCGCCGAGAGCGACGACGTGCACCGCGAGCAGCTGCGGGTGTCGATGGACGAGCCCTATCGCACGCTCGTCGGCCACTTCCGGCACGAGATCGGCCACTTCTATCAGATGGTGCTGATCGGCAGCGGTGAGCATCGCGCGCGGTTCGAGGAACTCTTCGGCAACCCGGACGACGACTACCAGGCGGCACTGGATCGGCACTACAGCGAGGGTGCACCGGACGGCTGGAAGAAGAACTACGTGTCGTCCTACGCGACGATGCATCCGGCCGAGGACTGGGCGGAGACGTTCGCCCACTACCTGCACATCCGGGACACCCTGGACACCGCTGCGGCCTACGCCTTCGCGCCCGCCGGATCCACCTTCGAGGCGCCACTGGCCGGAGACGTCGGTTTCAGCCGGATCATCGACTGGTGGCTACCGCTGACGTGGGCACTCAACCAGCTGAACAGGTCCATGGGACACCAGGACCTCTACCCCTTCGTCCTGCCGGCGAAGGTGCTGGAGAAGATGCGCTTCGTCCACTCCGTCATCGTCCCCGACGAGGTCTGAGCAGGCGCCTTCTACCAGGAACCGCTTCGTTCGGGAGGCAGCCGGGCGATGAGGGACCGCGCGCACTCGATGGTCAGCGTCGTGTCGTGGGACAGCACGTAGTCGTACCGACGTTCCATGTCGGGTCCGGTGTCGCCGAGGTCGCGGGCCGCGAGCACCGCGGAGAAGTGGGGCGTCAGCACGACGACGTCCCATTCCTCGCGCAACGCGTCCGACGCGGCGAGGTTGGCGCCGCGGATCTTCGGGGCAGGCTCGGTGCCGATGTTCTCCGCGAGCGCTCCGACGAGCGTCGCGTTCATGGCCATCAGCTCCCACCGTCGTCCGGTGATGGGCGTGAAGTGCTTGACGTGCTGGAACGCTCCGAGCATCAGCGCGGTCTGCTGGCTGTCGGTCGCCATCGCCTCGAGGTTCTTGCTGATCTCGATGAGCAGACGCTTGCTCGCGCGGCGTACGTCGCGACCGCCGGCAGCCAGGTTGTACGGCGTCGACATCGGGGTGAAGCCGCGATCGCGTGCGATCTCGAACTCGAGGGGTGATCCCACGGGACTGTCGACGGAGAGGTCGGTGGTCGATCCGTAGAGGGAGCCCTCGCCGACGCGCGCTCCCATGGCCTGCGCCGTGAGCGCTGCTCGTGGGGTGTCGATGCCCTCGGCCATGACCACGGCGCCGGTGCGCTCCACCTGGGCCGCGACGGCGTTGACCACGCGGGCCGTGAAGCGATTGGGGCGTGTGGCCAGAAGGGTCCGGTCCAGCTTGATCACGTCCGGCTCGAGCAGCGGGAGCAGAGCGAGGGACTCGGGCCGTACTCCCACGTGGTCGACGGCGATGGCCCAGCCGAGTCGTCGGACCTCGGCGACCACCTGCATCAGGTGCGCCGGTCGTCGGATGAGCGCGGTCTCGTCGAACTGCAGCACCGCGCCGCCCATGTCGTGGTCCCGCAGGTCGGGCAGTTCCGTGAGGGAGTCGGGGTCGACCGCGATGAACAGGGGCAGTTCACGAGGAAGCTCGGCGCGCGCGGCCTCGCTCAGCGCTCCGTTCCACCGCGCGGCGTCGAGGTCGGGTGTCATGCCCATCGACTTCGCGGCCGACGCGAGTGGCACGGGGTCGGCGAACGACGAGTCGGCGGGACCCAGAACGACCGCCTCGTACCCGACGATGGCATCGGTCTGCAGATCGATGATGCGCTGGAACGACGTGCGGAGGCTCTCGGGACCGAGCAGATCGCTGAGTCCGCCCCCGTCCCGGTCGCCGGAGAACAGCACGGGACGGGCCGGCCTGCTTCCGGCTGTGTTGGTTCGGTCGTCGATCACCACGGCGTGTGCCCTTCCGTCATGTCGGCGCGTTCGCGAGGAACGTGCTCGACCCTCGACCGCCGCCGTGGTTTGACAGGAGTCCTACGTCATCCCGACACGGCGCAGTCAGCGCCCTCCCGGGTGTCTCACCACATTACCCGATTGGCGATGGGGACCACCCGTATGTGTTAATTGCGGTGCGATCAGGTAAAGCGACTTCGCTAGGGATGGTTCACAAGCATGGGTGCTCGACGTTCGGTTCGTTTCCTCGCTCGTTCGGCTGCAGGCGTCCTCGCCGCGGCCGCCGTCACCGTCGGGGTGGCCGTGCCCGCGTCCGCGGCGCCGCTGTGGCCCGGTGGCCCGGACATCTCGCTCCCGCCGATCCCCGGCATCACCGCCCCCGCGCCCGGTGTCCCGACACCGCCGGTCGCCCCGCCCGCACCCGTCGAGGCGCCGCGTGGTCCCGCGAACTTCTCCGCTCCCGCACTGAACCCGTCCGCGGGCGAGGTCGTCGGTGTCGCGCAGCCGATCATCGTCCGGTTCGCCGCCCCGATCGACGACCGCGCGGTCGCCGAGCGGGCGATCGACGTGACCACGTCCGCCGGCGACGTCGCCGGCCGCTTCTTCTGGTTCTCCGACAGCCAGGTCCGCTGGCGACCCGACGTCTTCTGGCCGGCGAACACGACCGTGACGGTGACCGCGGGAGATGCGTCGTCCACCTTCACCGTCGGCGACGCGATCGTCACGACGGCCGACGACGACACCAAGACCATCACCGTGACGCGCAACGGCGAGGTGGTGCGCACCATGCCCACCTCGATGGGCAAGGTCGGCCACGAGACGCCCAACGGCACCTACATCGTCGGCGAGCGTTTCCGCGACATGTACATGGACTCGTCCACCTACGGCGTGCCGGTCGATGCGCCCGAGGGCTACCGGACCTACGTGGAGTACGCCACCCGCATGTCGAACAGCGGCATCTTCGTCCACGCCGCGCCGTGGTCGGTGGACAGCCAGGGTGTCGAGAACGTCAGCCACGGCTGCCTCAACGTCAGCACCGAGGACGCGAAATGGTTCTTCGAGACGGCCCAGAAGGGTGATCCGGTGGTGGTGCAGAACACCGACGGCGGCATTCTGAACGGCCGCGACGGCCTCGGCGACTGGCAACTCTGAACGATCACATCTCGGACCGATACTGATCGGTCCATGTTCACCATTCGTTCGCTTTACCTACGCTAATGTCCCACCGGTGAGAGCAAGCCCGCCGCGATCGCGGCCGGTGGTCCAGCGCACCTTGCCGGAACTGCCACCCGCACAACGATCTTTCCTCCGTCGACCGTGGCGCGACTACGCGCTGTTCCTGGTGTTGGTCGGGCCGAACCTGGTCCTGCTGGGCGTGTTCACCTACCGGCCGCTGCTGGACAACATCAGGCTCTCGTTCTTCGACTGGAACATCTCGTCGCCGACGTCGACCTTCATCGGTCTCTCGAACTATCGCGAATGGTGGGGGCGCAGCGACACGTGGCAGATCGTGTCGAACACCGTCATCTTCACCATCGCGGCGGTGGCGGGCAGCATGCTCCTCGGACTCGTCCTGGCGATGCTCCTCGATCGCAAGTTGCGCGGCCGCAACATCGTCCGCTCGGCCGTCTTCGCTCCGTTCGTCATCTCCGGCGCGGCCATCGGTGTGGCGTTCCAGTTCGTGTTCGATCCGAACTTCGGCCTGATCCAGGACGTCATGCGGCGGTTCGGCTTCGAGGGAGTGCCGGACTTCTACCAGAGCCCCGGGTGGGCGCTGTTCATGATCACCGTGACGTACCTGTGGAAGAACCTGGGCTACGCCTTCGTCATCTATCTCGCAGCGCTGCAGGGTCTTCGGCAGGATCTGACCGAAGCCGCGCAGATCGACGGCGCGAGTCGGTGGACGACGTTCCGCAAGGTGACGCTTCCTCAGCTGCGTCCCACCACGTTCTTCCTGTCCATCACGGTCATGCTCAACTCGTTGCAGGTCTTCGACATCATCAACGTGATGACGCGGGGCGGTCCGCTGGGTACCGGCACCACCACGATGGTCTATCAGGTGTACGAGGAGTCATTCAGGAACTTCCGGGCGGGCTACGGCGCGACCGTCGCCACGATCATGTTCCTGGTGCTGCTGATCATCACCGTCCTGCAGGTGCGAGTCATGGATCGAGGTGACGCGCGATGAGCGTGATCGACAGGGCGCCGGCCGCCGCCACTGCCGACGATGCCCGCCCGGCGCGGGACGCCGCCCGCCGTCGTCGACTCTCCGCACTCTTCGGCTACGCAGCGATGGTCGTGGTCATCGTCATCATCGGGTTGCCGCTCTTCTGGATCGTCGTCACCTCGTTCAAGGAGCGCGGTGACATCTACGTGCAGCCGTCGGTCTGGTGGCCCGCGGTGTTCCGCCCGGAGAACTACGACGAGGCGACGACCACCGTTCCGTTCTGGACGTTCCTGAAGAACTCCCTGATCATCACCAGCATCCTGGCCGTCGTGAAGTTCGCGCTGGGCGTGCTGAGCGCCTACGGCCTCGTCTTCCTGCGCTTTCCGGGTAAGACGATCGTCTTCCTCGTGATCATCGCGGCACTGATGGTGCCGAACCAGATCACGGTGATCTCCAACTACGCGCTGGTGGCGCAGTTGGGGTGGCGCAACACCTTCCAGGGCATCATCGTGCCGCTGGCGGGCGTGGCATTCGGAACGTTCCTCATGCGCAACCACTTCCTGTCGATACCGCAGGAGATCATCGAGGCCGCCCGCATGGACGCCGCCGGCCCGGTCCGCCTGCTGTTCCGGGTGGTCCTGCCGTTGTCGGGCCCGACCATGGTCGCGTTCGCCACCATCACCGTGGTGAACGAGTGGAACGAGTACCTCTGGCCGTTCCTGATGTCGGACGACTCGTCCGTCGCGCCGCTGCCGGTGGGCCTGACCCAGTTGCAGAACAACGACGGCGTCACCAACTGGGGGCCCGTCATGGCCGGCACCGTCCTGACGATGCTCCCCATTCTGATCGTCTTCCTGGCTCTCCAGCGTCACATGATCAAGGGCCTCACTTCCGGCGCCGTCAAGGGCTGACCAACCTATGAACAAGGAGCACATGATGCAGCCATTCTCTCGCCGCGGATTCCTCGGACTGTCCGGTGCCGTCGCCGCGGGCGCCGCTCTCACCGCCTGTGCCGGAACGAGTTCGACGAGCAGCTCGTCGGCGTCCGGTGGTGGCGATGCCAGTACGATCACGTTCTGGTCGTCCCACCCGGGTAGCTCGAAGGACATCGAGAACGAGCTCATCTCGCGCTTCCAGACGGCCAATCCCGACCTGACGGTGCAGATGGTCGACGGCGGCAAGAACTACGAGGAGATCGCGCAGAAGTTCAACGCGGCGCTGTCGGGCGGGTCGCTGCCGGACGTCGTGCTGCTCTCGGACGTGTGGTGGTTCAACTTCGCGTTGCTCGGCGCGATCTCGCCGCTGGACGACCTGTTCTCGCAGGCGGGCGTGAACACGAGCGACTACGTCGACTCGCTCGTCGCCGATTACAACTGGAACGACAAGACGTGGGCGCTGCCCTACGCCCGCTCGACCCCGCTGTTCTACTACAACCGCGAGGTGTGGACTGCTGCCGGACTCCCGGATCGCGGGCCGGCCACGTGGCAGGAGTTCGACCAGTGGGGCCCGGAGATCCAGCGCGCCATCGGATCCGGCAAGCTCGCGCACGGCTGGGGCAACGCGGAGGACTACCTGGGGTGGACCTTCGAGGGCCCGATCTGGACGTTCGGCGGCAGCTACTCCGACGAGTTCGATCTGAAGTTCACCGACGAGCGCACCATCGAGGCCGGCAACTTCCTCAAGGACATGATCCACACGAAGAAGTACGCGGCCGTGTCCAACGACATCGCCAACGACTTCTCCGCGGGCCTGCTCGGCTCGACCATCGCGTCGACCGGCGACCTGTCGGGCATCACGAAGAACGCGAAGTTCGACTTCGGCACGGCGTTCCTCCCCGCCGAGGCGGGCACTCCCGGGTGCCCGACGGGTGGCGCCGGACTGGCCATCCCGGCGAACATCCCGGACGAGCGGAAGATCAACGCGCTCAAGTTCATCGAGTTCGTGACCGACACCGAGAACACGGCGTACTTTTCGCAGAACGTCGGCTACATGCCGGTGCGCAAGTCGTCCGCCACCGACGCCTCCGAGGTCGCGTTCCTCGAGCAGAACCCCCGCTCGCGGACCGCGGTGGACCAGCTCGCGCGGACCCGGTCGCAGGACTACGCCCGCGTGTTCGTGCCCGGCGGCGATCAGATCATCGGTGCGGGTCTCGAGCAGATCGCCCTGCAGAACGCCGATGTCGCGTCGACGTTCTCGGGTGTGCAGGATCAGTTGCAGCAGATCATCGATCGCCAGATCACTCCCAAGCTGCCCAAGTAGAAGCGGACCACCTCTGTCATGGCCTCGGTACATTTCGTGGAGACGACCCACCGCTACGCGGGAGCACCGACTCCCTCGGTGGACGCGCTCAGTCTGGACATCGCGGACGGCGAGTTCCTCGTGCTCGTCGGACCGTCGGGATGCGGCAAGTCGACGAGCCTGCGCATGCTCGCCGGGCTCGAGGCGATCGAGAGCGGGCGCATCGAGATCGGCGGCAAGGACGTCAGCGGGTTCGCACCCAAGGAACGTGACGTCGCGATGGTGTTCCAGAACTACGCGCTGTATCCGAACATGACGGTGGCGGAGAACATGGGATTCGCGCTGCGCAACGCGGGAATGTCGAAGGCGGACACGGCCGTCCGCGTCGAGGAGGCGGCTCGGATGCTCGAGCTCGAGCCCCTCCTCGGCCGGCGTCCGGGCAAGCTGTCAGGCGGCCAACGTCAGCGCGTGGCGATGGGGCGCGCGATCGTGCGTCGCCCCGAGGTGTTCTGCATGGACGAGCCGCTCTCCAACCTGGACGCGAAGCTCCGGGTGAGCACGAGGTCGCAGATCGCGTCGTTGCAGCGCCGGCTCGGCACGACGACGGTGTACGTGACGCACGATCAGGTCGAGGCCATGACGATGGGGGACCGGGTCGCGGTCCTGAAGGGCGGTCTCCTGCAACAGGTCGCGAGTCCGCGAGAGCTGTACGCGAACCCTGTCAACGACTTCGTCGCGTCGTTCATCGGCTCGCCCGCGATGAATCTGCTCGAGACGGACGTGGTGGACGGCCACGCCGTCCTGGGCGGCGCGCGCATCCCGGTGCCCGCCGCGCACAAGGGAAGGATCGTCGTCGGCGTCCGCCCCGAATCGTGGGAACTGGTGGGCGAGTCCGACACCGAGGCCGTCGAACTGACGACCGAGCTGGTCGAGGAACTGGGCGCGGAGTCGTTCGCGTACTCGGTGGGACCGGCCGACGCCGGCTGGACGGCCCGCGGTGGCCGCGTGGTGGTGCGGGTGGATCGTCGTGTCGTGGTCGGTGCGGGCGAGCGCCTGCGCGTCCGGCCGGACGCGGGTGAGGTGTATTTCTTCGATCCCGAGTCCGGCCTACGCCTGCGCTAGATCACCAGATGCGGACGCGCTGCTGCGGATCGAGGTAGAGCGCGTCCTGCTCTGTCACCTCGAAGGCCTC
This sequence comes from Rhodococcus sp. NFXS4, assembly GCF_058139645.1. NCBI lineage: Bacteria > Bacillati > Actinomycetota > Actinomycetes > Mycobacteriales > Nocardiaceae > Rhodococcus > Rhodococcus sp. NFXS4. The sequence continues at coordinate 303,575 of NZ_CP192221.1, forward strand.
GTGGAAGCTGTCGAGGTTGCGGACCACGCCGTTGCATCGGAACTCGGGCGGCGAGTGCGGATCGATGGACAGGCGGCGCAGCGCCTCCGCGTCCCGCGCCTTGGTGCGCCACACCTGCGCCCAACCGAAGAAGACACGTTGGAGCCCTGTCAGGCCGTCGATCTCCGGGGCCGCGGAGCCGTTCAGTGAGATCTTGTACGCCTCGACGGCGATCGACAGACCACCGAGGTCGCCGATGTTCTCGCCGATCGTGAACTTCCCGTTGACGTGGTGTCCGGGAAGGGCTTTCGGCTCGAACGAGTCGTACTGCTCGATCAGCGCGGTGGTGCGCTTGCCGAACTCGCTGCGATCACTGTCGGTCCACCAGTCGACGAGGTTGCCGTCACCGTCGTACTTGGCTCCCTGGTCGTCGAATCCGTGGCCGATCTCGTGTCCGATGACCGCACCGATTCCGCCGTAGTTCGCGGCGTCGTCGGCGTCCGGGTCGAAGAACGGGGGCTGCAGGATCGCGGCGGGGAACACGATCTCGTTCATGCCCGGGTTGTAGTAGGCGTTGACGGTCTGCGGGGTCATGAACCACTCGCCGCGGTCCACCGGACCACCGAGCTTGTCCAGATCGCGCTGGTACTCGGCCTCGTAGCCGCGGCGGTAGTTGCCCACCACGTCCGCCGGATCGATCAGCAGCGAGGAGTAGTCCCGCCAGGTGTCCGGGTAGCCGATCTTCGGGGTGAACTTGTCGAGCTTCGCCAGCGCGGCCGTCCGCGTCTCCGGGCTCATCCACTCGAGGTCGGAGATGTTGCGCCGGTACGCCTCGACGAGGTTGGCCACCAGTTCCTGCATGCGCGTCCGCGAATCGGCCGGGAAGTGCTTCTGTACGTACAGCTTTCCCACCGCCTCGCCCATCAGATCCTGTACGAGGGAGACGCCGCGCTTCCAGCGCTCGCGGTTGGTCTCGGTTCCCGTCAGCGTGCGGCCGTAGAAGGCGAAGTTCTCGTCGACGATCGCGGACGTCAGGTACGGCGCGCGGGAGTGGAGGATGCGCCAGGTGGCCCAGGCCTTCCAGTCGTCGAGGCTGCGCGTCGACCACAGCTCCGCGAACGTGGTGAGGAACTCGGGCTGGCGGACGACGATCTCGGCGAAGTGACGGTCCGCGTCGGCGCCGAGGCCCTCGATCCAGGCGCCCCACTCGAAGCCGGGCGCGTCCGCTCGCAGCGACGCGAGCGTCGTCAGGTTGTAGGAGAGATCGGCGTCGCGGCGCTTCACCACGTCCCAGTGGCCCGCCGCCAGGGCGGTCTCGAGATCGAGGACGCTCGCTGCGGAACGGGTCACGCCCGCGAGGGCGAACATGGCGCCGATGTGCTCGGCGTACTGCTCGCGAACCTGTGCGTGCTCGTCCTCCCGGTAGTACGACTCGTCGGGGAGGCCGAGGCCGGACTGCGAGAAGTGGACGAGGTAGCGGTCCGATTTCTTCGAGTCGGTGTCGACGTAGTGCGCGACCGCGCCGCCGACACCGGTGCGCTGCAGAGTGCCGAGTACGCGGGCGAGCGCCTCGCTGTCGGTGGCGTCGGCCACCGCCGCGAGCTCGTCGGCGATCGGCGCGGTGCCGGCCGCCTCGATGGCGTCGGCGTCCAGGAAGCTGCTGTAGAGGTCACCGATCTTCGCGGCGTCCGAGCCGGGCGCCGGACTGGAGTCCGCCGCGACCTGGATGATGTCGCGGACGTGCTCCTCGGCCCGGTCGTACAGTGTCCGGAACGCGCCGTCGACGGCGCGGTCGGCCGGGATGTCGTACTCGGCCAGCCAGCGGCCGTTGACGTGCTCGAAGAGATCGTCCTGCGCTCTGGTGGCGGCGTCGACGAACTTCAGGTCCAGGCCCGAGGGCCGTGCGAGTGATGCGTCCGAGGTCATGCCTCCATCCTGACAGGCCGGACGAGATGCGCGGGGTCGACGGGGCATTACGCTGGTCCGCGCAGGGTCACGTTGTCGACGAGAGAATTCGGGGTAACCGAGGCTCATGTCCACGGAACAGCACAGCATCGACGAGCCCGTCGCGCCGCCACCCCTCGACGAGGGCGCCCTCCTCGGCGCACTCGCCGCCTGGCTGCCGGAACAGCGGTGGTTCTCCGCCAAGGGTCACACCGTCACCGGAGTGCATCTGCTCACGCGGGAGACGCTGGCCACCACGTCCGAGCTCGTGGTCGAGCACGTACTCGTGCGGGTGGACCTCGAGGGCACCGAGCCCCAGATCTTCCAGGTGCCCCTCGGTGTCCGAGCCTCGGTGGACGAGGACCTCGACCCGTGGGTCGTCACTCGGGACGGCGGCGCGGTGGTGTTCGACGCCCTGCGTGATCCCGATGCCATCTCGGTCTACTCCGACCTCCTGGCCACCGGCGGGACCGGCGAGGTGCGCTTCCTGGCGATGCCGGGCAGCGACCTGCAGACCGGCCTGCGCGGAAAGGTGCTGGGCGCCGAACAGTCGAACACGTCGGTCATCCTGGGCGACCACCATCTGCTGAAGATCTTCCGGCGCGTCACGATCGGCATCAATCCCGACGTGGAGCTGCACCGGGCGTTGGGCCAGGCGGGGTGCGAGAACGTCGCGCCGCTGCGCGGATGGATGGAAGCGGACATCGACCACACCGAGACGACCCTCGCCATGGCGCAGGACTTCGTGGCGGGATCCACCGAGGGGTGGACCACCGCGCAGGCCAGCGTGCGGGACGTCCTGGCCAGCGGTGACGTGACGACGTCCGACTTCACGAGCGAGGCCCGCGAGCTGGGCCGCGCCGTCGCCTCCGTGCACGCCGATCTCGCGTCGGTGCTGGGCACGTCCCTGGCGCCGGCGGCCGGTACGGCGGCCGACATCTCCGCTCGCGTGGAGACGGCACTGCCGGTGATCGCCGACCTGGAGCAGTACCTCCCGCGCATCCGGGCCCTGATCGACCAGGCAGCGGGCACGGGCGGCATCGACACCCAGCGCATCCACGGTGACCTGCATCTGGGGCAGGTGCTCCGCACGTCGGAGCGGTGGGTCCTCATCGACTTCGAGGGCGAACCGTCGAAGACGTTCGAGGAGCGGCGCACTCCGGACAGCACGCTGCGCGACGTGGCAGGGATGATCCGCTCATTCGACTACGCCGCCATGAGCCACGTCGTCGAGATCGAGGATTCGCAGGAACGGGCGCGACTCGAGCCCGTGGCGCGGGAGTGGGTGGAGCGCAACGTGTCCGCATTCTGCGACGGCTACACCGAGGTGGCGGGACACGACCCGCGCATCTCGTGGGCGCTGCTGCGAGCGTACGAGCTGGACAAGGCCGTGTACGAGGCCGTCTACGAGGCGCGCAACCGCCCGACCTGGCTCTCGATCCCCCTGCACGCCATCGAGCGGCTCGTCGCGGAGTGACCTCGCGGACGGTCGCCGTGCTGAGGGCGGCCGGATGCGTGTTCGCCGAGGACGAGGCAGCTCTGCTGATCGGCGAGGCTCCGGACGAGAGCACGCTGGCCGACTGGATCGCGCGCCGTGTCGCCGGGGAGCCGCTCGAGTACATCGTGGGGTGGGCGCAGTTCCACGGGGGCCGCGTGCTCGTCGAGCCCGGCGTCTTCGTGCCGCGCCGACGGACCGAGGCCATGGTGGACGCGGCGCTCGGCCGACTCGGCGGCGGCGTGCTGCTCGATCTGTGCTGCGGCTCGGGTGCCGTGGCCGCCGCGGTGGTGCGCTCGGCGCCGGGGTCCACGGTGTACGCCTCCGACATCGACCCGGTGGCGGTGGCGTGCGCTCGTCGAAATCTGCCGGGCTGCACGGTCTTCGAGAGCGACACCTTCGCCGCGATACCGACGCACCTGCGCCACGGGATCGCCGTCGTCACCGCCAACACGCCGTACGTTCCCTCGTCGGCCATCGAGACCATGCCGCCCGAGGCGCGGGATCACGAACCCCGCGTCACCCTCGACGGTGGACCGGACGGACTGGACGTCCAGCGCCGCGTGGCCGCACAGGCGCGCGACTGGCTGGCACCCGGCGGATCACTGATCGTGGAGGCGTCCGCGGCCCAGGCCGACACGGTGCGACAGATCTTCGCTGCCGCCGGTCTGGAGCCGACGGTGGTACACGACGAGGACCGGGACGCCACCATGGTGATCGGGCGAGGGACGCTCGATCAGGGCTGACCGAACCGCCCGGACTGGAAGTCCTCGAACGCCTGGAGCACCTCGGCCTTGGTGTTCATGACGAACGGCCCGGCCATCGCGACGGGCTCGCGGATCGGCTCGCCTCCGAGAACGAACATCTCCATCGACTCGGTGCCCTCGGCGGCGGCGAAGGTCAAGGTGTCGCCCGAGCCGTAGACCGTGGTCTGACCTGTGCGTACGGGCCGCCGCTCGGTGCCGACGGTGCCGGATCCGCCCAGCACGTAGGCGATGGCGTTGTAGCGCGCGTTCCAGGGCAGGGTCACCGAGGCACCCGGGGCGACGGTGACATGGGACAGCGTGATCGGCGTGTAGGTCGATCCCGGTCCCTCGTGGCCGTCCATCTCGCCGGCGATGACGCGCACCAGCGCGCCGCCGTCCTGGCTCGAGAGGAGAGCGACCTCGCGGCCGGTGATGTCCTGGTACCGCGGCGCCGCCATCTTGTTGTTGCGCGGGAGGTTGACCCACAGCTGCACGCCGTGGAACAGCCCGCCCGAGACGACGAGGTGCTCCGGCGGGGCCTCGATGTGCAGGATGCCGCTGCCCGCGGTCATCCACTGGGTGTCGCCGCCGGTGATGGAACCGCCACCGCCGTGCGAGTCCTGGTGGTCCATGATCCCGTCGATCATGTAGGTGACCGTCTCGAAGCCGCGGTGCGGGTGCCACGGTGTGCCCTTGGGCTCGCCCGGCGCGTAGTTCACCTCGCCCATCTGGTCCATGTGGATGAAGGGGTCGAGGTACTTCATGTCGACACCCGCGAAGGCACGTCGGACCGGGAACCCCTCGCCCTCGTAGCCGGTGGGGGCGGTGGTGACGGCGCGGACCGGCCGGTTCACCGAGCCGGGCTGCGGCGTGGAGATGCGGGGGAGCGCGAGAACGTTGTCGACGGTCACTGCGGGCATGTCGGCCTCCTGGGATAAAGTTGACGAATCAACTACTTGCCCGGCTCAACCGCGAGGGGCCCGTCCTTGTTCCCCGGCCGGATCCACGTGCAGATCGAACCAGTCGAGGGTGCGCGACCACGCGTCGTACGCGGCCCGTTCGTTGTAGACGGCGGGTCGATCGTTGCAGTGGAAGCCGTGCTCGGCGTCGGGATAGCGGGCGATGCGAGTGTCCACCTGCGCGTCGGTGACGGCGGCGTTCAGCGAATCGACGTCGTCGACCGGGATCCCGGTGTCGAGGTCGCCGAAGAACCCGTGCCACGGCGTTCGCAGTGCCGTGGCGCCGTCGAGCAGCGGCGGGTAGCCGAAGCGACCCTCGCGGATGCCGCCGCCGTAGAACGTGGCCGCGGCACCGAGTGGGCGCCGCACCGCCGTCTCGAAGGCGACGGTGCCGCCCATGCAGAACCCGACGATCGCGCACCCGCTCGGTCCGTAGCCGTACCCGGCCAACTCGTCGAACGCGGCATCGACGTCCTGGTCGATCTCCTCGGCCTTCAGTGCGCCGATGAGGTCCATCGCGGTGCTCATGTCGTCGTACGACACCACCGGATCACCGGCCCGGTGGAAGAGATGCGGGGCCACGGCGATCCATCCTGCCGAGGCGAAGCGGCCGCAGACCTCCGCGATGTGGTCGGTCACGCCGAACGCCTCCTGGACGACGACGACACCGCCTCGTATCGGACCTTCCGGGACGCGTGTGGTGAAAGTGATGGCCATCCCACCATCAGATCACGAGAATCTCGGTGTTCCATGTGTGAACTGTGTGAAACGGGGAAACCGCGCCGAGGAACCAGCAGGAGGCTGCCATGACATCGACCCTGAACAACCCCGGAGCAGCGACGCCGCAGGAGCCGACCGGGCCGCCGCCGACGTTCGAGGTCGGTGCGCGGGTACGCACCCGGCACTCGATCGACCGCGACTCGGATCCGACGACGTGGCCTCTCGAGACGGGATCGATCGTCGAGGACTTCGCCGACTTCGTGGACTCGTCGTCCGTGGGTCGGGACTGGGCCGTGGCGCACCGGTGGGCGGTGGCCCTGGACAACGGGTGCCTGGTGTTCCGCGACACCGACGACCTCGAGGCCGCCGGCGACCCGACCTCGACCGCCGAGACGTCAGCGCGGAAGCAGTAGCACCAGCACGGTCACGCCGGCGATGACGATGGCCGCGCGGAACGGTGTCCGCCCGCTGCTCGTCGACGCGATCCATGCGGCGACGACCACGACGGCCAGAGCGGCTCCGCCCGCTACGGTCGACACCCCGGTGCGCCCGAGAGCCCCGCTCCCCACGACCCCCACGATCGATGCGGTGACGAGCACCCCCGCGGCGAGTGGAGCGACCACGCGAGCAGGGAGTCGGTGTGCCAGCCCGCGGACTCCCGTCGCCGTGTCGTCGGCGATGTCGGGCAGCACGTTGACCAGGTGGGCGCCGAAGCCGAGCAGCGCCCCTACCGTGATCATCCACCACGGCGGCATCGCGTCGGCCACGGTGAGCGAGACGACCACGGGCGCCGATCCGAACGCGACGGTGTACGGCAGCCACGACACGACGGTGGATTTCAGACCGAGGTTGTAGGCGAGGGCCGAGCCGACTCCCAGCACGAGGTGCACCGCACCCGGGACGACGCCGCACAGCATCGAGAACACCACGCAGACCACCGCCGCGACCGCGACGCTCACCCGCACGGTGGCGGGGTCGAGGCGGCCGACGGCGAGCGGTTTGTCCGTGCGGCCGACCGCGGTGTCCCGCGGGGCGTCGATCAGATCGTTGGTCCAACCGACGATCAGTTGCCCGCTCAGCACCGCCACGACCACGACGACGAGGAGCCCCGCCGAGGGTGGGCCGATGCTGACCGACAGCAGTGCGACGAACGTCGTGACCGCGGCGGCGGGGCCGGGGTGGGAGGCGACGAGGAGAGCGGAGAGTCGACTGCCCATGTACCGGAACAGTACTCAGCTGGCGCGAGCGTCCTCGCGTGCCGGGGCTCCCGCGTCCCGCTCCCGGCGGGCGTCCTCGAGCACGACGAGCCTGCCGAGTGCCGTGCGCGCGTGCATCTGCTGCTGCGTGACGGTCAGCTGGGTGCGCGCTCGGCCGAGGAACGTCCACGTCCAGTTGAAGACGGTGGTGAGTCGGCTCTTGAATCCGACGATGTAGACGAGGTGCACCGCGAGCCACATCAGCCATGCCAGGAAGCCGGTGATCTTGACGGGTCCCACCTGCGCCACGGCCGAGAATCGCGTCACGGTCGCCATGCTGCCCTTGTCCCGGTAGCGGAACGGGGTGCGCTCGGGGCGCGGTGTGTCGGTGGCAGCGGCGCGGACGTCGGCAGTGATGCACCGCGCGGCGTAGCGGCCGCCCTGGATCGCCACCTGGGCGACGCCGGGGAGCTTGTCGCGCGCCATCATGTCGCCGACCACGAAGACCTCGGGGTGGCCCGGCAGTGTCAGATCGGCCTCGACGAGCACGCGGCCCGCGCGGTCCACCTCGGCCCCGGACTTCGCCGCGAGCTGTGCCGCGAGCGGGCTCGCGGAGACACCGGCCGACCAGACCTTGCAGGAGGACTCGATGCGGCGCTCGGTGCCGTCGCTGTCGCGGACAGATAATCCGTCGGCGTCGACGTCGGTGACCGCGGCGCCCAGCTCGACCTCGACGCCGACCTTCTCGAGACGTCGTCGAGCATTCTCGCCCAGCGAGTCGGCGAAGGGCGGCAACACCTTCGGGGCCGCGTCGAGCAGAATCACGCGGGCGTCGCGGCTGTCGATCGTGCGGAACGTTCCGGCGAGGGTGCGGCGCGAGAGCTCGGCGATCTGGCCCGCCATCTCGACACCCGTGGGGCCGGCGCCGACGACGACGAACGTGAGCAGCCGTGCGCGCTCGACGGGGTCGGTGGTGAGTTCGGCGGCGTCGAATGCGTTCATGATGCGCCCGCGCAGCTCGAGGGCGTCGTCGAGCGTCTTCATGCCGGGGGCGAACTCGGCGAAGTGATCGTTGCCGAAGTAGGACTGGCCGGCGCCCGCGGCGACGACGAGGCTGTCGTACGGAGTGACGGTGACGCGGCCACGGCTGACCGAGACGACGGTGCGCGCCTCGAGGTCCACCTCCGTGACGTCGCCGAGCACGACGGCGGCATTCGCCTGGTTCTTGAGGATGAGACGGGTGGAGGGCGCGATCTCGCCCTCGGAGAGGATCCCGGTGGCCACCTGGTAGAGCAACGGCTGGAAGAGGTGGTGCGCGGTGCGCGCCACGATCGTCACGTCGACGTCGCTGCGGCGCAGGGCCTTGGTCGCGAACAGGCCGCCGAATCCGGAGCCGACGACGACGACGCGGTGCGGGGCTGTGGTGGTGGTCACGGTGCCCGTTCCTCTCACTTCACGTGGCCGACCTGCGGGTCCGCCTCCGACGGGGTTTCCGTCTGTGACCCAGACCATACACGGCGCGCTCGATTTGTCAGAACAAATAGGTGGAACAGGGCGAACGCCTACGATTCGAGCATGGATCGCCCCGTGGTCGCCCTCGAGAACGCCGACGCCGTGTACGAGTACTACCGGGAGCATCAGCAGAATCGACGCGTCACACGGCTCGCCTACGGGGCTCTCGCCGGACGGTTCCGACCCCGCGTCCGGTACGGCGACGGTGCTCGCGAACGCCTCCGCGCCCTCATCTACGACGACACGCGGTTCATCCTGGCCGTGAACCACGTCAGCGAGACCGACCCGTACACGGTCGCCGCCGCCGCGTGGTCCAGCGCGCTGCGACCCGTCATCGGCCGCACCCGCGTCCTGGCCAAGGACGAGCTGTTCGTCGAGACCGAACCGAACCGCCCGCGGACCCGCCGCATCGCCGAGCGGACGTCGCAACGACGTCGCATCGAGATGATGGGCGGCATCCCGGTGTTCCGCAGCCGCGACCACGGTCTGCGCGCCGTGTCCCGAGCCGGCAATCTCATGATGGACGTGTGTGCCGAAAGGCTGTCTCGTGGTGACGATCTCGCGATCTTCCCGGAGGGCACGTGCAACGACGGTGATCCGACGGTGCTCCAGCACGTCGGGAGCGGGATCGGGCACATCGTCGCGCGCGCACGGACTCGCGGCGTCGAACCGAGGCTCGTGGTGATGGGGCTGCACTACGGACCGCCGCCCGGCAGGTACCGCTCGGCGAGCGTGCACATCGACGTGCCGGACATCGTGCTCCCCGACAAGCCGGTCTCCATCGCGCGCACCGTCGCCGAGTACCTTCAGGTGGCCGTGGAGTTGTCGGTCCGCCAGTACTGACTGGTGGTTTTGTCCGGTCGGACCGAAATGTCATGTGCTGCATCGTTGTTCACATTCGGTTCGGCTCCTGCTCGCCTGCCGTGCGCCTGACGTCGAGGTGACGGGAGCAGCGTCGTCTCCATGGTGGAGAACGCACTGAATCCGGCCGGGGAGATCGTCGACACAGGAGTCCCCGCCCACATCGCGGCGAACGCTTCCATCGCCGAGCAGCACGACTGGCACCTGAGCAATCTCCGTCGCCATCGGGTGTCCCGTCGCAACTTCCTCGTGGGTGCTGCCGCCGTCGCCGCGGCGGCCGGGGTGGGAAACCCCGGGTGGAATCGCGTCGCCTACGCGCAGGACGCGCCGCTGACCGTCGGAGGACGGCATCTCTCCTTCGGCTCCGACGCCGCGACGCAGCTCCGGTTCTCGGCGCAGCTCTCCCGCAATCCCGGACTCACCGGGGTGTTTCTCGACCACGGTCCGACCCCGGCACTGGGCGCCACGACGTCGGCCGAGGTGCGCAACCTGGTGAGCCAGGTACCGCGGTCCGACGGCGGCATCCTGGCGGCCGAGCAGTTCTACGTGCACGTTCCGGTGGACGGGCTCACTCCGCGTCTTCCGCACTACTACCGGTGGCGCACCGCCGACGGCTACGTCAGCGATGTCCGCAGTGCCGCACCGGCTCTGCCGCCGGGCCGGCTCGCGCCGTTCCGGTTCACGATGATGGGAGATCAAGGCGTCGACGAGACGCCGACCCAGCCTCCCGGCCTGAAGCCCGGTGACTACGACGATCTGTACTACAAGCCCGACAACGAGCCGTCGGCCAAGCACGCGGCCAACATCGTGCGCCAGATCGCCGACTCGCGGCCCGACTTCCACATCCTCGCGGGCGACATCGCGTACGCGGACCCGTCGGGACAGGGCCGCACTCCTCGCTTCGTACCCAGTGGCGGCACCGTCGACAAGGCCTTCGACAAGTTCAACCCGTACGTCTGGGACGGCTACCTCGCGGCGATCGAGCCGAGCGCGGCGTCGACGCCCTGGCTCTTCGCGACCGGAAATCACGACATGGAGGCGCTGTACGGGCCGAACGGATACGGCGGCCACGCGGCACGATTGGACCAGCCGGACAACGGCCCCGCCGGGTGCCCGTCGGTCTACTCGTTCGTCCACGGCAACGTCGCCGTGCTCTCGCTCGACGCCAACGACGTCTCGAACGAGATCCGCGCGAACACGGGCTACAGCGGCGGACGTCAGACGGGATGGGTGGAGTCGACCCTGGCGCGCTACCGGGCCGATCCGGCCGTCGACTTCATCGTCTGCTTCTTCCACCACTGCGCGTACTCGACGACGAAGGACCACGCGAGCGACGGTGGCGTCCGCAGTGCGTGGGCGGGGCTCTTCGACCGGTACCACGTCGATGTGGTGCTGCAGGCGCACAACCACGTGTTCGAGCGGTCCGATCCGATCCGCGGCGGCTCGCCGACCCGCGTCGCCGGTGACCGGTCGGAGGTCACCTCGGTCTCGGACGGCACCGTCTACTACACGGTGGGCGGCGGTGGGCGCCCGCGTTACGGTTACCAGGACGGCGAACCCGAGAGCTACCGCGGCAACGAGGTGGCCGACACGTCGGTGCCGAACAGCTACGTCGTCGCCGCAGACGGCTCGAAGGTGCCCGAGTCGCTCACCTGGTCACGGGTGCGATTCCGCAACTATTCGTTCGTCCGCGCGGACGTGACGCCCGGGATCCCCGGCATCACACCGAGTCGGATGCGCATCGCCGCGGTCGACGAGTACGGGCGGGAGTTCGACGAGGTCACCTTCCGTCGCGAGCTGCCGCTCGCGTTCGGCAGCTAGCTGCCGGCCATGTGACCGTCGGCAGCTAGCTGCCGGCGATGTTCACCATCCAGCCGATCCCGAACCGGTCGGTGAGCATCCCGAAGGTGTCGCCCCAGGGCGCCGTCTCGAGCGGGACGCCGAGGGTGCCGCCCTCGGCGAGCGCGTCCCAGTAGCCGCGCAGTTCTGCCTCGTCGTCGCCGCTCAGGGACACCGTGCCGTTGGTGCTCGCCTCCATCGACGACGGTGTGTCGGCGCCCATCAGCGTGAAGCCGCTCGGGGTGTCGAGCTGACCGTGCATGACGTTGCCCGCCTCGGACTCCTCGACGGGCATGCCCGAGTCACCGAACGTCGACAGCGTGAGTTCTCCGCCGAACACGGTGCGATAGAACTCCATCGCCTCCCGCGCCGTGTCCCGGAACGACAGGTACGGATTCAGTCGGGTCGTCATGGTGAGCCTCTTTCTCGAGCAGGGGTGGTCCGCCGACTCCTGTGACTTGATAGAAAGAGTGGGAGCCGCGGGGTTTCGGGGCCGAGATGAGAAAGAGGGTAGTCGTGAGCGAGCAGGTCAGGACAGCAATCGTCACGGGAAGTGCGCGAGGAATCGGTGCCGCCGTCGCCCGACGTCTCGCCGCGGACGGCTTCGGTGTCGCCGTCGTCGATCTCGACGAGGCGGCGTGTGCCGGCACGGTCGACGCGATCACCGCAGCCGGTGGTCAGGCCATCGCCGTCGGCGCGAACGTCGCGGACGAGCAGTCGGTCGTCTCTGCGGTCGAGCGCATCGCCACCGACTTCGGGGCGCCCACGGTGCTGGTGAACAACGCCGGCATCCTGCGCGACAATCTTCTCTTCAAGATGTCGGTCGACGACTGGGACGCCGTGCTCGGCGTGCATCTGCGCGGATCGTTCCTCATGTCCCGCGAGGTGCAGAAGCATCAGGTCGAGGCCAAGTGGGGACGCATCGTCAACCTGTCGTCCACCTCGGCGCTGGGCAACCGCGGTCAGGCCAACTACGCGGCCGCCAAGGCCGGCATGCAGGGCTTCACCAAGACCCTCGCCATCGAGCTGGGCCGCTACAACGTCACCGTCAACGCGATCGCACCCGGCTTCATCGAGACGGAGATGACGGCGGCGACGGCCGAGCGCGTCGGCGTGCCGTTCGAGGACTTCAAGAAGGGTGCCGCGTCGCAGATCCCGGTCAACCGCATCGGTCAGCCCGAGGACATCGCCCACACGGCATCCTTCTTCTGCAGTGAGGGTGCAGGATTCGTGTCCGGTCAGGTCGTGTACGTCGCGGGCGGGCCGAAAGACTGACGTGAAGTTGTTGCTGCTCGCCGACACCCACGTCCCCACCCGCGCGCGGGATCTGCCCGCCGCGGTGTGGGACGCGGTGGACGCGGCCGACCTGGTGGTGCACGCGGGTGACTGGATGGCGCCGTCGTTGCTGGACGCGCTCGAGGAGCGGTCGTCCGATCTGCTCGCCTGCTGGGGCAACAACGACGGTGACGATCTCCGTGCGCGGTTGCCGGAGGTCGCACGGCGGACGGTGGAGGGTGTGCGCATGGTCGTCACGCACGAGACAGGGGCGAAGGGGGGACGGGGGAAGCGGATGGACGCGCAGTTCCCGGACACCGACCTGCTCGTGTTCGGGCACAGCCACATTCCGTGGGACACGCTGTCCGACAACGGGATGCGCCTGCTCAACCCGGGTTCGCCGACCGACCGTCGGCGGCAACCGCACTGCACCTACATGACGCTGACCCTGAGCGGCGGTGCCGTCTCGGACGTCGTGGTGCACGAGCTGTGACGCGCATCGACGCCTGGACGTGGTCGGTGCGGCTGTTCAAGACGCGCTCCGCCGCCGCGTCGGCGTGCCGCGGCGGACACGTGAAGATCAACGGCAGCGCCGCCAAGCCGGCGCAGCACGTGGTACCCGGTGACGAGGTACGCATCCGCGCAGGGGGATTCGAGAAGATCATCGAGGTCACCCAGCTCGTGAACAAGCGAGTGGGAGCCCCGGCCGCGGTGGCGTGCTACATCGACCGGAGTCCGCCCCCACCGCCGCGTGAACTGTTCGCCGCGGTGCCCGTTCGCGATCGCGGAGCCGGGAGGCCGACGAAGCGGGACCGGCGCGAGATCGACCGGTTGCGGGCGGCACCGCCGAGCGAGTGACGCGCGGCGGTCCCGCCACCGGCGTCAGCGCAGCAGTGCGCGCGACATGACGACGCGCTGAATCTGGTTGGTGCCTTCGTAGATCTGCGTGATCTTGGCGTCACGCATCATGCGCTCGACCGGGAAGTCGCGCGTGTAGCCGGCGCCACCGAAGAGCTGCACCGCATCGGTGGTCACCTTCATGGCGACGTCCGAGGCGAAGCACTTGGAGGCGGCGGAGATGAAGCCGAGGTTCTTCTCGCCGCGCTCGGCGCGAGCGGCTGCCGAGTACACCATGAGGCGGGCCGCCTCGATCTCCATCGCCATGTCGGCGAGCATGAACTCGACGCCCTGGAACGTGCTGATGGCCTTGCCGAACTGCTTGCGGTCCTTGGTGTACGCGATGGCCGCGTCGAGAGCGCCCTGCGCGATGCCGACGGCCTGCGCGCCGATGGTGGGACGGGTGTGGTCGAGCGTCGCGAGTGCCGTCTTGAAGCCGGTGCCGGGCTCACCGATGATGCGGTCTCCGGGGATGCGGCAGTTCTCGAAGTACAGCTCGCGGGTGGGGCTGCCCTTGATGCCGAGCTTGCGCTCCTTCTCGCCGACAGAGAAGCCCTCGTCGTCCTTGTGCACCATGAACGCCGAGATGCCGTTGGCCTTCTTCTCGGGATCGGTGACGGCCATGACGGTGTACCAGGTCGACTTGCCGGCGTTGGTGATCCACGCCTTCGAGCCGTTCAGGATCCAGTCGTCGCCGTCCGCCTTGGCGCGGGTCTTCATGCCGGCGGCGTCGGAGCCCGCCTCACGCTCGGACAGTCCGTAGGAGGCCATCTCGCCCTCGGCGATGGAGGGCAGCACCTTCTGCTTGAGGTCCTCGTTGCCGCTGAGGATGAGGCCCATGGTGCCGAGCTTGTTCACGGCGGGGATCAGGGAGGAGGAACCGCACACGCGGGCGACCTCCTCGATCACCATGCAGGCCGCGACGGAGTCGGCGCCCTGGCCGCCGTACTCCTCGGGAATGTGCACCGCGTTGAAGCCGGAGGCGTTGAGAGCCTTCAAGGCCTCGTCGGGGAAGCGCTCCTGCTCGTCGACCTCGGTGGCGTACGGCGCGATCTCCTTCTCGGAGAGTGCGCGGATGGCCTCGCGGAGCTCGTTGTGCTCGTCGGCGAGCTGGAAGAGGTCGAAGCTGGGGTTGCCGGCCATGGGACGTCCGTTCGTCGTGGTGAGAGGGTCGTGGCACTCGGTGTCACGGAATGTGGCCAGCGTACCGGACCGACCGGCCGGTGACTATGGCTGCGTGGCACTTGGTGTCACTGGTCACGTGTGGGTGCTCCGGACCCGTACCGTCCGTCCCTTATTCTGGTGGTCGTGCACCACCAGGCGACGACCCGTGCGCCGGGTGCCCGGGCAGTCGGCGCGCGCAGGCCGGGCCACCGCGTCGATCTGGACGGTCTCCGCGGGCTGGCGATCGCCCTCGTGGTCGTCTTCCACATCTGGTTCGGCAGGGTCTCGGGCGGTGTCGACGTCTTCCTCGTCCTGTCCGGCTTCTTCTTCACGTCGATGGTGCTGCGCCGCGTCGAGCGAGCCGACGGTCCGGTCCTGCGGCCCCTCGTCGTCCGCACCGCCCGACGCCTGTACCCCGCGGCGGTGGTGGTGTTCGGCGCGGTGGCCCTCTGGACCGTGTGGGACAGACCCTTCACGATGTGGGACGCGACGACGCGGCAGCTCCTCGCGTCGCTGGCGTACGTCCAGAACTGGGAGCTCGCGCGGACCGCGTCCGACTACGCGGCGGCCGATCTGTCGGTCAGTCCGCTCCAGCACCTGTGGTCGATGTCCGTGCAGGTGCAGTTCTACGTCGGTGTCACGGCCGTGGTGTTCCTCGTCGCCGCGGCGTGCCGTCGGTGTGGTCGTCGGGACCTGACCACACCGGTGCTGGTGTCGGTGCTCGCGGTCGCCGCCGCGGTGTCGTTCACCTATGCGGCCGACATCGGCCGCACCCACCAGGGGTGGGCCTACTACGACACCGGGGCGCGGACGTGGGAACTCGCTGTCGGTGCGATCGCCGGGCTGGTGATCGGTCGAGTGGTGCTGCCGGCCGCGCTACGGGCCGCGGCCGCCGTCGTCGGACTTGCCGCACTGGTGGGCTGTGGGTTCCTCGTCGACGGTGCGGCGCAGTTCCCCGGTCCTGCCGCGCTGGTGCCGGTCGGGGCCGCGATGCTGCTGGTGCTTGCCGGTGCGGGTGCTCCCGAGTCACGAGCACCGGCCGTGACCCGTGCTCTCGAGTCCCGCCCACTGCAGTTCCTCGGCTCCATCGCCTACCCGCTGTACCTGTGGCACTGGCCGATCCTCATCGCGGTGCTCGGAACCGGGCACTCGGTGACCGTGGTGACGGGATCCGCCGTGGTGGTCGTCTCGATCGCCCTGGCCGTCGCCACACGCTCGTGGGTGGAGGAGCCGGTGCACCGTCGGGGCGCGGGCCGCGGCGTCCTCACCGCCCTGGTGACCGTCGGAGCGATCGGCCTCGCCGCGGCGAGCGCGACCTGGCAGGGCTACCTCGATCGAGCGACGGCCCAGCCGACCGCCGACGTGAGCTCCGACGATCGCTACCCGGGGGCGCTCGCGCTCGTCGACGGTGTTCCCGTGCCGGACGCTCCGATGCGACCCACCGTGCTCGATGCGGACCTGGACCTGCCGCAGTCGACGCTGGACGGCTGCATCGCGGACATGACGCAGCGCGAGGTGATCTCGTGCGTGTACGGCGATCCCGACGCGACGCGCACCCTTGCCCTGGCCGGGGGATCGCATGCCGAGCACTGGCTCCCCGCACTCGACCGGATCGGCCGGGATCGCGGGTTCGCCGTGGTGACCTACCTCAAGATGGGGTGCCCGCTCGACATCGGCGAGCCGCTCCTGGTGGATCTGCCCTACCCGGACTGCCGGGACTGGTCCTCGGACGTGCTCGACATCCTCGCGTCGGACCGCCCCGACTGGGTGTTCACCACCTCGACGCGGCCGAGCCCCACGGAGTTCGGCGACGTCACACCCGACGCGTACCTCGACGTCTGGGCACGCTTCTCCGCGCTCGCCCTTCCCGTCGTGGCCGTGCGGGACACTCCGTGGCTCAGCCGGGAGGGTGCCCCGTATCGCGCCGCGGACTGCCTTGCCGACGGCGGCGACAGCGAGTCGTGCGGACTGCCGCGCAGCGAGGTCCTGTCCGAGATCGATCCGGCCCGCGCCGCGTCGCTGCCGTTCCCCTCGGTGGTTCCCGTCGACTTCTCCGATGCGGTCTGCGGTCCCGACGTGTGTCGCGTCGTCGAAGGAAACGTGCTGGTCTACCACGATTCCCACCACCTGTCGGCGACGTACGTCCGGTCGCTCGTGCCGGTGGTCGACAGCACGCTCGGCGAGGTCACGGGGTGGTGGTGAGACCGTCCCCGAAGTGCTGTGCGAGCAGGGTCGTGACGTCGGCGACCGACGTCCCCGGCGGCAACACGAGTGCGGTGGGCCGGTCTCCCGCGGTGTCGGTGACGAACCGCCGCTTCACCGCCCCGAGGGCGCGCCGGACGTCCTCGACCTCCACTCGGGCCCCGTCGCGAAGCCACGTGCGCAGCAGGTAGTTGTGCGTCGCCGTGACCGCGGCGGCGAACTGCACCAGGGAGAGCGGCTCCTGCGTCGGGGCGCCGCGGCGCAGGGTGTCGACGAAGACGCGCTCGTACCGCAGCACCATCACCAGTTCGCGCTCGCGCAGGGCGGGCACCGTCTGCAGGACGCGGTAGCGGCGACGGGTGGTGTCCGGCGTGCCGGAGAACCGGGCGAACACGCGTGCGGCGGCCTCGCACACGGCGTCGTACGGATCGAGGTCGGTCGTTTCCAGGAAGTCCTGCACATGGGTGAGGGTGGCGTCGTGGTCGAGGAAGACCACGTCCTCCTTGGACCGGAACTGCCGGAAGAACGTGCGGCGCGACAGCCCCGCGCTCTCTGCGATCTGGTCGACCGTGGTGGCCTCGTACCCCTTGCTCTCGAAGAGCTCCAGCGCCGCACCCATGACCTCGAGGCGAAACCGGGCGTCCTCGGTTTCTCGCGGTTCGTCGTGGGCGGCCATGGCTTCACGGTAGCGTGAACTGCTCGGACCGGTGAGCTGCCGGAACGCACGTGACGGTGAAGGGGCGAGGTCGTGGCGTTGGTGATGGGTGTCGATTCGTCCACCCAGTCGTGCAAAATCGTTGTTCGGGACGCGGATTCCGGTGAGCTGGTCCGCCACGGTCGGGCCGGCCATCCCGACGGCACCGAGATCGACCCGGCCCGGTGGCACGAGGCTCTCGAGACCGCTCTCGCGGACGCCGGTGGAATGGACGGCGTCGACGCGATCTCCGTCGGAGCGCAGCAGCACGGCATGGTGTGTCTCGACGAGGCGGGCGAGACCGTCCGACCGGCGTTGCTGTGGAACGACACTCGCTCCGCCGAGTCGGCGCGCGACCTGGTGACCGAGCTGGGTGGAGGCCAGGAGTGGGCCGACGCCGTGGGCGTGGTGCCGGTCGCGTCCATCACCGCGGCAAAGCTGCGGTGGCTCGCGGATCACGAGCCGGAGAACGCCGATCGCACTGCGGCAGTCTGTCTTCCGCACGACTGGCTGTCCTGGCGCCTCGGCGGTGCTCGTGGACTCGACGCCCTGGCCACGGATCGGGGTGACGCCAGCGGCACGGGATACTTCTCGGCGGCCACGAACGAGTACCGCGTCGATCTGCTCTGTCTCGCGCTACGCGGGCGCACCCCGCACGTGCCCACCGTGGCGGCGCCCTCGACACGGATCGGCACGACTTCCGGAGGCGCGGCCATCGGGCCCGGAACCGGTGACAATGCCGCTGCGGCACTGGCTCTGGGTGCCGGCGAGGGTGACCTGGTGGTCTCCATCGGCACGTCCGGCGTCGTCTCGGCCGTGTCCACCGTGGCTCCTCGCGACCCGTCGGGACTGGTGGCCGGCTTCGCCGACGCCACCGGTCGTCAACTGCCTCTCGTCTGTACGCTGAACGCCGCGCGCGTGCTCGATGCGACCGCGCGCCTGCTCGGCGTCGACCACGACGAGCTGTCGCGGCTCGCGCTGTCCAAGGAGAGCCAGGGCCTGGTCATGGTGCCGTACCTCGAGGGGGAGCGCACACCGAACCGGCCCGACGCGACCGGCGCGATTCATGGCCTGCGCCTGGGTAATTCGACCCCGGCGCACCTCGCGCGCGCCGCGATCGAGGGTCTGCTGTGCAGTCTCGCCGACGGGATCGACCACCTGGTGGCGCAGGGTGCGACCGTGTCGCGAGTGCTGCTCGTCGGCGGGGGCGCGAAATCCGAGGCGGTGCGCGTCCTCGCGCCGGGAGTCTTCGGCATGCCCGTCGACGTCCCGCCGCCCGGTGAGTACGTGGCCGACGGGGCCGCGCGCCAGGCGGCCTGGGTGCTGTCCGGCGGGGCCGAACCGCCCACCTGGGCCGCGGCGGACATTCCCCGGTACGAGGCGGACCCGACCCCGGCGGTGCGCGAACGCTACGCCGAGGTGCGGGACCTGACGGAGGGTGCCGGGTAGGTCAGCGCCCCGTAGCGTTCGACTCGTCGTCGGCGTGGGTCATGGCAGCGAGGTGCATCTCGTCGACGGTGGCCGAGTCGGGTGTGTAGTCGACTCTGTCCGACTTCGCCAGCACGCCCTCCATGTGCGCGATGTAGGCCATCTGCATGATCTTCGTCGGCTCCTCCTCGAAGAGGCGGGCGTACGCATCCTGCCGGGCGTCACCCGTGAGCTGGCCGGCCGCGGCGATCTCCGCGTCGAACTCCGGTGTTCCGTAGGCACTCTGGAATCCGTCACTCGTGAAGTACTGGTCGACGGTGAAGGCCGAGTCACCCGCCTGATTGCCGTGCTGGATGACCAGGAGGTACGGGCCGGCGTCGGCGGGGAAGGGGCGCTCCTGGTACTGCGACGTACCGGCCGAGTCCATCATCTCGATCGAGATGTTCATGCCCAGTTCGGACAGTGCGTTCTGGACGACCTCGAGGGTCTCGTTGACCTTCGGGAACTGACCGGTACGGCCGATCAGTCGGATCTTCGCATCGACCGGCACGCCGTCCGCTCGCGCCTCGTCGAGCAGTGCTCGCGCCTTCTCCGTGTCGTACGGCCACGCCTCGAGATCGTCGTCGTACCCGACGACTCCCGGCGAGACCAACTGGGCCGCCGGGCGTCCCAGATCGCGAAAGAGGGCGTGCACGATGCCGTTCCGGTTGATGGAGTAGTTGATCGCCTGCCGCACCCGGATGTCGTCCAGGGGAGGCTGCTCCACCTGGATCCGAACCGCGGTGGTCTCGTTGTTCGGGTAGGCCACACCCAGGTCCCCGGCACCGTCCTCCGGTCCGATACCGGTCGCGATGTCGGCCTCGTCTCCCGAGACCATCGACGCGCGGATGCTGCCTTCGCTGCGCCACTGGTAGACGGCACGGGCGAACTCCGGCCGAGGCCCCCAGTACCGATCGTTGCGCACCAGGGTCAGCCGCTGGCCGTAGTCCCAGGTGTCGAGAGCGAACGGTCCGGTGCCGACCGGTTCCCGCTCGCGTTCCGTGATGCTGGCGGTGCGTGGGACCATCTCCACGAACGAGATCCGCAGCGGGAGGATGGGATCCGGGTTCGGCGCTGCCACCGTCAGGGTCAGCGGATCGACGACGGCCACGGTCAGATCGGCGTCGCCGAACACGTATCCCTCGACGTTGCATCCGATGTCGGAGTTCACGGTGCGCTCGATGGAGTGCGCGGCGTCCGCGGCCTCGAACGGTCGACCGTCGCTGAAGGTGACTCCGGGGTGCAGACGGAACGTCCACTGGCGGTCGGAGTTCTGTTCCCAGGAGTCGGCAAGCTTGGGTTCGAGATCACCGGTGGTGGGGTTCCGCTCCATGAGAGGTTCGGTGATGTTCGACCGCGTGACGACGCCGATCGAGGTCTGCGAGACGTCGCACGCCTCGAGCGTCGGGGGTTCCTGACTCAGGACGATGCGCAGGGTGTCCGGATCGGTGACCGAGCTGCGGTCCGTGTTGGCCACGGAGCACGCCGAGGCGGTGAGCGCGAGGACGAGCACGCCTGCGAGCGTCCCGGATCGGTGTCGCGGTGCAGGGCTCATGTCGACCTCCGGGTATGACGTCCGAGTGGACGGGGGATTCGAGTGACACCGGACAGGTGGGCTGTGGTGATCGGATCCTGTGACGGTGGACACAACGTAGGAGCGGTTGTCGAGGTCGTCAACGGCGTCGAGCCGTCGTCGAGACCGTCCGCGTCACCATCGAGGCGACGACGCCGACGCCGCTCGAGTCACCCACCTGCGGCGATACGTGGTCAGAGATCGACCGGTCCGGATCGTGAACCGACACATGCGATTTCCGCATCGTTCGATGCCGATGTGGTGCGACCGGAGCGCCACTCGTCGGGACATGCAGTGATGCTCGGTCGGCATCGACCGATGCGACATCAGTGTTGGACGCGCATCAGTGCGGCTTCTAGCGTGTGAGCTGGACCACGTACCCGATGGAGGAGCCGACTGTGACCGACACGCGAGAGACCCCCGAGCGCCGCACCACCCGGCCGACCAGCGGGCTCACCGCGCCCGGCGCGGCCGTTCGTGCGCTCGCGTCCGGAGCCGCCACGATCGATCGCATCGCGGACGTCACCCTGCGCTCCGTCGTTCTCCCTCTGGCCACACCGATCAGCGACGCGAAAGTGCTGACCGGACGGCAGAAGCCGATGACGGAGGTGGTGTTCCTCTTCGTCGAGATACGCACCGAGCAGGGGTACGAGGGCATCGGGTTCAGCTACTCCAAACGTGCCGGCGGCCCTGCGCAGTTCGCCCACGCGCGAGAGATCGCGCCCGTGCTGATCGGTCAGGATCCCAGTGACATCGGTAAGATCTGGACCTCGCTCGTCTGGGCCGGTGCCTCCGTCGGTCGCAGCGGCGTCGCCACCCAGGCGATCGCGGCCGTCGACATCGCACTGTGGGACCTGAAGGCGAAGCGAGCCGGGCTCCCGCTCGCGAAACTCATCGGCTCCACCCGTGATGCCGTGCAGACGTACAACACGTCCGGTGGCTTCCTGCACACCCCGATCGAGGAGGTGCTGGAGAACGCGACCGCGTCTCTCGCGGCCGGCATCGGCGGTATCAAACTGAAGGTGGGACAGCCGGACTGGCGCCAGGACATCGCTCGGGTGACCGCAGTGCGCGAGCACCTGGGTGACGACGTGCCCCTGATGGTCGACGCGAACCAGCAGTGGGACCGACCGACGGCGACCCGGATGTGCCGCATTCTCGAACAGTTCGATCTGGTGTGGATCGAGGAACCACTCGACGCCTACGACGCCGAGGGCCACGCCATGCTCGCGCGGACCTTCGACACGTCCATCGCGACCGGTGAGATGCTGGCCAGTGTCGGCGAGCACGTGCGCCTGATCGAGGCCGGGTCCGTCGACATCATCCAGCCCGACGCGCCGCGCATCGGTGGGATCACGCAGTTCCTGAAGCTCGCAGGACTCGCCGAGCATCACGGCCTGCAGATGGCGCCGCACTTCGCGATGGAGATCCACCTGCATCTCGCGGCTGCCTATCCTCTGCAGACCTGGGTGGAGCACTTCGACTGGTTGGATCCGCTGTTCGAGGAGCACCTGGAGACGCGGGACGGGCGGATGCACCTGTCCGAACGTCCTGGCCTCGGCTTCACCCTGAGCGAGCAGGCGCACGCGTGGACCGTGGCGGAGGTGCACGTCGATCGCTGAAGAGTGACCGGCGTCACCTTGTCGGACAGCCTATTGCCCAGATCACACCTGAAGGAATATGTTGTGCTCCGCAACATACAACCGAAGGGACGATCGATGCAGAACACAAGGCTCGCCCTCACCGCGGCGGGTATCGGTCTGGTCATGGCACTCACCGCGTGTGGCAGCAACTCCAGCAGCGACAGCGGCAGCGGAGACTCCGGCGGATCCGGCAACGGCGGCACCAAGGTCGGCGTCATCCTGCCCGACACCAAGTCGTCCGCACGCTACGAGTCGCAGGACCGACCGCTCCTGCAGAAGGCGCTGAGCGACGCGGGTCTCGATCCGATCATCCAGAACGCGGAGGGCGACACCACCAAGTTCTCGTCCATCGCCGACTCGATGATCAGCCAGGGTGCGAAGGTCATCCTGATGAGCAATCTCTCGTCCGAGTCCGGTGCCGCCGTGCAGAAGAAGGCCACCGAAGCGGGCGTCGCCACCATCGACTACGACCGACTCACCCTCGGCGGCTCGGCCGACTACTACGTCTCCTTCGACAGCACCACCGTCGGCAACCTGCAGGGTCAGGGCCTGGTGGACTGCGTGGGCGCGAAGCCCGGCGCGCAGATCATCCAGATCAACGGCTCGCCGACCGACAACAACGCCACGCTGTTCAAGGCCGGCGCGCTCGAGGTGCTGCAGCCGAAGTACGACTCCGGCGACCTGCGCCTCGCGGGCGACCAGGCCATCCCCGAGTGGGACAACCAGGTCGGCGGCACCACCTTCGAGCAGCTGCTCACCGCCAACGGCGGCAAGGTCGACGGCGTTCTCGCCGCCAACGACGGACTCGCGGGCGCCGTCATCACGGTCCTGCAGAAGAACGGCCTGAACGGCACCGTGCCGGTCACCGGTCAGGACGCCACCGAGGACGGACTGAAGGCCGTGCTCCGCGGCGACCAGTGCATGACCGTCTACAAGGACGTCGCGAAGGAGGCGGCCGCTGCCGCCGAGCTCGCCATCGACCTCGCCAAGGGTGACACCGCCGCTGCCGACGCCAAGGCGACGGCGACGTCGGAGGACCCCGAGGGCAACCGTCAGGTGAAGTCGGTCCTGCTGGACCCGGTCACCATCACGCGCGACAACGTCAAGGTCGCCGTCGACGGCGGCGCCGTCTCGGCGGACGCGTTGTGCAGTGGCGACGTGGCTCAGGCCTGCGCGGACGCGGGAATCTCCTGACCACCATGACCGCCGCGGGAGAGCCCGTCCTGCAGTTGCAGGGCATCAACAAGAGTTTCGGTCCGGTGCACGTCCTGCACGACGTCGATCTGACGATCAGGGCAGGAGAGGTCACTGCACTGGTCGGTGACAACGGCGCGGGCAAGTCCACGCTGATCAAGTGCATCGCAGGAATTCACGGCACCGACTCCGGCGAGGTCCGCTTCGGCGGCGAGCCGGTGTCGGTGTCGAATCCGAAAGAGGCTGCGGCGCTGGGTATCGAGGTCGTGTACCAGGACCTCGCCCTGTGCGACAACCTCGACATCGTGCAGAACATGTTCCTCGGCCGTGAGCGTACGGCCAAGGGTCTGCTCGACGAGGCATCGATGGAACAGGCGGCGCGCGACACCCTCGCGTCGCTGTCGGTGCGCACCGTCAAGTCGGTGCGCACCCCGGTCGCGTCGCTGTCCGGTGGACAGCGGCAGACCGTCGCCATCGCCAAGTCGGTGCTCTGGGAGTCGAAGGTGGTGCTGCTCGACGAGCCCACGGCCGCACTGGGAGTCGCGCAGACGCGACAGGTCCTCGACCTCGTTCGCCGCCTCGCGGACTCGGGTGTGGGAGTGCTGCTCATCAGCCACAACATGAACGACGTCGTCGAGGTGTCCGACTCCGTCGCCGCCCTGTTCCTGGGGCGGATGGCGGCGCAGGTGCGCACGGCGGACGTGTCCGTCGGACGCATCGTCGAGCTCATCACGACCGGCCGCAGCGGTGACCTCGGTCTTCCGTCGGCCGAGGCGAAGGCGGTGACGATATGACCGCCGCACCCGAACAGGACCGCGCCCGGTCCGACTTCTCGATGGACACCGATCGGCGATCGTTCGGCGACGCCGGACGCGACTACGTGGCACGACTGCGCGGCGGCGAGCTGGGGGCACTGCCCGCACTCGCCGGGCTGGTCGTCCTGCTCGTCGTGTTCTCGTCGCTGTCGGGGCAGTTCCTCACCCTCAACAACGTGGCCAATCTGCTCACCCAGGGAGCGGCCACCGCGTTGATCGGCATGGGGCTGGTGTTCGTGCTCCTCCTCGGTGAGATCGACCTCTCCGCCGGCACCGGCTCCGGTGTGGCGGCGGCGATTCTCGCCCTGCACTACACGGAGGGGGGAAACCTGCTCGGCGGCATGGGAACCGGTGTGTTCCTGACGTTCTGCGCCGTTCTGGTGGTGGCCGGAGTGCTCGCGGCGATCACGCGACTGTGGGCGGCCATCGTGCCGGCCGCGATCGCACTCGCCATCGCGCTGCTCGGGGTGCCCGCGAATCCGTGGATCGAGATCGTGCTGGCGATCTGCGTCGGTGCCTCGATCGGCTGCCTCACCGGGTTCCTCGTCTCCCGCGTCGGCATCCCTTCGTTCGTGGTCACGCTGGCACTGTTCCTCGCCTGGGGCGGTGTGGTGCTGCAGCTGATCGGTGAGGGCGGCACCCTCGGAATCTCCGACAACACCGTGCTCTTCGCGGTGGCCAACCGGTCGCTCCCGGTGTGGGCGAGTTGGGTGCTGTTCGCGGTGGTCGTCGGCGGATTCGCGGCGATCAACCTCTCGCGCCAGCGCACTCGGCTGAAGCAGGGACTGACGGCTCCCCCGACGTCGCTGTTGCTGGTCAAGATCGCGGCACTGACGGTGTTCGCCGCCCTCGCCACGTGGGCGATGACGGTGAACCGCAGCCCCAACCCGGCGGTGCTCTCCATCGCCGGTGTGCCGTACGTCGTTCCGATCGTGCTCTTCGTGTTGGTGCTCGCCACGTTCGTCCTCGACCGGACGTCCTACGGTCGGCACGTCTACGCGGTGGGTGGCAACGCGGAGGCGTCGCGGCGAGCGGGTATCGACGTCCGGCGCATCCGCATGAGTGTCTTCGTGGTCAGCTCGACCATCGCGGCACTCGGCGCCATCGTGGCAGCGTCCAAGGTCGGATCCGTGGATCCGCAGGCGGGTGGCGGCAACACGCTGCTGTTCGCCGTCGGCGCCGCCGTCATCGGTGGAACGTCGCTCTTCGGTGGACGTGGTCGCGTGCGGGACGCGGTGATCGGTGCTGCCGTCATCGCGGTGATCGACAACGGACTGCGCCTGCAGGGGCAGTCCGCGGCGGTGGTCTCCATCGTCACCGGTCTCGTGCTGTTGCTCGCGGCCAGTGTCGACGCACTGTCGCGTCGACGAGCTCCGACTGGTCGGTGACAGGCCGACCGGCTCGTTCCGCCCTCGTCCGTAGTGTCCACCTCGGTGGGGCTCGGACGAGGGCGGAACTCGCGGAGGACCTCTCGCTGAACCGGAGCACCGTCAAGACTCTCGTCGACGACCTCGTCGCCGACGGCCTGGTCTCCGAACATCCGTCGTCCGGTGGCGGGGCCGGCCGGCCGTCGCTGGTGGTCGACCCCATCCCGTCCGCCGCCTGGGTACTCGCGGTCGACGCGGCCGTCGACTGGCTGTCCGTCTCCGCGATCGGCTGGGGCGCAGCGGTTCTGGCGGATCTCGACTACGAGGCGGGAGCGGGCCCGGACCCGGCGGACCTGGTGCGCCGCATCGCCGATGCCGCGACCGAGCTCACCCATCGGGTGGGATCGGCCCCGCGTGCAGTGTGTGTCGCCGTACCCGGTCTCGTGCGGTCGGCCGACGGTCTCGTGCGCGTCGCACCCAACCTCGGCTGGACCGACGTTCCGCTCGGTCGTCTGATCGGTGAGGCGGTCGGGGTGCGGTGCATCGTCGCCAACGAGTCCGATCTGGGAGTGGTCGCGGAACACACCCGCGGATGCGCCCGCGGCGTGGACGACGTGGTCTACCTCTTCGCGGAGTTCGGTGTGGGTGCCGGAATACTCAGCGCCGGATCACTTCTCGGCGGTTCCGGTGGCTACGCCGGCGAGGTGGGACACATGCGGACCGCCGCCGGCGGGGGCCTCTGCAGCTGCGGAAGCAACGGGTGCTGGGAGCTGTCCGTCGGGCAGGACGCACTGCGCCGGGCACTCGCGATGCCGGAACCCGCGACGCCGTCCGCGATCGGGCGCGCACTGGCCGACGTCGCCGCCGCCGGGGGTGCCCTGCCGGAGAGCTACATCGAGGCACTGGAGACGGGCGTCTGCACCATCGTCACGATGGTGGACCCCCGCGTCGTCGTGTTCGGCGGCCTCTTCGCCGACGTTCTCCGGGTGCCCTCGGCGATGGCACGCATCACCGAGGGCGTGGGGGAGTGCCTGGTCGGACGCCAGCACGGGGTGGAACTGCACGTCTCGGGCCTGGGTCGGCGGATCTCGGTGATCGGTGCCGCCGAGCTGGCCTTCGCCGAGGTGCTGCAGCGGCTGTAGTGGGCCTTCGGCCCCCGTGAGCCTTGTGCGTGTCCAGGGATGCGCACAAGGCTCACGGGCGTCAGCGCACCGACGACTCCACGGTGGCGCGGGCTCCGCGAGTGTGCAGGGAGTCGAGAGCCGACGTGTAGGCGTCGACGAAGCGCGGATCGTCCACCAGATCCCCGAACAACTCCCGGTTCCGCAGGAACGCGAGGGGGTCGTCGCGCTGCTGCCGAGCCAGCGGGGTCAGCGTGTCCTTCAGACGGTCGACGATCTCGATGGGCTCACCCTGCTCGTCGACACCCTCGGCGTAGCGCGCCCAGCTCGCGATCACCGTGGCGGACAGGGCGACCGGTCCTCCGGACTCGAGGTTCGTGCGCACCACCGGGACCAGCCACTTCGGGATCCGGTCCGACGACTCGGCGCAGAGCCGGGCCACGGTGTCCCGGATCTCCGGATTGGAGAAGCGCTCGATCAGCGTCTTCTTGTACTCGGCCAGGTCGATTCCGGGAACCGGCTGCAGCGTGGGAGTGGCTTCCTCGTCCATGTAGCGCAACAGGAACTCGGCGAACAGTGCGTCCTGCGTGACGTCGTGCACGAGCCGGTAGCCACTGAGGTATCCGACGTAGCAGAGGGCCTGATGGCTCGCGTTGAGCAGGCGCAGCTTCATCAGCTCGTACGGTGTGACGTCGTCGACGACCTGCACGCCCACGTCCTCGAACGGCGGCCGGCCGAGGGTGAAGTGATCCTCCAGCGCCCACTGGGTGAACGGCTCCGCGGCCACGGGCCACCGGTCCTCGAGGTCGTACCGTGAGGCGAGCTGGTCGACGACGTCGGGTGTGGTGACGGGCGTGATGCGGTCGACCATGGAGTTGGGGAACTGCGCGGTGTCCGTGATCCACTGTGCCAGTGCGGGATCCTTCAGGCGGGCGAACGCGGTGAAGGTCGATCGGGCGATGTGTCCGTTGCCCTCGATGTTGTCGCACGACATGATGGTGAACGGCGCGAGCCCGCGATCCTTCCGGCGGGACAACGCCTCGCACACCAGTCCGAAGGTCGTGCCCGGTACCGCATCGGGGGCCAGATCCGCTCGAACAGCCGGGTTCTCGGCGTCGAACTCGCCCGTGGTGGCAGAGAAGTTGTAGCCGCCCTCGGTGACGGTGAGAGAGACGATGCGGGTGTCGGCGTGGGCGAGCTTCTCGATCACCGCCTCGGGATCGTCCGGCGCGAAGAGGTACTCGGTGATGGATCCGATGACCGAGGTGTCCCACGAGCCGTCGGAGTGCCGCAGTGCCAGGGTGTAGAGACAGTCCTGGGCGTCCATGACGTCCTTCATACGGCGATCACCCGGCAGCACGCCCACGCCGCAGATGCCCCAGCTCGACGCGGACTCGAAGTCGGTGCGGAGCAGCCGGTCCACGTACATCGCCTGGTGCGCACGGTGGAAGCCGCCGACGCCGAAGTGGACGATCCCGGTGGTGATCGCCGAGCGGTCGTACCGTGGCACGTCCACGTCGTCGGGAAGCTGGGCGAGGGTGGCAGCGGACAGCTTCACGAGAGGGTCTCCTGACTGGGTGTCACGGTGACGACAGCCTTGATGCTGCCGTCGGTGCGGTCGTGATTCAGTGCGTCCTCGACATGATCCAGGTCGAACCGACCCGTCACCATGCTGTCGAGCTCGACTCGTCCGGTGCGGACGAGTTCCAGTGCGGTGGGCCAGGTGTCGGCATAGCGGAAGACGCCGGTGACCCACAGTTCCCGGTTCTGGATCACCGACACGGGTATCGGGTACTCGTCTCCGCCCATGCCCACGAGCACCACTCTGCCCGCAGGGCGCACGGCGCGCATCCCGTCCTGCACTGCGCGGGGTGCGCCCGACGCGTCGACGAACGCGTCGACGTCGAGGTCGTGCACCGACTCGTCCGCCGGGTCGATCACGCGGGTCGCCCCGTACCGCGTGGCGTTGGCGCGGCGGTCGGCCGAGATGTCCGACACGACGATCTCCGTGGCGCCGAAGGCGCGTGCGACCTGCGCCGTGAGCACTCCGACCGGCCCGGCGCCCGCGATCAACACTCTCGAGCCGCCGGTGATCCCGGCCTTGCGTGCGGTCGCGATGGCCACCGACAGGGGCTCGAAGAGGGCCGCGGCGTCGTCGGACACGGCGTCGGGGACGTCGTGCGCGAACGTGGATCCGATGGTCACGTACTCACAGAGGGCACCGTCCACGGGAGGGGTCGCATAGAACTCCATGTGGGGGCACAGGTTGTAGTGGCCCGATCGGGTCTCGCGACTGTCGGGATCGGGTCGTTGCGGCTCGATGGACACTCGCGACCCGACTCGCCGAGGGGAGACGCCGTCACCGACGGCGACGATCACACCCGACGCCTCGTGGCCCAGAACGAGCGGCGACTCGACGACGAAGTCGCCGATGCGACCCTCGCGGTAGTAGTGCGCATCCGATCCGCAGACCCCGACGGATGCCACCCGGACGAGGACGTCACCTGCGTTCGGCGTCGGCACAGGTCGCGTCTGCGTCTCGATGTGTCCCGGTTCGGTGAGAACTGCGGCACGCATGGAATCGACTGTTGTGTGGATCACACCTGGATGTTAGCTTAAGTGAGCAGATGAACACCAGGTGAGCAGATGCTCACCTCGACGACCGGGAGCGACATCGTGACGACGCCGAGTTCGAGCGACGAGCTGAGGCTCGCGCTGCGTGCGGCGACGATGTACCACGTCGAGGGCGCGACCCAGGCGGAGATCGCCACCAAGCTCGGTGTCTCCCGTCCCACGGCAGGTCGACTCGTCGCTCGGGCTCGGGCGAACGGGCTCGTGCGCATCGAGATCCACGTGCCCGAGGAGATCAGCGGATCGGTGCACACCGATCTCGAACGTCGACTCGAGGAGCGGTACGGCCTGGACGAGGCGCTGGTGGTCACGTCGACCATCGACGACGCCGGCGGTCGGTACGACGCGGTGGGGCGCGCCGCGTCGGGCATCCTCACCCGGCGCGTGCAGCCTGCTCACACACTCGGTTTCACGTGGGGGCCGGAGACGGTCGCGGTGGCGCAGTCGCTCCAGGGACGCGGCAGCCGCTGCGCCCGCGTGGTGCAGCTGGACGGATCCATGAGCACCGCGGATTACCAGACCGGTGTCGACTTCGTCCTCACCCGCTGCGCCGAGCAACTGCAGGCGACGCCGATGCGGCTCAACGCCCCTCTCTACGCCGACCCGGCGACAGTCGTCGCGCTGCAACAGGACTCGCTGATGTCCAAGGCGCTCGACGCCGGACGCACCGCGGACCTCATGTTCTTCGGACTGGGCCCGGTGTCGACATCGACGACGCTGTTCGAGGGGAGCTTCCTCGACGCCGACCTACTATCCGAACTCGATCGACTCGGTGCGGTCGGTGAGATCGGCGGTCGGTTCTTCGACTCCGACGGCGCCGACGTCGACAGCTCACTGACCGACCGCACGGTCTCGGTGCCGCTGGATGACATCCGGAACTGCGCCACCACGCTCCTCATCTCCGGCGGTGCGCGCAAGCACGCCGCGATCCGGGCCGCTCTGCGCGGCCGTCTCGCCACCGTCCTGGTGACCGATATCGCCTGTGCTCTGGACCTTCTCGACGAGCACGGCAGCAACCCCATGAAGGAATCGAGGTAGTACCGACGTGACATCACGATTCGTCCCACTCGCCGCCCTCGCCGCAGCCACCGTGCTGACGGCGAGCGGCTGCGCGGGCGCGGGATCGTTCGGAGGTGACGGTGGCGGCACGACCATCACCGTGGCCATCGTCTCCAACTCGCAGATGTCCGACGCGATCTCGCTCGCACCGGAGTTCGAGGCCGAGAACCCGGGTGTGAACCTGAAGTTCGTCTCGCTGTCCGAGAACGAGGCGCGCGCGAAGATCACGGCGTCGGTGGCCACGGGCGGTGGTGAGTTCGACGTGGTGATGATCAGCAACTACGAGACGCCGCAATGGGCCGAGAACGGGTGGCTCACCAATCTGTCCGAGTACGCGCAGGCCACACCGGGATACGACGAGGACGATTTCATCCCGTCGCTCAAGGAGTCGCTGTCCTACGAGGGAAGCATGTACTCGGTGCCGTTCTACGGTGAGTCGTCCTTCCTCATGTACCGCAAGGACCTGATGGAGGAAGCAGGCATCACGATGCCGGCCGAGCCCACCTGGGACCAGGTGGCCGAGGCCGCCGCGACACTCGACCGTCCGGGCATGTCCGGCATCTGCCTGCGTGGCAAGCCCGGCTGGGGCGAGGTGCTCGCGCCCCTCGACACCGTCATCAACGCCTTCGGCGGCCGGTGGTACGACGAGAACTGGAACGCGCAACTCGACAGTCCGCAGGTCGAGGAAGCCGTGCAGTTCTACGTCGACCTGGTCCGGTCGCACGGACAGGCCGGCGCAGCGACGAGCGGCTTCAGCGAGTGCGGAACGCAACTCGCACAGGGCAACACGGCCATGTGGTACGACGCCACCTCGGCGGTGTCGGTGCTCGAGGACCCCACGTCGAGCAACGTCGTCGGCAAGATCGGGTACGCCAAGGCCCCGTCGGCGGCCAAGGGCGACAACGGGTGGCTGTACTCCTGGTCGCTCGGCATCCCGACGACGTCGGAGAGCCCGGACGACGCCTGGAAGTTCGTGTCGTGGATGACGAACAAGGAGTACCTGAAGAAGGTCGGCACCGAGCTCGGCTGGGAGCGGGTGCCACCGGGAAGCCGGTTGTCCACCTACGAGATCCCGGAGTACAGGGAGGCGTCGGCCGCCTTCGGTCAGGTCACGCTCGACTCGATAAACAATGCCGATCCGCTGAACCCGACGGTCGATCCGGTGCCGTACACCGGCGTCCAGTTCCTCACCATCCCCGAGTTCCAGGATCTCGGCACTCGGGTCAGTCAGCAGATCAGCGCCGCCGTGGCAGGACAGATCAGCGTCCAGGACGCGCTCGCTCAAGCGCAGCAGTACGCCGAGGTGGTCGGCAAGACGTATCAGGAGGATCAGTGATGACCACGACCGAAGTCGGCTCGGTGAGATCCGAGACGCCGTTCGTTCCTCGCGAACGGGTGATCTCGAAGGCGGAGGGGTGGCGGCGCCGCGGTCCCCTGCTGCCGGCCATGGTCTTCGCGATCGTCGTCACGCAGATCCCGTTCCTGTTCACGCTGTACTACTCGACGCAGTCGTGGAACCTGGTGCGCCCCGGATCGCGGGAGTTCAACGGTCTGAACAACTACGTGGACGTGTTCCGGGACAGCCAGTTCCGCTCGGTCGCGTTCAACACGGTGATCATGATCGTGGGCACGGTGATCATCTCGGTGGCGCTGGGCCTGGTGCTCGCACTGCTGCTGGACCGTAAGTTCATCGGCCGCAGTCTGATCCGCACCCTGCTGATCACTCCGTTCCTCATCACCCCGGTCGCCGGTGCACTGATCTGGAAGACCACCATGTTCGACCCGGTGTTCGGCCTCATCAACTTCGTGCTCAGCCCGTTCGGGGTCGACCAGATCGACTGGGTCTCGCGCTTCCCGCTCGCCGCGGTCATGACCAACCTCGTCTGGCAGTGGACCCCCTTCATGATGCTGCTCATCCTGGCGGGACTGCAGTCCATGCCGAAGGACATCGCGGAGGCGGCGCGGGTGGACGGCGCCGGGCCCGTCGCACTGTTCCGCGAGTTGACGTTGCCGCATCTGCGACGCTTCATCGAGCTCGGAGCGGTCCTCGGCGCCATCTACCTCATCAACACCTTCGACGCCGTCTACATGATGACGTCCGGCGGCCCGGGTGTGGCGTCGTCGAACCTGCCGTTCTACATCTATCAACGAGCGTTCCTCGGCTTCGACATCGGCCAGGCCGCGGCCATGGGCGTCGTCACCGTGGTGGCCACCATCGTCGTCAGCACACTGGCGCTGCGACTGATCTTCACGAGCTTCAGCGGGAAAGAGGAGGCTGCCTGATGAGTACCACCACCGAGCGGAGCGCCGGCAGCGGAACTCCGAGCGTCACCGCGCCGATCACACGCAAGAAGCGATGGGGGCCCGGATCGATCTGGTCCTTCGTCGCCTGGGTCGCCGGCATCGCCTTCTTCTTCCCGGTCCTGTGGATGGTCATCACCGGGTTCAAGCAGGAAGCCGATGCGTACACCGCGACGCCGAAGATCTTCTTCACCCCGACCCTCGACCAGTACCGCGGCGTTCTCGAGAGCGGCATCGGCACCACGCTGCTCAACTCGGCCTTCGCGACCGTCGTGTCCACGATTCTCGTTCTGCTGCTGGGTGTCCCGGCTGCATTCGCCCTGTCGCTGCGTCCCGTGAAGAAGACGCAGGACGTGCTCTTCTTCTTCATCTCGACGAAGATGCTGCCGGTCGTGGCGGCCATCGTGCCGCTGTACGTCATCGTCGGCGACATCGGTCTGCTCGACAACATCTGGGCGCTCATCATCCTGTACACGGCGATGAATCTGCCGATCGCGGTGTGGATGATGCGGTCGTTCTTCCTCGAGGTCCCGAGCGAGTTGCTCGAGGCCGCGAGCATGGACGGGGCCTCGCTGTGGACATCGGTGCGGGAGGTCATCCTGCCGCTGGTCTCGCCCGGCATCGCGGCCACGTCGCTGATCTGTGTGATCTTCTCGTGGAACGAGTTCTTCTTCGCCGTCAACCTCACCGCCGTTCAGGCACAGACGATTCCGGTCTACCTCGTCGGCTTCATCACCGGGCAGGGCCTGTACTGGGCCCAGCTCTCCGCCGCTGCGACGTTCGCAGCCCTCCCCGTCGTCCTCGCCGGATGGTTCGCGCAGAACAAGCTCGTGCGCGGCCTGTCCTTCGGCGCCATCAAGTAGGAGAAAGAACCATGGCTGCAATCTCGTACAAGCAAGCGTCCTGCATCTACGACGGCGCCGACAAGCTGGCGGTGGACTCGCTCGACCTCGACATCCAGGACGGCGAGTTCGTCGTCCTGGTCGGCCCGTCGGGCTCCGGGAAATCCACCGCGCTGCGGATGCTCGCCGGTCTCGAGGAGATCGACGGCGGTGCCATCGAGATCGGCGGGAAGAACATGGTCGGTGTGCCGTCCAAGGACCGCGACATCGCGATGGTGTTCCAGAACTACGCGCTCTACCCCAACAAGACCGTCGGCGAGAACATGGGCTTCGCGCTCAAGATGCGCGGGGTCACCCTCGAGAAGCGTCAGGCCCGCGTCGCCGAGGCGGCCCGACTCCTCGACCTCACCGAGTACCTGGATCGCAAGCCCGGCAAGCTCTCCGGCGGTCAGCGGCAGCGCGTCGCCATGGGCCGCGCGATCGTCCGTGAGCCCCAGGTGTTCTGCATGGACGAGCCGCTGTCGAACCTCGACGCCAAACTGCGGGTACAGACACGCACGCAGATCGCCGCGCTGCAGCGTCGGCTGGGGACGACCACCGTGTACGTCACCCACGACCAGGTCGAGGCCATGACGATGGGCGACCGCGTCGCGATCCTCAAGGACGGCAAGCTGCAGCAGTTCGCCGCGCCGACCGAGCTCTACGACCACCCGGTCAACGCCTTCGTGGCCGGATTCATCGGCTCGCCGGCGATGAACCTGTTCACGGTGCCCGTCGTGTCCGGCGGCCTGAAGGTCGGTGAGCGCACCGTCCCCCTCGAGCGCGACCAGCTCACCGCCATCGCCGCCGCGGGACTCGACGAGGTGACCCTCGGCCTGCGTCCAGAACAGCTCGCGATCGGCTCCGCGGACGACGACGGACTGCTGGTCACCGTCGACCTCGTGGAGGAACTGGGCAACGAGAGCTACCTCTACGCCAGCTTCGACGACACCCGGATCCGCGCCTCGGACGGCACACCGGCCACGATCGTGGCACGCTCTCCCAGGAGGGCACCCGCGCGGATCGGCGAGAAGGTCACGCTGACCAAGCAGGAGGGCACCGCGTACCTGTTCCACCCGACCTCGGGGGAGCGGATCGGGGCCTGAGCAGCAGGGGGCAAGACTCGGGTGTGGGAACGTGCCGGGAAGACCGTTCCCACACCCGTCCACCGTCGCGGGACCTCGCATGTGAGCGTGCGGCCACAGGATCGCCGGTGATTCTGCGGATCGGCAGAGTGTTCGTCGATCGTGTGTACTCACACTCGCCTGCGGGCTGTCGGTTCCTGTGGGCGTGGTCGAGCAGCACGTCCGCCGCGTCTCGCGGGTGACTCCAGGGCCACCAGTGCTTCGTGTCGACCTCCGGGACGGTCAGGTCCGGGACCCGGCGGTCGACGTCCTGGACCGGTCGACACCGAACGGATCGACACGTTTCAGCGCACGGCACGAGGGTAGTTCGAGGCACTCGCTCTCGACACAGGAGATTCTCATGGCCCGTGCCACCCTTGCCCACCTGCTCCACGATGTCGGACTCGCGGCCTGGTTCGGCGGAACCCTCGCCAATGCCGTCGCACTGAACGAGGCGTCGTCGAACGCCGACACCGCCGCCTCCACCGGGGCTGTCACCAACGAGGGATGGGATCGGTGGACGCCGGTGAACGCCGCGGCCATCGGTGTCCATCTCGCCGGTGCGACAGCACTGCTGAAGAACGACTACGGACGTCTGAAGGCGCAGGACGGCGTCGCTTCGATGGCCGTCGCCAAGACCGCGCTCACGGCGGCAGCACTGGCGGTCACCGCGTACAGCCGCGTTCTGGGACAGACGGTCTCGAAGGAAGGTGCGGTACCAGCCTCCGACGGGACCACACCCACCGCGTCCACGCCACCGCACGTGGCGGCCGCGCAGAAGAAACTCCAGGCACTGCAGTGGGTCGTCCCCGCGTTGGCCGGCGGAGTGGTCGCCATCTCCGCGTACGCGAGCGAGCAGTTCCGTCCCGAGGAAGTGGCGCGGGGCGTAGTGTCGCGCATCATCGGCTGACCGTCCGATCCGCGAGGTCTGTCCGATTCGCAACCTGCAGGGTGGTGATGACGTGACGGCGCATTCGGACGGCGACACCGATGCGGGAGCCGACCAGCGCACTCCGCTGGTGCAACCGCCGAAGCTGCGGACCGAGGCCGATCGCGGCGCGACCCGGTTGGAGCTGTTCTTCGACCTCGCCTACGTGCTGGTCGTGCACCAACTCGCACTCGCACTGAAGGACGACCTTCGCTGGCAGGGCATCGCCGAGTTCGCGGGAATCTTCGCCGTCACGTGGTGGTCCTGGGTGACCACCACGTTGTACGCCAACAGGTTCGACACGAACGACGTCCTGTACCGATTGCTGAAACTCGCCGCCACCTTCGCCGTGGCGGTGATGGCCGCCAGTGCCGCGACGGCGGTGGGCGGCGACGGCACCGTCGCCTTCGGAGCCGGGTACATCGCGACGCGGGTGATTCTCGCCGGTCTGTATCTTCGCGCACGGCGGCACATCCCCGACGTCCGCGTCACGATCGATCTGTACCTCGCGGCCACCGGCGTCAGTATCGTGATCTGGACGGTCTCGCTGCTCACCCCGTCACCGATCACCTACGTGCTGTGGGCGGTGGGAATCATGGTGGAGGCCGCGGCGCCGTTCGCCGCGACCCACTGGGGACCGGATGTTCCGCTGCACCTCGAGCATCTGCCGGAGAGGTTCGGGCTCTTCGTCATTCTCGTTCTCGGTGAGTCGATCTCGGCTGTGGTGCTCGGGATGCACGACACCCACTGGATGTTCTCGTCCGTCGCCGTCGCGGCACTCGGATTCACGATCGCTGCAGCCGTGTGGTGGATGTACTTCGACATCGGCGGCGCGGAGGCCAAGACGGAGATCCAGGACGACGAGCGGGTGGTGGGCAGTGGGCGTGCCGACGGGTACGTCTACGGGCACCTCCCTCTCACCCTGGGTGTCGCTCTCCTCGGCGTCGGGATCCAGCAGTACGTCCTGCATCCCGTCGGCGAACTGACCGATGCCGGGCGCTGGGCCCTGTCCGGTGGGGTGGCGCTGTTCGTCGTCGGGATCTGCGCCGTTCTCGGCTGGAGTTCCGGCGACTGGAGAACGGTGTTCCCGTGGCCGGCGCTGGCCATTCCCGTCGTCGTCGTGCTGGGTCTCGTCGACACCAGGCTCCCGTTCGCCTCGGCCATCGTCCTCGCTGTCGGCGCGATCACGGCCGTCGTCACCGGGGTGATCCGTCGGCGCCGCAGTCCGGTCGACACGACCGAGACCTGACGCCGGGGCTATCGGTCCCGGCCGGCGTGGTCGAGCAGCACGTCCGCCGCGTCTCCCGGGTGACTCCAGGGCCACCAGTGCTTCGCGTCGACTTCCAGGACGGTCAGGTCGGGGACCCAGCGGTCGACGTCCTGGACCAGATCGGGGGAGAGGAAGCGATCCTTCAGCGGAACCACGACGAGTGTGGGTACGTCGCACCGCGGTGGTGGCCCGGACAGCATGCGCCGAATGATGTTGGCGCGGTAGAGCTCGACACCGCGCTGCATGTTCAGCGGATCCGCGGCGGGAGCGGGGTCCGCGGGACCGGCCTGGACGAACAGAGTCGGAACGTACTTCCCCAGGACCGGCACGTGGAAGCCCCAGATGTACCAGGACCGGGCGAGCTGACCGAGCACCGACGGCCACTGGGTGGGCCGCAGTCCGCGCCGACGCGACGTCTCGCGGAGGTGGTCGATGCTGGGACCGGAGACGGAGGTGAACGATCCGAACACCTCGGCGGCGCGGGGATCGCGCATCGGCTCCCACATCTGCACCGAACCCCAGTCGTGGGCGAAGGCGTGGACCGCTCCGCGGAGATCGGGGATCGACTCGACCACCGCATAGGTGTCGTCGGCCAGGCGTTCGATGGCGAACGACTCGGACCGTTCCGGGTGCTCGACGACGGTGCGGCCACCACCGCGCGTGTCGTAGGCGATGACGCGGGCGCGATCACCGATGGCGTCGATCATCGGGTGAAACATGGTGTGGTCGTCCGGATACCCGTGCACGAGCAGCACCGTCGTGTCCGACTCCGGATCGCCGTACTCGAACACGGCCAGTGCGGCACCCGTCGAGTGAGCGGTCCACCTGCTGTGCGGCTCGGTCATCCTGCCTCGCTCCTTCTGTACAGCGACTCTCCTCGGAGCAGTCGCGCGACGAGGTGCAGCCGCACTTCGTCCTGCTCGGGCTGCGGATGCACCACGGCGGAGAGGGCTTCCCCGTCGAGGAGGTGTACCACCGTGAAGAGCACCGTATCGAGTTCCGCCGCGGGAATCGTGCCCGCGATCGGCAGCGAGCGTCCGAGGTCGCCGATCTCCTGGTGGTAGCGCACGGTGAACGGAACGAGACGCTCCCGCAGTGCATCGTCACTCCGGGCGGCGATGAGCAGCTCGTACCAGGCACCGTTGATCGGCGCCCGGCACGCGGCGCGCAGCAACGTCAGGCAGTGCTCGACGGACGCCGAGCCGAAGCCGGACAGCCCGGCGCGGAACTCCTCGAACTGGCGCCTCCGGACCTCGTCCGCCGCGGCCACGACGAGATCGAGACGGGTGGCGAAGTGCCGGAAGAGCGCACCCGACGACACTCCCGCGCGGGTCACCACCTCGTTGACCGTCGTGGCGGCGTAACCCTTCTCGCACAGCGACGCGATGGTCGCGTCGAGGAGTCGCGCGATGGTGTCGGTGCGGCGCTCTTCCTGCGTTCGTCTCACACGGACACGGTAGTGGCCGCAGGTGTCCTCACGCCCGCTCGCAGGAATCGGCCCGCCCGCTCGGACACCCCGAACCAGGAGGCGAATCGGCCCTCGCGATACGCGACTCGTCCGCCGACGAGCGTCGCGGTGACCGCGGTGTCGTTACGGTTGACCATGCGGCTGAGACCCCCGAATTCCGGCATCGTCTCCTCGTTGTACGCGTCGACCTCGTCCGTCAGGCCGGCGGGATTCACCACGACGATGTCGGCGCGATCGCCGAGACGCAGGTGGCCGGCGTCGACGCCGTAGAAGTCGGCGAGCTCGCCGCTGAGCTTGTGAGCCGCCTGGCCGACCGTCAGGAACGACTCGCGGGCGTCGTTCACGCGCCGCAGCAGGCGGATGCCGAAGTTGTAGAACGCCATGTTGCGCAGGTGCGCCCCGGCATCGGAGAACCCCACCGTCACACCGGGCTTCGTGATCAGCTTGTCCATCTGCTTCTGGCGATGATTGGCGATGGTGGTGTGCCAGCGTAGTTTCCGGCCGTGCTCGACCACCAGGTCGAGGAAGGCGTCGACGACGTGGATCCGCTGCTCCCGTGCCAACTCTGCGATGTTCTTGCCGATGACGGACGAGTCGGGGCATTCGGTGATGATGACGTCGCCGAAGTCTCGGTGCCACACACGGGAGGAGAACTTCTTCTCGAAGTCGGCGCGGAACCAGCGTCGATACGCCTCGTCCTTCAGCAGTTCGTTGCGGCCTAGCTCCTCACGAAGGTGCAGAGCTGCTCTGCCGGAACCGAATTCCTCGAACACGACCAGGTCGATTCCGTCGGAGTAGACGTCGAACGTCGTGGGCAGGTGCTGCCAGCGGAACTGCCCCTTGCCCGGTCCGTTCACCGCAGCGGCCAGCGGACCGAAGATGTGGTGGATCCACGGCGAGGCCTTGGCGTCGGCGGCGGCCAGTAGCGAGACCTTCAGTGCGCGTCGGCCGATGCCCGTCGCGGCGCCGAGGAAGAACACCATGTCGTACTTGGTGTTCAGGTTCGGAATGCTCTGCAGCAGACGGCCGCGGCGACGCAGGATCTTGTGCAGACGCCGGAACTCCGACCACGACGCGTAGGACGACGGCAGCGAGCGCGAGCGGTATCGATCCCCGTCCAGCTTGTCCCAGGGATTGGTCATCGTGGACATGCCGAGCATGCCCGCGTCGAGTGCCTTCTCGAGAGCGTCCGCCATCTGCGCCGTCTCCTCGCGCGTCGGTCGCTGGGAGCGGTCGGTCGACCGGTCGAGTCCCATGACGTGGGCGCGCAGGTCCGAGTGCCCCACCAGCGCAGCGATGTTCGGTCCGAGCGGGAGGCGCTCGAGCGCGGCGATGTACTCCTCCGGGCCCGACCAGGTCTTGTGCGTGTCGACGGCCTTGAGCACGTGATCGCGGGGGAGGGCCTCGACGCGGCTGAACAGGTCGGCGATGTCGACGGGAGTGGAGTACAGGGTGGAGAGCGAACAGTTGCCGAGCAGCACCGTCGTCACGCCGTGGCGCACCGACTCGCTCAGGCCCGGCCCCACCAGGACCTCCGCGTCGTAGTGGGTGTGCACGTCGACGAAGCCCGGCATGACCCACTGGCCGGTGGCGTCGATGACCTCGGTGTCCGGTCCGACGTCGAGCGCGTCCGAGGACACGGCACGGACCACGCCGTCGACGATGCCGACATCGCGGCGAACTCCCGGCCCACCATCTCCGTCGAACACGGTCCCGCCGCTGATCACCACATCGAAGTGCGACTCGTTCATGTGACCTCCATCACTGTGCGATGGGCTCACCGTAACTTAGAGAGTGATCACTCGCAATAGTGGGACTTCGTCCCCCGTGCGCCTTTTGCGCATCTCCGGATACGCAAAGGGCGCACGGGGCCGAAGGCCACTCAGAACGCGAGTGGACGGTGCGACTCGCGCACATAGGTCCAGGTCGAAGACGGACGCACCAGCCCCGCCGACTCGAGGTCCACACCGTCGTCGGTGATCGTCGAGGTCAGGAAGGTGCGGTCGGACTCCTCGAGGGCACGGGACTGCACCTCGGCGAACGCCTCGATCGCGATGCGGTGGTACTCGTCGAGCGGGTTCTGTCGGCCGAGTGCCCGGAGATGAATGCTCTCGCGGACATCGCCGAGGTGCGCCAGGTAGTCGGACCACGCGCGGTCGAGATGGTGGAGAAGGATGCGCCGGGCGGCGCGTACGCGGGCGTCGGACTCGACGGCCTCCAGTTCCGCGGCACGCTCGGGATTGCGGGTGGCCAGCAGGTCCCACGCCTCGTCGGTGCCGAGCAGCGCGGCCCGACGCGTGTCGAGGATGTCGCGGTGTTGGGCGGTCAGTTGGTTGTACCGCCAGGTGGACGCGTGGGTGTCGAGCATCGCGCCCTCCGCGACGCGCTGCGCGTGGTCGATGCGCTTGGCCGCGACCTCCGTCTCGAGGAAACCCGTGTCGTCGGGGTGGCCGGGGCGATCGCTCTTCTCCAGGTAGCGCGTCACCAGCGAGTCGTCCCAACTGGCGAAGAACACGGAGCGGCCCGGATCACCCTGTCGCCCTGCGCGTCCCCGTAGTTGGTTGTCGAGGCGCTCGGTGACGTACCGCGCGGTGCCGATCACGAGTAGGCCGCCGAGGTCGGTCACGCCGTCCCCTAGCCTGATGTCGGTGCCGCGGCCGGCGATCTGCGTCGAGACGGTCACCGCATCGCGCAGTCCGGCCCGCGCGATGATCTCGGCCTCCTCCGCGTCGTTCTTCGCGTTGAGGGCGACCACCGGCACTCCGGCGTCCTCGAGGCGGGCGGCCAGAGACTCGGACTCCTCGACGTCGTGCGTCCCCACGAGCACGGGCTGCCCCGTGGCGTGGGCTTCCAGCACCGCGGCGACGACGGCCGCGTTCTTCTCGGGAGCGGTGGCGTACACGCGGTCGACCTCGTCGACGCGGACGAGCGGCTCGTTCGGCTCGACCACCGACACCCCGAGGCCGTAGAACGTCCGAAGCTGTTCTCCCGCTGCGAGAGCCGTTCCGGTCATTCCGCACACGCGGCGGTACCGACCCATCAGGGCCTGCACGGTGATGGTGTCCAGGACCTGCCCGGTCTCCGTGCGCGCCAGGCCTTCCTTCGCTTCGACCGCGGCCTGGAGACCGTCCGGCCAACGCTGCAGCTCCGCGACACGGCCGCGGGAGGCGTTGACCAGCTGTACCCGACCGTCCCGCACGATGTAGTCGACATCCCTGCGTACCAACACCTCTGCGTGCAGGGTGAGATTGACGCGCACCAACGTGGTGCCGACGTGCTCCTCGCTGTACAGATCGATCCCGCC
This sequence comes from Rhodococcus sp. NFXS4, assembly GCF_058139645.1. Classification (NCBI taxonomy): domain Bacteria; kingdom Bacillati; phylum Actinomycetota; class Actinomycetes; order Mycobacteriales; family Nocardiaceae; genus Rhodococcus; species Rhodococcus sp. NFXS4. The sequence continues at coordinate 345,204 of NZ_CP192221.1, forward strand.
CAGTGCGTCCTCGAGCTTCTCGGCCCCGGCATCGGTCAGGAACACGTTGCGACGCTCGGCGTCGACCTCCCAGTCGGTGTCCGCGTCGAGGGATCGCACGGCGTCGAGCACGTCGTCGGCCGACAGGTCCTGATCGATGGAGCCGGCGAGAACCAAGGGCACCAGAGCTTCGTCGACGAGCACCGAGTCGGCCTCGTCGACGACGGCGACGTCCGCGGTCGGGGAGACGAGCAATTCGACATCGTCCACCAGATGATCGCGCAGCACGTCGAAGCCCACCTCGTTGACCGAGGCGTAGGTGACGTCGCACCCGTAGGCAGCGCGCCGCTCGTCCGCCGTCGACTCCGCCGTGATCCACCCGACCGTGACTCCGAGAGCGTCGTAGAACGGGCCCATCCACTCGGCGTCGCGTCGAGCGAGGAAGTCGTTGACCGACACCACGTGCACGTCCCTGCCCTGCAGCACGTAGGCGGCGGCCGCGACGGCGCCGGAGAGCGTCTTCCCCTCACCCGTTGCCATCTCGATGACGTCGCCCTCCAGCAGCCGCACGGCTCCGTAGAGCTGAGTGTCGAAGGGGCGCAGGGACAACGCACGATCGGACGCCTCGCGCGCGAGCGCGAGGAACGCGGGCACGTCGAGGGAGCCGGCTCCGCGCAGACCGTCGGCCGCGGCACGCAGACCGTCCGCGTCGAGGTCGCGGTGGCGGTCCTCGAGCGCCCGGGCGGCATCCACGGCACCTCGCGACCGCGCATGCCCCTTCGCAACCGAACGACCGAGCAGGGACCAGAACCGTGACGCCATGTTCGCCAGGCTACCGACGGGCCCGTAGGTGCGGCCGCAAGCCGTGTGCACACCCCCAGCGGTGAGCGCACACGGTCTGCGGCCGGTGGGGAGGGGTGTGCGGTCACTAGAAGGGGTGCGCACACCCGTTGTCGCAGCGCGTCCGACGCGGGAACCGCCTCATCTGAGACGGTCGCGGCCGGACGGCTTCGAGAGGACGACGTTCACCGTGGTCACTGTTCTCGGCACCGTGGGCATCGCATGGCTGCGCGACGTGCGTTGTTCGAAGGTTTAGGCCACCGACGGGCCGTCACGCAGGAGTGATGCGCCGACTCGGGAGAGGGCTCGAGTACACGACGTTAGTGGTGATGGAGCCGAGGGTGGCGAGCCGGCCGGTGACACGTTCGAGATCCCGCATCGAGCGGGCGAGGACCTTGATGATGAAGCAGTCGTCACCCGTGACGTGATGCGCCTCGATGATCTCCGGGGTGGACGCCACCAGTGCGTCGAACGGACCGTAGTTGCCCGACGGGTACGCCAGGCGGACGAATGCGGTGACGGTGTAACCGAGCGCCTCGGTGTCGACAGTGACGGAGTAGCCGGTGATCACGCCGATGTCGGTCAGGCGGCGGACGCGGTCGGCCGTCGCGCTCGACGACAGGTTCACCACTCGGGCCAGATGTGCAACGGTCGCGCGCCCGTCACTCTGCAGCTCGTCCAGCAGTCGCCGGTCGATCTCGTCGACTTCGGGGTGTGGATTACGCGGCACAATGGAAACGATACCGGCCGATCGATGCCGTTTAGTGCGATCAGCCGGTGATCGCCACTTCTCCCAGTCGCCCGAACAGGATTGGCTGAGGTCATGGAAAAGACACCGTCCGCCGCCGACTTCTTCGCCGCGAAACTGAGGTTCGAGACTGATCCCGCCGATCTCGCCGCCGAGCGTTCCCGCGGTGCGGGGCCGCTGGTCATCGACGTTCGTTCGGACGCGTCCTGGAGTGCGGGACGCATTCCCGGAGCGGTGCACATCGTCGGGGCCGATCTGGGCACGCGCATCGCCGAGGTGGAGCCGGATCGCGACGCCGACATCGTCGTCTACTGCTGGGGACCGGGATGCAACGGCAGCACCCGAGCGGCCCTGACGCTCAGTCGCCTCGGCTACTCCCGCGTGCGGGAGCTGATCGGGGGATTCGAGTACTGGGCACGGGAAGGTTTCGCCGTCGTGTCCGACACCGGCCGTACACGGCGAGCACCCGATCCGGTCACCGCTCCGACGACGTGACCTCACTCAGCCACCTGGACACGAGCTCGACGGCCTCCGGCGCGGCCACGGCCGTCGCGTGGTCGTACCCGCGGAGCTCTTCGTACTCGGCGCCAGCGATCAGCGATCGGGTGCGACGGGTGTCGTCGATACGCTGGACGTCGCGGGAGCCGACGTAGAACAGTGTCGGCGCCGTGATGGCGCGGACGGCGTCGTCGGCGATACCGGGATCGTCGTCCGATGCCCGGAAGTAGGCGGCCAACGCTTCGGAGTCGTTGCGCAGGAACGCGGCTCGGGTGCCGGAGTCGACCGGGAAGCCGCGGCGGTTCGCCCACTCGTCGACGAACCCGTCCATTCCCCGTTCGGCGAGGACGTCGGCGCTGCCGTCGAAGAACAGGCTGTCCAGCGCGCCCTTCTGCGGCCCCGATCCGGCTCCGCCCACGACGAGTGATGCGACACGCTGGGGAGTGCGGGTGACCAGATTGAGGCCGGACCGACCGCCGAACGAGTAGCCGACGTAGTGCGCGGCGGACACGTCCGCCGCGTCCAGGACGGCGACCAGATCCTCGCTGACACGGTCCATCGAGTAGGCCTCGACGTCGCGAGGAGCCTCGCTCCGGCCATGTCCACGCTGGTCCACGAGGATCAGGCGGTACCGGTCGCGTAGCGCACGGACGTAGCCGAAGGTGCGCCAGATCTGGTGCGACAACAGGCTGCCGTGCACCAGCATCACCGGCGGGCCGGTGGGGTCACCCGTCACCGACCAGGCGATGCGGGTGCCGTCCACCGGGTTCGTCGCGAAGTCCACGGTGCCATGGTCGCAGGTGGGCGATCTCAGGTGGACGTCGAGGTGAGCCCGTCGGCGGTCAGATCGACCCGCCGCGTGATGCCCAGCGCATCGAGGAACGCCTCGTCGTGGCTGACCACGATCAGGGCTCCCTGATACGACGACAGCGCCGTGCTGAGGTGCGTCCTGGACGCGACGTCGAGATTGTTCGTGGGTTCGTCGAGAATCAGCAACTGCGGTGCCGGATCGGCCAGCAGCAGCATCGCGAGGGCCGCGCGCACCCGTTCCCCGCCCGACAGCGTGCGCACCACCGCGTCTGCGCGCCGACCGCGGAAGAGGAAGCGAGCGAGCCGAGTTCGGACGTCGGTGATCGACGTGTCCGGTGCCGCGCGGCGGACGTTCTCCACCACGGACGCGTCGTTGTCGAACACGTCGAGGGATTGCGGCAGCACCGCGGTCGGCACCGACGACGCCAGAGATCTCAGGAGAGTCGTCTTGCCGACTCCGTTGTCCCCGACGAGCGCGATGCGTTCCGGGCCGACGACGGTGAGTTCGACCGTCCTGTCCGGGTACCGACCGTCCAGATCGAGCAGCTTCTCGCCCGTCGACGCCACCGACTTCGACGCGTGCACCGCCGTCTCGGGCAGATCCACCACGATCTCGGTGTCGTCACGAATCATCTCGTGCGCCTCGTCGGCGCGGGCGCGGGCATCCGCCACGCGGTCCTCGTGTCCGATGCGGTACTTGGCAGCCGACTCCTGTGCGGCGCTGCGCCGGTTGTGGGCGACGATCTTCGGTACCCGCTTCTCTAGAGATGCCTTCTCTCCCATCCGTCGCCGGTGGGCCACGGTGGTCTGCGCCTCGACCAGATCCCGCTTCTGCCGGCGCAGATCCTGATCGGCCGACCGCGCCGCGGCCCGCGCCGCCTCCTGCTCGCCCTCCACGACGCTCCGGTAGTGCGTCCAGTTGCCGCCGAACATCCGGAGCGACGCGGGCGACGACCGTACCGAGTGGAGTTCGGCGATGTCGTCCATGGTGTCGAGCAGGCCCTGGTCGTGACTCGCGACGACGACGGCGCCGGAGAACTCGTCGAGTACTCGTCCCAGAGCGGAGCGAGCTCGTTGGTCCAGGTTGTTCGTCGGTTCGTCGAGAAGCAGGACGGAGGGCCGCCGGATCACCTGACCGACGAGTGCGACGAGCGTCGACTCGCCCCCCGACAGGGTTCTCATCGGTCGATCGAGATCTGCTGCCGTGCCCAGACTCTCGCCGACGCCGGCCGAGTCGAGCAACGCGAGAGTGCGCTCCTCGACGTCCCAGTCCGTACCGACGACGGTGAAGTCGTCGGGATCGGTGCTGCCGTGCTCGATGCGTGCCAGGGCCTGTCGGACGTCTCCGATGCCGAGGAGATCAGCGACGGTGTCCGAGACGTTCGTGACCACTTGCTGGGGAAGATGGCCGACGGTGCCGGTGACGCGTACGGACCCGCGCTGCGGTCGATACCGCCCGGTGATCAGGTGCAGCAGAGTGGATTTGCCCGCTCCGTTGGTGCCGACGAGGCCGGTCCGGCGCGGCATGAACGATGCGTCCAGGCCGTCGAGGACAGGCCGGCCGTCGGGCCAGGAGAAGGTGAGATCGGAGAGAACGACGGAGGGTGATACTGACATGGAGCACCTCGAGAGGAGTGTCGTGCCACCGCGACGTGCGCGTCGGTGGGATCCGCACTACTTACGAGAGGAGCAACTGCCTGTCCGTTCGTCGGGGGACTCGAGGATCCCCACTGTAGGACGATCTGCCCGCGGGGTCAAAGACTATTCGAACAGACTGTCACTCAGTCGTTGTCGGATCCCTCGACAGTGGGTCCCTTCGCGCGCAGGTCGTCCACCTTCGCCATGGCCTCGCGCAGTTCTGCGAGCCACGGGTCGATGTGGTCTCCGGTCAGGCGTACGGCCCAGGCGAGCGCGTCGGCGCGCGAGCGTGCGACGCCGGCGTCGACGAGGGTGTCGAGCACCTTGCGTTCGGGCTGACGCAGTCGAGTCATGACCGGCACCGCGAGGTGGGTGAAGAGGGTGGTGTCGCCGTCGATGGTGACACCCCAGGCGACCTTGCGGCCGTAGCGTGCCTCGGCCTCGTCGGCGATACGCATGCGATCGTCGCGGGTGGACTCACGGAATCGAGCGATGCGGCCCTCGACGCCGGCATCGGACTCGGGGGCGTTCAGCTCGCCGATCACGACGATCTCCTCGCGGTCGACCTCGACCGTGGCGGTGCCGTCGAACCAGTCGTCGGGCAAGCGGCCCAGGAACCACTGTTCCGCATCGCCTGCGTCGGGTACGTCTTTCTGCTGCCATCCGCCGGGCCGGCCGACGCGTTCGCCGCGCTTTGCGCCGCGACCGCGGCCGTGTCCGTGGGGTCCACCGCGCCGGGGTGCGTCACCTCGACCGAAGGGACTGGAGGGTCGTTCTCCGAAGGGGAAGGTGTCATGGGGATTCATGATGTTCTACTTTCGTCAGTGGCGCGATTACTTGATTACAACGCCAGTGATTACAAAATTACACACGTCGCGCCGAGCGTCAAGAGTTCGTCGCGTCGTGTGACCGACGGATCGGTGGGGCACTATCAGTGCGTGCCTTCGCTGATGTCTCGACCGTCCCGCCGATTCGGCCCTTCCACCAGCAGCGGACTCCGTCTCGCCGCCGCGACCATCGCGGTCGCGCTCGCCGCCACCGCGTGCAGTGCCGACGAGCCCCCGGCGTCCCGTGTGACGGCCGATCGGTTCGCCGAAGCGCTGAGCACACAGAACGTGGGCGCCGCGGCAGAGTTGACCTCGGATCCGGCGGCAGCGACCGCGGTGCTCACCCAGATGTACGACGGACTCGGCGGTGGCGGAACAGTCACGGCGACACCGCGGTTCACGGTGAGCCAGGCAGACGACGAGCAGCAGACGTTCACACTGTCCGCCTCCTGGTCCTTTGCACCGCCCGAGGATGCGGAGGCTCCCGCGACCGGTACCGCATCCGCGACGGCGACCACCGCGGCAGCTCCCACCACGTCGGCCCCGGCGGACGCGGAACGCGTCTGGACCTACACGACGACCGGATCCGTCGCCGACGGCGGACAGGGGCTGAAGGTCACCTGGAACCCGGGTGTCGTCGTACCGGGCCTGACTCCGGAGACGACGGTTCGGTACACGCCCGTCACCGCGTCGACCGCGCCTCGCGTCGTCGACACCTCGGGAGCGCCACTCATGTCGCAGCAGGTGGTGACGCTGGTGAATCTCGACCAGACCGCCGATCCCGGCGCCGTCGCGGCACTGGTGTCGCCGTTCGCGCCGACGGTCACGGCGGAATCCCTTCGTGACGCGCAGTCGAGCGCTCCGTCGGTGACGGCCGTGGGCCTGCGGCAGGAGGATCTCGCCCCCATCGAGTCCCTGCTCTCCGCCTTGCCCGGCGTCACTCTGGCGCCGCAGACGCGGCTCCTGACCGAGAATCGCGCACTGTCCTCTCCCGCGCTGAACGACGTGGCGCAGCTGTGGCAGGAGCAGCAGGACGCCACCGCCGGGTGGGCCGTGCAGTTGGTGGCCGCCGACGGTTCCGTCGCCCAGCGGGTGACCGGCGTCGAGGCGACCGTCGGCCCGGACATCCAGGTCACGCTCGACACACTGTTGCAGCTCAAGGCGGAGAACGCTCTCGCGTCGACAGCGAACGCCGCGGCCGTCGTGGCGATCCGGCCCTCCACCGGAGACGTCGTGGCCGTCGCGCAGAACTCGGCCGCGGACGCGCAGGGCCCGATCGCCCTCACGGGCCTGTACCCGCCGGGCTCCACCTTCAAGACCGTCACCACGTCGGCGGCACTGCAGGCGGGCACCGTCACCCCCACGACCGTGGTGCCGTGCCCCGGATCCGCGAACATCGAGGGCCGGACCATCCCCAACGACGACAACTTCGACCTCGGATCGGTTCCGCTCCAGACGGCGTTCGCGCGTTCGTGCAACACCACCATGGGTCAGCTGGCCGTCGATCTGCCCGACGACGCGCTGCAGCAGGCGGCCCTGCAGTTCGGGCTCGGCGTCGACTACCTGACACCCGGGCTCACCACCGTGACCGGCAGCGTTCCGCCCGCGACGACGCCGGCCGAGCGCGTCGAGAGCGCGATCGGGCAGGGCACCGTCACCGCGTCCCCGTTCGGCATGGCCCTGGTCGCGGCGTCCATCGCGGACGGATCCACCCCGTCGCCGACCATGATCACCGGACGACCCGGTAGCGCGGATCGCACCGTCGCAGCCCCGCCGGCGGAGGTGACCGACCAGCTGCGCGCCATGATGCGGGAGACGGTCACCGCGGGTACGGCGACGCAGTTGCAGGACATCGACGGACTGCTCGGTAAGACCGGCACCGCCGAGGTCGCGAGCGGCCCGGCGCACGGCTGGTTCGTCGGCATCCGCGGTGACCTGGCGTTCGCCGTGTTCGTCGAGGGCGGCGACTCCTCCGCGCCGGCGCTGACGGTGGCGGGGTCCTTCCTGCGCTGAGTGGCCTTCGGCCCTGTGCGCCTTTTGCGCACCCCTGGATACGCACAAGGCGCACGGGGTGACCGGATCGTGACCGGTCCGAGTGCTCACCGTGCTGTGTTACTGGTGTGACTCATGTGATTATTGGGGCATGGTTCTGCGTTCCAGGTACGTCGTCGCGCTGCTCGCAGTGTTCGTGTCGCTCGCGACTGTCGCCTCGTTCGTGGTGAACAAGCCTCGCAGTGAGGCGGCGGTGCTGGTGGACCGGTTCGTCGCCGCCCTCGATCAACGTGACGTGGCCGCGGCCGCCGCGCTGACCTCCTACCCCAATGCCGCGGCCCAAACGATCGGCGCCATGTTCGACTCGATGGGGCCCGGAGTCTCGACGAGCCGCATGTCGCAGTACATCGGCCTGGACGACGAGTCCGGCTTCTTCACCGTCGACTCCACCTGGTCGTTCGGCGAACCCCGCGGCCAGGACTCGCGCGAGTGGCGCGTCACCACCCAGGGGTCGACGCGCAAGCTCGGCGTCGGCTGGCGCATCTCGTGGGATCCGTCGATCCTCGCCCCGGAACTGCGTGCCGGTGGGTCCGTCCGCTACGCCCGCACCGATGCACCCGCACCGCGCGTGCTCGACGCCTCGGGCGCCGTGATGATGGCGGAACAGAACGTCGCCTCCGTGCGGCTCGATCCCTCCGCGACCTCCGACCTGGCCGACACGACGTCCCGCCTCGCCGACGTCATCGACGTCGTGGCGCCGCTGATCACGTCCGAGTCGCTCCAGGCCGATGTCGCGGCGGACCCCGGTGCCGTGATCACCGCCGTGAACCTGCGTGCCGACGACTACGCCGTGCTGGAGGACGACCTGCGTGCGATCCCCGGTGTGGTCCTCTACGCGGAACCCAAGCTCATCGCCGGTGACCGGCGGCTGACGTCGCCGGTGCTGGACTCGCTGCGGACCGTGTGGCAGGACTCCCGCGACGCCACCGCGGGTTGGGCTGTCGAGGTCGCGGACACCGACGGCGAGACCACCCGCCTGGCAGGTTTCCAGGGTCCGGGATCACCCGACATCACGTCCACTCTCGACCCGGCCGTGCAGCTCGCTGCGGAGACCGCCGCCGTCAGCGTCGGGACCCCGGCCTCGATCGTGGTCATGAAGCCCTCCACCGGTGCCGTCGTCGCCACCGCGCAGAACAGTTACGCCAACGACGAGGGCACGCCGGCGTTCACCGGCCTCTATCCCGCCGGGACGCTCGTGGACGTGATCCAGGCGTCGGCCGATCGCCAGAAGATCGGATTCTCCGACGCCGCACGCCAGTTCGGCTTGGGTACCTCCTTCGACATCCCCGGTCTCGACGCCGTCACCGCCTCGCTCCCCGACGGCCAGTCGGCGGTGGACCAGTTCCGCGGTGTCAGCCGGACGTCGTCCGTATCCGGCATGACGGTGACACCCTTCGGCCTCGCCGAGATGGCGGCGGCCGTCGCTCGCGGATCGGCACCGGCTCCGATGATCGTCGGCGGCGCACCGGCGACGGTGTCCGGTGCGGGCTCGCCCGTCGCCCCGGCCGTGCTGACCTCGCTGCGGAACACACTGCGTGACAACGCCCGCAGCGAAGGTGTCAGCGATCCGTCGGTCACCGGGCTCGCCGGGGACAACGGAGACGATCGCTGGTTCCTCGGCACCAAGGGCGATCTGGCCTTCGCGGTCTACATCGAGGACGCCGACGGAACCGATGCCGCGGCGCGCATGACGAACATGCTGATGCGCGAGATGGCCTCGCCCTCGGAGTGATCACCGGCTTGCTACGTTTCACCCCGTGACCGTCACCGAGTTCGTCCTGCTGATGGCGGCGGGCTTCGGTGCCGGAGTCATCGGCTACATCACCGGCCTGGCGTCGCTCGTGTCGTACCCCGCGCTGCTGGCGGTGGGGCTGCCACCGGTCGCGGCCAACGTGACCAACACCGTGGCGCTCGTCGGGGCCGGTGTGGGTGCCACCGCGTCGTCGGTCAAAGAGCTTGCCAAGAGCGGTCGTTCGCTGCTCTGGCTCACCCTGTGGGCCGCGCTGGGCGGCATCGCTGGAGCCGTCGTGCTGCTGCGCGCGCCGGGGGAGACGTTCGAGGCGATCGTGCCGATCCTGGTCGTTCTCGCATCCGTCGCCATGCTGCTGCAGCCGCGGATCCGCGTCCTCGCCGGTGACCGGACGTTCCCGGTGCTGTATCCGAGCGCGATCTTCCTCGTCGCGATCTACGGCGGCTACTTCGGCGCGGGTGCGGGCGTCATCTTCATGGCCCTGACGCTGATCTGCACGGCCGAACCCGTCTGGCGCGCAACGCTCCTCAAGAGCTACCTGCTGGGCGTGGCCAACCTGGTCGCCGCGGTGATATTCGCGTTCTCCGGCCAGGTGAACTGGCTCGCCGCACTGGCGATGGGAATCGGCACCATCGCCGGGGGAACGCTCGGCCCGCGCATCGTGAGACACCTTCCGCCGAATCCGCTCCGGATCGCCGTGGCGCTGTGCGGGTTCGGCCTCGCAGCGTGGCTGTGGCTGGGCTGAGGAACTGTGTGGGTCAGGCGCGACGACGCCGCGCGAGGCGGGCGACGAGACGCCACCCGAGCAGGAACACCGCCAGCGTCACCGTCGCGACCACGATGAAGCTGAAGGCCGTTCCCTCGCCGGACACCTGCCGCAGCACCATGCCCACGATGACGGCGCCGATCCACGCGAGCACCCCGGTGGGGACCAGGGACACCGCGACGAACTTCTCGCGGTACAGCGCGTAGGTCACCGCCCATCCCACGGCGAGGCCGACGAGGAACGGCCAGGCCGTCGACAGTGTGCCCCCGACGGTCACGCCCTCCTCGTGGCTGCCTCGGCCGATGGCGCTGAAGACGAGGACGAGAACGACGTCGATCACCGCCGGCACTGCGAGGGCCGACAGGGCGGGAGTGCGGGTGCGCGCGGGCATGCCACCAGACTACGAGACGCGGAAAGACCCGCACCGGCGCCGGCTGTGCGGGCGTCGAGCGGGTCTTTCCGGGAGGAGGTCAGGCCTGGTGGCCGGCCTCGATCTCGAGCAGCAGGCCGATCTTGTCGCCGACGACGGCGCCGCCACCCTCGAGGGGCATGTCGATGCTGATGCCGAAGTCCTTGCGGTTGATCGTGGTGGTGGCCTCGAAGCCGGCGACCGGTCCGTTGCCCATGCCGGCGTTGACACCGTTGAACTCGACGTTCAGATCGATGGACTTGGTCACGCCGTGCAGCGTGAAGTCACCGGTGAGCACGAAGTCGTCGCCCTTGGCCTTGACCGAGGTGGACCGGAAGGTGGCAGTGGGGAACTTCTCGACCTCGAAGAAGTCGGCGGTCTTGAGGTGGCCGTCGCGCTGCGCGTTGTCAGTGGTGATGGAGGCGACGTCGATCTCGGCGTCGATGGTGGGCGCGCCGTTCTCGTCGACCGTGATGGTGCCGGTGAAGGTCTGGAAACGGCCACGGACCTTGCTCACCATCAGGTGGCGGACGGTGAACCCGACGGTCGAGTGGGTGGCATCGATGGCCCACGTGCCGGCGGTGAGCTGGGGGACGGACACTGCTGCAGTCATGACGAACTCCTGTTTGGTTGAAGGTTCAAGCCTCACAGTACACAACCGGACCGCGGTCCGCATCTATTCCCGCGGAGGAGAATCCTTGCCGAGCGGGTGGGTGGCCGACGGCTGTTCCGTCCGCTCCCGAAGTTCCGTCCGCTCGCGCTGCTCGACGGCGAGATCGAAGTGCAGGTCCTCGTGCTGATGCTTGCGGAACAGGATCAGGAAGACGACCCAGCCGACGAGTGCCACCAGGATGAAGCTGACCAGGCGATACACCAGTGCGGACGCGACCGCTTGTGACGCGCTGATGCTGGCCGCGGTGGTGAGGGTCGCGATGAGAGTGGCGTCCACGATGACCAGACCACCGGGCGCACCGGGGATGGATCCCACCGTCTTGCTGGCCGAGAAGGCGATGAGGAGCCCGTAGATCTTCGGATCCGCGCCGATGGCGTAGCAGGCGAACCCGAGGCACGCGACGTCCGCGAGGCGGTGCACCGCGGAGAAGCCGAGCGACACCGTGCCGTCGCGGGCACCGAGGCGTACCGACTTCACCTGCTCGACGATCTCGTCCAGCCGGGCCATGCCCGTGTCGGGATCGTTGTTGCGCAGCGAGTTGTACTTCGACAGCCCCCACCGGCCGATGCCCACGATCGACTGGGGGTGGGAGCGGACGTAGCGCACGCCGGCGATGAGGGCGATCACGCCGGCGACGGGGACGATCAGTGCGAGGGTGTTGGCGCTGCCGCCGACGAGGAAGGCTCCCGTCACGCCCAGGACAGCCAGCCCGAGCGCGGCGATGACGCCGGAGATGGCGAGCTGCCACGACGCGACCACCGGGCTCGCGCCCCAGCGGCGTGTCTCGCGGTATGTGAACGCGGTGGAGAAGACCTGGCCGGCCGGCAGTGTCAGCGCCATGGCGGTGCTGCCGTAGATGACGGAGAGCGAGCGTCGCTGCGATACGCGGACACCGCCCGCGCGCAGCAACTGCTTCTGGACACGCGCGAACGCGGACAGCGAGATCGCTTGCATCACGACGCAGGCCGCGGCCCATCCCCAGTGGATCTCGGTGAGGGCGCGCCACGACTCGTGCAGGCGCGGCCACAGGTAGACACCCTCACCGACCAGCAACGCCACGAGGGCGACCGCGGCCACCCAGCGCAGCCATCGCCATCTGCCACCGGCGCGGGGCGACCCAGCGGATCGGCCCTGCTCCGGAACTACCACGGCACCGAGAGTAACGAACGGTGCCGACGATCAGCGCGGATAGTCGACCGGGGAGGCCAGGTGCGTCGCGCGCCGCCGTCCGCGCAGCTGCACCTTCTCGCCCAGTTCCCACTCGGACTGCTCGTCCTCGTCGGCGAAGTACAGTGCCGACGTCGACGCGAGAACCCGACTGGGAGTGAACTTCGCGAGTTCCGTCAGGCGCGACGCCTCGTTCACGGGATCACCGATGACGGTGTACTCGAAGCGTTCCTTGGCGCCGATGTTTCCCGCCACCGCCAGTCCGGCCGACACGCCGATGCCGATGTCGAGTCCGGCGATCTCGGTGAGCTCGCTGCGCAGTTCCCGCGCCGCGGACAGTGCCGCGGTGGGTGCGTCCGGGCGATCCAGGGGCGCGCCGAAGATGGCCAGCGCCGCGTCGCCCACGAACTTGTTGACGAAGCCGTGGTGCCGGTCGACCACGTCGACGACGACGCGGAAGAAGTCGTTGAGCAGGTCGACGACCTCGCCGGGCGGACGTTCGGAGGCGGCGGCCGTCGAGCCGACCATGTCGACGAACAGCACCGCGACGAATCGGGTCTCGCCGCCGAGCTCGGTGCCGAACTTGAGGGCGCGCCGCGCGACGTCCTCACCGACGTGCTGCCCGAACAGCTCGCGCAGGACTGCACGCTCCGACGCGTCGGCCATCATCCGGTTGAAGCCGACCTGCAGACGGCCGATCTCACTGCCGTCGAACACCTCGACCTGGACCTCGGTGTGGCCCTCCTGCACCTTCTCGATGGCGCGGCGCAGCTGACGGATGGGATCGGAGATCTGGCTGGCGGTGAGCATCGACAGACAGAACGCCTGAATGATCGCCAGCACGCAGAGCAGGCTGATGGCGATGGCCAGCGAGTCGGGGGAGAAGACCAGGTCGGTGGTCAGCTGGGTCGCGCACAGCAGCAGGATTCCGACGACGGGGATCAGTGTGCCCAGGCCCCACGTCATCGCCATGCGTGTACCCACACCGGGCGTCATCGTGCGGTCGAAACTGCCCTCGCTGAGCGCCTGCGCGGCGACGGGCCGGAGGATGCGTTCGCCCAGCATGTAGGTGAAGCCGAAGGTGATCGCCGCGGACATGGCGACCGTCACCGCGACGGCCACCGCGAGCGACGGCATCTCCGACGCGGTGAGCAGCATGAAGATGACGCCGCCCACGATCCAGAGCACCAGGTGCACGATGGCCTGGCGCAGCGGTGCGTGCAGGGCGGCCATCTGCTCGGATCGACTGGGCGGTCCACCGCGGATCTGCCACCGCATGACACTGCGCAGCATGACGGCGGCGGTCGCGAGGCTGACGACGGCCGCGAAGAGCAGGTACGCCCCGAAGATGAAGACATTGCGCACCCGATCGACGACGATCGACTCGTTCTCGGGAATGGGCAGCCCGTACCGGACGAAGGCGAACACCAGGATCGCGCCGAGCAGATTGGCCAGGAGCATCGACGCGAGGTACAGCGGCCAGCGACTTCTCAGGGTCAACGAGACCGCACGTAGAAGCGTCAGCACGAGGTCAACTTACCGGGTGCTCGGTTAGGCTTCCTCGGTGACGGACGATCCGGCGGAGTCGGTACACCCTGTGGTACGTGTCGGCGCTGCGTGGACGTGGCGTCTGTTGGTGTTGTTCGCCGGTCTCGTGGTGATCGGCATGATCGTGCACCGGCTCGAGAGCGTCGTCGTCCCGGTGGCACTCGCCCTGCTGGCGTCGGCGCTGCTCTCCCCGCTCGTCGACTGGATGCAGCGGCGCGGCATCCCGCGCGTCGTCGCGGTCGTCGTCTCGATCCTCGGCAGTCTCGGGCTGCTGGTGGGCATCCTGACGTTCGTCGTCGAGCAGTTCATCGAGGGCGTACCCGCCCTCACGGATCAGTTCACCGGCAGCGTCACCCAGATCCAGGACTGGCTGACGCAGGGGCCCCTGCACTTCAGCGAGGACCAGATCCGCAGTGCCGGCGACTCGGTGGTCCGGTCGGTGCAGTCGAATCAGGAGGCTCTCACCAGTGGCGCGTTGACCACCGCCGCGGTGATCGGCGAGATGCTCACCGGGGCTCTGCTCGTGCTCTTCACCCTCATCTTCTTCCTCTACGGCGGACAGCAGATCTGGGACTTCGTGTCCCGGATCGTCCCGACGCGGGCGCGCCGCCGCGTCCGGTTGGCAGGCAGCCAGGCGTTCGGCTCGCTGGTGGGGTACGTGCGCGCCACCGTCGCGGTCGCCGCCGTGGACGCCATCGGTATCGGCACGGGACTGGCGATCCTCGGTGTCCCGCTGGCTCTTCCGCTGGCGTCACTGGTGTTCATCGGAGCGTTCATTCCCATCGTGGGTGCGGTGCTCACCGGCTTCGTCGCGGTGCTCGTCGCCCTGGTGACCAAGGGATTCATCACGGCGCTCATCGCACTCGCGATCGTCATCGCCGTGATGCAGGTCGAAGGCCATGTGCTGCAACCACTCCTGCTCGGTCGCGCAGTCCGTGTGCATCCCCTGGCCGTGGTGCTCGCCATCGCCACCGGCATTGTCATGGCGGGCATCATCGGTGGCCTGCTCTCGGTGCCGCTCGTCGCGATGGCCAACACCGCGATCCGCTCACTGCTCGCCGACGATCCCGAGGAGGCGTACGAGGAGATCGCCGACGCGGATCCGTCGGAACCGATGTTCCCGGCCGCGCCGAACAGTCCGCACCCCGAGAACCAGAAGCTGAGCCGTGGCGAGGTCGACGGTCCCGCGAGTTGACGCCGCCGGTGTCGCGGAGGCACCGCTGTGGCGCGCCGCGGCAGCGTTCCGACTGGTCACCGTCCTGTACGTGGTCGGGTTCCAGTTGGTCGTCCAGGACCGGTACGACGCACCGCGCCTGAGCTGGCTGTTCGTCGTCGTCACCGTCATCTGGTCCGGAATCGCGGCCGTCGCGACCCTGACGACGCCCGCGCGGCGCCCCGTCGTCGTCGCCGACCAGGTGGTGACGCCGGCATTGATCTGCAGCACGCTGGTGGTGGCGAGTCCGGCATGGCGCCAGGACCACCAGGTGCTCCCGACGACGATCTGGGTGGCCAACGCCGTGATCGGTGCCGCCGTCCTGGGAGGTCCCCGAGCGGGGCTCGCCTCGGCGGCGGTGATGACCGCCGCCATCGCCGTGGTGCGCGGCACCGTCGACGGCGAGTTGTGGCGCGACTCGACCGGACCCGTGCTGTTGTCCGTCGGTCTGGCACTGGGGCTCGCGGCGCGGACGGCGCGCCTCGCGCGCAGCCGCCTGGACGAGGCGGTGGCCCTGGCCGCGGCGACCGCGGAACGCGAGCGCCTGGCCCGCGAGGTGCACGACGGTGTGCTGCAGGTGCTGGCCATGGTCAGTCGTCGCGGCCACGAGATCGGCGGCGCAGCAGCAGAATTGGCAGATCTCGCCGGCAGCCAGGAGGCTGCGCTCCGCGCCCTGCTGTCCGGGTCGGCCACCGGGCGTACCGACGGCACTGCCGACCTGGCCGCGCTGGTGCGCGCTGCGGTGGGCACGCGCGCCGTGGTCTCGGCGCCGTCCGAGGCCGTCGTTCTCCGGGCGTCGGCCGCGTCGCAGCTCGCGGCCGCGACGCTCGCCGCCGTCGACAACGCGCATCGACACGGCGGGTCCGACGTCCACGTGTTCGTGCTGGTGGAGGACTTGGACGACGAGGTGATGGTGACGGTGCGCGACGACGGAGCAGGAATGGCACCCGGCCGTCTCGACGAGGCGCGTGCGGAGGGACGGCTCGGCGTCTCCGGCTCGATCGTGGGCCGGACGGCAGCCATCGGTGGGCGTGCGAGGGTGGACAGCAGGCCAGGAGAGGGAACGGAATGGGAACTGACGCTGCCACGGACAGCGCCGACGCCTCGGTGACGGTGATGGTGGTCGACGACCACCCGATGTGGCGTGACGGAGTGGCGCGGGACCTCGACGCGCGGGGCTTCCGTGTGGTGGCCACCGCCGACGGAGTCCGCTCGGCCACCGCGCGTGCGCGGGCGACGTCGCCGCAGGTGGTCGTCATGGACATGGACCTCGGAGACGGAACCGGAGCCGAGGGCACCGCGTCGGTGCTGGCGGTCTCGCCCGACAGTCGGGTACTGGTGCTCTCCGCGTCCGCCGAACGGGACGACGTGCTCGGCGCGGTCAAGGCTGGGGCGACCGGCTACCTCGTGAAGAGCGCCTCCATCGACGATCTGGTGTCCGCCGTACAGGCGACGAGTCGCGGCGATGCGGTGTTCACGCCCGGACTGGCCGGGCTGGTGCTCGGGGAGTACCGGCGCATGGCAGCCGCCCCCACGGCTGCGGAACCGCCTCCCGTGCTGACCGAGCGCGAGACGGAGGTGTTGCGCATGGTCGCGAAAGGGTTGAGCGCCAAGCAGATCGGCGTTCGGCTCGGTATCAGTCACCGCACCGTCGAGAACCACGTGCAGGCGACCCTACGCAAGCTGCACCTCGCGAATCGTGTCGAACTCACCCGGTGGGCGCTCGAGCAGGGGCTGCAGTGACGGCGTCGTGTTCACTACTCTGGTCGCCATGACCGGAGACGGCACCGACCCCAGGAACATGCGCGTGAGCGACGCCGAACGAGAGCACGTGGGCGGCCTGCTCCAACGCGCCGTCGGACAGGGGATGCTGTCGCTCGGCGAGTTCACCGAGCGGATGGACTCGGTACTGGCGGCCAAGACGCGCGGTGAGCTCAACGCGGTGCTGGTCGACCTGCCGGGCATGACACTGCAGGGCGGCCCACCCCAGCAGGCCGGGCCGCTCGCCGTGGTCCCGAGCGACGCGCTGACGTCGGCACCCGGACACCCGGCCACCGACGGTGCACCCGTGGACATCCGAGCCACGATGTCGACGGTCACCCGTTCCGGTACCTGGACCGCGCCGTCGGCCATCCGGGTCGCGTCGAAGATGGCCACGGTGACCCTCGACTTCAGTTCCGCGGTTCTGACCTCGCGCGAGGTGCGGATCGACGTGGACGACTACTGCAGCACCATCACCGTCGTGGTGCCCGAGGGTGCGTCGGTGGATCTCGACGGCGTCGACACCATGGGCGGCAGTGCGACCAACAAGGTGCGCAGCCGGCCTGTCGAAGGGGGACTGCACGTCGTCGTGCGCGGACGCATCCGCTTCGGATCCGTCACGGCCAAGCACCCGTTCGGGACGTCCATCAAGCGCATGTTCGGGTAGGAACTGCACCCTCGGCTGAGTAGAACGGCGTCGGACTCGAGTAGTTTCCCGTGTTCCCCCGGTCCGCCCCGGCCAGCACGATCGAGGTATGACCACTCCCTCGATAGATCCGCGACTCGTGCACGTGCTGTCCGGTGAGGTCGCCTCCCTGCAGCAGCATCTCGCCCGCGTCGGCCACGACCTGGGTCTCCTCCGACAGCAGCTCGACGGTTCGCCGATGCAGGCCCCGCTGCAGGTGCCCCCTCAGCAGCACCCCGTCTCGAGGCCACAGGTGCAGAGTCCTCCGGTGTCGACTCCCCCGGTACGGCCGATCCCGCGCCCGATGCCCACGCCTCCCCGTGACACCACCCCGTGGTGGCAACGCGACGGTGTCGTCAGTCGTGTGCTCGCCGCCGCGGGCGCTGCGGTGACCGTCATCGGTGTCGTGATGCTGGTGGTGCTCGCGGCGCAGTCGGGCTGGTTCGGGCCCGGTCCTCGTGTCGCCGCGGGTGCGCTGCTGTCCGGAGCGCTCGTCGCCGCCGCGCACCGTGTGGTCGCCCGACCCGGTGGCCGCGTCGGCGCCGTCGCACTCGCCGCGACGGGATTCGCCGGGCTGTATCTCGACCTCGCCGCCGTCACCGCGCTGTACGGGTGGGTGCATCCCGTCGTCGGGCTCGTGGTGGGACTCGGTGTCGCCGCGCTCGGAGTCGCGGTCGCACTGCGCTGGTCGTCGCAGTCACTCGCGGTGATGGTCGTGGCCGGCATCGCGACACTGGCACCCGTCGTCACGGGCGGCATCACGCCGGCACTCCTCGCATTCCTGGTGGTCGTGCAGATCGCCGCCTCGCCGGTCGACGTCCGCGAACAGTGGGTCTGGTTGCGCGTCGTCCGCACCGTCCCGGTCGTCGGAGCGGTGCTGCTCGCCGGGCTGCTCGCCCACGTGGAGACGGTCCCGACCGCCGATCTGCTGCCGCTGCTCGTCGTCGCGGGACTGTCCTTCGGCACTGCTGTCGTCGCCTGGTGGACCACCCTCGCCCACCGCGCCGTGGACCCGGCGTCGCTCGCCTCGATCGCGGCCACCGCCGCCGCGGTCCTCGTCACCGCGACGCTGTTCTCTCGCCCCGTCGCCGGCGGCGTCGACGCTGCGGTCGCGCTCGCCCTGGTGGCGATCCTGGTCGCTCGACGCGAGCTGGTCACCACGGTTCGTCTGGTGCTCACAGCGACGGCTTCGGTGGCGGTGGCGTCGGCGCTGGTGACGGGCACGGCCGATCAGGTCCGCATTCTCGCCCTGCTGCTGGTCGCCACCACGGCGCTTCTCGTCGGCGCCCGGACCCGCTCGGGTGTGTCGGCCGCGGCCGGCGCGTTCTTCGCCCTCCTCGGAACCAGCGCACACTCGCAGATCACCTCGGTCGACTCGCTGAGCAGACCCGTTCGCGCGCTCGACTCCGGCTGGGCCTCGGTGCCCGCGTCGGTCGCCATGATCGCGATGGCTGTGGCGGGAGTGCTCGCGGCACTGCGCACCATCGGGGACGCGACTCTCCGAACCCTCGCCGCCGGCCTGGCGGGAGTCGCCGGCCTCTTCGGTGCGACGGCGGTGTGCGTCATCACCGGCATCGAGATCGGCGGCCGCACCGGGTTCCTCGTCGGCCACGGCGCAGCGACCATCGTGTGGATGACCGTCGCCGTCGCACTGCTGATGCGTGGTCTGTCCGACGCCACCGGTGCCCGCGCAGTCCTCGCCGCTGGTCTGACCGTTGCGGCCTCGGCCATCGCCAAGCTGTTCCTGTTCGACCTCAGCGCACTCGGTGGACTGCCCCGCGCCGCAGCGTTCCTGGTGGTGGGAGTGATGCTGCTCGGTATCGGCACCCGCTACGCGAGGTCGTTCGCGGACCGCGCCGTCACTGCCGACGCTGGCGGGCCAGCAACTCGCTCACACTGATGGCACCGGACTGACCGTGGTGACGACCGCCCGACTCGTCGTCCCCGTCCCGAGCCCGCCGGCGACCCGATGTGGTCGTCGGCGGTGTCTCGTCGGGCTCGGGGACCTCGGGCGTGGAGGGGTTGTGGGTCTCGGGCTCGGGTGCCGGCCGATCCTCGCGCTCGGGCATGCGCAGACCGGCGATCCAGGAATCGACCTCGGCGCTGGTGCGCGAGCCGTTCCCGTGGGGCCCTCCGTTCCCGTTGCTGTGACCGTTCCCGTTCCCGTTCCCGTTGCCGTTGGAGTGGCCGTTCCCGTTGCTGTCGCCGTTGCGGGGCCGATCGACATCGATGCCGTCGCCCGAGACCGAGCCGTACCGGAACGACGTGGTCTCGTGCCCGTTCGAGCCGTTCGAGCCGTTCGAACGCTGAGCGACCGACGGCGCGCGGAGTTCGGCGAGCCAGCTCTCGATGGGGCGCGGGGCGGGAGCGCCGTTCCGCGGTGCCGGCTCGGCCGACGTCGGCTCGGGACCGGCCGTCGGACGACTCTGCTGATCGTCGGAGGCCCGGGCGGGTCGGGTCTCTGCCGGGCGTGCGACCCGAATCTCCTCCGCGGGCGCGGGTGCGACGGGAGGTGCCGTGGGTTCGACGGCGCGCGGTGCGACGGGCTCCGGCGCGGCGGGCTGCTGCACCGGGGGTTCCTGCACAGCGGGCTTCTGCACGCGCTCGGGAGCCGGACGCGGGGCGACGGGCCGGGGACGATCGGGTGCGACGCGCTCGGGCATTGCACGAGCGGCCGACGGGCCGCTCTGCATGACCCGCGGAATCGGCTGGGTGAGCGGTTCCCGCGTCCGCGCCGGGAGCGGTGCGGACCCGATCGCGACGAGCTCGGGGACATCGGTGGGCATCATCTCGGCGTCGAGGATCGGCTCGCCGAGCCCCAGCTTCTGCTGGATGCGCTTCATCCACTGCGGCGCCCACCAGCAGTCGTCGCCGAGCAGCTTCATCGTCGCCGGGACCAGGAACATGCGGATCAACGTCGCGTCGATGATGAGCGCGGCGATCATGCCGTAGGCGATGTACTTCATCATCACCAGCTCGGAGAAGGCGAAGGCGCCCGTGACGACGATGAGGATCAGTGCGGCCGCGGTGATGATGCGACCGGTGTGCGAGGTACCGACGCGAATGGCCTCGGTCGTACTGGCTCCGCGGGCTCGTGCCTCCACCATGCGGGAGAGCAGGAACACCTCGTAGTCCGTCGACAACCCGAAGATGATCGCGATGATCAGCACCAGGACCGGGGCCATGATCGGCCCGGGAGTGAAGTTCAGCAGACCCGCGCCGTTGCCGTCGACGAAGATGAACGTGAGGATGCCGAGCGTCGCGCCGAGGCCCAGCGTGGTCATCAGGATGGCCTTGAGGGGGAGCACCAGCGACCCGAACGTGAGGAACATCAGCAGCGTCGTGACCAGCACGACGAGCGTCGCCATGAGGGGTAGTCGGTCCACGAGCGCCGCGATCGAGTCCTGCTCGATGGCGGGCGTGCCGCCGACCGACAGGGTCACCCCGTCGGGAACGTCGATGGAGCGGATGTAGTCGATGGCCGGCGACGACACGTTGCGGTCGACCAGTCCCGCCTTGAGCACGGCGACACCGTTCTCGTTGCGCTCGATGGAGAACCGTTCGACGAGCCCGGGAGCGTTGGACGCCTCGCGCAGGACCGTGCCCAACTGCGGACCCTCCGCGTTCTCGAGCACGATCTTGAGCGGCTCGGTGCGGTAGGACGGGAAATTCTCGTCGAACACGTTCTGGGCGACACGGGTGGGGTTGTCCGGCGGCAGGTACGTCTCGTTGATGCCGCCGAACTTGATGGCACCGACCGGCAGCGTGAGGATCAGCAGGCCCAGGACGATAGGCACGCACACCTTGAGCGGGTTCCGCATGACCCAGCGCGTGAGCTTGCCCCACGGCCCGGACTCGATCTCCTCGGTCGTCTTGGTCTTGCGCATGCTCTTCAGTCCGAGAGCGTCGATGCGCGGGCCGAGGATCGACAGGATCGCCGGGAGAATGGTGATGGCGGTCAGGGCCGCCAGCGCGACGGTGGCGATCGCACCGAACGCGACGGACTTGAGGAAGCCCTGCGGGAAGAGCAGCAGACCGCCGAGGCTCGCGACGATCATCGTCGCCGAGAAGACGACCGTGCGGCCCGCGGTCATGACGGAGCGTTGCACGGCCTGCTGTGTCGTGCGGCCGTCGGCCAGTTCCTCTCGGAACCGGCTGACGATGAACAGCGCGTAGTCGATGGCCAACCCGAGACCGATGAGCGAGACGACGGGCGCGACGAAGCTGTTGACCTCGACGAAATTGGTGAACAGCCGGACCATGCCGTTGGCCGCGACCACGGTGAGACCACCGATGATCAGTGGCAACGCCGCAGCCACGACGCCGCCGAACACGAAGAACAGGAGCACACCCACCACGGGGATGGCGAGGATCTCCATGCGCTTGATGTCGCCGGCCATGGTGTCGTTCAGCGCGTTCGCGATGGGTTGGAGGCCGGCGAGCTGCACGTCGACGCCGTCGATGGCGAACGCGTCCTTCACGTCACGGAAGTTGTTGGTCAGTTCCGTGTCGTTCGCGCCGGCGATCGCGAACGTGGCGATCGCCTTCGTCTTGTCGGGCGAGGCCAGCGCGGGGAGCCGCTGCTGGAAGTAGTTGATGTTGATCTTCGAGATCTTGTCCGAGTGCGCCGCCATCATGGCGTCCTGACCAGCGGTGACGGTCTGCTGGAACGCCGGGTCGTCGACCGTCGATCCCTCGGGTGCGGTGTAGAGGGCGACGACGTCGCCGGTGCTGTCGCGACCGAAGGTGCCGTCCGCGGTGACGGCGGCGTGCACCGACTCCGAGTTCGGGTCGTCCCAGCCGCTCTGACTCAGGTGATCGTTGAGGCTGAGTCCGTACGCGGCGAGGCCCAGCAGGAACGCGACCATCACACCGATGACGGTGAACCGTGATCGGTGAACCAGATCTCCCCAGCGAGAAAACACTCAGGACACTCCTTGACGCCCGACGAGCAGGGCGGACAGCGGACGGAACGGCTGCAGCCAGGCGCCCTCGTCCGGAAGGGACTCGAGGCTGACCCGCGGCAGTGGTTCGCGGAACACACCGGGGATGTCCTCGAGATCCAGGAACTCAAGAGTCTCCGACGTGACGGCCCAACTGGCGTGTTCACGGAACCCGAGGATCTGAACGGGCACACCCGTCGCCGCGATGGCTTCGAGTGGGAGCCGGAAGGCCTGGCCGTCCGCGGACGCGACCACCACTCCCGCGAGACCGTGGTCCCGTGAGCGGAGCTCGATGTGATCGAGCATGTCGGAGTCGACGTCGCTGTCCTCGTCGATCTTCGGCTTGGCGAAGACCGCGAAGCCCACGTTACGCAAGGCCTCGACCCAGGGACGAACGACGTCGGCGCTGCCCTGGGCGATGTTCGTGAAGACCGTGGCCTCGGGTTCGAGGCTCGCGGTCTGGTGCGCGGAGAGCTGGGCGGTGCGGCCGAGCAGCCATCGGCCCAGCGCATCGAAGCGCGGGCGGTAGGCGGCGGTGGGTCGTCCGCCCAGGATTGCGCCGAGGCCCATGTCCAGATTGGGCGCATCCCAGACGAGCAGGACCTTCTTGGTATGGCGAGAATCACCGGCGCCGTCGAGCACGGCCGTGTCCGTGTTCTGTTCGTCCACGCTCATCGGAGTGGGTTCTCGCTCTCTCGTCGCGTGATCGTCGCCGCAGCGACGTCGGTCGCTCCGGTGGATGGCCTGCCCCAGACGAACTCGCTCGTCGGCCTGCCGACCTGCTGGGCCTTGCCCTCGAACTTCGTCACCGGACGGTCGACGGACAGGGAGGACCCCTCGACGGTACGTCGTTCGGCATCGAACGGCAGCCGCGTCAGAGCGGGCTCCGCGTCACCGACCTCCTCGATCCACTCCGCGTAGTCGGCGTGGTCGGTGGCGACGTGGAGAATGCCGCCGGGCTCGAGACGGTCCGCCACCAGGGCGAATGTGGCGGCCTTCAGCAGTCGGCGCTTGTGGTGCCGGGCCTTGGGCCAGGGGTCGGGGAAGAAGACTCGGACGCCGGCGAGCGAACCGGGAGCGACCATGTTCTCGAGCACGTCGGCAGCGTCGCCCCGCAGAATGCGCAGGTTGGAGAGACCTTCTCGCTCGATCCCCTGGACCGTCTGCGCGATTCCCGGTCGGTAGACCTCGACGGCGACGAGGTTCACGTGCGGTTCGGCGGCCGCCATCGAGAGCGCGGCGGTGCCGGTCCCGGAGCCGATCTCGAGAACCACCGGGGCGGTCCGCCCGAACCACGACGCGGCGTCGAGTGGCTCGTCGGCCACCTCGCGGCCGATGCCGGGCCACATCCGGTCCCACGAGGCCTGCTGCGGTTCGGTGAGCGCGCCGCGTCGGGACCGGAAACTGGTCACCCGCGGATACAGCCGGGAACCGCCGGACCGGCTCTCGTCGGCACCGTCGGACAGGCCGTTCTCGGGCGCTGCGTCCACGGCACGGGGGTCGGTCATCCTGTCATTGTCTCCCATGGACGCATTTCGTGACAGCAGGGTCTCGACTTCAGGTCGAGACTCTGGCCTACCGACACCGGGATCGGCGTGTGAGAATCGCCCCGTCGCATCTGCAGAATCGGGGGATCACGGATGCCGGGGACCGAGTCGAGCGCGCTGCACCGCGCGGTGACCGAGCTGGAACGCAGCGTCGACGACGCCGCTCTGCGGGCGGTGATCGAGCGATGGCGTTCCCCGGTGCGTCTCGCCGTCGCGGGACGCCCCGGTGCGGGCAAGTCCCGCGTCGTCACGGCGCTGGTCCTTCCCGAGGCGGCCGAGGTGCACGGGGTGGACGCCCCCGACCTTCCTCCTCCCGTCCTGGACCACGACGTTCTCGCGCTCGTCGTCGCTCGGACCGTGAGCGCCGCGGACCTCGAGGTGGTGGCGGCACGGCCCGGCGGTGACACCCTCGTGGTCCTCGGGCGCACCGACCTCCCGATCGACGCGGACGCCGTCGCCGCGGTGCTGCCGGCCGGGATGCCCGTGATCGGCGTGGACGACGTCGACACGCTCACCCGTGCCTGGGCGACGGCGGTGTCGCGCGCGGCGAGGTGCCGCGACATCGCCCTGCTCGCCGCGGTCGAGACGGTGGCCGCTCGGAGTGCGCTCGGAAGGTCGTCGATCGAGACGTTCCTGCGCGCCCCCGAGGTGGCTCACGTCCGGAGCGGTGCACGCGCGTGAGTCTCGACCTGCCCGCCGACGCGGCCCGAGTGGTGCGGACGTGGAGTCCCGACTCCCTGAGTCGGCTGGGGCGAGGACCCGCACCGGCGCGCACCGTCGCCGTTCTCGCGGCACCGGGTCTCGACCAGGAGGCGGTCGGTGCGGTGGTGACCTCCGCGGGATGGTCCGTCCGTCCCGTCTGCGCGGCCTCGGCCGTGCTCGTCCTGGTGGATCCCGCCCTGCCGCCGGGCGGTGCCCTCGTCCGGGCGGCGCGGTCGATCCCGGCCGATCTTCCGGCGGTGCTGCGGATCGCCGCCGGACCGGACGACGCGCGGCGCGTCCTCGCCCGATGGGCGGCGTCGGTCCCGCGCGCCGACGCGGTGGTGGTGTGCGGTCCCGACGACGATGCAATCGTGGACGCGCTCGCTCGGGCAGCGGACCGGGTGGACCCGGCAGAGGCGGAGCGGACGGCGGTGGACCGTGCGCTGGCCGAGGCCCGCACGGCACTGACAGCGGCGGCCCGACGCGACACGGGCAGCGCGGACCTCGCCGACGCGCGGGAACGCCGGCGCCGGGCCGCGTCGATCGCGACGGACGACGGACTGCTCCTCCGGCGGTCGACGGCCGAGTTGCGCCTCGATCTCGCCCACCGGGTCGGCGTGAATCGGCGGGAGACGGGCGCGCGGGTCGCCGCCGCGGTCGGGGACGCGAGCTTCGCCGACCTCCGACGCCTTCCGTCCGTGGTCGCCGCGGAGATCGATGCGGCGACGGGTCGGCTCGCGGACGAGGTGACCACCGCGCTGACCGCGGTCGGCGCCGTGGACTCCGCACCCCCGGTCGAACGCGCGTCGACGACCCACCAACCACCCCCGTCGGCCGGGTGGGGAGTCGACGAGGTGGTGGCGGGTGTCGTCGGTGCCTCGGCGGGTGCCGGGGTGGGACGGGTGGCGGTGTGGGCGGCCTCCCTCGGCGGCGCGTCGGCCGGGTTCGTGACCGTGCTCTGCGCCGCGATGATGGCCGCCGCGGTGGTGCGGACGAGGCTGCTCTCGACGCGCCGCGCGCGCCTGCGCCGATGGGCTGCGGACGTGGTGGCCGATGCCGCCTCCGGCTGGGAACGGGACACCGCGTCCCGTCTCGTGATCGCCGACTCGTGGCTGACCGCGAGACTGTCGGCGCAGGTCAGAGACGCCTCCGCCCGGCGGAACGCGCTGATCGCGGAGATCGACGGCGAGATCCGAGACATCACGTCCCGAGCTGCCTCGCGGGCGGCCGCCTATCAACGGGATCTCGACGTGCTGGACCGCGTCGCCCCCACTTTCGGGCGGCGGGGAACCGTCTCTTCGCTGGATGCGTCCAAGCACGAGGTGGGAACGACAGCGAGGAACACGGGGGACTGACATGGCCGAGTGGTCGGGATCGTTCGACCCGGACGGGCCGGGTGTCGCGGACGACGGGTTCGACCCCGCCCTCGATCTCGACGGGGACGGCACCGCCGACACGGCGGTGTTGCACGGAGGTCTGTCCGACGTCCACGCGTCGGCATTCCATCGGAGTGCGACGGAGATGACGGTTCTCAGCGATCTCGACGGTGACGGCGACGTCGACCGTGCGACGGTCTTCGAGGCCGACGGCGACTACACCGTGTGGGTGTCCTCCACCGACCTCGCGGACGGTCCCGACGCCGTCTGGCGTGCGTCCGAGCGCGGCTCGCTGTGACGCGATAGACACCAAATGTCCTGACATAGTGCGCTTTACGGCCAGGTCACTGAATCGGTTTTGTGACGGAACGGACATGCCCCGAGTGCCCTGGCCGTTCTTCACAGCGTTAACCTCTAGGTCCAGGACACTCGGGGCCCTGCGATCTGTCGATCGAAGGTCACGGGACTACCCCGCCCACTGGGAACCCATGGTTCGCTCACGCACTTCGGTTCGGCGCCGATCGACGGACCGAGGCGGTGACGGCCACACGTTCCTGCACCACCCCAGGAGACAAGATGACCGCGACCATTCCGGGTCTCAACGGAACCGACGGCACGCCGCCCACGACGCATGCAGGCCTGCTGGCCTGGGTACGTGACGTGGCCGAGCTGACCCAGCCCGACCGGATCGTCTTCGCCGACGGTTCGGACGAGGAGTGGAACCGCCTCACCGACCAGTTGGTCGACGCGGGGACGTTCACTCGGCTGAACGCCGAGAAGAAGCCCAACTCGTTCCTGGGCAACTCCGACCCGTCCGACGTGGCGCGCGTCGAGTCGCGGACCTACATCTGCTCCACTCGGGAGATCGACGCCGGTCCCACCAACAACTGGATGGACCCGGAGGAGATGCGCGGCACGATGCGCGATCTCTACCGCGGATGCATGCGCGGTCGCACCATGTACGTCATCCCGTTCTGCATGGGCCCGCTCGAGGCCGACGACCCCAAGCTGGGTGTCGAGATCACCGACTCCGAGTACGTCGTCGTCTCCATGCGCGTCATGACGCGCATGGGTGCGAAGGTGCTCGAGAAGCTCGGGGACGACGGCTTCTTCGTCAAGGCTCTGCACTCGCTCGGAGCCCCGCTCGACGAGGGTCAGCAGGACGTCCCGTGGCCGTGCAACGACACCAAGTACATCTCGCACTTCCCCGAGGATCGCGAGATCTGGAGCTACGGCTCCGGCTACGGCGGCAACGCGCTGCTGGGCAAGAAGTGCTACTCGCTGCGTATCGCGTCGGCCATGGCCCACGACGAGGGCTGGCTGGCCGAGCACATGCTGATCCTCAAGCTCATCTCGCCGGAGGACAAGGCGTACTACATCGCCGCGGCGTTCCCGTCCGCCTGTGGCAAGACCAACCTCGCGATGATCCAGCCGACCATTCCGGGCTGGCGCGCCGAGACCATCGGTGACGACATCGCGTGGATGCGCTTCGGCAAGGACGGCCGGCTGTACGCGGTCAACCCGGAGTTCGGCTTCTTCGGTGTCGCGCCCGGTACCAACTGGGACTCGAACCCCAACGCGATGCGCACCATCGATCAGGGCAACGCCGTCTTCACCAACGTCGCGCAGACCGACGACGGCGACGTCTGGTGGGAGGGCCTCGAGGGCGACCCCCAGCACCTGATCGACTGGACCGGCAAGGACTGGACGCCGGACTCGGACAGCAATGCGGCGCACCCCAACTCGCGCTACTGCGTGCCGATGTCCCAGTGCCCGTCCATGGCGCCCGAGTGGGACGACCCGCAGGGTGTGCCGATCTCGGCGATCCTCTTCGGTGGCCGTCGCAAGACCACCGTTCCTCTGGTCACCGAGGCTCGCGACTGGCAGCACGGCGTGTTCATGGGCGCCACCGTCGGTTCCGAGCAGACAGCAGCGGCCGAGGGAACCGTCGGCACCATCCGCCGCGACCCGATGGCGATGCTGCCGTTCCTCGGATACAACGTCGGCGACTACTTCCAGCACTGGATCGACCTCGGCAAGAACGCCGACGAGTCCAAGCTCCCGAAGGTGTTCTACGTCAACTGGTTCCGCCGCGGCGACGACAAGCGCTTCCTGTGGCCCGGATTCGGTGAGAACTCCCGCGTGCTGAAGTGGATCGTCGAGCGCATCGAGCACAAGGCCGCCGGTGTCGACACGCCCATCGGTGTGGTGCCCACGGCCGACGCGCTCGACATCGACGGACTCGACGTCGCCACGGCCGATGTGGCCGAGGCGCTCGCGGTGAACGTCGACGAGTGGAAGAAGGAGATCCCGCTCATCGAGGAATGGTTCGACTTCGTCGGCGAGAAGCTCCCCACCGGCATCCAGGACGAGTTCGACGCTCTCAAGCAGCGCCTGAACTCCTGATCCACCACCACTGACGCCCGCTCCCGATCACGGGGGCGGGCGTCAGTGCTGTCTCGGGGTGACCAGTGCGGCCGCTCCTGTGAGAGTCCCGACGGCCCCGAGGGCAGCGGGGACCACCGTGAACGACTCGAGGAAGCCGAGCCGGGCGTGCAACGCGACGGTCTCGCGGATGGGGTTCCACAGCGCCGGGCCGGCCGCGCTGAAGCCACCGCCGAGGACGGCCGTCTCGATGTCGAGCAGCGCCGCGGCGGACGCGATCGCCTGTCCCAGCGCCACGCCGGCCCGCTGGAGGGCGGCGACCGCCACCGGGTCGGCGGCGCGGGCCGACTCGGCGAGGTCGATGCCGGTGGCACCATCCCAGCCGTTCTCGCGGGCCCAACGGACCGCGTTCGGGCCGCTGGCGACCGTCTCGACACAGCCGACCCCGCCGCAGGTGCAGGGTTCGATGGATCCGGGGACGACGATGTGTCCCACGTGCCCGGCGTTGCCGCTGTGGCCGCGAACGATCTCGCCGCCCAGGACCAGGCCGCCGCCGATGCCGGTCGACACCACCATGCCCAGCACGTTCTGCACGTGGCGGGCGGCCCCGAAACGATGCTCGGCCAGGGCCGCGCACGCACCGTCGAGTGCCAGGGTCACGGTGGCGTTCGGAACCACGCCGCGGACGGCCTCCACGAGCCCGAAGCCCTCGTACCACTCCGCGATGTTGATCGGCGCCACGGTGCCGGCAACGGTGTCGACGGGCCCGGCCGAGGCGATACCGACGGCCCCGATGTCCTGGAACTCGACCCCTGCCGCGGACACCACCGAGAGGAGAAGCTCCTCGCACGCCGCCCAGACGTTCTCGGTGGGGGTCGGAACGACGACGGGGTCCTGCGGTCGTCCGTCGGCACCCACCACCGCGGCGGTGAACTTGGTGCCACCGATGTCGAGTGCGAGCGATGTTCTCTCGGTCGTCGTCATTCACGCCACCCTAACGGGCGAGCGTGGTCCCGAGTCCGCGGTCGGCGGCGGAGTGCGCGCGGAGCACGACCACGAGGTTGCTCACCGCCAGCTCGCGAAATCCGGGGACGCGGACACACCACCACGCCCAGCGGGGGTGGTACCGCGGGAAGGCCGCGAGGAGTTCGCCGCCCGAAGTCTCTGCAGCCCAGCGCAATCCGTGCGAGGCGCGGATCGGGAACAGCGACTCTCCGAAACGGTTCTTCGGTTCGGCGCCGTGCACGCGCGCGTAGCGGCGAGCGGCGCGCTCGCCGCCGAACACGTGCCACGGTCCGGTCTCGTGCCCGCCGAACGGGCCCCACCACATGGTGTAGGACAACACCACCAGTCCGCCGGGCCGCGTCACGCGCAGCATCTCCTCGGCCATGATCCACGGGTGGCGGACATGCTCCGCGACGTTGGAGGAGAGGCAGATGTCGACGCTGTCCGAGCGGACGGGCAGCGCGGTACCGGATCCTCGGACGGACCCGCGGGCGTCGAGCCCCGCGGCGTGCATCTCCGAGGCGTCCGGTTCCACGGAGACGTAGTGGGCACCCGCGTCCGCGAAGGCGTCGGCGAAGTAGCCGGGTCCGCCGCCGACGTCGAGCACCGTCAGTCCGTCGAGAGTCGTTCCGGTGGCCCCGGTCCACAGGTCGTCGATCAGCATCGCTGTGTCGCGAGCCAGCGCCCCGTAGAAGCGCGCGGGATCGGACTGCTCGAACCGGAAGTCCGACACGAGCGAGAGTGACCGTCGAAGGGTGGCCCGTCGAGCGAGTCCGGCGGTGACGGGAGACGTGGGCACGAGTGGAGACTGTAGCGCCCGGTCGACCTGGCTCGCGGGGCTCACGGCCCGCGGGTCAGGGGGCGAAGCGCAGCACAGTGACGGAGGTGCGTCGGTTGCGGAAGAGCGGGCTGTCGGCCACCAGCGGCATGGAGTTGAACTTCCACGCGCCCTTGTGTGCAGGGAACAGGACATCGGTCGCCGAGGCGACGCCCGGGATCTCGTCGGCGAGCGAACGCCCACGGCTCGACGTCATACTGAAGGGCATGGCCGGCATCGTGTAGTGCTCGGTCAGCTTGACCCCTGCGACGGTCTTGCGAGACAACCACTCGGGAATGGAGTCGAAGATCATGCCGCCACCGGGGAAGAGCTCGGCGCACCTGGTGATCAGATCCATCGCGGTGGGTTCGTCGAAGTACATCAGCAGTCCCTCTGCGGAGACGAAGACGCCCGGCTCGGGGTCGATGCCGTCGGCCCAGGTCAAATCGAACGCGGAGGCCGCGACGGGAACGATCCGGTCCTCGCGCGGCAGGACGCGGGCACGAAGCTCCATGACCGGTTCGAGGTCCACGGAGTACCACGTGGTGTCCGGCCGCCCGAGTCGCCAGTACGCCGTCTGCAGTCCCTCGCCCAGCGCGACGACGGAGGCGTGGGGCCGCGAGGCGAGGTACGCACTCACCGCGGAGTCGAAGGTGCGGGCGCGCAACGCCGCGGCGGCCACGGGGGTTCCGAACTTGGACCAGTCGTACTCGATGGCGTCGCGGACGCGCAGCGCCATCGGGTCGTCGATGACCTTGTCGGGGCCGTCGGCGAAGGCGGCTCGATTGTGGAGCGTGTACAGAGTGGTGGAAGATACGCCGTCGAGAGTGTTGCCATCGATCAACCCGGACGTCATGACATGAGCCTCACTGCAGTGGGTTTTCCCGACCCTAAAAGGAAACTTACCGGTTTTTCGGGGCCGAAACAGCCATTCTGTGTCGTTCGAACGAATGAAAGACTGCCACGGGGGTGACAGCAGATGACGGAGTTACGTGAGGTGCTGCTGCTCTGTTGGCGTGACAGCGGCCATCCACAGGGCGGTGGCAGCGAGCGCTACCTCGAGCACGTGGGTGCAGGGCTGGCGTCGCGAGGCATCAAGGTCACGCTGCGCACGGCCGGTTACCCCGGCGCACCAGCGTCGGACACGATCGACGGTATGCGCGTCAGCCGCGGCGGCGGGCGCCTGACGGTCTATCCGCGAGCACTCGGAGCGCTCCTCGCCGGGCGGCTCGGATTCGGTCCCCTGGCGGGACTGAAGCCCGACGCGGTGATCGACACACAGAACGGCATCCCCTTCTTCGCACGACTCGTGACGGCGGCTCCCGTCACCGTGCTGGTCCACCATTGTCACCGCGAACAATGGCCGGTGGCCGGTGCGGTCATGGCGCGGCTGGGATGGTGGATCGAGTCCAGGCTGTCGCCGCGGGTCCATCGACGCTCGCAGTACCTGACGGTGTCGCTTCCCTCGGCGGACGAGCTGATCGCCCTCGGCGTGGACCGCGAGAGGGTGGCCGTCGTCCGCAACGGTGTCGACGACATTCCCGGTTCCGTCACGGTGGGCTATCCGGACACGCGTGCGGACGCCCCGACGCTGGCCGTCCTGTCCCGGCTCGTCCCGCACAAGCAGATCGAGGACGCGATCGACGTCGTCGCCGCGCTGCGCGATGCGACGCCCGCCCTGCGCCTCGACGTCATCGGCGGTGGGTGGTGGGACGACAACCTGCGCGACCACGCCCGCGCGCGTGGCGTGGCCGACGCCGTGGCCTTCCACGGTCACGTGTCCGAGACCCGCAAGCACGAGATCCTGTCGCAGTCGTGGATCCACGTGCTCCCGTCCCGGAAGGAGGGGTGGGGACTCGCCGTCGTCGAGGCAGCTCAGCACGGTGTCCCCACCGTCGGCTACCGGCATTCTCGGGGGCTGACCGATTCCGTGGTGGACGGCGTCACCGGCGTCCTGGTGGGCGACGAGTGGCTCAGCCGCGACTCCGACGTCGACGAACTGACCGACGCGGTGCGCACCCTGCTGGACGACGGCGATCTCCGTCGGCAGCTCGGGGAGAAGGCGCGGCTGCGGACCCGGGAGTTCTCGTGGACGTGGTGCGCGCGAGCGGTGGAGTCGGTGCTGCGCGAGCGAGTACACGGCCGAGCGGTGTCCGGGCTGGTCGCGGGTAGGCCGGAGGCCGGTCGGTAGGTGGTCGCGGGAAGGCCGGAGGCCGGTCGGTAGGTGGTCGCGGGTAGGCCGGAGGCCGGCCGGTCCGGAATCAGCGAGTCCGGGTGCGACGCGCTCTCGTGACGGCGACGAACGCCGCGATCAGGACGGCGGCCGCCCACAGCAGATGAGCGACGATCGCCGGTAGACGATCCGAGCGTGGACGAGGTGCCGGATCAGCGAGTGAGTACAGCGTGAGATCGGCGTCCGCGTACACGGGTTCCAGGCCCGCGAGGGTGCGTGCGGAGTTCCCGCTCTCGCCCGCCGACCTCTCGACCAGGATCCACCCGACTCCGAGTGCGGCGAGGTCGCTCGCCGGGGCACCGGCCAGGAGCAGGCCTTCGACTCGCCCCGCGACGGTGTTCTCTCCCCGGACGACCGTCCCGCCCACCGGGAGATCTCCGGTGCCGAGCACGTCGGCGTCCAGCAGCCTCGGAGCGGGATCGAGGACCGGTGCCTCGCCCGACCAGTCGAACCGGCGGAAGGTACCTGTCGGCAGGACGGCCACGAGAGCGTCGGACGGTCCGACACCGTCGATCACCGAGGACCACCCGGCGGGGTAGTCGACCGGACGCAGCGCGCCGTGCACCCCCCATGCCAGATCGGGCAGGACGACGAGCAGCGCGGCGACGGCGGACACGGCTGCGAGCCGGGGACGTGTCCCGCTGCGACCGGGTCGATCGACCGCGGAGCCTGCACTCAGGGCGAGTGCCGGCATCCACAGGGCGACCCATTTCTGACCGTCCCGGAACAGCCCGGCACCGGGTACCGACTCGGCGGCCCATCGGCCGACGTCGAGCCCGATCGGGGTGGCGGCGAGGGCGACGAGCACCACGGACACGGCGCCGGTGAGCAGGAGCGCCGCGACCACGGGCGATGCGGTCCGGCGCAGACGAGGGAGTCCGGCGGCGGCCAGGCCGAGCAGCACCGCGGTGCCGACGACGGCGAACAGGCTGGTTCGGCTGCCGGGAACCGCGTCGGCGTTCCAGATGCCGCCCAGACCGGCGAGCGCTCCGATCGTCCCGAGTCCGGGCTCGGCCCGCGCCGCGAAGGCCGCGACACCCGCCGGATCGGCGCCGGTACCGGCCCCGGACACGGCGGTGGCCACCAGCCAGGGCAGCGACACGATCACCGTGGTGACAGCCACGACGACGAGCCGCCGTACGCGGCGTGCCCCTCCCGGTGCGGCCAGGACCACCACGGCGAGAACGGCGCAGAGCAGCACGCCTGTCGGGGTCAGCCCGGCGATGCCGAGACACAGCACGAGGGGCGCAGCGGACCGCAGGTCACCGCGGTCGCGGAGCGTCATGGTCGCGACGACCGTCCAGGGGAGAGCCGCGTAGCCGACGAGCAGGCTCCAGTGCCCCTGCAGCAGACGTTCGGCCACATAGGGGTTCCACACGGCCACCGTGGCGGCCACCAGACGAGGGCCGGTCGAGGCGCCGCCGAGCACTCGCGCCGTCATCTGCGCGGCGCCCCACCCGGCGGCGATCAGAGCGAGAGAGAGCAGTCCGACGACCAGTACACCGCCGTCGACGACCGTGGTGGCGACCGCGACGACGGCGTCCTGGGGAACCGCCCGAGCTGCCGAGTCGGACAGGCCCAGGGCCGAGTCGGTGAGATACGACCGGGGCGTCGACACCGCGTCACGCAGCAGTAGGTGGCCGCCACCCGGAAGCAGCACACGCAGGAGCGGGCCGAGGACGACACCGGTGAGCACGACGGACCAGGCGAGGGACCACGCCCCGGCTGTCCTGCTCGACCCTGCGATCATGAGGGCATGATCCCTGCGCGCACCTCCACCGTGGTGGCCGGGGTGAGCATCGTGACGGCGGGGTCGATGGCGGCGAACATCGCCTCGTATCTGCTGCACCTCCCGGCCGGGCGTGTGCTCGGGCCGCAGGGCTACGGGGTCTTCGCGTCGCTGCTCGCCGCCCAGCTGGTACTCGCGGTGCCGGCGCTGGCGTTGCAGACCGTCGTGGCGCGTGACCGGGTGCGCGGTCGTTCGGTGGCTGCCTCCCGCAGGCTCGGACACCTGTACGCCGTGGTCGTCGCCGGTCTCGCCGTCGTCGCGACTCCCGTCGTGGCGGCTCTGCTCCACACCGACGTCGTGACCACGGCGGCGGCTGTCGTGACGGCGCCGTTCCTCGTGCTGCTGGCCACGGAACAGGGCCTGTTGCAGGGAGATTCGCGCTTCGGTGCCCTCGGCGGTGTGCTCGCGGCGAGCGGCCTTGCGAAGGTGGTGCCCGCCGTGACCGCCCTGGTGCTGGGCGGAGGTGTGGGACCAGCCCTGGTGGCCGGTGCGGTGGGGACCGCGGTCATGGCGCTGGCCGCGCGCATCGTCGTCGACCGCGCCCTGCAGACGGACGAGCACGACCGGCCCGCCGCGGCCGGGACCTGGCGTGACGTGCTCGCCGCATCGCAGGTCCAACTCGTGATCGTCGCGTTGTCCTCGGTCGACCTCCTGCTCGCCCGACGCGTCCTCGACCCGGAGGCCGCGGGTGTCTACGCGCTCGGCGCCGTCGCCGCGAAGGCCGCCTTCTGGCTCCCGCAGTCGGTCGGCGTGGTGCTGTACCCGAGGATGGCGGATCCGCGTCGGTCGGCGTCGGCGGTCCGCACCGCCCTGCTGGTGCTGCTCGGCGTCGGATCCGTCGTGGTGGTGGGTGCCGCGATCGTCGGGCCGGTCGTTCCGCTGGTGATGGGCGCGGACTACGCGCCGGTGCAGTACCTGCTGTGGCTGTTCGCCGCGCAGGGCGCGCTGTTGGCCGTGGTGCAGTGCGGTCTCCTGGCGGCCGTGGCCCGCGGCGACACGCGCTCGGCGCTGGCGGCGTGGACCGTGCTGCTGGTCGAGGCCGTCCTCGTGCTCACGATCGTCGACAGCGCGACCGAGCTCGTCGTCGTGGCCGCGGCATGTGCTGCGGTGGCATCTGTTGTGGTCTCGACCAGCGCGCTCGGGCGTGTCCGTGTGCTTGGATCGGTGGATGACCGAATCCGGGGGGTGGGTCCGTGAGGCTGCGTAGGGGCATGACGGGGATCGACGTGCTGCACGAGACCACGGGAACGTGGGTCGATCTGAGAGCTGCCGGTGGAGAGGAACTTCCGAGCGGAATCGTCGAGTTCCTCGGTGCCGGTGAGCGTGCTCGCGACGTGGCGCGCGATCTCGTGGACCGGGCCGCCACCGCCGGGACCGCCACTGCGTCGACGTCCTTCGCCTCCCTGCCGTTCGAGCCGCGATCGCTTCGCTGCTTCGCGGGGTGGGACCAGCACTGGCACCAGGCGGCCGAGCAGATGGTGCGGCGCAACCTGCCCGCCGTCGTGCCACTGGCGAAGGCGTTCCAGGCGATCGCGCGGAAGCCGTTCCCGCCTCTACGGCCGGGCGCCGCGGCAGTCGAGCACCCGATCTACTACACGGGCAATCACCTCTCCGTCGTCGGCGACGGCGACCCCATGTCGTGGCCCGCGTACACCGAGCTGTTGGACTTCGAACTCGAGTTCGGCGCCCTGGTGGTCCGGCCCGTCGTCAGCGCCTCGACGGCCGAAGCGGAAGCGGCGATCGGCGGCTTCGTGGTGTTCAACGACTTCAGCGCGCGCGACGTGCAGTGGGACGAGCAGCGCAACGGTCCCTTCGGACCCGTCGTGAAGACCAAGACGTTCGGTAGTTCCATGAGTGCCGAGGTGGTCACCGCGGACGAGGTCCTGCCGCACCTGACCGATCTGCGCGGCACCGTCACCGTCAACGGCGAGGTGTGGTCGGAGACGTCGACACGAGGCGGCCGGTGGTCGCTGGTGGACGGACTCGCCTACGCCAGCAGGTCCGAGAGCATCGGCCCCGGCGAGCTGCTGACGTCGGGGACCCTGCCGTCGGGATGCGGAATGGAACTCGACCGCTGGGTGAGGCCGGGGGACGTGGTGCGCCTCGAGGTCGAGCGCATCGGGTCGGTGACCAACACGGTGGCGGAGCCTGCCTAGCTGGGTAGCGGGCAGGCCGGAGGCCGGTCGTTCGACAGTAGTGTCGGTGCATGCGTGCACTGGTGATCGAGGAGTTCGGCCGACCGGGAACCGTGCGGGAGATCGACCGTCCCGACGCGGCTCCCGACGGTGCGGTGATCCGGGTGGCCGCCACCGGGGTGTGCCGGAGTGACTGGCATGCCTGGCAGGGACACGACGGGGACGTGCGACTGCCGTTCGTTCCGGGCCACGAGTTCGCGGGAACGGTCGTCGCCGTGGGTGCGGACGTCGACCGCGACTGGATCGGTCGTCGCGTCACCACCCCCTTCGTGTGTGCGTGTGGGTCGTGTCCGACGTGCGCTGCCGGCGACCACCAGGTGTGTCCCCGTCAGGAACAGCCCGGGTTCACCCACGACGGGTCGTACGCCGAGTTCGTCGCCGTCCGGTATGCCTCGACCAACCTGATCGCGTTGCCGGACGAGGTGTCGTTCGACGTGGCTGCCACTCTGGGATGCCGATACGCGACCGCATGGCGGGCGGTTCATCGCCGCGCCCGCGTGGTGGCAGGCGAGTGCGTCGCCGTCTACGGGTGCGGTGGGCTCGGCCTGTCCGCGGTGATCATCGCGTCCGGGGCCGGCGCGGAGGTGACGGCAGTGGATCGCTCCACCTCGGCGCTGGACCTGGCACGCCGACTGGGAGCAGCTCGGACGGTGCAGACGCCGGTCGACGACATGCACGTCGCGCTGGAGTGCTCCGGGCATGTCGGGTTGGCGGACGAGGCGATCCGGGGTCTGCGACGGCGCGGTCGGCACGTGCAGATCGGGTTGCTTCCGTGCGGCGGGCACGTGTCGATGGACGTGGTGATCGCGCGGGAGATCGACGTGCTCGGCAGCCACGGGATGGCCGCCCACGAGTACCCCGAACTGTTGCGCACTCTCCCGCACGCCGCCGTGGAATCGATGATCGGAGGCCGCAGACGACTCGAGGACGCCCAGCTCGCGCTGGACGCCCTCGGTGAGTCTGCAGGAGTGACGCTGCTACTTCCCTGACGGGAAGGCCGGAGGCGTCAGTCCTTGCGGAGGTTCGTGCGGGGAATCTCCTCGGTACGGTCCGTCGTCCAGTCGTGGTCCGGTGCGGGTGAACCGGCGCCGGAGGTACGAGGTCCGGTCGTGGGTCCGTCGGCCACCGGACGTGTTCCGCGGGTGGTGCGGCCGCCGCGCAGGAGCAGCACGATGCCGACTGCCAGGAGGATGACGCCCAGAACGCCGGCGACGATCGGCACGGTGCGGCCGATCAGGGCGATCTGGTCCTTGCCGTCCTGTGCGCGACCGAGCTGGTAGGTGACGGTGTTGTCGTCGAAGCCGATGACGGCCTTGACGACGTCCACCTCGGGAGTTCCGGCGCGGCGTGCGTAGTACTGGTGCACGTCCTCCTGGCCCTTGACGATGACGCCGGTGACGGGCTCGACGTAGATGTCCCGGGTGTTCTCGTAGTACCGCGTCATCGTGATCGGCGTGGCGCCGCCGTCGACGCCCCACGTGCTCGCGGGGAGAGCGAGCTTGTTGGCCGGCGAGGGGACGACGGCGGACAGGTCCACCGCGGGGATGGTCTGCGTGTAGTGGTAGACCGTGACGCCCTCGATCTGCGTCTCCTCGACGAAGGTCATGTCGTAGCTCTCGCGGGCCACGGTGTCGAAGAAGGGGTAGGTCTGCTTCTGCGAGTCGAACGGGAACTTGTACTGCAGTCCGGTGTGCGGCACTTCCTCGGCCGGCTTGTCGGCCTGGCTCTGGATGGATCCGACCGGGTCGACCGGCATGGAGGACACGCGGTCCAGGCTCACGCGGTCGACGGTCGCGGTGAGCAGACCGGTGTCACCCTGTCGATCGGTGCGTCGCAGCGACGAGCCGGCCTGCACGGTGATGACGTCGGAGTTCGACGGCTCCTCCGTGGTGACGAAGCGCTGGGAGATCAGGGGGACGTTCTGATCCACGACGGCGGAACCCGCTGTGAGCGAACGCGAATCGAGCACCGACCCGGTGCCGGTGGACACGCTGGTGATCTCGAGGTCCAGCGGCGTCTTCTCGAGGCGCCCGACCGTGTACAGCGGGATCAGGATCGCGATGACCAGGAAGAAAGCTCCGAGCCCGATGAGGATCGGCGGGATCACACGCGTCGGTGTGGATCTGTTCGCCATACTGGAGGTCCCCTTTGTGCATGTGCACTTGTCAGTGCATACCGGCCGTGATGGGTCGAACACTAACGTATTGGGCCGCTCCGAGTTCGGGTGCGATGCGGCAGACTCTCCTGACGATGACCACTGCAGAGAAGGCCCGCGTCGATCCGCGCATCGGCGGATTCGTGCCCGCGCTCGAGGGGATGCGCGGTCTCGCGGCCGTCGGCGTGCTGCTGACCCACGTCGCGTTCCAGACGGGATCGACGGGCACACCCCTCGTGGGCCCGCTGCTCGGCCGTCTCGATCTCGCGGTGGCCGTGTTCTTCGCGCTCTCGGGGTTCCTGCTGTGGCGACCCCACGCGGCCGCCGCGCGCGGCTCGCGGCCGAGGCCGTCCGTCCGTACCTATCTGGTGCACCGCGCGGCACGCATCCTGCCCGCGTACTGGCTCGTGGTCGTCGTCGTGCTGGCCCTGCTGCCGGGTGCGGGTGGTGGCGTCCGGGTGTGGATCGCCAACCTGACCCTCGTGCAGGTGTTCGTCCCGTTGACGTTGACGCAGGGCATGACCCAGATGTGGTCGCTGTCGGTCGAGGTGGCGTTCTATCTGCTGCTCCCGTTCATCGGGGTCGCCATGGCCGCGCTCCGCGGACCTCGAGCCCGTCTGCGCACGCCGGTGCTGGTCGGGGTGTCCGCCCTGTCGCTCGGGTGGACCTTTCTCCCGATCTCCACCGCGGACGGCGTGAACATCG
This sequence comes from Rhodococcus sp. NFXS4, assembly GCF_058139645.1. Taxonomy (NCBI): domain Bacteria; kingdom Bacillati; phylum Actinomycetota; class Actinomycetes; order Mycobacteriales; family Nocardiaceae; genus Rhodococcus; species Rhodococcus sp. NFXS4. Next base: position 384,420 of record NZ_CP192221.1, read on the forward strand.
AGAACTGGCTGCCCGGCTACCTGGCGTGGTTCGCGGCCGGGATGGTGGTGGCCGAGGCTGCTGCCGAGCTGGCGATACGCGAGACCCGATCAGACTCCGACCTGCCCGCTCGGTCCCGACCGGTCTCCGACCTGCCCGCTGTCCCGCTGGTCGTCCGGATCGCGAGCCGACGATGGTTGCTCACCGGCATCGCGGCGGTGGCCTTCGCGGCGTCGTCGACACCGATCGCGGGCGCGCAGGACCTCACGACGCCGGCGGCATGGCAGTTCGCGGTCAAGGTGGCCTTGGGCGCCGTCGTCGCGTTCTGTCTCATCGCGCCCCTGGCCGTCGGAACGGGAGTCCGTACCCGGTGGCTGTCGGGTCCGTTCGCGCTGATGATCGGCCGGTGGTCCTACGGCATCTTCATCTGGCACCTCGCGGTGCTGGCCGTGGTGTTCCCTGTGCTGGGGGTGTCCCCGTTCGGCGGGCAGTTCCTCCTCGTCGCCGGTGCCACGGTCGTGTTGACGCTGCCGGTCGCCGCGGCGAGCTACGCGCTGGTGGAGGAGCCGGTCCGTGTCGCACTGCGTCGACGGGAAGCGCGCAGGGCCGACCGGATCCGGGCGAACGAGGGAAGCGCCGCGAGCGCCACGGCGCCGACGGATGCCAGCGCTGCGAGCTGAATGACGGCCGAGTGGCCGACGTAGCCGTCGGGATCACGCCAGGGTCCGGTCGACAGCATCGCCCCGGCGACACTGAGTCCGAGCCCCGCGATCGCGACGAGCACACGACCGCGGACACGGGCTCCCCAGCGATGGTCGACGGCGGCGACCGCGACGGTGAGAACCGCCAGCCAGCCGAGTGCGGCGAGCCCACCGATGACCCACACGGCGGCGAACAGCCCCGCGTGGCCGACGAGGGCGGGTTGCCAGGTGGGTGTCGGTGCCGTCGCGGGGTCCGACGGGCGGCGCCGCATCGTCATCACGGCCAGAGCCGCGAGAAGCGCCAGGCCCGCGACGATCGCCGTGCGGTACCAGGTGTCGGCGGGGAACGTCAGGGTCACCTCGCCCGAGAGGCCGGCGGGGAGAATCCACCCTTGCTGCCACCCGTTCACGATCACCGGGGCGAGCACCTCTCCGTCCGGGCGCGTGGCCACCCATCCCGGGTTGGTGCTCTCGGGCACCACGAGAATGCGCTGAGTCGAGGACCCGGCCACGACGACGCGGCGGGTGTCGGCGGTCCACTCGTCCGCGGTGACCGCCACGGGGGTGGGGCCGGTGTGGGGGAACGCAGCGAGCGGTGCCGTGCGCAGCACGACGCTGTCGACGACGAAGGCGTCGCCCGGGTCCACCGACACGGACTGCGAACCCGACGGCAGCGGAACAGGATTGGAGACGTTCGCCGCCACGGGGACATCGCCCTCGCAGAGAGACGCACGGATCGGTGCGCCGGTGGCCAACGCCCCGGCCGTCGTCGAGACGGCGGTGCGGACGAGCTGATCCGCGATGGTCAGGGTGGGGCCGGTCGCGCACGACGTCACGATCGGGCGGTCGGGATCGAACGCCGCCCCCGCGGACGCGGTACCGGATTCGGAGAGCACCGTGATCTCGGCCAGACCGGGAGGCCGTACCTGGTCGAATCCCAGTGCCGTGCGGTCGAGTACGTCGTCCCATTCCAGCAGCGAGACGGTGATCCGGTCGGTCACCGCCGGTTCGAGGGACACTCTGGTGTCGCCGTCCGCGTCGACGTCGCGGACCTGGGGGCCGGTCCCGAGGTTCACGGCGATCCTGGTCGGATGAGACGGCAGTGCGCCGAGGCTCTGGGCGATGTCGAGCCCGCCGACCGAAACCGGTTGCGGCAGTTCGAGAGTGACGGTGGGATACGTTCCGGCCCGGCCCTCGATCGAGTCCTGACTCGCGGTCCAGGACGTGCGGTCGTCGCCGTCCGTGAGGGCGAAGGTCGACCCCCGGACGTCGGTGACCTCGGCCGCACCCCGAGCCCGCGGACGTGTGGCGTCCTGCAGGAGATCCTCCAGCGCGGACGACTGACGCGAGCGCAGCCAGAGTTCGGGAGTCACCGCCGTGCCACTGGGAACCGAGAGCGTGCGCTGGAAACTGTCGAGTTCCTCGGGTTCGACGGCCACGCCACCCGCGCAGCGCACCCGATCGGGCGTGTCGACGCAGCCTGTCCGGCCCGGAAGCTCCTGTGCCAGATTCCATCCCGTCACCGTGACGCCGTCGGCCGGAGCCGGCATCTCCGTGAGGTGCCGGACGACCACCGGTGTCGGCGCATCGGGATCCGTGTAATCGGTGAGGCGGAGGTCGCTGACGCCGAACTGTGCTCCGACCGAACCGTTCTCGGTCTCGGTGGCTGTCACCCGGATCCGCGTCGTCGTGCCGGCGGGCAGTGAGACGGTCACCGGATCGCCCGGTTCGGTGATGCGTGCGGCTGCGGTCCCGTTGTCCGTCTCGATCTCGACCCATTTCACCGGTGACCCCAGAGCGCCGGGGCTGGTGCGGAAGTCGAGCAGGCCGGACTGCACCGGGCGATCGAGGTCGAGCTGGATCCACTGACCGACCGAGCTCTCGAGGCCGTTGCTCACCCAACTCGTCGCGGCGTCGCCGTCGACGGCCGCCGCCGGACCGTTGCCGGGCGAGGCGCCGCCGAACTGGGTGGCGTCCGATGCCGAGGAGGAGACGGACACCCGGGCACCGGACCACGCGCCCTCGACCAGCGGCGCACCGTCGACCGGATAGTCGGGCACGAGATTGAGTGTGCGGCGAGGATCGTCGGGTGTGCGCAGGGCGCTGCTGTGATCGTCGACGGAGCCGAAGTCCACCTCGCGGTTCGTCGGGGTGTCCGTCACCAGGACGTCGTCGACCGTGAGCCCGGCGGCCCGGGCGTCGCCGTCGAGAAGTACCGGTCCCGCCGGAGTCGGGTCCAGGCCGCCGCGCTCGCGGTGCTCGTTCAGGCGAGCGAGGACCTCGGGCCCGCCCTGCACTCGGGGCACGTCGTCGGCCACCACCGTGTACGGGCCGGCGAGGGTGCCGGGAGTCGCCTCGAAGATCTCGATCGCGGGATAGGTGGGGCGCAGGTCGGAGTCGGCGACGATGCCGTCCACCCGTCCGGGCCCGATGTCGTCGCCGAAGGTCGCGACCCGCTCGAGCCCGGGCGAGTTCTCGATGCTCTGGTGCGCCAGCGAGGTCCGGGTCGAACGCGACGTCTCGGGGTCGAGATCGTTGCGCATCACGAGGTAACGGACGTTCATCGATGCCAGCGTGTCGGCGAGCCCGTCGGACGGTCTGCCGTCCGCGAGAAGCCGCTGCACCGAGTCGAGGGCGCGGATCGCGCCGGGCGGCACCAACGGGACCGCGTCACGGACGGCCCACGGCGAGGCCGCCAACGCCTGCAACGGTTCGTCCCGCGTCAGCCCCCACAGCTGAGCGGCCAGGGGCGCACCGGGAACGACGAGCGCGCGGGACTCCTCGGCTCCGGTGCCCGCGTGGTCGGCCAACCAGCCCGCCGCGTCGGACCATTCGGCCGGAACGGCCTCGTACGCGCCCCGCGGCGCGAGCCGCCCGGTCCAGGCCAGCGAGGTCGAGACGGTGAGTGCCACCAGGACGAGTGCGGCGAAAGCGACGAGGGGCTCCCGTTCCGGGTGCGACGCCGCGCGACGCCAGCGAGGCGACGGCACCGAACCCGGCAGCGGCACCTGCGCCAGCAACTGTGCGAGGCCCAGCGCCAACGGCAGTCGGATCACCGGTTCCAGCTTGTGGATGTTGCGCAGCGGCGCACCGGAGGTGTCGAGGAACAGTCGCACCTGCTCGGAGACGGGGGAGGCCAGTCCGCCGACGTACCCGGCGGTCATGCCCACGAGCCCGATCAGCAGCACCAGGGTCAGCCGACCGCGTGCCGGCATCGACCGCATGCAGAGCCCGGCCATTCCCGCCGCGGCCACGACGGCAGAGGCGATCACCGCGGCGGGTTGTGTCACCACCACAGCGCCGGCGATGCGTTCCGGCGAGACGAACGGTGTCCAGCTGCTCGTGCCGCGCAGGACCTCCACCAGCGAGGCCCACTGCGTCGTCGTGCCGGCCGACTCGATGTAGTCGAGGAACGGTGGACTGACGCCGCGCAGGATGAAGAGGGGAACCAGCCACCACGTCGTCGCGGCGACGAGACACCCGATCCACCACAGCGAGAACCGGCGCCACCGGGCGTCCGGCCTGTGCGCGAGCCACCACACGACCGCCACGAGGGTGGCTGCCGCCGTCGCCACGGCGTTCACGGCACCCATCGCCGCGACGGCCAGCGCCGAACACGCGGCGGCGCGCGGAATGCTCACGGAGCGGCCGGAGAAGACGCGGACCAGGGGGATCAGTACCCATGGCGCCAGCATCATCGGCAGTGACTCGGAACTGATCGACCCCAGGGTGGTGATCACCCGCGGAGCGAGGACGAACGCGAGCGCACCCACCACCCGCGACCCGCGGCTCCCGACCCCGAGGGCCTCGCACAACCGCAGGACACCCCAGAACCCGAGAAAGATCAGCACCGCCCACCACAGACGCTGCGTCACCCACCCGGGCAGCCCCAGCACGTCACCGAGGGCGAAGAACGACCCGTGCGGGAAGAAGTAGCCGTACGCCTGGTTCTGTACCTGGCCGAAGGTGGCGTCGGACGTCCACAGATGGGACGCACGCGAGAGGAACCCCAGCGGGTTCTGCGTCAGGTCGTACTTGGTGTCGGCGACGGTCAGGCCGGGAGCCTGCAGGAACGCCAGGATCAGCGCACCGACCGCGGAGAAGAAACGCCACCGGGCCCCTACGGGCGCGGTGACGGGAGCATCGGACGTCAGCGGCTGCCGTACTCGACCTGGTTGAGGAGGGAGGACTCGGCGTTACCGGAACGATCGACCTCGGGGCGGGTGTCGGACGAGGCGGCGGCAGTGGCGCCGAACACCACGGCCACTCCCAGCACGACGCCGATGACGGCACTGATCGCTGCGGATTTCACGAGCAGAACCTATCACTTCGACTGGCCTCCGGCCTGCCCGTTCACCTCGACCGGCCTCCGGCCTGCCCGTTCACCTCGACCGGCCTCCGGCCTGCCCGTTCACCTCGACCGGCCTCCGGCCTGCCCGTCACTCATCTGCCGGGCGGCACGATCAGTACAGGGCGATGGCTGTGCTTGAGCACGAGATCGGCACAGGAAGACTGCAGCAGCGACCGCAGACCGGTCCGGCCGCGCGTCCCGGTGACGATGATGTCGGCGTTCACCTCGTCCGCCGTCTCGACGATGGTGGTCCAGATGGCGGAGTGCGACTCCTCGCAGCGCCCGTCGGCGTTGATGCCGGCGCGGACGGCCAGCTCGAGGCCCTCGCTGTTGGTGACCTTCGCGTCGGCGAGTGCGATGTCCTCGGTCTGCTCGTCCGGCAGCCACTCCGGCGCCATCACTCCGGACAGGCCGGACATGCGGGCCGCCTGTCGCACCATCGGTTCCCACGCGGTGAGCACGATGGCGCGTTTCGCCTGGAGGAATCTGCCGGCGTAGTCCACCGCCCTGCGCGCATTGTCCGAACCGTCGTACGCGATCAACATGACGTCACACGACATGAGAGCCTCCAGGCTTGTGGCGGTGGCTGACGATCTTACCGTCGCGGTCGGGTTGCGGGGAGGCTCACGCGATAACGTTTCGGGTATGTACCTGCGCCGAGTTCTGACCCTGGTCGCGACGTGCGCGATCGCCACGACGGCGTGCGGGACGGGGGACGCGGCGGCTCCCGCACCCACCACCACCGGTGCGGCCACGGCATCGCCCTCGGCTCCCTCGGCGGTCGTGTCGACGTCCGAGATGCCTGCGGCCACGCCCGATGCGTGCGCCACCGCCATCGACGCCATGACGCTGCGGCAGCGGCTCGCCCAGCTGTTGACAGTCGGGGTCACCGGGACCGACGACGCCGTGGCGGTGGTGGGCGCCGAGCAGGTGGGTGGTGTGTTCGTGGGTAGCTGGACCGACAAGACGATGCTCACCGGCGGCGGTGTCGATCGCATGCAGTCGGCCGCCACCGTGCCCGTCATGGTGACGATCGACGAGGAGGGCGGCCGGGTGTCGCGGGCAGCCGACCTGCTCGGTTCGGTGCCCTCGGCACGCGAGACCGCCGCCACGATGACCCCCGAGCAGACGTACGAGATGTGGCTCGAGCGCGGACGTGGACTGAAGGATCTCGGCATCACCGTCGACTTCGCTCCCGACGTGGACGTCAGCAGCCAGCCCGACGACTCGGTGATCGGTGACCGGTCGTACTCGGACGATCCCGCCACCGTCGTCGCGTACGCCGGAGCTGCTGCGCGCGGTCTCCGCGACGCCGGGGTGATGCCCGTGATCAAGCACTTCCCGGGGCACGGCTCCGGATCGGGCGACTCGCACACCGGCGCCGTCACGACACCGCCGCTCTCCGAACTGCAGGCCCGCGACCTGGTTCCGTTCCGCGATCTCGTGTCCACCGGAGTGGGTGCCATGGTCGGACACCTCGACGTTCCGGGCCTGACGACGGAGGGCGTGCCCGCCAGTATCAGTCCCGCCGCGATGGCACTGCTGCGTGACGGCACCGGCTACGGGGCGGCGCCGTTCACCGGCCCGATCTTCACCGACGACCTGTCCGGCATGGCGGCGATCACGTCGCGACTGGGCATCGAGGACGCGGCGCTGGCCGCCCTCGTCGCCGGGGCCGACGTCGCCCTCTGGATCACCACCGACGCGGTGCCGAGCGTCCTCGACCGTCTCGAGGCGGCCGTGGCGTCCGGGGAGTTGAGCGATGCGCGCGTGGACGACGCGGCCCGGACCGTCCTCACGGCCAAGGGAGCCCTCGGCTGCGCCTGACTCGTCCTGCGGACGGTGACGTAGAGTCGGGAGGTCGTACGGCGGACAGCTCCGGGGAGGACGCATGGCAGGCGGAACCAAGCGGTTGCCGCGCGCCGTCCGTGAGCAGCAGATGCTCGACGCCGCCATCGAGGTGTTCTCCGAGAACGGCTTTCACAGCACGTCGATGGACTCCATCGCCGCACGGGCCGAGATCTCGAAACCAATGCTGTATCTGTACTACGGCAGCAAGGACGAACTCTTCGCCGCGTGCATCCATCGGGAGGGCCTCGAGTTCGTCGCTGCGATGACTCCCGCGGCGGACCCGACGCTCACTCCCCGCGAGCAGTTGCGCAAGGCATTGCTCGGGTTCCTCACGTTCGTGGACGAGCACCGCTCGTCGTGGATGGTGCTCTACCGGCAGGCGATCGGCCAGCAGGCCTTCGCCGGTCAGGTGCAGAGCAGCCGCGATCGGTTGATCAGCCTCACCGCGTCGCTGCTCGAGATGAGCACCAAGGACCCGCGGCCGGAACACAACTTCGGACTGATGGCCGTCGCCCTGGTCGGTGCCGGCGAGGCCGTGGCCGACAGGGTCGCCGGCGGCGAGATCGACGTGCACCAGGCGGTCGACCTTCTCGAGAGCCTCGCGTGGCGGGGGCTTCGGGCCTGACGCGAGGCCGGGCCCGTGGTCGGTTCCGGGAACGTACCGACCGTTCACATCATTCGGTCGAATGAAAAAAGTCCTCGATAAGCGTCATGGCGAAGGTTTCTGTTTAAAGTACTGATCACTCAGTCTGCTGTCGGCGTGCACGAGGTCGCGTCGAACACAGCACAGGGACCCGACTCCGTCGTGCGGTGGCGGATCCCGCGCACGCCGTGCGACTGCCACGGCTCGGATCAGTGTTGATCATAGAGGTGACCCATGAAGCTTTCCACTGCACTCGGTTCGAGCGAGAGCACACCCACTTCTGCAGCTCTGCATCTCACCGCCGCGATCGACGACGCGGTCGGTGACGGCACGGCAGTCGACATCCGAACAGAGCCGACGCGGACTTCCCCGCAACGAACCGCACGCATGATCGTGGCGGGTACTCGGGTGGACCTGTGCGGTACCCCGCATGTTCTGGGCCTGGTCGGGGACAGGTTGAAGGGCGGCAAGCCCCTCGCGATCGGATCGGTCAACCTCGACCACATCCACCACTTCGGTGGCATCGAGCGGTCCAGGTTGAACCTGCCGGACGAGCGACCCACTCATGAATGGCTGCTGCTGGCCGACGGTCAGCCGATCGTGGACCGTGCGAACGATCTCACCGGAACCAAGTGGCCACGACTCACGGGATCCGACCTGCTTCCCGAGATCCTCTCTCTCGCAGAGACGGCCGGCGCTTCGGTCGGGTTCCTCGGGGGCACCCCTCAGGTCCACGAACGCCTCCGGCGCCGTCTGACACGCAATCACCCGGCACTGCGGGTGGCGGGCTACTGGGCTCCCGACCGCCGGACGGTCCAGGACGAGACACTGGGCCGCGAATTGGCCGAGTCGGTGCGCGAGTCCGGTGCGGACATCGTGGTGGTCAGCTTCGGCAAACCGGTTCAGGAGCTCTGGATCGAACGGTACGGGGACCACACCGGAGCGCGATTGCTCCTCGCCTTCGGCGCCGCAACGGATTTCATGGCCGGTGATTCCACACGTGCGCCGCGCTTCATGAGCGATCACGGATTCGAGTGGCTCTATCGCCTCGCCCGTGAGCCACGGCGCCTCGCACGTCGCTACATCGTCCAGGGGCCGGAGGCGTGGTTCCGTCTGCGTGGTGCCTATCTGGTCGCCGACTCCGACCCGTCGTCGGACCGTCGGCAGGGTGACTCGTGAGCAGGCCGTACGGCGTTGCTGTCATCGGCGCCGGCTACTGGGGTCCGAACCTGGTGCGCAACTTCAGAAATCATCCGTCGTGGGATCTCGTCGCGGTGTGTGACCGGGACAGGAGCCGGGCCGAGCGTGTGGTCGGGTCGCGGTCGACCGTGGAGATCGAGACCGATGTCGACGTGCTTCTCGGCAGGTCCGACATCGATGCCGTCGCGATCGCGACGCCCGCGGCGTCCCACGCCCCGATCGCTCTCGCTGCCCTGGCCGCAGGAAAGCACGTCCTGGTGGAGAAGCCCCTGGCGCCCGGATCCGTGGACGCCGGGAAGATGGTCCGAGCCGCTCGGGACGCCGGACTGGTCCTGATGATCGACCACACGTACTGTTACACGCCTGCAGTGCAGTACATCCACGATGTCCTGCACAAGGGCATGTTGGGACGAGTCCTCTACATCGAGTCGACACGGATCAATCTCGGTCTGATTCAGCCCGATGTCGACGTACTGTGGGACCTCGCACCGCACGACCTGTCGATTCTCGACTTCGTGCTTCCCGGCGGGCTCGCCCCGACGCGGGTGTCGGCCACAGGTTCCGACCCGCTCGGCGCCGGCCGATCCTGCGTGTCACATCTGACGCTGGGGCTGGAGGACGGTGCCTCGGCGCACGTGTCCGTGAATTGGCTGTCGCCGACGAAGATTCGTCAGATGGTGATCGGTGGCAGCCACCGCACCCTCGTCTGGGACGACCTCGACCCCCTGCGCAGAGTGTCGATCCACGATCGTGGAGTACATCTGGGCCAGCCGGGAGCGGACGAGAAGCGTCGTGCGGCGGTGTCGTATCGGTTGGGCGACATCACCGTTCCCGCGCTCGCCGAGACGGAGGCCCTCCACACGATGGTCGGAGAGTTCGCGTCCGCGATCAGAGAAGACCGTCCTGCTCGAACGGACGGTACCGCCGGACTCCGAGTGCTGTCCGTGCTCGAAGCCGCCACCGACAGCGCAGCAAATCACGGACGCCCCGTTCGTCCCCGTGCCGTCGACCCCGAGACCGGAGACATGGAATGACTGACCTGAACGGCGCGACGACGGTGGTCACCGGCGGTGCCGGCACCATCGGATCGACCATCGTCGACCAGCTCGTCGAGGCCGGGTGTGCGCGGGTGATCGTTCTCGACAACCTCACCCGTGGTCGCCGTGAGAACCTCGAGACGTCACTGTCCGATCCACGGGTCGAGCTGGTGGAGGGCGACATTCGTGACCGAGACCTCGTGAACGACGTGGTGTCCGGGGCGGATGTGGTCTTCCACCAGGCAGCGATTCGCATCACGCAGTGCGCGGAGGAGCCCCGGCTCGCTCTGGAAGTGCTCGTGGACGGCACCTTCACCGTGTACGAGGCAGCGGCCGCACACGGGGTGAGCAAGATCGTGTCCGCCTCCTCCGCTTCGGTCTACGGTCTCGCGGAATCCTTTCCGACGGACGAGCGCCACCACCACCACAACAACGACACGTTCTACGGTGCCGCGAAGTCGTTCGGTGAGGGAATGTTGCGCAGCTTCCGCGCCATGTACGGAACTGACCACGTCTCCCTGCGTTACTTCAACGTCTACGGGCCGCGCATGGACGTTCACGGGCTGTACACCGAGGTGCTCGTCCGCTGGATGGAGCGAATCGAGGACGGCCGTTCCCCGCTCATCTTCGGTGACGGTACCCAGACCATGGACTTCGCCTACACGGAGGACATCGCTCGGGCGAACGTCGCCGCCGCCTCGTCGTCCGTCGTGGACGGCGTGTACAACATCGGGAGCGGTCGTGAGACGAGTCTGCGGGAGCTCGCCGAAGCGCTGCTGCGAGTGATGGACTCGGATCTCCCGATCGAGTTCGGACCTGCTCGGACCGTCAACGCGGTCACCCGCCGGCTGGCGGACACGACGGCAGCCTCCCGCGACCTCGGTTACGCGCCGTCGGTGGATCTCGACAGCGGACTGCGCGCACTCGTCGACTGGTGGCGGCCGCGCCGCCTTGCTGTGTCCGGCCTCGCGGTGTCTGCGACGTGACGCGGATCGACGTGATGCGCCCGTGGTTGGGCGCCGACGAGGTGGCTGCCGTCACGGCGGCGCTCGAGTCCGGTTGGATCGCTCAGGGACCGCGGGTCGCCGAGTTCGAGAGCGCCTTCGCGGCTCGCATGCAGGTCGCGCACGCCGTGGCGGTCAGCAGTTGCACGACGGGTCTCCATCTCGCCCTGGTGGTGGCCGGCATCGGACCGGGTGACGACGTGATCGTTCCGTCGTTCTCGTTCGTGGCCACGGCGAACGCAGTGCGGTACGTCGGCGCCAGGCCCGTGTTCGCCGATGTCGACCGGATCACCGGCAACATCGACGGCGACACGGTCAAGAGGGTGCTGACGCCGCGGACCCGTGCTGTCATCGCCGTCGACCAGGGCGGCGTCCCCGTCGCGGTGGACGACATCCGCCGGGTGACCGCACCGTCGAACATCGTGCTGGTCGAAGATGCCGCGTGTGGTGCCGGAGCCACCTACCGTGGCCGTCCGGTGGGGGTGAGTGCCGACATCGCCGCATGGTCGTTCCACCCGCGGAAGATCCTCACCACCGGTGAGGGCGGGATGATCACCACCGATCGGCCGGAATGGGCGGAACGTGCACGTGCACTGCGTGAGCACGCGACGAGCAAGTCGGCCGCGGACCGTCACCAGGACACGCTGCCCGCCGCCGAGTCGTACACCGAGGTCGCCTACAACTATCGGATGACGGACCTGCAGGCTGCCGTCGGCCTGGTGCAGCTGACGAAGCTCGATGCCGTGATCGAGCGACGTCGCGCGCTGGCCGGGCGGTACCGAGAAGCACTGGCACATGTCTCGGGCCTCCGATGCGTGGGTGATCCGGACGACGGAGAGGGCAACTTCCAGTCCTTCTGGGTCGAGATCGGAGCGGACGCCGCTCGCAGTCGCGACGACTACCTTCGTGACCTTGCAGCGCACGACATCTCGGCACGTCGCGGAATCATGGCCACGCACTTGCAACCGGCCTATATCGGAAGTGACGCCGTGATGGGCGATCTGACGGTCACCGAGCATCTCACCGCGTCGACGTTGATTCTGCCGCTGTTCCACGCGATGACGGACGACGAGCACGACCGCGTGGTCGCGGTGATGTCGAGGACGTCATGAGCAGATCCTTGGTGATCATCGCCGCGTCCGGCCTCGCTCGCGAGGTCGCCGCCGCGGTCCGGGCCGGTGGCGAGCACCATGTGGTCGCGGTGCTGGACGACGACCTGCGCAGAGTCGGAACGCGCTTCGGATCGTGGACGATCGCGGGAACCAGTCGCGACGCCGTCGATCATCCCGAGTGCTCGTTCGTGGTCTGCGCCGGATCCGGGTCGGCTCGCGCCGCCATCGTGCGGCGCGTCGTCGCCGGTGGAGTCGAGCCGTCCCGCTTCGCGACGATCGTGGATCCCTCCGTGCGCATTCCGCAGGGATGCACGGTGGGTGTCGGTTCGGTGATTCTCGCGGGGTCTGTTCTCACCGCCGACGTCACGGTCGGTGCTCACGTGGTGGTGATGCCCCACGTGGTCCTGACACACGACTGTACGGTCGATGATTACGTGACTCTCTGCGCAGGAACAGTTCTGGGAGGTGGAGTGCACGTACAGAGCGGTGCGTACCTGGGAATGAACAGCTCGGTACGGGAGAATCTCACCGTGGGCCGAGACAGTGTTCTGGGCATGGCGGCGGTGGCGGTGTCCGACGTCCCGCCCGGTGAGACGCGGGTGGGATGCCCGGCCGTGCCGATGACCGGCGCAGGTGCGGCATGAGCGTTCCCTTCGTCGACCTCGCCGCACAGCAGGCGGAGATCCACGACGAGATCATGCCGCGAGTGGAGGACATCCTGCGTCGAGCGGCTTTCATCGGCGGTCCGGCCGTCGGCGAGTTCGAATCTGCGTACGCCGAGTTCGTCGGAGTGGACCACTGTGTGGGTGTCGGAAACGGTACCGACGCCATCGAATTGACGTTGCGAGCCGTCGGTGTGGGTGCAGGGGACGAAGTCGTCCTCCCGGCGAACACGTTCATCGCGACGGCGGAAGCGGTGTCGAGGGTCGGGGCGACACCGGTACTCGTCGACGTGGACCCGACGTCACTCCTCATCGATCCTGCGGCCGTCGAGCGTGCGCTGACGTCGAGAACCGCTGCCGTTCTTCCGGTTCACCTCTACGGTCAGACGGCGCCGGTGGAAGAACTGATTCGACTGTGCGAGGCGGACGGCACAGTGGTCATCGAGGACGCCGCCCAGTCACAGGGTGCGACGCGGCACGGCCGCCCGGCCGGCTCTCTCGGCATGGCCGCGGCGACCAGCTTCTATCCCGGCAAGAATCTGGGTGCCGCCGGCGATGCCGGTGCCGTCGTGACGTCCGACGCCCTCCTGGCCGACCGCGTGCGCACCATCGCGGCGCACGGCAGTTCTCGGAAGTACGTCCACGATGTCGTGGGCGTCAACTCACGACTCGACGCGCTGCAGGCGGTCGTACTGTCGGCGAAGTTGGCGCGTCTGCACCGGTGGAACGACGCTCGGCGCGCCGCCGCCGCGCGCTACGCCGATCTGCTCGGTGGCATCGCCGAACTCACTCTCCCGCGATCTCTCCCGGGCAATGTCGACGTGTGGCACCTCTACGTCGTGCAACTCGACGATCGTGACCGGGTGGCGGCCGAACTGGCGGCTGCGGGTATCGGCACGGGGATCCACTACCCGACGCCGATCCACCTGACCGAGGCCTACCGGCACCTGGGCAGAGGACCCGGCAGCTTCCCGGTGTCCGAAGCGGCCTCGGACAGAATCCTGTCCCTGCCGATGTTCGCCCACATCACCGCGGAGCAGCAGGAGCGGGTCGCCGACGTGATGGCGGGGGCGATGCGGCCCGTGGTCTCGTCCGTACCGTGACCACGGCAGCGGAGCCGACAGTCGGCCGAGCACTGGCCTGGGGAACGGGTGGCTCGCTGCTGCTGCGTGTCGGCACTCTCGTCGTGGGGGTCGTCCTGGCGCGTCTGCTGGGGCCGTCGGACTTCGGTGTCTTCGCCGTCGCTCTCACGGTGTCCACCATCCTGATGTCGATCTCGGATCTCGGTCTCGGTGCCGGGCTGGTCCGATCCACGGATCCCGACGGTGATGCGCCGACAGTCGCGACCGTCAGCCTCGGTGTGGGCACCGTTCTCTGTCTCGCGGTGGTGATGTCGGCGGCCACGATCGAGCGATTCTTCGGTGTCGACGGTTCCGCGTCCGTCGTGACGGTCATGGCGCTGGCGATACCGATCGGATCCGCAGGGGTCGTGCCGTTCGCGATGCTGCAACGCCGCTATCAGCAGAAGCGATTGATGCTGGCCGCGGCCGCCGACTTCGTGGTCGGCACGACGGTCACGATCATTCTCGTCCTCCTCGGTATGGGGCCGCTCGCACTGGCGATCTCCCGAGTCGCGGCTCAGTCGGCGGCGACGACGGTTCAATTCGTGGCAGCGGGAGCACGTCCGCGATTCGGCTTCGACATGCGCAGGGCCGGTCCGGCTGTGCGGTTCGGCGTACCGATCGCGGGCGCGAACCTGTTGTCCTGGGCCGTGATCAGCTCGGACAACGTCGTCGTCGGTCGTGTCAGCGGTCAGGTGGCTCTGGGCCTGTACGTTCTGGCATTCAACGTGTCGAGCTGGCCGATGACCGCGATAGGTCAGGCTGTCCGCTCGGTGGCACTTCCGTGGTTCGCACGCGCTGCGATCGACGACGCGGACGGAACGCGGGATCGGTCTCTCGCTCGCGCCGGTGCTCTGACGTGGGCCGCCGCCCTGCCGGCCGGCGGACTCATCGCTCTGCTGGCGGTCCCGATAGTCGACACGCTGTACGGCTCGGAATGGTCCGGAGCGGCGGGTGCGTTGGCCGCTCTGGGGGTGTTCGGTGCACTGCGTGTCATGTTCGACCTGCTCGCCACGTATCTGACCGCACGCGGAGCATCTCGCCCGGTGTTCTGGGTACAGGTGCTGTGGATCTCGGCACTGGTGCCGGCGGCCGTCGTGGGCGCGCACCTGAACGGCATCGTGGGAGTCGCGTGGTCACACTCGCTCGTCGGACTGCTGATAGTCCTCCCCGCCTACCTGTGGGCCGCCCGGCAGATCGGTGCGGACATTCACGCCCTCACCGTCGCGTGTGCGCCTCCGGTGCTCGCCTTCGCCGCGACGGTGTGTCCGGTCATCGTCGTGACACGCACTTTCGACGAGCCCGTTCTGCAGGCATCGATGGCGGGACTGGTGGGGGCCCTGGTCTACGCGGGATTCATCCACCACTGGATCACCGGTGTGATCGAGCGCTCCCGAACCACACCGGCCGGACGGACTGGGGGACACCGCGGATGACTCTTTCACGCACGCCGAACGGCAGGTCCAGGCTCGAACGTCTCGTTCGCGGCCGAGACCTCGACGAGCTCACGAAACGCCTGGCGCGCAGGGCTTATCGCATGACAAATGCGAGTTCGCTGGAGTTCCCTCTCCGGCCCGGGGACATCACCGACTCCACGACCGTACGAAGTGCTGAACCACGGCACACGACCGCGGACCCGATCACGGCGACGGTCTCGTGGATCTGCGCACCGCCGGGTCCGGGGTCGGGTGGACACACGACGATGTTCCGGATGGTCGGTGCGCTCGAGGCGGCGGGCCACGAGTGCGTGATCCACCTGTACGACCCGCACGGAGTCGACCTCGAGCGCTACACGCGAATCATTCGTCGTCACTGGCCCGAGGTGCGGGCGGATGTCGCAGACGTCGACGACGGGATCCGAGGAACGGACGCCGTCGTCGCCACGTCGTGGCAGACCGCACATGTACTGGGGTCCCGACCGTCGGTGCCCGGCCGCCGGTACTACTTCGTTCAGGACTACGAGCCGTACTTCTACCCACGTGGCTCGGAATACAGTCTGGCAGAGGACACCTACAGGTTCGGGTTCGAGATCCTGGCACTCGGTCACATGGTGCACGACCAGATCAGAACGCACACAGGTGTCGACTGCACCCTGATTCCCTTCGGCCGTGACACGGAGGTGTACTCCCTGCGAGCGTCACTGCCGCGCAACGGGATCGCTTTCTACTCACGCCCGGACACCGCCCGTCGGGGGTCCGCGCTCGCTGCACTGGGCATCGACCGCTTCCATGCCCGACGCCCGGACCAGGTCATCCACCTGATCGGTGAGCGACCGCCCATGATGACGGCCGACGTCGTGCACCACGGGCACAGGGAGCCGTACGAGCTGGCGGCACTGTACAACTCGACCATCTGTGGAATCGGGATGTCGTTCACCAACATCTCTCTGGTCGTCGAGGAGATGCTGTCCTGCGGTTCCATGGTGCTGGTGAACGACAGTCCGCTGGCACGGGCCGACGTGACCCACCCCGGGGTCACCTGGGTACGGCCGACACCGACTGACATCGCGAACGCGCTGTGCGCGGCGGTGGACACGCCGCCCGACGTGATCGCACATCGTGCGCGCAGGGCCGCATCGCACGTATCGCACACGACATGGGGCGACTCCGGTGCGATCCTGGTGAGTGCGATCGAGCGGTCGACACGGTCCGGCAGCCGGGCGCCCGACCACGAGGACGTGAGATGAGACGAATTCGACCGCGCGAACTACGGTCCGCCCCCAGCGTCACTGTCGTCGTCCCCTGTTACAACTACGGGCATTTTCTCCAGGATGCGGTGCAGGGGATACTCGATCAGCCCGGGGTCGAGGTCGACGTCATCATCGTCGACGACGCATCCACCGACGGATCGCGAGACGTCGCGGCCCGGCTCGCGTCGTCGGACGAGCGCGTGACTGTCGTCCAGCACGAGCACAACATGCGGCACATCGCGACGTACAACGACGGGCTCCTGCGGGCGACGGGCGACTACGTCGTGTTGCTCTCGGCCGACGACATGTTGTCGGAGGGCTCGCTCCAGCGTTCGGTCGCGCTGATGGAGGCCTGCCCCGAGGTGGCGCTGGTCTACGGTCACGCCCCCACCTTCACCGACGTTGTTCCACCGTCCACCACGCGCGTGCGTCACTGGTCCGTGTTCGGCGGTGACGAGTGGATCGACAGGATCTGCGCACGCGGCACGAACATCATCGTCAATCCCGAGGCGGTGCTGCGGACGTCCGTGATGAAGCAGCTCGGGGGCTACGATGCCGCGTACCCCCAGGCCGCGGACATGTTGCTGTGGATGCGGGCGGCCACCCTCGGATCAGTGGGGCGGGTGAACGGTCCGGACCAGGCGTTCTACCGCGTCCACGGCGCGAACATGCACATGACCGACTTCGGTGGCCACCTTCTCACGGAGACCGCCGAGCGGCGGGCGGTGTTCGACCGGTTCTTCGCGACCGACGGGGCGTCGCTGCCGGCCCGCGAGGCGTGGGCGGACAAGGCTCGACGCTCCGTCGCACTCGAGGCGTTGAGATCAGCGATAGTGCAGCAGGATCGGACGGCGGACGGCACGGATCGGTCCGCTGCCGAGCTCGCTCAGTTCGCCGTCGACTGCGACCCGTCACTACGCGACCGTCGAATCTGGCGTTCCTACGAGCGGCGGACGCGGGGGCCGGTGTCGCGTGCGAGGCGGGTGTCGACAGTGCGCCTCCACGACGTGCGATGGGCCACGAGATGGCGTCGGTGGCGGAGATACGGAACATGAGACCGGCGTCGTTCCGCCGTGAGAGCCCGGTGGCCGTGGAGACGGACACATCGGTCGTGTCGGTCGTGATCCCGTGTTTCGACTACGCCGACTACCTCTCCGACGCTGTGACGAGCGTTCTCTCGCAGGTGGGCGTGTCTGTGGAGGTGATCGTGGTGGACGACGCCTCGACCGACGGAAGCCTCGCGATCGCGAGGCGGTGGGCGGCGACGGACCGACGGGTGTCCGTCGTGGCCCACCACCACAATCGAGGCCCGGTCGACACGTTCAACGACGGTCTCCGCGTCGCTTCGGGTGAGTACCTGGTGAGACTCGATGCCGACGACATGCTCACCCCCGGGTCACTGCACCGAGCGGTTGCACTCGCTCGTGCCCATCCCGAGGTGGGACTCGTGTACGGACATCCCCTCCATGTCGCGGACGAGCACTTGCCGGCACCGCGGATCTCACCGACGGGATGGACCATCTGGTCGGGGCGAGAATGGTTGGCGGACAGGTGTCGCGACGGGTTGAACGTGATCACCTCGCCCGAGGTACTCATGCGGAAGTCAGTGGTGGACCGAGTCGGTGGGCAGATGCCGCTGGCGCACACGCATGACATGGAGATGTGGTTTCGCATCGCGGCGTTCGCGGACGTGGCGTACATCCGCGGCGTCGACCAGGCGTGGCACCGGGATCACCCGCGGAGCCTGTCCAGTCGTGAAGTGGATCCACTGCGTGATCTGTACGAGCGGAGGGACGCGTTCGACGTGCTGTTCTCCGGGCCGGCTGGGCAGATTCCCGCCGCCGCCGAGCTATATCGCACCGCGGTTCGAGCCGTGGCCGAGTACGGGATCGCCATGGCCACTGGCTGTTACGACCGACGGGAGGTCGACCATGACCTGGTGAACGGGTATGTCGCTTTCGTGCGTGACGCGGTGGAGGACCCGACATCGCTCGACGGGTGGCGCACTCTCAGTCGGCGGATGCGCCGAGGTCGCGGGTCGGCGACGCACCCTCTGTATGTCGGGCGGCGTCTGGCCAGAAAGGTGCGGACGGACGCTTCCTGGCGGCGGTGGCACCGCGACGGCACCTTCTGATGCGAGTCACTTGCTCCGCGGGCTCTGACTGACCGGCGCCGGCCGGGCACCGAGACGCGATGCGTGACCGTTGGCTGGGGGAGTCACGATCTGACCACGGCGAACCGGCGGGCTCGGTGCGATCCGTGGAGGCCCCGTACGAGGTGCGAGCGGACGCGGGGGATCGGCCGGACGGTGCGGCATCGGGTCGCGGCGGACCTGGTTCTGCGGCTGATGCGACACATCGCGGACGGTCGTCGGCGTTTCGACGACCACCCGGGTGTCCGGTGTGGACCTGGTTGCGCCGGAACGACGTTCGTCGATGACGCGTGCCATCGCCACCGCTGCGATGAGTAGGACGACTCCGCCGATGCCGGCGACGGCTGCGTTGCGCAGTCGGCTGGACACACGCTCCGCGGCGCCGGTTGCCTCGTTGATCGTCTGGACCGTGATCAGGTAGCGATCCGACGCGCCGTTCACGAGCTGCACCTGGCGTATCTGATCATCGAGGATCTCTCCCAACCGTTGCGCGCTCCGGACCGCCACCTCCGGACTCTCCGCGTTCGCCGTGATCGTGAGTATCTGTGCACTGGTGGACAGTCCCGATCCGACGACGAAGTCGGTCGACAATCCTTCGGACTGCAGTGTCCGCACCGACTCCTCCGATGACAGCCGCGTCTTGCCTACTTGCAGAACCAGCGTCGGGTCGGCGGATCGGAGGTAGGGATTGTCTGTCGCCGCTCCCAGCGCCGGGCTCGATTCGATCTCGATCGCACTCGGCAGCGACGGCGTGATCATCGCGTAGCTGGCAGTGGCCTGGTACGCGCGAGGCCCGAAGAACAGGGCGCCCGTGAACAAGGCGATCGTCAGGACGACGAACGGCAGGGCGACGAGTTTGTGTCGCCACAGGATGCGCAGTACCGACATCGGATCCATATCAGGTCCTCTCACTGAAACGAACTGACGGGCCGGGTGAGTCGGCCGTGTGCGATGGTGCTGCCGAGCGGGAGGGCGCGTTCCGGGCCATGATCCAGACGACGCCGGACATGCCGAAGAAGACCGGGCAGATGAGCCGAAACACCGGAAACGAGAGCGAATCGAACGTGGCCGACCCTACGGCCGCGACCAGACACGCCGCGGCGGCGCTCGCCGCGAGCAACTTCAGTGCCGGGTCCCGCGACCACAGAGCCACCGACAGCGAGGCGACGATGGGGCAGAGGAAGAGTGCGATGAGCGCAGCGAGCCCGAACAGCCCCATCTCCACGGCCGTGTGCAGGTACTGATTGTCGAGTATCTCCAGTGCGTTGGTGGGCATGTACGTCGCCGGCCCTGTACCGAACCACGGGCGTTCGACGATCATGGCTTGCACTCGGGGGTAGTTGTTCACCCGAGTCGCCAGGGACGGATCGCTTCCGCTGTCGGCGCGCACGGTGGCACTGAGCGTGGCGATGAGGCCGGGAACCGTGACGAACACGCCGACGATGAGAACGGGAATGGCGATCGCTGCCCACCGTCGGGCGTGCCGGGGAAGAAACGGCACCGTGACGACGGCGGCGACGACGAGACCCAGCACAGCTGAACGAGACACCGTGAGAAACGAGGCGAACGCGATGAGCAGGCACTGCAACCAGTGCACCCAGTGGCGTCCCGAGGTGTCGAAGAGTGCGCGCCACACACAGAACGGCAGAATCATCGCGGTGACGAGACCGAGTTCGATGGGGGTGAAGGTGTTACCCGCGACCCGGGTCAGCAGGCCACGCCCCTGAAACGTGGTGCCGCCGCCGTTGTCGGTCATACCGACCATCATCGAGCGGACCAGGTCGAGGGGATCGGTCTTGACGACGAACTGCCACACTGCGACCGCGGCTGTCACACTGGCACCGAGAGCGACGGTGCGGGCGATGACGAGGGCCTGCTCGACGGTGCGGACGCATTCGGCGGTGGCGAGGACGAGGACGGACATCGCGAACAGAGCCAACAGCCACCGATCTGCGGCGGCGCGTTGGATCGGCTCGACACCTCCCATTCGCAGGTACGAGACCACGGTGGCGACCCAGAAGAGGCAGAGACCGATGCGGGCGGGATGACGGACTCTCGTGGGATCGTGCACGCCCCACGTCACGGCGGCCACCCACACCGCGAACAGCGCTAGCCCGATGAGCATCGCCAGGTAGCCGGACGCACCGATCGCCTCGAAGACCATGTTGGCGGGGAGGACGAGGGCAGCGAAGATCGTGACGCGCAACAGAAGCGGAACCGTTGTGGTGGCGTCCCGCCCTGGTGCCTCCACGTCGATCGCGCGAACGCCCCGTGCTGCCATCAATGCGACATCCTCGAGTCGGGTGCTGAGAGCGAAAGACGAAAATCCCCCGACATCGGCCTTTCTCCGACAAACATACTCACGGTTCGGTAATCCGGAAGTCGTTCGATCGCATGATTCTTCCGTGTGGTGTAACCGGCATTCGGTACGGCATGATCTGCGGACACGTGCAGTCGGTACGGCACGATCCGGTGGTGCAGGAGGGTCGAGTGTGAAGGTTCGAGCAGCAGCCGTGGTCGGCGCAGTGATGCTGTCCGCCGCGTGCGGTGTCCCGTCGAGCGCACATCGGAGCGACGGTCGTCCGGTGCTGCGCGAGATCGACGGCGGGGCGACGTACCTCTCGCAGTTCTCGCCGTCGCTGCCATCGGACCCGGGGTTCTTCCCCATCGGAGTCTGGGCCGAATCAGTGGTCGACGACACGCGTCTGCCCTCGTACTCCGCGGCCTCGTTCACCACGTATGTCGAACCGACACCGGACACGGATCTCGCCCGTATCGGCCTCAACGGCATGTACGTTCTGTCGTCGCGCTCGGACGGTCCCACCGACGGTCGAGTGACCACCGACGAAGCCGACATGTGGGCGGGGCCGGGTGACGCGACGTGGACAGGTCTCTACCCGGGAGAGGGCGAGATCTGCGTTCCTGCAACGGAGAAGTGCGGCTACACGGTCATGGACGCGCTCGAGGCCCAGAGTGATCGCACGCGTCTGACCTACACCAATTACGGTAAGAGCGTGCTGTTCTGGGGAACCGACGAGCAGTCGAGCAAGTTCGTGAACGATTACCAGGACGTGGTGTCCGCCGATGCCTACTGGTTCACCGATCCCAACATCTGTGACGCCACCGAGGGCGGGGCGCTGCTGAAGGACGGCGTGGATCTCGACCCCGACGAATGCCTTCGCGCGTCCAACTACGGTGCGACAGTGGATCGTGTGAGATCACTCGTGGAGCCGGCGGGGAGCAAACCGGTGTGGGCGTTCGTCGAGGTCGGTCAGCCGTTCGCCGAATCTCGACGAGCGATCGAACCGGCGGAGGTGGAAGGTGCGGTGTGGAGCAGCATCATTCACGGTGCGCAGGGTGTCGTGTACTTCAACCACAGCTTCGGCGGCGAGTGCCGATCGCAGCACGTTCTTCTGGACTGCGGCCGCGGCATGCTCGAGCGCGTCGGTGACGTCAACGCGAGAATCACCGAGCTGGCACCGGTCCTGAACTCTCCCTACCTCGACGGGTTTCTCGCGTCGGCGCCGGGACTGGACACGATGGTCAAGTACACCGACGGGGTGGTTCATGTTCTGGCGATGTCCGAACAGGGCGGTGCCACTGGACGTATGACATTGTCCTGCGCTGTCGACTCGACCGCGGACGTGGTCGGAGAGGACCGTCGGGTCGAGGTCGACAAGGGTGTGATCGTGGACGATTTCGCGGACTCGAACAGTGCACACGTCTACCGCATCACCGGACTCGACGGCTGTGGTCTCCCGCCTGCCGGGTCATGATCCGATTCGGCTCGATTCGTCGCGAGCCCAGCCGGTGTCGACCACGCGTCGCGCGGCGCGGCGTCCGACGAGTGCGAATCCGGCGTACACCGCCGCATCGAAAGCGGTGACGGGACCTCGCACCGAGCGGAGAAGTTCCCGGAACGTGCTCGATGTCTGCGTGGTTCGGGCGACGGCGGTGTTACCTCGGTAGGTCCGGGACAGAACGGTCCGCAAGGTCGCGACAGTCCTGGGAACCGAGATCACCACGGGATCGGTGGGTACGACGCACTTCTCGTCCCCCCGGAACAGTCCGTCGACGACGACGTCGTCCGCGACGACGGACGGGAATCGGCCCAGGCGGCGGTGTCCTTCCTCGGTGAGGCCGTAACACCCCGCACCCCAGAGGTGTCCGTCGAAGGTCGACAGTCGTTGTCGGGCCGCGTAGTAGCGGCGCACCAGCAAAGAACTGTGCCCGGTGTCGTACCGGGAGCGAGGACGTGCAGACATGGGCGCGCCCGCGGTGAGCCGCGTGAGAACGTCCGTCACGGCTTTCGGAGTCATCACCACGTCCGCATCGAGGTAGATCCGCGGCCAGAACATGGCGATGTCATCCGCCGCGTTCATTGCTTCGGTCTTCGACGCGGCGGACGTCTCGATCACCGTGATGCCGGGAAAGTGCCGCGCGACGTCAGCGGTGTCGTCCGTGCAGCCGTTGCAGGCGACGATGACCTCGACGACCCCGCGGTCGGCAAGGTCGGACAGCGGTCGCAGTGTGCGTGCGAGGACGGCTGCCTCGTCGTGTGCGGGAACGATGACCGTTCCCATCCCCGTGCGTCCCTCGACCGGTCGATGTCGAGCTGACGGCAGGTCCGTCCAGCGCCGCCGATCGACCAGTACTCGGAGGGTCGCACGATGGGACGCGGATCCTGTCCGCGCGATCTCGGACACCACCGCACACAGTCGGAAGGCCGTGCTCCACACTCTGCCGTGATACAGCTCCGCGTATCGGATCTTGTTGACGGACAGCAGGTTCTGGAGTTCCTGAGATGATCCCGATCCGGCGCCCGTGTGCACGACCACGGCATCGGGTACGAACCGGACGCGGCCCACCGTGCGGAGACGTCGGAAGAAATCGGTCTCCTCCGAGTACAGGAAGAAGCGTTCGTCCCACGCGCCCACTCGACGTGCTGCATCGGCGTCGATCATCAGGGCTGCACCCGTGGCCCAGTCGATGTCGTGCGGAGTGGCGTAGGCCTTCGGATCGCGGACCGTCTCACTGAGTGCCCGAGGTCTGCGCGGGACGTACGCACCGAGAACGGCGTCGACAGCGGTGGCGAGCAGGGCCGGCTCACGACGAAGCGACGGAGAGACGGAACCGTACTCGTCCTGGAGCAACGGCACTACCGCGGCCACATCGGGTTCGGTCACGGCGGCCACCAGAGCCTCGACACACCCCGCGGACACCCGCGCGTCCGGATTGAGGACGAGGATCGCATCTGACCGATCCACGCGCTCCATGCCCAGGTTGATCGCGGCGGCGTATCCGAGATTCCCACCGGCCTCGACGAACACGACATCGGGATGTTCGTGTACTCGCGCTGCGGTGTCGTCCGCCGAGTCGTTGTCGATCACGACGACCCGGAGGGTGGTTCCAGCTGCTTCCGTTCTCAGACTGTCGAGGAGGCCGCCGATGGAGTCGGCACTGTTGTAGGTGACGACGAGGGCGGTGACGGTGGCATCGCCGCCGGTGACGAAGTGGGCCGTCGAACGCTCGATGCGGGAGATCGGCTCGGTCATGGAAGTCGAGCCACGCTGGGTGCCGGAACGCCGTCGACGAGTCCGTACGAGAGACCGCAGCCGCACACGAGATCCTCCGGAAGGCTTTCGCCGCACCGGCAGGCCCACCCGATGCGACGTGCCGGATTACCCACCACGACGGCATGATCCGGGACATCCCGAGTCACGACGGCACCGGCGGCGACGAACGCGTGACGACCGATCGTCGTGCCGCACACCACCACGACACCCGCGCCGAGGGTGGCCCCCTGCTCCACCAGAGTGCGCATCAGCGCGTCCGGCCCTTTCTTGACGTGGGCGCGTGGGCGGAGGTCGTTGGTGAAGGTGACGCCCGGGCCGAGGAACACGTCGTCCTGCACGGTGACTCCGTCGAAGATCAGGACCCGGTTCTTGACGGTGACCCGATCGCCGACCACGGCTCTCCCCTCGATGAAGGCGTGGTCGCACACGTTGCAGTCCTTGCCCACGACGGCGCCGGCGAGAACGTGTGCGAACGCCCAGACCCGGGTCCCGTCGCCGACCGAGTCGCTCTCGCAGAGGGCTGCGGGGTGCACGAAGAACGAGGTGGCTCGAACCGCGCCCGTACTCGTCGTCGGTTCCGCCATGTCGTGCTCCTCGTCGTCGCGCTCGCCCCGAGGTGTTCGGCAAACCGAGAAACAGTCGCGAGAGACCGCGTCACGATGGGAAACGGGGCATATGCCCGAGAACGCTACGGCCGCGTCGAGCCCGTGTCACTCATTCGACCGACCGACGACCGCACCCCTCCCCGAACCCGCGGAACCGGCGAGTCGAGGAGGGGTGCGGAGGAGGAGTTACGACGAGGAGTCAGCGCAGGGTGCCCGTCAGGAACGGGTAGCCCTTCTTCGGGTGCTTCAGCGCCACGTCCCACTGCCCCGGACCGACGCCCGTGCCCACCCGCTCGGCGTACACGTTGATCTTGGCGGGCAACACGATCGGCTTGCCGAAGCGCACCGAGTACGTGACACGGTCCTTAATCTTGCCGTCGACGGCGCTGAGTACGGCCGCCGCACTCCACATCCCGTGAGCGATGGTGCGCGGGAAGCCGAAGGCCTTGGCGCCCAGCGACGAGACGTGGATCGGGTTGCGGTCACCACTCACCGCCGCGTAGCGCGAGATGGTCTTCTGGTCCACCCGCAGAGTCGAGGTGGGCGGCGGCGGGACCTCGTCGGCCGGCGGTGCCTCGCGAGGTCCACCGGACAGCGACGTCTTCTGGAGGCTGAGGAAGGTGGACGTCTGACGCCACACCAGCTCACGGCCCACCGACACGTCGCTGACGACGTCGACGAGCAGTCCCTTCCGGTGCTCGCGGACGTTCTCCGCGTGCACCGCGATGTCGAGCGGCTCCGAGGTGCCGATGGGGCGGAAGCTCTCGATCACGTTCTCCGCGTGCACCGATCCCATGGCCGCGAACGGGAAGTCCTTGGACACCATGAGGGACATCACGGTGGGGAACACCAGGGTGAAGGGGTACGTCAGCGGCAGGGTGTCGCTGAGACGGAGGCCGGTCACCTTGGCGTACGTCGCGAGGTTGTCCCGATCGATCCGGATTCCGCCGAGGGTGTACGTCGCGTCCGGTGCCGTCGGCGTGCGCTTCCCGCCGCCGATGATCGGCAGCGAGTCGAGAGCCGCGCGGGTGTAGATGTCGCGGATCCTCGGCGGGCCGTCGAGCGGGATCACCGTGGCCACGTCGCTCACGCTCCGATCAGGGACTGGCCGCACACGCGGACGATCTGACCGGTGACGGCGTTGGAGGCCGGGCTCGCGAAGTACGCGATGGTCTCCGCGACGTCGACGGTTTGGCCGCCCTGCAGCAGCGAGCTCATCCGTCGGCCGGCCTCGCGAGTGGCGAACGGAATCGCCGCGGTCATGGCCGTCTCGATGAAGCCGGGCGCCACCGCGTTGATGGTGATGTCCTTCTTCGCCAGTTCGGGCGCCTCGGCGTGCACCAGGCCGATGACGCCGGCCTTGGACGTGCCGTAGTTGGTCTGGCCGCGGTTGCCGGCGATGCCCGCGATGGAGGACACGTCGATCACGCGGCCGCCGTCGTTCAGCGTGCCGGACTTCACCAGAGCGGTGGTGAGGCGGTGCGGCGCTGCGAGGTTGACGCCGATGACGGAGTTCCACCGGCCGTCGTCCATGTTGGCGAGGAGCTTGTCGCGCGTGATGCCGGCGTTGTGGACGACGATGTCGAGGCCGCCGCTGTGGCGCTCCTTCACGTGCTTCGCGAGCACCTCGGCGGCGTCGGGAGCCGTGACGTCGAGTGCCAGCGACGTGCCGCCGACCTTGTTGGCTGTCTGCGAGAGGGCCTCGCCGGCCGCGGGGATGTCGGCGCAGATGACGTGCGCGCCGTCGCGTGAGAGAACCTCGGCGATGGTGGCGCCGATGCCACGGGCGGCGCCGGTGACCAGAGCGACCTTGCCCTCGAGCGGCCGGTCCCACGAGGCGGGGGCCGTGGACCCGTCCTTGCCGACGGCGATGACCTGGCCGGACACGAACGCGGACTTGGCCGAGAGCAGGAAGCGCAGGGTGGACTCGACACCGGACAGGTCCGGCGCGGCGTCGGGGGAGACGTAGACCAGCTGCGCGGTGCCGCCGCGGCGCAGTTCCTTGCCGACGCTGCGGGTGAAGCCCTCGAGCGCGCGCTGAGCGATGTGCTCCTCGATGTCGCCGGTCTCCTCGGGCGTGGTGCCGAGGACGACGACGCGGCTCGACGGTCCGAGGTTGCGGACCGCGGGCTGGAAGAACTGGTACAGCTGCTCGAGCTGCTCGATGTTCTCGATGCCGGTGGCGTCGAACACGAGGCCGCCCAGCTTGTCGTCGTGCGGGCTCGCGGCGGGGTAGTCCGAGAGCAGCAGGCGCAGCGGCTCGACGAGGCGACCGCTGCCGCCGATCAGGACCGGGCCGGCGAGCGGAGGCTCACCCGGCTGGTAGCGACGCAGAGTCTCCGGCTTCGGCAGTCCCGCCTGCTTGGCGAGAAACGCGCCGGGAGCAGAGGAGAGGAACTGCGAGTAGAGGTCAGGGGCTCCCTTGGTGGCTGCCATGTTCCTACCTTCGTGTCGGGTATGTCGAACGGTATCGACAAGTAACTTACTCGTGAGTAAGAATAGAGTCCACGACGAAGCGGCCCCGACTGTGGCCGCGCCATCTGCGCACAGGGAGAATCGTTCGATGACCAGCAAAGAGAAGCGCCCCGTCGCGATCCTCGGTGGAAACAGAATACCGTTCGCGCGCTCGAACAAGGTGTACGCCAACGCCTCGAACCAGGACATGTTGACGGCGGCCGTCGACGGTCTCGTCTCCCGCTTCAACCTGCAGGGTGAGCGGCTCGGTCTCGTGGCCGGTGGTGCGGTGCTCAAGCACAGCCGCGACTTCAACCTCACCCGCGAGGTCGTCCTGGGCAGCGCGCTGAGCCCGTACACCCCGGCGTTCGACCTGCAGCAGGCCTGCGGCACGAGCATGCAGACGGTCATCGCCGTCGGCGATGCCATCGCGTCGGGCCGGATCGACGTGGGAATCGGCAGCGGTGTCGACACCACGTCCGACGCGCCCATCAGCGTCAACAACGAGCTGCGCGAGTTCCTGCTCACGCTCAACCGGGCGAAGAGCACCGCCGACCGCCTCAAGCTGCTCGCGGGCGTCCGCCCGTCGATGCTGGGGATCGAGATCCCGAAGAACGGCGAGCCCCGCACCGGCATGTCGATGGGCGAGCACGCCGCCGTCACGGCCAAGGAGTTCGGCGTGCGCCGCGAGGACCAGGACGCCCTCGCCGCGGCCAGCCACCAGAACATGGCGAAGGCCTACGACAGTGGCTTCTTCGACGACCTGGTCACCCCGTACCTCGGTCTGACCCGCGACGACAACCTGCGTCCGGACTCCACGGCCGAGAAGCTGGCCAAGCTGAAGCCCGTGTTCGGCACCTCGCTGGGCGACGCCACGATGACGGCCGGCAACTCGACGCCGCTCACCGACGGCGCGTCCTCCGTGCTGCTGTCCACCGACGAGTGGGCCGCGCAGCACAACCTGCCGGTGCTCGCGCACCTCGTCGACTCGGAGTTCGCGGCCGTGGACTACATCCACGGCAACGGCTCGTACAAGGACGGCCTGCTCATGGCGCCGACGTACGCCATCCCGCGTCTGCTCGAGCGCAACGGCCTGACACTGCAGGACTTCGACTACTACGAGATCCACGAGGCCTTCGCCTCCGTGGTGCTCGCGACGCTGCAGGCCTTCGAGAGCGACGAGTACTGCAAGGAGCGTCTGGGTCTCGACGGTGCGCTGGGATCGATCGATCGCAGCAAGCTGAACGTGAACGGCTCCTCGCTGGCCGCGGGTCACCCGTTCGCGGCGACCGGCGGACGCGTCGTGGCCACGCTCGCGAAGATGTTGGCGCAGAA
Source organism: Rhodococcus sp. NFXS4 (assembly GCF_058139645.1). Classification (NCBI taxonomy): domain Bacteria; kingdom Bacillati; phylum Actinomycetota; class Actinomycetes; order Mycobacteriales; family Nocardiaceae; genus Rhodococcus; species Rhodococcus sp. NFXS4. The sequence goes on from NZ_CP192221.1 coordinate 412,892, forward strand.
GGGTTCCGGCCGCGGACTCATCTCCATCTGTGCCGCCGGTGGCCAGGGCATCACGGCCATCGTGGAGGCCTGAGCCTCCCGTACCGAACACGAGGACCCGGCTGCGAGGGGTGGCCGGGTCCTCTGCCGTTTCCCGGACCGAGCGGTCTGCGTCTGGCACAGTGGCGGGGTGCAGCGGTGGCGAGGCGAGAGTGGGTCCTGCGCGACCCTCCTCGAGGGCAACCCTCGGGAACATTCACGGAATCGGGCACTGCGTCCGACGCAGCGATGCACGCTTCGCGTGCTGGCCTGCGACGACGACGAGAGTCTCAGGTCGCCTCGCCCCGCCGCACGTCCTCGGTCCACTGCTCGCTGATGTCCGAGTCGTTCTGGCATCACCGCACGGCGCGGATGATCGCACCGCGCCTGGTCGACATCGCGTGGAACAGCACCGAGCTCGGTGAGGTGCTGGCCCGGTTCGAACACGTCGCGGACGTCGAGACCCTCATCACCAGGCTCCTCGAGCGGCGTAACCATGCGCCCGATTCGACGGAAGTCGCCGCCGAACTCCTCGAGGTCATCGGGTATCCCGGTGATCCGTTCGTCCTCCCCGCGCCGCCCGTCCGTCCCACTCCGGCGGTGCGCTTCGGGGTTCCCGCGTTCGCGACGACCGCCGAGCTCGCCGCGTCACTGGACGTCACCGTCTCCGAACTCGACTGGTTCGCCGACGTCGGCGGCTGGTTGCGTCGGGCGGCTCCGCCGCTGCGCCAATACCGGGCTCGTGAGGTGGCCAAGAGTCGCGGCGGGACGCGCATCCTGGAGATTCCCAAGCCGAGACTGCGCGAGATGCAGCGGCGCGTGCTCCACCGCGTCCTCGATCACGTGGTGCCGCATCCTGCCGCTCACGGTTTCCGGGCCGGTCGGAGTGCCGTGACCTTCGCGCGCCCGCACGAGGGCCGGGACGTCGTCGTCCGGGTCGATCTCGCGGACTTCTTCCCGACGGTGACGAGGCCGCGCGTGCGCGCCGTGTTCGAGGCCTGCGGGTACCCGTACCGGGTGGCGTCGGTCCTCGCCGGCGTCTGCACCACCGCGATGCCGGTCGACGAGGTCGCCGGTCTGGCCCGGACTCAGGCGGCATTGCTGCGCGTCCCGCACCTCCCGCAGGGAGCACCGACCTCGCCCGCGCTCGCCAATCTGGTGGCCCGCGGACTCGACCGTCGCGTCGCGGGCCTCGCCCGCGCCCGTGGGCTCGTCTACACCCGCTACGCCGACGACCTGGCGCTGTCGGGCCCGTCGGACACCGATGTGGGCACGATCCTCTGGGCGCTCGACCGCATCGTGCGCGACGAGGGCTTCGTGGTGAACGGTGACAAGACTCACGTCGCGCGTGCACACCGTCGGCAGACGCTGGCCGGGCTGGTGGTGAACGAGAGTGCCGCGGCGCCCCGTGACCGCTACGACGCACTCCGCGCGCTGCTCCACAACAGTGTTCGTACCGGTGCCGCTGCCCAGAATCGTGCAGGTGTACCGGACTTCCGTGCCTCTGTGTACGGGCAGATCGCCTGGATCGGCGAAAGCAGTCCTTCGCGCCGGTCACGACTTCTGGCCATGGCTGAACGGGTCGATTGGGACTCCTGACAGATCCGGGACGTTCGGTCTGATTCGAGTTGTAACGAGTGCGGTCGTCCGGCGATACTCCTCATGGCTCCGCATCGCTGCCTGACCCCCGACCCGGCAGCGGTGCGGAGCCGTCTTCGTGAGGAGTCGGGCTCCGACCCCAGTGGGTAGGCTCGAGCAGAGGGCGAACGCCCCAGTTCAGCACGACGGAAGGGAGCCGGGTGACCGAGGACGTACCGGCGCAGCACGAGCACCGGACCGCCCCCGAGGGCACGCGCTCCACCCGCCGGCGCACGATCGCACTGTCCGCGGCCGGAGGCGTCGTCGCCGTGGCCGCGCTCCTGTACGCCGCCGACTGGTTCACCTCCACCGGTGACATCCCCCGCGGCGTGACCGTCGCGGGCGTCGAGGTCGGCGGCCGCAGTGTGGCGGAGGCGGACAACCGGCTCCGCGACGCCCTGGGTCCGCGCACCGACGCCCCGGTGGACGTGCGCGCGGACGATGTCGCCGCCACCCTCACCCCGGCCGCCGCCGGTCTCGGAATCGACTGGGCAGCAACCCTCGATCGTGCCGGCGACCAGCCTCTCTCCCCGTTCACCAGGCTCGCGTCGTTCTTCGGCACCCGCGAGATCGGTGTCGTGTCCACTGTCGACGACGCGGCACTCACCGCCGCCGTCGGATCGTTGTCCCCGCAGGTCGACCGCCCCGCGGTGGAGGGCGACGTGGTCATCGAGGCCGGCGTGCCCCGCGCCGTCGGACCCGTTCCCGGACGCACGCTCGACGTACCGGGTGCGGCGTCCGCGTTCCGCACCGACTGGGCCGAGGGCGGTCCGGTGGAGCTCCCCGTCGTCGTCGAGGACGTCGAGGTCGACGCTGCCGCGATCGACGCGGCGATCCAGGACGTGGCGACGCCCGCGGTGTCGGCGCCGGTGGTCGTGACCGGCGAGGACGGTGCGACGACGACGCTCGCACCCGATCGCGTCGGCGAGGTCCTGAGCTTCGAACCGGACGACGACGGCGGTCTGCGACCGGTGTACGACACGAATGCCGCGATCGGCATCCTCGCGCCCGGGCTGGCGGCCACCGAGACCCGGCCCGTCGACGCGCGCTTCGACTTCTCCGGGGGCCGACCCGTGGTGGTTCCGTCCGTCGACGGCACCGAGGTGCGCTGGCCGGAGACACTGGCCACCCTGCCGGACCTGCTGGCGGCGTCCGATGACGCGCGCACCACCGTCGCGCAGTACGGACCGCGTCCGGCGGCGCTGACCACGGACGCGGCGAACGCTCTCGGAATCCGGGAAGTGATCAGCGAGTACACGACCGGCGGGTTCGAGTACGCGTCGGGCGTCAACATCGGTCTCACGGCGGACATCGTGAACGGCGCTGTGGTGAAGCCGGGCGAGACGTTCTCACTCAACGGCTACACCGGCCCCCGCGGGACGGCGCAGGGGTTCGTCGAGTCGGGCATCATCGACAACGGCCGACCCGATCGCGCCGTCGGCGGAGGCATCAGCCAGTTCGCCACCACCCTGTACAACGCCGGCTACTTCGGCGGCATGGACGACGTCGATCACACCGAACACAGCTACTACATCAGCCGCTACCCCGAGGCCCGCGAGGCGACGGTCTTCGAGGGCGCGATCGATCTGCAGTTCCGGAACCCGGCGTCGACGGGTGTGGTCGTCGAGTCGTTCGCCGACGGATCCTCCGTCACCGTGCGGTTGTGGGGCACCAAGACCGTCGAGGTGGAGTCGATCACCGGCTCCCGCAGCCGACCCACCACGCCGGACACCGTCCGGCTGCCGCGCGGAGAGCAATGTGTCGCGTCGAGCGGAGCGCCCGGCTTCACCACCAGCGACACCCGGATCATCCGCGACGCGGCGACGGGTGCGGAGATCTCGCGGAACACGCGCACGGTGCGCTACGACCCGGTGCCGATCGTCCGCTGCGAGTGAGGCCCGCCGTTGGGCTCGGCGTGATCCGAATCCAGGGGCTGTGACCTTGCCCAGTGCCGGGCCCGCGATGGTGGCGGCGGATGGCGCGCGGCCCTACCGTGGGGTTCCATGAGTCAGACCGCAGCCTCCGAGCTCGACCAGGCGACCCTCCGTCAGGCGTACGGCACTTTCCCGAGTGGGGTCGTCGCCATCGCGGCTCGCATCGGCGACGTGCCGGTCGGTCTGGCCGCGAGCAGTTTCGTATCGGTCTCCCTCGACCCGCCGCTGGTCGCGGTGTGCATCCAGAACACGTCGTCCACGTGGCCCAAGTTCCGCGACGCGACGCACATCGGCATCAGCGTTCTCGGCGAGGCCCACGACGTGGCCGCGCGCAGCCTCGCGGCGAAGACGGGTGACCGGTTCGCTGGTCTGACGCTGGAGACGACGCCCGACGGGGCCATCTTCATCGACGGCGCGTCCTCGTGGCTCGACACCACGATCGAGCAGGAGCTGCCGGCGGGTGATCACGCCATCGTCCTGCTGCGCGTGCACGGTCTCGAGGTGCACTCCGACGTCGCGCCCATCGTGTTCCAGGGCAGCCGCTTCCGAAAGCTGGTCGTCGAGCAGCGCTGAGTCTCGTCCTCCGATGTCGAGCGAGAATCCGCGGATCCGCAGATTCCCGAGCGATCGGGTGGCTCCGCACGCGCGCCTGGCGATCCACGCATCCGCCGTGGACTTTCAGTTAATCATCGTTTACTGTCCTGGTTAGTGAGTGTTAACTGACGGACAGGCTGAGCGATGACGATGCTGGACGGTGCTCGAACCGAGCGCACGAGCAGGCGGGACGACCACCTCGCGCTGGTCGACGAGCTGCACCGAGCCATGGCGGCCGCTGCCCGCGGCGGCAGTGACGCCTCCCGTGAGCGGCACGTCTCCCGCGGCAAGCTGCTTCCGCGCGACCGTGTCGACACGCTGCTCGACGACGGCAGCCCGTTCCTCGAGATCGCCCCGCTGGCCGCGAACGGCATGTACGACGATGCGTGCCCGGGCGCCGGTGTGATCGCCGGAATCGGCCGGGTGTCGGGCCGCGAGGTGATGGTCGTGGCCAACGACGCCACGGTCAAGGGCGGCACGTACTACCCGATGACCGTCAAGAAGCATCTGCGCGCGCAGGAGATCGCCCTGCAGAACCGGCTGCCCTGCGTGTACCTCGTCGACTCGGGTGGCGCGTTCCTGCCGATGCAGGACGACGTGTTCCCCGACCGGGAACACTTCGGCCGGATCTTCTTCAACCAGGCGACGATGAGTGCGAAGGGCATCGCCCAGATCGCGGCGGTGATGGGGTCCTGCACCGCCGGTGGCGCGTACGTGCCCGCGATGAGCGACGAGGCGATCATCGTCCGCAACCAGGGCACCATCTTCCTGGGCGGACCGCCGCTGGTGAAGGCGGCCACCGGCGAGGTGGTCACGGCCGAGGACCTCGGTGGCGGCGACGTCCACTCCAAGATCTCGGGCGTGACGGATCACCTCGCGACCGACGATCGTGACGCGCTCCGCCGGGTCCGCGCGATCGTGGCCACCCTCGGCCCCCGCACGCCGTCGCCGTGGGAGGTGCGCACACCGCTGCCTGCGAGCGATCAGTCGGAGCTGTACGACGTGGTGCCGACAGATCCGCGCACCCCGTACGACGTGCACGAGGTGATCACCCGCCTGGTGGACGGTGGGCAGTTCCAGGAGTTCAAGGCCGAGTACGGCACGACGCTGGTCACCGGTTTCGCGCACATCGACGGTCACCCGGTGGGCATCGTCGCGAACAACGGTGTGCTGTTCGGTGAGTCCGCCGTGAAGGGCGCCCACTTCATCGAGCTGTGCGACAAGCGCAGCGTCCCGTTGCTGTTCCTGCAGAACATCACCGGCTTCATGGTCGGCCGCGAGTACGAGGCCGGGGGCATCGCCAAGCACGGCGCGAAAATGGTCACCGCGGTGGCCTGTGCCCGGGTGCCGAAGCTGACGGTCGTGATCGGCGGCTCCTACGGCGCGGGCAACTACTCGATGTGCGGACGCGCGTACTCGCCCCGCTTCCTGTGGATGTGGCCGAACGCGCGCATCTCCGTCATGGGCGGGGAGCAGGCGGCGTCGGTGCTCGCGACCGTGCGCAGCGATCAGCGGTCGGCGTCCGGCGAGCCGTGGACCGAGGACGAGCAGGAGCGGTTCAAGGAACCCATCCGCCGTCAGTACGAGGAGCAGGGCAACCCGTACCACTCGACGGCGCGGCTGTGGGACGACGGCATCATCGATCCGGCCGACACCAGAACTGTTCTCTCACTTGCTCTGTCGGTGTGCGCCAACGCGCCGCTCGAGCCGGTGTCCTACGGCGTCTTCAGGATGTGAAGGTGATGACCACGATCGACACGGTGCTCGTCGCGAATCGCGGTGAGATCGCCGTCCGGGTGTTCCGGACACTGCGCACCATGGGAATTCGCTCCGTCGCGGTGTACAGCGACGCGGACGCCGACGCGCTGCACGTGCGCTCCGCGGACACCGCGGTACGACTGGGTCCGGCGCCCGCACGCGAGAGCTATCTGAACATCGACAAGGTGATCGACGCGGCTCTCGCCAGCGGCGCCGACGCGATCCACCCCGGATACGGGTTCCTCTCGGAGAATGCGGCATTCGCGGCGGCGTGCGAGAAGAACGGCATCACGTTCATCGGCCCGCCGACACGTGCGATCGAGACCATGGGCGACAAGATCACGGCGAAGAAGGCGGTCTCCGCGTTCGACGTGCCGGTGGTGCCCGGTATCGCGGAACCCGGACTCACGGACGACGAACTGATCGCGGCCGCGGGCGACATCGGCTACCCCGTGCTGATCAAGCCGTCGGCCGGTGGCGGCGGCAAGGGCATGCATCTGGTCGAACGAGCCGAGGACCTGGCGGCGGCACTGGTGCGGGCCAGGCGAGAGGCGGCGTCGTCGTTCGGCGACGACACTCTCTTCCTCGAACGATTCGTGTTGCGTCCCCGGCACATCGAGGTGCAGGTGATGGCGGACGCCCGCGGCCACGTGATCCATCTCGGTGAGCGCGAGTGCTCGCTGCAGCGCCGTCACCAGAAGGTGATCGAGGAGGCGCCGTCGCCGTTGCTCGACGAGGTGACGCGGGCGCGGATCGGCGAGGCCGCGTGTGCGACCGCGCGGAGTGTCGACTACGTCGGCGCCGGCACCGTCGAGTTCATCGTCTCCGCCGACGCGCCCGACGACTTCTTCTTCATGGAGATGAACACCCGTCTGCAGGTGGAGCATCCGGTGACCGAGGAGGTCACCGGCATCGATCTCGTGGAGCTGCAGATACGGATGGCAGCGGGCGACACGCTGCCGCTGCAGCAGGAGGATGTGACGCTGACCGGTCACGCGATCGAGGCGCGTGTCTACGCGGAGGATCCGGGCCATGGCTTCCTGCCCACCGGCGGCCGCGTGATCGGACTGCACGAACCGGCGGGCACCGGTGTCCGCGTGGACTCGTCGCTCGCACCGGACACGGTGGTGGGCAGCGATTACGACCCGATGCTGGCCAAGGTCATCGCGCACGGTCGGGACCGCGCCGAGGCACTGCGCATCCTGCGGCGGGCGCTCGGCGAGACGGCGGTGCTCGGCGTGGGCACCAACATCGACTTTCTCTCGTACCTGCTGGCCGATCCCGACGTCGCCGCCGGCCGTCTGGACACGGGCCTGCTGGACCGGGTCGCACCCGACTACGCGGCGCCCGTCGCGACGGACGAGGTCATCGCCGCCGCAGCCGTGTTCGATTGGTGCGCAGCCTGGCCCGCGCAGGACGCCGGCGCGTGGACTGTTCCGAACGGGTGGCGTCTCGGTGGTCGGAGCGTACCGACGACAGTCCTCGTCGAGGACGCCGGGCGGCGGCGCACCGTCGCGGTGACCGGGTCGCCGGGCGACGCGGCGGTGACCGTCGACGGCGGAGATGCTCGGTCGCTGACGGTGACTCTCGACGGTGCGACTCTCGTGGTCGCGATCGACGGTCGCCGGACGACGTACAGGGCTGCGCGGGACGCGGACGGGCTCTGGCTCGCGGCTTCCGGTGGTGTGTGGCATCTGCGCCCCGCCGCGGAGATCGACCTCGCCGCCGGGGGCGAGATGGAGCTCGAGGACACGGTGCGCAGCCCCATGCCGGGCACCGTGATCGCCGTCGAGGTGGCGAACGGTGACACCGTCACGGCCGGAACCGTTCTCGTGGTCGTGGAAGCCATGAAGATGGAGCACGCCCTCACTGCTCCCGCGGACGGCATCGTCGAGGTGACGGTGGCGACAGGCGACCAGGTCGCCGTGAACCAGGTACTCGCACGCATGACCACGGACCCGAAAGAGGATGCAGCATGAGCACATCGACCGTCGCGGGACACAGCCTGTTGTCCGACGAGCACCAGCAGCTGATCGCCTCGGTGCGCGACTTCGCTCGCACCGTGGTGGCGCCCGTCGCCGCGCAGCACGATCGCGATCACACGTTTCCTTACGAGGTGGTCCGCGGCATGGCGGACATGGGACTGTTCGGACTGCCGTTCCCCGAGGAGTACGGCGGCATGGGCGGCGACTACTTCGCGCTGTGCCTCGCCCTCGAGGAGCTGGGCAAGGTGGATCAGAGCGTCGCGATCACGCTCGAAGCCGGTGTCTCCCTGGGCGCGATGCCCGTGTACCGCTTCGGTACGGACGCGCAGAAGAAGGAGTGGCTCCCCAAGCTGACGTCGGGCCGGGCGCTCGGCGCGTTCGGCCTCACCGAGCCCGGTGCCGGCAGCGACGCCGGCGGTACGCGCACCACCGCGGTGCGCGACGGTGATCACTGGGTGATCAACGGGTCGAAGCAGTTCATCACGAACTCCGGCACCGACATCACCGAGCTGGTGACGGTGACCGCCGTGACCGGAACCGATGCCTCCGGGCGCAAGCAGATCTCCTCGATCATCGTGCCGACGGACACCCCCGGCTTCGAGGCCGGTCCCGCGTACGACAAGGTCGGGTGGAACGCCTCGGACACTCACCCCCTGTCGTTCACCGATGTTCGTGTGCCGCTGGAGAATCTGCTCGGCGACGAGGGCCGTGGTTACGCCGGGTTCCTGCAGATCCTCGACGAGGGCCGTATCGCCATCGCCGCGCTCGCCGTCGGTGTGGCGCAGGGGTGCGTCGACGAGAGTGTGAAGTACGCGAAGGAGCGCGAGGCGTTCGGTACCGCCATCGGCCGGAACCAGGCCATCGCATTCAAGATCGCCCGCATGGAGGCGCGCGCCTACGCCGCCCGGACCGCCTACTACGACGCTGCAGCGCTCATGTCGGCGGGCAAGCCCTTCAAGAAGGAAGCGGCCATCGCCAAGCTGATCTCGTCGGAGGCCGCGATGGACAACGCGCGCGACGCCACGCAGGTGCACGGCGGCTACGGGTTCATGAACGAGTACACGGTCGCGCGGCACTACCGCGACAGCAAGATCCTCGAGATCGGCGAGGGCACCACGGAGGTGCAGCTGATGCTCATCGCGCGCCAGGTGGGGCTGTGACCGAACCGGAGCGCATCGTCCAGCGCGGCCTGTGGTTCGACGAGATGACGGTGGGCACCGTCTACGAGCACCGGCCCGGGCGCACCGTCACCGAGGCGGACAACGTCCTGTTCACCACCCTCACGATGAACACGCAGGCGCTGCATCTCGACGCCGCGTACAGCGTGGACACCGCGTTCGGGGAGCGGCTCGTGAACTCGATGTGGACGCTCTCCACGCTGGTCGGGCTCTCCGTCGCCCAGCTGACGCAGGGCACCATCGTCGCGAACCTCGGGTTCTCGGAGATCAGCTTCCCGAAGCCGATGCTGCACGGTGACACCCTCTACGGCGAGACGGTGATCGCGGACAAGCGAGAGTCGGCGTCGAGACCCGGAGAAGGCGTCGTGACGTTCGAGCACACGGGCCGCAATCAGCACGGCGACGTCGTCGCGCGCGCCGTGCGGAAGACCCTCGTCCGGATGGCTCCCGCGTCGTGACGGGGCTCGGTCCGGTCTGGATGTTCTGCCCGGCCGACAGGCCCGAGCGCTACCGGAAGGCCGCCGCGGCAGCAGACGTGGTGATCCTGGACCTCGAGGACGCGGTGGCCCCCGGTGACAAGGAAGCGGCGCGGCAGGCCGTCGTCGACACCCCACTCGATCCGGACCGCACCGTGATCCGCGTCAACGCGCGATCGACGCCGTACTTCGAGGCTGATCTGGCAGCCCTGTCCGAGACCGTCTACCACCGCGTGATGGTGCCCAAGTGTGAATCGGCGCAGGACGTCTCGGCACTGGCTCCACGATCGGTGGTCGCCCTCGTCGAGACCCCACTCGGGATCCTGCACGCTGCGGAGATCTGCGCAGCCGACGGGTGCGAGGGCATGATGTGGGGCGCGGAGGACCTGGTGGCCGCGCTCGGCGGAGCGTCCTCGCGTCGCGGCGACGGGTCGTATCGCGACGTGGCCGTGCACGCACGCTCGACCGCTCTGCTGGCGGCCAAGGCCTTCGGGCGCCAGGCTCTGGACTCGGTGTATCTGGACATCGCCGATCTCGACGGACTGCGCGCCGAGTCGGAGGACGCCGTCGCGGTGGGGTTCGACGCCAAGGTGGCGCTGCACCCGACGCAGGCCGCCGTGATCCGCGAGTGTTACACCCCCACAGCCGATCAGGTGGACTGGGCCCGTCGGGTCGTGGCTGCCGCCGCCACCGAGCGCGGAGTGTTCACCGTCGACGGCAGGATGGTCGACGCGCCGGTGATCCGGCACGCCGACCGCATCCTGCGGGGACTCGGCTAGCGAGTCGGTGTCGCGGTGGTACCCGTGACGACGCGCGGCAACGCGAGACCCAGCCCGATCATGCCGACGCCGAGCACGAGGTGCAGCCAGTTGTCGGCGTCGTTCAGCGGCACGAAGTTGGCGCTGCTCTCGTGGTCGATGACGAGCCCGTACACGAAGAGCACCAGGTAGATGATGCCGCCGCCGATGAGGTACAGCCTCGCCGAGGACGGTGTACGGGCCAGCAGGATCCCGGCGACGCCGAACAACAGGTGCACGATGTTGTGCAGGATCGACACCTCGAAGATGCCCAGGAGCATCGCCCCGCTGTGGTGGCCCGCGAAGGTGAGCATGTCGTAGTCCGTCGTGATGCCCGGGACGAACCCGAGCACACCGACGAGAAGGAACACGACGCCGACGATCAGTGCTCCCCATTGAACCGGTGACCGGCGGACCACGGTACGGCCCGCTCTGTTCGTGTTCGCCATGGTGGATCCTCTCCTGTCGCGAGTGGGCCTGTCCCACTGCGCAACGCGAGGTGTAGCCGGTGGGCGTCGCGATAAACGCGGTGTCGGGCCGACTCCGCGAGAGCGGCCGGGAAGCGCCCGCACCACACAGCACTGCGGCCCGGCTGGAATACCAGCCGGGCCGCAGTGGGGATTCAGCGGATCAGAACGCCGCTTCGTCGAGCTCCATGACGTCGTTGTCCAGGTCGGACAGGATCTGACGGGTGGAGGTCAGGCGGGGCAGGATGTTCTTGGCGAAGAACGACGCTGCGCCGATCTTGCCCTCGTAGAACGCCTTGTCCTTCTCGCCGGCGCCGTTGTCGAGTGCGGCGATGGCGATCTCGGACTGACGCAGCAGCAGCCAGCCGATCATCAGGTCGCCGACGCTCATGAGCAGGCGGACGGATCCGAGGCCGACCTTGTACAGCTCGGTCGGCTGCTCCTGGGCACCCATGAGGTGCTGCGTGAGCGTGGCGACCATGCCCTGCACGTCCTCGAGGGCGGTGTTCAGCAAGGCACGCTCGCTCTTGAGGCGACCGTTGCCCGCCTCGCTGTCGATCCACGTCTTGATCTGGCCGGCGACGTGGGCCAGTGCGACGCCGCGGTCCCGGGCGATCTTGCGGAAGAAGAAGTCCTGCGCCTGGATGGCCGTGGTGCCCTCGTAGAGCGAGTCGATCTTGGCGTCGCGGATGTACTGCTCGATGGGGTAGTCCTGCAGGAAGCCGGAGCCACCGAGCGTCTGGAGGCTCTGCGCCAGCTGCTCGTACGCGACCTCGGAACCCACACCCTTGACGATGGGGAGCAGCAGGTCGTTGACGCGGAACGCGGTGTCCTTGTCGGCGCCCGAGACGTGCAGTGCGGCAACCTCGTCCTGGTGAGCGGCCGTGTAGAGGAACACCGCGCGCAGGCCCTCGGCGTACGCCTTCTGCGTCATCAGCGAGCGACGGACGTCGGGGTGATGCGTGATGGCGACGCGGGGCGCGGCCTTGTCGGTCATCTGCGTCAGGTCAGCACCCTGAATGCGCTGCTTGGCGTAGTCGAGCGCGGTGAGGTACCCGGTGGACAGCGTCGAGATGGCCTTGGTGCCCACCATCATTCGAGCGTGCTCGATGACGTCGAACATCTGCGCGATGCCGTTGTGGACGTCGCCGACGAGCCAGCCCTTGGCCGGGACGCCGTGTCCGCCGAGGGTCAGCTCACAGGTGGCCGAGACCTTGAGGCCCATCTTGTGCTCGACGTTGGTGACGAACACGCCGTTGCGCTCGCCGAGTTCGCCGGTCTCGCTGTCGAAGTGGAACTTCGGGACGAAGAACAGCGACAGTCCCTTGGTGCCCGGCTTGGCGCCCTCGGGGCGAGCGAGCACGAGGTGGAAGATGTTCTCGAAGAGATCGTCCGAGTCGGCCGAGGTGATGAAGCGCTTGACGCCCTCGATGTGCCAGCTGCCGTCGGCCTGCTCGACGGCCTTGGTGCGGCCTGCGCCCACGTCCGAACCCGCGTCGGGCTCGGTGAGGACCATGGTGGCGCCCCAGTTGCGCTCGGAGGCGAGTACGGCCCACTTCTTCTGCTGCTCGTTGCCGTTGTCGGAGAGGATCTGCGCGAAGCCCGGGCCGGCGGAGTACATGAAGGCGGCGGGGTTCGATCCGAGGATCATCTCGGCGACGGCCCAGAACACCTGGCGCGGTACCGGCATGCCGCCGAGTTCCTCGTCGAGGCCCAGGTGATCCCAGCCGGCTTCCTGCAGCGCGCGGTACGACTTCTTGAACGACTCCGGGAGGGTGACGGTGTGCGTCTCGGGGTCGAAGGTCGGCGGGTTGCGGTCGGCGTCGGCGAAGGACTCCGCGAGCGGGCCCTCGGCGAGGCGGCGGACCTCGGAGAGCATGTCACGCACGGTGTCGACGTCGAGATCGCCGAACTGTCCGGACTCGAGCGTCTTGTCCAGGGCGAACAGCTCGAACAGGTTGAACTCGAGATCGCGAAGATTACTCTTGTAATGACCCATGGTGATGCGTTCTCCGTCTCAGTGGTGCGGTCCGGCCTCGGTACCGCCTGTGTGGCCCGGCGCTACCTACTCGCCAGTAACATACGGCTATGTTACGCCGGATCGGGAACACTGCCAATAGGGGTCTACTCGTCGGTAACTCGTCCCACCACAAGGGCGTCGATCGCTGCGGAATCACCTACGTGCCGCACCCTGTCCTCGGCGACGAGAATGCGCATCCTGTCGCCGATGTCCGCGACCAGATCGTCTGGGCTGTACAAGATTTCGGGATCCTGCGGACCGCCGACGCCATTCTTCAGATTGGCAGAATGGTGACCCACGATCACGAGGATTCCCTCATGTTTTAACGCCCGGACGGCAGTCGCGAGGACGTTTTCACGCTCGGTCCGCGATAAATGCAGGTAGGCGATGACAACGAGATCATAATTCCGCTCGGGTGTGAGTGTGGTCACGTCCGCGTGGACCCACCGCACTCGCTCGCGGATCGACGCGGTGGCCGTGGCGGCGATGCGGACCGCCTTGGTCAGCGCCACGCTGCTGAAGTCGACGGCGTCGACACTCCATCCGCGCGTGGCGAGCCAGAGGGCGTTGCGCCCCTCGCCGCACGCGAGATCGAGCGCCCGGCCGCGCGGCAGGGAGGTGCAGAACTCGACGACCATGTCGTTCGGCGGTGCGCCCCAGATAAGTTCGGCGCGTTCGTACTTGGCGTCCCAGGCCGCGGCGTCCACTCAGGTCCAGACCGAGTCGGGGTCGACGGACGAGCGGGCCGGACCCGCCGGCGTGGACGTGGCGGTACGCCCGAAACGCGGCGCCGGGGCGTGCTGGATGACTGCGTCGATGTCGATGAGGCTGCCGCGTTCGGCCATGTGGCGGTGGCGCGTGGCCTCGTCGAAGGTCAGCACGGGGGTGACGCAGGCGTCCGTGCCGTCGAAGACGGCGGCCCACTCGTCGCGCGTGCGGGAGGCGAACACCGCCGTGAAGGTCGACCGCAGCGTCGGCCACTGCTCACGGTCGAGCTGGTGCGGCAAGGCCGACGGATCGAGCCCGAGTCCCTGCAGCATCGCGGCGTAGAACTGGGGTTCCAGCGCGCCGACGGCGACGTGCTTGCCGTCGGACGTCTCGTACGTGTCGTAGAACGGGGCACCGGTGTCCAGCAGGTTCGTGCCGCGCTCGTCGGACCACATGCCGATCCCGCGCCACCCCCAGATCATGTGCGACAACGCGACGGTGCCGTCGACCATGGCCGCGTCGATCACCTGGCCCTTCCCGGACCGACCGCGCTCGACCAGCGCTGCGAGAATGCCCATGACGAGGAACATCGATCCACCGCCGAAGTCGCCGACCATGTTCATCGGGGGTACCGGGCGCTCACCCTCGCGTCCGATCGCGTGCAGCACTCCGGTGACCGAGATGTAGTTGATGTCGTGTCCCGCGACCTGCGACCACGGACCCTCCTGGCCCCACCCCGTCATGCGTCCGTAGACCAGACCGGGGTTGCGCTCGGCGACGACGTCGGGTCCCAGACCCATGCGCTCGGTGACCCCCGGACGGAAGCCCTCGATGAGGACGTCGGCGCGGGAGATCAGGTCGAGCACCCGTTCCAGCTCGGCCGGATCCTTCAGATTCGCCTCGACGATGCGGCGGTTGCGGAGCAGGGGGTCGCCCGGTGATCCCTCGGCCGGCAGCGCGCCCGCACGCTGGACGCGCACGACGTCGGCGCCGAGGTCGGCCAGCAGCGTCGCGGTGTGCGGTCCGGGGCCGATGCCCGCGAGTTCCACGACCTTGATTCCGGCGAGAGGTCCACCTGCAGTAGTCATGGCGCGACCCTATCCACCGGAACCTGCCCGACGACAGGACCGGACTGTGCGGGTCGGGAGACTCAGAGGAACTCCGACGCGGCGTCGTCCACTCGCGACCGGTAGTCACCCCACCAGTCGGCGTCACCGTCCGCCAGGTTGGAGTTGCCGGGAGCCAGTCCGGCGCTGCCGTCGGCGAGTTCGCGCACGATGTCGGCGTGGCCGGCATGGCGGTGTGTCTCCGCGATCAGGTGCACCAGGATGTACTCGACGGTCACGGGGTTCTTCGCCGTCCACCACGGCACCGTCCCCTCCGCTCTCGGTCCGAGGGTGCGCACCGTCTCGTCGGCATGGGCGTTCACCCGGCGGTAGAGGTCGACGAGAGAATCGCGGGACTGGTCGGGTGTGGCCCACATGTCGGCATTGAGTTCGAGTGTCGGGTCGGACCACGGGATCGGTTCGGGGAACGGTCGCCCGAACGTGGACCCGAGGTACCCCGCCTCGGTCATGGCCAGGTGTTTCACGATTCCCAGCAGGTTGGTACCGGTCGACGTGAGGGGCCGACGGATGTCGTACTCCGACGCGCCGTCGAGTTTCCACACCACCGCGTCCCGTCCTCGCTGGAGGTAGGTGAGCAGGTCCTCGGTGTCCGCCATGCCCGATAGCATTCCAAGAGTGACGTCCTCCCGCATCGGTACTCCACTTTCTCCGTCGGCCACCAAGGTGATGCTGCTGGGCTCCGGTGAGCTCGGCAAGGAAGTGATCATCGCGTTCCAGCGCCTGGGCGTCGAGGTGATCGCCGTCGACCGGTACGCGGACGCCCCCGGCCACCAGGTCGCGCACCGCGCCCACACCGTGGACATGAGTGATCCGGACGCCCTGCTCGCCGTCATCGAGTCCGAGGCGCCGCACTTCGTCGTGCCGGAGATCGAGGCCATCGCCACCGAGGCGCTCTCCGTGGTCGAGGACCGCGGGGTCACCACCGTCGTGCCGACGGCCAGGGCTACCCAGCTGACGATGAACCGCGAGGGCATCCGCAGACTCGCGGCCGAGGAGCTGGGGTTGCCCACGTCGCCGTACGCGTTCGCCGACAGTGTGGACGAGGTTCGCGCAGCTCTCGAGCACACGGGCTTCCCGGCGGTGATCAAGCCGGTGATGTCGTCGTCGGGCAAGGGGCAGTCGGTCGTGACGAGCGACGACGACGTCCAGCGGGCCTGGGACCATGCTCAGGCCGGGGGACGAGTCGCGCTGGGTCGGGTCATCGTCGAGGGCTTCGTCGACTTCGACTACGAGATCACCCAGCTCACCGTCCGCGCGGTCGACGAGAACGGCGCCGACGAGACCTCCTTCTGCGAGCCCATCGGCCACCTCCAGAAGTCCGGCGACTACATCGAGTCGTGGCAGCCCCAGCCCATGTCGGCGGCCGCTCTGCACGCCGCACGCGAGGTCGCCCGCACGGTCACCGCGGCACTCGGCGGCCGCGGCATCTTCGGCGTCGAGCTCTTCGTCAAGGGCGACGACGTGTACTTCTCCGAGGTCAGCCCACGACCGCACGACACGGGCCTGGTCACGCTCGGCACCCAGCGGCTGTCGGAGTTCGAGCTGCACGCGCGCGCCATCCTCGGGCTTCCGGTGGACACCACGCTGCTGACACCCGGCGCGTCCGCGGTGATCTACGGCGGTCTCGACGAGGTGGGCATCGCCTTCGAGGGCGTCGAGCAGGCGCTCCGCGTCCCGGAGACCGACATCCGCCTGTTCGGCAAGCCGGAGAGCTTCGCGAAGCGCCGGATGGGCGTCGCCGTGTCGACCGGTCCGGACGTCGAGACCGCGCGGGAGCGTGCACGCGACGCCGCGAGCCGCGTGCGTCCGGTCTCGGCACGGTGACCGCCGGTGCCGAGGTCCTCGTCGGACTGGTCGTCCTGATCGGCCTGATCGGGATCGTCGTCCCGGTGCTCCCCGGTGTCGTCCTGATCTTCGCCGCGATCGGCGTCTGGGCCTTCGTCGTCGGCACCGCATCGGCGTGGACGGTGTTCGGCATCGCGACGGCGCTGCTGGTGGCATCGGGCGTCGTCAAGTACCTGTGGCCGGGCAGACGACTGAAGACGGCCGGAGTGCCCACCCGTTCCATCGTCGCGGGCGGCGTCGTCGGCATCGTCGGATTCTTCGTCGTCCCGGTCGTCGGACTCTTCCTCGGGTTCCCCCTCGGTGTGTACCTGGCGGAACTTCCTCGTGCCCGCACGTCGGGATCCGCCTGGCAGTCGACGGTCCACGCCACCAAGGCGGTGGGCCTGTCGATCCTCGTCGAGCTGTTCGGTGGTCTGCTCGCGGCCGGCGTGTGGGTCGTTGCCGTCATCGTGCTCTAACGCTCCCGGTACCAGGCCCTCGCGTTCCTGAACAGCACCTTCTGGAGATCGCCGCCCACTGCCTCGGTCACCAGGTCGATGTCGGAGGGGACGAAGCGTCGCGGGGAGCGCGTGCCGGGCAGATCGGTCCCGAACATCAGTGCCTCGGGGTTGACGGCATGGATCCTGCTCATCGCCTCCACCGGGTCGTGGCCGATGCGGCCGAAGCCCGCCGCCTTGACCCGTGCTCCCCTGTCGACGAGATCGAGGAGGTACGGCATGGCGTCCTCGGCCATGCCGAGGTAGTCGATGCTGATGGCCGGCAGTTTGGACAGGACCGGCTCCAGGGACAGCAACAATCCGGCGTCCGCGTAGAACTCGGCGTGCCATCCGGCGATCTCGTGCGCGCGGACGGCCTGCTCGGTGAGGGTCGACATGTCGGTGTCGCCGCGCCGCAGATTGAATCTGAGCGCTCGGACGCCCGCGTCGTCGAGCGCGATGATGTCCTCGTCCTCGGCGTCCCACGGCAGGTGGGTCACGCCCACCCATCCGTCACCGAGTTCGGTCAGCGCCGCGAGCAGAAAGCTCTGGTCGCTGCCCTGGAACGACCCGGCGATGACGGCGCCGCCCACGACCCCCAGTCCGTCGGTCTCCTCGCGATAGTCGTCGGCAGTGAACACGGGGGGTTCGTATCCGCCGTTCGACACGAGAGGGAACCGCGGATCGATGATGTGGACGTGGCTGTCGAACACGTCTGCCAGGATGCCTCATGATGTGATGAGGCGTACGTCACATTCGATCATCCGTCTCGTCGTGCGAGGAGCTACACATGAAGGCAGAGCCGACCGTGGTCCTGGAGGGCTACACCTACTTCGAGTGCCCACGGTGGCGGGAGGGTCGTGTCTGGGTCTCCGACTTCTACACCCACCAGGTGCTGTCGGCGAACGAGGACGGCAGCGACGTCCGGGTGGAGGCCGAGGTGCCGCACCAGCCGTCCGGGCTCGGGTGGCTTCCCGACGGTCGGCTCCTGGTCGTCTCGATGCGAGATCAGACCGTTCTGCGGCGCGAGGAGAACGGCGACCTCGTGGTGCACGCGGACCTGTCCGCGCACGCGACCGGCAACGCCAACGACATGCACGTGGATGCGGACGGGCGCGCCTACGTCGGCAACTTCGGATTCGATCTCATGAACATGGCGCCCATCGAGACGGCCTCCCTGCTGCGTGTCGAGCCCGACGGCAGTGTGCACGAGGACGCCACCGATCTGCACTTCCCGAACGGCATGGCCGTCACCGCAGGCGGCGATCTCCTCGTCGACGAGACGCTCGGCAACCGGATCAGCGCCTTCGCGATCGGCGACGACGGTGTCCTCGGACCGCGCCGCGACTGGGCTGTGCTCGGTCCGATGCCCGAGTCGACGGACATGGCCGAGGGCATCGGCCAGGTGGTGGTGGCGCCCGACGGTTGCGCTCTCGCGCAGGACGGCACGCTGTGGGCGGCCGACGCACTGGGGCAGCGCATCGTGCAGATTCGCGAGGGCGAGGGAGTGGTCGACGAGTTGACCTTCGACACCGGGGTGTTCGCGTGCGGATTCGGCGGCGACGACGGCCGCACCCTGTTTGTCTGCGCCGCACCCGATTTCAACGAGCACGCCCGCAAGGACGAGCGCGAGGGACGGCTGCTGTCCGTCCGGATCTGACACGCACGAAGCCCCGAGGACATCCTCGGGGCTTCGGTGCTTCAGCTGCTGGGGTCAGGCCTTGTCGGGCTCGCTGGCGCGCAGCATGTCCTCGCGCTCGACGACCTTGACGCGCTCGCGGCCCTGCGGCTCGCCGAGGCTGCGCTCGTGCGCGTCGAGGCGGTACCAGCCGTCCCACGTGGTGAACGGGACCTTCTTGTCCTCGAGGAACGCGACGACGGCGTCCTCGGACGGGTCGGTGGCACCCGCGAACGACGGGGCGTCGGCGAGGAGGTTCGCGACGGTCTCGTTGGCGTCACCCTTGGTGTGGCCGATGAGGCCGACGGGTCCGCGCTTGATCCAGCCGGTGACGTACGTGGCGTCGACGGGGGTGCCGTCGTTGTTCTTCACGCGGCCGGCCTCGTTGGGGATGGTGCCCGCGAGGTCGTCGAAGGGGAGGTCGGCGATGTTCTGCGACAGGTAGCCCACCGCGCGGTAGACGGCCTGGACGTCCCAATCGGTGTAGTTGCCGGTGCCCTTGACGTTGCCGGTGCCGTCGAGTTCGGTGCGCTCGGTGCGCAGTCCGACGACCTTGCCGTCCTGGCCGAGCACCTCGTGCGGCGACTCGAAGAAGTGCAGGAACAGCTTGTGCGGGCGGTCGCCGGCATCGCGGATCGCCCAGTCCTGCAGCGTGTTCGCGACCATGTCGACCTGCTTGGACTCGCGGCGGGCCTTCTCCGAGCCCTCGTCGTAGTCGATGTCCTCGGGAGCGACGATGACCTCGATGTTGGGGGAGTGGTCCAGCTCGCGGAGCTCGAGCGGCGTGAACTTGGCCTGGGCGGGGCCGCGGCGGCCGAACACGTGCACCTCGACGGCCTTGTTGGCCTTCAGGCCCTCGTAGACGTTCGCGGGGATCTCGGTGGGCAGCAGCTCGTCGCCCGTCTTGGCCAGTACGCGGGCCACGTCGAGCGCGACGTTGCCGACGCCGAGGACGGCGACCTTCTCGGCGTCGAGGGGCCAGGTGCGTGGCACGTCGGGGTGACCGTCGTACCAGGAGACGAAGTCGGCGGCGCCGTAGCTGCCGTCGAGGTCGATGCCGGGGATGTTCAGCGCGCGGTCCGCGTTGGCGCCGGTGGAGAAGATGACGGCGTCGTAGAAGCGGCGCATCGTCTCGAGGTCGATGTCGGTGCCGTAGTCGATGTTGCCGAGCAGGCGGACCTGCGGCTTGTCGAGCACCTTGTGCAGCGCGGTGATGATGCCCTTGATGCGCGGGTGATCCGGTGCGACGCCGTAGCGGATCAGACCGAACGGAGCGGGCATGCGCTCGAAGAGGTCGATGCTCACGCCGGGGCCGGAGACGTTGTGGTCCGACTTCATCAACGCGTCGGCGGCGTAGATGCCGGCCGGGCCTGCACCCACGATGGCCACTCGGAGCGGGCGGGTCTGGTCAGTCATCAGCGTGGATCTACCTAACATCGTCGTCGGCCGGCCGCCCATCGAGCTCGGAGCGGGCGTCGTGGCCGCAGGGAGGCGGACACCCCAGCATAAGTGACGAGGCGGCGCCTCCGGTGCGCCAGGTGGCCGTGACGTGTGCACAGAGAACTGGGTGAACATCGGGATTCCACCGAGTGATGCGGCCCACAGTCGGGCATGGATCGCGGACCCCTCAGGCTTGCGTCAGAGGACAGCTCGACAGTCAGCACCTTCGAAAGGCCGATCGACGTGACCGAACTCAGTCCCGAATCACCCCTGCTCCAGCCGCTCGAACTCGGCGACATCCACGCCCGCAACCGTGTCTTCATGGCGCCGCTCACGCGCAGCCGCAGTGGTGACGACGGTGTGCCCGGTGACCTCGTCGTCGAGTACTACCGCCAACGTGCGGGTGCCGGCCTCATCGTGTCCGAGGGAACGCAGCCCTCCGCCGTCGGCAAGGGCTACACCAACACCCCGGGCCTGCACACCGACGAGCAGCAGGCCGGCTGGGCGAAGATCGCGGACGCGGTGCACGGTGAGGGCGGCAAGATCGTCGTCCAGCTGATGCACGCGGGTCGGGTGTCCCACCCCGACAACTCGGGCCTCGAGGCCATCGCACCGTCCGCCATCGCGCCCGGTATCGAGATGTTCACCAAGGGTGGGTCGAAGGAGATCCCCGCGCCGCGCGAGATCGCCGCGGACGAGATCGCTCGCGTGGTCGACGTGTTCGTCGACGCCTCGACCCGTGCGATCGAGGCCGGTCTCGACGGTGTCGAGCTGCACGCCGCCAACGGCTACCTGCTCCACCAGTTCCTGGCGGACGGCGCGAACCACCGCACCGACTCCTACGGCGGCAGCCCCGAGAACCGTGCGCGCCTCGTCGTGGAGGTCGTGCGCGCCGTCTCCGCCGCCATCGGCGCGGGCCGGGTCGGCATCCGCATCTCGCCCGGAGGCACCGCGAGCGGCATCACCGAGGACGACACGACGGGTGCCTACGAGGCCCTGCTGTCGCAGATCGACGGCCTCGGCCTGGCGTACCTGCACGTGCTCGTCGACGCCGAGGATCCGTTCCTGGGCAAGCTGCGTTGGGCCTGGAGCGGCCCGTTCGTGCTCAACACCGGCTTCGCCGCGATGACCACTCGCGACGAGGCCGAGAAGCTGGTGTCCGACGAGATCGCCGACGCCGTCACGGTGGGTCGGCCGTTCATCGCCAACCCCGACCTGGTGACCCGGTGGACCCACGACACCGAGCTCAACACCCCCGACGAGAGCACCTTCTACGGCGGCGGCGCCGAGGGCTACACCGATTACCCGTCGCTCGAGGGCTGAGCTGCACCGAGCTGACATGATCGGAGCATGAGCTCCGAAGAGGATCCGAGACCCACCACCGCAGCGCCCTTCATCGCGGCCGCTGCGGTGGTGGTCGTCGTGGCGGTGATCATCGCGATCCTGTCGCTGACCGGGTCGCCCGACGAGAACGTCAGCGACAACCAGCGTGTCGGGACCGCCGTCGCCGCCTACGTCGAGGCTGTGAAGTCCGGCGACACCGCCGCTGTCACCGCACTGCAGTGCCCCGGCATCACCGACGCACCGCTGGCGGATGCGGGTACGTCGGTGGATCTCGAGAACATCGAGGAGGTGCGGGTCAAGGGTGACGCCGCCGAGGCCGACGTGCGAGTCAGCCTCGACGGCAGCGAGCAGAGCCTCACGTGGAACGCGGTGCGGTCCGGTGACGACTGGCTGCTCTGCAGTCCCTGACGAGCTCTACTCGGCCGTGTCCTTGCTCGCCGTGCGTTCCGACGCCTGAGCTGCGAGGCCGCCCTGGGTGCGCAACGGGACCTCCTTGTAGAACAGGTTGATCACGAAGGCCAGCGCCAGCACGAACCCGGCCACGACGAAGACCGAGTCCATCGCGTCGGAGAATCCGATCTGGAACGGCGCCGCCACCGCGTCGGGCAGCTTCTGGATGAAGGACGTGTCGTCCAGGATGCCCCCGGCGGCCGACCCGTTGCCCTGCACGAGCCCCTGCGCGAGGCCGGACACCGCGGGATCAGTGCTGGACGCGGCCTGACCCACCGCCTCGCGGAACTCGGGAGTCTCCGCGGCGGAACGCAGAGCCGACGCGATGGCGTCGGTCACGCGCGAGAAGAGCAGGGACAGGAACACCGCGACGCCGATGGTGCCGCCGATCTGCCGGAAGAACGTGGCCGACGAGGTGGAGACGCCCATGTCCTGCGGCGGCAGTGCGTTCTGGATCGCAAGGGTCAGCGGCTGCATCAGATTGCCCAGGCCGAACCCGAAACCGAACATCGCGATCATGATCATCCACAGCGGTGTGTCGTACTCGATGAACGAGAAGGCGAACATGCAGACCGTCATGAGAGTCGTGCCGATGATGGGATACGGACGGTAGTGGCCCGTGCGGGAGATCATCTGGCCGGAGAAGATCGACGCGACCATGATGCCCAGCACCAGCGGGAGCATCTGGAACCCGGCGAGCGTCGGCGACGAGCCCTTGACCACCTGCAGGTACTGGGGGAGCAGCGTGATGCCGCCGAACATCGCCGCACCGGTGATGACCGAGAGCACGAGTCCGACGCTGAACGTCGAGTTGCGGAAGAAGCGCATCGGGATGAGTGCGTTCGTCTTCATCCTGATCTCGATGGCGATGAAGGCCGCGATGCCGAGGACGCCGATGGCGTAGCAGATCATGGCCCGCCCGGAGCCCCATCCCCACGTGCGTCCCTGCTCGGCGATGATCAGCAGCGGCACCAGTCCGACGGCCAGCGCCGCGGCGCCGCCCCAGTCGACGACCGCGCTGCCGTGTCGACGCGGCAGATTCAGCACCTTGGCGACGACGAACAGAGCGACGATGCCGATGGGCACGTTGACGAAGAACACCCAGCGCCAGCCGGTGATGTTCAGGATCTCGGACTGGCCCGACAACACGCCGCCGATGACCGGACCGAGCACGCTGGACGTGCCGAACACGGCGAGGAAGTAGCCCTGGTACTTGGCCCGCTCCCGCGGCGGGACGATGTCGCCGACGATGGTCAGTGCGAGCGAGAACAGGCCGCCGGCACCGAGGCCCTGGAACGCGCGGAAGGCCGCGAGTTGGTACATCGACGTGGCGAAGCCGCACAGCGCCGATCCGATGACGAAGATCGTGATCGCGGTCAGGAAGAACTGTTTGCGCCCGTAGATGTCCGAGAGCTTCCCGTACAGCGGCGTGGAGATGGTGGCCGTGATCAGGTACGCCGTGGTGACCCACGCCTGAACGGAGAAGCCCTGCAGGTCGTCCGCGATGGTGCGGATGGACGTCGAGACGATCGTCTGGTCGAGCGCGGCCAGGAACATGCCGAGCATCAGACCGGAGATGATCGTCATGATCTGGCGATGGGTGAACTGCCCCGTGTCGCCGCTCGTGTCCGGCTGTGGTGAGCCGGCGCCCGTCGCAGGGCGCAGTGTGTCGTCCGTCATCGGCTCATCTTGCCCCCTCGAGGCCGTACGCTGCGACTATCGGACATATCGGGCCGAGCCGACCATGTGAGAAACTGGGGTCGTGAGCTACGCAGGAGACATCACGCCCGAGCAGGCCTGGGAACTTCTCAGCACCGATCCGGAGGCCTCGCTCGTCGACGTCCGCACCCACGCCGAGTGGAGCTACGTGGGTGTCCCGGACATCTCGTCGCTGGACAAGCCGACGGCCTTCGTCGAGTGGGTCGCCTACCCGGACGGCGCGAAGAACGAGAACTTCGTCGACGAGGTCCGTGCCGCCGGGGTCGACAAGGGCCCTGTGGTCTTCCTGTGTCGCTCCGGTCAGCGGTCCATCGGTGCCGCCGAGGCCGCGACCGCTGCGGGGCTCGGACCCGCCTACAACGTGCTCGACGGCTTCGAGGGCGCGACCGACGCCGAGGGACACCGCGGCAGTGCCGGGTGGCGCGCCGTCGGACTGCCCTGGCGGCAGAAGTGATCCCCACCGGCGGCGGGTTCTCCAAGCCCCTGCCCGACGGGGTCGGGCAGGGAACTCTCGGTGTCCGCGGCGGTCTGAACCGCTCGGGGTTCGAGGAGAACGCCGAGGCCCTCTATCTCAGTTCGGGTTTCGTGTACGAGAGTGCCGAGGCCGCCGAGCAGGCGTTCACCGGCGACATCGACCACTTCGTCTACTCGCGCTACGGCAACCCGACCGTCACCATGTTCGAGGAGCGGCTGCGGTTGCTCGACGGCGCCGAGGCGGCCTTCGGCACCTCGAGCGGGATGTCCGCGGTCTTCACCGGGCTCGGAGCGCTGCTGAAGGCCGGCGACCGACTCGTCGCGGCGCGGAGCCTGTTCGGCTCGTGCTTCGTCGTGTGCAACGAGATCCTGCCGCGTTGGGGAGTCGAGACCGTCTTCGTCGACGGCGACGACCTGGACCAGTGGGAACAGGCGCTCGCCGTGCCCACCACCGCGGTGTTCTTCGAGACGCCGTCCAACCCGATGCAGTCGCTCGTCGACGTCCGGCGCGTGACCGAGATGGCGCATGCGGCCGGTGCGAAGGTGGTGCTGGACAACGTCTTCGCGACGCCCGTGCTGCAGCGCAGCTTCGACCTCGGTGCCGACGTGGTGGTGTACTCGGGGACCAAGCACATCGACGGACAGGGGCGCGTGCTCGGGGGCGCCATCCTGGGATCGAAGGAGTACATCGACGGTCCTGTGCAGACGCTCATGCGCCACACCGGTCCCGCGCTGAGCCCGTTCAACGCCTGGACTCTGCTGAAGGGTCTCGAGACGATGCCGCTCCGCGTGCGGCACATGAACGCCTCGGCGCTGGCCGTCGCGGAGTTCCTCGAGGCGCAGCCGGGTATCGGATGGGTGAAGTACCCGTACCTGCCGTCGCACCCCCAGCACGATCTCGCGGTCTCGCAGATGAGCGGCGGCGGTACCGTCGTCACGTTCGAGCTCGAGGGCGGCAAGGCGCGCGCCTTCGAGTTCCTGAACAAGCTGCGCATCATCGACATCTCCAACAACCTCGGCGACGCGAAGTCGATGACGACGCACCCCGCCACCACCACCCACCGGGCCATGGGTCCGGAAGGCCGTGCAGCCGTGGGCATCACGGACGGAGTCGTGCGCATCTCCGTGGGCCTGGAGGACCTCGAGGACCTGCTCGGCGATCTGGCGGGAGCGCTCGCCCGGTAGAGCCGAGTGCATCAACGGCCGGCTTCGGTGCGCTGAGCCGCGGTATCCGCGGCTCGGCGCACCGGATCGACGTCAGAGGCCGAAGGGCCTGAGCACCGTCGCGAACTTCGCTGTCGTCTCCTCCAGCTCGGCGCTCGCGTCCGAGGCGGCGACGATGCCGCCACCCGCGGTCGCGACCCCGCTGAGGCCGTCGGCGGCGATGTCCAGGCAGCGGATGGCCACCATCCACTCACCGTCGCCCGACGCGTCGCACCACCCCACCATGCCGGCGTAGAAGTCGCGGTTGCGTCCGGACTCCAGCAGATCGATGGTCTGGAGCGCCAGGTCGGTGGGGCTGCCCGCGACCGCGGGTGTCGGGTGCAGTGCGAGCGCGAGATCCAGTGCCGTGGTGGCGGGGTCGGCCAGTGTCGCGGTGATCGGGGTCGCCAGATGCCACACGGCCGGCGTGCTGGTCAGCGTCGGCCCGTCGGGGACGGACACCTCCGAGCACAGTGGCGCCAGGGCCTCGGCGATGGCGTCGACGACGAAGCGGTGCTCGGCCAGGTTCTTGGCGCTGGCGAGCAGGTCGGCGCCCGCCTGCTCGTCCGCCACCGGATCCTGTTGTCGTGCAGCAGTTCCGGCGAATGGTCGGCAGATCACCTCGGTTCCGGTGCGCCGCACCAGCAACTCCGGCGACGATCCCACCAGGTGGCGGCCGAAGTACGGACCACCCGCCGCGGTGAGATCGACGGCGAAACCGTTGTGCATCGGATTCGCCTCGATGAGCGTGTCCGCGAACGCCGTCGGGGACAGCGGGGCATCGAACACCAGCGTGATCGACCGCGCGAGAACCACTTTGCGTAGTGCGGATCCGGGATGGTTCAGCACCGTCAGGGCACGCTGCACCCGCGCGACGTGCTTGTCGGGTGGCGGGTTCTGGGAGGCGATCACAGCTCCGGGCAGGGTGCTCTGCTCCGGTGTCCGCGGCTCGTCGCGCCGGTCGAACGTCGACGGTTCGACGAGTGCACACCGCGTGGACGCATCGAACCCGATGGCCCCCACGAGAACCCGCGCCGACCCGTCCTCGAGAGCCTCGCGCGCGTCGTCGATGTGATCGAACGCCTGCCGGGTGCCCGTCGCCTCGACGCTGCGGTCGGGCCGGGAGTAGACGAATCTCATCCGAACGGGTTCGCGGTGTGCCCGATGAGGTCGGCGACCGACTCGATGACACGGGTGGGGCGGAACGGGAACATCTCGACGCTGGCGGGGGTCGAGATACCGGTGAGCACGAGGATGGTCTGGAGACCGGCTTCGAGCCCGGACACGATGTCGGTGTCCATGCGGTCACCGATCATCAGCGTGTTCTCCGAGTGCGCGCCGATGGCCCGCAGAGCGGACCGCATCATCAGCGCGTTCGGCTTGCCCACGTAGTACGGCTCACGTCCGGTCGCGCGCGTGATGAGCGCGGCGACGGAGCCGGTCGCGGGCAGCGACCCTTCGCGCGACGGACCGGTCGCGTCGGGATTGGTCGCGATGAAGCGGGCGCCGCGCTCGACCAGTCGGATGGCCGTCGTGATGGCTTCGAACGAGTAGGTGCGCGTCTCACCCAGCACCACGTAGTCGGGATCGATGTCGGTGATGATGTAGCCGATGTCGTGCAGAGCCGTCGTCAGACCGGACTCCCCGACCACGTAGGCGGTGCCGTTCGGACGTTGATTCCCCAGGAACGTGGCCGTGGCCAGCGCCGACGTCCAGATCGACTCCTCGGGGATCTCGAGGCCCGTGCGCCGCAGCCGTGCCTGCAGGTCGCGACGCGTGCGGATCGAGTTGTTCGTGAGGACGATGAACGGCGTGTTCGTGTCCTGGAGCTCCTTCAGGAACCGGTCCGCGCCGGGCACGAGGTGCTCCTCGTGCACCAGGACGCCGTCCATGTCCATCAGGTACGTCCACGGCGGTGTCCCCGTCGTGGACGGAGCATCGTCAGGTCGCACGGCGTCGTCAGGACTCACTCTGTCGGGGCTCACGACACCATTCTGCCCCTCCGGAATCGTCGCGAGTACAACGCGCCGCGGCGTCGGAGCCGACCCTTACAGTGGCCTGGTGCAGTGCGACGACCGAGTTCCGGTGATCCCGACCCTCCCCGACGCGCATCCGCTGGACGATCCCATCCGATCGTCCCTCGTCGGCGCCCACTCCCGGTTCGCTGAATGGCGGGGCCGGATCGCGCGTTACCACCCCGAGGTGGCCGGGTTCTTCGGTCACCCCGAGGACATGACGGCGGAGGACTGGGCGGATCTCGGCGCCCTGCTCCCGGTGGGTGAGCAGGCTGCACTGCGGGGCGACGGCATCACCCCGCCCGCCGGGTGGCGTGTTCTCGACCGCATCGGGCTGCTGCAGTTCGACGGATCCGCGCTGGTGGTGGAGCCGGAACCGGCCGCGCAGGTGCTCACCGCCGACGACGTGCCGGAGATGCTCGATCTCGTGCACCGCACCCGGCCGGGACCGTTCCGCTCGCGGACCATCGAGATGGGCACGTACCTGGGCGTCCGGGACGGGTCGCGGCTCGTCGCCATGGCCGGGGAGCGCATGCATCCCGACGGCTGGACCGAGATCAGCGCCGTGTGCACCGACCCCGAGTACCGAGGGCAGGGCCTGGCGACCCGCCTCATCCGCGCTGTCGGGTACGGCATCCGGGAGCGGGGCGAGATGCCGTTCCTGCACACGAGTGTGACCAACACCCGCGCCGTCGCGCTCTACGACACCCTCGGATTCGTGCTCCGCCGACAGACCACCCTGACGATCGCCGAGGTCGCCTGATGGTCGACATCCGCATTCTCGAGTCGCGGTCCGACCTGCTGGAATCGCAGCGCGTCTTCCGTGCCGCGATGGTGGGACTGCCCACGCTGCAGGTCACCGAGGACGAGATCGCGAGTCTGCGCGAGCCCGGTCGGACCTACGGCGCCTTCGACGGCGATCGACTCGTCGGGACCACCGATTCGGCCCGCGGAACTCTGACGCTGCCGGGCGGTGCTCGGGTTCCCCACCTGGCCGTCACCCATGTCGGGGTGTTGCCGACCCACACCCGCCGCGGTGTCGTGTCCGCTCTGCTGCGGCGCCAGCTGCGGGACGCGCGCGATGCCGGGGACGTCGTCGCCTCGCTCCGTGCGTCGGAAGCTGTCATCTACGGCCGCTACGGCTACGGCGTCGCCACCTCGTCCGTGTCCGCCGAGGTCGTCACCGCGCGTGCGTCGGTGCGGGACGAGGCCGTGTCCAGCGGCACCGTCCGCCTCGTCGACGACGGGGACGTGTTCGACGTGCAGGCCGGCATCGTCGCGTCGCACCCGTCGAGTCGACCGGGCACCATCACCCGACTGCCCGTCTGGTGGAACGCGTCGAGGCTGCGCGGGCGGACCGACACCGATCCGGTGTGGAACGCGGTGCACTCCACCGGCGGGGTCGACGACGGATACGTCCGGTACCGCCCGCGCGACCCGCGGACGTGGTGGTCCGGGAACGACCGCCGGGTGGTCGTCGAGGACCTCCATGCGCCCGACGACGCGGTGTTCGCCGACCTGGTCCGCTTCCTCCTGCGACTCGACCTCGTCGACCGCATCACGTTTCCCGCACTGCCCGTCGACACCGTGCTGCCACTGCTGATGCACGATCGCCGATCCGTACGGCTCGATCGCACCGAGGACGAGACCTGGCTGCGCATCCTCGACGTGTCCGCGGCACTGTCCGCGCGCACGTACGGGCCCGGGGACGCTGTGACCATCGCCGTGCAGGACCCGGACCTGCCGGAGAACGCCGGGACCTACGCCGTCGCACCGGACGGCGTGCGGGTGGTCGACGCGGCGCCGGATCTGACGGTGCACGTCCGAGATCTGGCGTCGGTGCTGCTCGGCGGGACGTCGTGGTCCGCTCTGGTGACCGCGGGCCTGGCGCAGGGCGACCCCGCGGCGGCCGATGCTCTGTTCCGGACCGCGGCGGCGCCCTTCGCCGGCGTCGGTTTCTGACGCACATTCCCCTCCGATCTCTGCGATTCCAACCCGTGTGCCGGGTGCGGATCCCTCCTAACCTCGGGTGTCCGGGGGCGATACGAGGGAGCGCACGATGACCAGGACGGTGACACTCGGCTTCGACGTCGGGGTCGGTTCGGCCGACGGACGAGCCGTGGCCACCACGGTGACCGCGGCCGAGAACGCAGGATTCGGCTACGTCACGTTCGACGACGGCGATCTGGCGACGGGTGGTGTCGACGCCGTCACGCGCGCGGCCTTCGTCGCCGCGACCACCAGCACGGTGGGCCTCGTCGCCACCGCCAGCACCACCTACGCGGAACCGTTCCATCTGTCGTCACAGCTCGCGTCGTTGGACTACGCGTCCCGCGGCCGGGCGGGTTGGGTGGCATCCCGGTCGCTGGCACCCGACGTCGCGGCAGCATGGGGTCGCGAAGTCGTCTCGGCCGATACCGATCTGGTTCGTGAACAGCGTGATTCGGTGACCGTGGCGCGTGGACTGTGGGACTCGTGGGAGGACGACGCGGTGATCCGCGACTTCCCGACGGGCCGGTTCCTGAACCAGCAGAAGCTGCACTACGTCGACTTCGTCGGGGAGGAGTACTCGGTGAAGGGCCCCGCGATCGTGCCTCGCCCGCCGCAGGGTCAGGTGGTGGTGTTCGGCCGATTCGGCGAGATCGACGCCGATCTGCTCGACGTCGTCCTCGTGGAGAACGAAGCGGACGCGCGCGCGGTGACCGGGGCGCACGTCGTTCTCGACGTCGAGGCCCCCGGAAGCCCGACGGCCGCAGCGGCTCTCGTCGAGCGCATTGCTGCCCTCGACGACGCGATCGGCGGGATCAGGTTGCGTCCTGACCTGATCGACGACGATCTCCGCGTCGCCGCACGCTACGTCCTTCCTCAACTGTTCCAGCGGGACCTGGCCCATCGGCCGGTCCCGGCCACGACGCTGCGTTCCACTCTGGGCCTGGCCCGCCCGGTCAACCGATTCGAGGCTGCGCGATGACCGCTCTCTTCCGTCCCGACGCCACCGTCCACCTGGGTGTCTTCTTCCAGGGCGTCAACCACACGACGATCTGGTCGGACCCGGCCAGTGGCTCGCAGATCGACTTCGAGACGTTCCGTCGGCTGATCACGACCGCCGAGCGCGGACTGTTCGACGCCTTCTTCCTCGGTGAGGGGCTCCGACTGCGCGAGCAGGGCGGCAAGATCCTCGACCTGGACATCGCCGGTCGTCCCGACGCCATCACACAGTTGGCGGCGCTCGCCGGCATCACCACGAACATCGGACTGGTGGCCACCCAGAACACCACCTACAACGAACCGGTGGACCTCGCGCGTCGACTGTCGGGACTGGACGTGCTGTCCGGTGGTCGCGCCGGCTGGAACGTCGTGACGACGGACAACGCGTGGACCGGCGAGAACTTCCGACGCGGCGGCTACCTCGACCACGCGGACCGCTACGTGCGCGCCGGAGAGTTCCTCGAGGCCGCCAGAGCCCTGTGGAACGCAGGAGGCACGCCCGACTCCGTGCGCATCCAGTCTTCGCAGTTCGACATCGTCACTGCTGCACCGATTCCCCGCAGTCCGCAGGACCACCCGGTGATCTTCCAGGCGGGAGATTCCAGCACCGGTCGCGACTTCGCCGCCCAGCACGCCGACGTGATCTTCTCCGCGCACGGCACCCACTTCGACGACGCACTCGACTTCGCGAACGACATCCGCGCGCGACTCGTGGCCCGAGGGAGACCGGACGACGACATCAAGATCCTGCCCGGCACCCAGATCGTCCTCGCGGACCACGAGCGGGACGTGGACGAGAAGGTGCGCTGGGTCAAGGAGGGTCAGTTCACCGGCCCGACGACGCTGTCGATCGCCGGCCAGGTGTGGGGGCGCGATCTGTCCGATCGCGATCCCGACGGACCGCTCCCCACCGAGGACCCGATCGTCAGTGGCGTCGTCGGTGCTCGTGGGTCGGCGTTCAACGGCATCGACGTGGATGCACGAGTGCGGGAATGGCGGTCGCTCGCCGAGGCGAAGAACCTGTCGCTGCGGCAGGTCGTCATCGAGACGTCGGCGCGAACCGGGTTCGCGGGTACGCCGAGCCAGGTCGCGGACGAGCTCACCCGGTGGGTCCGCGGAGGGGCGAGCGACGGCTTCAACATCACGCCGTACCTCGTGCCGAGCGGGCTCGACGACATCGTCGACAAGCTGGTTCCCGAACTGCAGGAACGTGGTTCGTACCCGGCCGCCTACGAGGGGTCGACCTTGCGGGAGCACCTCGGACTACGTCGACCCCGCATCGGCGAGTGAGATTCCACTGGTTCCTCCCCACCGGGGGTGACGACGAGAGGCTCGGTGCGCACTTGCACGGAGTCTCGATCGGCGGCGCGTCCACGGCGGGATCCGGCGACGGACACCGGGAGGCGACGCTCGAGTACCTGACCGAATTGGCCGTGACCGTCGAGGAACTCGGTTTCGAGGCCGTGCTCACTCCGACGGGCGGACACTGCGAGGACGCGTGGTTGGTCACCGCGGCGCTGATCCCGGCGACCACTCGTCTGAAGTTCCTGGTGGCGTTCCGGCCGGGCCAGGTCTCGCCCGTGACGTCGGCGCAGATGGTCAGTACGTTCCATCGACTGTCCGGTGGCCGAATGCTCCTCAACGTGGTGGTCGGGGGCGACGACGTCGAGCAGCGGTCCTACGGCGACCGTCTGGCGAAGGAGGGCCGCTACGCGCGGGCGGGTGAGTTCCTCGGCATTGCGCGCGCCGTCTCCGACGGCCGGCCGGTGCGGCCGTCCGGCGACCACTACGCTGTGGACCGACCGAACGGCGGCGGTTTCGGCGGGCATCCTCCGGTGCCGCTTCCCGACGTCTATCTCGGCGGATCATCGGACGCTGCACTGGATGTCGCCGCCGAGCATGCCGACGTCTTTCTCACGTGGGGCGAGTCTCCCGAGGCGGTGGCCGAGAAGATCTCCCACGTGCGGGAGCGGGCGGCTGCCCGCGGCCGCACCCTGCGTTTCGGACTGCGGATGCACGTGATCACCCGCGAGCGCGCGAAAGATGCGTGGGCTCGAGCCGAGGACCTGATCGCCGATGTCGACGACGCGACCGTCCGGACCCGACAGGCACAACTGGGCGCCGTGGGATCGGAAGGCCAGCGACGCATGCTGGCGTTGCACGGCGGTGATCGTCGGAACCTGGTGGTGGGCCCCAACCTGTGGGCGGGCATCGGTCTCGTCCGCGGCGGCGCCGGCACCGCGCTGGTCGG
Organism: Rhodococcus sp. NFXS4; assembly: GCF_058139645.1. NCBI lineage: Bacteria > Bacillati > Actinomycetota > Actinomycetes > Mycobacteriales > Nocardiaceae > Rhodococcus > Rhodococcus sp. NFXS4. The sequence goes on from NZ_CP192221.1 coordinate 445,475, forward strand.
CAGCCACGACGAGGTGGTGGCCCGCATCGAGGAGTATCGCGAGGCAGGTGTCGACGAGATCATTCTGTCGGGGTACCCCCATCTCGAGGAGGCACGTCACGTCGGCGCCGGTGTCCTCGGCAGAATCGCATCGTCACCGTCCGAGAAGGAGTACGCATCATGACAACATCCGTCACCACGTTCGAGCAGGACTGGGCTGCATGGCATTCCGATCGCGAGGAGTACTTCCGCGATCCGTTGGGCTGGGTCGCGCTCACAGGTCTGTACTGGTTGACCGAGACCGACGCGGCCGTGGGGGATCTGCCCGGTGTGTGGCGCGCCGACGACGACGCTCTGCACGTCACCGCGAGCACGGGCGACGGGTTGTCGGTCGACGGGGTGGTCGTGGACGGGACTGTCGCTCTGCACCCCGTCGAGGGGGCTCCCGGCCTCCTCGTGGCCGCCGGTGAGCGGCGCGTCGAGGTGATTCGCCGCACCGGCTCGGTGGCCCTGCGCGTGCACGACCCCGCGGCCCCCACCTTGGCGTCGTTCGGCGGGATCCCCACCTTCGCACCCGACGAGAAGTGGCGCGTGAGTGGCACGTTCACGCCGTACGACTCCGAGCGCACGGTCACCACCGCGGCCGTCGTCGAGGGTCTGGAGCACCACCACGCCGGGCTGGGCGTCATCGACTTCACGCTCGGGAACGCACCGCAACAGTTCGTCGCATTCCGAGGGAAGGCGGGCGGCTTCCACATCCTCTTCACCGACGAGACCAGCGGCGTGAGCACCTACCCCGCGTGCCGGTCCCTCGCGGTCGGCGATGCGGACGCCGACGGCCTGGTGACACTGGACTTCAACCGCGCGTCCAACCTGCCGTGCGCCCTCACCGACTACGCGACGTGCCCGGTGGCGCCTCCCGAGAACCGGCTGACCGTCGCGGTGGAGGCCGGCGAGAAGCTTCCGATCAGGTGACAGCGCTGCCCGTTCTCGACATGTCGACCGCGGATGTCGACGGGTTTCGCTCGGCATTGCGCGAGGCCACCCACGACCACGGCTTCTTCCACCTGACCGGTCATGGTGTCGACCCCGAGCTCGTGTCGACGGTCCTGTCGCTGGCGCGCACCTTCTTCGCGCTGCCGGCGGACGCCAAGGACGAGATCAGTCAGCTGAACTCGCCCCAGTTCCGCGGCTACAGTCGGCTCGGCGGCGAGCTGACCAACGGCGCCGTCGATTGGCGAGAGCAGATCGACATCGGTCCGGAGCGCGAGGTGATTCCCGCGGCGCAGGGATACTGGAACCTGCAGGGCCCCAACCAGTGGCCGTCCGCGCTACCCGAACTGCGTCCCGCGTTCGAGGCCTGGGACGCCGCCCTGTCGGACGTCGGGCTGCGGCTGCTCCGACACTGGGCAGTCTCCCTCGGCGCGGCCGAGGACACGTTCGATGCCGCCTTCGCCGAGCTCCCCGCGACGTTGATCAAGGTGGTGCGGTATCCCGGCAGCACCGAGAACCCGCAGGGGGTGGGCGCGCACAAGGACTCGGGGGTGCTGACGTTGCTTCTCGTGGAGCCGGAGTCGACCGGCTTGCAGGTGGAGCTGCGCGGCGGCGAGTGGATCGACGTACCGCCCGTGGCCGGCGCGTTCATCGTCAACGTCGGGGAACTGCTCGAGGTCGCGACGGGTGGGTACCTGCGTGCCACTCGGCATCGCGTCCTCGCGCCGACGCCTGGCACGGACCGGGTGTCCGTTCCCTACTTCCTCAGCCCCGCACTGGATGCGCGCGTGCCGCTCATCGACCTTCCACCCGAGTTGGCGGCGCGGTCCCGGGGCGTCGACACTGATCCGGACAACCCCCTCTTCCGGACCTACGGCGAGAACGCGTGGAAATCGCGTACCCGTGCACACCCGGACGTGGCCGAGAAGCACCACGGGATCAGGCGCTGAGGCCGCCGCTCGCAGCATCGACGAAGATCCCCTGACGGAGAATCGGAACGCCGGCGCTCTCCCCGACCTCCGCTGCCACCGCGACATCGCCGTCGAATCCGAGGGCGATCAGCTCGCGACCGGAACTGCAGTCACGCAGTGCCGTCGACGGATCATCGGCCACCGCCGTCCAGGCTGCCTGCGCCGCGTCGGCCTCGGGAGACGGGTCGAGAAGACGCCCGACGGCCGCGAGTGCCGCGACGACTGCACCCGCTCCCCAGAAGTCCTCGATCGCGGGGCGTAGCGATCCGTCCGGCCATCTCTCGCCCGCAGCGATGATCGCCACGGAGTCGTCCGGTCCCGCGGTGCGCGCGATCCAGTGCGCGATCGCCGTCGCCGTGCGCAGGGACGCCGCTGCCAGGACGGGTGTCGTCGCCAGCGCCTCGGCGATGGTCGATCCGTTGGGTGACGGAAGAACGAGCCGGGCGGGCACGTCGCGCGCGGACCGGATCGATCCGGGGGACAATGTGATGCGGCCCGGAGCCGCTTGCGAGCGGCGGAACGCCACGGACGCGTCGTGACGTCGGGCGACCTCCTCGGTGTCGGCGCCCGCGTGCGGGACGACGCCGATCCCTCGGTCGAGAGCGACACTCACCGTGGTGGTGAACGACAGGACGTCCACGATCACGGCGATGTCGGCGTCCGACGCGATCGCCTCGGCTCCGCGCAGGCCCCAGTCCACCCGGGTGCGATGTCGCCGCTGACGGTGCTCGAGGTTCACGGCTGCCCGGCCAGCTCGGTGCCCCGCAGCTCGTAGGACTTCAGTGTCCAGTACGCGCCCAAGGTGATCACTGCGACCGCTTTCACCACCAGTACCGCGAGCGCGCCCTGGCGGAGGACGAGCACCAGGGCGAGCGCCGACGCCGGAGCGACGACGACCACGACCGCCACGACTCGATAGGCCCTGCGGTAACGGCGGATTCGCCGTTCGGAGTCCCGGGACGGATCCAGGGTGTCGTCCGCGCACCGCCAGACCGACACCGCGAAGCTGACGAAGAAGGCCACGGCGGCGACGGCGTGGACCGTCATACGCAGGCCGAAGTCGCTCTGCCCCGGTGGATCCGTGGGCACGAGCGCGACGACGACGAGGAAGGCGCCGGCCGCGTTCAGCAGTCTGTTCTCGAGCGGCCCGTGACCGCGGTAGCAGATCAACGCGATACCGGTCCCGGAGAGCACTCCGACGAACACGTCGCGGGCCGGGCTGTAGTAGTACTCGCTCATCGATCCGAGCACGGGAAGGTCGGGATCGAGCAGCGACCAGGCGACGAGCAGGAGAGGCAACCCGACGGCCATGATCGCCATCGCCGCGCGCAACGCGAAATACGTGCCGACGATGTGCTCGGCGAGCGGGTCGGACCAGGCGCGGAGCGGGCTCATGGGCTCGACTCTACGGCGCGCGGAGGGTGTCGGACCCTCGAGTTACCTTCTGCAGGAATCGAGGATCCGGGGGGAGATCGATGAACGACACGGTAGAGCTGCACCCACCGTCGGTGGACGAGATACGGCTGTTCACAGCGCGTTTGGGGCTGGTGGAGGACGGCGGGTCGGCGCGGGAAGGAATCGATGCCGTGACGGCCATCGAAGCCCTGAAGTGCGTGGGCGCGGCGACGCAGGCGGTAGTGACCGCCGGGGTGGCGGCGAGCGTACGAGCCGATCGGCGTGATCGCGGGCTGCCGAGGAAGCAGTGGGATCTCGGGATCGCGTCACAGGTGGGTCTGGCACGTCGCGAGTCACATCGGCGTGGTGGCACATACCTCGGACTCGCACGGGCACTGGTGCACGAGATGCCGTACACCCTGCAGTCGATGCGCGAAGGCCGCCTGAGCGAGCACCGCGCGATGCTGCTGGTGCGGGAGACGGCGCACCTCACCGTGGCGGACCGGCGGGAGGTCGATCGCCGGTTGTGCGCCGACGCCTCGACGTTGGAAGGGAAGGGCGACAAGCAGGTGGTCGCGCTCGCGGTGGCCGCGGCGGTCGAGCTCGATGCCGCGGCCGTGGTGCGGAGGAACGCGCGTGCGGCTGCGCAGCGCCGCGTGAGCGTGCGTCCGGCTCCGGATTTCATGGGATACGCGACGGCGCTGTTGCCGATGGACAAGGCGGTGTGCGTGTACGCCACGTTGCGCCGAGACGCGGACGCGCTCGTCGCAGCCGGCCGTGCCGAGGGTCGAACGCGTGATCAGGTGATGGCGGACCTGTTGTTCGAGCGCGTGACCGGGGGAGATGCAGCGGCGGGTCCCCCGGTGGCGGTGCAGCTGGTCATGTCCGACGAGTCGTTGCTCGCCGGCGGTGACGAGGCCGCGCACGTTCCCGGCTACGGCATGGTTCCCGCCGAAGTGGCCCGCCGTGCGGTGGCCGACCGCATCGACGGCGGGAGTGTCGGTGCGACCCTGCGGCGGCTCTACGCCGTCCCGTCGACGGGACAGCTCACGGCGATGGACTCGACGGCGCGTGTGTTCCCGGCGGGACTCGGTCACTACATCGACGTCCGCGACCGGACGTGCCGCACACCGTGGTGCGATGCGCCGATCCGACACCACGACCACATACGCCCCTTCAGGTTCGGTGGCCCGACGACGGCGGAGAACGGCGTGGGACTGTGCGCCGCCTGCAATTACGCGAAGGACGCGGAGGGGTGGGAGGCCCAGCGGGTCGTCGAGCACGTCGACGGCGGCCACATCGTCAGATTCCGGACGCCGACGGGCCACACCTACGACTCGGCTCCGCCGGCAGTACCGTTGCCGCTTCCCACCACGATGGTGGAGACGCAGCTGTACGAGCTGCTCGTTCAGCGTCGAGCCGGGTGAGACACAGCACGGTGGCCGGCCACGAGATCCGCGGCGATCGCGTCGTTGTGCCGGAAGAAGCCGGCGTCGATGCCGGGCCGGGCGAAGGCGCCGGACCAGGCGTGGCCCGCCACCCACATTCCCACCGCGTACCGATGGGGGTGCGCCGTGCCCGATGCGTCGATCACGCGGGACGAGCCGTCGACGGCCAGTTTGGCCGGACTCGTCGGAGACGCACTCACCTCGCGGACCTCACAGCGCTCGTGCAGCGATCGCAGCAGGGCGTCGGCGCTGCGCGAGATGGACGCGCTGGGCAGTCGGGCTTCGATGAGCGTCCGCGCTCGCACCACGTCGTGGTGCACGTGCGAGGTCGCCCGGAAGCCGTCACCGTCCGCCTCGAACCGCACCTCGGGGCCGAGGTAGCGAATGACTCCGGCGCGGCCGAGTGCGAGCAGCTGCTCCAGGCGCTCGGGCGGGGGACCGCTCGCGAGGAAGCTGAAGAAGGAATGCAGCTGTCCCTCCACCTGCGTCGCGACGTCGTCCGGGCGCAGTCGCTCTGTCCGAACGAGCTCTCCCACAGTCCGATACACCGACAGCAGGGCCGAGAACACGGCGGCGTCCGCGCTGAAGCGGGGGTCGCGCCGTCGTGCCAGGTCTGCCTCGATGTAGCGGTGCACCTGCTCTGCGGCATCGGCCGCCGAGTCGAATCGGGCGTGCCGCAGGGGTCGGTCGAGCGTGTCGACGTCGAAGTGGTCCTCGGGATCGGGGACCAGTCGTTCGACCAGTTCACCGACTGCACGGGCCCCGTCACGGCCCAGGGCGGTCTCGAGTTCGATGAACTGCCCGCGGACACGGTCGGGGTGGGAGCGGAACAGCTCGTGATAGTGCGCCCACGCAAGTTCCGTGACCGCGAGAGGCCAGACCGCCGTACGGAAGTCGAGCGTCTCCGTTCCGGGAAAAGCCTCGGGTACGAAGAACCTCGGGAGAGGCGGTGCCGCATCGGCGATGGAGTACGAGATCTTGGCGTGGTACGGAACCCCGCGTCGAGATCCGGCGTACACCAGGGGTTCCCGGCCGGAGGCCGTGTACACCAGGGTGCCGTCACCGGAGCGCGAGAAGGTGCCGCCGCGTGACTCCGCGAGCAGCACCATCCAGTCCACGAAGGCGAGACCGAGGCCCGAGATCAGGACGGGTTCGGCCTCGGGAACCAGCGCCGGGTCGAGGTCGGCTGTGTATCCCGGCCCGATGTACCGGAGACCGTGGGTCTCGGCATGGGCGGCCAATGCCTGGACGTCCGCCGGCGGCAGAGTGTCGGGTTGGCCCTGCGCCAGAACGACATCGGTCACCTCGAGCACGGTGCCGTCGTCGAGGATCAGGCGCTGGTGGACACCCCGATCCTCGATGTCGACGACGCAGGCCCGGTGCACGTGCACTCGAACACGATCCGGCCGCGCCTTCACCGCGCTCTCGAAGACGTGAGCGAGATAGTGGGACTGCAGCGACCGGGACGCGAACGACGACGGGGTGAAACGGAGAATCTCCTCCCGCAGAGCCGGATCCGTGACGAGGGTTTCCCGGTTCGCCGTCACCCACTCCGCGAGGGTGGGACCGCCCGACCCGTCGGGCAGCATGGCCACGTCCGCCGCGACGGAGTTCATCCACAGCAGGGGGTCCTGGTTCCGTCGCCAGATCCGCCCTGCACCCGGCGGGTGGGGGTCGACGACATGGACGTCGATCGGTTCGGTCAGCTCGTCGGCCCGGCCGACGATCCGCTCGAGGATGCCGGTCGCGCGGGGTCCTCCGCCCACGAACGCGATGCTCACGAGTACGGTCCCGCCGTGAAGCCCGCAGCGCGCCGGGAATCGTCCTCGCCCCACAGCAGTGGTTCGGGAAGTTCCTTGCGCACTCGCGGCACCACCTCCTCGGCGAACTGGCGGAGGATGTCCTTCTGGTGCTCCGGTTCGAGCAGGTGGTTGATCGACACCGACTGCAGGACATGCCCGTATGCGTGGTGGTAGTCCACGATCTTCTCGGCGACGCGCTCCGACGACCCGACGAGCGCGGGACCGCGATCCACGGCCTCCTCGATCGAGCGGAAGCTCGTCACCTTGCCCACCGCCCCGGGATCGTGCCGACGCTGGTCGGCCTGTGCCACCGCACCCTCGTAGAGCGGGCGGTACTGCTCGACGGCCTGATCGGTCGTCTCCGCGAGGAACAGCCCTCCCGAGCCGGACCCGACGAAGGCGAACCGGGGATCGTGCCCGGCCTCGGCGTACTTCTCCCGGTAGCGGTCGACGAGGACGGCGTAGTTCTCCCGCGGCTGGAATGCGTTGGCCGTGACGAGGGGGTCACCCCACCGGGCCGCGAGGTCGACGGCGTGTGTCGACGTCGCCGACCCGTGCCAGACGCGGAAGGGACCGGCGAACGGCCGCGGCAGAGTGGTGGCGTTCTCGAGCGGAGTCCGGTGCTGCCCGGACCACGTGACGTTCTCCTCGCGGATCAGTCGACGGAACAACTCGTAGTTCTCGGTCAGGTACTCGTACTGGCGCGCGATGTCCTTCCCGAACAATGGGTACTGCCACGCCTCGTTGCCCTTGCCGACGACGATCTCGAGCCGCCCGTGGCTCAGCTGGTCGACGGTCGCGAGGTCCTCCGCGAGACGCACGGGGTCGAGTACCGAGAGCACCGTGACGCCGGTCGACAGCAGAATCCGGTTCGTGGCCTGTGCCAGCGCGCCGAGGATCACCGTGGGGCTCGACGACAGGACGTCCCCGGCGTGACGCTCGCCGACCGCGAAGGAGTCGATTCCCAGCTGGTCCGCGTGCACGGCGAGGTCGACCACTCGGTCGAGCCGCTCGGCAGCGGGTACCACCTCCCCGGTGACGGGGTGGGGCGGATTGAAGACGATGTCCAGGACCTGAAAGCGCACCACAGCCTCCTCGCGCTCGTGCAACCTCCCACGGTGCCGGGCTGCTCACCTCGGTGACAGGGTTGCGCGCACTGCGATTCGAAGGCCTCGGGCGGATCGGAGGCCCCGACTGATAGACATGACGGTGACCGGGGTTCGGCGGTAGACGAGGGAGTTCGGCGTGGCACAGGAACTGAAGCTGGGATACAAGGCGTCGGCCGAGCAGTTCGGTCCACGTGAGCTCGTCGAGATCGCGGTGCAGGCGGAGGCGTCGGGCATGGACTCGGCGACCGTGAGCGACCACTTCCAGCCCTGGCGCCACGAGGGTGGCCACGCACCGTTCTCGCTGGCGTGGATGACCGCGGTCGGTGAGCGCACGAAGACTCTGCAGCTGGGCACGTCGGTGATGACCCCGACGTTCCGCTACAACCCGGCCGTGATCGCCCAGGCGTTCGCGACGATGGCGTGCCTGTACCCGAACCGGATCATGCTCGGTGTAGGCACCGGTGAGGCCCTCAACGAGATCGCGACCGGATTCGACGGCGAGTGGCCCGAGTTCAAGGAGCGGTTCGCTCGCCTGCGCGAGGCGGTGTCGCTGATGCGCGAGCTGTGGCTCGGAGATCGCGTCGACTTCGAGGGTGAGTACTACAAGACGAAGGGCGCATCGATCTACGACGTGCCCGAGGGTGGCGTTCCCGTCTACATCGCGGCAGGTGGCCCGGTGGTCGCGCGCTACGCGGGACGCAGTGGTGACGGCTTCATCTGCACCTCGGGCAAGGGCATGGAGCTCTACACCGACAAGCTCATTCCGGCCGTCGCCGAGGGTGCGGCGAAGATGGAGCGGCCCGTCGAGGACATCGATCACATGATCGAGATCAAGATCTCGTACGACACCGATGCCGATGCGGCGCTTGAGAACACGCGCTTCTGGGCGCCGCTGTCACTGACGCCGGAGCAGAAGCACTCCATCGACGATCCGATCGAGATGGAGAGGGCCGCGGACGAGCTGCCGATCGAGCAGGTGGCGAAGCGGTGGATCGTCGCCTCCGATCCGGACGAGGCGGTGGAGAAGGTCAAGCCGTACGTCGATGCAGGCCTGAACCACCTTGTCTTTCACGCGCCGGGTCACGATCAGCGTCGGTTCCTGGAGCTGTTCAAGACCGATCTGGAGCCCCGTCTGCGCCGTCTGGGCTGACGACGCCGGAGGACACCGCGCCCGACAGGATCCGGTGCAGCACCGCGGCGTCCTCGTCGCCGAGGTCGGCGAGCGAGTCGGGTACCGGGTCGGTGATCGCGTGTACGCGGTCCATCAGGGCGCGGCCGTCGTCGGTGATCGTGACGCGCTTGCTGCGACGATCGCTGTCGTCGACGGTGCGGCGGACGTAGCCGCGAGACTCGAGTTCGTTGACGCACACCGTGGTCGCCGGTGCGTCCATCGCCGCCGCGGTGGCCACCGCGCTCATCGTCAGCGGTCCGTCGACCAGGCGCCGTAGCACCCGCACCCGGCTGAACGGCATGTCGACCTCGGCCGCCACCCGTCGGCGCCAGGTGTCGCGGTTCTCGAAGACCAGCGAGGTCATCGCGGCCCAGGCCTCGTCTATCAGTCGGCTCCGGCGGTCAGGCACGGGCGGGCTCCGGTGTGCGGAACAGTGCGGCCACGTCGTCCGCGGTCCGCGTGGCCCGCCTGCTCGCGCTGACCAGCCCGAGGCCCGCGACGATCACACCGATGGCGGCCAGAGCCCACCAGACCGTGTGTGTGGAGGCGGCGAACCCCGCGTCGATGCCGGCCGCGGCGCCCGCGGTGGTGAGGCTCCCGCACAGCGCGACGCCGATGCTGACACCGATCTGGCGGCTGGTCGACGCGACCGCCGACGCCGCACCCGCGCGATCGCGGGGCATCCCGCCGACGGCCGCGTTGGTGATGGGGGCGTTGACCAGCCCGAAGCCGACCCCGAAGATCGCGAACATGACCAGCAGTGCGCTGACGGGGGTGGTGGCGGAGAGGCGGGTGAGGGTCAGGCCCGCGACGGCGATGACCACACCGGCGATGGTCATCGAGGGGCGGGCACCCCACCGCGCCACCATCCGCCCGGACAGCGGCGAGCAGATCAGCGTGGCGAGTGCGAGCGGCAGGAAGGACGCTCCCGTGCCGATGGCGCTGAAGCCGCGCACCTCCTGCAGGTACAGCGACATGAGGAACAGGAACGCTCCGTATCCGCCGAAGGCGCACACGGCCACGATCGTCGCCGACGAGAACGGGATGCTGCGGAAGAAGCGCAGATCGATGAACGGATCGACGCGCCTGTTCTCGTAGCGGACGAACGCGACGAACGAGCCGGCGGACAGGGCGAACACCGCGAGGGTGATGGGCGACGACCATCCGAGCGAGGGACCCTCGATGAGGCCGAACACCAGGGAGGCCAGCATGACGACACCGAGCAGCTGACCGACCGGATCGAACGCGCGCACGACGGGCGACCGCGACTCGGGGACGAACACGGCGGCGAGAACGAACGCTGCGAGGCAGACCGGGATGTTGATCCAGAAGACGGACCGCCACCCGGAGATCTCGATCAACAGTCCGCCGAGCATGGGACCGAGGGCCATGGAGATGCCGACCACGGCGCCCCACATACCGATCGCCCGGGCACGCTCGGCCTTCCCGGTGAAGACCTGCGTGATGATCGACATGGCGACGGGGTTGAGCATCGACCCACCGATCGCCTGGATCATGCGCGCGAGGATGAGGACCGGGGCGGTGGGGGCGAGGCTGCAGAGCAGCGAGCCGACGGCGAAGCTGACGAGTCCGATCTGGAAGACACGGCGCCGCCCCACACGGTCCGCGGTGGTGCCGGACAGCAGCAGCAGACTGGCGAGCACCAGTGTGTAGACGTCGATGGTCCACTGGAGCTGGGACACGGATGCGCCGAGTTCGGTGCGGACGGCGGGCAGCGCGACGTTCACGATGGTGGCGTCCATCGACACGATGAGCAGGCTGAGGCAGCACGTGGCCAGCACGATCATCTTGTGACGCTGGTCGAGACCGCCTGACGCGACAGTTGTGGGCACACAAGTATTATGCTTGCGTAGGCTAAGAAAGTGCGGAGTTGTTCCCGGGATCACAGCCCGACCGCGGGACATCGTCTCGGACGACCGCGGCGGCGCGCCCATTAGGCTGAGACCATGGTCGCCGCGCCCGCAGACACGCCCAGTTCGCCCGTCTCCAGCATCTACATCGCGTCGCCCGAGGGGGACACCGGCAAGTCGACCATCGCGTTGGGGCTGCTGCGCATGCTCGGTGCCTCGACGGCTCGGGTCGGTGTGTTCCGGCCGATCGCTCGGTCGTCGTCCGAGACCGACTACATCCTCGAGCTCATGATCGACCACACCACCGCGGACACCACGTACGAGCAGTCGCTCGGCGTCACCTACGACGAGGTGCACGCGGATCCCGACGCCGCGCTCGCCGAGATCGTGCGCCGCTATCACGACGTCGCGTCCCAGTGCGATGCCGTGGTGATCGTGGGCAGCGACTACACCGACATCGCCAGTCCCAGCGAGCTGGGATTCAACGCGCGCGTCGCCGTGAACCTGGGCGCCCCGGTGCTCCTCGCGCTGCGTGGCTCCGAACGCACGCCCGAGGAGATCGCCCACCTCGCCGACGTGTGTCGATCGGAACTGTCGACGCACCGCGCCCATCTGGCCGGCATCGTCGCCAACCGGTGCGATCCCGACGCGTTGGACGACGTCATCGCGCAGCTCTCGACCGAGGACGTGCCGGCGTGGGCTCTGCCCGAGGTACCGCTGCTGGTCGCACCGACCATGGACGAACTGCTGCACGCGATGAAGGGCGAGCTCTACAGCGGCGATGCCGAACTGCTGCAACGGGAGGCCCTGCGCGTGATGGTCGGCGGCATGACGGCCGAGCACATTCTCGAGCGACTCACCGAGGGAGTCGTCGTCATCGCTCCGGCCGACCGCTCCGACGTCGTGCTCGCGCTCGTCAACGCCCACGAGGCCGAGGGGTTTCCGTCGCTCGCCGGCATCGTCATGAACGGCGGACTGACACCGCATCCCATGATCGCCAAGCTCATCGAGGGTCTGCAGCCCCGACTACCGATCCTCACCACCGAACTCGGAACCTTCGACACCGCGAGTGTGGCCGCGTCCACTCGCGGGCGGGTGGCCGTCGGATCGCAACGCAAGGTCGACACGGCGCTGGCGCTCATGGAACGCCACGTCGACGCCGCCGAGATCCTGGGCCGCCTCGACGTCGCGATGCCGTCGGTGGTGACGCCGCAGATGTTCGAGTACCAGCTCATCGACCGGGCCCGCGCCGACCGCAAGCACATCGTGTTGCCCGAGGGGTCGGACGACCGGATCCTGCGCGCGGCCGGACGACTGCTGCAACGGCAGGTCGCGGACCTGACCATCCTCGGTGACGAGGCGGCGATCACGCGCAGGGCCGGGGAACTGGGGGTGGACCTGTCCGAGGCCACCGTGCTGGATCCGACGAACTCGGAGTACACGGACGACTTCGTCGCGGAGTACGTCGAGCTGCGCAAGCACAAGGGCATGACCGAGGACAAGGCCCGCGAGATCATGTCCGACATCTCGTACTTCGGAACCATGATGGTGCACAAGGGCATTGCCGACGGCATGGTCTCGGGCGCCGCGCACACCACGGCGCACACGATCAAGCCGTCCTTCGAGATCATCAAGACCATGGACGGGGTCTCGACGGTCTCGAGCATCTTCCTGATGTGTCTCGCGGACAAGGTGCTCGCCTACGGCGACTGCGCCGTGGTTCCCGACCCCACGTCGGAACAGCTCGCCGACATCGCCGTCTCGTCCGCGGCCACCGCGTCGATGTTCGGCATCGAGCCGCGGGTGGCGATGCTGAGCTACTCCACCGGCGATTCCGGATCGGGTGCCGACGTGGACAAGGTCCGGACGGCGACCGACCTCGTCCGCGACAGGGCGCCGGATCTGCTGGTGGAGGGACCGATCCAGTACGACGCGGCCATCGACCCGTCGGTGGCGAAGTCCAAGCTGCCTGACTCCGAGGTGGCGGGCCGGGCGACCGTGTTCGTCTTCCCCGACCTCAACACCGGCAACAACACGTACAAGGCGGTGCAGCGCAGCGCCAACGCCGTGGCCGTGGGACCGGTGCTGCAGGGACTGCGCAAGCCCGTCAACGATCTCAGTCGAGGAGCCCTGGTGCAGGACATCGTGAACACGGTGGCGATCACCGCCATCCAGGCCCAGTCCGGTACCGACGGTCTCGAGGTCGCGAAGTGAGCACGGTGCTGGTCGTCAACTCGGGATCGTCGTCGGTGAAGTTCCAGGTGGTGGACCCCGACTCGGGAAACAGTGTCCTGCAGGGCATCGTCGAGCGCATCGGGGACGCCGACGGGCGCGTGGCCGTCACCCGCGGCGACGACACGACGGAGAAGACGACCGACATCCCCGATCACGTCACGGGCCTCCGGCTGGCGTTCGAGATGATGGCCGACGCGGGACTGCCCCTGGCGGAGGCGGGTATCACGGCAGTGGGGCATCGAGTGGTGCACGGCGGCACCGTCTTCAGCGAGCCCACCCTCATCGACGACTCGGTCGTGACCACCATCGACGAGCTCAGTGCGCTCGCGCCCCTGCACAATCCGGCCAACCTGCGCGGGATCGAGGTGGCGCGACGGGAGCTGCCCGACGTGCCGCAGGTCGCCGTGTTCGACACGGCGTTCTTCCACACCCTCCCCGCCGCCGCCTCGACGTACGCCATCGATGCGGCCACCGCCGCCGAACACGACATCAAGCGGTACGGGATGCACGGCACGTCCCACGAGTACGTGAGTGGCCGTGTGGCAGAGCATCTGGGACGGTCGCCGTCGGACGTGAACCAGATCGTGCTGCACCTCGGCAACGGCGCCTCGGCATCGGCCGTGCGCGGCGGCGTCGCGGTGGACACGTCCATGGGCCTCACCCCGCTCGAGGGACTCGTGATGGGAACCCGCAGCGGCGACATCGATCCCGGCATCGTGATGCACCTGCGGCGCAGTGCCGACATGGACGTCGATGCCATCGACGAACTGCTCAACCGCCGCTCCGGTATCAAGGGACTGAGTGGTGTCACCGACTTCCGTGAGCTCCGGCGCCTCATCGACGACGGTGACGAGGCCGCGGCTCTGGCCTTCGACGTGTACGTCCATCGCCTGCGGCGCTACCTCGGCGCGTACATGATCGAGCTGGGCCACGTGGACGTCGTCACGTTCACCGCCGGCGTGGGCGAGAATTCGGCCGAGGTGCGCGCAGCGGCCCTGGCGGACCTCGAGATGTACGGGATCGAGCTGGACGAGGAGCGCAATGCCGAGCGCGGCAAGGGAATCCGGGTCATCTCGACGGACGATTCCCCGGTGACGGTCCTCGTGGTGCCCACCAACGAGGAGTTGGCCATCGCCCGCGCCGCGGTGGCCCTGATCGGCTGATCAGAAGAGGGACTTGGGCCGCACCGCGTTGGCCAGGTCCACCAGGGCGAAGCGGTGCGACCGGGTCCGCGCGGTCCGGGCGAGGGATCGCAGGGCGGTCTCGGCGCCCGTCCGGAGGCCGTCCCGCGTGAAGGGCACGCCGAGCAGCGGCACCGTGGACTCGGGCGTGTGCCCGGATTCCATCCATTCGAGCGCGGTGCCCAGGACGACCGTCCGCAGTTGCAGCGCACGGGGTTCGCGCGCCGGCAGCGCCTCGACGCGCCGCGCCGCCTCGTAGAGCGCACCCTCGTCCATGTCGGCCGCGGAGCCGGAGAGCAGTGTGAGTACGCCGGTCATCCGTGCCATCGAGTAGTGCCGTGACGTGGCGGGCACCAGATCGAGAGTCATGATGGCGTCGAGCAGCGCACCCCGTTCCGCGAGCCTGCGGGCGAGACCGAACGCGGCGCTGACGATGGTGCGATCGGTCCGCCACACCGTGGTGTACATCGTCTCGGCCAGGGCGCACCACGTGTCGTGGCCGTCGTCGGAGGTCTGCTGCGCCAACAGTTCCGCCGTCGCCGCGAGCGCGAGCTTGGGTGCGACCTCGCCGGGCATCGCGGAGAGCACCGAGTCGAACTTGTCGGCGGCGTCGACGAAGTTACGGCACAGCAGCGCGATGGTGCCGCGGTGCCAGTCGACACGCCAGTTGCCCGTCACGTCGTCCAGCCTGCGCATCACCTCCGCGGCCGAATCTCCCTCGCCCAGATCGAGATACGCGCGGGCTTCGGTCAGCACCGCTTCCACGGACCCGACGGAGTCGTCGCCCACTGTGCGATCGAGGCCGTTCTCGCGAGCGAGGCGCAGCGAGTCGAGCGTCTGGTGCGGTTCGCTGTGCACGGCCGCGGCGATGAGCTGCGCGCTCGGGTCCGACGTGTCGATCAGGGGGACCGGAAGCGCGGCCACCACGTCGCGCGGATCCAGCCTGGCCACGCGGTGCCGTCCGTCGATGTACACGTCGGTGACGGCGACCTGCTCGTCGGTGCCGAAGGTGGTGCGCTGCGGGCTGAACACCGACGAGAGCGACGGGTGGCTGTCACCCGTCTGCTGCGAGAGGATCTCGCGCAGAACACCACTGAGCTGACTCGCCGCCTCGTCGGCGCTGCGGAACCGGGTGAGCGGGTCGGCGGCCGTCGCGCGTCGGAGCAGCCGGGCGAAGAACTGGTACTCCTGCAGGACGGGCGCGTCCTCCGGGATGCCGTCCACGTACCGCCCGTGCTCCGAGGCGATCTCGAGCGTCAGGACCGCGAGAGTGCGCCCCACGGTGAAGATGTCGGACGCCACCGTGGGTCCGGTCCGCACGATCTCCGGTGCCTGGTACCCGGCCGTACCGTAGAGGTACCCGTAGTCCTCCAGCTGGCTCACCGCGCCCAGGTCGATCAGCTTGATCTGGTCCTGCGTCACCATGACGTTCTCGGGTTTCAGATCGTTGTACGCCAGACCGATGGAGTGCAGGTAGGCCAGCGCGGGCATCACCTCGAGGAGGTAGGCGATGGCTTCCTGCACAGGCAGTTTCGTGCGCGCCGGGTTGTCGGTCATGATCTGGCGCAGCGTGCGACCGCCGACGTACTCCATGACGATGTACCCCGTCGACGACGGCACCTCCTGCGAGCCGGGCGCGAGGGGGCGGGGGTGCTCCACGAAGTTGTAGATCTTGACGATGCCGGGGTGGGTCACCTCGGCGAGGAACTGGCGTTCCGCCATCGCCACCGCGTGTGCCTCGGCGTTGCCGAAGTGCAGCAGGCCCTTGAGCACGACCCAGCGATCGCTGACGTTGCGATCGATGGCGAGGTAGATCCACCCGAGTCCGCCGTGCGCGATACACCCCTGCACCTCGTACTGCCCGGCCACCATCTCACCGGGTTCGAGCAGCGGGGAGAAGTCGAAATGCGTTCCGCACCTGTCGCAGTCACCCGACGGATGGGCGGGCCGGCCGTCGACGCTCCGCCCGACGGGGGCGTTGCACTTCCAGCAGAACCGCTTGCTCTCCGGGACGCGGGGGTCCGACATGACAGCGGTCGCGGGATCGACCTCGGGAATGCGCGGCAGTTCCACCAGCCCACCACCGAGGCGACGACGCTTTCCGGTTCGTACGCGGCGGCTCGGCCGGGAGGTGCGCCCCGTGGTGTCCTCGCGCAGCGCGGCCCGCGTCGCATCGTTCTCCTCGGGGCGCACCGAGGCCCTCGTCGCGTCGGAGTCCTGCTCGCGCAGGGCGGCGCGGGTGGCGTCGGGATCCTCGTCGCGCAACGAGGCCCGGGTCGCCTCGAGATCGGGTTCGGTACTCATGATCAGCCGTTGTAGACGGGAAAGGGCGCGCCGGGAGACGGGCCGAGGACGGACAACCACTGGGTGTAGATGCGGTTCCAGGTGCCGTCGCCGCGAATGCGTTCGAGCGTCCTGTTGACGACGCGCACGAGGTCGTCGTGACCCAGCGTCACGCCGATCCCGTACGGCTCCGCGGCGATGGAGAACCCGACGATCTCCAGGTACGGATCCTGGGCGGCGAGTCCGGCGAGGATCGCGTCGTCGGTGCTGACGGCGTCGACACCGCCCTGCTGCAGCACCACGAGACAGTCCGCCCAGCTGGGCACGCTGACGATCTGGGCACTGGGCTGCAGACGCTGGATGCGCAGCAACGACGTGGTGCCCGCCGCGGCGCACACGCGCCGACCGCCGAGGTCACCGACACCCGTGATGCCCGAGCCCTTGACGGCCAGAACCCGTTGATCCGCCTGGTAGTACACGGTGGAGAAGGTCACCCGTTCGCGCCGGGCACACGTGATGGTCATGGTCTTGACGACGATGTCGACCTCGCCCTCGGCCAGGGCGTCGATCCGCTCGGCGGACGCGAGGATGCGGTACTCCAGCCGGTCCGGGTCCCCGAACAGATCGCGGGCGACCTCGCGGGCGATGTCGACGTCGAAGCCGACGATCTCACCGCTCACGGGATCGCGGAAGCTGAACAGGTTGCTGCCGGTGTCCAGCCCGACGACGAGGCGCCCGCGGGCGCGGATCGCGTCGACGTTCGGAGCGGGTACGGGTGCGCCGTCGGGCGCGGCGTAGTTGGGCCGCAGGCTCGCACGGGGGTCGCCGCAGTCCTCCGCCGGTGGCATCGGTGCGCCCGGGGTGACGCCGGTGGCCCCGTCGGGCAGCGGTTCGGCGACAGTGGCGCGGTCCGGCGCCTCCGGCACCGGCGTGGTGTCCGCGCAGCCGGTCAGGACGAGGATGAGCGCGGCGGCGATCACGGCCGCGCGGCGCATCACAGGTACTCCCGGATACGCGACCACATACCGCCCACGACGGCGAGCACGGCCAGGCCGCACACGATGCCGGTGCCCACGGTGAGGCCGGCCAGCACGCCCGACGCACGCTGGACGTCGTCTCGCAGGGACGCGCGGGACGCCTCGATCTCCTCGACGAGAGCCGAGTCGAGCCGACCGAACACGTCGCTGGAGTCGCCGGCAGCCGTTCCGGTGGCGATGGTGACGGCAGTGTCGAAGTCGCCGACGTCCAGCGACGCGTTCATCCGGTCGTGCGAGCTGGTCCAGAGCGACACCAGCGCACGGGCGTCGTCCATCCGGGGACTGTGCGTGTCGTCGTCGTGCGCGAGTGTGCCGAGGGTGTCGGCGAGGCCGGACACCGCGTCGGAGTACGACTTCTCGTAGTCGGCGAAGCCGCCGCGCCGCGTCATGCCGATGGTCTCATCGGCGCGTGCCTGCTGGGCGAGGATCCGGCTGGTGGTGAGCAGGTCCAGGGGCTCCGCGCCGCGCACCAGAGCGCGGTCGGTGGCGGTCGAGGAGATGAGCCCCGCGACGAGCATCCAGCCGAGCAGCAGTACGACGCCCACCGTGGCACCCGCGAAACCGACGTTGACGGTGCGCTTGGTCTTCCGGCTCAGGAACATCTGCGCGCCGACGAGCACGAGCACGGTGATGCCCAGCACGACGAACGCCGACCAGGGTGGTGTCGCGAACTGGCGCTGCGCATCCGACACGTCACCGGACTTCTCCGCGTGCAGTTCCTCGGCCCACGGCAGGATCGTGTTCTGCATGAGGGTCGACGCCTCGGCCAGATACGCGGAACCCACCGGATTGCCGACGCGGTTGTTCGTCCGCGCGGTCTCGATGATGCCGGCGTACAGCGGCAGGTTCGTGGAGATCGTCGCCAGCAGTTGCCGCGACGTCGCGTCGTCGCTCGCGAGTCCGGTGGACGCGCGGACCACCTCGCCCGCCGCCGCTCCGAGCGAGTCCGTGTACCGACCACGGACGTCGCCGGGTTCCAGACCGCCCGAGAGGAAGGCCGTCGCCGCCGTCGCGTCCGCGACCGACAGCTGCACGTACAGGTTCTGCGCCGCATCGGACAGCGGCTCGGTGCGCGCGAGCAGCAGTTCGAGGGTGCGCTGGCGGTCCGACACCGACAGCGTCGTCACGAGAGCGGTGGTCACGAGCGTCGCGACCACCAGTAGACCCACCGCCAACAGCCGGACGGGAGTGGAACGGAGGAACTCCGACCGTTCGGAGCGGGTGTCGACGGGCGCGCGCAGAGTCAGCGCACTCGTCTGCTGTGACACCTCGACCCCTTCCCGCGCGATCGGTCGCCCTCATGTCCGGATTCGAGCATAGGCCCACCGTGGTCCGAGCACAGGCAACGCGAGGAGCAATAAGGTGGGGGAATGCGGACGGTGAACCATGCGCGGTGACGGGGACGGCTGGGTCTTCAGCAGCGACGGGAGCCGGCACTGGGGACGACACGGCGCGGCCGGTCTGCTGTTGCGGGCTCCGACCGGGTCGGCGGGCTCCGTGGTGTTGCTGCAGCACCGTGCGGCTTGGAGTCATCAGGGCGGGACGTGGGCGCTGCCCGGTGGTGCCAGGGACAGTCACGAGAGCGCCGTCCACGCGGCCGTACGCGAGGCCGGCGAGGAGGCGGGCATCACCGACGACCTGCTGACCGTGCGGGACGAGCACGTCACCAAGATCGAGGACTCGGGGTGGTCCTACACCACTGTGATCGCCGACGCGGAGCGCGAACTCGACACGGTTCCCAACGGTGAGAGCACCGAACTGCGCTGGGTCGCGGAGCACGAGGTGGACTCGCTGCCGCTGCACCCCGCCTTCGCCGAGAGTTGGCCGTCGCTGCGCACCGTGCCCGTCCGAGCCGTCCTGGCCGCCGACGCCCCCGACGACCTCCCGGCGCGCACCGTACGACTCGCCGTCGGCAGCTTCGGGTGGATCGTCGACACCGTGCGGGCCGAGAACGTGGACGCGGCGCTCGCGGCGGTCCGGAACGACACCGACCTGCGCGTCGTCGTCGTGACGGCCGACGACGCGGTGCGCTCGGCGGTTCCCGCCGACGTCACCGTCCTGTCGCCGGACGGACTCTGACGGTCAGACCGACGGCAGCAGATCGAGCAGTCGACGGGCCGCCGCCTCGGGGTCGCGAGCCTGCGTGATCGCCCGCACCACCGCGATGCGGGACGCGCCCGCCTCGAGCGCCTGCGCGACGTTGTTCTCCTCGACCCCGCCGATGACGAACCACGGCCGGGTGGGATGCGATTCGGCGACCTCACGCACGACGTCCAGGCCCGCGGCCGAACGGTTCGGCTTGGTGGGAGTCGCCCACACCGGTCCCGTGGCGAAGTAGTCGACGCCGTCCTCGATGTCGGCGAGCGTGGCCTGTGCCCGGTTCTGCGTGGAGCGCCCGATGACGACGTCCGGGCCCACGATGCGGCGCGCGTAGTGCACCGGCAGATCGTTCTGGCCGAGGTGCAGCACGTCGGCGCCCGAGGCGAGCGCCAGATCGGCACGATCGTTGACGGCCATCAGCGCGCCGTGACGGCGGCACGCGGCGGAGATGACCGCGAGAGCGGCGAGCTCGTCCTTCGCCTCGATGGCGCCGTACTTCTTCTCGCCCGCCGACCCCTTGTCGCGGAGCTGCACGATGTCGACGCCCCCGGACAGCGCCGCGTCCACGAACTTGGCCAGGTCGCCGGTGTCTCGGCGGGCGTCGGTGCAGAGGTACAGACGAGCGGTGGCGAGCCGCTCGCGGGCGGTGGTCCTCGAAGTCGTCACGAGTGTGAATGTAGTACCACCCAGTACTACGGGAAGGCCGGAGGCCGGTCGGGTGGTGGCGGGAAGGCCGGAGGCCGGTCGGGTGGTGGCGGGAAGGCCGGAGGCCGGTCGGGTGGTGGCGGGAAGGCCGGAGGCCGGTCGGGTCATCAGCCGGTTAGGGTGAAGGGGAACGAACACGGGAGTCCCGGACGGGGCTGAGAGTGGGCGAGGCCGCCCAGACCGTAACCACCTGACCCGGGTCATGCCGGCGGAGGAAGTGAGTTTCATGCAGCGATCCGTCTCCGTCGTGGGCGGCGGGGTGATCGGCCTGTTCTGCGCCCGCGCCGCCGCGGCGGCGGGATGGTCCGTCACCCTGCACGACCCGACGTTCGGTGCACGCGCTGTCGGCGACGGCGCCGCCAGCTGGGTGGCGGGCGGCATGCTCGCGCCGCTGTCCGAGGGCTGGCCCGGCGAACACGCACTCCTGGCACTCGGTTCCGCGTCGCTGCGGCGGTGGCACGATCCGGTGCTGCGCGCGGACCTGGAGGGTCGGGGCGTCGTCGTGTCGAGTGGATCGTTGACCGTCGCGTTCGACTCGGCCGACGCTGCGGACCTGCGCACTGTCGCCGACTGGGTGGGTGCGCAGGGCCACGATCTCGAGATCCTCTCGCGCAGCGAGGTGCGCACCCTGGAGCCGTCACTCTCGCCGCGCGTTCGTCTGGGCCTGTCGGCGCCGGGGGAGTTGTCGGTGGACAACCGCGCGTTGGTGCTCGCGTTGGAGTCCGCGGTCCGCGACCGGGGAGTGCGGATCGAGCGTGCTCCCGTCACCGACCTCGACGCGCTCACCACCGATCGTGTGGTGGTCGCCGCGGGGTGGTCGACGTCCCGTCTGCTGCCGGACGTCCCGGTGCGGCCGGTGAAGGGCGAGATCCTGCGCCTGCGTGCGCGACCCGGCTCGGCGAGTGCGCCGTCGCGTACCGTCCGCGCGAGCGTCAACGGTCGCGCGGTGTACCTCGTCCCCCGTGGCGACGGTCTGGTGGTCGGTGCGACGCAGTACGAGCACGGTGACGACACCGCCGTGACCGTCGCCGGCGTCCGCGACCTCCTCGCGGACGCCGAGGCCGTGTTCCCGGCCGTCGGTGACTACGAGTTGGCGGAGACGGCGGCGGGCCTGCGGCCGGGGAGCCCCGACAACATCCCCGTGGTCGGGCGGTGGGACGACCGCGTGATCGTCGCCGCCGGCCACGGTCGCAACGGGGTGCTGCTCGCGCCCGTCACGGCGGACGCCGTGGTGGCAGAACTGGAGGGCGAGCCGTTGACGGAAGCGGCATGCGCTCTCCCCGAACGGTTTTCGAGTCTCACGCGGACTCGGGCACGGTAGGAGACGAACATGACCGCAGTGGGTGTCACCGTCAACGGTGCGGATCACGACCTCGAGCCCGGCACGACGGTGCAGGACATGCTGACCCAGCTGGGTCTTCCCGAGAAGGGCATCGCCGTGGCGGTGGACGGAATCGTGCTGCCGCGCTCGCGGTGGGGCGAGGACGTGGGCCGCGGCTGGACCATCGAGGTGCTGACGGCGGTGCAGGGTGGCTGATCAGCTGACCATCGCCGACCGTACCTTCACCTCTCGCCTGATCATGGGGACCGGGGGCGCGGCCAACCTCGCGGTGCTGGAGGAGGCCCTCGTCGCATCGGGGACGGAACTCACCACCGTCGCTCTGCGCCGCGTCGACGCCTCGGGCGGCACCGGGGTGCTCGATCTCCTCACGCGCCTCGGCATCGCCCTGCTGCCCAACACGGCGGGATGTCGCGGCGCCGCCGAGGCCGTGCTCACCGCGCAGTTGGCACGAGAGGCGCTGGAGACCGACTGGATCAAACTCGAGGTGATCGCGGACGAGCGGACCCTCCTGCCCGACGCCATCGAGCTGGTGCGCGCCGCGGAGCAACTCGTCGACGACGATTTCGTCGTGTTGCCCTACACCACCGACGATCCGGTGCTCGCGCGTCGCCTCGAGGACGTGGGGTGCGCCGCGGTCATGCCGCTCGGATCGCCCATCGGGACGGGGCTGGGCATCGCGAATCCGCACAACATCGAGATGATCACCTCGGCCGCAGGGGTTCCCGTGGTGCTCGACGCCGGCATCGGCACGGCGAGCGACGCGGCACTCGCCATGGAGCTGGGGTGCTCGGCGGTGCTGCTCGCCACCGCGGTCACACGCGCTCGTGATCCGCGAATGATGGCCTCCGCCATGGCCGATGCGGTGCGCGGCGGACGATCGGCGGCGCTGGCGGGCCGGATCCCGAAACGGTTCTGGGCGCAGGCGTCCTCGCCCGACGTCGACTGACCACCCCGGGGGCGGCTCAGGGTCGCGTCATCCCTTCGGATGACCCGGGTCGAGACCCGGGAGCGATGTGGTCGGTGGTCCTGCTCGGGCATCCTGATGCACATGATCGAAGTGACAGGTTTGACCAAACAGTTCGGCGCGAAGAAAGCCGTGGACGATCTCTCCTTCACGGTGCGCCCGGGTATCGTGACGGGCTTCCTCGGCCCCAACGGTGCCGGCAAGTCCACCACGATGCGGATGATCCTCGGGCTCGATCAGCCCACGTCCGGAACGGCACTCATCGAGGGTCGGCCCTACCGTGAGCTGAAGAATCCCATTCGCACCGTCGGCGCTCTGCTCGACGCGAAGTGGGTGCACCCCAACAGATCCGCGCGCGCTCACCTGCAGTGGATGGCGGCCTCCAACGGCATCGCCTCGTCCCGCGTCGACGAGGTGCTCCGCCTCGTCGGTCTGTCCGAGGTGGCCAAGCAGAAGGCCGGCGGGTTCTCCCTCGGCATGTCGCAGCGACTCGGTCTGGCCGGTGCGTTGCTCGGTGACCCGAAGGTCCTGATGTTCGACGAGCCGGTCAACGGACTCGATCCCGAGGGCATCGTCTGGATCCGCAAGTTCATGCAGCGCCTCGCCGCCGAGGGGCGGACCGTGCTGGTGTCCTCGCACCTGCTCTCCGAGATGGCGCTCACCGCAGAACAACTGATCGTCATCGGCCGCGGTCGGCTCATCTCGGACTCGTCCGTGCAGGAGTTCGTCGACCGCGCCTCGGAGGCGTCGGTCCGCGTCCGCAGCCCCCAGCTCGACGCCCTGCGCAGCGCGCTCACGTCGGCAGGTCTGACGGTCAAGGAGCCCAGCAGCCTCGATCAGGTGCATCCGACTCTCGTGGTGGCCGAGTCCACCACGGAGGCGATCGGCGAGATCGCCGCGCGCCACAACATCGTCCTGCACGAGCTGGCGTCCCAGCACGGTTCGCTCGAGGACGCGTTCATGAAACTCACCGGTGACGACGTGCAGTACCACGGCGCCGGTACCGACAACAACGCGATGGGAGGGGCACTGCGATGAGTGTGCTTGCAGCGGAACGAATCAAACTCACCTCGACGAAGTCGCCGTGGTGGTGCACCGTCATCATCGTGGCGCTCGGGCTGGGCATCGGTGCCGTCATCGGCATCACGGCCAAGTCGACGGTCACCACCGTGCAGAACGACATCGCCGCCGGAAACGACCCCGGCTTCGAGCCGTACCTGCCGACCCTCGCGGACGCCGTCGCCGGCGTCAGCGGGTTCGGCGTTCTCGTGCTCATGATTCTCGCGGCGCTGTCGATCACCAGCGAGTATCGCTTCGGCATCATCCGGACCACGTTCCAGGCCATCCCCAGCCGTGCCTCGGTACTCGGCGTGAAGGCGCTGCTCATCGGCGTCTTCGGTGCGGTGTTGTCCCTGGTGCTCACGCTGGGCGCGTTCTACATCGCGAAGGCCACGGCCGGTCCCGATGCGGGCGCCGCACTCGTGCTCGAGGGTTCGGACGCGTGGCGTGCCATCTACGGTGTCCCGATCTACGCCTTCCTGTGCGTCGTCCTCGCCGTGGGAGTCGGTGCGCTGCTGCGACAGTCGGCCGCCGCGATCGCACTGCTGCTCCTGTGGCCGCTGTTGATCGAGTCGCTGTTCAACCTGTTCGGCAGCATCGGGCGCGACATCATGCCCTTCCTCCCGTTCATGAACGCGAACAACTTCCTCGGTTCGCCCGGTGGAGTGGAGTACCACTGGGGACCGTGGGGCAGCCTGGCCTACTTCGCGGCCTTCGTCGCCGTCGTCTTCGGCGCCGCAGTGGTGGTGGTGAACAAGCGAGACGCGTGACCGCTCTTTCGTTAGGGTGACGTTCATGCGGACGACACGATCGACCCTGTCCATCGCGATCTGTGCGGCGGGAGTGCTCGCGCTGTCGTCCTGCTCCTCCGGCTCGTCCGGTGAAGGAGCCACCCCGTCCGAGGAACCCGTGGCCGCACCGGTCACGGGTTCCTCGCTGTCCGAGGCCGTCACCCTCGACGCGGTGGTGAGCCACCTGCAGGAGCTCTCCGACATCGCCGACGCGCACGACGGGAATCGCGCCGCCGGCACCGCCGGATACGACGCCAGCGTCGACTACGTGGCCGACACACTGCGGGACGCGGGCTTCGACGTCGAGACGCCCGAGTTCTCGTTCGACAGCTACACCCTCGACTCGGTGGCGCTGCGCGCTGCCGACCGCGACGTGCCGGTGAGCGCGTTCACGTACTCACCGGCCACGCCCGCCGGTGGGGTCTCCGGTCCGATCGTGGCAGCACCTGCCGACGACTCACCCGGCTGCGAGGCCACCGACTACGACGGCCTCACGCTGACCGGCGCTGTCGCTCTGGTCCCGCGCGGGGTGTGCTCTTTCGCGCAGAAGGGGCAGATCGCCGCCGATCGCGGCGCCGCCGCGATCATCGTGTCCAACAACGAGGACGGTCCGCTCGACGCCGGCACGCTCGGCGCGAAGGAGGATGCCCGCATCCCGTCGGTGGGTGTCAGCCGTGAGGACGGTGCCGCTCTGGCCGCGGCCCCGACCACCGCGCAGATCACGCTCGCCGCGGAGACCGAGACCACGACCAGCCGCAACATTCTCGCGCAGACCACGACGGGATCCACCGAGAACGTCGTCATGGCGGGAGCGCATCTCGACTCGGTCCCCGAGGGCCCGGGCATCAACGACAACGGAACCGGTACCGCCGCCGTGCTCGAGTCCGCTCTGCAGATGGGTGGCTCGCCGGATGTGACCAACGCCGTGCGGTTCGGGTTCTGGGGCGCGGAGGAACTCGGTCTGGTCGGATCCACGAAGTACGTCGAGGGACTGTCCGACGAGGACAAGGCCGCGATCGCGCTCTACCTGAACTTCGACATGGTCGGGTCGAACAACGCCGGCTACCTCGTCTACGACGGAGACGACTCGGATCAGGTCGGCGAGCCCGCCGGCCCCACCGGCTCGGACGCGATCGAGCGAGTCTTCGAGGAGCAGCTCACGACGCAGGACGCCGACGGCACCGACTTCGACGGGCGCTCGGACTACGGCCCCTTCATCGAGGTCGGCATCCCCTCGGGCGGTGTCTTCAGCGGCGCCGACGACGTGAAGACCGAGGAGCAGGCCGCGCGCTGGGGCGGGACGGCGAACGAGCCCTTCGACCCGAACTACCACACCGCCGAGGACACGCTCGAGAACGTCGACCGGGAGGCTCTCGGCATCAACTCGAAGGCCGTCGCCTACGGCATCGGCACGTACGCCGAGTCGGTGACGGGCCCGAACGGCGTCCCCGTGGGTGCCGATCGAGACGCTGCCCGTCAGGCCGAGTGACGTTTACTGTCACTCGGAGTAACGACAAGATAAGGTCGAGCGGTGAAGATCAGCGCAGGTGACGCCGCCCGTCGGGCCGCCGACGCTGCCCGCACCGTCAACCGGACGCCGCGGGTCGTCGAACTGGTCCGCCGCGTACGCGGAGTGCTGCCCGGTGATCCGTCGTTCGGCGATCCGCTCTCGACGGCCGGACCCGGAGCCGCGCGCATGGTCGCGCGGGTCACCGACCGGCTGCAGGGCGACGCTCCCGGCGCCTCGAAGGAACTCTCGCTGGGTGCGCTGCAGGTGTGGCAGGCGGTGCTCGAACGCGCGGGTCGCGGGCGGGGCGAGCGCGAGGTCACCATCGTCTTCACCGATCTCGTCGGCTTCTCCACGTGGTCGCTGTCCGCCGGTGACGCCACCACTCTGGTGCTGCTCAAGCAGGTGGCCCGTGCGGTCGAGCGGCCGATGCTCGATCGCGGCGGTCACATCGTCAAACGCCTGGGAGACGGGCTGATGGCCGTCTTCCCGAGCGCGGACAACGCGGTGCGGGCCGTCTTCGAGGCGCAGACTGCTCTGGCCCGTGTCGACGTGAACGGCTACACCCCACGGATGCGCGTCGGCATCCACACCGGCTGTCCGCGCGCCGTGGGATCGGACTGGCTCGGCGTCGACGTCACCGTGGCCGCTCGCGTCATGCAGACCGGTGCCGACGGCAACGTCATGATCTCGAACGCCGCGCTGGATCTGGTGTCACCCGAGGTGCTGGACACCGTCGGGCTGGCCACCAAGCCCTACCGGCGCGGGTTGTTCTCGCCGAAGCTGACCGGTGTGCCCGAGGATCTACGCATCAGCCGACTGGTGCAGTCGCCAGAGCGGTGAGACCGGGCCGTGACCGTGGCCGAGGTCGTACGCGGCCTCGAGCGACTTCGTGACCCACTCCTTCGCGAACTCGAACGCGTCCGGCACCGCGTAGCCGTGGGCGAGGGCGCACGCCAGCGCTGCGGCGAGGGTGTCGCCGCCGCCGTGATCGTTGCCCGTGTCGATACGAGGGTTCGTGAACTCGAGCATCCGTTCACCGTCGAAAAGCAGATCGGTGCTCGACGACGAGGTCCGCAGGTGCCCACCCTTGACGACGGCCCACTGGGCGCCGAGCGCGTGCAGTGCCTCGGCGGCCCGTCGCGCCGTCACCTCGTCCTCGACGTCGATGCCGGTGAGCAGTCGGACCTCGTCGAGGTTGGGCGTGACGATCGTGGCGAGGGGAATGAGTCTGGTGCGCAGCGCATCCAGAGCATCGGCGTGCAGGAGGGAATCGCCGTGCATCGACGCCGAGACCGGGTCCACGACGAGCGGTACCGAGCCACCGCGGCCGATCCCGACCTCGGTGCACACGTCGGTGACGGCCTCGATGATGGCGGTGGACGCCAGCATGCCGGTCTTGGCCGCGCCGATGCCGATGTCCGACACCACCGTTCGCACCTGGTCGGCCACCACGGCGGGTGGGATCTCGTGAAAACCGCTGACTCCCACCGTGTTCTGCACCGTCACGGCGGCGACCGCGACGCAGGCATGCAGTCCGCACAGAGCGATGGTGCGCGAGTCGGCCTGGATTCCGGCGCCGCCGCCGGAGTCGGTGCCGGCGATGGTGAGGACGCGCAGTGGCGTCGTCCCGGAAGGTGCCAGGGGCAGCGTTGTCACACGCCGAACTGTACTCGAGCGCTTTTCCCGTGAGTTCGCCACATATTCACCCGCTCCCCCGGCGAAGACGCGAATCCTGTGCAATAGTGGTCTACGTCACATGCACCCATGTGATGCACACGACCGCGGCGACGAGGCTGCTCGTGTCCCGCCCCGCGCCCGGGTTCGCACAGGAACCGGGTGAGCCCCACGGCCGCCAGGAGAAGAATGATGCTGTCGGATGCGCCCGTCACCGATGTGACAGACAACCCGCACCAGAACCGGTTCGAGCTCCGGCTCAACGGTGACCTCGTCGGGATCGTCGGGTACTTCCCCGTCGACTCCGTCGGACGCGGTGCGCGTCGTCAGCCCGTCGTCAGCTTCATGCACGCCGTCATCACCGAGGACTTCGGGCATCGCGGCCTCGCCGCCATCATGGTCCGCAACTCCCTCGACGCTGCTCGCGGCTACGGCTGGAAGGTGAAGCCGGTCTGCACCTACGTGCAGCGCTTCGTCGCCGAGAACCCCGAGTACCGCGACATGGTGACCGCCGACTGATCTCGACACCGTGACGACTTCGTCGCGATTGCGCATCAACAGTCACAGGAACACCATCCGTCACAACATCGGTGATGAACTGTTGTCATGGACACCAGTCTCGTGTCGGACGATCCGAGCAACTCGCGCTTCGTCCTGACCGTCGGCGATGCGCTCGTCGGCATCCTCGCGTACGAGGTCGCCCCCGACAGCGACACGGTCGTGCTCCAGCACACCGTCGTCAAGGAGGAATTCGGCGACCACGGGTGGGCAGCGGTCCTCGTGCGCGGCGCCCTCGACATCCTGCGTATCGGTGACCTGTCGATCTGGCCCCAGTGTTCCTACGTGCGTCGATTCATCGGCGCGAACATCGAGTACCTCGACATGGTGGCCGATCAGGCCCCGGCCGGCTCGGTCACCGCGGCGTCCCCGCCCAGCTCGACGACGACCGGCGCGTGGTCGCTGGCGCCCTTCCCCTTACGCTCCTGACGATCGATCGAGGCGTCGGTGACCTGCGCCGCGAGTGCGGGTGAGGCCAGTACGAAGTCGATGCGGAGCCCTTCGCGGCGCGGGAAACGCAGCTGCGTGTAGTCCCAGTAGGTGTAGACACCGGGGCCGGGGGTGAACGGTCGCACCACGTCCGCGAATCCTTCGTCGACGATGGCTCGGAACGCGTCGCGCTCCGGTCCCGAGGTGTGCGTGCGGCCCTCGAACAGCGCCGGGTCCCAGACGTCGTCGTCGGTGGGGGCCACGTTCCAGTCACCGACCAACGCGATGCGTGCCTGCGGATCGGCGGCGAGCCACGACCGGGCGTCGTCGCGCAGGGTCGCGAGCCAGTCGAGCTTGTAGCGGTAGTGCGGGTCCTCGAGGGACCGTCCGTTGGGGACGTACAGGCTCCAGACGCGTACGCCCCCGCAGGTCGCGCCGATGGCCCGGGCCTCGTCGGCGGGCGGGACCTCCGGGTCCTTGCTGAACCCCGGCTGGTTCTCGAACCCGATCTGCACGTCGTCGAGCCCGACGCGTGACGCGATGGCGACACCGTTCCACTGACTCGTGCCCACGTGCGCGACCTGGTACCCGATGTCGGTGAAACGCTGGTACGGGAACTGATCGTCCTTGCACTTCGTCTCTTGAATCGCGAGAACGTCGACGTCGGAGCGCTCGAGCCAGTCGACGATGCGGTCGACTCGCGAGCGGACGGAGTTCACGTTCCAGGTAGCCAGGCGCACGGTGAGCGACCCTAGCCCGGGGCGGTGACACCCTCCGGGCTCGCGTAGCGGTAGCGATGATGCTCCGTGAAGCCGAGGCGCTCGTACAGCGATCGCGCCTCGTCGTTGTCCACCTCGACCTGGACGTAGGCGTGCGTCGCGCCGTGGTCGGCACCCCACCGCATCGCTTCGGCACACACCGCGGACCCGTGACCGCGCCGACGCTCGTCGGGTCGAGTGGCCACCGCGGTGATGCCGACCCAGCGTCGTCCGGTCGGCGATGCGGTGACGGCAGCGCGGGCGACCGCGGTGTCGCCTCGTCGGAGAAAGGTCACGACACCGTCGTGGACCGCGGTGAGGAGGTCCGGACGATGCCGGTAGCGGGGATGGTGCGCCAGCCATCGGTCGTCGGGCGCGGCGATGCGCTCGGTGTCCGTGTCCGTGTCCGGCCCGGTCGACGACGGGATCGGCAGCGTCAGCACCAGTGCCTCGGCCGACAGGCTCCATCCCGCCGGCGCCCCGAGAAGTCGGTCCGGCAACGACAGCGAGGGTTGCAGGTCCCGGTCGCGGTACCAGGCGGCGACGGCCGGCAGGTCGACGGCGGACGCGTCGGGACGCAGGGGGCTCGCCGAATTGCCTCGTCGGGTCACGCCGGCGCCGGCGCGGAGCAGCCATCCACCGATCCACTCCTGCTCGAGGCCCGGCCACGCATCGGCCGCCGCACTCTCGAGACCGCGGATCTCCGAATTGCGGACGGGCCGAGGTGCCAACGCCTTGAGTGCGACGATGCGCTCGGCCGGCACGGTCACCGGGTCGCCGGACTCCGGCTGCACGGTCACCGCGGTGCCGGACGCCGCGAGGACGCCGATCACGTCGGTGAACGGCGGGGTCGACCCGTCCGGCAGGCGGTACCGCAGCACCACCCGCGAGCCCGGAACCGGGGCGTCCCGAGTCACTCGTCGTCGTCGTGGCCGAACGGATCCGCGACGGTGCCGGGGATCCAGCTCAGCCCGGGTACGCCCCACCCGTTCTTCTTGATGGCCTTCTTCGCCGCCCGCGCGTTGCGTCCGACCAGCACGTCGACGTAGAGGAAACCGTCGAGGTGGCCCACCTCGTGCTGCAGCATGCGCGCGAAGAAACCGTGCCCCTCGATGTCGACGGGCTCACCCTTCGCATCGGTTCCGGTGACACGCGCCCACTCGGCCCGACCCGTCGGGTGCTGCTCGCCGGGAACCGAGAGGCACCCCTCGTCGTCGTCGTCCGGATCGGGCATCGTCTCGGGAATCTCCGACGTCTCGAGAACCGGGTTGATCACCTCGCCGCGGCGGCGCGTCACCGTGCCGTCCTCGCTGTGGTCGGGGCAGTCGTAGATGAACAGTCGGAGCGGTTCACCCACCTGGTTGGCGGCCAGTCCGACACCCTTGGCGGCCTCGAGCGTGTCGTACATGTCCGCGATCAACGTCTCGAGTTCCGCGGGCGACGCCGTGACCTGCTGGGTGGGGGTGTGCAGCACCGGGTCACCGACGATACGGATGGGGAGAATTGCCATGGTCCAGAAGGATACTGCCCGCCCGGTGGACGATTTCTGGTCCGGTCGGCCGGGCCGAGACGCGCCGCGGTGTCGCCGCATCCCGGAGCCCGGTCCGTGGTTAGATTGGCGGCGAACGACACGGATGTGATTCACCGCCGTGCGCGGACCTCTTCGGGTCCGGGGGACGCGCGAGAACACGGTCACGGCCGGGTTCACACGGCACAGCCCGAGGTCGACGGCAGAGCTCGCGAGACGCGATGCCGAGGGCGGCACAGACGACAGGAGTGAGATGGACAGCGCTGCAGCGCGAAGTCACGGGCGAGCCGACGGGGCCGACGAGCCGAGTGACGGACTCTCCCGCCGGGAACACGACATTCTCTCGTTCGAGCGCCAATGGTGGAAGTACGCCGGCGCGAAGGAAGAAGCGATCAAGGAACTGTTCGACATGTCGGCGACCCGCTACTACCAGGTGCTCAACGCCCTGGTGGACAAGCCGGAGGCGCTGGCCGCGGACCCGATGCTCGTGAAGCGCCTGCGACGTCTGCGCGCGAGCCGGCAGAAGGCACGCGCTGCGCGTCGACTCGGCTTCGAGATCTGACGGGTGTCGTCCCGCGCCGCCCCGGGTCACCCGGTTCGGCCGAGTCGCTAGGCTCGCAGCGTGACTGATCAGACCCCCGCGAGCACTCCGACCCCGGACTCGTCCGGCCCACCGTTGCGAGCGCTGGCCATGGTTCTGCTGTCGCTGGCCGTCGTCTTCGCAGGTCTCGGCTTCTTCTCCCTCACGGGCTCGGACGAGGACACGCCCACCTCCACCGCAGCGGCCGTGACCACCACCGCCGCTGCCGCAGCACCCGCCGCGCCGCAGTCCGACGCGAGCGCCGGGTCGGCCGCCACGACGACGACCAGTGCGCCGTCCTCCACCACGGCCGCGGCACAGTCGTTGCGCGTCCTCAACAACAGCAATGTCAGCGGACTGGCCGCCGAGGTGGCGCAGACGCTCGAGTCGGCCGGTTTCACGGTCGGCGAGACCGGCAACTACAGCAGCGGCACCATCGCGGCCTCCACGGTCTACTACGACCCGTCGGTGTCCGGTCAGCAGGCCGAGGCCGAACGCATCGCGACCACACTGGGCTTCGGTGTCGAACCACGTTTCGAGGGCATCGAGTCCTCCACGCCCGGCATCATCGTCATCGTCACCGGGTGACTAGAGTTCAGGTCAGCACGTCCCCACACATCTAGGAGACCTTCACCATGGCCAGCTGGAAGCGCAGCCGAGTCGCACCTCGCACCCTCGTCGTGGCGCCTCTCGCCGCAGTAGCCCTGTTCGGCATGGTGGCCTGCAGCAACGGCGAGGAAGCCAGCGACGTCGCCGGCACGACTCCGCCCGTCTTCACCAGCTCCGCCGCACCCGCGGGTTCCGAGCACGGCGAGGAGTCCCACAGCGCGGGCGGCGAGGGTTCCGAGGGCGGGGGCTCGGCGACCGAGGCCGCGATGACCGGCGACCTGCGCAGCCCCGAGGGCGAGACCATGGGCACGGTCTCCTTCGCCGAGGTCGACGGGCACCTCGAGGTCACCGTCGAGGCAGAGGGTCTGACCCCCGGCTTCCACGGCCTGCACATGCATCAGAACCCCGTGTGCGAGCCCGATTCGGTCGCTCCCACAGGCGGCGAGCCCGGCGCATTCCTGTCCGCCGGCGGTCACCTGCAGGTGAACGGCAACACCGGCCATCCGGCCAGCGGCGACCTGACCTCGCTGCAGGTGCGTGAGGACGGCACCGCCGACCTCACGACGACGACCGACTCGGTCACGCTCGACGACCTGCGCGGCGGCGTGGCCGTCATCGTCCATTCGGGCGCCGACAACTTCGCCAACATCCCGACGCGCTACACGCTGCCCGACGGCCAGCCCGTTCCCGACGCGACGACCCTCAGCACGGGCGACGCCGGCAGCCGCGTCGCCTGCGCGGTCGTCGAGTCCGAGTAGACGGGCACGTCCCCCTGAAGAACGAGTCGAGATCGACCACGGTGCCGTTCGCCGGGTCGGAGCGTCCGACCATCGGCGTCGAGTGGGAGATCGCGCTCGTCGACCGCGTGTCGAGGGATCTGTCGAACACCGCGTCCGAGGTGATGGACGGCGTCGTGGAACTCGCGGGAGCGCACACGCCGCGCGTGACGAAGGAACTCCTGCGCAACACGGTCGAGTTGGTGACCGACGTCTGCGACACCGTCGGTGAAGCGATCGACGATCTGAGCGAGTCGCTGGATCTGGTGCGCCGCGCCGCGGATCCGTTGGGAGTCGACCTGTTCTGCGCCGGGACACACCCGTTCGCCGAGTGGTCGTCGCAACAGCTCACCGCGGCCCCGCATTACGACGAGCTGATCGAGCGCACACAGTGGTGGGGTCGGCAGATGCTGATCTGGGGCGTCCACGTCCACGTCGGACTCCGCTCGGCCGACCGGGTCTTCCCGATTCTCAACTCGATCCTGCTGCAGTACCCGCACCTGCTCGCGCTGTCCGCGTCGTCCCCGATGTGGGCCGGGTCGGACACCGGCTACGCCAGCAACCGCGCGCTCATGTTCCAGCAGCTCCCCACCGCGGGACTGCCGTTCCAGTTCGAGACCTGGTCGCAGTTCGAGGGTTTCGTGCACGACCAGATGAAGACCGGCGTCATCTCGCAGCTCGGCGGCATGCACTGGGACATCCGTCCCGTGCCGCGGCTCGGCACCATCGAGATCAGGGTGTGCGACGGGGTGTCCACCAAGCGTGAGCTCGGTGCCCTGGTCGCCCTGATCCACTGCCTCGTGGTGTATCTCGACGAACGGCTCGATGCCGGCGAGCCGTTGCTCACGATCCCGCCGTGGCACGTGCAGGAGAACAAGTGGCGCGCCGCGCGGTACGGGCTGGACGCCGAGATCGTGCTCGACGCCGACAGCAACGAGCGGCTCATGACCGACGACCTGTTCGACCTGCTGGAGAAGCTCACCCCGATCGCCGTACGGCTGGGGTGCGCGGACGAGTTGGGCCGCGTCGCGGACATCCCGCGCCAGGGTGCGTCGTATCAGCGTCAGCGTGCCGTGGCGGAGAGGTCGGGGGGCGACCTCATCGCCGTCGTCGACTCGCTGATCTCCGAACTCCGCTGACCAGAACTCCGCTGACCAGAACTCCGCTGACCAGAACGTCGCTGATCAGGCTCGGTCGTTGCGCTCGTCGTCGCGGAGATCGTCGACCATGAAGAGGTCGTCCCTGCTGCTGTGCTCGCGGTAGGCGACCTGGCCCACGGTGTGCGCGATGATCGGCGCCGTGAGCACCGTGAAGACGCCCACGAGGAAGATCATCCAGATGTCGACGTTGCCGCGCAGGCTGATGAACGCGCCGATGAGAATCAGAATCAACCCCACCACCTGAGGCTTGGTGGCGGCGTGCATGCGGGACAACGTGTCCGGGAAGCGGACGACTCCGATCGCCGCGGTGAGCGCGAGGATCGATCCCAGGATGATCATCGTTCCGCTGATGATGTCGGCGACGAGCTTCATCACTTCTCCTGCCGTCTGTCGCGGGATTCGGTGTCGCGTGGGGGATGAGGCGTGCGTGCTGCGGCAGCGGCGGCGGCCTTCCGCTTCTCCGGAGTGTCGGAGACGCGGAATCGTGCGACGCTGACGGAGCCGACGAAGCCGACGACGGACAGCGCGACGATGGACGGCACCAATGTGGTGTCCCGGCTGTAGACGGACCAGACCATGACACCGCACACCGTCAGCGCGATGATGGTGTCCACTGCCACGAGCCGGTCCAAGGAGTCGGGCCCGGCCAGCAAGCGGTACGCGGTGATCACGGCGGCCGCGAGGAGCATGACCCCCGAGATGGTGAGAACGACGGTCACGGGCGGTCCTTCTTCCGGGAGTCACCGGTCGTCTCGGAGTAATCCGCGGAGATGTCGTCGATCGTGTCGGCCACGGAGTCGACGTCACTGTCGTCCGTCGGCGCGACGATGCTTGCTGGATGCCACTCGAGGTCACGCTCGAATGCGGCGATGAAGGCCGACTCGTAGGTGCGGACAATGGTGCGGAACTGGTCCACGGCATCGGGTTTGCCGACATCGAGGACGTGAATGTAGAGAACTCGATCCTCGCGGTCGATGTCCAGCACCATCGTGCCCGGAACCATGTTCAACGCGTCGACCATGAACGTGAGCACGAGATCCGACTTGATCTCCACGGGATATCGCAACACCGCGTTCACCGGCGGTGGACCGGGACGGATCGCCGCCCACGCGACCTGAACACTGGACTGAGCGGCGTAGTAGACGAGGACGACCATTAGTCGGACCACCGACAGCGGGTGCACCCGGCCCTCGACCGGAACCCTCGGCAGCGCCAGGACTGTCATCACGAAGAGTCCGACCACGATCCCGCCGAGAACGTTCGCAGCGGAGAGGTTGCCCCACAACAACACCCACACCCCGGTGAGCCACGCCAGAAGCGCAGCCTTGAGGGCTATGTCACGACCCATGATGGTCATCGTCCCCCCTCCGACGTGTCGCGTCCGTCCGCGTAGGTGACGGGATCCTCGACGGTGCCCAGAACAGCGGTGATGTAGACGTTCCGATCG
The DNA here is from genome assembly GCF_058139645.1 of Rhodococcus sp. NFXS4. Lineage (NCBI taxonomy): Bacteria > Bacillati > Actinomycetota > Actinomycetes > Mycobacteriales > Nocardiaceae > Rhodococcus > Rhodococcus sp. NFXS4. The sequence goes on from NZ_CP192221.1 coordinate 480,940, forward strand.
CGGAGGTCCTCCGCGGCCCGGTCACTGATGCCGATGAACGGGCCGGCGAAGACGGTCAGCGACAGGCCGACAGCGACCAGGCCGATCGTCGGGACGAGCATTCCCACCGGCATGCGGCCCGGGTCGACGCGCGAGTCGAAATCCACGTCGCTGGCGTTGTCCAGTAGTGCGGTCGGAGAGTCGTCGGACACGCCACCTTCCGGCGCGTCGGCGCGCGCCCGCCAGAACGCCTTGGTCCACACACGGGCCACGACGTAGAGGGTGAGGAGGCTGGTGACCGTGCCACCGGCGACGAGTATCCAGGCGAGGGAACTCGCCTTGTCCGCGCCGGCCTGCAGTAGTGCGACCTTGCCGATGAAACCGGAGAACGGCGGAATGCCACCGAGATTGAGAGCGGGAACGAGGAACAGGATGGCCAACAACGGGCTCGCGGCAGCCAGACCGCCCAGGCGACGCAGGGACGACGATCCGGCCTGACGCTCGATGAGGCCGACGACGAGGAACAGCGTGGTCTGCACGAGGATGTGGTGCGCCACGTAGTACACGGAGCCGGACAACCCTGCCTTGGTGGACAGCGCGACACCGAAGATCATGTAGCCGATGTGCGAGACCAGCGTGAACGAGAGCAGACGCTTGATCTCGCTCTGGGCGATGGCACCGAAGATGCCGATCACCATGGTGAGCAACCCGGCGACGAGGAGCACGTTGTCCATCGCACCGTCCGGGAACAGCAGCGTGTGGGTGCGCATGATGGCGTACACACCCACCTTGGTGAGCAGGCCCGCGAACACGGCGGTGACCGGCGCGGGCGCCGTCGGGTACGAGTCGGGCAGCCAGGCCGACAGCGGGAAGACCGCGGCCTTGATGCCGAACGCGACGAGGAGGATCGAGAAGATCGCGAGCCGCGTGCCCTGCGGGATGTCGTCGAAACGCAGCGCGAGCTGGGCGAAGTTCAAAGTGCCCGTGGCCGCGTACGTGGCGGCGATGCCCGCCAGGAAGATCATCGACGAGACGACGGAGACCATGACGTACGAGACGCCCGCTCGCACGCGTTCGGCGCTGGCGCCGAGCGTCAGCAACACGAACGATGCGACGAGCAGTACCTCGAAACCGACATACAGGTTGAACAGATCGCCGGCCAGGAACGCATTGCTGACGCCCGCCGTGAGGGCGAGGTAGGTGGGCAGGAAGATCGAGACGGGCTGATTCGCGTCGCCGTCCCTGATGCCCTGGCCCACTGCGTAGACGATGACCGCCAGCAGGACGATGGACGACACGACGAGCATCAGCGCGGACAGCCGATCGACCACCAGCGTGATGCCCATCGGGGCCTCCCACCCGCCGACCTGCAGAGCCGTGGTGCCGTCTCGGTCGGCAAGATAGAGGAGCACGCACGAGACGGCCGTGACCGCGACGAGCGCCGCGATGGTGACCACTCGCTGAGCGCGCGGCTTGCGACCCAGGACGAGGCACAGCGCCGCAGCGAGAAGTGGTATCACGACGGGGAGGGGCGTGAGGGTCCCGATGATCGTCGGCGACAGCGTCATCGGGAGTCACCCGCCGGCGAGGAGACGTCGTCACGGTCGCGGAACTTGCCCTCGTGGAGATCCTCGTAGCACTCGAGGTCCTCACGGTTGGCGATCTTGTCGAGAGGAATCGGGTTTCCGTCCTTGTCGAAGGCGTCTCCGGCCTCGCCGGGCTCGCCGGTGATCGGATCGTCGGACTTGTCGCGGTCGGGAGCGTCCGCGAGGCTGCGACGCGTGAGGACCTTGGTGTCCTCGGGGTCGTTCTCGACGACGTCCGCGACGTTGATCGTGTACGACCGGTAGGCCAGGGCCAGCACGAAGGCGGCAATGCCCATCGTGATGACGATGGCCGTCAGGATCAACGCCTGGGCCAGCGGATCGGCGTCGCCCTCGGCGACCTCGGACACGCGTCCCACCACCGGCGGATTTCCCGGGCCGCCGCCGGCTGTGAGGATCAGGAGATTCACTCCGTTGCCGACCAGCAGCAGGCCCAGGAGCATGCGGATGATGCTGCGCTCGATCAACAGGTAGACGCCGGCGGCGATGAGTCCTGCGATGACGACGAGCATTCCGATGTTGGCGGTCACTGGCGACTCAATTCGATCTGGGCGTCGAGACGCGCGCCGAGGCTGCGGAGGACGTCGAGGACGAGGCCGACGACGATCAGGTAGACACCGAGGTCGAAGAACAGAGCGGTGACCATCTTGATGTCCCCGAGAATGGGCAACGTCACTTCGAAGGTGGCCGACGAGAGAATGGGCGCCCCCAGGAAGAGGGATGCCACGGCGGTTCCGCCTGCGAACAGGAGACCGATGCCGAGAATCTTCCCGGCATCGAACGGGAGGGTCTCGCCCAGTTCGTAGCGACCACCGGCGAGGTACCGCAGCACGAGTGCGAGACCGGCGGTCAGTCCGCCTGCGAACCCGCCACCGGGGGCGTTGTGGCCGGCGAAGAAGAAGTAGATGGACAGCATCATCACCGTCGGGAACACCAGTCGGGTGGTGATCTCCAGGACCAGGACACGGTGCCTGGGGTCGATCAGATCGCTGCCGCTGAGCCAGGTGATCTCGGATGCTGCCTGGGCGCTGTCCATCGCGGACGGTGCATCGGACACACGCGGGGCACTACCGAAGCGCCGGTTGCGGAAGACCAGACTGGCGACCCCGGTCGCGGCGACGAGCAGGACCGAGATCTCTCCGAAGGTGTCCCAGGCACGAATATCGACGAGGATCACGTTGACGACGTTGCTGCCGTCTCCGAAGTCGTACGCCAGGTCCGGGAGCAGTTCGGCGATGGGTCTGGTCGAGCGGGCATTCATCGCGTAGGCACCGACGAGCGTGACCGTGATGCCGACGAGCGCGGCCAGGGCGGCGCGGGCCGGCTTGCGACCGAACGAACGACCCTCGTCGATCTCGGCAGGCAGTTTGCGGAGCACCAGGACGAACACGACGAGCGTCAAGGTCTCGACGAGGAACTGTGTCAACGCCAGGTCGGGTGCACCGTGCACCGCGAAGATCAGACCGCAGCCGTAGCCGGTGACACCGACGAGCAGCACCGCCGCGAGTCGGTTGCGCATGATCGTGGCGCCGATGGCCGCCGCGACCATGATGCCGCCCACGATGATCTGGTACGGCGAGTCCGCGAGACGGATGTCGACGCCGTCGCGGGTGTAGACGATCAGGGACACGAGAGGGAAGAGAGCCAGTGTCGCGAGAACCGTCGCCAGAGTGCCGGGGAGGGAACCGCGCTGGGTGGTTCCGGTGAGGCGCAGCGACAGCAGGTCCATCAGGTAGAGGACGCGGTCGTACACCCGGTCGGCGTTCAGCGGCACGGCCGGGACCGTTCGCGCGATCGCCTTGTGCACTCGGTAGAGCAGGACGCCGACGAGGATGACGACGACGGTCAGACCCAGCGGGAGGTTGACGCCGTGCCACAGCGCGAGGTGGTAGTCCTCCGCGCCGTAGGACGGCAGGGTCTTGCTGTACGGCGCGATCAGGGTGTCGACGACCGGCGCGGCGAGGCCGGCCACCAGTCCGAGGACGGCGAGCAGCACGGGCGGGAAGAGGAAGAACCATCCCGGTGCGTGCATCGAGGCGACGGCGGCGCTGGGCTGCCGCAGCTTCTTGCGACCGAAGGCGCCCCACACGAAGCGCAGGCTGTAGGCAACGGTCAGGATCGAGCCGACGACCATCGCGGCCAGCACCAGCGCAGACGAGAGCGGACCCATCGCGTCCGAGTCGAGCGTCGACTCGAACGCGGTCTCCTTGCCGATGAAACCGAGGAACGGCGGAAGGCCCGCCATGCTCGCCGCTGCGATCACGGCCGTCGCGGCGAGAACGGGTGACCGGTCCCCGAGATGCGCGAGCTTGCGCACGTCTCGGGTGCCGGTCGAGTGGTCGATGATGCCCACCACCATGAACAGCGCGGCCTTGAAGAAGCCGTGGGCGAGGACCATCGCGAGGCCCGCGAGCATCGCCGTCCGCGAACCGATGCCGACGATGGCGACGAGGAAGCCGAGCTGGCTCACCGTGCCGAAGGCGAGCACGAGCTTGAGGTCGTATGCACGCAGTGCGCGGTAGCCGCCGACGAGCATCGACGCCAGACCGAGCGTGAGGATGGTGAAGCGCCAGGGCCCGGCGTCGGCGAAGCCCGGTGCGAGACGCGCCACCAGGTAGATGCCGGCCTTGACCATCGCCGCGGCGTGCAGGTACCCGCTGACGGGTGTCGGCGCGGCCATGGCGCCGGGCAACCAGAAGTGCAGAGGAACGATGGCCGACTTGCTCAGCGCACCGACCAGGACCAGGACCAGGGCGGTGCCCGCCAACCAGCCGCGCGGAGCCGCCTCGATGACGTCGGAGAGGTTGTAGCTGCCCACCATCTGGCCCAGCACGATGATGCCGACCAGCATGGCGAGACCGCCGGCCGTGGTGACCAGCAGAGCCTGCGTCGCGGCACGTCGACTCGAGGCGCGCTCGGCGTAGTGCCCGACCAACAGGAACGACAGCACCGTCGTCAGTTCCCAGAAGATGTAGAGCATCAGCATGTTGTCGCTGGTGACCAGCGCGAACATGACTCCGGCGAACGCGACGAGCTCCGCGGCGAAGATGCCCAGACGGGGCTCGTCGTCCTCGAAGTAGCGAGCGCAGTAGAGCAGGATCAGTGCGCCGATGCCGAGCACCAGCGTGGACATGACCGCGGCCAGGGAATCGAAGCGCAGATCGATGTTCATGGAGAGTCCGGGGACCCACTCGATGGACAGTCGCTGCTCGGTGTTCCAGTTCGCGGCCACCCACACGAGCGAGGCGGCCGGCACCGCGGCGAGCGGAAGAAAAGCCTGTCGTCCCCACAGACGCACGAGAAGCGGCGCGATCAGCGCGGCCACCGTGTGGGCAACGAGAATGGAAAGCAAGAGGCACTCCGTCGTGGACGTCGGGGCGGCGGGGTGTCGGACGCACGAGACGTCGTCCACTCCATACTACCGGTGCGGGTCCACGCCCTCTCAGTCAGCGATACCCACCCCCGGTACGGGTATGGTCTCCGGGCGATGACCGAACCACTGCGCACCGCCGCCCTCGCCCTCGTCCGTGACGGCCGGATGCTGCAGGCCCGGTCGGTCGGCAAGCGTGCGTTCTACATGGTCGGCGGCAAGATCGATCCCGGTGAGACACCACTCCAGGCGCTGCACCGCGAGGTGCGGGAAGAACTGGGTGTCGACGTCGTCGAGTCGTCGGTGCACCTGCTGTGCGTCGTCGAGTGCCCGGCGTTCGGCGACCCCCTCGGCCGTGATCTGCACATGACGTGCTTCTCCGCCGACCTCACCGGCGAACCTCGGGCCACCAGCGAGATCGCTGATCTGCGGTGGTTCACCGTCGCCGAGTACGCCGCCATGCCGGACGTCGCGCCGGGATCGCTGCGGGTCTTCCGGCACCTCCAGGCGCGGGGCCTGGTGATCTGAGGAACCCGTGCTCACGCATGGGGTGCAGGGGGCTCGGCGTCCGGCTCGGGGGCATCTGTGCGCCGGGACAGCCACACGATGCGGAGCGTGCAGAGCGCGGCCACCCCGAGCAGGAGGTAGGCGGAGGTGTGGTCGGCAGGAAGCGGCGGAAGCGAGATGCCCACCCCGGCATCCGGGCGAGCGTTGTCGAGCAGCTGATCGATGACAGCCTGGTCGAGCGACTCCAGCCCCGCGTACGCCGCCGGTACCGGCGCCGCCGCAGCGACGAGGATCGCGAGCCCGGGCAGCGCCGCCGCCAATGGCCGCACCGTCGCGTGCGGATCCGCGGTGACGGCGGTCAGGGCGATCGGAACGAGCGCGGCCACCACCCCGAGTGCTGCCGCCGATACCTCGTCGACGCTCACGAGGGCAGCGCCCATCGGCAGCGCGGTGAGTGCCAGGGCGGTGAGCCACGACGTGATGCGTCCGACCGGGAGCCGCCAGGCCAGGACGGCGCCGAGGACCAGTCCGCCCACGCCCACCACGGTGAGCAGCCGGGAGTCGAGCAGGGTGCGGGCGCCCACGTTCCACATCGCGACGGCAGAGGCGGTGACGAGGATCGCGACCAGCACCGTTCGTGCATCGGCCGACTCCCACCGTGCGGCGACGCGGTCCACGACGACGAGTGCCACGATCAGCACGACGATCGCCTTCCACAGTGCGTACTCGCCGGTGCCGACGATCTCGACACCCACGCGGCAGACGACGGCGACGATCACCGCGTAGACGGTGAGCCGCACCAGTTCGCGGGCGGTCGGGTCCTCGTCGGGATCAGCGGCCGGTCGATGCAGAACGGCGGCGGCGATGCACGCCGCGAAGGCGGAGCCGATCAACCACCAGGCCGGTTCGCCGAACACGCTGGTGCTGTCGAGACGCGTCGCCACGAAGGCGGCGGACGCGGCGGTCGTTCCGACGGAGGCGAGCAGCGTTCCACCGAGCACGCCGGTCGCGAGGGCCACCCATCCGGCGGCGGATCGCCGGGTGGCGTGCAGGACGAGCCCGACCAGGACGCCGGCCGCGCACGACTTGACAATGTGCAGTGCGGTGAAGACGGCCAGGCTCGCCGCTTCGGGAATCGCCACCTTGGTGAAGGCGAGCACCACGACCAGCAGGGCCGCACACACCCAGGGGGCGATGCGTGTCGGCATCCGCAGTCCGACGGCCAGCGCGACGGTGACCACCACCAGCACCTGCCCGACCACGGTGGCGGTGGACTGGGTGGACGACCACCCGATGAGATCGTCGACGGTGGCCGCGAACGGCCACGTGTCGCTGCGCGGGCCGGACCACGCGAGAGCGCCGAGAGCTCCGACGAGCGCGGCTGCGAGGAGTGAGGCGGCGAGGGCGATGTGGTGTCTCACCCGCGGCGCCGTCGGATCAGTTCGGCGCCGACGGCGCACAGAGCGAGGCAGGTCACCGTCACCAGTGTCCCTGCCGTGGGCTCGGTGAGGGTGACGGACCCCGACTGCAGGGTGAGGGGCGTGTACGCCGTCCAGCCGAAGTCCGCCGAGATCGGGGACGAGGGCATGGTCGTCAGAGCGAGGGGGACGAGCAGGCCGGCGCCGACGATAGCGGCGGGTGACGGCACGTCGACGACGGACGCGGCGCCGGCCCCGACGACGGCGCCGGTCGCGAGCGCCGCCGCGATGACGGCCACCCCGGTGAAGGACGTCCCGAGGTGGATCGCCGCCACCACGGCCGCGCAGCACAGGATGGCCAGCGGTGTGCCCACCGCGGGTCGTGCACGGGCGCCTGCCGCGGCGCCCACGGCGCAGGCGAGTGCGACACCGACGACGAGGAGAAGGGGGAGGGCCGTGGTGCCCGCCGTCGTGAGGACGACGACGGAGGCCGGCCGCGTCGACAACCACAGCACGGTGCCCGCGACGACGAGGACGCCGCCGCTCGGCAGTGCCAGAGCGACACCGACGAGCACCAGCGTGACGACGATCGTCGACACCGACCACGCGGCCGTCGTGGTCACCGCGCCCAGCCCGGCTGCTCCGGCGGCAGCCGTCAGGTTCGTGACCAGCACCGGGACGAGTCCGACGAGGGCGACGATCACTGCCGTCAGGGCGGTGCGAGTCGAGGAACTCCGGGACGAGCGCTGCGTCCTCGACTGCAGACCGATCGCGAGCACTGTCACCACCATCGCGGCGACGAGTGCGACCGTGCGGGACGTCGTCGTGTCGGTGTCGACGTAGGAAGCGTAGCGCCGCGGTATCGCGACGACGGTGATGCTCAGGACCAGAGAGACGGTCGACGCGACTCCGAACGCGGCGACCCACAGGCGTCGGACCGAGGCGAGGACGGCGAGCACGCCGAGGACGACGCCACTGCCGAGCGCCCCCAGCATGGACAGGGCGGCCGAGGATCCGAGAGTGCCCAGAACCAGCGCTGCGCCGCCGACGGCAGCGAGGACCGCGGGTGCGGCTCTGCTCGATCGGCCCGTGAGCAGCGCGGCCACGGCCACGGCTGCCACCACCGCTGCGGGGCCGTTGCCGGTGTCGGCGACGAGATCGGGCGACGTCACGGCATGCACGGCGGTGCCCGCACCGACGACGAGGGCGATCGGCGTCGACACGGCGTCGAGACGTCCACCGGATGCGCTCACGCGGCGAACCTATCGGTCTTCATCCGGTTTCGGGAATCGACAGCGGCCCCCCTCGGTTGCCCCGAGCATGACACTCGCAACGAAGGCCACGACCCTCCTCGAACTGCACGTCCCCGGAAACCCGGTGATCCTTCCGACCGTCTGGGACGCCTGGTCGGCGAACCTCGCGGTGAGCGCGGGTTTCACTGCCCTGACCGTCGGCTCGCACCCGGTGTCCGACTCGATCGGCAAGCCGGACAACGAGGGCATCACCTTCGACGAGTTGCTCACTCGCATCCGCCAGATCACTGCCGCCGTCGACGTGCCGATCTCCGTCGACATCGAGTCGGGCTACGGCGAGGACCCGAAGCGTCTCATCGAGGGGCTGATCGACGCGGGTGCGGTGGGCCTGAACATCGAGGACACCGTGCACAGCGAGGGCGGCCGTCTGCGTGAGGCGCAGGAGCACGCCGACTTCGTCGGTGCACTGCGCGCAGCCTCGGATGCCACCGACGTCCACGTGGTGATCAATGCCCGTACCGACCTCTTCGTCAAGCAGATCGGTGACGAGAACGACCGCGTCGACCGCGCGATCGCCCGCCTGAAGCTGGCGGCCGCTGCCGGTGCCGACGTGCTCTACCCGGTCGGCTTCCACAGCGACGACGATCAGAAGCGACTCACCGCGGAGCTCCCGTTGCCGGTCAACGCCATCGGCCACCCGGTGAAGAACTCGAAGTCCGCCCTCGCGCAGCTGGGTGTCGGCCGTGTCAGCTTCGGCCCGATCTTCCAGATGGTGCTCGCCGAGCGCGCGAACGAGGTGCTCGCCGACTGGGCGTGACCTAGTCCCTCGTGCTGTAGGCCTCGAGAGCGGCCACCTGCACCGGATCGAGTGACGGCCGGACGGCGTCGCGCGCAGTCGCGACGTCGTCCGCTGTCACGACTGCGGTGTCGACGTCGCGGCGCATCGCGGCGAGAGCCGCCTCGCGCAGCAGTGCCGCGCAGTCCGCTGCGGAGTACCCGTCGAGATCCTCGGCCAGGGAGTCGAGATCGACGTCGTCCGCCAGCGGCACCGAGGCTCCGGCCGTCGCGAGGATCGCGCGACGCGCCTCGGCGTCGGGCGGCGGTACGAACACCAATTTCTCCAGTCGTCCGGGCCTCAGCAGTGCCGGGTCGATGAGCTCGGGCCTGTTGGTCGCGCCGAGGATCACGACGTCCTGCAGCGGCTCGACGCCGTCCATCTCCGTGAGCAACGCGGCCACCACGCGATCTCCGACGCCGGAATCGCTGCTCTGCCCGCGGCGCGGTGCCAGGGCGTCGACCTCGTCGAGAAAGATGAGCGACGGTGCCGAGTCTCGTGCTCGCCGGAACAGTTCGCGGACGGCCTTCTCCGACGAGCCGACCCACTTGTCCATCAACTCCGCGCCTTTGACGGCGTGCACGCTGAGTTGCCCCGAGCTGGCGAGTGCCCGGACGACGAACGTCTTGCCGCACCCCGGCGGGCCGTAGAGCAACACGCCCCGCGGCGGCTCGACACCGAGCCGCGCGAAGGAGTCGGGATGGCGCAGCGGCCACAACACCGCTTCGGTCAGCGCCCGCTTCGTCTCCACCATGTCGCCGACGTCGTCGAGGGTCAGGCTGCCGACCGCGAGTTCCTCGGTGCCCGACCGGGAGAGTGGCCGGATGACCGACAAGGCCCCGACCAGATCGTCCTGTGTGAGAACGGGCTCGGCCGAGTCCCGGTGGGCACGCACCGCGGCCCGGACGGCTGCCTCCCGGCACAGGGCTGCGAGGTCCGCGACGACGAATCCGGGTGTGCGCAGGGCGATCTCGGCAGGGGTGATCTTCCGGGTCGGAACATCACGTAGCAGCGCTTCGAGCAACGCGGCGCGCTCGACCGACCCCGGAAGCGGGAGCGCGAGCTCGCGATCGCACAGATCAGGTCCGCGCAGACGCGGATCAGCGGCGTCCGGCCGTGACGTCGTGCAGATCAGGACGGTTCCCGGTGTCTGCACCACCTGTCGCAGGCGATCGAGGACGAGAGTCGACACCGGATCCGCCGCAGAGCCCCGTCCGTCGGCGGACAGGGGGAGCAGCGCATCCACGTTACCGACGAGAAGCACTGCACCGGTGGGACTGTCGGTCAGTCGATCGGCCGCGGCGACCACCGCGGCCAACCGGTCCTCGGGGCCGAGCGACCCGACCGACGGACCGTCGATCTCCACCAGCCTGCGACCGGCGGCGACGGCGCGGACGAAGGTGGACTTGCCCACGCCGCCCGGTCCGGTGACCAGGACGCCGAGCTGGGCCGACGCGCCGAGAGTGCGGAGCAGCTCGGGGCGATCGAGCGAGAGTTCGAGCCACTCCGTCAGTTTCGCCGCCTGGTCGCGCACACCGACCAGGTCGTCCACCGGAATCACGGGCTGGGGCGGAGCCTCGACAGGTTGGGGTGTCGCGCGGTCGTGCGACTGTCCGCGGGCAGCGGCGCCGCGCGTCACGGCCGTCGTGGGCTGGATGCTGACGATGCCGGCCGGGTCGGTCGACGTGACGGTGAGCAGTTCGGTGGTCCACGCGACACCGACCGTGCGCGAGAGCGTCTGCGAGACCGACGCGGTGGAGGTTCCCGGCCCCAGGTCGCGGGGCAGGAGCGACACGGCGTCGCCCGCGACGACCACCTTTCCCAGCAGTGCTCGGCGCAGCGTCGCGTCGTCGAGCGCGGTGGTCGTCGCGGATCCGTGCACCAGGACGGTGCGTGCCGCCTGCACCGAGACGGGAGCGACGACGACCGACGCGTTCTCCGTCAGTCCCGCGTTCGACATCGTCACGTCGTCGAGCAGCACGGTCCCCGTGGGCGTTCCGGCCGGTGCCTGTGCCACCACGGTGGCGGTACGCCTCGCGCCGATCAACTCGACGGCGTCCCACTCGCGCAGTCCGAGCGCGGTGAGCACCTCCGCGTGCACACGGACCACCCCGCGGCGGGCATCGGCGGCGGAGGTGGTGAGGCGAACGGTCAGGGCGAGATCGGGGGTGCTCACTCCCCGAGCCTATCGAGCCGACCGGCCCGGGCTCTCGCTCCAGCGTGTGCAGCCTGGCCCGTTTATGCTGCGCGCATGACCCGTGCCGCCCTCGTCTTCCACGAACGTGACCACGCCCTCGGCGTCCGGAACGTCGGCTCGATCGGCCCGGCTCTCCGCGATCGCGGATTCGAGACGACGACCTTCTCGTTCGAGGGTGACAGCCGCGACGCGGACCGGCCCACGGCCTCGTCGTTCGACCTGATCGTGCTGATGGGCTCACCCGACGCCGCCTACGACGATGCGCTCCCGTGGCTGGCGGAGGAGATCACCTGGCTCGGTGACGCTGTCGCGCAGCGCGTTCCGGTTCTCGGTGTGTGCTTCGGTGGTCAGCTGCTCGCGCGGGTGCTCGGCGGGACCGTCACACGTGCGGCCGAGTCGGAGCACGGATTCGTGACCGTACGGACGGAGTCCGACGAGCTGATCCCGCAGGGTCCCTGGATGCAGTTCCACGACGACACGTTCACGCTCCCGCCGGGCGCCGAGCCGCTCGCGACCACGGCGGCCGCACTGCAGGCCTTCGTCTCGGGACCGCACATCGGTCTGCAGTTCCACCCGGAGATCACGGTCGACGTGTTCGAGTCGTGGATCGAGGGGTGGGACGCACGGGGAGTGCGGGCGGAGGTGGAGGCGAGTGTGGACGTCCCCGCGATCCGCGCGGAGGTCGCGCGCCGGGAGCAGGCCTCCATCGAGGCCTGCTCCCGGTTGATCGACGCGGTCCTCGCTCGTGCGGGAGTGTCCAGCTAGATCTCGTCGCGGGGCGGGACGTCGGCTGCTCGGGCGCTCGGTGACCGAAGTCGGAGCCGAGCCGAACTCGCCGTGGCGCGGGCGGGACGCCGCCGCCGCGCGATACCGGTGCGTGCCGGGCGGTCCTTGCGCATCGCTCGTCGTACGGCCCGTCGCTCGGCGGGCTTGGCCTCCCACGTCTCGGGCCGCGCGGCCACCCATCGCTGCGACCGCACCGCGAACGGGATGTGGAGCAGATACAACACGATCAGTACCATGAGCAGCACGAACGGGAACGTGATCAGTGCCGCGCCCGCCAGGCCGACGAGGATCAGCAGCAACGTCGCCATTCTCGGCGGAACCGAGACGGTCTTGAACGCCATCGTCGGGATACGGCTGACGATGAGTAGGGCCGACAGCACCACCCAGGTGGCGACGACGTAGTACGAGGACCACCAGCCGTTGCCCCACTGCTCCTCCGCAGCGAGCGGGAGGAGTGTGACCAGGGCCCCCGCCGGAGCGGGGACACCCACGAAGTACTCGCCGGCGAACGCGGGCCGGGAGTCGTCGTCGAGAAGTGTGTTGAACCGGGCGAGGCGCAGCACGATGCTCACCGCGTAGATGAGGGCGATGACCCACCCGCCGCTGCTGCCCTCGAGCAGCGTCACGTACAGCACCAAGGCCGGCGCGACGCCGAAGGAGATGGCGTCGGCGAGCGAGTCGAGTTCGGCTCCCATCCGGCTGGTCGCGTCGAGCATGCGTGCGATGCGACCGTCGAGGGCGTCGAAGACGGCGGCTGCGCCGATCATGGCCAGCGACAACCCGAGTCGACCGTCGAGCGCGAACTTCACGGCGGACAGTCCTGCGCACATCGCCAGCACCGTGACGGCGCTGGGCAACAGGCGGACCGCGCCCTGGCGGCCGGTGGACTCGTCGGCCTGCTCGCGTGCCGCGCTCACGGAAGCTCGGCCAGAACCGTCTCGGCTCCGATGGCGCGCTGCCCGACGATCACCGCCGTCCGCGACCCCTCCGGGAAGTAGGTGTCGACGCGCGAACCGAAGCGGATCAGTCCGTAGGTGTCGCCGATGGTGAGCGAGTCGCCCACGGACGTGGTGTTGACGATGCGTCGCGCGAGCAGTCCGGCGATCTGTACGACCGCCAGGTCGTGACCCGACGGTGTGCGCAGATGCATGCTGGTGCGTTCGTTGACCTCGCTGGCGTCCGCGAGGTCGGCCGACAGGAACTGTCCGGCCTTGTGCACCACGGCCTCGACCGTGCCGGACACCGGGACGCGCTGGACGTGGACGTCGAGCACGGACAGGAAGATGCTGACCCGCGGCAGCGGAGCGGTGCCGAGGTTCAACTCGGCGGGCGGCACCGCGTGGTCGACGAGTGCGACCTCACCGTCGGCGGGGGCCACGACAACCCCGGCCCGATTCGGCGGGACGCGCGGAGGGTGGCGGAAGAAGCCCGCCATGGCTCCGGCGGTGAGCAGCGAGGCGGTGCGGACGACCCGGTGGCGGCGGCCGAGTCCGGCGAGCGCCAACGGCACCGCGACGAACGGGGCACCGGCGGGATGCAGCGGCGGAATGCTGCGCCGCACCAGGTCCACGATGTGTCCTGCTCCGGTCGGTTCAGGCGTACCAGGGGGGACAGGTCTGCGGGCCACGGGCTCCTCTTACGTCGATTCGGGCGGACTCTCACGGCCCGAGGGGAGTGCGGACACGACTCGGGGCCCCTCACAGATTACGTGAGGGGCCCCGAGAGGTGGGGTCTGCGTCAGACGCGCGAACCGCGTCCCGTGACTGCCTTGACGATGAACAGCAGGATGCACGCGCCGATGAGGCACGTGACGAAGCTGAAGATGATGCCGCCGCCCTGGACGTCAACGCCGAACGCTCGGAGCAGGAATCCACCCAGCAGGCCGCCGATGATGCCGACGACGATGTTGAGGATGATGCCCTGCTGCGCATCCGTCTTCATGATCTTGCTGCCGATCCATCCGGCGAGTCCGCCGATGATGATCCAACCGATGATGCCCAGACCCAACATGATGGAACCTCTTTCAGATCAGCTTTGCTGCCCGTGGACCGGGCATGACTACTGACCTTCTGTACCCGGCCCCGATACTCAGCAAACGTTAAGTCGGACGACGGCACATCACGATCCGGCCTCGACTGCGTGACGGCGGGCCTACTGCGGCGTGACCAGCAGGATCTGGTCGGTGTCGCCGTTGTCGGTCGTCACGAGCAGCGTCCCGTCCGGTTGTGCCGACACCGTGCGGATGCGGCCGTACTCGCTGAGAGCGGGAATCGTCGACTGCGCGTCCACCGTGGTGCCGTCGTCGGAGAGATCGAGGAGCAGGACCTCCTGGCCCTTCTGCACGCCGACGGCGAGCATGCCGTTCCACGCGCCCCAGGCGTCACCGTCGAGGAACGTGGCCGACGCGGTGGCGATGGTGCTCGGGCCCGAGCTCCACACCGCGTTCCGGGCGCCGGGTACACGGTCCGGATCGGTCATCGCGACGGACTCGTCGTAGCCGCCGCCGCGGTCCGGGCGGTACCCGTAGTTGCCGCCCGCCGCGAGGAGGTTCACCTCGTCGTCCCGCGACGTGCCCTGTTCGACGGAGAAGATCTGATCGGTGCCGGGCCGGGCGGCCAGTCCCTGGACGTTGCGGTGGCCGAGTGTGAAGACCGGGCTCGCGGGGTCGGGATTGCCTGCGGCCGGTGCGCCCGTGGCGGCGTCGACCCGGAGGACCTTGCCGCCGAGCGACGTCGGGTCCTGCGGAACGGTGCCCTGAGCCGAGTCGCCGGTGCCGATGAACAGGGTGCCGTCGGCGTTCGCCAGCACCCGGCATCCGCCGTGGCGACCGGAGGTGACCGGGAACCCGGAGATGACGGTGCGCTCACGCGTGAGGCTCGCGTAGTCGTCGGCCACCGTCCATGCGACCACGCCGATGGTGGGGTCGTCGCCTCGAATGCCCTGGCAGGAGTACAGGGTCCGATCGGTCTCGAAGGTCGGTGACAGTGCGAGGCCCATCAGACCGGTCTCCGATCCGACGAACAGATCGCCGAGATCGGCGCTGATCGGTGTCGGCTCACCACCGGGCCGGATCGCGGTGAAGCGGCCGGGGCGCTCGTCGAAGATCACGGTGCCGTCCGGCGCCCGGACCACGTCCCACGGGTGATCGAGCCCGGTGGCCAGTGAGGAGACGACGACGTTCGGGACGGCGCTCGCGGCGTCCGCGGACGTCGGTCCCGGTGTCGTTGCCTGCGATGTCGGCGATTCGGGGGTGCCGGCCGCGGGGGAGGCGTCGGACTCGGTCGTGGTCGAGCACGCCGTCGTCGCCAGAGCAGCGGACAGGGCGAGGCCGGCGAGGGCGCGGGTCGTGCGGGCGCGAGGGGTCATCACTTCACGGTACGAGCAGAACTCTCGGCCGCGTCCTTGATCTTCGCCAGGGTGGACGCCATGCCCCGCTCGAGTTCGGCCTCGAAGTTGCGTGTGCCGCCCAGCACCAGTCGCACCGCGGTGTCGGAGACCTTGGTGGTGCCGCCGGGTGCCTCGCGACGCTCGGTCACGCGTGTGCCCGTCTCGGTCGGTTCCAGGAAGTAGGACCACACCGTGTGGTTCTCGGTGATGCGGAACGCGAGCAGTCGCTCGGGCTCGAGGCGCACGACCCGCGACGTCGTGGGCCACACGAGGGGTCCGCGCCGATTGACGTTGAGCGTGCGGGTGCCCACGCGCAGCGGGCCGAACACCTTCATCACCGCGCACTGGGGGCTCCACTCACCCATGCGCTTCAGGTCGGACACCACGGACCAGACCGCGCTCGGCGGTGCATCGATGTCGACGCTGACGGACAGGGGTGTGGCCATGGAGTTCTCCCGGTGTGTTCAGGCAGGCTGGGTGGTGACGCCGTCAGGGTAGTAGGACGTCCACGACGTGCACCGCGACGTCCTCCGCCGTGAGAGCGGTGCCGAGCGTGGTGTTCACCGCGTCGGCCGTCCTCCCGGTCAGTGTCACCGCCAGCGCGGCCATGTCCTGGCCGTACGTCACGGCGATGTCCAGGGACACCCCGGTGCACCGGCGTCCGTCGACGTCGAGCTCGATGCCCTTGACCCCGCAGGGCAGTTCCGACAGGGCGTGGGCGATGGACAGGAGCACCAGGTGGTCGCCCACCCGCAGCGAGTCGCCGTCGACGAAACCCGGGTGCGAGGCGTCCAGCGCGCGTGTCCGCCGAGCCGTCGCGCGGAGTGCGGCGAGGATCGCCGTGCTGGCCTCGACCCAGGACGGCACCTCCTCGTCGCGAAGTTCCTGTGCGGCGCGGCTGAGCACGGGATCGTCCGGCTCGTCCGCCGTGTCTAACGCCATGACGCCATCCTCTCGCTCAGAGTGGTTCGTGCGCGGGTGACCTGACCGCGCACCGCGGACGGCGACATGGACAGGATCTCCCCGATCTCGACATGAGTCATTCCCTCGACCTCGCGGAGCAACCAGCACGAGCGCTGCATCTGTGGCAGTGCCCCGAGGGCCACGCGCAGCTCGGCGAGGAACCCCGATTCCGTCGCCCGCACCTCCGGATCGTCCGACACGTCGCTGACGGCGTCGTCGAACAGCCACTCCTCGTGCGGACGGGGGATGCGGCGCCGCGTGGCGTCGATGGCCTTGTGTGCGGTGATACCGAACAGCCATGTGCGCAGCGCCGAGTCGGACCGGTAGTTGCCGAGGCTCTTCCAGGCCGCGACGAACGCGTCCTGGACCACCTCCTCCGCGACGCCGTCGTCACGCAACATGTTGCGGGCGTACCGGAACATCGCGGGACCGTGCGTGCGGACGATCTCCTCGAACGCGTTGCGGTCACCGATGACCGCAGCGTCGACGAGAGCCGCGTCGCTGTCCACGGAGCAGATTCGAACCAGCGGGTGTGAAACGACAGTGGTGTGGCATACATCACATCCGCATACGTTTTCCTCGGTCCGCCTCGACCTACTCCCGACACAACGAACCCGAAAGGATGACGTAGATGACGACAGCACAGGGATCCACCACGTCCACCACCGCCACCGGCTCGAACGGTGCGCTGGACAAGAAGACCGACTCCACCGGTGCACTGGTCGCGTCCGACGGCCGCACCACCATCGCGGACGTCGTCGTGTCCAAGATCGCCGGCATCGCCACCCGTGAGGTCCAGGGCGTGCACGACGTGGGCGGCGGCGCGACCCGCGCCATCGGTGCACTGCGCGAGCGCATCCCCGGCGCCCGGGTCAACCACTCGCAGGGCGTGTCCGTGGAGGTCGGCGAGAGTCAGGCAGCCGTCGACATCGACATCGTGGCCGACTACGGCGTGTCCATCGCGGATCTCGCGGCGGGCATCCGTCGCAACGTGATCGACGCGGTCGAGCGGATGACCGGCCTGCAGGTCACCGAGGTCAACATCACCGTGCACGACGTCTTCCTGTTCGAGGAAGAAGACGAGCGCGACGACGCAGCACCCGCACGCGTTCGATGAGCCCCGCGGCACCGTCGGGCAGCGATCGCGCCGATCTCGTCGCGGACGCGGTCGTCGCGGTGGACGGAGTCGCCTCGTTGCACGGCGGGATGTTCGGCGAGATCGGCACCTACCTTCCCGGTAGGCGCGTCGCCGGGGTCGCGATCCGGGACGACGGGACCGAGATCCACATCGCCGTGACCCCGAACGCCGTCGTACGCGAGACGGCCGACGCGGTTCGCCGCGCCGTCCGTGCGGTGGTCGATGCCCCGGTGCACGTCGTGGTCGAGGACGTGGCGTCGCCGTCGGACGGCGGCGCCGACACAGGGTCCTCCGGACCGGAACCGACCGAGTCCTCCGAGCCGGGGTCGACCTCGGCTCCCGGGGGTACTCTCCGCCCGTGACCCAGCCTCGTCCGCCGCACGCCGACCCCGCCTATCGCGAGGCTCGGCGTGCGGCGGCGAGAGCGCACCATCCCGACGCCGGGGGCGACGCCGAGTCGCTCATCCGTGCGTTGCGCGACATCGACGCGAAGTTCTCCTGCGGGACCGTCGCGACGCAGGTGGTCGTCGGCGTCTCCCGACGACGGCTCGCCGTTCGACGCCTGTCCCGGGTCCGTCGACTGCTGCCCACGCGGCGCACCTACGTCGACCTGCCCACGAGCTCGGCCGACCGGCCACCCAGACCCACGGACCCACGTTCTCCCTCCCGGGAGAACTGACCGCTCTCCACGATCGGAGCACCATGACTTCCTCGACCATCGGCCTTCTCGCCGGCCTCCTTCTGGCAGTCGCTGCCGCAGCCGGCGGATTCACCGGATTCCTCGTCGCTCTCGTCCTGGGTGCGATCGGGTTCGCCGTCGGCGCGTACCGCGACGGAAACTTCGACCCCGAGGCACTCCTGCGAGGTCGCGGCCGTGGCTGACACCGCCCCGAGCGACACGGCGGACGGAGCGGACACCGTCTCGAAAGACCTGTCCGACAGGCCCGACCCCGGGACGATCGACCCCGCGCAGCGTGGGTCGCTCACAGTCCTCGATCGCGCGGTCGAGTCCATCGCCGACGCCTCCCTCGGTCGCACCGACGGTGTCGTCACCTCCGGCGGGAGCTTCGGCCGCAAACCGTCCCGTGTGAAGGTGACGAAGCAGGACGACCGCGTACGCGCCGCCGTCGACGTGACCGTGGCGTGGCCGCGCTCGGCGGCGTCCGTCGCCGACGATCTCCGCCGCGACATCGCGCGCGGCATGACCGACTCGGGCCTGCGCACGGATTCCGTCGACGTACACGTCGGCGACTTCGGTTCCGTGTCCTCGTCCGCCGCGCCGGCGTCGGGCGCGACTCCGGCGCCGACCACCCGGCCGCTCGCGGCTCCGGCCGCGACCCCGATCGCGATCGTGGTGTCGCTGCTGCTCCTCGCCGGGGCCGGTGTGCTGATCCGCGACGCGCTGGTCGGATTCTCCGTCATCAGCGGTCGAGAGTGGACGGCGAGCGCACTCGACTGGATCGACGGACTCACACCCCTGTCCTGGATGTTCCCCGCGGGCATCGCCGTGGCGGTCGTCGGAGTTCTGGTCGTCCTGGCCTCGCTCAAGTGGCGCGCCCGTCGGTACCGGTCCAGCGGGATCGCGGACGACGTGTGGGTGCACAAGGCCGACCTGGCGAAGGTGACCGAGCCGGAACCCACGGTGGCGGCCGCACCCGAGACCACGGCCACCCCGACTGTCGCAGGAGGCGAGAAATGAAGCGGACCACGGTGTTCTTCGACCGCCTCGGTGTCCTGATCATCGGACTCGCGCTCGTGGCCGTCGGCGGTGGCGCCGCACTGTGGCAGCGCGATCGACTCCCGTTCGAACTCACCGAGGTCGACGCGTCGGTGGTGACCGACGCGCAGGACCAGCAGTGGTGGCCGTGGGCTCTCCTCGGCGCCGGAGTGCTGATCGCGCTGCTCGTGGTGTTCTCACTGGTACGAAGGCTGCCGTCCTCAGCGGGGCGCACCCTGTCGCTGCCGGTCACCGGCGATCCCGACGGCCGCGTGACCGTCGATCTGCGATCGGTCGCTCACAGGGCGGCCGACACCGCCCGCGAGGTCGACGGGGTGAAGTCCGCGCGTGCGCGTCTGCGTCACGAGCGGTCCGACGGTCGCCGTGTCCCGGTGATCACCGTGGTGGTGCGGGCCGAGGAGTCCGCATCGCTGCGCACCGTGGCGGAGAAGTTGACGGACGTGCGCAGCGCGGTCGCGTCGGTCGTCGGCGACGGTGCCGTCGGCGTTCGGGTACTGCTCTCGGCCTGACCCTCGCGGCTCAGAGCGCGAGTGCGGTGGCCACGACGGCCAGTCCTGCCGGGACGATCTGCACGAGCGCGCCCTTCATCATCCGACGGTCGGTGCCGAGCAGAACACTGCCGGCGCCGACCATCGATCCCGCGGACACGAACACCAGGACGGCGCCGACGGTGTGATTCCCCGCCGCCAGGTTCACCGCGCCGACCGCGGCACCCACCGCGAGGAACAGGTTGTAGAAGCCCTGGTTGAAGGCCCACCGCTCGATGACGTCGACGTGGGAGTCCTCCCGCACGCCGAAGACGTGACGGCCCTTGGTGCGGAAGACCAAGGACTCCAGAACGAAGATGTACACGTGGAGCGCGGCGGCGAGAGCGGCCAGAACAGCAGCGACGGCGGTCATGCCGGTCAGTATGCGCCGCACCTGCCACACGGCACGGGACCAGCACCAGTTGTGTTTTCTCACGAAGTTGTCACAGGAGCCCCGGGACCCTCGTCCGGCGCGTACGCTTCGGCCCACGGACGAGATGGTGTATCGCTCCACGATCCCGCTTCGTTACACACAGATTCGGCGTCGTGTCGACGCCCCTCGTGTCGGGGAGAACCACATGCACGACCTTCTGGCGCACCGCTCACACGCGGTCAACACCGGCCACACCGAGATGATCCGCGCGGTCTTCTGCGACGAGTTCGAGATCGGCGTGGACCAGGACGTCCTGACCACCATCTCGTGCGGCGACATCGGGCAGTGGGTGTCCGATCTGCGGTTCACCGGCCTGTTCCTGCCGGGTGAGATCGAGGCCATCGAGCGCCAGTGGAACACCGACCCCGCAGGTCTGGTCGCCGCGCTCATGGGCGGCATCGACGAGGTCGGGCGGCGCCGCTCGGCACATCAGGCTCCGCAGGTCGACGTGGTCGCCCAGCGCTTCGTCGGCTGACCCGGCTCGCCGGGCCGCGTCCGTCAGCGGTTCTTCGGGGGCCTGTTGGTCTGCGCCCGGCGCGCCTCTTCCTTCTCCTTCACGCGGACGGCCTCGCGCTGCACCTCCGCGTAGTTCTCGCGTTCGGCCTTCAGCCAGTCCGGTTCCTCGGCGGACAGCGCGTCGATCTCGGCCTGCGTCATCGAGTCGGACACGTCGTTGCGCGCCAGTGCGGTGTTGGTGACGCCGAGTTTGCGCGCCACGACGTCGCGGGGGAACGGCCCCGCCGTCCACAGATCGCTCAACCACTGCGGCGGATTCTGGCGCAGAGCCTCGAGGTCGCCTCGCGTGATGGGCTGGGAGCGGAACTCCTCCGGCGCCGCCGGCAGGAAGATCCCGAGCTTGGCAGCAGCCGTCAGAGGCTTCATCGTCTGGGCGTTCAGGTCCTGGCTCACCGCGCCAGCGTAGCGCCCGCACGGCCGACCACGGCCGAGCGCAGCGGGAAGTCGGCCGAGCGCAGCGGGAAGTCGGCCGAGCGCAGCGGGAAGTCGGCCGAGCGCAGCGGGGACTACGCTGGCCCGGTGAACGATGCGACCGTCCTGCGCTGGTACATCGAGGTCGCCGAGACGCTCGCGTTCGGGCGCGCGGCGAAAGCACTGAACATCTCCCGGCTCCGACTGAGTGCCGCGGTCAAGGAACTCCAGGACGAGGTCGGCGAACCCCTGTTCGTTCCGGGCGACGGGCCCACCGAACTCACCGAGGCCGGACGGGCTCTGCTCGACCGGGCCCGCGACATCGTGGCGGAGGACGATCGCCGCCGCGCCGAGGAGGCTGCGGCAGCGCCGGCGCGGCCGACGCTGCGGGTCGGTTTCGTTCCGGGAGTGACGGTCACGAAATGGACCCGGATCTGGGCGGATCGCCACCCCGGCACCGACCTGCAGACGGTCGTCGTCGAGGAGTCGGACCAGCTCGACGCGCTGCGGACGGGTGTGGTCGACATGTGCTTCGTGCGGGAGCCCGCCGAGCGGGAGGGGCTGCACTGCGTCCCGCTGTACTCCGAGGTCGCCGTCGTGGTGGTGCCCAAGGACCATCCGGCCGCGGCCTACGACGCCGTCACGCTCGGTGATCTCGAGGGCGAGTCGCTGCAGGACGGCTCCGACCGATCCGAGGCGACGCTGCCGACGACGCTCGAGATGGTGGCCGCAGGTGTCGGCCCGGTGCTCGTGCCGCACTCGTTGGCCCGACTGCACAGTCGCAAGGACCTGCTCTACCGGCCCGTCACCGACGCGGACCCCACCCGGATCTTCCTGGCCTGGCCCACATCGGTCGCCGCACCCGAGGAGGGAACACTCGACCTGCCGCAGGAGTTCCTGGGGGTGGTGCGCGGACGGGCCGCGCACAGCTCGCGTACCGAGTCCGAACGCGGGACACCGCCGAGGAAGAAGAAGAAGGCAGCTGCTCCGGGGCCGGCCGCCAAGCGAAGTCAGGTGCCCCGCCGACGACGCTGACATACTGTCGCCGTCGTGACGAGTGGAAAGGCGGGTTCGTGAGCGACCCAGCTCCCCGAAGTTCGGCCGGCGCGAGCAAGCCGGCCATCCTCACCGTGGACGACGATCCCGGGGTGTCCCGCGCCGTCGCCCGCGATCTGCGGCGCAAGTACGGCGAGAAGTACCGCATCATCCGGGCGGAGTCCGGCGAGTCCGCCCTGGAGGCGTTGCGAGAGATCGCGTTGCGCGGTGACCAGGTCGCGGTATTGCTCGCGGACTACCGCATGCCGTCGATGAGCGGTCTCGAGTTCCTCGAGCAGGCCATGGACATCTTCCCGTTCGCGCGCCGCGTGCTCCTCACGGCGTACGCGGACACCGACGCCGCCATCGAGGCGATCAATGTCGTCGACCTCGACTACTACCTGCTCAAGCCGTGGGATCCGCCGGAGGAGAAGCTGTACCCGGTGGTGGACACGCTGCTCGACGCGTGGCACGCCGCCGACATCCGGCCCATCCTGGAGACCAAGATCATCGCGGGTCGGTGGGCGTCTCGATCGTCGGAGATGCGCGAGTTCCTCGCCCGCAACAGGCTGCCGTACCGGTGGTTCCTCGCGGACGAGCCCGAGGGAGCGCGTCTGTTGGCGGCGGCGGGTCACGACGATCGCACGCTGCCGGTGGTGGTGTGCGCGGACGGGTCGTGTCTGCTCGACCCCACCGACACCGAGTTGGCCGAGTACTTCGGTCTGGGCACCACGCCGACGGAGGACTTCTACGACCTCGTCGTCGTGGGCGGCGGGCCCGCCGGCCTGGGCGCGGCCGTCTACGGCGCGTCCGAGGGTCTCCGGACGGTCCTCGTCGAGCGCACCGCGACGGGTGGGCAGGCGGGCCAGAGCTCGCGCATCGAGAACTACCTCGGTTTCCCGGACGGGGTGTCCGGCGCACAGCTGGCCGAGCGTGCACGTCGGCAGGCCGAGAAGTTCGGCGCCGAACTCGTCACCACCCGCGAGGTCGCGGGTGTCGAGGTCGACGGGCCGGCGCGCGTGGTGCGTCTGACCGACGGCAGTGCGATCGCCGCGCACTCGATCATCCTCGCCACGGGTGTCTCCTACCGACGGCATCCGGCGCCGGGGGTCGACGAGTTCGCCGGTCGCGGCGTCTTCTACGGCTCCGCGGTCACCGAGGCGGTCGGCTGTACCGATCAGGACGTGTACATCGTGGGCGGCGCGAACTCCGCCGGTCAGGCAGCGATGTACCTGTCGAAGTGGGCGCGGTCGGTGACCATCGTGGTGCGCGCCGAGTCGCTGGAAGCCTCCATGTCGTACTACCTCGTGCAGCAGATCGAGAAGAACCCCGTCATCTCCGTCCGCCCCTGCACCGAGGTGACCGCCGCGCACGGCGACGGCCACCTCGAACAGATCACCCTGCGCGACAGGGTCTCCGGCGACGAGGAGACCGTCGACACGGGCTACCTGTTCCTCTTCATCGGGGCGGCGCCGCGGACCGAGTGGCTGGACGGCGTGGTGGTGCGCGACCGCCACGGCTTCGTCGTCTCGGGTCAGGACCTCACGGTCGACGGGGCCCGCCCTCCGGGCTGGTCGGTCGACCGCGCACCGCACCATCTCGAGACCAGCGTGCCCGGCATCTTCGCGGCGGGCGACGTGCGCGCGGACTCCGCCAAGCGCGTCGCGTCGGCCGTCGGTGAGGGTGCGATGGCCGTCATGCTCGTCCACCGCTATCTCGCCCAACCCTGACCACCGCACGCGTCCCGGAAGCTGGATCATCATGACCGAACTCGACTGCAGCACCGAGGAACTGAAGACGCTGTTCCTCTTCGAGTCGCTCGACGACGAGCAGCTCGAGCAACTGTGTGCCAACGGGCACGTGGAGATGATCGAGGCCGGTCCCGTGTTCGCGGAGGGCGACGACGCCACGTGCTTCTACGTGCTCCTCGACGGGGAACTGGTGCTGACCAAGATGTCCGGCGGCGAGAAGATCGAGGTGAACCGCACGTCGTCGCGGGGCGTCTACGCGGGTGCGTGGCAGGCGTACCTCGGGGACCGCGCCCCGCAGAAGTACATGTCGGGCATGGACGTGACGCGTCCGTCCCGGTTCTTCGTGCTCGACGCCGAGCGGTTCGGAGACCTGGTTCGAGAGTGGTTCCCCATGGCGGTCCACATGCTCGAGGGACTGTTCTTCGGTCAGCAGAGCAGCAAGCAGGTCATCGACCAGCGGGAGCGGTTGCTGGCGCTGGGGTCGCTGTCGGCCGGTCTGACACATGAGCTGAACAACCCGGCCGCCGCGGCGGTCCGTGCGACGGCGGCGCTGCGGGACCGGGTGTCGCACATGCGCCGCAAACTCGGCGTCATCGCGTCGGGCGTCTACGACACCGACTCCCTGACGGGTCTGATCCGCCTGCAGGACGAGGCCGCCGAACTGGTGGGCAAAGCGCCGGAGCTCACTCCCATGGAGGCCTCCGACCGGGAGGACGCGCTGGGGGAGTGGTTCGAGGACCACGACATCTCCGACGGGTGGGACCTCGCCCCGACCTTCGTGCAGGCCGGCATCGAGGCCGACTGGCTCGAGCGCGTCGCCGCGGACACGGGGGCGGAGCTTCTCGAGAGCACGATCCGCTGGCTGAACTACACCATCGAGACCGAACTGCTCATGAACGAGATCTCCGATTCCACCACACGGGTGTCGACGCTGGTCAACGCCGCGAAGCAGTACTCGCAGATGGACCGTGCGCCGTTCCAGAAGGTGGATCTGCGGGTCCTCCTCAAGAGCACCCTGGTGATGCTCGGTCGCAAGATCGGCGACGACATCACGGTGGTCAAGGACTTCGACCCGGCGCTGCCTCCCGTCGCGGCGTACGCCGCGGAGCTCAACCAGGTGTGGACCAACCTCATCGACAACGCCGTACAGGCCATGGACGGCCACGGAACGCTCACTCTGCGCACGGCGCGGGAGAACGACACGGCCCTCATCGAGATCGGGGACACCGGCCCGGGGGTTCCGGAGGCGATCCGGTCCCGCATCTTCGAACCGTTCTTCACCACCAAGCCTGTGGGCGAGGGCACCGGTCTGGGCCTCGACATCTCGTGGCGGATCGTGGTGAAGAAGCACGGCGGCGACCTACGGTTGCTGTCGGAGCCGGGAGACACCCGGTTCCAGGTACGAATACCGATCGACGGCCCGGCCGGGGCGCCGATGCCGACCGCAGAGGAGGAAGTCGGATGAGCACGAACGGAATCGACACCGCGGTACCGCCCAGCGGCACGGGCTGCGTGGAGTGCGACGCCACCGACGGGTGGTGGGTGCACCTGCGTCGGTGCGCTCAGTGCGGCCACGTCGGATGCTGTGACTCCTCACCGTCGCAGCATGCGAGTGCCCATGCCGCGACCAGCGGTCATCCCGTCGTGCAGTCGTTCGAACCCGGGGAGACGTGGTTCTGGAACTACGTCACCGAGGAGGGCTTCGACGGTCCCGAACTCGCTGCGCCGCAGCATCATCCGATGGACCAGACGGTGCCCGGACCGTCGTCTCGGGTCCCCTGGGACTGGCAGCGCCACGTCCGCTGAACCCAACATCGAATCGTTATGGAGTTACCCGCCGGTAGGGACGAGCGGGCGGTAAGGTCTGCGGTGCATTGCACGATGCATTCTCTCGCACAGCCTCAGGAGCCGTCCGTGTCGTTCATCCCCACCTCGTCCTTCTTCTCCAACGCCACGCGCTCGGATCGAAGTTCCTCTCGTGCAACGCGATTCGGCGCAGCCGTCGCGGTCGGCGCCACCATCGCCGCAGGGGCGATCCTCGGTACCGGGGTGGCGTCCGCGGCTCCGGTCACCTGCGTGTCCCCGCCCGCGGCCAACGACATCCAGGTGAGCGACACGGCCAGCTGCGGAGCCAAGGCCACCGGCGCCGGCGTCGCCACGTCGTCGGCGTCCGAGAGCGGTACCGCGGTCAGCGTCGCCGACGGCGGGCGCTCGACGTCGAACGCCACCGGCTTCGGCACCGCGCTGAGTGCCGTTCTGGGAGCGGGTACCTCGTACTCGTACTCCCTCGGTGGCGGCATCTCGCAGTCCTTCGCCACGAACGGAGCCACCTCCGTCGCCATCGCCGGGTACGGCGGCGGCGCGACGGCCAGCACGGTCACGGGCGTGAACTGCGCCGGTCTCAACTCCTTCGCTCTCGACCTCTCCACCGGACGGTCCTGCATCGCCGGTCTGTAACCGTCGTGAACGCCACCGTCCTGGCGGTGCTCTGCGCCGTCGGGGCGGCGGTGTGCATCGCTGTCGGTACCGTCGTCCGCCAGCGGTCGGCGGCGTCGATTCCCGACGAGTCCGTCGGTCGGCTGGGACCCATCACCACGCTGATCCGCGAGCCGCTGTGGTGGATCGGCACGGTCGTCGGCATCGGCGGCTACGGCCTGCAGGCGGCGGCGTTGGGGCTCGGATCCCTTCTCCTGGTGCAGCCGCTCCTCGTGTTGTCCCTGCTGTTCGCGCTGCCGCTGGGTGCTCGGTTCTCCGGCCGCACCGTGTCGGCGAAGGACTGGCTGTGGGCTGCCGCGCTGACGGCGGCCATCGCGGTCCTCGTCGTCGTGGGCGATCCGCGGCCCGGCGTGGAACGCGCCGAGACGCGGCACTGGGTCGTCGTTCTCTGCGTCGGAATCCCGTTCGTTCTCGCCTGTGTTCTCGGCGCGCGCAGCGGCTCCCGGTCCCGGCGCGCCCTGCTGCTGGGACTGGCCGGCGGTGCGCTGTTCGGCGTCGCGGCCGTGCTGACGAAGAGTGTCGTCCACCTCGCCGGACGCGGACCGCAGCCGCTGCTGACCTCGTTCGAGCCGTACGCGCTCGTGGCCGTGGCCGTGGTCGCGATCTCGCTGCAGCAGTCGGCCTTCCAGGTGGGTGCGTTGCAGGCCTCGCTGCCCGCGACGACCGTGATGGAACCGATGGTCGCGTCGCTGCTGGGATTCGTCGTGCTGGGCGAGTACCTCGACGCCGATCGTGAGGTCACGGTGGTGCTGGTCGTCGCCCTGATTCTCGTGGTGGTCTCGGCGGTGGCCCTGGCCCGGTCCGCGGGCGCGGCCGAGAACGTCGAACCCGCCCATCCTGCCCCGAACCCGTAGCGGCACTAGGCTCGTCGCATGAGTCCGATCGGTGGGGTGCTGTTCGACATCGACGGTGTGCTCATGACCAGTTGGCGTCCCGTGCCCGGGGCCGCGGAGACGGTGAGCACGCTGCGCAGCAACGACGTGGCGTGCGCGTTCCTGACCAACACCACGTCGAAGACGCGGGAGCAGATCTCCGACGCGCTCACCGATGCGGGCATCGAGGTGCACGCCGACGAGATCGTCACCGCGGCCACTCTCACCGCCGACCACCTGCGGACGCGGTACCCCGGTGCACGGTGCGTCCTCCTCAACAGCGGCCGGATCGCCGACGATCTGCCCGGCGTGGAGTGGGTCGACAGCGATCCGGACGTGGTGGTGCTCGGCGGCGCCGGCGAGCAGTTCACCCACGAGGCGCTCAGCCGGGTCTACGACTGGATGTGTCAGGGCGTGCCCGTCGTCGCGATGCACCGCAGCCTCATGTGGACCACGGCCGAGGGGCTGCGCATCGACACGGGCATGTATCTGACGGGCATGGAATCGGCGTCCGGCCGCACGGCGACGGCCGTCGGCAAGCCGGCGCCGCTCGGTTTCCAGACGTCGGCGGAACGCATGGGCGTCGATCCGGACCTGGTGGTGATGGTCGGGGACGATCTCGACAACGACGTGCTCGCCGCCCAGGTCGTCGGCATGCGCGGCATGTTGGTCCGCACGGGCAAGTTCCGTCAGGAACGCCTCGACCGGCACGCACGCGACCAGTACGCGATGCAACCGGCGTTCGTCGTCGACTCCGTCGCGGACCTGCCGGCGGTGCTGGAGATCGGTCGGTAGTGGTCCTGCGGCCGGGATCCGAGTTCGCGGGGTTCCGCGTCGAGAGACTGCTCGGTCACGGCGGCACCGCCGAGGTGTATCTCGCCCGACGTGGATCGGCACCGCCGGAGACCCTGAAGATCCTGCGTGCGGACGCCCCGCGGGACGCGTTCGCGGCCGAGGTGCGGATCGGCGCCCTGCTGCAGCACCCGAACATCGTCGCGGCGCACGATCACGGCGAGTTCCGCGGGCGGCCGTGGATGTCGATGCCGCACGTCGACGGGTACAGCGCCGCCCGCCTCGTCGCGCGCGGACAGATCCCACTCGACGCCCACCGAGCCGCCCGCATCGTCGACGGCGTGGCGAGAGCTCTCGATCACGCGCACGGGCTCGGGATCGTCCACCGGGACGTCAAGCCGGGCAACATCCTGCTCGCGAGTGTCGCCGATGCGGACACCCGGGAGCAGGTTCTGCTGTCCGACTGGGGAATCGCCCGGTCGACGTCCTCGCCGACACCGCTGGTGTCGGACGACGGGACGGTGCTGACGTCGATCGGCTACGCGGCACCCGAACTGCTGCGGGGCGGCACGCTCACCGCCCGCACCGACATCTACGCGCTCGGTGCCACCCTCGTCGAACTGCTCACGGGACGGCCGCCGTTCCCGCTGGCCACTCCGTTCGCCGTCATGGACGCCCAGCTGAGGCGGACCCCGCCGTCCGTCAGCTCGCGTCGGGCCGACCTGCCGACCCGCCTCGACGCCGTCGTGCAGCGCGCGCTGGCCAAGGAGCCGGCGGACCGGTTCGCGTCGTGCCACGACCTGAGCGTGGCGGTGGCGCGGGCCCTGAGGGACCACACGCCACCTGATCCCGGCCGGCCTCCGGCCTCCCCGCCACCTGAGCCCGACCGGCCCTGGTACCGACGTCGCTAGTCGCTCGGCGTCTCGGGATCCGTCGGCCGGTTCGCGACGACGGGGTACTTGCCCGTGTAGCCCATCCGCTCCTCGGCGACGCTGAGGACGCGGGCCCGGACGAGGAACCAGCCGCCGATGAGCATCGGCACGATGACGACGAGTGTGGCGACGGTCCACGTCCCGATCGGCGCGTCGAGCGCCATGAGCACCAGCACCGCAGCGAGGAACGCGAGCGTCGCGTAGCTCGTGTACGGCGCCCCGAAGAGCCGGAACGACGGCCGTTCGAGGATGCCCTTGCGGCTCCACCGGTAGAGCTGCAGCTGGCAGAGCACGATGGTCGCCCACGAGGCGATGATGCCGAGGGCCGACATGTTGAGCACGATCTCGAACGCCTCGCCGGGTTTGAACGCGTTGAGCGCCACGCCGAGCAGTGTCAGGGCGCCGGTGAGCAGGATGCCGCCGTAGGGGACACCGTTCCGGCTCATCCGCGCCGTGAACGACGGCGCGCTGCCGTTCATCGCCATCGACCGCAGGATGCGGCCCGTGGAGTACAGCCCGGCGTTGAGGCTGGACAGCGCCGCGGTGACCACGACGATGTTCATGATCGTGCCGGCGCCGTCGACGCCGATGCGGGAGAAGAACGTGACGAAGGGGCTCTCCCCGGCCCGGTAGGTGGTGTACGGCAACAGCAGCGCCAGCAGGATCAGCGATCCCACGTAGAACACCGCGATGCGGAAGATGACGGAGTTGATGGCCCGCGGCATCACCTTCGCCGGGTTCTCGGTCTCTCCGGCCGCGGTCCCGACCAGTTCGACGGCCGCGTAGGCGAAGACGACACCCGACGTGACGATGACCAGCGGCCACGCCCCGGTGGGGAAGAGGCCGCCGTTGCCCGAGATGACGCCGAAGCCGGTCGACTGGCCGTCGACGTCGAACCGACCGGCGAGGAAGACGGTGCCCACGACCAGGAAGGTCACCAGCGCCGCGACCTTGATCATGGCCGCCCAGAACTCCATCTCGCCGAACCACTTCACCGACACCAGGTTCACGGCGAGCACGATGGCCAGTGCGATCAGGGCGATGGTCCATTGCGGGATGCCCTTGAAGGCACCCCAGTAGTGCATGTAGGTCGCGACGGCCGTGACGTCGACGATCGCCGTCATCGCCCAGTTGAGGAAGTACATCCACCCGGCCGCGTAGGCGGCCTTCTCGCCGTAGAACTCGCGGGCGTAGGAGACGAACGATCCGGAGGACGGGCGGTGGAGCACCAGCTCGCCGAGCGCTCGGAGGATGAAGAAGACGAAGACGCCGCAGACGGCGTAGATGATGAACAGGCCCGGGCCCGCGGACTCGAGGCGGCCGCCCGCGCCGAGGAACAGACCGGTGCCGATCGCGCCGCCGATGGCGATCATCTGCAGTTGCCGAGGCTTCAGGCCCTTGTCGTAGCCCTCCTCCTCGTGTGCCATCGCCGAGTTGTCGTAACCGGTGTCGACTGCATCGGACACGATGTGGTCCTTTCGTCCGCAGGGGTGGGCGGGTGTATATGTCCGATTCGCGTGGATTCTGTTGTGGCGCGCGACAACTGGTCGCGTCCCACATTCTTCTCACGCGTGAGTCGGTCGTCGTTCCGGCACGTGAACACCGTGTGAATCGCGACCACTCGACGACGACCTTGCACTCGACCACCTCGACTGCTAGAAATCTGGTTGGCACTCGCGTACTGTGAGTGCCAGGTCGAAGAGGTGAGATCGGGAATCATCGACACCCCTGGTCGTCCGTCGCGGGCACCGACTCGGCCGGATGTGGAAAGGGAGCGACCCACCCGCGGTCGCTTCGTGTGTCACCCCCAATCCGGAGGATCACTTCGCAATGGCCAAGATCATCGCGTTCGACGAAGAGGCACGCCGTGGCCTCGAACGGGGCTTGAACAGCCTCGCCGACGCAGTCAAGGTGACGTTGGGCCCCAAGGGTCGCAACGTCGTACTCGAGAAGAAGTGGGGCGCCCCCACGATCACCAACGATGGTGTGTCCATCGCCAAGGAGATCGAGCTGGAGGACCCGTACGAGAAGATCGGCGCAGAGCTGGTCAAAGAGGTCGCCAAGAAGACCGACGACGTCGCAGGTGACGGCACCACCACCGCGACCGTTCTCGCTCAGGCACTCGTCCGCGAAGGCCTGCGCAACGTCGCAGCCGGCGCGAACCCGCTCGGCCTCAAGCGCGGCATCGAGGCAGCCGTCGCCGCTGTCACCGAGTCCCTGCTGAAGTCCGCCAAGGAGATCGACACCAAGGAGCAGATCGCTGCGACCGCTGGTATCTCCGCAGGCGACGCGTCCATCGGCGAGCTCATCGCCGAGGCCATGGACAAGGTCGGCAAGGAAGGCGTCATCACGGTCGAGGAGTCCAACACCTTCGGCCTGCAGCTCGAGCTCACCGAGGGCATGCGCTTCGACAAGGGCTACATCTCGGGATACTTCGTCACCGACGCCGAGCGTCAGGAAGCCGTCCTCGAGGACGCGTACATCCTGCTCGTCAGCTCGAAGGTCTCCACCGTCAAGGACCTGCTGCCCCTGCTGGAGAAGGTCATCCAGTCCGGCAAGCCGCTCCTGATCATCGCCGAGGACGTCGAGGGCGAAGCGCTCTCCACTCTCGTCGTGAACAAGATCCGTGGCACCTTCAAGTCCGTCGCCGTCAAGGCACCGGGCTTCGGTGACCGTCGCAAGGCGCAGCTCGCCGACATCGCCATCCTCACCGGTGGCGAGGTCATCAGCGAAGAGGTCGGCCTCTCCCTCGAGGGTGCCGGACTCGAGCTGCTCGGCCAGGCTCGCAAGGTCGTCGTGACCAAGGACGAGACCACCATCATCGAGGGCTCCGGCGACGCCGACGCCATCGCGGGTCGTGTCTCGCAGATCCGTTCCGAGATCGAGAACTCCGACTCGGACTACGACCGTGAGAAGCTGCAGGAGCGCCTGGCCAAGCTGGCCGGTGGCGTTGCAGTCATCAAGGCCGGTGCCGCCACCGAGGTCGAGCTCAAGGAGCGCAAGCACCGCATCGAAGATGCCGTGCGCAACGCCAAGGCAGCTGTCGAGGAGGGCATCGTCGCCGGTGGTGGCGTCGCGCTGCTGCAGTCGGCTCCCGCACTCGAGAACCTGAACCTCACGGGCGACGAGGCCACCGGCGCGAACATCGTTCGCGTCGCCCTCGAGGCACCGCTGAAGCAGATCGCGTTCAACGCCGGCCTCGAGCCCGGCGTCGTCGCGGAGAAGGTGCGCAACCTCCCCCTCGGCCACGGCCTCAACGCCGCGACCAACGAGTACGAGGACCTGCTCGCCGCCGGCATCAACGACCCGGTCAAGGTCACCCGCTCGGCACTGCAGAACGCAGCGTCGATCGCGGCTCTGTTCCTCACCACCGAGGCCGTCGTCGCCGACAAGCCGGAGAAGGCCGGAGCGCCCGCGGGCGATCCGACCGGCGGCATGGGCGGCATGGACTTCTGAGTCCCGCTCCCTGATCGCACGAGAGCCGGTCACCCTCACGGGTGGCCGGCTCTCGGCGTTCCGCGGTGAGTTCCGGCGCCCCGTCAAGTCGGTATCGGTATGACGAGACTGCTGTTCGTCCACGGCGCCGGCGGCGAGGACGACGACGAGCCGATGGCGGAGGAGTTCGGCGCGCTGCTCGGCGCGACGGTCGACATGCCCCGCATCCCGAGCGACGACATGAGCGTCGAGGCGTGGGCAGGACCGATACGCCGCGGCCTCGAGGCGAGTCCCGACGTCGTGATCGCGCACTCCTTCGGCGCCACCGTCCTGCTGCACGTGCTCGCCTCGCTCCCGGTTCCCGCCGCCACGTTGCTCGCGATGCCCGACTGGAGTGCCGCGGGCTGGGACGTCCACCAGTACGAGTGGCCGACCGTCCTGCCGGAGGTCTCCCTGACGCTGCACCACTGCCGCGACGACGACGTGGTCCCCTTCTCGCACCTGGCACTGGCCTCCGCGCGGCTCCCGGGCGCTCGGGCGCTCGAGCACCAGCGGGGTGGGCACCAGTTCGAGGGGGCGCTCGGGGAGGTGGCGGCCTCGCTGCACGTGTAGGCACCCGATCGTCGGTAATTCTGCGAAACGGCAGATTCGGGTGCGATCGGGTGCAGTCACGTGCGTCGTCGAGCCAAGGATCGTCGACGGCGCACGGTGGCGACTATCTCGTCCGCGACAGCGTCGACGTGTGCGGACACGGTCGCTGCGGAATATCGCAGCACCATCCATTCGTCCAGTACCAGTGCGTTCTGTCGGCGACGATCGCTGGTGAAGACGTCTACAGCCGTGTGGAACTCACGCCCATCGATCTCCACCACCACGCGCCCGCGCCGGTCCACCAGATCTCCGTAGTACGGGCCGACCTTGCCATTGATTTCCAGGTGCATGTTGCGGGCGGTGAGAGCTCGCGCCACCATGCGCTCGGGTTCGGACAGTGTGTGGGGGCATGCTCGCCGCAACTGGTCACGCAGCAGACGCATGCCGGTCATCCCCTTCGCCTCGTCGCACAGCTGCGCCAGGGAACGCCAGCTCACCGCCCGTGACAGCGCCCTGTCGATCACCTTCTCGAACTGCGGCCGGGTCAACGTGCCGGCGACGTCGAGGATCGCGTGTTCGAGGGACACGACAGGTATGTCCCCCAACCATCTGACGTTCGTCAGGGTTCGACGATGCAACCTCACCCAGTCGGGACCCCTCGTGGTGCCGGTCCTCGGAACAGTGGCGTGCACCAGGGCCGGCTCCTCGGGGAGAAGGTCCCACATCCACGCCGCGGTGTCGTGGCTGAACACTGCGTCGGGCTTCCAGAGCCTCACTGCCTCGCATCGTGTGGTGTACGTAGGCACTTCCGACGAGTAGACACCGGGAAGCACACGGTGAAGAGCGCCGCGTGCCGCCCGCCGGCTCACCGTCGAGCCGTCGATTCCGCCGGCGATGAGCTGGTGCCAGGTGAATACGTCCATCGCAACAGTGTCGCGACGCCCGTAGTGGCGGTAGTCCAACTAGGAGGTGCCCCTGTGGACTACCGATCGCTCATCTAGAGCCCTCCAGCGGCTGTTGCATCTGGAGCCACATTATGGTGCCGGAATCTGCCATTCCGCCGATTCGTCCGCGATCGGGTGCACTTACGTGCAATCAGCGGCCGGGTACGTAATGCCGGGGGTTGTCCCGACGCCCGAGAGGCGGCAGGTTGCGGTCGGGGGTCTCCGCGAGCGGCGAGTTCGCGGGCTGCCGACCGGCAGCAATGTCGACGCCGGCTCGGGCCCGGGGATGCATACGCCGGCGCGCCGGGACCATGCGGAAGGCGAGGTTCACCAGCGTGCCGACACGGCGAAGCCACCGCTCGTCCCTGTCGGTCCAGGTGTAGCCCAGGAGATCTCGGACCGCCGGGTCGTAGAGACCGACGGTCATCCGCACCGCGGACTTCTCGATGCCGGGGAGCAGAAGGGCCCACACTCGCTGGGGCAACCAGGGGAGGAAGGGCGGGCGGGGGAGGGCCGACATGTCGAGGACCGAGCGTGCGGCGGCAGTATCCTCGAGCACGGCACGGCACATGTGGTCCCAATAGCGCTGGAAGTCGGCCCAGGTCTCGGGAACCGGGCGCATGCTCATGCCGTACAGGGAGTACCACTGCCGGTGTTCGACGAACAGTTGCTCACGCTCGGCCTCGGTGATGCCGCCCATGAAGTAATCGGCGGTGAGCATCGTGCCGACGAAGAACGTGGCGTGCGCCCAGTAGAAGACATCGGGATCGAGGGCGTGGTACGGCTTCCCCTGGGCGTCGAGACCGCTGATGTCCTTGTGATAGTTGCGGATTCGGGCGCCGGTGTCCGCCGCACGGTCGCCGTCGAAGACCACGCCGCCGATGGGGTACAGCGACCGCATCACGCGCTGCCATCGCTCGGACTCGAAGGTCGAGTGCTCGGTCACGGCAGCGCCGAGTGCCGGGTGCATGTTCTGCATGGAGCCGGCCCAGGGCCCCTGCAGCATGCCGCGCCAGTCCCCGAAGTATCGCCAGGTGAGTGACTCCGGCCCCAACGGCTGACTACGCATGTTGTCACCGTAGGGTGCAGGGTGGACGGTCGTCAACAGTGAGGTGTCGCAACGTGACCACGCTCGAGGCGCGGCGAGAGCAGCGACGCGCAACCCTGCTGGCGGTCGGGGTGGAACTACTCGGCTCGGTCGGTCGGCCGGCGGTCACCGTGCGCTCGGTGTGTTCGCGCGCGTCGCTCACCGAACGCTACTTCTACGAGAACTTCACCGATCGGGACACGTTCGTGCGCAGCGTCTATAGCGATGTCGCCGGAGGTGCGCGCGAGGCGCTGGTCACGGCGGTGGGTCAGGCCCGCCGCCCGGACGAGCGCGCCCGCCGCGCCGTCACGGCATTCGTGGAGTTGATGATCGACGAACCGGCTCGTGGCCGAGTGCTTCTGACAGCGCCGTTCGTGGACCCTGCGTTGAGCACGCTGGGCATGACGACGATGCCCGTCTTCGTGTCGGTGGTGGGCGAGCAGCTCGAGTCCGACGAGGTGGACAGGCAGTTGACGGCGACCGGCGTCGTGGGGGCGCTCACGGCTCTGTTCTCGATGTACCTCGACGGCGGAATCGAGGTCGATCGACAGCGGTTCGTCGACCACTGCATCGGTGTCGTCACCTCGGCCGGCCGCAGTGGTCGACGGGCATGATGGATCCATGGCACCAGTGATCAGCACCGTCAGGGCCGGGGTTCTCGACATCGCCTACGAGCGCTACGGCGATCCGGCGGGTCGGGCTGTGGTGCTGCTGCACGGCTTCCCGTACGACCCCCGCTGCTACGACGACGTCGCGCGCATACTGGCGAAGCAGGGATTCGATGTGGTCGTTCCGTATCTGCGCGGCTTCGGCCCGACACGCTTTGCCGACGCCGGAACGATGCGGTCGGGTGAGCAGGCGGCGCTCGGTCACGACCTGCGTGAACTGATCGCGGCGCTGGGCCTCGATCGGCCACTCGTCGCCGGGTACGACTGGGGCGGCCGGGCTGCGTGCGTCGTCGCCGCTGTCTGGTCGGAGTCGGTGTCGGGTCTTGTCAGCGTGTCCGGATACCTGGTGCAGGACCGTGCGGCGGCCGCCACGACGCCGGCCCCACCGCATCTGGAGAAGCGCTACTGGTACCAGTACTACCTCCATTCCGAGCGAGGTCGCGCCGGTCTGGCCGCGTACCGCGCAGAGATCGCGCAGACGCTGTGGACCGACTGGTCGCCGACGTGGAGGTTCGGTGACTCCGAGTTCGCCGCCACGGCACCGTCGTTCGACAATCCAGATTTCGTGGACGTGGCAGTCCATTCGTACCGCCACCGGTACGGCCTGGTACTTGGCGACGACGCCTACGCCGAGACCGAACAGCTGTTGGCGGAACAGCCGCGAATCACGGTGCCCACCATCGTTGTCGATCCGACGGAGGACACCGTGGCGGCGCTGTACGGAACATCCGACCACTCGGCGCACTTCACCGATCTGATCGACGTCCGCGCCGTCGACGCCGGGCACAATCCGCCCCAGGAACTCCCGGGACAGTTCGCCGACGCCGTACGGACGCTGGCGGAGAACTAGTCGACCGCGAGCTCTCCCAGCTCGTTCCAGTCGGTCCCGTCCACTTCCTGACTGATGATCTTCGGGGTCTCCTGCAGGTAGGGCGGGAGGTCCTTCTGCGCCTGCTTGAAGTGGTCCGACTGAACGTGCGCCGCGCCGGCGTCGGGATCGCGGAATGCCTCGACCAGGACGTACTCGGTGGGGTCGTCGAGCGTGCGCGACCAGAAGTACCAGAGGCAGCCCTCTTCCGCCTGGCATGCCTCGGTGAAGTCCCGCGAGATCTGCGGCCAGTCGTCGGCATGCTCGGGCTTCACTCTGAACTTGGCGGTGATGAAAATCAACGGGGCTCCTTCGAACGTGCGGACCGGTCGACTCCCTGTGTACCCCCTCGGCCCGCACTAGTATCGCGAACATGGCAGCCACGTCACCGGCGATCGAGCTCGAAGTCCGCGGACGCACGGTGCGGGTGTCCAACCCCGACCGCGTGTACTTCCCTGCGAGCGGTGCCACCAAGCGCGATCTGGTCGAGTACTACCTGTCCGTGGGGGACGGCATCGTGCGCGCACTTCGCGAGCGGCCGTGCATGATGCACCGCTTCCCGGACGGGCTGGCGGGGGAGAAGGTGCACCAGAAGCGCCTGCCCAAGGGTGCTCCGGACTGGATGGAGACCGTGAAGGTCACGTTCCCGCGCTACAACCGCACCGCGGACGAACTCTGCGTCACGGAACTGGCGCACGTGATCTGGGCCGTGCAGATGTCGACGGTGGAGTTCCACCCGTGGAACACTCGCCGCGCCGACGTGGAGAGTCCGGACGAGTGGCGGATCGATCTGGATCCGATGCCCGACTGCTCGTTCGACCGTGTGCGACGGGTCGCGGGCGTGGTTCACGAGGTGCTGGACGAACTGGGCGCTGTGGGATGGCCGAAGACGTCGGGCGGCAACGGGTTACATGTCTATGTCCGTATCGCCCCGGATCACGGGTTCAAGGATGTGCGCAGGGCTGCACTGGCGTTCGCCCGCGAGGTCGAGAGGCGCGCACCCGAGGACGTGACGACGACGTGGTGGCGCAAGGATCGCGATCCCACCACGTTGTTCGTCGACTACAACCAGAACGCGCGGGATCACACCATCGCCAGCGCGTATTCCGTGCGCGGGAATCAGGATGCGACCGTGTCGACTCCCATCACGTGGGACGAGATCGCGGACGTCCAGCCCGGTGACCTGACGATGCACACTGTGCCCGCGCGGTTCGCCGACCTGGGTGATCTGCACGCCGGCATCGACGATGCCGTGTACTCGATCGAGCCGCTGATCGAATGGGCCGAGCGTGACGAGCGGGAGGGTCTCACCGAACCGGACGAATGATCTCCGCGGCCGCTCGCCGACCGGACCGCACGGCTCCGTCGAGGTAACCCGGCCAGCGGTCCGCCAGATCCGTTCCCGCCCAGTGCACTCGGCCGGTGGTCAGCTCGCTGGGCTCGAAGACTCCGCCGTACGGGGGAATGGCGGTGGGTGCGCCGCCCAGCCACGGTTGCTCCGACCAGGTGATGTCGTCGATCCGGCGTGGGGATGCCGCATGCGCGCCGAACAGGCGGACCAGCTCCGCGACGACGACCTCACGACGGTCACTGCGGGAGAACAGGTCCGACGCCGCTCGCCCACCGCTGAAGGCGACGAGGACACCGGGGGAGTCCGCGCCGGGATCACCGTCGACGACCATCTGCACGGGTCCGTCGACGTCGAGGACGGTTCCGGTGAGACCGTCCTCGCGCCACCACGGCTCGTCGTACACCACGATGGTCTTCGCGTACTCGCCCATGCGTGAGTTCCGCATCCGTTCACCGGCACCGGCAGGGAGTGCGCCGTCGATGTCCGCAGCGCGGGGCAGGGGTACCGCGATCACCACGGCGGACGCTCGTAGAGTCCCGTCGTCGGTGATGATGTCGGCTCCCGACCCATCGGCGCGGACGGCGGTGACGGGTGTCCGTAGACGAGGATCCACCGAGAGTTGCTGCGCCACAGCGGCGACGAGAGCCCCGGCGCCGTCCACGAAGTAGCGTTCCTGCGCGCCGTCGCGTACTTCCGCGATCGCCCGCAGACTGCCGGCTGCCCGAAGGTACTCGAGCGCTGCGCGAGCCGGGACCTCGTCGGGGTCGGCTCCGAAGATCAGGCGATAGAAGCAGGTGAGGATGTCGCGTCCGTACGCGGACCGGAACAGTCGATCGCCGATCGCGTTCGACATGTCGTGCTCGCCGGGACGCCAGGCGTCGAGTACGGGGAGCGGGGTGCTGCGGCTGCGTCGCACTGCCACGTCCAGTCCGGCGATCCCGAGTCCCACCGGCAGCCACTCCCGGGCCGGTATCGGCGGCACCTGCCCGTGATATCGGTGGACGCGTCCTGCGGCAGCGAAGAGCTCGTCCGCGCCACGTCGACGACGCGGTTCGGGTGCGGTGGCGACGCCGAGTTCGTCGGCCAGGTCCAGGACAGCCGTCTGATCCCCGCCGACCCAGTGCGCGCCGTAGTCGACGTGGTGCCCGTCGACATCTCGGGTGAGCACCTTCCCGCCGATGCGATCGGCAGCTTCGAGCACCGTGACGGACCGACCCGCTCGCTCGAGCTCCCGTGCTGCCACCAACCCGCTGAGCCCCGCCCCGATCACGACCACGTCCCCCGACATGGGGCCCACCCTACGGGCGGGCCCCATCACGGCCACACTCACACCGACCGGCCTCCGGCCTGCCCGACTCACATCGTGCGTGTCAGCCTCTCCGCCAACAGCTTCGCGAACGACGCCGGATCGTCCAGCTCGCCGCCCTCGGCGAGCAGGGCCGTGCCGTAGAGCAGCTTCGCGGTCTCGGCCAGCGCCATCTCGTCCTTCTTCTCCGCATGGGCCTTCTCCAGCGCGGTGACCAGTGCGTGGTCCGGGTTGAGCTCGAGGATGCGCTTGGTCTTGGGGACCGGCTGGCCGGAGGCGCGGTACATCTTCTCGAGCTGCGGGCTCAGGGAGAAGTCGTCGCCCACGATGCACGCGGGTGAGGTGGTCAGGCGTGAGGACAGGCGGACCTCCTTCACGTCGTCGGACAGCGTCTCGGCCATCCACGAGGTGAGGTCGGCGAACTGCGCCTTTCGTGCGTCCTTCTCCTCGGTCTCCGCCTCGTCGTCACCCAGATCGACGGCACCCTTCGCGATGGAACGGAACGGCTTCCCGTCGAACTCGGGTACGGACCCGGTCCACATCTCGTCGACGGCGTCGGTGAGTATCAGCACCTCGAGTCCCTTGGCGGTGAACGCCTCCATGTGCGGGGAGTTCTCCACCTGCTGGCGCGACTCGCCGGTCATGTAGTAGATCGCGTCCTGGCCGTCCTTCATCCGAGAGACATACTCGGCCAACGTGGTCGGCTTCTCGTCGCTGTGGGTGCTGGCGAAGGACGACAGCTCGAGGAGAGTGGACTGGTTGTCGTGGTCGGAGAGCAGGCCCTCCTTGAGGGCGCGGCCGAACTCGGTCCAGAACGTGCTGTACTTCTCCGGCTGGTTCGCCTGGAGATCCTTGACTGTGCTCAGCGCCTTCTTCGTCAGGCGGCGCCGGATGGCGCGGATCTGGCGATCCTGCTGCAGGATCTCGCGAGAGACGTTGAGGGACAGGTCCGCCGCGTCGACGACACCCTTGACGAAGCGCAGGTACTCGGGCACCAGCTCCTCGCAGTCGTCCATGATGAACACGCGCTTCACGTACAGCTGGATGCCGATCTTCGACTCCCGCATGAAGAGGTCGAACGGTGCGCGCGACGGAATGAACAGCAGCGCTTGGTATTCGAAGGTGCCCTCGGCCTTCATGGGGATGACCTCGAGCGGCTCGTCCCATGCATGGCTGACGTGGCGGTAGAACTCGGTGTACTCCTCGTCCGAGACCTCGTCCTTCGAGCGCGTCCACAGCGCCTTCATCGAGTTGACCGTCTCGTCCTCGAGCACCGTCGTGGCGTCGTCGCCCTCGCCGGTGGTCTTCTCGACCTGCATGCGGATGGGCCACGCGATGAAGTCCGAGTACCGCTTCACCAGTTCGCGGATCTTGTGCTCGGACGTGTAGTCGTAGAGGTGATCCTCGTCGTCGGCCGGCTTCAGGTGCAGGGTCACGGCGCTGCCCTGAGGCGCGTCGGACACCTCCTCGATGGTGTACGTGCCCTCACCGCTGGACTCCCAGCGCGTCGCGGAGTCCTCACCCGCGCGCCGGGTCACGAGGGTGACCTTGTCGGCCACCATGAACGTGGAGTAGAAGCCGATGCCGAACTGGCCGATGAGCTCCTCGGACGCGGCCGCGTCCTTCGCTTCCTTCAGCTTCGCGCGGACCTCGGCGGTGCCCGACTTCGCGAGCGTGCCGATGAGATCGACGACCTCGTCGCGCGACATGCCGATGCCGTTGTCCCGCACGGTGAGGGTGCGGTTCTCCTTGTCGATCTCCAGGTCGATGTGGAGATCGGAGGTGTCGGCGCCGAGATCCTTGTTCTGGAACGACTCGAGTCGCAGCTTGTCCAGCGCGTCCGACGAGTTGGACACCAACTCGCGGAGGAACGAGTCCTTGTTGGAGTAGACCGAGTGGATCATCAGATCCAACAGCTGCCGGGTCTCGGCCTGGAACTGCATTTCTTCGACGTGCGCGGTCACGTGACTCCCCTGATCGAAACAAGTGCCTGGTGGACCCTCGTATTTTACGGCAACCGTGCCTGCGTTCCCGCATGCCTCTTCCCCCGTAACAGTCCGCACGGTACGGTTTTCGAAGGCCGGGGCTCTCCCATCGGAAGGTGTGTGTCATGGTGCGAATCGGACTACGGCGAGTGGTCGGTGGAGTGCTCGCCGCCGGAGCCGTCACGGCGGGATCGGTGCTGGCAGGGGCGGGAACCGCCTCCGCGGAGCCGACCTACGTCGGGCCGCTGTACTACGAGGTGGTGCCGGGGATCTTCCCCACGTGTCCGGACGTCGCTGCTGCGGAGCGCGCCAAGGGCAGCACGATCCTGGTCGACTGCATTCGCTGGTTCGGACCTCAGCGTGGTTTCTCGCTGACTCCGTACCAACTCATCGCCGGCATCGCACCCCTCGACGGCAGTTAGCCGGCTCGTGTCCTGATCGTGACGTGAGTACAGGTAACGACGCCACGAAAGAGACCGATGGGTATGTCAGAGGGGGCGGCGATCGGCCGGCTCCGGACAGGAGTCGACATGTCGTTCTCGATGAGCACACGGGCTGCCGTCGCGGCCACCCTGGTCGCCGGCGCCGCGGTGCTGGGGGCATGTTCGGCTCCGGACCAGGTGACGTCGGCGACGGCGGTTCCGGCGCCCGCTGACACCTCGGTCGTGACGCCGACGGGGACATCGGTCGTGGCGCCGATCGAGCCGCCCACCGGTGCAGCGTCGGATCAGCCGGGCGCAGAGGAACAGCCGGTCGAGCAGTCGCCGTCGGCAGAGTCGGCAGACCCGGCGGACGCACTCCCGCGTCCGGGGTCACAGGAGGTGTCGGTGGATCCCGAGCTCTTCCGCGACAGTGGCGGGGCGGGTGAGGGGTACTACTTCCGGACGCCGTCGGGGAATGTGTCGTGTGGGCTCTTCCCGAACGGAACCTCGGTCGGATTCCTGGGATGCCAGGCCGTGTTCAGTGTCGCTCCCGACGAGGGCGAGGTCTGCTCGAACGGTGCCACCAGCAAGTACGCCGTCCGTGTGGAGAGCGCCGGGCCGATCCACTACTGCACGAATCAGGGCTATTTCACCGGCTCTGAGAACATCCGCACACTGCAGTACGGCGAGGTGATCAACACGGGGCAGAGCTTCTGCGTCTCTCGGGAGGACGGAGTCGCGTGCGCCCGCGTCGGCTCGAACGCGTTCTTCCTCTCCCGTGACGAGAACACAACCCTGCGGTGACCTCGGTCAGCGGTGGTCGATCGTCGTGCGTATCCGCGTCGTCGACGGGGCCGCGGGTGTGGACCCGAATCCGAATCGCACCGGCGGCTCCACCGGCGACAGGTGTCCCAGATCGTCGCCCTTCCACGATGCCGTCGCGCCGACGATGCTGCGCTGCCCTCGCGCTCCGTAGTATTCGCGCCGCCCACCGCCGGCGGTGCCCCTGGTCCGCACGCCGCGCATCACGACCCGCGCGATCGGGTCGCTCACCGTACAGAACCAGGGTGCGGTGACCACCGACGTCGGTGCGAGGGTGAGCAGTCGACCCAGCAGTGTCGGGCCGCCGATCTGGAAGGACACCTCGAGATCACCCGCGGAGACGCCGACTCGGTCACCTCGGCGGTGATACGAGACGTCGGTGATGGTCGTCGTGTCGAAGTGGTAGGTCGCGGTGACGAACTCGCGGACCGCGTCGGACGGTGCCAGCAGAAGGCGCTCGCCGTCCGCGAACTCGACCATGACATCGGTGAAGTCGCCCAGCGGCGACGACGTCCAGTGGCCGACGACGATCCTGGTTCCGCTGGAGGTCCCGAGACCGGCGATGT
This sequence comes from Rhodococcus sp. NFXS4, assembly GCF_058139645.1. Lineage (NCBI taxonomy): Bacteria > Bacillati > Actinomycetota > Actinomycetes > Mycobacteriales > Nocardiaceae > Rhodococcus > Rhodococcus sp. NFXS4. Next base: position 523,925 of record NZ_CP192221.1, read on the forward strand.
CGCCGTCGAAGATCGATCGTGTCACCGGCTCGACAGTAGCGTCGACGCGGCACTGTGAGGCGATCGAGGTTCGGGGGAGCCCCCGACTGGGCATCATGGAGGCATGGCTGACACTGCGACATCCGAATCCGGCGGGGCTCCGACCATCTTCGTGCTCTTCGGGGCGACGGGAGACCTTGCCAAGCGCATGGTGCTGCCGGCGTTCTACGAACTTGCGCAGGAAGGACTGCTGCCCGAGCAGTGGGCGTTGGTGGGCAACGGTCGAGGTGAGAAGACCGACGACGAGTTCCGCGAGCACATCCGCGCGGCGCTCGAGGAGTTCGGTCCCGGGGAGGGTGTCGACAGCATCGACGAGAAGGTGTGGTCGTCGTTCGCGGACCGTGTTCGCTTCGCGGGCAACGGATTCACCGCCGACGATCCGGGTGACCTGCCGTCGGTCATCGGAGACGTGAAGGACGAGCTGGGCGGCGACGTGCAGCTCGTGCACTACATCGCGCTGCCGCCCTCGACCTTCATCGACTACACCGAGGCGCTCGGCGCACACGATCTCGCCGAGGGCGCGCGGGTGGTCTACGAGAAGCCGTTCGGCACGTCGCAGGAGAACTTCGAGAAGCTCGACGAGGCGGTCCATGCCATCGTCGACGAGAAGCAGGTCTATCGGATCGACCACTTCCTCGGCAAGGAGAACACCCAGAACCTGCACATCCTGCGCTTCGCGAACGGGATGATCGAGGGGATCTGGAACCGGGAACACGTGGAGCAGGTGCAGATCGACGTGCCGGAGACGCTGGACATCGACGACCGTGCCGAGTTCTACGACGCCACGGGTGCCGTGCTCGACATGTTGGTGACGCACCTGTTCCAGGTCGCGGCGGAGGTGGCCATGGAGCCCCCACTCAGCCTCGGTGCGGACGACCTGCAGACTGCCCGCGAGTCGGTCATCGCGGCGTTCCGCCCGCTCGACACGTCCGAGGTGGTCCTCGGTCAGTACCGCGGCTACCAGGACGTCGAGGGGATCGCGGACGATTCGTCGACCGACACGTTCGTCGCCGCACGCATGTGGGTCGACACCGACCGGTGGCGCGACGTTCCCTTCGTCCTGCGCACCGGCAAGATGCTGGGAACCAGCACGCAGCGGGTGTCGCTGGTGTTCCGTCGCCCCGAGGGACCGGTGAAGCACCTGCCGGCCGACGGCGCCGTGCTGACGTTCGACCTGTCGGGCGACGGCCGAGTGGACATCGCCATGACGGTCAAGGAGCCCGGCCCCGGCGAGGACCTCGGGATCGGTCGGATGTCGCTCGACCTGTCGACGGTGTCGGACGCCGAGCCGCTGTCGCCCTATTCACGACTCATTCTCGACGTACTCGACGGTGACCGGTCGTTGTTCACCCGTCCCGACGGACTGGCTCACGTGTGGGAGGTCGCCGCACCGTTGTTGACCTCTCCGCCGGCCGTGCTCCCGTACGAGCCCGGCTCGATGGGACCCGAGGCAGCGAACGACTTGGCCTCTCCCTGTGGTTGGTTGGTGACCGGAGACAAGTGACTCGACGGTAAGGTCGACCGCTCCCGAGAATCCGGACTTTTACGGCAGGAAACCATTCCTTTCACGGTCGCGGGCATTTACAGTCCAGCCCACGGCCATCGGGGCCGTCGCCGTCATTCCTGGCGCGGTGTAGGAGAAGGGACGACGGATGTTTCTCGATCTGATTCTCGGTGGTGGGACCGACGGTGGCCTGCTGAGTGGTGGACTGCTCGGTGGCGCACTGGATTCTGTGCTCGACGGTGTGGGAGGACTGCTCGACGGTCTTCTCGGAACCGGCGGGACCGGTAGCGGCAGCTGATCTCCGCGACGCCCCGCGATGGTCATGCTCGGGGAACGAGCATGACCATCGCGAGGTAGAGCAGGGCGACGGTGCCGAACGAGACGAGGGCGCCGACCACGGTGAGGGCGCGCACCAGGCTGGGATCCCATCCGGTGTACGCGGCGACACCGCCGCAGACCCCGGCGATCCAGGCGTCGTCTCGGCTTCGCGTCAGCTGCGTGGTGTGGTTCGGGTTCGGGTGGACGGTGGAGTTGCTCTCGTGGAATGTCATGTCTCCATTCTGAGTTCCGCCCGGGCGCTGCACCATCGGTGACCACCCCGAGACGTACCCTGACACTCCGCCTGTCACGGCATCTGCTGTTCACCCCGTGATCACCGTCCCGTCTCCGGCGGCTCGTAGGTTCCTGGCGTGACCGCTCTCGATGACTTCGCCCTGTCCCGGATCGTGGACCTCTCGGACACCTCGTCGTTCAGCGTGCGGGACGACGACGACGACGACCCCGTGTTGCTGACCGGTGACGGAGTCCCGGTGGACACCTGGCGCCAGGCGTACCCGTACGACGAGCGGATGCCGCGCGCGGAATACGAAGGTACGAAACGTCTTCTGCAGATCGAGTTGCTGAAGCTGCAGATGTGGATCAAGGAGACCGGTGGCCGCCACGTCATCGTCTTCGAAGGTCGCGACGCCGCCGGCAAGGGCGGCACGATCAAGCGCTTCATGGAGCATCTCAACCCTCGCGGCGCGCGGGTGGTGGCACTCGAGAAGCCGTCGCCACGCGAGTCGACGGAGTGGTACTTCCAGCGGTACGTCACCCACCTACCGGCTGCCGGAGAGCTGGTCCTGTTCGACCGCTCCTGGTACAACCGGGCCGGCGTGGAACGTGTGATGGGATTCTGCAGCGACGAGCAGTATCACCGATTCCTCCACCAGGCACCGTTGTTCGAGCAGATGCTCGTCGACGACGGAGTGCAGCTGACCAAGTTCTGGTTCTCGGTGTCCCAGCTCGAACAGCGGACGCGCTTCGCCATCCGCCAGGTCGATCCGGTACGGCAGTGGAAGCTCTCGCCCATGGACCTCGCCTCCCTGGACAAGTGGGACGCGTACACGAGGGCCAAGGAGGACATGATCCGGTTCACCCACACCGATCACGCCCCCTGGACGACGGTGAAGAGCAACGACAAGAAACGCGCCCGCCTCGAGGCGATGCGCTTCGTGCTGAACAGCTTCGACTACTCGAACAAGGACCACGAGGTGGTGGGGCGCCCGGATCCGTCCATCGTCGGACTTGCGGAACCGGACACCGACTGACCTAGCGGGTACCGCCCCCGAGCGTCCGCCACAGGAACGTGTACGCCAGCGCGGACTTGAATGCGGCCTGCGCGTTGTCGGCCGCACCGCCGTGGCCGCCCTCGATGTTCTCGTAGTAGGAGACGTCGTACCCGTACTCCTCGAGGAGGGCGTCCATCTTGCGCGCGTGCCCGGGGTGCACACGGTCGTCCCTCGTCGACGTCGTGATGAGGATCGGCGGATACACACCGATCGAGTTCCCCGGCGGTGCGACGTTCTGGTACGGGCTGTACTCGGAGATGAAGGCCCACTCGTCGGGATCGTCGGGATCTCCGTACTCGGCCATCCACGACGCCCCGGCCAGCAGGCGGTGATACCGCTTCATGTCCAGGAGCGGCACCTGACACACGATGGCGCCGAACGACTCCGGGTACTTGGTGAGCATGATGCCCATGAGCAGGCCGCCGTTGCTGCCGCCCTGCGCGCCCAACTGGTCCGGGGTGGTGATGCCGCGCTCCACCAGATCGCTCGCGACCGCCGCGAAGTCCTCGTGCACCTTGTGTCGACCGGACTTCAGCACCTCGGTGTGCCACGACGGCCCGTACTCGCCGCCGCCGCGGATGTTCGCCACCACGTAGGTACCGCCCCGAGCCAGCCAGGCCGCGCCGACCACGCCGCTGTACGAGGGGGTGAGTGAGACCTCGAAACCGCCGTATCCGTAGAGGAGGGTGGGGCCTGCGGCCGTCGGACGGTCCTGCGTTCCGGGGTTCCGTACGACGAAGTAGGGCACGCGTGTGCCGTCGAGTGAGGTGGCGAAGTACTGCTCGACCGCGAGGCCCGTGGTGTCGAAGAACGCGGGAGCGGACTTCAGGACCTCGGGATCGGTCCCGACGGTGCCCACCAGAAGAGTGGACGGAGTGAGGTGGCCGCTCGCGTCGAGGAAGTACTCGTCACCGCCGAACTCGGGGTCGGTGCCGATGACGGTGACGTCGACGGCGTCCGGGAGTCCCTGCAGGCGTTCGGAGGTGACCGTGTCGCCCAGCGTCACCACGTGCACGCTGGAACGGACGTCCTCGAGCAGCACCATCAGCAGATGGTTCTCGGTCCACGCGTACTGGTGCAGCGACGTGCGGGCGTCGGGAGCAAAGACGACGATCAGATCCCTTGCACCGGAGAGAAACTCGTCGATCTTCGCGGCCACCAGCGACCCTGCGGCGTACTCGGTGCCGTCGACGGTCCATGCGGTCGTCAGGCGAACGGTCAACCAGTTCTCGTGCAGGGACACCGAGGCATCGGTGGGCACGTCGAGGACCGTGGTCGATCCGTCGTCGTGAAGAATGGAGGTGACGGCATTGAAGAAGTCGGTGGCGCGCTGGACCAGGCTGCGCTCGAAGCCGGGCGTCGCATCGTGCGAGGCGAACACCGCGACGTCGGTCTGCTCACCCTCGTACACGACTGGAGCCTCCGCGAGAGGAGTTCCACGGAGCCACCGGTGTGCGCGCCGGGGGTACCCGGAATCGGTGAGCGACCCGGGTCCGAGATCCGTGCCGACGAAGACCGTGTCCGCGTCGATCCAGTCGATGTCCGTCTTGGCCTCGGGGACGACGAAGCCACCCTCGTCGGGTGCGACGAAGGAGCGGGACGTGAGCGAGTACTCGCGGATCACCGATGCGTCCGCGCCGCCGCGCGACAGGGAGATCAGCGCGCGGTCGAACGACGGACGGAGCACCTGCGCGCTCTTCCACACCCAGTTCTCGCCCTCGGCCTCGGCGAGAGCATCGAGATCGATGATGACGTCCCAGGCGGGACTGTCCTTCCGGTACTCCTCCATGGTGGTGCGCCGCCACAGCCCGCGGGGGTGCGACGCGTCCTTCCAGAAGTTGTAGAGGTGGTCGCCGCGCTTGCGCGCGTACGGAATGCGCGCGTCGGTGTCGAGAATGCTCCGGATGTCGGTCTCGAGCGTCCGGAACTCGTCGTTCGCGGTGAACTCGTCGACCGTGCGCTCGTTACGGGCGCGCACCCACTCGAGGGCGGCGTCGCCGGTCACGTCTTCGAGCCACTCGTACTTGTCGGTCACATCGCCCATTCTGCCCGCGGTCGCCCTCGCGCGAGCAGGACGGCGCACCTACAGTGTCGAGGTGACCGAACCCGACACCGAGGTGCGCTCTCAGCAAGGGCTGGACCGCATCGTGTTCTTCTCCGACGCGGTGGTGGCGATCGCCATCACGCTCGTCGTGCTCCCCCTCGTGGACAGTGCCCGCGACACCCCGGAGGGTGCGGGAGCGTTCCTGCGGGAGAACGGCTACGCACTCGTGGCCGCGGGCATCAGTTTCGCGGTCATCGCGGGGTTCTGGCGCGATCATCACGCGCTCTTCACTCGTGTCACGGGGTACGACGAGGTCGTCGTGCGGCTCAACCTCCTGTGGCTCGCCGGCATCGTGCTGATGCCCGTGGCGACCGTGCTGGAGGTCGCGGCTCCCCACGGGGACCCGTTGTCGGTGGGGCTGTACCTCGGGGTCATCGCCGTGACCATGATCGTGTCCCGTCTCCTCGCAGCACGAGTGCGTGCTGCGGGCTTCCTGCGTGGAGATCTGCGTCGCGGCGCGCGCGGCGCGGCGGTGCCCTGGGTTCCGGTCGTTCTGTTCCTGGTGGTCTCCGCGGTGGCGCTGCTCGTCCCGTCTGTGGGCCTCTACGCACTGCTCGCGATGCTGTTCGCCCCGTTGCTCTCTCGCGCGCTGGCCGGAGGTGCGCGGTGACAGCGCTGTGGGAACAGCACACCTGCCTGCCGCTGTACGCGGACACCGACATCACCGAACTGGCGCGGTACGAGGCGGGGAGCTACCTCTCCGTCAACGTCGGCTACTCGCCCCACACGAAGGCGTCGGCGACGGAGTTGGCCACGACGTGGAGTGCGCGGGCACTCGCGGACGGTCGCTTCCTTCCGGCGCGGAGCGTGGCCGACATCGACGAGGCCCGACGACGGGGACTGCGTGCCGTGGCCTTCGACCTCGAGGACTCCGCTCCTCTGGACGGCGACCTCGACAACGTGCGCTACTTCGTCGAACTGGGCGTGCGCTCGATGCTGCCCACCTACAACCATGCGAACGCCGCGGGATGCGGATGCCTCGACGCCGTCGACACGGGTCTCACCGCCCACGGACGCGACCTGATCCGGGCGATGAACGAGGCGGGCATGGCAGCGGACGGGTCGCACTGTTCCCGGCGGACGGGGCTCGACATCGCCGCGACGACGTCCCGGCCGATGATCTACAGTCATTCCAATTTTGCTGCGCTGTGGGAACATCCGCGGAACATCACCGACGAGCAGGCGCGTGCGTGCGCCGACACCGGCGGCGTGGTCGGCATCAACGGGGTGGGCATCTTCCTCGGCGTCAACGAACCCGAACGTCGCGCGGATCGGGTGCGCGCCATGGCCGACCACGTCGAGTACGGAGTCGACCTTGTCGGGATCGATCACATCGGTGTCGGCAGCGACTACTCCTTCGACCACGAGGACTTCAATACCGAGTTGGCACTCCACCCCGAGGCGTTCTCCGAGGAGTACACGAGATACGGGGCACTGCAGTGGGTTCCGCCCGAGGACACCCACACGCTCCCGGCCGTGCTCGCCGAGCGCGGCTGGGACGAGAGTGCGGTGGCGGCTGTGTTCGGCGGCAACTTCCGCCGCGTGGCCGACGCCGTGTGGACCTGACGCCGGCTGGACCCGACCCTGTCAGGCGGGCGTCAGGCGGAAGATCGGGAACTGTCGCCCCTCCGCCGTCGTCGTGTACTCGAGGAAGCCGGGGGACGCCGAGGTGAACTTCGCCCAGTGAGTCTCCCATTCGTCGTCGGGCACCTCGGTGACGTCGACGGCGATGGTGCGTACGGTCGCGTCGTCGCCGGGGACCTCCATGTCGATGCGTGGGTGAGCCCGGAGGTTGTGCACCCATGCGGGATCCTTCACCGCCCCGGCCGCGGAGCCCACCACCAACCAGGTGCCGTTCTCGGAGATCGCGAAGAGCGGGTTGAGCCGCACCTCGCCGCTGCGTGCACCGATCGAGTGCAGCACCACGAGGTTGTCGCCGAACCCGGCTGTCGCCACGTGTCCACCGTTGTCGCGGAACTCCGCGATGACCATCGAGTTGAAGTCGCTCATGGTGGTCATTCTGGTGTCCTCGTCGTCGCGACGACCATCGATCCGGAATAACGATTCGACACACCCGTTGCACCAGAGGAGCGGGGCGACCGCGGGTGGCTTCACCGCCCCCGTCGCGGGGTACTCCGCGCACACGAGCACGAACTCGGATCACGAACAACGAACAGGAGTTCACGCACATGAGCCACGTTCCTTCCCTCTCCCTCAACGACGGCCGGTCCATCCCCCAGCTGGGTTTCGGCGTCTTCCAGATCGAGCCGGAGAAGACCGCCGATGCCGTCCGCACCGCGATCGAGGTGGGCTACCGCCACTTGGACACCGCGCAGATGTACGGCAATGAGAAGGAGACCGGCCAGGGAGTGAAGGACTCGGGCGTCTCCCGTGACGACGTCTGGATCACCAGCAAGCTGAACAACGGCTTCCACCGCCCCGACGACGCCCGTCGCTCGTTCGACGAGACACTCGAGAAGTTGGGCACCGACTACATCGACCTGTTCCTCATCCACTGGCCGCTGCCGACGCAGTACGACGGTGACTACGTCTCCACCTGGAAGGTGCTCGAGGAGTTCACGAAGGACGGACGGGCGCGCAGCATCGGTGTCTCGAACTTCCAGGTGCCGCACCTCGAGAAGCTGGCGCAGGAGACCGAGACCGTCCCGTCGGTCAACCAGATCGAGGTCCACCCGTACTTCTCGAACTACCAGGTGCGCGCGTACGGCGCGGAGCACGGCATCGCCACCGAGGCGTGGTCACCCATCGCGCAGGGCAAGGTTCTCGGTGACCCCGAGCTCGAGCGCATCGCGAAGGACGTCGGCAAGACCACCGCGCAGGTCACCCTCCGCTGGCACATCCAGCGCGGCGACATCATCTTCCCGAAGTCGGTCACGCGGGAGCGCGTCGAGGCGAACTTCGACATCTTCGACTTCGAACTCGACGACCGTCAGATCGCCGACATCTCGGCGCTGGACAAGGGCGAGGACGGCCGCACCGGCCCGAACCCCGACACCTTCGACATGATCCCCGACTGAGTAGAGCCGCTGAAATAAAGACACGAAAGGTCCGGTTACCAGCCAGTAGCCGGACCTTTCGATATGTGTCCGGATCGACGGGACTAAGGTGGACAACCGTGACCTCACACTATGACGTCGTCGTTCTCGGAGCCGGACCCGGTGGGTACGTCGCAGCCATCCGCGCGGCGCAACTGGGCCTGAAAACCGCCATCATCGAGCAGAAGTACTGGGGCGGTGTCTGCCTCAACGTGGGCTGCATCCCGTCCAAGGCTCTGCTGCGCAACGCTGAACTGGCGCACCTGTTCACCAAGGAAGCCAAGCAGTTCGGCATCTCCGGTGACGTGTCGTTCGACTTCGGCGCTGCCTACGATCGCAGCCGCAAGGTCGCGGACGGTCGCGTCAAGGGCATCCACTTCCTGATGAAGAAGAACAAGATCGACCAGCTCGACGGCAAGGGGTCGTTCACCGACGCCAACACCATCGAGGTGGAGCTGACGAAGGGTGGCAGCGAGACCGTCACCTTCGACAACGCGATCATCTCCACCGGCAGCACCACGAAGCTGCTGCCGGGAACGTCGCTGAGCGAGAACGTCGTGACGTACGAAGAGCAGATCATGACGAAGGAGCTCCCGGGCTCCATCCTCATCGTCGGCGCGGGCGCCATCGGCATGGAGTTCGGGTACGTCCTGAAGAACTACGGCGTCGACGTCACCATCGTCGAGTTCCTCGATCGCGCGCTACCGAACGAGGACGAGGACGTCTCCAAGGAGATCGCCAAGCAGTACAAGAAGCTCGGCGTGAAGATCATGACCGGCGCCGCGGTGCAGAGCATCGACGACGACGGCAGCAAGGTCACCGTCGCGATCAAGAACAACAAGAGCGGCGAGACCGAGACGGTCACCGTCGACAAGGTCATGCAGTCCGTCGGATTCGCTCCTCGTGTCGAGGGATTCGGGCTCGACAAGACGGGCGTCGAGGTCACCGATCGCGGGGCCATCGCCATCGACTCGGTCATGCGCACCAACGTGCCGCACATCTACGCGATCGGTGACGTGACGGCGAAGCTGCAGCTCGCCCACGTCGCCGAGGCACAGGGTGTCGTGGCGGCCGAGACCATCGGCGGCGCCGAGACGCTTCCCATCGACGATTACCGCTTCATGCCGCGCGCGACCTTCTGCCAGCCCCAGGTGGCCAGCTTCGGTCTCACCGAGCAGCAGGCCAAGGACGCCGGCCACGACATCAAGGTCGCGACGTTCCCCATGACGGCGAACGGCAAGGCACACGGACTCGGCGATCCCACCGGCTTCGTCAAGCTCATCGCCGACACGAAGCACGGCGAGCTGCTCGGCGGGCACCTCATCGGACCCGACGTCTCGGAGCTCCTCCCGGAGCTGACGCTCGCGCAGAAGTGGGACCTGACGGCCACCGAACTCGCGCGCAACGTGCACACGCACCCGACGCTGTCCGAGGCACTGCAGGAGGCCATCCACGGCCTCGCAGGGCACATGATCAACTTCTGATCTTCCGACGAGAACACCCCGGCCGCTCACGAGCGACCGGGGTGTTCTCGTCTGTGCAGCTACTGGTAGTCGCGGGGGATGCGCAGTGTCGTGATCGTGGTGGCGAGTCCGTCGTACTGGGTCACCAGCAGCACGAACTCGATGAGCGATCGGGACGACCAGACGGTCGTCAGCTCGGTCCACGTGGCGTCGGACAGATCGCGGGTCGACACCAGCTCGTCCACCGCCCGCAGGATCAGGGCGGTCCGACTGTCGAGACCCGGAGCGTCGGGACCGGCGGCGATGGCGTCGGCGAGGGCGTCGTCGATGCCGGCGCGCGCGCCCAGACGGAGGTGATGGTCCTGTTCGTACCGGCAGTCGCGGAGTGCGGCGACCCGCAGGATCACCGTCTCGGTGTCCTTGCGGGGCAACCCACCGAACGGCATCAGGCGGCCGCTGTAGAACAGCCAGGCGCGGAACAGGCCGCCCGTCTGTCCCAGAGTGGAGAACAGGTGCATGTCGCCGGTGCGGGTGACCGCGCCGGCCAGTCGGGCGATGCCCCAGTTGACGGGACGCAGCGAGCGGAGGGTGGCCGGAGGGGTGCGGTGTCCTGTCACGTCGCTGAGGCTAACACCCGAGTCGTCCCCCGCTCGGTGATCTGATGTCAAGAACTCTTGACACGTAATGACAAGTGGAGTTGACTCGGATCATGGTCGTGACGAACCGGGTGCGGGAGTTCCGTAAGTCGTCGCGCCTGACCCAGGCGGAACTGGGGCGGGCGTGCGGAGTGAGCCGGCAGTCGATCGTCTCGGTCGAGGGTGGCGACTATTCGCCCAGCGTGTACCTGGCCCTGAAGCTGGCGGGAGCGCTCGACTCGACGGTCGAGGATCTCTTCCCGCTCACCCCCGATGATCGGCTCGACTACGAGGAGGAATCCTGATGAGTACCTTCACCGCGACGATGCGTTTCGTCGGCGATCTGGACAGCGAGTTCTATGACGACGAGCGTCAGAGGGACGTGTGGAACGAGTCTGCCGCCGTGGGTCTGCAATTGCACATCTTCGGCGGGCTGATCGCCGCCGCCGTCCTCCCGTGGGCTGCCGGGCCGACAGGTGCGTGGATCTCGTTGGGCATCATCGTCTTCGGTGCGGTCGTGAACTACGCGACCATCGGGTACGCCAAGTCGAAGAACGTCGACCTGTTCGCGGAGTCGCGGTGGTTCACGGCGCGCGCCAACGTGACTGCCGCATTGATGCTCGTCGCATTCGTCGGCATCGGCGTGACGCTCGCTCCCGACAGGTACCTGCCGAGCCGCGCGGGAGCCGACACGTGGGCGGGCCTGGTGGTCGGGGGGATCGTCGGCGGCGGAGCGGTGGCGCTGATGATCCGGCGCAGCCGCCGTCGCAAGCAGCAGTTCGAGACCGAAGAGGACTGAGTCAGCGAATGGTGTACGGCGACACCGAGCTTCGATGTTCGTCGATGTCGAGTTCCTTGCCCAGCGGCGGGAACGCACGCTGCGGGCAGTGGGCACGCTCGCACACGCGGCATCCGGCGCCGATCGGCGTCGCCACGGAGGATCCGTCCAACTCCAGGCCGTCGGCGTAGACCAACCGATTTCCGTGACGCACTTCGCATCCCAGACCGATGGCGAAGGTCTTGCCGGGTTCGCCGTAGCGCGCCGCTCGCCGCTCCACCGTGCGCGCGATCCACAGGTAGCGCCGACCGTCGGGCATCTCGGCGATCTGGGTCATGATCTTGCCCGGGTAGGCGAACGTCTCGTACACGTTCCACAGCGGGCACGTGCCGCCGCTCGACGAGAAGTGGAACCCGGTGGCCGACTGGCGTTTGGACATGTTGCCGGCACGGTCGACCCGGACGAACGAGAACGGGACCCCGCGAAGCGACGGCCGCTGCAGCGTCGAGAGCCGGTGACAGATGGTCTCGTAACTCACCGCGTAGTAGGCGGAGAGTCGTTCGATGTCGTACCGGAAATCCTCCGCCACCTCGTGGAAGCGCGCGTACGGCAGCACGGTCGCCGCGGCGAAGTAGTTGGCGAAGCCGAGTCGTGCGAGTGCCCGCGACTCCGCGCCGGTGAAGCCCCCGTCCTCGACCATGCTGCGGATCAGGTCGCCGTTCTCCAGGTACGCGAGTTCGGCCGCGAAGCGGAACACCTTCTGGCCGGCCGACAGTCGCGGGGAGATCTCGAGAACACGGGTCCGCGCGTCGAAGCGGTGCAGGACGTTCTCGCCCAGGTCGATGCGCTCGATGACCTGGACGTCGTACAGATTGCGGAGCCGTTTGGCTATCTCGGCCGCGACGTCCGCCCGGTGGAAACGCAATCGGTTCGCCAGGTCCTCGGCCGCACGATCGAGTGCGTCGAGGTAGTTCTGGCGTTGGTAGAAGTAGTCGCGGACCTCCTCGTGCGGTTTCGAGATGGATCCGCTGCCGCTGCCGTCGGCGAAGCGGTCCTCGGTCGCCGCCGCGAGTTGGGCGGTGGTGTTGCGGTACCGGCGATGCATGGTGACCATCGCTCGCGCCATCGCCGGGTGGTCGGCCACGAGTTCGGCCAGCTCGTCGATGTCCGCGTCGACTCCGACGTCCTGGTCCAGGGTCACCTCGCGGAGTTCGGCGACGAGCCTCGTGTCGTCCTGGGTGGAGAAGAACGTGGTGTCGACTCCGAACACTGCGGTGATGCGCGTCAACACCGCTGACGACAGCGGTCGGACGTCGTGCTCGATCTGGTTGAGGTAGCTGGCCGAGATCGCGAGCTGCTTGGCGAGCGCCGCTTGGCTCAACCCTCGCTCGACCCTCAGTTGGCGAAGCCGGCCGCCGACGTAGGTCCGTGCCATGCGGACAGTCTAGGACGCCCCCGGCATTACCCCGTCTTTGCCAGGTCCTTGCAGGTGAGACGGGTTTCAGGTCTGGTCTGTCACACACGGGCGCGCCGGGGAAGACGGGCGCACACTAGGCGTTGCAGGGGGCAGAGGTGCAGTGCACGTGAGAGACGACTGTGAGGAGAAGCGAGATGGCCCACTCGGTACGACAGGAAATTGCCCGCGACGCGGTGGTGCTGGTGGCAGGCACCGTTCTGGTGTTGTCGACGCTCTGGCTCCCGGTGCCCCACCGCAGCGAGGTGGCCGGCGCCATCCTCGTGCTGGGTCTGCTGGCGGCATTCTCGGCGCTGTGGGCCATGGGCAGTGCATCGCGCTCGAGCCATTGGGCCCACGTCGTACTCGGTGTCGTGCTGGCGACGTCACCCGTCGTCCTCGCATTCCCCGCCGGTGCTAGCACGGCGGACTACTACGCGCTCGTCGGCGGCGTCGTGATCGCGGCGATGGGTGTCCTGGGAGTGCTGACCGAGCGTCGTCGGGTCGCTGCGCCGGCCTGACGCACCAGAAAACAGTACGAACGTACGGTGACGGTGGTCACAGCCGGCCGTGGGCGACGCCGGGAGTGAGCGTGTCGCACGGCGATCTCGTCGGTGTTCGGTATTGCGTGCATTTCGTTCCCGAACTGCGGTTATCAGGTTACTGACGGGTACGGAGTCGCCACGACACTCGCAACGTTCTTCGCAAGATTCGCAGAACGCGCGTACTGCTTAGCGTAGATTTACAGTCTCAGCAGGTAGACACCACTTTTTCTCTGTGCCATCGTGGGGTCGTACATCCGATATGCCTGGCAAGCCTGCGAAGCACGAGCACGCTGCCGACGCAGACGCAACAGAGACGGAGCTTTTCGATGTCGACCACCGGCACACCGAAGACCACGGAAGAGATCCAGAAGGACTGGGACACCAATCCCCGCTGGAAGGGCGTCACCCGCAACTTCACCGCACAGCAGGTGTCCGACCTGCAGGGCAGCGTCGTGGAGGAAGCCACGCTCGCGCGTCGCGGCTCGGAGATCCTCTGGGATCTCGTGAACAACGAGGACTACATCAACTCGCTGGGCGCCCTCACCGGCAACCAGGCCGTGCAGCAGGTGCGCGCCGGCCTCCAGGCCATCTACCTCTCCGGCTGGCAGGTCGCCGGTGATGCCAACCTCTCCGGCCACACCTACCCGGACCAGAGCCTCTACCCGGCCAACTCGGTTCCGAGCGTCGTGCGTCGCATCAACAACGCTCTTCTGCGCGCCGACGAGATCGCCAAGGTCGAGGGTGACTCGTCCGTGAAGAACTGGCTCGCGCCCGTCGTCGCGGACGCCGAGGCCGGCTTCGGTGGCGCGCTCAACGCCTACGAGCTGCAGAAGGCCATGATCGCGGCCGGCGCCGCAGGCGTGCACTGGGAGGACCAGCTCGCCTCGGAGAAGAAGTGCGGCCACCTCGGTGGCAAGGTGCTCATCCCCACCCAGCAGCACATCCGCACCCTGACCTCCGCGCGTCTCGCGTCGGACGTGGCCGACGTGCCGTCCGTCATCATCGCCCGCACCGACGCCGAGGCAGCCACGCTGATCACCTCGGACGTCGACGAGCGCGACCAGGAGTTCCTGGACGGAACCCGCACCGCCGAGGGCTTCTTCGGCGTGAAGAACGGCATCGAGCCCTGCATCGCCCGTGCGAAGGCCTATGCCCCGTACGCCGACCTCATCTGGATGGAGACCGGCGTGCCGGATCTCGAGGTCGCCAAGAAGTTCTCCGAGTCGGTCCGCAGCGAGTTCCCCGACCAGCTGCTCGCCTACAACTGCTCGCCCTCCTTCAACTGGAAGGCGCACCTGGACGACGCGACCATCGCGAAGTTCCAGAAGGAGCTCGGCGCGATGGGCTTCAAGTTCCAGTTCATCACCCTCGCCGGCTTCCACTCGCTCAACTACGGCATGTTCGATCTGGCGCACGGCTACGCCCGCGAGGGCATGACGGCGTTCGTCGACCTGCAGGAGCGCGAGTTCAAGGCGGCCGAGGAGCGTGGCTTCACCGCCATCAAGCACCAGCGTGAGGTCGGCGCCGGCTACTTCGACCGCATCGCCACCACCGTCGACCCCAACACGTCGACCGCAGCCCTGAAGGGCTCCACCGAAGAGGGCCAGTTCCACTGATCCGCCACTCCGAGGTTTCAGCGCACTAGTCAGGCGGCTCGCGACATTCGTTGCGGGCCGCCTGTCTCGTATCGGCCCGGCTTCGCCCGTGCCCCAGCAGAGTCACCCTCGCCTCGCCTCCGCGCGGGGAGTCGTGCATCGTGAAGGAGAAACGTGAGCAGCGAGAAGATCGAACGTGTCGGGATCGTCGGCGCCGGACAGATGGGGGCCGGAATCGCCGAGGTGTGCGCACGCGCCCACGTCGACGTGATCGTGTTCGAGCAGACACGGGAACTGGCTGCCGCGGGCAAGGCGCGCATCCTGAAGTCGCTCGACCGCGGCGTCAGCAGCGGCAAGATCACCGAGCGCGAACGTGAGCAGGCCGCCGCACGGTTGACCTTCACGTCCGAGCTGTCCGACTTCGCCGATCGCGAGATCGTCGTCGAGGCCGTGCTCGAGGACGAGGGGATCAAGACGGCCCTCTTCGTCGAGCTCGACAGGGTGGTCACGGATCCCGACGCGGTGCTCGCCTCCAATACCTCGTCGATCCCGATCATGAAGCTCGGCGTGGCCACGACCCGCCCCGAGCGGGTCATCGGCATGCACTTCTTCAACCCGGTGCCGGTTCTGCCTCTCGTGGAACTCATCTCGTCGCTGAAGACGTCCGATGCCGTCCTGGCACGCGCGGAACGTTTCGCGGCGGACGTCCTCGGCAAGCAGGTCGTCCGCGCGGCGGACAGGTCCGGCTTCGTCGTCAACGCTCTGCTGGTGCCGTACCTCCTCTCGGCGATCCGCATGGTCGAGTCGGGCTTCGCCACGCGCGACGACATCGACAAGGCCACGGTGCTGGGCCTCGCGCATCCCATGGGCCCGCTCGCACTGTCGGACCTCATCGGGCTCGACACCGTGAAGTCGATCGCCGACTCGATGTACGCCGAGTACAAGGAACCGCTGTACGCGCCGCCGCCTCTCCTGCTCCGCATGGTCGAGGCCGGCCTGCTGGGCAAGAAGACCAGTGCCGGGTTCTACGAGTACGTCAACGGTCGCATCGCGACCTAGTCCGGGGCCCGATGTTTGTCAGGCGTCACTGAACTCCCGAGAAACCGACTCGATCCCCGTTCTGCCGCGCTAGTTTTCAGCGCGGCGCACCACCTGCGTCCGACTGACTCGAGACGTACGGGGGGATCGACATGGCGCGCAGCATGCCGCTCGTCTCCCGCGTCACCACCGGCACCCGCACGCTGGGTCGTTTCGCCGACCTCGTGGTCGCTGCGTTCGGCCACCTGGTGCGGGACCTGGTGGGCCTGCGCTTCGCCTGGCGCGAGTTCCTCGACCAGGCGTGGTTCATGGTCACGGTCACCGTGCTTCCCGCCGTTCTCGTCTCGGTGCCGTTCGGCGTCATCGTCTCGGTCCAGGTGGGCAGCCTGACCAATCAGATCGGTGCCACGTCCATCGCGGGCGCCGCGGGCGGCCTCGGAGTCATCCGCCAGGGAGCGCCCATCGTGACCGCGCTGTTGCTGGGCGGCGCAGCAGGATCCGCGATCGCGGCCGATCTCGGTGCCCGCACGGTGCGCGAGGAGATCGACGCGATGCGCGTCATGGGCATCGACCCGGTGCGTCGGCTCGCGACTCCCCGGCTCGCCGCCATGCTCGTCGTCGCACCGCTGCTGTGCTCGCTGGTCATCTTCATGGGTCTGGTGTCCGGGTACGTCGTCAACGTCGGGTTCCAGGGCGGTACGCCGGGCAGCTACCTGTCCTCCTTCGCGTCCTTCGCCTCGACCACCGATCTGGTCGTCGCGATGGTGAAGGCCGAGATCTTCGGCATCATCGTGGTTCTCGTCGCGTGCCAGCGCGGATTCGAGGCCACGTCGGGCCCTCGCGGTGTCGCGAACGCGGTGAACGCCTCGGTCGTCGTCGGTGTGCTGTCGGCCTTCATCGTCAACGTCCTCGCCACCCAGTTGGTGTCGATGTTCCTTCCGCAGCGGCTCGGGTGACGCCATGACCGTCGCCCGCTACACCCCGCCCGGCACCGCGCCGCTCGTCCGCGGCGGCAAGCGCATCGCTCGCGTACCGCTCGGGCTGGTCGAGCACCTCGGGCATCAGCTCACCTTCGTGTGGCAGGTGCTCGTCGCGATCCCGCACACCCTGCGTGCCTACCGGCGCCAGACCATGATCGTGCTCACCGACATCACCTGGGGCAGCGGTAATCTCGTGGTCGGCGGCGGTACCGTCTCGGTGCTGGTCATCCTCGGCGTGGCCGTGGGGTCGTCCATCGGGATCGAGGGTTACAACGCCCTGAATCTCGTCGGCATGGGTCCTCTCACGGGCTTCATCTCGGCCTACGCCAGCACGCGGGAACTCGCCCCGATGATCGCCGCGATCGGGTTCGCCTCCCAGGCGGGATGCCGCATGACGGCGGAGATCGGTGCGATGCGCATCTCCGAGGAGATCGACGCGCTCGAGGTGGTGGGGATCCGCTCGATCCCGTTCGTCGTCACCACGCGCGTCATCGCCGGCGTGGTCACGATCATCCCGCTGTACCTGCTCACGCTGATCCTGAGCTACGTCTCGTGTGCGTTCATCGTCGCCGCGTTCGGCGATCAGTCGTCGGGGACGTACGACCACTACTTCTCGGCGTTCCTGCAGCCGTCGGATCTGCTGTACTCGCTGCTCAAGGCCACCATCTTCGTCGGCGCCGTCATCATGATCCACGGCTACCAGGGCTACTACGCGACGGGCGGACCCGAGGGTGTCGGCCGTGCGTCGGGCCGCGCGATCCGCGCGTCGCTCATCGTCATCGTCGTCCTCGACATGATCCTCACCGTGGTCATCTGGGGAGTCGACGTCGGCATCAGGATCTCGGGGTAGGGGACCATGGCAGTCTTCGACGATCTGTCCCGCAGATCCGCGGGCCCTCGCTCGCTCCGGGTACGTGGCCTCGTGGTGGCCGTCGTGCTGGTGGTCCTCGGTGTGGTGCTCGGCAAGTACGCCACCGGTGACTTCGAGTCCCGTTTCGATCTCACGATCGACAGCACCGCCGTCGGTGACGGCCTCGCGGTCGGGTCGGACATCAAGTACCGCGGACTACCCATAGGCCGTGTCGACGAGATCGAGCCGCTCGGGTTCGGATCGCAGCGAGTGCACGCCCACATCGAGCCGGCCGTCGCCTCGGTCCTGACCGACGACGTCACCGCGCGGTTCTCCTCCGCGACTGTCTTCGGAGCGACGGTCATCGAATTGTACTCGGAGGGACAGGGATCCCCGCTGCGCGAGGACACCGTCCTGGCACTGGGCGACGACACCGAGACGGCGACGGTCACCGGCGTCTTCCGCCGACTCGCCGATCTGACCGACGTGCTGGACGCGGACAACACCGAGCGGGTGCTCGACCTGGCGTCCCGCGTGTCGTCGGAGTTCGGCGACAGCCTGAAGCCCTTCTTCGACACCGCGCAGATGATGGCCGAGACCCAGCGTGCGCCGCTCGCCTGGAAGCTGCACCGCGGTGGTGAGTTGGCGGACGGGCTGGGCGCCTCCATCGGACCGGTCACCGACGTGATCGACCAGGTCGTCACCAGCAGTGAGTACTTCGAGAATCCGGAGAACAGTGCGCGGGCGATCAAGGCCATGTCCGGACTCGGATCCGGCCTCTCGATCCCACTGGGAGATCTATTGCGCGACAACGGTCCGTACCTCCGCCCGCTGCTGGACACCCTGCTGGACGTGTTGCTGCCGGTGGCGCTCTCGGCGGGAACGCTCGCGCCGGCATACCAGCGTGTACCCGACGTGATCTCCGGCGTCGAGGACGCTTTCCCGAACGTCGACGGCCGGACCCAGCTGCAACTTCAGGTGATCGTGAAGAACATGCCCGCCATGGCCGGTCCGGCGGAAGCCTTCGCGGCGCGACTGGGCGGTGTGCTGTGACGCGCTCGTCGGTGGTGGGGACGCCGGTGGCGACCCTGGTGAAGCTCGGTGCGTTCGCGCTCGTGGCCGTGTTGTGTCTCGTCCTCGTGGGCGGCGCGCTGCGCAACGGCGGCGGCGACGACCGGTCGACGTTCGACGCGCGTTTCGACGACGTCTCCGGTCTCTACGCCGGTGACGACGTCCGCCTCTCGGGCGTGCTCGTGGGGTCGGTGAACGACATCGAACTCGACGGGAACCGGGCCAGGGTGTCCTTCGAGGTCGACTCCGACCGGCCGGTGCTCACGACCACGAAAGCTGCTGTGCGCTACCAGAACCTGCTGGGTCAGCGGTATCTCGAGCTCATCAGCACCGACGACTCGGGATCCGAGTTGGCACCGGGGTCCTCGCTGGCGGACGACATGACCGTGCCGTCGTTCGACATCACGACGCTCTTCGACGGGTTCCAGCCCATCTTCGAGACCATCGACACCGACCAGGTGAACCGGTTCGCGCAGAACGTACTCGATCTCGTGCAGGGCGACGGGTCGGGCCTCGGGCCGGTCCTGCGCGACCTGGACGGGCTGACCACCTATGCCTCGCAGCGCGAGGACCTCATCGTGCTCCTCATCCGCAACCTGGGCGCCATCTCCGGTGTGGTGGCCGAGCGCTCGGAGCAACTGGGTCGACTGTTCGCCGAACTCGACCGCGTGGTGTCGACGTTCGCCGACAGGGCCGACACCCTGCTCTCGTCCGTCGACGACATCAATTCCGGTCAGGGACCGTTCATCTCGATCGGGGAGCAGTTGCGCGACACCTACGACTCCGAGTACGGCCCGGTGGATTCGGCGTTCAAGCGGCTCGTGCCGGGAGCTCAGCAACTGGTGGACCTGCTCGCGATGGTGCCCAGTCTGCTGCGCGGTGTCGACCAGACGGTGCGCAACGCCCCCGAGGGGCAGGTCTCCGCGTGCTCGGCCGGCGACACCGAGATTCCCGGCATCGGCTCGGTCGTGCTCGGAACCCAGCGCCTGGTGGTCTGCCGATGAGCTCCGTGCGTCAGGGAAGCCAGACCGTCTGGGGAATCGTGGGTGTGCTCGCGCTCGTCGTCGCCGTGGTGGCCGCCGTCGTCGTGTACTCGCTTCCCATCGGGCATCGCACGTACACAGCGGCATTCGAGACGACCGGCGGAGCGCACGCCGGGGACGACGTCCGCATCGCCGGTATCTCGGTGGGATCGGTGACGTCGATGAAGCTGGACGGCGACCACGTCCAGGTGGCCTTCGAAGTGGACGAGAACGTCGAACTGGGCGACGCGACGTCGCTCGGGGTGCGCCTGCTGACGCCGGTGGGGGGCCACTACTTCTCGCTGACTCCCGGCGGTACCGGAGAGCTGCAGGACGGGGAGATCCCGCTCGAGCACACCCGCGTGCCGTTCTCGCTGTCCGACACGGTCGAGGCGGCGACGCCGATCCTCCGCGATCTGGACGGAACGTCGTTGCGGCAGAACATCGCCGAGATCGATCGGGCCGTGCAGGCTCAGCCGGAGTCGATCCGTGACATCACCACGACCCTGACGTCCATGACCGGTGCGATCGCCGATCGCCAGGACGATCTCGACCGGAGCCTCGACGTGGCCGACGAGTACATCGGCGAACTGGCGACCGATCGCGAGATCCTGCTGGGGCTGCTGAAGCAGATCGGCATCATCACCTCCAAGCTGGGCGCGAAGCGCGCCGACGTCGCCGCGGCCGCCGACAAGCTCTACCGGCTGTTCTCGCTCCTGCACCGACCGATCATGGCGCTCGACGAGGGGCTCGGCCCCACGATCGACGAGGTCGAGAATCTCGTGGCGTCGCTGAAGGAGCGCACGGGGTCCATCGACGACGCGATCTCCGCGGGCCGCGAGTTCTCCGAGTCCATGGCCGGCCTTCTCGACACCGGCGCCGGGCCCGTCATCGACCGCAGTGCCGCCGTCGTCACCGGATCGACGCTGTGTGTCCCGGTTCCCGGAAAGGTGTGCTGACTTGGCCGCTCGCAGCAAGGTGGTGGCAGTGGCCGTCGCCGCCGTCGTCCTGGTCGGCGCCGGGACCGCGGCGTCGTCCGCAGCCCAGCTCGTCGGGACCCCGCGCTCGGATCTGTGCGCCGAGATGACCGATTCGGTCGGTCTCTACGAGGGGAACGACGTCACGCTCCTCGGCATCCCCGTGGGCGAGGTGACCGGCATCGAGCCTCGCGGCGACCACGTCCGGGTCACGATGTCCGTCGAGGACTCGCTCACGTTGCCGGCCGACGTGGGTGCGGTGACGATGTCGGACTCCATCGTCACCGATCGCCGGCTCGAACTGACCACGCCGTATCGCGACGGCGTGCCCCTCGATCGCGACGAGTGCATCCCGCTCGAGCGCACCCGCACCCCCATCGGGATCAGCGACACCCTCGAGGCGGTGAACAAGCTCGGCGCGGAGCTTCTCGGAACGACGTCGACGACCGATCCGGACAACCCGCGGCCGCCGGACGAGGAGATTCTCGGCGACACCCTGCGCTCGCTCGACACCGCACTCGACGGCAGCGGGGAGCAACTCGGGACCGCGCTGTCCCAGGTCTCCGATCTGGTCGGCAATCCGGCGAACAAGGACACCCAGGTGCGCCGCATGGTCGACAACGTCGACACGCTGACGGCGACCCTGGTGGACCGGTGGCCGGACATCACCCTGCTGATCGAGAACCTGAAGCAGGGGCTCGGGGCCGCGGGCGACTTCTCGGAGCGGTTCGCCCAGGCGATCGACCTGACGGTCGAGTTTCTCCCCGTCCTCGAGAAGACGCTGCCGAAGTTCGCACCCACGCTCTACCGCGTGCTCGACGTCGTCGTCCCGATCGTGGCGATCATCGTCAGCAGAGTCGGCGACATCGCGAGCATCCTGTCGCGGGTGCCGAAGCAGACGGAACAGCTCGCCTCCCTCCAGGATCCGGACACGCAGGCCGCCCGGCTGACGTTCGCACCTCCGCAGTTCGCAGTGCCCGTCGCGGGTGGGTCCACCGTGAACGTCGATCTGGTCCCGCTCGTGCTCGGATCGGCAGGGTCCCGGTGAAGCGGCTCCTGGCGGCGCTGACCGTGGCGGCCGCGGCCGTGACGGCGTCGGGCTGCGGTGCCTCGATCGCCGACCTGCCCGTGCCGGGCAGTTACGTTCCGGGCCCGACCTACCGGGTCGACATCGAGTTCTCGAGTGTGCTGAATCTGCCGGCGCGGGCCAAGGTGGTCCTCGACGGTGTGGACGTCGGGCTCCTGGAGTCGGTCACCCTCACCGGCTCGACCGCCGTCGCCGCCGTGAACGTCGATCGCACCGTCGCACTGCCGGCGCTCACGCGAGCGGAACTGCGCCAGGGCACGATCCTGGGCGAGATCTACGTCGCGTTGCAGCGTCCGGAGGACGGATCCGACACTTCGGGTGCCACCCTGCAGGACGGCGATGTCATCCCGCTCGAGCGGACGACGCCGGCGGACAACGTCGAAGACGTGCTGCGCGGGCTCTCCGAGGTGGTGGCCGGCGGGCACATCGTCGACTTCCAGCGGTCCATCGATCGGTTCAACCGGGCGATCCCGCCGGATCCGGCGACGGTCGACCTCATCAACGACAAGGCCCGAGAGGCGTTGCGGGACCTGGCGACCAACACGACGGAGCTCGACCGCATCCTGGGCGGCGCCGAGGCGGTGACCCGGTCGTTCGCCGAGAAGACGGACACGCTCGACACCATCCTGACGAGTGGTCCGGAACGTGTCGCGGGACTCGCGGACGCCCTGTTGGTCGTGGTCGACGCCCTGATCGATCTGGGGTACATGTCGCGGAACATCGGTGCCGTGATCAACCCGGTGGCGGGAGATCTGCACGACGTGATCGCCACTCTGCAGCCCATGATCCGCACTCTCGCCACGGCCGATCTGACGGCGCCGATGCTGGCGTCCCGCATGGACGCCCTGCTGCGCGAGAAGCTGGTGCCGTTCTTCACGTCGTCGCCGAACGTCCGCATCGCCTCCGTCTCGGGCGACACGCCCGCGGGAGAAGCGCCCGACCGGGAAGGCCGGAGGCCGGCCGACGGCCTCGATCGAGCCGACGAGATGATTCAGGTTCTGCGATCGATCGGATTCGTGCGATGAGGGGTTCGATCCTGTCCGCCACGGCGCTCGCGGCGGTCGCCGTGCTGGGTGTCGGATACCTGTCGTTGAACGTCCTGGACATCGATCCGCGACGCGACCACGCCGAGATCACCGTGCCGCTCACGACGTCCGGCGGCCTGATCGACACCTCTCAGGTGACGTTGCGAGGATTCGCCATCGGCAGGGTCGAGCGGATCGACGTCGAGGGCGGTGGACTCCGTGCCGTCGTCAGAGTGGATGCCGCGCAGAAGATTCCGGTCGACACCGAGGTGCGGGTCTCGAATCTCTCCGCGGCGGGCGAACAGTTCCTCGACTTCCGTCCGCACTCGGACTCCGGGCCGTACCTGGCGGACGGGGACGTGGTGGACGCGGCGGACGTCTCGGTCGCTCCCAGCGTCAGCGACACCCTCGCGGTCGCCGAGGCACTCACGCGCGAGATCGACACCGATGCGCTGGGCGGCATCGTCGACACGGTCGACACCGCCACGCGGGGCCGGGAGTCGGACATCGACAACGTCGTCGAGGTGCTGCGGCTGCTGTCCCTCACGTTGGCCGACAAGAAGGACGAGATCCGGCGGCTGTATCGCAACCTGCAGGTGCTCGGCGAGAACGCGTACGCCGATGCGCTGGGCCCGCGGCTCGCGGACGCGGTTCCCGAACTGAACGCCTCCGGAGCAGGTCTCGACCACCTGATCGGTTCGTACCAGGACTACTCGTACGTCGGCGAGACCGTGTGGGACGGCGAACTGGCCCGGTTGGTGCCCAAGATCGACGAGTACCTGAGTCAGTTGTCGCCGGACCTCGGCTTCATCGCCACCGTGCTGCGCCCGGTCACACAGCCGATCCGCCCGCTCCGGGTCGATGCCGGCGCCCTGGTGACGATGCTCGAGCAGGTCTTCCCGCGCGGCGGACCGGCTCGGGTGGCCGTGACCCTGCCCGGCAACTGACGTACCCCTCCTGCATCAGACGGACGACGAAAAGGCAATCATGACAACAGAACTCGACACCACCTCGACCGAGGACGACGCGGCGCCGGACACGGCGGTGCCCGCGGTGTCGTCCCGGACGCGCCTCGTGGCGATCGTCGCCACCGTTGTCGCCGTGCTCGCGACCGTCGCTGCCGTGGTGGCAGGAGTGCAGTGGCAGTCCGCCCACTCGGCCCTGGCCGCGGAACGCGGAGCCGATGCCGACCGCGCCACCGCCGAGAACACGGCGCGGGCGTACACGGAGCGGTCGTTGACCTACGACCACACGGACATCGACGGCTTCTTCGGGGGCGTCGAGGAGGGCACCACCGATGCTCTGCGTGAGCGCTTCGACGGTGTGCGCGAGGTGCTCACGCAGATCATGACCGACTCGCAGGTGGTGGCGTCGGGTCGGGTGAACGCAGCGACGGTCACGGCGCAGGAGGGCGACACCTACACGGTGTCGGTCTTCGCGACCCAGACCACGCAGAACCTGCAGCAGCCCGAACCCGGTGCCGTGCCGACGCTTCTGACGGTGACCGTCGAGCACACCGGCGACGAGTGGTTGGTCTCGGACTACGGAGCCGACACCGGCACGTCCTGATCGCTGCGGCTCAGCCGCCCGGTGACGAACTGGGCTGCGCCGTGGATGCGCTGCTCCACATGCTCGACCCCGCGTTCCCGCAGGACGTCGGTGATGTCGTCGCGTCGGAACATCTCCAGTC
The DNA here is from genome assembly GCF_058139645.1 of Rhodococcus sp. NFXS4. Lineage (NCBI taxonomy): Bacteria > Bacillati > Actinomycetota > Actinomycetes > Mycobacteriales > Nocardiaceae > Rhodococcus > Rhodococcus sp. NFXS4. Next base: position 548,447 of record NZ_CP192221.1, read on the forward strand.
CCACGGTGCTCGCTGCCGCGGCGGTGACCGCCCCGACCGGCTGTGGGCCGCGCCGCACCGTCGTCATGAGCGCGATGCGGCCGCCCGGTCGCAGCACCCGGATCATCTCGTCGAGGACCCGGTACGGCTCCGGCACCAGGTACAGCGCGGCGTAGCAGCACACCGCGTCCACGGCGTCGTCCTCGAACGGGAGCTCTCGCGCGTCCCCGAGCAGGTAGGCGACGTGCTGGTCGTCGTCGGTGTCCGCCGACGCGCGGGCGATCATCGGCTCCGACGCGTCCAGGCCGATGACGAGAGGCCGACCGTGCGCTCCGGTGAGCATGGCCTCGGCCAGCGATCGCGAGAAGTTGCCGGGTCCGCACGCGACGTCCAGGACGACCGACACGTCGGGGGACACGAGACCGAGGTCACGCACCGCGTAGGCCCGCTGTTCCTCCACGGAGGGCCCGCCGGCGCCCATCCACAGGCGGAACAGAGGCCGCCACGCGCGTTCGTAGACGGCAGCGAGGGGGGAGAAGGTCATCAGGCGCCCGGCGACGGACGATGCGGAGGCGGGGGACGCCTCTCGCGCTGTGGAGTCCGTCACCCGGACGTCGAGCACTCCGCGCATCGGCGACGACGCGTCGACACCCGTTCGGAGTAGTTCTCGGGTCCGCCGTACCGCGGGTGTCTCGGCCATACCGACCACGCTAGCGCGACCACACCCACGGCGGTGCGGACGTTGCTACTGTGACCGACGGGGTCCGGTCGGACCCGTTCGCGTACAGGGGAGGACGTCACGTCATGGCTTCGATCACGGTGCCCACCATCGCTGGAATCGGTCTCGCTGCAACAGGTGCCGCGCACTTCGTGGCGCCCGACGCCTTCCGCTCGATCACCGAGCCGGCGTTCCCGAAGGACACTCGTACGTGGACCTACCGCAACGGTGCGTCGGAGCTCGTGATCGGCACTGCCATCGCCGTCCCGGCCACGCGCAAGGTCGGTCTCGTCGCGCTCGCGGGTTACCTCGGCTTCCTCGGGTACCGGATGGCCACCGCTCGCTGATCCGTCGCCGGGGACGAACCGGACATGGTTTACGAGTCAACGATGCACGGGTAGACATGTGTACATGTCCACAGCAACCGCATACACCGCCACCGCACCCGACGCACCGCTCGAGAAGACCACCATCGAGCGACGAGAGCTCGGTCCGAACGACATCCTGATCGACGTCAAGTTCGCCGGTATCTGCCACTCGGACATCCACACCGCCCGCAACGAGTGGGGCGGCACCACGTACCCCGTCGTCCCCGGCCACGAGATCGCCGGCATCGTCGCCGAGGTCGGTTCCGACGTCACCAGCCGCAAGGTCGGCGATCGCGTCGGCGTCGGCTGCTTCGTCGACTCCTGCGGCACCTGTGAGGCCTGCAAGGACGGCGACGAGCAGTACTGCACCAAGGGCGTCGTCCAGACGTACAACTCGAAGACCTACGAGGGTGAGTTCACCCACGGTGGCTACTCGACGCAGATCGTCGTCACCGAGAAGTTCGTGCTGGGCATCCCCGAGGGCGTCGAGCTCGACGTCGCCGCGCCGCTGCTGTGCGCCGGCATCACCCTCTACTCGCCGCTGAAGCACTGGGGCGCGGGCCCCGACAAGAAGGTCGCCATCATCGGCATGGGCGGACTGGGCCACGTCGGCGTCAAGATCGCCCACGCGCTCGGCGCTCACGTCACCGTGCTCAGCCAGACGCTGAGCAAGGAGGAGGACGGCAAGCGACTCGGAGCCGACGAGTACTACGCCACGAAGGACACCACCGCGCTGAAGGACCTGCGCGGCAAGTTCGACCTCATCCTCAACACCGTCTCCGCGAACCTGCCGATGGGCGACTACCTCGGCCTGCTCGCCCGCAACGGCACGCTCGTCGAGTTGGGCGTTCCCGAGAAGCCCCTCGAGGTCCCGGCCTTCAACCTGCTGGCGAACCGTCGTTCGTTCGCGGGCTCCATGGTCGGCGGCATCGCCGAGACCCAGGAGATGCTGGACTTCTGCGCCGAGCACCACATCGGCGCCGAGATCGAGGTCATCTCCGGCGACCAGATCAACGAGGCGTACGACCGCGTCGTCAAGTCGGACGTGCGCTACCGCTTCGTGATCGACACCGCCACCCTCTGATCCACAGGCGCAGCGCCACAGCTGCGAACACCACCTTCGGGCGCCGACCTCGCGGTCGGCGCCCGTCGGCGTTCACGGCCGCGGCAGGGACGCCAGACGCTGCTTCTCGTGCTCCACGTCGAAGTCCGCGGGCGGCCACTGCAGGTCCAACGACGTCAGTGCTCCCGTCAGCAGCTCCGTGACGGCGAGGCGGCTGTACCACTTGTGATCGGACGGCACCACGTACCAGGGCGCCCACTCCGTGTCGGTGCGATCCAGGACCGCCTGGTACGCCTCCTGGTAGGCGACCCACTTCTCGCGCGCCTCGATGTCGCTCGGGTCGTACTTCCAGTACTTGTCCGGCCGGCGCAGTCGACGAGCGAGACGCTTGCCCTGCTGCTCCCACGACAGCGCCATGGCCACCTTGACGATGGTGGTGCCGCTCTCGACCACGCGGCGCTCGAAGTCGTTGATCTCGTCGTAGCGCGTGCGCCACACGCTGGGAGGAGCGAGTTCGTTCACACGGACGATGAGGACGTCCTCGTAGTGGGACCGATCGAAGACCCCGATCTGGCCCGGTCGCGGCAGCTTCTTCTCCACGCGCCACAGGAACGGGTGCGCCCGCTCCTCCTCCGTCGGGGTGCCGAAGGTCGCGTGATCGACACCCTGGGGCTCGACCATGCCGAGCACGTGCCGGACCATGCCGCCCTTGCCCGAGGTGTCCATCCCCTGCAGCACGAGCAGGACCGACCGGTGGTCGCCGCTCTTGCCGCAGGCGTACAGACGCTCCTGAAGTTCCGACAGGATCTTGCCGCGCGCCGACATCAACTCCTTGCCGGCGTCCTTGTCGCGATCGAAACCGGGCGTCGACGCGGCGTCCACCGTCGACCACGACCTGCCCGACGCGGCCAGGGCCGCGGGCAGATTCGTGGTGAAGCCGGGCGACGGTGAGCTGCTCATCCCGCGAGCGTAGGCGTACGCCCCGCTTCTCTAGTGCAGTTCCTCGCGGAGTTGGGCGAGTGTCCGGGCGAGGAGACGCGAGACGTGCATCTGCGAGATCCCCATCTTCTCGGCGATCTGCGTCTGCGTCATGTTTCCGAAGAAGCGCAGCAGCAGCACGTTGCGCTCACGCTCGGGGAGCTTCTCGAGCAGGGGACGGAGAGCCTCGTGGTTCTCGACGTTCTCCATCTCCTTGTCGTAGTCGCCGAGGGTGTCCGCCAACGACAGGCCCTCGGAATCGCTTCCGCTGGAGGCACTGTCGACCGAGAGTGTCTGGTAGGCGTTGCCGGCGGTGAGCCCCATCGCGACCTCGTCGCGGTCCAGGTCGAGATACTCGGCCAACTCGGAGACGGTCGGTGACCGCCCCTGCGTCTGCGACAGATCCGCGATGGCACGGGAGAGCTGCAGGTGCAGTTCCTTCATGCGCCGAGGGACGCGGACGGCCCATCCCGCGTCACGGAAGTGTCGGCGTACCTCGCCCATGATCGTGGGTACCGCGAAGGACACGAAATCGGATCCGCGTTCGACGTCGAAGCGATCGACCGCGTTGACCAGCCCGACGCGGGCGACCTGCACCAGATCGTCGTGCGCCTCACCGCGGCCGTCGAATCGGCGGGCGATGTGTTCGGCGAGTGGCAGGCACCGCGTCACCAGCTCGTCGCGCAGCTTGCCTCGCAGGGGATCGCCCTCGGGCAGCGTGCGGATGCGGGTGAAGCGCTCGGCGACGTCGGCGTACTCGTCCGCCGAGCGCCGTGACTTCGGCTTGCGTTCGCTTGTCGTCACTCGTCCCAGCCGTGCTTGCTCTTGGTGAACTCGATGGTGGTCGAGACGACACCGTGCTCGTCCTCGGACTGCGACGTCGACACGGAGTCGGTCAGGGCGTTGAGAACGTGCCAGCCGAAACCACTGGCGTCCAGATCGGCGCCGGCCTCGGTCGTCGTCGTCACCGACACGTGGAGGGCGTCGTCCGCGGTGAGGAAACGGCACACCATGCGGGCACCCGGGGTGGCACGCACGATGAGGCGGCTGCAGGACTCGTCGATGGCGAGCCGGATGTCGGCGATGCTGTCCAGATCGAAGTCGTCCTGGGCGGCGAGTGTCGCGGCCACGGCGCGAGTGACCGACAGCTGGCTCGCGTCGGCGTGGACACCGAGCTCGATGGTGGCGTCGGCCCCCTCCGTGTTCGGCTCCGTCGTGATGGCCCGTGTCATGAGGTCTCCCACTTCTTCGTGTCGCGTGTCGGTTCAGACGAACCTCGTACGTGTTCGACCGGTCGAGATTACCCGGGGGCCGTCGTCGCAAAACGTGCACCGTACCGGCGGCGTCTCCCGCGGCGTCGCCCGATGTTCACCAGGATCCTCACCGAAGTGGTTGGCAGACCGCTCCGGGTAGCGTAGGTTCAGAGACAGGTTGAGTCAGCAGCCGACGTACGAAGCACCGTCGATGGTCGCTCGGACTCCTTTCCATCAACCGCCACTCATTCTGCAGTCGCGGACGGGTTCTTTCTCCTGCAGCACCATTGCTCTGCTTCTCCAGCTAGATCGGCATTTGGAGAATCATGACTGTTTCGACTTCACACGCATCCACCACCACCACTCTCGGCGACGACGTCGTCATGCTCGGCGGACTCATCTCCGTCGTGCGCACCGACTCGGAGACCACGTACCGCGTCACCGGCAGTGTGGACCTGTCCAACTCGTCCACCTTCTCGGACGTCGTGAGCAACGACGTCGAGGCGGGACGAAGCATCGTGCTCGATTTGTCCGGAGTCGACTTCTTCGGCACCGCAGCACTTTCCGTCGTGGCGGGTCTCGACGACCGCAGCGCGGCGAACGGTTCCCACCTGACCCTCGTGGTCGGCGACGCGGTCACCCGCGTCATGGGTGCCGCTCGGTGGGAGCCCACCGCACGCGTGGTCCGCTGACCACCCTGCACCGAAACTCGGCGTGATCCGGTTCGTCCGGGTCGTCGCTCCCCCCTGCCCCTGTCGCCGGTTCCCGGTGGCAGGGGCAGTGTCATGTCCGGGGCCGTAGGCTCTGACGGCATGGAACCTGTTGCCGCACTGCGAGAGGTGGCGTTCTGGCTCGAGCGGTCGCGGGCCGAGACGCGCCGGGTCAAGGCCTACCGCACCGCCGCCGACGTCCTGGCCGCACTGGACGCCGACAGGATGGCCGAGCTCGCTCGCACCGACGGCTGGACCACCCTGCGCGGCATCGGTCCGAAGACCTCCGCGGTCGCCGCGGCGGCCGCGGCCGGCGAGGTTCCCGAGTACCTCCTGCAACTGCGCGCCGAGGCACAGCCCATCGGTGTCGGCGGCGAGGAACTGCGAACAGCTCTGCGCGGGGATCTGCACACGCACTCCGACTGGTCGGACGGGGGAAGTCCGATCGAGGAGATGGCGGAGACCGCGCGCAGGATCGGGCACGAGTACTGGGTGCTCACCGACCATTCACCGCGTCTGACCGTCGCCCACGGGCTCTCCGCCGACCGACTGCGCGCCCAGCTCGAGGTCATGGGCGAGGTGCAGCGACGCTTCGAGACCGACGGCGGGCGGCCGATGCGGGTGCTGACCGGCATCGAGGTCGACATCCTCGACGACGGGTCGCTGGACCAGGAGCCGGAGCTGCTCGACGACCTCGACATCGTCGTCGCGAGCGTCCACTCCCACCTGCGCGCGGACAGCGCCACGATGACGGCGCGCATGATCGCCGCGGTGACGAACCCGCAGGTCGACGTTCTCGGCCACTGCACCGGCCGTCTCGTCGAGGGCGGACGCGGCACCCGCCCCGAGTCGACGTTCGACGCCCGTGCCGTGTTCGAGGCGTGCCGTGACCACGGGACCGCGGTGGAGATCAACGCGCGTCCCGAGCGCCAGGACCCGCCGGAGCGGTTGATGGAGCTCGCTCTGGAGATCGGCTGCCTGTTCAGCATCGACACCGACGCGCACGCCCCCGGCCAACTGGACTGGCTCGGCCACGGTTGTGCACGTGCCACCGCGGTGGGCGTTCCGCCGGACCGTATCGTCACCACCTGGCCGGTCGACCGGTTGCTGGACTGGGCGTCGTCGGACGGAGCGTGACGCGGACAAGTACCGGTCCCCGAGAGGAAAAGCGGGCAAAGAACGGGCAGAGTGCGTCGAAGGTGGAACAATCGCGAGGTGTTGCTGGGGGCGGAAACGGGTCTGGGGGCGGAGACGTGGTGACGGGAAGCCTGAACTCGGGTGGCCTGAACTCTGGTGGTTCGGACTCGGGCGACGCCGGCGACAGGCGCACCGTTCTGGCAGCGCTGACGGCGATCTCCGAGTCGTCCCAGGACGGTGTCGTGGTCTTCGATCGCAACACCTCCGTGCGGTACGCCAACGCCGCCGCCCGCACCATCCTCGAGTTCCCGGCCCACGAGAACCCGTCCGCGCGAGACCTCGTCGCGGACACGGCGGCCTCGACACTCGACCTCATTCTCGCCGAGCTGAACGCCACGGGAGCCTGGACCGGTCGGATCGCGGTGGGAACTCCGGCCCGACCGATCCTGGTGTCCGCCTGGGTACTCGGACCCACCGACGGCCACGAGGTCGTGGTCGCGACACTCGTGGACGGCTCCGAGCGGCAGGAGCGCGAGGAGGAGCTCGTCGACGCCCTCACCGCCGTCCGCCGCCGAGCGCGCGAGCAGCGCATCGTCGCCGGGCTCAACCGTGCGGCGCTCACCGGATCCTTCGACGACCTCGTGGCCACCGCTCTGCAGTCCATCGTGGACCTTGTCGGTGCCACGCACGCCGTGGTGTTCCGCCGACGCGGTGCGGACCGCCTGGCCGTCCACGCGGCCACCTTCGAGCCGCCGGACGAGGAGACCCTGCCCTCGGGCACCGCGACGCTGGCCGGCTACGCGCTCGAGCGCGAGGAGGTGATCGTGTGCGCGGACACCCGCGACGAGACCCGCTTCGACGTCACCCTGCTGGAGGACCACGACCTCCGCAGCGGTATCGCGGCTCCCGTCCGCGGGGGCGACGGCACGTGGGGTGTCCTCGTCGTCTATCGCACCGAGCCGCACACGCCGTCGGCCGACACGCTGTCCTTCGTCGTCACGGTGGCCGCGGTGCTGGCGTCCGCCGTGCGACGGTCCGACCTCGAACGCGAGCTGCGGTACCGCAGCCTGCACGACCCGCTGACGCAGTTGGCGAATCGCACGCTCGCGTACCAACGCATCGATTCTGCGCTCGGAGTCTCGCGCGAGGACGGCACGCTCACCGCGGTGATCCTGGTGGACCTCCACGACTTCCGCACCATCAACGACAGCTTCGGCCACGGGGCGGGGGACGCGGTGCTCACGGCGGTGGCGCCGATGCTCACCCGCACCGTCAGGCCCTCCGACACCGTCGCCCGCTTCGGCGGCGACGAGTTCCTGCTCGTGTGCCCGGGCCTGCGCAGCACCTTCGACGCCATCGGCGTCGCCCAGGGTGTGCTGGCCATGTTCCGCCGTCCGCTCACCATCGGGAACCGGACGACGACCGTCACCGCCTGCATGGGCATCTCGGTCGGGTACGGCGAGCACACCGCCGCGGAGATGGTCCGCCAGGCGGACGTCGCCATGGGCGGCGCGAAGAAGGAGGGGCCGGGGAGCTACGAGCTGTACGACAAGGTGCAGGGCGGAGAAGCGTTGCGGCGCTTGACCATCGCCTCGGAGCTCCGGTCTGCGATCGAGAACGACGACCTCGACGTGGCGTACCAACCCGTGTTCGACATCCGATCCGGACGCATGACCGGGGTCGAGGCGCTCGCGCGGTGGACCACGTCGAGTCTCGGCGTCGTCGGGCCCGACGAGTTCGTTCCCGCCGCCGAACGCGCGGGCCTGATCGGGCCGCTCGGCAGCTGGGTGCTGCGCCGGGCGTGCACCGAGGCCGCGCGCTGGCAGACCGGTGATCCGGTGGAACTTCGCGTCAACGTCAGTCCGCTGCAGCTTCGTCAGCGCACGTTCGCGTCGTCCCTCGCCGACACGCTCGAGCGGACCGGTCTCGCCCCGGATCTGCTGGGCATCGAGATCACCGAGACCCTGTGGCTCGAGGACACGTCCGCCGTGAAGAACAACCTCGACGAGCTGCACCGGATGGGCATCAAGATCCTGCTGGACGACTTCGGTGTCGGCCACAGCTCGCTGGACTACCTGACGCGCTTCCCGATTCTCGACGCCATCAAGATCGATCGATCGTTCGTCGCCGACCTGCCGACCGAGCAGTCGGAGGCGGTCATCCGCGCCGTCGTGTCGGTGGCCGACGCGTTCGGTCTCGACGTGGTGGGCGAGGGTGTGGAGACCACGGCCCAACTCGACAGCCTCGTCCGGTGCGGATGCGGCTACGCCCAGGGCTACCTGATGGCGCGACCACTACCGCCGGGCGACGTGACCGCCCTGGTGGCGTCCGGGGGTCGGATGAATGTCGATGCCGGACCTGCTCGGTGACCGACGCTTCGACACGTACATGTTCTCGTCCGCGAGCGACCACGACGCGGTGATGCTGCCGGCCTCGGTGACCGTGCTCCAGCCGACCGACATCGGCACGTCCGCCGCGTGGGCGGAGGACTCCAGGGCCGTGAGCATGCCGTCGACGTCGGTGGCGTCGCGGTCGAACACCAGGACTCCGAACTCGTCGCCGCCGAGACGGGCCACGACGTCCGACTCGTGAGCCCACGCCCGCAGCAGTTCGGCGGCGCGTCGGATCACCCGATCTCCCGCGGCATGGCCGTGCCGGTCGTTCACCTGCTTCATCCCGTCGAGGTCGACGACCACCACGGCGCCGGGGTCGGCGAAGCGAGTCCAGCGCGCGTCCTCGGGCTCGAGCACCCGGTTCCATCCCCGCCTGTTGAAGAGTCCGGTGAGAGGGTCGGTCTCCGCCTCGCGCCGAGCCAGTTCGGCGGACCGCTCCGCGACCGCGCGGGCGTGGTCGGTCTCGAACACCGTGGTGAGCAGCCCGGACAGAAGATCGAGCAGCGCGGTCATGCCGGCGGGCAGCGGCCCGCTGATCGGCCGCGAGCCGAAACCGCACATCGTGCCGAACAGCGAGCCGTCCGCCCGCCGGATGGGCACACCGATGTACGACCGGACCGGGTCGTGCCCGGGAACGCCGATGCGCGGGATGCCCGCGTCGTCGAGGTCCTCCACGACGGACGGGATCTCGCCCTCGGTCATCGAATGGCACAGCGACTCGTTCCACCCCACGACGAGGCCGGTGTCGATCCCCAGGCCGTTGGTGTTGGTGCGCAGGAAGATCTGCTTGTCGTCGACGACGCGTGAGACGGCCCAGGCCGTCGCGGGAACGATGCTGTCGAGATACGCGACGACGGCCGCGCCCGCGGCGTCGAAGGTGGAGAGCGCGGAGGGCGGCGGTGCGATCGAGGGGGGACGAGGTGGAACGGTCACGGTCTGTCCTGAGGGCGGAAGGTCGACCGCGGCACCCCCGGAACCGCGTGGCCGGTGAGTCCGGACCGAGTGTCGTCTGTCGGCACCGATTCTAGCCCCCGGCGGGCGAGCACCTACCCTCGAATCATGGCACCGACGTACGCAACAGCCGACCGAGTCGATCTCGATGCCCTGCATCGCTTCGTCGCCGAGCGGCATCACGCCACCCTGGTCACCACGAAGCAGTCCGGTGGACTGCAGATCTCACCCGTGACCTGCGGGCTCGACGCGCAGGGGCGCATCGTCGTCTCGACGTACCCGCAGCGCGCGAAGACCGTGAACATCCGTCGGTCCTCGGCCGTCACGCTCTGCATCCACTCCGACGACTGGAACGGCCCCTACGTGCAGATCGACGGCACCGCGGAGGTCATCGACCTGCCCGACTCCGTCGAGCCGCTCGTGGACTACTACCGGGCGATCGCGGGCGAGCACCCCGACTGGGACGAGTACCGGCAGGCGATGGTGACGCAGGGCAAGTCGATCATCCGGATCGCCATCGACACGTGGGGACCGATCGCGACCGGCGGATTCCCGCCGCCCGCGCAGGATCAGCCGGCCGACGAGTCGAACGGCTGACCCCGGCTCACTCGGCCGCGTCGAGAGCGGTGACGGCCTGGACCACGGCCTCGCAGAACGCGGGGATGTCGTCCGGGTTGCGGCTGGAGATCAGGTTGCCGTCCACGACGACCTCCTCGTCCACCACCGTGCCGCCGGCGTTCCTGATGTCGGTACGCACGCTCGGGTACGAGGTCAGCGTGCGACCGCGTACGACGTCGGCCTCGACGAGCGTCCACGGGCCGTGGCAGATCACCCCCACCGGCTTGCCGGAGTTCACGAAGTCGCGGACGAACGACACCGCGTCGGTGTCGAGGCGCAGCGTGTCGGGGTTGGTCGTTCCACCCGGCAGGACCAGCGCGTCGAAGTCGTCGACGGAGGCCTCGGCGACCAACTGGTCGACGGCGAAGGTGTCGGCAGGTTCGGTGTCGTTCTCGAAGGCCTGGATCTCACCGTGGGTCAGCGAGAGCAGCACCGTGGTCGCTCCGGCCTGATCGAGTGCCTCGCGGGGAGCGGTGAGCTCGATCTGCTCGACACCGTCCGTCGCGAGGAACGCCACGGTGCGGCGGGCCGACCCGGAGTCGGTGTTCGGGGTGTCAGTCATCGTGAACCTCTCTCGTTCTCGCCGTGTCGCGGGACGCGATGCGGCTGTCCCGATCTACCCGGCACCCGGTGGTGGGAAACGGCACACCCTCGGCGGGTTGGATCGGCCCGGGCGCGGGTATCTGCCCTTCGACCGGATGGTGAGCACGTCCGATCGAGGCACCGCTGCGTTCACCGAGAGGTGACGCGGGAGAGGGGAACACCAGTGAGCACACCGACAGTGGACGCGGCCGGAGCGGTCGTGCCCGACACCGCCGGCGATGCCGCCGAGGCACCCGTGATGACCTGCCTCTTCGAGCACACCACGGCGGGAATCGTCCTGATGGTCGCCCTGTGCGCCGGGATGGCGGCCTTCGTGGCGGCCGCGGTGAACTCCTTCGCCCTGGGAGCCCTGGTCGGTGTCCTCATGATCGGTATGGCCGGTATGGCCGTGGTGCTGGTTCCGGTCGAGCGCCGGTAACCTCGGAACGGCCCACGCAGACTCACCGAGGGAGGGAACGACAGATGCCCGATTTCACGAGCCCGGAACTTCCCGTCGAGGACGCTCTCGAGCAGGAGCAGGACACGGTGCAGGACGACGACACCGACGCGGTCACGCCCACGGTCGCCGTGACGTACGACGCCTCCGACGCGGACCTGCTCGAGCAGAGTCGCGACGTCCCGCTCGACGACGAGCACGACCGCTAGGCGCCTCTATTCGTCGACGAGTGGGTGGTCGACCGCGTTGAAGCGTGAGGGCGAACCGCCCGCTTCCGCGACACCGTGGATGCCGCCCCACACCATCATGGTGAGGTAGTCGATGAGGTCCGCTGCCGACATCGACCGGTTCGAGATCCACCAGTGCGTGGCCAACTGGACGCCGCCCACGATCCCGTACGACCAGGGCAGCGAGCCGCCCGAGTCCATCTCCATCCGGCGCAGGCGCTCACCGAGCACCGTCGCCAGCAGTTCGGCGATCATGCGCTCCGACTCGGCGACCACGTCGCGGTTCGGCCCCGAGCTGTTGGACATCGCGTACAGGTAGACCTCGGGGTCGTCCGCGACGGTCTCCACGTACGCGGCGACCACCTGGCGGGTGAGGTTGTACTCGTCGAGCTCGACGCTGATCGCGTCGTAGATCCGCGGTGCGAGAGTCGTCTCCACATATCGCTCGAGCGTCGCGTTGGTCAGATCGTTCTTGTCGTGGAAGTAGCGGTACAGGACGGTCTTCGAGATACCGATCTCGGTGGCGATCTCGTCCATGCCGATGTTGCGGCCGCGCAGCCGGATGGCGGCGAGAGTGCCGTCCACCAGTTCCTCGCGACGGGCGATCTTGTGCTCGCGCCAGCGTCGCTTGCGGCCGTCCGGCTTGTCCGTGCGGGCGTCGGTCGCGGTGTCGTCGGAATCCGGCTTCACCGTCTCGGCCCTGGCGGAACGGGTTCGCCCGGTCTTCCGGGCCCCGGTCTCGTCGGCGTCCTGGTCGGCGGTGTCCCCGTCGCTCTTCCTCGCTGCCGATCTGCTCGCCACGCGCGTGTACTCCGTCCCGATGTCCGACTGCGCTTCTGGCGCACTCGTGTGCGGCGGCGCATGTCACGTCGCCCACTCCAACAGTAGTGCCCGGCGCCGTCGGACCCGCGTCCGGGCGAGACGTCGTCGCCGGTCGGGGCACGAGTCGCACGCCGACCCTGCACAATGGAGTCGGTGCAGCTCATGACATTCGACGAGGACGTCAAACGACGCGACCTCCGCAAGATGAAGATCGTCGCCACCGGCTTCCTGGTGTTCGCCTCCATCGTCTATCTCTTCTGCCGGTGGCAGGAGTCCCGCGGCGCCGGCGGCTGGGTCGGTTTCGTCCGGGCGGCGTCGGAGGCGGGCATGGTCGGCGCGCTCGCCGACTGGTTCGCCGTCACCGCTCTCTTCAAGCACCCCATGGGTCTGAAGATCCCGCACACCGCGATCATCAAGCGGAAGAAGGACCAGCTCGGCACCAGCCTCGGATCGTTCGTCGGGCAGAACTTCCTCGCCGTCGACGTCGTGTCGCAGAAGGTCGAGTCCGCGCGCATCCCGCTGCGCCTCGGCACCTGGCTCGCCGACCCGGCCCACGCCGACCGTGTCGCGGAGGAGACGGCGACCGTGCTGCGCGGCTTCCTCGACGTGCTCGACGACGAGGACATTCAGCAGGTCATCGACAACACCATCGTCAAGCGCCTCGGTGATCCGCAGTGGGGGCCGCCGATCGGACGCGTCCTGGGCTCGCTGCTCGAGGACAACCGGCAGAAACCACTGATCGACCTGCTCGCCGAGCGCGCACACGAATGGGCCCAGAACAGCCTGCCGACCATCGACCGGATCGTGTCGAGGGACTCTCCGTCCTGGTCGCCGAAGTTCGTCGATGTGCTTCTCGGAGAACGCATCCACCGCGAACTCGTGGAGTTCACGTGGAAGGTCCGGTCGAACCCGCAGCACGAGTTGCGGCTCGCGGCCGACAAGTTCCTCACCGACTTCGCCGACGACCTGCAGAACGACCCCGACACCATCGCCAAGGCCGAGTCGATCAAGTCGGAGATCATGGGCCGCGACGAGGTCACCGGCCTCGCGGCGGCATCGTGGAAGGTGGCCAAGCGGCTCATCGTCGACTCGGTGGACGACCCGAAGAGCACCCTGCGCGCCAAGATCAGCGAGAACGTGCAGAAGTTCGGGCTCCGCCTGCGCGACGACGACGCGATGCGCGGCAAGGCGGACGGCTGGCTGATGGCCGGCGTGCGCTACATCGTCGAGAACTACACCGACGAGATCACCACCGTCATCACCGACACCGTCGCCCGATGGGACGCCGACGAGGCCAGCCGCAAGATCGAGCTGCAGGTGGGACGGGACCTGCAGTTCATCCGCATCAACGGCACGGTGGTCGGCTCGCTCGCGGGTCTGGCGATCTACTCGATCTCGCACCTGTTGTTCGGGTAGCCGCCGCGGCCCGTACACGGGGTGCGTGAGGTGCCCACCCCTTTCCGCCGACTGGTCGGGTTGCGCAGCGCCGAGCAGGGTGTGTGGCTGGTCGACACCACCACCGCGTGCCCTCGGGTGTGGGTGCTAGCACAGTGCTTGCAATTGCTAGCACCCTTGGTTATCGTCGTTGGCGAGGCGCATTCGACATGAGTCAGGAGTGTTCGAGATGGCATCCGAGGAGAAGGAAGGCGACGACACCACAGTGGTGTCGGCAGCTGGAGATCTCGCCGCCCGCGTCGTCAGCACGGCGACACAGGACATCGGGAGTTTCATTCGGGCACAGCGAGAGTCGGCCCAGGTGTCCCTGCGGCAACTCGCACTCTCCGCCGGCGTCAGCAATCCCTACCTCAGCCAGATCGAGCGGGGCCTGCGCAAGCCGTCGGCAGAGGTTCTGAGTCAGATCGCCAAGGGTCTTCGTGTGTCCTCGGAGGTCCTGTACGTGCAAGCCGGTCTGCTCGAGGAACGGCCGCACAGTCCCATCATCGACGCGGTGCACGGTGACGACTCCATCACGGAGCGTCAGAAGCAGGTGCTCCTCGAGATCTACTACTCGTTCCGCCGCGAGAACGAGACCGGCACCCCCACGCTGCGATCAGAGATCAACCACGAAACGACATCAGGAGATCACACATGACCGACCCGAAGTTCGACACCGTCAAGACCCCGCTGTTCGCCGCCGTCGGCGCCGGTGACGCCGTGGTCCAGGCCGTGGCCGACGTCGTCGCCCAGGTCCGCCACCGCGCCGAGAGCACGCAGGCCGACGTCAACGACCGCGTCGACACCGCCCGCGCCCGCCTCGCCGACCTGCAGGAAGACGTCACCGAGAGCGTCGAGACGCTCCGCGGACGCCTGAACGCGCTGCCGCAGGAGCTGCCGGACGAGATCGCCGATCTCCGCGAGCGTTTCACCCCCGAGGAGCTCCGCAAGGTCGCCGAGGCCTACCTCAAGGTGGCGTCGGACCTCTACACCGCACTCGCCGAGCGCGGCGAGGAGACGGTCGAGCGCATCCGCAAGAACCCGGCGGTCGAGGACGGTCTCGAGCGCGCCAACGCCGTCGCCAACGACGCTGTCGACCTCACCGAGCAGACCCTCGGCACCGTCGCCTCGCAGACCCGCGCCGTCGGTGAGCGCGCCGCAGCCCTCGCGGGCCGCGCGTCCGATCGTGTGCAGGAAGGTGCCGACGAGGCCACCGACGCGATCAAGGAAGGCGCCGAGGACGCCGTCGACAATGTCGACGAGGCTGCCGACGAGCTGAGCGAGAAGATCGACGAGCTCGGCCAGAAGGCGAAGACCGCAGGCCAGAAGGCGTCGGATCGCGCCTCGGGTGCAGCCGGCACGGTCGAGGGCAAGACGCGCAACAACGCGGGCTCGCCCATCAAGAAGACCCCGGCCACGAAGTCGGCTCCCGCCAAGGCCACCCCGGCCAAGGCCTCGACTCCCGCCCCCGCCAAGAAGGCCACCCCGGCCAAGAAGGCTCCGGCCAAGAAGTCGACCAGCTAGTCGATCGCGACAATTCCGACCCCCGCGCTGACGAAGCGCGGGGGTCGGTGTCGTTTAGGATGACCGCATGCCCATGGCGTACAGCGCGACCAGCGCGATCATGAACATCCTGCAACTCATCGCTCTGGTGGGTGTGGCGTTCGCGCTCTTCCACGCCATCCGCCAGCGCCCCGACGCCTTCACCGCCGCGGACAAGCTGAACAAGCCGGGGTGGGTGGCCATTCTCGCGGTCGCGCTGCTGATCCTGCTCGTCTTCCCGGTGGTGGGCTTCGTCGGCATCATCGCCGTCGTCGCCATCGGTGTGTACCTCGTGGACGTGCGGCCCAAGGTCGACGACATCCAGCGCGGACCGCGCTGGTAGCTAACCCTGGCCGGTGACCGTGAGCCAGAGCAGTGCCGCGTTGAGCGCCACGATCAGGCCGGTGGTGACGACGGCGAGGGCCACGGTGGTCCGTGAGTTGATGCGGGCGCCCATCACCGCGCTGCTGGAGGTCATGCGCACCAGCGGGATCAGCGCGAACGGAATGCACAGGCTCAGCACCACCTGACTCAGCACCAGCGCCAGCGTCGGATCGACGCCGATACCCAGGACCACCAGCGCGGGAATCAACGTGACGACGCGGCGCACCTGGATCGGGATCCGCTTCTGCAACAGTCCCTTCATGATCTCGGCACCGGCGGCGCAGCCCACCGAGGTCGACGCGAGACCCGAGGCGAGCAGGCCGACGGCGAAGATCGCGGCGACCGCGGGCCCGAGATTGTTCTCGATGGCCGCGTGCGCGCCGTCGATGGTGTCGGTGCCCTCCTCGCCGCGGAACGCCGATGCGGCGAGCAGCAGCATGCCGATGTTGACGCTGCCGGCGATGATGAGCGCGAACGTGACGTCCCACTTGGTCGCGCGCAGCAGGCGGTCGAGCTTGCCGGAGTCCTTCTCGACGCCGTGGCGGTCGCGGGCGAGCGCGGAGTGCAGGTAGATGGCGTGCGGCATGACCGTCGCGCCCAGCATGCTGGCCGCGAGCAGGACCGATCCGGAACCGTCGAACCCCGGTACGAGACCGCCGGCGACACCGCCCGCGTCGATGTCGGTGAACAGCAGGCCGGTGAGGAAGCCGATCGTGATGATGGCGAGCATGCCGATGACGACGAACTCGAAGGTGCGCTGACCCCGCCGTGACTGGACGGCCAGGATCACCATCGACACGACGCCGGTGATGAGACCGCCGACGAAGAGCGGAACGCCGAACAGGAGGTTGAGCGCGATGGCGCCGCCGATCACCTCGGCGAGGTCCGTCGCGATCGCCACGGCCTCGGCCTGCACCCAGAACGCCCGGCGGGGCCAGGGACGCATGCGGTCGCCGAGCATCTCCGGCAGTGATCGTCCGGAGACCAGGCCCAGCTTGGCCGAGAGGTACTGGATCAGTACCGCCATCGCATTGGCGGCCACGAGTACCCACACGAGGAGGTAGCCGTAGCGCGCGCCCGCGGTGAGATTCGCGGCGACGTTGCCCGGGTCGACGTAGGCGATGGCGGCGACGAACGCGGGGCCGAGCAGCGTGAACAGCCGGACGGGAGTGATGCCTCCGGATGTGGGTGGACGAGTTCCGATGCGGTCGACCATGACGGAAGTGTAGGGCACCCGGCGCGATCGTGTTCGCCGGGCCGTACCGATAAGTTAGGGCACCCGCATCATGTCTCGTCGTCCACCCATTCGAGCAGGTCACCCGGCTGGCACTCCAGCACCCGGCACATGGTCTCCAGGGTGCTGAACCGCACCGCGCGGGCCCGCCCGTTCTTGAGTACGGCGACGTTGGCGGGGGTCAGTCCGACGCGCTCGGCGAACTCGCCGACGCTCATCTTGCGCTTGGCCAGCTCCACGTCGATGCGGACGACGATGGGCATCAGATGACGCCCTCGAGGTCGGCGCGCAGGTCGCTCGCCTTCCGCAGCAGGGCACGCATGACCATCATCAGCAGTGCGGCGACGCCGACGATCATGCAGAGCAGGAACAGCAGGAGCACGGGCCCCGGATCGTCCGCGCGGAACCCGACGACGAGGAACACGACACCGAGCGACACACCGGCGGCCACGATCGCGCGGACGATCGCGTCGACCCACACGAACGCGGCACCGGAGAAGATGCGATCCCGGCGGACGAGAGTGAGCAGCTTCCAGGTGGCGATGACGACGATCTGCACGCACACCACCCAGAAGATGGTGAGCGCGGTGAGGGGCCATCGGAGGTACGCGGATTCCGGGTTCTCGCGGGCCATGTGCGCGAACTGTCCCGGCAGCGACATGACCTGGAACAGGACGAGCAGGGCGAACAGGCCGGCGAGGAACACCCTGAGTGTCGCGACGACGCGTCTTTCCGTGATCATACATCGAGTATCAGTCAGGATCTATCGAAAATCAATAGGTACTGGTGCGGGAGGGCGGCAGGGTTAAGGTCTGAGGGTGCCGGACTCCCCACTCGACGATGCTCGCTCGCGTGATCCCCGGGATCTCCGCCGAGTCGGCCTGACCGAGTACCGGATCGACGACCTCGCCAGGGAAGCCGGCGTGAGCGTCCGCAACGTGCGCGTCTATCAGGACCGCGGTCTGCTGCCGCCCCCGCGCAAGGTGGGTCGGACGGGCTGGTACGACGAGTCGCACCTCGCTCGGCTGCAGATGATCTCGCGCATGCTCGACCGTGGCTACACCTTCGTCACCATCAGCGAACTCCTCACCGCGGCGCAGTACGGACTCCGCGTCGAGGACGTCCTGGGCACCGAGGATCCCGACGGCGCCGCCAACGTCGACCACCCGGCGCGGCTGACCCGCGACGAGATCGACACCATGTTCGACGGACGGATCAGCGACGACGATCTGACGCGTGCGGAAGCGCTCGACGTCTTCTCCCGCGACGGGGACGGCTACCGCATCGAGAACCCCGCCCTGGTGCGCGCGGCCAAGGTGCTGTTCGACGCGGGTCTCGCGCTGCCGGACATCCTGTCCCGCACCGAGCGCGTCCACCAGGACCTGACGAGCGTGTCCCAGCAGTTCGTGCGTCTGGTCGTCGACAGGTTCGTTCCGGGCGGCGCCGATCCGTTCACGCTCGACCCCAGCGAGCTCTCGGCCATGGCGGACCTCATCACCACCCTGCGTCCGCTGGCCAGCCGTGCCGTGCAGGCGCTCTTCTCCGAGACCATGGACGCCGAGATCGTGCACGCGATGGAGAAGGCGCTCAGCGGCGACGCCGCCACGGAGCACAGCGGCGACGCCGCCACGGCGGACACCGACGACAGTGACGGCAACGGCGCGAGCACCAGCTCGAGCAGCAGGACAGGAGACCGATGAACACTCGTGGTGCAGTGGTGACCGCTGCCGTGGCCGCGGTCGCGGTGGCCGGTGCAGCCTCGATCCGGGCGACTCGACGGGCGTCACCGCCCTCGGCGCGGATGGCGGACACCGATGTACTGCTGGCGCGTCCGGAGCTCACCCCACGGGTGCGCACGGTCGTCGCCGAGGACGGTGCCGCGCTGCACGTGCGCGAGTACGGCGACCCGGACGCCGCCCCGATCGTCCTCAGTCACGGATGGACCTGCTCCGCCGACTTCTGGGCGCCGCAGATCAACGACCTCGCCGGACGGTACCGCGTCGTCGTGTACGACCAGCGCGGGCACGGGGCCAGTGAGGTGGGGACCCGGCCGCTCGGTGCCGACGTCCTGGGGGACGATCTCGCCGCGGTGCTCGAGGCGACGGTCGACTCGGACACCAAGGCCGTCGTCGCCGGACACAGCATGGGCGGCATGTCCGTGATGAGTTGGGCGGCACAGTATCCCGCGCAGGTGCGCCGCTACGTGAAGGCGATACTGCTGGCCAACACGGCCACCGACAGTCTGGTCCGCGAGACCACTGTCATCCCGTTGCCACCCGGTGTCGCGCAGGTGCCGGCGCGGGTGGCGTCGAGCGTGCTCGGATCGGCACTGCCCATCCCGTCGAGTCCGTTCTCCGCTCGTGCTCTGAAGTACGTGACGATGGGCGCCGAGTCCACTCCGGCGCAGGTGGCGTTCTGCGAACGCATCGTGCGCGAGTGCTCCCCTCGAACGCGGGGCATGTGGGGATCGGCGCTGTCCGCGTTGGACATCCACGATGCGCTGGAGAACATCGACGTCCCGACGTCGGTGATCGTCGGCACGCGCGACCGCCTGACGCCGCCGGTGCACGCCCGCAAGCTTGCCGATCAACTCTCCCGCGCCGGAGTGCTGGGCCGGTTCCTCGAACTCGACGGTGTCGGACACATGAGCTCGGTGGAATCGATCGCGGAGTTCGACGCCGAGCTGGTCCGGCTCGCGGAGCTGCCGGCATGAGCGACGACACCAGAGGGGACGCCTACACCGAGCGGCTGCGCGAGCTGCAGGGTGCGCGGTGGAAACGCGTTCTGCGCGTGCAGGCTCCGTATCAGTGGAACATTCGACGCCATCTCGCTGGGCGGCGCGTTCTCGACGTCGGCTGCGGCATCGGCCGGAATCTGCGCAACCTTCCCGCGGGCAGCGTCGGTGTCGATCACAACGTCGCGTCCGTCGAGTTCTGCCGCTCGCAGGGCATGACCGCGTACACACCCGAGGAGTTCCACGCCCTCGGCGACACGGGCTTCGACGGCATGCTCATGGCCCACCTGCTCGAGCACCTGCCGCCGGGCGCGGAGGGTGAGGTGCTGACGGAGTACCTGCCGTGTCTGCAGCCGGACTCCGTCGTCATGATCGTGTGCCCACAGGAAGTCGGGTTCGCCAGCGACCCGACGCACACGAGCTGGTTGGACGCCGCCGACCTGCTCGCCCTCTGCGCTGCCGCCGGCATCGAGCGCACGACGTCCGCCTCGTTCCCGTTCCCGCGTCCGGTGGGAAAGCTGTTCGTCTACAACGAGACCGTCGTGGTGGGTCGAACCCCAGCCGGCTGATACGACCAGCCGTCTAGTCGAACACCACGGTCTTGCGGCCGTGCACCAGCACACGGTCCTCGAGGTGCCAGCGCAGTCCGCGCGCGAGCACCATCTTCTCGATGTCCCGGCCCTGACGGACCATGTCGGCGACCGCGTCCGCATGGTCGATGCGGATGACGTCCTGCTCGATGATGGGTCCGGCATCGAGCTCGGCGGTGACGAAGTGGCACGTCGCGCCGATGAGCTTGACCCCTCGTGCGAACGCCTGGTGATACGGCCGGGCGCCGACGAACGACGGCAGGAAGCTGTGGTGGATGTTGATCGCGCGCCCGGACCAGTGCTCGCACAACGACTCCGGCAGCACCTGCATGAAGCGCGCCAGCACCACCGCGTCGGGGGAGTAGCCGTCGACGAGGTCGCGGAGCGCGTCGAAGGAGGGTCCGCGCTCGCTGGGGTGCTTGGGGAACGGAACATGGTGGAACTGCACACCGTGTGCGCGCGTGACGGATTCGAGATCGGGGTGGTTGCCGATGACCGCTTCGATGGTCGCCGGCAGTTCTCCGCCGGCGGCGCGCCCGAGCAGATCGTGGAGGCAGTGTCCCTCCTTGCTCACCAGGAGCACGACCTTCTTGCGCTCTCCGGAATCGTGCAGCGACCACTCGGATTCCGGGCCGATCTCCGCGGCGACCGCCGCGAACCGTGCGCGCAGCTCGTCGACTCCGATGTCGATCGACGAGGCCGCGACGGCCTGACGGGTGAAGAACCAGCCACTGTCCGCGTCGGCGTGATAGGCGGCCTCGACGATCGAGCCCCCGAGATCGGCCAGGAAGGTCGAGATGCGCGCGACGATGCCCGTGCGGTCGGGGCAGCCCAGGGTGAGGACGTAGCGGCGAGAGTCGGAGCGTGGAGATTCGGGCGGCATGGGCGCCATTGTCTCACTGACACCCGTCCCTTCCTGACCGATCCCGACCGGCCTCCGTCTGGAAAGGTGGAGCGCATGACAACCCTCACGCGCACCGACGTCGCCCGCATGGTCGATCACACTCTGCTCAAGCCCGAGGCGACGGTCGCCGACGTCCGGGCGCTCGTCGCGGAGGCGAAGGATCTGGGCGTCCTCGCGGTCTGCGTGTCGCCGTCGATGCTCCCGGTTCGTGACACGGGTGACCTGGTGGTCGCCGCGGTGGCGGGGTTCCCGTCCGGAAAGCACCACTCGTTGATCAAGGGTTCGGAGGCGCGTCTGGCGGTGCAGCACGGGGCGCGCGAGGTCGACATGGTGATCGACGTCGGCGCCGCGGTGGAGGGTGACTTCAACGCCGTCCTGGCGGACATCATCACCGTCCGGGAGGCGATGGGCGAGAACGCCGTCCTGAAGGTGATCATCGAGTCGGCGGCGCTGCTCGCGTCGGCGGACGGGGAGCGCGCGGTGATCGAGTGCTGCCGGGCGGCGGAGCGGGCCGGCGCGAACTTCGTCAAGACGTCCACGGGGTTCCATCCCGCGGGTGGAGCGTCGACGGAGGCCGTGAGTCTGATGGCCCGCACCGTCGGTGGCCGCCTGGGTGTCAAGGCGTCGGGCGGGATCCGCGATGCGGACACCGCCCGAGCGATGATCGAGGCCGGCGCCACCCGACTGGGCCTGTCCGGGACCCGCAGCGTGTTGGACGGCTTCGCCGACTAGCAGGTGACCTGCTGCTGACCGCCCTGCGCGGCGGGGATCGTGTACTGGCCGCCGCTGAGGGTCATGTGGATCCCGGTGTCGGTCACCTCGAGGGCGTCCGGCGTCATGCCGAGCGGGTACGCCTGCAGGCTGTCCGTGAGCACCGAGACGACGCTGTCCGCGAGGTCGGTGGGAATGCCGATGCCGAGGATCGACGCGTCCGTGGTCTGGACCTCGATCGTGTCGCCCTGCACCACGGGCTTCACGGTGAGTTCCGCGAGTCCACCGACGATGGCGAACTTCAGCGTTCCGGCCGCGGGATCGCTGGTCACACCGGACACGACGCTGCCGACGCCCTGCTCCTGCAGGGTCGCGAGGATGCCGCCGGTCGACCACGTGACGTCGGCCGAACTGCTGCCGATCTGACCGGACGTGGTGTCCGTGGAGGTGAGGTCGACGTCGTTCACGGTCGCCTGGACCTGCATGTCCTGTGCGGGCCCGAACTTCGTGTCGTCGCTCGAGATGTCGACGGACGAGAACTTCTCGGTCGCGAGGGAGAACAGGACGGGCTGCAGGCCGAGGCCGACGTCGATCTGTGAGCCGAGTTCGCTCTCGAACTGGGTCGTGAGGCAGTTCTCGACGCGGTTGCGGGCATAGAACTCGCCACCGACGAGTGCCGCGATGACGACGATGACCAGCACTCCGGCGATGAGAGGCACCCGGGAGCGTCGTCTGGGTGCGGTGTCGTGAGTCATGAAAGACAGTGTGGACGACATCTCTGAGGTTCCTCTGTGGACCGGCCGATCGGGTGCACGGCGACAGCGCCATTTCTCTGTGACGCGTGACACAACCACGTAGGCTCTTCGAGCATGGCGGGCGACGATGTGGCGGAACGTCTGGACGGCGTGGTCGCCGAACAGGACGGGTACTTCACCGCAGCTCACGCGCTCGATGCCGGGTATCTGCCGTCCGAGATCGAGGCGCACGTCGCCGACGGATCCTGGACGCGGGTCGAGACCGATCTGCTCCGGTTGTCGGACTGGCCGAACCACGATCTCGAGGAGTACTCGAAGTGGTGCGTGTGGCTGGGCGCCACCGCGGTGATCTCCCACCAGAGTGCGGCCGAGTTGCACGGCATGGGCAGCCTGCACCCGCAGTTCGTCCACGTCCGGGTCAGCGGGACGGCGCGAGCGCACGACCAGCGCCTCGCGATCCATCGGGGACGCCTGACGGGCGCGGACATCGAGCTCTCCGGTGCCTTCCGCATGACGACGCCGGTGCGCACCGTGCTGGATCTCGCGGCGGGCGGCATCTCGCAGTTCACCCTCGACGAAGTGGTCGCCGACGGTCTGGTGCTCGGACGACTGGTCGTCGACGACCTCTTCGAGCAGGCTGTGGAGTGCGGTGACCGGGTGGCCGAGCGGGTGGAGACGGCGCTGCGCTGAGAGGATGTTCCTCTCATGCGCACGCTGCTGATCGACAACTACGACTCGTTCACCCACAACCTGGCCCAGTACCTGGAGCAGGTGTCCGGCACCGCCCCCATCGTCGTGCACAACGACGTCCCGTGGTCCTCCCTCCCGCTGGACCGGGTGGACGCCGTCGTCGTCTCGCCAGGCCCGGGCCGCCCGAGTCGCCCGGCCGACATGGGCGTCAGCAGCAGGGTGATCCGGGACGGTGGTCTGCCGCTTCTCGGGGTGTGTCTGGGGCATCAGGGCATCGCGGACAGCTGTGGTGGCGTCGTCGATCTGGCACCCGAGCCCATGCACGGCCGGATGTCCGACGTGCGGCACGACGGCACCGATCTCTTCGCCGGCCTGCCGTCGCCCCTGCGCGTGGTGCGGTACCACTCCCTCACCGTCACGGCCCTGCCCGACGAGCTCGAGGCGACGGCGTGGACCGACGACGGGGTGATGATGGCGCTGCGTCATCGGTCACGGCCGCTGTGGGGAGTGCAGTTCCATCCCGAGTCGATCGGCACGGAACGTGGACTGCAGGTGATCGCCAACTTTCTCGACCTCGCGCGGGACGCCCGCCCGAGCACCCACACCTCCGCGCCGACCGTGGCGCCGCGTGACCCGGTCGTGCGCGACCCCCGCTACCGGGTGCTCGTGCGCCGTCTCGACGTGCTACCGGACCCCGAGGAGGTGGCGCGCCCACTCCGCGGACGGTCCACGTTCTGGCTCGACTCGAGCGCCGAGCTCGACGGCAGTGCCCGGTTCTCCTACCTCGGACCCGGTGACGGCCCACTGGCGGAGGACGTGTCGTACGACGTCGCCACCTCGTGCGTGACGACGACGACCGCCGACGGCACGACCGAGGAGACGGTCACGTCGTTCCTCGACCACCTCGGGGAACAGATCGCGGCGCGGGCCGTCGACCGGGTGCCCGCGGTGCCGTTCGACTTCGCCCTCGGCTACGTCGGTCACCTCGGCTACGAACTCAAGGCCGAGACGGGCGGAGCGGCGGCGCATGCGTCGCCGACGGCCGATGCGCGAATGATGTTCGCGGACAGGCTCATCGCGCTCGACCACCGCGATCGGTGCACCTATCTGCTCACCCTCACACTCGTCGGTGGCGACGACACCGCGGCGCTCGGATGGTTGAACGAGACCGCCGCGGCCGTGACCGCGCTGCCCCGCTCGGAGCGCGGTCGCCCGGCCGTGTCCGACACCCCCCTCGGCGCGCTGCCGTCGGTGATCGACACCCGGCACGACGACGGGGCGTATCGCGCGGCGATCGCGGACTGCCTGGAGCAGATCACGATGGGGGAGAGCTACGAGATCTGTCTGACCAACGAGATGAGCGTGCCGTTCGACGGCGACGCCGCCGACCTCTACCTCGCGGTGCGGCGCGCCAGTCCCGCCCCGTACGCGGCGTTCCTGCGTTTCCCCGGGCTGGCGATACTCAGCGCGTCACCGGAGCGCTTCCTGCGGATCACGGCGTCGGGCGTCGTGGACTCCAAGCCCATCAAGGGAACTCGGGCTCGCGGGCGCTCGCCGGCGGAGGACGCGGCCGCGCGCCTCGACCTGGCGACGAGCGAGAAGGACCGCGCCGAGAACATCATGATCGTCGATCTGGTCCGCAACGACCTGAATCAGGTGTGCGTGCCCGGGTCGGTGCACGTGCCGGTGCTCTTCGACGTGGAGAGCCACACCCATGTGCACCAACTGGTCTCGACGGTCGAGGGTCGGGTGCGCCCGGGGCTCTCGGCCGTCGACTGTGTGCGCGCGGCGTTCCCGGGCGGATCGATGACCGGCGCCCCGAAGCGCCGCACGATGGAGATCATCGACCGCCTCGAGGGCGGGCCGCGCGGCGTGTACTCCGGTGCGCTGGGCTGGTTCTCGCTCACCGGCGCGGCGGACCTGTCCATCGTCATCCGGACCGTGGTGCTCGCGGACGGCCGGGCGTCGGTGGGAGCGGGCGGCGCCGTCGTCTCGCTGTCCGACCCGCAGGACGAGGTGGACGAGATGCACCTCAAGGCCGACGCGCTACTGCGTGTCCTCGGCGGGAGCGACGGCCGACCACGGTAACGCGAGCACGTTGTCCCGCAGTCGTCGGCGCGGCACGGTGACCGGAAGTCCCTGCGCCGCCAGGGCTGTCAGCGCCGCACGCCACCGCACGCGGGGTCCGAACGGTGCCAGCGGCGCCGCCACGTCCCACGCCCGATCGGCCGCCCGCAGCACCTCGTGCACGCGCTCGCCCGCGACGTTGCGGTGGATCAGGACCTTCGGCAGCCGCTCCGCGATATCCGACGGCCGCTCCACCGTGAACGGATCCCAGGCGAGGGTCAGACTGCGCGGTCCCGACGCGTCCACGGTGACCCACGTGGCCCGACGCCCCAGTTCGTCGCACGTGCCGTCGACGAGGAGGCCGCCGTCCGCGAGAGCGGAGGTGATGCGTGCCCACGCACCCGGTACCGCGTCCTCGGGATACTGACGCAGCACGTTGAACGCGCGCACCAGGTGTGGCCGCAGTCCCGCGAGTTCGAAGCCGCCGCGGCGGAAGGAGACACCGTCCCGATCGGGGACGACGCGGGACGGCTCGATCTCCAGCCCGACGACGGCGACGTCCGCACGGACGGTGCGCAGTCGCGCGGCCAACTCCAGAGTGGTGACCGGACTGGCGCCGTAGCCCAGGTCGACGACCAGGGGACGCGTCGCGCCGCGGAGCAACGCTCGGACGTCGGGATCGTGCACCAGTCGGCGATCACTGCGCCGCAACCGGTTGATGTTGGTCGTCCCGCGAGTGACCACACCCTCCGGACCGATCCGGGAGATCACAGTGCCCAGCAGTTCGTTCCGCTCATCCCGACCGCCTCCGGCCTACCCGCCGGTCAGGCGTTCTTCGTGAGCCAGTCGTGCGTGACCTCGCCCTCGCCCCGCCACAGATCGACGAGGTTGACGAGCATCAACTGTTCGAGCTTTCCGCCGATGAAGGGGATGTACACCTTGGCCTCGGACGTGGTGCGCAACGTGGAGCCGGCCTCGGTGGCGAAGAGGGACGTCGTGCCGGTGAGGCTGCCCGGGCCGGCGGGAATCGACGCGTCGTACTTCCCGGCGGTGGTCTCCGAGTACGCGTCGTGATGGATGTTGCGGGTGATGACCATGTCCTTCTTCATCACCGCCTGCGCGACGTCGGGCAGCGTGTCGCGCGGAATGATGTGCCGCATGACCACGTCGACACCGTCCGCCGTGACCTCGAAGCGCGTGAGCTCGTTCTCCGAGTACTTGCGCAGCTCCTCGATCACCGCGTCCCAGTAGTCACGCGTCGTCAGCGCCCCGTACACCTGCTCTGTGGTGAACGGGAGACGAGCCGAGTAGTTCATGCGACGTGCCATGGTCGATGAGGTTACCGGTGAGTCAGAGGTGCTCCGGCGCCCAGGTGTCGGTGAACTCCTGCTCGGCGTCGATCAGCGCGAGAACCTGCTCGATGACCGCCTGCTCGATCTTGCCGCCGAAGATCGGTACCTTGACCTCGGCCTGACCCGTCGCCGTCAGGCTCGAGGCGGAGCCCTTCGAGCGCAGTGCCAGGGTGCCCGTGATGGACGCCGGGGCGCCCTCGACCTTGGCCTCGAATGTGCCCGAGGCACCCTGCGCGTCGAGGGAACCCCACGACTCGGTCCGGTGGATGATCAGATCGCCCGGGCGGATGCTGGTGATGGCGCCGGGCAGGAACTCCTCCGCGATGGCCTGGGTCATCGACACCGACACCGTGCGGCTGTCCGCGTCGTCGCCTGCGACGGTCACGTCGTTCAGCTGTGCCTTGGGGCCGCCGACGGCCTCGAGCCGATCGGTCCAGTACTGCTCGGTGGTGAGGGCGGCGTGGACGTCGGACGCGGCGAGCGTGGACGGAACCGTGTGATCGAACCTGCGTGGCATGAGCTGAGATTAACTCTGTGCGGCGCGCTCGGACCGCAGCGGGTGGCCCTTCGACGTGAGGCACTTGCCCGTCTCGAGGTTCCAGTCCCAGCCGTGCAGATTGCACGTGAGCGTGGTGCCCTCGATGACACCGAACTTCGACAGATCCGCCTTGAGATGCGGGCAGCGCCGCTGGATCTCCCAGCCGTCCTTGACGATGGTGGCCGTGTCGTCGTGTGCCTCGGCGAACCAGCCGTCCGCGTAGGCGATGCGCTCGTCGGTGAGGCACTTGAAGAACGTGTACAGGAACTCGTTGTAGCCACCGACCCGCTTCGCCCGGAACCGCGTCGACAGGAAGATCGAGTTGACCCAGTCGGACTCCCCGTCCCGCAGCACCGTGCGGACCAGCTCGGCCGGGATCTCGAACGTGTAGCGGAACTTCTCGTCCTGGATCGGTTCGCGCACGATGCGTTTCGGAAAATCGAGCACCACTCTGTCGGCAGCCACCGGAGGTCGACCGGCCTCCGGCCTGCCCGTCAGATTCAGCTCCACCGGGTAGCCGATGCCGTCGGAGATCTGGTCGGTCTGCGCCATGATCGGCTCGAACAGTGCGCGCAACGGCCCCAGCAGCGGCTCGCCCGCCGCGGTCGCCCACGATGCCTTCTCGGCCGCGATGACGTCGGCCTGGCGCTGCGCGTACGCCTCGATGTAGTCGGCCTTGCCGGTGGTGAAGATGGCCTCCACCTCGTCGGTGGGCAGCGGGTGCGCCAGCTCGTTCAGGTCGGAACCCGAGAAGTCCGCCGTGGTTCCCGGCATCATCAGCAGGCCCTTGTCGTGGCCGTGGCGGCGCATCTGGTCGAGGAACACCATCTGGTCGGGGAAGATGTTCGCCGGATCGCCGTAGACGTCGTTGAGCGAGCGCAGCTCGTCGTCGAGGAAGCACGGGGGACCTGCGGACGGAATGACCCACGTGGCGCCGACCTGCTCGATGTACTGCCGACACCGGTCCATCTGACGCTGCCGCTTCTGCGTCCCGAACGCGTCCTTGGCGCGCTGCGGCATGTCGTAGACCATCGGGTACCAGATGGCGCCGGAGTACTGCAGCATGTGGACGTCGATGTGTCCGAAGGCCTCGGTCATCATGTCCAGGTCGACCGGCCGGGCGTCGTTCATGTTGAACGCGGTGGTCTCACCGTCGCTCACCACCAGACCCGAGTCGCCGATGGGTCCGTCGGCAGGAGCGCGAAGCGCCACGATCATGACGTCGAGGTCGCCCTTGGGGCCGGACACCGTGTGCTTGACCGAGTCGGTCGTCTCGAAGAACGTGGTGAAACCGAGCTTCTCCAGCTCCGTGCGCAGGTCCGGCACCGGGTAGTCGGGGAGCAGCACGACCGCGTCCTTGTTGACGTGCTTCGCCAGGTGCTTCGGATCGAAGTGGTCCTTGTGCAGATGCGAGACGTACAGGTAGTCGCAGTTGCCGAGCTCGTCCCAGTCGAGCTGGGAGTTGTCGGGGAACGGGAACCAGGACGTGAAGTACGCGGGGTTGACCCACGGATCGCACAGGATGGACCCCGCAGACGTCTGGATGTGAAATCCCGCGTGTCCGACACTGGTGACCTGCACGTGAATCCTCCCGAAATATGGAACCTGGTTCGGTGACCATGGTAGGCGTGCACACCCGGTGCTCACGACGAGGCGGGGGCAGCGCCGGGTAGCGTTCACCCCCGTGACGAGCAGTCCCCTCCAGTCCGCGACGGCTCCGGAGACCGGCGATCCCGGCTCCGCGACGGCCGTGCACCGCCCCGTGTCCTTCGCCGACCTCACCACGATCCACGTCGGTGGCCCCGTCGGACGTCTCGTCGAGGCGACCACCTCGCAGGAGCTCGTCGACGCCGTACGCAGCGCCGACGCGGCCGGAACTCCGGTGCTCGTCATCGGCGGCGGCTCGAACCTGCTGGTCGGAGACGACGGTTTCGACGGCACCGTCGTCCGCGTCGCGACGTCCGGGCTCCGGGTCGAGGGCACCAGGATGCACGTGGACGCCGGAGTCGAGTGGGATCTGGTCGTCCGCACCGCGCTCGATCACGGGCTCGCCGGCATCGAGGCACTCTCCGGCATCCCGGGCAGCACCGGCGGAACGCCCGTGCAGAACGTCGGCGCGTACGGCGCCTCCACCTCGGACTGGCTCGAGTCGGTGACGGTGCTCGACCGGGAGAGCGGGGAGGTCGAGGTGTGGGACAACGCACGCTGCGGCTTCGGCTCGCACCGGTCGTCGGCCTTCAAGCACACCGATCGCTACGTCGTGGTGGATGTCACGTTCGCGCTCCGACGCAGCGACGTGTCGGCGCCGGTGCGGTACGCGGCGCTCGCCGAGCGGCTCGGCGTGCGCATCGGAGAGAGCGTCTCGGCGCGCGAGGTGCGCGATGCCGTGATCGCTCTGCGGACCGATCGCGGCATGGTGTGGGACGAGGCGGAGCACGACTCGTGGAGTGTCGGGTCCTTCTTCCTGAACCCGATCGTGTCGTCCGTACCGCCCGAGGCACTCGGATCGCCGCAGTTCACGGACCCGAAGGGCATCAAGCTCAGTGCTGCCTGGCTCATCGAGCACGCCGGGTTCTCCCGCGGGTACGGCGAGCGCGTCGGCACCGGACGGGCCACCCTCTCCACCCGCCACGTCCTGGCCGTCACCAATCGGGGCGGCGCGAGTGCAGCGGACGTCACCGCCCTCGCGTCACACGTGCGCGCGGGTGTGCAGGAGAAGTACGGCATCACGCTGACCCCCGAGTGCCGCCTGGTGAACTGCACGCTCGACTGATCGGTCTGTTGCCACAGGTAACGTCGTCCCCGTGAAGATGCAGGGGAGAACACCGTACGCAGCCGTCCTGGCCGTGCTGGCACTCGTGATCGCGCTGGTCGCGGGGTGCTCCGGCACACCCGGGTCCTCGGAGAGCGCCGCGCCGACCACCGAGGCCGCGCCCGTGGCGGCGGTGACCTACGCACCGGCGGCCGGTGCGACCGACGTCTCACCCACCGCTCCGATCTCCGTCTCGGTCGCGAACGGCACCTTCGAGGCCGTGTCGCTCACCACCGCCGACGGCCGCGCCGTCGCGGGAACGCTGGACCCGGCGAAGACGACGTTCACCGTCACCGAGCCCCTCGGGTACGACGCGGTCTACACGTGGGCAGGGACGGCAGTCGGCAGCGACGGCAAGCCGGTGCCGGTCGAGAGCACTCTCGGCACGGTGGCGCCGCAGTCGATCACGTCGGTCTCCACCAACATCGGTGACGGCCAGGAGGTCGGTGTCGCGGCGCCGATCATCCTGAAGTTCGACGACGCGATCGTCGACAAGAAGGCGGTCGAAAAGGCGCTGACGGTGACCACGAACCCGCCGACGGCCGGCTCGTGGGCCTGGCTGCCCGACGACGGCGGGTCCCGCGTGCACTGGCGTCCGCAGAACTACTGGGCCCCCGGCACCACCGTCGACGTGTCGGCGAAGCTCTACGGCGTGAACTACGGCGGCGGCGCCTACGGCGACTCGGACGTCACGGTGAACTTCACCATCGGTCGGAGCCAGGTCGTCGTCGCCGATGCGACCAGCCACCGCATGCAGGTGGTCCGCGACGGCCAGACCGTCATGGACATCCCGGTGAGTTACGGCGAGGGCAACGAGGACCGCAACGTCACGCGCAGCGGCATCCACGTCGTCACCGAGAAGTACGAGGACTTCCTGATGTCCAACCCGCCGTACTACGAGAACGTGCGGGAACGGTGGGCCACCCGCATCTCGAACAACGGCGAGTTCATCCACGCCAACCCGCTGACCACGGGAGTGCAGGGCTCGTCCAACGTGACCAACGGCTGCATCAACCTCTCCACCGAGGACGCGCAGACGTACTTCCAGATGGCCGTCTACGGTGACCCCGTCGAGGTCACCGGCACGCGCATCGATCTCTCGGCGGCGGACGGCGACATCTACGACTGGGCGATCGACTGGCCCACATGGCAGAGCATGAGCGCCCTGACCGCCGCGTGAGAGTCGGACTGCCGCGTGAGAATCAGGTCCGGCGGCTGAAACGGCCGTTCGGGGCCTGATCGCGCGGGCGCACGACGATGGTGTCGAGGTTCACGTGCGAGGGGCGGGACGCCACGAAGCCGATGATCTCGGCGATGTCGGCGGCCACCAACGGGTCGATGCCCTCGTAGACCTTCGCGGCCTTCTCCTCGTCACCGTCGAAGCGGACGAGGGAGAACTCCGTCTCCACCGCGCCCGGAGCGATCTCGGTCAGACGCACGGGCGTGCCCAGCAGTTCGCCGCGGAGCGTCCGGTG
Source organism: Rhodococcus sp. NFXS4 (assembly GCF_058139645.1). Taxonomy (NCBI): domain Bacteria; kingdom Bacillati; phylum Actinomycetota; class Actinomycetes; order Mycobacteriales; family Nocardiaceae; genus Rhodococcus; species Rhodococcus sp. NFXS4. The sequence goes on from NZ_CP192221.1 coordinate 579,925, forward strand.
CAGCACGCCCTGTGCGTGCTTGGCCGTGGTGTACCCGGCGCCGTTGTCGTACGTCTCGAACGCGGCGATGGACGTGATGGTCACGACGAGACCGTTACCGGACTCGATCAGCTTGGGCAGCAGCGCCTTGGTCATGCGCAGCGTGCCGACGACGTTGGTCTCCCACATCCACTGCCAGTCGTCGAGGTCCGCCTCGAGGATCGGGGCGAGGCCCTTCGCGCCGCCCGCGTTGTTCACCAGGACGTCCACACGGGGCAGCACCGAGGTGAAGGCCGCGACGGAGTCCTCGTCGGTCACGTCGAGGGCGAGGGCGGTGCCGTCGATCTCCTCGGCCAGTGCCTCGAGGCGGTCGACGCGGCGGGCGCCCACGACCACGTGATAGCCGCCGGCGGCGAGTGTCCGCGCGGTGGCGGCGCCGATCCCGGAGCTGGCTCCGGTGACGACGGCGGTGGGGCGGTCGGTCTGGGTCGACGGTGTCGTCGGAACGCTGGTCATGGGAACCAGGCTAGATCGCGTCAGCTCGCGATCGCGCTGTAGCCCGACGCGTCGCCGGCGACGACGCGCGAGTACTCGCCCTGCACGCTGACGGGAACGTCGCCCGCGAGGGTGATGCGCTCGAGGCGGCGGTACTGGTCGTCGTAGTCTGAGACGGCATAGTGCTGGGTCGACCGGTTGTCCCAGATGGCGATGTCGCCGAGCTCCCACGACCACCGGATGGTGTTCTCCAGGCGGGTCACCCGGTCCTGCAGCAGCTCGAAGAGTGCGCGGAACTCCTTGGAGGAGAGGCCCGGGAACGACTTGGCGAAGTGGCCCAGCAGGATCGCGCGCTTCCCCGTCTCGGGATGCACGCGCACCACGGGATGCTCGACCTCGAAGTACTCGCTGCGGAACTCCGCGCGGTAGCGCTCGGCCGTCGACGTGACGGACTTCTCGGCAGCGGTCGCCGCGTAGTCGTAGATGTTGGTGTGCACGGCCCACAGCGACTCCGCGAGGGCCTTCATCGCGGGCGGCAGCTGCTCGTAGCCGGCGGTCGCCGACGCCCAGGTGGTGGTGCCGCCGTACGGGGGCAGGTGCACGGCCCGCAGGATCGACGCCTTCGGCACGCGGTCGACGAACGTCACGTCCGTGTGCCAGCTGTCCGCCTTGTCGTACGTGGAATCGATGGCGAGAGTGCGGGTTCCGCGCGACCGGACCGTGGGGTGCGGGGTGGTGGGGATCCCGAGCCGCTCGGCGAACGCGTACTGCACCTTCTCGTCCACGTGATGCTGGCCGCGGAAGAACACGACCTCGTGCTCGAGCAGCGCCTCGTTGATCTCGTGCACGATCTCGTCCGGGAGATCGCCGCCGATCCGCACGTCGTCGATGCGTGCGCCGATGTTCGCGCCCAGTTTCACGGTCTTCATGGGCTCACTGTGATGCCGAAGTCGCAGGTTGTCCACCCTTCGAATCACCTCGAGCGAAACAGGCGATTCTGCAGCGCGGCGACATCGGTGCTACTTTTCGGTCATGGCACCAGCGAGGAAGTCCGCACCGCGGGTCACGTATGTGACCGCCGCGCTCGGTTCCCGTCTGCCTCTCGCTCGCGAACTCTGTTGTCGACGCGGTCTCTCACGAGTCTGATCGCGCGTCGACGGACGACCTCCATGTGAGGTCCGACGATCGGGTGTGACCGGCCTCGTTCCCAGGCTCCCGGCCCATCCGTCTCGCTCTCGAGGGATTCCCATGTCTGCCCCCACCGTTCTCGCTCAGAGTTCTGCTTCTCGTACGCCGGGTTCCGCCACGCGGTCCCCGTACGGACGTCCCCACCGGCCGAGGCCGGCGCGCGTCGTCGCGCCCGAACTGCGCGTCAGCGACACTCCGGCCGCCGTCGTCCTGCGCGCCGTGGTGCAGCGCGGCCCCGTGTCGCGCGACGTCATCGTCTCGGCCACCGGCATCAGCACCGCCACCGTCAACCGCCACGTCAGTGCGCTCATCGCCGCAGGGCTGCTGCGTGAGCGTGCCGATCTGTCCACGTCCGGCGCCGTCGGGCGTCCCCGCGTTCCGGTGGAGGTGGACCACGAGGGGCAGTGCACCCTCGGGGTGCACATCGGCGCGACCACCACGCGCATCGTCGCCGTCGACCTGCGCGGCACCGTGCTCGGCGGCGTCGAGATCGCCACACCCTCCGGCCCGCACGCCGGCGCACTGCGCTCCATCGCGGAGAGTGCCGCGTCCTTCGCCGCACGGTGGCACCGGCGCCGCATCCTGTTCGTGGGTGTCGCCATCGGTGGCCGCGTGAACGTGCAGAAGGGCACCGTCGATCACCCTCGCCTCGCCTGGTCCGACGCCCCGGTGGGCGCGGTCCTGGGCGAGAGGCTCGGTGCCGTGGTGGCCGTGGCACCCCACGTCGAGGCGATGGCGGCGTCGGAGTTGCTGCTCGCGACGGAGTCGGCCCCCGAGGATGCGGGAAGGCCGGAGGCCGGTGGGTCTGTCGGCGGCCGGCCGGGTACGTCGCTGTACTTCTATGCGCGGGAGATGACGGGGTTGGCGCTGACCATCGACGGTCGGGTGCACACCCCCGCGGGCGGCCCGGGGTCGATCGCTCATCTACCGACCGGCTCGGACGCCGTGTGCGACTGCGGGCGTACGGGATGCCTCGAGGCGACCGTGAGCGATCGGGCCGTCGTGGCCGCGGCGCAGCGCGCCGGACTGCTGGACGAGTCGGAGCGTTCCATCGCTGCGGTGTACCTGGCGGCGCGCACGGGTTCCACTGTGGCACAGGGACTTCTGAACGACCGCGCCGATGCGCTGGGTCGCGCACTGGCGTTGGTGCACGATGTCGTCAACCCCGACAGCGTGCAGGTGGGCGGTCAGGCGTTCACCGCGTATCCGGCGGCGATGGAGCGCGTCGAGGCCGCGTTCGAGTCCTCCAGTTCGGTCGCGACGTCGCGGCGAGTGCGGGTCACCAGCTTCGGCAAGCGCGTGCAGGACCACGCTGCGGCGGCGGTGTCCCTCGGCTCGCTCTACGCCGATCCCGTGGTGACGATGCGGAAGATCGACGCTCAGCGCTGATCGCACGGGGAATACTGCGGACATGACAGCACCCGATCTCCGGTTCTACTTCGACCCGGTGTGCCCGTTCGCCTGGATGACCAGCAGGTGGGTCCGCCTCGTCCAGGCGCAACGGGACTACACCGTCGACTGGAGCTTCATCTCCCTGCGACAACTCAACGCGCACATCGACTACGCGACGCACTTCCCGCCGGAGTACGAGGCGGGACACACTGCGGGGCTCCGGCTGCTCCGGGCTGCCGCGAGCGTGCGGGCCGAGCACGGCCGGGAGGCGATGGGCCCGCTGTACGCCGCGCTCGGCGCGCGGATCTTCGATGCGGAGCCGGTGCCCGACGAGGCCGGTGCTCACGCGCACCGAGGAACGGCCGAGTTCCTCGCACCGATCCTCGCCGGCCTCGGCCTGCCCGAGCATCACGTCCGGGCACTGGACGACACGTCGTTCGACGAGGAGATCCAGGCGTCGACCGACGAGGCGCTGTCGCTCACGGGCAAGGACGTCGGAACACCGATCATCCACGTCGAGCCGCCCGAGGGCGTGGCGTTCTTCGGCCCGGTCATCAGCCGGCTCCCGTCGGACGACGACGCGGTCGAGTTGTGGGACCACGTCGTGGGACTGGCACGGTTCCCGGGATTCGCGGAGCTGAAGCGCAGTCTGCGGGAGCTACCCCAGCTGCGGGCTCTCGGTGTGAGCGAGGACGAGGCGGGCGTGCAGCAGGACTGGCACGGCGGTAGTCGGCGCCGGAAGAAGTAGCTACCGCGTCGGCGCGGGGTACTTCGCGAGGTACTTCTCCCGCTTCGCGGGCTGGATGTTGGAGCGCCGGAGGTCGCCGTCGTAGTGCGCGACCACGCGCTTGTCCATCAGCGCCCGCCACAGGAACGGGAAGTACGACACGAGGATCAGGGGCGCGTAACCCGCTGGGAGCTGCGGAGATTCGGGCATGCTCCGCAGCACCTGGTACCGGCGCGTGGGGTTGGCGTGATGGTCGCTGTGCCGTTGCAGGTGGTAGAGGAAGATGTCGGAGACGGCGTAGTCGCTGTTCCAGCTGTGTTCCGGAGTGCAGCGCTCGTAGCGTCCGTTCTCCTTGGTGCGCCGCAGCAGCCCGTAGTGCTCGAGGTAGTTGACGGCCTCGAGCAGCGAGATCCCGTACACCGCCTGCAGAACCAGGAACGGCAGCAGTTCGACACCGAACACGCCGACCAGCGCACCCCACAGGGCGAGGCTCATGAGCCAGGCGGTGAGATTCGCGTTCGAGAAGGAGAAGGTGCGCTTCCCGGTGCGGTGCAGACGATCACGCTCGAGTGCCCACCCGGAACGGAATCCGCCGAGAACGCTGCGGGGGTAGAACTGCCACAGGGTCTCACCGAGACGCGAGCTCGCCGGATCCTCCGGAGTGGCGACCCGGACGTGATGCCCGCGATTGTGTTCGACGTAGAAGTGCCCGTAGAAGCTCTGCGCGAGCACGATGCGCGAGAGCCACTGTTCGTACTCGACCTTCTTGTGACCGAGCTCGTGCGCCGTGTTGATGCCGATGCCGCCGACGAGTCCGATGGTCAGCGCCACGCCGATCTTCGAGGCGAGTGACAGGCCGTTCTCGAGCCCGAGCCACGAGAGGTCGTCGGCCGTCAGTAGATGGGACGACAGCCCGATGCCGAAGAACTGCATGGGGATGTAGGCGTAGACGCAGCCGCGATACCAGAAGTCGGCCTCGAGAGACTCGACCAGATCCTCGGGCGGATTCTCGTCGAACGGGACGACGATGCGATCCGCGATGGGGACCACGACGTAGAGGAACAGGGGACCCGACCACCACGCGACCTGTGACACTCCCGGTGCCCACCACTGCAGCCCGAAGACGATGCCCACGGAGATGAGCGGAAGCATCGGAGCGATGAGAGCCCACGGCCAGTAGTACCGGTTGAGGTCACGCCATTCGCCCGTCTTCGGCGAGATGGAGCGCTGGTGTGTTTCGGTCACGACGGAACTTTACCGACGTGTCGACGCTGCTCAGGCCGCTGCACGAGCCCTTCTGACATCCCACAACGTGCGCCCAATATGTTGGTGGCATGGCAATACGAGAGGCGCTCGGGCGCGACGGAACATCCCTGGTCTACCGCGTCACGGGAGACGTCTCGGCTCGACCGTTGGTGCTGCTGCACGGCTGGGCCCAGACCGGAGCCTGCTGGGGCGACGACCTCCTCGCCGACCTGTCCGAGCGGTACCGCGTCATCGCGGTGGACCTGCGCGGGCACGGCATGTCCGGTGCCCCCGACGTCGGTTACGACCGGTCGGCGCTGTGGGCCGGGGACGTGCACGCCGTTCTCGAGCAGGAGGGCATCCGCTCGGGTGCGGTCCTGCTGGGCTGGTCCTACGGCGGTCTGGTGCTGTGCGACTACCTGTCGGTGTACGGCACCGGTGCGGTGGCGGGTGTCGTCTTCGTCGCGGCGATCACCGCGATCGGTCCGGACCGACCCGGCGGCGCCGTCGGCACGGCGATGCGTGCGGCGATCCCCGGCGCGATGAGCGCGGACTCGCGCGTGGCCATCAGGGCGCTCGCGAGTTTCGGCAACGCCCTCACCGGACCCGGCGAAGGACACGGCGCCGCAGCTCAGGCACTGTTCGGCGCCAGCCTGGCGACGCGTCCACGCGTGCGGTCCGCGGTGTTCCGGCGCGACGTGGGACACGACGAGACGCTGGCGGCGCTGGACGTCCCCACCCTGGTGATGCACGGCACGGCGGACACGGTGGTGGACGTCGGCGCGGGTCGGCACACCGCCTCCGTCGTGCCCGGTGCGTCGACCTCGTGGTGGGAGGGCGTCGATCACGGTCCGTTCGTCGCGGACCCGGCCCGCTTCCTGTCCGAGCTGGCGGGTTTCGTCGACTCTCTGGGTTAGTCCACACACGTGATGCATGTCAGAACGGTGGGGGGTCGTCGGTGTCGGCGACTTCCCGGGCCCGTCGGTTGCGGTTGCGGTTGCGTTCGTTCCTCCGGCGGGCATGTTTGTCCGCCAGACGTGTGCGGCGTCTGCTGGGGGGAGTGCGGGGCGGACTCGGTGGTGGAGGATCGGCCGTCTTGAAGGTGACGTCGGCGAGTCCGGGGTGGATGTCGTATCCGTTGTGCGCCGGCCCCGCGACGACGAGGCCCTCGGGCGTGGTGACGGTGGAGACGACGCGTCCCGTGTCGTCCTCGGTGTACTGATCGTCGACGAAGTCGCCGAACGTCTTCAAGTTGTGGTGGAACCTGCATTTGCCGCCGAGGTTGACGTCGGTCGTCTGGCCGCCGCCGTCGGGATTCTCATGGTCGTACTCCGCGATGTGGTCGAGATCGCCGGTCCACACCCCACGGTTGCAGCCGGGCCAGGTGCAGTACTGGTCGCGAATGCGCACGAACGTGTCGAGGGCGCTGGAGGGGCGGTACGGATCGGCGGGCTGTGATGCGGGGTTGGTGGTCGAGACGGGGCGGATGACGGCGTCGGCACGATCGGCGAGGTCGGCGACGTGGTCGGGCGAGATGACGCCGTGGCCGACGAGGAACCCTGGATTGCCGTCGGCGGCGGTGTCGCCGGCCATGGTGGTGGAGTCTGTGACGACGTGCACGATGAATGACATGAGCAGGCCGTCCTCACCGGTCCGCCCGGGCGCGGAGCAGTCCGGATCGTCGCACTGGCACTCGTACGCTGTGCGGGTGGCGAGGGCGAACAGGGCGTCGCTGGAACGGGCGCCCTTGCTGCGAGGATCCTTGCGACACACGCGTCCGGCCAACTCCTCCACCGCGGCAGCGACGACGACGGCATTGTCGGCTGTCATGGTTGCGCCCAGGTATGCCATGCCGTCGGGTCCCGCGTCGATCCAGAAGCTGCGGTTGTTCTCGGCGAGCACACGTCGTTCCCTGACGGCGTCGGGATCGTGGCGGTAGACGATGCGGTCGATCATGTCCCGCATGCGTTTGTCCGACCACGAGCCGCGTCGCTGTAGGGCCGCGGCGATCTCGGTGTCGACTTCCCGCACGTACGTGGTGCCGTCGACGAGGTCGGTTCGGCCGATGATGGTGTGGACGTGTTTGGGGGCGATGAGGCCGTCGCGGAGGCACTCGGCTACGCGGGGAAACCGGTCTCGGAGTGCAATTGCGCGGGTCAGGATGCCTTCTCCGGCACCCTGGCTGACGGACAGGACGGCCGAGATGCGGGCGGCGCAGTGAGTCGTCGCATCCATCCGGCGGTGATCGGACATCTCGTGAGGAACGACGAGTTGAGTGTGCAGTTCCGCTGCGGCCCGGTATCGGGTCCATTCGAGATAGGACAGTCCGGCCGAGGCGTAGGACATCGTGGACAGGAGGGTGTTCACGGGTGCGTCGAGGAGCGTTCCGGGTAGGCCCATGGCCTCCGGATCCTGCGTCGCCCACCCCTGTTCGAACATGTGTGCGAAGGTATCAGGGTCCTCCGACATGTTTCCATGACTCCCGCGGGGCAGTGGCGTACGTGTTCCCGGCGCTGTGAATGTCGGCGGGTTCCCGCGCATGTGTCGGCACGCTCGTAGGGGGATGGCCGGGTAGGCGGGGGCCTGCGGCGCAATCGGACAGGGCACACTGGGTGTGTGGTCCGCCGTCACAGCCCGCATCGGGTAGCCGTGTTGTCGCTGCACACGTCTCCGCTGGCGCAGCCCGGCACGGGGGACGCGGGCGGCATGAACGTGTACGTCCTGCAGACCGCCGTGCAGATGGCGGCGCGCGGAGTCGAGGTGGAGATCTTCACCCGGGCCACGTCCTCCCGTGACGAACCCGTGGTCGAGGCCGCGCCCGGCGTACTGGTGCGCAGCATCGCGGCCGGCCCGTTCGAGGGTCTCGACAAGCACGACCTGCCCACCCAGCTCTGCGCCTTCGCCGCGGGTGTCCTGCGCGAGGAGGCACGGCACGAGCCGGGCCACTACGACATGATCCACTCGCACTACTGGTTGTCGGGGCAGGTCGGCTGGCTCGCCCGCGACCGGTGGAAGGTCCCCCTGGTGCACACCGCGCACACGCTCGCCGCGGTGAAGAACCTGTCGGTGGCGGCGGGGGACAAGCCGGAACCGGCGGCCCGCCGCATCGGTGAGAAGCAGGTCGTCGAGGAAGCCGATCGGCTCACGGCCAACACTCTCGACGAGGCCCGGGCCCTCGTCGATCTGTACGACGCGGCCGAGGACAAGATCGACGTCGTCGCGCCGGGAGCGGACCTGAGCATGTTCCGGCCGGGCGATCGCGCCGCCGCTCGACGCTCCCTGGGGCTGGACGCCGACGACCCCCTCGTGACGTTCGTGGGACGGATCCAGCCTCTCAAGGCGCCGGACGTCCTCGTCGCGGCCGTCGCCGAGATCCACCGGCGGGACCCGTCGTCGCGCGTGCGCGTGCTGGTGGTCGGTGGCCCGTCGGGCACCGGTCTGGAACGGCCCGACTCCCTCATCGAGCTGAGTCGCCGGCTGGGCATCGAGGATCGGGTGACGTTCCTCCCGCCGCAACCCCCGGACAGGCTGGCGGACGTCTACCGCGCGTCGGATCTCGTTGCGGTGCCCAGTTATTCGGAGTCCTTCGGTCTCGTGGCCATCGAGGCCCAGGCGTGCGGTGTCCCGGTGGTCGCCGCGGACGTCGGGGGCCTCGGTGTGGCCGTGCGGGACGGGGAGACCGGCGTGCTGGTGCAGGGCCACGATCCGGCCGACTGGGCCACCGCGGTGCAGTCGTTGCTCGCCGACGACCGTCTGCGCACCGTGATGGCGTCGAATGCCTCACGACATGCGGAGAACTTCTCGTGGGAACACACCTCGGACGCGTTGCTGGACACCTACGCCCGCGCGGCGTGGAGATTCGGCCGTACCGCGGGTGTCGAGAGACCGACAGGTGAGTTCTCGCCTCGCAGACCCCGTGGTCTGTGGCGACTACGACGGACAGGACCGGTGAGAGCGCTGTGACGACGACCGACCAGGTGACGGAACTGATCGACTCGGTGTTGGCCGACCGGGAGTTGGACTACTCCCGGGCCACCGACACGCAGTTCGTCGTGGACCTTCCCGGTGAGAAGAAGCTCAAGACCTCGACGATGCTGACGGTCGGCAACCACGGCGTGCGCATCGAGGCCTTCGTGTGCCGCAAGCCCGACGAGAACTTCGAGGGCGTGTACCGATACCTGTTGCGGCGCAACCGCCGTCTGTACGGAGTGCACTACACGATCGACAAGATCGGTGACATCTACCTCGTCGGCAAGATGTCGACGCACGCGGTCACGGGAGACGAGATCGACCGCATCCTCGGGCAGGTGCTCGAGGCGGCCGACGGCGATTTCAACGTGCTGCTCGAACTGGGCTTCGCCGAGTCCATCCGCCGCGAGTGGGCGTGGCGCGTCTCGCGCGGCGAGTCGCTGAACAACCTGAAGGCATTCGAGCATCTGGTGAACGGCAGGCCGGACGACGGGCCCACGTCCTGGGTGCAGCCGGCGGACCGAGCGGACGACGACCGGGACTGATTCGGACACCGTGCAGGTAGGCTCCCTCGTGTGATGGCTGTCACCCGGAATGTCCGAAGGATGTTTATGTGACCGCCCGACACATTAAGGTTGCCTTTCTGTCGTCCCTGCTGTGCCGATGAGGAGTTCCATGAGTTTCCGCAGCCCGTACCCCGACGTCGAGATTCCCGAGCAGAGCGTCTACGAGTTCCTCTTCGGTGACCTCACCGAGGACGACCTCGCGCGCCCCGCCCTGATCGACGGGCCCAGCGGCGCCGTCACCGACTACCGCACTCTCGTCGGTCAGATCAACGGAGTCGCAGGCGCACTCGCCTCGCGCGGAGTGAAGGTCGGCGACGTGGTCGCGGTGCACTCGCCCAACGTGCCGGCGTTCGCGTCGGTGTTCCACGGCATCCTGCGCGCCGGTGCGATCGCCACGACGATCAATGCTCTGTACAACGCCGAGGACATCGCGAAGCAGCTCACGGACTCGTCCGCGACCATGATCTTCACGGTCTCGCCGCTGCTCCCGCAGGCGAAGGCCGCTGCGGAGCAGGTCGGTCTGTCGGCCGATCGCATCGTCGTGCTCGACGGCGCGGAGGGCCACGAGTCGCTGCGTGACCTCCTCACCGAGGGTGCACAGGCGCCCGACGTCAGCTTCGACCCGTCGACCCACCTCGCGGTGCTGCCCTACTCCTCGGGTACCACGGGACGGCCGAAGGGCGTCATGCTCACGCACCGCAACCTGGTGGCCAACGTGTCGCAGATCGAGCCGCGCATGGGCGCGAACCGGGACGACGTCCTGCTCGCCGTGCTGCCGTTCTTCCACATCTACGGCATGACCGTGCTGCTCAACCTCGGCCTCAAGGTGCGCGCGTCGCTGGTCACGATGCCGCGCTTCGATCTCGAACAGTTCCTGAGCCTCACCACCGAGAAGAAGATCACCTACCTCTTCATCGCGCCGCCCGTCGCCGTCGCACTGGCCAAGCACCCGATGGTGGACCAGTACGACATCTCCAGCGTGCGAATGGTGTTCTCCGGTGCCGCCGCCCTCGACGAGAACCTGGGCAACGCCGTCGCGAAGCGACTGAAGACCAAGGTGCGTCAGGGTTACGGCATGAGCGAGCTGAGCCCCGTCTCGCACGCCATCCCGTTCGACGGCGACGACATGCCGCTGAGCAGCTGCGGCACCGCCGTCGCCAACTCGGAGAACAAGCTCGTCGATCCGGCCACCGGCGAGGAGGTGGCCTACCCGGAGCCCGGCTCGGACAAGGTCAGCGAGCCCGGTGAGCTGTGGATCAAGGGCCCGAACGTCATGGCCGGCTACCTGAACAACGACGCTGCGACGGCCGAGACGCTCGACGCCGACGGGTACCTGCACACCGGCGACATCGCCGTCGTCGACGGTCGTGGGTGCGTCAGCATCGTGGACCGGCTCAAGGAGCTGATCAAGTACAAGGGCTACCAGGTGCCGCCCGCCGAGCTCGAGTCGCTGCTGCTCACGCACCCGCAGATCGCCGATGCGGCCGTCATCGGCGTGCTCGACGACGAGGGCGAAGAGGTACCGAAGGCGTTCGTCGTGCTGCAGCAGGGCGCCGAGCTCACCGAGGACGACGTCATGACGTTCGTGTCCGAGAAGGTGTCGCCGCACAAGAAGGTTCGCCGCGTGCAGTTCATCGACACGGTGCCGAAGTCGGCGTCCGGCAAGATCCTGCGCAAGGATCTGCGCGCGGCCGAGCCTGCCGCCGGCTGACACTCCCTGTACCGCCCGAACACCCTCTCCAGCGTGCTGGAGAGGGTGTTCGCGTCATGTGAGGGGTGTGGGGGCACTCGGGGTGGTACTCATGAGCCATGGACACGATCACCGTCGATACACCCCAGGGCCAGGTGCGCGGTCGCACCGACAACGGCATCGCCTCGTTCCTCGGCGTTCCCTACGCCGAGGCGCCGTTCGGCCCGCACCGGTTCCAGGCGCCCACCGCGCCGCCGCGCTGGTCCGACACCCGCGACGCCCTCGAGCACGGCGCCACCGTCCCGAAGGTCGGGTACCGGCCGCCCACCAGCGAGATCCTCAGCGAGCCCGTGGTGCCCGGCGAGGAGTGCCTGAACGTCGCCGTGTACTCGCCGGACGTCGCCGGCTCCGCGCCCGTGTTCGTGTGGATCCACGGCGGCGCCTTCGTGAACGGCAGCAACGCAGTACCCGCCTACGACGGCACCGCCTTCGCGCGGGACGGCGTCGTCGCCGTGGTGATCAACTACCGGCTCGGCGTGGACGGCTTCGCGCAGATCGAGGGCGCTCCCGCCAATCGTGGTCTGCTGGACCAGGTCGCGGCGCTCGAATGGGTCCGGGACCACATCGCGTCGTACGGCGGCGACCCGGCGCGGGTGACCGTCGCGGGAGAGTCCGCGGGTGCCATGAGCGTCGGCACGCTGCTGTCGATGCCCCGCGCCGAGGGGCTGTTCCACCGCGCGGTCCTGCAGAGCGGCGCCGGCCATCACGTCATCTCCGCCGAGACCGCGGGCACCATCTCGGCAGCGTTGGCATCGGCCCTCGGCGTTCCGGCGACGGTAGAGGGCCTCGGCTCGGTACCCGTCGACGCCCTCGTCGACGCCCAGCGCACCCTGTCCGATCGCATCGCCGCGGAGGCATCGAGCGGCGCGTGGGGTGAGGTGGCACTGAACATGATGGCGTTCGAGCCGTGCATCGACGGTGATGTCGTTCCTGCGCTGCCGTATTCGCGCATCGCCGACGGTGCAGGCGCCGACGTCGAACTCCTGCTCGGCACCACCAGTGAGGAGCACGCGTTCTTCCTCGTGCCCGCCGGCATCGTTCCGCACATCACCGAGGACTACCTGCGGACGGTGCTCGCCGGGTATCGACTGGACCCGTCGGTGCTGGACACGTACCGCGATCGGTATCCGGACGCCTCGCCCGGCGAACTCATGATTTCGGTCATGACCGACTGGTTCTTCCGCATCCCCGCCGTGCGCGTCGCCGAGGTGCACCCGGCCCACGTCTACGAGTTCACCTGGCGCTCACCGCTGTTCGACGGGAACCTCGGCGCGTGCCACGCGCTCGAGATCCCGTTCGTCTTCGACATGCTGGGCAAGCCCGAGACCGCCCGCATCACGGGGCCGAACCCGCCGCAGGCGGTCGCCGACGAGATGCACCGCGTCTGGGTCGACTTCGTGCGCGACGGCGATCCCGGCTGGGCGCAGTACGGGTCCGAGCGCACGGTGAAGATGTTCGGGACGGAGTCGGCCGTGGTGAACGACCCGCGGCCCGACACCCGCACGGTGTGGGACGGTGCGCGCTAGCCGGTGAAGGGCGGGACGAACTCGCAGGGCACGGGTCGCGGGTGCGCGGGGTCGAGAGCGTTCAGCACGAACGCCGCGGCCCTCGGCGACCCGACGATGCCGGCATGCTCGGAGAAGTCGACGTCGCACGTGTCCTGTACGACGATGTTGGTCGCGTTCGGAGCCTCGACGTAGCCGTCCGTGTACGGCACGACCACCTCGTCGTACCGCGTCATGATGTTGGTGTACGTGATGCCCGGCGCGTAGCGGTACGACGCGTCGGGCCACGCGAACTGCGACGGGCCCGACCCCTTCCACAGCGGGGCCAGCGAGACGTACCTGTCGATATCGTCCGCTCCGCCGAGCACCTGCGCGTAGTAGTTGGGCAGCACCGTGCCCTGCGAGTGTCCGACGATGTCGACCTTCTCGGCGCCCGTCGCGGACAGTACCTCGTCGACGAACGCCGCGAACTGTGCTCCCTTCTCGGGAACCGGCCCGAGGCCACCGATCGCGCTGATCGGCCACGCACCCGGCAGCGCACCGTACGTCGGAGCGAAGACGCAGTACCCCTCGTTCTTCAGCAGCGGCGCGTACACGCCCCATCCTGTCTGCTGCCCGGTCCCCGTGCCGTGCACCAGGATCACCGGATTCGGGTGCTCCGCCGTCGGCGCGCACGAGAAGTCGTTGGTTCCGGGCAGCGATCCGCCCGGGTTCGCGATCTCCGCCGGGAAGCCGCTGAAGAAGTTGTAGTCGACGGGGAGGGGATCGGCCGTTGCGGTCGGGGCGCACGCGAGCCACGCGCACGCCGCGAGCGCCACTGTCCAGCGGGTTCTCATCTGCAGAGGCTAGCGGTCACGCCAGCTCGGCCCGGCGGAAGCGCAGTTCCCGCTGCGCACCCCGCACGACCTGCGGCGCGCCCGACCGGTCGTCCCGCCGACGGCATCGTGAGAAACTGGGCGGCATGAGCATCGGAACCCTGATCCTTCTCCGCCACGGCGAGAGCGAGTGGAACGCGTCCAACCAGTTCACCGGATGGCAGGACGTGCGCCTGACCGCCAAGGGTGAGGCGGAGGGGAAGCGTGCCGGCGAGCTGATCAAGGAGGCCGGTGTCCTTCCCGACGTGCTGTACACCTCGCTTCTGCGTCGCGCCATCAGCACTGCGAACCTCGCGCTCGACGCTGCCGATCGGCACTGGATCCCGGTCGTCCGCGACTGGCGTCTGAACGAGCGGCACTACGGTGCACTGCAAGGTCTCGACAAGGCAGCGACCAAGGAGAAGTACGGCGACGAGCAGTTCATGCTGTGGCGTCGTAGCTACGACACCCCGCCGCCCCCCATCGAGGTCGGCTCCGAGTACAGCCAGGACGCCGATCCGCGCTACGCCGATCTCGACAGCGTGCCGCTGACCGAGTGCCTGAAGGACGTCGTCGAACGCTTCGTTCCGTACTACGAGGACGTCATCGTCCCCGAGCTGCGGGCAGGGAAGACGGTCATGATCGCCGCCCACGGCAACTCGCTGCGCGCCCTCGTCAAGTACCTCGACGGCATCTCCGACGCGGACATCGCGGGGCTCAACATCCCCACCGGCATCCCGCTGCAGTACGACCTCACGGAGTCGGGCGACAAGCTCGTTCCCACCGTGCCGGGCGGCACCTACCTCGACCCGGAGGCCGCTGCGGCCGGAGCCGCGGCAGTGGCGAACCAGGGCAAGAAGTAACGACTCGATGAACGCGGTGCGAACGTGCGCCGGACTTGCGGTGACGGCCGGAAAACCCGGCCCACCGTGCGTCGGTGCACGGTCGTGTGACCGTACGATCGGCCCGTGACCACTCCGACCGTCGTACTGATCGCCGCCGTCGCGGCGTTCGGTGGGTACCTCGTCGGTGGAGTGCTGATCCCGTATCTGAACTCCCGCCACGTCCTGCGTCAGACCCGCGACAACGGGCTGACGATGTCCCAGGTCCTCGACCTCATCGTGCTGGCCGCGCACAGCGGTATCGCCGTCGTCGACCAGTTCCACGACGTCGTGCTGTTCAATCCGCGCGCCGAGGAGCTCGGTCTCGTCCGCGGTCGGTCGCTCGACGATCGGGCCTGGAAGGCCGCCACCAGGGTCCTCGAGACCGGTGACCACGTCGAGGTCGACCTTACGGTTCTCGACGCCCGCGGGCGCGCCGGCATCGCCGTGAAGGGGCACGCGCAGCTGCTCTCCCAGGAGGATCGCCGGTTCGTCGTCCTGTTCGCCGACGACGACTCCGAGCAGGTCCGCATGGAGGCCACGCGGCGGGACTTCGTCGCGAACGTCAGCCACGAACTCAAGACCCCCGTCGGCGCCATCAGCCTGCTGGCCGAGGCGCTGCTGCAGTCGCGCGACGATCCCGAGTCGGTCCAGCGATTCGGTGAGCGGATGCTCGACGAGTCCACGCGCCTGGGCAACATGGTCAGCGAACTCATCTCGCTGTCCCGTCTGCAGGGTGCCGAGAAGCTCCCCGATCTCGACGTCGTCGACGTCGACACCGTGGTCAAGAGCGCGCTCTCGCGTTCGGCTCTCAAGGCCGAGGCCACGGGCATCGTCGTCACGACGGACCGACCGAGCGGACTCGAGGTGCTCGGCGATCAGACCCTGCTGGTCACCGCACTGTCCAACCTCGTCGAGAACGCCATCGCGTACTCCCCGAAGGGGTCTCCCGTGTCGGTGACGCGGTCCCTGCGTGACGACGATGCGACGGGCCCACAGAGCATGGTGGCCTTCTCGGTCACCGACCGCGGCATCGGCATCGCCAAGGAGGACCAGGAGCGCGTGTTCGAGCGCTTCTTCCGCGTCGACAAGGCGCGGTCGCGGGCCACCGGCGGTACCGGTCTGGGACTGGCCATCGCCAAGCACGTCGCCGCCAACCACAACGGCCGCATCGAGCTGTGGAGCAAGCCCGGGACGGGCTCGACCTTCACGCTCCTCATTCCTGCTCACATCGAAGACGACGGCGAGCCGTCATGACCGAGAAGGACACCCCATGACGAGCGTGCTCATCGTCGAAGACGAAGAATCGTTGGCCGACCCGCTGGCGTTCCTGCTCCGCAAGGAAGGGTTCGACGCGACCGTCGTCGGCGACGGCCCCTCCGCCCTCGCCGAGTTCGATCGCGTGGGAGCGGACATCGTCCTGCTCGACCTCATGCTGCCGGGCATGAGCGGCACCGACGTGTGCAAGCACCTGCGCAGCCGCTCCGGTGTGCCGGTCATCATGGTCACCGCGCGCGACAGCGAGATCGACAAGGTGGTCGGACTCGAACTGGGTGCCGACGACTACGTCACCAAGCCGTACTCCTCCCGTGAACTCATCGCGCGCATCCGTGCGGTCCTGCGGCGTGGATCCGACACCGAGGAGATCGACGACAACAGCATCCTCGAGGCCGGACCGGTACGCATGGACGTGGAGCGCCACGTCGTCATGGTCGGCGGGCAGCAGATCACGTTGCCGCTCAAGGAGTTCGACCTGCTGGAGTACCTGCTCCGCAACTCTGGTCGAGTGCTCACCCGCGGACAGTTGATCGACCGTGTGTGGGGCGCCGACTACGTGGGCGACACGAAGACGCTGGACGTCCACGTGAAGCGGTTGCGCTCGAAGATCGAGACGGACCCCGCGAAGCCCGTGCACCTCGTCACGGTGCGTGGGCTGGGGTACAAGCTCGAGGAGTGAGGCCGTTCGGTTTCGGCGAGTACGTCGAAAGTGTCGCTGCGGATCCGTTGATCACGACACTTTCGGCGTATTCGCGGACATCAGGCGGCAAGTAGCCGGCGGACACGACCGACCAGGACATCAGGTTCGCGCCGTACATCGTCCGACGTGATCTGCAGAACTCGCCAACCCTCGTCTGCGAGCAGTGCAAGGCGCGCCTTGTCGTGTCGGATGCTATCGGGCGTTCCGTGGAATTCGTCGCCGTCGTATTCCACCGCGAATCGTCGTGCTGGCCAAGCGAGGTCGAGATAGAAGATGCCGAGTCCGTGCATCACGGGCCACTGCAACTCGGGTGCCGGAAGGTGGCCGTCGTGCAGCACCAGGCGAGTCTCCGACTCCATCGGTGAGCCGGATCTGCAGTCGACGAGCGGTGCGAGGCGGCGGACCTCGACGATGCCCCGCCGCCCCCGTTGCGCATCGACTGCTCGTTCCAGCGATCCGGGTCCGCGGCCCACCCGGGCCGCGGCGTCGAGAACGGCGAGCGCGCGACCAGGGGCACGTTGCCGTGCGACCTCGACAGCAGTCCAGGCGGGCTCCACGACGAGTCGGGTGCCGATCTCCATGAGCGGCGCACCCCGCCGCTGATGCACCACTACCCCTGGTCTGCTCTCGATGCGCCGATCGTCCGGCTCCACCACATGTAATTGCTGCGTCTGGTCGAGATCGAAACCGTGCATCGCCGCCGCCGTGTCCATGGATGCGGCGACCCGCGTTCCGAGCTCGATGCTCAGAGCGTCGAGTCGCGCCGAGACAGGGAGCGTTCCGACCGCGTACAGCCCGTGCCGTACGCGGGTCAGCTGACGAGTGTGCACCAGCCACCGCACGCGGCTCGGGGACATGCGTCGGAGGAGATCGGTCGTGTGCAGGAAGCCGCCGTTGGCTCTCATTGCGTCGACGAGTGTGGGGTCCATGGCGCAGACCGTCACGAGCTGCACCGACAGGCGCCGCGTCGATCGAGCAACTCGCCAGTGCCGTGGGGATGACGGGGTGCCTGTGGATGAAACTTGACCAAGCCCCGGCGAGTACGTCGAAAGTGCTGCGGCGAGCGCCGAGATCACGGCACTTTCGACGTACTCGCGGGGCATTGACGGGACTACGTGCGCTGAGCCTCGCGGGTCGCGGGGTGCACGGCGATCAACCCCAAGCCCTGCCGACGCCGACACAGCGCGGCGAGTTCGGTGTAGACGTCCTTGCCGAGCAGCTCCGTCAGCTCTGGCGCGTACGACTGCCAGACCGCCTTCGAGCCGACGTGTGCGTCGGGGGAGGCGGTGCAGTACCAACTGAGGTCGGCGCCGCCCTCACCCCAGCCACGTCGGTCGTACTCGCCGACGACGGTCTGCAGGATCTCGACACCGTCGGGGCGCGTCACCCAGTCCTGGGTGCGGCGGATGGGCAGCTGCCAGCAGACGTCGGGCTTCACCTCGAGGGGTTCGACGCCGGTGCGCAGCGCCATCCGGTGCAGTGCGCACCCGATGCCGCCCTCGAAGCCCGGTCGGTTGAGGAAGATGCACGCACCCTTGTACTTGCGGGTGCGCAGCGCCTGCTCGCCCTCGAGATCGTCGACCTCCACGAAGCCCTTCTTGCCGTGTCCCTTGTCGAAGAACTGCCAGTCGTCCGGCGTGAGCATCTCGACGGAGGCGACGAGCTTGGCGTGGTCGTCGTCGTCCGACAGGAACGCTCCGTGCGAGCAGCACCCGTCGTCGGGCCGATCGGGGACCGTTCCCTGGCAGGCGGGAGTTCCGAAGACGCACGTCCAACTCGACAGCAACCACGTCAGATCCGCGCGGACGACGTGCTCGGGGTTGGTCGGATCGACGAACTCGACCCACTCGCGCGGGAAGTCCGGCGCCACCTCGGGTGCGGGATCGAGTTTGTGGGTCGCCGCGGGTTCCAGCACGTCCGCGGGCCGTCCGGTGGCCTCGCCCGACCGCCGTCCGGCCTCGTCGCCCACGCTCGTCGTCTGCTTTGCGGCCCGGCCGGCCTCCGGCCTACCCGCCTTCTCAGCACGTGTCACAAGCCACGACGCTAGACCCAGTACGGTGTTCCCTGTGCGGTTAGGGGTGCTCGACGTCGGAAGCAACACGGTTCATCTGCTCGTGGTCGACGCTCACCGCGGCGGTCACCCGACACCGATGAGCTCTACCAAGGCTGCCCTGCGCCTGGCGGAGAACACCGACGACGCCGGTGACATCACCCAGTCCGGCTCCGATCGACTGGTGCGGACGGTCGCCGACTTCTCGTCGATCGCCACATCGTCGGGCTGCGGCGAGCTCATGGCCTTCGCCACGTCGGCCGTCCGCGACGCACGCAACTCGACCGCCGTGCTGAACCGAGTGCGTGACGAGACCGGCGTGAGCCTGCAGGTTCTCTCCGGCGAGGACGAGTCGCGACTGACGTTCCTGGCCGTGCGTCGGTGGTACGGCTGGAGTGCCGGGCGCATCCTCGACCTCGACATCGGCGGCGGATCCCTCGAGCTCAGCACCGGGATCGACGAGAACCCGGACGTGGCGATGTCGCTTCCCCTCGGCGCGGGCCGACTGACGCGCGACTGGCTGGCCGAGGATCCTCCCGGCAAGCGGCGGGTCGCCGTGCTGCGTGACTGGCTCGACGCGGAACTCGTCGAACCGGCGAAGAAGCTGCTCGAGCCGGGGCTGCCCGACCGGGCGGTGGGAACGTCGAAGACCTTCCGCTCGTTGGCTCGATTGACCGGTGCCGCTCCGTCGGCTGCCGGCCCCCGTGTCGTCAGGACCCTGACGGCCGACGGTCTGCGTCAGGTCATCTCGTTCATCTCGAGGATGACCTCGGCGGACCGTGCAGAATTGGAAGGCGTGAGCGCGGATCGATCACGACAGATGGTGGCCGGAGCACTGGTCGCCGAGGCGAGCATGCGCGCGCTGTCGATCGATTCGTTGGAGATCTGTCCGTGGGCGCTGCGTGAGGGATTGATCCTGCGCAAGCTGGACACGGAGACGTTCGGCGATGTGGTGGAGACTCGAGAGACATGAGTGACGACAACAACGGAAGTGGCGCGGCCGACACCGGACAGGTGTCGGTGGCGGAACTGCTCGCGCGCAACGGCGCCAAGGTGGACACGCAGTCCGGTGGCGGTCGACGTCGACGCGGCATGGCCGGCGGTATCTCCGTCGCCGAGCTGACCGGCGAGATCCCGATCGTCCGCGACGAGACCCCGGCCGAGGCGCCCGACGACGAGACCGACGCGTCGCCCGAGACCGAGTCGCCGCAGGACCAGCCGCGGCAGGCCGAGGCCGAGGAGTCGACCCGCGACGCCGAGCCCGAGCGGCCCGCCCCGGCACCCGAGCCCACACGGACCACGCCCCGGATCGACGACCGCCGCCGTGAGCAGCAGGCCCGCCCGACCCCTGCGTTCGGTGCCGCCCGTTCCGCTCGGCCCGAACCCGCGCTGTTCTCCGGCGCTCCGTCCGTGGCGGTCGACCGCCTGCGTGCCTCCACCGAGGAGCGTGCGCTCGCACCCGAGCGGCCGGCGCAGGAGCGTCCCGCCTCCGATCGACCCGGCACTCCTGAGCAGCAGCGATCGACGCCGGCCGAGCCGGAGGTCGACGCCGACGAGGTCACGGCCGAGAACGACGCGGTGACCACGATCGTCCCGGCAGTGACCGAGGATTCCGAGACCCCGGACACGATCGCCACGGACACGGCCGACGTCGCCGATCTCGCGACCCCCACCGATGCGGAACCCGTCGAGGACGCACCGGTGGCGCCGTCGAAGTCCCGCAGCCCGGTCAAGCAGTGGTTGTCGCTGATCGGCCAGGGCATCGTGGCTATCGTGCTCGGCGCGCTCCTGTTCAAGGGGTTCGAGCGACTGTGGGAGATGCTGCCCTGGGTCGCCCTGGTCCTCGCGTTCTTCGTCATCGTCGGACTCGTGGCCGTGGTGCGTGTGCTGCGCCGCACCGACGACATCGTGTCGATCCTGCTGGCGGTGGTCGTGGGCGGATTCGTCACTCTGGGCCCGCTGGCCTTCATGCTCAGCACCACGTGACGACGCCCGGTCGCCGGCACGTTCCGGTGGGGTTGTCCACGGCCTCGGTCTATCCGCAGAACACCGAGTCCGCGTTCCGCTTCGCCGCGGAGCTCGGCTTCGACGGGATCGAGCTCATGGTGTGGGCCGAGCCGATCAGCCAGGACGTCGGTGCGATCAAGCAGCTCAGCCGCGCGTACGGCGTTCCGGTTCTGGCGCTGCACGCACCGTGCCTGCTGATCACCCAGCGGGTGTGGGGTTCGGATCCGGTCTCGAAGCTGGTGCGCTCGGTCCACGCTGCCGAGGCGCTCGGCGCGTCCACCGTGGTGGTGCACCCGCCGTTTCGCTGGCAACGCATCTACGCCGACGGTTTTCCCGACCAGGTCGCCGAGCTCGAGTCCGACAACGAGGGCATGGTCGTCGCCGTCGAGAACATGTTCCCGATGCGTGCGGACCGGCTCTTCGGTGCGGGCACCGGCTCGGTGAAGCGGCTCGAGAAGCGCGGAGGGAAGCCGGGCATCGGGTTCACCGCGTTCGCGCCGTCCTACGACCCGACCGACGTGGGCCACCAGCACTACACGCTGGACTTCTCGCACACCGCGACGTCCGGGCTCGATGCCGTGGCGCTGTCCGAGCGCATGGGCGCCGGGCTCAAGCATCTGCATCTCGCGGACGGCCGCGGCGCCTCCGTCGACGAACACCTCGTGCCCGGCGACGGCACGCAGCCGGTCGCGGAGGTCTGCCAGGCGCTGGTCGCGCGAGGCTTCGACGGTCAGGCCGTGCTCGAGATCAACACCCAGAACGCGCGGACCGCCACCGAGCGGTCGGCCGCACTCGAACGATCGTTGGCGTTCGCCCGGCAGCACCTCTGACGTCCCTCACCTCCGAAGTTCGCACTCTCGGAAGTTCGCACCCGGATAGTCGCACTATCCACTGTGGTCTAGAGTTCGACCGGTGCGCATGTCCGAGCTGGTCGAACGATCCGGGGTCCCGCGACCCACGATCAAGTTCTACCTCCGCGAAGGGCTCCTCATGCCCGGGGTCGGCGCGGCGACGGTGTCCGAGTACACCGACGAACACCTCGACCGCCTCCGGTTGATCAAGGCCCTGACCGGCGCCTCCCTTCCTCTCGGACGGATCAGGACGGTGCTCGCGGCCCTCGACGAGGCGACCGGCGACGTCCATCCCGCGATGAGCCGGGCACTCGGTGCGCTCCCGCCCTACCTCGACGACGCGGGGCAGGACGGAGTCGACCCGGGTCCGGCGCCGCGTACCTCGCGGATCCTGGAACGGCTCGGCCACGCCGCCGCCGATCTCCCGACCGACAGTTCGGCAGCTCGTCAGCTCGACCACTCCCTCGCCGCCGCCGACGCTGCGGGCGTCCCGCTATCCGACGACGACGTCGTCGCGTACGCCCGTGCCGTGCGCGTGATCGCGGAGGGGGAGTGGGCGCGGGTGCTCGACCACACCGAGCCACGCGCCGCCGTGCGCTTCGCCGTCCTCGGGACGGTGCTCTACGAACCGGTGGTCACCGCCCTGCGCCGCCTCGCGCACCACGACCTCGCCCAGCAGCACTTCGCCCCGACCGGCCTTCCCGACCGGCCCCACCCGACGACAGATTCGAGCGACCAGTGACCGACGCCCCGTTCCGCACCCTCACCACACTCGATCGCACCGACACGGATCTGTTCGAGGGCAGCATCGACCCGACGTGGACCATCGGCCCCAAGGTGCACGGCGGCGCCATGATGAGTGTCTGTGCCGCGGCCGCCACTCAGCGTCTCGCGCTGGACGACGACCCGATCGAGCTCACTCCGCTCGCAGTCAGCGCCAGCTACCTCGCGGCGCCCGATCCCGGCCCGGTGACGGTCGAGACGACGGTGCTCAAGCGTGGTCGGCGCGTGGTGCACGTCGACGCGGTGTTGCTGCAGAACGGTCGTCCCGCGGTGCGGAGCGTGGTCACGCTCGGCACGCCGGACAGCGGAGCGCCCGTGCACCAGGAGCACGAGTCGTCCCTGGCGTCGGTCCTCGACATGGCCGTCGAGCCGCCGGACTCGGCCGCTCGAGTGGCGCCCGGTCACCCGATGGCGGACGTCGTCCACGTCGCGACGGGCTGCGACATGCGTCTCGATCCCACCGCCGCGCACTTCCTGACCGGCGCGCAGGGGTCGGCGGAGATCCGCATGTGGGTCCGGCCGCGGCCCGACGACGAGAACGATCCCGTCACCGCGGCGCTGTTCGCCATCATGGCCGGCGACATCTGCCCGCCTGTGACGATGAATCGCGGCCTCTTCGGCTGGGCTCCGACGGTCCAGCTCACGACGTACCTGCGTCACACCCCGGCACCCGGCTGGCTGCGCGTGAAGTCGTCGAGCACCGTGCTCGGCGGTTCCTGGTTCGAGGAGGACCACACCATCGTCGACTCCACCGGTGCCGTGGTGGTGCAGAGCCGACAGCTGGCCATGGTGCCGCTCGCGACCTGAGCCCGACCGAGGGACCGCGACACCCTGCCGATCGCCACCCGCGGCATGGCACGCTGAGCGCATGACGAGAATTGCGGTGATCGGCGGCGGCCGGATCGGTGAGGCGTTGATCGCAGGACTGATCGAGGGCGGGTTGCCCACCGGCAACGTGGTGCTGGCGGAGAAGTACCCGGCCCGCGCGGACGCGGTGGCCACCCAGTTCGGCATTCGGACCACCAGCGTGATCGACGCGATCGAGGGCGCCGACGTCATCGTCGTCGCGGTGAAGCCCGACGACGTCGACTCGGTGATCACCCAGATGTCCAAGGCCGAGCTCAACGGGGAGCGCGAGCAGATCATCGTGACGATGGCCGCCGGCGTCACCGCGTCGCGCTACGAGCCGAAGCTGCCCGCGGGCATCCCGATCGTCCGTGTCATGCCCAACACCCCGATGTTGGTGGGCGAGGCGATGAGCGTGCTGGCCCCCGGCCGCCATGCCCGCTCGGAGCACATCGAGACGGTGCGCAAGCTGCTCGGCACCGTCGGGAAGACGGCCGTCGTGTCCGAGGACAAGATCGACGCGGTCACCGCCGTCTCCGGATCCGGACCCGCCTACTTCTTCCTCATGGCCGAGGCCATGATCGACGCCGCCGTGGGTCTCGGACTGCCTCGCGACACCGCCACGACACTGGTCGTCCAGACGATGGTGGGCTCCGCGGCGATGCTCGATCGCTCGGACGAGTCACCGCAGGAGCTCCGCGCCGGTGTGACGTCTCCCGGCGGCACCACGGCGGCGGCCATCGCCCAGCTGGAGCGAAAGGGCTTCCGAGCTGCGCTTCTCGACGCGATCGACGCCGCCAAGGCGCGGGGAACGGCTCTCGGTTCACCGGTCGAATAAATATTGGTCCCCCCACCCGTCGCTTTTGTCACTCGAGTCCCGCTAAGCTCGCTGCAGCACGTGCGTGTCTGTTCTGCCGGAGGGGAAGCCGGCAGCGCGGGCGTGCCGGAGGTATGTGGATTTATGGAATCCGTCAACAAGCCGTCCGGGTCGAGCAAGAGCTCGTCCCACGACGGCCAACCGGCTGTGGCCGGAACCCAGTTCCTCACGGTGGCAGAAGTTGCCTCACTGATGAGGGTGTCCAAGATGACCGTGTACCGCCTGGTGCACGGTGGCGAGCTGCCCGCCGTTCGTGTGGGCCGTTCGTTCCGAGTGCATGCGAAGGCGGTGCACGACTACCTGGAGACGTCCTACTTCGACGCAGGCTGACGCACGCCTCGTCCCGTCTGTTCCACGTGGAACGGTGCATGCCCGGGGAAGGGCATCGGCACGGTTCACCGGAATCGGACGGTTCGGGCGTGCGCCGCTGCTGCGGAGGCCGGTCGAGGGTGGTCGTGTGAGCTGGGTATGATGGGGGTGAGTCGCGTGAGCGCGCAGTCCCGTCACTGCCGTGTCCGCCGACGACCGAACAGCACCAGCAGCGGTATCAGCAGTGCAGCTGTACAGAGACGAAAGAACGCGAGGACACCCGCATGGGTTCAGTGATCAAGAAGCGTCGCAAGCGCATGTCGAAGAAGAAGCACCGCAAGCTGCTTCGCCGCACCCGCGTTCAGCGCAGGAAATTGGGTAAGTGATCCGCTAGGGATCGCGACGACTTCCGCCCGTGAGGATCGAGTTTCGACCGTCCTCGCGGGCGTTGTCGTATCCGGTCCCGCGGGTGTCGCGTGCCGGTTCTTCTCGTGCCGGAGCGCGCACGCGGGGTTCGTGACACCATGGCGTGTGCGGCGCCGCGCGAGCGGTGGCCACGGGAGAAACCGAGGGGGTCTGGTGAGCTCTGACGACACCGGGCGCGACGCTCCACGCGTCGTGCTCGTCACGGGAGCGAGCCGATTCCTGGGCGGATACCTCACCATGCGACTGGCGCAGAACCCGTCGATCGAGCGGGTCGTCGCCGTCGATGCCGTGGCACCCACCAAGGACATGATCCGGCGGATGGGTCGCGCCGAATTCGTGCGGGCGGACATCCGTAACCCGTTGATCGGCAAGGTCATCCGCAGCGCGGGCGTCGACACCGTCGTGCACGCGTCGCTGCTGTCCCGGCCGCCCAGCGGCGGTGGCCGCACGGTGATGAAGGACCTCAACGTGCTCGGGGCGATGCAGCTGTTCGCCGTCTGCCAGAAGTCGCCGACGGTGCGGCACGTGGTGCTGCGCTCGTCGACGGCGGTGTACGGCTGCAGTGCGAAGGATCCGGCGCAGTTCACCGAGGAGATGGGCGCGCGGTCACGTCCGCAGGGCGGCTTCGCCCGCGACGCCATCGAGACCGAGGGCTACGCCCGTGGGCTGGGCCGTCGTCGTCCGGACATCGACGTCAGCATCCTGCGCAACGCCCCCATGATCGGACCCCGGTTGAACGGATCCGTCTCGCGCTACCTCACCTCGCCGGTCACACCGTCGATCCTCGGTCGCGATGCGCGCATGCAGTTGCTGCACGAGGAGGACGCGCTCTCCGCACTCGAACGCGCCACGTTGGCCGGCCCCGCGGGCACCTTCAACATCGCGGCCGACGGCATCATCATGCTGTCGCAGGCCATCCGCCGAGCCGGCCGCGTGGAGCTGCCGGTGCCCATGGCCCTGTTCCGCACCACCGGCAAGGCGGTGATGGGATCGCTGATGCGCGACTTCTCGGCGGAGCAGCTCGACTACTTCAACTTCGGATGCGGGGTGGACACCACCCGGATGAAGAACGTCCTCGGATTCACCCCACGGTGGACCACCGTGCAGGCGTTCGACGACTTCGTGCGCGGAGTCGCGCTGACGCCGGTGATCCGGCGTGAATGGGTCGACGCGATCGAGAATCGCGTCATCGGACTGTTGGGCGGTGCAACCTCCGGGGCGCACCCGTCGCCCGTGTCGTTGCCGGCCGGAGCGGGAAGGTGAACGACGTGGCCAAAGTGATTCCGCTGCACGGTAAGTCGTTCGATCGCCTCCGGCAGTCCACGCCCGACGGTGGGCCACGCGCCGGCAGTGACCCGGCGGACGTCCGCGGTCGGCACCCCTCGTCCTACGCGTCCCCGTCGCCCTCGCCCTCGATGGTGCCGAGTGTCGAGGCGCCGACGCCTCTGGTCGTGCCCGAGACGGCAGCACCGCATGCGACGCCGGACGTCGGCGAGTTCCCGTCGGCCGTCGAGTCGGTACGGCGTGCGCTCGTCGACCGTGTCGCCGGGGGAGCAGACTTCCTGCGGACACGCCTGTCGGGCGACTACGAGGTCGACGAGTTCGGTTACGATCCCCACTTCGCCGATTCCGTCTGGCTTCCGGCGTTGCGACCGCTGTTCGAGAAGTGGTTCCGCGTAGAGGTGCGCGGGATCGAGAACGTGCCCGCCGAGGGCGGCGCCCTGGTGGTCTCGAACCACGCGGGTGTCATCCCGATCGACGGACTCATGGCCTCGGTCGCCATGCGGGATCACCACCCGCAGCACCGCGCGCTGCGCATGCTCGCCGCGGACCTCGCGTTCGAGACCCCGCTGGTCGGCAGCATCGCGCGCCGCGCCGGCCACACCCTGGCCTGCCAACCCGACGCCGAGCGACTGCTGCGTGGCGGCGAGGTCGTGGCGGTGTTCCCGGAGGGGTTCAAGGGCATCGGCAAGCCGTTCAGTGAGCGCTACAAGCTGCAGCGTTTCGGCCGCGGTGGCTTCGTCTCCGCCGCGCTGCGCACCCAGACGCCCATCATCCCGTGCTCGATCGTCGGGTCCGAGGAGATCTACCCGAAGATCGGTGACCTGACGACGCTCGCACGAGTCCTCGGCATGCCGTACTTCCCGGTCACGCCGCTGTTCCCGCACTTCGGTCCGCTGGGTCTCGTCCCGCTGCCGTCGAAGTGGTACATCGAGTTCGGCGAGCCCATCGAGACCACGTCCTACGAGCCGTCCGCCGCCGACGACCCGATGGAACTGTTCGAGGTCACCGACCGCGTGCGCGAGACGATCCAGCAGACGCTCTACCGGCTGCTGACCCGTCGCCGGAACGTCTTCCTCGGCTAGAGGACGTCGGCGATCAGCTCGTCGACGATCTGTGCCGAGAGCGTCACCAACGGGAGTCCGCCGCCGGGATGCGACGATCCACCGACCAGGAAAAGGCCGGGGATCGGCGAGCGATTGGCGGGGCGCAGGAACGCGGCCGTCGCCCCGTTGGACGACGTTCCGTAGATGGACCCGCCCGGAGTCATGGTGCGGCGCATCAGATCTGCCGGCGAGATGATCTCCCGCCACAGCACCCGCTCGCGCACGTCCACTCCGCGCGCCGCCATGACGTCGAGGATGCGGTCGGCGTAGCCCTCCGACAGTTCGGGAGCGTCCCAGTCGACCAGTGCCGAGGAACCGGTGCCGTGTCGCGCGGCGTTCACCAGGACGAACCAGGCCTCGGTGTCGTCGTCCGGGCGCAGAGCCGGATCGTCGGGGGCGCTGACATAGACGGTCGGGGCGTCGGCGGGGTGCGCCGGCCGCGTGCGGGTGCCGAAGACGGCGTCGAACTCGGCGTCGTAGTCGTCCGGGAACAGCACCCGGTGGTGCGGGGTGTCGGCGTCGCGGCCCCGCAGAGCCAGCAGGATCACGAAGCCGGACAGGCTCGCGGTGGTCGCGTCGAGGCGCCGCCGGGCGAGCGCGGTGCGCCGCGTGGCGGGGACCAGAGACCGGTAGACCTGCTCGGCATCGGCGTTCGCGACGACGATGTCGGCCGCGACGGGTCCGTGTGTGGTGTCGACGCCGGTGGTGCGTCCGTTCTCGACACGCACGCCGGTCACCGTGACACCCGTGCGGATCTCCGCTCCGAGCGATGTCGCGCGGTCGGCGATCGCCTCGGCGATGCGGTGCAGCCCACCGGGAACGTGCCACGATCCCCAGCGCTGCTCGACGTGCGGCACCGTGGCCAGGGCCGCCGGGGCGCGCCGCGGATCCGAGCCGGTGTAGGTGGCGTAGCGGTCGAGCATCATCGCGAGTCGCGGATCGGTGAGGTACTGCCGACCCAGATCACGCAGCGACGACCACGGGCTGATGGTGCGGAGGTCGCCCACCCGTCGCGACAACGACACCAGTTCGCGGGGGCCGATGGGCGATTCGAGGAACGCCTCGTGGGTGGCGTCCCAGATCTGCTCGGCACGCTCGGAGAACCGGGACCACTGCGCACCGGCACCGGCTCCGAGCGCCGAGTCCAGAGCGGCGGGGATCTCCTCCGCGTGACCGGGCATGTCCAGCTCGGTGCCGTCGGGAAAGCGGTAGCGACACGCGACCGGGAGCCGGTCGAACGTGAGGTCCGTCGGCCCACCGGTCTGCGCGAAGAGATCGTCGAACACGTGCGGCATGGTGACCAGTGACGGCCCGGTGTCGAACGAGAAGCCGTCCCGCCGGACGATCCCGAGCTTCCCGCCCAGATCGTGCGACTGCTCGAGCACGACGGTCTCGACACCGCGGTGGGCCAGGCGGGCGGCGGTGGCGAGTCCGCCGACACCCGCACCGATGACGACTGCTCTCACAGGTAGGCCGGAGGCCGGTCGGGTGGCGGGTAGGCCGGAGGCCGGTCGGGTGGCGGGTAGGCCGGAGGCCGGTCGGTTCATACGTTGCGTCGGCCGAGCACCGCGGCGACGCCGCCGCCGACGGCACCGAGTGCGAGAGCGGTGGGGACGCCGATCTTGGCGGCCTTGCGGCCGGTGCGGAAGTCGCGGATCTCCCACCCGCGGTTCTTCGCGAGCTCGCGCAGGTCCGCGTCGGGATTGACCGCGACGGCCGTCCCGACGAGGGACAGCATCGGTACGTCGTTGTGGCTGTCGGAGTAGGCGGTGCAGCGTCGCAGGTCGAGGCCCTCGCGCACGGCGAGGGTCCGCACGGCGTGGGCCTTGCCGCGACCGTGCAGGATGTCGCCGACGAGGCGCCCGGTGAAGACGCCGTCCTTGCTCTCGGCGACGGTGCCCAACGCGCCGGTCAGGCCGAGGCGTTTGGCGATGATGGACGCCAGCTCCACCGGGGTGGCGGTGACGAGCCACACCTGCTGGCCGGCGTCGAGGTGCATCTGCGCGAGAGCACGGGTGCCGGCCCAGATGCGGTCGGCGATGATCTCGTCGAAGATCTCCTCGCCGAGCCGCACGATCTCCGCGGTCGAGCGGCCCTCGACGAAGGACAGTGCCTTCTCGCGGCCGGTGCTGACGTCGCCCAGGTTCTCCTTGCCGGACACGCGGAACTTGATCTGCTGCCAGGCGAACTCGGAGACGTCCTTGGACGTGAAGTACTTGCGGGCCGCGAGCCCGCGGGCGAAGTGGATGATCGACGCGCCCTGCACCATCGTGTTGTCGACGTCGAAGAACGCGGCGGCAGTGAGATCACGCGGAACCGTACTGACGTGGTCGTCGGCGGCCTCGGCGCTCTCGGCCTGCAGCGCGATGGCGGCATCGGCGCTCGCCTCGCCGGCGAGCTTGGCGCGGATCTGGGCGGCGGTGGGGCCGAGGGGATTGCGGATCCGTCGACGGACCTGCTTCTCGGCCGCCTCCGGGTCGACGAGTCGACGTTCCCGCGACTCGTCCATCACCTCGGGCGACTCGGTGAGTTCCGAATCGGGCGTGACAGCAGCATGTGCGTCGTCCGGATCATGCTGATCGGGCACGGTGCACCTCCCCACCTCGACCGGTCGTCCCACGGGCGCGGGCCGTCCCGGTCCTGCCGATCCACCCTAACCGCGTGCGCGAGGCGGTGAGACACTCGACTCATGACCAGCCCGGTACGCACCGTGACGTTGCTGACACGCGCCGGATGCGGGGCGTGCGACGCCGCCCTGCGCGTGCTCGTTCCCCTGTGTGCGGAGTACGGCGTGGCCTGCGAGTCGGTCGACGTCGACGCGGTGGCCGCGCAGGACCCTGACCTGCGGGCGGAGTACGGGGACCGGCTGCCGGTGGTGCTGCTGGACGGCCGCGAACACAGCTACTGGGACGTCGACGTGCCCCGGCTGCGGCGCGATCTGGAGAACTGACCCGGGCCGCTCGTCACCGTCGGTGCGCGCGGCCGTCGGATCACCGGGCGCGGGATCGTACTACACGGGTCGGCGACTTTGTTCATCCCTCCACGAGAGGTTACCGTGGAGAGAAGAAAGGGGTCGGCGACGAACCCTGCGTCACAGGTACCACGGTCCTGTGCGTGGCCCGCCGATCCTCGGATGACCGTGGAGACCGCATGCCTGTCATCAGGCGTGCCGTCGGACGAGGAGCCTTCGACGTGACCTCACAACGCCGCCTGCCCGGCGTCGGTATCGCGCGCTCCGGCGCGGTGTCCGACTCCGGCCGCGACGGTGGTGCTGTGTCTCGTGACGGTGGTGCGGTCTCTCGCGCTGTGCCCCAGGCTACGGTCACCCGATTCGCGGGGTATCTCCGGGTACTGAGTTCGCTGACCGACACCCGAGTGATGATCGTCTCGAGCGAGGACCTCGCGACGGCCGCCGGGGTCGGTTCGGCCACGCTGCGCAAGGACCTCTCGTTCCTCGGCCCGATGGGTGTGCGCGGAGTGGGATACGACGTCGCTCGCCTGCGGGCGCGCATCGAGCTGGCGCTCGGTCTGGATCGCGGTCACCGCGTCGTGCTGGTGGGCACCGGCAACCTCGGCACCGCACTGGTCGGGTACGACGGGTTCAGTCGTCGCGGTTTCACGATGGTCGCCCTGTTCGACAGCGATCCGGCCGTCGTGGGCCGTGAGATCACCGTCGGCAACGCCGACGACGGCTACTCGCAGCTCACCGTTCTGCACGTCGATCGGCTGGTCGAGGTCGCCGCCGAGCTCGGCGCCACCGTCGGCGTCGTCGCCACGCCGGACGCTGCCGCCCAGTCCGCCGTCGACGCCCTCGTCGAGGCCGACATCGACTGCATCCTCAGTTTCGCGTCCACCGATCCGGTGACGCCCCCGCACGTCGATCTCCGCCGCGTCGATCTCGCCGTGGAGCTGCAGGTCCTCTCGTTCGCGAACGCCCACAAGGCACCGCGCATCCGTCCCGCCCGCCCGGTCTGTCGTGATCCCCGGACGGTCACCCCCGCTAGTAGAAACGGATCGGTGATAGCACCGTGAGTGTCCTTCTCCTCGGGATTTCGCATCGAAGCGCTCCCGTCTCGGTGCTCGAACGTATCGCCGTCAGCGACACGGAACGCCCGAAACTGACCGACGAGATCATGATGTCGCCGCATGTCTCCGAGGTCATGATCGTCTCGACGTGCAACCGCGTCGAGGTGTACGCGGTGGTCGACGCCTTCCACGGCGCCCTGACCGATCTCGGTGCACTGTTGTCCGAGCACTCTGGTCTCGAGCTCGCCGAGCTCACGAAGTACGCCTATGTGCGCTACAGCGAGGCCGCGGCCGAGCACCTGTTCGCCGTCGCCGGCGGACTCGACTCGATGGTGATCGGTGAGCAGCAGATCCTCGGGCAGATCCGTGCCGCCTACGCGGCGTCGGACGCTCAGCAGGCATCCGGCCGCGCGCTCCACGAGCTGGCGCAGCAGGCGCTGCGCGTGGGCAAGAAGGTCCACTCGGAGACGGGCATCGACAAGGCGGGAGCCTCCGTGGTCTCCGTCGCGCTCGATCGCGCCTCCGACGTGCTCGGTGGTCTCGCGGGCAAGAAGGCCGTCGTGCTCGGCGCCGGCGCGATGGGCGGTCTCTCCGTCGCTCATCTGACGCGCACCGGCATCGGCAGCATCGCGGTCGCGAACCGCACCCAGAGCCGCGCGCAGCACCTGTCCGAGACCGCGGCCGCGGGCGGCGTGACGTCGTTCGCGATCACACTCGACCAGCTCTCCGCGACGGTGGCGGACGCCGACATCCTCGTCACCTGTACCGGTGCGGTGGGTGCCGTCGTGACCATCGCCGACGCCCATCGTGCGCTCGCGCAGCGCGACACGCAGGCTCGCCCGCTGGTGATCTGCGACCTGGGCCTGCCCCGCGACGTCGAGCACGCCGTCGCCGGCCTGCCCGGCGTGACCGTCCTGGACATGGAGTCGCTGCAGCACGATCCCGCGGCCGGCGCCGCGGCGTCCGACGAGCGTGCGGCCCGCGACATCGTGGCCGCCGAGCTCGCCTCCTACCTGTCCGGACAGCGCCTCGCCGAGGTCACCCCGACCGTCACGGCGCTGCGTCAGCGGGCCGCCGAGGTCGTCGAGTCGGAGCTCATGCGGCTCGACTCGCGACTGCCCGATCTGGCCGACCCGCAGCGCGACGAGGTTGCCCGCACCGTGCGCCGCGTCGTCGACAAGCTGCTGCACGCGCCCACCGTGCGCGTGAAGCAGTTGGCCACCACGCCGGGCGGCGACTCC
This sequence comes from Rhodococcus sp. NFXS4, assembly GCF_058139645.1. Taxonomy (NCBI): domain Bacteria; kingdom Bacillati; phylum Actinomycetota; class Actinomycetes; order Mycobacteriales; family Nocardiaceae; genus Rhodococcus; species Rhodococcus sp. NFXS4. The sequence goes on from NZ_CP192221.1 coordinate 612,257, forward strand.
TACGCCGAGGCGCTCCGGGAGCTCTTCGAGCTCTCGCCGAGCACGGTGCAGGCCGTCGCGTCGCCGATGGAGGTCGCCACCGCCGTAGACACGGACAATCCCACCGCCGCCCTCGCGGACGACTTCACCCTCTCCCACGAGCGGGGTACGGAATGATCGCGAACGCCGCTGCGCTGGGTGATCGCGTGGTGCGTATCGGTACCCGCGGCAGCTTGCTCGCCACGACGCAGGCCGAGACCGTCCGCGCTGCCATCACGGCCGCCGGTGTCCGCACCGAGCTGGTCGTCGTGACCACCGCGGGCGACAAGTCGGCCGCACCGGTGCAGGAGATCGGCGTGGGCGTCTTCACCGCCGCCCTCCGGGAAGCATTGGCGGACAAGACCATCGACGTCGCCGTGCACTCCTACAAGGATCTTCCGACGGCGGAGGACGAGCGTTTCACCATCGGCGCGATCCCGCAGCGCGAGGACGCGCGTGACGCCCTGGTGGCGCGCGACGGACTGGTGCTCGGCGAACTGCCCGCCGGTTCCACCGTCGGCACGTCCGCACCGCGGCGTATCGCCCAGCTGCGCGCACTCGGCCTCGGCCTGGACGTGCAGCCCCTGCGTGGCAACCTCGACACCCGCATCGGCAAGGTCACCAAGGGTGAGCTCGACGCCGTCGTCGTGGCCCGTGCCGGACTGGCGCGGATCGACCGTCTGGACGTCGTCACCGAGGCTCTCGAGCCGGTGCAGTTCCTGCCGGCTCCCGCTCAGGGGGCACTCGCAGTGGAGTGCCGCTCCGACGACCACGATCTGGCCTCCGTGCTCGCGACCCTCGACGATCCCGCGGCGCGCGCCTCGGTGACGGCGGAGCGGGCCCTGCTCGCCGAGCTCGAGGCCGGCTGCACCGCTCCGGTCGGGGCCATCGCCGAGGTCGTCGAGTCCATCGACGAGGACGGCCGAGTCTTCGAGGAACTGTCCCTGCGCGGCTGCGCCGCCGCGGTGGACGGCTCCGACGTGATCCGAGCCTCCGCAGTGGGGCCCGTCGACGACGCCGACGGCATCGGCCGCCGTGTCGCCCGTGAACTTCTCGAACTCGGCGCCAGAGACCTGGTCGCCGTCACCGAGCCCTCCAGTTCGTCCACCGCCGCCTCGACCCAGAGACCGGGCGGTACCGAGAAAGGCGAGTCGATCGATGCGTGAGCAGAGGGCGCTGAGCGTCGTCGGGACCGCGAGCCGACACAGACGTGGCGGCCTGCCCGGGCGACGCGTGACACCCCGTCCGGGACGGTACGAGCGCATCGCCACATCGCGGTTGATCCCCAAGCGGGGTCCCGCCACCGAGATCGAGATCCGCTTCCGCGACAAGTACGCGGAACAGACTGCACTGGAGAACGAATCATGAGCCGAGTCCGCAAGAACACCCCGGGACGGATCCTGTTCGTGGGCTCCGGACCGGGCGACCCGGCCCTGCTCACCGTCCGGGCGAGGGACGCGCTGGCGATCGCCGAGATGGCCTTCACCGATCCCGACGTCGACAAGGGTGTCATCGCCCTGGTGGGCACCGCAGTCCCGGCCGACGCCGAGACGGGTGAGAACGGCGTGGACGTGCGTCCGGCGCTCGGCGAGCCCGCCGAGGTGGCCAAGACGCTGGTCGCCGAGGCGAAGAACGGCCACGACGTGGTGCGGCTCGTCTCGGGTGACCCGCTGACCACAGACTCCGTCATCGCCGAGGTCACCGCCGTGGCGCGGACCCAGGTGCAGTTCGAGGTCGTTCCCGGCCTTCCCGCGGGGTCCGCGGTGCCGAGCTACGCCGGCATGGCACTGGGCTCCGAGCACACCGAGGCGGACGTCCGGGGCGACGTCGACTGGGCGTCGCTCGCCGCGGCACCCGGACCGCTCGTCCTGCACGCGACGTCCGGCCACCTCGCCGAGACCGCCAGCGCGCTCGTCGAGCACGGCCTGGCCCCGCAGACGCCTGTCGCCATCACCGTCCGCGGTACGACGCGTCAGCAGCGCACCGTCGAGGCGACCCTCGCGACGCTGAACGACGCGGGATCCGAGCTTGTGGGATCACTCATCGTCACGGTCGGCAAGGTCGTCTCGCAGCGCAGCCGGATGTCCTGGTGGGAGAGCCGCGCGCTGTACGGCTGGACCGTCCTCGTGCCGCGCACCAAGGACCAGGCCGGCGAGATGAGCGAGCGTCTGGTGACGCACGGCGCCATCCCCATCGAGGTGCCGACCATCGCCGTCGAGCCGCCGCGCAGCCCCGCGCAGATGGAGCGCTCGGTCAAGGGCCTCGTGGACGGCCGCTACCAGTGGGTCGTCTTCACCTCCACCAACGCGGTGCGCGCGGTGTGGGAGAAGTTCGAGGAGTTCGGACTCGACGCTCGCGCGTTCTCCGGCGTCAAGATCGCCTGCGTCGGCGAAGCGACGGCCGAGAAGGTCCGCTCGTTCGGCATCAACCCCGAGCTCGTCCCGTCCGGCGAGCAGAGTTCCACCGGGCTGCTCGAGGACTTCCCGCCGTACGACGAGGTCTTCGACCCAGTCAACCGGGTCCTGCTGCCGCGCGCCGACATCGCGACCGAGACTCTGGCCGAGGGCCTTCGCGAGCGCGGCTGGGAGATCGACGACGTCACCGCGTACCGCACGGTGCGCGCTGCGCCGCCGGCCGCCGAGACCCGCGAGATGATCAAGACCGGCGGCTTCGACGCCGTGTGCTTCACGTCGAGCTCCACCGTGCGCAACCTCGTCGGCATCGCCGGCAAGCCGCACGCGCGCACCCTCGTGGCGTGCATCGGACCGAAGACCGCCGAGACGGCCGTCGAGTTCGGCCTGCGTGTCGACGTGCAGCCCGAGACGGCTCAGGTCGGACCGCTGGTCGAGGCACTGGCCGAGCACGCTGCACGACTGCGCGCCGAGGGTGCACTGCCGCCTCCGCGCAAGAAGTCTCGTAGGCGCTGACCCGCCCGTGCGCCCTTTGCGCATCCAGGGATACGCAAAGGGCGCACGGCCGAACGAAGTGAGGGTTCCGTGTTCCCCGTAGACCGTCCCCGGCGACTGCGTCGTACCCCAGCCATCCGCCGGTTGGTGGCGGAGACGTCGCTCGAACCGCGGCACCTGGTGCTGCCGATGTTCGTGGCCGACGGCCTCGACGCCCCGCGCGAGATCAGCTCCATGCCGGGCGTCGTCCAGCACACCCTGGACTCGCTGTCAGCCGCTGCCGACGAGGCCGTGCGGGCCGGAGTCGGCGGTCTGATGCTCTTCGGGGTTCCGCGTCCGGAGGACAAGGACGGACAGGGGTCGATGGCCTCGGATCCCGGCGGCATCTTGAACACAGGTCTGCGTCGGCTCCGAGACGACCTCGGCGACAGCACCGTCCTGATGGCGGACACGTGCCTCGACGAGTTCACCGACCACGGTCACTGCGGCGTCCTCGCCGCGGACGGCAGCGTCGACAACGACGCGACGCTGGTGCGCTACGTGGACATGGCTGTGGCGCAGGCGGAATCGGGCGCTCACCTGCTCGGCCCGAGCGGCATGATGGACGGGCAGATCGGCGCGATCCGCGAGGGCCTCGACACCGCCGGATTCGCCGACGTGGGCCAGCTGGCCTACACGGCGAAGTACGCCTCCGCGTTCTACGGCCCGTTCCGCGAGGCCGTCGGGTCTACGTTGCGCGGCGATCGCCGGACCTATCAGCAGGATTCGGCCAATCGGCGCGAGTCGATGCGCGAACTCGACCTCGACATCGCCGAGGGTGCCGACATGGTGATGGTGAAGCCCGCGATGAGCTACCTCGACATCCTGCGCGACGTGGCCGACGCGTCGCCCGTGCCCGTCGCCGCCTATCAGATCTCGGGGGAGTACGCGATGATCACCGCCGCCGCGCAGAACGGGTGGATCGACCGCGACGCGGCGATCATGGAGTCCGTCACCAGTATTCGCCGAGCCGGCGCCGACATCGTCCTCACCTACTGGGCCACCGAGATCGCGACGCGGCTGTGAACGACCAGCGCCCGGGCGGCAACCCGGAGGACCCTCGCCACGACCCCCACGATCCGCAGGGTCAGCCGCAGTGGGGTCAGCAGCCGCAGTGGGGTCAGCAGCCGCAGGGCAACTGGCACCCCGAGGGTCTGCCCCCGAGTGCGATGCAGCCGATGCGGTCACCGGAGAACAGCGAGGCGCCGGTCGACATCGAGACGGCGCGCCACCTGTGGTTCGGCGTGATCGGCATCGGTCTGCTCTCGATGCTTATCGGGCTCTACTCCCTGTTCACCGATCGTGACGCTTTTCTCGACGCGTTCCTGACGGACCTCGAGGCGCAGGACCCGTCGTTGGCACTGCCGCCCGAGACCGCGGACACCGTGCTCGTCGTGGCCATGGTGTTGTCGTTGATCGTCGGGGTGCTGATCGCTGGGCTCGTCCTCCTGGTGGTGCGAAAGATGCGGGCCGGGAAGCTCTGGGCGCGCGCGGTTCTCACGGCGATCGGCGTGGTCATCGTCGTCACCACGATTCCCACGCTGTTCGGCCTCGGTTCCGGAGGCGCGATCGCCCTGGTCACCGCGGTGCTCGGGATCCTGCAGGCCGTCGCGGCTGCGGGTGCGGTGTATCTGATGCATCGACGCGAGTCGTCGGAGTACTTCCTCTCCCGGAGATCACCGCGCTGACCTGCGACACGCCGTGACAGATGTGACCTGAGTTACAGAAGTGGCGTTATGGTTCTGACGATCGGACACACCCTGATCGGAGGATCTTCATGACCCCACGACAGACGGTCGGGCACGACGCCAACGACCGCCGCAACCCTCTCGCCGAGGTGTTCGCCTTGCTGCTCCTGACGTCTGCCGTGGTGGTGGTCGTCCTCGTCGTCGCCAGCGGCTTCTCGGGCGCCTGAGACGCCCGTCCTGCCTGGTCAGGCTGTCTTTTTGCGTCAAACATCGATCGGTGTATCGTGACCACTGTCACAAGCATTCTGATCAGTACGGAGACAGTGTTGCCCGCCGATTTCTCCTCCACCTCCGCCGGTTCCACGGCGCCTCGCACTCGTATGCAGACCGTCGAGTGCAGCAGTGGCCGACGTGAGTTGTGGTTGCTCGCCATCGTGCTGATCACGGGCATCCTCATGGCTGCCGCAGTGCTTCTGCCGGCCGTCCTCACCTGATCGAGAGACGCCTGGACTCCACCGTGTGGAGGCGTCTTGGCAGGATGGTCGAGTGAACGTCGAGAAGCCCGAGCCCGCGTCGCCCGCCCGTCCCCGGATCGTCACCGTCGCGTTCGCCGTGTGGGTTCTCGGGGCCGTCCTCGTCGTGCTGCTCGGCCTCATCTCGCTGACGTTCCCGGCCGACTCGCTGCGGACCCAGCTGACCGAGACCGGGGGCGAGCCGGATGCCGTGGAGAGCGTCATCACGGTGCTGCGCACGGTCGGTGTCCTCGAGATCGTCGTCGGACTGGCCATCGGATTCCTCGCGGGGCCCGCGTGTCGACGCGGCGATCCGCGGTTCCGCCGGGCACTGACGGTCCTGTCGATCGTCTTCGGGCTGGTGCTCCTGGGCTCGGTGACCGTCGGCTTCGCCATCGTGCCCCTGTTGGCGACGCTCGGGGCGATCCTCTTCTTCGTGGCCTGCGTGCTCGTGTACCGACCGTCCGCGGCGCCGTGGTTCGCGGCACCGGAGGCCCCGTGAGCGACGAGACGGAACCGGTGATCTTCGCCGAGTACGGCGCGAAGTGGCGCGCCCTGGCCTGGGGGCCGATCTTCTGTCTCATCGCTCTCGGCGTCGAGATCTACACGGGACCCGTCGTGCACTACGTGGCGCTCGTCGTGATCGCGCTGGTTCTCATGGCCTTCACCTACGTGCAGATCGTGGCCGCCCGTCGGCACGCCACGGTGATCCTGACGCCGACGACGCTGAGCCAGGGCACGGAGAACGTCGCCATCGCGGACATCCTCGAGGTGTACCCGGAGCCCGACTACGACGCCAACGGGAACACCCTGGAGAAGTGGCAGGCCGCGCGAGTGCTGGGGGAGCTGTCCGGGGTGCCGCGCAAGCGGACCGGCGTCGGCCTGAAGCTGCGGGGCAACGGCCTGGTCCAGGCGTGGGCGAAGGACGACGAGACGCTCCGCGAGGAACTGCTCGCACTCGTGGCGCCCGCCACCGACGCGGAGCCCGACGCGTGATGCGCCGGTTCGCTCCGGTGGTGGTCGCGGTCCTCCTCGCCGTCGTGGCCGTGGTGCTGTGGGTGCAGTCGAGGACCACGACCACCGTGACCGAGCAGTTCCCCACCACGTCGTCGTTCGAGGGGTTCTCGGTCACGTACGACTCGACCCGTGTCGCGGGGCCCTGGGCGGCTCTCTCTGTGGTCGCGGCGGCCGTCGCGGTGTACCTGGTGATGCGCGTCGTACGGCGGCGCTGACCTCTACCCGTTACCCCCTGGGGGTACTCTGGACGCATGAGCAGTTTCGATCAGGACGACCTCCTCAAGCGCCTGCGCCGCATCGAGGGACAGGTGGCGGGCATCTCTCGCATGGTGGCCGACGACCGGTACTGCATCGACGTGTTGACGCAGGTCTCGGCCGTCACCAAGGCGCTGCAGTCCGTGTCGCTGAAGTTGCTGGACGCCCACCTCGCGGGCTGCGTCGTGGACGCGGCCCGCGAGGGCGGACCCGAAGCGGACGCGAAGGTCAGGGAGGCGTCCGAGGCGATCGCTCGCCTCGTCCGTTCCTGAGCCCCGCCCCCGGCGAGTACGTCCCCCGCCCCCGGCGAGTACGTCCCCCGCCCCCGGCGAGTACGTCCACAGTGCCGTGGGTGGAGCACTGAATCACGACATCATGGGCGTACTCGCGAGGGGGCCGAAGGGGTGCCGGCCTAGTCGGCGGTGACGGATTCCTTCACTTCACCCGGCTCGTCGTCGGCGAGCATCGCCGCACCGAGCAGCGCCTCGGGAACGCCGAACGCGTCGATCAGCGTGTGGGCGTGCGGGCGCAGCGTGCGGCAGCGCTCGTTGATCCCGCGCGTGACGGCCTTCGACCGCTCGGTGGAGATGTAGCGGTGCTCGATGAACCAGGCCTTGTCGGCGTCGATCGTGGTGAGCGCGTAGAGGTCGCACACCTCGCCGAGCAGTTCCTTGGCGTCGTCGTCCTCGCAGTTGTCGATGCCGGCGACGAACGCCTCGAGCACCACGCGATCGACGTGCGCCGTGGCCGCGTGCAGGATGTGGTCCTGCACCGCGTTGAACGCGTCGAACTGGCTCATCTTCTTGGACAACCCGTTCAGACGCTTCGCGGCCGTGGAGATGAGGTACTCCTCGCGCTCCTCGAACATCGAGATCTGGGTGCCGCGGTTGAAGAGGCTGCCCTCCTCCTCGTTGTCCTGACGCGAGTCGACGAGGGTCTGGATGATGGGCGCCGCCGCCGTGCGCTTCTTCACCACGTCGCCGACCGTGCCGGCGGCGAACTTCACCCAGTCGGCCGCACCGAACGAGCGGACCTCGTGGGCGTACGCGGTGAGCAGCTCCTTCGCGACGAGCTGCGTGAGCACCACGTTGTCGCCCTCGAAGGTGGTGAAGACGTCCGAGTCCGCCTTGAGCGCGATGAGTCGGTTCTCCGCGAGGTAGCCCGCGCCGCCGCAGGCCTCGCGGGACTCCTGGATCGCCTTCGTCGCGTGCCAGGTGTTCGCTGCCTTCAGGCCGGCCGCGCGCGACTCGAGTTCCCGCTGCTCGGTGGCGTCGGGGTCCTCGGCGCTCTGGATGTCGTGCATCTTCGAGACGAGCTCGTTCTGCGCGAACTGCAGCGCGTACGACTTGGCGATGAGCGGGAACAGCCGACGCTGGTGGACGAGGTAGTCCATGATCGTGACCTCGTCGTCGGTCCCGGGCGCGCTGAACTGCTTGCGCTGCAGCGCGTACTTCGTCGCGATGGTCAGCGCGACGCGCGCCGCGGCGCCCGCCGAACCGCCCACGGTGATGCGGCCGCGGATGAGGGTGCCCAGCATGGTGAAGAAGCGCCGGTTCGGGTTGTCGATGTCCGAGGAGTAGCTGCCGTCGGCCGCGACGTCCGCGATCTTGTTGAGCATGTTCTCGCGCGGGATGCGAACGTGGTCGAACATGATGCGGCCGTTGTCCACGCCGGGCAGGCCGCCCTTGTAGCCGATGTCGAACGTGGTGACGCCGGGTAGGTCGCTGCCGAAGTTCTCGTCGCGGATCTGGACGACGAAGCAGTGCACGCCCTTGCTCTCGGGCTCCTCACCCGGTCCGGCGGTGATCAGCTGCGCGAACACGGCGGCGTACTTCGCCGACTCGGCGGCGCCGCCGATGTAGTCCTTGCGCGAGGACTTGTCCGGCGTGTGGATCACGAATTCCTGCGTCTCGCGGTCGTACGTCGCGGTGGTGCCGATGGACTGCACGTCGCTGCCGTGGCCGGTCTCCGACATCGCGAAACAGCCGAGCGTCTCGAGATCGATCAGGGGCTTGATGAACTCCTTGTGATGCTTTTCGGTGCCGAGGTTCTCGATCGCGCCACCGAAGAGGCCCCACTGCACGCCGGCTTTCACCATGAGCGACAGATCCGACATGGCGAGCATCTCGATCATCGTGACGGCGGCGCCGATGTCGCCCGTGCCGCCGACCTCTTTGGCGAAACCGGACTCTGCCGCGCCGGCCGCGGCGAGCACACGGAGCTGCTCGAAGGCCTTGGTCCGCGCGATCGCGGTGTTGGGTGTGTAGTGCGGTGCGAACTCGTGACGCGCGAGCTGCTCGCGCGTCTGGTTCCGTACGTCGCGCCACCGTCCGTCGAGAGTCCTGCGCAGGTGATTCGCCAGCTGAGCAGCGTTGTCGGAGGACGTGCCGGTGTCAGTGGTGCCGGTCTCGGTAGTGGTCATACTCGACGGTAACCAAAACTCGAGGTGCCCGGGAGGGACTTGTCAGCGCGGCCACAGAAATTCACGCCACACCGCGCGAATCTTGCGAAACATCACACTCGTGGCGTCCATCGACGCAGCCTGCGGGGTCGACGGGGCGTAGGGGCCGTCGCGGAAGAGCGAGGCGCCGTTGTCCGCGATGGCGCGCGACATGATCGAGCTGAAGCCGTCGCACTGCTCGACGAGGTGCTCGCGGAACCCCTCCGGCCAGGCCAGTCGGGATTCCGGGTGCTGCCGGTCGGGCTCGTGTGGTGCCGTCATGGCAGAAGGATATGCCCGATGTAACACGGATTTAACACTTTCGATCACGTCGATTCTCGTCGATCGTGCCTGCCTGCAACCGACTACCGTGTCGCTGTGCTGATTCGCGACGCCGTGCCCGCCGACCTGCCCGAGATCCTCACCGTGCACAACGCCGCCATCGCGGACACGACCGCGATCTGGGACGAGGAGCAGGTGGGACTCGCGGACCGGCAGGCCTGGTTCGACCAGCGCACCGGCGCCGGCCTGCCGATCCTCACCGCCGAGATCGACGGTCGGGTCGCGGGCTACGCGTCCTACGGGCCGTTCCGTCCGAAGTCCGGCTACCGGCACACCGTCGAGAACTCCGTGTACGTCGCCGACGGCTTCCATCGGCGCGGCGTCGCGACCGCGTTGATGGCGGAACTGATCGAGCGCGCCCGCCGTGGGGACGTCCACGCGATCGTCGCGGGAATCGAGTCCTCGAACACCACCTCGATCGCCCTGCACGCGAAGTTCGGCTTCACGGTGGTGGGTGTCATGCCGCAGGTCGGCGTCAAGTTCGGGCGGTGGCTCGACCTGACCTGGATGCAGCTCCTGATCGAGGCGTGAGACAGCCGGTGTGAGACTGCTCCTTATCAGAAAGAGCACTCCGCGTCCTGTGAAACACTGGAGGGCGTGACTCCTTCGAGCGGAACCGACACCGGCGTCCCCACCGCCCGATCCGCAGAACTCTTCGCACGCGCGTCCGCCGTCATCCCCGGTGGCGTGAACTCGCCCGTGCGGGCCTTCCACTCCGTGGGCGGAACCCCGCGGTTCATGGCCGAGGCCAGCGGATACACCCTGCGCGACGCCGACGGCAACAACTACGTCGACCTCATCTCCTCGTGGGGACCGATGATTCTCGGTCATGCCCACCCGGCCGTGGTCGAGGCGGTGCAGAAGGCGGCCTCCACGGGACTGTCCTTCGGCGCTCCCACGCTCGGCGAGATCGAGTTGGCGGAGGAGATCGTGCGCCGCGTCGATCCCGTCGACGAGGTGCGCCTGGTGAATTCGGGCACAGAGGCGACCATGAGTGCGGTGCGTCTGGCCCGCGGGTTCACCGGTCGCAGCAAGATCGTCAAGTTCTCCGGCTGCTACCACGGCCATGTCGACGCCCTGCTCGCCGACGCCGGCTCGGGCGTCGCCACCCTCGGGCTGCCGACGTCGCCCGGTGTGACGGGTGCGCAGGCGGCCGACACCATCGTCGTTCCCTACAACGACCTCGATGCGGTCGCGAAGGCGTTCGCCGACCACCCGGGTCAGATCGCGTGCGTCATCACCGAGGCCGCGGCGGGCAACATGGGTGCGGTGGCGCCGCAGCCCGGCTTCAACGAGGGTCTGCAGCGTCTGACCCGTGCGCACGACGCACTGCTGATCATGGACGAGGTCATGACAGGCTTCCGCGTCAGCGCGTCGGGGTGGTACGGCGTCGACGGCATCGCCGGTGACCTCTACACCTTCGGCAAGGTCATGAGCGGCGGCCTGCCCGCGGCCGCGTTCGGTGGCCGGTCCGACATCATGAGCTACCTCGCCCCCGCGGGCCCCGTCTACCAGGCCGGCACCCTGTCGGGTAACCCCGTCGCGGTCGCCGCCGGTCTGGCGACGCTGCGCGCGGCGGACGCCGACGTCTACGCGGCACTCGACGCGAACTCCACCCGTCTGGGCGGCATCCTCGGTGACGCGCTCACCGCGGCGGGCGTCCCGCACCGCGTGCAGTACGCCGCCAACATGGTCAGCGTCTTCTTCTCCGAGGAACCGGTGATCGACTACGCGGGCGCCAAGGCGGCCGCCACCTGGCGCTTCCCCGCGTTCTTCCACGCGCTCCTGAGCCGCGGCGTGTACCCGCCGCCGAGCGCGTTCGAGGCCTGGTTCGTCTCCGCGGCGCTCGACGACCGCGCGTTCGAGATCATCGAGGCGGCCGCTCCCCACGCCGCCGCCGCAGCAGCCGCTGCCGAGCAGAAAGCACCGTCATGACCGAGTCGTCCCCGACCGACCCGACAAACAGCGACGCGTCCGGTATCGACACTTCCGGGCACCCGCACGCCGACACCCGCACGATCGTGCACGTGATGCGGCACGGCGAGGTGCACAACCCCAAGGGAATCCTCTACGGGCGCCTCCCGAACTTCCGGTTGTCGGTGAACGGTCAGGCCCAGGCGCGCACGGTGGCGAACGTGCTCGCCGGGCACGACGTCACGCACGTCGTCGCCTCCCCGTTGCAGCGCGCGCAGGAGACGGCGGCGCCCATCGCGTCGGCGTTCGGGCTCACCATCGAGACGGACGAGAACCTCATCGAGGCCGGGAACGACTTCGAGGGTCTGAAGGTCGCCGTCGGAGACGGTGCGCTGCGCCGGCCCCGCCACTGGCTCAAGCTGCGTGACCCGTTCACCCCCTCGTGGGGCGAGCCCTACCTGCAGATCGCCCACCGGATGTTGGCCGCCGTCAACGCGGCTCGCGTCGCGGCCGTGGGCCACGAGGCTGTGTGCGTGAGTCATCAGCTGCCCGTGTGGACCCTGCGTCGCTTCCTGCAGGGCGACCGGTTGTGGCACGACCCCCGCAACCGCCAGTGCGGCCTCGCGTCGCTCACCTCGCTGATCTACGAGGGCGACACCCTCGTCGACATCGTCTACTCCGAGCCCGCAGGGGCGTCGGACCCCCTCCAGACCGGCGCATGAGACCCGCCCGCCTGCTCGCGCCGCTGCTCGTGGCCGCCACCGTTCTCACCGGGTGCGCCACGGGTACCGACGCCGTGGCACAGGGTGGGACCTTCGAGTTCGTCTCACCCGGCGGCAAGACGTCGATCTTCTACGACCCGCCCGCCGACCGCGGCACCGTGGGGAACCTCTCCGGACCCGACCTCATGACCGAGGGCACGACGACGTCGCTGTCCGACTACGAGGGCCAGGTCGTCGTCCTCAACATCTGGGGTCAGTGGTGTGGCCCCTGTCGCGGTGAGGCCGACGATCTCGAGCAGGTCTTCGAGGCGACGAAGGACCAGGGTGTGCAGTTCCTGGGCATCAACGTGCGCGACAACCAGCAGGACAAGGCGCAGGACTTCGTCATCGACAACAACGTGACGTACCCGTCCATCTACGACCCGCCGCTGCGCACCCTCCTCGCTCTCGGATCGAACTACCCGACCACCGTCATCCCGACCACGATCGTGCTCGACCGTGAGCACCGCGTCGCCGCGGTGTTCCTGACGGAGCTTCTCGCGAGCGACCTGCAGCCCGTGGTCGAGCGCATCGCAGCCGAGCCACTCGACGTGTCCGATGGGTGAGGCGTTCCAGTCGGCTGCCGCGTCGGGGCCGCTGTTCCTGGCTCTCGGCGCCTGCCTGCTCGCCGGTCTGGTGTCCTTCGCATCGCCCTGCGTCGTCCCCCTGGTTCCGGGTTACCTGTCCTACCTGGCCGGAGTCGTCGGAGCGGACTCCCCGTCCGTCACCGCCGACGAGGCGGCCACCAAGACTCTGGTGCGGGGTCGCAGCCGCGTCGCCGGTGCCGCGGCCCTCTTCGTTCTCGGATTCACCGTGGTGTTCGTCCTGGCCACGGCCTCGGTCTTCGGCGCCATCTCCGTGCTGTCGGTGAACCGCGAGATCCTGCAGCGTGTGGGCGGCGTCGTCACCATCGCGATGGGTCTCGTCTTCCTCGGTCTGATCCCCGCCCTGCAGCGCGACACGCGCTTCGAACCGCGCCGCGTCGGCAGCATCCTCGGGGCACCGCTGCTCGGTGGCGTGTTCGCGCTCGGATGGACCCCGTGTCTCGGACCCACGCTGGCGGGCGTCATCTCGCTGACGGCCGGCACCGAGGGCACCACCGCGGCGCGCGGTGTGGTGCTGATCGTCGCCTACTGCCTGGGACTGGGACTGCCCTTCGTCGTTCTGGCCTTCGGCTCCGTCAGCGCGTTGCGCGGGGTCGGGTGGCTGCGCCGCAACGCCCGTGCCATCCAGGTGTTCGGCGGTCTGATGCTGGTGGCTGTCGGCATCGCCCTGGTGACCGGCGCCTGGGACCTGTTCGTCAGCTGGATCCGCGACGGAGCGGTGACCAGCGTGACCCTGCCGATCTAGTGGACGAGAAAGAGATATGAGCACTGACCTGTCGGCCCGCCCGGACGCCGAGGCACGCCCTCCGCGGCAGTCTCCGGCGGGGCGCGTCGTCGCCGCCGTCCGGAACACCTGGCGCGGCCTGACCTCGATGCGCACGGCACTCGTGCTCCTGTTCCTCCTCGCCCTGGCCGCGATCCCGGGCGCGCTGCTGCCGCAGCGCAGCCTCAACTCGGGGAAGGTGGACCAGTACATCGCGGACCGCCCGTCCCTCGGGCCCGTCATGGACCGGCTGGAGTTGTTCGACGTCTTCGGCAGCTTCTGGTTCACGGCGATCTACGTCCTGCTGTTCGTCTCGCTCGTCGGCTGCATCCTGCCGCGCTGCGTCGACCACGCCCGCGCGTTGCGCACTCCGCCGGTCGCCACCCCGCGCAACCTGGGGCGGCTGCCCCACCACCTGCGCACCGAGGTCGACACGGCACCCGACGTTCTCCTCGACGAGATCGACGGCCGGATGCGCGGCTGGCGGAAGATGCGGCGCACCGAGGAGAGCGGCGCCTTGACGCTGTCCGCGGAGAAGGGGTACCTGCGCGAGGCGGGCAACCTGGTGTTCCACCTGTCGCTCGTCGGTCTGCTCGTGGCCATCGCCGTCGGGAAGCTCTTCAGCTACGAGGGCAACGTCGTCGTCATCGCCAACGACGGCCCGGGCATCTGCACCACCTCGCCCGCCCAGTTCGATTCGTTCCGCGCCGGCAACAGCGAGGACGGCACGGGCATGACCCCGCTCTGCGTGCGGGTGAAGAACTTCACGGCCGACTACCTCGAGAACGGGCAGGCAGAGCAGTTCACGTCCGACATCGAGTACCAGGCCGGCGACGACCTGGTCACGAACACCTGGCGCCCGGACACCCTGCAGGTCAACCATCCGCTGCGAGTCGCCGGTGACCGCGTCTACCTGCAGGGACACGGATACGCGCCGACGTTCACGGTGACGTTCCCCAACGGAGAGACCCGTACCGAGACGGTCCAGTGGGAGCCCACGGACGGCACCACGTTCCTCTCCAGCGGAGTGCACCGCTTCGATCCGCCCGGAGGTCTGTACCCGGATCCCGATGTCCGCCGCCAGAACCAGATCGCCATCGAGGGGCTGTTCGCGCCCACCGCGTTCTTCCACGGCTCGCTGTTGTCGTCGAGCTTCCCCGCCCCGAACGATCCGGCGGTGGCCGTCGACATCTACAAGGGCGACACCGGCCTCGACACCGGTAATCCACAGTCGCTGTTCTCGCTGAGCCAGGTGCTGGTGGAGCAGGGCCGGCTGGTGAAGCAGGATCGCGTCAACCTGACACCGGGGGAGTCGACGACGCTGTCCGACGGCACGCAGGTGCGATTCGACGGTGCCGAGGAATTCGTCAACCTGCAGGTCTCGCACGACCCCGCGCAGACGTGGGTGCTGATGTTCGCGCTGTCGATGATGGCCGGTCTGCTGGTGTCCCTGGTGATCAAGCGCCGTCGCATCTGGGTCCGCGTGAGCACGGACGACGACCGACGACGTACCGTAGTAGAAGTGGGCGGACTCGCCCGGACCGATCAGGCCGGCTGGGGTGACGAGTTCGACCGCCTCACCGCGCGGGTGCTCGACCGACCCGACGCCGATGACGTACCGACCTCGAACAACAGGGAGTGACCATGCCGATCGACGCCACACTCGCGCAGTTCAGCGACTGGTCCTTCCGGTCGGCGTTCGGTGTCTACCTGCTCGCGGCGGTGTTCCTCATCGCCCAGTACGCCACGCAGACCGTCACGGCTGCGGAGCAGAAGTCCGAGCGGCAGCTCGTCGCGGCGGGCAAGGCGCCTGTGCGGCCCACCGGTCCCGGTCGGATCGAGGAGGCGCCCCGGCGTCCCGCGTCCGAGCGCTACGGCGGCATGGGCTACGCGCTGGTGGTGCTCGGTCTGCTGCTCACGGTCACGTCGATCGTGCTGCGCGGATTCGCCACCGACCGGTTCCCGCTCGGCAACATGTACGAGTTCGTGACGATGGCCACGGCCGCCGCGACGGCGACCTCGATCATCGCGCTGCGGAAGATGCGCCCGACGCTGATCTTCGTGGTCGTCCCGGTCATGATCCTGATGTTCCTCGCGGCGACGGTCCTCTACGCCGACGCGGCCCCCGTGGTCCCGGCCCTGCGCTCGTACTGGTTGCCGATCCACGTGACCATCGTCAGCATCGGCAGCGGAATCTTCCTGGTGGCCGGCGTCGCGTCGCTGCTGTTCCTGCTGCGGATGCGCTTCCCCGCCACGGAGGACGGCGCGAACACGGGTGCACTCGCCCGGTTCGCCCAGCGTCTTCCGGACGCCCGCACGCTCGACCGCCTGGCCTACAAGACCACGATCATCGGCTTCCCGCTGTTCGGCGCCGGCGTCATCCTCGGTGCGATCTGGGCCGAGGCCGCGTGGGGACGCTTCTGGGGCTGGGATCCCAAGGAGACGGTGTCCTTCATCGCGTGGGTCGTCTACGCGGCGTACCTGCACGCACGGGCGACGTCGGGCTGGCGGAACACCCGCGCGGCGTGGATCAACGTCGCGGGCTTCGTCGCCATGCTGTTCAATCTCTTCATCATCAACATGGTCGTCTCCGGTCTGCACTCGTACGCGGGTCTGAACTGACCGTCGGCTCGACATGACCGCCGGGGGGAATCGGTGACGGACGATCGTTGGGACGGGTGGTCGCCCGGCCCGCAGGACGACGGGCGAATCCTGTCCGCGTCGACGCCGACGGATCCGGCGATCCAGCAGGTACCTGCCTCGCCGATGCAACCGCCCACGGCGCACGACCTCTCGACGTCACGGCTGCTGCGGACCTCGCCGCCCCCACCGACGGGCGGCTGGCGCCGCACGCTCTTCGACGTCACCGGTGGCCGGGTGAACGTGGGCAACAGTGCCAAGGAGCAGCGGCGGCTCGCCTTGATCCGTCAGGTCGGCAACCCGTTGCACGGGTGTCATCGCATCGCGATCCTGAGCCTCAAGGGAGGCGTCGGGAAGACCACGGTGGCGGCGGCGCTGGGATCGACGTTCTCGTCGGTCCGGGGCGACCGTGTGATCGCCGTGGACGCGAACCCCGACCGCGGAACGCTGAGCTCCCGGGTTCCGCTGGAGACCGAGAAGACGGTGCGCGACCTGCTGAAAGACGCCCGCGACATCGACAAGTACAGCGCTGTCCGCGACTTCACGTCCCAGAATCACCACCGGCTCGAAGTGCTGGCGTCGGAGTCCGATCCGGCCATGTCGGAGGCGTTCGACGCGTACGACTACGAGACCACGGTGGCCGTGCTGGAGCGGTTCTACAACATCGTGCTGACCGACTGCGGAACGGGACTTCTGCACTCGGCGATGCGGGCGATCCTGCGCAGCGCCGACGGACTGGTGATCGTGAGCAGCGGATCGGTGGACGGTGCGCGGAGTGCATCGGCGACGATGGACTGGCTCGACGCGCACGGCTACCGGCATCTGGTGGAGCAGTCGTTGACAGTGGTCAACATGGTGCGGCCCGGGTCGAAGGTCATCGACGTCTCGAAGATCGTCGACCACTTCGGTCAGCGATGTCGCGCCGTGCGGGTCATCCCGTACGACGACCATCTCGCTCAGGGGGCGGAGGTCGACCTCGACGCTCTCGCGCCGGCGACGCGCACGGCGCTTCTCGAGACGGCAGCAGCGATGACCGCCGAGTTCCCGCCCCACGTCACGCGGTGACGGTCGTCCGCCGCACCGCACCGCACCGCGTGACGCGACTCAGTCGACGGAACCGGGCGTTCCCGCATCGGGACGCTCGGGACCGTTGCCACGATCACGTGCAGCGTTGTTCCTGATCTTCCACAGGAACTCCGGGTCGTCGTCCGGTCCGGTGACGCGTCCTCTGGGTGCCCCGGTCTCGGGGCCGAAAGACTTCCAGAGGAGCACGATCACGACCACGAGCCCGATCAGAGCCAGAACATAGATCATCACGCACCTCCACTACCGAGCGTAGTCGTGGCGGAGCGCCGGGGCACTCGAGTCGAGCTCGCAAGATCCTGAGAATCTGCTCGCACGCACTGGTGTCCGGCACGAACACCGCGAGTGGCGACCGATGGTCGACTCGGTGACGAGTGGGTGGCGCTCTAGGGGTGACGCGTGATCAGCGGTGCGCCTCGGTGGTGAGCGAGGTCAGGAGCTGCATGACCTCGGACTCGCGGAAGCGACGGTGGCCGCCGGGAGTGCGGAGCGATCCGAGCCGGCCGGCGTGGGCCCAGCGCGTGACGGTCTTCGGATCGACATGGAAGAGTGCGGCCACCTGGCCGGGGGTGAGCAGGTTCTCCTGCGTGGGGGTGTAAGCCGGTGCACTCATCGCGATCCTCCAGGGACACAGTCTTCATCTCGGTCGAATGCGGCTGTATGTCCGCATCCGTTGCCCATGGTGGCACCGAGACCCCCGGGTACTCGACTCTTCTAATGTTGGTAAAGGGGAGGTAATGGACAAATCGGATACGTCGAACGGCTCCGGTAATCTGTGTCCATGACCGATCCCATCCCCACCGGCAGCACCCCGAGCGGGTCGGCAAAGGGCCGACTGGTCCGCGATCTCGGCCTCTACACCGCCGCCCGGCTCGGTCTCATCGCTGTGGTCGCGGCCGTCATCTACTTCGGTGCCGCGCTGGTCGGGGTGACCGTGCCGCTGCTGATCGCCATGGTGTTCGCCCTGGTCGTCGCGTTCCCCCTGTCGCTCGTGCTCTTCAAGGGACTGCGCCGACGCGTCAACGAGGACATCGCCGCCGTCGACGAGAAGCGTCGCCGCGACCGCGAGGATCTGCACTCACGCCTGCGCGGAGAGTGACCGTGCGGCGAGTGCGCGGGCCAGGTGGTCGCGCTGCTCTATCACGCACCGTCGCAGAGCCGCGGGTACGTCCGGGTGACCCGAGAGCCAGCGATCGGCGTCCTCGCTGTGGGCGGCCGACGGGAAGAGCCCGATGACGAGTCGTCGAGCGATCTCGATGCTCCGCTCCCGCCAGAAGGTCTCCAGCAGGGCGTAGTACTGCTCGTCGAAGCGCTCGATCAGCGTGCGTGACGGTCCGGCGGTGAAGCCGCGGATCAGCGCCCCCACCCGCTCGTTGCTCAGGGCGTCCGAACCGGTCAGGGCGGCCCAGGTCGCCTCCTTGACCGACGCGACGGGCTGCGCCGCCACCGCGGCGGCGTACTGCACCTCACCGGCCCCCGTGCGGTCGGACTCGAGCACCGTCGCCAGCTCGGCCTCGTCGGTGTGACCGGTCGCCGACAGGGCGAACCACAGGCCCCACCGCTGCTCGGCGTCCAGTTCGAGACCGTCGACGGAGTCCTCGCCGGAGAGCAACGCGCGCACCCTTCCGGCGTGCGACGGGTCGTGTGACGCCGCGGCGGAGAACGCCCGGAACCACTCGAGCTGCGCGTCCGACCCGGCCGGCGCCCCGGCGAGCTGCTCGGCCGCCGTCGCGGTCCACCGCTGGCGGACACCGTCCCGGTCCGCGGCGTAGTGCTCCACCGCGGCCGCGGTCTCCGCGAGAATCGATCCGAGCACGGCCGGATGCGACTCGGTGGGTGCGAAGCGGACGGCGAGATCGACGTACGTCTGCGCAGGCAGTTCGGCATCACGCGTCGCGTTCCACCAGGAGGACCACACCAGCGCGCGGCGCAGGTCGTCGGGGATGCGGTCCAGCGACTGCATCGTCGCCTCCATCGACCGCGCGTCCAGGCGCACCTTCGCGTACGTGAGATCGCCGTCGTTCGGCAGGATCACCGCGGCGTCGGGCAGCGCGAGCGGTGCCTCCGCGTCGGTGATGTGCACCGAGATCGGTTCCGCATCGACGAGGTGGCCGTTCTCGTCCGGCGACAAGCACGCGATGTCCAACCGCTGAGGACGCGGATCCGTCTGCGTGAGAACACCTCTGGTGCGGTCGTACAGCACGGTCGACACGCCGGTGGTCTCGAGCCAGGCGGCCGACCAGTCGTCGAGCGACCGACCGGCCGGTGCGGCCAGGGCGTCGAGCAGGTCGCGCAGGGTGGCCGTCCCGAAGGCCCGAGCGCGGAAGTACGCGCGGGCGCCCTCGAAGAAGGCCTCGTCACCGACGAAGGCCCCGAGTTGTTTGATCACGCTGGCGCCCTTGGCGTAGGTGATGCCGTCGAAGTTGAGCTTGGCCGCCTCGAGGTCGACGATGTCGGCGACGACGGGGTGGGTGGTCGGGAGCTGGTCCTGCGAGTAGGCCCAGGCCTTGCGGCGCAGGGCGAACGACACCCACGCGTCGGTGAACCGGGTGGCCGCGACCGAGGCGTACGCGCCCAGGTAGTCGGCGAGGGACTCCTTGAGCCACAGGTCGTCCCACCACTGCATGGTCACCAGATCGCCGAACCACATGTGCGCCATCTCGTGCAGGATCGTGTTCGCGCGCCGTGCGTACTGCGCTCGGGTGGCCGCGCTGCGGAACACGTACGACTCCGTGAACGTGACGCAGCCGGGGTTCTCCATGGCGCCGAGGTTGTACTCCGGCACGAACACCTGGTCGTACTTCCCGAAGGGGTAGGGGAACTCGAACGCGTCGTGGAAGAAGTCGAGCCCGGCGCGCGTGACGTCGAAGATGTCGTCGTGGTCGAGGTACTCGCCGAGCGACGCACGGCACCACGCGCCGAGTTCGATGGTGAGGTCGCCGCGGCGGTACTCCGACGTGGCGCTGTGGTACGGGCCCGCGACGACGGCCGTGATGTACGTGGAGATCGGCTGCGTGGCGGCGAAGACACGGGTGGACGACCCTGCGTCGTCGGTGGTGGTCTCCTCCACCCGCTCGTTCGACAGCACCGTCCACTCGTCCGGTGCGCTCACCCGCAAGACGAACGGTCCCTTGAGGTCCGGCTGCTCGAAGTTCACGAAGACGCGCCGCGCGTCGGCGGGCTCGTACTGCGTGTAGAGGTAGGTCTCGCCGTCCGCCGGATCGACGAATCGGTGCAGGCCCTCACCGGTGCGGCTGTACGAGCCGCGGGCGTGGATGCGCACGGTGTTGTGGCTCCCGAGATCACGCAGCAGCACCCGCGCACCGTCGTACTGCACCTCCTGTTCGTGGTCGTTGACGATCACGCGGTCCACGCCGGCACCGAGGAAGTCCATCCACGTCGACGACGCGGTGGCCGCGAAGCTCACGGTGGTGACGGTGCCGAACTCGGCTCGGGTCCGTGCCTCGGTCAGGTCCAGCGCCACGTCGTATCGCACGTCGGACACCACCCGGGCGCGGTCGGCGGTCTCGGCGCGGGTCAGGTTCGCGGTACTCACACCTTCATGCAACACCACCGGAGGCGCGGCTCGCGACACACCACCGTCGCGGCGACCCGTGCCATCATGGGGCGCATGATTCTGGTGCTCAGATTGATCGTCACGGCGTTCGCGATCTGGCTGGCGGCGTCCTGGGTGGACGGCATCTCGATCGCGAGTTCGGGGCGCGGGCAGGGCTGGGACCTGGTGGTGCTGATCGGGATCGCCGCCGTGTTCACCGTGATCAACGCCTTGGTCAAGCCGATCGTGCAGTTGTTGTCGCTGCCCCTCATCGTGCTGACCCTCGGGCTGTTCCTGTTGGTGATCAACGCGTTGATGCTGCTGCTCACCGCCGCCATCACCGAGAGCACCGGGTACGGGCTCACCGTCGACGGTTTCGGGTCCGCCTTCTGGGGCGCGGTGATCGTGTCCATCGTCAACTGGGTTCTCGGTGGACTGGTGCCGGACCGGCGATCGGCGCGCCGCTGAGGCTGCCGCCGACCGCGGTCAGTCCAGCCGCGCCACGAATGCCGTGATGGTCTCGCGAAGCTTGCCGACGCGCTCCTCGACCGGGGTGTCGTCGCGGTACTGCCGTCCCAGCGTCGGGGTCTTGATCCGCCGCGCGTACAGGGAGCAGGCCAGATCCGAGCACAGGTAGGTGCCGACGGTGTTGCCGCGGCGGCCGGACTCACCGGTCTTGCGGGCCACCATCAGCGTGACACCGCCGTTCTGATGCCCGGTGGTGCAGATGCTGCACATCTGAGATCGGCGAGAACTGCTCTCCGAACGCAGGGCGACTCCGACGAGCCGATCCGCGGTCGGCACGACGAGGAAGCTGCGGCCCGGATACGCGGGGTCGCTCCAGCCGAGGAAGTCCAGGTCGTCCCACGGGCGACCGTCCAGATCGGTGGGGACCGGGATGCGCTTCGCCTCGCCCTTCGAGCAGTTGACGAACGATGTCCGGATCTCGGGTTCGGTCACGGGGTCCATGGGACGACCGTAGAGGGAGATCATGACCGTCGGCAACGGAATTATCCGTCGCGCGGCGACTATCCGAGCAGCAGGCCGACGGTGGTCGCCACCGCCCAGACGAGCATCGCGAGACCCGAGTCGCGCAGCGCCGGAATGAGCGCGAGACCCTGCTGCCGGGTGCGGACGGGGGCGTTGGCACGCCAGGCCAACGGGAAGGCGACGACGCCCAGCACGGCCCACGGCGAGTGCAGGAGCAGCAGCAGGCTGACGAGGAACGGCACGCCGATCAGCGCGGCGTGCAGACCGCGGCTCCGGGCGTCGCCCAGCCGGACCGCGAGGGTGAGCTTGCCCGCCTCGGTGTCGGTGGGAATGTCGCGGATGTTGTTGGCCACCAGGACGGCGCTCGAGAAGCAGCCCATCGCGACGGCGCACGCGAGTCCCACGAGGTCGACGCGATCGGTGAGCACGAACTGGGTGCCGAGCACGGCGACGAGGCCGAAGAAGACGAAGACGGCGATCTCTCCGAGGCCGCTGTAGCCGTAGGGCTTCGATCCGCCCGTGTAGTACCAGGCTCCTGCGATGCACACGACACCGACGAGAACCAGCCACCAGGCCGTCGTCAGGGCGAGGACGAGCCCCGCGACGGCAGCGAGTGCGAAGCACGCCACGGCCGCGCCGCGGACGGCCGCCGGCGTCGCCAGCCGGGAGCCGACGAGGCGGATCGGTCCGACGCGGTCGTCGTCGGTTCCGCGGATGCCGTCGGAGTAGTCGTTGGAGAAGTTCACGCCGACGATGAGGGCGACCGACACGAGCAGTGCCACCGGGGCCTTCCACCACGTCACGTCGCCGGCCGCCGCTGCCGCACCCGCCGCGGCCACGACCGGTGCGATCGCGTTCGGAAGTGTGCGCGGCCGTGCGCCTTCGAGCCACTGGGATGCTGTCGCCATGTGTGGATCATTGCCTACGCGTGCCGATGCGGCCCCGCGCGGTCGTGTTGTGAGGCCCACCGCTCCCGGCGTACACTCCGGGTGCGCCCTCGACCTCGGGGGTTTCTCACAGGCTTGTCGCCGTCGGCCGTGAACGTGGCACACGAATGCGGAACCGGTCCTTCGATCGGTTCACCTGTCGCACCCCCGGGGATGAACGATGGACGACATCACCAGTTCCACCATCGACGACGCCGTCGCGGCCATGACGGACGTCGAACTCGACCGCGCCATCCGCGCGCTCACACTGCGTCAGCGGTCCCTGCTGCTCGGCGGTGACCTCGACACGGCCTGGGCGGTCACCGAGGATCTCGAGCGCTGCCTCGCGGCCCGGTGCGGTATGCCGCGAACCTGACACGCTCGAGCCCGAGAAGAGGCTCAGCTGGACCGTCTGCGCGGCCCACGACCCGGGTATCCGGTGTCGGTGGGCGGGACGGGATCGTCCTCGTCGGAGAATCCGACCGGTTGGAATTCCACCATCAGGAAGCGTTGTCCCGGAACACGTGTCGCCCGTAGGTCGACGACTGTCCACCCGCCGTCGACACGGCGCAGTCGCACGCCGGGGATCTCGGTGCGATGGTCCGCCCACTCGTGCATCCGGCGATAGGCCGACACGATGCGCGCGATGTCCGAGGGGTGCGGGGTGTCGCGCTGATCGACCTGCCCCTTCCACAGGATGTTCTCCACCGGATCTGTCAGCCACCGCACGACGCGCACGCGCTCGGTGTCGATGAGTGCGATCGCGGTGGGGGAGTTGCGCGTCAGCGACCGCAGCGCGAACGCCTCGACCGACGGTCCGGCCACCACGAGTTCGTCCGCGCGGAGCGAGATCGCCAACGCGTGCGACACGGTGTCGACGTACCGGCTGGCGTCGTCGGCGGACGAGGTGTCGAGCACCGTCCGCACCGCATTGCGCAGGGGCCGGGCACCGCGCGGGGTACGCAGCGCCACGGTGCCGTCCCAGCGGGTTCCGGGTTCCGCGTCGAGCAGAGCGACGAGGAGATACATCGCGCTGTCGGCGTCGTCCGCGTGGTCGAACAGCTCGAATGCCGGTGCGGCGAGCTTCGATGCCGGCTCCCGGCCCGTGACGCCGGCGATGCCGGGCGTGAACGCGAACTGTCGACGTGACGAGGACCAGTCGTAGCCGACGACGAGGGGCGGCGGTGCGTCGGAATCGTCACCGGCGTACAGCATCACACCGTGGACGGCCTTCCGGGGACCCGGTACCGCGACGGCCCGCAGCGGACTGTGCAGTCCCGGCACGGTCTCGGCCGCGTCCTCGCCGCTGGTCGCGACGAACGCGGTCATCGCACGCGCCGCGTCCGCGATGCGCTTGCTGCCGACCGCGCGGGAGAGCGCCGTCCAGTCCTTCGCCCGACCGTCCTTGGCGACGACGGTCCCCACGGGACCGGCATTGCCGTCGGGCGGTTCGGCGAGTGTCTCCACGACGATCCAGCCGTCGTGCGCGTCGGGAGCTGCTCCCGTCGCCTGCCTCGCCATCGTCACTGTCCTCCGAACCCACGAACAACCAAGCCCCCGACCCGGATGTACCGGGAGGACCTTACTCACCGTCACGGTCTCGGGCGGCTCGCCCCTCGGCGTGCGGGGGAGATGTCATTCGGTCGGACCACACGCGACCAGCGTCGTTCGCGCCGCCGCGCGGTCCACCTTGCCCGGGCCGCGGGCCGGGAGCGCGTCCACGAACAGCACCTGCCGGGGTGCCGCGGCAGGGCCGAGCGCGTCGGCGACGGCCGCCCGGAGAGACTCCGGCGACAGCTCGACACCGGGCCGCAGCACCACCAGTGCGCCCACCCGTTCGCCCAGGCGCGGATCGGGAACGCCGACCACGACGCACTCGGCGACCCCGTCGATCCCCGCGACGGCGTCTTCCACCACTCGCGGTACGACGGTGAGTCCGCCCGTGGTGATGGCGTCGTCGGCCCTCCCGAGAATCTGCAGACGGTCGCCCTGCAGGCGTCCGAGATCATCGGTGCGGAACCACCCCGCCTCGGCGAACGCCGGGTGATCAGGCATTCCGCGGTAACCGTTCGCCAGTGTGGGTCCGCCGAGGCGCACCCGGCCGTCCGCCTCGAGGCCGACGGTCACGCCGTCCAGGGGAACGCCGTCGTAGACGCACCCGCCGCAGGTCTCGCTCATCCCGTAGGTGCGGACCACGGTGATCCCCGCAGCGAGTGCGCGGTCGAGCACGGGAGCCGGGGTCGCGGCCCCGCCGAGCAGAACGGCGTCGAGGGACGCGAGCGCCGCGACGGCGTCCGGACGATCGAGCGCCTTCACCATCTGGGTGGGGACGAGGGAGGTGTAGCGCCGGGGCCCGATCATCGACGCGACCGCGCGGACGAGGTGCGCGGGGTC
Source organism: Rhodococcus sp. NFXS4 (assembly GCF_058139645.1). Lineage (NCBI taxonomy): Bacteria > Bacillati > Actinomycetota > Actinomycetes > Mycobacteriales > Nocardiaceae > Rhodococcus > Rhodococcus sp. NFXS4. The sequence goes on from NZ_CP192221.1 coordinate 637,106, forward strand.
GAATCCCGTCGACACGTCCACCACCGCGGGTTCGTGGCCGGCGGCGAGGGAGCGCAGCACCACCTGCATCCCGGCGATGTGATGGGCCGGCAGCGCGAGCAACCACTGTCCCGGCCCACCCAGCCGGGTATGGGTGGCGGCGGCGCTGGCCCGGAGTGCGGCCGCCCCGAGCAGGGCTCCCTTCGGGGTTCCCGTCGACCCGGACGTGGCGAGCACCATCGCGGTACCCGGCTCCGCGGGAGTGCCCGGTGACAGCGCGTCGGCGAGGCGTCGACGCTCACGATCGTCGTCGGCGGGGACCGGCAGGACCGGCTCGGCGGTACCGTCGAGCACGGCGCGCAGTCGCGGCAGCAGACTCAGCACCGCGTCTCCGCTGGGCACCGGGAGGACGGTCAGATCAGCCACGGCGTTGCGGATGGTCGGGCGGAACCTCGACCACGACGATGCGTGTGCCGTCGGGGTCGGCGATCCACATCTCCGTCAGTCCCCAGGGCTCGGTCTGCGGAGGCCGCACGACTTCGACGCCCGCCGCCTCGAGCTCGGCGCGTGCCGCCTCGACGTCACGCACCTGCAGCAGGATCGTCGCCATCGCACCCGCCGTCGGCTCGCCGTCAGCTGTCGACCGGCCTCCGGCCTGCCCGTGTCCGGCCACCTCGATCAGCGACTGCCCCGCGAAGAACACCACGCCACCGGGATACTCGCGGAAGATGCCGAGCCGCAACCGGTCCCGATAGAAGCTCAGTGTCTCGTCGACGTTTTTCGGCCGCAGAATGATCCGGCTCGCCAGCACCTCCATCGTCGGTCGCCTCTCAGAAGTACCAGGGGTAGGGAGACCAGTCCGGCTCACGCTTCTCGAGGAACGAGTCGCGACCCTCCACGGCCTCGTCGGTCATGTAGGCCAACCGCGTCGCCTCGCCCGCGAACAGCTGCTGCCCCACCAGCCCGTCGTCCTGAAGATTGAACGCGTACTTGAGCATTCGCTGCGCCTGCGGGGACTTGCCGTTGATCGTGCGCCCCCACTCGATGGCGACGGTCTCGAGGTCGGCGTGATCGACCACCTTGTTCACAGCACCCATCCGGTGCATGTCCTCGGCGGTGTAGGTGTCACCGAGGAAGAAGATCTCGCGAGCGAACTTCTGCCCCACCATCTTCGCCAGGTACGCGCTGCCGTATCCGCCGTCGAAGCTGCCCACGTCGGCGTCGGTCTGCTTGAAGCGGGCGTGTTCCCGGCTCGCCAGAGTCAGGTCGCAGACCACGTGCAGGCTGTGTCCGCCGCCCGCGGCCCACCCGTTGACGAGGCAGATCACGACCTTGGGCATCGTGCGGATCAGGCGCTGCACCTCGAGGATGTGCAGGCGTCCCGCGCGCGCCCGGTCCACGGTCTCGGCCGTGTCGCCGCTGGCGTACTGGTAGCCGGACCGCCCCCGGATGCGCTGGTCGCCGCCGGAACAGAAGGCCCACCCGCCGTCCTTCTCGCTGGGCCCGTTGCCCGTGAGGAGGACGGCGCCGACGTCGGAGGTCATCCGGGCGTGGTCGAGCGTGCGGTACAGCTCGTCGACGGTGCCGGGGCGGAAGGCGTTGCGTACCTCGGGGCGATCGAACGCGATGCGCACGGTGCCGTCGGTGACGTGGCGGTGGTACGTGATGTCCACCAGGTCCTCGAAGCCGGGGACCGCGGTCCACTGCTCGGGCTGGAACGGCGAGGTCTGATCGGTCACCCTCGACAGCCTAACGACGGACCGAATCGGACTCCGCGTTACCGTCGTCCGATGACCGACGATTCCCCCCACGGCGGATTCCCGAAGTTCACCAGGGCCACGCCGCCGCCGGACTACGGCCGGTTGATCGAGGCGTTGCGCACCGTCCAGGACCTCGCGGTGTCCACGGACCTGCCGGACGACCAGCTCGCCCTGGCCGCCGACCAGGCGGAGAAACTCGCCGCGACCATGGCGCCGTACGTGGTGCCGGAGGGTCTGTCACCGGCGGGCCGCGCGCTGGAGCTCCCGGGTCGCGGCAGTCTGCTGATGCTGCCGTGGACCATCGAGAAGTACGGCGCCGAGGGCGTACGGTCCACCGGTGTGTTCCGCCGGTTCCATCTCGGCGGCAACGGCGCAGCCCACGGCGGCACGCTGCCGTTGCTGTTCGACGACCTCTTCGGGCTGATCCAGCACGCGTACGGTCGCCCGATCAGCCGCACCGCCTTCCTGCACATCGACTACCGCGCCGTGACCCCGTTGAACGAGCAGCTCGTTGCCGAGGGGCACGTGACGAAGGTCGAGGGCCGCAAGACGTTCATCGAGGCCCGGTTGACCAAGCAGGACGGCACGCTCGTCGCCGAGAGCAACGCCCTCATGGTGCAGTTGCTCCCCGGCCAGCAGTGACGGCGGCACCCGCTCCCGGGCTCGACGAGATCGTCGCGTCGGCCCACGTGCTGTCGCTGCCCATGCGCACCCGGTTCCGCGGCATCACGACGCGGGAGGTACTGGTGTTCTCCGGACCCGCCGGATGGGGCGAGTTCGGCGCCTTCCCCGAGTACGACGACGCCGAGGCGTCGGCATGGCTGCGTGCCGGCATCGAGATGGCCTGGCAGGGCGCGCCCGATCCGGTGCGGGACCACGTCGAGGTCAACGCCACCGTGCCCGCGGTGCCCGCCGCCGAGGTGCCCGCCGTGCTCGCGCGCTATCCCGGCACGCGTACGGCGAAGGTCAAGGTCGCCGAGAAGGGCCAGACCCTCGACGACGACGTCGCACGAGTCGAGGCGGTCCGGGCGCTCGTCCCCACCGTGCGTGTCGACGCCAACGGGGGCTGGACGGTCGACGAGGCCGAGACGGCCTTGCGCGCCCTCACCGAGAACGGTGACCTCGAGTACGCGGAGCAGCCCTGCGCGACGGTCGAGGAACTCGCCGAGGTGCGCAGACGCGTGCGCGGAGTGTCGATCGCCGCCGACGAGAGCATCCGGCGAGCCGAGGACCCGCTGCGCGTGGTGCGGGCCGGGGCCGCCGACGTGGCCGTCGTCAAGGTGCCGCCGCTGGGCGGGGTGCGGGCGGTGCTGCGGCTCGCCGAGGAATTGGCGCAGTACGGCGTCCCCGTGGTCGTGTCGAGCGCCCTCGACTCGGCGATCGGCATGTCCGCGGGACTCGCCGCGGCGGCGGCCCTGCCGTCGAGTGCCGCGTGCGGCCTGGGCACCGGCGCACTGTTCGTCACCGACGTGGCCGAGCCGCGAGCACTCGTCGACGGTCGTCTGCGGGTCGACACCGTCGTCCCCGATCCGGATCGACTCCGCGAGCTCGCCGCCCCGGACGATCGGCGGACGTGGTGGCTGGAGCGTCTCGCCCGGTGCCATCCCCTCGCTCTGTTGTAGGGTCGCGCCGACCAGAAACCTTCTCCGAGAACGGCGTTTGCGCCCGACTCTCAACCAAGAGAACGGCCTCCGGCCTGACTCCCGACGACAGGATTGTTTCCCGTGGCATCACTGCAGACCACCCTCCTCGACGAGAACACCGCACCGGCCGTGCGCGCGGACGTCCGCGCGCTGATCGACGCCGAGGTCTCCGACAAGAAGGGCGCCTCCGGCCTGGCGGTCAAGGGCGGATACGGCGCCGTGAAGAAGGTGAGCCCCAGCGTCGTCGACGATGCGGTCGCCAAGCTGTGGCCGAGCTTCGTCGAGAAGCTCGACCCGTTCTGGCAGCGGTACCAGGCCGCGCCGACCGGCACGTTCGGTGAGTTCCTCGCCGCGAACGGTGACGAGGCGTCCGACGCGCTGCTGTCCGTCACCGACGCGCGCATCGACGAGACCAGCAAGTCGACCATCAAGAAGGCGTACTCCTCGCTCCGCCCCTCGGCGAAGAAGAACGTCACCGAGGCTCTCCCGCGCGTCGGCGCCCTGGTGCAGAAGTACGCAGCCTGACCCCCGTGCGCCTTTCGCGTGTCCCCGGATGCGCGAAAGGCGCACGGAGGGCCGGATCGTCGATGATGGAGCCATGACTCCACGCAACGATCTCGCAGCCCTCACCAGTGGACGCAACTTCTGGAGCACCGAGCAGCAGGACGGGCTCCCGGCGATCACGCTGACCGACGGCCCGCACGGCGTGCGGATGCAGGCGAGCGACAGCGACATGTTCTCCGGACGACCCGCGACGTGCTTCCCGCCGGCCACCGCCACCGCGAGTACCTGGGATCCCGACCTGCTGCGGCGGATGGGAGAGGCGCTGGCCACCGAGGCCCGGTCGATGGACGTGTCCGTCCTGCTGGGCCCCGGCATCAACATCAAGCGCAGCCCGCTCGGTGGCCGCAACTTCGAATACTTCTCGGAGGACCCGTTGCTCACGGGCACGCTCGCCGCCGCCTACGTGCAGGGCGTGCAGAGCCGGGGTGTCGGCACCTCGCTCAAGCACTTCGCGGTCAACAGCCAGGAGACCGACCGCATGCGCGTGAGCGCCGAGGTGGACGAACGCACCCTGCGCGAGATCTACCTCCGGGCGTTCCAGCGTGTGGTGGAGCAGGCGCAGCCGTGGACCGTCATGTGCTCCTACAACCGCATCAACGGCGTCCACGCCTCGCGGAACCGGTGGCTCCTGACGGACGTGCTGCGCGGCGAGTGGGGTTTCGAGGGCGCCGTCGTCTCCGACTGGGGCGCCGTCGTGGACCGGGTCGACTCGATCGCCGCGGGCCTCGACCTGACGATGCCCGGACCCGACGCTGACGGTGACCAGCGGGTCGCCGACGCGGCGGAGTCCGGTGCGCTCGATCCGGGCGCTCTGGAGACGGCGGCGGCCCGCGTACGCGCACTGGTCGAGCGCGCGCAGGACGCGAGCGGTTCCGTGGACGTCGATCACGATGCCCACCACGCGCTGGCCCGAGAGATCGCGAGCCGGGCGATCGTCCTGCTGAAGAACGACGGTCTGCTGCCCCTCGCACCGGGTTCCGGATCGATCGCCGTGCTCGGCGAGATCGCCCGCACCCCGCGCTACCAGGGCGGCGGTAGTTCGCAGATCACCCCGACCCGGTTGGACGACGCGCTGTCGGCGATCACCGCTGCCGCGCAGGGTGAGGTGGCGTTCGCGCCCGGGTACGACGCCGACCACGCGTCGACCGAGGAGACCGGCGCCGACGACGGACTGCTGAACGAGGCCGTCGAACTCGCTCGCACGCACGACATCGCCCTCGTCTTCGTCGGCAACGATCCCGAGACCGAGGGCATGGACCGCACCACGCTGGCGCTGCCGGAAGGCCATCTGGCCCTGGTCGAGCGAGTGCGCGCGGTGAACGAGAACACCGTGGTGGTGCTGTCGAACGGCGGCGTGGTCCTGACGTCTCCGTGGGACACCGACGTCCCCGCGATCCTCGAGACGTGGCTGCTGGGACAGGCCGGCGGCGGAGCGATCGCCGACGTGCTGTTCGGCGTCGTGAACCCGTCGGGACGGCTCGCCGAGACCGTTCCGCTCCGGCTCGAGGACCACCCGTCCTACCTGGACTTCCCCGGTGAGCACGGGGTCGTCCGCTACGGCGAGGGCATCCACGTGGGCTACCGCGGCTTCGATGCGCGCGAGACCGACGTGTCGTACCCCTTCGGGTGGGGCCTGTCGTACACGACGTTCGAGTACGGCGACGTGACCGCGACGGTGGGGGAGCACGGCATCGACGTCACGGTGCCGGTGACCAACACCGGGGACCGGGACGGCCGGGAGGTCGTGCAGATCTACGTGTCCGCGCCCGACGAGGACGCGCACCGTGTTCCGCGTGAGCTCGCGGCGTTCGAGTCGGTCGAGATCGCCGCGGGTGCGACCGAGACCGTGACTCTCACCGTCCGGCGGGCCGACCTGGCGTACTGGGACACCCGGGTGTCGTCCTGGATCGTGGCGCCGGGCGAGTACGTCGTGGCCGCGGCGGCATCGTCGCGCGATCTCCGGAGCGTCGCGATCGTCTCCGTGACGGGCGACGACGTCCGCCTGCCGTTGACGGCCGAGTCGACCGTTACCGAGTGGCTGGACGATCCGCGCGGCGGTGACCTGCTGCGGGCGGCCATCGAGGACGGCGACGGACCGTCGGTGGCACAGGCGATGATGGGCAATCCGGAGACGGCAGTCTTCCTGTCGAGCGTCCCGCTCGCCCGCATGGTGGCCTTCGGCGACGGAACCCTGACACCCGATGTCGTCGCGCGGCTCGTGCAGGACGCGAACGGCTAACCGCGCCCGCGTGCCCGGGTGAACAGCGGGACCACCAGCAGCATCATGAACACCCGGAGCACCTGGGCCGCCACGACGAAGGTCACGTTCACGCTGCTCGCCGCCGCCAGCGCGAGCACCGCGTAGATACCGCCCGGCGTCGTGGCGAGGTAGGCCTCGTACGGGGTGATACCGGTGGTGCCCACCAGGATCAGGCCGAGCAGCGCGCAGCCCACCGCGATGGCGATGATCAGCAGTACTGCCCACGGGATGATGCGGCCGATGGACTTCAGGCTGTCGAGGGTGAACTGCAGGCCTGCCTGCCACCCGATGACGATGTAGACGAGCTGGAGCGCCAGGATCGGCACGCCGGCGTCGCCCGTCCACCCCAGCAGGTCCGCGGCACCGGAGATCAGCAGCGGTCCGAGCAGGGCGGGTGCTGGCAGGCGGATCAGTCGGCCCAGCGGGATGCCCACCAGCAGGCACACCGCGATGAAGAGCGCGTCCGTCCAGAGCGGGGCGGAGGCGGTGTCGAGTGATCCGCCCTGTCCGGTGTCCGCCGAGAAGACCACCGTGGCGACGAACGGTAGCGACGCGGTGACCAGCAGCACCCGGACGTACTGCACCACGGCGACCACCCGCTCGTCGCCGCCCAGATCACGGGCGATCGCGACCATGCCGGACGCACCCCCGGCCACGAGTGCGAGGGCGCCGGTGGTGGCGTCGAGGTCACGATGCAGTCCGAGGAGAGCGCCGGCCGCGATGGACAGCACCAGGGTGCCGAGCGAGACGACCACCACCCAGATCCAGTCGGACCCCAGCGAGGACATCGTGTCCCGATCGAGCAGGGTGCCGATCTCGACGCCGAGCACGGCCTGCGCGCCCATCGACGCGGTGCGCGGAACCTTCCCCGGGCCCCATCCGCACAACGCGAACACCGTCGCCACGGCGAGCGCGACGAACAGAGCGGCCGACGGAACGCCGACCCGCTCCGCCAGGACGGCGACGACGACGGTCGCCAGAGCGAGCGAGGCCCAGCGCACCGTGCGCGAGCGGTCGAACGGGACCCGATCCGGACTCAAGGCCTGTCGGGGCGCTGGATTCGTCGCACGGCCGGGGGCATGCCCCACTCGTCGCGGCCGAGCCGGCTCAGCGGTGCGAGGGCGCTGAAGTCGGGCAACCCGTCCTCCGCGAGGAACTCCGGACGCACCGTGATCATCGTGACCGCGCCCATGACGACGAACGAGTTGCCCACCTCGACCACCTGATGGAGCGTCGCCTCGATCGAGAGCGGGGACGCGACGACGCGCGGCGGGCGGACGGTCTCACTGGGCTCGCTCTCGAGGTCGACCGCGGTGTACTCGCTCACCGAGGCGTCGTAGTTCGCGGACGTCTGATTGATCTGCTCGAACAACGACTCGGTGGCGAGGTTGACGACGAACTCGCCCGTCTCCTCGATGTTCCGCAGGCTGTCCTTGCGGCCGACCGACGTGAACTGCACCACGGCGGGTGCGCTGGAGGAGACGGAGAAGAAGCTGTACGGCGCCAGGTTCGGTACGCCGTCCGCGGAGACCGTCGACACCCACGCGATGGGTCTGGGCACCACTGACGTGGTGAGAAGCTTGTAGTAGTCGCCGGCGTCCATGGTCTGCGGATCGAAGTGTGTGCGCACCGGTTCATCGTGCCAGGGCCACGCGCGCCCTGGAGGCCGGCCGATCATTCAGGCAGGTCCGGCATCTGTGACACTCTGAAATGGTGAATCCGTCCACCTCTCAAGCCGTCGTCGTCGTCGACGAGATGATCCGCGGCGGCGTCCAGGACGTCGTGCTGTGCCCTGGCTCGCGTAACGCGCCGCTCGCGTTCGCGCTCGAGGCCGCCGACCGCGCCGGTCGCGTCCGCCTGCACATGCGCATCGACGAACGCACCGCCGGCTTCCTCGCCATCGGACTGGCCGTGTCCGGCCGCCGACCCGTCCCTGTCGTGATGACGTCCGGAACCGCCGTCGCCAATCTCGGACCCGCCGTGCTCGAGGCCAACTACGCCCGCATTCCGCTGGTCGTGCTCAGCGCCAACCGCCCCTACGAGATGCTCGGCACCGGCGCCAACCAGACGGTCGAGCAACTCGGCCTGTTCGCGGGTCAGGTGCGCGCGACCATCAGCCTCGGTCTCGCCGAGGAGTCCGACCAGGTCAACAGCCAGTGGCGGTCGGCAGTGTGCCGCGTCCTGGCTGCCGCACGCGGTACGCGCTCGGGCAACGCCGGCCCGGTCCACTTCGACATGCCGCTGCGCGAGCCCCTCACGCCCGACCCGGCCGACTCCCGCCCCGCCCCGGAGGGACGTCCCGACGGCTCCCCGTGGACCACCACGCAGTACGCGACGCTCGACGTTCCGGTGGACCTGGACCTCTCGGTGGACACCGTCGTCATCTCCGGACACGGCGCCGCCTATCGGCCGGAACTCGCCGGGCTGCCGACGGTCGCCGAGCCGACCGCGCCCCTGCACGGCCACCCGCTCAACCCGCTCGCGCTCGGTGCGCTGTCGCCGCGCCAGGCCATCATCACCGGGCGTCCCACGCTGCATCGTCAGGTCTCGAAGGTGCTGGCCGATCCGGCCGTCTCCGTCATCGCACTCACCACCGGACCCCGCTGGCCCGACGTCTCGGGCAACGTCGTGGCGACCGGAACGCGCGCGCTGGTCACCGGGACACCGTCACCCGAGTGGCTGCGTCGCTGTGCCGACGCCTCGGAGTCGGCCGATGCCGCGGTCCGCGGGCAGCTCGACTCGCTCTCGATTCCAACGGGTCTGCACGTCGCCGCCGCCGTGTCGTCGGCACGTCGGCCGGGTGACCTGCTCGTGCTCGGCGCCTCCAACCCGGTGCGCGACATGGCGCTGGTCGGCTACCCGGCGGAGGACGTCCGGGTGCTGTCCAATCGCGGTGTGGCGGGCATCGACGGCACCGTCTCCACCGCGGTGGGCGCTGCGCTGGCACACGACGGCCGCACCATCGCGTTGATGGGGGACCTGACGTTCCTGCACGACGCGTCCGGATTGCTCATCGGCACCGGGGAGCCCCGACCGCGGGACCTCACCATCGTCGTCGCGAACGACGACGGTGGCGGCATCTTCGAACTGCTCGAGCAGGGTGATCCCCAGTACGCGGGCGTCTTCGAGCGCGTGTTCGGCACTCCGCACGGCATGGACCTCGCGGCGCTGTGTGCCGCGTACCGGATCCCGCACCGGCGGGTCGATCCCGACGAGCTCGCGAAGCTGCTCACGGGTCACGCCGAGGGCACCCGGGTGCTCGAGGTGACCACCGATCGGTCCGGTCTACGCGATCTGCATGCTTCGATCCGCGCTGCCCTCTAGGCCCTGTCGGCGAGGTACTCCCGGGCCTGCTTGCTCTCGGAGTGCACCATCTTGCCGATCATCTCGGTGACCATGCCCTCGATCTTGCCGCCGACGAACGGGACCTTCACCTCGGCCGTCCCCTTCAGGGTCAGGCGCGATCCGGTGCCATGAGGCACCAGTTCGAACGTTCCGCGCACCTTCGAGGTCAAGCCCGTCGATCCGCCCTCGAGCGTGCCGTTCGCACGGTCGCCTTCGAGCGGTCCCCAGCTGTCCTTCCGCGTGATCACCAGGTCGCCGCGAATCACCTTCCGGACGAACCCCGGCAGCACGGACGCGCCGACCCCCTCGGAGATCACCACGTCGAAGCCGCCGTCGGGCCGGTGCGAGTACTCCACGCTGGCCCGGTCGGAGACCTCCTTGGTTCGCTTGTCCCACAACGCTTCGTCCGTCAAGGCGGAGTGCGCCTGCGCCGGTGTCACGTCGAAGTCCTCGGTGTAACTGAATTTCCGCCCCATGGCGGGAGACGTTACTCGGCGTACCGCTGCCGACGTCCTGCGTGGTGCGGTCGCTAGCCTGTTCTGGTGAACCCCGTCGTCCCGAGTCCGGCCGGTGCCGAGATGTCCGGTGGCGACATGCCTGCTGTCGAGAACTCCGAGGCGGACGAGGCCCCCGTGCGGCGCCGCTCGCGCGTTCCCACCGTTCTCCTGGTGATCGCCACCGTCGTCTCGGTGCTCGCGGTCCTGTTGGTCCTCGCGGCGTGGCGCAACGACCACACCATCTCCTCGGACGAGGGCGTCGCCACGGCCGAGGTGCTGTCGGCCGGACGTCTGCGCTCGGCGGTGAGCTTCGTGACTCCCGACGGCGAGATGCACAATCCCAAGCTCGGAGTGCTGTACCCGACCAACCTCGTCGCCGGTCAGCGCATCGACGTCGAGTACTCCCGCAGCGATCCCGACCTGGTGCGGGTCGCCGGCCGCGACGCCTCGGTGGCCGTCGTGCCCGCGCTCTCCGTCATCGTCGTCACGTGGCTGATCGCCGGCCCGTCGATCCTCTACCTGCGGCGCCGCGACGCGCGCGTCTGACCCGGTACCGGAGGGTTCGCCCGGGGTTCGCCCGCTGGTCACGTCGCCCTCGCATCGCGGTCGTCGCGGCGCGGAACAGTTCACGGTGTGCGCATAGCCGTGGTCGCCGAATCGTTCCTGCCTCACGTCAACGGTGTCACCAACTCGATTCTCCGTGTGCTCGAGCATGCGGAGTCCGCAGGTCACGACGCCATGATCGTCGCGCCGGACACGCCGGCCGGGGTGCCCGCGGCACCGACCTCACACGGCTCGTTCCCGGTTCTGCGAGTGCCGTCGGTGATGGTCCCCAAGGTGAGTTCGCTGCCCGTCGGCGTGCCGAGCCCCGGTATGACCGCCGCGCTGCGCTCGTTCGCGCCCGACGTGGTGCACCTGGCATCGCCGTTCTCGCTCGGTGCCGGTGGCCTCGCGGCCGCGCGGAGGCTGGACGTCCCGGCCGTCGCCGTCTATCAGACCGATGTCGCCGGGTTCGCCGAGAGTTACGGTCTCGGGTTGACCTCGCGTGCCTGCTGGGCGTGGACCCGCCGGATCCACAAGGGCAGTGCCCGCACCCTCGCACCGTCTACGTCGGCGATGGACGCACTCGCCGCGCACGGCATCCCCCGCGTGCATCGCTGGGGTCGGGGAGTGGACACCGTGCGCTTCGCGCCGTCGTCGCGGAACGCGGAGCGTCGTGCGCAGTGGGACGCGGGCGACGCGCTGGTGGTGGGCTTCGTCGGCCGGTTGGCACCGGAGAAGCACGTGGAACGCCTCGCGGTACTCGAGCGGACACCGGGCGTGCGTGTGGTGATCGTCGGTGACGGTCCGGAGCGCGCGCGGCTCGAGGCGCTCATGCCGTCCGCGGTGTTCACCGGTCAGCTGGGCGGGCAGGCCCTGTCGGAGGCCTACGCGTCCTTCGACGTGTTCGCGCACCCCGGTGAGCACGAGACGTTCTGCCAGACCGTCCAGGAGGCGCTCGCGAGCGGTGTCCCCGTGATCGGACCCGACGCCGGCGGTCCCCGCGATCTGGTGAGCCACTGCCGCAACGGGTACCTGCTGCCCGTGGATCGGTACGAGGAGTTGCTGCCGAGCGCCGTGCAGGCCCTCGCCGACCCCACCACGCGTGCGAGGTTCGCCACGTCCGCGCGCAAGTCCGTCCTGCATCGCACCTGGCCCGCGCTGTGCAGCCAGTTGATCGGCCACTACGAGGCGGTCATCGGCACCTCGGACGTCGGACGGCGGACGACGGCGGCCTAGGTGAGTGCGCGGCCCACGTACTGTTCAGGTGTGGCAGCACACGGCTCCAGAGCGCAACTGGACAAGCAACCGCACGACGTCGCGTCCATGTTCGACGGAGTCGCGAAGCGGTACGACCTGACCAACACCGTCCTGTCCTTCGGGCAGGACCGCGGCTGGCGGCGCGCGACGCGCGACGCGCTCGCGCTGAAGCCCGGGGAAGCGGTGCTCGATCTCGCGGCCGGGACCGGAGTGTCCACGGAGGAACTGGGCCGGTCCGGCGCCTGGTGCGTCGCCACCGACTTCTCCAAGGGCATGCTCCGCGCGGGCCTCTCGCGCGGCGTCCCGATGATCGCGGGCGACGCGATGCACCTGCCCTACGGCGACGACGTGTTCGACGCCGCCACCATCTCGTTCGGTCTCCGCAATGTGGCCGATCACAACGCCGGCCTCGCCGAGATCCTGCGGGTGGTCCGGCCCGGCGGACGGTTGGTGGTGTGCGAGTTCTCCACACCGGTCTTCCCGGCGTTCCGCACCGTCTACATGGAGTACCTGATGAAGGCGCTCCCGGCCGTGGCCCGCACCGTCAGCAGCAATCCCGACGCCTACGTCTACCTGGCGGAATCCATTCGCGCCTGGCCGGACCAGGCGGAGCTCGCGCGGCGCATGCAGTCCGCGGGATGGGGCCGCGTGCAGTGGCGCAATCTCACGGGCGGCATCGTCACCTTGCACAGCGCCGTGAAACCGGTGTACTGAAAGATACGGAGAACGCACCTATCGGTGTTCGTACCGTGTCCGGATACGGCATGATCTGCGCATGCCCGTACCGGATTGGCTGCCCTATGCCACCCTCGCTGCCTCGGCCGTCGCCGCCGGCGGGGCCGGTTGGGCCGTCAGCACCACGCGCATACACCTCACCAGGGAGACGCGCCGCGCGCGCGAGCTGCGCACCATCCGCGCCGAGCTGACCCACGATTCCGGTCGCCAGGCCGTCGAGACGTCGCTGGTACGCGACCAGGTCACCGAGCGCTACCAGGAGTTGTCGGTCGCGCTGACCACCTTCCAGCGGGTCTGGATCGACGCCGTACGTCGCCGGACCGCCCCCGACGCGACCGCACTGCCGCCGGGTGCCGACGACCTGCAGGCCGACGTCGACGCCGCCTATCAGGAACTGCTGCGCATCTCGACGATCACCGTCGTCGTGGCCCGCCAGCGCGTCGCGCCGCTGCTCGAGATGCTCATGTCGCTCGATCTCCGGGTGCTGGTGCCCTACTCCACGACGGGCGCGATGCCGGGTCCGGCCGTCGAGCGGCTGAACCGTGAGCACGGGTTCCTGATCGAGATCCAGCGTCTGCTGCGCGACGCCATGCGCGCCGACCTCGGTCTGCTCGACGCCAACGACCTGGGCCTGTTGATCATGGACACCAAGCGCGTCGTCGACACCCTCTCGCCGGACCGCCGGTCGATCGGCTTCGGCGCCACCGAGCGCCGCATGGTGGAGTACCTGGCCGAGTTCGGGGTGCGGGTACTGGCGGGCGGCAACGAGCGCGACTACACGATGGAAGCGGACCGTTTCGCGTTCTACCAGGCCAAGGACCCGGCGCTCGCCGGCGCGGTCGAGGCCATCCTGGCGCTGTACGGAGCCGAACTGTCCCTCGCCGTCCACGCCGGACTCGACGAGCAGGCACGGCTCCCCGTGCTGCAACGCGTCGTGGCGTCTCTCGAGTGCGGCTTCCGCGATCGCGACGGGATACTTCTGCCGGACGGCACCACCGTGTACGCCTTCCGACCGGGGCGCTGACCGGGCCCGGCTCCCGAGGCAGCCGGGCACTCTCAGGAGAACGGTGGCCGGTCGTCCACCTTCAGTGACGTCGATCCCGCGGCCCGCCAGGCGCGCGCGACCACGTCGCGATCCTCGTCGGTGATGAGGTTGCCCATCACCCGCACGGCGACGGTCATGATCGCGCGCGACCGCATGCCGATCGGCCCCGTGGCGGGCAGGAACCGCGGCACCGTCAGCAGTCCCGCGAGGCGACGAGCGACCGAGAAGCTCTGCCCGTAGTGCTCGCGGAGTACCGCCGGCCACACCTGCGTCAGGTCTGCGCCGTCCAGGTGTTCGGCGATCAGTCGACCACCCTCGAGTCCGTAGTCGATGCCCTCACCGTTGAGCGGATTCACGCAGGCCGCCGCATCGCCGACGAGCGCCCAGTTGGGGCCCGCCACGTCCGAGACCGCGCCGCCCATCGGCAGCAGGGCGGACTGCACGCGGCGCACGCCGCCGCTCAGACCCCACTCGGACTCCCGTTGTGACGCATAGAGATTCAGGAGAGGTCGCAGCGCGCCGGCAGCCGGGCGCTTCGAGGTTGCGAGCGTCCCCACCCCCACGTTCACCTCGCCGGTGCCCTCGTCGTTCACGCCCAGCGGGAACACCCACCCGTAGCCGGCCTGCAGGGTGCCCTCCCCGTCGCGGAGCTCGAGGTGCGAGGTGATCCACTCGTCCTCACTGCGGTCACTCGTGACGTACGCCCGTGCCGCGACCCCGAAGGCGGTGTCGCGGTGCCACGTACGGCCGAGGATCTTGCCGAGCGGCGAGCGCACCCCGTCGGCCACGATCAGCGTGCGGCAGGCCACGGCGACAGAGCCGTCGGCGGTGTCGAACATCACCTCGGTGACCCGCCCGCTCACCAGCACCGCATCGACGGCCTTGGCGTTCTCCATCATCACCGCGCCGTCGTCGACGGCCACCCGGCGGATCCGGTCGTCCAACTCGGTACGCGGTACCGCGGAACCGATGTCGGGGAGGGAGCCACCCGGCCACGGCAGCGTGAGTTCCTGACCGAATCCGGTGAGGCGTAGGCCACGATTGATCGCCCGCGAGCGCACCCAGTCACCGAGTCCCAGCTCGTCGAGCTCGGCCACGGCACGCGGTGTGAGTCCGTCACCGCAGGTCTTGTCGCGCGGGAACGTGGCGGCGTCCGCGAGAATCGTGTCGTGACCAGCTCGTACGGACCAGGCCGCGGCGGCGCTGCCCGCGGGTCCCGCTCCGACGACGAGAACGTCGGTCACGCGTCGAGTTCCCGGTGTCACACCCTGTGCGCGTCCATCCGTCATCGTTCCATCTTGCAGGCACGATAGGTTGGAGGCAGACGCGGCGCCGAGGCCCGGAGCCGCGCGAGGTGTTCGACGACGAGAAATGGGTGCGAGCGCGGTGACCGAGACGAGTGCGAGTGGGGCCACCGTGGTGGCGGGCGTGGATCTCGGGAACGCGGAGTTCGCGGAGATCGTGCGCGCGGCGATGGCCGAGGTCGAGAGCCTGCTCGTGACCGAGCTGTCCGACGGTGAGGACTTCCTCACCGAGGCGGCGCTGCACCTCGCCAAGGCCGGCGGCAAGCGGTTCCGCCCGCTGTTCACCATTCTCACCGGTCAGCTCGGTCCCAAGGCGTCCAGCCCGGACATCGTCACCGCGGCCACCGTGCTCGAGATGGTGCACCTCGCGACGCTGTATCACGACGACGTCATGGACGAGGCCGCCATGCGCCGCGGCGTGGAGTCCGCCAATGCGCGCTGGGGCAACAGCGTCGCCATCCTCGCGGGCGACTATCTCTTCGCACACGCGTCGCGCCTGGTCTCGACGCTGGGCCCCTCCGCCGTGCGTACGATCGCCGAGACGTTCGCCGCGCTGGTCACGGGCCAGATGCGCGAGACGATCGGCAGCAAGCCCGATCAGGATCCGGTCGATCACTACCTCACCACGGTGTGGGAGAAGACGGGTTCGCTGATCGCGACGAGCGGTCGCTTCGGCGGCACGTTCTCCGGGGGCGACGACGAGCACATCGAGCGGCTCGAGCGTCTCGGCGACGCGGTGGGCACCGCGTTCCAGATCTCCGACGACATCATCGACATCTCGTCCGCCGCGTCGGACTCCGGCAAGACGCCGGGCACCGACCTGCGCGAGGGCGTCCACACGCTGCCCGTGCTGTTCGCGCTGCGCGACGAGGGTGCGGACGGCGACCGGCTCCGCCACCTGCTGCGCGGTCCCATCACCGACGACGCGGACGTGGCGGAGGCGTTGACTCTGCTGGGTCGTTCGCCGGGCATGGCCAAGGCACGCGAGACGCTCGACACCTACGCCCAGCGGGCGCGCACCGAGCTGGACGCTCTGCCGCAGGGCCCGGCCAACGACGCGCTGCGCAAGCTGGTCGAGTACACGGTCGCCCGCATCAGCTGACGGGAACTACCCGCGTCACCTCGGTCGTTGTTCGTGCAGTAAGCACTGCGGCGAGAGGATCGGCGACACACGATGAAGTTCGCGAACGGCATGAAGACGTTCGGCCTGATGGTCGGGATGTCGGCTCTGATCGTCTTCATCGGCGCTCTGTTCCAGAACTCGACCATCCTGGTGGTCGCGGTCGTCCTGGCCGTCGGCATGAACGGGTACGCCTACTTCAACAGCGACAAGCTGGCGCTGAAGTCGATGCACGCCCAGCCGATCACCGAGGTCGAGTACCCGCGCATCTTCGCGATCGTCCGCGAGCTGGCCACCGCGGCGCATCAGCCCATGCCGCGGCTCTACATCAGCCCCACCAACGCCCCCAACGCGTTCGCCACGGGACGCAACCCGCGCAACGCGGCGGTGTGTTGCACCAGCGGAATCCTGGCGCTGCTGAACGAGCGTGAGCTGCGCGCGGTCCTCGGCCACGAGCTCTCGCACGTCTACAACCGCGACATCCTCATCTCGTCCGTGGCTGGCGCCATGGCGGCCGTGGTGTCCGGACTCGCGAACTTCGCGTTCTTCGCGAACGTCTTCGGCGGGCGCGGGAACGGGCAGGGCGCCAACCCGCTGGCCCTGCTGCTGGTGTCGATGCTCGGACCGATCGCGGCGTCCCTGGTGAAGCTGGCCGTGTCGCGCTCGCGGGAGTACCAGGCGGACCAGTCGGGTGCCGAGCTCACCGGCGATCCCCTGGCGCTGGCCTCCGCGCTCCGCAAGCTGCAGAGCGGCACCCAGGCCGCCCCGCTGCCCCCCGAGCCGCGCCTCACGGCCCAGTCGCACCTGATGATCGCCAACCCGTTCCGGGCGGGTGACCGGGCGAGCAAGCTGTTCTCCACGCACCCGCCGATGGAGGAGCGCATCGCCCGCCTCGAGCGCATGGCGGGGCCCTACCGCTGAGTCAGCGGTAGTTGACGAACTGCAGGGCGATGCCGAAGTCCTCGCCCTTGAGCAGCTGCTGAACGGCCTGGAGGTCGTCACGCTTCTTGCTGCTCACCCGCAGTTCCTCGCCCTGGATCTGCGCTTTGACGCCCTTGGGGCCCTCGTCGCGGATCTTCTTCGAGATCTTCTTGGCGTTCTCGGTGGTGATGCCCTGCACCAGCGTGCCGGTGATCTTGTAGGTCTTGCCCGACTGCACGGGATCGCCGGCGTCGAAGGCCTTGAGCGAGATGTCGCGTCGGATGAGCTTCTCCTTGAAGACGTCCAGGGCGGCCTTCGCGCGTTCCTCGGCCTCGGCGGTGATGACGATGGCCTCGTCTCCGGACCACTCGATGCTCGCGCCGGTGCCGCGGAAGTCGAAGCGGGTCGACAGCTCCTTGCCGGCCTGGTTCAGAGCGTTGTCGACCTCCTGGCGGTCCACCTTGCTCACGACGTCGAACGACGAATCAGCCACTGACAACACTCCTTCGTGCGTGATCGGTACGGTGCCGACGGTAGCGTGTCCAGCCGGTTTGCCATCGAGGGGTGCGGTCGTTGTATTCTGCGTATCGCACCTGGAGCGGTCACTCGACGAGTGTCCGGCGCCATGGAGCATCCCGGCAGATTGCCCGAGCGGCCAATGGGAGCGGACTGTAAATCCGTCGGCTTATGCCTACGTAGGTTCGAATCCTACATCTGCCACACCCGACGAGACCCCGGCGAGAATCCTCGCCGGGGTCTCGTCGTCGGGGTGGGGGCAGGCGGCACGCGAAACGCCGCCTGCAACTCGTTCACCAGGCAATTTGGCGAGCGGTCTGACCCCTGTGTAATGTCTTCGAAGGCTTCGACGTGCACCTCGTGTGCGCCGATCCTGCCCCCTTAGCTCAGTCGGTAGAGCGTTTCCATGGTAAGGAAAAGGTCAACGGTTCGATTCCGTTAGGGGGCTCGCGGGACCGAGCGCCGGCCGGCGTCCGGCACCGAGGCGGTGTAGCTCAGTCGGTAGAGCAAACGACTCATAATCGTTGTGTCGCCGGTTCAAGTCCGGCCATCGCTACTCGACAGAGGACTCCGCCGCTGCTGCGCGCAGTGGGGTCCGGTATTCATGACCGACGCAGCACCCGTATCGCGCTCTACCCGAAAGCAGGCATCGACGTGGCCTCCTCCACTGACGTTCGGCCCAAGATCACCTTGGCGTGCGAGGTGTGCAAGCACCGTAACTACATCACCAAGAAGAATCGCCGCAACGATCCCGATCGCCTCGAGATCAAGAAGTTCTGCCCGAACTGCGGAACTCATCGCGCGCACCGCGAATCTCGCTGATCATTCGCACAGCAGCGCTGCCCCGGCACAGTCGCCGTGGCAGCGCTGACGTGTGTCCAGGTGCCGGTGACCCAGTCGGCTCGGCGCCGTCCGTCTCGAACTCGCCCGACAGAGCCGTCCGGACTGTCTCTCGTCCCACGCTCGGGTGTCCCGTGGTGAGTTCCACATCATTCTCGGGGGAGTCGACGACGTGACAGTCACCGCAACCGCAACCGACCGGGGCGACACGCCTGCCGTCGACCCGGCGGTGCACACCGCCAGCATGGTCGGGCACCACTACCGCATGCCCGACTTCTACGAGATCGGGCGCGAGAAGGTGCGCGAGTACTCACGGGCCGTGCAGAACGATCATCCCGCGCACTCCTCGGAGGACGCCGCGGCCGAGCTCGGGTACGAGCATCTCGTCGCACCGGCCACCTTCATCTCGGTCGTCGGCATCATCGCGCAGAAGGCCATGTTCGACGAGGTCATCACCGGGTACGACCTGTCGCAGATCATGCAGGCGGATCAGCGTCTCGAGTTCCACCGTCCGATCGTGGCGGGGGACCGCCTGACCGTCGACGTGAGCCTGGAGTCCTTCCGCCAGATGGGTGGAAGCGACATCATCATCACGAAGAACATGGTCACGGACGAGGCCGGCGAGGACGTCATGACGTCCTGGACGACACTCGTGGCGAAGACCGGCGGCGGTTCCGATCAGGACGCGCTGGAGATGGCGAAAGGTGTCATGAAACATGACTCGTAAGCAGTTCGACCAGGTCACCGTCGGCGACGACCTTCCCGAGCGCACCTACGAGCTCACCCGCGGTGACCTCGTGAACTACTCGGGCGTCTCCGGCGACCCGAACCCGATCCACTGGAGTGATCCGGTCGCGCGCACGCTCGCCGGACTCTCGGACGTCGTCGCTCACGGCATGCTCACCATGGGACTCGGCGCCGGTTTCGTCACCGACTGGTCGGGTGATCCGGGCGCCATCACCGAGTACAACGTGCGCTTCACCAGCCCCGTGCTGGTCAAGGAGACCGAGCCGGCCAAGGTCGACTTCACGGGTCGCATCAAGTCGGTCGACGCGGACACCCGCAAGGCCGTCGTCGCCATCACCGCGAAGTACGAGGGCAAGAAGATCTTCGGTCGCGCCGTCGCGACCGTCCAGCTCGCGTGATCCGGCTCTCCGATCGCCGACTCGAGTCAGCGATTTCGGGGGCGTCCGTGAGTGCAGTACACTGAGATCTCCGGGGTCGTACAGCGCTGTGCGCTGTCCGTCGCCGGTACGACCGGATTTCGATCCGGCCGAAGGGGCGTAGCTCAATTGGTAGAGCAACGGTCTCCAAAACCGTAGGTTGCAGGTTCAAGTCCTGTCGCCCCTGCCACGTTCGAAAGCGGTGCTTCGGACAGTGGTCATGCAGAGCATTCGAGTGCAGACACCCTGCCGACGACCGAGAGGAACGACGTGAGCGATCAGCGCGGCGCGCGCGACAGCAGCTCCGACGGTTCCGAGGATCTCGGTGCGGACGATGCTGTCGTCGCCGACGATGCTGCTGCCGCCCACGATGCCGCCGGGTCGAGCCGGCCCTCCGGCAAGCGCGCAGCCCGCCGGACCCGGTCCGCGGACGATGCTCCGTCGCTGATCAAGGATGGTGCCAAGACCACCGCCGGCAAGTCCGTCGCCACCGCCTCTCGTGTCGAGGGCCGCACCCGCGCCGAAGCGACGCCGAAGATGAACATCTTCAAGCGGCTCCGCAAGTTTCTGCGCGAGGTCGTCGCCGAGCTGCGCAAGGTCATCTGGCCCAACCGCAAGCAGATGGTCACCTACACCGCTGTGGTGTTGGTGTTCGTGACGTTCATGGTGGCCTACATCAGTGGGCTGGACCTGGCGTTCATCAGGGGAGTGCAGTGGCTGTTCGGCTGACGCCGGACACACAGGTCCGCACGACCACCCCGAGTACGACCGGAACGATTACAGGAAGCGAGTGCCTTTCGTGAGCACGCCCCATAACGACGCCACCGAAGTGGCCGCCTACGACGCTCAGGTCGAGGCGACCAAGCAGGGCCTCGAAGCGGAGCAGGCCGCACAGGACCGCGAGACCGACGAGGCCATCGCGGCCGACGTCGCTGCCGCCACCGGTGACACCGACGAGTCGGAGACCGTCGACGCCGATGCGGACGCCGTCGTCGCCGACGACGCTCCCATCGACGCGGAGCCGGTCGACCCCGTCGCCGAGATGAAGGCTGCGCTGCGGCGCGCCCCCGGCGACTGGTACGTCATCCACTCGTACGCCGGATACGAGAACAAGGTGAAGACCAACCTCGAGACCCGCGTCCAGAACCTCGACGTCGGTGACTACATCTTCCAGGTGGAAGTTCCCACCGAGGAGGTCACCGAGATCAAGAACGGCCAGCGCAAGCAGGTCAACCGCAAGGTGCTGCCGGGCTACATCCTGGTGCGCATGGAACTGAACGACGAGTCCTGGGGTGCTGTCCGCAACACTCCCGGTGTCACCGGCTTCGTCGGCGCCACGTCGCGCCCGTCCCCGTTGACCATCAACGAGGTCGTCAAGTTCCTCATGCCGCAGGAGGACAAGAAGAAGGCCACCGCGGGCGCCACCACCGGTGCCGAGGGTGCGGGCGAGACGTCGTCGAAGCCGACCATCGAGGTCGACTTCGAGGTCGGCGAGTCCGTCACCGTCATGGACGGCCCCTTCGCCACGCTTCCCGCCAGCATCAGCGAGGTCAACGCCGAGCAGCAGAAGCTCAAGGTGCTGGTGTCCATCTTCGGCCGCGAGACTCCGGTCGAGCTGGGCTTCACTCAGGTCGCGAAGATCTAGGGCGCTCAGAACCCCCCACAACTTGCAGGCAGTACCGCAAGACATCCGAGAACCACGCAACAACCTAGGAATCACAGATGCCCCCCAAGAAGAAGAAGCTAGCCGGGATCATCAAGCTTCAGATCCAGGCCGGTCAGGCCAACCCGGCACCGCCCGTGGGCCCCGCCCTCGGTCAGCACGGCGTCAACATCATGGAGTTCTGCAAGGCGTACAACGCCGCGACCGAGTCGCAGCGTGGCAACGTCGTGCCGGTGGAGATCTCGGTCTACGAGGACCGGACCTTCGACTTCAAGTTGAAGACCCCGCCTGCCGCCAAGCTGCTGCTCAAGGCAGCCGGCGTCGCCAAGGGTTCGGGCGAGCCGCACAAGACCAAGGTCGCCACGGTGACCATGGACCAGGTGCGCGAGATCGCCAAGACCAAGGCCGAGGATCTGAACGCCAACGACATCGACCAGGCCGCGAAGATCATCGCCGGCACTGCTCGCTCGATGGGTATCACGGTCGAAGGCTGAGCCACCGGCTCACCAGCTCCACAGCATCACGTGGGAGAGCCGGCCAGGCTCGTCAACCACGCTCCGAACAACGAACGGACATCATCATGGCAAAGCGCAGCAAGGCCTACGAGGCCGCAGCAGCGAAGATCGATCAGGACCAGCTCTACTCGCCGCTCTCGGCGGCGAAGCTGGCCAAGGACACCGCGTCGAGCAAGTTCGATCCGACCGTCGAGGTCGCGATGCGCCTCGGCGTCGATCCCCGCAAGGCGGACCAGATGGTGCGCGGCACCGTCAACCTGCCCCACGGCACCGGTAAGACCGCCCGCGTCATCGTCTTCGCCGCAGGCGCGAAGGCCGACGAGGCCGTCGCCGCCGGTGCGGACGAGGTCGGCGCAGAGGACCTGATCGAGCGGATCCAGGGCGGATGGCTGGAGTTCGACGCAGCGATCGCCACCCCTGACCAGATGGCCAAGGTCGGCCGCATCGCCCGCGTTCTCGGACCGCGTGGCCTGATGCCGAACCCGAAGACGGGCACGGTCACCAACGACGTGACCAAGGCCGTCGGCGACATCAAGGGCGGCAAGATCAACTTCCGCGTCGACAAGCAGGCCAACCTGCACTTCGTCATCGGCAAGGCGTCGTTCGACGACGCCAAGCTGGTGGAGAACTACGGCGCAGCCCTGGACGAGATCCTGCGTGCGAAGCCGTCGTCGGCCAAGGGCCGTTACGTCAAGAAGATCACGGTCTCGACCACCACCGGACCGGGCATCCCGGTGGACCCGAACCGTACTCGGAACCTCCTCGAGGACGACGCGACCGCCTGAGTCACTCGCAGGACCGAAGAAGGCCGGCACCCCGTGGGGGTGCCGGCCTTCGTCGCGTTCTCAGGCCTTGGCGACGTTCGTGAGAATCGTGTCGACCACGCGGTCCACCAGGGCGTTCGGGATGTCGTGCGCCATGCCGTCGACGAGCACCAGCTCGGATCCGACCACGTGGCGCGCGATGGCCTTCCCGCCGGCGGGACGCACGAGGGGATCCGCCGTGCCGTGGATGACGACCGTCGGCGCCGTGATCCGCTTCGTGTACTTCGCGAGGCTCCCGGTTCCGGTGATCGCCGCGAGCTGACGGACGATGCCGGCCGGGTAGTAGCCGCGGTCGTACGCCTCGGTCGCGTCGGCGACACGTTCGTCCCGCGTGGTGGGGAACTGCTTGCTGCCGATCGTTTGGAACGTCGTCGCCTGGTGTTCGATGATCTGCTCGCGCGTCGCGTTCTTGGGCGGCGGCTTGAGCAGCGGCGCGAGCGCGCGGACGTCCGGCGGCGGCAGGAACGCCTCGTTGGTGCTGGAGAAGAGGATGGAGACCGAGCGGATGCGCTCCGGGTGCGACCCCGCGACCACCTGCGTGATCATGCCGCCCATCGAGGCGCCGACGATGTGGGCCGACTCGATGCCCAGGTGGTCGAGCAGGCCGACGGTGTCCTCGGCCATGTCCACCACCGTGTACGGAACCGAGCTCGACTGCCCGAGTTCGTGGCGGACCAGTCGCAGCAGGATGTTCCCCGTGACGCGCTGCCCGTCGAGCTTGCCCGAGAGTCCGATGTCTCGGTTGTCGAAGCGGATCACGCGATAGCCGGCGTCGATCAGCTTGCGGCAGAACGGCATCGACCACGTGAGCAGCTGGCAGCCCAGTCCCATGACGAGCAGGATCGGCGGGTTCTCGATGTCGCCCATGTCCTCGTAGGCGATGTCGACCGCGCCGACCGAGGCGGTGCCGGTACGGACCTCGACCTCGACCTCGGTCTCGGAACGGCCGGTCTCGGGTGTGCCTGTCATACGTGGATCTCCTTACCAGCCGGGCTCACCGAGCAGCGGCAACGTGATGAAACTGGGGTCCGTCGGGTCGAGGTCGACGTCCTGCGCTCGCCATCGGGTGCGGAGGCGATCGGGCAGGATCGGCACGAATCGAGGCGCGTCGGCCGCGAAGATGTCGAGTCGCAGGCGGTGTCCGGGGTGCAGGACCGCCTCGGTCGAGAGTAGTTCGATGTCGAGGACGATCGGTTCGCCGGGGACCACGGGGAGCAGTGACTCGCGCGTGAGCGGGTGGTGGGCCACCAGGTAGTCACCCGACTCGGTGCGGATGCTCTCCTCGTCGTCGATCGCGCGGCGCGACGCCAGCAGCGCACCGTTGGTGAGCACGGTGGGAGTGCCGTCTGGAGCGACGTCGCACAGCATCACGGCCCACATCGACTCGCGGGCGCGCGCGACGGTGCGGACGTGGACGTTGGCGGGGCCCGAGTAGACGACGGTGGTCATGACGGGAGGCGTCGTGAACGTGAGCGCGTCACCCTCCGCGAAGCGGTTGTCGTAGGTGAAGCCGCCGCCGAGAACGGCCGGAACACCGGCCAGCACCTGCGTGGTGTCGCGGGAGACGACGGTGCGGAACCCGGGCTTCACCGTCAGACGGGCCGTGTCGGTCGGCGCCTCGAAGTGCAGGGACCCGTCGTGCCGACTGTGCGACGCGGTACCGGACGAGTCGGCGCTCAGGTAGAGGCGCCGAGCCACGGCGGCGGGCGCGGGGAATCGGCCGTGCGCTTCCCACCCGCCGCCCTGCTGACGCAGCGTGACCGGTCCGTAGCGGTCGATACCGTTGTCGATGCCGCGCAGCCACTTGTCGAACCAGGCGCGTTCGAGCACGTCGAGTCGCGGCGGGAACCCGGGTTCACCGAAGCCGATCCCGGGGTTGCCGTGGTACCCGTCGCCCACCAGAAGTTGCTTGCGCCCGCGTTCGACGGTGAGTCGGTTGTACATGTCGGGTGCCGCGCCGCCGAAGATGTCGTGCCAGCAGCCGTAGAGGAACGTGGGGACCGCGATGTCCTCGATGGTGGGATCGATGGTGTCGAAGGACGGGTCGTCGTAGATGCGCGGGTCCGAACCGGTGAGGAACCCGTTCACCAGATTGCTGATGTTCGTGGCGGGGGACCGTACGCGATCCGCGAGCCAGCCGACTCCGCCGCGTCGCAGGATCTGTACTGCCGGAACCCATTTGAGGGTGTTCACGGCGGTGAGCCACAGGGGGATGAAGAGCGACGGTGCGCCGCCGGTGGCGAAGATCTCGCGGACGATGTCCTCGGATCCCTCGACGGCGAACACGGCGTCCGGTCCCGCGCTGCCCGCGGCGGCGGCCTGCAGGGAGTTGATGGCGGAGTAGGAGATGCCGGCCATGCCGACGCGCCCGTCGCACCACGGCGACGCCCGGATCCACTCGAGGATCTCCAGGGTGTCGAGTTGTTCACGCGGGCCGAGGGTGTCCCACACGCCGGACGAGGAACCGGTGCCGCGCGCGTCGATGATGACCTGCACGTAGCCGCTACGGACGAGATGGCGGTTCACGGTGAGCAGATCCGCCGCACCGCCGGCGACGACGCGGGTGATCTCGGAGATGCCGTCGAACGGGGTTCCCGAGAGGTCGACGGAGCGGGACACGCGACGCAGCGCCGGCCCGAGCACGGGTGCGGCGAGGAGTGCGTCGATCGAGTCGAGCAGGACCGAGTTGTACGGGGTGATGTTGAGGACGACGGGGAAGCGAGAGGAGACGGATCGTCCACTCGCGTCAGCAGGGGACACGACGATGGCGCGGAGAACGGCTCCGTCCGTCATCGTGACGGCGGCGCCGCGGTCGATGTGCACACGGGGGAACTCGGGAGCGGACTCCACGAGTTCTGCCCATGCTCGGCCGTCGGCGCCGCCGGTGGGATCACGGTGGAAGGGCGAGACGACGTGCTCGGGTTGCACCAGTGCATGGGCCGATGTCGTCGTCATGAACGTCGAGTCAACCTCATTGCTGTGACACGCGGTACACAACACGCCATTCCCGGCCCTTCGACAACGACGAGGGCACGTCGTCGTTCGATGTCACCAGGTGAGTGCGCTGCTACTTGCCGCCCTCGGGGGTTCCCTCGCTGTCGCTGAAGAAGGCCCACTGGCCGTCGTGCTCCACTTCGAGACGCCAGCCGAGCTCGGCGTCGTCGGACTTGCTCTCCTTGAACCAGGTGTGGGCGTCGGTGGAGTTGGGGATCTCCTTGGTGGCGACGACGGATCCGGTGGGGTCGAGTACGCGATAATTGGCCATGAGCACCGTGTTCCCTCGGGAGAGCACCTCTCAAACCGAGGGGGCTCCGCCCCCGTGCGCCCTTTGCGTACCCGGGGATGCGCACAAGGCGCACAGGGGCGGAGCCCTTTTGGTGTCTCCGGCGGCCCCGGGGTACTCTTCTCTTCGGACACCGTGCGGTCGCGTCTGCGATCGTGCGATGTTCACCTGATCTGTTCCACCCAAGACCGTTGGTCATCGTGGTCTCCGAAGAGGTTCGCCTCGTCGGAGATGGCGATTGAAGGTCCGGCCGAGCCGGCGACCCACGCAGGAGGACGAGGACCAGGGATACGTGTTGCTGACTCTCTCCGAGTCGCGCCGCCCGCATTCCGACGCCCCGTGTGCCCTGCACCGGGGCGTTTCTGCTTGTTCGGGCCGGGCCGACTCGACGCAACGAGAGGAGGCGAAGTATGGCAAAGGCTGAGAAGGTATCCGCGGTCGCGGAGATCTCCGAGCAGTTCAAGGGCGCCACGGCGGCCGTCGTCACGGAATACCGTGGCTTGTCGGTCACCCGTCTGACGGAGCTCCGTCGGGCCCTCGGTACCGGAGCTACGTACTCCGTCGCCAAGAACACCCTGGTCAAGCGTGCCGCAGCTGATGCGGGCATCGAAGGCCTCGACGACTTGTTCGTCGGTCCGACCGCCATCGCATTCATCGATGGTGAGCCGGTCGACGCTGCCAAGGCGATCAAGCAGTTCGCCAAGGACAACAAGGCGCTCGTCATCAAGGGCGGCTACATGGACGGCCGCGCGCTGTCCGTGGACGAGGTCAACAGGATCGCGGATCTCGAATCCCGCGAGGTCCTGCTGGCCAAGCTCGCCGGCGCGATGAAGGGCAACTTGGCAAAGGCCGCAGGCCTGTTCAACGCTCCCGCTTCGCAGGTCGCGCGTCTCGCGGCTGCGCTGCAGGAGAAGAAGGCTGCAGAAGAGGGCGCCTCGGCGCCGGAAGCCGCAGCTGCCGACTAGCTGATCCGCAAGGACTGCACACCACCCCGTGCGGCCGGCCTCCGGCCTGCACGCAATCTCCTGTCCCCGGATCGGCGACAAGGACTTACAGAGAGGACCGCCACCATGGCGAAGCTCAGCACTGAAGAATTGCTCGACCAGTTCAAGGAGCTCACCCTCCTCGAGCTCTCCGAGTTCGTGAAGGCATTCGAGGAGACCTTCGAGGTCACCGCAGCTGCCCCCGTCGCCGTTGCTGCCGCAGGCGGAGCAGCTGCTCCCGCCGAGGCCGCTGAGGAGCAGGACGAGTTCGACGTCGTCCTCGAGGGCGCCGGCGACAAGAAGATCCAGGTCATCAAGGTCGTCCGTGAGGTCGTCTCCGGCCTGGGCCTGAAGGAAGCCAAGGACCTCGTCGAGAGCGCTCCGAAGGCCATCCTGGAGAAGGTGGACAAGGCTTCGGCCGACGCCGCCAAGGAGAAGCTCGAAGCTGCCGGCGCGAAGATCTCCATCAAGTGATCTAGCCCCACAGCGCGAGAAGCGGCCGTACCCCTCGGGGTACGGCCGCTTTTCTCGTGTCTGGCGACGGTGCGCGGAGTCAGCCCACGGTGGGCAGTGCGGCGTGGGCGAGAAGGTCTCCACCCGCAGCCCGGATCTCGATCTCCGCGACGTCGGGACGCAGCACCGCCGCGTTCATGCGGCAGTCGATGGTCACGGCGGAGCCGAGGAAGCTGCCCGACGATCGCTCCGCTCCGGCCCGATCCACCAACACCACCTCGAAGGCCGCGTTCTGCGGGACCCCCTCCATCTCCAGGACGGTCTCCGTTCCCCAGGTGTGGGCGACGAGACCACCGTCGACGCTCACGTCGGGCGCCGTCCCAGTGAAGTCGATCGCCTCGAACGCGCCCAGCTCGCCCGGTGGTCCCTCGACCACGGGGGCCGCGATCGTGCTGTCGGCGGGCGTCTCGCCACCCCCGGTGCCGACCGTCTGCACACCGAGCACCGCCGCGACGCCCACCGCGATTCCGGCGACAGCTGCAGCGGCCGGGACGAGGCGACCGCGTGCGGACGGTCTGACGATGCGTCGTCGAAGCAGGTCACCGGGTTCCGCATCGACCCAGGTCAGTCCCGCTGCCGACCCCAGCGACGCGACCGTCTCGCGCATCTCACGGATCTCGTCGGCGACCGAGGTGTCCTCGGCCTCCAGAATGCGAAGCTCGCGCCGCTCGGCGTCGGTCAGGTCGCCGGCCACCGCAGCCGCGATCAACTCCTCTCGTCGCGGATGTCCCGGAGTCATCAGGTCTCCTGACCGTCGAAGTGAACGCGCAGGGCGCGCAGTGCGTAGTACGCGCGGGTGCGCAGGGTGCCGATCGCGACGCCGGTGCCGGCCGACAGCTCCGCGTAGGACAGGCCGGTCAGGTGGATGGCCACCACCACCTGTCGATGTTCGGGGGACAGGGTGGCCAGACCCTCCACCACCCGCATCCGGGTCAGGACGTGATCGCTTCGATCGGGTTCCACGGCGTCGCCTTCCGCGACGGGGGAGGACGCGACCAGCGGAGTACGGCCTCGCGACCGCTGAGCATCCGCGACGACGTTGCGTGCGATGGCGAAGAGCCAGGTCCGAGTTCCACCCCGGGACTCGTCGAACCTGTCCCGCGCTCGCCACGCACGTACGAAGGTCTCCTGCACGCAGTCCTCGGCGGCGACACGATCGTGCAACACATTCACGGCGAAACCCAGCAGCGACGACGCGTGGGCGTCGTAGGCGGCCGTGAGATCGAACGTCCCGCTCTCGCGCGACCGGAAGATCGCCAGCGTCTGCCCCCTCGATGTCGGGGGAGGGGTGTACCCCGCCGGTGCCCGTGCAGGACGAACCCTACTCACCGTCGACGCCGCTCCGACCTCCATGGTGGGTGTACGTCGAGAAGTGCGACGACGTTCGACCGTGGTGAACGTTTCGGTCATTCCGGACGTATCCCCTCTCGAAGGACGTCCGCGCATCCCGATCGGAAGGTACGACCACCATGACGACACGCACTGCACGAGGAACGATCATCGTTGCGGGAGGCGCCGCGGCGTTCCTCGCGCTCACCGCTGCTCCCGCGGCAGCAGAGACGCCGGTCGGCGAACCGTCGTCGTTCACCAGTGCCTTCACGGCCATGGCGACTCCGGACCAGGTCCTGAACGCGGACGGCGTCGCGACGCCGGGTGAGCCCGGCGCGACCGGAACGTTCACGTTCCGCATCAACTCGGACGAGAACATCATCTGCTACGACATCACCCTCGAGGGCGTCACCGGCGACTACATGTCGCCGGCGAAGACGGCGACGCACATTCATCAGGCAGCAGTGGGTGCCGCGGGCCCGCCGCGCATCGCGTTCCCGAACCCGTCCCCGGTCGGCGACGGACCTCGCACCAGCAGCGGCTGCCTGCAGGGGCCGTTCACGACCGGCGTGATGGCGAACGGTGCCGACACCGGAACGAACTTCGACCTCGCGGCCATCGAGGCGAACGCCGCCGGGTTCGCCGCGGACAGTCACACCACCGCCTTCGCCGCCGGCGCGGTGCGCGGACAGCTGACCCCGATTCCCGTCGGCGGTGTGGAGACGGGCGCCGGTGGATCCGTCGCCGACAGTTCGACCGCGACCGTCGCGGGTGCCGGTGCCGCTGTTCTGGGCGTGGCGGCCCTCGTCGGGCTGGGCGTCGCCCGTCGGCGGAACTCCTGATCGACCGACGCGGATGAGATGGTCGACGCGCGCGAGTGCGTTCCTCCTGGTGGGGCTGGTGGTCGCCTGCGCGCGACCACCGGCCGTACCGCCCACCGAGACGGCGGTGTCCGTCACGTCTCCTGCTGCCGCGACCGTGTCCGAGACGGGGGATCTCGTCCCGGCGCGGGTGTCGGCCCCCGCGATGGGTCTGGACGAACCGTTGATCGAGCTGGGTCTGAACCCGGACAACACCATGGCGGTTCCCGAGAACCACGACGACGTCGGATGGTTCACCGGCGGCGGGCGGCCCGGGCGTCCCGGTGCGGCCGATCAGGTCGGACCCACGGTGCTGGCCGGTCACGTCGACTCGACCACGGGTCCCTCCGTGTTCTTCCGACTCCGCGACCTCGTGGTGGGAGACGACGTCACGGTCACCACGACAGAGGGCATCGAGGCCAGGTACCGGGTGACGGACATCGGCGACTACGCAAAATCCGAGTTCCCGACGGCACGCGTGTTCGGTGCCGTCCCGCGTGACGAGATCCGACTGATCACGTGTGCCGGAGTGTTCGACGACGACGCGGGGTCCTACGAGAACAACCTCGTCGTCTTCGGCACCCGAGTGGGGTGATGCGACACCTCAGGCGAGGGAGAAGTTCTCGCCGCGGTGGTAGGCCGCGAGGGACGACTCGGTCTCGCGGATCGACGGCGGGTGGAACGCGAACGCCGACACGACGGACTGCAGGTACGCGATGTCCGGGTCGGTGATGAACGCGATGCCGCCCAGCGCTGTCACGGCGGCGTCGACCGCGCGCCGCAGTGCGCCTCGAAGCGCGATGCGGCAGAACAACAGTCGAGCCGAGATGTCGGCGCCGCGCTCACCCGAGTCCATCGCTGCGGCGACGGCCTCGAGGCCCGCGATCGCCGCTTCGAGTTCGGCGGCCGCCGAGGTGTAGACGCTGTCGCTGACCTTCGGGTGTCCCACGAGACGCTCCACGAGCGCGGTGGCCGCGCCGATGTACCCGGCGGAGGCGAGGATGCCGAACCACAGGAACCCGGTGAGCTCGTGCATGCCCTCCGGATCGTCCAGCGCGCCGACCATGGTCAGCGACACCGGCACGCGCACGTCCTCGAGGACGACCTCCTCGCTCTCCGCACCCGCGAGAACGGGCGTCGTCCAGAACGGACGCACCGAGACACCGGGCATCGACGCGGGGATGAGGGCGACCGCCTTGCGTGTCTTGCCGCCCTTCTTCTCGCGTGTCGCGACGCTGGCGGCGAGGAAGTCCATCGAGGCCGACAGGCTGCACGGCTTCTTGCTGCCGTTGACGACGTAGTCGCCGTCGTCGTAGTAGGCGTCCACGGACGGCACCAGTGTGCTGCCCACGCCCTCCGCGAAGCCGGACGCGATGATCGACTTCTGTTCGATGAGGCCGGCGACGAGCGGCAGCTCCTCCTCGGGACCCGCCATGGCGATCTCGATGATCGTGGCGATCGACAGGTGGTGCATCGTGACGGCGGCGGCGAGCGACGGGGAGGCCGCGCCGATGGCCCGGTGGACACGCAGTGCCTCGACGGCGGTCGCGCCGAGTCCGCCGAGCGAGGTGGGTGCGATGAGTCCGCATCCGCCCGCGTCGCGGAACGTCGCGATGGCGTCGCTGCCGGGCGCTTCGAGCACGGACAGCGGCGTGGCCTCGAGGTAGGTGGCGAGGGCGGGCAGCAGGCGACGGAGCGTGGCGCGTTCGGTGGACATGAGCCGCGACGGCTGCGCGGTCCCGTCGGACGCGAGAGCTGCTCTGTCAGCGAGAACGGACACGTACCGGCCTTTCGTCGAAGAAGGGTGACCGTGGCTGGGACGGGTGTGGGACACGTGCCAGCACGTCACTCGATACCGCAGTATTCGGGGTCGGCGACGGCCTCGATGGCGCCCGTCTCAACTGCTGTTGCATGACACAAGTGCAGTCGTGTTCGTTGGCAACTACTCACAGGTCGCGGCACCCTCGGGCCGCCTGTGCTGACCGTAGGCTCGAATCACAGACGTCTCCCGTCGCACGGGTCTCCCGGACCGGCGAGCGCACTCGCGTCACGTACCGATCCCCCAATCTTGGAGCGAACATGAGCTCGCAGAGAATGCTCGACCGAATCCGCCACGACAAGAGGATCTGGGCCCATCGTGTGCTGACGAAGCACGACCAGAACCCGTTCTTCCGCGTCATGAAATCGGTCAACGCGCCGGTCGTCGACGTGGAGGACCGCAGCGTCATCATGCTCGGTTCCAACAATTACCTCGGCCTCGCCGACCACCCGCTGGTGCGCGCGGGAGCCGCTGCGGCACTGGACAAATACGGCGCAACGGTCACGGGCAGCCGGTTGCTCAACGGCACCATCTCGCTGCACACGGAACTCGAGGAAGCACTCGCCGACTGGCACGGGACCGAGCAGGCGCTGGTCTTCACGACCGGCTACCAGGCGAACCTGGGCGGTATCAGCGCGCTGTGCGGTGTCGGTGACACCATCATCGTCGACTCGGCCGCGCACGCGTCCATCTACGATGCCTGCCGCCTCTCACGTGCCACCATCCGCGCCTTCCGTCACAACCGGGTGGACCTGTTGGAGGAGAAGCTCTCCCGCTCCACCGGCGTCGTCATGGTGGTGGTGGACGGCCTCTACTCGATGCACGGCGACCTGGCCCCGCTCGACGAGATCGCCGCGGTCTGCGAGAAGTACGACGCGGCACTGTTCGTCGACGAGGCGCACAGCGTCGCGGTCATGGGCGCGAAGCGCACCGGTGCCGCCGAGCTGTTCGGTATCGAGGACGACATCGACGCCCGGATGGGCTGCCTCTCCAAGGGACTCGGGTCCTCGGGTGGTTTCGTGGCCGGCTCGAAGGACATCGTGGACGCCATGCGCGTGCATGCGCGCACGTTCCTGTTCACCACCGCGGGCGTGCCTGCTGCCCTCGGCGCGGCGCTCGCCTCCGTGCAGCTCATGCAGACCGAGGAGGGCGCCGAGCGCGCCACCCGCACACTCGCGAACGCGCGGTACCTGCACGACGGGCTCGTGGCGGCCGGTGTCGACGTGCACGCGCCGAGCCCCCTCCCGGACGGTACGGACATGGTCTCGCCCATCGTGCCCGTGAACGTCCGTGACGACCTGCGCACCGTCAACACGTGGCGGAAGCTGTGGGACGCGGGCATCTTCGCGTCCGCCGCCATGTTCCCGGCGGTGGCCCGCGACGGTGCACTCCTGCGTCTGTGCGTCCAACCCGATCACACCACCACCCAGCTCGACTACGTGGTGGAGCAGATGGGCCTGTTCCTCGGCGAGAACTCGTCCACGTCCGAGGCGGCGTCGGCCGAGGTGGGGGCAGCGCTCGCCGCGCCGGCGCCGGCATCGGTCTGACCCGGTGGTGACACAGGTCGACCAGCGTACGACGTACGACTGTGCCGCCGCGGTGCTGCACGCGACCCTCACCGACGAGAGATACTGGCAGGACCGGATCGCCGAGATCGGTGGCGGCAGTCGAGTGGTGGAGCATCGCGTCGAGGAGGGCCTGACCACCTCGGTGGTCGACCAGGACCTCGAGGCCGCGGCACTACCGAAGGCGTTGCAGCGCTTCGCCGGAGCGTCGATGTCGGCACGGTGCACCGAGTCGTGGCAGTCGGTGCGCGAGGACGGGTCCGCGCAGGGCCACTACACCCTGCGGGTCGCCCGGATGCCCGTGGTGATCGACGGGGAACTCGAACTTCTCGCGACCGGAGCGCAGCAGTGTGTGCTCCAGTTCGTCGGTACGGTCGACGCGTCGATCCCGGTGATGGGTCCGGTGGTCGAGAAGATCATGGTCGGCGAGATCGACAAGAGTTTCTCCGCCGAGCGCGAGTTCACCCAGTCGTGGCTCGCCCTCCGGACCTGAGCCCTCTCATCTGCGGCGCGGGAGTGCGCGCAGGATCGCCTCCAGCACCTGGCGCTGACCACGGCCGGACGTGACGGTCGTTCCGCGCGGCACCGACACGGTCCGGTAGGAACCCGAGACCGGCTGTGGTGCCTGGTGTTCGACTGCTCGTAGACGTCGGGGCAGGCGCGGTCCGTTCCGTGCGGCGAGCAGACCGTCCGTGCCCGGTACCGCCGTCAGCGTGTCGTCTCCCCGGCGGAGGGCCGCGGCCGTCCGTCGGGTCCTGGTGCGCGGAACCCGCACGAGGAGAACGTCGGTCCCCGCGAACTCACCGGCCGCAGCGTCGATCGCCTCGGCTCGTGCCCGGCGTCCGGCGCGCCCGCGGATGCCGGTACCGAGACCGTGGCCGGGGGCGTCGAGCAGCACCACCCGCGGGCCGTGATCGGCCAGTGTCCGTGCCAGACCGGTGGCGTATCGCGCATGGGAGCCGCGGGGCAGCGCGAGAACGACCGTCGGGGCCGAGGTGTCGGTCCCCTCGTGGATCTCGGCGTGCACCGAGCCCGTCGACGTGCGGATCTGGCGGTGCTCGCACGAGGTGACCGCGCGATCGAGCTCGGCGCTGAAGGGCTTCATGTCCGGGTCCACGTCGCCCCACGTCCGCACGCGGCGAGTGGCGCCGTCCAGGGCCGCCTCGCACACGTGATGACGGACCGGCGCGTGGCGGGTCGACAGGATGGGGCGCCCGTTGAGCAACACCATGACGGCCGCGGCCTCGGCGGACGACATCGTCGGGGTCCACCCGGTGGCGCGTTCGAAGGCCGTCGAGTCGACGGCCGCCTCGCCCGAGGAGATCCAGTGGCTGGAGAACGGCAGGATGCGGAGCGCGTACGCGAGATCGACCACGGTGC
Source organism: Rhodococcus sp. NFXS4 (assembly GCF_058139645.1). Lineage (NCBI taxonomy): Bacteria > Bacillati > Actinomycetota > Actinomycetes > Mycobacteriales > Nocardiaceae > Rhodococcus > Rhodococcus sp. NFXS4. The sequence continues at coordinate 671,332 of NZ_CP192221.1, forward strand.
GTAGGACTCGAAGCGGGATCGGCAGCACCAACTGGCCCTGCATCGCACCGAGTTCGCGCACCCCGAGCCAGTCGCGCGGACCCAGGTTGAAGGGGCCGTTCACGGGTGTCCGGACGGCCCGGTGGAAGGCGTCGGCCAGGTCGTCCTCGTGCAGGAACTGGTAGCGGGACTGCGCCGGATCGGGGAAGGCCACCACGGACTGCGTGAGGGTGTCGATGCCGTCGTTCGAGAAGTGGGTGCCCACGATGTAGGTGGGGCGCAGCATCGAGATGGTCATGCCGCCCTCGTGCCGGCGCAGCCACCACTCGACGAAGTGTTCCACCTCTGCCTTGTCGAAGAAGTAGTAGCGCAACGGATCCGACGTCGGGAACTCCTCCTCGGTGACGGGCACCGGAAGGTCCTCGCGTCCGTACGCGCTGACACTCGAGGCGATGACCATCGACCGCACACCGGCCCGGTGCGCGCACTCGACGGCGTTGCGCGAGCCCTCCAGATTGGTCTCGTGGATCGCGGCCTTGTCGCGCTGCTCCTCCACGACGAAAGCCAGGTGGATCACCACGTCACAGCCGGCGAAGGCCGTCTCGAGTTCGGGGGAGCGGATGTCCATCGCGATCGAGCGGAGTTTCGGGTGCCGCACGCGCGGTGCCCGGCGACCCAGCCCGATGACCCGGTCGATCTCCGGATCATCCAGCAGCACAGGGAGAATGACGGCACCGAAATCGCTCGTCGCACCGGTGACGGCGACGGTCAGGCCGCTCACCGTTCGTCCGAGCTGAATTGTCGGGTTGTGTCCTGTGGGTCCGTCATGACGACTCCTGTGGTGCGGTGGTGGCGGGGAAGCAGGACCGCGACGACGACGGCGCAGGCGAAGACGGCCGCGGCGGCGAGGTAGGACGCCACCTCGGACCCGGCCATCGCGGCTTCCTTCATGGACAGGACGAGGTTGTCGCGCACCGCGGAGAACATCTCGGGGAGCGGGTACTGCTGGATCTGCTGCACGCTGAGGAAGCTGCCGTTCACGTACTCCCGGTCGCGGTCCGAGAGGATCTCCGACGGAATGGTCGCGACGAGTGGGCCGACGGTGGTGTTGTAGTACGACGCGGTCACGGATCCGAGCACCGCGACACCGAGAGTGCCGCCGAGTTCCCGCGTCGTGTCGTTCACGGCCGAGCCGGCGCCGGCCTCGTCGATGGGCACGGAGGACATGATGGACTCGGTCGCGGGACCCTGGATCACGGCGATGCCGACTGCGAGCACGATCATCGTGGGCAGCAACAGCCCGACGTACGAGCTGTCGATGCCGACCTGACCCGCCATGATCATGCCGATGCCCACCAACAGCAGGCCCGCGACGATCACCGGCATGGTGCCGATCCGCTGTGCCAGCGAGGTCGCGGTCGGTGCGCTCACCGCGAGGGCCACCGCGAACGGCAGTGTGGCGACACCGAACTCGAGCGGCGAGTAGCCGCGGACGCCCTGGAAGTACTGGGTGATGAGGAAGACGTACCCGAAGAGCGAGAAGTAGGCGACCGAGATCGCGAGCGCCGGCATCGCGAAGGGTCGCAACCGGAACAGGCGCACGTCGAGGATCGGGCTGGACACGCGCGACTGGCGTACGACGAAGGCGGACAACAGAACCAGGGACACCGCGATCCCGCCGAGCGTGGGCACGGTCACCCAACCGTGACCCGGCGCTTCGATGAGTGCGTACACCAGGAGCGAGACCCCCGAGAAGGACAGGGCGACACCGGGCAGATCGAGCGGACCGGTGGCCGCAGCACGTGATTCGGGCACCACGGCGACGATGCCGATCACCGCGACGACGGCGACCGGCACGTTCAGCCAGAACACGGAGTGCCAGGTGAAGTGTTCGATGAGCCACCCACCCGAGACCGGCCCGATCGCGATGGCGACACCGGCGATCGAGGCCCACACCCCGATGGCCACGGCGCGGTCCGCGGGAGTACGGAACAGGTCGATGATCACCGCCAGGGTCGCGGGCAGCGCGGCGGCGGCGAAGACCCCCATCAGTGCGCGCGAGGCGATCAGTTGCGGCAGGTCGTCGGCCACCGCGCCCACCACCGACATCGCGGCGAGACCCACGACGCCGATCAGCAGCATGCGGCGCCGCCCGATGCGGTCGGTGATGTTGCCGAACGCCAGCAGCAGACCGCAGAACGTGAGGATGTACGCGTCGACGATCCACTGCAGCCCCGTGAAGCCGGCGCGGAGGTCGGTGGAGATGTCGGGCAGAGCGACGTTGACGACGGTGTTGTCGAGCACGACCAGCAGCTCGACGAGACAGATGACGAGGAAGGCGATCATCCGCCGCGGTGACGAGAGGAGGTGGGACGACGACCGCGGCGGCGGCGCGGCGTGTCGGCCGGTCATGACGGCGAGTCCGGGCCGCCGCCCGGTGCGGAGCCGACGTCCTTCGTTGCGGCGAGACGGTCCACCGCGCGCTCGTCCGAGGTCTGCGGTGCCAGCATGCCCGTGGTGCGGTACGAGGCGGGGAAGAAGAAGAAGACCAGTGCGGCACAGACGAACACGGCTCCGGCCGCCACGTACGCGGCGATGGACGATCCGCGCAGAGCGGCTTCCTTCATCTCCAGGATCAACTGTGCGCGTTGCGGTTCGAACATCGCGGGCAGGTCTCGCTTCTGGATCTCGATGACACTGAGCACGCTGGACTGCGCGTAGCCCTTCTCGGTCTCGCTCATGATGGCGGTGGGGATCCGTTCGACGAGCGGCCGCACCGTCGACACGTAGTAGGAGGCGACGATCGACCCGAGCACCGCGACACCGAGAGTGCCGCCGATCTCGCGGGTGGTGTCGTTCACTGCGGCACCGGCTCCGGCCTCGTCGAGGGGGAGCGAGGACATGATGGATTCCGTCGCGGGGCCCTGGATGATCGCGATGCCCACCGCGAGCAACAGCATCGCGGGCAGGACGAGCGTCAGGTAGGAGCTGTCGATCTCGACGCGGCCCGCGACGAGCAGTCCCGCGCCGATGAGGACGAGCCCGGTCACGAGAACCGGCATCGTGCCGATCTTCTGCGCGACGATCGTCGACACCGGGGAGCTGACGGCCAGCGCGGCGGCGAAGGGCAGTGTCGCGATGCCGAATGCGAGAGGTGAGTACTCGCGCACTCCCTGGAAGTACTGGGTGATGAGGAACAGGAAGCCGAAGAGACTGAAGAATCCCACCGCGATCGACACGGCCGGCCACGCGAACGGACGGATGCGGAAGAGCGACACGTCGAGCACGGGGGACGAGATGCGTCGCTCCCGCTGGACGAACAGCACGAGGAACACCGCGGCGAGCACGAGACCGCCGATCGTCCGCCACGACGTCCAGCCGAAGTTCGGTGCCTCGATGACCACGAACACCAGCAGGGTGACGCCGGCGATCGACAGGATCACGCCGGGCACGTCGAGCGGGCCCACCGCCGAGGCCTTCGACTCGGGGACGATCAGCACCACGAGCACGACGGCGACGAGGGCGACGGGGACGTTCATCCAGAACACCGAGTGCCAGGAGAAGTGTTCGAGCAGCCAGCCGCCCGACACCGGTCCGATCGCGACGGCCACGCCGGCGATGGACGACCACACGCCGATGGCGAGAGCACGCTCCTGCGGTTTCGGGAACAGGTTGGTGATGACGGCCAGGGTGGCGGGCAGGACCATCGCGGCGAAGACGCCCATGACCGAGCGTGAGGTCAGGACGTGGGCGAGGGAGTCGCCGAGCGCACCGATCACCGACGCGGTGCCCAGGCCCGTGAGGCCGACGACGAGGAACAGCTTGCGCCCGTACCGGTCACCGAGGTTGCCGAACGCCAGGAGCAGGCCGGAGAAGGTGAGGGTGTACGCGTCGACGACCCACTGCAGGCCCGAGATGCCCGTCGCCAACTCGATGCCGATGGACGGCAGCGCCACGTTGATGATGGTCATGTCGAGCACGATGAGGAGTTCGGCTATGCAGATGACGCCGAAGGCCGCGAGTTGGCGACGCCGACCGATCTCGGTGCGGACCCCGAACGTCGAGTGCCCCCTCGACCCGGGCGTGCCCGTGTCGTCCCTCGAGCTGCTGCCCATGGCGTGATCCCCCGTATTCCCCCCGGACCCCGCCCGCGGATGCAGCGCGGCGAGTGTCGTGCGCGAGCGCAACGCTAGGTGTCACGACGGCACTGTCGACGCTAACGGCGGGAGCGCGGGAGAAGTCGGTGTGACGTCACAGAGTTGCGTCAGCGAGCCGGTGACGCCGTACGACGCTGCAGGTGGGAGCGCCCGTCCCGCGCCACGCGGCGTGAGCCCGGGCCACCCGCGCGTGCACCGCCGCCACCAATTTCGGCCTTGTCGGCTCCGTTCCCTCGTGAATCGGGCGTTCATGGGCCACACTTCTATCCGGAGACTGCGGCCAGGTCGGGGGACGTGTTACTGGGCGGTAAGGTCCGTGGTCGTTGCGACCACTCGGCTAAGTTAGAGTGACGCGACGCACACAGGTGTCGACGCGTTCGCGTCGTGTGCGACGAGCAGTGGGAGGGATCCACATGGGTGTCGAGGTTTCGGTCGAGGGATTGACCAAGTCGTTCGGTGTGCAGAAGATCTGGCAGGACGTCACGTTGACGCTCCCGAAGGGTGAGGTCAGTGCTCTCCTGGGGCCGTCCGGTACCGGTAAGTCCGTCTTCCTCAAGTCGCTCATCGGCCTTCTCCGACCGGAGGAGGGTTCGATCGTCGTCGACGGCACGGACATCATGGAGTGCTCGTCCAAGGAGCTCTACGAAATCCGCAAGTTGTTCGGCGTGCTCTTCCAGGACGGCGCCCTCTTCGGCTCCATGAACCTGTACGACAACACCGCCTTCCCGCTTCGTGAGCACACGAAGAAGAAGGAGGACGAGATCCGCAGCATCGTCATGGAGAAGCTCGAGCTGGTCGGTCTGACCGGTGCCGAGAACAAGCTCCCCGGCGAGATCTCGGGCGGTATGCGCAAGCGTGCCGGTCTGGCGCGTGCGCTCGTCCTCGACCCCGAGATCATCCTGGTGGACGAGCCCGACTCGGGCCTCGACCCGGTGCGCACCACCTACATCAGCCAGCTGCTGCTCAACATCAACGCCCAGATCGACGCGACGATGCTGATCGTCACGCACAACATCAATCTCGCGCGCACGGTGCCGGACAACATCGGCATGCTGTTCCGCAAGAACCTCGTCATGTTCGGTCCGCGCGAGGTGCTGCTCACCTCCGACGAGCCCGCCGTGAAGCAGTTCCTGAACGGCACGATGATCGGGCCGATCGGCATGAGCGAGGAGAAGGACGAGGCGCAGATGCGCCAGGAGCAGGCCCTCTCCGATGCCGGCCACAACCTCGGCGGTGTCGAGGACGTGGAGGGCATCATGCCGCAGATGGATCCCACGCCCGGCATGCCGCGTCGTCAGGCCGTGGATCGTCGTCGCGACCGGGTGCGCAGCATCATGCACACACTGCCCGAGCACGCACAGCACGCCATCCAGCAGAGCCTCGACGAGGCGGACGGCCAGGACGGCCGTCAGGCGGAGCCGGCGTACGCGGGTGCTCAGCAGGGCTACCAGGAGTCGTACGGTCAGCAGTCGGGCCACGACCAGCAGCCGGCCTACGGCAACCAGAGCTACGACCAGGGCCAGAGCTACGACCAGGGTCAGACGTACGACCAGAATCAGGGCTACAGCAACCAGGGGTGGAGTGAGCCCGGCCAGGACCGGAACGACGGTCTCCCTTCCAGTGGCTCGCGGGGCTGACCGAAAACAATGGCTAAAACGAAGAACCCGATTCTCAAGTCGGGCACTGCAGCGCTGGCCCAGGCAGGAAACATCGTCGAACTTCTCGTCGATGTCGCGCGCAACACCTTCCGGCGCCCCTTCCAATTCCGCGAATTCATCGAACAGGCCTGGTTCATCGCCAGCGTCACCATTCTTCCGACCGCGCTGGTCGCCATTCCGTTCGGCGCGGTGGTCTCCCTGCAGACCGGGTCGCTGATCAAGCAGCTCGGCGCCGAGTCCTTCACCGGTGCCGCCAGCGTGCTGGCGGTGGTCCAGCAGGGCAGTCCCATCGTGGTGGCGTTGCTCATCGCGGGTGCGGCGGGATCGGCCGTGACGGCCGACCTCGGTTCACGCACCATCCGCGAGGAGATCGACGCCATGCGGGTGCTCGGCATCGATCCGGTGCAGCGCCTGGTCGTTCCCCGCGTGCTCGCGATGATTCTCGTCGCGCTGCTGCTGAACGGCCTGGTGTCGGTCATCGGCATCGCCGGTGGTTACTTCTTCAACGTGATCCTGCAGGACGGAACGCCCGGCGCGTACCTGGCGTCGTTCTCGACGTTGGCGCAGCTGCCCGACCTGTGGGTCGGTGAGCTCAAGGCCGTCGTGTTCGGTCTCATCGCCGGCGTCATCGCGTCCTACAAGGGGCTGCATCCCAATCCCGGTCCGAAGGGCGTGGGTGAAGCGGTGAACCAGACCGTCGTCATCACGTTCCTGATCCTGTTCTTCGCCAACCTGATCATGACGTTGGTCTACCTGCAGGTCGTCCCTGCGAAGGGAGGGTGAGCGATGACCATCGCTCGTGGTCGTGGAGACCGCACCCTGCTCCGGCTCCGTAGCGCGGCCTCGGCTCCGCTCGGTGTGCTGGACCGTGCCGGTGAACAGATGTCGTTCTACGGACGCGCGATCGGGTGGATCCCGAAGACGGCCGTGCACTACAAGAAGGAGACCCTCCGCCTGCTCGCGGAGGTGACGTTCGGTTCCGGCGCTCTCGCCGTCATCGGCGGCACCATCGGCGTCATCCTGATGATGTCCGGGTTCACCGGTGTCGTCGTCGGTCTGCAGGGCTTCGCGGCGCTCGAACAGCTCGGCAGCCAGGTGCTGACGGGCTTCCTGTCGGCGTACGTGAACACCCGTGAGATCGCGCCCATCGTGGCGTCCCTCGCGCTGTCCGCGACCGTCGGCTGCGGCTTCACCGCCCAGCTCGGCGCCATGCGCATCTCCGAGGAGATCGACGCACTCGAGGTCATGGCCGTTCCGTCCGTGCCGTTCCTGGTGTCGACGCGCATGATCGCCGGATTCATCGCCGTCATTCCGCTGTACATCGTCGGCCTGCTGTCCGCCTATCTCGCGTCCCGCTTGGTGAGCACCGTCTTCAACGGTCAGTCACCGGGCTCGTACGACCATTACTTCACGCTCTTCCTGCCCCCGGAGGACGTGCTCTACTCCTTTGCCAAGGTGCTGGTCTTCGCCTTCGTGCTCATCATGATCCACTGCTACTACGGCTACACCGCGTCGGGCGGACCCGCCGGCGTCGGGGTGGCCGTCGGTCGTGCCGTGCGTGCCGCACTGGTCACGGTCGCGGTGCTGAACTTCTTCCTGAGCCTCGCCATCTGGGGCACCACGACGACGGTGAGGGTCGCCGGATGAACCACGCTCCGTCGGCGACACGTCGTCGCCTCCTCGGAATCGGATTCCTGCTCGTCGTCGTTCTCTTCGTCGCCTGGAGCATCACGACCTTCAACAAGACGTTCAAGGACGTCGTCATGGTCGACCTGATCACCGACACCGTCGGCAACGCGCTGCCCGCCAACGCGGACGTGAAGGCGCGCGGGATGATCGTCGGCGAGGTGCGGTCCGCCACCACCGAGAACGGTGAGGTCACGTCCGAGCTGGCACTCGATCCCGGTCTCGTGGGCACCATCCCCTCCAACGTCACCGCCCGGTTGCTGCCGAAGACGCTCTTCGGCGAGCGCTACGTCGCGCTCCAGATCCCCGAGAACTCCGCCGGCGCCAGCCCTCTCGCCGAGGGCGCGGTGATCCGTCAGGACACCAGCGGCAACGCGGTCGAGGTCGGGCAGCTGCTCGACTCGCTGCTCCCGCTCCTCGACGCCATCCCGCCTCAGGATCTCGCCAACACGCTCGGTGCGCTGTCGCAGGCTCTCGAGGGCAACGGCGAGCGGCTCGGTCTGACTCTCGACCGGCTCGAGGAGATCTTCTCGGGTCTGAACGACGAGCTGCCGAACATCCAGCAGGATCTCGTCGGCATCGCGGACCTGTCGGAGACGTACTCGACCGCCGCTCCGGATCTGATCGACGCGCTCGACAACCTACGCGTCACCGGGAACACGGTGGTGGAGAAGCAGAACGACGTCACCACGCTCCTGGCGAGCGCCACCGCGTCGTCGGGCTCGCTGGCCGACCTGGTGCAGACCAACGCCGAGTCCATCGTGTCCATCGCGGCGGACTCCCGCGAGGCGCTCGAACTGCTCGCCGAGTTCTCCCCGTCGTTCGGCTGCACGTTCACCGAGTTCGTCCGTGTCGCCGACGAGGCGAAGAAGATCCTCTCGGTCGACGACGCGTATCCCGGCGTCCGCGCATCGATCAACTTCGTCAACCCCAAGGGGCGCTACATCCCCAACCAGGACGAGCCGCGACTGTTCGACACCCGTGGCCCGTCGTGCTTCGAGAACGTGACCACACCCGGCAAGTTCTTCCCGCAGTACCCGGGCAGCGGCGTCAACGACGGCTCCTACCAGGTGCCGTCGCGCAACCCGGGCCCCGCGGTCGACCCCGGCGCGCTGCCCAACCCGCTGCAGTCGCCCGTCCCGGCGGCCTACGCCGGATCGGACATCGAACGGGACACGCTGGCCGTGGTCTACGGCGGAGGCTCCGGCATCTCCCCGGACCAGGTTCCCGCGTGGACCACCCTGGTGGGCGCTCCGGCGCTCCGCGGCACGGAAGTGAGTGTGCGATGAGAGGCCTAGCGGCACCGCTGATCAAGCTGATCATCTTCGCGGTGGTGACCATTCTGGCGACGGCCGCCCTGGCGTTGACCATCGCCAACGGGGCCGGGTCCGGCAAGACCAAGTTCTCGGCCATCTTCACCGACGTCTCCTCGCTCAACGAGGGCGACGAGGTGCGCATCGCCGGCGTGCGCGTCGGCCAGGTGGAGAAGATCGAGATCCACGAGCGTGACCTGGCTCAGGTGGACTTCGCGCTGACCGAGCGTGAATGGCTGCCGGCCTCCACCACCGCGACCATCCGCTACCGGAATTTGATCGGGCAGCGCTACATCGCGCTCGAGCAGGGCACGGGCGACCAGGGCGAGAAGATCACCAGCGGAGCCACCATCCCGCTCGATCGGACGTCCCCCGCGGTGAACCTGACGACACTGTTCAACGGCTTCCGTCCGCTGTTCCAGACGCTGACGGCCGACGACGTGAACAAGCTGTCCTACGAGATCATCCAGGTCTTCCAGGGTGAGTCGGGCACCATCGGCGATCTGGTGCGCGACACCGCGAGCCTGACCAACACGGTCGCGGACAAGGATCAGGTCATCGGGGCGGTCATCGACAACCTCAACGGGGTCCTCGACACGGTGAACCAGCACGACAAGGAACTCGACCAGTTGATCGTGAACACCCAGGCGCTGGTGTCGGGGCTGTCGGCGGATCGTGACACCGTCGGCTCGGCGGTCACCTCGCTGGCCGGTCTGACAGACGCGACAGCGGATCTGCTCGAGCCGACCCGTCCGTCCATCCAGTCGGCCATCTCGTCGATCGACGGACTGTCGACCAAGATCAACAACCGGCAGCAGGACTTCGACAACATCCTGTCGAACTTTCCGGTCAAGCTCGAGAAGCTGATCCGCGTCGCCAGCTACGGCTCGTGGTTCCAGTTCTACCTGTGCGGCATCGACATCGTCGCCGGGCCGGGCTACGCGCCGCAGCTCAACCTCCCGACAGGACTGCCCACCATCAATCAGCCGCTGTACACCAACTCCGCGAAGCGTTGCGCCGCGGGAGGTATCTCGTGACGAAACGCAAGCCCGCGGTGCTGGGTGCCCTCGGCATCTTCATCATCCTGATGGCGACGCTGTCCGCGTTCTTCCTCGACTCGCTGCCGATCATCGGTGCCGGATCGAAGTACACCGCGAACTTCTCCGAAGCGGCCGGTCTGCGCGCCAGCAACGAGGTGCGGATCGCCGGCGTGAAGGTCGGCAAGGTCACCGACGTCGCCCTCGACGGCGACAAGGTGAAGGTCGAGTTCACGGTCAGTGACGCGTGGGTCGGCGACAAGACGTCGGCGTCCATCCAGATCAAGACGCTGCTCGGCCAGAAGTTCCTCTCGCTCGAGCCCAAGGGCGAGGAGCGGCTGAACCCGCGCGACGCGATCCCGATCGACCGCACGACGGCCCCCTACGACGTCATCGACGCGTTCTCCGACGCCGCCCGCACCACCGGCGACATCGACACGACGCAGCTCGCGACGAGCATGGAGACGCTGTCGCAGGCGTTCTCCGAGACGCCGGAGAACATCCGCGCCTCGCTCGACGGCGTCACGCGGTTGTCCGAGACCATCTCCTCGCGTGACGACGAGCTGAGCAAGCTCTTCGCCGCGACCGACAAGACGACGCAGGTCCTCGCCGACCGCAACCAGGAGTTCACCAAGCTGATCGGTGACGCCTCGGTCCTGTTGCAGGAGTTGAACAATCGGCAGCAGTCCATCTCGCAGCTGCTCATCGGCACGCAGCGGGTGTCCTCTCAGCTGACCGGTCTGATCCGCGACAACGAGGCACAGATCGGGCCCGCGCTCCAGTCGCTGGGTCAGGTCATCGACACCCTGAAGACCAACAACCAGAACATCGCCGAGGCGATCAAGCTGTACTCGCCGTTCGTCCGGCTGTACACCAACATCGTCGGTAACGGCCGCTGGTTCGATCAGGTCATCGTCAACACCTTCCCGCCCGGTCTCCCGGACATTCCGGGATACCGTGAGCCGATTCGCACCCTCGGTGTGGATCCCGTCCGTAGTCCGGGAGCAGGCCAGTGACCGCATCCACCGACCAGGAAGCCCCGTCGAACGGCGGCTTCTTCAGCAAGCGCAACCTGGGAATCATCGCTGCCGTCGTCGCTGTCGTGGTGCTGGTCGTGTTCGCGCTGTGGTGGGCCTTCACCCGCCTCGGCACCACCACCATCACGTCGTACTTCGACAAGACGGTCGGCGTGTACGAGGGCACCGAGGTTCGCGTCCTCGGCGTCAAGGTCGGCACCGTCACCAAGGTCGAGGGCCTGGGCGATCAGGTGCAGGTCGACATGCGCGTCGATCGCGGCGTCGACATCCCCGCCGATGCCCGCGCCGTCCAGCTCGCGCCGTCCGTCGTCGCGGACCGCTACGTCCAGCTCGCGCCGGCGTACACCGGCGGCGAGAAGATGGAGTCCGGTGCCGTGATCCCACGCGAGCGCACGGCCACTCCCGTCGAGGTCGACGAGCTGTACAAGAGCATCGACGAGCTGTCGGCCGCGCTGGGACCGAACGGTGCCAACCAGAACGGCGCCGTCTCCGACCTCGTGACCACCGGCGCGCAGAACCTGGCCGGAAACGGCGAGGCGCTGAACGATTCGCTGACCCAGCTCTCCGGTGCCGTCGAGACGCTCGACTCGTACCGCGGCGATCTGTTCGGCACGATCCAGAATCTGCAGACGTTCGTCAGTGCACTGTCGGCGAACGACCAGCAGGTGCGTGCCTTCAACAATCAGCTGTCCTCGCTGACGAGCTTCCTGGCGGGGGAGCGGGAGAACCTCGGTCTCGCGCTGAACCAGCTCTCGGTCACGCTCGGTGACGTCGCGACCTTCGTGCGGGACAACCGGGACCAGCTGTCCAACGATCTCGACGACCTCGCTCCGACCACGCAGTTGCTCGCCGACAACCGCCAGAACCTGGCGGACACGTTGACGCTGCTGCCGCTGGCCGTCGCGAACGTCGCGAACTCCTACAACGCCGAGTCCGGATCGTTGGACGCGCGCCTGATCTTCCAGGAGTTCCAGGATCCGAAGACGTTCTTCTGCAATCTCATCGATCTGCAGAAGCTGCGCCCGGGCGATCCGCAGTTCGAGGCGCTCGGCCGTCAGATGCAGCCGATCGTCGACAACTGCGGCGCGATCATCGACCAGGCCGTCGCCGGTGTGAAGACGCCGACGCTGGTCCTGCCGTTCGGGTTGCTCAGCGCGGACAACATCCAGCGCAACGTCGAGCCCGGCACCGTGCCCGGTGTCGAATCGCCGCGGGTCGACGACCTGCAGCTTCCGGGCCTGAACATTCCTGCGGAAGGGGAGTGACGATGAGAGTGCGCTCGCGTGGCCTGATGGCCGCCTCCGGTGCCTGCGTCGTCGCCGTGACGCTCAGTGCCTGCGGATCCAGCGGTATCTACGGGATCCCGCTGCCCGGCGGTGCCGACGTCGGATCGGATCCGATCCGGTTGACGTTGCAGTTCGACGACGTGCTGGACCTGGTTCCGCAGTCGACCGTCAAAGTCGACGGTGTCCAGGTCGGCCGAGTCACCTCGGTCTCCGTGCCGAACGACTCGTGGATCGCCGACGTCGAGGTCGAGGTCGACTCGTCCGTGGACCTGCCGGCCAACGCCATGGCGTCCGTCCAGCAGACCAACCTGCTCGGCGAGAAGTTCGTCCAGCTCAGCGTTCCGGCCGACGACGCGGCGTCCGCGCGCCTCGCCTCGGGCGACACCATCCCCGTCGAGCGGACCCGCCACGCCACCGACATCGAGCAGGTGCTCGGCGCGCTGTCGATGTTGCTCAACGGCGGCGGCGTCGCGCAGCTCGCTCCGATCGTCAAGGAGCTGAACACCGCGCTCGGCGGCCGCGAGGACCGGGTGCGGAACCTGCTCGAGGAGGCCAACTCGCTCATCGGCGGCCTCGAGGATCAGAAGGCCGACATCACGCGCGCGATCGACGGTCTCGACGTCCTCACCGGCACGCTCAACCAGCAGACCGAGAAGATCGACCGGATCCTCGTCGATCTGCCGGTCGCCACCGAGGTGCTCGAACAGCAGCGTCCGCAGCTGACACAGCTTCTCGGTCAGCTCGATCGCCTCGGGCAGGTCGGGACCGACGTCATCGAGCGGTCGAAGGACGATCTGATCGCCGACCTGCGCGCACTGCGCCCGACCCTGCAGGAGCTCTCGACCTACGGCGACGAGCTGATCACGGACCTCGCGTTCGTGCCCACGTTCCCGTTCCCCGACGGCGTCGAGAAGATCACCCAGGGCAACGCGGTGAATCTGTTCCTCAGTGTGGATCTGCAGATCGGCAACCAGCTCACCGCGCTGGGCGTCGGCCAGGGCAACCCGATCTACAGCGCGCCCCGCAACGGCGATCCCAAGCCGCGGGTCGATCCGTCGAACCCGTACTACAACGGCAACGGCCCGCGTAACTCCTTCCCGACCATCTCGCTGCTGCCTCTGCCGCCCATCATCCCGTCGCCGACCCCGGCGCCGGGTGTACCCGCCGCCGCACCGTCGGCGAACCCGTTGGACGGCATCCTGCAGCAGTTCGGGATCGTTCCTCAGAACGAAGGTGGACAGTGAGATCCAAGCTGGTCAGCACACAGCTGATCCTCTTCGTCGTCATCGCCGTGCTCGGCCTGGTGTACGTCGGTGCCAAGTACGTGCGCGTCGACCAGCTGTTCGGTTTCGGCCAGTACACGGTCACCGGTCAGTTCGCCGATTCCGGCGGCATCTTCAGCAACGCCGAGGTGACGTACCGCGGCATTCCCGTAGGGCGCGTCGGTGAGCTGAAGCTGACCGAGCAGGGCGTCGACGTCGAACTGAAGCTCGAGAAGAGCGCTCCCGACGTCCCGGCCGACACCATCGCCGTGGTGGCCAACCGCTCCGCCATCGGTGAGCAGTACGTCGATCTGCAGCCGCGCACCGATCAGGGCCCGTTCCTGCAGGACGGCGACGTCATCCTGCAGGACGACACGTCCATCCCGACGCCGGTGGAGAGCCTGCTCAAGAACGTCAAGACCCTCGCGGACTCCGTGCCGGTCGACGATCTGCACACCGTGGTGACCGAGCTCGGTACCGGCTTCGCCGGCACGGGTGACTCACTGCAGCAGCTCGTCACCTCGCTCGACAGCTTCTCCGAGGACGGTCTCGCCAACCTGCCGCAGACCCTCACGCTGATCCGCGACAGCCGCGTCGTGCTGGACACCCAGTCCGAGCAGTCGTCGTCCATTCAGCAGTTCAGCTCGGATCTGGATCTGGTCACCGCGCAGTTGCGGTCGAGCGATCCGGACATCCGACGACTGATCGACAACGGGCTTCCCGCCAGCGACCAGGTCGGCGCGCTCGTCGACCAGGCCGGCCCGGGTCTGACGACCAACCTGACGAACCTCGCGGGTGTGACCAGTGCACTGAGCCCGCGCACGTTCGCACTGCGTCCGCTGCTCCAGTTCCTCCCGGCTCTGGCGCAGGGAGCGAACTCGGCGAGTCCGGGTGACGGCACCATTCACTTCGGCATCGCGCTCGAGGTGAACAACCCGCCGTCGTGCACCCAGGGTTACGAGGGCACGCAGGCGATCCTCGACGCGGAGTACGCCAAGAATCCCGACTTCGATCCGACGCAGCAGGACTTCCCGTTGAACCTCGACGCGAACTGCACTGTGCCGCAGGGATCCCTGACGGGTGTGCGCGGCGCCAACAGCGTGCGCTTCGCCGATCCGCAGACGGTGCAGCCGTGGGACGACAAGCCCAAGGTCGCGCCGGACCCCCTGGATCTGAACCCGATCGCGACGCAGCTGGCCGCACTGCTCGGTGTGACGGTCCGCCCCTGACCATCGAGTCGGGTGAGGAGAGGTGCGCGGTGATGGCAGCGAGAAGTTACCCTCAAGTAGGGTGTCTGCTGTGACGCCAACCACCTCTCCTTCCGACCCGGACCTCGACGGCACCGACACCGGTGACGGCACGTCCGAGTCCACGCCCGCACCGGCGCCGCGCACGTCTCCGGTCGCCACGGCGGTGACTGCCGCGGCCGCCGCGATCACGTTGATCGCGGCCGTCGTGCTGAGTATCTTCTGGTTCCTCGCGTACCAGGAGTCCTCGGACGCCTCCCTGCGGGACGACGCCCTCGCCGGCGCCCGGCAGGCGGCGATCAATCTGAACTCCGTCGACTCGAACGATCTGGACAAGACGTTCGCCGACATCGAGTCCTCCATCACCGGTGACGAGCTCACCAACGGTCTGAACGACACCAAGGATCAGTTCCGCCAGCAGTTCGCGGAGACCGGTGTGGTCACCACCGCGGCGGTGCAGCACGCGTCGCTCGTCGGGTTCAGTTCCGACGACGGCACCGCGCAGTCGCTCGTGGTCCTCACCACCGACACCACCAAGCCGGACGGCAACGAGCGGTACCAGAGCACCCTGCGTCTCGAACTGCAGGACGTGGACGGCACGTGGAAGGCCACGCGTATCCAGCCCATCGGGCAGCGCATCCCCCTCGAGGTCCCGGGCGCACCCGCTGCGACGGGCGATCCCGCTGCACCGACCGATCCCGCAGCACCGACCGATCCCGCAGCCCCGGTCGACCCCGCAGCTCCGGCGGATCCCGCCGCGCCCGTCGATCCCGCTCCCGCACCGACCGACGGCGGTCAGTGACACCTCGCTGTCACGACGCCGTCCGTCCCGCTCGCCTCGCACCAGCCAGGAGTTCTCTCTATGCCCCCCGCACGCCGTAGACCCCCCACAGGCGCTCCCCGTGTCCCCGCCGGCAGCGTTCGTCGACCCAAGGTCGCCGGACGCTCCACGGCGCCCCCCGCGGGCGGCGACGCGATCGAGAACAAGACCACGACTGCGTCCACCGACGCGGCCTCGACCGTCGACCTGTCGAAGTCGTCGGCCGACACCGCTGCGGTCGACAGCGTTGCCACGGACTCGGTCGTGGACGAGACGACCGAGGCGGACGACGGCGCCCCCGCCGGCCGCACGGCCTGGTGGACTCCCCGCACGATGCTGCTCGCCGCACTCGCCGTGGTGTTCGCCGTGATCGCGCTCCTCGCCGTGGTGCGCCCCGGTACGTCCGAGGTGGGCAACCAGGCATGGGTCGACACTCCGGCCACACTCGAGGTCACGTCGGCCGGGCGCGACGCCCTGCAGACGGTGTTCAGCTACAAGTTCGACACGATCGACCAGGATCAGGCGGCCGCCCGCGCGGTGCTGAACGACGAGCGCCGCGGGGAGTACGACTCCACCGCGGAGCAGACCAAGCAGGGCGTCATCCAGACGCAGACCACCACGACCGCCACGGTCACCGACATCGGGGTGTCACTGCTCGACGGTGACCGGGCAGAGCTGCTGGCCAGCATGGACATCGCCGCGACGCAGGACACGGTCGACCAGGGAACGGTGCAGACGCCGGTCTCGGTGACCATGGAACGTGTCGACGGAAAGTGGCTGCTCGCGACCATCGACAACCGCTGATCGCCCGCGTCGAGCGGATTCGGGGGACGAAACGCCGCTCTCGCTCTTGACGCGAGGGCTTCGGGAGTCCACTCTGATTACCGGATTCATCGAACGCGGGTGCGACCCCGCTGCCATGATCGAGAACGACGCCGGAGCAAATGGAGGCACCGGGCGCCGGGATCGACGGGCAGGGGCGTACGGCAGTTCGTGGATCACGGCCCGTGCAGTCTCCGGGCCGAGCGCGCTCCCCGCGCGGACGCGGTTGCCATATCCGCCGCATTGGGGTACTTTTGGACGTTGCGCTGGGTGCCTCCTGTCCACTTCCAGACTTTGCCTGAATCGACACGTGTGTCGATCTCTGCTGAGCGAGGACTTCGTACGGGTAGTGACCAGCGAAGTTCCCACACAAAGAAGCAGATTAGCGACGGTCGCGTAGTGCACGAAGCGGCCCGCGTGAGGTGCTGGAAGGACGCATCTTGGCAGTCTCCACCCAGTCCAAGGAAAACGCCGGAACTCCCGGAGCCCCGAAGAGGGTGTCGTTCGCGAAGATTCGCGAACCCCTCGAAGTACCGGGGTTGCTCGATCTTCAGACCGATTCGTTCGAGTGGCTCGTCGGCACGCCGGAGTGGCGCGCACGTGCGGAAGCACGTGGCGACAGCTCTCGCAGCGGCGGTCTCGAGGACATCCTGACGGAGCTCTCTCCGATCGAGGACTTCTCCGGCTCGATGTCCCTCTCCTTCTCCGATCCGCGCTTCGACGAGGTCAAGGCCTCGATCGACGAGTGCAAGGACAAGGACATGACCTACGCGGCGCCGTTGTTCGTCACCGCGGAGTTCATCAACAACAACACCGGTGAGATCAAGAGCCAGACGGTCTTCATGGGTGACTTCCCGATGATGACCGACAAGGGCACGTTCATCATCAACGGCACCGAGCGCGTCGTCGTCTCGCAGCTCGTGCGTTCCCCGGGTGTCTACTTCGACCACGCCGTCGACAAGACCACCGAGAAGGATCTGCACAGCGTCAAGGTCATCCCCGGCCGCGGCGCCTGGCTCGAGTTCGACGTCGACAAGCGCGACACCGTCGGTGTCCGCATCGACCGCAAGCGTCGTCAGCCCGTCACCGTGCTCCTCAAGGCACTCGGCTGGACCACCGAGCAGATCACCGAGCGCTTCGGCTTCTCGGAGATCCTCATGGCCACGCTGGAGAAGGACAACACGGCCGGCACCGACGAGGCGCTGCTCGACATCTACCGCAAGCTCCGCCCGGGCGAGCCGCCCACGAAGGAGAGCGCGCAGACCCTGCTGGAGAACCTGTTCTTCAAGGAGAAGCGCTACGACCTCGCACGCGTGGGTCGCTACAAGATCAACAAGAAGCTGGGCCTGAACTCGGGTCTGCCCATCGAGGCGTCGACGCTGACCGAAGAGGACATCGTCGCCACCATCGAGTACCTCGTGCGTCTGCACGCGGGCGAGAAGTCGATGACGGCACCCGACGGCGTCGAGGTTCCCGTGGAGGTCGACGACATCGACCACTTCGGCAACCGTCGTCTCCGCACGGTCGGCGAGCTGATCCAGAACCAGATCCGCGTGGGCCTGTCCCGCATGGAGCGTGTGGTCCGCGAGCGGATGACCACTCAGGACGTCGAGGCCATCACGCCGCAGACCCTGATCAACATCCGTCCCGTGGTCGCTGCCATCAAGGAGTTCTTCGGAACCTCGCAGCTGTCGCAGTTCATGGACCAGAACAACCCGCTGTCGGGTCTGACGCACAAGCGTCGCCTGTCGGCGTTGGGCCCCGGCGGTCTGTCGCGTGAGCGCGCCGGCCTCGAGGTCCGCGACGTCCACCCGTCGCACTACGGCCGCATGTGCCCCATCGAGACCCCGGAAGGCCCGAACATCGGCCTGATCGGATCGCTCTCGGTGTACGCCCGTGTGAACCCGTTCGGTTTCATCGAGACGCCGTACCGCAAGGTCGTCGAGGGACAGGTCACCGACGACGTCGACTACCTGACCGCCGACGAGGAGGACCGCCACGTCGTGGCGCAGGCCAACTCGTCCATCGACACCTCGGGTCGCTTCGTCGACGAGAAGATCCTCGTCCGCCGTAAGGGTGGAGAGGTCGAGTTCGTCTCGTCGATGGACGTCGACTACATGGACGTCTCGCCTCGGCAGATGGTCTCGGTCGCCACGGCGATGATCCCGTTCCTCGAGCACGACGACGCCAACCGCGCGCTGATGGGCGCGAACATGCAGCGTCAGGCCGTGCCGCTGGTGCGCAGCGAGGCTCCGCTCGTCGGAACCGGCATGGAGCTGCGTGCCGCTGTCGATGCCGGCGACGTCATCGTCAACGAGAAGTCCGGTGTCATCGAGGAGGTGTCCGCCGACTACGTCACCGTGATGGCGGACGACGGCACTCGCAACACCTACCGGATGCGCAAGTTCGCGCGCT
Source organism: Rhodococcus sp. NFXS4 (assembly GCF_058139645.1). Classification (NCBI taxonomy): domain Bacteria; kingdom Bacillati; phylum Actinomycetota; class Actinomycetes; order Mycobacteriales; family Nocardiaceae; genus Rhodococcus; species Rhodococcus sp. NFXS4. The sequence goes on from NZ_CP192221.1 coordinate 690,051, forward strand.
CGAACCAGGGCACCTGTGCCAACCAGCGTCCGATCGTGGACGAGGGCGCACGGGTCGAGGCCGGCCAGGTCCTGGCCGACGGTCCCTGCACCGAGAACGGTGAGATGGCGCTGGGCAAGAACCTGCTCGTCGCGATCATGCCGTGGGAGGGCCACAACTACGAGGACGCGATCATCCTGTCGCAGCGCCTCGTGGAAGAGGACGTCCTGACCTCGATCCACATCGAGGAGCACGAGATCGATGCCCGCGACACCAAGCTCGGTGCCGAGGAGATCACCCGTGACATCCCGAACGTCTCGGACGAGGTCCTCGCCGATCTCGACGAGCGCGGCATCATCCGTATCGGTGCCGAGGTTCGTGACGGCGACGTCCTGGTCGGAAAGGTCACGCCGAAGGGCGAGACCGAGCTGACCCCGGAGGAGCGCCTGCTGCGCGCCATCTTCGGCGAGAAGGCCCGCGAGGTCCGCGACACGTCTCTGAAGGTTCCGCACGGCGAGAACGGAAAGGTCATCGGCATTCGCGTGTTCTCGCGCGAGGACGACGACGATCTGCCTCCCGGCGTGAACGAGCTGGTCCGCGTCTACGTGGCCCAGAAGCGCAAGATCCAGGACGGCGACAAGCTCGCCGGCCGCCACGGCAACAAGGGCGTCATCGGCAAGATCCTCCCCCAGGAGGACATGCCGTTCCTGTCCGACGGCACCCCGGTCGACATCATCCTGAACACGCACGGCGTCCCGCGTCGTATGAACATCGGTCAGATCCTCGAGACTCACCTCGGCTGGATCGGCAAGACCGGATGGAACATTCAGGTGGCCGCGGACGGAGTCCGACCCGACTGGGCCGCGACGCTGCCCGAGGAGATGCTGGCCGCCGAGGCGGACACCAACATCGCCACCCCGGTGTTCGACGGTGCGAAGGAGGACGAGCTCACCGGCCTGCTGGCGAGCACGATCCCGAACCGCGACGGCGAGCGCATGGTCGGCGCGGACGGAAAGGCCACCCTGTTCGACGGCCGTTCCGGCGAGCCGTTCCCGTACCCGGTCTCCGTGGGCTACATGTACATCATCAAGCTGCACCACCTCGTCGACGACAAGATCCACGCTCGTTCGACCGGTCCGTACTCGATGATCACGCAGCAGCCCCTCGGTGGTAAGGCGCAGTTCGGTGGACAGCGCTTCGGCGAGATGGAGTGCTGGGCCATGCAGGCCTACGGCGCTGCGTACACGCTGCAGGAGCTCCTCACCATCAAGTCCGACGACGTGGTCGGCCGCGTGAAGGTCTACGAGGCCATCGTCAAGGGCGAGAACATCCCGGAGCCCGGTATCCCCGAGTCCTTCAAGGTGCTCCTCAAGGAGCTCCAGTCGCTGTGCCTCAACGTGGAGGTGCTGTCCTCGGACGGCGCGGCCATCACGATGGCGGACGGCGACGACGAGGATCTCGAGCGTGCCGCGGCCAACCTGGGAATCAATCTCTCCCGCAACGAGTCCGCGACCGTCGACGATCTCGCGCAGTAATCGGTGACAGGCCGGCGCGAGGCGACTCGCGCCGGCCGACCCCCGATCACTCGTAGCAGCAGAAAACTATCCCTGAGAAGGGGAAAGGAAGTACGACGTGCTGGACGTCAACTTCTTCGATGAACTCCGCATCGGTCTCGCGACCGCGGACGACATCCGCAATTGGTCCTACGGCGAGGTCAAGAAGCCGGAGACCATCAACTACCGCACCCTCAAGCCCGAGAAGGACGGCCTGTTCTGCGAGAAGATCTTCGGACCTACTCGCGACTGGGAGTGCTACTGCGGCAAGTACAAGCGCGTGCGCTTCAAGGGCATCATCTGTGAGCGCTGCGGCGTCGAGGTGACTCGCGCCAAGGTGCGTCGTGAGCGCATGGGCCACATCGAGCTGGCCGCACCGGTCACGCACATCTGGTACTTCAAGGGTGTTCCGTCGCGCCTCGGCTACCTGCTGGACCTGGCGCCGAAGGATCTCGAGAAGATCATCTACTTCGCCGCCTACGTCATCACGTCGGTCGACGACGAGCTGCGCCACAACGAGCTCTCCACTCTCGAGGCCGAGATGGAGGTCGAGAAGAAGGCTGTCGCCGATCAGCGTGACGCCGACCTCGAGGCCCGTGCGCAGAAGCTCGAGGCCGACATCGCCGAGCTCGAGGCGGAGGGCGCCAAGTCCGACGTCCGTCGCAAGGTCAAGGACGGTGGCGAGCGCGAGATGCGTCAGCTCCGTGACCGCGCGCAGCGTGAGCTGGATCGTCTCGAGGAGATCTGGACCACCTTCACCAAGCTGGCCAAGAAGCAGCTCATCGTCGACGAGCTCATCTACCGCGAGCTGATCGACCGCTACGGCGAGTACTTCACGGGTGCGATGGGCGCGGAGTCCATCCAGAAGCTTATGGAGACCTTCGACATCGAGGCCGAGGCCGAGAGCCTGCGCGAGACCATCCGCAGTGGCAAGGGCCAGAAGAAGCTCCGCGCGCTGAAGCGTCTCAAGGTCGTCGCCGCGTTCCAGTCCACGGGCAACTCGCCCATGGGCATGGTGCTCGACGCCGTGCCGGTGATCCCGCCGGAGCTGCGTCCGATGGTGCAGCTCGACGGTGGACGTTTCGCGACGTCCGACCTCAACGATCTGTACCGCCGCGTCATCAACCGCAACAACCGCCTCAAGCGACTGATCGACCTCGGTGCTCCCGAGATCATCGTCAACAACGAGAAGCGGATGCTGCAGGAGTCGGTCGACGCCCTGTTCGACAACGGTCGTCGCGGCCGTCCGGTCACCGGACCGGGCAACCGCCCGCTCAAGTCGCTGTCCGATCTGCTCAAGGGCAAGCAGGGTCGTTTCCGTCAGAACCTGCTCGGCAAGCGCGTCGACTACTCGGGCCGTTCGGTCATCGTCGTCGGACCGCAGCTCAAGCTGCACCAGTGCGGTCTGCCGAAGCTCATGGCACTCGAGCTGTTCAAGCCGTTCGTGATGAAGCGTCTGGTGGATCTCAACCACGCGCAGAACATCAAGTCGGCCAAGCGCATGGTCGAGCGTCAGCGCGCACAGGTGTGGGACGTCCTCGAAGAGGTCATCGCCGAGCACCCCGTGCTGCTGAACCGCGCACCGACGCTGCACCGTCTGGGCATCCAGGCATTCGAGCCGCAGCTGGTCGAGGGCAAGGCCATCCAGCTGCACCCCCTCGTGTGCGAGGCGTTCAACGCCGACTTCGACGGTGACCAGATGGCAGTACACCTGCCGCTGTCCGCCGAGGCGCAGGCCGAGGCACGCATCCTGATGCTGTCGTCGAACAACATCCTGTCGCCGGCATCGGGCCGACCGCTCGCCATGCCGCGTCTGGACATGGTGACGGGTCTGTTCCACCTGACGCGTCTCGACGACAAGGCTCTGGGCGAGTTCCAGGCCTCGACGTCCGACTCGGCGGAGCTGGGCATCTACGCCAGCCCGGCCGAGGCGCAGATGGCCGTCGATCGCGGCGTCCTGACCGTGCAGTCGCAGATCAAGGTGCGTCTGACGCAGCAGCGTCCGTCGCGCGAGATCGAGGCGGAGCTGTTCCCCGACGGCTGGACCCCGGGCGATGCCTGGACCGCCGAGACGACGCTGGGCCGCGTGCTCTTCAACGAGCTGCTCCCGACGAACTACCCGTTCGTCAACGAGCAGATGCCGAAGAAGCGCCAGGCGACGATCATCAACGATCTCGCCGAGCGGTACCCGATGATCGTGGTCGCGCAGACCGTCGACAAGCTCAAGGACGCCGGCTTCTACTGGGCCACGCGTTCGGGTGTCACGATCTCCATCTCCGACGTCCTCGTGCCGCCGGAGAAGCCGCAGATCCTCGAGGAGTTCGAGGCTCAGGCCGACCGCCTGGAGAAGCAGTACCAGCGTGGCGCTCTCGACCGGACCGAGCGCAACTCGGCCCTGGTCAAGATCTGGCAGGAAGCCACCGAGCAGGTCGGTAAGGCCATGGAGGCCCACTTCCCCGACGAGAACCCGATCCCGATGATCGTGAAGTCCGGCGCAGCCGGAAACATGACGCAGGTGCGGTCGCTCGCCGGCATGAAGGGTCTGGTGACCAACCCGAAGGGTGAGTTCATCCCGCGCCCGATCAAGTCCTCCTTCAAGGAGGGCCTGACGGTCCTGGAGTACTTCATCAACACGCACGGTGCTCGTAAGGGTCTGGCCGACACGGCGCTTCGCACCGCCGACTCGGGCTACCTGACGCGTCGTCTGGTCGACGTCTCGCAGGACGTCATCGTTCGGGAGACCGACTGTGGCACCGAGCGCGGCATCACCACGGTGATCGCGGAGAAGCTGGCCGACGGCTCGATGATCCGCGACGCGCACGTCGAGACCTCGACGTACGCCCGCACCCTGGCCGCCGACGCGGTCGACGCCGACGGCAACGTCATCGTCGAGCGTGGACACGACCTGGGCGACCCGGCCATCGACGCGCTGCTCGCAGCGGGCATCACGTCGGTCAAGGTCCGTTCGGTGCTCACCTGCACCACCGGAACCGGCGTCTGCGCCACCTGCTACGGCCGTTCCATGGCCACCGGCAAGCTCGTCGACATCGGCGAGGCCGTCGGTATCGTCGCGGCACAGTCGATCGGTGAGCCCGGCACGCAGCTCACGATGCGTACCTTCCACCAGGGTGGCGTGGCCGGCGACGACATCACCGGTGGTCTGCCCCGAGTGCAGGAGCTCTTCGAGGCTCGTGTGCCCAAGGGCAAGGCGCCCATCGCGGACGTCTCGGGTCGCATCCAGCTCGAGGACGGTGACCGTTTCTACAAGATCACCATCGTCCCGGACGACGGCGGCGAAGAGGTCGTCTACGACAAGCTCTCCAAGCGTCAGCGTCTGCGTGTCTTCAAGCACGACGACGGCACGGAGCGTCTGTTGTCGGACGGTGACCACGTCGAGGTCGGTCAGCAGCTCATGGAAGGTGCTGCCGATCCCCACGAGGTCCTGCGAGTCATGGGCCCGCGCCAGGTGCAGATCCACCTCGTCAACGAGGTCCAGGAGGTGTACCGCAGCCAGGGTGTGTCCATCCACGACAAGCACATCGAGACGATCGTTCGTCAGATGCTCCGCCGCGTGACCATCATCGATTCGGGCTCCACGGAGTTCCTGCCCGGATCGCTGACCGAGCGCAGTGAGTTCGAGTCGAGCAACCGTCGCGTCGTGTCCGAGGGTGGCGAGCCCGCGGCCGGACGTCCGGTGCTGATGGGTATCACCAAGGCATCGCTGGCGACCGACTCGTGGCTGTCCGCGGCGTCGTTCCAGGAGACCACCCGAGTGCTGACCGACGCGGCGATCAACTGCCGCTCGGACAAGCTCATCGGTCTCAAGGAGAACGTGATCATCGGAAAGCTGATCCCCGCCGGCACCGGCATCAACCGGTACCGGAACATCACGGTTCAGCCCACCGAGGAAGCACGTGCCGCGGCCTACGCGGTGCCGTCGTACGACGATCAGTACTACAGCGCGGACGGCTTCGGCCAGAACACCGGTGCTGCAGTGCCGCTCGACGACTACGGTTTCTCCGGCGACTACCGCTAGAGACGAGCAACGAACGAGCCCCATCCCGCTTCGGCGGGGTGGGGCTCGTGTCGTTTCTCGGCCTGGCGCACCGCGGATCGTCTGGTGCACCCCCCATCGCGGGTGCAGGTGACGAACCGGAGTGCGGCTGGTGTCGCCGGGCGCACCGCACCGCGATGAGTTCCAGGCCACCGCGGAGTCGGCACCTGTATGACCGAGACTCCCAGCACCATCACGAACATCGGCGTGGCCATGTTCACCGTTGCCGATCAGGACAAGGCCCTCGACTTCTACACCCGCGTGCTCGGGTTCGAGGTGCGCGGTGACACCCGCTTCGGGCCGAACGAGGAGTACCGCTGGCTCGAGGTGGCGCCGCCGGGGTCCACGGCGCGCCTCGCGCTGAACCCGCCGATGTACGACACGCCGGGCGGTTCCGCGATCGGGGTGGAGACCGCGGACGTCCGCGCGGAGCACGCTCGCCTGAGTGCCTTCGACGGGTTCGAGATGGAACCGCTCGGCGGCGACGACGATCCGAACGTGCCGCCGATGTTCATGCTGAAGGATCCCGACGGCAACGTCATCACCGTCGTGCAGGCGTGATCCGTTCCCTCCCGGCTCAGCGCAGAGCGAGGGTCGGGAGGGACAAGCTCACCAGCATCAGCGCGAACAGCAGCCAGGCGGCGCCCTGCCAGACGGGCCACGTCCCGCCGTGGCGGTAGGAGCGGTAGCCGATCCACAGTGCGCCGATCCCACCGAGCAGACAGACACCGGGTACGAGCGCAGCGATCGCGACGCTGGACGCGCCCGCTGCGAGGAACACGGACACCGCGACGGCAGCGATGCCGATCACTGCCCCGTCGTACGTGGCCGCGTGCCGGATCGCGCGCGGATCGCGCCACCGCTTCTCGACGTCGCGTCTGCCCATCTCTCGCTTGTCGTCCATGTCGACTGCGTACCCGATTCGGGTGGCTTCAGCGCGAGTCCTCGCGCGCGTCGTCTCCGATCCACACGGAGTTTCCTTTCGAGGGGCACCGTTCGGTCCATGAGCCGTCGTGATCTCGTCATCGGTGCCGATCGTTCTCTGCGTGCCGGCACCACGCGTCGTTCGTTCCTCACGTGGACCGCACTGGTCGGTGCGCTCGCGATGACACCGGAACTGTCGAGCGCGACGGCGCACGCGCAGCCGCAACGCGGCACCCCGGCCGACTACCCGTTCCGCCTCGGCGTCGCGTCGGGCGATCCGCTTCCGGACTCGGTGGTGCTGTGGACTCGTCTCGCGGTCGACCCACTCGCTACGGTCGGCGGTATGCGGCCGGGTGTGGTGCCGGTGCGGTGGGAGATCGCCGAGGACGAACGGTTCGGGCGGGCGGTGAGCCAGGGCATCGAACTGGCATCCGATGCGGACGGCTGGTCGGTGCACGTGGACGTACGGGGTCTGGCTCCGGCGCGGGAGTACTTCTACCGCTTCATGGTCGGTCCGCACGTGAGCACCGTCGGGCGAACGAGGACGGCGCCCGCACCGGGATCACCCCTCGCGTCACTGTCGTTCGCATGGGCGTCGTGCCAGAAGTGGGAGGACGGGTTCTACGGCGCCTATGCCGATCTCGCGGCGAGTGACCCGGACGTCGTCTTCTTCCTCGGCGACTACATCTACGAGTACGCGATCGAAGGTACAGGCGCCCGCGCATCGCAGCCACGGCCCGAGTCCGCGGGACGAGAGACGCTGGCACTGAACGACTATCGCGATCGGTACGCGCTGTACAAGTCCGATCCCGACTTGGCGTCGGCACACGCAGCGGCGCCGTGGATCACCACCTTCGACGATCACGAGGTGGACAACAACTGGGCCGGGGCGATCAGCCAGGATGCCGGCACCGCCGCTCCCGGCGATCCTGCGGGTGATCCGCGGTTGTTCCTCCTGCGCCGCGCCGATGCGTTCAAGGCGTGGTGGGAGAACACTCCCGTGCGGATGGCCCAGCGACCGACGGGACCGGATCTGACGGCGTACCGCCGCTTCAGTTTCGGTGACCTGGTGGACTTCTCGGTGCTCGACACCCGGCAGTACCGCAGCGATCAGGCCAATGGCGACGGCGAACACGCGCAGAACGCGGAGACCGCAGACCCGAGTCGCACCATCACCGGAGCGGCGCAGGAGAAGTGGATCCTCGACGGCTTCGGGTCCGGCGCGACGTGGAAGTTCCTCGCACACCAGACGGTGATCTCCGACCTGGCCCGCATCAGCGACGGCGAGCGGAAGGTCGGGATGGACCCGTGGAGTGGGTACGAGGCGTCACGGCACCGCATCCTCGACGGCGCCCGCGACCGGGGGATCACCCTCGCGTCCATCGTGGGCGACATCCACCGCACCATCGTGTCGGAACTGCGCCGCGACTATCAGGACGACTCCGCCCCGGTGGTCGGAGTCGAGATCGCGTCGACCTCCATCGCGTCGGGCAAGGACGGTGCGGACGTCGACACGGCCGGTGCGGACATCGCGGCGGCGTCACCACACGTCAAGTTCGGCAATGCCCGACGCGGTTACCTGCGTGCGACGCTGACGCCGACGGAGTGGCGCTCCGAGGTCCGGGTCCTGGACGCGATCTCGGTTCCCGGCGCGCCGGTCCGCACGGCAGCGACCGTGACGGTGCCGGAGGGTCGGCCGGAGATCGGCCTGGCCTAGCGGACGGCCGGGTACGCCTAGCCGCCCGCAGCGATGACGGCTGCGATGTTGCGCTCGGCGAGCGCGGTGATGGTGAGAGACGGGTTGGCCGCACCTGTGCTGCCGGGAACGAGAGCTCCGTCCATGACGTACAGGCCGGGGTGCCCCTTCACTCGTCCGTACGCATCGGTGACGTCGCCCAGGACCGCACCGCCGAGAGGGTGCGCGGTGAACGTGTCGTCGACGTCGCGAGTGAACGGCTCCGCGGAGACGACGGTGCGGCCGGCCTGTGCCATCCGGTTCTGCACCGCGCGCAGTGCCTCGACGGTGTCGCGGCTGCCGCCCTTGGGCCAGGTCAAGCTCATCCCGTCCGTCGCACGGTCGTAGCGGAAATCGGCCCGCAGCGGGTCGATGGTCATACCGAGCGATCCGAGGAACCCCATCTCGGTGGGAACGCCCGGGACGTACCAGTTCTCGACGCTGAGAGGCAGGCCCGTGTCGTCGACGATGCGCGAGGCGCACGGCGCCCCCTGCGGTCCGCCGCCGATGGGACCGAGCGAGCGGGTCATGAAGGCGTCGCCGTTGGTGCCCCATCCGCGTCCGACGAACTCGTTGAGCTCGGGAAGCGCGCCGGTGGCCTGCGCGCGGACCAGCAGTTCGGTGGTGCCGATGGAGCCGGCGCCGAGGATCAGCGAGTCGCAGGTCAGCGTGCGCGTCTCGAGTGCGTTGCCCTCGGGATCGAGGCGCCGCACCTCCACGCGGTAGCGGCCACCGCTCTCGGTGCCGATGGCGACGACCTCGTGGCTGTGACACACCACGGCGTTGCCCGTGGCCTCGGCCTGCGGGATGTAGTTCTGCGTCAGGTCGTGCTTCGCGCCGTTGGAGTTGCCGAACGTGCTGCAGCCGACGGTGGCGGACGGCCGGGACCGATCCGACATCTCGTCACGCAGCACGTTCCAGTTCCAGCCTCCGTCGACGCGCTGCGGGTCGAAACCGGCGCGGCGGGCGTGGTCGTCCCACGTCCTGGAGTGGGCGAACCCGGGGGAGGCGTAGATGTCGTCGGGCATGGTCGACGGCCGGAGCACCGAGCGAGCCTTGGGGTACCACTGCGACGCCATCTCGTCGTAGTCCACGCGGCCACCGAACGAGAGATCGAAGAAGCGCTTGTCCGGGGCGATGCTGACGCCGGTGTAGACGACGGAGCCGCCGCCCACCGCGGCTGCACGCCACACCGACAGGTTCTCGTATCGCGTGGTGTCGAGGACGCCGTTGAACCAGTCGACGGGCCCGACAGGCATGCCGGTGAGGTTGGTGAACGAGCGCTGATGCCACAGGCCGCGCCCGTCGGCCGTCATGTCGGCGGTGAAGATGTCGCGGAACGGATCGCGCGGCCAGCGGAGTCCTCGTTCGAGCACGGTGACCGACGTACCGGCCTGCGCGAGCCGCAACGCCGCTGCGCTGGCTCCGAAGCCCGATCCGATGACGAGGGCGGGTGAGTGGTCCGGTGGACGCGGAGGGTCGGCGAACAGTTCGGGCAGGAGGTTCCGGATCGAGGGGACGCCGAGCGGGAGTGCGGACGCCGTCGACCGGGTGATCGCGGGCGGGACCGCGAGGCCCACCATTCCTGCTGCGGCCAGTTGCAGCAGTTGCCTGCGCTTCACGTGCACACCCACCATCGATCGAGAACAGTCGAATGGTCAGTCTCCCGTGAATGGTGCATGTGATGGAACCACTCGACCGGATTGTATGACTGTTACCAATCTCTGTGCCGGTTTATCGGGCGGGTAGGGGCGGAACAGGGCGACTCCCGCGAGGGTTGTTCAGAGTATGCGTCTGTCCCTTCTCGATCGCTCCCGTACCCGCACCGATCGGTCCGCCGCCGCCGCGGTGTCGGACACGATCGAGCGTGCGCGGTGGGCCGAGGCGGCGGGTTACGAGCGGTTCTGGGTGGCCGAGCATCACGCCGTCCCCGGCATCGCGAGCGGCTCACCCGCGGTGCTGCTCGCCGCGATCGGCGCGGCGACGTCGCGGATTCGGCTGGGGTCGGGCGGCGTCATGCTGCCGAACCACTCGCCCATCGTCGTCGCCGAGCAGTTCGCGATGCTCGACGCACTGTGTCCCGGCCGGGTCGACCTCGGTGTCGGCCGGTCGCTGGGGTTCACTCCGCCGATACGCAAGGTGCTGCGGGCGGACACCGAGGACGCCGAGCGCTTCGCCGACGACCTCGCGGATCTGCAGGACTTCCTGCTCGGCACCGGTCCGGTGACCGTGCAGCCCGCGCCCGAGCGACTGATCCCGATCCACGTTCTCGCGACGGGTCACGGGCTCGCGATCGCCGCGCAGCGCGGGCTTCCCGTCGTGGTGGGCGGTCCGATGCTGTCGGGGGACCTGGCTCCACTGGAGGCGTATCGACGCGAGTTCGTTCCCTCGGCCTTCGCGGCGCAGCCGTCCGTGACGGTGTCGCTCGACGTGCTGGTCGCCGACACCGACGCCGAGGCCCGCCGTCTCGCCATGGCGGAGGCCGTGGCCATGGCGGACTCCCGCCGGACCGGGGAGTTCCCACCGTTGCGGGCGGTCACCGAGATGCCCGACGGACTCACTCCCCGAGCTCGGGAGTCGGCCCAGCGCTCCCTCGACGGCAGCGTGCACGGCAGTCCGGCGACGGTGCGCCGCCGGCTCGAGGACCTCGTCGACCGCACCGGTGCCGACGAGATCCTGTCCTCGGCATCGACGTTCGACCGTGACGCTCTGCGTGCGTCCGACGAGGCGTTGGCCGCACTGCTGCGCTGACGGGTCAGACCTGTAGGTCCACCCATACCAGTCTGTGATCGCTCGCCGACAGCAACTCGGCGCCCGGCTCGCCGGGCGCGGGCCAGAAGACCCCCGACCCGGTGACCGTCAGATCGGTGCTCGGCAGGACGTAGTCCACCCGCAGATCACCCGGCACGGGATCGGCGAAGTCCGCCGTGTCGGTGCCGGCGGTCGGCGAGGTGGGCGCCGGGTCCTGCAGCGCCGGGCTGTCGAGCAGTTGCGCGATGGCGCCCGGATAGGAGTCCCCGTCGACCGGATCGCTGTTCTGGTCCCCCAACACCACGAACGAGGAACCGTTCGGCAGGCCGCCGGCGAGTCCGGTGTCGTCGACGAGGTAATCGGCGCCGGCGATGTAGTCCGCGGTGAGCCGGATCTCGTCGTGATTGCGTCGGCCGTTGCGGTCCTCGGGCCCGTCGAAGGAGGGCGGCGTGGGGTGCGAGACGAGCAGGTGGATCACCCGCCCGTCGATGTCCACGGGCACGTCCCAGTGCGACTTGCTCGACAGGCGCAGGGCGTCCGAGTTCGCGCCGTAGTACTCGCGCGGCAGCAGGTTGTCGGGCATGTCGGCCCAGCGGAAGGTCTGGAACGTGCGGACCGCGGCGGCGTCGAGTGGGAACTTCGAGAGGACGACCATGCCGTACTGGCCGGGGAACTGCCCGAAGCCCCAGGCGTCGTTCGGTCCGTCGGACCGCCCGTCCCCGTCGAGGTCGAGCCCGGACGGCTCGCCGGTGTTGACGGGCGCCGTGTACGCGAACGGGTAGTCGATCGGTGCGTCGCCGACGGCGAGGTAGTTGTCGCGGAAGAGGTCGACGGCGCCGTCAGAGTAGTCGAACTCGTTGAGCAGCAGCATGTCCGGGGCGTTGCGCTGGACCACGTCGGCCACCGACCGGATCTGCGGATCCGTTCCGGACCGCAGTGCGGCGACCAGATCGCCGGCGGCGGGGCGATTCATGCTGGCGTTGTACGTCGCGACGCGGACGGTACGTGGGTCATCGGGCGGCTCGTCGGCGGCAGGCGAGCTGCAGGCGGTCAGGGTGTGGACGGACGCGGCGAGGACGGACGCGGCGAGAAGCACGCGGGTGAGTCGCATGGTGCGGGACGCTATCGCGCCGCCCTGACAGACGGGCGAACACGAGAGGGCGGGCAGGGGCGTGTCAGGCCACGCCGTCCAGCACCCGCTGCGCGTCCGGCGACACGTACGGGTAGGCGCAGAGGGCGAGCACGCCCCCGATCAGCAGCAGGGGCAGCAGCGGGACCATGCCGGTGGTGAGGGAGCCGTACGCGTCGGACACCGCGCCGACGAGGAGCGGTCCGACGGCGCCGCCCACGGTCGCGGCGATCTGCAGCAGTCCGTAACCCAGTCCGCGGTCGCGCGGGGCGAGCACGTCGGCGACGCACGAGGTGAGCGTGGGGATCGCCCAGGCGGTGAAGAAGCCGAACACGGTGAGCAGCACGGTGAAGGGCAGCCAGCTCTCGGAGGCCAACGCCCCGGCCATGGCCGCGGTGCCCAGCAGGATTCCGGTGCCGCCCACCAGGACGCGCCACTGCGACGGCGTCGAGAACAGGGTTCGCCGGGTGAGCAGGGATCCGACGAGCGTGCCGCCGACGATGCCGATCAGTGTCAGACCACCGCCCGCGGACGCGGCGGCCGCTTCGCCGAGGCCGAATCGGCGTTGCAACAGGCTGGGCACCCAGAACGTCAGGCCACCGACCGCGAGGCTCATGACGGTGAGCGCGCCGCCGGTGAACCACAGCGTCCGGATCGGTGCGACGCGGCGGAGTTGGACCGGCATCGGGTCGGTGGTGGCCTCCGGCGCAGGCGTGTCCGCGCTGCCCGCGGCCAGTCTGTCGGCGTACCCCCGTTCGGGCTCGCGCACGCGTGACATCAGGACGGCGACCACCACACCGGGAATCGCCATGACGAGGAAGGCGCCGCGCCACCCGAGCCACTCGGCGAGCACTCCGCCCAGCACGATGCCGGCGCCGCCGAGGTAGGCCGCGGTCCGCCACCACCCGAAGGCCGTCGGGCGGGTCGCGGGTGGGTGGAAGTCGGCGAGCATGCTGGCGCTGGCCGGGTTGTCGATGGCCTCGGCGGCGGCGAGGCCCATGCGCACCAGGTAGAAGACGGCGAAGGTGGGAGCGAGCGCGGAACCGACCGTCGCCAGGGCCCACAGGAAGACGACGACGGTGATGATGCGGCCGCGGTCGTGGCGGTCGGCGAGGTAGGCGGCGGGCATCGCGAGCAGGCCCGCGGCGACGGCGGCCGCGGTGGGGATGGAGCCGGCCGCCGTGTCGCCGAACCCGAACTCCGCCTGCAGCTGCGGCAGCACGGCGGCGACCAGGCTGAATTCGATGCGGTCGACGAGGGAGACCAGCACCAGCACGATCGCGGGTCCCCACCCGTACGGGAGGGTGAGGGAGTCGCGCCGCGCCCCGATCGTGCGCCACCGCGGTGCTCGCGTCGCCGCCGCACCCCGCTCGGTCCGATTCTCGGTCTCCGTCACTGCCGCCCCCGTCCGACCGGCGCGCCTGCCGATTCGGGCGCAGCCTATTCCGGCGAAACGCCCGGGTGCCGTTGTCGGGAGAAGCTTGGGCGGACCCACCATCGGGCCCGCCGGGACTCTTGCTCCATCACCCCCGTGCGCCTTTTGCGTATCCCTGGATGCGCGAAAGGCGCACGGGGGCGTCAGCCCACCGGCAGTTGCTGCACCGCCCACCTGTTGCCGTCCGGGTCGGCGAAGTACGTGAACAACCCCCAGCCCTCGTCCTTCACCGGGGTGGCCTCGACGCCCGCGGACAGCAGCATCTCGTACGCGGCCTGCGCGTCCTGTACGACGACGAGCATGCCCTCGACGGATCCGGGTGCGGCGGAGGTGATGTTCTTCCCGATCGCGATCGAGCACGCGGAACCGGGTGGGGTGAGCTGTACGTAGCGCACGTCCGGGAAGGGAGTGGCGTCGTGATCGGCGTGGAAGCCGATGCGCGTGTAGAACTCCTTCGCACGGTCGACGTCGGTGACGGGCAGCATGACGAGCTGGATCTCCATGGTGAGCGGGTGCGTGGCGGTCATGGTCGGCCTCTCCTCGTGTCGGATGATGACCGAGATTCTGCTCCCGATCGAGGACGATCACGGTCCGCAATGCGCCGCCGATTCCGAGGAACAGTAGGTGTCATCTCCGGTCACAGGTACTGTGACCGGACATTCGTCGTCAGGAGGACTCACATGGTCAGCGTGCGCAACAAGGTCGTGCTCATCACCGGAGCGGGCCGCGGTATCGGCGAGGCGACGGCGCGGGCTCTCGCGGCCAAGGGCGCGAAGCTGGTGCTGACCGACGTGGACGAGGCGCCTCTGACGGCACTCGTGGCCGATCTGGGCGACGTCGCCGTGGGGGTGCGCGCCGACGTGCGGGATCTCGCGGACATGCAGGCCGCCGTGGACGCGGGAATCGCGCGATTCGGAGGCATCGACGTGGTCCTCGCGAACGCCGGCATCTCGAGCTACGGGTCGGTGCTCAACGTCGATCCGGAGACGTTCAAGCGCGTGATCGACATCAACACCACGGGCGTCTTCCACACCGTCCGCGCGGCGCTGCCCTCGCTCATCGAGCGCAAGGGCTACGTGCTCGTCGTGTCCTCGCTCGCCGCCTTCACCGCCTGCCCCGGACTCGCGTCGTACAACGCGAGCAAGGCGGGAGCCGAACACTTCGCCAACGCCCTGCGCCTCGAGGTGAAGTACCAGGGTGTGGACGTCGGCTCCGCCCACATGGCGTGGATCGACACTCCACTGGTGCAGGACGCCAAGTCCGACCTCACCGCGTTCCAGGATCTGCTGTCCGTGCTGCCCTGGCCGCTCGGCCGCACCCTGCCGGTCGAGGCGTGTGTCGATGCCTTCGTCCGCGCGGTGGAGCGGCGGTCACGCCGGGTCTACGTTCCCGGCATCGTGGGCGGCATCGGGTGGGTGCGCTCCGTGCTCACCACTCGGCTCGGTGAGGCCACGACGCTGCGCCACGTGCCGCGCATCCTGCCGAAGATGGACGCCGAGGTGAAGGCGCTGGGTCGCTCGGAGAGCGCGCGCAATCGTGCTGTGGTGGAGGGTCAGTCGACGCGGAGCGCGTGAGTCAGGCGGGCGCGCCCCGGCCCGAGATCCGACCAGTCGCCGGTGAACTCCAGCACCGCCAGCGCGGAGGTGGGGTAGCCCCGTCGGATCCACACCGCCGCGTCCGACTCCTGATCGTCGGCGAGTTCCAGTGCCGTGAAGGGGATTCCGGGTGCGTGGCCCACCACCAACACGCTGGCCGCCGAGTCGTCTGTCGCGGTGATCTCGCGGACGATGTCGTCGGGGGAGCCCCCGTAGACGGTGCCCTCGAAGCGCACCGGCGCGTCGACGGCCGTGCGCTCGAGAGTCTGGCGAGTACGCGTCGCCGTCGAGCAGATCACCGCGTCCACGGCGCCGACGTTCGCCCGGATCCAGTCGCCGGCCGCGGCGGCCTGGCGACGGCCCCGCTCGTCGAGCGGCCGGTCGTGGTCGTCCACCCCGTCCGGGTACGAGGACTTGCCGTGGCGCATCAGGATCAGGGTGCGGGTGTCGGACATCGCTCGATGCTAGTGCCCGACCGGGCGGCGAGCGATGCTGCTGCCCTCGGGCGTCCAGTCGATGTCGCCGCGCTCGCGAAAAGCGTTCAGCCACCCGATCATCGGCCAGTGTCCCCATCGACCGTGGAAGATGGCGGCGTTGGTCACGATGTCGTCGAGATGCTCGATCGGCGGCGAGGACACGGGGTGCCACTGATGGTGCGCGTGCGCTCCGCCGACCCACAGCAGATCCAGACCCGATCGTTCCGCGACGCGGCCGACGTCGGTGTCCTCGCCGCCGTAGCCCGTGTAGTCCTCGCAGAACCCCCCGAGCGTGTGCCACGTCGCCGACGTGACCGCGAACGACAGCGACCAGAACAGATCCCAGTTCGTTCCGATCTCGACGTGCCCGGGCGCCGGATTCGGGCGCGCCGCATGGGGATTCGTCCATCCGTCGAGGTCGTCCGGGTACCCACCGGAGACCTCGGGCAGGTAGGTGACCGGCCCGCACAGCACGGCTCCGTCGCGCGCACGACGGACGTACCGGTCGATCATCTCGCGGCTCGGGATGCAGTCGACGTCCAAGAAGATCAGCAGATCGGCACCGGCCTCGAGGGCGAGGCGGGCACCCTCGTTGCGCGCCCGAGCCAGGGGTAGCGCGTCGCCGACGCGGGGAACGACGGCGGTGGCGTCCACGACCGTCGGGTCACCCATCGACACCACGACGTGCAGATCGGCTCGCCGCGTCGAGCGAGAGAGACCGCGGCGTTGCGCAGCGAGGTGCTCCGCGCGACCCGACACGATCGTCACCACGGCCACCGAAGTCATGTAAGCACCGACGTCATGTAAGCACCGACGTCACGCCCACACGTCCTCGATCGCCGCTGCCGCACGACGCGCTGCGCCGTCCACCTCGGTCCGTGCCCGGATGTCGCCGGTCAGCGCACCGGCACGGTTCAGGATCTCGGGCCACCGGTCCGGATCGGGCCACGACTCGAGCGAGATCGCCAGCCCCGCGGCCCCCAGCGCGCGAGTGGTCGCGAGTTGCTCCCCGTGCGGGCGACTCTCGGCCACGACCACCGCGGGGGCACCCGATGCGGCCACGTCGGCCACCGCGTTCTGCCCGCCGTGCGTGACCACCACGCCGGCACCGGTCAGCAGCGGCCACACGTCGTCCACCCAGGGGGTGCCGGGCGCGCCGACACCGCGCCAGGTGCGGGTCGGCGTGGCAGCACCCGCTCGGGCGAGGTGGTCCGGGGTGAGAGCTGAGCCCCCTGCGCCCGCGAGCACGACGACGGACAACGGGTCGCGGTCGGTTCCGGCGCGGGCACGATCGGCGTGGGCACTGATCGAGCCGGCGTACACGGTCCTGTCCTCGAACTCGCGCAACCACTCCGGCCGGTACACCGAGGCCGACCACGGAGCGACGATGCGGTCGGCGACGCGATAGGCCAGCTGATGGGGCGCATCGGTGCGCTCGCCCGGCATCGCGAACACGACCACCCGAACACCCATGAGTCGCACGAACATCGCAACCTCGACGGACACGTCCACGACGACGCATCGGGGGCGATGCTCGTCCACGAACCGCGCGAGGGCGGCCATGCGGTCGGTCATCCCGGGGACCGAGGTGGGCGCCCAGTGGACGACCCCGTGAGCGGTGGGGTCGTCCGGATCGTCACTGCCGTCGGGTGTGTCTGTAGGAAGTGTGATCCAGCCCGCGAACGGGTCGATGTCCGACGGCCGGGGCCGCGAGGACAGCACCGTCACCGGCTCGGCGAGCGCCCGTGCGACGGACCGGGCGCGGGTCAGATGCCCCACGCCGTGGTGGTGGACGTAGTACCCGATCATGCAGGGACGGCGGCGGTTCGGCCCGACGTCGTCAGCAACTCGCGGTAGAGGTCGAGATAGCTGTCCACCATCGTCGCGTCCGAACAGATGCGCTCCGCGCGAGCGCGGGCGTGCGCACGGGGGAGGCGCGCAGCATCTCCGATGGCCCCGGCGAGAGCGTCGATGTCGTCGGCGGGCACCATCCGGCCACACGTGTCGTCGAGGATCTCCGGGATGCCGCCGCGACGGAAGGCCGCCACCGGTGTGCCGCACGCGAGTGCTTCGGCGACCACGAGCCCGTACGGCTCGTCCCACTGCGGCGTCACCAGTGCGACGGCGGCTCCGCCGACCAGATCGGCGAGTTCCTTCTGCATCAGGTGACCCTCGTAGGTGACGCCGTCGCCGAGGCGGGGCTCCACCGCCGTCCGGAAGTAGTCGTCGTCGGCTGCCGGTCCGGCGATGCGCAGGTGGTAGCCGGCGCGCCGGGCGGCGTCGATGGCGAGATCGACCCCCTTCTCGGGAACCAACCGGCCCGTCCACACCGCGTACTCGCCCGCCCCGCCGCGATCGCCGGTGCCCTGGCCGAACGGCCACCGGTCGAGCGGGATCCCGTTGGGAACCACGGGGATCGGACCCGCGACGGGTAGCCACTGCTGCGCCGTGTACTCGCTCACCGCGGCGTACCCGGTGTTCGGATTGAGCGGCACCGCGGCCGCCGACTCCAGCCAGGCGAGCGGTGGCGTGTGCAGCGTCGTGAGCATGGGGACCGGCACCATCGAGGACATCGCGATGGGCAGGTAGTGGAGGCTGTGATTGTGGATCACGTCGAACGACTGTGCCAGGGGCCCGGCCAGTTCGAGCATGACCGACAGATAGGCGTGATGCTCGTGCACCACCCACGACGGTCCCATGTGTTCGGTCCGCGCGTGCGGACTCATCTGGAACGTGTGGACGTCGATGACGTCGTGCGCGACGTCGGTCGACGTGCCTTCGGCACCGAAGAGCGTGACGCGATGGCCGCGCTCGGTGAGGGCATGGGCGAGATGCCACACGTGTGCCTCGAGGCCACCCGCGAACGGTTGCGCGATGGGGAAGCGCGACGATCCGAGAAGGGCGATGCGCAGTGGACGTGCGGTGGCGGCGACCGTCATACGAGCACGGCTCCGTCCGCGCGGCCCGAGGCGACGGGAGCGGACAGGGCACGGTATAGCGCGGCGTGCTCGGCGGCGATCGCGCTCTGCTGATGGCGTCGGTAGTCGGCGAAGTCCGGGCCGGTCGGCTCGGTGCGCAGCGCCTCGCCCACCGCGGCATCGAGCGACGCGGGATCGAAGAGGCCGGGTCCGAACACGAAGGTGGGGCACGGGAACTGATCGGCGAAGTGGCCGATGTCCGGGACGACGGGGACGACGCCGAGGTCGCGGCACGCCTCCATCCAGCCAGAGTGCGTACCGAAGCGGTACGGAAGCACGGACACGTCGATCTCGGACAGGTACTGCCACAGCTCCGCGTCGGTGAACCGACGATGCACCCGCACGTCGACGTCAGGGTGATCACGGAAGGCCAGCAACCGCTCGCCACGCTCCGGTGCGTACCAGTGGCTCGTGTGGTCGAACACGTCGTCGTCGATGTCGAGACGCACCACGGCGTCGCGTGCCGACGCGGCCGCCACGACGGTCGCCATGACCGCCTCGGGATCGAGGTTCGCGCGCAACGACTTGGCGTGCACGGCGACGACTGCGCGCTCGTGCGCCGTGGTGTCGCGTGCGGTGATGACGTCGAGCGGTGCGACGTGCGGATGCGGGATCACCATTGCCGAGCGGCCCCACAGACGTTCGATCTCCCGAGCGGCGCGGTCGGTCAGCGTGATGACGGCGGCCGCGGCGGGGACGAGGACGTCGAGCTGGGACCGGTGCATGTCGAGCTCGGCGAAGTGTGGATTGTGCAGGTCGTGCACCGTGAGAACCAGGGGGGTCGACGACTCGCGCAGCACGGAGACGACGTCGGCGAGACGGTCCGGTGTGGCGGCGTCGAAGCCGAAGTGCAGGTGCACCACGTCGATGTCGTCGATGTGCGCGCGGAGATAGTCGGGCTCGAGCAGGCGCGGCGGCCACCACTGCCCGGGCGTGGTCGCCTCGAGGGGCCGGGGATCGTCGAGCAGAAGAATGTCGTCGCCCGTGGCGACGACAGCGGCGACGTACGGGTGCGCAGCAGGGATGGATGCGACGGCGATCACGGCTCGGGTCATCCTCTCGGGGGCAGACGCGCGCGCCCGAGGGGTGGGCAGGGCGGCACGGGTGTACGAACAGGGATCGGGCCGCCTTCTGGACCACGACAAAAGAGGAATGCCCCGGGGGGCTCGTCCACAAACGCGGTGTCGTGCAGGTCTCTCACCGCTTCGCCTGCGCGCTGTCCGGGTAACCCGACGTCATGCCTCACTCTGCGTCGACCGAGCCGGACGGCCGGACGCGTCATTACGGCGAGTTCTACGGTCTCGACCCGGTGCCCGACGATCCACCGCTGTGGATCGTGCTCGGGAACTGCCAGGCCGAGGCCGTGCGAGTGATGCTCGACGAGGTGCCGGACGCGCCGTTCCGGACCGTGCGCATGCCGCCGGTGCACGAACTCGACTCGGCCGACGTGCGGCACCTCGCCGAGCTGGCCGGCCGGGCCTCGGTGTTGCTGGCGCAGCCGGTTCGCGACGACTACCGCGACCTGCCGATCGGGACGAACCAGGTGGCGTCGATGCTGCCGGAGCACGCCCGGGTCGTGCGGTGGCCGGTCTTCCGGTACAGCGGGCTGTACCCGTTCCAGGTGATCGTGCGGCACCCGAGCGACCCGTCGGCGTCTCCCGCCGGCGCTCCGTACCACGATCTGCGCACGGTGCTCGTGGCCGCAGGCAGGGTGGCATCCGAGGAGTGGCGCGCCGCTC
Source organism: Rhodococcus sp. NFXS4 (assembly GCF_058139645.1). Taxonomy (NCBI): domain Bacteria; kingdom Bacillati; phylum Actinomycetota; class Actinomycetes; order Mycobacteriales; family Nocardiaceae; genus Rhodococcus; species Rhodococcus sp. NFXS4. Next base: position 710,399 of record NZ_CP192221.1, read on the forward strand.
CCGTCGCCCCTGACGCGCTGCGCGCGAACGCCGAGGCGAGCATCGCCGAACTCGCACGACGCGAGCGCCGGGACTGCGACGTCGCGATCTCGGACGTCCTGACCGCCCTCGGAGCGGACGCCGCACACACGATCAACCACCCCGGCAATCCGGTGCTGCTCGAGCTGGCCACGCGCATCCTGTCGGCAGCCGGTGTCGACGCTGCGGCGGCGGATCCGGGCCGCGTACTGCTCGATTCGGTGCACACGCCGCTGGAGTCCGCTGTCGTCGACGCGCTCGACCTCGGCGCCGCGCCCCGGCCGGACTGGGTGATCGGCGGCTCCGTCGTCGATGCCGAGGACATTCACCGTCGCCAACTGCAGTGGTACGCCGAGCATCCCGCGTTCGTGGACGCCGCGCTCACTCGACACGCGGACACGCTCTCGCTGCTGCTACCGGAGGTCGACTCGTGACGTCGGTCGCGCATCTCGTCATCGGTCCCGAGCGACACGGGGTGGTGCAGTTCGCGCTGCGCATCCGCGACGGCATCATCGACGCCGGTCTCGAGTCGACGCTCCTGCGTCACGAGTCCGCGAGTGACGTCACGTCGATTCCGGACGTCGACGTCGTGCACCTGCACGTGACGGACCGATTGTTCGGGTCACCGGCGACGGCTGCGGCCGGGGTGGTCGAGGACTTGGCGCGGCGCATCCACGCATCGGGTTCCGCGTTCGTGGTGACGCTGCACGATCTGCCGCAGCCGTCCGACGGCCGATCCGCGTCTGCGCGCGTCGAGTGCTACCGACGGGTGGTCGCGTGCGCGGACACCGTGATCGTCAGCAGCGAGCACGAACGAGACCTGGTGCGCGAGGCCGGTATCGGTACCCCGTCCGTCGTGATCCCGCTTCCCGTGGCGACGGGGGCCGGCATCCGCACGGACAGCGGCGAGGTGACCGTCGGCGTCCTCGGGTTCCTGTACCCGGGCAAGGGACACGCCGAGGTGCTGGACGCGCTGCCCCCGGGCGCGCACCTGCTGGCACTGGGAACGCCGTCGCCGGGACACGATCATCTGGTCGACGAGCTGATCGAGTCCGCGGCGGCACACGGCACCACCGTGCGTGTCACCGGCTACATCGACGACGCCGACCTTCCGGTCGAACTCGGCCGCGTCACCGTTCCCGTGGCGCATCATCGGCACATGTCCGCGTCCGGGTCGATCAACACCTGGATCGAGCACGGCCGTCGACCGCTGGTGGTGGCCGGCGCGTACACCCGTGAGTTCGCCCGGCGCTCGCCCGGCACCGTGACCCTGTACGAGGAGGACCGACTCGCCGAGGCGCTCGCCGACGCGGCGGGTGACCCCGAGTCGACGTGGCTGGAGGACGGGGTCGTCGCGCACCCCACGCGCGCGGAGGTCGGCGCCGCGCACGTGCGGGTGTACGCGGAGTCGGTCGTGGTGCACGCGTGATCACCACCGCGGTCCCCACCCCGCTCGGCCACGCGGTGCCCGGCAACAGGTGGGACCTGCTGCGCGACATCGATGCTCCGCGCCCGTCGGTCAGCGTCGTCGTGCCCTATTTCGAACAGCAACGGTCGCTGGATCTGGTTCTCGCGGCGCTCGAGCAGCAGACGTACCGCGCGTTCGAGGTGATCGTCGCGGACGACGGCTCGGCCACGGCGCCGCTCGTCCGCAGTGCGCTCGACGTCACGGTGGTCTCGCAGGAGGACCGTGGCTTCCGTGCCGCCGCGGCGCGCAATCTCGGGGCCCGTGCCGCGTCCGGTGACGTGCTCTGTTTCCTCGACGCCGACACGGTTCCCGAGCCCGGGTACCTCCAGGCGCTCGTGCGTCTGCCGTCGCTGGTTCCCGATGCACTCACCGTCGGTCGACGGCGACACGCGGACCTGTCCGCGCTGGGCCGACTTCCGGGGCCGGACGACGAGATCCTCGACGAGCCGCGCTGGTTGATCGACGCGTACCGCGGTTCGCGAGATCTGCTCGATGCCGATCATCGCTCCTATCGCCACGTCATCAGCGCGGTGATGTGTTGCACCGCAGCATTCTTCGAGGAGATCGGCGGCTTCGACGAGTCGTTCGGCGGATACGGCGGAGAGGACTGGGAGCTGGCCAATCGCGCCTACCTCGCCGGCGCCCTGATCGCGCATGTGCCGGACGCCGTCGCCTGGCACGACGGTCCCGACTGGGCCGGCCGACCCGGTGAGCAACGCACCGAGCAGAAGAACACGGAGGCCCTGTCCCTGCTTCCACTCGTCACCGACCCCGCTGCGCGCACCCACGGCGTCCGGTACGCCGTTCCCGACCTCACGGCGGTCGTGCACGCCGACGGACACAGTGCCGCATCGCTGTTGGTGACGGTGGGATCGGTGCTCGCGCAGGGGGACGTCACCGTGTGGGTGGACGGAACAGACGCCGCGGATCTCGTCGCGTCGTGGCGGACCGACGACCCGCGAATCCGCCTCGGTGTCCCCGGCGGCGACGACGTACGGCGCAGCCGCTTCGGGCTCGACCTCGTCGGTCCGGTCGTCCTGGCCCCGGATGCAGCGCGGACGCTGGCGGCGTCGACGCCTCCGCAAGGCCCCGGTCTGGTGCGGTCGACCGTGCCCGGCGGCAGTGTGGAGTGGTGGTCGTGGCGCGCCGTGCGCCGGGCCCGCCGGTGGGCCGACGCACTGGATCGCACCCCGCAGCAGGCCCTCGCCGACCTGTTCGGCATCACGGACGTACCGGCCGACGAGGTCGGCATCGCCGCGGGTCCGCATCAGCCGGACCTGTCGTGGTGAGACCCCCGAACCATTCGAGTCACAGGACACCGGAGGCATCATGACCACCGAGCACGACATCGTCATCATCGGCGGGGGCAACGCGGGCATCAGCGCCGCCGCCCGTTTCCTGAACAAGGGTGTCTCCGACGTGGTGGTCATCGAACCGCAGGAGGTGCACACCTATCGGCCGCTGCTGTCCTACGTCGGCGGCGGGCAGGCGTCCCTCGCGTCCGCGCAGCGCTCCCAGCGCTCGGTGACACCGAAAGGCTGTACCTGGATCCAGGAGCGTGTCGTCTCGGTGGACACCGTGACGCGGACGGTGCGCACCGAGTCGGGCACGGAGGTGCGCTACCGCGACCTCGTCGTGGGATCCGGTCTCGTGCCCGATCACGACGCACTGCCCGGAATCGACGCGGCGCTGGCGTCGTCGTCGGTGGCGAGCAACTACCTCGACGAGGCGACGCGTACCTGGCACCTCGTGCAGACGATGCGTCCCGACGGGCACGCCGTCTTCACGGTTCCTCGTGCGCCGGTGAGCTGCACCGGCACCACCATCAAGCCGCTGTTCCTCGCCGCCGCGCACTGGCGGAAGGTGGGTGCCGCGCCGTCTATGACGCTGGTGGTCGACCGCCCGGATCTCGTGGGAGTGCCGGCGCTCGACGCCCGGCTGCGGAAGTACCTGCGGGAGCTGGATGTCCGAGTGCTTCACCGCACCGCCGTGACGGCGCTCGCGCCGGGCGAGCGATCGATCACGGTGACCGGCGCGGACGGTCGCACCGAGCGGATCGGCTACGACATGCTGCATCTGGTGCCGCCCTACCGCGGACCGCGGTGGGTCGAGGAGACCGGCCTGGCGAGCGCTGATCCCGGCACGCACGCAGTGGTGGACGTGGATCCGCGGACCTTCCGGCACCGCACACACGAGGGCGTGTGGGCCGTGGGCGACGGCGCGTCCATCGACACCGACCCCTCGGGCGGCGGACTACGCCGCCAGGTGTCGATCCTCGTCGACAACGTGCTGGCGCAACGATCGAACGAGGCGCTGGGGGAGTACGACGGCTACACCGTGGCGCCGATCCCGGTGGACGCGCGGCGTCTCATCGCGGCCGAGTTCGATCGCACCGGCGAGATCACGTCGTCGTTGCCGTCGTTCCTGGACCCGCTGAAGCCCCGTCGGCTCTCGCGGGCGGGCGACCGGTTCGGCCTGCCGTTCACGTACTGGCACCTGTTGCTGAAGGGCCATCTCTGAGTCAGCTCGTCGGGCGCAGCATTCCGGTGAGGAACAGTTGCGTCGCAGCATCGACGATCTCGTCGGGGGTCGCACCGATGTGGTCCTGCAACCGGGCGGAGACGAGTTCGGAGCAGGCGCCGATGAACATCAGCGCCATGAGCCGGTCCTGCGGCGGCGGGAGTGCGCGGTCGGCCCAGAGTTCGTGCGAGCGTTCGACGACCACGTCCGCGACGGCGTCGATGGTCGCCTGACGTCGAGCTCGCAGGGTCGGTGACGCCATCGACTCGACGAACGCGATCCGGCCCTTGCGGGGGTCGGACAGCATGATCGACACCACGGCGCTCAGAGCGGCCCGCACGCGGTCGGCGACGTCTCCGTCCGTGGACGAGACGGCATGGATCGCAGCGCTTCTCACCTCGTCGGCAACGCCGTCGAGCACGGCGAGCAGCAGGTCCGACTTGGTGCGGAAGCTCTCGTAGAAATACCGCTCGGTGAGCCCGGCGGCCGCGCAGACCGCGGTCATCGTCGTCTTGTCGGTGCCCACCGAGGACATGAGGTCCAGGCCCGCCTCGATCAGTGCGGCCCGGCGGCGGACGGCGCGGTCCGCCGCGTCCACTCCGCCGTAGGTCCTGCTCGCGGGTTCCGCCATACCGTCAGTCTCGCAGGTCTTGACGAGCGCCTCTCCTGTGACGCACACTACATCTGACAGGACGCCCTGTCAGATACTCAGGAGGCCCCATGGCTCACGCGCTCGCCGCCCCACCGCTCGGCTCCGATCTCCGTCCCGTCATGGGCAGTGCGGGCATCCCCTACGTCGGCCGTTCGATGCAGTACATCCGGGACCCCCTCGCCCTGTGGCGGCAGCAGGAGCGGCGCTACGGGCAGGTCTCGTGGCACACGATGGCGGGCCGGCGCGTGGTGCTGGTGCTCGGCGCCGACGGGTGCGAGGAGATCCTGACCAACCGGGACAAGGCGTTCAGCAACGCACTCGGCTGGCGGCCGCTCATCGGGCCGTTCTTCGACAACGGGCTCATGCTCATGGACCTCGGCGAGCACCGCCACCACCGGCGGCTGCTGCAGCAGGCGTTCACCAAGGACCGTCTCGCGTCCTACGCCGCGGCGATGGAACCGCTGATCGCCCGCACCGTGCAGGAGTGGGACTCGTCGGAGCACTTCGAGATCTATCCCGCCGTGAAGTCGTTGACGCTCGGCCTCGCGACCGAGGTGTTCATGGGCGGGGTGCGGGACGGTGACACCCGGCTGGACGCCGTCAACAAGGCCTTCGTCGACTGTGTTCAGGCGGCGACGTCCATCGTCCGGCTCGACGTGCCCGGTGGTCGGTGGCGCCGGGGTCTGAAGGGTCGACGCTTCCTCGAAGACTTTCTGCGGGACTATCTTCCGGATCGGCGGCGCGGCGACGGCCGAGATCTGTTCTCGGTGCTCGCCCACCTCGAGGACGACGACGGCGAGCGCTTCTCCGACGACGCGATCATCGACCACATGATCTTCCTGCTGATGGCAGCGCACGACACGTCGACCATCACCATCTCCACGATGGTCGATCAGCTCGGCCGACACCCGCAGTGGCAGGAGGAATGTCGCCGGCAGTCGCTGGCCGCGGGCCCCGACGTCTCCGCACCCGAGGCGCGGGCGGGTCTGACGGCACTCGACGCGGTGATGAAGGAATCGCTGCGCATGCTCGCTCCGCTGCCCACCATGGCGCGATGGACGGTGCGGGACACGGTGATCCGCGGCCATCACGTGCCTGCCGACGTGATGGTGGTGGCCACGCCGCACTACACGCATCACGATCCCACCTACTGGTCGGATCCCGAGGTCTTCGACCCCACCCGCTTCGACGGTCGCGCGCTGCCGCACAAGTTCGCGTGGCAACCGTTCGGCGGCGGGGTCCACACGTGCCTGGGTCAGTTCTTCTCGGCCATCGAGATCACGATGGTGCTGCACCACCTCCTGCGCCACCACACGTGGTCGGTGTCGGCCGATCGTGCGACACCGATCGACTTCACCTCCTTGCCGTATCCCAAGGACGGGCAGCCCGTGCGGCTGCAGCGCCGCAGCTGACGGTGCCGAGGCCCTGTGTCGCCGCGGCGATGCTGTGTACGAGCAGCACCATGCCCCACGGCCCGGCCACCCAGACGGGCCAGGGGTACAGCATCGATCCCGAGGCGACGCAGGTGATCACGTAGATCGCGCTGCACAGCGCGACCACCGACGCCCACCGCAGCCACGCGGCCGCGGGCACGGTCGTCGGATGTCCGGGTGTGGACGGCGCTGGATGTAGATCGGCGGTGACGGCGGCCAGGTCTGCATCGGAGCGGGCCGAGACCACGGCCGCGGAGCGGGTGTCGAACTCGTCCAGGGTCAGGCGCCCGTCTCCCACCGCGGCGGTGAGGAGTGCGAGTGCCTGCTCGTGTGTCTGCGGTGCGGTCATCGAACGCTCGATTCGTCGGGGTGGTCGAGATCGGGGGACGACAGTCCACTGTGGAATGTCCGATCTCAGACTGCACCGTCCACTGTGGGCTGTCAAGGTGTGGGACGATGACGCCATGGCCGACACTCGTGGCACCACCGTCAACGCGACGGCGGCCTCTCTGCTGGGATTCCTGCACAACGGGCCCATGTCCGGATGGGACCTCGTCGCCACGGCGCAGGTCTGCATCGGCGGCTTCTGGACGGTCACGCGCTCCCAGGTCTACCGCGAACTCTCCGGCCTCGCCCGCGCCGGACTGGTGGAGGAACTCGAGACGCAGGCGCGTGATCGCAAGCCGTACCGCATCACCGACGCGGGGCGAGCCGAGTTCGCCGCCTGGATCTCGGTGCTCCCCGAGCCGGAGGTCATTCGTCATCCGCTGCTGCTGATGATCTCCTTCGGCGAGCACGTGCCGGCGTCCGTGCTGAGCGAGGCGGTGGCGGCGCACCGGAGCACGCACGAGGAGAACCTGCGCCGGTATCGCGAGCAGAAGGGCGCCGCGCTCGACGATCCCTACGCCGCGGCCACCCTCGATTTCGGCATCGCCTACGAGACGATGGTGCTGAGCTGGCTCGACGGCCTGCCCTGGCAGTAGGCGACCGGCCTCCGGGGTTTCTGCTCCCCTCGCGCCGCCTGCGAGCGGGATCCCGCCGATTCAGTCGGCGAGAGGAGCAGAAGCGCCACTCGCGCCGGCGCGCGCCACCACGCACGCGATCGTGCGCACCGTGTCGTCCACCATGAACCACACCGTCACCGCCGGTGCACCGTCCACGTCGTGCCGACGCCAGCGGAGCGTGACGTGATCCGGCGCCATGATCGGCGAGAGATACTCGATGACCGCGCGGTGCGGTCCGCCGGTGATCTCGCCGGACTCCGCGCGGGCGAGCACCTCCTCGACGGCCTGCCAGTAGGCGGCGTTGTTCACGTGGTTGAACGCGTCGACGTCGGTGATGCGCAGCGGGAACGCGAGATCTGTCAGTGAGGACTCCGGGGCCGGATCGCGGATCCACTGCTTCCACCTGAGTCTGGTCTCGCCCGCTGTGCGGGTGAGCAGCGCGAGCCCCTCGTCGGAGATGCGCGTCGGCATGCCCGTCGTCGACGAGATGCTGATCCAGAATCCCTCGGTGCGGATGTGCGCGCCCTTGTCGCCGGTGATGTCGACGCGCATGTTCGACCATCGCGTCGACAGACCGGAACACCAGCGCCGCAACGTGATCCGCTCGGGCCAGACCGACGGTCGGTCGATGTCCATGATCGTGCGGCGCACGATCCAGAACGGATCCGTCTCCCCGAGTCCGGAGGCGTCGAGGTTGTCCGACCCGATGTCCTGCAGGTACCGGGCGACGGAGTCGTAGCGCAGCCGGTTCGCGGTGTCGACGTCGCCGGCGCGGATGGGCCACGCGGTCTCGAACCCCTCGCCCGTCGGCGGCTGTGGTGCGAGTTCGTGGCTGGTGACGGGGGAGAGGTCCATGGTGCTCATTTCCGACGTGATGGTCAGGACGTGCGGGCGCAGATCTCGTCGACGGCGTAGCGGTACCCGCGGACGCCGCACCCGGCGATCACCGACACGGCGATCCCCGAGACGAAGCTGTGGTGTCGGAACTCCTCGCGGGCGTGCACGTTCGAGATGTGGATCTCGACGACGGGGATCTCGGGCACGACCAGAGCATCGCGCAGAACGACCGACGTGTGGGTCAGACCGCCCGGGTTGATGACGATTCCCGACGCCGTCCCGCGCGCCTCGTGAATCCAGTCGATCAACGTGCCCTCGTGGTTGGACTGCTCGGCACGAATCGTGCGTCCGTGGCGTTCCGCGGTCTCGCGGCACAGCGCGACCACGTCGTCGAGCGTCTCGGTGCCGTAGACCTCGGGTTGGCGGGTTCCGAGCATGTTCAGGTTCGGACCGTTGAGCACCAGGATGGGCAGCGGGGAGGCCGGAGGCCGGCCGTCGTCAGGCAGCGTGTCGTGGTGGGCGTGACCGTGGGTCATGGGTGCGGACTCTACCCGGGAGACTGAGCAGCATGCGCGCGTGGATCGTCTGGGGAACAGGTGTCCTCGCCTACATCGTCGGCGTCCTGCATCGCACGTCGTTCGGTGTGTCGGGGCTCGACGCGGCGGATCGGTACGCCGCGAGTCCGTTGGTGCTGTCGTCGTTCGTCGTCCTGCAGGTCGTCGTCTACGCGGCCATGCAGATCCCCGCGGGAGTGCTGCTCGACAGGGTGGGTCCGCGCGCGATGATCGTCACGGGAGCGCTGGTCATGGCGTCGGGGCAGATGATCCTGGCGTTCACCGACTCGCTGCCGGTGGCGGTGGCGGCCCGTGCCGTCGTGGGTGTCGGTGATGCGCTGACGTTCATCTCGGTGCTGCGGCTGGTGCCGAAGTGGTTCGCGCCCCGCCGGGTTCCGCTGGTCTCGCAGCTGACGGGCATCTTCGGGCAGGTCGGGCAGGTGCTGTCCGCGGTGCCGTTCCTGACGCTGTTGCACGGCGGGGGGTGGTCCGTCGCCTACGGCGCGGCCGCGGGCAGCGGGGTGGTGGTCGCGCTGGCCGCGTTCCTCGCCGTCTCGAACTCGCCCGATCCCGGACCCGGCAGCGCGCCGCGGGTGACGTTCCGCGAGACGGTGCGCAACATCTCCGTCGTCTGGTCACGGCCCGGTACCCGGCTCGGCTTCTTCTCCCACATGGGGACGCAGTTCTCCATCACCGTGTTCGCGCTGATGTGGGGAGTGCCCTACCTCAGTTCGGCGCAGGGGGTGTCGTCCGCGGTGGTGGGTGCGCTGCTCACCACGTCGGTGGTGTCGGCCATCGTGTCGGGCATCGTCGTCGGCATCCTGACGGGGCGCTATCCCATGCGCCGGTCGTGGATGGTGCTGGCGATCATGGCCAGCAACGCTCTCATGTGGGCGGTGGTGCTCGCTCTTCCGGGACCCGCGCCGACGTGGTTGCTGTTCGTCCTGGTGATCGTCATCTCGGTCGGTGGTCCGGGGTCGGCCATCGGCTTCGACTACGCGCGCACGTTCAATCCGTCGGTCGCGCTCGGCACCGCCCAGGGCATGGTGAACATCGGCGGATTCCTCGCATCGCTGCTGGTGATGCAGGCCATGGGCGCCATTCTGAACGCGATGGGCGGGTATACCTTCGAGGCGTTCCGTGTCGCGTGGCTCACGCAGTACGCGGTCTGGGCCGTGGCGGCGACGGGTGTGCTGGTGGCCCGCCGCAAGACCCGTCGCGACGCGGGGATCTCGCCCCGGACCTGGCGCGAGGTCAGGGAGCGGATGCGGTCGCAGCGACCGGCACGGGAGCCGTCGGAGCCGTGAAGGCCGACCGCCCGGTGAGGACGCCGAGCAGTGCCAGCAGCATGGTGACGGCCGCGAAGACCAGCACCGCCGTCACCGACAGGGCGTCGACGATGCCGCCGCCCACCAGGGCACCCGTCGCGATGGCCACCTGGAAGGTCACGACGTAGATCGCCGACGCGCGGTCCGCCGCGGCCCCGGCCGGTGCCGAGTGCAGGACGGCCGACTGGATGCACACCGGGATGGTGGTGAAGGCCATGCCCCACAGAGCGATGGCGACGATCGCCAGCACGCCGGATCCGGTGGACAGCGCCAGGACCAGCGCCGCGAGCGCGGTGGTGATGGCGGTGAGGACGACGATCGTCGAGCGCCACGGACCGCGGTCGTATGTGCGACCGATGAGCCAGATGCCGGCGACGCCGGCGAGTCCGTAGACGAACAGCATGGTCGAGAGCACGCTCCCCGATGTGCCGATGCCCTCGCCGACCACGAGCGCGAAGTACGTGTAGCCGGCGAAGTGGCCCAGCGCGGCGAGGAACGTGATGCCGCACAGCAGGACGAGCACCCGGCTGATGCCGGGGCGCGACGTTGCCGTGGTGGCGACCGGAGTCGCGACCGGGAGAGCGGGCAGCAACCGGGTCAGGGCGACGGTGATGGCCAGCGCGACGACGCCGAGCGTCGCGGCGGCGACGCGCCAGTGCGTCCACTGTCCGAGGGCGGCGGTCAGCGGATTGCCCGCGACGAGTGCCAACGACGTCCCGGCGTAGACGAGCGCGATCGCCTTCGCGCGCTTGCCCGGTGCGGCGAGTGACGCCGCGACCGGAGCCACCACGGCCCAGAACACACCGTGGGTGGCCGCGCAGATCAGTCGTGCTCCGACCAGCATCGGATAGCCGACGGACACCGCCGACACGAGTTGCGACACCGCGAGTGCGCCGGCGGTGATGACGACGACCTTGCGACGGTCCCACGACTTCACCGCCGCCATCAGCGGCAACGTGATCACGGCGACCGCGTACGCGTAGAAGGTCAGCAGCAGCCCGATGGCCGATTCGCCGACACCGAGGTCGGCGGACATCTCGGGGAGCAGTCCCACAGGCAGCGTCTCCGCCGTGACGTAGATGAACGCGGTCGCGCCGAGGACGAGCAGAGCGGGCGTGTTCGCGCGCGGAGGTGCCGTGGACATGCTGTGTAACGATACACACGGACGGGGCTGGGCGATAGAGTGGCGATCGATGACCTCGCACACACGCGTCACCATGGCCGACGTCGCGGCGGCGGCCGGCGTCTCGGTCATGAGCGTGTCCTACGCGTACGGGCGGCCGGAGCGGGTCTCGGACGAGACGCGGGCGAAGGTGTTCGACGCCGCCGAGCGACTCGGCTACACCGGCCCGCACCGGGGCGCGCAGTCGCTCCGCAGCGGCCGCAGCAACAACCTCGCCGTGCTTCTGACGGAGAAGCTGACGTACGCGTTCGACGACCCGCAGGCTCGCCGGTTCCTGTCCGGAGTGGCCGACGCGTGCCTCGACACCGACACCGGCCTGGTGATCCTGCCGAACACGCGCGTCGCCCGCGACGTCGACCGGGTGCGCGACGCCGCCGTGGACGGGTACGTCTTCTGGACCACGGTCACCGGGGACCCATTGCTCGACGCGGCCGTCGCCACCGGGCGACCCGTGTGCGTGCAGGGCGGTCCGGAGCACGACGGCACGACGTTGGTCAGCATCGACGACGCCGCCGCGGCCGAGGCGGTCGCCCTGATCGCCCTCGCGGGTGCCGCGCGACCGCTGGTGCTCGCTTTTCCTGCCGACGAGCATCGGGAGCGGCGCCTCGTGCACGGACCGGATCCGGAGACGATCGACTTCCCGGTGACGAGGAACCGTCTGCGGGGCTACCGCGCGGCTGCCGAGGCGCTGGGGCTCGACTGGTCCGCGGTGCCCGTCGCGTTCGGCACCGGCAGCTTCCGCTCGGAGGGGACGCGCGCGATGCAGGATCACCTGGACGCGCTGCCGGACACGGTGCTGGCGATGAGTGACGAGATGGCGCTCGGGGCATTGTCGGTGGTGCGGGACCGCGGCCTGCAGGTGCCGGGCGACCTGGCGATGGTCGGGTGGGACGACACCGAGGAAGCGGCGGGCGCAAGGCTGACGACGGTGGCCCAGTCGCTGTACGAGCAGGGGCGCAGCGCTGCGCGGGCCGTGCTCGCGGGTGAGCCCGTCGCGACACCGGAGTGGCACGTCGTGCGGCGGACCTCGACGAGGTGAGGCGTGCGAGGCTGCACACGAACCACCGCCCCGGGGCCGGATGTGCTGATTCGTCACGGCCTGTGTGCAACCGGGGTACGGCGCATCTGACCGTGCAGTAGGTTCGGCCTCATGAGTGGCGCCGATCACACAGACATTTCCCCTACCGACCATCGCGATCCCGAGCTGCAGGACCAGGCCGAGCGGGTCGCCGCCGCGGCCCGGCTGACGATGAAGGACAAGCGCGAGAACGCGTCCGGTGGACTCGGCGGCCTGGTCGCTTCGCGCGCCGGCGACTGGGACCTCACGGACCAGGACGTCGACAGCATGCGGCGCCAGGAGAAGTTCTGGAACCCGCTCGTCGACAAGTACTTCCGCATGGAGATCGACGGGTGGGAGACCATCCCGCCGCCACCGGTGCTGCTGGTCGGCGTGCATTCGGGTGCACCGTTCGTGTGGGACGCCTGGACGGTGGGGGCGCAGTGGTGGCGACGGTTCGGCCCGTCACGCACGCTGCACGGCACCGCGCACGATGCGCTGATGGCCTTCCCCCTCATCGGCACGGTGTTCCGGTCGATGGGTGTCCTGCCCGCTGCTCCAGACTCGATGTCCACGGCACTGGCCGAGGGGCGCGACGTCATCGTGTGGCCCGGAGGTGAGGTCGACTCGCTGCGACCGTGGAGCGAACGTGACGTCGCCACCCTCGGCGGGCGCACCGGCTTCATCAAGCTCGCCATCCGCTGCGGGGTGCCGATCGTGCCGATCGCCACCGTCGGCGGTGCCGACGCCATGCCCGTGCTGGTCCGCGGTGACAAGCTCTCGAAGATGTTGGGGCTGGACAAGATCGCGCGACTCAAGGTGTTCCCCATCGCCGTGTCGCTGCCGTGGATCATCGCGCCGGCCGCACTTCCGCAGATCCCGCTGCCCGCCAAGATCCGGACCCGCTTCATGCCGCCCGTCGAGGTGGATCACGATCTCGCCCGCGTGGACGACGAGGAGTACGTGGAGGCCAAGTACGAGGAGGTGCGGCGCTCCATCCAGTCGGGCATGGACGCGCTCGCCACCAAGAGGAAGTTCCCGCTCTTCCGCTGATGCCTAAGCTGACGGGGTGAGTCACAGCATCGCGGAGGCGTCCGAGCAGACCGGGCTGACCATCGACACGCTGCGGTACTACGAGCGTGACGGGTTGCTCCTGCGCGCGGTGCCGCGGTCGTCCACCGGACAGCGCCGCTACAGCGACGACGACATCACGTGGATCGTCCTCATCACCCGACTGCGCGCCACCGGGATGTCGATCGCGGAGGTGCGGCACTACGCCGACCTGGTGCGTCAGGGCGAGGGGACGGAGCAGCAGCGGCTCGACGCCCTCCGCGCGCATCGGGAACGGGTGCTGGCGCAGCTCGCCGAGGTGACCGGCCATCTGCGCGCGATCGACCACAAGATCGAGCTCTACGTCGGCAGGCTTGACCTGGAGCGCACTCCAGCACGTTGAGTGGGGGCATGACGCTCACCTCACGCACCCTCGGTACGCAGTCCCCTCTCACCGTCTCCGCCCTCGGCCTCGGCTGCATGGGTATGTCCGAGTTCTACGGCGACACCGACCGCGCCTCCGGCATCGCCACCATCCACCGCGCTCTCGAACTCGGTGTGACCTTCCTCGACACGGCCGACATGTACGGCCCGTTCGTCAACGAGGAGCTGGTCGGCGAGGCCATCGCCGGCCGTCGGGACCAGGTGGTGCTCGCCACCAAGTTCGGCAACGAGCGACTCGCCGACGGCACCCGTCTCGGCATCAACGGCACCCCCGAGTACGTTCGCGCGGCCTGCGACGCGTCGTTGTCGCGGCTCGGTGTCGACCACATCGACCTGTACTACCAGCACCGCGTCGACAAGTCGGTCCCCATCGAGGACACGGTCGGCGCGATGGCGGAGCTGGTGCAGGCGGGCAAGGTGCGCCATCTCGGGATGTCCGAGGCGTCGGCCGCGACCATCCGCCGGGCGCACGCAGTGCACCCGATCACGGCCGTGCAGACCGAGTACTCCCTGTTCACGCGAGATCTCGAGGAGACTGTGCTCCCGACGCTCCGTGAGCTCGGCATCGGGTTGGTCCCGTATTCGCCGCTCGGTCGCGGGCTGTTGACCGGCGCCATCGCACACGAGTCGGAGTTGGCGGAGAAGGACTCGCGCCGCACCGCGTACTTCCCGCGGTTCCAGGGCGAGGCGCTCGAGGCGAACCTGACGCTCGTGGCGCGCATCCGTGAGATCGCGGACCGGCTGGGATGCACGCCCGGTCAGCTGGCTCTGGCGTGGGTGCTGGCACAGGGCGAGGACGTCGCGCCGATCCCCGGAACCAAGCGCGTGCGCTACCTCGAGGAGAACGTGGCAGCGGCGGACGTCGCGGTGACGCAGGAGATCCTCGACGAACTCGAGGCAGCGGTGCCCGCGTCGGCCGTGGCCGGAGCACGCTACGGAGACATGTCCAGCATCGACGAGTGAGCCCTGAGGCCACCCCCCACCGCGAGTACGTCGACAGTGTCGTGATTCCAGTCGCGATCGCGATACCACGGACGTACTCGCGGAGAGTGGCTCAGGACTGGTCGAGCCGCACTGCTCGCACGAACGTGTAGAGCAGTGCGGGAACGGCGATGACCAGTGACATGACCGGTGCCCACACGACCAGCGCGCCCAGCGGGGGGACGTCCTCGAACAGCATGTTGTAGCCGATGATGGACGTGACGGCGACACCGGCGATCGCGATGTGAGTGGCCAGCATCCAGCGGTCGAGGAAGACACCGGCGAACAGGCCGAGCACCACGAAGAAGGTGGTCTTCCCGACGGCGTAGGCGGGCGGCATGTCGGCGCTCAGGTTCGCGGCGAGGATGCCCAGGTTGGACAGGACGACGAAGGCGAAGGCGGTGTGCAGCCGCGGCCACGAGGTCACCGTCCACCAGAGAGCGGCGGCGAACGCGAAGGCCGCGCAGCCGATCTGCACGCCCACCGTGAACGTGGTGGTGCCGCCGAAGCCGTACAGGATCTCGAGGGTGGCGCACACGCCCATCGACGCGGTGAAGAACGCGATGATCCACCGCACGACGCGCTGATCGGTGAACGACGACATGAGGCCGACGATCCACTCGTAGCGAGCCTCGAGTTCGCCGATCGGCTCGTCGTCGTCGTCGTACCGGGGTTCGTCGTACCCGGTCTCGTCGTGCCGCACCGGTTCCGGCACCGGGTACTCGGCTCGGGGTCCGACGCCCGGACTGAAGGCCGTGGTGAAGGCGCCCGGCGCGCTGTAGGCCTGCCCCGGTCGTCCGTCTCGTGCACTGACCATGTCGGGTCCCGTTCCCTTCGGTGCCCGCATTCGCGGGCGGCCTCGTCCCGCCCGGCGTGTCGCGAGCGTCGTGATGGGTGTCGTGCGGTAAAGCGTCCAACCGCCTGTGGGATTCACCGTAAACCAGGCTTTCGGACCTGCGCTGCGGATGGATGGTGCCACGGATTGTTTTGGAGTTCGTCACAACGTCCAAGAACAAGCAAGCATGCTTGCTTTTTTGGCCCGTGGGTGCGACCGTTCCAGGCATGGCTGCTCTCGAGGTGTTGCTGCAGGACCTGCGTGCGGAGGGCGACGCGCTGGACGCGCTGGTCGCCGATGCCGACGACGCCGCGTGGCGCACGGACACCCCGGCGGCCGGTTGGACGGTGGCGCATCAGATCGCTCACCTGCACTGGACCGACCACGTCGCCGCGCTGACGACGGCCGGCGCCTCCGGTGACGAGGACGCCGAAGCGGCATTCGACGCGGTGATCGCCGACGCGATGGGCAGTCCGGACTCGTTCGTGGACTCCGCTGCCGACGCACTCGCCGGAGAGCAGGTCAGCACCCTGTTGTCGCGATGGCGGCTCGGCCGAGTTCAACTGCTCGACGTCCTGACACACGTGCCCGACGGCGTGAAGATCCGCTGGTTCGGCCCGCCGATGAGCGCGATGTCGATGGCCACCGCGCGCATCATGGAGACCTGGGCACACGGTCAGGACGTCGCGGACGCCCTCGGCGTGGTCCGGGAACCCACCGTGCGGCTGCGTCACGTCGCGCACATCGGCGTACGCACCCGCGACTTCGCCTATGCGATCCGCGGCCTGACGCCGCCGTCGGCACCGTTCCGCGTCGAGCTCACCGCTCCCGACGGGAGTGAGTGGTCGTGGGGGCCGGAGGACGCGGAGCAGAGTGTCACGGGTTCCGCTCCGGACTTCTGCCTGCTCGTCACGCAGCGCGTGCACCGTGACGACACCGACCTGGTGGCCGTCGGCGACGACGCGGCGACGTGGCTGGGTCTCGCGCAGGCGTTCGCGGGGGCCCCCGGCGGTGGCCGGGACGTGCGGGTGGCGTCGTGACGGAGATGATCAGGGTCGGGAACTGCTCCGGCTTCTACGGTGACCGCGCGTCGGCCATGCGCGAGATGCTCGACGGCGGTGATCTCGACGTCCTCACGGGCGACTACCTGGCCGAGCTGACGATGCTCATTCTCGGACGCGACCGGATGAAGGATCCGACACGCGGCTACGCCAAGACGTATCTGCGGCAGCTCGAGGAGTGCCTGGGCACTGCGCTCGACAAGGGCGTCACCCTGGTCAGCAATGCCGGTGGGTTGGCGCCCGCACGACTGGCGGACGAGATCCGGTCCCTCGCCGACCGTCTCGGTCTGACCGTCTCGGTCGCCCACGTGGAGGGAGACGATCTGCACGACCGCGCCGAGGAACTGGGCCTCGGCTCCCCGCTGACCGCCAATGCCTATCTCGGCGCCTTCGGTGTCGCGGCATGCCTGGACGCCGGGGCGCAGGTCGTGGTCACCGGACGCGTCACGGATGCGTCGGTGGTGGTGGCCCCGGCGATCTCCCGGTTCGGGTGGACCCGCGATCACCTCGACGAACTCGCGGGCGCCGTCGTCGCCGGCCACATCATCGAATGCGGAACCCAGGCGACCGGCGGGAACTACTCCTTCTTCGGTGAGATCGAGGATCTGCGTCGACCGGGGTTCCCCCTCGCGGAGATCCGGTCGGACGGGTCGTCGGTGATCACCAAGCACGAGAACACCGGCGGCGCCGTGACGGTCGGAACGGTGACGGCGCAGTTGATGTACGAGATCACCGGCCCGCGCTACCTCGGCCCGGACGTGACCGCGCGGCTCGACACGGTGCGGGTCTCGCAGGACGGACCCGACCGCGTGCTGGTCACGGGGGCTCGCGGCGAGGCGCCGCCGCCCACCCTCAAGGTCTCCCGGAACACGCTCGGCGGGTTCCGCAACGAGATGACCTTCGTGCTCACCGGGCTCGACATCGAGGCCAAGGCCGACCTGGTGCGCACCCAGATGACCGAGGCGTTGACGCCGCCGCCGCGCGACGTCGACTGGACTCTGGCGCGCACCGACCACCCTGACGCCGACACCGAGGAGGCCGCCAGTGCGGTGCTCCGTGTCGTCGTCCGCGACGCTGATCCGCAGCGTGTGGGTCGCGTGTTCAGCGCTGCCGCAGTGGAACTCGCGCTGGCGAGCTACCCCGGTTTCTGTGTGACGACGCCTCCGGGTCAGGGGTCGCCCTACGGCGTCTTCGAGGCCGGGTTCGTCGATCAGGCGGTGCCGCGGCACGTGGCGGTTCTCACGGACGGCACGCGCGTCGACGTCGCACCGCCCACCGTCACCACGGCTGTCGAGGCGGACCCGTCCGACGCGCCCGCAGGCCGCCCGCCGGCCGAACCCACACGCACGCTGCCGCTCGGCACGGTGGCGGCGGCGCGCAGCGGTGACAAGGGCGGCAGCGCCAACGTCGGGGTCTGGGTGCGCGGCGACGCCGCGTGGGCCTGGCTCCGGTCGATTCTCACCACCGAGATGGTGACGACGCTGCTCCCGGAGACGGCGGGCCTGCGCGTGCACCGGTACGAGTTCCCGCACCTGCGCGCCGTCAACATCGTCGTCGACGGGATTCTCGGAGAGGGCGTCGCATCCGGCGCCCGCTTCGATCCCCAGGCCAAGGGCCTGGGGGAGTGGCTGCGATCGCGGCACGTCCCGATACCCGAATCAGTACTCGCAGAAAGTGGACTCGCATGAGCACCTGGGGTGGCCCCGACCGAGCGCAACTCCGTGAGACGGTCCGGGGGTTCGTGGACCGGGAGGTGCTGCCGCACCTCACCGAGTGGGAGCGTGACGGCGAGATCCCCCGCAGCCTGCACCGCGCGGCGGCCGAGATCGGTCTGCTCGGGGCGCCGTTCCCCGAGGCGGTCGGCGGGGGCGGCGGCTCGCTGGTCGACGCCACCGTCATCTGCGAGGAGATGCACGAGGCGGGTGCGTCCGGCGGCCTGTTCGCGTCCTTGTTCACCTGTGGAATCGCGTTGCCGCACATGGTCGCTGCGGGCAACCCCGACCACCTCGAGAAGTGGGTCCGGCCCACGCTCGACGGCGAGCTGATCGGGTCGCTGGCCATCACCGAGCCCGGCGGCGGATCCGACGTGGGGCACCTGCGCACCCGAGCGGTGCGCGACGGGGACCACTTCGTCGTCAACGGCGCCAAGACCTACATCACCTCGGGGTGCCGGGCCGACTTCGTGGTCACCGCCGTCCGCACCGGGGGAGACGGCGCGGCCGGCGTCTCGCTGCTCGTCGTCGAGCGCGGCACACCGGGATTCGAGGTGTCCCGCAAGCTCGACAAGATGGGATGGCGGGCCTCCGACACCGCCGAACTGTCGTACACCGACGTGCGGGTCCCCGTGGAGAACCTGGTGGGCCCGGAGAACTCCGGGTTCGCGCAGATCGCGCAGGCCTTCGTCTCCGAGCGGGCGGCACTGGCCGCGCAGGCCTACTCCTCGGCGCAGCGGTGCCTCGATCTTACGGTGGCGTGGACGCGGGACCGCTCGACGTTCGGCAAGCCGCTCATCGCCCGTCAGGCGGTGCAGAACACGCTCAGCGAGATGCACCGCAAGATCGACGTGGCCCGCACGTACACGCACGCACTGATCGATCGCCACGTCGAGGACGGCGACGACTGCATCGCCGAGGTGTGCTTCGCGAAGAACACCGCGGTCGAGGCCGGCGAATGGGTCGCCTCCCAGGCGGTACAGCTGTTCGGTGGACTCGGCTACATGGCCGAGAGCGAGGTCGAGCGTCAGTACCGCGACATGCGCATCATCGGCATCGGCGGCGGCACCACCGAGATCCTCACCTCGCTGGCCGCGAAGCGACTGGGGTACACCGCATGACGACTCTGACCTCCCGACTCGACAGCTCCGGTGACGCGTACGTCTCGGCCGCCGACACCATGATCGCCAAGCTCGCCGAGGTGGAGGCCGAACACGCCAAGGCACTGGGCGGCGGGGGCGAGAAGTACGTCGCACGGCACCGCAGCCGCGGCAAGATGACCCCGCGCGAGCGCATCGAGATGCTCGTCGACCCGGATTCGCCGTTCCTCGAGCTGTGCCCGCTCGCGGCCTGGGGCACGGACTTCCCGGTCGGCGCCAGCGTGGTCGTCGGCATCGGTGTCGTCAGCGGCGTCGAGTGCCTGATCGTCGCCAACGACCCCACCGTGCGGGGCGGCACGAGCAATCCGTGGACCCTGCGAAAGACGCTGCGAGCGAACGACATCGCGATGCAGAACCGGCTGCCGGTCATCTCACTGGTCGAGTCCGGCGGTGCCGACCTCCCCACGCAGAAGGAGGTGTTCATCCCGGGTGGCCGCATCTTCCGTGATCTGACGCGCCTCTCCGCGGCCGGCATCCCCACCATCGCCCTCGTGTTCGGCAACTCCACCGCCGGCGGCGCCTACATCCCCGGCATGTCCGATCACGTCGTCATGATCGAGGAGCGGTCCAAGGTGTTCCTCGCCGGACCGCCGCTGGTGAAGATGGCCACCGGCGAGGAGACGGACGACGAATCGCTCGGCGGCGCCCGCATGCACGCCCGGACCTCCGGTCTCGCCGACCATCTCGCGGTGGACGAGAAGGACGCCATCCGCATCGGCCGCGGCATCGTGAAGCGGCTCAACTGGCACAAGAAGGGTCCGGCGCCGCGCACCGAGGTGCTCCCGCCCCGGTACGACGAGGAGGAACTGCTCGGTATCGTGCCGGCCGACCTCAAGATCCCGTTCGACCCCCGCGACGTCATCGCGCGCATCGTCGACGACAGCGACTTCGACGAGTTCAAGCCGCTCTACGGCTCGTCTCTGGTCACCGGATGGGCGGAACTGCACGGGTATCCGGTCGGCATCCTCGCCAACGCCCGCGGCGTCCTCTTCAGCGAGGAGTCGCAGAAGGCGACGCAGTTCATCCAACTGGCGAACCGTTCGAACACGCCACTGCTGTTCCTGCACAACACCACCGGCTACATGGTGGGCAAGGAGTACGAGGAGGGCGGGATGATCAAGCACGGGTCGATGATGATCAACGCCGTCTCGAACTCCACCGTCCCGCACATCTCGGTGCTGCTCGGTGCGTCGTACGGCGCCGGACACTACGGCATGTGCGGTCGCGCCTTCGACCCGCGCTTCCTCTTCGCCTGGCCCAGCGCCAAGTCCGCGGTCATGGGCGGTGCCCAACTCGCGGGCGTCATCTCGATCGTCTCCCGCGCCTCCGCCGAGGCCCGCGGACAGGCGTTCGACGAGGAGGCCGACGCGGGTCTGCGCGCGATGATCGAGCAGCAGATCGAGGCCGAGTCGGTTCCCATGTTCCTGTCCGGACGCCTGTACGACGACGGCGTGATCGACCCCCGAGACACCCGCACGGTGGTGGGGATGTGCCTGTCGGCCATCGCCTCCGCCCCGATCGAGGGCACCGCCAACTTCGGTGTCTTCCGGATGTGACCGTCATGACCATTTCGTCAGTACTCGTTGCCAACCGCGGCGAGATCGCCCGCCGCGTGTTCACGACTTGCCGCGCCGAGGGCATCGACACGGTCGCCGTGTTCTCCGATCCGGACTCCGCGTCACCGCACGTCGCCGACGCCGACGTCGCCGTCCGGTTGCCCGGTTCCGCATCGTCGGAGACGTACCTCCGCGGAGACCTGATCATCGAGGCGGCGCAGCGCGCCGGCGCCGACGCGATCCACCCCGGTTACGGGTTCCTGTCCGAGAACGCGGAGTTCGCGCGCGCCGTGCAGGATGCGGGCCTCACCTGGATCGGTCCGCCGGTGAAGGCGATCGAGTCGATGGGGTCGAAGGTCGAGTCCAAGGCCATGATGCAGAGCGCCGGTGTGCCGGTGCTCGATCGGCTCGACCCCGCGTCCGTCACGCAGGACGATCTGCCGGTGCTCGTGAAGGCGTCCGCCGGTGGTGGTGGTCGCGGTATGCGCGTGGTGCGTGAACTCGACGCACTGCAGGACGAGATCGACGCGGCGTCGCGGGAGGCGCTGTCCGCCTTCGGTGACGCGACGGTCTTCTGCGAGCGCTATCTCGAGACGGGCCGCCACATCGAGGTCCAGGTCATGGCGGACCGCCACGGCACGGTGTGGGCGGTGGGCGAGCGAGAGTGCTCCATCCAACGACGCCACCAGAAGGTGGTCGAGGAGGCGCCGTCTCCGCTCGTCGAGCGCGTTCCGGGTATGCGGGAGAAGCTCTTCGAGGCGGCACGCATCGCCACCGAGGCGCTCGACTACGAGGGGGCCGGCACCGTCGAATTCCTCAGCGACGAGCGCGGCAACTTCTACTTCCTCGAGATGAACACGCGCCTGCAGGTCGAGCACCCGGTGACCGAGTGCACCACCGGTCTCGATCTGGTGGCACTGCAGATCCACGTCGCCGCGGGCGGAGCGCTCCCGGCCGAGCAGCCCACCACGCGCGGACACTCGATCGAAGTGCGTCTGTACGCGGAGGATCCGGCGCGCGACTGGCAGCCGCAGAGCGGCGTCGTGCACCACGTCGAGTTCGACGGAGCGCGAGAGTTCGAGGTGCTCACGCGGACAGGCCTGCGAGTCGACTCGGGCATCGTCGACGGCAGCGTGGTGGGGACCCACTACGACCCGATGCTCGCCAAGGTGATCTCGTACGCGCCCACCCGGGAGCAGGCGTCCGGAATCCTGGCGAAAGCGCTGCTGCGCTCGCGCATTCACGGGGTGCGCACCAACCGCGACCTGCTCGTCACGGTGCTGAGACACCCCGCGTTCCTCGCGGGCGACACCGACACCGCGTTCTTCGCGACGCACGATCTGGCGGTCCTCGCTCGGCCGCTCGTCGACGACCGGGGTGTGCGGCTGTCCGCACTCGCCGCAGCGCTCGCGGACGCCGCCCGATCGAGAGAATCGGCGACGGTGGGCCGATCCCTCCCCAGCGGCTGGCGCAACCTCGCCTCCGTGCCGCAACGCAAGACGTACGCGGTGAACGGCACCGAGATCGTCGCCGAGTACCGACTGTCGCGCGGAACCCTCGTCACCGACGTCGACGACTGCGCACTGGTCCGGGCCGAGTCCGACCGGGTGGTGCTGCTGGCCGACGGTGTGCGACGTGAGTTCCACGTCGCGGTCCACGGCGACGCCGTGTTCGTCGACTCGTCGATCGGACCGGTACGGCTCGAACGGGTTCCGGTGTTCGTCGATCCGAGCGAGATCGTCGCCGCCGGATCGCTGCTGGCACCGATGCCCGGCAGCGTCGTGCGGATCGGTGCTGCCGTCGGCGACACCGTCACCGCCGGCCAACCGATCCTGTGGCTCGAGGCCATGAAGATGGAACACACGATCACCGCACCCGCGGCGGGCGTGCTGACCGAGCTCACGGTCACTGTGGGACACCAGGTGGACGTCGACGCCGTACTGGCGGTCGTCGCAGCAGAAGGAGATCAGGCATGAGCTTCATCGAGACGGACGAGCAGAAGAGCCTCCGCGCCGCGGTGGCCGGACTGGGCAAGCGCCACAACTACATCGACTACGTGCTGCCCAAGGCACGCAAGGGTGAGGCACTCACCGAACTGTGGCACGAGGCCGGGCAATTGGGCTTCCTCGGGGTGAACCTCCCCGAGGAGTACGGCGGCGGCGGTGCCGGCATCTACGAGCTCGCACTGGTCCAGGAGGAGATGTCCTCGTTCGGTGCGGGCCTGCTGCTCGTGGTCGTCAGCCCGGCGATCTGCGGCACCATCATCGCGAAGTACGGCACCCCCGAGCAGAAGCAGTCCTGGCTGCCCCGCCTCTCGGACGGCTCCGCGATCATGGCGTTCGGCATCACCGAGCCCGACGCCGGCTCCAACTCCCACCAGATCACCACCACCGCGCGACGCGACGGTGACGAGTGGGTGCTGCGCGGCAGCAAGATCTACATCTCCGGCGTCGACCAGGCCGACGCGGTGCTCATCGTCTCCCGTACGGAGGACGCGAAGACCGGGAAGCTGAAGCCGGCGCTGTTCATCGTGCCGACCGATGCACCGGGCCTGAACAAGACGCAGATGCGCATGGACATCATCGAGCCCGATCATCAGTTCACGCTGTTCCTCGACGACGTCCGGCTGCCGGCCGAGGCGCTGGTCGGTGAGCCCGACGCGGCGCTGATGCAGTTGTTCGCGGGTCTCAACCCCGAGCGCATCCTCGGTGCGGCGATGGCCGTCGGCATGGGCCGCTACGCCCTCGACGCCGCGGTGAAGTACGCGAACGAGCGCACCGTGTGGAAGAGCCCCATCGGGGCGCACCAGGGAATCGCGCATCCGTTGGCGCAGTGCAAGATCGAGCTCGAACTGGCGAAGCTGATGATGCAGAAGGCCGCGGTGCTCTACGACAGCGGTGACGATTTCGGTGCGGCGGAAGCGGCCAACATGGCGAAGTACGCGGCCGCCGAGGCCAGCATCAAGGCCATCGACCAGGCCATCCAGACGCACGGCGGCGCAGGCCTGACCGAGGAGTACGGCCTCGCGTCCATGCTCGGTGCGGCGCGCATCGCCCGCGTGGCTCCCGTCAGTCGGGAGATGATCCTGAACTTCGTGTCCCAGCACTCGCTGGGCCTGCCGAAGAGCTACTGATGGCGGGCAGGCCGGAGGCCGGTCGGGGCCCGGGCAGGCCGGAGGCCGGTCGGGGCGACGGACCACCTGTGCGGGTCGATCGGTCGGAGGGCGTGGTGACTCTGACACTCGACACCCCGCACAATCGCAACGCCCTCTCCACCGCCCTGGTCGACGACCTGACGGCGGGGCTCCGCGACGCGGGCGCGGATCGGGACGTCCGCGCCGTGGTCCTCACCCACACCGGCGGAACGTTCTGTGCAGGTGCCGATCTCACGGAGGCGGGCAGTTCGGTCTCCTCGCGCACCGAGCAGATGCTGACGCTGCTGCGGGCGATCCTCGAGACGCCGAAGCCGGTGATCGGCAGGATCGACGGGCATGTGCGTGCCGGCGGTATGGGCCTCGTGGGCGCATGCGATCTGGTGGTGGCCGGGCCGAAGAGTTCGTTCGCGCTGACGGAGGCGCGGCTGGGGTTGGCCGCGTCCATCGTCTCCTTGACGGTGGTGCCGAGGATGACCTCGCGTGCGGCGAGCCGGTACTTCCTGACGACGGAGACGTTCGGCGCGCACGAGGCGGAGGCCATCGGGCTCGTCACCGAGGCTGCGGCCGACACCGCGGCCACGGTGGCCGAACTCGTCGCGGCGATCCGTCCGTCGTCACCGCAGGGTCTCGCGGCGTCGAAACGCCTCACCACCGCCGCGATGCTCGAGGAGTTCGACCGCCGGGGCGCGGACCTGGCGGAGGAGTCCGCGAGGCTGTTCGCTTCGGACGAGGCGCGGGAGGGGATGATGGCCTTTCTGCAGAAGCGCAGCCCGTCGTGGGCCGCACCGGCGGAGTCGTCCGGTGCCGCTGTGGGGAAGGAGACGTGACGGCCATGACCGTGCCCACTCGTCACCGGGTCGGTGACACCCGCAGCCCGAAGCAGGATCGCAGCCGCGCCACGCGACTGCGTCTGCTCGAGTCCACGATCGACGCGCTCGCCACCGAGGGATGGGCGGCGACGACGGTCGCCGTCGTGGCCGAGCGGGCCGGCGTCTCTCGCGGTGCCACCCAGCACCACTTCCCGACGCGGGAGGACCTCATCACCGCGGCGCTCGAGTACATGTTCGACACGCGCATGGGGGAGGCGCGAGCCGAGAGCAGTGCGCTCCCGCAGAGCGCCGGGCGGACCGAGGCCGTGGTCACCCGGCTGGTCGACTACTACACGAGCCCCATCTTCCGTGCCGCGCTGCAGGTCTGGACCGCCGCGGCCGCGGATCCCGAGATGCGAGCCCGCGTCCTGCCTCTCGAGGAGAAGTTCGGTCGCGTGGCGCACCGCACGGCGGTCGATCACCTCGGCGCCGACGACAGTGATCCGCGCACCCACCGACTCGTGCAGGCCACCCTCGACCTGGCCCGCGGGCTCGGTCTCGCCGACGTGCTCAGCGACGACTCGCGCCGCCGCGCCGAGATCGTGAAGGTGTGGGCCTCGGTGCTCGACGCGTCCCTCGCCCTCGATACCACCACCAGCACCAGCACCCCCGCGAGTACGTCCGAACTGTCGTGATCGGCGCTCGCATCACGGCACTTTCGGCGTACTCGCGACAGTCCGCACTCCGATAGGCTGCCGCCATGAACTCCGTGCGGTGGGCCGGCGTGGCAGCAGTGGTGCTGCTCGGGCTCACCGGTTGCGGATCCGACTCCGACGCCGCCACCGACGACGCGCCGTCCACGTCCGCGTCGCAGGGACCCGGCCCGTTCTTCGGAGTGTGCGGCGGCCTCACCGACGACGAGGTGCTCGCCGCGTTCGCCGTGCCGGCTTTTGCTGTCGTGACCCGTAATTCGGTGGGATGCGAGTGGGAGACGTCCGGTCCGACGGGTCCGTCCGTCAGCTTCTCTTGGTACCGCGGCAGTCCCATCGGGCGCGAACGCATGGGCTCCGAGCTCATCGGGCGCCCGGCCGAGGACATCGAGATCGACGGCAAGCCCGGGTTCGAGGCCAGGTCGGAGAACGCGACGGGCCAGACCTATCTGTGCGAGAACGGGCTGCAGTACGGAGACGACTTCGTGCACTTCTCTGTCATGTACGCGGACAGTGTGCCGACGGCCGATCCGTGCGCTGTCGCACGGGGCCTGCTCGAGACGGTTGCGGAGCGTGCGCAGTGAGGAAAGTCGTACCGATGCTGGCCGGCGCCGCGCTGGTGCTGAGTGCATGCGGCACCACCATCGAGGGTCGTGCGGTGGCCGAGGGGATCGATACCGACGGCGGCGAATTCCAGTCACTGCTCGAGGAGTGCAACACCGTGACGCCGGAGCAGATCGCCGACGTCGTGGGCGGCGACGCCATCGACCAGGGCTTCATCGGGGCCATCTGCCGGTGGGACCTGACCGGCCCGGGCGGCGCGGTCAAGGTGACGTTCGACTGGTTCGAGACGGGGTCGCTCGCGGCCGAGCGCGAGGCGAACGAACGTATGGGGTGGACGGTGAGCGACGTCGAGGTGTCCTCGCGGAAGGCCCTCGAGATCCGTCAACCGGACGACCCGGCATCGTGCGGCGTGGCGGCGCAGTCGCCCGATTCCGGGGTCATCGGCTGGTGGGTGCAGTATCGGCCGGGGAACCCGACCGACCCCTGTGAGTCGGCCACGCGGTTGATGCAGCTGTCGCTCAATCTGTCGGCGTGACGACGGAAGGGTGAACTCCTGTACCCGATGCAGGGGCGTTTTGACCATCAGGCGCGCCGCCGGGTACCGTTACAGGTCGTGCCCGGCCCAGCCGGTACGTCTGTGTGCCTATGCGAGGTACAGCCGTGTTCGAGTTCACCATCGAGCAAGAACCGCGGCTGCCGTGTGGGGGTATGCGACACACCCGACCGCGGGGTGCACGAAGCCCGCGGAAGCACTACTGGGTGAGGGGCAGCGTTCTCTTGCCCCAACTGCTAGATCCCTGTTTCTCGACACGAAGAAAGCCGGTTCATGCCAACAATCAACCAGCTGGTCCGCAAGGGTCGCACCGACAAGGTCGCGAAGCTGAAGACCGCTGCCCTGAAGGGCAGCCCGCAGCGCCGTGGTGTGTGCACTCGCGTGTACACCACCACCCCGAAGAAGCCGAACTCCGCGCTTCGTAAGGTCGCTCGCGTCCGCCTGACCACGTCCGTCGAGGTCACCGCCTACATCCCCGGTGAGGGCCACAACCTGCAGGAGCACTCCATGGTGCTCGTGCGCGGTGGTCGTGTGAAGGACCTCCCGGGTGTCCGTTACAAGATCATCCGTGGCTCGCTCGACACGCAGGGCGTGAAGAACCGCAAGCAGGCTCGCAGCAAGTACGGCGCCAAGAAGGAGAAGAGCTGACATGCCACGTAAAGGCCCAGCACCCAAGCGCCCGCTGATCAACGATCCCGTCTACGGTTCGCCGCTGGTCACCCAGCTGGTCAACAAGATCCTGCTGGACGGCAAGAAGTCGACCGCGGAGCGCATCGTGTACCAGGCTCTCGAGCAGGCACGCGAGAAGACGGGCACCGATCCCGTCGTGACGCTCAAGCGCGCACTGGACAACGTCAAGCCGGCCCTCGAGGTCCGCAGCCGTCGTGTCGGTGGCGCCACCTACCAGGTTCCGGTCGAGGTTCGTCCGGGCCGCTCCACCACGCTGGCTCTGCGCTGGCTCGTCTCGTTCTCCCGCGCTCGTCGCGAGAAGACGATGGTCGAGCGTCTGGCCAACGAACTCCTCGATGCCAGCAACGGTCTCGGCGCAGCAGTCAAGCGTCGCGAGGACACGCACAAGATGGCGGAAGCCAACAAGGCATTCGCGCACTACCGCTGGTGATCGCGTCTCGGGGGCGCCGGGAAACATCCGGCGCCACCCGAGCGTTGAACCTTCGACTCACTTCTTCCAACACCAAGGCGGGATGAATTCGTGGCACAGGACGTGCTGACCGACCTGAACAAGGTCCGCAACATCGGCATCATGGCCCACATCGATGCCGGTAAGACCACCACTACCGAGCGCATCCTCTTCTACACCGGTATCTCGTACAAGATCGGTGAGGTCCATGACGGCGCAGCCACCATGGACTGGATGGAGCAGGAGCAGGAGCGTGGCATCACCATCACGTCTGCTGCCACGACGTGCTTCTGGAACGACAACCAGATCAACATCATCGACACCCCCGGGCACGTCGACTTCACGGTCGAGGTGGAGCGTTCGCTCCGCGTCCTCGACGGTGCCGTCGCCGTGTTCGACGGCAAGGAGGGCGTCGAGCCCCAGTCCGAGCAGGTGTGGCGTCAGGCCGACAAGTACGACGTGCCGCGCATCTGTTTCGTCAACAAGATGGACAAGCTCGGTGCGGACTTCTACTTCACCGTGCAGACCATCAAGGATCGCCTCGGCGCCAAGCCGTTGGTCATCCAGTTGCCGATCGGCGCAGAGGACAGCTTCGAGGGCATCGTCGACCTGATCGAGATGAACGCGAAGGTCTGGCGCGGAGAGACGAAGCTCGGCGAGACCTACGAGACCGTCGAGATCCCCGAGGAGCTGAAGGAGCGGGCCGAGCAGTACCGCACCGAGCTGCTCGAGACCGTCGCCGAGTCCGACGAGGCACTGCTGGAGAAGCACTTCAGCGGTGACGAGCTGACCATCGACGAGGTCAAGACCGCGATTCGCAAGATGACGGTCAACTCCGAGCTGTACCCGATCCTGTGCGGTTCCGCGTTCAAGAACAAGGGCGTCCAGCCCATGCTCGACGCGGTCATCGACTACCTCCCGTCCCCGCTCGACGTCGCCGAGACCATCGGTCACGCCGTGGGCGACGAGGAGAAGGAACTCACCCGCAAGCCGTCCGCCGACGAGCCGTTCGCGGCGCTCGCGTTCAAGATCGCGACGCACCCGTTCTTCGGCAAGCTGACGTACGTGCGCGTGTACTCGGGCAAGGTCGACTCCGGCTCGCAGGTCATCAACTCGACCAAGGGCAAGAAGGAGCGTCTGGGCAAGCTCTTCCAGATGCACTCCAACAAGGAGAACCCGGTCGCGACCGCCAGCGCCGGCCACATCTACGCCGTGATCGGTCTGAAGGACACGACGACGGGTGACACGCTCTGCGATCCGCAGAACCAGATCATCCTCGAGTCGATGACGTTCCCGGACCCGGTCATCCAGGTGTCGATCGAGCCGAAGACGAAGTCCGACCAGGAGAAGCTCGGCACGGCCATCCAGAAGCTGGCCGAAGAGGACCCGACCTTCTCGGTCAAGCTCGACGAGGAGACCGGCCAGACCGTCATCGGCGGCATGGGCGAGCTCCACCTCGACATCCTCGTCGACCGCATGCGTCGCGAGTTCAAGGTCGAGGCCAACGTCGGCAAGCCGCAGGTGGCCTACCGCGAGACGATCACCAAGATCGTCGAGAAGCAGGAGTTCACCCACAAGAAGCAGACGGGTGGCTCCGGCCAGTTCGCGAAGGTCATCATCGGCCTCGAGCCCTTCATCGGCGAGGACGGCGCGACCTACGAGTTCGAGAACAAGGTCTCCGGCGGTCGTATCCCGCGCGAGTACATCCCGTCCGTGGATGCCGGCGCGCAGGACGCGATGCAGTACGGCGTTCTCGCCGGCTACCCGCTGGTGAACGTCAAGCTGATCCTGCTCGACGGCGCGTACCACGACGTCGACTCGTCCGAGATGGCGTTCAAGATCGCGGGTTCGCAGGCCTTCAAGGAAGCTGCCCGCAAGGCCGGTCCGGTCATCCTCGAACCGCTCATGGCGGTCGAGGTGATCACGCCCGAGGAGTACATGGGCGACGTGATCGGCGATGTGAACTCCCGCCGTGGCCAGATCCAGGCCATGGAGGAACGCAGTGGTGCCCGTGTCGTCAAGGCGCTGGTTCCGCTGTCGGAGATGTTCGGTTACATCGGTGACCTGCGGTCTCGCACCCAGGGCCGAGCGAACTACTCCATGGTCTTCGACTCCTACGCAGAGGTTCCCTCGAACGTCTCGAAGGAGATCATCGCGAAGGCCACCGGAGAATAGTCTCCGAAGCTGGACCCGGTACCACCGTCACACCGCACCACCCGTAAGTACATCCGTAATGCTGCATAACGCAGGCAATAACAGTCCAGGAGGACACAGTGGCCAAGGCGAAGTTCGATCGGACCAAGCCGCACGTCAACATCGGCACCATCGGTCACGTTGACCACGGTAAGACGACGCTGACGGCTGCAATCACCAAGGTTCTGCACGACAAGTTCCCGGACCTGAACGAGGCGTCGGCCTTCGACCAGATCGACAAGGCTCCGGAGGAGAAGGCTCGTGGTATCACGATCAACATCTCCCACGTCGAGTACCAGACCGAGAAGCGTCACTACGCACACGTCGACGCTCCCGGCCACGCCGACTACATCAAGAACATGATCACCGGCGCGGCACAGATGGACGGCGCGATCCTCGTCGTCGCAGCGACCGACGGCCCCATGCCCCAGACGCGCGAGCATGTCCTGCTCGCTCGCCAGGTCGGCGTGCCGTACATCCTCGTCGCGCTGAACAAGGCCGACATGGTGGACGACGACGAGATCATCGAGCTCGTCGAGATGGAGGTGCGCGAGCTCCTCGCCGCACAGGAGTTCGACGAGGACGCTCCCGTCGTCAAGGTCTCCGCTCTCAAGGCCCTCGAGGGCGACGAGAAGTGGGCCGAGTCGGTTCTTGAGCTCATGCAGGCAGTGGACGACTCGGTTCCGGACCCCGTCCGTGAGACCGAGAAGCCCTTCCTCATGCCCGTCGAGGACGTCTTCACCATCACCGGTCGCGGCACCGTCGTCACCGGCCGTATCGAGCGTGGCTCGGTCAACGTCAACGAGGATGTCGAGATCGTCGGCATCAAGGAGAAGTCGACCAAGACCACGGTCACCGGCATCGAGATGTTCCGCAAGCTGCTCGACTCGGGCCAGGCGGGCGACAACGTCGGCCTCCTCGTCCGCGGCATCAAGCGCGAAGATGTCGAGCGTGGACAGGTCGTCGTCAAGCCCGGCACCACCACTCCCCACACGGAGTTCGAGGGCCAGGCATACATCCTGTCGAAGGACGAGGGCGGTCGCCACACCCCGTTCTTCAACAACTACCGCCCGCAGTTCTACTTCCGTACCACGGACGTGACGGGCGTCGTGACCCTCCCCGAGGGCACCGAGATGGTCATGCCCGGTGACAACACCGAGATGTCCGTCGTGCTGATCCAGCCGGTCGCCATGGACGAGGGCCTGCGCTTCGCGATCCGCGAGGGTGGCCGCACCGTCGGCGCCGGTCGCGTCACGAAGATCAACAAGTAAGACCGCCTCACACCGAACGGCGCTCACCCTGCGGGGTGGGCGCCGTTCGGCGTGTGTGGAATCAGGGCAGCACGACGACGTCCGCGGGAGAGCGCGGATCGATCTCGTAGTGGTCCTCGTACTGGCTGCTCATGCCGGTGACGCGCAGTGTCTGCCCCGCGCGGATCGCGCTCACGTCGATGCCCGTCTGCGTGTTGACGAAGACGGTGGTCTCCCCGGTCCGGTCCGCGATCGTGAACTTGTATCCGTACGGCAGATCGTCCACCACGGCGCTCGTGACGCGTCCGACGACCGTCACCAGCGACGCCTCGGTGGACTCGCCGACCACGCGGACCACCACCGGTCTGGGTGCCACCGCATCGACCGGTCCCAGCGACACGATGCTCGTCGGTCGCACCACCAGAAGTCCGGACTGGTCCGCGAGCGACCCCGTGACACGCACCGATGTACCCGGCACGACGTCGGTGGGCGCCGAGGCGCTGATGTAGATGCCGGCGGTGCGGTCCTGGATCCCGAACCCGACGTCGAGGAAGCTCGATGCGAAGGCGCCGGGCGGTGTGGTGACCGTGCCGACCACGGTGACCGTGGCGCCGGCGGAGAGAGTGCGCACCTGCGCGATGGGCGGAGCACCGCCCGGAGCGGCCGATGCAGGGGACGCTCCGAGCGTGAGTGCCACGAGGGCGGTGAGGGTCGTGCCGACAGTGCGGCGAAGGATCGTGCGCATCATGTGAGTTCCGTTTCCGCGCCGATCCCGCGTCGGCGCGCGCGCAACCCTCGTCCTCTCGGGTCGCGACGGCAACCGTGCCGAAAAGCGTTGTGACGCCGACTCACTCGACGGCGAAATCCTCCACCGTGACCACAACGGGAATCCGGACGACACGCGCGAGCGTCTCCTGGACGGCGTGGACGACGGAGTCGGGATCTCCCGGACAGCGGACCGTGATGTGCACGGCGCAGGACTCGTGCCCCACCACCACGCCCTCGATGCGTCGACCCGGCAGCAGCGTCACGGCCTCACCGAAGAGGCCGGAGTGCAGGCCGGCCACACCGGGGACCGCGAGCACCGCCGCGGCGATGAGGTCGGCCTCATCGGGCTCGAGCGGAGCGGTCATCCGCTCAGTCTGCGCTCTGTCACATTCCGACCGGCCTCCGGCCTTCCCGCATCCATCGTGGCTGCGCGCCGACGTCCGGAGGTCGGCCGGTGCCGGGGCGGTAGATTGTCACCGTGAACGTCGCGCTGATCGACTCGGGCCTGGGGTCGTTGCCCACGGCAGCCCACCTGCGTCGACTGCGCCCGTCGCTCGACCTTCATCTGTACCTCGACCCGGACAACGCGCCGTGGGGACCCAAGCCCACCGCGTGGACGGAGGCGCACGTCGTGGAGACGGCGCGGCGCGCCGTCGACGGTGGAGCCGAGGTGGTGGTGCTGCCGTGCAACACCGCCAGCGTCATCGCGCTCGACGCGACCCGCGCGGCCCTGGGGTCCACCCCCGTGGTCGGGACGGTTCCGGCCATCAAACCCGCTGCACTGCAGTGTGACTCGATCACGGTGTGGGCGACGGCGGCGACCACCGCGTCGTCGTATCAGGCGCGCTTGATCGCGGAGTTCGCGTCGGGTCGCACGGTGTCGGCCGTCGCGTGCCACGGGCTCGCCGATGCCATCGACCGCGGTGATCTCGCGGCCGTCAGCGCGGCCATCGCGTCGGCAGCGGCGCGGACGCCGGACGACGTGCAGGGCATCGTCCTGGGGTGCACCCATTATCCGCTGGTAGCGGACGAGATCATGGCGGCGCTGCCGCCGGGTGTGCGGATGTTCGACAGCGCCGAGGCCGTCGCGGCCCAGACTCTGCGCCGCCTCGACGAGGTGTCGTCGCCGCGTGAGGGACACGGGAGCGTGTCGGTGACCCTGTCGGGACGCGACGGTTCCCTCCCCGACAGTGCGTTGCGCTTCGCGGCCGGGCGATCGCTCGCGGTGCCCGCGACGCTCTGACGCCGTCACCGTCCCGGGAATGAGGAGTCGGTGGGGGGAGTTGGACCCACGGTGACGACGACCGAGGTGCGACCCCAGTCCTGGATGACCCCCGTTCGCTCGTTCTGGGTGGTGGCCCTCGTGTTCTTCACCGTCATGGGATCGTCGGCGGCGCCGTCCCCGCTGTACCCCGTGTACCAGTCCCGATGGGGATTCGGCGCGTCGACGCTGACCATCGTCTTCGCCGTGTACGTCTTCGCACTACTCGCCGCCCTGTTGACCGTCGGGTCGCTGTCCGACCACCTCGGCCGTAAGCCCGTGATCGTGACGTCGCTGCTCGTGCTGATCGCCAGCCAGGTCGTCTTCGTGTTCGCCGACGGGGTCGGCTGGCTCATCGCCGCGCGCGTCGTGCAGGGCCTGGCGGCCGGCGCGGCCATGGGTGCCCTGACCGCTGCGATCATCGATCTGCAGCCGACCGACCGTCTCGGCCCCCTGGTGAGCTCGGTCGCACCGGCCTTCGGGCTGGGAGCAGGCGGTATCGCGGCCGGACTGCTGGTGCAGTTCGCGCCGTTCCCCACCACGCTCGTGTACGTCGTGATGATCGTCGCGCTGGTCGTCCTCACGGCGCTCGTCGTGGCGGTGCCGGAATCCGCGGTCCGGGCAGGCTTCGACGACCGTCGACACGTCATGCGGGTGCTGACGCCGACCCTCGGGCTGCCCGTGTCGATCCGCGCCCACTTCTGGCCGGTCGTCCCCGCGCTCGTCGCGACGTGGTCGCTGGGCGGGTTCCACCTGTCGCTGGGGCCGTCCATCATGGGCACGGTCTTCGATCTCCGCGGCGCCGTCGTGGGCGGGCTGGACATCTTCACGATGTTCACGGCCGGAGCGATCGGTGCCGCGTCCGCTCGTACTCTTCTCCCGCGCACGGCCATGACCGCCGGTGCACTCACTCTCGCCGCGGGCATCGTGGTGAATCTCGTCGGGCTGCACATCGCGTCGGCGCCGCTGTACTTCGTCGGGACCGCGGTGTCCGGGTTCGGCTGGGGCGCGACGTTCCTCGGCGCGATGAGCATCATCGGCGCTCTCGCACCGCCGGAGCATCGCGGCAGTGTCTTCGCCACGACGCTCGTGCTGAGTTACCTCGCCTTCAGCGTGCCGGCCATCGTCGCGGGTGTTGCGATCCACTCGGCCGGTCTCCTCGTCACCGCGACGGTCTACGGAGCGGTCGTCGTGGCGCTGGCATCGGTTGCCGTCACGACGACGGTGCTCCGTTCACCCGCGCGCGTCTGATCCAGCACTGCGCGGACGGGCTCCATGAGGAATATTGGTGTCCCATGACGTCTGCCGACACCGTGACCGGACGTGCGCGTTTCACCCGCGACGAGATCCCCCGGCTCCTGGGCCTGGCAGCAGTGCTCGTGGCGCTGCACGTCGTCGGGTGGGGCCTGTTCCTGCACTACGACTCGATCCCGGCGATCCACGGCCTCACCGGCGCGGACGGCACTCTCGTCTACGCGGGCGCCGGGGTGTTGGCCTACACGTTGGGCATGCGGCACGCCTTCGACGCCGACCACATCGCGGCCATCGACGACACCACCCGACTGTTGCTGCAGAAGGGCAAGCGGCCCCTGGCGGTCGGACTGTTCTTCTCGCTCGGGCACTCGACGGTCGTGTTCGCGTTCGTCGCCGCGATCGCGTTCGCCGCATCGCGCGCGACGGACTTCCGGGACGCCTTCGCGGACACCGGCGGCATCATCGGCACCCTCGTCTCCGGCACGTTCCTCTACCTCATCGCGGCCCTGAACCTGGTCGTCCTCGTCGGCATCGTGCGCATGTGGCGTGCCGCGCGGCGCGGACAGTTCTCCGACGAGACGCTCGACGATCTCCTCGCACGCAGAGGACTGCTCAATCGGATCTTCCGCGGCCGCTACGACCGGATGATCAGCCACTCGTGGCAGATGTATCCGCTGGGGCTGCTCTTCGGCCTGGGGTTCGACACCGCCACGCAGGTCGGTCTGCTCGCCGTGGCGGGCACCAGCGCCATCGCCGGTGGCCTCCCGCCGATGGCCATCATCGCGCTGCCGGTGCTGTTCGCGGCCGGCATGTCGACGATGGACACGCTCGACGGCGTCTTCATGTCCAAGGCGTACGGCTGGGCCTTCGTCACGCCGGTCCGCAAGATCTACTACAACATCACGATGACGGGCCTGTCGATCTTCCTCGCCCTCGTGGTGGGCACCGTGCAGATCCTGTCGTTGCTCGGTGAGGAACTCGGACTGTCCGGCGGCATCTGGGACGCGGTGGCCGCAGTGGATCTCACCCTGGCGGGCCAGATCGTGGTGGTCGTGTTCGTGGTGGTCTGGATCGGCTCGATCGTCTACTACAAGGCGGCGCGCATCGACGACCGGTTCGAGCGGGAGACGCCGGCGAGCTGAGCCGCGGGAGTCATCGGGCGACGATCGCGTCGTGCAGTTCGGCATGATCGTCGAAGTACACGGTTCGGGTGCCGAAGTGCTGCCAGGTGTCGCTGCCTCGCCCCGCCACGACGACGGTGTCCCCGGCCGCCGCGTCCGCCACGGCGTGGTGGAATGCTGCGCGCCGGTCCGCGATCTCCACCACGCGGACGCCCCGATCACCGGACCGGGCGCCGCGGACGACGTCGGCGCGAATCGAGTGCGGATCCTCGCCGTTGGCACTCTCGTCCGTGACGACGATGTCGTTCGCATAGGCCGCGGCGACCGTGCCCAGCTCGACGCGCTTGCCCACGTCACGGTCACCGGTCGCCCCGATGACCAGGATCAGGCGCCCCGGGGTGATGCGCCGCAGGTACGGCAGGATCGCGCGCTGGCCGGACACGTTGTGCATGTAGTCGACGAGGGCGGTGAAGTCCTGGCCGGCCGACACGGTCTCGCATCGGCCGGGAATGTTGTGCAGCGCCGAGATGCCGGCGGCCGCACGCTCCGCGTCCACCCCACCGGAGACGAGGGAGGCGAGTGCGACCAGAGCGTTCGCCACCTGGTGGGGGCCGAGAACCTGCAGTGAGAGCGGGATGTCGCCCACCGGGGTCCGGGCGCGGAATCGGGTGCGATGCGTCGTGCAGTCGATGCGATCGGCGCGGAAGTCCGCCGAAGGATCGGACACCGAGCACGTCACCGTCGGCACCGCGCACTCCGACGCGAGCCGCCGCCCGTACTCGTCGTCGATCATGACGACGGCCCGTCCGGTGCGGTCCGGGGTGAACAGCGAGGCCTTGGTCCGGTAGTACTCCTCCATCGAGCCGTGGAAGTCGAGGTGGTCCCGGCCGAGATTGGTGAAGGCGGTGACGGCGAACTCCACTCCGTCGACGCGGTGCTGGGCGATGGCGTGCGACGACACCTCGAGGGCGGCGGCCGTGCATCCGTTGTGGACGAACGTCGACAGCGTGCGTTGGAGCACCGTCGCCTCGGGAGTGGTGCGCACCGGGGCCTCGTCGCTACCGGCGCCGCTGACCGCCACCCCGGAGATCATCCCCGCACGATGACCCGCGGCGCGCAGGCCGGCGTGGTGGAAGTGCGTCGTGCTCGTCTTGCCGTTGGTGCCCGTCGCTCCGAACACGGCCATCGACGAGGACGGGCTCCCGTGGAACCATGCGGCCAGCGGACCGACGACGACCCGCGGATCCGCGACCACGATGCTCGGCAACCGGGTGCCGGGCCGATCGCTGAGCACGGCCACCGCGCCGGCGCGCTGGGCGTCCTCCTCGAAATCGAGACCGTGCCAGCGTGTTCCGGGGAGCGCGACATACAGATCGCCGGGCCGCACCGCACGCGAATCGTCACAGAGATCGTCCACCGTGACCGGCTGGGCGGGACCTGCGACCGATCCGCCCGCGCGGTCGGCGACGTCGACGAGGGACCTCGCCCCTTGGCCACCGGCATGCCGGATCGGACGGCGGGACACGACACTCACCAGGATGCGGTACCCGAAAGTAGAACGCTCAACCACCTCGGTGCGGCACCCGGGACACTGGAGGGGTGAGCGCAGCCGACGGAGACTCCACGCAGGCCCGAGTGGTGCTGAGGACCATGCCCGACGATCGACTTCCCGAATGGGTCGAGCGCAGCCGCGGCGACTACCGCGCCGATCGCGTCCGGGCGGGTGACACCCTCGAACAGGCGACCGACAACGCCGAGCAGAGTTTCTCCGCCTACTTCCCCGACGGTCGTCCGGCACCGCATCATCAGGTGTACGACGTGCTGGACGGCGAGACCGTGGTGGGGTCACTGTGGATCGGGCCCCAGTCGATCGCGACCACGACCGA
Organism: Rhodococcus sp. NFXS4; assembly: GCF_058139645.1. Taxonomy (NCBI): domain Bacteria; kingdom Bacillati; phylum Actinomycetota; class Actinomycetes; order Mycobacteriales; family Nocardiaceae; genus Rhodococcus; species Rhodococcus sp. NFXS4. The sequence goes on from NZ_CP192221.1 coordinate 747,913, forward strand.
CTGGTGGGTCTGGGACGTCGCCATCGACGAGCGGTACCGGGGTCGCGGTCTCGGCCGGGCGGCGATGCTCCTGGCGGAGGACGCCGTGCGGGAGAACGGCGGAACGGTACTCGGGCTCAACGTCTTCGGCTTCAACACGGCGGCGCGTCGGCTGTACGAGTCGCTGGGGTACGACACCGCGTCCCTCCGGATGCAGAAGGTTCTCCGGAAGGACGCGCGATGAGCGTGGACGAGCCGGTGGTGTTCGACCTCACCGCGGCGCGCGACGAGTTCACCCGCTTCATGATGTCCTACCGCTTCGGCATGCAGGAGCTCACCACCAAGATCGACATCCTGAAGGACGAGTTCACGCACCTGCATTCCTACAGCCCCATCGAGCACGTGGTGTCGCGGCTGAAGACGCCGCGCAGCATCGCCGAGAAGGCCGTGCGCAAGGGGATTCCGTTGACGTTCCAGGCGATTCGCGCCGGTCTGTTCGACATCGCCGGCGTCCGGATCACCTGTAGTTTCATCGCCGACACCTATGCGGTGAAGGAGATGCTGGCGTCGCAGAGCGACATCCGAGTGCTCGAGTTCGAGGACTACATCGCGAATCCGAAGCCCAACGGGTACCGCAGTCTCCACCTCACCATCGAGATTCCGGTGTTCCTGTCCGACCGCACGGAGCACGTCTTCGTGGAGCTGCAGATCCGGACCATCGCGATGGACTTCTGGGCGAGTCTCGAACACAAGATCTTCTACAAGTACGACGGTGAGGTGCCGCAACGCCTGCGGGACGAGTTGCGCGAGGCGGCGATGGCCGCGGGCACGCTCGACATCACGATGGAGCGACTGCACGCCGAGGTGGTCCGTCTCGGCGACGCCCGCACCGACGCCGGCCCCGACTACGAGGAGCTGTTCCTGCGCTCGCTCATGCCGGGACTGGCGCCGGATCCGCGGTCAGGCGGGGACGTTCCGCACCCGTAGCGAGGTCTTCGTGGCCAGCACCCAGTAGAGGGCGAAGCCGATGCCGCAGCCGATGAACCAGCTGTACTGCGCCGCGGTGTGCATTCCGGTGAGGGTGCCGCCCGTGAGCACGGGGAACATCGCGAAGACGGCACCGACGGCGGTGGCGATCAGCGCGGCCGGGTTGTAGCCCTTGGCGTAGTGGTACGTGCCGCTCTCGTCCATGGTGAACAGGTCGTCGACGATGACCTTCTGCTTGCGGATGAGGTAGTAGTCCGCGATGAGGATGCCGAACAGCGGTCCGATGAACGCTCCCAGGGTCTCGAGCGTGTAGTGGATGACGTCGGGATTGTTGTAGAGGTTCCACGGCGTGATGAGCACGGAGCCGACGGCGGCGATCATGCCGCCGGCGCGCCAGCTGATCTTCTGCGGGCTGACGTTGGAGAAGTCGAAGGCCGGCGAGATGAAGTTCGCGACGATGTTGATACCGATCGTGGCGATCGTGAAGGTCAACGCGCCCAACACGATCGCGAAGGTGCTGTCGATGCGCGCCACCGTCGTGACGGGGTCGGTGATGAGCTCGCCGAAGACGGGAACGGTGAGGGACGCGGTGACGACGACGAGGATCGAGAAGAGCAGGAAGTTGACGGGCAGGCCCAGGAAGTTGCCGCGCTTCACGGCGGCGTAGCTCTTTCCGTAGCGCGAGAAGTCGCCGAAGTTGAGCATCGGACCCGAGAAGTAGGAGACGACGAGCGCGATCGCGCCGAGCATGACGGGCACCGCGGCGAACCCCGTGTAGGTGACGTCGCCGAGGTTCAGGTCGATGGCGCTCCAGCCGGCTTCGTGAATCAAGTAGCCGCACAACAGGAACATGACGACGTAGACGGCCGGGCCGCAGAAGTCGATGAACTTGCGGATGGACTCCATGCCGCGCCAGAAGACCGCCGCCTGCAGGACCCACAGGAGCATGAAGCTGCCCCACCCCAGAGTGGACAGTCCCGCGAAGCCGTGGAGGTCTCGGTCCGCCCACGGACCGAGCGCCGGGAACAGCTTGATCAACACGATGTCGAGCGCGGCGGAGGCCAGGAAGGTCTGGATCCCGTACCACGCCACCGCGATCAGTCCTCGGATGATGGCGGGAACGTTGGCCCCGAGGACGCCGAAGACCGATCGACAGATCACCGGGTACGGGACACCTGCGACCTGACTGGGCTTGGCCACCAGGTTGCAGAAGACGTAGACGATCGAGATGCCGACGAGGAGACAGACGAGCACCTGCCAACTGGCCAGTCCCAGCGCGAAAAGGCTGCCCGCGGTGACGTATCCGCCCACGGAGTGCACGTCGGACATCCAGAACGCGAAGATGTTGTAGGACGACCAGGTCTGCTTCCGCAGCGGGGCGAGGTCCTCGTTGGTGAGCCTCGGGTCGTACCCCTCCTTGATCACTCCACCCCCCACCGGATGTCCCTCTGCTGTCGACCCGCCTCCGGCGTACCCGTGTGCCTCGATCAGATCGTTCACACCGGAGCGGGACCCGGGAGGCGGGTCGAACGGGCCGGTGTGCGGAATGGTGTCGGTCATCGTGTCTCCGTCGCTGGTGCGGACCGTGGTCGGTGCTGCGGAGAAGTCTGAGCCCGTTGTATTTCCGTGTCGTGACGAAACCGATATATCTCTTTACCGGCAGGTTTCCGGGTCCGGTCTGTCCGGTTCCGGCTCAGGAGAGCAGGCCGGAACCCGCCGAGAGCGTCGCGATGACGTCGTTCAGCCGCTCGTTGTGGTGCCCCGCCGCCGCCAGGAGTGCGGCCGAGTCGCGGTCGACGAACGCGCGGACCATGACGGAGTGATCGTCGTTCAACGCCGCGCGGTCCGCACCCTTCACGTGCACCATCGGTTGGACCGGCTCCGTGACGTTCCACGCGACGTCGAGCATGTGGAGCAGGCGGTACATCCGGGACGGCGCGGTGAGGGCGACGTGGAACTCGCGGCTCAACCGGTGGTAGCGCTGGGGATCGTCGTCCGCGATCGAGGATCGGAGGTCTCGCTCGATCTGTTCGGCACGGCGCCGTTCCCCGTCGGTGGCGGCCTCGGCCGCCACTGCGAGGGCGGCGTTCTCGAGCACCTCCCGAACGATGTACATCTCGCGCAGTTCCTGAGACGTCAACTGCGCGACCGTGTATCCGAGGTTGGGTCGATGCGACACCAGATTCTCGCCGATGAGGGTCTTCAGCGATTCGCGCACCGGGATGCGGCTGACTCCGAACACGTCGGCGACGTCGCCCAGGGGAATGGGCGTTCCCGGCGGGGCGTCACCCGACAGGATGACCCGGCGGAGTTCGGTGAGGATCTCCTCCTGTGAACCACCCGCGACGTCGCGGGACAGTTTCGCGAGCAGGGCCGAGCGGCGACGCGGCGGCATCGTGACCCCTTCTGCGAACCGGGACGGGACATGGCGACTCTAACCGGGGGAGTCGTCGGACGCTCGCGTGTCGCCGCATCGGTGCGACGAGAGTTGGTGAACGTTCACGTCGGCGGACGCCGGTCGATCGATGCGCTGCCGGGCAGTCGGCTCGCCTGCTCGAACTCGCGGCGCGGGCTCCCCGGTACACGTCGATTAGCCGTGGACGATCCGGTCGGCGGCTGCTCGATCCGAGCGAACCTCAAGTCTCGCTTGACAGTCGAGACCGGGCACACCGACCGGCCGGGGTCACGGCGCGCCGAGCAGCGCCGATGCACGGTGCGCGCGGGGCGGGTGTCCCTCGAACGGACCACAGCGCGATTCCCGCGTCGGCGGGTGTTCGGGCCGATCCTGCCCGACTTATGACAAATACCGAGAAAGGCCCTTACGATGACCCGATGCGCGACGGTCGTCTTCCCGATGGATTCGGAGTGCGTATCGATCCTCGAGTGCGGACTCTCTCGAACGGTCGAGTTCTCCTCGGCGGGTCGCCCACCAGGATGGTGATGCTGGCACCCGCCGCGGCCGCGATGATCGGCGACGGATTCCTGCGGGTGTCCGATCCCGACTCCGCCACGGTGGCGCGTCGACTGCTCGACTCCGGTGTCGCGAACCCCCGGCCGATGAGCACTCCGTCCGCCGCGGACGTGACGGTCGTGATCCCGGTCCGCGACAACCACGAGGGACTGCTGCGGCTGATGCGCGCGCTGCGTGGACTCCGCGTGATCGTCGTGGACGACGGGTCCCGCGTTCCCGTCCGGCACGCCGAGATCGCCGTGGACGAACTGTGTGCCTCGGTCGCGGTGGTGCGGCACGACGCCCCGCGGGGACCGTCCGCGGCGCGCAACGCCGGCCTCGCCGCGGCCACGACCGACTTCGTCGCGTTCCTCGACTCCGACGTGGTGCCGCGCAAGGGCTGGCTCGAAGTCGTCCTCAGTCATTTCTCCGACCCCTCCGTCGGGCTGGTCGCTCCGCGCATCGTGGCGCTCGAGCCGGAGGGCAGTGCGCTCGCCCGCTACGAGCGCGCACGGTCCTCCCTCGATCTCGGTCGCCGGGAGGCCCCGGTGTTCGCGGGTGGCCCGGTGTCGTACGTCCCCAGTGCGGCGGTCGTCGCCCGGCGACGGGCCGTGCTCGACTGCGGAGGCTTCGACGAGGCGATGCACGTGGCCGAGGACGTCGATCTGTGCTGGCGACTGCAGGACGCGGGATGGCGCCTGCGGTACGAGCCGGTGGCCCGCGTCGCCCACGATCACCGCGTCACTCTGCGAAAGTGGTTCGGCCGCAAGCTGTTCTACGGTACCGGTGCCACCGAGCTGGCCTCCCGCCACCACGGGAAGGTGCCGCCCGTGGCCATGGCGCGGTCGACCCTGCTCGCACTGCTGCTGGCCGCCTCGGGGACGCGTGCGGGCATGGTCGGTGCGCTGGTCACGCTGATCACCACGGTGGTCCGCCTACGGCGCCTGTTCGTCGATCTGGATCACCCCACTCGCCTCGCCGCGGTGTTCGCGGCACGCGGAACCGTCGGGGGCGCTTGGCAGTTGGCCTCCGCGGCGGTGCGGCACTACTGGCCGGTCACGCTGGTGGCCGTGCTGTTCTCCCGGCGCATCCGACGTCTGGCGCTGGCCATCGCGGTGGCGGAGGGTGTGCGGGACTGGGTCGAGCACCGGGAGCCGGGCGGCCTCGGTCCGGTGCGCTACGCGGCGTACAAGCGCATCGACGACGTCGCCTACGGCACCGGACTCTGGGTGGGTGCCGTGTCGCACCGCGACCCCCGTGCTCTGGTGCCGCGTCTCGGCAACCAGTAGTCCCTGCCAGCCGCTCTGTGAGCTGGGTTACAGTGGAGGCCGGTCGAGTGTGCCGATCTGCCGGGCGAGGCTGTTGACGGAAGCGGGGTCTGTGGTGACGGTCAATCCGTGGGTCGCGATGAGGCCCGGGGACGACGCCGCCACGCTCGCGCGCTCCGTCTCCCGCGCTCACGAGACCTTTGTCGGGCCGGGCCTGTCGACCGTGGGACTCGCCCGTCCCGTCGATCCCCAGTCGCCCGTGCGGTCCGTCGTTCTCGACTCCTGGCTGCGCAGCCGCGACATGGGCGTCGACCCCGATCGTGGTGCGGACGATCTCCTCGACGACGTCACGCTCGCGCAGTACCGCGCCGATCACCCGATGTCCGTCATCCGACCCGTGGTGCGCAAGCTCCTCGTCGAGGACGCCGCCGACACCGGCCTTCTCGTGGCCATCACCGACGCGTCGGGCCGGCTGCTGTGGGTCGAGGGCGACACCGCGGCGAAGGATCGCGCGAACGCCATGAACTTCACCGAGGGCGCTGACTGGAGCGAGGCGCGGATGGGCACCAACGCCCCCGGCACCGCGCTGGCCATCGATCACTGCGTGCAGATCTTCGCCGCCGAGCACTTCTCGCGGCCCGTGCACGAGTGGAGTTGCAGTGCAGCCCCCGTCCACCACCCCGTCACCGGCCGCATCCTGGGGGCCATCGACATCACGGGCGGTCCGCGCGTCGCGGTTCCCGAGGTGCTCTCGTTGGTCCGCGCGACGGTGGCGGCGGCCGAGTCCGAACTGCGATTGCATCTGCTCGAGTCCCCGCGTCCCGATCTCGACACCGGAGTCCGGCTGGAGGTGCTCGGAGCCGGGCGCCCGTCGTTGGTCCGCGGCGGTGAACGCGTCGCCCTGTCCGGACGGCACGCCGAGATGCTGCTGCTGTTGCGGGCACATCCCGAGGGGCTGAGCTCCGACCATCTCGCCGCGCTGCTCGACGAGAACGAGCTGGACTCGGTCACTGTTCGAGCCGAGATGTCGCGCCTGCGCAAGGTTTTCGGTGCCGACGGTGTGGCCTCGCGGCCCTATCGACTGGTGGCGGAACTGTCGTCGGACGTCGAGGACGTGCGGGCGGCTCTCGACCGCGGGGACGTCGACGCGGCGCTGCGGCTCTACTCCGGCGTGGTGCTCCCGTCGTCGTACGCCCCGGGTATCGCGGAGATCCGCGAGGAGTTGCGAGTGCGCGTCCAGGCGGCGCTGCTGCGGTCCGGTGACCCGGTGCTGCTCGCGCGGTGGACGGCGTCGGTGCACGGCCGCGAGGACGCCGCCGCGTGGTCGGCCTACCTCGCCACGCTCAGCCCGTCCTCGGCGCTGTACGGGCAGGTACAGGCTCGCCTCGCCCTGCTGGGCTGACCGAGTCGGCTCTGCAACGGTCATGCAACCGTCGTCGACCTAGTGTCCTGCATCACAGCCCCCGATGACCGTGGGGGTGGATCACCGATGAAGGAGCATGTTCGATGACTGTCTTCGCTCGCCCGGGTACGCCCGACGCCGCCATGTCTTTCGAGGCCCGCTACGACAACTGGATCGGCAACGAGTGGGTCGCTCCGGTCAAGGGTCAGTACTTCGAGAACCCGACGCCCGTCACGGGACAGAACTTCTGCGAGATCGCGCGCTCCACCGCCGAGGACATCGACCTCGCCCTGGACGCCGCACACAAGGCCGCGCCGGCGTGGGGCAAGACCTCGCCCGCCGAGCGCGCCGTCATCCTGAACAAGATCGCCGACCGCATCGCCGAGAACCTCGACTCCATCGCGCTCGCCGAGTCGTGGGACAACGGCAAGCCGATCCGCGAGACGCTCAACGCCGACATCCCGCTCGCGATCGATCACTTCCGCTACTTCGCCGGATGCATTCGTGCGCAAGAGGGTTCGCTGTCCGAGATCGACAGTGACACCGTCGCGTACCACTTCCACGAGCCGCTCGGCGTCGTCGGCCAGATCATCCCGTGGAACTTCCCGATCCTGATGGCCGTGTGGAAGCTCGCCCCCGCACTCGCCGCCGGCAACGCTGTCGTCCTCAAGCCGGCCGAGCAGACACCCGCGTCGATCATGTACCTGATCAGCGTCATCGGTGACCTGCTGCCTCCGGGCGTGCTCAACATCGTCAACGGCTTCGGCACCGAGGCAGGCAAGCCCCTCGCGTCGAGCCCGCGCATCAAGAAGATCGCCTTCACCGGTGAGACCACGACCGGGCGCCTGATCATGCAGTACGCCTCGCAGAACCTCATCCCGGTGACGCTCGAGCTCGGTGGCAAGAGCCCCAACATCTTCTTCTCCGACGTGCTGTCGCAGAACGACGACTACCAGGACAAGGCCCTCGAGGGCTTCACGATGTTCGCCCTCAACCAGGGCGAGGTCTGCACCTGCCCGTCGCGTTCGCTGATCCAGCAGGACATCTACGACGACTTCCTTGCACTCGCCGCGATCCGCACCAAGGCCGTCCGCCAGGGTGATCCGCTGGACACCGAGACGATGATCGGCGCCCAGGCCTCGAACGACCAGCTCGAGAAGATCCTGTCGTACATCGAGATCGGCAAGGGCGAGGGCGCCAAGATCGTCACGGGCGGCGAGCGCGCGCAGCTCGGCGGCGACCTCAACGGCGGCTACTACGTGCAGCCCACCATCTTCACCGGCAAGAACAACATGCGCATCTTCCAGGAGGAGATCTTCGGACCCGTCGTCTCGGTCACCTCGTTCACCGACTACGCCAACGCCATCGAGATCGCCAACGACACGCTGTACGGCCTCGGCGCCGGTGTCTGGTCGCGTGACGGCGGCGTCGCCTACCGCGCCGGCCGCGACATCCAGGCCGGTCGTGTGTGGACCAACACGTACCACCAGTACCCGGCCCACGCGGCCTTCGGTGGCTACAAGCAGTCGGGAATCGGCCGCGAGAACCACAAGATGATGCTCGACCACTACCAGCAGACCAAGAACCTGCTGGTGAGCTACGCCCCGAAGGCTCAGGGCTTCTTCTGATGCAGCCGAACCACGGGTCGGCACCGCCTCCGAGGCTCAAAGCAACCGCCGGGGCGATGGAGCTTCTCCGTCGCCTCGGCGGGCTCCACGGCGCGCTGATGATGCATCAGAGCGGCGGATGCTGCGACGGGTCGTCGCCGATGTGTTACCCCGCAGGCGAATTCATCGTCGGGGACCGCGACGTCCTGCTCGGGCTCCTCGACCTGCGCGCGGAGGTGGGCACCGTCGCGGACGACCTGCCGAGCGACGGCGACGCCGTTCCGGTGTGGATCTCCGGGTCGCAGTTCCAGGCGTGGAAGCACACCCAGATGGTGCTCGACGTGGTGCCGGGCCGGGGCAGCGGCTTCTCCCTCGAGACGCCGGAGGGGTTGCGGTTCCTCAGTCGTGGCCGGGCCTACACCCCCGAGGAGAACGCGGAACTCGAGTCGCAGGACCCCATCACCGGCGCGCAGTGGGAGGAGGGCGCTCGCCCGCCCGTCCCCACCGAGTCGATCGTGGTCGCCGAGGCCGTCGACGCCTGTCCGGTGCCAGGGATGGCGATACAGGGTTGAGTCGGGTGCGCTGAGCCGCGGTCACCGCGGTTCAGCGCACCGTCGGAGCGTCGCTCGGACCTCGGCGATCACCTCGTCGGGTCTCTGCGTGAGGTCGCGCCAGGTGTACCGCAGCACCGTCCACTCCTGGACGACGACGTTCTGCCGAGTTCGGTCTCGGTGAAAGGCGGTGGGGTCCGAATGGAAGGCCCAGCCGTCGATCTCGATGCAGACGCGTTCGTCGAGGAACACGAAGTCCAGCACGTACCCGCGCCACGGGAAGTTGACCATGAACCCCGTGATGCGTCCACTGCGCATCACGGTGACGAAGAGGCGCTCGGCTTCCGACCGAGTTCCTCCCTCCGCTGCCACGAGAAGCTTCTCGGCCGCGGGGGCGCCCCGTCGCCGGGGATTTCGATCGTGTGCGCGCCGGAGCACGGACGGCGACATCCGCCCGCGAAGGGCCACGTCGACGATGCCCATGCCCATCTCCTCGGACGCTTCGAGAACCGTGAGACCCGACGCCGTGACGCGGATTCCGCGAATTGCGACCACGTCGGCGGGGTCGAGGTTCCGTCGTCGCACCCGAACACCCGACGGCGCCCTGCTCCGTCCTCCGCGCGGGACCGTGACATCGACGATGCGTGGTGCAACCGAAACGAATCCGTGCCAGTACGCGGCACTCGCCGACGTCACAACCGCCCCGTCGCCGGCCCAGTATGCGGCGCACCGCACCCGAGCGGCGTCCGTCCACGGTCTGTCGCAGGCGACGTAGACACCGCGCGTGACCCGGCGCCAATGGCCCGCTCGGACGCGCCGATCGATCGCGTCCTGGCTCATCCCGGCGTCGTGAGCCTGTGTCGCGGTGATGACACCGTCGTGGAGCGCGAGAAGTCGATCGATCACAGGCGTTGGACGGCCGCGTCGGCTCTCCTGGTTCCGCCGGGTGCGCGGGGCCGCGGTTACCGCGGGTCAGCGCACCGTCCAGTGGAAAAACAACCGCAACGTCCCCGCAACAGAGAAGTCCTAGCCTCACCCTCACCACCCGCTCACACTCCGAAAGAGGCTCACCCATGGCCGTGAAGGAACCGCGCCCCGTAGCGTCCGATTCTCAGGCAGAATCGTCCGACTACCTGGCCAAGCGCACGCTCAAGACCGGCAGCGCGGGGTGGGTGCTGCTGGCAGGGTTGGGCGTCAGCTACGTCATCTCGGGTGACTATTCGGGGTGGAACTTCGGGCTCGAGCAGGGTGGTTTCGGTGGTCTGCTGATCGCGGGCATCCTGATCGCCGGCATGTACCTGGCGATGGTGCTGGGCATGGCGGAGATGTCGTCTGCGCTCCCGGCCGCGGGCGGCGGATACACGTTCGCCCGGCGCGCGCTCGGACCGTGGGGCGGATTCGCCACCGGCACAGCCATTCTCATCGAGTATGCCATCGCCCCCGCGGCCATCGCGACCTTCATCGGCGCCTACGTCGAGTCGCTCGGCCTGTTCGGGATCACCGACGGGTGGTGGGTGTACCTCGCCGTCTACGCCATCTTCATCGGCGTGCACCTCGCCGGTGTCGGTGAAGCGCTGAAGGTCATGTTCGTCATCACCGGCATCGCTCTCGTAGGCCTCGTCATCTTCGCTGTCGCCGCGATCTTCCAGTTCGACGCCTCCAACCTCACCGACATCGCCCCGACGGATGCCGCGGGCGCCTCGAGTTTCCTGCCGATGGGGTACCTGGGGATCTGGGCCGCGGTGCCGTTCGCGATCTGGTTCTTCCTCGCGATCGAGGGCGTGCCGCTCGCGGCCGAGGAAGCGAAGGATCCGGCGCGCAACGTGCCACGCGGCATCATCGCCGCCATGGCGGTGCTGCTGGTGACCGCCACCGCCATGCTGATCCTCGTGACGGGCGCCGGCGGAGCCGACGCGATGCAGGCGTCGGGCAACCCGTTGGTGGAGGCGCTGGGAGACAGCGGCGCCGCGACGGTGGTCAACTACATCGGCCTCGCCGGTCTGATCGCCAGCTTCTTCTCCATCATGTACGCCTACTCCCGGCAGCTGTTCGCGCTGAGCCGCGCCGGCTACCTGCCGAAGTCCATGTCGGTGGTCAACAGCCGGAAGGCGCCGACGCTGGCGCTGATCGTGCCCGGCATCATCGGCTTTGCCCTGACGTTCACCGGCAAGGGCTCGATGTTGTTGAACATGGCCGTCTTCGGGGCAGCGCTGAGCTACGTTCTGATGATGGTGAGCCACATCGTGCTGCGTCGCCGCGAGCCCGACATGCCGCGCCCGTACCGCACGCCGGGCGGCACGGTCACGACCGGATTCGCGCTCGTCATCGCGGCCTTCGCCGTGATCGCGACGTTCCTCGTGGACAGCCAGGCGGCGCTGTGGTGCCTGGTCGTCTTCGCGCTCTTCATGGTCTACTTCGGCGTCTACAGCCGCCATCACCTGGTGGCCAATTCTCCGGACGAGGAGTTCGCGGCGCTCGCCGCTGCCGAGGACGAACTCGGGTGAGCACCTACCACCAGCAGATCTCGGGATCGACCTACACCTTCGACGGTCTCGTCGAGGTCATGGCGAAGGCCACCCCGGCGCGATCGGGCGACCAACTCGCAGGCTGCGCGGCGGAGTCGGACGCCGAACGTGCCGCCGCCGCCTGGGTTCTGGCGGATCTCCCGTTGCAGACTTTCCTCGACGAGCAGGTGGTGCCGTACGAGAGCGACGAGGTCACCCGCCTCATCATCGACAGCCATGACGCGCAGGCATTCGACGCGGTCTCTCATCTGACGGTGGGCGGTCTGCGGGACTGGTTGCTCACGGTCGCAGCGGAACCCGACAGCGCCCGGACACTGCGGGACGTCGCGCCCGGCCTCACCCCGGAGATGGTGGCCGCGACGAGCAAGATCATGCGCAACCAGGATCTCATCGCGGTGGCGCGGGCGGCGACGGTGATCTCGGCGTTCCGCACCACCATCGGTCTGCCCGGAACGATGGCCACCCGCCTGCAGCCCAATCATCCGACGGACGACCCGCACGGAATCGCCGCGGCGACGCTCGACGGTCTGCTGATGGGCTCGGGCGACGCCGTCATCGGCATCAACCCGGCGACCGACTCACCTGCTGCGACAGCCGATCTGCTGTACCTGCTGGACGAGATCCGGCAGCGTTTCGAGATCCCGGTGCAGTCGTGCGTGCTGTCCCACGTCACCACCACCGTGGATCTCATCGGCAAGGGTGTCCCGGTGGATCTCGTGTTCCAGTCCATCGCCGGAACGGAGGGGGCGAACTCCAGTTTCGGGGTGACGGTGCCGATGCTCCTCGAGGCGAACGAGGCGGGAAAGTCGTTGCACCGCGGCACCGTCGGGAACAACGTCATGTACCTGGAAACGGGCCAGGGTTCGGCGCTGTCCGCGAACTCGCACTTCGGGACCGGGGGCAAGCCGGTCGATCAGCAGACGCTCGAGACCCGCGCGTACGGGTTGGCCCGCGCTCTGGATCCGCTGTTGGTCAACACCGTCGTGGGCTTCATCGGACCCGAGTACCTCTACGACGGCAAGCAGATCATCCGCGCCGGCCTCGAGGACCACTTCTGCGGCAAGATCCTGGGTCTGCCCATGGGTGTCGACGTCTGCTACACCAACCATGCCGAAGCGGATCAGGACGACATGGACACCCTGTTGACGCTGCTCGGTGCCGCGGGCGCCGCCTTCGTCATCGCCGTGCCGGGTGCCGACGACATCATGCTCGGCTACCAGAGCCTGTCCTTCCACGATGCCCTCTACGTCCGGCAGGTGTTGGGCCTCAAGCCCGCTCCCGAGTTCCAGGCGTGGATGCACCGGCTGGGGATGACAGACGACGCGGGGCGGGTCCTGCCCGTCGACGCCGCGTCGTCGCCGCTGCGAGCACTGACGACGCCGGCATGAGCACACCGGACTTCTGGACCGACCTGCGTGTCACGACGCAGGCGCGCATCGGGCTCGGCCGGGCGGGGGACGCCCTGCCGACGACGCGGGTGCTCGAGTTCCGGGCCGCCCACGCCGCGGCGCGGGACGCGGTCCACATGCCGCTCGACACCGACAGCTTCGCTCGGGAGATCGCCGCCGTCGGACTCGGTGATCCGGTGGTCGTGTCCAGCAAGGCGTCCACCCGCAGCGAGTATCTGCGTCGTCCCGATCTGGGACGGCAGCCCGAGGACCTGTCAGGCGTCGACACGGTCGACGCGGACATCGGAATCGTGTTGTGCGACGGTCTGTCCCCGCGGGCACTGATGGATCACGGTGCGGGTCTGCTCGCTGCGCTGAAGGAGTCGCTGGGTACGTTCACGATCGCGTCCCCGGTGATCGCGACCCAGGCCAGGGTGGCGCTGGGTGACCACGTGGGCGCTGCGCTCGGGGTGTCCACGCTGATCGTCGTCATCGGCGAGCGTCCCGGTCTCTCGGTGGCGGACAGCCTCGGCATCTATCTGACGCACGGTCCGAAGCCGGGCCGCAACGATTCCGAGCGCAACTGCATCTCGAACATCCACCCGCCCGGCGGCATGCACTACGACCACGCGGCGCGGGTGACGGCATCGTTGGTCGCGGGTGCGCGCACGCTCGGGCGGTCCGGCGTCGATCTCAAGGACTCCTCTCGCGAACTGACCTGACCCGCGCACCGTTAGGGTCTGACATCGTGCTGCTGCAACGTGTGCGCGTCGATCCCGCGCGGGACGACCTCTCGGACGTCCGCATCGTCGACGACCTGGTGAGCGAGATCTCGGCACCCGGGGAGCGCCTGACTCCCGCCTCCGCCGAGACCGTCGTCGACGGGCGCGGGGGAGTGGTGCTGCCCGGGTTCGTCGACGGGCACCTGCACATGGCGCAGTGGGCACTCGCGCGCCGCCGACTGGACGTCGGCGCGGCCACCAGTGCACGGCACCTCGTCGACCTGCTGGTGGCGTCGGGCCTCACCGGCGACGTTCGTGCACAGGGCTTCCGGGGTGCCCTCTGGCCGGACGCACCGCACAAGGACATGCTCGAGGCCGCGCTGCCGGGTGTGTCCGTCGCGGTGACGAGCATGGATCTGCACACCGTCTGGCTCTCCCCGGCGTTGCTGCGCGAGCTCGCGGTCGATCACCCCACCGGTGTCTTCCGCGATCACGACGCCATCGCGATCGCGAGTGCCGTCGACGCGCGTGTCGGTACGGGGGTGCTCGACGAGTACGTGTGCGAGGCGACCGAGGATCTCGCCGCGCGGGGCGTGACCGAGGTCCTCGACTTCGAGTTCGACGACAACCTCACCGCGTGGACGCGGCGCTTCGCCTCCGGTCGTCCGGCGGTGCGGGTGAGCGCGTCGACGTGGCCGACGTGGCTCGACGAGACTCTGGCGGCCGGACACCGGACCGGCGACGTCGCCGCGGACACGGGCCGCATGCTCCGCATGGGGCCGCTGAAGATCATGGCCGACGGGTCGCTCAACACGCGGACGGCCTGCTGCCACGACCCCTATCCCGACGCGGGGCACGCGGCGCCGGCGACGCACGACGCCGAGGCACACGGGCTGCTGCTCGTCGACCATCCGGAGCTGGTGCGATTGATCTCGCGCGCGGCGGGCGGTGGGATCGCCGCCGCGGTGCACGCCATCGGTGACCGCGCCAACACCGTCGTGCTCGACGCCTTCGAGACCGTGCGCGCGCTCATGGACTCGGGTGCTCTCCCCGTCGTCGGTGGACGCGTCGAGCACGCGCAGCAGGTCCGCCCGGAAGACCTGGACCGGTTCGCGGCGCTGGGCGTCGTCGCCTCTGTCCAGCCTCAGCACGCGGTGACCGACCGCGACGTCGCCGACGTGCTGTGGTCCGGCCGACGATCGATCGCGTACGGCTACCACTCGCTGCACCGCCACGGCGCGCTGCTGCAGTTCGGGTCCGACGCTCCCGTCTCCCCGCCCGATCCGCGGTCGGCCGTCGCCGACGCCGTGTTCCGCACCGACGACGAGCGACCGTCCTGGCATCCGGGCGAGGCGGTGCCGATGGACGTCGCACTGCGGGCGGCATCGGGTGGGCGCGCAGGTGTCGACGTCGGATCCGCCGCCGATCTCGTCGTGCTCGCCGAGTCCCCGTACGTCCTGTCGAACGCCGACCTGCGGTCCGTTCCGGTGATCGCCACGATCAGCGGTGGGCGCGCGACCCACGTGTCCTGAGCCTTCGCCACCGTGTCGGAGACACACGCGGTGGCCGAGCAACCCGACCAGTGTCGCTACCCGGCGGTAGTGTCGATGTGTGACAACAGTCTCGCGGTGTGGGTGCATGTTCCACGCCCGGTCGACGCCGCCGGGAGCGTCGCGGGCCGCATTCGGCGCGTCGGTGGGCCACGGGCGGCGCCTGTTCGGTGGAAAGTCCGACAATCCCTCCGGAAACGGGATCGTCGACCGTTTTCGTGCCATTCCTCGTGACGGGGTTGGGGACCGTGTTCCGAGGGCGTCGTCCCTGCTCACACACCCTTTTCTCGCGTTGCGCGGCGAGCGCGTTGGGTCGTACCCGACGTGGTCGACTAGCATGGAGGGCTGCTTGCCAACGAAAGGACTGTCATCGACCACGTCGATTCATCGTCACTGATCAGCGACGTAACGAGTGGCGCCCGCATTCCGGTAAGGAATGAGGTGGAAGTGGAGCACGACGCCCACGGGCGAATCGACGGGCACAGCGCCGGGTACGGATCGCGAATCGGGGGAATCGCTGTCCTGCCACCGTTCACGACGGTGGGCTCGGTCGGTTGGGGCGCGGTGCGCGAGCACGGTGTCGCGAGAGATCACGGGGAGTAGACGAGTGGATGACGGTGCACGGTTCGACGGCGGACCGGCTGACGACGACCGCTCCGACGAGACGGTGACGAGCGAGACGCAGGTGAGCTCGGCGGGAGTGCTGCCCGAGGGCGCGTTTCCGCTGTCGGGAGCACAGCGCGGCATCTGGTTCGCGCAGCAGTTGGCCGGGGACGTGCCGATCGCGATCGCGCACTACGTCGAGCTGAACGGAAGCCTCGACCTCGACCGTCTCGAGTACGCGCTGGACCGGGCGGGCCGCGAGTTCGGATCGGGCTATCTGCGTCTGGCCGAGGTGGACGGCGAGCCGTTCCAGTACGTGGACCTCAGCATGCGTGATCACATCTCCTACTTCGACCTGCGCTCCGAGTCCGACCCGGAAGCCGCGGCGATGGACTGGATGACGCGCGAGTACAGCACGCCGGTGGACATGCTCGTCGACCGCCTCGTGGTGTCCCACGTGCTGCAGTTGAGCGACGAGCGGTGGTTCTGGTACTCCCGAATCCATCACGTCGCGCTCGACGGTTTCGGCGCGATGACGATGATCCAGCGCACCGCTGCGCTGTACACGGCAGCGGTGGAGGGCAGGGAGCCCGAACCCTCCAAGGCCGTCGATCTGAACGATCTCTATGTCGACGACGCCAAGTACCGCTCGTCGGACCGCTTCGAGAAGGACGCCGCGTACTGGGCGGAGAGAGTGCGCAGCCTCCCGGATCCGCCGTCCCTCTCGGCCGTCACCGCTCCGCCGACGTCGCCCGCGCTCATCGCCGGTGGCTTCGTCTCCACCGACCTCGCCGAGCGCCTCGACCGGCGGGTCACCGAACTCGGCACCGCGTCGGCACCGTTCGTGGTCGCCGCCTTCGCCGCGTTCGTCTCCCGCATGACGGGGGCCGAGGACACGGTCCTGAGCCTGCCGGTCTCGGCGCGCACGACGGCGGCCATGCGTCGCTCGGGCGGCATGGTCTCCAACGTCGTCCCGCTGCGTCTCGCACTCCCGCCGAGCTGCACGGTCGCCGAGTCCGCGTCCCGCGCCCAGCTCGAACTCACCGGCGCCCTGCGCCGGCAGCGCTACCGCCACGAGGACATTCGTCGCGACAGCGGCGAGTCGGCGACCCAACGCGGACTGTTCGGCCCGTCGATCAACATCATGCTGTTCCACGACGAGCTGCGGCTCGGCGACCTCAACGGCTCGTACAACGTCCTGACCACGGGTCCGGTCGAGGACCTGGCGCTGAACATCTATCCCGGTGCGGACAGCCGCGAACTGCGGATCGACTTCGAGGCGAACCCGCTGCGGTACACGCAGGACCAGCTGAACGCGCATCGTGCCCGCTTCGTGCGCTTCCTCGATGCGCTGATCGATGCCGAGCCCGACGCACCGCTCGGGTCGCTCGAGGTGCTGACCGACGACGAGCGGCGGCGTTTCGTCCCCGCACTGGGCGGCGAGAGCTTCCCGCAGGTCACTTTCGGCGACATCATCGCCCGCGCCGTCGACGCCGCGCCGGACACGGTGGCCGTCACGTGCGGGTCGGAATCGGTCACGTACGCAGAGCTCGACGCGCGCTCCAACCGCCTGGCCCGGCTGCTGATCTCGCGGGGCGTCGGACCGGAGAGCGTCGTCGCGGTCGCACTCGGTCGATCGGTCGAGATGATCCACGCGACGTGGTCGATCGTGGCGTCGGGCGGCGCCTTCCTGCCCATCGACCCGGCGTATCCGCTCGAGCGCATCGTGCACATGCTCGGGGACTCGGGCGCCCGGATCGGCGTGACCACCCGACGACACGTCGCGGACCTGCCGGACACGATCGACTGGCTCGTCGTCGACGACGACGAGCTGTGCGGCGACCTCGAGGTCTGCTCGCCCGCCCGCATCACCGACGCCGAGCGATCGGCTCCGGTCCGACCGTTCACCGCTGCGTGGATGATCTACACCTCGGGATCCACCGGCTTGCCGAAGGGCGTCACCGTCGGCCACGACGGACTGTCGAACATCATCGGCGAGATGACCGTCTCGTACGGGGTGTCGACGAAGTCGGTCGTCCTCGGTGTCGCGTCGCCGAGTTTCGACGCGTCCATCTTCGAGCAGCTGATGGCGCTCTCGTCGGCGACGACTCTGGCTCTCGCTCCGTCGGGGGTGTTCGGCGGAGAGGAACTCGCGGACTACATCCGCGAGAAGAACGTCACGCACGTCGTCATCACGCCGGCCGCGTTGGGATCGTTGGACCCGGACGGTCTCGAGCAGATCGAGTCGATCATCAGCGCCGGTGAGGCTTTGCCGTCCGAGGTGGCGGCACGCTGGGCTCCGCGCACCGCGCTGCGGAACGCCTACGGCCCCACCGAGACCACGATGATCGGATCGATCTCCGATCCATTGGTGCCCGGTGCTCCCGTGACCATCGGGTCGCCCATCCGAGGAACGCGACAGGTGGTGTTGGACAACAGGCTCCGGCCCGTTCCCGTGGGTGTCGTGGGTGAGCTGTATCTCGCCGGTGTGGACCTCGCCCGCGGGTACGCCAATCGCTTCGCGCTCACCGCCACGCGCTTCGTGGCCGGACCGTGGGCCGAGCCGGGCGGGCGCATGTACCGCACCGGTGACCTGGTCCGGTGGACCGAGGACGGCGACATCGTCTACGTCGGTCGCGCCGACTCGCAGGTGAAGATCCGCGGCTTCCGCATCGAACTGGGCGAGATCGACGCGGTGCTCGCCGAGCATCCCAGCGTCCGCACCGCCGTCACCGTGGCGCACCGGCAGTCGTCCGGGGCCACGGTGCTCGCGGCGTACGTCGTGCTGCGTCCGGACACGACGCTCGAGCACACCGAACTGCTACGCCATGCGGCGCAGCATCTTCCGTCGCACATGATCCCTGCCGCCGTCGTGGTCCTGGACCGCCTGCCCGTCACCGTCAACGGCAAGATCGACCACCGGCGGCTGCCCGAGCCGGTGCTCGCGACGCGCGAGTTCCGCGCCCCGACCACCGTGGTCGAGGAGATCGTGGCATCCGTCTTCACGCAACTGATGGGTGTCGACCGGGTCGGACTCGACGACGACTTCTTCGCTCTCGGCGGCAACTCGCTCATCGCGACGCGCGCCGTCTCCCGTCTGGGTGCCGCACTGGGGACACAGGTCTCGGTGCGCACGTTGTTCGAGGCACCCACCGTCGAGTCGCTCGCGTCCCGGCTGCAGCAGGGTGGCCACGGCGAGACCCGCACGCCGCTGGTGCCCCGCGAGCGGACCGGGCCGGTGCCGCTGTCGCTCGCGCAGCGCCGCATGTGGTTCCTCAATCAGTTCGACCCGTCGTCGGTCGCCTACAACATCCCGTTGGCCCTGCGCCTCGAGGGTGATCTGGACATCGCCGCGCTGCAGGTCGCGATCATGGACGTCGTCGACCGCCACGAGGCGCTGCGGACGTCCTACCCGGACACCGAGAACGGACCGGTCCAGGTCGTCCACGATCCCGAGGCCGTGGTGCCGGACCTGACACCCGTGCCGGTCGACGCGGAGGATCTGCACGGCGTGCTGATCTCCTTCGCGATGACCACCTTCCAGGTCACGGAGCACGTCCCGCTGGTCGGTCGCCTGTTCCAGATCAGCGAGACCGACCACGTGCTGGCCATCGTGGTGCATCACATCTCCGCCGACGGTGCATCCCTGACACCCCTCGCGCGCGACCTGATGGCGGCCTACAGCGCCCGCATCGCGTTCTACGCGCCCACGTGGACCCCACTGCCCGTGCAGTACGTCGACTACACGTTGTGGCAGCGGGAGGTGCTGGGGTCCGAGGACGATCCCACGTCGCTCATCGCGCAGCAGGAGCGCTACTGGGTCGAGACCCTGCGCGACGCACCGGATCTGCTGCCGCTCCCGATCGACCGGGCCCGTCCGTCCCGGTCGTCGCTCAGCGGCGGAGCGCACGCGTTCGAGATCGATGCCGAGCTCCACGCGAAGATGATCGACCTGGCCGGGCGCCACCGCACCACGCTCTTCATGGTGGTGCACGCGGCGCTGGCCGTGACGCTCGCCAAGATCAGTTCTACCGACGACATCGTCATCGGTACCCCGGTCGCGGGACGGGGCGACGCGGCGATCGACGACCTCGTCGGCATGTTCGTGAACACCTTGGCGCTGCGCACCACTGTGGGCAGTCGCCAGCCGTTCGACGCGCTGCTGGACCACGTCCGCGAACGCGACCTGCAGGCGTTCGCCAACAGTGACGTGCCGTTCGAGCGTCTCGTGGAGGTGCTGTCCCCGGCGCGGTCGGAGTCGCGTCACCCGATCTTCCAGGTGATGCTGGCGTTCGAGAACATGGGTCACTCGACGGTGGAACTCACCGGACTGCGCCTGTCCACGGTCGATCTCGACCTGCAGGTGGTCAAGTTCGATCTGCAGCTGACCATGACCGACCGCACCGACGACGCGGGCCGTCCGGCCGGTATGCCGGCCACGTTCTCGTACGCGTCGACACTGTTCGACGCCTCGACCATCGACGCGATCACGCGCCGGTTCGTGCAGGTGCTGACCACCATCGTCGACGATCCCAGTGTGTCGGTCGCCGACATCGACGTGCTCGACGCCAGTGACCGCGTGGTCGCCGAGAGGTCGATCCAGCGCGTGTCCGAGGGCCGTCCCGTGGGTGGCGACACCATCGTCTCGCGGGTGCTCGATCACGCGGCGAGCCACCCCGAGGCGAGTGCGGTGCGGTTCGGCGAGGTCTCGATCACGTACGGCGATTTGGACTCTCGTTCGCGCGCTGCTGCAGCGAGGCTGTACGCGATGGGGGTGCGGTCCGGCGATCGGGTCGCGGTGGTGTGCGACCGGTCGGTGGATCTGGTCGCCGTGCTGTTCTCCGTCATGCGGGCCGGCGCGACCTACGTGCCGATCGACCCGGAGTATCCCGGTGACCGTGTCGACTACGTCGTCGCCGACTCCGGTGCGCGCTTCGCCGTGGTCTCTGCTCGGCTCGAGGACCAGGTGCGCCGCGACGGCCTGACCGTCGTCGTGGACACCGATGTGGTCGCGCCGGAATCGGATTCGGAGGCGGGGTCCACCGCGCTGCTGCCCATGGCACGGCCGGACGACGTCGCGTACATCATCTACACCTCCGGATCCACCGGGAACCCGAAGGGTGTCGCGATCCCGCACACCAATGTGGTGACGTTGCTGACGAACACCGAGCAGTACTTCGGCTTCGGGCCCGACGACGTCTGGACGATGTTCCACTCCTACGCCTTCGACTTCTCGGTGTGGGAGTTGTGGGGCGCGCTCACCACGGGCGGCAGCGTCGTCGTGGTGGACCACTGGACCGCGCGCTCGCCGGGCGACTTCCTGGACATGCTCGCCGACCGGGGCGTGACGGTGCTCAACCAGACACCGTCGGCGTTCTACCAACTCGCCGAGGCCGAGCGCGATCGGGCGGGCACCGAGCTGTCCCTGCGCCACGTCGTCTTCGGCGGTGAGGCGCTGGATCTGTCGCAGCTGCAGCGCTGGTACGCGCGGCACGCGGACGACAGTCCCCGCCTCGTGAACATGTACGGCATCACCGAGACGACGGTGCACGTCACCTACCAGGAGCTGACGGCGGCATTCGCGGCCGCGGCCCAGGGCAGTGTGATCGGCGTTCCCGTCCCGGGGCTCGGCGGCATCGTGCTCGACGACGCCCTGCGGCCCGTGCCCGTCGGCGTTCCCGGTGAGCTCTACGTCCTGGGTGATCAGTTGGCACAGGGCTACGTCGGTCGCCCCGACCTGAACGCCACCCGGTTCGTGGCCAACCCGTACCTGGCCGGTCAGCGGATGTACCGCTCCGGTGACGTCGTGCGGTGGAACCGCGACGGTGCACTGGAGTACCTCGCACGTGCGGACGCCCAGGTCCAGATTCGCGGATTCCGCGTGGAACTGGGCGAGATCGAGACTGTGGTGGCGTCCACGCCCGGTGTCGCGGGGGCCGCGGCGTCGGTGGTGCGGCGTCCGGCCGGCGACGTCCTGGTCGCGTTCGTGGTGCCCGAATCGGGCTCCACGGTCGACGCGGCGGCAGTCACCGAACACGTCGCCTCGCTGTTGCCGGCGTACATGGTTCCCGCGCGCATCGTCGAGCTGGACCGTCTGCCGCTGACCGTGAACGGCAAGCTCGACCGCAAGGCACTGCCCGAGGTCACCGAGGACTCCGATCGCACGTACCGCGCACCCGAGACGCGGGTGGAGAAGGCGATCGCGGGGGTCTTCGAGGACATCCTCGACGTCACGCCCGTCGGCCTGGACGACGACTTCTTCGGGCTCGGCGGCAACTCGCTCGTCGCGACGCAGGTCGCGTCCCGCATCGGTACCGAACTGGGCGTGCACGTTCCGGTCCGGGCCGTGTTCGACGCGACCACCGTGGCTCGTCTCGCGGCGGTCGTCGCCGAGCTCGGTGCCTCCGATCGACCCGCGCTCGTCGCCGGTCCCCGTCCCGACGTGATCCCGCTGGCACTCGCACAGCAGCGCATGTGGCTGAGCAACCGGCTCGACCCGTCGTCGCCGATGTACAACCTGCCGTTGGGCATCCGACTCGAGGGCCGTCTCGATCTCGACGCCCTGCGCCGGGCCGTGCACGACCTCGTGACGCGGCACGAGATCCTCCGCACCGTCTATCCCCACACGGACGGCGTACCGCGGCAGGAGATCCTCACGGTCGACGAGGCGGGCGTCGAGCTCGCGGTCGAGGACGTTCCGTCCGCGCGGTGGATCGACGAGTTCGTCGCTCTCGCGACGAGCGGCTTCGACGTCACCACGGCGGTCCCGCTGCGGCTCGCGGTCTTCCGTGACCCAGGGGTCTCCACCGAGGCCGTGCTCGCGATCGTCGTGCACCACATCGCCGCGGACGGCGTGAGCCGCGTGGCGCTGACCCGCGACCTCGTCACCGCCTACCTCGCACGCACCGAGGGCGCCGACCCCGCGTGGGCTCCGCTCCCCGTCCAGTACGCGGACTACGCGGTGTGGCAGCGCGACGTCATCGGCTCGCCCCGCGACGCCGAGTCGGTCGCGTCCGCCCAGATCGCCTACTGGAAGCAGGCTCTCGACGGCCTGCCCCCGGAGCTGGACCTGCCGCGTGACCGGGAGCGGCCGGCGTCGCCCACCCGCGAGGGTGCGTCCGTCCACTTCGCCGTGGACGGTTTCGCGGCGGACCGGGTGGAGGCACTGGCGCGCGACCACAACGCGACGCGATTCATGGTGGTGCACGCGGCCCTGGCCGTCGTCCTCTCCCGCCTGTCCGGATCGACGGACATCGCGATCGGCACCGCTCTGGCGGGCCGCGGAGATCCGGCGCTCGACAACCTGGTCGGCATGCTCGTCAACACGGTGGCCCTGCGTCTGCGGGTCGACGAGGATGTGAGCTTCGCCGAACTGGTGGCCGCAGCCCGTCGCGTGGACGTCGACGCGTTCGCGCACTCGGAGGTGCCGTTCGAGACCGTCGTCGACGCCGTCGCGCCGCAGCGCACGGGATCGGTGCCGCCGCTCTTCCAGACCGCACTGGCGTTCCGCAACATCACGCCGGCGCGGGTGGAGCTGCCCGAGATCACCGTGTCCGAACTGGAGAATCCGTTCGAGCCCGCCAACTTCGATCTGTTGCTCACGGTCGACGACGACGGCTCGCGGAAGCCGGGCGGCGACATGACGATGATGTTCACGTACTCGACCGAGCTGTTCGACGAGGAGACGGTGGAGACCTTCGGCCGGCATCTGGCGTCGGTGCTGCGGGCCGGGGTCACCGAACCCACGCGCGTCGTCGCCGATCTGCCGCTCGCCGAGGTGGTCACCGCGGCGCCCGTGGTGGAGCCCACGACTCCCGCGGCGTACTCGGGACCGTCGGTGGTCACGTCGTTCGCGTCGGCCGTGGAATCGGATCCGGACGCCCCCGCCGTCGTGATCGGCGAGAACGAGGTCAGCTACGCCGACCTCGACGCTCGTTCCAACCGCCTGGCGCGCTGGCTCGCGGGGGCAGGAGTCGGTGCCGGGTCGACGGTCGCGGTCCGGTCCGGCGACTCCGGCCTCGACACGGACACCCTGGCCCTGTGGTGGGGGATCCTCAAGGCAGGCGCGGCGTTGGACATCGGCCGAGTCGCACCCGACGTGATCGTGCTGTCCGGCGCATCCCGCAACGGGAGTCGGGCGCCGCTGATCCTGTCGGTGGACGACGCCGCCGACGACGTGGCGCAGTTCTCCGCGCGCCCCGTCACGTACGCGGATCGGGCACGCCCGCAGAACGGAGCCGATCCGGCGCTGGTCCTGCCGACCGGGACGGGCTCGGTCGGCGTGCTCACGTTCGACGAGCTCTCCGGCATCGTGTCCGCCGAACTCGATCGACTCGCCGTGGACTACGAGTCCCGGTTGTTCGCGACGGCGGCGGTCTCGACCGTGTCGCAGGCGCTGCGGGCGCTGGTCGCCGGTGTCGCGGGCGCCGCTGTGCTGGTGCAGGACGGTGCGGCGGAGTCGCTGACGGACGTGCTGCTCGATCAGTGGGTGACGCACCTGTTCGCCACCCCGTCGGACCTGTCGGCGGTGGACGCCGGGGAGTTCGAGGATCTCGCCGTGGTGGTCACCGACGCGGGCCGGGGCGACAGCGAGTCGTGCGACGGCTTCGCCGACGGCACCGAGATCGACGTCGTGCCGTTGACCTCGACGGGTATCGGACTCGCCATGCGGAGCTCATGACGGGATCCGTCCACACCACGGAGACAGGCGCCGTTCACACCACCCGGGTGAGCGGCGTGCGCGCCGCCCTGCTCGATAGGGTGGATCAGATGGGGCGACGCCCCATGAAGCACGCGTGCGCGCATCCGCGGGGAGTGTCGCGAGTACGCAGCGGGATCGTCGGTGGGCAACCACGGGCGAGGCTCGGTATCGATTCACGAGGAGCACGACGATGACGGATGGCACTCCCGACGAGACCTCGAACGAGGACCGGTCGCGGGCGGAACGTCCGGGACGCGCGGGGGCACCCCGCCGCGAGCGTCCGACCAGGGAACGCCCGCGTCGCCGGCAGCGTCCTCGCGCGGCCACCCTGCCGCAGATCCTCGCGGCCGCCGTGGAGGCGAACGCCGACGGTGTGGCTCTCGTGTTCCGCGACGAGTCCGGCGCGACCACCGAGTGGACCTACCGCGAGCTCGACGCGGCGTCGTCGAAGCTGGCGCGCGAGCTGATCGCGCGCGGCATCGGCGCCGAGGACGTGGTGGCGCTGGCCGTCACGCGGTCCGCCGAGTCGATCCTGTCGATCTGGGCGGTCGCCAAGACCGGTGCGGCATACGTGCCGGTCGATCCGAAGTACCCCGCGGACCGCATCGAGTACATGCTCACCGATTCGGGGGCCACCCTCGGGATCACCACCACGGAGCACCGCGAGACCCTGCCGGAGGGAGTGGGCCCCAGCTGGCTCGTCCTGGGCGACGCCGACCTGGACGCCGCCGTCGACGCACGGTCCGCCGAGCCGGTCACCTACGCCGATCGCGTGCGGGTGCTCGGCCCCGCGAACACGGCCTACATGATCTACACGTCCGGATCGACGGGTCGACCCAAGGGCGTCGAGGTGACGCACGCCGGCCTCTCGAGCCTGGTCGCCGAGCAGCGTGAGCGCTTCGGTATCGACGCGTCCGCCCGCACCCTCGCCGTCGCGTCCCCGAGTTTCGACGCCTCGGTCTTCGAACTGCTCATGGCCGTGGGGTCCGGAGCGACGATGGTCGTCTCGCCGCCCGACGTCTTCGGTGGCGACGATCTGACGGCTCTGCTGCGCGAGCAGCGGGTGACCCATGCCGTCATCACCCCGTCCGTGCTGGCCTCGGTCACGCCGTCGGAGTTGCCCGACCTGCGGGTCGTGGTCACCGCCGGTGAGGCGTGCCCGCCGGAACTGGTGTCCCGCTTCGTGACCGACACCCGCCGCATGTTCAACGGCTTCGGTCCGACCGAGGCCACCATCATGACCAACTGCGCGGAGCTGTTCCCGGACGCGCCCGTCTCCATCGGCGGCGCGATCCGCGACTTCCGCACGCCCGTGCTCGACGGCCGCCTGCGCGACGTCCCGGCCGGTGTCGCCGGTGAGCTGTACGCGGCCGGCCCCGGTCTGGCCCGCGGGTATCACGGTCGGCCGTCGCTCACCGCGGAGCGTTTCGTCGCGGACCCCTTCGGTGAACCCGGCTCGCGCGTGTACCGCACCGGTGACCTCGCCCGCGTGCGCAGCGGCGGCGCGGTCGACTACCTGGGCCGCTCCGACTTCCAGGTGAAGGTCCGCGGGTTCCGCATCGAACTCGGCGAGATCGACGCCGCCCTGACGGCGCACCCGGACGTCCGCTTCGCCGCGGCGGCCGGTCATCAGCTGCCCGACGGCTCGACGGTGCTCGTGGCCTACGTGCAGCCCGAGCCGGGCCACGAGATCGACGTCGACGACGTCACGGCCTTCGTCGGCCGGAGCCTCACCGCGTACATGGTGCCGTCCGAGATCATCGTCATCGACGCCGTGCCCCTCACACCCGTCGGCAAGCTCGATCGCGCGGCGCTGCCGCAGCCGACCATCGGCACGTCGACGAAGGAGTACCGGGCCCCGGAGACCCGGACCGAGATCACGGTGTCCGAGGTGCTGGCGGACCTGTTGTCGGCCGAGCGCGTGGGTCTGGACGACACCTTCTTCGAACTCGGTGGCAACTCGCTGCTCGCGACCCAGGTGGTCGCCCGGATCAACCAGGCGGCGCAGTCCCGCATCGCGGTGCGGGACGTGTTCGAGGCGACCTCCGTCGCGGATCTCGCTGCGCGCGTGGATCTCTCGCTCGGTGCCCCCGAGCGGCCGCCGCTCGTGCGTCGTGATCGCTCGGGTGACCTGCCGCTGTCCTACGCCCAGCAGCGGATGTGGCTCACCAACCAGTACGACGTGACGTCGCCCGCGTACAACCAGCCTGTCGTGCTGCGGATGACGGGTGCTCTGGATCTCGAGGCGCTCGGCCACGCGTTCGAGGATCTCATCACGCGGCACGAGACGCTGCGCACCGTCTACCCGCAGACCGACAGTGGTCCGGTGCAGCGCATCGAGCCCGCGTCGTCGGTGTCGGTGGTGCTCGATCCGGAGCGGATCGACGAGAGCTCGGTGTACGAGCGACTGACCCCGGTGGTGCTCGACGGCTTCGACGTGTCGTCCTCGGTGCCCTTCCGTGCCAAGCTGTTCCAGATCGCGGACCAGGACTACGTCCTCGCCGTGGTCATGCACCACATCGCCAGTGACGGTGGATCGCTCGCCCCGCTGGTGCGCGACCTCACCACGGCCTACGTGGCGCGCAGCGCCGGTGCGGCTCCCGAGCTGCCCGAGCTCGAGGTGCAGTACGCGGACTACGCGATGTGGCACCGTGAGCTCCTCGGCGACGAGAGCGACCCGGAGTCGTTGAGCGCCAAGCAGATCGACTTCTGGACGCGCGCCCTCGCCGGCACTCCCGAGGTCATCGAACTCCCCACCGACCGGCCGCGACCGGCGCAGCCGTCGTCCCGCGGTGCGACGGTGCCGTTCCGACTCGAGTCGGACGTCGTCGAGGGTCTGAACGACCTCGCGCGACGCACCAACTCGACGCTGTTCATGGTGGTGCACGCCGCCCTGGCCGTGCTGCTCTCGCGCATGGCCGCGACCGACGACGTGTCCGTCGGCACGCAGATCGCGGGCCGCGGCGAGCAGGCGCTCGATCCGCTCGTCGGCATGTTCGGCAACACGCTGGTCCTGCGATCGCATCTGGAGCCGGGGGAGTCGTTCGAGGACTTCCTGCTCCGCACCCGCACCGCGGACCTCGATGCACTCGGCAACTCGGACCTGCCGCTGGACCGGCTGGTCGAGATCCTGCGACCCCAGCGCTCGCTCGCCTACGCGCCGCTGTTCCAGGTACTGCTCATGCTGCAGAACTTCGAACGCACCGAGATCGAGCTGCCCGACGTCACCATCGGTCTCCTCGACTCGGACGTGCCGGTCGCGAAGCTCGACCTGACGCTGACGCTCATGGAGCAGGTGAACCCCGACGGGTCGCCCGGTCCCATCGACGGATCGCTGCTGTACGCCACGGATCTGTTCGACGAACCCACCGCACGCACCATCGCGGAACGCTACGTCGGCATCCTCGCCGCCGTCGTGGCCGATTCCTCCACCGCCGTCGGCGATCTCCCGCTGACCACCTCCGGCGAGCAGACGCAGCTCGCCGCGCTGCGCGGCATCGACGCTCCGCTGCCCGCCGAGACCCTCGTCGACGCGTTCCGCCGCGGCGCCGCACAGGATCCGAGTCGGACCGCGCTCGTGTACGAGGGGACCTCCCTCACGTATGCCGAGTTCTCCACGCGGGTGAACCGGTTGGCACGGCACCTCGTCGCACTGGGGGTCGGTCCCGACGCCCGCGTGGCCGTCGGCATGCGCCGCTCGCTCGAGATGATGATCGGGATCTACGCGGTGCTCGAGGCCGGTGGCGCCTACGTGCCGGTGGATCCGGACCACCCGCACGAGCGCACCGAGTACGTCCTGTCCAGCGCCGCACCCGTCGTCGTGCTGACCACCACGCGCGATCACCGGGACCTGCCCGAGCACCACAACGTGATCGACGTCGACACGGTCGATCTCGCCGACGTGTCCGCGGAGCCGCTGACGGACGCGGAGCGGACGGGCACGCTCGTGCCGTCCAACATCGCCTACATCATCTACACATCGGGCTCGACCGGCCGCCCCAAGGGCGTGGCGGTCTCGCACCGCTCCGTCCTGAACCAGATGCTCTGGATGCACGAGACGTACGACCTCACGGTCGGCGACACGATGCTGCAGAAGACGCCGGTGACGTTCGACGCGTCGGTGTGGGAACTCTTCCTGCCCTTGCAGCTCGGAGCCACCCTCGTCGTCGCGCGTCCGGACGGCCACCTCGACGTGCAGTACCTGCTCGACCAGGCGCGCTCGCACGGCATCGCGATCCTCGAGTTCGTACCGTCCATGCTCGAGCTCTTCATGTCCGATGCCGGTCTGGCCCTGCCGGGATCGCTGCGCTACCTGTCGGTGGGCGGCGAGGCGTTGTCCGCCGATCTGGTGCGTCGGTTCGCGGCCTCGTCGGCCGCCGAGCTCGACAACACGTACGGCCCCACCGAGGCGACGGTCACGTCCACGCTGCACCGGACCACCGACGCCGACGTCCGTACCGTGCCCATCGGTCGCCCGATCCGTAACACCGGTGCGCGCGTGCTGGACTCGCGTCTGCACGACGTTCCGGTCGGTGTCCCGGGAGAGCTCTATCTCACGGGCGCGCAGCTGGCTCGTGGGTACTTCGGTCGGCCCGACCTCACCGCCGATCGCTTCGTCGCCGATCCCCGCACGACCGGTGAGCGGATGTACCGAACCGGCGACCTCGTCTCGGTCACCGCGTCCGGTGAGTTGGAGTTCCTCGGCCGCACCGACTTCCAGGTCAAGCTCCGTGGTCTGCGCATCGAGCTCGGCGAGATCGAGTCCGCTCTCACCGCGCACCCGGACGTGGCCCGCGCCGTGGCCATCGTGCACTCCGACGAGCGCACCGGCGAAGCTCTGGTGGCGTACATCGTGCCGGAGGCCGGGCGCGCACCGGAACTGGCGAATGTCCTCGACCTGGTCGCCGAGCGCGTCCCCGCGTACATGGTGCCGTCACACCTGACGGTGCTCGACGAGATCCCGCTCAGCCCCAGCGGCAAGCTCGACCGCCGCGCTCTGCCCGAGCCCGTGGACGTGTCCGGACCGCGGGAGTACCGGGCTCCGGAGACGGTGTCCGAGAAGGTTGTCGCGGACGTCTTCTCCGCGCTGCTCGATGCCCCGCGCGTCGGCATCGACGACTCGTTCTTCGAGCTCGGCGGCAACTCGCTGGTCGGCATGCGCGCCGTCGCGCGGGTCAACGAGGCGCTGTCCAGCTCCATCGGCGTCCGCGATCTGTTCGAGAAGCCCACGGTGGCTGCGCTCGCCGCCCGGATCGACGCCGCGGCACACACCGGCCGCACCCGGCCAGTCCTGGCGCCTCGGGAGCGCCCGGAGCGGATTCCGTTGTCGCTCGCGCAGTCTCGCATGTGGTTCGTCAACCAGTTCGACACCGAGTCGGCGGCCTACAACATCCCGCTCGTCATCACGCTGCGCGGTGGGCTCGACGTGGACGTGCTGCGCGCTGCCGTGGGCGACGTGCTCGAACGCCACGAGTCTCTGCGCACGCTCTACCCGCAGGTGGACGGCACGCCGTACCAGGTGATCCTGCCCGCCGACCGCGTCGCCGGTCAGTTCGCCGTGACCGAGGTCGCCGCGGACGACGTGCAGGCGCGCGTCCTCGACATGGTGACCTCGGGCTTCGACGTCACCGCGGAGGTGCCGCTGCGCGGCGCACTGTTGCGGACGTCGGACACCGAGGCCGTGCTGGCGTTCGTCGTGCACCACGTCAGCGCCGACGGATTCTCGATGGGCCCGCTCGCCCGCGACGTCATGACCGCCTACGCGGCACGTCAGGCCGGCACGCCGGCGTGGTCCGAGAACGGCCCGCTGCGTCCGCTGACCGTGCAGTACGCCGACTTCTCCCTGTGGCAGCGCGAGATGCTGGGCTCCGAGTCCGACCCGGAATCACTGGCGTCGCAGCAGGAGTCGTACTGGGTGACGCAGCTCGACGATCTGCCGGAAGTGCTCACGCTCCCGTCGGACCGCCCGCGTCCCGCGGTGTCCACCGGGGCCGGGTCCGCGGTCCACCACACGATCGATGCCGAGATCCACACTCGCGCGGCAGACTTCGCACGCGCCCACGACGCGAGCCTCTTCATGGTCGTGCACAGTGCGCTCGCCGTCGTACTCGCCCGACTGTCGAACACCACCGACATCGCCGTCGGTGCCCCCATCGCCGGTCGCGGCGAGGAAGCGCTCGACGACCTCGTCGGCATGTTCGTCAACACCCTCGTGCTGCGCACGCAGGTCTCGCCGCACGCCACGTTCACCGAGCTGCTCGCCGAGACGAAGACCGTGGACCTCGGCGCCTTCGGCAACGCGGACATCCCCTTCGAGCGGCTCGTCGAGGTCCTCGCTCCGGAGCGCTCGACATCGCACAACCCGCTCTTCCAGGTGGCGCTGGCGTTCCAGAACCTCGAGCGCACGACGTTCGAACTCGGCGGCCTCGAGGTCGCCCGGTACGACGCCGGCATCCACTCCGCGAAGTTCGACCTGTCCATCGAGATCACCGAGACGGTGGAGGACGGCGGGCAGGCCGGAGGCCGGTCGGGTGACGTACAGGCCGCGGGCATGACGATGGAGGTGACGTACTCGACCGACCTGTTCGATGCGGAGACCGTCACGCTGTTCTGCGAGCGCTTCGAGCGCGTGCTGGCCGCGGCGATCGAGACGCCCGACCGCGCCGTCGGCGACATCCCACTGCTCGACTCCGAGGAGGCGGCGTCGTTGGCACCCGTCACCGGGGACGACGCTGTGGCGGAGCGGACGCTCGGCGACCTCCTCGTCGATGCCGTCGAGAGCAACCCCGACGGCCCGGCACTGGTCTTCGACTCCGCGGTCCTGTTCGACGGGACGTCGGTGTCCTACCGCGAACTCGGCGAGTTCTCGGCTCGACTCGCCCGCGTGCTCATCGACCGGGGCATCGGAGCCGGATCCGCCGTGGCGCTGTCCGTCCCGCGCTCCGCGGCGTCGGTCGCGTTGATGTGGGCGGTGACCCGTACGGGTGCGGCCTTCGTCCCGATCGACCCCAACTACCCGGCCGATCGCATCGAGCACATGGTGACCGACTCGGGCGTCCGTGTCGGCCTGACGCTCGGCGTGCACCGTGCGTCCCTGCCCGACGAGATCGACTGGCTCGTCGTCGATTCCGACGAGATCCGGGCACAGGTCTCGGCCGCGTCGGCGGATCCGATCACCGACGCCGACCGCCGGACGGCCGTCACGCCGGCCGACCGCGCGTACATCATCTACACCTCCGGTTCCACCGGTCTGCCCAAGGGCGTCTCGGTCTCGCACCGTGGCCTGAACCAGCTCGGAGTCTCGCAGCGCGAGCAGTACCGCGTCGAGCGTGACTCGCGGGTCATGCACTTCGCGTCGCCGAGCTTCGATGCATCACTGCTGGAGCTGCTGCTCGCGGTTCCCGCTGCCGCCGCGCTGGTCATCGTTCCCACCACCGTGTACGGCGGTGAGGAGCTGGCGCAGTTCCTGCGCCGTCACGCGGTGACGCACGCGTTCATCACCCCGGCCGCGCTGGCCTCGGTGGACCACTCGGGTCTCGAAGCGTTGCAGACCATCTCGGTCGGCGGCGAGGCGTACTCACAGGACCTGGTCACCAGGTTCGCGCCGGGTCGCCGCATGCTCAACGTGTACGGACCGACCGAGACCACGATCGTCTCGCACATCGGCAAGCCCATGGTGCCGGGTGGCCCCATGCCGTTCGGCGGCCCGATCCGCGGCGGCCGCGCCATGGTGCTCGACAGTCGACTGGGTCCCGTTCCCGTCGGTGTGCCGGGTGAGCTCTACACCGCGGGACCCGGTGTGGCGCAGCACTACCACGAGCGCCGGGCACTCTCGTCCGAGCGCTTCGTCGCCGATCCGTACGGCGAACCCGGTGCTCGCATGTACCGCACGGGCGACGTCGTGCGCTGGTGGCGCCGCCCCGAGACGGGTGACCTCGAACTCGAGTACGTGGGTCGTGGCGACTCGCAGATCAAGATCCGCGGGTTCCGCATCGAGCCCGGCGAGATCGACGCCGTCGTGTCCTCGCACCCCGAGGTGCAGTTCGCGCTGACCACTCCCTTCACCACCGCTGCCGGGTCCAAGGTGCTGGTCACCTACGTCACGCTGACCGCGGGATCGTTGCTGCGTGAGTCGGACGTCACCGAGTGGGCAGCGGAATCACTTCCCGCGCACATGGTCCCGTCCGCCGTGGTCGTCATGGACGAGGTGCCGCTGGGTGCCACGGGCAAGGTCGACCGACGGGCTCTGCCGATGCCCGAGTTCGGTACCGACACCGACACGTACCGCGAACCCGCCACCGAGACCGAACGCGCGCTGGCAGCGGTCTTCGCCGACGTGCTCGGCGTCGATCGGGTCGGCGCGGACGACGACTTCTTCGCCCTGGGCGGCGACTCCATCGTCTCGATCCAGTTGGTGTCGCGTGCTCGCGCTGCCGGACTCTCCCTCAGCCCGCGTGACGTCTTCGAGCGCCGCACGGTGGCTGCCCTGGCGGCCGTCGTGTCGTCGGGGGAGAACGCCGTGCGCATGCTGCCCGAACTGGAGGGTGGCGGCGTCGGATCGCGTCCGCTGACCCCGGTGGAGCACTTCATGACCCGCCGCGGCGGTGCCTACGAGCGGTTCTCGCAGAGCGTCGTACTGGACCTGCCGACAGGTATCGACGAGGCCGGTATCACCGCGACACTGCAGGCCGTGCTGGACCGTCACGACATGTTCCGCGCGCGCCTCACCGGGTCGCTCGACGACGGCTTCGAGATCGTCACCGCGGCACCGGGTTCGGTGGACGCCGCGTCGCTTCTCACCCGAGTCGACGTCGATGCCGACGTCACGGGCGACGACCTCGAGAAGGTGGCTCGCACGGCACTCGACTCGGCGCTGGATCGCCTGTCGACGGCCGAGGGTCGTCTCGTGCAGTTCGTCTGGCTGGACCGGGGGCCGTCGACCGGCGGCCACCTCGTCGTCGCCGGCCATCACCTCGCCGTCGACGGTGTCTCGTGGCGCATCATCGTGCCGGACCTGGTCACCGCGTGGTTCGGCGTGTCCTCCGGGACCGAGCCGACTCTGCAACCGGTGGGCACGTCGATGCGTACCTGGGCGCACGCGCTCGTGGACCAGGCGCCGTCCCGTCGCTCGGAACTGCCGTTCTGGAGTTCCGTCGTGCGGTCCGAGGACGTGCTGCTCGGCGACCGCGATCTCGACCCCGCCGTCGACGTGCAGGCCACGCTCGACAAGGTGCGCGTCACCGTCCCGGCGGACGTCACGACCGCCGTCGTCACCGCTCTGCCGCAGGTGTTCCGGGGCGGCGTGAACGACGGACTGTTGTCCGCACTGGCTCTGGCCGTGGCGAAGTGGCGCCGTGAGCGCGGCACCGAGACGTCGTCGTTGCTGCTGCGCCTCGAGGGCCACGGCCGCGAGGAGGACGTGCTCGGCGACGCCGGACTCGCGGATCTGTCGCGGACCGTCGGCTGGTTCACGTCGATCTTCCCCGTGCTGCTCGACCTCACCGACGTCGACCTCGACGACGCGTTCGCCGGTGGCGCCGCGGCCGGCCGAGCTGTCAAGGCCGTCAAGGAACAGCTGCTCGCGGTGCCCGATCGCGGTATGGGCTACGGCATGCTGCGCTACCTCGACGAGACGGGACGCTCGGTTCTCGCGCGATCCGTCGGCCAGATCAGCTTCAACTACCTGGGCCGCCTGTCCGCGGGCGAGCTGCCCGAGGGTGCGGAGGGTCTGGGCTTCCTCCCGTCGTCCGACATCACCACCCTCGCGGACGTGCCTCTCGATGCCGACATGCCGGCGATCGCCGTGCTCGACATCAACGCAGTCCTCGCGGACGAGCAGCTCGGTGCCACGTTCGCCTTCCCCCGCGGCATCCTGTCGTCGGAGAACGTGTCCGCGCTCGGCACCTACTGGGTCGAGGCACTCACGGCGCTCGCTCAGCACGTCGGGAGCGGCGATGTCGGCGGCCTCACGCCGTCGGACGTACCGCTGGTGCCGTTGTCGCAGAAGGACATCGAGGTCTTCGAGAACGAGATGTCCGATGCCGGGTCCCATCTCGAGGACGTCTGGTCCCTTGCTCCGCTGCAGGCGGGTCTGCTGTTCCACTCGTCGATGCAGCCGGCCGGCGCTCCCGACGTCTACGTCATGCAGGTCGTGATGGACCTGACCGGCGACGTCGACCGGGACCGGTTCGTCGCCGCGGCCGGTGCGCTGCTCGCGCGCTACGACGGGCTGCGGACCTCGTTCCGCACCACCGCGGACGGTCGTGCGGTGCAACTGGTTCCGAGTTCCGCAGAGGTCCCGTGGGTCGACGTCGACCTGCGCGGCCACGACGACATCGAGGGCGACCTGCGCGTCGAGCTCGAGACCGAGCGGGACCGCCGGTTCGCGATGGACAGCGCGCCGCTGGTGCGCTTCCGGATGATCCGCACCGCCGACGACGCGGTCACGCTGTCGTTCATGGCGCACCACATCGTCATCGACGGATGGTCGATGCCGCTGGTGCTCAAGGATCTCCTCACGCTGTACGCGCTGCGCGGAGATGCGTCGCTGCTTCCCGAGGTCCGGTCCTACCGTTCCTTCCTGGAGTGGCTGTCGGTCCGCGACCGCGCCGTCTCGGTCAAGGCGTGGACCACGGCTTTCGCCGGGGCGGAAGAGCCGACACTGTTGTCGGGCATCACCGATACGTCCGGGGTCTCGACCGACACGGGTCGGGTCGAGGTCGTCATGGACGAGAAGGTCACGTCCGAGCTGACCGATCTGGGGTCGCGTCTCGGTGTCACGCTCAGCACGATCGTGCAGGCGGCATGGGGCCTCGTGCTCGCGCGCCAGCTGGGCCGCGACGACGTCGCGTTCGGTGGGACGGTCTCCGGTCGCCCCGCCGACCTCGAGGGCGTCGAGACCATGGTCGGCCTGTTCATCAACACGCTGCCCGTCCGCGTGCGCATCGACGAGTCCGACAGCATCGAGTCCTTCCTGCTCCGGTTGCAGGAGGAGCAGACGGCGTTGCTCGACCACCACTACCTGGGGCTGGCGGACATCACCACCGCTGTCGGCCCGGGCGCGGTGTTCGACTCGATCACCGTTCTCGAGTCCTACCCGGTGGACGAGGAGGGCCTGAAGGCCGCCGCGTCCATCGACGGCATGGCCGTCACCGGCGCTCAGGTGCTCGACGCGACGCACTACCCGATCAACGTGGTCACGTTCGCGGACACGCAGATCCGCATGACGCTGCGCTACCTGCGCGACCTGTTCTCCGACGAGTACGTGTCCGCACTGGGCAGTCGCCTGCAGGCCGTGTTCGCGGCGTTCGCCACGTCACCGGGTGCACCCGTCGGCCGCATCGAGACGCTGCTCGCCGACGAGCGCACCGACCTGCTGTCGCGCCGCGGATCCGCCGACGTCGACGAGCGCACGCTCGTCCGGATCCTCGAGGACGCCGCGGATCACGCTCCCAGCAGACTCGCCGTCCGCCAGGGATCGGTGCAGTGGACGTACGAGGAGCTCGACGCTCGTGCCACGCGCCTCGCGCGCGTCCTCGTCGACGCGGGTGTCGGACCGGACGTCGTGGTGGCCGTGGCGGTTCCGCGGTCGCCCGAGTTCGTGCTCTGCGTCTGGGCGGTCGCCAAGGCGGGCGGTTACGTGGTGCCCGTCGACCCGGCACACCCTGCCGAGCGCATCGACTACATGGTGCACGACTCGACGGCGGCGCTCGGCATCACGACGGTCGCCGACCGCCCCGCCGACGTCGACGGGCTGCGGTGGCTCGTCCTCGACGACGAGCAGTTCGCGGCCG
The DNA here is from genome assembly GCF_058139645.1 of Rhodococcus sp. NFXS4. Classification (NCBI taxonomy): domain Bacteria; kingdom Bacillati; phylum Actinomycetota; class Actinomycetes; order Mycobacteriales; family Nocardiaceae; genus Rhodococcus; species Rhodococcus sp. NFXS4. The sequence continues at coordinate 783,938 of NZ_CP192221.1, forward strand.
ACGTCGACTCCCGCTCGCCCGAGCGCCTCACCGACGGTGAGCGTCTCGGCACAGTACGCATGAGCAACGCGGCGTACATGATCTACACGTCCGGATCGACCGGTCGCCCCAAGGGTGTCGTCGTCCCGCACACCGGTCTCGCCAATCTGGTGGCCGCACAGACGGACTCGCTGGGTATCGATCACGCGTCGATCGTCCTGGCCGTGGCGTCGACGAGCTTCGACGCGTCGATCTTCGAGATCCTGCTGGCCGCCGGCAATGCCGTGCCGCTGGCACCGGCGCCCGCCGGTTTCTACGGCGGACCCGATCTGGCGCGCTTCGTCACCGACGAGGGTGTCACCCACATGGTGATCACGCCGTCCGCGCTGGCGACCGTCGAACCGGACGCGGTGCCGTCCGTGCGCGCCGTCATGCCCGTCGGCGAAGCTCTTCCGCCCGATCTGATGGCGGCGTGGGCGACGTCCGGCCGCACCGTCGTCAACGGGTACGGACCCGCCGAGACGACGATCATGATCAACGCGTCGGTGCCCCTCTCCGCAGGCGATCCGATCACGGTGGGCGGTCCCAGCAAGGGCACTCGCGAGTACGTGCTGGACGGCCGACTGCGGCCCGTGCCCGTCGGCGTTCCCGGTGAGCTCTACGCCGGAGGACCGGGTGTCGCGCGCGGCTACTTCGGCCGCCCGACGCTCACCTCCGAGCGCTTCGTCGCCGATCCGTACGGTCCCGCGGGGAGCCGTCTGTACCGCACCGGCGACGTGGTCCGCTGGACCGAGGCCGGCACCGTCGAGTACATCGGCCGCAGCGACTTCCAGGTCAAGATCCGGGGCCAGCGCATCGAGCTCGGCGAGATCGACGCCGCTCTCGCGGCGCACCCGGACGTGGACTTCGCCGTGACGGTCGGCCACCGATCCGTCGGTGGCGTCACCGACCTCGTGTCCTACGTCCTGCCGGCGGCGTCCCTGCTCGAGGCGGGCGCGACCCTGGACGTCGCGGCCGTGCACGCCTCCGTCAAGGAGAGCCTGCCCGCGCACATGGTGCCCGCGGTGATCATGCCGCTCACCTCCGTGCCGCTGAACCCGGTCGGCAAGCTCGACCGTGCCGCGCTGCCGGAGCCCACCCTGGTGCGGCAGCAGGCCGAGTACCGCGCCCCCGAGACGCCCGAGGATCAGGCCGTCGCCGAGGTGTTCGCCGATCTTCTCGGCGTGGAGCGGGTCGGTGTCGACGACAGCTTCTTCGATCTCGGCGGCAACTCGCTCGTGGCCACCCAGGCCGTCGCGCGCATCAACGCGGCACTGGACACCCACATCGGCGTGCGCGACATCTTCGACGCGTCGACCGTGGGCGAACTCGCGGCGCGCGCACTCTCGGGTGGAGTCGGTCGTCGCCCCGCGCTCGTCGCGGGGGAGCGGCCCGATCCGGTGCCGCTGTCGCTCGCACAGCGCCGCATGTGGTTCCTCAACCAGTTCGACACCAGCTCGCCCGCCTACAACATCCCGCTGGCGGTGCGCCTCACCGGCACGCTCGACGTCGCCGCGCTGGAGGAGGCCGTCCGCGACGTTCTCGCCCGGCACGAGACGCTGCGCACGGTGTACCCCGGGTCGGAAGAGGGTCCCTACCAGGTCATCCTGGGTGTGGACGACGTTCCCCTCGACCTGGCGCCACGTCCGGTCGAGACCGCCGGTGTGCCCGGCGCGTTGTTCGAGTTCATCGCGTCCGGGTTCGACGTCACGGCCGCCGTGCCCGTGCGCGGTCTGCTGCTCGAGGTCGTCGACCCGGCCGGTGACGCGGCGGAGTACGTGCTGTCCATCGTCGTGCACCACATCTCCGCTGACGGATTCTCGCTCGGCCCGCTGGCACGCGACGTCATGGTCGCCTACTCGGCGCGCGTCGCCGGAGCGATCCCGGAGTGGGCACCCCTGCCCGTGCAGTACGCCGACTACGCGCTGTGGCAGCGCGAGGTGCTGGGATCGGAGAGCGACCCGGAGTCGTTGACCGCCCAGCAGATCGCGTACTGGAAGCAGCAGCTCGCCGGTCTGGACGATCCGATCGAGCTGCCGACCGACAGGCCGCGCCCGGCGGTTCAGTCCATGCTCGGCCACTCGGTGCAGTTCGCGCTGACCCCCGAGCAGACGGCCGGACTGCGCGCCGTCGCCGCGTCGCGTCAGGGCACGCTGTTCATGGCCGTGCACGCGGCGTGGTCCGTGCTGCTCGGCGCCCTGTCGGGCTCGCGCGACATCGCCGTCGGAACCCCGATCGCCGGACGTGGCGAGCGCGAACTCGACGACATGGTCGGCATGTTCGTCAACACGCTGGCACTGCGTCTCGACGTCGATCCGGATGCGTCGTTCGCCGATCTGGTCGCGGCCGCCCGCTCGGTCGACCTGGCCGCGTTCGGTCACGCCGACGTGCCGTTCGAGCAGCTCGTCGAGGCCGTCGACCCGCGTCGGTCGACCGCGTACCACCCGATCTTCCAGGTGGGCTTCTCGTTCCAGAACCTCGCGCCGGTGACGTTCGAGCTCCCCGACCTCACCGTCGGGGACGTCGGGCTCGAGGCCGCGGTCTCGCAGTTCGATCTGCACCTCATCGTCAGTGAGGGAGCCGAGGACGGCTCGCTGCAGTCGGTGCTCACCTTCGCCGAGGCGCTGTTCGACCGTGCCACGGCCGAGTCGTTCACCGAGCGCTTCTCCCGCGTGGTCGACGCGTTGATCGCCCGTCCGGACGCACCGGTGCACACCGCGGACGTCCTGAGCGCGGACGAGCGTCGGTCGATCCTGGTGGACACCAACGACACTCGTGTCGCGGGTGCGCCCACCTCCGTCGCGCGAATGTTCGCCGATCGGGTCGCCGAGCGTCCCGACGTCGCGGCCCTGACCGAGGGTGACGTCTCACTCACGTACGGCGAGTTCGGCTCTCGCGTCGCACGGCTGGCGCGCAGGTTGCTCGCCGACGGCGTGCGTACCGGTGATCTCGTCGCCGTGGCGATGCCGCGGTCGACCGAGTCGATGGTCGCGATGTACGCGGTGGTCCAGGCCGGTGCGGCCTACCTGCCGATCGACCTCGACCACCCGGCCGAGCGGACGGAGTACGTGCTGGGTGATGCCCGGCCGTCGCTGATCCTGCTGGGCGGTCGAGCTCTGTCGGCGCCCTCGGACGTCCCGACGATCGACGTGCTCACGGCGGAGCTCTCGGACTTCTCCGACGCTCCCGTCGCCGACGACGAGCGCAGCCGCCCGCTGTCGGCCGAGGACCCCGTGTACGTCATCTACACCTCGGGGTCGACCGGACGTCCCAAGGGCGTCGCGCTGCCGCATCGCGCTGTGGCGAACCAGCTCTGGTGGATCCAGAACGAGTTCGAACTCACGGCGGACGACGCGATGGTGCAGAAGACACCGTCCACGTTCGACCTGTCGGTGTGGGAGCTGTGGTGGCCGCTGACCGCGGGCGCCCGGTTGGTGATCGGTTCGCCCGAGGCGAACCGGGACCCCGCCGAACTCGCGCGACTGATGCGCGAGCAGACCGTCACCGTCGCCGACTTCGTGCCGTCGCTCCTCGGTGCGTTCGCCTCGGTGGCGACGGCCGAGGACGTCGCGTCACTGCGAGCGGTCCTGTGCATCGGCGAGGCGCTGCCGCGCGATGTGGTCACCGCGTTCGGCCGACTGTCCGACGCTCCGGTGGTGAACCTCTACGGACCGACGGAGGCTGCGGTCTCGGTCACCGTGCACCACATCGCGTCCGACGAGACGGGTCCGGTGTCCATCGGTGGACCCGAGGCGAACGTGCAGGTCTACGTTCTCGATTCGCGACTGCGGCCGGTACCCGTCGGTGTCGCGGGTGAGCTCTACCTCGCGGGCGATCAGCTGGCGCTCGGCTACTTCGGCAACACCACCCTGACGGCGGAGCGCTTCGTCGCCGATCCGTTCGGGTCCGGCAGGCTCTACCGCACCGGTGACGCGGTCCGCTGGGTCACCCGCGGTGACGCACGGGTTCTCGAGTTCGTCGCCCGCACCGACGACCAGGTCAAGGTGCGCGGTTTCCGTATCGAACTCGGCGAAGTCGAGGCCGCGCTGACCACCGCCGACGGTGTCGCCGCATCGGCCGCCACCGTCGCCCGTACCGCCGGCGGCGAGCTGCTGGTGGGCTACGTGGTGCCCGAGAAGGACGCCACCCTCGACGTCGACGCGGTGCGATCTGCTGCGGCCGAAGCGGTTCCGGGCTACATGGTTCCCGCGCGCATCGTGGTGATCGAGGAGTTGCCGCTGAGCGTCAACGGCAAGCTCGACCGTCGCCGGTTGCCGTCGATCGATCTGGACGTGGCGCGGGAGTACCGCGCGCCGTCCACCCCGGTCGAGGAGATCGTCGCCGCCGCGTACGCCGCGGTGCTCGGTGTCGAGCGAGTCGGCATGGACGACAACTTCTTCGAGCTCGGTGGCAACTCGCTGTCGGCGACGCAGGTGGTGGCGCGGGTCAACGCCCGGCTGAACACCCGCATCGGCATCCGCGAGATGTTCGAGTCGGCCGACGTCGCGACGTTCGCGGCGCGCGCCGAGTCGGCGTCGACGTCGGACACCCGTGCACCGCTGGTGCCCGTCGAACGTCCTGCCCACGTGCCACTCTCGCTCGCGCAGTCGCGCATGTGGTTCCTCAACCAGTTCGACACGTCGTCGCCCGCCTACAACGTGCCGCTGGCCATCCGCCTCGAGGGTCGCCTCGACCTCGACGCACTGACGCTCGCCGTCCGGGACGTCCTCGACCGCCACGAGTCGCTGCGCACGGTCTACCCGCAGACTCCGGACGGCCCGACCCAGGTGGTTCTCCCCACTCGCGACGTGCCGCTCGACCTCGCGGTCGAGGACGTCACCGAGGAGAACATCGCCGCACGGCTGTTCACCTTCGTCTCCGGCGGCTTCGACGTCACCGCGGAGGTGCCCGTCCGCGGACTCCTGCTGCAGGTGACGGACGCGGCGGGAGACGCCCCCGCGCACGTGCTCGGCATCGTGATCCACCACGTGTCGTCCGACGGCTTCTCGCAGGGCCCGTTGGCCCGTGACGTCATGGTGGCCTACACCGCCCGCGTCCGCGGCGAGGCTCCCGGCTGGACGCCGCTCCCGGTGCAGTACGCCGACTTCGCGCTGTGGCAGCGGACCGTCCTGGGATCGCTGGACGACGACACCTCCGTCGTCTCGCGGCAGGTCGCGTACTGGCGGACCCGTCTCGCCGGCCTCGGCGACGCGCTGCCGCTGCCCACCGACCGCCCCCGCCCCGCGGTGCAGTCGTTGCAGGGCAAGTCGATCCGCTTCGAGATCTCGGCGGACACCACCGCTGCGCTGACCCGCATCGCGCAGGAGCGCCGCGCGACGCTGTTCATGGCGATGCACGCCGCCTGGTCCGTCACCCTGTCCGCACTCAGCGGCAGTCGCGACATCGCCGTCGGCACCCCGATCGCCGGTCGCGGCGAGCCGGAGCTCGACGACATGGTCGGCATGTTCGTGAACACGCTGGCACTCCGCGTCGACGTGGACCCGGACCTCACGTTCGGCGCCCTCGTGGACGCGGTTCGCGAGTCCGATCTCGCGGCCTTCGGCAACGCCGACGTGCCCTTCGAGCAGCTGGTCGAGGCACTGAACCCCGTGCGCTCCACGGCGTACCACCCGTTGTTCCAGGTGGGCTTCTCGTTCCAGAACCTCTCGCCCGTCCGGTTCGAACTCCCCGACCTCACGGTCTCCGACGCGGGCTTCGACTTCGACGTGTCGCAGTTCGACCTGCACCTCATCGTCAGCGAGGACGCCGCCGCAGGACAGATCGCGATGCTCACCTTCGCCACGTCGCTCTTCGACGAGTCCACGGCACAGGTCTTCGTCGACCGCTTCCTGCGCGTGCTCGACGCCGTGACCGCGCGGCCCGAGGACCGCATCGCCGCCGTGGACGTCCTGTCGCCCGAGGAGCGCCGCGACATCCTCGTCACGCGCAACGACACCGCGGTGGCCGGCGTGCCCGAGCTCCTCACGGACATGTTCGCCGCGCGCGTCGCGGCGGCGCCCGACACCACGGCACTGACATATCTCGACGACTCGATCACCTACGGTGAGTTCTCCGAGAGGTTGTCCCGTCTCGCCCGGTTCCTCATCGGTGAGGGCGTGCGGACCGGTGACCTCGTCGCCGTCGCGATCCCGCGCTCGATCGACGCGATGGTCGCGATGTACGGCGTCGTCGCGGCGGGTGCCGGCTATCTGCCGATCGACCTCGACCACCCTGCCGAACGCACCGAGTACGTCCTCGACAGCGCGTCCCCGTCGGTCGTCGTCATCGCGGGCACCCCGCTGTCCGTCGAGACCACGATCCCGACGGTGGATCTGGCGACCGTCGACGTGTCGCTCTTCGACGGCTCGCCCATCACCGACATCGATCGCAGTCGGCCCCTGTTGCCGCAGGACCGCGCCTACGTCATCTACACGTCGGGATCGACAGGTCGTCCCAAGGGCGTGGCCCTTCCGCATCGCGCCGTCGCCAATCAGATGACGTGGATCCAGAACGAGTACCGGCTCACGGCGACCGACGCGATGGTGCAGAAGACGCCCGCGACGTTCGACCTGTCCGTGTGGGAACTGTGGTGGCCGCTGACCGCCGGCGCGCGTCTCGTGCTGGCGTCGCCCGAGGGGAACCGCGACCCGTCGTACCTCGCTCGTCTGATGCGCGAGGAACGCGTCACCGTCGCCGACTTCGTGCCGTCGTTGCTCGGTGCGTTCTGCGCCGTCGCGTCGCGGGAGGACCTCGTGTCCCTGCGCGCCGTCCTGTGCATCGGCGAGGCGCTCCCGCGTGACGTCGTCCGGGCGTTCGAGGCACTGTCCGACGCGCCGCTCGACAACCTCTACGGACCGACCGAGGCCGCCGTCTCCGTGACCGCCCACCGCACGGTGCGCGGCGCGACCGGAGCCGTGCCCATCGGTACCCCCGAGGCAAACGTGCGCGTCTACGTTCTCGACGACCGGCTGCGTCCGGTCCCGGCCGGCGTCGGGGGAGAGCTCTATCTCGGCGGCGTCCAGCTCGCACTCGGCTACGTCGGTCGCCCGGATCTGACGAGCGACCGCTTCGTGGCGGATCCGTTCGGCGAGAACGGGTCTCGGCTCTACCGCACCGGTGACGCCGTGCGATGGAACGCCGACGGCGCACTGGTGTTCCTCGATCGCACGGACACCCAGGTCAAGATCCGCGGGTTCCGCATCGAGCTCGGCGAGATCGAGAGCGTGCTCGTGTCCCACGAGTCGGTGGCCGCGGCCGCCGCCGCCGTGTCCTCGGGACGCGGTGGAGACACCCTCGTCGGCTACGTCGTCGCCCGTCCGGACACGACCGTGGACGTCGACGCCGTACGGGCCGCGGCGGCGGAACAGCTGCCGTCCTACATGGTTCCGCAGCGCGTCGTCGTGATCGACGAACTGCCGTTGAGCGTCAACGGCAAGCTCGACCGACGTCGTCTGCCGCAGGTCGGCGTGGACACCGCCTCGACCTACCGCGCGCCGTCGACGCCGGTGGAGGAAGTGGTGGCGGGAGCCATCGCCTCGGTGCTCGGCGTGCCGCGCGTCGGCGTGGACGACAACTTCTTCGAGCTCGGCGGCAACTCGCTGTCGGCGACGCAGGTGATCGCCCGCGTCAACGCCGCACTGAACGCCCGCGTCGGGATCCGGGAGATCTTCGAGGCGCCCACCGCGGCCGGTCTCGCCCTGCGCGCCGAGCGTGCGGTGGAGTACGGCACCCGCGTACCGCTCGCTCCCCGCGAGCGCCCGGACGAGATCCCGCTGTCGCTCGCTCAGCAGCGCATGTGGTTCCTCAACCGGTTCGACGCGTCGTCTGCGGCCTACAACATCCCGCTCGCCATCAAGCTCACCGGCGATCTCGACGTCGCGGCACTCGAGCAGGCGGTCGTGGACGTCGTCGGGCGGCACGAGGTGTTGCGCACGGTCTACCCCGAGGGCGAGAACGGCCCGCACCAGGTGGTGCTGCCGATCGACCGCACGGGGCTGTCGCTCACGGTCGACGACGTCGACGAGGCGGACGTCCGCGCACGCCTCTACGGCTTCGTGACTCGCGGGTTCGACGTCACCACCGAGGTGCCCGTGCGAGCGGCGATCTACCGGACCGGATCGTCGGAGCAGATCCTGGCGTTCGTCATCCACCACGTGTCGTCGGACGGGTTCTCGCTCGGGCCCCTCGCCCGCGACGTCATGGTGGCGTACTCGTCCCGCATCGCCGGCAACGCTCCGGTGTGGGCGCCGCTGCCGGTGCAGTACGCGGACTACACCCTGTGGCAGCTCGAGGTGCTGGGAGACGAGTCGGATCCCGAGTCCGTGCTCGCCCGGCAGGTCGAGTTCTGGCGTACCGCACTGGCGGGCATCGAGGGACCGATCGAGCTGCCGTTCGATCGCCCGCGCCCGGAGATCCAGGCCATGGACGGCGAGTCGGTGCGCTTCACCATCTCCGCCGACCGTGCGTCCGCTCTGAACCGTGTCGCCGCGGCGTCGCGTTCGACGCTGTTCATGGCGATGCACGCCGCGTTCGCGGTGACCTTGTCGAAGCTGTCGGGATCGCGCGACATCGTGGTCGGCACCCCCATCGCCGGCCGCGGCGAGCAGGAGCTCGACCAGATGATCGGCCAGTTCGCGAACACGCTGGGCCTGCGGCTCGACGTCGACCCCGACAGCACGTTCGCCGATCTCGTCGAGCAGGCGCGCGGCCGCGATCTCGCGGCATTCGGCAACGCCGACGTCCCGTTCGAGCGTCTCGTCGAGGCGATCAACCCTGAGCGGTCGACGGCGTACCACCCGCTGTTCCAGGTCGGCTTCTCGTTCCAGAATCTCGAGCAGATCTCGCTGACCCTGCCCGGTCTCGAGATCTCCGACCTCGGCGTCGAGACCGGCGCGGCGCAGTTCGATCTGCAGTTGCTCGTGGGTGCGGAGGAAGGTGGCGACGGTGTCACCAGTGCGCTCGACTGCGCGTTGACGTTCTCGACGGCGCTGTTCGATCGCAGTACCGCAGACCAGCTCGTGGAGCGGCTGCTGCGCGTTCTCGACACGGTGACGGACGATCCGACGGTGCCGGTGCGCGCCGTCGACGTCTTGTCCGACGCCGAACAGCGCACGCTGATCGACTCGGTCAACGCCACCGACCGCGACGGTGCGCCGTCGCTGCTCTCCGCGATGTTCACGTCGCAGGTCGCGGCCACCCCGGACGCGGTCGCCGTCACGTTCGAGGGCGAGTCCCTGACGTACGCCGAACTCGGCGCCCGTGTCGCTCGCTCCGCTCGCCACCTGATGGCGTCGGGAGTGGGCACCGGCGATCTCGTCGCCGTCGCGGTTCCGCGGTCGCTCGACTCGATCGTCGCGCTGTACGCCGTCGTGCAGACCGGCGCCGCGTACCTGCCGATCGATCCGGATCACCCGGCGGACCGCACCGAGTACGTGCTCGCGGACGCCGGGCCGTCACTCGTGATCACCGGACCCGACGGGCTCGCCGTGTCGAGCGACCTCGTGCAGATCGATCTGTCCTCGGTCGACCTCTCGACGTACCCGTCCGATCCGGTCACCGATGCCGAACGCAGCCGCACACTCCTCCCAGGTGACATTGCGTACGTCATCTACACCTCCGGGTCGACCGGCAGGCCGAAGGGCGTGGCCCTGCCGCACCGTGCCGTCGCGAACCAGATCTGGTGGATGCAGTCGGAGTTCGCCCTCACGGTCGACGACGCGATGGTGCAGAAGACGCCCTCGACCTTCGATCTCTCGGTCTGGGAACTCTGGTGGCCCCTCACCACGGGCGCCCGGCTCGTCGTGGCGAACGCCGAGGGCAACCGCGATCCGGTGTATCTCGCGCGCCTCATGCGCGACGAGCGCGTCACGGTGGCCGACTTCGTGCCGTCACTGCTCGGTGCGTTCACGGCCGTCGCGACCCGCGACGACGTCGCCGCGCTGCGTGCCGTCGTCTGCATCGGCGAGGCGCTGCCGCGCGACGTGGTCACCGCGTTCGCACGCCTGTCCGACGCGCCCGTGATCAACCTGTACGGGCCGACCGAGGCCGCGGTCTCGGCGACCGCCCACCGCATCACGGCGGCCGAGTCGGGTGTCGTGCCCATCGGCGCACCCGAGGCGAACGTGCGTGTGTACGTGCTCGACGACCGGTTGCGACCGGTGCCGCAGGGCGTCATGGGAGAGCTCTACCTGTCCGGCGTGCAGCTCGCCCGCGGCTACCACCGTCGGCCGGGTCTGACGTCGGAGCGCTTCGTCGCCCACCCGTTCGGCGAGGGCCGCCTGTACCGGACCGGCGACGCCGTGCGCTGGAGCGCCGGCGCCGACGGGCCCGAACTGGAGTTCGTGGCGCGGACCGACGACCAGGTGAAGGTGCGTGGTTTCCGCATCGAGCTCGGCGAGGTCGAGTCCGCCCTCACGTCGGCCGACGGTGTGTCCGCAGCCGCGGCCGCGGTCAAGCGCATCGCCGGCGGCGACGTCCTCATCGGCTACGCCGTGCCCGAGGCCGGCAGCACGGTCGACGTCGACGCCGTCCGGGAGACCATGCGAGGACTGGTCCCCGCGTACATGGTTCCGGCGCGGATCGTCGTCATCGACGAGCTGCCGCTCAGCGTCAACGGCAAGCTCGATCGCCGACTGCTCCCCGCGGTCGACGCGTCGGTCACCCGTGAGTACCGCGCACCCTCCACTCCCGTCGAGGAAGCGGTCGCGGACGCGTTCGCCTCCGTCCTCGGGGTGCAGCGTGTCGGCGTCGACGACAACTTCTTCGAACTCGGCGGCAACTCGCTGTCGGCCACGCGGGTCATCGCGCGGATCAACGCGCGCCTCGGAACCTCCGTCGGCATTCGCGAGATGTTCGAGACCGCGGATGTCGCCGGGTTCGCCGCGAGGGTGGAATCGGCGACGTCCGACACCCGCGCGCCGCTGGTCGCCAGGGAACGGCCGGACCGCATCCCGCTGTCGCTCGCGCAGCAGCGCATGTGGTTCCTGAACCAGTTCGACACCGTCTCGCCGGCCTACAACGTGCCGCTGGCCGTGCGACTCACCGGGCCGCTCGACGTCGACGCGCTCGTGCGTGCGGTGCAGGACGTCGTCGCCCGGCACGAGAGCCTGCGCACGTACTACCCGCAGGACGAACTCGGACCGTTCCAGAAGATCGTTCCGGCGGCCGAGCTCACCCTCGACTTCGAACGGGACTCCGTGGCCGAGGACCGCGTGCGCGGGCGACTGGTGTCGTTCGTCGCCCGCGGGTTCGACGTCACCGCGGGGGTGCCGGTGCGCGGTCTCCTGCTCGAGACCGGCGCGGACAGCCACGTGCTGATGATCGTCATGCACCACATCTCGGCGGACGGTTTCTCCGTCGCTCCGCTCGCACGTGACGTGATGATCGCGTACGGATCCCGGTCCGAGGGCAACGCACCCGTGTGGAGTCCGCTCGAGGTGCAGTACGCGGACTACACGTTGTGGCAGCGCGACGTTCTCGGGGCCGTGGACAATCCGGATTCCGTTCTCGCCGAACAGCTCTCGTACTGGAAGGAGTCGATGGCCGGGCTGGACGGGCCCATCGAACTGCCCTTCGACCGACCTCGTCCCGAGGTCCAGTCCATGAGCGGACACGAGATCGGGTTCTTCGTCCCGGCGCGCGTCATGGACGCGTTGCAGGAGGTGTGCCGAGGATCGCGGGCGACGCTGTTCATGGGTGTGCACGCGGCCTTCTCGGTGTTGCTCTCCAAGCTCGGCAACACCCGCGACGTCGTCGTCGGCACCCCGATCGCCGGTCGCGGCGACGAGGCGCTCGATCACCTCGTCGGCATGTTCGTGAACACGCTCGCGCTGCGACTGGACGTCGATCCCGACCTGTCGTTCGTCGATCTGGTGCGCAGTGCGTCGGCGGTCGATCTCGGCGCCTTCGCCAACGCGGACGTGCCGTTCGAGAACGTGGTCGAGGCGGTGGACCCGGAACGGTCGACCGCCTTCAACCCGCTCTTCCAGGTGGGCTTCTCGTTCCAGAACCTCGCACCGGTACAGGCGACGCTCTCCGGCCTGGAGGTCGCGGCGCTCGAACCGGGCTCCGAGATCTCGCAGTACGACCTGCATCTGGTCGTCGCCGAGGGACACGAGAACTCCGAGTACGGACGCGGTCTGGAGATGGCATTCACCTACGCGACGTCGCTCTTCGACGAGGCGACCGTGCAGAGCTTCGCCGATCGTCTGCTGCGCGTGCTGGAGTCGGTCGCCTTCGCACCCGACACTCGGGTCCGCGACATCGAGATCATGAGCGACGACGAGCGGTCCGTCGTGGTGGTCGAGCGCAACCGCACCGAGATGGCGGGAGTGCCGCCGACGGTCACCGAGATGCTCGATCGTCAGTTCTCGGCGTCACCGGACGACACCGCGATCGTGGCGGGCGACGTCTCGCTCACGTACCGCGAGTTCGACGAGCGGGTACAGGCGCTCGCCCGCTATCTGATCGCCCACTCCGTCGGACCGGGAGACCTCGTGGCGGTCGCGATTCCGCGATCGTTCGACATGATGATCGCCCTGCACGCGATCGTGCGGTCCGGGGCGGCGTACCTGCCGATCGACCTCGAGCATCCGCCGGAGCGCACCAGGTACGTGTTGGCGAACGCGCGTCCGCGCGGCGTCCTGACGGTCTCCCCGGTGGTCCTGGATCTGGACGAGACGGGATGCTCACGCGTCGACGTGGACACGCTGGATCTGGACGAGTTCGCCCTCGGACCGATCCGCGAGGAGGAGCGCACCAGGACCGTCACGGGCGACGACCTGATGTACGTCATCTACACGTCGGGATCGACGGGCAAGCCGAAGGGTGTCGCGGTGGGTCATTCCGCCGTCGCGAACCAGCTGGCCTGGATGACGCGGGAGTACTCGCTGTCCACGGCGGACGCGGTGATCCAGAAGACGCCGGTCACGTTCGACGTGTCCGTGTGGGAGCTGTGGTGGCCGCTGACCGCGGGCGCCACGGTGGTGCTGGCCCAGCCGGGCGGGCAGAGCGATTCGCTCTACATCGCGGATCTGATCCGCACGCGGAACGTCACCGTCGCGGTGTTCGTGCCGTCCCCGTTCGTCGCCTTCCTCACGGTGGCCGAGGCCGCCGACGTGGCGTCGGTGCGTGCCGTGCTCTGCGCCGGCGAGGCGCTGCCGAGAGACAGTGTCGACGCGTTCGGCCGGATCAGCGACGCGCAGGTGGACAACCTCTACGGCCCGACCGAGGCCGCCGTCACCGTCACCCGTTTCTCGGGCGCGTACACCGGTACCTCGTCGTCGATCCCCATCGGGCGTCCGGCCGCGAACACCAGCGTCTACGTGCTCGACGGTGCCCTGCGTCCGGTCCCGGACGGTGTCGTGGGCGAGCTGTACCTGGCCGGCGACCAGCTGGCATGGGGATACTTCGGCCGGACCGAACTCACCGCGGACCGATTCGTTGCCAACCCCTTCGAGCCCGGCCGGATGTACCGCACGGGTGACGCCGTCCGGTGGACCACAGCCGGCGACATCGAGTACATCGGCCGTACAGACGATCAGGTGAAGGTCCGCGGCTTCCGCATCGAGCTCGGCGAGGTCGAGAAGGTTCTCGCCTCGTTCGACGGCGTGACCGTGGCCGCGGCCGCGGTCAAGCGCTTCGGCGGCAGCCCAGCCCTGATCGGCTACGTCGTCCCACAGGAGGGCTCGACGGTCGATCTCGCCGCGCTCGAGGAGTTCGCGGGAACCAGACTGCCGTCGTACATGGTGCCGAGCCGGATCGTCGTCATCGACGCCATCCCACTCGGAGCCAGCGGCAAGATGGACCGCAAGTCGCTGCCCAGCCCCGAGATGGCGGCCCAGCGGGAGTACCGGGCGCCCTCCACCCCGATCGAGGCCGCGTTCGCCGAGGCCTTCGCGTCGGTACTGGGCGTCGACCGGGTCGGCGTGGACGACAACTTCTTCGAGCTCGGCGGCAACTCGCTGAGTGCGACCAAGTTGGTCTCCGCCATCAGGTCGTCGGACGGCATCGTGGCGACAGTGCCGCTGCAGTGGATCTTCACCTCGCCCACGCCCGCGACACTCGCGACGAGAGTGGAAGCCGGGTCCGTGGCCGATCACGAGGACTCCCTCGGAGTACTGCTCCCGATCCGGACCACGGGCGATCAGGCACCGCTGTTCTGCTTCCATCCGATCGTCGGGTTGGCGTGGAGCTTCACGGGTCTGGCGTCGCGACTGAGCCCGGAGATCCCGATCTACGGCATCCAGACGCCGGCCCTGTCCGGGGACGACACGCTGGAGGAGTCACTGGTGGCGGTGGCGGAGCGCTACCTCGCCGAGATCAGGACGGTTCGTCCCGAGGGGCCGTATCGACTGCTGGGGTGGTCCTTCGGCGGCAAGGTGGCGCAGGCAGTCGCGGTGCGCTTGCGCGAGGCCGGGGAGACCGTGGAGATGGTGGCCGTTCTCGACACGTACGGCACGCCGCCGACCACGTCGTCGCTCGACACCGAGGCGGGTCTGTCGTTGACGGACATTCTGGGTGCGGTAGGTGTGAGCACGGAGGGTGTACCGGACGTCCCGTTGGAGAACACCGCTGAGGCCGCTCGCCTGATCGTGTCCGCTCCAGCGGTCGCGGACGTCCTCGACGAGCGCACGGTCGAGCTGATGTTGCGAGGCGCGGCACACAACGGTGTGCTGATGGAACGGCACCAGCCTGCCCACTTCGACGGGACGATCCTGTTCTTCGCGGCCGGAATCGACGACCCGAGTGGGCGTGTCTACGCCGATTCCTGGATCCCCTACGCCGACGTGGTCGACGCGTACTCGGTGCCCGTGACGCACTGGTCGATGACCACCGACGCCGCGTGGGACGTCATCGTCCCGGTGATCCGCCGGGCCATCGGGGGCTGACGACGCCGGACCGGCGGGCGGGACGACGCGACCAGCGCCGTCCCGCCGCGGTCAGGCCCGAGTCGTGTCGACGTCCGGGTCCAGCAGATCGAGTGCGTGTCGGACGACGTCCATGTAGTGCTCGATGTCCGGCAGGGACTGTGCGTTCGCTGCGACGGACAGGGAGATCGACGTGCCGACCGACCGCGCCGAGTGCGTGAGATGCACCCCGCGCACGGCAGGAAGAACTCCGTAGCAGCCGACCACCGGCGCGCCGAGCAGCGCGAGTGGCCCGCGTCCGTAGCTCACGTTGCTGAGCATCGTGGTCACCGGCGCGGTCGCGGGATCGATCGACGGCGCCCGCGTGAGGGCACCGATCACGGGGACCACGACGGAGGGCAACGCACCGAGAGGGTGTGGTGGGCCCGTGCGCTCGGTGGAGCGAGCCACCGATTCCTTCGCCGCCACCAGCGACTCGTGGATTTTGCGGAGGCGTTCCGCCGGATCCCGCACGTCGGTGTGCAGGTCGACCATCATCGGCGTGAGTTGGTTCGCGGTGGTCGCGTCGGTGAGCGAGCGTGTGCTCATCGGCATCGAGATCGAGAGACTGCTGGCGGGCAACTCGCCTCGTTCCTCGAGATAGGTCGAGAGGGCGAGCGAGATGATCGCGGTCAGCATGTCGTTGACCGTCGTGCCCGGGTACGCGGACTTGACGCGCCGGATGCGGTCGAGGTCGAACCAGGCCAGGTCCCACGACATGTCCGGTTCCTTGTCACCGTTGAACCGTGTCGCGGGCACTGCGGTCGGCGCGGTCGACGACGCCGGTGGGGTCCCGGCACGAGACCGCGTCGACCAGCGGGCCGCCACCGCGGCGAGGCGCACCAGGTCGGCCGGAACGCGAGAGAGTGCCCGCACTCGACCGGGAACCGGAACCTCGGCGGTCTCCGGTCGCGGCTCTGCCGGAGTGGGGGACAACATGCGGGAGATGAGGTCGGAGGCACTCACACCGTCGATCGCGCTGTGGTGGAACTTGGCGATCATCACCGTGCCCCCGTCGGGGACCCCGTCGACGCCGTGCAGGTCCACCAGGAAGTGCAGTTGCCACGCCGGCCCGGTGGTGAAGTCGAAGAACTCACGGGAGAGTTCGACCGTCCGGCGGCGCACGATCTCGACGTCGCCGTCCTGCTGGTGCGTCACGGTGACGTGCGAGTCGACGTCCGCGTCGGGGTCGTCCACCCAGAAGGGGTAGTGGATGTCGCCGGGGTAACGGTGGAGCCGCTGCCGGAAGATCGGGTCGAGGTGCACGATCGAGCGGGCGTAGGCCACCGCATCGGCGTGCGTGCGTAGTCCGGTACCGGGGCCCGCGGCGACGTCGACCACGAAGGCGTGGATGAGGATCGCCGACGTGTGCGGCGACTCGAGATAGAGGTTGAGGGCGTCACGGGACGTCATCGGTCGCCCTCGGGTGGGGGTGGAGCGTCGTGTGGTTCGCCGGAATCGGCTCACGGGATCTCCTGTGCATGTCACGTCGGGTGGTGCCGCTTCCACGGTAGACAGCGGTGTCTCCGTCCAGGTGGTTCGTGCCTGATCCCGACAAGGTTCGGTCTGCTTTGTGTACTCTCCCGAATCGTGACGAATCAGTGATCGCGTCTCGCTTTCGCCGACCGACTCGGGTCGTACGTCGTCGGCGGACCGTGCAGCGAACTCGATGGTCGGACCCGGTTGCCTTGTCGGGGTTTTGGGACTGTGAAACACTGAATAACCGGATCGAGGACCAGCAGTCGAGGGTGGCGCGGACCGGGTTGCGATCCTCATCGACGACGCAGAGTGCGGTCGTCCCCGGATTCGGAGGTCCAGATCGGTGCAGTCGTTCGACACCGCGCGCGTAGCGAACCGAAGCGTCGGTATCGCCGAGGCGACGGACGCGGAGGACGACGGCGCCCGTGAGGACGGCCCCGCGCCCGTGCTCGACGCGGTTCCCCTGACCGCGGCTCAGCGCGGGATCTGGTTCGCTCAGCAGCTCGCCGGCTCCGTGCCGGTGTCGATAGCCCACTACGTCGACCTGCGTGGACCGGTCGACGCGGCGGCTCTCGAGGCGGCGATGATCTCGGTCGGCCGGCAGTTCGGGTCCGGGTTCGTGCGCATCGTCGAAGAGGACGGAGTGCCGGCCCAGGTGGTCGACCTGTCCATCACCGACACGGTGCGTTTCCTCGATCTGCGCGAGGATGCGACTCCCGTCGAGACGGCGATCGAGTGGATGCGCGCCGAGTGCGCCGCGCCTCTCGACATGACCTCCGACCGGCTGGTCGTCACCTACCTGATCAGGGTCGAGGACGAGCGCTACTTCTGGTATTGCCGGATCCACCACATCGTGTTGGACGGCTTCGGTGCGATGACCATGATCCGCCAGGTCGCGGCGCACTACACCGCGCTCGTCGAGGGCCGCGAGCCGACGCCGACGCGGGCGGGCGACCTCCGCACGGTCTACGACGACGACGTCGCCTACCGCGAGTCGACGCGATTCGAGAACGATCGCCGCCACTGGGCCGAGAAGTTCGAGACGCTCCCCACCGGAGTCTCGTTCGTCGACAGCACCGCACCGGTCTCGGTGCCGTGCCGGGCGGCGTCGGGACGCACTCCCGTCGAGGTCGCGGAATCTCTCGCGAAGGGTGTCGACTCGCTCGGCACCACCACGGTCACGCTGGCCATCGCCGCGTTCTCGGCGTTCGTCTCCCGCACCACCGGAACCACCGACGTCGTGCTGTCCCTCCCCGTGTCGGGCCGCGCGAGCGCGGTCCTGCGGCGCTCGGGCGGCATGGTCTCCAACGTCGTTCCCCTCGTCGTCCGCGTCGACGCCGCCGCCACCGTGTCCGACGTCATCGACCGCGTGCAGCGCGAACTCACCGGTGCGCTGCGCCGACAGCGGTACCGGCACGAGGACATCCGGCGCGACGCGGGTGAGATGACGAACACGCGCGGCCTCTTCGGTCCCACCGTGAACCTGATGATGTTCGACAACGAGATCGTGCTCGGCGACGTTCGTGGGTCGTACCACGTGCTCACCACCGGCCCGGTCGAGGATCTCTCGATCAACCTGTACCCGGCTCCCGGCGACGGCGACGAGCTGCAGATCGACTTCGAGTCCAACCCGAACCTCTACACCCAGCAGCGCGTCGAGGACCTGCGGTCGCGGTTCCTCGACTACCTCCGGCGCTTCTCGCACAGCGCTGCGGACGGCCGGGTCCTCGACATCGAGGTCCTCTCCCCGCACGAGCGCGCCACCCTGGTGCCCGCGCGGGGAGCGTCGAGCGTTCGACCCCGGCGGTTCGTCGACGTCATCGACGACGCCGTCGCAGGGTCGCCCGACGCCATCGCGGTCGAGACGGCGCACGGCGCCCTCACCTACGCGCAGATGGACGCCTCGGCGAACCGCATCGCTCGACTGCTCGTCTCGCGCGGCGCGGGGCCGGAGACCACCGTGGCGATCGCCCTCCCACGGTCGCTGCACTCGATTCTCAGCACGTGGGCCGTGGCGCGAACGGGCGCGGCGTTCCTGCCGATCGACCCGGCGCTGCCCACCGCGCGCATCCTGCACCTCGTCTCCGACTCCGGGGCCGTCCTCGGTATCACCGACACCACCCGCGCGGGCAGCCTCCCCGATGCGCTCGACTGGCTCGCGATCGACGCCGTCGAGACCGACCGCCTGGTGTCGCAGTACTCGCCGGCGCGGGTCACCGACGCGCATCGGCTCTCGCCGATCCACCTCGAGACTCCGGCCTGGATGATCTACACCTCCGGATCGACCGGTCTCCCGAAGGGCGTCGTCGTCGGCAACGGCGGTGTCGCGAACCTGACGCGGGACATCGCTCTGCGTCTGGACGTCGAGTCGTCCTCCCGTGTCCTGGCCCTGGCCTCGCCCAGCTTCGACTCGTCGTTGTTCGAGATGCTCTCCGCCCTGAGCCGGTCGGCGACGCTGGTGGTGTCGCCGGCGGACGTCTTCGGCGGCGAGGAACTCGCGCGCTACCTGTCGGAGAAGGCGGTCACCCACGTGACCATCACCCCCGCCGCGCTGGCCTCGGTCGATCCGGACGGGCTCGATCACGTGCAGCACGTCGTCACCGCAGGCGAGGCCTGCCCACCCGATCTCGTGGCGCGGTGGGGTACCGGCCGACGCATGTACAACGCGTACGGACCCACCGAGATCACCATGATCAGCCACATGTCGCGGCCGCTGGATCCGGCCGCGCCGATCACCGTCGGCCGCCTGGTGCGCGGAGCCTCGTGCCTCGTTCTCGATCCATGGCTCCGGCCCGTGCCCGAGGGCGTCGTCGGCGAGCTGTATCTGTCGGGACCGTCCGTCGCGCGGGGTTATGTCCACGCACCCGGCGTCACGTCGGGGCGCTTCGTCGCGTCGCCGTGCGAGCCGGGCGCACGGATGTACCGCACAGGCGATCTGGTGCGCTGGTCGGCCGACACCGAGATCGCGTACGTCGGCCGAGCCGACTTCCAGATCAAGATCCGCGGCATGCGCGTCGAACTCGGCGAGGTCGACGCGGTGCTGTCGATGCACGAGAGCGTCCGCGCGTCCGTGACCATCGCGCACCGACCGTCGTCCGGCTCCCTCGCGCTCGCGTCCTACGTCGTCCTGCAGGACGGCCGCACCGTCGACAGCGACGAGATCCACCGCTTCGCCGTGCAGAGTCTGCCGTCGCACATGGTGCCGTCGTCGGTGATGGTGCTCGACGCGCTCCCCATCACCGTCCAGGGCAAGATCGACCGGCGGAGTCTGCCCGAACCGGTCGTCGAGGTGCACGAGTTCCGGGCGCCGTCCATGCCGGTCGAGGAGATCGTCGCGTCGGTGTTCGGCGAGCTGCTCGGCGTCGACCGGGTCGGTCGCGACGACGACTTCTTCGCCCTCGGCGGGAACTCGTTGATCGCCACTCGCGCGGTCGCGCGGCTCGGCAAGGCTCTGGACACCACGGTGACCGTGCGGACGTTGTTCGAGGCGCCGTCGGTGGCGGCACTGGCGGCACGGGTGCAGTTCGAGTCCGGAGTCCCGCCGCGGCCACCCCTGGTCCGCCGCACGGCCGCCGACTCGGACGCTCTCGAGGACGCGCCGCCGTTGTCGTACGCGCAGCGCCGCATGTGGTTCCTCAACCGATTCGATCCGACGTCGGCCGCCTACAACATCCCGTTCGCCGTCCGGTTGGTCGGCGATCTCGACGTCCCGGCGCTGCAGGTGGCGATGCTCGACGTCATCGATCGGCACGAATCGCTCCGCACGATGTATCCGGACACCCCGAACGGCCCCGTGCAGCTCGCACTGACGGCGGAGTCGATCGTTCCCGACCTCACCCCGGTCGACGTCCACGAGAACGCGCTGCCGTCCGCGGTGGCCGCGCTCGCCGGTCGTGCGTTCGACGTGACGGAGGAGGTCCCCGTCGCGGCGACCCTGTTCCGGACCGCGTACGACACGCACGTGCTCGCCGTCGTCGTCCACCACATCTCCGCGGACGGCGCCTCGATGGCTCCGCTCGCCCGCGATCTCATGGCGGCCTACAGCGCCCGGGTGTCGTGGTTCGCACCGACCTGGGCGCCGCTTCCCGTCCAGTACGCCGACTTCTCGGTGTGGCAGCGCGACGCCCTGGGCGACGAGAACGATCCCGAGTCGGTCATCGCGCAGCAGGAGCGGTACTGGCTCACCGCGCTCGCCGACCTGCCGGACGAGCTGCCCTTCCCGGTCGACCGGTCGCGGCCCACCGAGCCGACGTATGCCGGTGCGTCACACACCTTCTCGATCGAACCGGAGCTTCACGCGGCGCTCGTCGACGTGGCGCGCGCCCACAGCTCCACGCTGTTCATGGTCGTGCACTCGATCCTCGCGATCGTGCTCGCACGCCACTCGGGCACGGACGACGTGACGGTGGGGACACCGGTCGCCGGTCGCGGCGACGCCGCCGTCGACGACATGATCGGCATGTTCGTCAACACCCTCGCGCTGCGTACCCGCGTCGACGTCGGCACCGGATACCGCGACCTGCTCGCCCACATCCGCGAGCAGGACCTCGGTGCCTTCGCCCACGCCGACGTCCCGTTCGAGCGGCTCGTGGAGGTCATCGATCCGCCGCGCTCACGTGCGCGGCACCCCATCTTCCAGGTGCTCCTGTCGTTCCAGAATCTCGGCCAGGCGCACTTCGAGCTGACCGACCTGCGCCTCGAGACCGTCGAGTTCGATCTGGGTGTGGCCAAGTTCGACCTGCAGTTCACCCTCGTGGACTCCCTGACACCGCTCGGAGCTCCGGACGGTCTCGCCGCGACCATCGCGTACGCGACGGACCTGTTCGACCGGGAGACCATCGGGTCCCTCGCGGAACGTTTCGTGGCCGTCGCCCGCGCGGTGGCCGCGGATCCCGATGTCGTCCTCGACGAGATCGACCTGCTCGGCGGAGTGGAACGCGAGCGCATCACGGCGCCCGTGTTGCCGGAGGGGACCACGGAGGCGGTCTCGCTGACCTCGCGATTCCGTCGGCGCGCAGCCGAGAACCCCGATGCGACGGCACTCGTCGACGCCGCGGGTTCGCACACGTACGGAGACTTCGCGGCGCGCGTGAATCGCGTCGCCCGATCCCTGGTCGAGCGTGGCGTCGGCCCGGAGGTCGCCGTCGTCGTCGCTCTCCCTCGCTCGGTCGACGCACTCGTCGCGGTGTACGCCGTGCTCGAGGCCGGTGGCGCGTACGTCCCCGTGGATCCGGAGCAGCCTGCGGCCCGCATCGATCAGATCGTCGCCGCCACCGCGGCGCGCTGCGTTGTCGTGGCCGAGCCCGACGCACTCCCGGTGGCGGGCGAGAGAGCCGTGTCGTTGGCGACACTCGACGATCCGTCCGTCTCGTCCGCTCCGCTGACCGACGCCGACCGGACGGGCGCCGTGCGCGCCGGCACCACCGCCTACGTCATCTTCACGTCCGGCTCGACGGGTGTGCCGAAGGGTGTGTCCGTCCCGCACGGTGCCGTCACGCACCAGGTGGACTGGTTCGCGCGCACCTATGCGCTGACCGAGAACGACGTGGTGCTCGCCAAGACCCCGATGACCTTCGACGTCTCGGTGTGGGAGATGTTCGCGACACTGGCGGTCGGGGGCACCCTCGCCGTCGCCGATGCCGACGGTCACCGTGATCCCGAGTACCTGATGCGGGCCATCTCGCGGTACGGCGTGACGGCCGTGTCGTTCGTCCCGTCGATGTTCGCCGTCTTCACCGAGGCCGCTGACGACTACGCCTGCCGCTCACTGCGTCTGGTGTTCCTGGCAGGTGAGGCCCTCGGTCGCGCCGCGGTGGACACGTTCCGCGAGAAGTGCGACATCGACGTGCACAACCTGTACGGCCCCACCGAGTTCGCGGTTCACGCGACGGCACATCCGGTCGGGCGGGGCGAACCGCCGTCCGTGCCGATCGGGATCCCGGTCGACGGCACCGCCGCGCTCGTGCTCGACGGTCGCTTCCGGCCCGTGCCGGACGGTGTCGTGGGCGAGCTGTATCTGTGCGGCGTCCAGGCGGCGCGGGGGTATCACGGGCGTCCGGACCTGACGGCGGACCGGTTCGTCGCACTGCCCGGCCACGACGGTGCGCGCATGTACCGCACCGGTGACCTGGCCCGGTGGAATCACCACGGCCATCTCGAGTTCGCGGGGCGCGTCGACCACCAGGTCAAGCTGCGTGGACTGCGCATCGAACTCGGCGAGGTGGAGGCGGCGGTCTCCGCGTCGTCGCGCGTCGCCCGTTCGGTCGCCATCGTCCGCGACGACACGCTCGTCGCCTACGTCGTGCCCGCGCCGGGAGCGACGGTCGACACCGACCTGCTCCGAGCGGATGCGGCGCGCATCCTGCCGGCGTACATGGTGCCGGTCGTGGTCGTCTTGGACGCGCTGCCCGTCAGCGCGAGCGGCAAGCTCGATCGCTCGGCGCTGCCCGACCCGGTGGTGGACGTGCAGCGATACCGCGCACCGCGTACGCAGGAGCAACGCGTCGTGGCCGAGGTACTGGGGGAACTCCTGGGCGTGGAGCGCGTCGGGCTCAACGACAACTTCTTCGCTCTCGGCGGGAACTCGCTGGTGGCGACCCGCGTCGCGGCCCGCATCGGAGACGAGCTGGGTGTGCGGGTGCCGTTGCGCGCCGTCTTCGACGCGGCCACGGTGGCAGACCTCGCGGACAGCCTCGACACCGTCGTCACCACCAGTCGACACCTGACGTCGACTCCCCGCCCCGAGGTCGTTCCTCTCGCTCCGGCACAGCAACGGCTCTGGCTCGCCAACCGTGTCGATCCGACGGCGGCGACCTACAACCTGCCGATGGGCCTGCGGCTCACGGGACCACTCGATGTGGATGCCCTGCGCGTCGCGGTCGACGACGTCGTCGCCCGACACGAGACGCTGCGCACCGTCTACCCCGACGTCGACGGTCACGGGCGTCAGTCCGTGCTCGCACCGGTGGGCCGGCCGCTGACCCCGATCCCGGTGACGGAGGCCGAGCTCGCGGCGCGTGTGGTGGCGGTGGCGACCACGCCGTTCGACGTGACGACGCAGGTGCCGCTGCGCGTCGAGTTGTTCCGCCTCGGCGACGAGGAGCACGTGCTCGTCGTGGTCGTGCACCACATCGCGGCCGACGGCTTCTCGATCGCGCCCCTCACCGTCGACGTCGTGACGGCATTCGCGTCGCGCACGGCGGGCGTGCTGCCGGCGTGGACGCCGCTCGAGGTCCAGTACGCGGACTACGCCCTGTGGCACCGCACGCTGCTGGGCGACCCGGCAGATCCCGAGTCGGTCTCGGCGCGTCAGCTCGCCTACTGGCGCGAGACCCTGGCAGGGCTCCCTGGTGAGCTGTCCTTGCCGCAGGACCGTCCGCGTCCTCCGGCACCGTCCGGTGTGGGTGCCTCCGTGCGCTTCGAGATCCCGGCGCAGACGTACGAGCTGGTCCGCGATCTGGCACGGGAGCGGCGCGCGACTCCGTTCATGGTGGTGCACGCGGCGCTGTCCGTCGCCCTGTCGCGCATCAGCGGGTCGACCGACATCTGCGTCGGCACCGCGGTGGCGGGTCGAGGCAGCGCCGAACTCGATCCTCTGGTCGGCATGCTCGTGAACACCCTGGTGCTGCGCCTGGCGGTCGACGAGGACGCGTCCGTCGTCGATCTCGTCGACGATGCGCGGGGTGTCGCCCTCTCGGCGTTCGCCCACGCGGACGTGCCGTTCGACACCGTGGTCGACACGGTGGCGCCTGCGCGGTCGTCGTCGCTGTTCCGCGTGGCTCTGGCGTACCAGAACACCGAGCGTTCGGAGATCGATCTCGCGGGTCTGCACGTCGAGCAGTTGCAGAACCCGTTCGATCCCGCCCAGTTCGATCTCACGCTGACCATCGAGGACTCGCCTCACCGCGAGCACTCGGACCCGGTGACCGGCATCGTCACCTATGCCACCGATCTGTTCGACGAGGCCACGGCGGCCACCTTCGCCACCGTCTTCTCGTCCGCGCTCGACGCGGTGGTGGCGGATCCGGGCGGTGCCGTCTCCTCGATCGCCCTGGCCTCGGGCCCGTCGACCGACGCCGACGAGCCGGTGGCCGCGGCCGTGCAGACGAGTCGGCCGCAGCCCGTCGACCTGGCCTCGATGATCACCGCGTCCGTCGAGGCGGATCCGGGAGCTCCCGCGTACGCACGGGGCGAGTTCGAGATCAGCTGGGCCGAGATGGACGCCCGGTCCAATCGCATCGCCCGGGTCCTGCTGGCCGAGGGGGGTGGACCCGGCCGACCGGTGACCCCGCTGGTCGAGGCACCCGAGGACAGGATCGCGGCGACCTGGGCCGCGGCGAAGATCGGCGCGACGCTGACGGACGCGGACACCGCGATCCGGGTGACGTCCGACGACCGTTTCACGCAGGGCCCGGTCGGACCGCTGTCCGCGGCGGACGGCATCGTGTCCGCCGGTCCCGGCGATCCGCTCGTCGCCCTGGGCGATGCCACGCTGACGCACGCAGCGCTCGCCTCGTGCATCACCGCGGACAGTCTTCAGGTGACGTACGAATCGCGGGTGGCGGTGGCCGCCGGGGCGCCGCTGGACC
This sequence comes from Rhodococcus sp. NFXS4, assembly GCF_058139645.1. Lineage (NCBI taxonomy): Bacteria > Bacillati > Actinomycetota > Actinomycetes > Mycobacteriales > Nocardiaceae > Rhodococcus > Rhodococcus sp. NFXS4. The sequence goes on from NZ_CP192221.1 coordinate 808,929, forward strand.
TCGAGGTGCTCGCCGTGGTGGTCGCTGCCGCGGCCGGAGCGACGACCGTGAGTCTCGACGCCTCCGACGATCTCGCCGACGCGCTCGCCGACGAGTGGGTCACCCATGTCGTCCTGTCCGAGTCCCAACTCGCGTCGCTCGACACGCAGGGACTGGACGACCTCGAGGTCATCGTCGTGAGCGATGCCGATCAGGCACCCGCGGCAGCGCCGCTGGACGTCACGGTGCTCACCGGGACGGCGCTGCGAGGCTAGTCGGTGTCGACGCTCGCGGGGGCCGCTGCGCGCGGCGCGGCGACGTTGTCGAGCGTGGCCGCCGCGAGCGCGTCCACGGCGTCCCGGATCATCGCGCAGTAGCGGTCCGGCTCCGCCATCATGGTCGACTCGACCGTCACGGTGAGTGCCAGACGGTTGCCGAGCGAGGTGATGTGGTGGATGAGGCCCATGCCGTCGACCGTGGGCATCGGCATGAACGCGGCCACCGCGCGGGCGCCCAGGAACCACAGGTCGTCGCTTCCGTGCGGCATGTTCGACACCACGGTGGTGGACGGCACTGTCGGACGGTCGTGAGGAGCCAGAGTGGACAGGGCGCCGATCGCCCGCAGGAGGAGGGGCGGGGCGACGTCGAAAGGGCTGACCTCGTGCCGAGACGTCAGATCCTGCACCCGCCTCTTGGCGTCGGCAGCCGAAGCGTGCACAGCGCGGAGGCGCAGGAGCGGGTCGACGACCGTGGTGTGCAGGTCGACGTCCGCGAACGTGGTCTGATTCGCCGCTGCGGTGTCGTGGGTCGCGTGGATGTCGAGCGGCATGGTCGTGCTCAAGGTGGCCGCAGGGTGTTCCCCTGCCTCGTCGAGGAACCGGGTGAGTGCCAGGGAGACCGCCGTGAGCAGCACGTCGTTCACGGTGATTCCGGGAACGGCTCGCGAGATCGTCCGGACGTGTGCGAGGTCCAGCCAGACGATCCGGACGCGGTGGTCGAGTGCGATCCGGGCGTTGAAGCGGGTCGCGGGCCGCGGTGGCCGCGGTGTCTCGGGGGCAGCCCGGCGCACGGCCGCCATCGTCCGGACGAACATCGCCGTCCGGCGGGGCATCGTGGCGGCGTCCTTCCACAGCGGCGGAATCGGGCCCGGAACCGCGGTTCCGCGGCGCTCCGCGACACGTCCGTCGTGCGAGAGGTCGGGAGACGCGAACAGGGCTCGGACCACGGCCACCAGCCCCAACCCGTCCATCGACGCGTGATGGACCTTGATCACCACCGCGGTCGCGCCCTCCGGAAGGTGCGGCACGCCGTGGATGCCCGTCAGAACGTGCAGTTCCCACCCCGACGACGCCAGCGTCATCGGAGTGGCCATGACCCGAGCGATGTGGCGCTCGACGGGGTCCCATCCCGGTCGATCGATCGGAGTGACGACGACGTGGTCGTCGAGGTCCACGTCGCCGGTCACCCAGAACGGGTCACCGAGATCGCCGGCGCGCCGTCGGAGCCGCCGGCGGAACACGGGGGAGACGTCGAGACGTCCACGCATCCACGCGCACACCGTAGCGTGGGTCGGGGATGCTCCCATCGTGCCGGCGGCGTCGAACACCATCACGTCGACGAGGTTGGCGATCACCCGCTCGCTCTCGGCGAGGACGTTGATCGCGTCCCGGGGTGATACTCGAACGCCGATGAAGGGCTGTCGGAATCGTGTCACGGCGTCGGTCCTCGCGTTCGGCCACTGCGCCGACCAGCATCCGCGGGCCGCGCCTACAGCGACTACATTGCCGGAACCGAGCGTTCTGTTACGCCCTTTTCGGGCCGATCGGGCGGCCATTGTGACCGGCCGGTCGCGGCAGCGTCAGAACGTCTCGGCGGCGCGACGGTACCCACGCACCGCAGGCCCCACGAACACCAGGAACAACCCGAACGACCAGGCTAGCGACTGCAACAGCGGGGAGGTGACCGGGCCACCGAGTGTGAGGCCCTTCATCGAATCGACCGCACAGGAGATGGGGTTGTGCTCGACGAACGGTTGCAACCACGTCGGATAGGCCCGCGTCGGGACGAAACCGGAATTGAAGAACATGAGAATGGTGAACACCATTCCGACGGCCTCGACCAGAGGGAAGGTGGTGGTCACGATCGCGGCCGAGGTGACGAACACCGCGAACCCGAGGCCGAACGCCAGCGGCACGAGCATCGCCAGCACGCCCGGAACGGGCCCCTGCTCGAACCGGAAGCCGAGCGTGAACCCGACGACGACGATGAGCAACGTCGTGGTGACGATGCGGGCGGTCTCGGCCAGGAGTCGACCCACCAGACCCGCGGCGCGGTGCACCGGCAGGGTCTGGAAGCGGGACACCAGACCGGCCGCACGCTCTCGGCGCAGACCCACCGCGCTCGCGAGCGACCCGGACATGGCGGCGACCATGGCGATCAGCGGGACGGTGCCGAAGATGCTGTTCTCCCCGGTGGCCGCCGACACGGAGTTGCCGAGCACCGTGCGGAGCATGAGAAGGAAGACCACCGGGTACACGACGGCCTGGATGATGGTCAGCGGATCGCGAGCCCAGCGACGGAGCAGGCGACCGCAGTGCAGCACGCTCTGCGACGCCAGCCCGGCGAGGCTGCGTTCGCCCACGAGGCGTTCCGGTTCGGGGAGCGCGCGCAGATCGAAGCGGGGTTCGGACGTGGTGTCGGTCATGATCGCCTCGTGCTGGCCCAGACCGCGAGCGGTACGAGGACCACGATGAGGCCCACCGCCCAGGCGATCGCCGGCCACAGTGTCGCGGAGTTGACGCCCCCTTCGGCCATGTCACGCATGGCCTTCGAGAAGAGGGAGATGGGCTGGTTGCGGACGAACGGACGGATCCATTCGGGGAAGCCTGTCTCGGGAACGAAGCCCGACGACAACATGCCGAGGATCAGCTGGGGCAGGGTCAGTGCCTGGCTGGTGGCCTCGGGGGACCGGGACAACGATCCGATCGCGTCGCCGCCCGTGGTCAGCGCCGCGCCGACGAGGAGTGCGAACAGCATGAAGATGACGGCGTCGTCGAGTCCTGCCTGGAATCGGAACCCGATGAGGGAGCCGTAGACCAGCGCGGCTATGAGGGAGAGACTCGCGTGCACCAGGTTGGCCGTCGCTCTCGACAGCAGCGGTACCCACGGGGTGACCGGCATCGTCTGCAGACGGGTGGTCATACCCGACTGACCCTCGATGGCAGCACGCTGCGCTGCGGAGATGGCGGTGAACGCCATGGCCTGCAGGCAGATGATCGGCATGAGGAACTGGGCGTAGTCCAGGCCCTGGAACTGCATGACGAGCCGGAGCGGCAGGTAGAAGCCGACCGTGTAGACGGCCGGGGCGACCACGGCGACCACGAGGCTGCCGGACCTGGCCATCGATCCCAGGGACCGTCCGGACAGGCTCGCCCACTGCTTGAACGCCGTGGGTTCCGGTGCTCGGTGCGAGGCACGTCCTGCGTCTCGGGTGGCCGTCACGAGGGTGCGCCCGAGCCGATGGCGGGTTCGGCCGGAGCCGCATCACCCTGCGACTGACCGGTGAGGCTCAGGAACACGTCGTCGAGGGACGGCCGGCGCAGACCGATGTCGGACAGTTCGATGCCCGCGGCGTCGAGCCTCTTCAGCGCCTCGGCCAGCGTGCCGGGGCCGTCCGGTGCGGGAATGATGATGCTGTCGCCCTGCAGGTCGGCGGCGCTGAAGGTGGGCGGAAGCAGACCGGCGAGAGCATCTGCGGCGCGGCGCAGTTCGGTGGGATCCAGCGGGCTGATGTGGCAGTAGTTGCCGCCCGTCATCGACTTCAACTCGTCGGCCGTGCCCTGCGCGATGACCCGACCGCGATCGATGACGATGATGCTGTCGCTGAGAACGTCGGCTTCCTCGAGGTACTGCGTGGTCAGCAGCGTCGTGATGCCCTGGTCTCGCAGCGACGACACGAGTGACCACACCGCCTTGCGGCTGCGCGGGTCGAGTCCGGTGGTCGGCTCGTCGAGGAACACGACCTTCGGACGCACCACGAGACCGCACGCGATGTCGATGCGTCGACGCATACCGCCGGAGTAGCCGCGGACCTGTCGATCCCCGGCCTCGATCAAGTCGAAGTCGTTGAGAAGGTTCTCGGCGCGCACACGGGCCGACTTCTTCGTCAGTCCCATGAGACGACCGAAGAGGACGAGGTTCTCCCGGCCGGTCAGGGCGTCGTCGAGAGCGGCGTACTGACCCGTCATGAGGATGGAACGCCGGACGGCCGCAGGATCCTGCGCCACGTCGTGGCCGGACACCACCGCACGTCCGCGATCCGGTCGGACCAGCGTCGCGAGCACCTTCACGGTGGTGGTCTTCCCGGCGCCGTTGGGCCCGAGAACTCCGAGGATGGAGCCGGTGGGGACGCTGAAATCGATGCCGCGCAGTGCGTCAACCGTTCCGAAGGACTTGTGAACGTCCTCTACGAGTACGGCTGTGTCGTCTGATGGCATTGGTCTCCACTGTCGTCGGGTGCGGTGTCGTCAGTGCTCGTCGCTCGAGAGCGATCATGCCCGACCGAGTCGGTCGCGGAGCGACGTGTCGAGCGTGCGGCACTGTCGAAGTCATCCCGCGAACCCCGACCGATGTTACTTCTTCCACGTGGGAGCCGTGGTGGTGGACCGAGTCCGACCACGTCCGAGGACGCGGCCGAACCCGTTTCGACTGTGTGGTGGCAGGTGAGTCAGGAGGCGACGTTCGCGCGCTCCCGTGCGTGGCGAGAGAGTCGCCCCAGGCGAGAGAACTGCGCGGCGGCGGAGTGCTCCAGGCCTCGCAGCTCGTCCTCCACGTGGTGCAGAACGGTGGCGAGGTCGAGTGCAGGCACCGAGGAGGAGAGCGTCACCACGGTGGCTGCGCCGACACGGCACACGGTGGCGGTGACGGAACGCGCGTCCTCCGCGATGTGCGGTCCGAAGGACAGAAGGTCGGGCGTGTCGACCCCGGACGGCGGGACCGGCATGTCCGCGACGAGCAGAGCGGTGACGGGAGACGTCCCGGCCGGAACCGCGCGCCGCACGGCGGTGGAGACGACCGTCGACACCACGTCCGCGATCGTGGTCTGACCGAGTCCCGCGGAGATCTGCTCGAGTCGGACGGTGGGGAACTGCGCGACGAGTGAACGGGCGTCACCCAGTGGTGCCGGGTACGCCGGCGCGTCGGCACCGTCGAACGGTCGGTACGCGTGGCGTGCCACGGGACCACCCGGACGAGCGGGACGGCCGGGAGCGAGGACGGTCTCGACGATGCGGGTGATCGTGCGCGACTCGACGGGCCCGACTGCGGAGCGGAACACGGCGACCGCCGATCCGCTCGGCACCGCATCGAAGCCCGACACCTCGGTGAAGACGTCGAGGCACCACGGTGCGTCGGTCGACGGGTGCGCGGCGTCGAGAAGCGCGACGACGGTTCCGGCCGCGACGCCCGGCGCGTGGACGGTCACCCGGGCGTGCTCGTCGGTTCCGAGCAGACCTGCCTCTGCGGCGAGGTCGGTCAGGTGCCTCGACATGCGATCCGGCGTGGAGCTCTCGGATCCCGGACGGACGACGAACACGTGACGGCGGAGAGACGTGGGTGCATGCGTCCAGACGCCGACGGATGCGCGAGGGGTGTCCGTCGTGGTGACGGGAGTGCGGCTGTGTCGGGGCGCCATGGCGTGTCCTTCGGTGTGCGGGTTCGGGCTGCGGAACGAGTGAGAGGACGTCACGGCGAGACCGTGATCGTCGTGGGGGTGGCGGCGGCCTGCGTCGCCGGAGGATCGGCGTCGCTCGGAGCGACCGCCGCCTCCAGACGGTCGAATGCGGTGCGGATGTGGCGTATGTATCGAGCGGTGTCCGGCATCGCGTCGTCCACGGACGTGACCGACACGAACATCGACGCGCCGAAGGTGGCGACGGCGTGCGCCAGAGCCACTCCGGTGACGGTGGGGAGGGGCCCGAAGACGCCCACCATGGATGATCCGGCGATCGTGACTCCGCCCACGCCGTACGGCACGTTGGTGATCATCGTGTTGGTGGCGACCCGTGCCGGTGCGGCCGGTGACCTCATGGTCTTGCCCAGCAACGCCATCAGCGGCGCCGGCATCACGGTGAGCGGATGCGCCGGCAGCCGGGTGGCGACAGCGGTGGCGTGGTCCTTGGCCCGCGACGCCGACGCGTGCACGGCCCGCAGGCGCACCACCGGGTCGATCACATCGGTGTGCAGCGACAACGTCGCGACCGCGATCCGGTTGGCGTTGGTGCTCTCCCCCATGGCGCGCGTGCTCACCGGGATGGTGGTGCCCAACGAGTCGGTGGGCAGCTCACCGTCCTCCGCGAGATACGCGGACAGCGCGAGCGAGACGACCGTGACCATGACGTCGTTGAGAGTGACGCCTCCGGCCCTGTTCTTCAGTGCGCGGACACGGCTCATCTCGAAGAACGTCATGTCGAAGACCATCGACGGGCGTACTCGACGGTTGAAGCGCGTGGCGGGGAAGGATTCGTGCGCTGCGGTGCCGGAGTCGGACGAGGCCTTCAGTGCGCGGGCCGCCGTTCGCCGCCGCAGCGCCGCTCCCGTGAGGGTCACGATGTCGCGCGGAAGTGCGCGTGCCGCTCGGACGGGACCCGGGACGTCCACCGCAGTGTCCGGGTCCACGCGCGGTGTCGGGTTCGGGCCGAAGACGCGGTTCACCAGTTCGACGGACCCCATGCCGTCGATCGCGCTGTGGTGGCTCCGGAAGATCACCACGGTGGCGCCCTCGGCCACCCCGTCGATGCCGGTGACGTCGAGGACGAAGTGGAACTGCCACGGCGGGCGTTCACGCGGCAGCCGTGTGGTCGTGAAGTCGGTGATCATCGACACGAGCAGGTCGCGGCTCTGTCCCGCCGGCGGCGTGTGCACGTACACGTGCTCGGTGACGTCGACCTCGGTCGGTACCCAGTGAGGGAACGCCAGGTTCGCGGGGACCGACACCAGCAGCCGGGTGAAGAGCGGGTCGAGCGCGAGGATGCCGCGCCCGAACTCGGCGGCATCGGCGACGGAGCGCACGGACGCGCCGTCGGCCAGGACGTAGCAGTGCACCACGGCGGCGGACGTGAGCGGCGACTCGAAGAAGAAATTGAGGGCGTCGCGTGCGTGCATGGCGGTACCACGTTCGGCCGTGCCCCGACGTGCCATGGTCATGTTCCGGCCCTTCAGCGATGTGATGAAGGGGAAAGCTACTCCGACCGAACGTTCTGTACAAGCTTTATGCCCGTTTTTACGCTGTAACAAAACTGTAGGCATGCTAAGCAACGGTGGCGACGGACGCGCGCTCGCTGGTGTCGGTCGCGACCGCGAGCGTGTCCACCGCCGAGGCGAGCAGTGCCGTGTAGTGGTCGACGTCCGGCATCAGGGCGCGGTGGGACACCGCGGTCAGGCACATCCGACCGCCGGCCGACACGACGACATGCGCGAGTTGGACCCCCTCCACCACGGGGAGGGGTGCGAACACGCCCGTCACGGGCGCGCCCGCCAGCTCCATCCGGTCGTTGCCGTAGGCGATGTTGGAGATCAACGTGTTCGTGCCGGTCGTCGTGGGGGCAGCGGGGCGGCGGGGCATCAGTCGAGCGATCGCCGCCAGGAGTGGGGCCGGTGCCGAGTTCATGGGATGGGAGGGGAGGCTGCGGAGCCGCGTCGCGAGGTCGGACTTGCGGTCGCGTGCTGCCGCGGAGACCGCGCGCAGACGGTCGACCGGATCTGCGACGTCCGTGAACAGATCGACCACGGCGATCGCGAGCTGGTTCGCGGTCTCGCCCGTCGTGTCGACGGTGCGCACGTTGACGGGGAACGACGCCCCGAGGCTCGTGGCCGGGAGCTCGCCGCCCAGGTAGTCCGACAGCGCGATCGACACCACTGTCATGACGACGTCGTTCACGGTCGCGCCAGGCACGGCGGACTTGATCGCGCGAACACGATCGAGGTCGAACCACGCCATCCCGAACGTCATGTCCGGAGCGAGATTTCGATTGAAACGCGTGGCCGGGTAGTGATGGGCGGTGGGTCGCTGTACAGGGTCGAGCTGCCGGACCGCACGCCATCGGCGGACACCGCGGCCGGCGAAACCGGCGAACTCGCGGGGAAGCGAACGAAGAGCAGCGAACGGGGTCGGCACGGCGATGCTCTCGCGGTCGAAGACGTCGTTGCGGTGCGCCGAGACGTCGGCGGACGGCGGGGCCAGCATTCGGTGGACGAGCGACGTGGTGCCCATCCCGTCGATGGCGCTGTGGTGCACCTTGAGGAGGAGCACGCTGCCGCCCTCGGGAACGCCCGGTACTCCGCGCAGACCTGTCACGAGGTGGATTTGCCACGCGGGGACGTCGAAGTCGAACGGCGTGCTCGAGGCGTCCATCACTCGTCGACGCAGGAAGTGGTCCGGATGCTCGTCGGCCGCGGAAGCATCGTGGACGAACACGTGCGCGCGGACGTCGACGTCGCACTCGACCCACACGGGAAAGGCGAGGTCGGCGATCGTCGTCCGCAGGCGACGCCGGAACAGAGGGTGGAGGTCGAGCACGCTTCGCGCGAAGCGCTCGACGTCCGCAAGCGTGCGGAGCGATCCGTCCGAGCGGGCGGCGTCCACGACGATGCCGTGCACGATGGTGCCCGGCGTGCGCTCGCTCTCGAAGTAGTAGTTCAGCGCGTCCCGCGGTGCCATCGGCTCACCCACCGCGGAGGTATGTCGTCGTGTCGCCATCGGAAGTACCGCCTTCGTCTCGGTCGGGGCCGGAACGCTGTCACCGGGCCGCAGCCTCGTTCGGCCGCCTGTACCCGATGATCGCCCTGTTTCAGGCCCGTGTTACCGGAATGACGAATCTTCTTGCTCGTGCATGGCCGCACGCCCGTCTGTGACGTCGCCTAGAGTGCGAGGCGATGGGGCGCATGACACTGCTGTGACGGCAGTGCACTGTCGCCGGGAGTGCAGTGCGAGAGGGATACGACGATGACGTGGACACGACGGCCGATCACCGCTCTGGTCGCCGCTGCGGTGGTCGGTGCGCTCATGACGGCCACCCCCACCGTCGCCCGAGCCGACGACGCACCGATCGCCGCGGTCGAGACCGGCTCGGGTGCGCGGGTGGAGAGCGTGGAGTTCGTCGGCGGTCAGCAGTACCTCGTCACCGTGTACTCGCCGTCGATGGATCGGTCGGTTCCGCTGCAGGTGTTCCGGCCCGCCGACACCTCGGCCCCGCGCCCCACGTACTACCTGCTCAACGGGGCGAGTGGCGGCGAGGATCCGTCGAGCAACTGGCCAGATCAGGCCGATGTGTCCACCTTCTTCGCGGACAAGAACGTCAACGTGGTCGTGCCCAAGGCCGGCGCCTTCAGCTATTACACCGACTGGGTCGCGGACGACCCGGAGCTCGGCCGCAACAAGTGGGAGACCTTCCTGCTGGACGAGCTGCCCCCTCTCATGAACCGCTCGCTCGGAACGACGGGTACCCAGGCCGTCGGCGGCATCTCGATGGCGGCGAGCGCGGTCCTGATGTTGGCCGCCGATCGACCCGGCTTCTACTCGTCGGTCGCGTCCTTCAGCGGCTGTGCCGGCACGTCGGACGACCTGGGCCGCGCCTTCGTCAAGCTCGTGGTCGAGGCGCGCGGCGGGGGCGACACGGAGAACATGTGGGGACCCGACGACGGTCCGGAGTGGGCGGCCAACGACGCGTTGCTCAACGCGGACAAGCTGCGCGGCACTCCTCTCTACGTCACCACGGGAAGTGGGCTGCCCGGCTTCGACGAGACTCTCCAGAGTGCCCGCATCGCAGGGGACGTCCCCGCACTGATCAACCGGGTCGTCGTGGGCGGCGGCATCGAGTCGATCACCAACACGTGCACGCGGACGTTCGCGGAGCGACTGGCGCAACTCGGCATTCCGGCCACGGTGAAGTTCCGAGACAACGGAACGCATTCCTGGGCCTACTGGCAGGAGGACCTGCACGAATCCTGGCCCATGGTGGCGGCGTCCCTCGGAGTCTGATTCTCCGGCTGTGCGCCACGGCCGCGAGCGTGTCGAACTTTGCGGCGCGTCCCCTTATTGTCGACGGTGGAAAGGGGGTCGCCGATCATGACATTGCAGGGAACGGTCACCAGTCTCGTCATTCCTGTCCTCGACGAGGAGGACTACATCGCAGCGTGTCTCGATCACGTGTTGCCGCAGATCGACGAGTTGTCCGAGGTCATCGTCGTGGACAACGGGTCGATGGACGACACGGTGCAGATCGTGAAGGAGTACGCGGCGCGCGAGCCGAAGATTCGTCTCGTGCACGAACCGCGAAAAGGATTGTTCTTCTCCCGTAATACGGGTTTCCGGGAAGCGACATCGGACATCATCGGGCGTATCGACGCGGACACCCGAATCGGCGCCGGATGGGTGTCCGCCGTGAAGCAGACATTCCGGGACGCGGATTCCGATCTCAATCTCGGTGGTATCACGGGATTGAGCGCGCCCTACGACTCACCGTTCACCAGGTCGAAGAAATGGCTCGTCGACGCGCTCGTCCGGGCGAAGGTTCTGGGCAACGGCATGAAGATCGACAACATGCACGGCGCCAACATGGCGGTGCGGCTGGAGGCCTGGGACGCGGTCCAGGACAAGCTGACGTCCCGTTCCGACGTGCACGAGGACATCGACTTCGCGCTGTGTCTCATCGAGGCCGGCTACTCCATCGTCCAGCCCACCGAGATGTGGGCCGACATCTCGCCGCGGCGCGCGTTGACACCGCCGCTGCAGTACACGTCGTTCGTCAAGGCCGGCATCACCAGTTTCGAGATCCACGGTCGCTCCAACTGGTCGTTGCGGTGGCTCGTCGCACCGGTCACCTGGCTCTCGCATGCGGTGTTCTGGTTCCCGTACCGCGCCTACGACCCTGTTCGCCGGTCCTTCTCGCCGAGACGTCTGCTCACCGAGCGCACCTTCCGGCCGGCAGCGCTGTCGGAAGCACCTCCCGGGAGCTGACCGACAGCAGAGCACCGGAAGTCACCGCGGGCAGGCCGGAGGCCGGTCGGAAGTCACCGCGGGCAGGCCGGAGGCCGGTCGGAAGTCACCGCGGGCAGGCCGGAGGCCGGTCGGACATCACCGCGGGCTGACCCACACGATGATGTCGGCGTGGACGACCTCGGTGCCGCCGGCGTCGCGCAGGCTGACCGGGATGACGAGTTCCACGCCGCTGGTCACCGATTCCCAGTCCGGCCGATCGTCGAGCAGCGCGGTGGCGGTGAGCCCGGATCTGCCGGGGGCCAGGTACTGGACGTTCATGCCCTTGGGGATCCACCGGTGGGTCGTGGGGATCGTCGCCTCGGCGAGCATCCCCATCGCCACCTCGGCCAGATTGCAGGCCGCGATGGCGTGGAAGGTGCCCAGGTGGTTGTGCACTCCGAACCACGTGGGCCCGGAGACCACGCACCGCCCGGGGGCGAGCTCCCGTACGCGGGGGAGGACCGTGGCGAAGAAGGGCACGCGGACACACATTCCCGCGGAGAACGCCAGGGAGCGGGTGATCCCGCCGGGGAGTCGCTGCCAGAGCGCGTACGTGCTGGTGACCGTTGCCATGGCTGCACCTTACTCGGCGGTAAGTTGGTCGGGCGCGGTAAATCCGCGCACTGACCGGTCGTCCGCGCTGGTTGCGACACGTGCCGATGGGTACCACCTGCGCGGATCGCTGCGATCGACCGTGCGTTCCGGCCGCGGTACCGCCTCGATTTGAACTCGACCCCCGGCGTGGGTCATACTGTTCGGGTTGCCTTGACCGAGGTGATCTCTGTCGTGCGTGTTGCGACGTGATCTCGCGGTCGAGGTATGCGACGAGAACGACATGCAGTGATTGCGCCGGCACGATGGGCGCATCCGGTCCGCGTTCTCCCTCCGGTCGAGTTCGGGCCGAGGGAGAATCATGTGCGGGAATGCGACACGCCCGACCGCGTGGACCGGAGAACCATGACAGATGAACAGCGGCAACGGATTCCTCCTGGCCACGCGTGTGCGTGGATGCGAGAGTCCGCCACGTTCGTCCTCATGGATGCGCCTCGCGCTCGGCTTCATGCCGGCGTCGGGTCAGCACACTGCCGGGTTCTCCGGATCGACATCCGGAGACGAGAGACCTGACCAACGGTTAACCAGGGCAAGGAAGAGGACATAAGCGTGGCGGGACAAAAGATCCGCATCAGGCTCAAGGCCTACGACCACGAGGCGATCGACGCGTCCGCGCGCAAGATCGTCGAGACCGTGACCCGCACCGGGGCACGCGTGGTCGGACCTGTGCCGTTGCCCACCGAGAAGAACGTGTACTGCGTCATCCGTTCGCCGCACAAGTACAAGGACTCTCGCGAGCACTTCGAGATGCGCACGCACAAGCGACTCATCGACATTCTCGACCCGACGCCGAAGACGGTCGACGCGCTCATGCGCATCGACCTGCCGGCAAGCGTCGACGTCAACATTCAGTGAGCGCGGAGACAACCATGACTGACAACATCAAGCGTCCGGCCAAGGGCATTCTGGGCACCAAGCTCGGCATGACCCAGGTCTTCGACGAGAACAACCGCGTCGTCCCGGTCACCGTCGTGAAGGCTGACCCGAACGTCGTGACCGCGATCCGTACCGAGGAGCGCGACGGCTACAGCGCCGTCCAGGTCGCCTTCGGTGCCATCGATCCCCGCAAGGTGAACAAGCCGGTCACCGGCCAGTTCGCCAAGGCAGGCGTCACGCCTCGCCGCCATCTCGCGGAGCTGCGCGTCGCCGACGCCGCAGGCTACGAGATCGGCCAGGAGCTCACCGCAGCCGAGTTCGAGGACGGCGCTTTCGTCGACGTCACCGGAGTCAGCAAGGGCAAGGGCTTCGCGGGAACGATGAAGCGCCACGGCTTCAAGGGCCAGGGCGCGAGCCACGGTGCGCAGGCTGTCCACCGCCGCCCCGGTTCCATCGGTGGCTGCGCGACCCCCGGCCGTGTCTTCAAGGGCATGCGCATGTCGGGCCGCATGGGTAGCGACCGCATCACCACGCAGAACCTCTCGGTGCACAAGGTCGATGCCGAGAACGGTCTGCTGCTGATCAAGGGTGCGATCCCGGGCCGCAAGGGCGGCGTCGTGATCGTCAAGAGCGCAGTGAAGGGTGGTGCGCGAGCATGACCAGTCTCGAGAAGAAGACCGAAGCCAACCTGACGCTCGACGTCAAGGAGCTCGGTGGCAAGACCAACGGCACCGTCGATCTCCCCGCCGAGATCTTCGATCGCACCGCGAACATCGCGCTGATGCACCAGGTCGTCGTCGCGCAGCTCGCTGCGGCACGTCAGGGAACGCACTCGACGAAGACGCGTGGCGAGGTCCGCGGTGGCGGCAAGAAGCCGTACCGCCAGAAGGGCACCGGCCGTGCACGTCAGGGCTCGACCCGCGCACCGCAGTTCGTCGGCGGTGGCACCGTCCACGGCCCGCAGCCGCGCGACTACAGCCAGCGCACCCCCAAGAAGATGATCGCTGCAGCTCTCCGCGGTGCCCTCTCCGACCGGGCGCGCAGCGAGCGCATCCACGTGATCACCGAGCTCGTCGCGGGACAGGTGCCCTCCACCAAGGGTGCTCGCACGTTCCTCGCGGAGCTCACCGATCGCAAGAAGGTTCTGCTGGTCATCGGCCGCGCAGACCTGGCCGCATGGAAGTCCGTCCAGAACCTCGACGGCGTTCACCCCATCGCGCCCGATCAGCTCAACACCTACGACGTCCTCGAGGCGGACGACGTGATCTTCAGTGTCGAGGCACTGAACACGTTCATCGCAGGACCGGCCAAGGCAGCAACGGATTCACAGGAGGAGGACAAGTGAGCACCATTGCCGATCCCCGCGACATCCTGCTGGCCCCGGTCATCTCGGAGAAGTCGTACGGGCTCATCGAGCAGGGGACCTACACGTTCATCGTGCACCCCGACTCGAACAAGACGCAGATCAAGATCGCTGTCGAGAAGGTCTTCGGCGTGACTGTGACCAGCGTGAACACCGCCAACCGGCAGGGCAAGCGCAAGCGGACCCGATTCGGCTACGGCACGCGTAAGAGCACCAAGCGCGCGCTCGTGACCCTCTCGGCCGACAGCAAGCCCATCGAGATCTTCGGAGGCCCGGTCGCGTAAGCGGCCGGAGCTCAGAGGGTCCTCGAGGATCAAGGGACGAGACAAACATGGCAATTCGTAAGTACAAGCCGACCACTCCCGGTCGTCGTGGCGCGAGTGTCTCCGATTTCGCGGAGATCACGCGCTCGACACCGGAGAAGTCGCTCATCCGCCCGCTGCACGGCCGCGGTGGCCGCAACGCACACGGCCGCATCACCACCCGTCACAAGGGTGGCGGTCACAAGCGCGCCTACCGGCTCATCGACTTCCGCCGCAACGACAAGGACGGCGTGCCGGCCAAGGTCGCTCACATCGAGTACGACCCCAACCGCACCGCCAACATCGCGCTGCTGCACTTCGCAGACGGTGAGAAGCGCTACATCATCGCGCCGAAGGGCATCTCGCAGGGTTCGCCCATCGAGTCGGGTGCCACGGCCGACATCAAGCCCGGCAACAACCTCCCGCTCCGCAACATCCCGACGGGTACCACCATCCACGCGGTGGAGCTTCGTCCGGGTGGCGGCGCCAAGATGGTCCGCTCCGCCGGTGCCGGTGCTCAGCTCCTCGGTAAGGAAGGCGCCTACGCCACGCTGCGTATGCCGTCCGGTGAGATCCGTCGAGTCGACGTGCGCTGCCGCGCCACCGTCGGCGAGGTGGGCAACGCCGAGCAGTCCAACATCAACTGGGGCAAGGCCGGCCGTATGCGCTGGAAGGGCAAGCGCCCGACCGTCCGTGGTGTCGTCATGAACCCGGTCGACCACCCGCACGGTGGTGGCGAGGGCAAGACCTCCGGTGGTCGCCACCCGGTCAGCCCGTGGGGACAGCCGGAAGGCCGTACCCGCAAGAACAAGCCGAGCGATCAGCTCATCGTCCGCCGCCGCCGCACCGGCAAGAACAAGCGATAATCAGGAGGGAGTAGCAGATGCCACGCAGTCTGAAGAAAGGCCCGTTCGTCGACGACCACCTCCTGAAAAAGGTGGACGTTCAGAACGACAAGGGCACGAAGCAGGTCATCAAGACCTGGTCACGCCGCTCGACCATCACCCCCGACTTCATCGGTCACACCTTCGCCGTCCACGACGGTCGCAAGCACGTCCCGGTGTTCGTCTCGGATGCGATGGTCGGACACAAGCTCGGTGAATTCGCGCCGACGAGGACCTTCAAGGGTCACATCAAGGACGACCGGAAGGCGAAGCGGCGATGACCAACTTCACCCCCACCGACAACCCGATCGCCCGGGCCACGGCCAAGCACGTTCGCGTGACGCCGATGAAGGCCCGTCGCGTCGTGGACCTGGTCCGCGGAAAGAGCGTCGAGGATGCCCTGAACATCCTCAAGTTCGCACCGCAGGCTGCCAGCGAGCCCGTCGCCAAGGTCGTTGCCTCGGCAGCGGCCAACGCGGAGAACAACCTGGATCTCGATCCGAGCACGTTGATCGTCTCGGCTGCATTCGTCGACGAGGGCGCGACCCTCAAGCGTTTCCAGCCTCGTGCCCAGGGTCGTGCGTTCCGCATTCGTAAGCGCACATCTCACATCACGGTCATCGTGGAGAGCCTGCCCAAGACCGGCGGCTCGACACGTGGTCGCCGGAAGGGAGCTCAGTAGTGGGCCAGAAGATCAACCCGCACGGCTTCCGCCTCGGCATCACGACCGACTGGAAGTCCCGCTGGTACGCAGACAAGCAGTACGCGGAGTACGTCAAGGAAGACGTGCAGATCCGCAAGCTCCTCGCCACGGGCATGGAGCGCGCCGGCATCGCCAAGGTGGAGATCGAGCGCACCCGTGATCGGGTTCGCGTCGACATCCACACCGCGCGTCCGGGCATCGTCATCGGTCGCCGCGGCGCCGAGGCGGATCGCATCCGTTCCGAGCTCGAGAAGCTGACCGGCAAGCAGGTCCAGCTGAACATCCTCGAGGTCAAGAACGCCGAGTCCGAGGCACAGCTCGTCGCACAGGGTGTGGCCGAGCAGCTCTCGAACCGTGTCGCTTTCCGTCGTGCGATGCGCAAGGCCATTCAGTCGGCCATGCGTCAGCCGAACGTCAAGGGCATCCGCGTTCAGTGCTCCGGTCGCCTCGGCGGCGCGGAGATGAGCCGTTCCGAGTTCTACCGCGAAGGTCGCGTTCCGCTGCACACGCTGCGTGCGGACATCGACTACGGCCTCTACGAGGCGAAGACCACCTTCGGTCGCATCGGCGTGAAGGTCTGGATCTACAAGGGCGACATCGTCGGTGGCAAGCGTGAAGCTGTCGCCGCCGCTGCTCCGGCAGGCGATCGTCCCCGTCGTGAGCGTCCGTCTCGTCCGCGTCGCAGCGGTGCCTCGGGCACCACGGCGACCAGCACCGAGGCCGGCCGCGCAGCGACCGCAACCGCTGATGCACCCGCTACGACCGAGCAGAAGGAGGGCTGACGCATGTTGATCCCCCGTCGGGTCAAGCACCGCAAGCAGCACCACCCCAAGCGTTCGGGTGCCGCCAAGGGCGGAACTCAGGTGACCTTCGGTGAATACGGCATCCAGGCTCTCGAGCCCGCCTACATCACCAACCGTCAGATCGAGGCAGCCCGTATCGCCGTCACCCGCCACATCAAGCGTGGTGGCAAGGTCTGGATCAACATCTACCCGGACCGTCCGCTCACGAAGAAGCCTGCCGAGACTCGCATGGGTTCCGGTAAGGGTTCGCCGGAGTGGTGGGTCGCCAACGTCAAGCCCGGCCGCGTGCTCTTCGAGCTCAGCTACCCGGACGAGCAGATCGCTCGTGAAGCACTGACGCGCGCGATTCACAAGCTGCCGATCAAGGCACGCATCATCACGAGGGAGGTTCAGTTCTGATGGCTACCGGTACCCCGGCTGCCGAGCTCCGCGAGCTCGGCGACGAAGAACTGATCACCCGCCTTCGTGAGTCGAAGGAGGAGCTGTTCAACCTCCGCTTCCAGATGGCCACCGGCCAGCTGGACAACAACCGTCGGCTGCGCGTCGTCCGCCACGAGATCGCGCGCATCTACACCGTGATGCGCGAGCGTGAGCTCGGGCTCGCCGCAGGTCCTTCCGAGGACACGGCAGGTGACGCAGCATGAGCGAGGAAACAGTGACCACTGAAGAAGCACGCAACAGCCGGAAGACGCGTATCGGTTACGTCGTCTCCGACAAGATGCAGAAGACGATCGTCGTCGAGCTGGAGGACCGTGTGAAGCACGCCCTCTACGGCAAGATCATCCGACGCACCACCAAGGTCAAGGCCCATGACGAGAACGGAGTCGCCGGCGTCGGCGATCGCGTTCAGCTCATGGAGACCCGCCCCCTGTCCGCCACGAAGCACTGGCGACTGGTCGAGGTCCTCGAGAAGGCCAAGTAAGACCTGCAGCACCCATGGACGACCCCGCACTCCTCGTGAGTGCGGGGTCGTTCTGCGTTCTCCGGTCCTCGCTACGATGGCCGGACGAGAGGGGATCGGCATGGACAGTGTGATGCAGTTCGCCGGCCAGTACTGGTGGCTGTGGTTCGTCTTCGGCGGGTCCATCGCGGGTGCGGCCAAGGCGGTCAGCGCCGCCAACGAGCGACGTGCGGATCGTCGCCTCGAGCGGTACCGCATCAAGCAGCAGGCCAAGGTCGCAGCGCTCGAACTCTCGAAGTCCACGAAGCAGGACGCGGAGACACAACGTCGATCCGTCGAGAAGGCGCTCGCCGAGCACGACGACGTGAACGCTCGGTGGTTCGCCTACGAGACCGACGTCATCAACCTGCTCGAGTTCCCCATGATGACGAACATGCGCGACCCGATGACGGTGGCCTTCCACCGAGCCAAGCTCGAAGCCGACTCCCTCCGGCCGTCGGCGGCGGACGAACTGGTCGGCGATGTCGAGGCGCAGCGGCTCTACCGCTCGGCCGTGCACGACTACGCCGTGGCGTTCACCGCCGCCGAGTCCGAGGCGAAGCGTCGTCGCCGCGGAAACTT
This sequence comes from Rhodococcus sp. NFXS4, assembly GCF_058139645.1. NCBI lineage: Bacteria > Bacillati > Actinomycetota > Actinomycetes > Mycobacteriales > Nocardiaceae > Rhodococcus > Rhodococcus sp. NFXS4. The sequence continues at coordinate 827,008 of NZ_CP192221.1, forward strand.
CAGCGAGGCGGAGCAGAACCGACTCACTCGCGCGCAGTCGCTGCTGCGCATGGCCTTGGACGGCGCCTCGACCCCCGCCGAGCGGCAGGCGGCGTACCGCAAGGCGCGCACCGAGCTCGAGGGCCTGGTGACGCTGCCGACGACGGCGTACGCACAGATCGAACAGCGGATCGCGGGGGCGTTGGAGGCGTAGGCGCGGTCAGCCCGTGACGTCCACGTCGTCGACCGCCACCGTCTCGCCCCGGCGATGCGCCATGTAGTCGCGCAGCTCCCGCCTCACGACGGGAAGCAGCAGGTAGAGGCCGATGATGTTGACGAAGGCCAGGGCGAACAGCGCCGCATCCGCGAAGTCCAGTACGGATCCGAGCGACAGCACCGTGCCGACGACGGTGAAGAGGCAGAAGATGACGTTGAAGCTGTGCTTGGCGAGGGCGCTGCGGCCGAAGAGGGACGTCCACGCCTGCGACCCGTAGTAGGCCCACGTGATGGCGGTGGACAGCGCGAAGAGCGCCACCGCGACCGTCAGAATGTACGGGAACCAGGGGAGCACCGTCTCGAACGCGTCCGAGGTGAGTGTGACGCCGCCGGCAGGAAGAGCGCCGGTCTCCGCGACGATGGCGCGCTGGTCCTGCCAGGACTGCGTGTTCGCGATGACGATCGTCAGAGCGGTGGCCGTGCAGATCACGACCGTGTCGATGAACGGTTCGAGCATGGCCACGAATCCCTCGGTGACCGGATGACGCGTCTTGACTGCCGAGTGCGCGATGGAGGCCGAACCCAGTCCCGCCTCGTTCGAGAACGCGGCGCGCTGGATGCCGATGATCATGACGCCCAGTACGCCACCCGCCACGCCCGTGGGGGAGAAGGCGCCCGTCACGATCGCACTCATGGCGCCGGGGACCTGCTCGATGTTGACGGCGATCACCACGGCGCATCCCAGCACGTAGACGATGGCCATGGCGGGAACCAGCTTGGCCGTCACGGCGGAGATGGACTTCATCCCGCCGATGATGACCAGCCCGATCACCACGGCGACGACGAGCCCGAAACCGAACTTCGCGCCGTCCGAGCCGAGGAAACCCTCGTCGCCACCGGTGACACTGCGCACCTGAGCGTAGGTCTGGTTCGCCTGGAACATGTTTCCGCCGGAGATGCCGAAGAAGATGATGATCACGGCGTAGACGGTGGCCATGATCTTCCCGACTCGGCTCATCCCGCGCTCCGCGAGCCCCTTGGTGAGGTACTTCATGGGACCACCGGAGACGGTGCCGTCCTCGTGGACGTCGCGGTACTTCACACCCAGCGTGCACTCGACGAACTTGGTGGCCATACCGAGGAAGCCGGCGAGGATCATCCACAGCGTGGCACCGGGTCCGCCCAGGGTGACCGCGACCGCGACACCGGCGATGTTGCCGAGCCCGACGGTGCCGGACACGGCGGCGGTCAGGGCGCGGAAGTGGCTCACCTCGCCGGGTGCTGTGGGGTCGTCGTGTTTCCCGCGGACCAGTTCCACCGCGTGTTTGGCGCCACGTACCTGCAGGAACTTGAAGGTGACCGTGAAGATGATCGCCGCGGCCAGGAGCCAGAGCACGACCAGTGGTACCGATGCACCGCCGATGTCGACGGAGAAGAAGACGACGGTGGTGACCGCCTCGGTGACGGGTTCGAAGGTGGAATTGATGGCATTCTCGATGGTGGTGAGGGTGCCACCGTCGGCCGCAAGGATCCGGGGTACGGAAGTCATGTCTCATTCGACCCCGGCATCCCGGATCCTGCACGCCTTCAGGCGTATCTGACCGATCCTTTACCTGATCTTGACCTCAGGCCAGACGCTTCTCAGGACTCACCGTCTTCGACGGATCCTTCTCGACGATGTCGCCCAGCGCCTCGTCGATCTTGGCGAGCACGTCGGCGTCGAGGGTGACGTCCTGCGCCTTGACGTTGTCGGCGATCTGCTCGGGACGAGACGCGCCGACCAGTGCCGCGGCGATGTTGTCGTTGGCCAGCACCCAGGCGATGGCGAGCTGCGACATCGTGATGCCCAGGTCGTCGGCGATCGGCTTCAGCTTCTGCACGCGCGTCAGCGTCTCGTCGTTCATGTAGCGCGAGATCATGTCCGCGCCGCCCTTGTCGTCGGTCGCGCGCGAGCCCTCGGGAAGCGGCTGTCCGGGAACGTACTTGCCCGTGAGGACGCCCTGAGCCAGCGGTGACCAGACGACCTGCGAGATACCGAGTTCCTTGGACGCCGGGACCACGTCGGACTCGATGACGCGCCAGAGTGCGGAGTACTGAGGCTGATTGGAGACGATGGAGAAACCGCGCTGCCGGGCCAGTGTCTGCGCTTCGCGGAGCTGGTCCGCGGTCCACTCGGACACGCCGATGTACAACGCCTTGCCCTGCTGGACGACGTCACCGAAGGCGGCGATGGTCTCCTCGAGCGGCGTCTCGTGGTCGTATCGGTGCGCCTGGTAGAGGTCGACGTAGTCGGTGCCCAGGCGTCGCAGCGAGTTCTCGATGCCCTCGAAGATGTGTTTGCGCGAGAGCCCCGTGTCGTTCGGGCCCTTCTCGCCGACCGGGAAATACACCTTGGTGAAGATCTCGAGACCTTCACGACGCTCGCCCGCCACCGCCTTGCCCAGCACGGTCTCGGCCGCGCCGTTGGCGTAGACGTCCGCGGTGTCGAACGTCGTGATGCCGGCGTCGAGAGCCGCCTTCACGCAGGCGGTCGCGACGTCGTTCTCCACCTGCGACCCGTGGGTGAGCCAGTTGCCGTAGGTGATCTCGGAAACCTTGAGTCCGCTGTTGCCCAGAAATCTGTAAGCCATGCGAACAACGCTACTCGCGCGCCGGCGCCAGGACTTCTCCTCTCACTCGCGCGCCAGCGCGAGGACCTCCTCTTCGGTGGGGGGACTCTTCGGGTGGAAGGTGAGGCACAGGGGAGTGGCCGTACGCCGGAACTCCGAACCCTCGACGGCCGCGTAGAACTGACCTGCGGGGAGACGTCCGACGTCGGGTACGGAACCGCCCTTGGCGCGCGCCATCTCCTGCGCCGCCTGGATCTGGGCGGGACTGTTCAGCAGGCCGTAGAACTGGGTGGCCGCGTTTCCGGCGATGCGATTGTGCAGCCCCTTGGGTGCCTGTGTCGCAAAGACGAGGCCCAAGCCGTACTTCCGGGCCTGCGACGCGAGTGCGAGCGTGCTGTGCGTGGCCGGTGTCGCCTTGTCCGAGGGCGCGTAGTTCTGCGCCTCGTCCATGACGAAGAGTCCGCCGAGCGGTCGATCACCCGCCGGGTTCTTCTTGATCCAAGCGAACAGACCCATCTGCAGCTGATTGACGAAGCTCTGCTTCTGCTCCTCGGTGGTGAGCCCCGAGAGGTTGATGACGGACACGCGCGCCTTCTTTCCCTCGGCCGGGGTGAGCAGCACGCCCGGATCGACGGGAGTGCCGGACCCGGCGAACATCGGGTCGTTCGTCATCGCGGCCTTGAGGTTCTCGGCGAGATCGGCCGCGATGCGCACGGCGTCGCGCAGATCGCTGGCGTCGGCGGGGAGATTCTCCAGCAGGTCGATGAAGTCCGACATGTCGCCGGCCGAGCGCCGCCCGAACCCGTCGAGTGCCGCGCGCAGCACCGCCTGGCGGTGCTTGGCCTTCTCCGTGGTGCCCGTCGCCAGTGCGGCGGGAGCCAGCGCCGCGAGACCCGACTCGACGGACGCGTCGAACTCGTCCTTGTCGTTGACGACGCTGGCGAAGTCGGGGAGCGGCTGGAAACTGAGCGGCCGCCCCGACGACTTGCGCGGAGTCCAGATGACGACGTCCGTGTCCCGCAGATACGCAGCAGCTTTCGCCTCGTCGCCCGGCGGCCACGTGCGTTCGTCCTCCGGCCACGGTGTCCCGAGGCGGGCGAGATCGTTATTGATGTCGAGCACGATCGACGAGACACCGTGCAGGGCACACTCCTCGACCAGCCGACGGATGAGCACGGTCTTACCGCTGCCCGATCCGGCGAAGATCGCCGTGTGCTTGCGCAGCGCCTCGAGCGGAATGCGGACCTCGGCGTTGGTGCTGAGCTCCGTCCCCATCTCGATCTGCTCCCGGCGCGGAGTTGCCGCGGGAGCCTGCGACACCTCGGGTTCGATGAGTGCCTGATCGTCGTCGACGACGCTCGCGTCGGGCAGAACCTCGCGGAACAACGCGATCTCGTGCGCCGGCTTGCGAGCGAGCAGCCACGACGTGAGGGCCGGCGAGTTCTCCGACCGGAGAGCGCCCAGGGCGTGCAGCGAGCGGCGATCGTCCTCGCTCAGCGGCACCTCGACACCACCGGCGCGGTGCAGCGCCGCCACGGTCTGTTCCGTCTTCGCGCCCTTGGGCCACGGTGCGTTGCGGATGAGGATCAACCGACGGCGCGGCATGTCGATGTGGAGACCCGCCGCAGTGACGGCCCGCTCGATACGGGCCAGTGCCGCACGGGCATTGGTGGAGGAGACGGCGCGGAAGCACCAGTGTTCCTCGTCGTCGGTGTCGCTGTCGACGGTGTGGCGGAGCCGTGCGTGCAGTGCCGGGCGGCCGCTCGGCGGAGGATCCTGCGCGAGGCTGTCGTCGGACGACTGGTGTTCGTGGATCCACGCGTCGAGACCGGCGGAGAGCAGTGCCGGGACGAGGCTGTCCTCGGTGCCGGGCTCGAGCGGTGTCGACACGTCCGCGGCGCTGCGCAACTGCGCGTACCGCTCGTCGAGCGCCTCGAGTTCGGATCGCTTGGCCGTGGGGAGCGATGGTGTGTCGGATCCCCCTCCGCTGGAGGCGAAGTCGGTCAGTTCCGTCGCGACCCCCGTCTCGAGGCAGTGGCGGATGTGCTTGTCGACGGCGATGAGCAGCTGGCGGGGAGTGAAGTCCGGCGCCTTGTCGAACGCGTCGACGGCCACCGGCCATGTCGGGTGCGGGGTGGCGAAGCCGACCTCGCGGAAGCACGCCTCGAGGCGACGCTCGAGCAGCAGGCGGCCGACGTCCGACGACGGAATCGGCTTGAGCCGCTGCGTCACCCGGAACCGGTCACGCATCGGTGCGACCCCGCGAGCGGCGATCAGATCCCACGCGCTCGACAGCGCCGACAACACGGAGGCGGTGCGCGGCAACGTCTCACGGAGAGTCATCAGACCGTGGGCGAGCTGCTCGACCACCTTGTCCTCCTGCTCGTCCGCGTAGTCCTTGTCGGCGCCGGTGCGCGCCTGCGCGACGAGGGTGTCGATCTGGTCGATGGCGAGGATGGTGGGACCCGTGATCGCGAGCAGTCGGGAGATGTTCTCCGCGATGCCCTGGTGACCGAGCTCCGCGCGGCGGATGCCCCACGACTCGAACTCGTCGGCGTCCACGTCGTCGATCGACTGCAGGTAGGCGTCACCGATGTCCTGCACGGCCGCGTCGGGTGCGATCGAGAGGACCAGGGCACGCAGGGTGTGCTGGGAGGTCCGACGATGGCGGGGGTGGGCCTTGTAGACGCCGGTGACGAACTCGTTCAGCGTGTCGGCGTCGATCATGTTCTCGCCCATGACCTGTCGCCGCTGGTCCTCGCTCACGCCGGCGATGTCGCAGAGCCGCCGCAGGACCAGGCGGAGCTGACTGTCGTCACCGCGACCCGACGGGCGGTTGAGGTCGTCGAGCATGCCCATCAGCGTCGAGCGCCAGAAACCCGCGGCGTCGAGGAGCCGGATGAGGAAGAAGTAGCCGCCGCGCGACTGCACCTCCTCGCGGACCTGCCCGAGAAGGTGCGTCTTGCCGGAACCCGCGGGGCCCTGCACGACGACGCCGAGCGGACTGGCGTCGTCCGAGTTTTCGGCGTCGGTGTACGCACTCATGACCTCGGTGAACACCCGCTCGTGCATCCCGGGCACGTGGACGTCCGACTGGGAGCGCCACACGTCGTCGGGTGTGGGGGCCCAGCTCAGCCGCACCGACTCGAGAGCGCGGATCTGTTCGGACTTCGTGGTCGTCATCGTGGAGCCGCCCATCACTGTTCGATCGCCAAGAGGTGGTTCTGCTGGTTGCCGACATCGACGGCCGCGGCGCGGTCCTCGTCGGTCAGCGTCTTCTGGTTCTCCTCGGGGATGAGGGAGACGTCGGGGGCGCGTCGCAGCCGGGCGAGCGCCTCGTCGAGATCCGTGCGCGAGATGTCGGACAGGGCGGGCCGCAGCCGCGACAGCCGCACCCAGGCCCCGGGCTCACGAGCGAGGTCCGCGTACGTCGACCGGATCCGCTGTTCGACGTCCGCGGCGGACAGTTCACTGCGGACCGCGGGGGCGACGATGGCGTTGGGTGGCGTCGGCGGCGCCGTGATCGACGTCGGAGTGTCGCGCGGGAAGAAGACCTCGGCGGGACGTACGTCGTCGCGATGGAACCACCGGCCGAGGCCTGCCATGACGGTGAACAGGGCCTTGCCGGGGCCGGCCGCACCCTTCGGCGCCTGCGTGCCCATCAGGTCGGAGCAGTGCTTCCAGCCCTTGTCGGTGAGCTCGACGGTCATCGTCCGACCCTGCTTGCCCACCTCGATCAGGCCGAGCGACGCGAGGTGGTCCCGGTGGGGCTTCTTCAACTCGGGCCCGAGCGTCGACAGTTCGGGGTTGCGCACCGCGCGTGCCTCGGCCATCAGCACCATCAGCACGGACACCTCGGTGCCGGTCAACTCGTTCGCGCTCACGTGGGAGTCCCCTTCGATCGTCGTCGGTGCAGTGCCTGTTCGATCATCGTCATCACGCTCTCGTGGTCCGCGAGCACGTCCTCGTTGGTGAAGCGCAGCACGATCCAGCCGTGCGTCTGCAGCAGGTTGTCGCGGGACCGGTCGTCGGCGAACTGAGCACGCGCACGGTGCTCGTGGCCGTCGATCTCGATGGCGACCTTCTCATCGACCCACGAAACGTCCAGCGTGAACGGTCTGCTCAACGTCGTCGGCCGGACGGAGCGGTTGTGGCGTCGGCCCGCCGCCCACTCGCGGGTGGAGAGGACGCGGTCCAGCAGGATCTCCGCCGCGCTGGCCGCGTGCGGACGCCCCTCGACGGGCGGGTAGCTCAGCGGCCGGAAGCGGTCGACGATGGTGTTGACGTCGTCCGGGGTCGACGGAGTGCGCACGGTCAGCACCGGGAACCTGTCCACGGCGGGTGCACCGGCCCCGGTCAACCACACGCCCGTCCCGGTGCTGCACCACCATTCCGCGGCGGTCGCCACCGCTGCCGGGTCGGCGTCGGCGGGGACGTCCACGACGAGGACGGCGCGCTCTCGCCCGTGGACGTCGGCGATCACGCGGGCGGCACCGGCGGCTCGGGTCTCGCGAGCGAAGGCGTCGACACGCAGGGGACGACCCGACGTCGACGCGCCCGCGAGATGGGCGAGGTACGGACCGAAGTGTTCGCTCGTCGACGCCCACTGCCGCGCTCGGGTCCGCGCGGCGTCGCGCGCCAGCGACGAGCGGTCGCCGACATCGCCGGGCAGCAGGAAGGGGACGAGGTCGAGCGCGGCCTGCTCGATCGCGGCGACGACGGCGTCCACCATCTCCGACGCGGAGCCGTTCGACAGGGTGAAGAAGAGTGCGGCCGGAGCATCGGACGGCAGCGGGTCCACCGACTCGGCGAGATCGCGCATCGCGGCGCCGGACAGTCGTACGACCCGGTCCAGCGGGGCGTCGTGCCACCAGGGCGTCGCGGTGTCGACGCGTGTCGTCACGTCATCACCCCCGCCCTGGTGTCGAGGCAGACCGGACCGGCCACCGCCCCGCGGCCGATTTCGGCCGACTTCAGGCCTGCCCTGTCGGTTATCATCCCCGAAACCGTACCCGGGGACGGGAACCCGTGTCGCGCGGGTCACCGTCCGAGCAGGCCACCCAGCGCGCCGCCGACACCGGCCTGCTGCCCGCCGCCCGTGCCGCCGACGAACCCGCCGGGCGGCTGCTCCGACGGCTGCACGACGACGAACCCCTGCCCGGAGAACTGCAGGGTGAAGCGCTCGCCGGTGCTGCGGCCGATGAGGGTGCCGAAGTTGAGTTGATCGTTGCTCTTCACCGAGGTCTGCAGGCTCGACGACCACGCGACCGCAGCCTGCGGATCCGCGAAGGTGGGCTGGTCGACGTTCAGCACGACGGGTTGCCCGTCGGTGGTGATGGCGATGCGCCCCTGCCCGGTGAAGATGCAGTTGAACAGGCCCGCGTTGCTGCTGGCGGCCGCACCCTGGACCCGACCGATGCGGTACGACAGCGACGAGTCGAATGCGAGCACGTTGGCGCCGTTGATGGTGAGACCGTCGCTGCCGTCGAGGTCGATGATGTGCACGTCCTGGGCGGCGTTCGCGAGGAAGAGGTCGCCGCGACCGGACACCTTCATCAGCGGCACACCCTCGCCCGTCACCGTGCGACGGATCATGTTGCCGATGCCGCCGGATCCCTGCGCCTCGAACTTCAGGTCGCCCTGGTAGGCCACCATCGATCCCGAGCGCGCCATGATCTCGCCGTTCATCGCGACGCGGGCCATCTTGCTGCCCTGCTTCTGGATGCCGACTCCCTGGACCTCGGCGTGGGTGGGGGCGAACAGTTCACTTCTCACGGCCAGTGCTCCCTGCGTCGGTACGGGTGGTGGTGGTGCTGTGGTGGGGACGACGGTCGGTGTCGGTGCCGGTGCCGGTGTCGTGGCCGGCGCGGGCTCGTCGTCGACGGTGATGCCGAAGTTCGTCGCGATGCCCGCGAGCCCGTCGTCGAAGCCCTGGCCCACGGCGCGGACCTTCCAGGCGTCGCCGCGTCGGTAGATCTCGACGCACACGACGGCGGCCTCGCTCGTGAGTCCGCTCATCCGGAACGACAGGTCCGGTCCGATGGAGATGGTCGGCTCCAGGCCGCCGAACGTGGTGGGGCCCGATCCGTCCAGGCTGGCGGTGACGGCCACGGTGTCGACGTCGCGGGGCACCGCACGGGTGTCCACGCGGATCCCGCCGCTGCCGTACGTCACGCCGGGGCCGACCGGGTTGTTGAAGAAGACCAGGTCCGCGTCCGATCGAACCCGGCCCGCGGAGTTCAGCAGGAGTGCCGAGACGTCCACGGCGGCGCCGGACACGGAGATGTCGAGGCTGTCCGAGGGTGCGGGGCGATTCTCCCCCCGTGCGAGGCTGTCCACGGACCTCAGTGTGCCACCGGCGCCTGACAGAGACCTGTGCCGTCGCGCGTGGTGGGGATTTGGATCCCGTCCGCGTGTTCCCTACACTAGAGCGGTTGCCCGTGGTAGACGCATGCGTCGGCCAGGGCCACAGACCGCGCGCGTCGGGTCGGTATCCGCCGCGTACGTACATCCAGGTCACTAGGAGACCCATGATTCAGCAGGAGTCGCGGCTTCGCGTCGCCGACAACACGGGTGCCAAGGAAATCTTGTGCATTCGCGTTCTCGGTGGCTCGTCACGCCGTTACGCCGGGATCGGCGACGTCATCGTCGCCACCGTCAAGGACGCGATCCCCGGTGGAAACATCAAGAAGGGCGAGGTCGTCAAGGCCGTCATCGTCCGCACCACGAAGGAGCGTCGCCGCGCCGACGGTTCGTACATCAAGTTCGACGAGAACGCTGCCGTTCTCATCAAGCCTGACAACGATCCCCGCGGTACCCGCATCTTCGGCCCGGTCGGCCGCGAGCTGCGTGAGAAGAAGTTCATGCGCATCGTGTCGCTGGCTCCGGAGGTGTTGTGAGATGAAGGTGCACAAGGGCGACACGGTTCTCGTCATCTCCGGTAAGGACAAGGGAGCAAAGGGCAAGGTCATCACGGCCTACCCCGAGACCTCCAAGGTCCTCGTCGAGGGCGTCAACCGCATCAAGAAGCACACCGCTGTCTCGGCCAACGAGCGCGGCGCCTCCTCGGGCGGCATCGTCACGCAGGAAGCCCCCATTCACGTTTCCAACGTCGCGGTCATCGACTCGGACGGCAACCCCACCCGCGTGGGCTACCGCACCGACGACAACGGCAAGCGCGTTCGGATTTCCCGTAAGAACGGGAAGGACATCTGATGACGACCACCGAGAACAAGATCGTTCCGCGCCTGAAGACTCGCTACCGCGAGGAGATCAAGGACGCGCTGAACACCGAGTTCGAGTACGCCAACGTCATGCAGATCCCCGGCATCGTCAAGGTCGTCGTCAACATGGGTGTCGGCGACGCCGCCCGTGACGCGAAGCTGATCAACGGTGCGGTCGCAGACCTTGCCGCGATCACCGGCCAGAAGCCCGAGATCCGCAAGGCCCGCAAGTCCATCGCGCAGTTCAAGCTCCGCGAGGGCATGCCCATCGGCGCGCGCGTCACGCTGCGCGGCGACCGCATGTGGGAGTTCCTGGACCGTCTCGTGTCCATCGCGCTTCCCCGCATCAGGGACTTCCGTGGCCTGTCGGGCACGCAGTTCGACGGCAACGGCAACTACACGTTCGGCCTGAACGAGCAGTCGATGTTCCACGAGATCGACGTCGACAAGATCGATCGCCCTCGCGGCATGGACATCACCGTCGTCACGACGGCCACCAACAACGACGAAGGCCGCGCGCTGCTCAAGCACCTCGGCTTCCCGTTCAAGGAGAACTGAGCGTATGGCTAAGAAGGCACTGGTCAACAAGGCCAACAAGAAGCCGAAGTTCGCGGTTCGTGCGTACACCCGCTGCCAGCGTTGCGGCCGTCCGCACTCCGTGTTCCGCAAGTTCGGCCTCTGCCGTATCTGCGTGCGCGAGATGGCGCACCGCGGCGAGCTCCCCGGAGTGCACAAGAGCTCCTGGTGATCTGATCACCTGACACACCCCGACAGGCCCGAGCCATCACGGCTCGGGCCTGTCGGCGTTCACGGATGCAGTGCGTCGAGGAATGTCGCGCGGTCCGAACGGTCTGTTCCTCTCTGCGTGTCTCCCGCCGTATGCCTCGCGCCGGCGCCTCACCGGGCCTAGTGTTGCGCGACGGGGAAGCGAGCGGAGGAATCATGACTCAGACCGCGGAGACCGAGACCTCGGCCACGCCGGAACTCAAGCGGGTCCTCGGACCCGGACTGCTGTTGCTCTTCATCGTCGGCGACATCCTGGGCGCCGGCGTCTACGCCGTGACAGGCGACATGATCGCCAATGTCGGCGGAATGGCGTGGCTGCCGTTCATCCTCGCCTTCGTCGTGGCGACGCTGACCGCGTTCTCCTATCTCGAGCTGGTGTGCAAGTACCCGCAGGCCGCCGGCGCCGCGCTGTACACGCACAAGGCCTTCGGCATCCATTTCGCGACGTTCCTCGTCGCGTTCGCCGTCATCTGCTCCGGCATCACCAGCGCCTCGACGTCCTCGAACGTGGTGGCGGGCAACCTGTTGGCCGGCCTGCACGAGACCTTCAGTACCGAGGACGGCATCGGGTGGTTCGACGTACCCACCGGCGACACAGCGCAATTGGTGGTCGCACTGGCCTTCATGCTGCTGCTGGCGGCGATCAATCTGCGCGGTGTCGGCGAGTCGGTCAAGTTCAACGTGATCCTGACGATCATCGAGATGGCAGCGCTCGCCATCGTCATCGCGATCGGCTTCGTCGCGGTGGGAAGTGGTAGCGCCGAGGGCGACATCGCCAATCTGGTCGTGTTCGACGACGCCAACGAGAAGGGCTGGTTCCTCGCCGTCACCGTCGCGACCACCATTGCTTTCTTCGCGATGGTCGGCTTCGAGGACTCGGTGAACATGGTCGAGGAGACCAAGGAGCCCGAGAAGATCTTCCCGAAGATGATGCTCTCCGGACTCGGCATCGCCTGCCTCATCTACGTTCTCGTCGTCGTGGCCGTGATCGCGGTCCTGCCGCTGGACTACGACTCCGGCAGCGAGGGCATCCTGCTCCACGTCGTGCGACTCGGCGCACCGGGACTGCCGATCGACGAGATCTTCCCGTACCTGACGGTGTTCGCCGTCGCCAACACTGCGCTCATCAACATGCTGATGGCGAGTCGGTTGATCTACGGCCTCGGGCGTCAGCGCATCCTGCCGAAGTCGCTGAGCGCGGTTCTGCCGACGCGTCGCTCGCCGTGGGCGGCCATCATGTTCTCCACCGTCATGGCACTGGTGCTGATCGTGGTGGTCAACCAGCTGCAGGGGAACTCGGTCGTCAGCGCTCTGTCCGGAACGACCGGGCTGCTGCTGCTCTGCGTGTTCGCGGTGGTCAACGTCGCCAACCTGGTGCTCAAGCGCAAGAAGGAGACGACGGGCTTCAGTGCGCCGCTGTGGGTTCCGGTGACGGGCGGCACGCTGTGCCTGTTCCTCGTCGGACCGTGGGCGCGGACCGATGCGCAGATGATCCAGTACCGTATCGCCGGCGCGATGCTGCTCCTCGGTGTGGCGCTGTGGGTGGTGACGTTCTTCGTCAACCGTGCCACGCAGGGCAAGTCGCGCTTCATCGACGTGGATGCGCTCGATCGCGACGAGAAGGCGAACCTCGGTGACCGGGTGCGTGATCGGGGAGACGGCAAGGACTGATCGGCGGGGGTCGACCCGCACACGAGACGAGCCCCGGACCTCCCTGAGGACCGGGGCTCGCGTCGTCGAGCGTCAGCTCTCGAAGATGTCCAACGGCAGAGAGCCACCGCCACCGACAGGCGGGACGACGGGCGGGAGGCTGCCCTCCGGAAGCACCGTGACGGGGAGGTCGACGAGCGTGTCGACCGATGTGCCGCCGTCGTCACACGTCACCGCGACGCTGTAGAGCCCGGCCTCGAGTCCGTCGATGACGACGGTGCCGACGGCGGGAGCGATCGGCAGCAATGGCGTGGCGGGGCCCGAGGCGCTCGCCGTGTTGGTCTCGTCACCCACTTCGGTCGCGGTGACGGTGCAGTCCACCGCGCCCGTGAAGGCGAGAGCGGGTGTCACGGTCACCAGCGTGCTGATCGATTCGACGCCGGGCGTGGGTACCGCGACGACGGCGAGCACCGCCGCCGACGCCGTTCCCGACCCTGCCAACAGCGCCGCAGCAGCTGCCGCTCCCACCATTCCGACCTTGCCGAATGTGCGTACACCGGTCTTCACATCGTCCTCCATCACTCGTCGTGCGCGATAAACGTTGTGAATGGACACTAAAAGGCTGAACGAGAATGGCGGGGCGAAACGGACCAATCGGTCACCGAACTTGGTTCCCCGGCTGAACCCGACCGATGTCGCGGTGAACCGGTGCGTCAGTCCGGGCCGGCGCTGGGCACCGTGCACACCTCCCGTGAGGCTCACACCTGTTGCGGCAGGCCGGAGGGGGTGCTCGCTCACCGCAACCTGTGTGCACACCCCCTGCGGCACTGGCGAGTGCCATACCGGCACCTCACGCCGCACCCGGCCGACACCACCGCCGCGCACTCGTTCCGTGATGCGCACACCCCTTGCCGCAGGCTGCTGAGGGTGTCCGCCCACCGGAACCGGTGTGCGCACCCCTCGCAGCACCCCACGCCGTCCACCCGAGCCCACCGGAACCGGTGCGCACACCCCTGCAGTACCGGCACCACCCGCCCTACCTGCACCGATTTGGTCCCCGCAGGTCACTCCCTTACACTTGACCGGTTGCCCGGGTACCGTCATGCCTGCATACGACCCGAGCTACTCAGGTTTCTTGCCATGATGCTCGAAACACCCGCCAGTGCTCACGTCTGCACTGGCAGGAGCGCAACCCCTGACCGGCAACAGTCGGTCAGGACAGAACACTTCGCTGTAGGCCCACGACGGGACGAGTCAGGCCCTGCTATCAGGGCACCAGCTCGCACGTGCTGCATGGGAACCGCTGCGAGAAAGGGCCATGAACTCTGTCATGACCATGACCGACCCGATCGCAGACTTCTTGACGCGTCTGCGCAACGCCAATTCGGCGTACCACGATCAGGTGAAGCTGCCTCACTCGAAGATCAAGGCGAACATCGCCGAGATCCTCAAGCGTGAGGGCTACATCTCCGAGTACCGCACCGAGGACGCCGAGGTGGGCAAGACCCTCATCGTCGACCTCAAGTACGGCCCCAGCCGCGAGCGCAGCCTCGCCGGTGTGCGTCGGGTGTCCAAGCCCGGACTGCGTGTGTACGCAAAATCCACCAATCTGCCCAAGGTGCTCGGCGGCCTCGGCGTGGCGATCATCTCCACGTCCACCGGCCTGCTGACCGATCGCCAGGCGGCCAATCAGGGCGTCGGCGGCGAAGTCCTCGCGTACGTCTGGTAAGGGAGGCCACCACTATGTCGCGTATCGGAAAGCTTCCTGTGACAGTTCCCGCCGGAGTCGATGTCACCATCGCCGGCCAGGATGTCACCGTCAAGGGACCCAAGGGCACCTTGAGTCTCACCATCGCCGAGCCGATCACCATCGCCAAGAACGATGACGGATCCCTCTCGGTCAACAGGCCGGACGACGAGCGTCGTAGCCGCTCGCTCCACGGCCTCTCGCGCACTCTCGTCACGAACCTCATCACGGGTGTGACCACCGGTTACACCACGAAGATGGAGATTCACGGCGTCGGTTACCGCGTGGCACTGAAGGGCAGCGACCTCGAGTTCGCTCTCGGCTACAGCCACCCGGTGCCGATCACGGCGCCCGACGGCATCACCTTCGCGGTCGAGACGCCCACCCGATTCTCGGTCTCGGGTATCGACAAGCAGAAGGTCGGCCAGATCTCTGCCAACATCCGTCGTCTCCGTCGTCCCGACCCGTACAAGGGCAAGGGCGTTCGGTACGAGGGTGAGCAGATCCGCCGCAAGGTCGGAAAGACAGGTAAGTGATGAGCAACTCCGCAGCAACGAAGGGTTCCGACGCGAACCCGAAGCGCATCCCGCTGGGCAAGGACGCCTCCACGCGTCGTCGCCTGTCCAAGACGCGCCGCCACTTCCGTCTTCGCAAGAAGGTCTCCGGAACCGCCGAGCGTCCCCGTCTGGTCGTCAACCGTTCCTCGCGTCACCTGCACGCACAGCTGATCGACGATCTGACCGGCCGCACTCTCGCGTCCGCGTCCAGCATCGAGGCCGATGTGCGCGCGACCGAGGGCGACAAGAAGGCCCGTGGCGCGAAGGTCGGCGCTCTCATCGCCGAGCGTGCCAAGGCGGCCGGCATCGAGGCAGTGGTCTTCGACCGCGGTGGCCACGGTTACGCCGGACGCATCGCGGCACTCGCCGATGCAGCTCGCGAAGGCGGGCTGACGTTCTGATGACCAACGCAGCGAAGATTCAGCTCACCAACGGAAGGACAGCCTGATGCCGGGACGTCAACGGCGTGACGGCGGCAGCGGACCCGCCGGAGCCAACGCAGGACCCAATGCAGGCGGAGGTGACAACCGCGGCGGAGACAACCGTGGAGGTCGCGACCGTCGCGACTCGCGGGGCGGCAACGCTCCCGAGAAGAACAACCTCGAGCGCGTCGTCGCGATCAACCGCGTCTCCAAGGTCGTGAAGGGTGGTCGTCGCTTCAGCTTCACCGCCCTCGTGATCGTCGGAGACGGCAACGGTCTGGTCGGCGTCGGCTACGGCAAGGCCAAGGAAGTTCCGGCCGCCATTCAGAAGGGTGTCGAGGAGGCTCGCAAGAGCTTCTTCCGCGTCCCGCTGATCGGTAGCACGATCACGCACCCCGTCCAGGGTGAGGCTGCGGCCGGTGTGGTCATGCTGCGCCCGGCAAGCCCCGGTACCGGTGTCATCGCCGGTGGCGCGGTGCGTGCCGTGCTCGAGTGTGCAGGTGTCCACGACATCCTCGCGAAGTCGCTGGGTAGCGACAACGCGATCAACGTCGTGCACGCCACCGTTGCGGCTCTCAAGAGCCTGCAGCGTCCGGAAGAGGTCGCGGCTCGTCGTGGTCTGCCGATCGAGGACGTCGCTCCCGCCGGCATGCTGCGCGCTCGCGCCCAGGCAGCAGCAGGAGCAGCTCATGGCTGACCTCAGAGTGACCCAGATCAAGAGCACCATCGGTCAGAAGAAGAACCAGCGTGACAGCATTCGCACGCTGGGCCTCAAGAAGATCCGCCAGTCGGTGATTCGCGAGGACACCCCGCAGACCCGCGGGCTGATCAACGTGGTGCGTCACCTCGTCGTCGTTGAGGAGGTCACCAAGTGACCATCAAATTGCATCATCTTCGCCCCGCACCGGGTTCGAAGAGCGCGAAGATCCGCGTCGGTCGCGGTGAAGGCGGAAAGCGCGGCAAGACCGCAGGTCGTGGCACCAAGGGCACGGGCGCTCGTAAGAACGTCCCGGCCGGCTTCGAGGGTGGCCAGATGCCGATCCACATGCGGCTGCCGAAGCTCAAGGGCTTCACCAACCGCAACCGGGTCGAGTACCAGGTCGTGAACCTGGTCGACATCGAGCGACTGTTCCCCGAGGGTGGCGAGATCTCCAAGGACGATCTGGTCGCCAAGGGTGCGGTGCGCAAGAACCGTCTCGTCAAGATCCTCGGCGACGGCGACCTGTCGGTGAAGGTGTCCATCACCGCCGACAAGTTCACCGGCAGTGCCAAGGAAAAGATCAACGCAGCCGGCGGATCCGTCACCGAGTTGTGAGTTCGGCGGCCCGCTCACTCGACGAGTGAGCGGGCCTCCGGCAGTACGGACCGATGGCCGTGGTACGACTCTCGTGCTGCGGCCATCGGCCGTTCGGTGCCACGGTGAGTGGGTTGTCCGGCTCGGCCCGGGCTGCGCACTCCGCGGCGCTGTTAGAGTTCGACGGGGTGCCAGTGCGCCCCGACCATCTCCCTCGTTAGTCACCCCGTCCAGGAGGATCGTTGCTTTCCGCCTTTGTGTCGGCCCTCAGGACACCTGACCTGAGACGGAAGATCCTCTTCACTCTCGGCCTCATCGCTCTGTACCGCTTCGGCGCGACGCTGCCGTCGCCCGGTGTCGACTACGGCAACGTCCGTCAGTGCATCGACCAGGTGTCGGGTGGCGACTCCGCCGGCATCTACTCGCTGATCAACCTGTTCTCGGGCGGCGCTCTGCTGCAGCTGTCCGTGTTCGCGATCGGCATCATGCCCTTCATCACCGCGAGCATCATCGTCCAGCTCCTCACCGTGGTCATCCCGCGGTTCGAGGAACTCCGCAAGGAGGGCCAGGCCGGCCAGGCGAAGATGACGCAGTACACGCGCTATCTCTCCATCGCTCTGGCGATCCTGCAGGCCACGGGTCTCGTCGCGCTCGCCTCGCGCGGACAGCTGCTCCAGGGCTGCAACCTCGACATCATCGCGGACTCGTCCATCTTCGGACTGGTCACCATCGTGCTGGTCATGACCGCGGGTGCTGCCCTGGTCATGTGGTTCGGCGAGCTCATCACCGAGCGCGGCGTCGGCAACGGCATGTCGCTGCTCATCTTCGCCGGCATCGCCTCGCGCATCCCGTCCGAGGGCAAGTCGATTCTCGACAGTCGCGGCGGCATCGTCTTCGCGCTCGTCTGCCTCGCCGCTCTCGCCATCATCATCGGCGTCGTCTTCGTCGAGCAGGGCCAGCGCCGCATCCCGGTGCAGTACGCCAAGCGCATGGTCGGCCGCCGCATGTACGGCGGCTCGTCCACCTACCTGCCGCTGAAGGTCAACCAGGCCGGTGTCATCCCGGTGATCTTCGCGTCGTCGCTGCTGTACCTCCCCAATCTCATCGCCCAGCTGACCAATGCCAGCACGGCGGCGGATCCGAGTTGGTGGCAACGCGCCATCAACACGTATCTGGTGAACCCGGCGAACCCGGTGTACATCGCGATCTACTTCGGCCTCATCGTCTTCTTCACCTACTTCTACGTCGCCATCACGTTCAACCCCGAGGAACGTGCCGACGAGATGAAGAAGTACGGCGGATTCATCCCGGGCATCAGGCCGGGACGTCCGACGGCCGACTACCTCAATTTCGTTCTCAGTCGCATCACGCTGCCCGGTGCCATCTACCTCGGCACCATCGCTGTGCTTCCCAACCTGTTCCTCGACATCGGTAACTCCGGTGGCGCCCAGAACCTGCCCTTCGGCGGAACCGCGGTGCTCATCATGGTGAGCGTGGGACTCGACACGGTGAAGCAGATCGAAAGCCAGCTGATGCAGCGCAACTACGAAGGGTTCCTCAAGTGAGACTCGTCCTCCTCGGTCCTCCCGGAGCAGGCAAAGGTACGCAGGCGACGCTGCTGTCGGAGAAGCTGGGAATTCCCCACGTCTCGACGGGCGATCTCTTCCGCGCGAACATCGGCCAGAAGACGCCCCTGGGCATCGAGGCCAAGAAGTACCTCGACGCGGGCGACCTGGTCCCGAGTGCGCTGACCGTGGACATGGTGCGCGACCGTCTGGCCGAGCCCGACGCCACCAACGGCTTCATCCTCGACGGCTTCCCGCGATCGACCGATCAGGCCGATTCACTCGCCTCCATCCTCGAGGACGCGGGCACGACGCTCGACGCCGTCGTCTCCTTCGTCATCGACGAGGACGTCGTGGTCGAGCGCATGCTCGCCCGTGGGCGGGAGGACGACAAGGAGAGCGTCATCCGGAACCGGATGAAGGTCTACCGCGACGAGACGGCTCCGCTGCTCGAGTACTACAAGAGCCATGGCCGCAGCGGGCAGGCCGGAGGCCGGTCGGGACTACTCGTGACGGTCGACGCCGTCGGCGAGGTCGAGGACGTCAACAAGAAGGTCATCGACGCGATCCAGGGCGACGACTGACCCATGGCTTTCGGACGTAAGCGCAAGGTGGTTCCGTTCCGCAGCGCCGGTGAGCTCGATGCCATGGCTGCGGCCGGGGCCGTCGTGGGCGCCGCTCTCGTCGCGGTGCGCGACGCGGCGAAGCCCGGCGTGTCCACTCTCGAGCTCGACGCGGTGGCCGAGGCGGTGATCCGGGACGCGGGCGCTGTCCCGTCGTTCCTCGGGTACCACGGCTTCACGGGCAGCATCTGCAGCTCGATCAACGATCGCGTCGTGCACGGCATTCCGAACTCGTCCGACGTGCTCGCCGAGGGCGACCTCATCTCGATCGACTGTGGCGCCATTCTCGACGGCTGGCACGGCGACTCCGCCTGGACGTTCGGTGTCGGTGCCGTCATCGAGGCCGACGAGCAGCTGAGCGAGGCCACTCGGTTGTCGATGGAGGCCGGTATTGCCGCGATGCTCCCGGGCAACCGCCTGACCGACGTCTCGCACGCCATCGAGCAGGGCACGCTGGCCGCCTCGGCGGCGCACGGCCGCGCGTACGGCATCGTCGACGGCTACGGCGGCCACGGCATCGGTCGCGAGATGCACATGGAGCCGTTCCTCGCCAACGAGGGTGCGCCGGGCAAGGGCCCCGAGCTGGTGGTGGGTTCGACGCTCGCCATCGAGCCGATGCTGACACTGGGCACCCACGAGACCCGCGTGTTGGACGACGACTGGACCGTGGTCACCACGGACGGATCGCGATCCGCGCACTGGGAGCACACGGTCGCCGTCACCGAGGACGGGCCGAGGATTCTCACTCTGCGTCCCTGACGCAGATCCTTCCGACCCGTCCGGGTCGTCAGGCCCAGTGCTCGGCCGGAACCTGCTCCGACTCCTTCGGCGGCGGCGGGGGAGTGCCGTCTCCGAACGGCCTGCCGCCCAACGCTTCCCGGCCGTGTGGGCTCAACCAGCTCGACAGGTCCGGCCCCTTGGGCACGATGCCGGTCGGGTTGATGTCGGTGTGCACCTCGTAGTAGTGCGACTTGATGTGCACGAAGTCCGTGGTGTCGCCGAATCCCGGTGTCTGGAACAGGTCTCGGGCGTAGGCCCACAGCACCGGCATCTCGGAGAGCTTGCTCCGGTTGCACTTGAAGTGGCCGTGGTAGACGGGATCGAACCGCGCCAGCGTCGTGAACAGGCGGACGTCGGCTTCGGTGATGGTGTCGCCCACCAGGAATCGCTGGTTCTCGAGGCGGTCGCTCAGCCAGTCCAGTCTCGCGAAGAGAGCGTCGTACGCCTTCTCGTACGCACTCTGGGAGCCGGCGAAACCGCACTTGTAGACGCCGTTGTTGACGTCGTGGAAAATCAGTTCCGCCACCTCGTCGATCTCGCCGCGCAACGCTTCCGGGTACAGGTCGGGTGCGCCCTCACGGTGGTACCGCGTCCACTCCGTCGAGAAGTCGAGCGTCATCTGCGGGTAGTCGTTGGTGACCACCTCGCCCGTCGACACCTCCACCATGGCGGGCACGGTGATCCCGCGTGGGTAGTCGGGGAAGCGCGCGAGAAACGCGTCCTGCAGACGTGGGATCTTCAGCACCGGGTCGAGGCCGTCGGGATCGAGATCGAAGGTCCAGCTCCGCTTGTCGTGGGTCGGTCCGCACACTCCCATCGAGATGGCGTCCTCGAGACCCAGGAGCCGACGCACGATGATGGCGCGGTTGGCCCACGGGCAGGCGCGGGCCACGACGAGGCGGTAACGACCGGCCTCCACCGGGTAGCGCGACGACGGATCGTCGGTGATGCGGTCCTCGATGTAGTTCGTGTCGCGGTCGAAGCCGCCCTTCTCCACGTAGGACGGGGTACCGCTGTCGGTGCTCATGGTCGTAACTTACCCGGGGTCGGTCAATTCCATCCCGATGTGCACTCCCAGTTCGGTGAAGCCGAGCGAGAGGCCGAACAGCCGGGCGGTCGCGTTGTCCATCGGCACCGACCACTGCGGCACGAGTCCCGCGTCGATGGCCTCGTTCGTGGCCAGCCGTGCGGCGGTCGAGCCGTACCCCCGCCGGCGTCGTGACGGCACGGTGACCGCGACGGTGTCGGCGAGGAAGCCACGCCACTCGACGTACCCGGCTGCGGCCGCGGGGAGAGCGTCGTCCTCACCGTCGGCGTCGTCGAACACCGTGAACCACGAGTCGACGCCGACCGCGCGGATCCCGGTGGCGTCGTCGGGAGGCACCAGTGCGAGGACGCGGTCCACATCGTGCCCGTCGTGGGAGATCAGAGGGTGTTCGACGCGCACGTCGTCGCGACTGTCGTCGAGGAAGGCGAGGACCCGTGGTCCACCGCAACGACCCCGGCGCTGTCCCGCGAGCTCGGCGAGACCGTCCCGCGTCGCGAGCACGTCGTTGCCCAGTGCCTCGGCGCGGTCGAGGATGTCGCCGGGTCCGACCAGGACCGCGTGGCCGTCCAGGACGACGAACGTGAGGCGGGTCGCGTCGTCGTCGACCACGTGCAACCGCTCCGCGTCGTCGAGCGAGGCGTCGTCGGGAAGACCCAGTTCTCGCGCCTAGGCGAGACGGACGATGTCGATCTGGTGGGAGTTCATCGCCGTCCACGCTAGCGCCGCTTGTGGCGACCATGCTCGGCGCCGTATATTCCAAGCGGAATATACGGGCGAGGGGATCGACATGGAACGCGTGACACCGCTGGCCATCGCCGTGCTCGCTTGCCTGTTCGAGCGGCCGATGCACCCGTACGAGATGTATCAGCTCCTGCTCGAGCGCAAGGACGACCGACTGCTCAAGGTACGTCCGGGGTCGCTCTACCACGCGGTCGACCGCCTGGCGGAGCGTGAGCTGATCGTGGCGGTCGGCACCGAACGGGAAGGTAATCGGCCCGAGCGCACCACCTACTCGGTGACCGACTCGGGTCGGGCGGCTCTGTCGGACACCCTGCGTACTCTCCTGGCGGAACCCACGCCCGAGTACTCGCAGTTCACCCTCGCCTTGTCCGAGTCGCACAACCTCCCCGGGCCGGAGGTCGCGACACTCGTCCGTACCCGTATCGCTCTGCTGGAGAAGGATCTCGACGAGATGCGCGTCATCGATGCGATGGCCGTCGATCGCCACGTTCCCCGGCTCTTCTCCGTGGGCCTCGACTACACCCTCGCCCTGCGCGAGGCCGAACTCACCTGGCTCCGGGCCTTCGTCGACGACATCGACTCCGGACGTCTCCCCTGGCTGGACAGCATTCTCACCGAACGACAGGACCACCGATGACCAGCACCACCAGCCCGGCCGTGAAGGAGGCGTCCCCCTGGATCGCGCTCTGGACCCTGTGCCTCGGCTTCTTCATGATTCTCGTGGACACCACCATCGTCGCCGTCGCGCAGCCGGCGATCCTCGAGGGTCTGCAGACCGACATCTCGAACGTCATCTGGGTGACCAGTGCGTACCTGCTCGCGTACGCGGTACCGCTCCTCGTGACCGGCCGTCTGGGCGACCGGTTCGGGCCGAAGAACCTCTACATCGGCGGGCTCGTCGTCTTCACTCTCGCCTCGCTGTGGTGTGGCGTGTCGGGGTCGATCGAGATGCTCATCGCTGCGCGCGCCGTGCAGGGCCTGGGCGCCGCGATGATCACGCCGCAGACCATGGCCGTCATCACCCGCATCTTCCCCAAGGACAAGCGCGGTGCCGCGATGGGCGCCTGGGGCGCGGTCGCCGGCGTCGCGACCCTGGTGGGTCCGCTGCTCGGTGGCGTGCTGGTCGACGCGTTCGGGTGGGAGTGGATCTTCTTCATCAACCTCCCCGTCGGTGTGGTCGCCATCGCACTGGCCGTCAAGTTCGTGCCGACGCTCCCCACCAACGACCACAAGTTCGACATCCCCGGCGTCGTGCTGTCCGCCGCCGGCCTGTTCTTCATCGTCTTCGGTCTGCAGGAGGGTCAGAAGTACGACTGGAACGGGTGGATCTGGACCTCCATCGCCGTCGGCGTGGTCGTCTTCGCCGCGTTCATCGTGTGGCAGTCGCGCAACCGCAACGAGCCTCTGGTGCCGCTCGGGTTGTTCCGCGATCGGAACTTCTCGCTCAGCAACATCGGCATCGCGGCCATGGGCTTCGCGATGACCGGCATGATGCTGCCGATCATGTTCTACGCGCAGAGCGTCACCGGACTGACGCCCACGCGTTCGGCCCTGCTGTTCGTGCCGATGGCGGTGCTCACCGGCGTGCTCGCACCCAACGTCGGCCGTCTGGTGGACCGCGTGCACCCGCGCTACATCGCCGGCACCGGCCTGACTCTGCTCACCGTCGCCCTCGTCTGGCTCGCGATGGAGATGACACCGACCACGGCGATCGTCCGGCTCCTCATGCCCATCGCCCTGATGGGTGTGGCCAACGCGCTCATCTGGTCTCCGCTCGGTGCCACGGCCACCCGCAACCTGCCGATGTCGCAGGCCGGCGCGGGCAGCGGCGTCTACAACACCACCCGCATGATCGGGTCCGTGCTGGGCAGTGCGGGTATCGGCGTGCTGATGCAGTCCCGCATCTCCGCCGAGGTGCCGTTCGCCGGTGCGGCCGGCGCGTCGGGCGAGCTGTCCACGGGCCGGGTGCCGGCACAGGTGGCGGAACCGTTCGCCACCGCGCTCGCCCAGTCGCTGTACCTCCCGGCCGCGGTCCTGCTGGTCGGAGCGATCGCGACGCTCTTCTACGCGCGCCCGAACTTCGGTGGGCACGGGGCTGCGGTTCCGGATCCGTCGGTCGAGGCGAGTGTTCCGGCCGGGACGACGCCCGTCCGCTGAGGCGGGCAGGCCGGAGGCCGGTCGGGGTAGGCGGGCAGGCCGGAGGCCGGAGAACGAGGATGTGTGCGCACCTGGCATGCTCCGATCCATGAGTGAGAAGCCCACCCGTCTCGAGCGCACCACCACCGACGCGGGCGCCGAGGTCGCGATCCTCACGTTCGCCCACGGCGCCCTGAACCTGTTCGACCAGGCCATGTTCGATGCCGTGACGGCCGACGTCGCCGAGCTGGTGGCCGCTCCTCCGCGTGCGCTGCTGCTGCGCGCGGAGGGCAAGGTTGTCTCGGGTGGTGTCGACGTGCACGTCTTCGAGGGGCTGTCTGAGGCCGAGGGAACGGCGTTGTGGGAGGGACTCTTCGCGGCCATCGCCCATCCGCTCGAGGCGCTGCCCTGCCCGGTGGTGTTCGCCGCGCACGGTCTGACGCTGACGGCCGCGCTGGAGATCGCCCTGGCCTGCGACATCATCCTCGCGTCGCCGAAGGCGAAGTTCGGTCTGGTGGAGACGGTGGTGGGTCTGACTCCGTCGATGGGTGGTCCGCAGCGGATGGCGGAGCGTGCGGGCAGCGGCCGGGCGCGTGAGTTCGTCATGACGGGCGACCTGTACACGGCGGAGACGCTGCGCGAATGGGGAGTCGTCAACCAGATCCACGAGGACGTGGACTCCGCAGCCAGGGCTCTCGTCGCACGGCTCGCGGACGGGCCGACGCGCGCCCATGCGGCCACGAAGGAGATCATCGGTGCGTGGCGCTCCGGCGGTGTGCGCCATGCGGATTCGGTGACATCGGCGGTGTCGGGTGCCCTGTTCGAGACCGAGGATCTGCAGGGCGCGGTGCGCAGCTTCCTCGATGTGGGGCCCGGCAAGGCGACCTACACCGGGCGCTGATCAGCGCAGGGGGTCCACCAGCGCACGTCGCAGTCCCGTGAGGGCGTCGTGGTCGAGGCCGAGCCAGTCCAGGTAGCCGTCGAACGAGCCGTGCGCCGTGGTCATCGCCTCGAGCCCGGCGCGGTAGTACTCCTCGCGCACGCCCAGCAGGTCGTCGTCGAGGTCGGCGGGGGCCACCTCGTCGTGATCGAGAATGTGGCGCCGAAGTGGAGCGACGGCGGCGTTGCTGCGCAGGTAGTCCGCGACGATGTCCTCCTCGACGACGCCGGCGGCGCGCAGCACGGTGGCGACGGTCCACCCCGCGCGGTCCTTGCCGGCGGCGCAGTGCACCAGCGACGAGGTGCCGGACGACAGGGCCTCGACCACGGACCTGATCGCCACCCGCGCACCGGGCAGCGTCGGAAAGGCGCGGTAGGCGCCGTCGAGGTAGCCCCGGGCGGTGGTGGCGGGCACGGCGCGCTCGTGCGGCGCGTCGCGTTCCGCGGCGATGTAGGGGACGCGATGCACGGTGACCGTGTCCGGGGCCCGGTCCGAGCCCCACCGCGTCACCTCGGCGTCGCCGCGCAGGTCGAACACGTCGCTGACCCCGAGTCCGGCCAGCGTGGCCCGGCCCTCGTCGGAGAGGTGCGTGAGTGCCGACGCGCGGAAGAGAAGTCCGCTGCGGGTGCGTCCGCCGTCGGACGTGCGCAGGCCGCCGGTGTCGCGGAAGTTCCACGCGCCGTGCAGGTGGAACTGGCCGGGTTCGGAACCATCCGTGCTGCGTTCACTCACCCGTCGACAGTAACGACGCGGTCTCCACGCGTCCGAGCCACCGTCCCACCAGGGGACCGATGTCCCCCACGGCGTCGCTCGACAGCAGTTCGCCGTGTCGCCACGGCACGGACTCCACGTCGGCGGGTCCGGTGCAGTACTGCGACCAGAAGTCCGACATGCGGCCGAGTTCGACGGCGGTGACGTCGGAGTCGATCATCAGGACGGCGCCGCTGTAGGTCGGCGGCACGTGCTCGTCGACGAGGGCGAACAGCGTGAGCATCGCCTTGGTGATCAGTCGCGCCTGGATGTCCGAGACCGGTAGCTGGTCGCCGCCCATCGCCGACCACACCGACCACAGCGCGTCCGGCGTCATGTCCGCCAGGTCGTCGGTCAGGTGCTGGTACGCGCCGAACATGGCGTCCGCCTGTGCCTTCTTGACCGCACTGCCCGGCACGATGCTGTGCACCGGATCGAGCAGCGACAGCGACGCGACGGTGTGGCCCTGCGATTGCATCCGGGCCGCGACGGCATGGGCCAGCACACCGCCGACCGACCATCCGACGAGGTGGTACGGGCCGACGGGATCCACGCGACGGATCTCCTCGACGTAGCGCTCGACGACGCCGTCCATCGACCGTGGTGCGAAGTCGGGGTCCGCCACCGCCGGCGTCTGCACGCCGTACAGGGGGCGGCCGCTCTCGAGGTGGCGGCCGAGCTCGAAGTACGGCCAGGCCAGCCCCATCATCGGGTGGATGCAGAACACCGGGGCGAGCTCGTCTCCGCCGCCCAGTCGGAGAACGGGACCGACTGCGTCGGACGAGGCGATCGACTCGTCGTCGTCCTCGCGGTCGAGATGCTCGGCGACGGCGCCGACGGTGCCGTGCGAGAACAGGAGTCGGAGCACGCGGTCGACCCCGGCGGCACGACCGAGGTGTGCGGCCACCCTGGTCGCGGTCAGCGAGGTCCCGCCGAGGGCGAAGAAGTCGTCGTCGAGTCCGACGTCGCCGACGCCCAGCACGAGGGCGAAGGCGTCGGCGACCATGTGTTCCGTCGAGGTCGTCGGCGCGCGGTACACCGTCGGTGCGAACGTCGGTGCGGGAAGGGCCGCCCGATCCACCTTGCCCGCGGTGGTGCGCGGTACCGCGTCCAGAGCGATGACGCGCGACGGCACCATGTACTGCGGAACCCGTTCCGCCACCGCCTCTCTGACAGAAGCGACATCGATCCCGCCGCCGGCGACGTACGCGACGAGATGATCCGATCCGGTTCCGGCGTCGCGGTGAAGGAGGACCACCGCCTGCGTCACCGCGGGATGGGCGAGGGCGGCGTTCTCGATCTCGCCCGGCTCGATGCGCAGTCCGCGGAGCTTGATCTGGAAGTCGCTACGTCCCAGATACGCCAGCTCTCCGGCCGAGTTCCACCGCACCAGGTCGCCGGTGCGGTACAGGCGCGCGCCCTGCGGTCCGTACGGCGCGGCGACGAACCGGCTCGCGGTCAGCCCGGTCTGCTCGACGTACCCGCGGGCGAGATGTGGTCCGGACAGGTACAACTCACCGACGGCGCCGAGAGGTACCGGCCGCAGTCGGCCGTCGAGCACCACCGCGTCGACACCGCGGACCGGTGTGCCGATGCCGACGGGGCGGTCCGGCGTGATCGGTCCGTGCGCGGTGGCCCAGACGGTCGTCTCGGTGGGGCCGTAGTCGTCGTACATCTCGCGTCCGGCGGACCACGTCGCCGCGAGGTGATCCGGGAGGGCCTCGCCGCCCACGACGAGGACGCGCACGCAGTCGAGGCCGGCGGGGTCCAGGGAGTCGAGCACCCGGGGCGTGATGATGGTGTGCGTGACCCTCTCGTGGCGAATCAGCGCGCCGACCTCGTCGCCGCTGTGCACGTGCGCCGGCGCGAGAACGAGAGTGCCGCAGTGCGCCAGTGCCATCAGCATCTCGGCGATCGAGGCGTCGAAGGTCGGTGAGGCCACCGCGAGTACACGCACGTCCGGCACGTCGCCGCGCCGGGAACGTTGGTCCGCCAGCGCATCCGCCAGGCCCGCGTGGGTCACGGCGACGCCCTTGGGTCGGCCCGTGGAGCCGGAGGTGTAGATGACGTACGCGATCGAGCTCGGATGCAGCCCCGGACGACGCTCCGACGCGAGCACCGTGTGGGCCGGGTGACGGTCGAGCGCCGACACGACGTCCGGATCGTCGAGCACGATGCGCGGAATCCACGGCGCGGCGGTCGAATTGGCCTGCTCGGACCGGGAGTCCGTGATCACGGCGACGGCGCCGGAGTCCTGGAGGATGTGCGCAATTCGGTCGGCGGGTTGCGCGGGATCGACCGACAGGAACGCGGCCCCGGCCGCGGCGACGGCCCACACGGACAGGACATGGTCGATCGAGCGCGGCATCGCCAGCGCGACCACGACGTCGGGTCCTGCGCCGCATGCGATGAGTTCCCGCGCGAGACGATTCGCGCGCGCGGACAGGTCCGCGTAGCTCAGGTCGATGCCGTTCGCCCGCAGGGCGATCGTGCCGGGACGGGCCGCTACCGCGTCGGTCACGAGGTGGTCGAGAGTCCGGGCCGCCAGCGCGGGGGCACCGCTGCGGGGACGCATCGCGGCACGCTCCGAGGGCTCCACCGTCTCGAGGTCCCCGATCCTGACCGAGGTGTCGCGTGTCATCGACCGCAGTGTCCACACCAGTCTGCGCGAGACCCGCTCGATGGTGCTCCGGTCGAACAGATCGGTCGCGTAGGACAGCTCGATCAGCAGGCGCCCCTGGTCCTCACGCAGCGTCACGGCGAGATCGAACTGCACGGGAGCGCCGCCGAGATCGAGCACCTCGACGGCCGGTGTGGTGACGGGGAATCGCGGCGGCGCGGTGTTCTGCAGAGTCAGCATCACCTGCACCACAGGGTGACTCGCAGTGGAACGCACCGGGTCGAGGGCCGTCACCAGGGTCTCGAACGGCAGAGCGGCATGCGCGAAGGCGTCCAGGGTGGTCTCGCGCGCCGCGGCGAGGTGGTCCGCGACGGTGCCGTCCTCGTCGATCGTGGACCGCAGGACCACCGTGTCCACGAACATGCCGACCACGTCGTCGAGTGCCGGATCGGTGCGACCCGCGACGGCCGTCCCGACGAGGAGATCGCGGGTTCCCGCCCACTGGGCGAGCACGATCGACAGCGCGGTGTGCGCGACCATGAAGAGGGTGACGTCGTGGGCCTGCGCGACGGATCGGAGCGCGCCCAGCGCGTCCGCGTCGAGAACGGTCCGCACCCGATCGCCTTGCTGCGACGGGGTTCTCGGCCGGGCGCGATCGGTCGGCAGCGCGAGATCGAGGGGTACGCCGGCCAACCGCTCCCGCCAGTGATCGAGGTGGCGCGACAAGGCCGAGCCGGGATCGTTCAGCGATCCCAACGCTGCGCGTTGCGCGAGGGCATGGTCGGCGTACTGCACGGGTAGCGGTGGTAGGTCGAGTGGCCGTCCCTCCGCGCGAGCGGCGTACGCCGTGACGACGTCGCGCGTGAGCGGCGCCATCGACCACCCGTCCGCGGCGATGTGGTGCACGAGGATCACCAGCACGTGATCGGTCGGCGACACGACGAGAAGAGTGGCGCGCAGCGGAGTCTCGGTGGTGACGTCGATGCGCGCCGCCGCGGCCGTGCGTACCGCCGCGGGCACGTTTGTGGCAGTGGTGCGCACGAGGTCGAGGGGAACGTCGACCGTGGGCGACACCACCTGGTGCGGCACGCCGTCGAGGGCGGGATGGACGGTGCGCAGGATCTCGTGCCGGAGGGTCACGTCGTCGAGGGCGGACCGGAGCGCGTCGACGTCCAGCGGACCGGTCAGCCTCAGCGCGAGCGGGATCAGCTGTCCACCGCGGTCGGCGTCGACGCGGCCGAGGAACCACATCCGGTGCTGAGCGAAGGAGAGCGGCACCCTGTCCGGGCGCGGCGCCGCCGTCAGGGGAGTGCGCGCCGCGGTCGGCGCCGCGACCAGCGCTGCGGCGAGCGCACCCACGGTGGGGTGGTCGAACACCGCGCGCACCGACACCTCGCGCTCCGTCGCCGCCGACACCCGTGCGGCCACCCGGGTTGCGGACAGCGAATGGCCACCGAGAGCGAAGAAGTCGTCGTCCAGCCCCGGTAGCTCCGGCAACTCGAGCACGGTGGCGAACGCCTCGGCGACGGCGCGCTCGGCCGGGCCGACCGCCTCGCGACGCGGGACCGTCGCCACGGTCCCGGGAAGGCCGGAGGCCGGTCGGCGAGGGGCCGACGGGAGTGCGCGACGGTCGAGCTTGCCCGACGCCGTCAACGGGATCGCGTCCACGGTGACGATGTGCGCGGGCACCATGTACCGCGGCAGGCGGCGCGCGGCGTCGTGTCGGAGGTCGGCGGGGTCGACGGCACTCGTGCCGGACGGCACCACGTACGCGACGAGGTGGTCGTCCTGCACCAGCACCGCGGCGCGGTCGATCGCCGGGTGCGAGGCGAGTACTGCCTCGATCTCGCCGGGCTCGATGCGCAATCCGCGCAGCTTGACCTGGACGTCGGTGCGGCCCAGATACTCCAGATCTCCGCCGCTGGTCCAGCGCACGCGGTCGCCGGTGCGGTAGAGCCGCCTGCCCTGAGCCGCGGCGACGAACCGCTCGGCCGTTGCGGTGGGGCGGCCGACGTACCCGCGCGCGAGGTGGGTGCCGTCGAGGTAGAGCTCGCCGGCCACCCCGGTCGGCACCGGACGCAGGAACGTGTCGAGCACCCGCGCGCCGACCCCGCGGACGGGCCGCCCGATGGTCACGGCGTCGTCCGCCCGGAGCGGGCCGCTGCTCGTGGCCCAGACGGTGGTCTCGGTGGGACCGTAGTCGTTGAACAGGCGTCGACCGGAGGCCCATCGGGCGGCCAGTGCCGGTGGGCACGCCTCACCGGCGGTGACCAGGAACTGGAGTGACGGAACGTCCTCGGGGGTCAGTGAGTCGAGGACTCGCGGCGTGAGGAGAGCGTGGGTCACCGCGGACTCCGCCACGAGGCGACCAAGTGCCGGTCCGCCGAACACGTCCGGTGGTGCGACCACGAGGGGAGCGGACAGGGCCACGGCGATGAGCAGCTCGGCGATGGACGCGTCGAACGTGGGGGACGCGACCGCGAGCACACGTGCCTCCGCAGCCTCGCGCAGTCGCTGGTCCCACAGCGCAGCGCCGCGCAGTCGCTGGTCCCACAGCGCGTCCACGAGGCCGCGGTGTGTGACGCCCACGCCCTTGGGGGTTCCGGTGGAGCCGGAGGTGTGGATGACGTACGCGAGGGTGTCGGGACGGATGGCACCGAGCCGGTCGGCGGGCGTCACGTCGGCCTCGGACTCCGCGCCCGTGTCGAGGACCGTCGGTGACACCGTGGCGAGACGTGCCAGTGCGGCAGGAACCGTCACAGCGGTGACGGCGACGGCGGCGCCCGTCTCGGTGAGCATGTGCCGCAGTCGGTCCGGTGGCCCGTCGGGGTCGATCGGCAGGAACGCCGCGCCGGTCTTCGCTACCGCCCACACCGCGGTGATCTGGTCCACCGAGCGCGGCAGCGCGACGGCGACGACGGTGTCGGGCGCGGCGCCGAGGGCGATCAGTGCCCGCGCCCAGCGGTTGGAGCGGCGGTCCAGCTCGGTGTAGGTGAGCGTGCGCTCCCCGATCAGGGCGGGCCCGTCCGGGTTGCCGGCCACCGCGTCGGCCAGCAGACGAGGCAGCACGCGCGGTGGTAGTCCGGCGCTGCCGTGCTGGGAGAGCAACAGTGCCCGCTCCGACGGGTGCAGGATCTCGAGGGCGCCGATCCGGTCGAAGGGCCTGCGCGCCACCGCGTCGAGGACGCGGAGCAGGACGTCGACGATTCCGGCCGCGGTCCGCCGGTCGAAGAGGTCGACGGCGTAGGTCAGTGCGCCGCTCAGTCCGTCCCCGGTCTCCGTGAGATCCAGGGTCAGGTCCACCGGCGCGGCCACGGGAACCGAGTCCAGGACGTCGATCTCCAGTCCGGCGGCCACGAGAGTGGGCGGAGTCTGGTTCTGGAACGCGAACATGACCTGCACGACGGGATGGTGCGCGGTGGAGCGCACCGGATCGAGAGCGTCGACGATCAGCTCGAACGGCACGTCGGCGTGGTCGAGGGCCGCCACGGTGTCCTCGCGCACCTGATCGACCAGAGCCGCGACGGTATCGGTACCGGTGACGAACGCGCGGTGCACGACCGTGTCGACGAACATGCCGACCAGCTCGTCGAGATCCTCGTGACCGCGGCCTGCCACCGGTGTTCCGATGGCGATGTCCTCGCTTCCCGTCACGCGGGCGAGAGTGACGGCCCAGGCCGCCTGCAGGACCATGACGAGCGTCGCGTGGTGGGCGGTGGCGAGCGCACGCAGCGCCGCGGTCGTGGCGTCCGGCACCGTCACGCGTACACGCGCCCCGCGGTGCGAGGCCACCGGCGGCCGCGGTCGATCGGTCGGCAACGGCAGCACGTCCGGGAGACCGGCCAGGCGGTCCGTCCAGAACGCGACTCGACCACGGATGTCGTCCGCGTGATCCTGTTGCCACACGGCGTGATCCGCGTACTGCATGGGCAGGGGGTCGACAGTCCACTCTCGACCGGACCGGCGGGCCGCGTAGGACGCCGTGAGATCGCGGGTGAGCGGCGCCAGGGACCAGCCGTCCGCGGCGATGTGGTGCAGCACGAGAAGCAGGACGTGATGCTTCTCGGTCACCGCCACGACGGAGGCGCGCAGCGGGAGATCCGCTGCCAGGTCGAACGGTGCCGACGCCATCCGGTCGAGGACGGCCTCCGGTGTCTCCGACTCCCGGTCGATCGCGATCCGCGCGTGATCGAGAACGTGTTGCTGCGGAACACCGTTCACGGCGGGGTAGACGGTGCGCAGTATCTCGTGGCGGTCGACCACGTCGGCGAGTGCGCCCTGTAGCGCGCCGTGGTCGAGGACACCGCGCAGCCCGAGTGCGAGCGGGATGACGTAGCCGCTGTCGCTGGAGACCGTGTTCAGGAACCACATGCGCTGTTGGGCGAACGACAGAGGCACCATGTCGGGGCGCGGCCGTGTCCGCCGCGGTGCGAGAGCGCTCCGAGGCACGGCGTCGATCTGCGCGGCGAGTGCGTGCACGGTCGGTGCCTCGAACACGCTACGGACCGGAACCTGCAGTCGGGCAGCGACTCTGGTGGCACTGAGGGAGTGGCCACCGAGTGCGAAGAAGTCGTCGTCGAGTCCGACGGGGTCCGCGAGTTCCAGGACCGTCGCGAAGACGGCCGCGACGGCGACCTGCCCGGCGGTGGACGGAGCGCGGAACTCGGCCGTGTCGAGGGGCGGGCGGGGCAGCCGCGCGCGGTCGAGTTTGCCCGACGTCGTCATCGGCAGTGCGTCCATCACGACCACCGCGGCGGGAACCAGATACCGCGGCAGTGCCGCCGCGGCGGCGGCCGACACCTCTGCCGCGTCGATACTGTGCCCGTCGGCAGCGACCACGTAGCCGACGAGACGCTCGTCGATCACCCCGGCCGCGGCGGCGCCGACGCCCGCGGCGCCGACGAGCGCGGTCTCGACGTCCCCGAGTTCGATCCGCAGGCCGCGCACCGTGATCTGGTGATCGGACCGTCCGAGGTACAGCAGGTCGCCGACGGCGTTGCGGCGCATCAGGTCTCCGGTACGGTACGTCCGCTGTCCGTCGGGAGCCGCGACGAAGCGGGACGCGGTGAGTCCCGGCCTACCGAGGTACCCGCGTGCGAGATGGTCGCCTGCGACGTACAGCTCACCGACCACGCCGTCCGGAACCGCGTGCAGGCGGACGTCGCGAAGCGAGACCTCGACGCCGAGAGTCGGGGACCCGACGGTCACGGGATGCCCGGCGGCCAGGAGTGCCGTCGTCGACCAGATGGTCGCCTCGGTGGGTCCGTAGACGTTGGTCATCGTCCGGCCGGGTGCCCACGTGTCGACGAGACTCGGCGGGCATGCCTCGCCGGCGCTCATGACGACGCGGAGGTCACCGCCGGGATCGGGTGTCGCGTCCAGCGCGCGGGGTGTCATCAGGGTGTGGGTGACACGGTGCCGCCGCATCAGGTCGCGGAGTTCGACACCGGCGTAGACCTCGGGAGGGGCGACGACGAGTGCGGCGTCCAGCGCGAGTGCGATGACCAGTTCGCCGACGGACGCGTCGAACGTCGTCGACGACACAGCGAGCACCCGGGCATCGGATGCCGGTGCGTGCCGGGCCCGTTGGTCCTGGACGGCGTTGTGGAGTCCGCGGTGCGTGACGGCGACGCCCTTGGGCCGTCCGGTGGATCCCGAGGTGTAGAGGACGTAGGCGAGGTGGTCGGGTCGCAGAGCCGAGCGACGGTCGCGATCGGTGATCGGTGCGTCCGACAGCGCCGCGACCGCGGCGAGCGTGGCGGGATCGTCGACCGTGATCCGGACGACGTCGGTCGGGAACGGCGCCGCCGTGTCGGTGAGCACCAGCGTGGGCGCCGCCTCGGTCAGGATGTCCGCGAGCCGAGCCCGCGGCTGCTCGGGATCGAGCGGGACGAACGCGGCTCCCGCGCGGCTGATCGCCGCGACGAGAACGAGGTACCGCGCCGACCTGGCGACGGCGACCGCGACGACGGTCTCGGGACCGGCACCGAGCGCGATCAGACGGCGCGCCCACCGGTTCGACGCTCGTGCCCACTCGTCCCGCGTGAGAACGGTGTCGCCCTCGATCACCGCGACCGCGGAGCCGTCCGCGTGGGCGTCGAGCAGGGCGGGGAGCGTCGTCGGGGTCGTGCGGGCGTCGGGATGCGTCCACGTGTCGGGCTCGTCCGCTCCGCGGATCGCGATGTCGCCCACTGCGATCTCGGAACCCGGGGCCGCCGCGCGCAGCACGTGCTCGAGGACGGACGAGAGGCATTCCGCGGTCGTGTGATGGAACAGGTCGCACGCGTAGGTGAGGACGACCGCGAGGCCGGCGCCGGCGGGGCGGACGTCGACGGTGAGGTCGAAGGTCGCGGGTGCCGGCCCGACGTCGAGCACCTCGATGTCGGGACTGCCCGGGAGCGGATCCACGTCCTGGAAGGCCAGCACGACCTGGAAGACCGGGTGATGCGCCGACGTGCGAGCCGCACCGAGGGTGTCGACCACGTGATCGAACGGGACGTGCGCGTGCGCGAAGGCGTCCACCGTCTCGTCTCGGGTGCGGGAGAGCAACTCGGCGAACGACTCCGACGGATCCACGCGGGTGCGCAGCACGACGGTGTCGACGAACAGGCCGACGAGGTCGTCGAGCGCAGGATCCGGTCGACCCGAGATCGGTGACCCCACCGCGATGTCCGTCGACCCGGTCCAGCGCGCGAGGGCGACGGCGAGGGCGGTGTGCACGACCATGAACACCGTGGCCCGGTGAGCGACGGCGAGCTCGCTCAGTGCGGCCACGGTCGCGTCGTCGAGATCGAGGCGCACCGCGGCACTCGCCCGGCCGCGCCGCTCCGGGCGCGGTCGGTCGAGCGGCATGTCGAGGACGTCGGGCAGTCCGGAGAGACGGCGCTCCCACCATGCCGCCGCGTCGGAGTCGATGCCCTGTTCCGTCTGCCGCACAGCGACGTCGGCGTACTGCACCGACAGCGGCGACTGTGCCGGTACCCGTCCCGAGCGATGGGACTGGTACGCCGACAGCAGGTCTCGCGTGAGAGGGGCGAGAGACAGACCGTCCGCCGCGATGTGGTGCACGGTCAGCAGCAGGACGTGCTCGTCGTCGGCGAGGCGCAGCACCTCGGCCCGCAGGGGTGGTTCGGTGGCCAGGTCGAACCGCGTGGTCCGGGCATCCGACAGTCGTTCCGCCAGTGCGTCGGGCGTGACGGCGGTGACCGTGAGGGTGGTCGGCGCCGGGGGCGGCAGCACGACCTGGTGCACGACACCGTCCGCATCGGCGTAGACGGTACGGAGGATCTCGTGGCGAGTCATGACGTGACCGATCGCGGACGACAGCGCGCCGAGATCCAGGTCGCCGCGGACGCGCAACGCCAGCGGCATGACGTAGGACCCCGGTTCGTACCGGTCGAGGAACCACATCCGGTGTTGGGCGTGCGTGAGCGGGATGCGGTCGGGACGCGCAGCGTGGAACCCGTGGTCGGTGTACGCGTCTCCCGCATCGACGGCGGCAGCCAGCCCCGCGACGGTCGGGACGTCGAAGAGCGTGCGGAGCGTCAGGTCGCGTCCGGTCGCCGACCGGATGCGCGCGACGACCCGCGCCGCGCTGAGGGAGGTGGCGCCGAGCGCGAAGAAATCGTCGTCGGCACCCACCGGAGCGGACGTCTGCAGGACGGCCTCCACGATGTCCGCGACGACACGCTGGGTCGGTGTGAAGGGAGTGCGGTGGACCCGGCCGCGGCGCGCGGGTGCGGGCAGCGCACGCTTGTCGACCTTGCCCGACGCGGTGAGGGGAACGGTGTCGATCTCCACGATGTCGTCGGGGACCAGATGGCGCGGAAGCGACGAGCGCAGCGACTGCAGCAGCGCCTCCGTGACGGCTGAACGGCCCTGTGCCGGAACGACGTATGCGACCAGTCGATCTCCGACGACCGCTGCCACCGCGCGGTCGATCAGGCCCGACCGCGTCAGCACGGCCTCGATCTCCGCCGGCTCGACGCGCACGCCGCGCACGGACAGCTGGTCGTCGCTCCGGCCGAGGAAGTACAGGTCGCCGGCGGCGGACCAGCGGACACGATCGCCGGTCCGGTAGAGACGAGATCCGTCCGGTCCGGCGACGAACCGCTCCGCGGTCAGCGCGGTGCGATGCGCGTAGCCGCGGGCCAGTTGCGCACCACCGAGATACAGCTCGCCGGGGACGTCGACGGGAACGGGACGCAGGGCGTCGTCCAGCACGAGGGTCGTCGTGTTCCACACCGGCCGCCCGAGGGGGACGTCCGTCGTGTCGGCGTCGGTCACGACGTGGGCGGTGACGTCCACCGCCGCTTCGGTCGGCCCGTACAGGTTCACCACTCGTACGGGGAGCACGGCGCGGACGGCGGCGGCGACCCCCGCGGGCAGTGCCTCGCCCGACGACAGGATCGTGCGCAGCGACGTGCAGGCGGCGAGGCCCGGTGCGTCCGCCATGAGCGCCAGCATCGACGGGACGGCGTGCACCACGCTGACGCGGTGCCGTGCGATCAGTTCCACCAGCAGATCGGCGTCGCGGTGGTCGTCCGGATCCGCGACGACGACGCGGGCACCGATCTGCCACGGCAGGAACAGCTCCCACACCGAGACGTCGAAGGTGGCGGGAGTCTTGTGGAGCACGACGTCGTCCGCGGTGACACCGACGAACTCGGCGCGCCAGCGCAGTTGGTACACGATCGCGGCGTGCGACACCCCGACACCCTTGGGCTGCCCGGTGGAGCCGGACGTGAAGAGCACGTAGGCGAGATGGTCCGGGCGTAGGGGTGCGAGGCGATCGTCGTCGGTGAGGGGTGTGTCGGAGAAGGACCCGAGGGGCGGATCGCTGATCGTGATCCATTCGACCGCCTCGGGAAGCGTTGCCGCACTCCCGATACCGAGCCGCGCTCCCGATATGGTCACCGTGTGTCGGAGCCTCTCGGCGGGATGGCCGGGATCGAGCGGGACGTAGTGCGCGCCGGTGGCCACGACGGCGTGCACGGCGACGAGCAGATCGATCGACCGCTCGAGCGCCACCGCGACGGCCGTCTCCGGTCCGGCGCCGCGGCTGATCAGGTACCGGGCGAGGCGGTGGACGCGAGCGCAGAACTCGGCTCGGGTGACGTGTCGATCACCGTGAGTGAAGGCCACACGGGACGGATCGAGAGCCGGTACGGCGTCCGGGAGTGTGGTGGGGACGAGGGGGTGCCGGGTGGAGTTCCACGTCTCGGTGACGAGGGTGCGCTCCGTCGCCCCGAGCAGGTCGATCTCGGCGAGCACACGCGAGGGGTCGAGTGCCTCGAGCACCCGCAGGAGTCGGGCCAGCAGTCGGTCCACGGCGTCGGTGTCGAGGACGTCGCGGCGGTGCGTCGCGCGCACGACGAGGCTCTCTCCTGGTTCGACCGCCAGGGACAGCGGGTAGTGCGTCGCGTCCCGTGCCTCGACGCCGAGAACGGAGAGGTCCCCCGCCGCTGCGGTCAGAGCGGTGCGATTCAGTGGATACGACTCGAAGGCGAGCGACGTGTCGAATCCGGCGCCCGGCCCGACCTCCGCCTCGATGGCGGACGGAGCGAGGTGATGATGATCGAGCAGCGCGGCCTGCTCACGCTGCAGTCGCTGAGCCGACTCCCGCACCGTCGCTGTGCGATCGAGCCGCACGCGAACCGGAACGGTGGAGATGAGGAGCCCCACCATGGATGCGGAACCGTCCAGCTCGGCCGGTCGGCCCGAGACGGTGGCTCCGAAGACGACGTCGGTACGGCCCACCGCGGAGCCCAGTACGAGTGCCCACGCGAGTTGCACGAGGGTGTTGACCGTGACCCCCGCGGCGCCGGCGCGCGCCACGAGTTCGGCGGTGCGCTCGGTGCTCAGCGTCGCGATGCGCTGTCCCGGTGCCTCGTCGGTTCCGGAACCGTGCGCGGGAGCGAGCAGCGTCGCCTCGGTCGACCCGGTCAGGGCCTCCGACCATGCCGCGAGCGAGGCCGTGGTGTCGCGTTCGCTCACCCACTGCAGGAAGCCGCGGAGTGGAGGCGGCGCGGGCCGGGGGTCCTCGCCGGCGTAGTCGGCCAGGAGGTCGGCGAGGACGATCGGCAGGGACCAGCCGTCGAGGAGCAGATGGTGATGGGTGAGCACCAGGGTGTGCCGCTCGTCCCCGGTGTGCAGCAGAGCGACGCGCAGCAGCGGTGCGGCGGCCACGTCGACGGCGACGCCGCGATCGTGCGCGAGGAAGGCGTCGAGCACGGCGGCAGGGTCGGGATCGGCCCGGACGTCCACCTCCGTCCACGGCACCGTGACGGAGGCCGCGATCACCTGGACGTCCGTCCCGTCGGCGGTGGTGTCGAAGGCGACCCGCAGCGCGTCGTGACGGTCCACCAGCGAGTACGCGGCCCGCTGCAGACGGCCGGCATCGAGCGCTCCACCGAGGTGCACGATCGTCTGCACCACATAGGGATCGACGCTCCCGGCGGCGAGGCGGGCATGCATCAGCAGGCCCGCCTGCAGTGGCGCGGTGGGCAGGACGTCGATCAGCGTGGGATGACGCCCGGTCCACCCGTCGACATCGAATGGTGTCGCATCGACCAGCGGGAAGTCCGACGGTGACCGCCCGCCAACGCCGGGGGTGTCGACGTGCCGCGCGACGGCCGTCGCCGCCTCGACCCACAGCGAGACGAAGGCCTCGACGTCCGCGTCCGCCAGGACGGCGTCGAGCGTGCTCAGTCGTGCGATCAGGGTGTCCCCGAGGACGACGGTGTCGATCTCGAGCACGGCGGCCGCACCCAGGTCGTCGGGCCGTGGTCCCGACAGCGGGGAGATGCCGGGAACCGGGAGCCAGTCACCGGTGTCCGTCGTCGTCATCCTGCCGAGGTGCGCGAACGAGATCTGCGGTGTCCAGCGCAGGGCGTCGCGCGCGTCGTCGTCGGCCCCGTGCCGCAGCAGCCCGTAGCTCGCGCCGTGGTCGGGAATTCGTGCGAGGTGGTCCTTGACCCGCCGGATCGTCTCGCCCGCAGCAGGTCCGCCGCGCAGCGCCTCGGCGAGGTCGAGACCCGTGAGGTCCAGTCGTACGGGGAACACCGTGGTGAACCAGCCGACGGTGCGCGCGGTGTCGGCGCCGGGAACCAGGTCGTCCTCCCGTCCGTGTCCCTCGAGTTGGACGAGCCTCGTCGGTGCGTCGTCCTGTCGCCAGGCGGCCAGCGCGAGGGCGAGCGCGGCGAGGAGCGCGTCGGTCGGCCCGGCGTGGAACAGGGTGGGCGCGCGGACCAGTAGTGCGTCGGCGATCTCTGCTGGAAAGGCGACGTCCCGGGCCGTCGTGTCCCGTACCCGATCGACGACGGGGTCGAGGAGTCGTTGTCCGAGAACGGGATCGGGGCCGTCCAGAACGCCGGTCCAGTACGGCAGCCGCGCGCTCGCGTCGTGCGCTGCGAGACCGGACGACCAGCGCCGCATCGACGTGCGGACGGGGGCGAGAGTCGGTGCGACCCCGTCGCGCACCGCGGCCCACGCCGCGACGAGATCGGCGACGAGGACGCCCCACGACACCACGTCCACCACCAGGTGGTGCGCCGCGATCACGAGGCGTCCCGCCGTGTGCTCGCCGAGGTCGTTCCAGCCGAGCCCGAGCATCACGCCGTTCTCGGGATCGAGTGTCGCGACGATGTTCTCCACCGCGAGATCGGCGCCGCGGCGCAGCAGTCCGTCGACCCGGACGACATCCCGCGGGCGCACCTCGAGGTGTACGCCGTCCGCGTCGCGGACGAGCACGGAGCGCAGCATGTCGTGGTGCGCGACCACGGCCTCGATCGTGGACACCAGGGATGCGCGGTCGATGCCGACCGGGAGCGAGAGCGTGAGGGTCTGAGCGAACCGATCCGGTGTTCCGCCACGCTCCAGCAGGTGGCGCACGATGGGTGTCGGGTCGACGCGGCCGATGCCGCTGCCGGGTGGCTCGTCGACGGTGCCGACCGTGTCCGCCACGCGCGCGAGCCCGGCGGCACTGCGTTGTTCCACGACGTCACGAGCGCTGATCCGCACGCCCGACGCCGCCGCGACGGTGACCAGTCGGATCGAGAGGATGCTGTCACCGCCGAGCGCGAAGAAGTCGTCGTCGACACCGACATCGTTGCGGGACAGCACGTGTGACACCGCGTCGAGCAGCCGCCGCTCGACGTCGGAGGCGGGTTCACGGCGGGTCGTGGTCCGGCGCTCCGGCTCGGGGAGTGCGCGGACGTCCACCTTGCCGGAGGCGCTCAGCGGGAGCGCGTCCAGCGGCACCACGTGCACCGGGACGAGGTGGCTCGGCAGCGTCCGAACGACGGCGGCGAGAACGTCCGTGGGGTCGGCGTCACCGGTCACGTACGAGACCAGCTGCTCGCTGTCGCCGTCACGGCGGACCACTGTGACGGCCTGCGTCACACCGGGAACCGCGACGAGGGCCGTGTCGATCTCGCCGGGTTCGACGCGGCGTCCTCGTACCTTGACCTGACTGTCTCCGCGCCCCAGATACTCCAGGTCACCGGACGGCGTCCACCGTGCGCGGTCACCCGTGCGGTACAGCCGCGTTCCGTCGACCCCGGCCACGAAGCGCGCCGCGGTCTCCGCCGACCGTCCGACGTACCCGCGGGCCAGGCCGGCTCCGGCGAGGTGCAGCTCACCCGGAACTCCGACCGGGACGGGGCGCAGGCGGGAGTCGAGCACCACGGCGCGCACTCCGGGCAGGGGACGCCCGATGGTGACGGTTCCGGCCTCCGTCAGCGGCGCGGTCCCGGTGGCCCACACCGTGGTCTCGGTGGGTCCGTAGTCGTTGTGCAGCAGGAGGTCCGGTGACGTCGACCACCGGGACGCCAGCGCGGGAGAGCACACGTCGCCGACGCTGAGGACCTGTCGCAGCGACGGAGCTCCGGTCGGGGACAGTGTCTCGAGCACCCGCGGAGTCAGGATCGCGTGGGTGATCGATTCTCGTCGCAGCAGATCCTGCAGAGGTGCACCGGAGTACGCGTCGGAATCGGCGACGACGAGGCAACCGGACAGTGCGAGGGCGAGAAGGTGTTCCGAGATCGACGCGTCGAAGGTCGGAGCCGCGACGGCGAGGACGCGACCGCCCCCCATGTCCGGAACCCGTGTCTCCGGACCGCGTGCGCGGTGGCCGGCCACGACACCGTGCAGTCCGGCGTGGGTGATCGCGACGCCCTTCGGACGGCCGGTGGAGCCGGAGGTGTACATGACGTAGGCGAGCTCGGTGATCGCGGGGTGCTCCCTCGTCAGCGGCTCCGGTGCGACGTCCGTGACGGCCACCCGGGTCGTTCCGCTCGGCAGATCGACGGGATGTCGATCCGTCGTGACGACGAGGGTCACCCCGGATTCGGCCAGCACGGCGGCGAGCCGCTCGACGGGGTCCGCGGGGTCGACCGGGAGGAACGCGGCACCGGTACGCACGACGGCCCAGAGCGCGATCACCTGGTCGACGGACCGCGGAAGTGCCAGCGCCACCACGGTTCCCGGAGTCGCCCCCGCATCGCGGAGAGTGCGGGCGAGGCGCCCGGAGGCGTCGTCGAGTTCGCCGTACGTGAGCGTGGCCGTTCCGCCGCGCACGGCCGGCGCGGCCGGATTGCTGCGCGCGACCGCCGCCATGAGGTCGCCCAGCGTCGTCGCCGTCGGTGCCGGCCCGCCCGACCGGTCGAGCAGATCGGCCGCCTCGCCGTCGTCCAGGAACGCGAGATCGCCCACGGTGGTGTGGTCGTCCGCCGCGACGATGCCGCCGAGGAGTCGCGTCAGCCGCACGCCGTGCCGGTCGATGTCGAAGGCGTCGTAGCGCTCCGGGTTCCACTGGATGTCCAGCGTCAGTGTGTCGCCGGTGTAGATGTTGATCGCGGTGTCGTGGACGGGCCCCGACGACAGGATCCCGACGGGAGCCGAGATGTCGTCGAACTGCAACGGGGCGACGAACGGCATGATGTTCACGACGGGGCCGAAGGAGACGCCGAACGGCCGCACCTCCGGTGCCAGAAGCTGATCCCAGTCCCGGAAGCGTTGGTGCCGAAGCGCCCCGGTGATCTCCCGCCGTACCTGTACGAGTAGTTCTCGCACCGTCGTGGTCGCGTCGACCGTCAGCCGCAGCGGCACCAGATTGGCCATCATCCCGGCCGTCGCCCGCAGAGCGGCGGTGGTGCGTCCGGTGACGGGGAATCCGAGGACCACGTCGTCGGTGTCGAGCACCCGCGACTGATGCACGGCGAGAGCGGCGACGACGGCGAGCGGGTCGGCCGCGGTTCCCCTCGGTTGGGTCCACGACAGGCGCGTCGCGACGGGTTGCCGGGGTGCGCTCGGGGGTGCCGCCGACAGGGCCGTGGGGCCGCCGACGTCGGCGACGTGCTCGCGCCAGTGGGCGAGGTCGGCGTCGTGGCGACGTGACGCGGCGTAGGCGACCTCCGCATCGTGGATGCGGGCGGCGGTGTCGGGCGTCGGCGCCGGTCCCGGAGCCGACGTTCCCGAGTAGTGGCCGGCGATACGTCCGAGGAGGGTGAAGGCGCCCTGGCCGTCGAGCACCACGTGGTGGGCCCGCAGATACAGGAACGTGCGGTGATCGTCGAGTCGGAGGAACACGCAGCGAACCAGCACGGTTCCGTGGAGATCGACGGGCTCGCGGAACTCGGCGCGCATCCACGCGTGAGCGGACGCCTCGGGGTCGGCGTCGCCGCGCAGGTCGAGCACGTCGAGGTTCATGACGGCGTCCTCGACGTGGATCAGACACGGCTCGTCGTCCTCTCCCTGCGCGAGGCGGGTCTGCCGCAGGCCGGACTCGGTGCCCGCGGCGTACATCGCCCGTTCCAACCGAGCGAGGTCGACACCCGAGCCGACCGGAGCGGAGATGTCGACGTACAGGGCGACGGTGAGAGCCGCGTCGGGATCGAGGCGCTGGGCCAGCCAGAACGGCCGTTGCGCACCCGTCAGGGGAACCCGGGCGGGGCCGCCGTCCGGTTCGGGGGACACGACCGCCCCCTCGTTCCGGTCGTCTCCCACAGGACGAAACCTATCCGCGGGAATTGCCCGTTCGGTCGGGCTCGCCGTCTTCTGGAGGACTCACAGGAGGCGGCGACGACTGCTGGTCCGGGCCACGCCCCACGGCTCGGGAAGAGAGACACATTAATAGTTGTTTACCTCAGGTATCTATCTATATAGTTGCAGACAGCAAGTAAACGAGTTCGAGGAGAGATCGCCGTGGCCGTCCACACCGAGACAGCAGAGCTGCTGATGGAAGAAGTCTTCCGCTTCGGCCGCGCACTGCGCGTGGCCGTGTCGACGGGGGACGACCGCACCGAGTTGCCGGCCGCCCTGGTCGGCGTACTGGGAACGCTCGCCACCCACGGCGAGTGCCGACAGTCCGAACTGGCGAACGCCATGTGCACCAGCCAGTCCGTGCTCAGCCGCCAGCTCGCCGAGCTGGTGGACGCGGGCCACGTCGTGCGTACTCCCGATCCCGACGACGGACGTGCCACCCGGGTTCGGGTGTCCGACGCCGGACTCGCCTGCTTGGACCGCATCAAGGAGCACCGAGTCGCACGGTTGTCCCGCATGTTGGGGGACTGGGACGAGGACCAGGCGAATGCCGCCCTCGACTCCATCCGTCGACTCACGTCCACCTTCACCGACGAGGCGCAGGCCCGGCACTCCGGCCAGCGCATCCTCTCGCATAACTGAGAATAGGAAGAACCACAGACATGACCGTCACACACGACACTCCGCCCTCCCGGGTGAGTGACACCGATCAGCTCTCGGCTCCCGCCGAGGCCGCCGCGGACTCGACCCCGATGACGCACCGGCAGATCCTCGAGGCCCTGATCGGTCTGCTCGCCGGGCTCTTCACCGCCCTGCTCAGCACGACCATCGTCTCGACCGCCCTGCCCACCATCATCGGCGACCTGAAGGGCTCGCAGACCGCGTACGCCTGGGTCATCACGACGGCACTGCTCGCCAACGCGGCCTCGACGCCGATCTGGGGCAAGCTCGCCGACCTCTTCAACAAGAAGCTGCTGGTCCAGAGCTCACTCGTCATCTTCGTCATCGGCTCCGTCATGGCCGGCCTCGCGCACAACGTGCCGATCCTGCTCGCCGCTCGCGTGGTGCAGGGCATCGGCATGGGTGGTCTGACCGCACTCGTCGTCGCCATCATCGGCAGCATCGTGTCTCCTCGTGAGCGCGGTCGCTACTCCGGCTACATGGGCGCCGTCATGGCCGTCTCGATGTCCGGCGGCCCGATCCTCGGCGGCGTCATCGTCGACAGCCCCCTCGGGTGGCGCTGGTGCTTCTTCGTCTGCATCCCGCTCGCCGTCATCGCTCTGCTGCTGCTGCAGCGCACGCTGCACATCACCACCGAGCGCAAGGACGACGTCTCCATCGACTGGCTCGGCGCGCTTCTCCTCACCGCCGGTGTGTCCGTGCTGCTCATCTGGGTCTCGTTCGCCGGCAAGGCCGGGTACTACGACTGGATCTCCCGTGAGACCGCGATGTACGTCGGCGGCGGTGTCGCTCTGCTGATCCTCACCGTCCTCGTCGAGGCGAAGGTCAAGAGCCCGATCATCCCGCTCAAGATCGTCACCGAGCGCACCACCGGACTCGCCATCATCGCCTCCGTCGCCGTGGGTGTCGGCCTGTTCGGCGCCACCACCTTCCTGGGTCAGTACTTCCAGACCGCTCGTGGCTACTCGCCCACCGCGGCAGGCCTGCTCTCCATCCCGCTCGTCGCCGGCATGCTCGTCTCGTCGGTCGGCTCGGGTCAGCTGATCTCCCGCTTCGGCAAGTGGAAGCCCTTCATCGTCACCGGTTCCTTCCTGCTCGTGGTCGGCTTCGGTCTGCTGGGCACGCTCGATCACGCCACCAACCTGTGGCTCGTGGGCGTCTTCATCGCCATCGTCGGCCTCGGTACCGGCATGCTGATGCAGAACCTGGTGCTGGCCGTGCAGAACACCGTGAGCGTGCAGAACATCGGTGCGGCATCGTCCACCGTCGCGTTCTTCCGGACGTTCGGTGGCGCCATCGGCGTCTCGGTTCTGGGATCGGTCCTCGCCACCCGCGTCGCCGACAACTCGGCCTCCGGACTCGCCGCCCTCGGTGTCCCCGCCGGCTCCAACGGCGGCGGCACCCTGGACATCGGATCGCTGCCCGACCCGATCGCCGCGGTCATCCGTACCGCCTACGGTGACGCCACCGGACGCATCTTCCTGATCGCCGGGTTCGTTGCACTGGTCACCGTGCTCGCGGTGCTGTTCATCCCGAACCGCCCGCTGCGCACCACGATCGACCTGAAGCCTCAG
Source organism: Rhodococcus sp. NFXS4 (assembly GCF_058139645.1). Lineage (NCBI taxonomy): Bacteria > Bacillati > Actinomycetota > Actinomycetes > Mycobacteriales > Nocardiaceae > Rhodococcus > Rhodococcus sp. NFXS4. The sequence continues at coordinate 871,991 of NZ_CP192221.1, forward strand.
GGTGAGCAGGCCGTGCCCGTCGAGGGCTCGGACGTGCAGGGCGAGACCGCCGTGGACATGCAGAAGGACGAGGCTCGCACCGACACCGCGGACACCACGGAGATCGCACCGGTGACTGCTCCCGTCGGCAAGCACGAGGCCGCGGAGGGCTCCGCACCGTTCGACGGACTGAGCACCGATGCCCGCGACCGGCTGCTGTCGCTGCTGCTGCCCAAGCCCGCGGAGACTCTCGACGCACTCGAGGAGGCCGAGGTGCTGCGCGCCGAGGTCGCCGAGCTCCAGCAGGAACTCGACTCCAAGATGCTGAGCTTCGACGCCGTGTGCGAACGACTGCGCCGGTTGGGTCTCAGCGAGGACCAGATCGCTCGCGTTCTCGGTGACGTCCACGTGCCGGACGTGCACTCGCGGTTCGACGCCTCGCACAACTAGTTCGACGACGACAGAGCGGACGCACCCGATTCGGGTGCGTCCGCTCTCTCGTGCGTGGGGTGCACGGGTTCCGTGATGTGCACACCCCTTCTGTCCGGCGGACGAGGGTGTGCGGCGCGGGAACCTGTGCGCCAGCGATCATCGGTTCACTGCGTACTCCCGCAGCTGCTCCACGACGAACGCGTGATCGTCGCGGTGCGGTAGACCCGAGACGCCCGCGTACCCGACGACTCCGACGCCGTCCACCCGCAGCGGCAGCACTCCACCCGCGGCGGCGTGCGTCTCGGCGGGCAGGCGCGACTGCGCGTCGAAGTCGCGGCCGGTGGCGGTGAAGAACTCGAGCACGCCCAGCGAGCTCCGCCCGTACCTCGTGGCGGTGTTGGTCTTGCGGGTCAACCAGTCGTCGCTCTCCGGATACGACCCCGGCAGAGCTGTGTGGAACGCCCGCTGGTGGCCGTGCACGACGCCGATGACGAGCGGGAGCCGACGCGTCGCCGCGGCCTCGCGCATCCGGCAACCGAGAGCCCAGGCGTCGTCCAGGTCGAACGAGGCGAAGCTGACCGCGGTCTCGTCGGCGATCACCGCGGCGAGTTCCGGGGTGCTCATGCGGTGGACGAGGCGAGCCAGATGTTCAGACCGCCGTCGACGGCGTACTCGTCGATGTCGGCGAGATCCTGATCGCTGAAGGGCGGGCTGTCGAGGGCTGCGACGCTGTCCGCGATCTGCGACGGCCGGGACGCACCGACGAGCACCGAGGAGACCTGTCGGCGACGCAGCACCCAGGCCAGCGCCATGTGCGCCAGCGACTGTCCGCGCCGCTCGGCGATGCCGTTCAGTGCCGCGACGTTGCCGAGGTTCTCCTCCGAAAGCATGCCGTCACGCAGGGTCTTGCCCTGAGTCGCGCGGGATCCCTCGGGAATGCCGTCGAGATACTTGGTCGTCAGCAGACCCTGCGCCAGGGCAGAGAACGCGATGCAGCCGATGCCCTCCGCGTCCAGCACGTCCAGAAGTGACGGAACTCCCTGCTCCACCCAGCGATTGAGCAACGAGTACGACGGCTGATGGATGGCCAGCGGCGTGCCGAGATCCCGGAGAAGAGCTGCCATCTCGACGGTCCGCTCCGCGGAGTAGGAAGAGATGCCCGCGTACCGTGCCTTGCCCGAGCGCACCGCGGTGTCGAGTGCACGGGCCGTCTCCTCGAGCGGGGTGTTCGGATCGAACCGGTGGCTGTAGAAGATGTCGACGTAGTCGAGCCGCAGACTGGTCAGCGAGTGGTCGAGGCTGCCCAGCAGGTACTTCGCACCACCGCCGCGGCCGTACGGTCCGGGGAAGAAGTCGTATCCCGCTTTCGTGGAGACGACGATCTCGTCGCGGAGTGTCGCGAAGTCCTCGGCCAGGATGCGGCCGACGTTCTTCTCCGCGGAGCCCATCGGCGGGCCGTAGCCGTTCGCGAGGTCGAAGTGGGTGATGCCCAGATCGAATGCGCTGCGGATGATCTCGCGCTGTTTCTGCAGTGGCGTGTCGTCGCCGAAGTTGTGCCACATACCGAGTGACACGGCAGGCAGCAGGAGGCCCGAGGTCCCGACGGGCCGGTAGGCCATCGAGTCGTAGCGGGTCGACGCCGGGGTGTAGGCGTCACGGAGCAGGGAGGGCATGAAGGAGGGCTCCTATCGGGTGAGGGAGAGGTCTTTCAGAAGGTCGATCTGGGTGTCGTCCTCGAGGGCGGACCCGACGGCGACGACGTCGGCGCCGGCGGCGAGATAGTCGGGGGCGTTGCGGGCGTTCATGCCGCCCGTCGCGACGAAGCGCATCGCGGGGAAGGGGCCCTTCATCGCGGCGAACCAGCCGGCGCCCAGGACGGATGCGGGAAACGCTTTGACCCATCCGAGCCCGAACGCGGCCGCTGCCTGGACGTCGGTCCCGGTGGCGACACCGGGAAGGTGCGGCATACCGGCGTCGATGCTCGCCCGCGCGACGGCGGGGTCGAAGCCGGGAGCCACCGTGAAGGCGGCACCCGCCTGCTGTGCCGTCCGCACGAGGTCGGGAGTGACCACCGTCCCCGCCCCGACGGTCATGCCGCGCTCGGCTCCCGCACTCACCACCGCGGCCAGGGCGTCCACCGCGGCGGCGGACTGCACCGGCACCTCGATGCAGGTGATGCCGGCGTCCCAGCCGCGCTGGGCGAGCGCGACCGACCGCGCGGGGGAGAACCCCCGCAGAATGGCCATCACGGGTCGCGACGAGAACGCGTCGTCGAACCAGTCGTTCACGGTCTCCATCCGAGCTCCTTCGACACGTTGTCGGTGACTGCCCGGAGGTCGGGCAGCAGTTTCTGCAGGGCGGCGAGGTCCGCGCGCCCCTTCAGCGAGGTGATGGACACCGCCGCGACGACGCGATCACTCGCGTCTCGCACGGGCATCGCCACACAGTTGACGTAGTCCTCGTACTCGGCGTCGTCCACCGACCAGCCGCGCTCGGCGACGACTCGCAGTTCCTCGTCGAACTGCTGCCGAGAGGTGATGGTGGTGGCCGTGTGTCGCGAGAAGTCCGCGCCGTCGAGCACGGCATCGACCACCTCGGGGTCCTGGAATGCCAGTACCGCCTTGCTGACGCCGGCCGTGTGCAGGCACACGGGAGCGCCGATCTGGGAGAACAGCTTGATCATGCCGGGTTGTTCGATCTTGTCGACGTAGATGATGCGGCCGCCGTCCAACTGAGCGAGATGCACTGTGTGCGAGCATTGTTCACCCAGTCCGACCAGATACGGGCGAGCGGTGTTCGCGAGGTCGAACTGGTCACGCGCAGCGTGAGCCAGCCCGGCGATGCGGTACCCGACGCCGTACTTCCCGTCGGCCCGCTTGCGGGTCAGGCCGTGGTCGGTGAGGGTCTGCAGCACCCGCAGTGCCGTCGACCGGTGGATGTCGAGATGCGCCGCGACCTCGCTCTGGGTCCGCGGCTGGACGGCGACGAACTCCAGGATCTCGACCGCTCGTTCCACGCTCTGCGACATCGTTCACGCTCCTTCGACTGTGGGGCTCGTGCCGTCAGGCATCGAGCGCTGCTGCGGGGACGAAGTCGGTGGTGCTCGACAACGCTCTCGAGGCGAGATCGTGCCCCATGGACAGCCTGCCGTGTGCGTCCTTGCCTGCACGCAGTCCGGACAGGTATCCCGCCGCGAACGCGTCACCGGCCCCGACCACCTCGACCACCTCGACGGTGTGCGCCGGTACGAAGACGTCGCCCGCCGGGGTGAACTCCGTGGCACCGACGTCGCTGTCCTTGATCACCACCGTTCCCGACGTTCCGACGAGGGAGGCGATCGACCGGGCGTCCTCGGTGCCCCACAGGTCGGCAGCCTCGTCGCGGCCGACGAAGACGATGTCGGCGCGTCGGGCCAGATCGAGCAGGATCGGCGCGGCCCGCTCACGCGACCAGACGCCGGGCCGGTAGTTCACGTCGAACGACAGGATCGTCGACGTGCCGGCGCAGAGGTCGAACAGTCGATCCGTCATCGCCGCACACGTCGGCGACAGCCCCGCGGTGATACCGGACGTGTGGACGACGTCGGTCCGATGCAACGGCAGTCCGTCCAGAGTCGCCGGCGACATGCGCGACGCAGCAGAGCCCCGCCGGTAGTAGTGGACGGTGGTGACACCGTCGTCCGGGTCCTTGAAGTAGACGCCGGTGGGCGCGTCCTCGCGGACGGTGACGTGGGACGTGTCGACGCCGTGGGACGCGATGGCGTCGACGATGCGACGGCCGAGCGGGTCGGCACCCACCGCGCTGGCCCACGACACCTCGTGTCCCAGTTCGGCCAGGTAGAGAGCGACGGTCGATTCGGCCCCGCCCATGTGCAGGGTGAACAGATCCGCCGTGTGGAGTGGGGTGGCGTCGACCGGTGCGACGAGCGTCATCGTCTCTCCGATGCAGAGGAACTCAGGCATCGACGCTCTCCTTCGGGGCGCGGGTGCGACTCTTCTTCAGGCCGGCACGCAGGTACGGGCCGACGACGGCCAGCGCGCTCAGCACGAGCAGACCGACGGCGATACCGCTGGTGTAGATGCTCGCGGCGCCGTCGATGAGGAACGCCCGACGGATGTTGCTCTCGGCCAGCGGACCCAGAATCAAGCCCAGCACCAGCGGACCCGCCGGAAAACCGTTGCGTCGCAACACCAGTCCGAGCAACCCGAAGACGAGCATGAGCCCGACGTCGAATGCGCTGTTCTGCACCGCGTAGGTCCCGACCATGCAGAAGGTGATGATGACGGCCCACAGGTACTGCTGCGGGAGGTCGAGCAGCTTCACCACGCCGCGCATCCGGACGAGTGCGAGAGCGAGTGCACCGAACGTCGCGAGCAGCATGATCGCCGCGAGGCTGTAGACCAGGTCGGGGGAGTCGACGAACAGGGCCGGGCCCGGCTGCAGGCCCCAGATGACCATCGACCCGATCATGACCGCCATCACCGCGTCGCCCGGAACACCCAGTGCCAGTGTGGTGGTGACCGATCCGCCCATGGTGGCCGTGCTGGCGGTGTCCGCGGCCGCCAGGCCCTCGAGTGAGCCCTTCCCGAACTTCTCGGGATGCTTGGACGCCCGCCGAGCCTGGTCCCACGAGACGATTCCGGCGATGTCGCCGCCCGCCGCGGGGACCACACCGACCACCGACCCGACGCCGGATCCGATGAGTGCCGGCTTGAGCAGCTCACGGCGCTCCGCCTTGGTCGGCCACCACTTTCCGAGCTGTGTGATCGGTGCGGGGAGTAGACCGGGGCGGCGGCAGATCATCTGGTTGAACACCTCGGCGATGCCGAACAAGCCGACGATCGCCGCGATGAAAGGTATGCCGGAGCTCAGTTCGTTCAGTCCGAAGGTGAAGCGGCCGTCGCCGGTGATGGGATCGCGGCCGATGGCCCCGAGTCCGAGGCCGAGGATGCCGGCGAACAGACCCTTCACGACGCGCCCACCCGAGACGCCGATCATCATCGTCATGCCGAACACCACGAGGGCGAACATCTCGGCCGGCCCGAACCGGAGTGCCACACTCGCGATGGGTTGTGCGGCGAAGACGAGGATGCAGATGCCCACCACGGATCCGATGGCGGACACGAGCGCCGAGCTCGTCAGTGCGATCCCGGCCCGCCCCTGCTTGGCCATCGGGAACCCGTCGAAGGTGGTGGCGATCGACGCCGGGGTGCCGGGCGTGTTGATGAGGATGGACGGCACCCGATCGCCGAACTGGGCGGCGACGTAGATCGACAGGAGGACCGAGAGGCCCTGCAGTGGTTCGAGAGTGAGCGTGAAGCCGGCCGCGAGTGCGACTGCCATCGCCGCGGTGATGCCCGGCACGGCACCGACGAGTGTGCCGAGCAGGATGCCGATGAGAAGGCACAGCCCGATGCTGGGGTCGAGGAGGGCGCTCAGTCCCTCGCTGACGGCGCTCACAGCGGCACCTGCAGGAGCATGCCGAAGATCACCCAGAGGATCGCCGTGGTGACCACCGGGAACACGAGGAGCGCCTTGATTCCTCGGCCGCCGAAGATCGCGACGAGCGCGGCGAGCAGCACCACGGTGACGACCCGGAAGTCGAGGTACTGCCAGGCGGTTCCGTAGACGACGATGACCAGCAGCGTCGCGGTGAGGGCGACACCGCCCGATCGGGTCATCGCGGCCTCGTCGGAGACGATGCGTCCCGTGAAGGCCTGCACGACGAGGACGAGTCCTGCGATCACCATCGAGATCGCGAGCGCGGTGGGCCACCAGCGCGGACCGAAGGCCTGCCCCTCGCGGGCGAGATCGATGTCCCGTGCGGCGACGAACAGGGCGCCGCCGACGAGGGCCACGACGACGCCGATGACCGCTTCGTAGGTGCGGCTCGTGTGCCGCACGTCCTCCTCGGAGGAGTCGCCCGGGATCGTCACGGACGAATCCGTCAGGTCGTGCGTCGTCATTCCTGTGCCGCCAGATCCGCGAATCGATCCGACTCGGATCCGACGAAGGTGGTGGTCTCGTCCGCGGAGCGGTACAGCGGCAGGTTGCCGCCGGACTCGATCAGATCGATGTACTCGTCTGTCGCGGAGGCGCTTTCGATGGCGTCCTCGATGCGGGTGGCCACGCCGTCGGGCAGGCCGGTCGGCGCCGCGATGACGGCCCAACTGCCGATCACCACGTCCTGACCGAGCTCGGTGGCGGTGGGGACTCCCGGCAGCGCGGGGGCGGGCTCCTCGGTGAAGACGGCGAGAACGCGGAGTCGCCCGTCGGCATGAGCGGGTGCCGTCTCTCCGATCCCGGCGACGACGGCATCGACCTGGGAGCCCACGGCCGCGGTGACCGCGGGTGCGCCGCCGTCGAAGGGGACTCCCGTGAACTCGACACCGGCGACCCTGCCGAGTTCGACGGCGCCTGCTTCCCAGATGCTTCCGGGTCCGGCGTTCGACACGGTGATGCCGCCCGGATCGGCCTGTGCGGCGGCGAGGAGGTCGTCGAGAGTCTGATACGGGCTGTTCGCCGGCACTGCGATGGTGCCGGGCTGGGAGTTGACCTGTCCGAGGAAGTCGTAGGACGCCGGATCGATCGAGTAGCCCTGATGACCGAGCAGGCTCACCTCGACCGGGAGAACACCGATGGTGTATCCGTCGGGATCCTGATCGGCGAGGTACTGCATGCCGATGGATCCTGCTCCGCCCGGTCGGTTCTCGACGATCACACTGACACCGAGGGATTCCTCCATCTGCCGGCCCAGTGTGCGCGCGGTGAGGTCGGTCGCGCCGCCCGCTGCGGTCGGCGTCAGCAGGGTGATGTTGCCGGTGGGGAAGTCCTCGCCGGACTCGGCGCCGCCGGACGATCGATCCGCGCAGCCCGCCGCGACGCCGGCGACCAGGGTCGCTGCTGCCACGACGCCGAGCGCCCGGTGCGAGGAACGAGAGGGTGAGATGCGCACGCATGCCTCCAGGATGGGATTGTGTTGCACTGTCTGCAACACGGTTGCTGAGAGTGCACTCACCATAACCCATATGTGAGCCAGTGCATACCAATTGTCCGTTTGTGATCGAGGCGTCGTCGACGCGGCGGTACCCGCGCGGCGGGCACGACGAGTGCACCCCTTCCGTCGAGCCGGAAGGGGTGTGTGGCGCCGAAACCTGTGCGCGCAGTGGCAATGGGGCACTGCGCACCGGTTCCGCGACGTGCACACCCCCTGCAGTCGGCGGAGGGGCGCGCGTACCGCGGAAGCCCGCGCGGATGCGACCTACTGCACCGTCACGGGCATGCTCGCGTACCCGCTCGCACCGTCGGGAACGGTGTCGACGCGCACGTCCGTCTGCACCTCACCGGTGCCGTCGGTGGCCCGAGCCTCGATGCGGTGCTGGCCGGAGGTGGCCGTCCAGGCGTACGACCACTGGCGCCAGGTGTCGCGCGAGTACTCGTCGGAGAGGGTGGTCTCGGTCCAGGGGCCGTCGTCGACGCGGACCTCGACACGGGAGATGCCTCGATGCTGGGCCCACGCGACGCCGGCGATCATCACCGTGCCCGCCTGGACGTCCTTGCTGCCGACGGGGGTGTCGATACGGCAGGCCGTCTTGATCGGTCCGCGCTCGGACCATCCGCGGTCGGTCCAGTACGCGCGAGCCTGGCTGAACTTAGTCACCTCGAGGTCGGTGACCCACTTGGTCGCCGAGACGTAGCCGTACAGGCCGGGGACGACGAGGCGCGCCGGGTAGCCGTGCTCGATCGGCAGCGGCTCCCCGTTCATGGCGACGGCGAGCATGGCGTCGCGCCCGTCCATGAGGACGTCCAGCGGGGTGCCGGCCGTGAAGTCGTCGTGCGACGAGGACAGCACCATGTCGGCCGATGCCTGCGGACGTGCTTCCGCCAGAATGTCTTTCAGGGCGTAGCCGGTCCAGGTGGCGTTGCCGACGAGGTCGCCGCCGATGGGGTTGGACACGCAGGTGAGCGTCACCATCCGTTCGATGGACACACGCTGTTCGAGATCGGCCAGCGTCAGCGTCATCTCGTTGTCCACCATGCCGTGGATGCGCAGACTCCAGTCCTGCGAGTTCACCCGCGGCACCACGAGAGCGGTGTCGATCCGGTAGAACTCGGCGTTCGACGTGACGTACGGGGACAGGCCGGGCAGCCGGAGATCTGCGGCGGCGGGGACGGGCGGCGCCGGGCTGTCGGGCACCGGGACGGTGAAGGCGTTGCGGTCCTGCGTGACCGCCCGCGTGGAGGCGCCGAGCACCCGTCCCGCGGCGCCGGTCGCGACGGCCGCGGCAGCGCTGATCCCGGCGAGCATCACGAAGCGTCGACGGGAGAACCCCTCCGACGCGTCCGGGTCCGCGCGCTCGACGAGCGACCGTAGGACGAGGATGCCGACCGCGACGCCGACGACGGTGGGGAGCGCTGCGATCGATCCACTGCCGGAGCGCGAGATCGCCGCCAGGACCCCGAGTACGCCGAGAACCACGAACAGTGCCGATCCGATGGGTCGCCGAGCACGTTCGAGGATGCCTGCTCCGGCGGCGAGGAGGGCGATGACGACACCCATACCGATGAAGAGGGCGAGCTTGTCGGAGGTGCCGAACGTGTCGATGGCCCACTCACGGACGCCTGCGGGGGTGTTGTCCACCGCGGCCGACCCCACAGCGACGATCGGTGACGAGTCCGGGCCGACCACGGCGGCGAGGAGTTCACCGACACCGAGCACGAGGGCGGCCGAGAGGATTCCGGACAGGGCCCTGCGCATCACGTTCACTGTGTCACTCTAGTCGTGCGAGCACCGTGTCCGAATAGTCGTTTCCGAAGGTGCCGTGGGGATCCACTCGCTCGCGTTCGACCACGACGTCGTCGAAGCGCGGGTACAGCGAACGAAGTGTACCCGCGGTGAGGGAGTGCATCTTGCCCCAGTGCGGGCGTCCACCGACATCACGTGCGATCGCCTCCACCGCGTCGAAGTACCCACCCACCGGCCGCCGGTGGTACTGGTGGACGGCGACGTAGGCGGTGTCACGGCCGTGCGCGGTGGACAGCCAGACGTCGTCGGCGGCGGCGCAGCGGACCTCGACCGGGAAGGTCACGCGGTAACCGGTCCGCGCGATCCAGGCCTCGATCGCGCGGATCACGCTCGGCACGGACTCGGGCGGCACCGCGTACTCCATCTCGCGGAAGCGGACCCGACGGGAGGACGCGAACACGGACGAGCTGCGATCGGTGAACGTGCGACCCGACCAGGCCGCCGCCGACACCGTGTTCACCCTCGGGATGATGGACGGGATTCGCGTCGTCACGCGATTGATCACCTCGAAGGCGCTGTTGGACAACAGTTCGTCGTCGATCCAGGACGACACGCGGCCCACGGGAGACAGTGGCGTGTCGGCGGGCAGCCGCGTGTTGCGCTTGGTCAGCACCCGATCCGTGTGCGGGAACCAGTAGAACTCCGGATGGTCGACGTCGCGCATGTCGTCGAGGAAACGCTCGAGTGCCTCGCCGAGGCGACCCGGGGTCTCCTCGGCGTGCAGCGCGAAGGCCGGAACGCACCGCATCGTCACGGCGGTCAGGATCCCGAACGCCCCGAGGCCGAGTCGCGCGCACTCGAACAGCGGCCCGTCCGACACCGTGACCTCCGTGCCGTCGGCCAGCACCAGTCGCGCCCCGACCACTTGGGCGGACAGCCCGGCGAACCGCGCCCCGGTGCCGTGCGTGCCGGTCGAGATCGCACCCGCGAGTGTCTGCACGTCGATGTCGCCCATGTTGGTCAGCGCCAGTCCGCGGGCATGCAGGAGATCGTTCAGGGTGTGCAGCCGCGTTCCGGCGCGCACGGTGACGTCGGTGGTGCCGTCCGGTCCCGCGGCCACACCCTCGATGCCCGTCAGATGGTCGAGCGCCACCAGGACGCCGTCCGTCAGCGCGGCGCCGGTGAACGAATGGCCTGCTCCGACCGCGTGGACCCGGCCCTGCGCGCGCACGACGACGTCTCGGATCTCGTCGGCGCTGTGCGGTCTCACGATCGACGCGGGCCGTGCGCGCTGGTTTCCCGCCCAGTTCGTCCATTCGGTCATGGATGGATACAAGTACTGGACAACCGTCCAGGTCAACCCCCTAGACTTCGACCATGACCGTGCGCCTCCCCGCCGATCTCCGGCGTTCGCAGCTGATCGAGGCCGGGCTCACCGTGGCAGCGGAGGCCGGGATCGCCGCCGTCACCGTGCGCGCCGTCGCCGAACACGCCGAGGTCTCGCTCGGCGTCGTCCACTACTGCTTCGAGAACAAGGAAGCGCTCGTCACGGCCATGGGCGAGGCGTTGGTCCAGGAGCTCGGCGCCGCCGTCGGCACGGCCCTGCACGCTGCCGCCGCCGACGGTCGGCGGGACTGCGCCGGCCCCCGTGCGCTGCGCGAGATACTGCACCGCGGCGTGGCCGCACTCTGGTCGGTCATCGAGAGCACGGCCGACCGGCAGCTGCTCACCTACGAGATCACCGCCTACTCGGTGCGCTCCGCGGGAGCCGGACCCGGCATCGGCACGTTGCAGTACCGCGTCATGGACACCGAGACGGAGAGCTTCCTCGAGGCGGCGGCCGAGGCATCACGGATGCGGTGGACGGAACCGATGGCGTCGTTGACGCGTTCCGCACTGGCGACCATCGACGGGGTGGTTCTCCGGTGGCTCGTCGACCAGGACACTCTCGCCGTCATCGCGGAACTCGACGACCTGGCCGCGCGCATCGCGGCGAAGGCGGTGCCGTCGTGACCGTGCTCGATCGGCTCGGTGCCGCGACGGCAGAGCTCGACCCGCCGCTGCTCGCGATCGACCAGGAGTCGCTCGCGGCCAACCTCGCGGACCTGGTGCGACGGGCCGGCGGTACTCCCATCCGTCTCGCGTCGAAATCCGTCCGTATCCGCGGTGTCCTCGAGCGTGCGCTGGTCGCGCGGGGGTTCGCGGGCGTCATGGCCTACTCGCTGCGAGAGGCCTTGTGGCTGAGCGAGGTACCGGACATCCTCGTCGGCTATCCGACCGTGGATCGACAGGCGCTCGCCACCCTGGCCGCGGACGCCGACGCGTGCCGCCGCATCACTCTCATGATCGACTCGCGAGCACACCTCGACGTGATCGACGCCGCCGGTCCGTGGGCAGCTCCGGTGCGGGTGTGTCTCGACGTCGACGCGTCGCTCCGCATCGGACCCGCACACATCGGCGTTCGTCGGTCGCCGCTACGTCGTCCGGCCGAGGTAGCCGCGCTGGCGCGGGAGGCGGTCCGGCGCGGCGCGTCCGTCGTCGGCGTCATGTTCTACGAGGCGCAGATCGCGGGGCTGCCCGATTCCGGACGAGCAGTGCGGTGGATGAAGCGGAAGTCGGCGTCCGAGTTGGCCTTCCGGCGACGCGCCGTGGTCGATGCCGTGCAGGACGAGGTGGGCGTGCTCGAGATCGTGAACAGTGGCGGCACCGGGTCGATCGAGGTGTCGGCTGCGGATCCGGCGGTGACCGAGGTGACGGCGGGATCCGGCTTGTTCGCGCCGACGCTGTTCGATCGCTACGACGCGTTCACTGCACGACCGGCGCTGTTCTTCGCGCTCCCCGTCGTCCGCACGCCGACGCGGACCATCGCGACAGCGTTCTCGGGTGGGTACATCGCCTCGGGACCGACGGGGGCCTCTCGCGTGCCGTCACTGATCGGACGCGGGGCGTTGATCCGCACCGAGGGGGCCGGGGAGGTCCAGACGCCGGTGGCGGGATCCGGTGCGGCGGTGGGGGATCGGCTGTGGTTCCGGCACACCAAGGCCGGTGAGGTGTGCGAGCGCTTCGCCGAGGCGCACCTCGTGTCCGCGGACGGTTCCCGCACGACACTGCCCACCTACCGCGGTGAGGGTCGGGCCTTCGGCTGACCGGCATCACTCGTCGGGGCTCACCCGCATGAAGGCGCCGACCAACGACAGCTCCGCCGGTGTCGAGGGCAGATAGTGCGTCAGCGCGGGTGAGCGCACGACGTACGCGGCCCACTGCCCCCGCGACAAGGCGACGTTGATGCGGTTGCGCGACAACAGGAACTGCATGCCGCGCGGCACGTCCTCGGGGGCCGACGCGGCCATGGACACGATCACGACGGCGGCCTCCCGGCCCTGGAACTTGTCGACGGTGCCGCACGAGGCCTCGTGCAGTCCGGCATCGTCGAGCGCCGCGCGCACGGTGGCGACCTGGGCGTTGTAGGCCGCCACCACGAGCAGGTCCGAGGCGCCGAGCGGCCGTGTCTCCCCGTCACACGTCCAGGCCGATCCCACCAGTGACCGTGCCAGTCGGACGATCTCGACCGCTTCCTCTCGCGAGGACGTCGCGTTGCCCTCGTGGTCGACGAGAACTGTGTGCACTCCCGGGTCGACGCCGTCCAGGTGCCGTCCCAGCACTGTGTCGTGCGAGCGGAGCCGTCCGTCGTAGGACAGGTCGGACACCACGGAACACAGCTCGGGGTGCATGCGGCGAGTGGTGGCCAGGAAGTACCCGAGGTCGGCCGGGAGCGTGTCGGAGCCGTCCGCGAGCCAGCCCAGAGCAGAGGTGTCCACCGGTTCGGGGTGGCTGCCCTGGCTCACCTGCGGCAGCTGCTGCGGATCGCCGAGCAGCAGGAGGTTGCGTGCCACCCGCGCCACCGCAATGGTGTTGGCCAGCGAGAACTGGCCCGCCTCGTCGACGACCAGCAGGTCCAGCTCCTGCTCCGTGAACTCCTTGCGGTTGGTGAACGGCCAGGCCGTCGCACCGACGACGCATCCGCCGGTGTGTGTGGCCAGGTACCCGGAGTACGAGTCCACGCCGAGCCACGAGTGCGTGCTGTCGGACGACCCCTTCTTGGCGACGCTCTCGGGATCGAGCCCGGCGGCGACGACACCGTCGAGAAGGTTCTCGATCACCGAGTGCGACTGGCCGACCACCCCGATGCGCCAGCCGTGATCGCGTGCGAGTGCGGCGATCACTCGCGATCCGGTGTAGGTCTTCCCCGTTCCCGGCGGCCCTTGGACCGCGATGTAGGAATCGTCGAGATCGAGGAGCGACGCGGTGATGGCCGCAGCGACCTGCTCGTCGACGACCTCGGCGAGCGGTGCGCCGGACCGGGTCCGGGGAGGATCACGACGCAGGAGGTCGACCACGGCCGAGGCGCGGACCTCGGGAAGGCGATCCGCTGCCTCCGCCGCGGTGGCGGCGATGGCCTCCCGCAGCGTGGTCGTGTTGACGAAGGCATCGGGCGTCGTGGCGACCGGTGCGACATCGTGGGGTTCGGCGCCCTTGGACAGCGACTCCTCGAGCGTGAGGTGGGCGCCGTCCTCGGACACCTCGACGATCGTTCCGGGCATCGTCCAGCGATACTGCGGGTTCGCGCGTCTGTCGGGCGCGATCCAGTCCGGAGCAGGGGGCGCGTAGAGCACGGTCACCTTCGACCCCACGCGCCCACTGCCGGGCCCGAACTCACCGCGCACCACGCTCGTGCGCCGCTGGACCCGCTTGCCGGGCGGTGTCGCCCACTCGGTCATGGACTCCACCTCCTCGACCATGAACACGTCGCGGGTGTCGGCCCACTCGTCCATCGGCGAGGACAGTCGGTCGAAGTGCGCCCACCAGTAGGGCTTCTCTTCGCGCTGGTGGTAGCCGACAGCGGCCGCGAGCAGGGCGATCGCCTGCTGGTCGGTCGTGCGTGAGACCGATTCACCGGCGAACTCCCACAGGGCGTCTGGCACCGCGTCCCGGTCCTCGTCGACCGGTTCGGCCGCGTCGAGCGGACCGCGGGGCACCACACCCGCGCGTTCGGCGTGACCGAGCAACCAGTCGCGCAGTTCCAGTGTGGAGCGGCAGTCGTACTCGTTGTAGTCGGCGATCTCGGCGAGGACGCCGGCCGCCTCGTCGAGGTCGCCACGGTCGCGCAGATCGCACCACCGCGCGTACTCGGTGATGGAAGCGACGGCGTCTGCCACGTCGCCGCGGTGATCGGTCATGTACAGCGGTTCGAGCTTCTTGATGCTGTAGCTCGGTGCGCCGATGCGCAGGGCGGACCGCACGACGGGATACAGGTCGACGAGGATCTGCTGCCGGAGAAGGTCGTCGACCTCGTTCTCGTACACCCCGTACCGCGAGGCCAGACGCAGCAGAGCCGACTTCTCGTAAGCCGCATAGTGATACACGTGCATGCCGGGGAACGCCTCGCGGCGTGCACGCACGTACTCGACGAAGGCGACGAAGGCGGCCCTCTCCTCGTGCCGGTCGTGGGCCCAGAACGGCCGGAACGCGCCGTCGGACTCCATGACGCCGAAGAGGTACTCGAGCCCCCAGTCGGAGGAGCCGCGTTCGGCGTACAGCGGGTCGCCTTCGAAGTCGAAGAAGATGTCGCCCTCGTCCGGAGCGGGCAGTGCACCGAGAGCACTCGGGGTGTGCACGTCGACCACCGGTGACCCCGACTGCTCCTGCTGAACCTGGGCCAGGGCCTGCGCGCGCAGGGTGCCGAGGGACCGCTCCGAGAGGTCCGCGACGGAACCGGTGTGTGCGGCCAACTCGTCGACGGTCGTGATCCCCGCGGCGTGCAACGTGGACCGCTGGGAGACGCGCATCCCGGCGACCAGCAACAGGTCGCGCTGTGCCTCGACCTCGGGGGTGCAGTGCTCGCACCGGAAGCAGGCGCGAATGTCGAGGTCGGCCCAGGATGCCGGGAGCAGTTGCGTCAGGTGGCCGGACAGCAGGGCCACCATCTCGCGCCGTGCGCGGCGGTAGACGGGGAGGACGTCCGGCAGGTGCACGAGATGGTCGGTGCCGTCACCGAGGACGAGGTGGCCCGTGGCGGACGTGGGAACTCCGACAGCCTCGAGCGCGTCGGCGTACGCCGCGATCTGCAGGACCGACGGGACGCGCTCGGTGCGCGACAGCTTGGTGTCGTGCACCGCATAGGTGTCGGTCGACGGGTCGTGGATCAGGAAGTCGCTGAAGCCGAGGAACTCGCCGTCGAAGAACGTGCCCTGGTAGATGACGGGGACGCGCTGCTGCGCCGCGGCGAGGGTGGCCTGTGCGGCGGCGGCCAGCGCGGACGGGATGCTCTCGGCCGGCCGTTCGATGGTCACGACGCCGTCCGGATGCTCGCGCTTCAGTCTCAGCAGCTCGCGGGCCTCGTGCTGACTGCCGAGGCGCGCGAGCCGGGCGAACATCGCGTCGTCGACCTGCTCGGTCTCGATGCGGCCGAGGTTCGCGTCGAGCGTGCGCAGGAGTGCGTACTCGCACCGGGACGCCAGCGCGAGGTCGCCTGCGCTGTGGACGAGGGTGTCTCCGGTGACGAACATGCCGCCACCCTAACGAGACCGGCCGACAGGTCAGCGGGTCCCGAGGGCAGGTGCGATCGTCGTGCCCCAGGCTTCCTTCAGCTGGTCCTCGAACAGTGCCCAGCTGTGCGAGCCCTCGCCGCGCATAGAGATGGTCGCAGGCACGCCCGCCCTCCGCACCGCGTCGGCGAAGATGCCGGTGCACGTGTTCACCATGGCTTCGACGGCTGCTCCACCGAACGGGGGAATGCTGCCGGGCGGGATGCGGTCGACGGGGCCGGGAACACCGCTCGCGGATCCTGCGTAGACAGCCGTTCCGCGGAGGCGGTCGGCGTGGAGGGACGGGTCGTGCTGCGCCCATGCGGGGGCACCGGGAGGGCCCCACATGTTGAAGGGGTTGTTCAGGGCGCCGCCGATCATGATCGAGATCGCGGCCTGGGCGAGCGGGTTCGACGAGGCGGGGCACCCGCTGATGGATGCCGCGGCACGGTAGAGGCCGGGCGCCTGCACGGCGAGATCGAGTGCCGGACCGCCGCTCATCGACACCCCTGCCACCGCGTTGCGGCGCGTACTGCCGAAGTGCTGGTCCATGACGCCGGGCAGTTCCTGCGTCAGATAGGTCTGCCATTTGTTGGATCCGAGGATCGGATCGTCGGCGAGCCAATCCGTGTAGAAACTCAGACGCCCACCGATGGGGAGCACGACGGTGACGTTCTTGTCGGCGAAGAATGCCGGGGCGCCGGAGTTGTTGATCCAGCCGACTCCGTCCTCGTTGCCCAGGGCGCCGTTGAGAAGGTAGAGCGTGGGGAGCGACCCGCCGCGAGCCGGGCGGAGCACGTCGTTCGGCACGACGCGGTTCATGGCGGGGGAGTAGACGTCGACGACCGAGTGTGTCGGCGAGAGCTGCCGCACCCCGACCACTCGGGCAGGCTCCGCAGCGGTGGCGGCGGGCGCCCCGAGAAGAGCCGCGACGACGGCGACGACGATGACGAAAACCAACCTCATGGTCCGATGCTCGCACGGCGGAGGGAACCGTGGGGTTCGGTTCTGTGTCGAACCGGTGACTATTGAGTCACATCAGCCACAATGGCCACATGCCGTTCTTCGAAGGACCCCGAGGTCGAGCCCACTACCGCCAGTGGGGACCCACCGAGGATCCTGCCGCGACCCTCGTGTTCCTGCACGGGCGGGGACAGCACACCGGCCAGTACCACCGGTTCGGCGCTGCCCTGTCAGCACATGGCATCGCCACCTGGGGCCTCGACCACATCGGCCACGGCTTGTCCGAAGGAGAGGCGGCCGACGACGCCGCCTACCTCGACGCGCTGGCGGAGAACGCACGTCATCTCCTCGACGTCGTGGTCGAGGCCGGCCACCGACCTGCGGTGATGGGCCACTCGCTGGGGTCCGCGACCGCGGTGCGGATGCTCGCGACCGGCGGGGGCGCGCCCGCCGTCGTGCTGGTGGCGATGCCGCCGCGCGCGATCTCCCGCGAGGATCTGACGGCAGCGACCCGGTCGCCCACCCTGGCACTGCACGGTGTGGACGACCGCATGGTGCCGATCGACGGCGTCCGAGACCTCGTGCGCGGCATCCCGACGATCACCCTGCGCGAGTACGCCGACGCCGGACACGACCTGCTGCACGAGAAGATCCACCGCACCGTGACCGACGCGGCCGCGGACCACGTCCTCGCGAACGCCTGACGTCAGCTGACGATGATGGTGCGGGTGTGCCACCCGGTCGAACCACCGGGGATCGGCGGGGTGCGCTCCTCGACCTGCGTGTTCCCGTCCTGATCCGTCGCGCGGACCTGGATGTTGTGGTTGCCCGCAGTGGCGTCCCAGTCCCAGAACCACTGGCGCCAGGTGTCGATCGTGTACTGCTCGGCGAGCGTCGCCTCCTGCCACGGTCCGTTGTCGACACGGACCTCGACGCGCTCGATGCCACGCTGCTGCGCCCAGGCGGTACCTGCGACACGGACGGGACCGGGTGCGACGGGGGCGAAGGCGGCCGGCACGTCGATGCGTGACGCCGTCTTGATCGGTGCCTTGTCGCCCCAGCCGCGGTCGGTCCAGTAGGCCGTCGCCTCGTCGAAGCGCGTGAGTTCCCAGTCGACGACCCACTTGGTGGCGGAGACGAATCCGTACAGACCGGGCACGACCTGACGCACCGGGTAGCCGTGCTCGACGGGCAGCGGCTCGCCGTTCATCGACACCGCGAGCATCGCGTCGCGGCCGTCGGTGAGGGCCTCGACCGGCGAACCGATGGTCATGCCGTCGATGCTCGTGGACAGCAGCATGTCCGCGTCGGCCTGCACACCCACCTCGTCGAGGATGTCCTTGATGGGGAACCCGATCCAGGTCGCGTTGCCGGCGAGCGGTCCGCCGACCTCGTTGGACACGCACGTCAGCGTCACGACGCGCTCGATCGGAGTGCGAGCCATGAGGTCGTCCCAGCTCAGCGTCATCTCGCGGTCGACCTTGCCGTGGATCTTGAGCTGCCACTCGGCGGTGGTCAGCTGCGGGACCTGCAGAGCGGTGTCGATGCGGTAGAAGGTGTTGTTCGGCGTGACGAAGGTGGTCGCGCCCTCGACACCGATGTCGGTACCGGCCGGAATGGCGGCGGCTTTCTCGCCGGCCGCGACCGTGGGGAGGCGGAAGTTCTTGATGTCCTCGGCGACGCCGGCGACACGATCGCCGAGGTACCGGCCGACCGTGCCGGCTGCGACGGCCACCGCGGCGGCAGCGCCGAACAGGACGAGGAACTTGCGACGCGGCATGAACCCGTCGACCGTGCCCGCCGGCACCTCGAGCGCTCGCGTGAGGGCTTGCAGGACCGCGATGCCCAGGACGACGCCCACCACGGTGGGGATGACATCACTGAGCGAGGACGTCGGCCGCTGCAGCACCGCGTAGACGCCGACGGCACCGAGCACCAGCAGGATCACCGATCCGATGGGACGGGACGGGCGCTCGAGCAGGCCGGCGATGGCGGCGATGATCGCGATGCCGATGGACATGCCGACGAACAGGGCGGCCTTGTCGTTGGTGCCGAAGGTGTCGATCGCGAACTCGCGGGCGAACGCGGGCGTGCGGTCCACGGTGGTGGAGCCGACGGCGAAGAACGGTGACGACGCCGAGCTGAAGAGGAGCGAGAGGATCTCGCCCACGCCGAGCACGACGCCGGCGGCGACCACTCCGCTGAGCATGCGTGCGAAGGGGTGGACGCGCGTACGCGCGGAGTCACCCGAGGTCTGGCGTTCGGTGGTCGTCGTGGTCATGACTGCTATTCGTCACGATGGCAGTGTCGGCTTGCTCCGGTGGGCGTGTTGACGAGCCACAACGAGCGAGGCGCGCCCGTGAGGAGTTCTCACGGGCGCGCCTCGGGTGGGTCGGACGAGTGTCAGCCGCCGTAGATGTCGGCCACCTCGGTGGCGTGCGACTCCAGGATGACGTTGCGCTTGAGCTTCATGGTCGGCGTCAGTTCTCCCGACTCGATCGTGAAGTCACCGGGCAGGATCGTGTACTTCTTGATCTGCTCGGCCTTGGAGACCTTCGAGTTGGCCGTGTCGACGGCCTTGTCGATCTCGGCGATCAGGTCGGCGTTGGTCGTCAGATCACTCGCGGACGTGCTCTTGTCGAGACCGTGACGCTCGAGCCAGCCGGGCAGAGCCTCGGGATCCAGCGTGATGAGCGCCCCGATGAACGGCTTGGCGTCGCCCACGACGAGGCATTGGCTGACCAGCGGGTGCGACCGGATGGAGTCCTCGAGGCCGGCGGGCGCGACGTTCTTGCCACCTGCCGTCACGATGATCTCCTTCTTGCGACCGGTGATCGAGAGGAAGCCCTCGTCGTCGAGCGAGCCGAGGTCACCGGTGTGGAACCAGCCGTCGCGGATCGATTCCTCGGTGGCCTTCTCGTTGTGCCAGTACCCCGAGAACACGACGGGACCCTTCACCAGGATCTCGCCGTCCTCCGCGATCTTCACGGCGTGTCCCGCGAGCGGGCGGCCGACGGAACCGATGCGCTGCTTGTCGGTGGTGTTGACCGTGACGGCGGCGCTGGTCTCGGTGAGTCCGTAGCCTTCACGCACCGGAACGCCGATGCCGCGGAAGAAGTGGCCCAGTCGAGCGCCGAGGGGGCCGCCGCCGGACAGCGCACTGGTGCACCGTCCACCGAGCGCGGCGCGGAGCTTCGAGTAGACCAGCTTGTCGAACAGGGTGTGCTTCGCCTTGAGCACCAGGCCGGCGCCGCCCTTGTCCTGCGCGATGCTCCACTCGATCGCGACGTCCGCGGCCTGATCGAAGATCTTGCCCTTGCCGCCGTCGTGCGCCTTCTGCTTGGCCGAGTTGTAGACCTTCTCGAACACGCGGGGGACCGAGAGGATGAAGTCGGGCTGGAACTCGGCGAACTGCTCGACGAGCGTCGTGGTGTCGGACGTGTGCGCCACCGTGACCTTGGCCTCGAAGGCGCCGAACGACACCGCGCGAGCGAACACGTGCGCCATCGGGAGGAACAGCAGGGTGCGCTTGCCCTCGGTCATCTGGTCGTGCAGCGCCACCTGGGTGGCCGTCGTCTCGGCGTAGAAGTTCGAGTGCGTGAGCTGGACACCCTTCGGGCGGCCGGTGGTCCCCGAGGTGTAGATGAGCGTGGCGGCCGACGACGCGGACACCTGCTGACGACGGGCGTGCAGATCGTCGTCGGACACGGAGGCGCCGCGGGTGGTGAGCTCGTCGATCGCACCGCCGTCGAAGCTCAGCGTCTCGCGGAGATCCGCGGCGCTGTCGGTGACGTCCTTCATGCGGGTGAGGTGTTCGGAGGTCTCGACGACGAAGAGCTTGGTCGCGGAGTCCTCGAGGATCCACTGCGCCTGATCGGCTGCGGACGTCTCGTAGATGGACACGGTGCAGCCACCGGCGGTCCAGATCGCGTAGTCGAGCACGACCCACTCGTAGCGGGTGCCGGCCATGATGGCGACGCGGTCACCGAACTCGATGCCGGAGGCCATGAGGCCCTTGGCCACGCCCGCGACCTCGTCGGCGAACGTGCGCGCCGTGACGTCCTTCCACGAGCCGCCGACTCGCCGTTGGAACGCCACCCACTCCGGGGTCTCGCTCGCGTAGCGGAACACGGTGTCGGCCATCGAGACATCGTCCGGGATCGTGTAGGACGCGGGTACCGAGTATTCGTGCACGGTGTCTGTACCTTCCAGTAGCAGCAGGTTTGTTGTGTATTGGATCACATGAAGCGATGCTGCGGTGATCGTAGTGCCGTATCCGCTTTGTCCTGTTCGAACAGTTGTCGTTCTGCAGGTGGTCGCTGGACTAGACTCTGGTTCACATGAGCACTTCCGAGTCGGAAACGGTGTCCACCGACACCCCCTCGTTCGTCGATCTCGGTATCGACGAGCGTGTGCTGAAGGCCCTCGCGGACGTCGGGTACGAGACGCCGTCGCCCATTCAGGCAGCCACCATCCCGCCGTTGATGGCCGGGAACGACGTCGTCGGCCTCGCGCAGACCGGCACCGGCAAGACCGCCGCGTTCGCCGTGCCGATCCTCTCGCGCCTCGACGTCGCCAACCGGGTGCCGCAGGCGCTGGTCCTCGCGCCCACCCGCGAGCTGGCCATCCAGGTGGCCGAGGCGTTCGGCAAGTACGCCACCCACATCGAGGGCCTGCACATCCTGCCCATCTACGGCGGGCAGGCGTACGGCATCCAGCTCTCCGGTCTGCGGCGCGGCGCCCACATCGTCGTCGGCACGCCCGGGCGCGTCATCGACCACCTCGAGAAGGGCACGCTGGACCTGTCGCACCTCGAGTATCTCGTGCTCGACGAGGCCGACGAGATGCTGAAGATGGGATTCCAGGAGGACGTCGAGCGCATCCTCGCGGACACCCCCGAGTACAAGCAGGTGGCGCTGTTCTCGGCCACCATGCCGTCGGCGATCCGCAAGATCTCGCAGCAGTACCTGCACGATCCGGTCGAGATCACGGTGAAGACGAAGACGTCCACCGCCCCCAACATCACGCAGCGGTACGTGCAGGTGGCGCATCAGCGCAAGCTCGACGCCTTGACGCGGATCTTCGAGGTCGAGGACTTCGAGGCGATGATCATCTTCGTCCGCACCAAGCAGGCCACGGAGGAGCTCGCCGAGAAGTTGCGGGCGCGGGGCTACTCGGCCGCCGCCATCAACGGTGACATCGTTCAGGCGCAGCGCGAGCGGACCATCGGTCAGCTCAAGAACGGTGCGCTCGACGTGCTCGTCGCCACCGATGTCGCGGCCCGCGGTCTCGACGTCGAGCGGATCTCGCACGTCGTCAACTACGACATCCCGCACGACACCGAGTCGTACGTGCACCGCATCGGGCGGACCGGTCGCGCCGGGCGCGCGGGCGAAGCGCTGCTGTTCGTCGCGCCGCGGGAGCGTCATCTGCTCAAGGCCATCGAGAAGGCGACGCGGCAGCCGATCACCGAGATGCAGCTGCCGAGCGTCGACGACGTCAACGCGCAGCGCGTGGCCAAGTTCGCCGACTCCATCACCCAGTCGCTGTCCTCGACGTCGCTCGGGCTGTTCCGTCGACTCATCGAGGACTACGAGCGCGAGCACGACGTGCCGCTCGCGGACATCGCCGCGGCGCTGGCGACGCAGTCGCGGGACGGCGACGCGTTTCTCATGTCGCCCGAGCCGCCGCCCCCGCCGCGGGAGAAGCGCGAGCGCCCCGAGCGCAAGTTCGACGATCGGGACGCACCGCCGTTGCGCAAGTCTCGCAAGGGCGATCAGGATCTGGCGGTGTACCGGATCAGCGTCGGCAAGCGGCACAAGGTGGCGCCCGGTGCCATCGTCGGTGCCATCGCCAACGAGGGCGGGCTGCGGCGCAGCGACTTCGGGCACATCAGCATCCGGCCGGATCACAGCCTGGTCGAGCTCCCGGCGGATCTCGCGGACGAGACGTTGGAAGCGTTGCGCCGCACCAGGATCAGCGGCGTGCTCATTCAGCTGCAGCGCGACGGCGGACCGCCGCGCGGCAAGCACTGACAGCAGCGCACCCCCGCGAGATTCTCGCGGGGGTGCGATGCGTCAGCTCTTCTGCAACGCCGAGGGATGCGCGTCGGTGTCGACGCCCGGAACCCCGCGGCCGCGGATCGACGCGCCCGCCGTCTCGGCGACGAAGAACAGCGCGATGAGGCCGACGACGCAGGCGCCCATCATGTAGAACGCCGGGACGAGATCGTTGCCGGTCCGTTCGACGAGCCACTCGTTGGCCGCCGGCGCCGTCCCGCCGAACAACGAGGTCGACACGTTGTAGGCGATGGCGAAGCCGGCGAACCGGACGTGCGTCGGGAACATGGCCGGGAACGTCGCCGAGATGGTCGAGAGCTGCAGGACGTAGAGCAGGCCCAGCACGGTGAACGCGACGATGGCCCAGCCGAAGTTGACCGTCATCAGCATGTACATCGGGATCGCGAAGATCAGCAGTCCGACCATCGAGACGAGCCACAGTGGCTTGCGCCCCACCTTGTCCGACAGTGCTCCGGCGAACGGAATGACGAGCATCATGGCGAACTGCCCGATGACGACGAGGAACAGCGACGACGTGCTCGACAGGCCGATCCGGCTCTCCAGATAGGTCGGCATGTAGCTCAGCAGGGTGTAGTTGCAGACGTTGAGCGCGACGACGAGGCCCATCAGCGTGAGGATCGGTCGCCAGTAGGTGGCGATCAGTTCGCGGAACTGGGTGGACGTCTTGTGCTCCACCGCGTCCTCGTTCTCGAGTTCACGGAACACCGGGGTGTCCTCGAGCTTGGACCGCATGTAGAGCCCGATGAGCGCCAGCGGCCCGGCGACGAAGAACGGCAGGCGCCAGCCCCACGTGTCCATGAACGCGTCGGTGGAGAGCAGGTCGACGGCCAGCACCACGAGGGCGCCGAGGGAGAAGCCGCCGAGTGTGCCGAACTCGAGGAAGCTGCCGTAGAAGCCGCGCTTGCGGTCGGGGGAGTACTCGGCCATGAAGGTGGCTGCGCCGCCGTACTCACCGCCGGTGGAGAAGCCCTGGATCATGCGCAGGATCACCAGCAGAACCGGTGCCCAGAAGCCGATCGAGGCGTAACTCGGGATGACACCGATGAGGAAGGTCGCGGTGCCCATCAGGATGATGGTCAGTGCGAGGACGTGCTTGCGGCCGAGACGGTCCCCCAGTGGTCCCCAGACGAGGCCGCCGAGCGGCCGCACGAGGAAGGACACCGCGAAGATGCCCAGCGTCAGCAGGGTGGCGGACTCGAGGTCGTCCGGGAAGAACGCGCGGGAGATGTACGTGGCCGTGTAGGCGTACACGCCGTAGTCGAACCACTCGGTCGCGTTGCCCATCGCCGAGGCGCCGATCGCGCGCCGGAGAACCCCGGGCGGAGCGTCCTTCAGCGCCGGTGTCGGGTTGTCGACAGAACCTGATTCGGAAGTACTCACTCACCCAGACCTACCGAAGTAGTGGCCGAACCTCAGCATCGAGAGGGGCGATCGGTCTCTTCGTTATCGAGTCGTTACGGCGCCCGGGCCGCCGCGACAGTGGCCGTTCGGCACCGGAAACCACCTCTCACCTGGCCCTCGCACGGACCGTCGTCGTCGGTGTCGCGGCGCGGGAGCGGCGGCATCCGATCTCGGGCACTGCCGGCAACGTCGGCGCCGTCCGCGCAGGCATGACTGCTGCCTCGGCGCTGCTCGTCTTTCCACTGCTCAGCTAGGTTGTGGACGGATAGATTGTGGTCGGACAGGTCGTGGTTCGGGGGACACGCTCACGCGCGGTGGTCGAGGAGGACGAGTCGATGGTGTCGACGCCCGTTCCCCCACGAGTGACCGCTGCGGCGCTGGACCGATCGCGCCTCGGTGGGCCTGTCCGGTCGCCGGGGCGCTACCTGGCGGCGTCGTTCACGGTGGCCGCCGTGGTGCTGGCCGTCTACCTGATCGTGCCCGCATCGATCCGGACCGGCGTCTTCGCGGTGGGCGCCATCGGCTGCATGGTCGTGGTCCTGGTCGGCCTGCGGCGCAACAGCCCGACCGACACGTACGCCTGGCGGTGCATGCTCGGCGCGGCGACGTCCTTCCTGGTGGGCCTGTCCGCGCGGAGCGTGCGCGCGGACCTGCCCTCGGCGATCCGGCTGCTGCCGGAGGTACTGGTGTTGCTCGGCTACCTGCTGCTCGTCCTCGGCATCGTCGGCTGGTCGCGGCGAGGGGGCAACTCGCGGCCCACCCCGACCATCATCGACGCGGTCCTGGTCACGCTGGGCATGACGTTCGTCTCCTGGGTGCTGCTGGTGGCTCCGGTCCTCTCGACCACGCGGGACGTGCCGTCCGTGGTGCTCAACGGGCTGTTCCCCGCGATCGACGCCGGCCTGTTCACGATGGCGTTCTTCCTGCTGTTGTCGAAGAGCCGCTTCAACGTGTCCCTGGTTCTCCTCGTCGCCGCACTGCTCGTCACCATCGTCGGCGATCTCGGCTACGCGATCGCGACGGCCCGCTCGGTCGCCCCGCCCGCGGTCGTCCTCGACGCGATGTATCTGCTCGCGTTCGTCCTGCTGGCCGCCGCGTCGCTGCATCCGTCGATGGCGTGGGTGGGTCGCGCGGGAGGTGTGACGGCCGCGCTCACCCGGCAGCGGATGACGGTGTCCGTCGCGCTCGTCGCCACCTGCGCCGCGCTGCCGCTCGTCGGCGACGCGGTGGGGACCGCGGACGTGGTGGTCCGCTCGACCTTTCTGGCCGTGATCCTGGTGGGAATGTTCGTCCGCGGTGAGCGGGCGCTGAGCCGGGTGCAGCGCAGCGAGGACAAGGCCCGCCACGACGCCACCCACGATTCGCTCACCGGTCTCCCCGATCGGTCCATGCTCGAGTCGATCCTGGAACGCGCTGCGCGGAGGCCGTCCTCGTCGGCGTCGGCCACCACCGTGCTGTTCGCGGACCTCGACAACTTCAAGGTCGTCAACGACTCGTACGGCCACCGCGCGGGCGACGAGCTCATCCAGGCGGCGGCGCAGCGCATCCGGCGCGTGGTCTCCGCCGACGAGGACGTGGTGCGGTACGCCGGCGACGAGTTCGTGGTGGTGGCGCACTGTGACCGGGCCCGTGCCGAGGAACTCGCGGAACTGCTCCTGGCCGCGTTCGCGGAACCGTTCGAGTTGAGTGTGGCGTCGCTGTACGTGAGCGTCAGCATCGGCATCGCGACGTCCTGCGGTCCCGCCGGGCTCGCGGACGATCTGGTCCGCGAGGCCGACACGGCGATGTACGACGCCAAGTTCCGCGGGCCGGCGGCCTACGCGTTCTTCGACGAGTCCCTGCGCACCGCGGCGACCCGGTCGGTCGAGCTGGGCAGCGCGCTGCGCGGCGCGGTCGCGCGCGGGGAGATGGCGGTGCACTACCAACCCATCGTGTCGCTGCGGACCCACGACGTGCTGGTCTACGAGGCCCTGGTGCGGTGGAAGCATCGCGGCCGCTGGGTGGGGCCGGACGAGTTCATCCCGGTCGCCGAGGCCACCAACATGATCTCCGAGATCGGGACCTGGGTACTCGACACCGCTCTGGGCGATCTGGTGCGACTGCGGGCGGCGGGAGCGCCGCGCATGTCGATGTCGGTGAACCTCTCCGTGCTGCAGCTGCGTGACGAGCGGCTCCCGGACGTCGTCGCGGACCTGCTGGCGTCGCACGGTCTGGACGGGTCGGTGCTCGGGCTCGAGGTGACCGAGAGTGCCCTCATCGCCGATCCGGTGGTGGCCAATCGGGTCCTCGCACGTCTCGCCGAGCAGGACATCGTGCTGGTGCTCGACGACTTCGGGATGGGGTACTCCTCGCTCGGTCGCCTACGAGATCTGCCCATCACCGTCATCAAGATCGACAAGTCGTTCATCGACCGCGTCCCGGTCGACGACGCGTCGGTGTCCATCGTGACGGCCATCGAGGCCATGGCCACCGCGCTGACCATGCGCACCGTCGCCGAGGGCGTGGAGACGACGGAGCAGGAGCGCATCGTCACCGAACTCGGCTGCACGTACGCGCAGGGGTACCTCTACGGCCGCCCCGCGCCCGTGGAGACGTTCCTCTCCTGACGCGTCAGCGGAGCCGTCGGCCGTGGCGGACGGGAACCGAGTTGACGGTGCGGACCGACCAGCCGTCGTCGTCGCGGACGACGATGCTCACGCCGGCGTTCGCGATGCGCGGCGCAGGGTGGCCGGTGATGGACCTCAGCACGGCCCGGATGATGCCGCCGTGGGCCACGGCGACGAGGGACCTGCCGGGGTTCTCGTCGGCCAGCAGGTCGAGTCGACGACGCCCTCGCTCGGCGAGCGCCTCGTGCGACTCGGCGCCCGGGTAGTCACCGTCGGGCCAGTACGCCCACGCCTCGTAGCCGGTCATGCCCTCGGCACGTCCGAAGCGACGTTCCATCAGGTCCTCGTGGTCGGCCGAGCGGGTGAGCCCGATGACGTGGCCGATGATGTCGGCGGTCTCCGACGCCCGCGAGAGCGGCGAGCTGACGAGGGTGTCCCACGAGTCGTCGGCCAGCGCGGCGGCCGCTGTCCGGGCCTGGCTGCGCCCGATGTCGTTGAGCGGGATGTCGGAGGAGCCCTGCAGACGCCCCTCGACGTTCCAGTCGGTCTCGCCGTGGCGCACGAGGGCCACTCGGACAGAGGTGCTCCGCGCCCGGGAGTCGAGGTGATCGGTCATGGTCGGGCCCAGAATATCGGTCGACGGCACCCCTGTCCGAGCCTGGTTACCGGAGAGTACGGTGCTAGAGATCAGCGAAGGACTTCGAAAGGTCACAGATGAACCTGGCACTCACCGATGAGGAAGCTGCGTTCCGCGACGAGATGCGAACTTTCTTCCGTACCGAGATCCCTGCCGATATCCGCGAGCGCAACGCGGCAGGCGAGGAACTCGAGCGCGAGGACATGATCACGACGCTGCAGATTCTGAACAAGCACGGCATGGCGAGCCCGCACTGGCCCGTCGAATGGGGTGGCAAGGACTGGACCCCGATGCAGCACCACATCTGGTTGGACGAGCTGCAGCTCGCCTCGGTGCCCGAGCCCCTGGCCTTCAACATCTCGATGGTGGGGCCCGTCATCGCGACCTTCGGCAGCGAGGAGCAGAAGCAGAAGTTCCTCCCGCCCACGCAGAACCTCGACATCTGGTGGTGCCAGGGCTTCTCCGAGCCCGAGGCGGGATCGGACCTCGCGTCGCTGCGCACGGTCGCTCTGCGCGACGGTGACGAGTACGTCATCAACGGTCAGAAGACGTGGACCACGCTCGGCCAGTACGCCGATTGGATCTTCGTGCTGGCGCGCACCAACCCGGACGCGCCGAAGAAGCAGGCCGGTATCTCGTTCATCCTGGTCGACCTGAAGACCCCCGGCATCACCGTGCGCCCGATCAAGCTGATCGACGGCGGCCACGAGGTCAACGAGGTCTGGTTCGAGGACGTCCGCGTCCCCGTCGAGAACCTCGTCGGCGAGGAGAACGCCGGCTGGACCTACGCCAAGTTCCTGCTGAGCAACGAGCGCACCGGCATCACGCGACTCGGCTTCACCAAGACCAAGCTGGCGCAGGCCAAGGCGCTCGCGGCCGAGACCACGGTCGGGACCGGCACGCTGCTCGACGATCCGGTCTTCGCCGCTCGGTTCGCCGAGCTCGAGAACCAGGTGCTCGCACTCGAGCTCACCCAGCTGCGCATCGTCTCCAGCTACGTCTCCGGCAAGGAGAACCCGGCGTCGTCGGTGCTCAAGCTCCGGGGCAGCGAGCTGCAGCAGTTGGCCACCGAGATCCTCACCGACGTGGCGGGACCGGACTCGCTCCCGTTCGCGGCCGGAGAGGACTCGCCGACACCGGTCTGGGCGCAGCGTGCGACCCCGACCTACCTGAACTTCCGCAAGACATCCATCTACGGCGGCTCGAACGAGGTGCAGCGCACCATCATCGCGTCCGGCATTCTCGGTCTCTAGGAGCGCACGACATGCAGTTCGAACTGGACGAAGAACAGAAGCTGCTGCGCGACACGGTGCGTGACGTGCTCGCCCGCAGTTACGACAACGAGAAGCGCAAGGCAGCGGTGGAGAGCGAGCGCGGCTGGACCGAATCGGTCTGGAAGCAGTTCGCCGAGCTGGGCCTGCTCGGCCTCAGTTTCGCCGAGGACGACGGCGGCATGGACGCCGGACCGGTCGAGACCTTCGCGGTCATGACCGAGATCGGTCGCCGCCTCGCACCCGAGCCGCTGCTGGACTGCGTGCTGATTCCGGGTGGTCTCATCACCGAGGTCGGATCGACCGATCAGCGTCAGCGCATCCTGCCGGGCGTCGCGGAGGGGCAGACCCTTCTCGCGTTCGCGCATTCCGAGCCGGGCACCCGCTGGCCGGCGGCCGAGGTGTCGACGTCGGCCACCGAGGACCTGCGTGAAGGCCGGAGGCCGGCCGGATCGGGTGGCTCGTGGGCACTCTCGGGTGTGAAGAACCCTGTGCTGCACGGTGACTGCGCCGATCACTTCGTGATCAGCGCGGCGCTGCCCGGCGGCGGCGTGGGCCTGTTCCTGGTCGCGGCCGATGCCGAGGGACTCACGCGCAAGACCTACCGCACCCACGACGGACTGCGCGGCGCGTCGCTCGAGCTGTCGGACGTCGCGGGCGAACCGCTCGGTGACGGCGGCGACGCCAGTGCCGCCATCGTGGCGTCCAACGTCCGTGCGCAGGCGGCTCTCGCTGCCGAGGCGCTCGGTGCGATGGAGGAGTCGCTGCGACTCACCACGGAGTACCTGAAGCAGCGCAAGCAGTTCGGTGTGCCGCTCGCCAAGTTCCAGGCACTGACGTTCCGCGCTGCGGACATGTACGTGCAGCTCGAACTGGCACGCAGCATGGCGCTCTACGCGACGATGTCGCTGGCCGACGGATCTCCGGATCCCACGGTCGCGTCGCGGGCGAAGTTGCAGATCGGACGCTCCGCCCGGCAGATCGGCCAGGAGTCGATCCAGCTGCACGGCGGAATCGGGGTGACGGACGAATACCCTGTGGGACATTACTTCTCGCGTCTCACGGCCATCGAGCACACGCTCGGCGGGGTCGACGATCACCTCCGGGTGATCACGTCGTCGCTGAAGGATCACGAGATGCTCGGCGTCTCCTAGCACCGCCTCGACGAAGGCCGGTCGCCCGCGTGGTGACCGGCCTTCGTCGTGTTCGGGGTCAGCCGACCAGGTTGATCAGCGGGGTCCCGTCGGCGAGATGCCGGATGTTGGCGACGATGTCGCGGCAGCGGCCCTCGAACGTTCGGCGCGTGATGCCGGACGAGTGCGGCGTCATCAGCACGTTCGGCAGGCTTCCGAACGGGAGTGCACTCGGCTCGCCTCGCCCGTCCGGGCCGGGGTAGCTGTACCAGACGTCGATGGCCGCGGCGCCGAGCTCGCCGGTCGCCAGCGCGTCGTGTAGCGGCCGCTCCTGCACCAGCGGCCCGCGGCCGACGTTGATCAGGACTCCCGCCGGCCCCAGCGCGCGGAGCTCGTCCGCGCCGATCATGCCGGTCGTCGCCGCGGAGAGAGGTGCCGAGACGACGACGATGTCCGACTCCGCCATCAGCCGCGGAAGTTCCGTGGCATCGCCGGCCCAGTCCAGGCCGTGAGCGGCCACGTCGACGGCTCCGCGTCCGGTCACGGCGGCGCCGAGGCAGCCGAGGGTGCGCAGCAGCGACCACGAGCGCTGCCCGATGTGGCCGAAGCCGACGAGGCCCACGCGGGCGCCCGCCGTCGCGGACGGCTGGGGCAGCGTGTCGTCGTACACCGAGGTCGACCAGACACTCTGTCGCAGTGCGTGATCCTGCGTCAGGAAGCCACGCCGCAAGAGCACAGCAGACGCGAGCACGTACTCCGCGATGGAGTCCTCGTGGTGGAACGTGTTGGCCAGCAATGTGGTCGGTGGAAGGGCCGTACGGGCGACGTTGTCGACGCCGGCTCCCGCGACCTGGACGAGTCGCAGGCCCCGGCCCGCCTGCGCCATGGCCTCGGTGACCCGGCCCCCGACATGGACGTCCGCATCGGCGAGGTCGGCGACGAGCGCGTCCTCGTCGAAGCGTTCGTGCCACGACACGACGGTGCCGTCCGGCATCCCCGCCTCGACGGCGTCCCGATGCGGGAGTAGGTTGCGGTCCGCGACGACGACCTTCATGCGCGCTGCAGGCAGGGGCGCTTGCTGTCGAAGGTCCAGTTCGGCACCAGGTACTGCATGCCGACCGCATCGTCGCGGGCCCCGAGGCCCTCGCGCTGGTACAGCTCGTGTGCGGCCTCGACGCGCTCCATGTCGAGGGTCACTCCGAGACCCGGCACGTCGGGGACGGTGAGGTACCCGTCCACGATGGGGAACGGATTCGTCGTGATGCGCTGCCCGTCCTGCCAGATCCAGTGCGTGTCGATGGCGGTGATCTCACCGGGAGCGGCAGCTGCGACGTGCGTGAACATGGCGAGCGAGACGTCGAAGTGGTTGTTGGAGTGCGATCCCCACGTCAGACCCCAGGCGTCGCACAGCTGCGCGACGCGGACCGATCCGTTCATCGTCCAGAAATGGGGATCCGCGAGCGGGATGTCGACGGCGCCGGATCGAATGGTGTGTCCCATCTCGCGCCAGTCGGTGGCGATCATGTTGGTGGCGGTGGGCAGGCCGGTCGCGCGCTTGAACTCGGCCATCACCTCGCGCCCGGAGAATCCGCCCTCGGGTCCGACCGGGTCCTCCGCGTAGGCGAGCACGTCGCGCAGACCACGGCAGGTCTCGATCGCGTCCTTCAGGAGCCACCCGCCGTTGGGATCCAGCGTGATGCGTGCCGTGGGGAAGCGTTCCGCGAGTGCGCGCACGGCGTCGGCCTCCTGCGCTGCGGGGAGGACACCGCCCTTGAGCTTGAAGTCCTGGAAGCCGTACCTGGCGTGTGCCGCTTCCGCGAGTGCGACCACGGCGTCGGGAGTCAGTGCCTCCTCGTGGCGCAGACGGGACCAGGCGTCGGCGGAACTGCCCTCGTCCGAGGGTGCGCGGTACGCGAGATCCGTCTTGTTCCGGTCGCCGAGGAAGAAGAGATACCCGAGCGCCTGCACTCGGTCGCGCTGGCGGCCGTCGCCGAGCAGGGCCGCGACGCTCACACCCAGGTGCTGGCCGAGCAGATCGAGCAGTGCGCTCTCGACGGCCGTCACGGCGTGCACGGCGATCCGCAGATCGAAGGTCTGGGCGCCGCGTCCGCCGGAGTCGCGGTCCGCGAACGCGCGGCGCATCGCGTTGAGCACGGCGTGGTAGTTGCCGACCGAGGCGTTCTCGACGAGGACGCGGGCGTCCTCCAGGCAGCGGCGGATGGGCTCGCCACCCGGCACCTCGCCCACACCGGTGCGCCCGTCGGAGTCGGTCAGCACGACCAGGTTCCGGGTGAAGAACGGTGCATGGGCGCCGCTGAGATTCAGCAGCATGCTGTCGTGGCCGGCGACGGGAACGACGCGCATCGCGGTGACGACGGGCGTGGCATGGGAGGTTCGGACCTCGGTGACGGTGCTCACGTCTACGAGCCTAGGGCGGGTGATTCATTCCCGTCCAACACCATTTGTGGATGCAGCGATGCAGGGTGAGTATCGATCGAGTGCGCCGGCGCCGAGTGCGCACATCTGCCATGAAGCGCACACCCCGTCCAGTCGGCTGTAGCGGGTGTGCGCTCACCAGAGGGTGTGTGCGCTCCCGGAAGCGCCAGCGCTGCACCCACCGCAACCGCACACCTCACACCACCGCATCGACCAGCAGCACGAGCGCACCACCCGCCGAGACGACGATGGACACCCATCGCAGCCGACGACGGTCGAGTACGCGGTTCACCCAGCGCGAGGCCACGTACCCGAGCGCGACGACGGGCAGGAGCAGGGCGCCGGTCGCCAGGGAGTGCGCGTCGAGGGAGCCGGTGACCCCCAGCGCGGCGAGCGACATCAGGGAGCCGATCAGGAAGAAGCCGCTCATGGTGCTGCGCAACGCGGCGCCGCTGCTGCCGCTCCAGATCAGCGCCATGGGTGGCCCGCCGATGGAGGTGGCGGTGCCGAGCAGTCCGGACGCGGCGCCCGCCGTCATGAGCGATCCGCGTCGCGGTGTCGGCGACCAGCCGATCGCCGTGGCCACGACGCCGAACAGCACCACTGCGCCGAGCATGATGGAGACTCCCCGCTCGGGCAGCACGACGAGCAGCGCGGCGCCGGCGATCACGCCGGGCACCCGTCCCACCAGTGCCCAGCCGGCCCCGCGCACGTCGATGCTCGTGCGCTCCCGCACCACCACCAGCGCGGTGAGCGCGGTGGCGAGCAGGATGATCGTGCCGGGCACCATCCGCGGATCGATGATGGCCAGGACGGGCGCCGCGACCATCCCCATCCCGAAGCCGATCGACGACTGGAGACACGACGCCGTGAAGATCGCGACGCCCACGACCAGCCATTCGAGGCCGGTCACGCGAGCACGGTCATACGGCCACGGCGTCCGATCTCGGGTGGTGGCACTCGGCGATGTGCAGGTTCCCGAGACGCCCGACCGACGGGGGGATGCCCGTGGCGCAGACGTCCGTCGCGTGCGCGCAGCGCGTGCGGAAACGGCAGCCCGACGGCGGGTTCAGAGGCGACGGTACCTCCCCCTCCAGGAGGATGCGCGAACGCCGGGTCGAGGGATCCAGCGTCGGGGCTGCCGACATCAGTGCCTCGGTGTACGGGTGCGTGGGGTGGTCGAAGACGTCGTCGGTCGGACCGGTCTCGATGATCCGGCCGAGGTACATGACGGCGACCCGGTCGGCGACGTGGCGCACCACCGACAGGTCGTGCGAGATGAAGACGTAGCTGATGCCGAGCTCCTTCTGCAGATCCGAGAGCAGGTTCAGCACCTGCGCCTGGACCGACAGGTCGAGAGCCGAGACGGGCTCGTCGCACACCACGACACTCGGGTCGAGTGCCAGGGCCCGCGCGATGCCGAGACGCTGGCGCTGACCACCTGAGAACTCCTGCGGGTAGCGGTGCTCGTCGCTGGGACGCAGACCGACGAGGTGCAGCAGCTCCCGGACGCGGGCGGCGCGGTCGCGCTTGGTCTTGTACATCGTGCGATGCGTGTGCCACGGCTCCGAGATTATTTCCGCCGCCGACATCCTCGAGTTGAGCGATCCGTACGGGTCCTGGAAGACCATCTGGATCCGACGACGCCACGCGAGCAGTTCCTTGCCCTTGAGGCCGAACGGGTCGACGCCGTCCCACGACACGGTGCCCGTGTCGGGTCGTTCGAGCATCATCAGCGTGCGCGCGAGTGTGGACTTGCCGCAACCGGACTCACCGACGAGGCCGAGGGTCTCGCCGCGTCGCAGCTCGAGGTCGATGCCGTCGAGTGCCCGCAGTTTCTTGTGGCCGCCGCTGCCGGCGGCGACGTCGAACGTCTTGGAGACTCCACGGACCTGGAGCAACGGTGCGGCCTGCGTGGCCGCGGCCTCACTCGCCACTGTCGTCGTAACGGACACCGGACACCTCCTCGGGGAAATGGCATGCGGTCGCACGGCTGGTGCCGGCGACACTGCGGAGCTCGGGGCGCTGCGCGACGCAGACGGCGCGCGCGATGGGGCATCGGGCCTGGTACACGCATCCCGGCGGGATGGAGTGCAGATCCGGCGGGGTGCCGCCGATGGACTTGAGGTGCTCGCCGCGCACGGTGGCGACGGGGACCGAGTCGAGCAGTCCCTTCGTGTACGGATGCTGCGGTGAGCCGAACACCTCGGCGACGGGTCCCGTCTCGACGACGGTCCCCGCGTACATCACGGCGACGTCGTCGGCTTCCTCGGCGACGAGGGCCAGATCGTGCGTGATGAGGATGACGGCCATGTCGTGCTCGGTGCGCAGGTCGCGCAGCAACGACATGATTTGCGCCTGCACGGTGACGTCGAGAGCGGTGGTGGGCTCGTCCGCCAGCAGCACGGTGGGCCCCAGGGCGACGGCCATCGCGATGAGCAGGCGCTGACGCATACCGCCCGAGAACTGGTGCGGGTAGGAGTCGGCGCGCGACTCGGGCTCCGGGATGCCCACCCGCTCCATCAGCGAGATCGCCTCGACACGTGCAGCTTTCGCCGACATGCCGCGGTGGATGCGGAACGGTTCCGCCAACTGTGTGCCCACGGTGTAGACGGGGTTCAGTGCCGTCAGCGCGTCCTGGAAGACGATGGCGAGCTCGGTGGCGGCGATGCGGCGTCGAGTCCTGGAGTTCGCCGTCACCAGATCGGTGTCGCCGAGCATGACGGTGCCGTCGACGATGTCGGCGATCGGCTCGAGCAACCCGACGAGGGCCTGGGCCGTCATGGACTTGCCGCAGCCGGATTCGCCCAGCAGTGCGAGTGTGCGGCCGCGCTTCGCGCTGAACGACACTCCGTCGACGGCACGCACGGTGCCCGACGGGGTGCGGATCTCGACGGTCAGACCGTCGACCTCGAGCGCGGTGCGGGCGAGAGCGGGAGCACTCATCGACGTGCCTTTCTCTTCGAACGCGGGAGGGTGAGGCGCCAGCGCTGCGCCGGGTCGGTGGCGATGCGGGCCCACGCGGCCAGCACGGTCGCGGACACGGTGGTGATGACGATCGCGAGTCCGGGGAAGAACGACAGCCACCAGGCGCTCTGCAGGTAGGTGCGGCCCTGGGACACCATGAGGCCCCAGCTGATGTCGGGCGGCTGGATCCCGATGCCGAGGAAGCTGAGCGACGACTCGGCCAGCATGACGAAGCAGAAGTCGAGCGTGGCGACGGTCAGCAACGTGGGCAGCAGGATCGGCACCACGTGGCGACGGATCACCGCGCCGCTGCCGGCGCCGAACGTGCGGGCCGCGTCGACGAAGACTCGCGATCGGAGTTCCGCGCTCTCGGCGCGGGCCGTGCGGAGGTAGATCGGGATGCGGGTGATGGTCAGGATCAGCACGATGTTCGCGGCGCTGGGGGAGAAGACGTACAGCACGACGACGGCCATCAGCAACGACGGGAAGCTCATGATGACGTCGGCGACGCGCATGGCGGCGGTCTCGCGCCAGCCGCGGTGGTAACCGGCCCACATGCCGATGATCGAGCCGATGATGCCTGACAGGATGACTGCGGGGATCGCGACCGACAGCGTGGTCCGGCTGGCGAGGATCAGGCGCGCGAGCATGCTGCGGCCGAGCGGATCGGTGCCGAGGATGTTCATGAAGCCGGTGCCGAGGGAGAACGGCGCCAGGTTGGATCGATCGAGGTCCTGACGGGTGGCGGCGTCGCCGACCAGCATGGGACCGAAGATCGCGGTGAGGAAGACGAGCACCAGGATGCTCGCCGCGATGGTGGCGACGCGGTCCCGCAGCAGCAGACGCCACAGCGGCATGGAGGTCGTGCGCGAGGGCGCCGCGGACGCGGCGTCCGGGGTGGGCGGCAGCACCGGGGGAACCGGAACGCCCGAGCTGTCCTTGCTTGCTTCGAGTGTCATGGGTGTACCTCTCAGACCTTGGCCTTGTCGCGAACCCGTGCGTCGAGCAGCGCGTAGCACGCGTCGATCACGATGTTCAGAACGAAGATGCTCACGGCCGTCAGGAGGACGGCTGCTTGGAGGACGGCGAAGTCGCGCTGCAGGATCGCGTCGATCATCAACTTGCCGATGCCGGGCCACCCGAAGATGGCCTCGACCACGACGGCGCCGTTCACCAGGCCGACGGTGAGGTCGCCGGCGACGGTCAGCGCGGGTGCCGCGGCGTTGCGCAGCGCATGGTGGGTGACGACGCGCAGGTCGCCGGCACCCTTGCTGCGAGCGAGGCGGACGTACGGGGCGGAGAGGGCGGAGACCATCGCGCCGCGGACCACCTGGGTGAGCACGCCGAGCGGACGGATGAGCAGTGTCGCGATGGGGAGCACCCATGCGACGGCGCCCCCGGTGCCGGAGGTCGGCAGGACACCGAGCACCACGGCGAAGATCCAGACGCCGGTGATGGCGAACCAGAAGTCGGGGATGCTCGCGGCCGTCATGGACAGCAGGCTCGAGAACCGGTCGGCGAGAGAGTTGGGACGGTACGCGGCCCAGCAGCCGATGACGATCGAACCGATCACGGCGAGGAGCATCGTGACGAACGCGAGCTGCAGGGTGGCGGGAAAGGCGCGCAACGCCATGGTGGACGCGGCTTCGCCCGTCCGGAGCGACTCACCGAAGTCGAGGTGCAGCACGCCGCCGAAGTAGTCGGCCATCTGTGTCCACACGGACTGGTCGAAGCCGTTCTGGGCGGCGAACGCCTCGCGCTGGGCGGGTGTCGCCGACTCGGGAAGGTAGAGGCTGGTCGGATCACCGGTCAGACGAGCGAGGAAGAAGACGCCGATGAGGACGACCAGGAGTGGGACGAGGCTGGTGTAGACGCGGCGTCGCAGAAAGGCGAACATGGCGGTCACTCCCTTCCGGAGGAGGGGCGGGTCGGCCTCTCGGTCGAGGTGGGCTGCTGGTCGGGGTCGTGATCAGTCGGTCGCATCGGAACTCCGGGTCATCTCGGCCAGTCGCATCTCGTCGACGGTGGCGGAATCGGGGGTGTAGTCGATGCGCGGGTCCTTGGCCAACACACCGTTCATGTGCGCGATGTACGCCATCTGCGTGATCTCCTCGGGTTCACGGGCGAAGAGATCGGCGAACGCGGTCTGTCGCTCCTCGTCGGTCAGCGATTCGGCCTCGTCGATTCCCTCGTCGAAGTCGGTTGTGCCGTAGGAGCTCTGGAAGCCGTCGCTGCGCATGTACTGATCCATCGTGAACGCGGCGTCGCCGGCCTGATTGCCGTGCTGGATCACCAGCAGGTAGGGCCCGACGTTCGGGAACGGCCGTTCCTGGAACTCGGCGGTGGCCGCCGTGTCCTTCATCTCGATCTTCACGTTCAGGCCGATGCCGGCCAGCGCGTTCTGGATGACCTCGACGGTCTCGTTGATCTTGGGGAACTGCCCGGTGCGGCCGATGAGGCGGATCTCGGTGTCGACGGGAACACCGTCGGCGCGAGCCTCGTCGATGAGGGCCTTGCCCTTCTCCATGTCGTACGGCCACGGGGTGAGCTCGTCGTTGTAGCCGACGACGCCGTCCGCGATGAGTTGCGCAGCGGGCGCTCCCATTCCGCGGAACAGAGCCTTGACGATGCCCGCGCGGTTGATGGCGTAGTTGATCGCCTCGCGCACGCGCTGATCGTCGAGTGGCGGTGTGGTGGCCTGCATCCGCAAGGCGGTGGTCTCGTTGTTCGGGAAGGCGACACCGAGGTCGCCGGCTCCGTCCTCGGGGCCGAGGCCGGTCGCGATGTCCGCCTCGCCGTTGGTGACCATGGCGGCGCGGACGCTGCCCTCGGTACGCCACTGGTAGACGGCCCGCGTGAATTCCGGTGCGTCGCCCCAGTAGGTGTCGTTGCGCACCAGGGAGAGTCGCTGGCCGTAGTCCCACGAGTCGATGCGGTACGGGCCGGTACCGATCGGCTCGCGGGTCCGCTCGGCGCTACCGACCTCGCTCTTGACCATCTCGATGAACGAGAGCCGAAGCGGCAGAATCGGATCGGGAGTCGGCGAGGCGACGGTCAACGTCGTCGGATCCACGGCGCGGACGGTGAGGTCGTCGTCGCCGAAGACGTATCCCTCGACGTTGCAGGCCAGATCGGAGTTCACGGCGCGATCGACCGACACGGCGGCGTCCTCGGCGTCGAACGGTGTGCCGTCGCTGAAGGTGACGTCGTCGCGCAGGCGGATCGTCCACTCCGTGTCCGACGTGCGCTCCCACGACGTGGCGAGCTTCGGTTCGAGGTCACCCGTGGTGGGGTCACGCTCGATCATGGGTTCGGTGATGTTGGACCGCGTGACCACGCCGATGGCCGTCAGCGAGACATCGCACGGCTCCAGGGTCGGTGGTTCCTGCGGCAGCACGATCCGGACGGTGTCGGGACTCGCGGCGTCTCCGCTGTCCGAGTTCGCGACGGTGCATCCGGTGAGGAGTGCGGTCGCGGCGATCACCGACACCAGGGATGTGGCGCGGGTGGATCTCATGGATTCCTCCAAGCTGAGGGGGCTTCACCGGGTGCGAGGTGTCGGGGCTGACGACGCACGCCGAGTGGAGCCGATGGACCGCCTGTGACGGTAGACACACGGTAGGAGTGGGGGGAGTGACCGTCAACAGACGATCGGCCGGGAAATCGCAGTTCGGGGCCGATTTCGGGCTCGCCGTGACGGCGTCGAGCGGTCCGCATCACACTGCCGAGGCTCTGACCTGCTGCGTCACGAGAAGACACGATATCAATACCGGAAGAGTATGGATCCATGCTAATTGCGTGTTGGACCGGTATTCGTCGGCCGACATACGATCACCGCAGACGATGGCCGTCGCTTCCGGTGGCCGTCGCACGGTGAAGGAGGCGGCATGACCGACGGTGGAACGCCGAGCTCGAACGGATCGGCATCGAGTCCCGATGAGGCGCAGCGATTTTCGCGCGTTCTCCGGGTCGGCGGACTCAAGCCGTCGCTCATGGAGACACTCGAGGCCGGCGGCGCGCTGGTGCTGCCGGACGACGATCGCGACGAAGTGCTCGGCCGGCACGCCGACGAGATCGTCGCCGTCGTGACGTCCGGCCGTGTCGGCGTCAAGGCGGACCTCATGGACCGCCTGCCCGCGCTGCGCGCGATCGTCCACTTCGGAGTCGGGTACGACGGCACCGATGCCGAGGAGGCCCGCCGCCGCGGGATCGGTGTCAGCAACACGCCGGACGTCCTCACCGACGCCGTCGCCGACACCGCCCTCGGGCTGCTCATCGACACCCTCCGCGGCCTCTCCGCCGCCGACCGCTACGTGCGCGCGGGCGAGTGGACCACCAAGCCCATGCCGCCGTTGGCGCGGCAGGTCAGCGGATCTCGGGTCGGCATCCTCGGTCTCGGGCGCATCGGCGGCGCCATCGCGCACCGCCTCGAGGCCTTCGGCTGCACCATCGACTACCACAACCGCAACGTCGTCGAGTCGAGTCCGTACCGGTACCACTCGTCTCCGCGGGAACTCGCTGCGGCAGTGGACGTTCTGGTCGTGGCCGCAGCCGGCGGACCGGAGACGCAGCAGCTCGTCGACAGGGAGACGCTGGACGCACTGGGGCCGGACGGCTTTCTGATCAACGTGGCTCGCGGCAGCGTCGTGGACGAGGACGCCCTCGTCGAGGCGCTGCAGAGCGGACGGTTGGCCGGCGCCGGGCTCGACGTCTTCGCCCACGAACCCGAGGTGCCGGACGCGCTTCGCGCCCTCGACACCGTGGTGCTGCTTCCCCACGTCGGAAGTGCCACGGTGCAGACTCGCGCCGCGATGGAAGCACTCACCCTCGAGAACCTGAACTCGTTCCTCGCCGACGGCACGCTCGTGACGCCGGTCTTCCAGCCCGATCAGAAGGAGACCCGATGAGCGTCGTCGTGGGATACGCGGACACCGTCGAGGATCGCAACGCACTGCCGTTCGCGTTCCGCGAGGCCAAGATGCGCGGTACCGACGTCACCGTCGTGGTCGACGGTGATCGCAGTGCGGTCGACGAGCTGATCATGGCTGCCCGCACCGACTCCGGCGCCGACGGCGTGGCGGCGCGGGTGGCGGAGCCGGTACCCGGCCGCTCGCACGCCGACAACCTCGTCGACATGTCCTACGAGCCGGACGTCGAGCTCCTCGTCATCGGCGTGCGTCGCCGCTCACCCGTCGGAAAGCTGTTGCTCGGCAGCCTGTCTCAGCGTGTCCTGCTCGACGCACACTGCCCGGTCGTGGCCGTCAAGCCGCCGGTCGAGGTCGCGCACTAGTTCGCGGACGCAGCAACCGCCGGCCGTGATCTCACTGCAGTGAGGTCACGGCCTTCACGTCCGTCAGCACACGGTGCAGGGCGGGGTTGGCGGCGTCGTGACGCCATGCGGCGTTCAGTCGCACGGGTTCCTCGGTGCTGGAACGGATCTCGCGGAACACGACGCCCTCGGTGTGCATCGTGCGTGCCGAGGCCGGCACCAGTGCGCAGCCCAGGCCGGAGCTGACGAGCATCAACATGGTGTGCACCTGCGTCACGTACTGCACGTATCGAGGCGTGACCCCGGCGACGGTGAAAGTGCTGATGAGGAGCTCGTGGAAGTAGCGGGCATCCACCGGCGAGTACATGATCACGGGTTGATCGTCGAAGTGCGTCACGCTCAGACGCTCCACGTCGAGGAGTTCGTGCCCCTCGGGAAGCGCAGCGACGAGTGCCTCGCGGTGGATGGGCCGCGTCAGAATTCCCGGTCGCGTGACGGTGGGACGGACCAGACCGAGATCAAGTTCTCCGCTCGCCAGGGCGTCGATCTGAATCGACGACACCATCTCCCGCAGCACCAGTTCGACGTCCGGCAGAGCCGCGCGCACGTCCGAGAGCAGCCGAGGCAGGACGGCGTGCGCGGACGCCGCGGTGAAGCCGATGACGACGGTGCCCAGATCACCGGCGGGGACACGCTTGACGGTCAGTGCGGCGCTCTCGGCCAAGCGGACTATCCGGCGGGCGTCGGGCAGGAACGCCACGCCGGCGGCCGTGAGGGTCACCGAGCGTGACGTCCGGTCGATCAGCTGCACGCCCAGTTCACTCTCGAGCTGTTGGATCTGCCTGCTGAGCGGGGGCTGGGTCATGTGGAGCCGCTCTGCGGCTCGGCCGAAGTGCAGCTCCTCCGCGACGGCGATGAAGCACGTCAGGCGCGAGAGCGAGAACATCGGCTCAAGATAGCCGACCGTGTGAACGGCCGGTCACCATCGCGGCGAGGAGTTGACGAAGTCGGGTTCGAGACTCTGGCGGTAGCCGGTGTCGTCACGGTCCCTGATCCCGCAGTCGAGGTACTGCTGGTGCAGTCTCGCCAGCGCGTCCTCGTCGAGTTCGACGCCCAGCCCCGGTCCCGTGGGTACCGCGACGGCGCCGTTCTCGATGCGCAGAACGCCCGGGACCACGACGTCCTCGGTCTTCCACGGCCAGTGTGTGTCGCAGGCGTACGTGAGATTCGGCGTGGCGCCGGCGAGGTGCACCATCGCGGCGAGCGAGATGCCGAGATGGGAGTTCGAGTGCATCGACAGGCCGAGTCCGAAGGTGTCGCAGATGCCGGCGAGCAGCCGTGAGCGTTGCAGTCCACCCCAGTAGTGGTGATCGGACAGCACGACCCCGACCGAGTCGCGTCGGACCGACGGCTCGAGATGATCGAACGCCACGACACACATGTTGGTCGCCAGCGGCATGGCGGCCTTGCGGGCCACCTCCGACATTCCGTCCAGGCCCGGTGTGGGGTCCTCGAGATACTCGACGACACCGGTCAGGGCCGACGCGACCTCGAGGGACGTGTCGACGGTCCACGCCGCGTTGGGATCCAGCCGCAGTGGGAGATCGGGAAACGCCTCGCGCAGCGCGTGCATCGCGGCGATCTCCTGCTCGGGTGGGAACACCCCGCCCTTGAGCTTGATCGCGCCGAAGCC
The DNA here is from genome assembly GCF_058139645.1 of Rhodococcus sp. NFXS4. NCBI lineage: Bacteria > Bacillati > Actinomycetota > Actinomycetes > Mycobacteriales > Nocardiaceae > Rhodococcus > Rhodococcus sp. NFXS4. The sequence goes on from NZ_CP192221.1 coordinate 914,188, forward strand.
GTACCGGTCGATCATCCGTCGGGCCTGCGCGACGATGCCCTCGGGATCGAGCGCGGCACCCCACTCGTCGTCCGCGGAGCCGGGGTGCCCGGCCCACTTGTAGAAGAGATAGGCACTGAACGGTACGGCCGTGCGCACCAGGCCACCGAGAAGATCGGAGACGGGCCGCCCGAGGATCTTGCCCTGGATGTCGAGGCACGCCACCTCGAACGGCGAGAACACCCGATCGGTGGTGCTGGCCGTCGTGATCATGCCGGCCACCCCGTCACCACCCGTCACCGTCAGGCCACCCAGGCACTCGTCCACGACGGCGCGCAGCGTGTGGAGTGCGAAGACGTCCACCCCGACCATGGCCTCGGCAGCAGCGTTCAGGCGAACGAGATGCGCGGTGTCGGCGTAGGTCTCGCCCAGACCCACGGCGCCGTCGTCGGTCCGGATCTGCACGATCGCGCGCAGAGCGAACGGCTGATGGACTCCGACGGTGTTGAGCAGCGGCGGGTCGGCGAAGGCGACGGGGGTGACGGTGACGGAGGTGATACGGGCGCTCACGAGTGCACGGCCTCCTTGGTGACCGAGTCGGCTGCGAGGGAGTCGGCGAGCACGGCGCGGCCGGCTGCGATGATCGCGGTGAGGGCCTCCACGTCCGCGGGGGCGGCGTCGATCAGCGGTGCCCGAACGGGCCCGGCGGCAACACCTTCGAGGGTGACGCCCGCCTTGATCAGGGAGACGGCGTAACCGGGTACCGAGTCGCGCAGACGCACGAGTGGGTGGAAGAACTCGCGCAGCAAGGCGTCGGTGAGCGTGACGTCGTCGTTCTCGAGCGAGGTGTAGAACGCCAGGGCCAGCTCCGGGGCGAAGGCGAACGTGGCCGACGAGTAGAGCGTGACGCCGATGGCGCGGTAGGCCTGCTGCGAGACCTCGGCCGTGGGCAGTCCGTTGAAGAACTGGAACGCCTTGCCGGTGGGCGCCAGGGAGTCCTCGACCGCGCGTACGATACGCGAGACGCGATCCAGATCGCCTGTGCCGTCCTTGAATCCGACGACGGTGGGGAAGTGGGCGACCTCGACGGCGGACGCCTCGTCGTAGCGCGCGTTGCCGCGGTTGTAGACGATCACCGGCAGGTCGGTGACGGAGGTGACCTCACGGGTGTACTCGACCAGGCCGGCCTGCGGCATGGTCACCAGGTAGGGCGGGAGCAGCAGGATGCCGTCGGCACCGTTGTCACGAGCGGATCGGGCGAAGATCTTCGCCTGGGCCACCGAACCACCCGCGCCCGCGTAGACCGGGACGCGGCCGGCGACGGTACGCACCGCGGTGGCGACGATCTCGCCGAACTCGACGGCCTCGAGAGCGTGGAACTCACCGGTGCCGCAGGCGATGAAGACACCGCCGGGGCCCGCGTCGACACCCTTCGCGATGTGCTCGGCGAGAAGTGCGTGGTCCACCTCGCCGGAGTCGGTGAAGGGGGTGACAGGGAAGAAGAGGACGCCGTCGAGCATGAGATCTCCTGGTGTACGAGGGGGGTGGTGCGGGAAGGCCGGAGGCCGGCCGGGGTGGTGCGGGAAGGCCGGAGGCCGGCCGGTGTGGTGCGGGAAGGCCGGAGGCCGGCCGGTGTGGTGCGGGAGGGTGGAATCAGTCGCGGGAGAGTTGGCCGTCGACACGCCGCCAGATGCCGTCGGGGTTGCCGTCGGCGATGGCGCTGGGGAGCAGCGCGGCGGGAACGTCCTGGTACGCGACAGGGCGCAGGAACCGCTCGATGGCGAGCGAGCCGACCGATGTCGAGCGTGAGTCGGACGTCGCCGGGTAAGGGCCGCCGTGGACCATCGCGTGGCCCACCTCGACGCCCGTGGGCCACCCGTCGAAAAGGATGCGTCCGGCCTTCAGCTCGAGGACGCGGAGCAGGCGTCCGGCGTCGGCGTGATCGGCGGCGTCGGCGTGGATCGTCGCGGTGAGCTGACCTTCGAGAGCGCGGGCCACGGCGGCGACCTGCTCGGCCGAGGTGCAGCGGACGACGAGCGCGGATGCGCCGAACACTTCGGCCTGCAACACGTCTCGGTCGAGGAACGTCGCGGCGTCGGTGCTGAAGAGTGCCGCGCGGCCGGCGTTGGGTGCGTCGGTGACGGTGCCGCGGGCGACCTCGTCTGCGGCGACGCTCAGCGCGTCGACACCCTTGCCGTAGCTGTCGGCGATGTTCGGCGTCAGCATGGTGGTCGGGGTGCTGGCCGCGACGGCGTCCGCAGCGGCCGCGACGAAGGCGTCGAGTTCCGGTCCGTCCTGCGCGATGACGAGGCCGGGATTGGTGCAGAACTGTCCGGAGCCGAGCGTCAGGGAGGCGACGAAGGCGCGGCCCAGATCTGCGGCCCGCGTCTCGAGGGCGTGCGGGAACAGGAACACCGGGTTGATGGAGCTCATCTCGGCGTACACCGGGATCGGTTCCGGTCGACCGGCTGCGGCGCGTACCAGAGCGGTGCCGCCGGAACGGGATCCGGTGAAGCCGACGGCCTTGACGCGCGGGTCGGTGACCAGAGCGGTGCCGATGGTGCGGCCGTCGCCGTAGACGAGCGAGAACACTCCTGCCGGCATGCCGGTCGACGCGGCGGCCTCGGTGATCGCGCGGCCGACGTACTCGGACGTACCCGGGTGGGCGTCGTGGGCCTTGACGATGACGGGGCATCCGGCGGCGAGTGCCGATGCGGTGTCGCCGCCGCCGACGGAGAAGGCGAGCGGGAAGTTGCTGGCGCCGAACACGACCACCGGTCCGAGTGAGACCTTGCGCTGGCGGATGTCGGCGCGGGGAAGGGGTGCGCGGTCCGGCTGTGCGGGGTCGATGCGGGCACCGTTCCAGCTGCCCTCGCGGAGCACCGAGGCGAACAGGCGGAGCTGTCCGCTGGTGCGGCCGACCTCACCGGTGATCCGACCGACGGGCAGGCCGGACTCGGCCACCGCGCGCTCGATGAGCGTCTCGCCCAGCGCCTCGATGTTGTCGGCGATGGCGTCGAGGAAGTCGGCGCGCGCCTCGGACGTGGTGGAGCGGTAGGCGTCGAAGGCCTCGTCCGCCGCCGCGCAGGCCGCGTCGACGTCGGCCATCGTGCCGTGCCGGTAGGCGGGCTCGAGATCCGCGCCGGTGGACGGATCGATGCCGTGGACGGTCGTGCCGGTGCCGGGGACGGTGGACCCGGCGATGATCAGCTCCCCGGTCAGAGGAGCGGTCGTCGTCACCGTTGCAGTCATCAGTGCATCAGCCCTTCTCGCAGTGCGTGGATGTACAGACGACGCTAAGGCGCGGTGTCATACAAGTCCAAGTTAAAATTGCACTGCAGCGATGCACTGTCGGTATCGACAGGGGTGACGCCTCGGTTCCCGCGGGCGTTGTATGTTCCCGTGGTGGTTGCAGCGGCCGCGGGAACACGGAACGTCAGCGGGAGCGCACTCGCACGGCGACCGTGCCCACGAGAACGACGACTGCCGCCGTCGCGGCAGTCCACCCGACGGTAGTGTTCAGGACCTCGCCGGACAGGCGCCCCTGCGCGACCCACCCGAGTCCCCACACGAGAGACAGTGCGGGCGCGATCCGTCCGGCGGAGACGGTGGCCAGGAACAGTCCGACGAGCGCCGCGACGACGAGAACGAGAACGGCCCACAGGGTGGCCGCCGACTCGACGCCCGTCGACGCGAGCCAGGCGCTGACGTTCGCGACCGTCGCGATAGCCACCCATCCAAGGTAGAGGCCCATCGTCCCGTCGGTGATCACCGTGTCGACGGCGGTGGTCCGCGGAGCCGCGATCAGCCGCGCGAGCACGAACGCCAGGCTCGCGAGCAGCGCGACGATCACGACGACGCTCAGCAGTACCTGCCCGAACTGCACCACGGTGATCCACGCGGCATTGAGCAGCATCGTCACGGCGATGGGTACGCGGAGTGCTCGTTGCCGCTCGGACCGGCGCTGGGCGGGCAGAGCCTGCCACACCGCGTAGGCGATCAGTCCGAGGTAGATGACCGACCAGATGGAGAATGCGGGCCCCGCCGGTGCGACCAGGGTGGCGGTCGCGCTGAGGGCGCCGTCGGCTGCTTCGGCGATCGGTGTGCCGACCACGGCGCCCGAGCCCAGGAATCCACCGACGACGGCGATGATCGCGCTGACGACGACCAGGAGAACCTGGCCCGACGATGCGGGCTCGGTACGCTGCCGAGGTGTGGCCGTGTCATGGGTCATGGGAGTCCTTCGAGCGAGTGGATGGTGGCCGTGGAGTGCCCGATCGAAAGTTTTCTGAAACAAAACCAAAGTATGTTTAAAGCATGAATTGGGCCGCCGCGGGGCAGATCAAGCATGAAAACCATTCTTGTGAGCCGATGGCACCAATGTGAAAATCGGTCAAAGTGGACGGTCGATGCAGGTGGGGACCATTTATTACGAACGGCCTTGGTGCCTTACAAGCTACGCGAACGACCTGCTCACAACTCCTCTCGCCGTCGAGTGCACCGCTGGAACGCGACGTGATCGGGGAACACGTAACGGCGAACCAAGAAATGGCGAATGATTGGCAGAGCGCGCGCATCGCATCTGCGACTGCCGTTCGACGCCTGCCCGAACATCTCGGTAGTGGGCACCATCCCGACAGCGGGCATCGCCGAGGGCACTTACGAGATCGACGGAGCAGTCACATGAACAAGGCAACCAAGGGCGCGATGGCGGCAGGTGCGGCAGCTCTTCTCCTTCTCGGTGGAGCGGGCAGTCTGGCTCTGTGGAGTGACTCCGAGTCGGTCGACGGAGGGGCTATCAACACCGGCACGCTCGACATCAGTTCGGCGGCAGGGACGTGGCAGGACGTGTCGGTGCCGGGTGTGCCGGTCGACATTTCCGACATCAGCCTCTTCCGCATGGTGCCCGGCGACACCGTCGAGTACACCACCGAGATGACTGTGACTGTCATCGGCGACAACCTGAGTGCCGACGTGGAATTCGATCCCACTTTCGTGCCGGTGTTCACCGAAGGCCCGGACGCCGGCATCCTCGCAGCGCGCAACATCACGCGAGTCGCGCCCACCGCGGCGAACTTCACCGTCGACGTCGATGCTTTCCGGGAGGGCACCACAACTCCCGTCACGACGATCACCGATGCGGACGACAATCTGGTCATCGACGTGACCGTGTCCATCGCATTCGATGCGATCGACCAGGTCGGGATCAACACGACGGCATCGTTCGAGGACTTCGACGTGACCGTCCAGCAGGTCCGCCCGTAATCGACAGCAGCTTTCTCCTCGTGAAGTCGAAGGTGGTCCTCGGCGCCGCGGCGGTTGTCACCGCCGCGGCGCTGGTGGGTGGGTCGGTGCAGGCGACCGGAGCGTTGTGGAGTGATCGGGAGCAGATCACCAGTTCCTCGGTGACCACCGGATTTCTCGACCTCTCGCCGGGTACCCGGTCGTCCGGTTCCGTCTTCACCTTCGCGGCGTTGCAGAAATCACCTGTAGCTGTAGATCAATCGGTCAGTGCACTGTTGGTCATCACCAACAGTGGTACCTCTCCGCTTCGCTTCCGCCTCGAATCCGCAGGCCCCACCGTATCGACTCCAGGTGCGACGGTTGAGGTGGCGTTGTCCGCCTCGGTCTCCCCGTCGTGCGGATCGGGCCCGTCCGCGTTCCCGGCGTTTACGGCGTCTGTAGCGACAACCACTGCGCTCGGCGCGCCGTGGCAAGCGTTGGCGGTCAACGCCACGACAACGTGGTGTGTGACCACAGTTCTCAAGTCTGTAACCGGTGCGCCGTCGGCGACGTATCAACATCGGTTCTCGTTCGAAGTGCAGTCGACATGACCCATCACGTGATACCAGAGGAGGCTGAAGACGTCGGCGACTCTCAGCCGACCGGTCCGCTGTGGTGGATCAAGACCATCGTGTCCTGGACCGCACTACTCGCGGCTACGGCGATCCTGCTCGTGGCGGTACTGATTCCGAAGATTGCGGGCGCGCAGCCTTACACGATTCTGACACCGTCCATGGTGCCTACCTACCCGCCGGGAACGCTCGTCGTGGTCAAACCTACCGACGACATCGGCATCGGAACCGTCATCACTTACCAGCTCCAGTCAGGTCTTCCCGAAGTGGTCACCCATCGTGTGGTCGGGACCGCATTCGACGACGACGGCGAACGTCGATACATCGCCCGTGGTGACGCAAACGACGTGCCAGACCAATCGCCGGTGCAACCCGCGCAGGTCAGGGGTTCGGTCTGGTACAGCATCCCGTACCTCGGATACGTCAACAATTGGCTGACAGGATCCACTCGCACCGCGGTCGTCGGTATCGCTGCGGGTGTGCTCTTCGCTTACGCGGCATGGCAATTCGCCTCCGCTGCCCGAGAGCGATCCAAGAAGAAGTCCACGTGAACATTCGCCAGGTGCTGGGCAGCGTGCGGCTGAAGGCAGCGCTGAGTCTCGGCATGGTTCTGGGACTCGGCTCGGTGGGAACTCTCGCTGCGTGGTCCACAACCGCCAGCACCACGTCCGGAACTTTCGTCACCGGCACGGTGGACATCAAGTTCGACGACGGCACAACCAACGGGAACCAGGGCTTGGCCGGCAGCCCGTACATCGTTGCGCTTCCGACGGGCACACTTCTGCCGGGACAGTCGAAAGCCGCCGCGGTCAAAGTCAAGAACGGTGGAACTCTGGGTTTCACGTACACCGGCGTCATCTCCGCAGTCACACCCGGGTTGTCACTCACTTCTGTGGTGACCGATGGAGCGCCGACCGTCAATGCGACCTCGAATACCTGCGGAGGTGCGGGTGTGACCTTGAGTTCGGCTCGGACTGTCGCCACCGGAGTTGTCGACACTCTCTGCGTGCAGGTGACCTTGCCAACCACATCGCCGTCGACCGATCAGGGCCTGTCTGGTTCGGTCAATCTCGTACTGACAGCGACGGCACTCAATGGCTGACGTACTGGATCCGCCGCGCCGTCACACCAGCCGAGCGCTGAATGTCCTGCTCGGTATCGGTGCAGCGCTGGGTGTCGCGTGCATGGTGTTCACCGTGCTCGCGATGTCCCTCTCGTTGACTCCGTTGGTGGTGACGTCGGGATCGATGGCTCCGGCCATTCCCACCGGATCGCTTGCCGTAGGCCGAGACGTTGCGGCATCAGCGCTCCGACCCGGCGACGTGGTGAGCGTCGTACGTGACGACGGTGCCAGGGTGACGCACCGCGTACAGGGGGTCGAGTCCATTGCCGGTGACTCTGCGTCGCTCGTGCTGAAAGGCGACGCCAACGCGGAAGCCGATGTTCAGCCGTATGCCGTTGCCGACGCCTCCAGGGTGATCGTGAGCGTGCCGTACCTCGGTTACGGGGTGGCGTGGATGAAGACGCCGTTCGCGTTGGTGATCGGTGGTCTTCTGGCGCTGGCGCTGCTCTACCTCATCATCCGACCGTCGGAGCCCCGCCGCGGCGGTGACAGTGCGGCCTCCGGCCGCCATCGCATCGCAGTCGTCGTACTGGCTGTGTGTGTCGCGGGTGGCGTCGTTCCAGGGTTCTCCCGTGCCGACGGAACCCTCGCGGCCCAGACAGACACTGCCAACGCACGAGCCACCGTGGCAGCGGGGACGCTTGCCCGCCCTACCAGTTTCACCTGCAATACGGTCGGGTTGAGTGCGCGGCTGAGTTGGGTGGCATCGGACCCCAACTACGGCCATCGCCTCACCTACACCCCCACAGCCGGCACTCCGGTCGTGCAGACTTTCGACTCCAGTACTACTTCGACCACCCCACCGCTGTCACTCTTGAATCTGTTGACCAACTGGACAGTCACGCTGCAGTCGACCTTTTTGGAGTGGAGGTCGACGCAGTCGTTGACACGCACCGTCAGGTCGACGACCGTGATCACCAGTTGTGTCACCAGTGGGTCTACAACCTCCGCCGCCTCTGCTGCACGCTTCGTATCGCCCCCCGAGGCCGCGACAACGGAGGCGCCGAGCACCTCGACCACCGAGGCGGCCACAACCACTGCCACCTCGACCACAACCATCTCGCCGACAACGACACCTGGTTCGACCACCGAACCCACGTCGACCACCGACTCCACGCCGACAATGTCAGCGACCACCACCGCTCCGACCACCACCGCTCCGACGACCACCGCTCCGACCACCACCGCACCGGTCACTACAACCACGCCCCCACCGCCACCGGCCGGCGCGTTCGTTGCGAATGGAACATCGAGGTCGATCGGCGGCAACACAGCCTCCGTGTCGGGCGGTGAACTCACAGTCACCGACACCGAGGGATCTGTGCTCTACCGGCAGCCCATCACCATCAGTGAGCGATACGGAACCGGTGTGGTCTGGTCGTCCGACGGCAACCTCTACGTCCTCGGTGAGGGCGGGTCCCGCCAGGTAGCGGTGGCGAACGGATCGTTCTTGTCCTCGTCGGTGAGTGAGTCGGCACTTCCGGCTGACATCTCTGCCCTCCTGTGAGACGCGGCCGTGCCTGACTGCCCACAAGTGGACAGAATCGACGGGATCCCGCCGATCGGCACCGTTTCCGGGCACTGAGGCACGGGCATACTTCTTTGAAGCGACACGAAGGAGATCACCGGTGGACCACAGAGGCGTGCTCATCGACGCGTACGACCGCATCAAGGAGACCGTGCACACGACGCTCGACGGCCTGGATCGGGAGGCGCTGACCTACCGCATCGATCCGGAGGCCAACACCATCGCCTGGCTGGTGTGGCATCTCGCGCGGGTGCAGGACGATCACGTCGCGGGTGTGGCGGGCAGCGAGCAGGTCTACACCGCGGACGGATGGAACGCCCGCTTCGCACTTCCGTTCGACGACGACGCCATCGGGTACGGGCAGTCGACGGAGGACGTGGGCAAGGTCGACGTCGACGCCGAGCTCCTCGCCGGGTACGTCGATGCCGTTCATGCGCGCACCGTCGAGTACCTCGACACCCTCACGGCAGAAGACCTCGACCGGGTGATCGACGAGAACTGGGATCCGCCGGTCACGCTGGCCGTCCGCCTCGTCAGTGTCGTGTCCGACGATCTACAGCACATCGGCCAGGCGGCATTCATCCGTGGAGTCGTCGAGCGGCGGTGAGAGAGCCCCGTGTCGGACGGCCGTGACATCGTGACGGCACTCAGCACGAGAGGACCCGAACGATGACCACCACCACCTGGCCGCTGCGTTGGCCGGCGTCCGCACGCGATGTCGCCGACGGCATCGTCCGACTCTCCGCGGCGCTGCGAGAGTCCGATGCAGACGCGGTCGACGATGCTGTGTCGGAACTGGCCTCGCAGAACGGTGTTCGCGTCGAGGACGTCTACGCCGCGATCCTGCGGATGCTACTCGAGGCTGCTCATCCCGACGGCCTCGACGGTGACGACGTGGGCGCCGTCGTCCGCGAGGCGGTCGCAAAGGACACCGGGTCGGATCCGTCCGACGTCGTGGCCGTGGTGCTCGGCACCCTGGGGGTCCATCCGGAACCGGAGCGTCGGACGAGCGGGTCGAGCGCCGAGGACGAGAATCAGGACCCCGACGACCGTCGAGACGACGGCCAGGTGGTCGTGGCGAGATTGGCCGCGGCGCCTGCGATCCGTGCGTCGGCGGCGGTCACGGACGTGCTCCTCGCCCGCATCGGATCACCGATCGAGGCCGTGGTGACCATGGTCGTCGACGACATCGCCGCCGCGGAGACCATCGAGTGGCCGTGATCGCTCGTCCGATCCGGAGGCACCGGCGCGGGTAACGTGAGTCCCCATGCGCGAGACACTGACGTGGGACCTGTTCGGCACGGCGTCGCGTGAGCTCACACGCACCGTCGTGGACAGTGGCTTCCGGCCGGACATCGTCATCGCGATCGCACGCGGCGGACTCATCCCGGCCGGGGCTCTGGCCTACGCGATGGGTGTGAAGGCCGCCGGCACGCTCAATGTCGAGTTCTACACCGACGTCGAGGAGACACTGCCGGATCCGGTGGTGCTCGCGCCGTTGCTCGACACCGACGCACTCGTGGGGAAGAAGCTGCTCGTCGTGGACGACGTCGCCGACTCCGGGCGCACTCTCGCGCTGGTCGTGGGCTTACTGAAAGAGCATGCGGCAGAGGTGAAGTCCGCCGTCGTCTACACCAAGCCCCGCACCATCATCACGCCGGACTTCTCGTGGCGGGAGACCGATCTGTGGATCGAGTTCCCGTGGTCCTCGGAGCCGGTCATCGAACGGAATTGACCTGCTGCCGTCAGCGGATCGCCACCTCGGCGCCGCGGAGTGCGGGTGCGCCGATCAGCGTCGTCCAGGACGGGACCGCGGTGGGCTCGACGCCGCTGCCCTGTCCGTAGATGACGGCCAGCGTGTCTCGCTCGGCGTCCGATCCGGCGTACGACGCGTCGGCTGGAACGGGTGACTGCTGTGGGAGCGATGCGTACTCGATGTCCTGTGGGCCGGGATTGCGTGAGGGCACCTGGTACGACCCGTCGTTGAGTCCACTGCCCGGGTACTGCGGAAAGAACCGTCCGGGTGCGGTGACGTCCTGATAGCAGGCGGCCGGCCTGTCGTCGAAGAGGCGCGGTTCGTCCTGGTTGGGGAGGTAGCCGCCGCGCGGGTTGACGAAATTGATGGTGGCGCGCGCACCGGGGTACGGATCACCCACTCCCAGAATGCGTCTCGCCTCCCCGATCAGGCCCGCGAACTTGGGCAGCATGCACCCGAACGTGGGGGAGAACTCGCCGAGCAACTCCAACGTCTCTCTGCTGCCGTCGGCGATGGTGATGATCGACTCGGCGTTCGCCGCGAGCAGGTCCGCGGTGCTGCCGGACGATGCGGTCGCCGACGTCAGAAGCGTGTCGACGGCGGGACGTCGCTCGACGAGCGTGTTGCCCGTGACGGTGAGGTTGTCGAGCGCGTCGAGCAGATCCGGAGCCGCGGTGGAGTAGGTCTCCGTCAGGGCGGCGAAGTCGACGAGATCCTGCTGCAGCGCGGGCAGTTCACGGCTGAGGCCGGTGACGATCTCGTCGAGTCGGTCGAGGGTGCGACCGAGTGCCTCGCCCCGCCCGTCGAGGGCCTGCGACAGCGCGCCCAGAGTGGTGGCCAACTTGTCCGGGGGAATGGCGTCGAGCAAGGGCAGTAGGCTGTCCAGTAATTGGCCGACCTCGATGGCGTTGCCGCTCGTGTCCTGCTCGATGACGTCGCCTTCCGCGATGGGAGTGCCCGTCCCTCCCCGCGGAATCTGGAGTGCGACGTAGCGCTCGCCGAACAGCGTCTTGGGCAACAGACGCGCCGTCACGGACGCCGGAATCATCGGTGCCGAGTCCTCCTCGAGCGCGATGCGGGAGATCACGACACCGTTCTCCGTGGTCGACGATCGCACCTGGCCGACGATGACTCCCCGCACCTTGACGTCGGCGTCGGGTGGCAGCGCGTTTCCCACCGAATCGGTGCGCAGTTCCACCGTCACCACGGACTCGAATGTCCGGGCGTACACCGCGGTGGTGAAGCCGACGAAGGCCACCGCGGCCAGAAAGAACGCGAGACCGGCCAGGCGGCGCACCATCATCCGGGAATGGTGACCGCGATCACACCATTTGTCAATGGCCTCTCGACCGTTGACACGAAAGGATCACGGGGCGCTGATGTCGATGAGCACCTTTCCGGTCACCCCGGACTCGACGGCGGCATGAGCGTCGGCCGTGGCACCGAGAGAAAAGCGGTGCAGCGGCAGCCCGTGCGACTCACCGACCGGAAGTGCACCGGCCCGAACAGCCTCGGTCACGTCGTGCTTCGCGGCCTCGAGAGCGGCGGTTCCCACGGTGTACAGCAGCACGAACTGGTACCGGATGTTGCCGACCATGCTCGGGCGGATGTCGATGGAGACCGCGTCGCCGCCGTTGTTCGCGTAGATCGCGACCGACGCGCGGGGTGCGGCGACGGCGGCATCGAGCTCCGCGTTCTGGGCGGGAGCCACTTCGACGATGATGTCCACACCTTGCGGAGCCAGTTCGCGGATGCGAGCCACAGCGTCGCCGGACTTGTAGTTGACGATGTGGTGCGCACGGGCTGCGGTGGCCAGACCTGCCTTCTCCGGGCCGCTCACCGTCGTGATGACGGTGGCGCCGGCCCAGCGGGCCAGTTGGATCGCGGCGTGGCCGACCGCACCTGCACCGCCGGCGACCAGGACGGTCTTGCCGTCCAGTGCGCCCGGATGGAGACGGGACGGTCCGTCCTCGGACACGGTGAGCGCGCGATGGGCGGTCACCGCCGGGACGCCGAGCGAGGCGCCGAGGTCGAAGTCGGCGTTCTCGGGCAGCCGGACCACGCGATCCGCCGGGACGACGGTGAACTCCTGGGCGGTTCCGGTGGGGCGCTCGTGCTGGGCGAGCAGCAGCCACACCCGGTCACCGGTGGCGATGCCCTCGACCTCCGGGCCGACCGCGTCGACGACACCGGCCCCGTCCTGGCCCGGAACCACCTCGTCGAACGCGGGCTTCTGCCCCGGACCCGCGCCCGTCCGCGACTTCCAGTCGGTGGGATTGACCCCCGCGACGACGAGGCGCACCCGCACCTCGCCGACGCCGGGCTCCACGATGTCGCGGTCGACTGCGGTCAGGACGGAGGGTGCACCGGTCTCGGTGTAGACGATTGCCTTCATGTGTGGGGCAACGATTCGACCGGGGGGTCCTGTTCCTGAGAGGGCGCCGCTCGAACGTTCACTTGACCGATCGGCCCCCATGGCATGGACTCACGGGCGTGCACGAGACTTCTCTGAACCGCCGCGGCTTCCTCCGGACCACCACCCTCGCCGCAGGGGTGGGCGCCGCGGCGACCCTCACCGCGCGGACCGCGGCGGCGCAGTCGTCGTCCGTCTTCCGACACGGCGTCGCCTCGGGCGACCCACTCGAGGATGCGATCCTGCTGTGGACCCGCGTCACGCCGACCCCCGACGCGACGCCGGGGTCCGGCCGTGGACCGGCCACCACCGTCACGTGGGAGCTGGCGCGCAACGCCGCGCTGACCGACGTGGTGCGCTCGGGCAGCGTCGTCACCTCTGCAGACACCGACCACACGGTGAAGGTCGACGTCACCGGTCTGAGCCCGGCGACGACCTATCACTACCGCTTCACGGCGGCGGGCGAGTCGTCGACGGTGGCCACCACCCGTACTGCCCCTGCCGCCGAGGCCGACGTCGCGCGCCTGCGATTCGGCGTCGTGTCGTGCGCCAATTGGGAGTCGGGGTACTTCTCCGCGTATCGCCATCTCGCGGCCCGCCAGGATCTCGATGCGATCATCCATCTGGGCGACTACATCTACGAGTACGAGACCGGCGGCTTCGAGGGCAAGAACGGCGTCGTGCGAGTGCACGATCCAGTGCACGAGATCGTCTCCCTCGCCGACTACCGAATCCGGCACGCCCAGTACAAGTCCGATCCGGATCTCCAGGCCGCTCACCGAGGTGTTCCGTGGATCTGCACGTGGGACGACCACGAGTCGGCGAACGACGCCTACGCCACGGGCGCCGAGAACCATCAGCCGGACACCGAGGGGGACTGGGCCTCGCGCAAGGCCAACTCGGTTCAGGCCTACTACGAGTGGATGCCCGTGCGCGCTGCGGGAACCGCGAACAACCGGCACCTGTACCGCCGACTGCGGTTCGGGACGCTGATGGAGCTGTCGATGCTCGATCTCCGCACCTACCGTTCGAAGCAGGTGCTGCCGTTCCAGGGCCCGGCGGTGGACTCGCCGGATCGCACCATCACCGGCGCCGACCAGATGGCGTGGCTGACGGCAGGTCTGACGTCGTCGCCCACGCAGTGGCGCATCATCGGCAACCCGGTGATGATCACGCCGACTCTGATTCCGCCGCTGGACCCCGAGGCGGCGCGAGGTGTGACCCAGCTGCTGGGGCTGCCGGCCGCCGGCGTGTCCTACAACGCCGATCCGTGGGACGGGTACACGGCCGACCGTCGTAGGCTGCTCGACGCGATCCGTACCGCGGGAGTCGACAACACCGTGTTCATCACCGGCGACATCCACTCCTCGTGGGCGTGCGACATCCCGGTCGACGCCGCGGCGTACCCGGCGGCGGGAACGGTGGCGACCGAGCTGGTGGTCACGTCGGTCACCTCGGCGAACATCGACGACTTCCTGAAGGTCCCGGAGCACACGGTCGGGCGGGTCGCGGAGGAGGCGTTCAAGGCCTTCAACCACCACGTCAAGTACGTCGATCTCGACACCCACGGGTTCGGTGTCTTCGAGGTGACGCCGTCGGGCGCGCAGATGGATCACTGGTACGTCACCGCCAAGGAGGATCCCGCGTCGACGGCCTACTTCGGTGCGGGTTTCCGCGTCGGGTCGGGCACGCAGACGGTGGCTCCCGCCCAACCCCTGGCTCCCTGACTGCCGTGACTTCAGGCCGGTTCGAGGAATCTAGACTGTTCCTCCGTGTCGACGCCCAAGATCGTGCTGTTCTACGTGTTCACGCCGCTGCCGGACCCCGAGGCGGTCCGGCTGTGGCAGCACACCCTGGCGTCCGCACACGGGCTCACCGGCCGGATCATCGTCTCCCCGCACGGCATCAACGCGACGGTGGGCGGCGACGTCCGCGCGGTCAAGAAGTACGTCCGCGGCACTCGTGAGTACGCGCCGTTCGCGGCCGCGGACGTCAAGTGGTCGGACGGCCGCGGCGACGACTTCCCCAAGCTCAGCGTCCGGGTGCGTCCAGAGATCGTGACCTTCGGAGTACCGGACGAACTCCACGTGACCGCGGACGGCGTCGTGGGAGGTGGCCGGCACCTCGCACCCGAGGAGGTGCACGACCTGGTGGCCGAGCGGGGGGACGACGTCGTCTTCCTCGACGGCCGCAACGCCTTCGAGGCCGCGATCGGACGTTTCGACGGCGCTGTGGTTCCGGACGTCGAGAACACGCGAGAGTTCCTGGCGCAGTTGGATTCCGGGGTGTTCGACCATCTGAAGTCGAAGCCCGTCGTCACCTACTGCACCGGGGGCGTGCGATGTGAGGTGTTGTCATCCTTGATGCGCTCGCGCGGCTTCGAGGAGGTCTACCAGCTGGACGGCGGCATCGTGCGGTACGGCGAGCGGTACGGGGACGACGGGCTCTGGTCCGGGTCGCTGTACGTGTTCGATCAGCGCGGCACCGTCGCGTTCTCCGACCACCCGGCCGTCATCGGAACCTGTTCACGCTGCGGTGTTCCCACCTCGCGGTACCTCGACACGGACGACGGCCACGGTCGTGGGTTGGCTCTGGTCTGCACCGAGTGCGTCCCCACGTGACCGTGCCGTTGCCGTTCCGGGACGGCCTCGCACCGCTGCGGCATCGGTTGCCCCACGGCGAGCATCCGGCGACCACGCTCGAATATCTGGAGAGCGTGCTGCCCGGCGACGCGTGGCGGGCGACGATGGCGGCGGGGGAGGTGGTCGACGAGCGCGGCCGCCCGTACAGCGAGGACACGGCCTATCGCGCCGGTGCCGTCGTGCACTTCCACCGGATCCCGGAGCCCGAGGTGCCGGTTCCCTTCGAGATGGAGATCCTGCACGTCGACGACGCGATCGTCGTCGTCGACAAGCCCCACTTCCTCGCGACCATCCCGCGCGGGCGTCACATCACCGAGACCGCGACGGTGCGGCTGCGGCGGCTCTTCGACGAGCCGGACATCACGCCGGCCCATCGGCTCGACCGCGCCACCGCGGGAGTCCTGATGTTCACCAGAGCAGCCCGATTCCGCCGGGCGTACCAAAACCTCTTCGTCGACGGGAGCGTGGACAAGGAGTACGAGGCCGTCGCCGGATTCGACCCCGGCCTCACCTTCCCGCGCAGTGTCGAGAGCCGGATCGTCAAAGAACACGGCGTCATGACCGCGCACGAGGAACCGGGTGAGCCGAACAGCGAGACACGGGTGGAGGTCATCGAGAGGGTGGGCGACGCGGCGCGCTACCGGCTCTTCCCTCGCACGGGCAAGACGCATCAGCTGCGCCTGCATCTCTCCTCGCTCGGCATCCCGATCCACGGCGACCCGTACTACCCGACGTTCACGTCCGTGGCGCCCGACGACTTCTCGACACCCCTGCAGTTGCTCGCGCGCCGGTTGAGCTTCACCGATCCGCTCACCGGCGACCCCCGCACCTTCAGCTCACGGAGAGAACTCCGGCTCGTCTGATTCCGGCCGGCCTCCGGCCTTCCCGCTTTCCGACCCCGGCCGGCCTCCGGCCTTCCCGCTACATGAGCCCGTTGGGGTCGTCCACCTCGACGTCGTTGCCGTCGCCGCGCAGTCGCTCGATCAGCTCACCGAGCAGCCGCACCGCAGCTCCGTTGATCGCTCGGGCGGGCTCGAGCTCGAAGCCGATGCGTGTCGGCTCGTCCCGAAGGTCGGCCAGGACGCGGCTCATGATGTTCTCCGCGCCGGCGAACCGGATGTCGCCCTGCAGCTCGTACACCGTGCGGCCGTCCTCCTCACGGGCCCGGCGCACCGCGGAGTGACCGGACGGGGCGATGTCCATCATGTGCAGATCCATGTCCCGCGACAGTCGCTCGAACACCTCGACCCCGCGCACGCTGTTGCCCCGGTCGTCGAGTCGTGGGGAGTGGACGGCGATCCCGAGCTGACCGGGCAGCACCCCGATGATCGCGCCGGACACACCGCTCTTCGCGGGAATGCCGACGTTCGCGATCCAGTCGCCCGTGCCGTCGTACATCCCGCACGTGGTCATGGTCGAGAGCACCTGTCGCACGACGGCGGACGTCGCCACCCGCTCGCCGCTCTCGGGATGGACACCGCCGTTCGCCATCGTCGCGGCGAGCATCGCGAGATCGGGTGTGGTGACGTCGATGCTGCACTGCCTGGCGTACCCGGTGACGACCTCGTGTGCATCGCACTCGAGGACCTTCACCGAGGCGAGCATGTGGGCGAGCGCCAGGTTCCGGTCGCTCGACTCCATCTCGGCGTCGAACACGTCGTCGTCGATCGAGAGGTCGCGGCCGACGAACGCGGAGTGCAGCGCGAGGATCCGGTCGACGCGATGCTCGACGTCACGCCCCTCGACCAACGAGTGTGCCGCGATGGCGCCGGCATTGATGAGCGCGTTGCGCGGGCGGCCGGTGTCGCGTTCGAGCGAGATCTCGTTGAACGCGTCGCCCGACGGCTCGACGTCGATCTTGCGGTGCACGGCGTCGAGCCCACGGTCGGCCAGCGCGAGGGCGTAGGTGAGTGCCTTGGAGATGGACTGGATCGAGAAGGACGAGTCCACGTCGCCGGCGCAGTAGACCGTGCCCTCGACGGTGACGACGGCGACCGAGAACACGTCGGGGTCGGCTTCCGAGAGGATGCGGTTGCCCGTGAGGACCTCGCCGCCGTCCGAGTCCCGGCAGTCGCGCAGCACGGCCTCCAGGTAGTCGGTGATCGGTGACGTCACCGTGGCAGCCACTCGACGTGCGCGCGCCGGAGGATGTCGTCGGGAGTGACGGCGTGCAGTGCGTCCAGGTAGGCGACCGCGAACGAGCCGGGCGCGGTGGCGGTCTCGGCCGCGATGTCGGCGGCGACCGTCGCGTGCGTGTGGGCCGCGATCGTCGCGACTCCGTGGTCGTCGACGGCGGCGCAGTACGCGGCGACGAGAGCTCCGAGCGAACACCCGGTTCCGGTCACCTTC
Organism: Rhodococcus sp. NFXS4; assembly: GCF_058139645.1. Taxonomy (NCBI): domain Bacteria; kingdom Bacillati; phylum Actinomycetota; class Actinomycetes; order Mycobacteriales; family Nocardiaceae; genus Rhodococcus; species Rhodococcus sp. NFXS4. The sequence continues at coordinate 931,833 of NZ_CP192221.1, forward strand.
GTCATGAGGACGCTGCCGCCGTGCACCGTCGCGAGTCCGCCCTCGTGGGCGATGTGGTCGATCGCCCCACTCGCGGACACCGCTGTCGAGTAGGCGAGCAGGCCACGTGCGGCGTCGACAGCGTCCGCCGGATCGTCCGAGCTGTCCACGCCGCGTCCGGACCCGTTCCGCTCGTCGGTGTCGAGTCCGGTCAGGCGGTGGAGACCGATGATCTCGGAAGCGTTTCCCCGCACGGCTGCGGGTCGGTGCTCGAGAAGGTCGCGGGCGAGTGCGCCGCGCCACGGCAGTCCACCGGCAGCGATGGGGTCCAGCACCCACGGGGTGCCCGCAGCCGCGGCGGCCGCCGCGGTGGCCAGGTACACCTCACGCAGCTGCGGCTGGGGCGTGCCGAGGTTGATCAGCACCGCGTCGGCCACCCCGGCGAACAGCGCCGCCTCGTCCTCGTTGTCCACCATGGCCGCACTGGCACCGGCGGCGAGGAGCACGTTCGCGGTGAAACCCGCTGTGACGTAATTGGTCACGGCGTGGACGAGGGGCGCGCGGTCACGCAGCGCGACGAGCGCGTCGGCCACGGAGGTCGTCGGGTCGGTCATGAGACGGGTATACCCGCTCGGTGCTTCGCGTCACCTCACGCGGTACCGGTGGCGCATGGTCCCCGGTGTGTTGTAGCCTTATCGCAGCTGACAGGTCGTAGTTTTTGTGTGTTCGTGTTCATGCACGCTCGCTGGGAACTTGTAGTTGCGAGCGTGTGCGTCTTTCTGAGGAAACTCGGAGTTCGTCACGTTCAGTGCCGGCCCGGGTTTCACACGGTGTGAAACTCGAAGTATCAGCTGTAGGGAGCAACACCATGACTCAGGGCACCGTCAAGTGGTTCAACGCCGAAAAGGGCTTCGGCTTCATCGCTCAGGAAGATGGACCTGACGTGTTCGTCCACTTCTCCGAGATCCAGGGCACCGGCTTCAAGAGCCTCGAAGAGAACCAGCGCGTCGAGTTCGAGGTCACCTCGGGCGCCAAGGGTCCTCAGGCGAGCGGCGTTCGCGCGATCTGATTTCGGAGTAAGCCACCGAAACTTCACACTGGGGCCGGACACCGACAGGTGTCCGGCCCCAGTGGCATGTCCGGGGGTGGGTCGCACACAGGTTTTCGGGCGGACGCTCGGCGCTCGTCCGACGCTCGGGTTAATGTTCCATCACAGCCACGAGCGAAACGGAGCACACCCGTGCCGAACACCCTTTCCAGAGCAACACTCTCCACCGTCGCAGTCGCGAGCGCGTTCACCCTGGTCACCGCCTGTGGGTCAGCGCCGGAAGACAGCGCGAGCGGCGGATCCGACTCGGGTGACTTCACCCCGTGCATGGTCTCCGACTCCGGCGGCTTCGACGACAAGTCCTTCAACCAGCTGAGCTACGAGGGCCTGCAGACCGCGGCCGGCGAACTGAACGCCGAGCCGATCACGGTGCAGTCGAACTCCCCGACGGACTACACGCCCAACCTGAACAACCTCGTCGATCAGGGCTGCGGACTGGTGGTCACGGTCGGTTTCGCGCTCGCGGACGCAACCAAGGAAGCCGCGGAGCAGAACACCGACGTCAACTTCGCCATCGTCGACGACTCGTCCATCGAACTGGACAACGTCAAGCCGCTGACCTACGACACGGCGCAGTCCGCGTTCCTCGCCGGCTACGCCGCAGCGAGCTACAGCAAGACCAACACTGTCGGTACCTTCGGCGGATCGCAGTTCCCCACCGTCACCATCTTCATGGACGGCTTCGCCGACGGTGTGAAGTACTTCAACGAGCAGAAGAACCGCGACGTGCGCGTCATCGGTTGGGACGTCGACGCCCAGAACGGCTCCTTCACAGGTGGATTCGAGGCGAACGAGGTCGCGAAGAACACCGCGCAGGGCCTCATCGACCAGAACGCCGACGTCATCTTCCCGGTCGGTGGTCCGATCTACCAGTCCGCTGCCCAGGCCATCCGTGACGCGAACCGTCCGATCGCGCTGATCGGCGCCGACGCCGACGTGTACGTCTCCGACCCGTCGGTCTCCGACCTGGTGCTCACGTCGGTGACCAAGGGCCTCGCCACCAGTACCGAGGAAGTGGTCAAGGCGGTCGGCGACGGCTCCTTCGACAACACCCCGTACGTCGGCACGCTCGAGAACGACGGTGTCGGCATCGCGCCGTTCCACGATTTCGAGTCGCAGGTCGATCCGGCTCTGCAGGGTGAACTCGACACGATCCGCGCGGGCATCATCGACGGATCGATCACGGTCACGTCGCCCTCGTCGCCCAACTGACGATGGCGTCGAACGACACCGCGTCCACGCTCGACAGCAGCCCCGGGCACGACCTGCCGAAGCTCGAACTCCGGGGCATCACCAAGCGTTTCGGTTCCCTGGTCGCCAACGACCACATCGATCTGACCGTCGAGGCGGGGGAGATCCACTGCCTGCTCGGTGAGAACGGTGCCGGGAAGTCGACGCTGATGAACGTCCTCAGCGGCCTGTACCGGGCGGAGGAGGGCGAGATCCTCATCGACGGGGAGCGGCGCACCTTCGCCGGCCCCGGCGAGGCGATGACCGCCGGGATCGGCATGGTGCACCAGCACTTCATGTTGATCCCGGTGTTCACCGTCGCCGAGAACATCATCCTGGGCAACGAGAAGACGACGTTCGGCGGTCGCCTCGATCTCGACGCGGCTCGTGCGCTGGTACGGGAGGTGTCGGCCCGCTTCGGATTCGACGTGGATCCGGACGCGACAGTGGGCGATCTCCCGGTCGGCGTGCAGCAGCGCGTCGAGATCATCAAGGCGCTCTCCCGCGAGGCCGACATCCTGGTCTTCGACGAGCCGACGGCGGTCCTCACCCCGCAGGAGACCGACGAGCTGATGACGATCATGCGTCAGCTCGCCGAGGCGGGAACGGCCATCGTCTTCATCACGCACAAGCTGCGTGAGGTGCGCGTGGTCGCCGATCGCATCACCGTCGTCCGCCTCGGGAAGGTCGTCGGCCAGGCCGAGCCGACCGCCACCGACGGCGAACTGGCGTCCCTCATGGTCGGTCGCGACGTGCAGTTGCGCGTCGCCAAAGACCCGGCGCAGCTGGGGGATGCCGCGCTGGTCGTGTCGAACCTGACGGTTCCGGGTGCTGCCGGCCCGGTGGTGAACGACGTGTCCTTCGAGGTGCGCGCCGGCGAGATCCTGGCGATCGCGGGCGTGCAGGGCAACGGTCAGACGGAGCTCGCCGAAGCACTGCTGGGTCTGCATCCGGCGATGACCGGTCAGATCACGCTCGACGGTGCCTCGCTGGTCGGTCGCGACGTGAAGTCCGTTCTCGACGCCGGTGTGGGTTTCGTTCCCGAGGACCGCACCGAGGACGGACTCGTCGGCGAGTTCACCATCGCCGAGAACCTCATGCTCGACCGGTCGCACGGCGGGCCGTTCTCCGCTCGTGGCAGCATCGTGCGGTCCTTCCTCCGGTCGTTCGCGTCGGAGAAGGTGTCGGAGTTCGACATCCGCACGCCGAGCATCGACACGGCCGTCGGCAGACTCTCGGGCGGTAACCAGCAGAAGGTCGTGCTCGCACGGGAACTCGGGCGCGATCTGCGTCTGCTCATCGCGTCGCAACCCACGCGCGGAATCGACGTGGGATCCATCGAATTCGTGCACAAGCGCATCGTCGCGACGCGGGACGCGGGCACCCCCGTCATCGTGATCTCGTCCGAGCTGGACGAGGTGTCGGCGCTGGCCGACCGCATCGCGGTGATGTACCGAGGCACCATCGTCGGCATCGTGTCCGGCGACGCCTCACGAGAAGAGTTGGGACTGCTCATGGCCGGAGGCCACTCCACCGACGCGAACACCGAGGGAGCCGCGTGACCGCGACGGACACCGCGACGCCGCCGTCCACGTCCGATTCGGTGCTGCGCAAGATCGCCAGTGGCAGTGTGCTGCTGTCCCTGCTGTCGGTCCTGATGGCGTTCGTCGTCGGCGCGATTCTCATCGCCGTCACCGATCCGCAGGTGCGTGAGACGGCGGGCTACTTCTTCTCACGCCCCACGGACATGCTCTCCGCGATCTGGGACTCGGTCTGGGGCGCCTACTCGGCGCTCTTCCAGGGCAGTGTCTACAACTTCCGACGGCCTCGGTTCGCGGACGGTATCCGTCCGCTCACCGAGACCCTCACCTTCGCTACCCCGCTGATCGCCGCGGGTCTCGGTGTCGCGCTGGCGTTCCGGGTCGGCATGTTCAACATCGGCGGCCGCGGCCAGATGCTGATCGCCGCCGCGTGTGCCGGCTACGTCGGGTTCACCTTCGACCTGCCGCCCTACGTGCACCTCATCGTCGCGATCCTGGCCGGTGTCGTCGGCGGCGCGCTGTGGGGCGGCATCGCCGGCCTGCTGCGAGCGCGGACCGGCGCGCACGAGGTGATCGTGACGATCATGCTCAACTACGTCGCGTTCTACCTGATCTCGTACCTGCTGCGCACTCCCGGCGCGCTGCAGGCACCCGGCTCCAACAACCCCAAGACGCCCGCGATGATGGACGACGCGATCCTGCCGTCGCTGTTCGGATCGAAGTACTCGCTGCACTGGGGCTTCGTCCTCGTCATCGCCGTGACCGCAGCTGTGTGGTGGTTGCTCGAGAGGTCGAGCGTCGGCTTCCGGTTCCGTGTCGTGGGGGAGAACGCCTCCGCGGCCCGCGTGGCCGGCATCAAGGTCGAGCGCGTGTACATCTACGCGATGGTCCTGTCGGGTGCTCTGGTCGGGCTCGCCGGTGTCGCACAGGTACTCGGTACCGTCACCACGGGTTTCTCCGCTGACATCGACGCCGGCATCGGATTCGACGCCATCACGGTGGCACTGCTGGGGCGCTCGCGTCCGTGGGGTGTGTTCGCCGCCGGCATCCTGTTCGGAGCCTTCAAGGCGGGCGGCTTCGCGATGCAGGCCGCGGAGTCGATCCCCATCGACATCGTGCTCGTCGTCCAGTCGGTCATCGTCCTGTTCATCGCCGCGCCGCCCCTGGTGCGAGCGGTGTTCCGACTACCCGAACCTCGAGCGAAAGGGGTGAGCTGATGAGCACACTCGCCACGGCTCCTCCTGACGCCGGGTCCCGTCCCGCCGCCTCCTGGAAGCTTCCCGTCGTCCTGGGTGTCGTCACCGTCGTCGCGCTGCTGGCCTTCGGGCTGCGGGGCGACAGCGGCACCAGCACGTTCTCCCTGGCCAGTGACAGCGACTTCGTCAGGTTGCCGGACGTGGGGCTGCCCGCGCGCGCCACGTGCATCGCGCTCGTGATCCTGCTCGCCGCCCTCACGTTGGTCAGTGCGGTTCGCACCCGGGCGGGGCAGCGCACACCGGTGGCGGTCACCGCGGTGTTCGCCGTCGCGTTCGTCCTGCTGTTCCTCACGTGGTCCGCGGTGGGCGAGACCATTCCCGTGCCGGGGCTGCTCCTCGGAACCGTCGCCCTCAGCACGCCGCTGATCTTCGGTGCGCTCGGCGGCGTCGTCTCCGAGCGCGTCGGCATCATCAACATCGCCATCGAGGGCCAGCTCCTCGGCGGCGCGTTCGTCAGCGCGGTGGTCGCGACGCTCACCGGGTCGCCGTACGTCGGTCTCGCCGCGGCACTCGTCGCAGGAGCCTTGGTGGGCAGCGTCCTCGCGGTGTTCTCCATCCGGTACTTCGTCAACCAGGTCATCGTCGGCGTGGTGCTCAACGTGCTCGTCGTCGGGCTCACCAGCTTCCTGTACTCCAAGGTGCTGGTCCCCAGTGCCGCGACACTGAACACGCCGCCGCGCTTCCCCCGCATCGAGATTCCGCTGCTCTCCCAGATCCCGATCATCGGTCCGGTGCTGTTCCGGCAGACGGTCATCGAGTACGTCATGTACATCGCTGTGGCGGCCGTGTTCGTCGGCCTCTTCCGCACGCGGTGGGGCCTGCGGTTGCGCGCGGTCGGTGAGCATCCGCGCGCCGCTGACTCCGTGGGTATCGACGTCGCCCGCACCCGCTTCTGGAACGTCTGCCTCGCGGGCGCCATCGCCGGCATGGGCGGCGCGTACTTCACCCTGGGGTCGGTCGGTGCGTTCGGCAAGGAGATGACCGCCGGTGCCGGCTACATCGCCCTCGCCGCCGTGATCTTCGGACGCTGGGATCCCGTCCGTGCGACGTTGGCGGCCCTGCTGTTCGGATTCGCGTCCAACCTGCAGAACGTGCTGGGCATCATCGGCTCGCCGGTACCCAGCGAGTTCATGTTGATGCTGCCCTACGTGGTCACCATCCTGGCGGTCGCCGGGCTCGTCGGAAAGGTGCGTGGTCCCGCCGCGGCGGGCAGACCGTATCCCTGATCGGCGTCCGATGTTTGTCGGGCGCCGACAGCAGGGAACCCCCCTCCGTGGACGGTCGTACGGCCGCCCGTGCTCGAAGAAGGGACACCCCGAACTCATGTCACGCATCGCAGTCGTCGGCGGCCACGGCAAGATCGCCCTGAAGCTCGCGAAGATACTGACCGAGAGTGGGCACCAGGTCACCTCGCTGATCCGCAATCCCGATCAGACCGCCGACATCGAGAAGACCGGCGCCACCGCCGTCGTCGCGGACGTCGAGGCGCAGACCACCCAGGAGATCGCCGGAACCGTGACCGGCCACGACGCCGTCGTCTTCGCTGCCGGCGCCGGGGGTGGCGATGCCGACCGCACGTACGCCGTGGACCGCGACGCCGCCATCCGCTGCATCGACGCGGCGTCCGCGTCGGGCGTCCCGCGGTTCGTGCTGGTGTCGTACTTCGGTGCCGGACCGGATCACGGTATCTCCCCGGACGACTCCTTCTACGCGTACGCCGAGGCGAAGGCCGAGGCCGATCAGCACCTGAAGAACAGCGACCTGTCCTGGACCATCGTCGCGCCGTCCGGCCTCACCGACGATGCCGGCACCGGCTCCATCACCACCAAGGAGCAGGGAGCGACGGGCGCCTCGGTCAGTCGCGACGACGTGGCCGCGGTGATCGCCACCGTGCTCGACACCCCGTCCACCGCCGGCCGCATGATCGAGTTCGACCAGGGCGAGACGCCCATCGCCGACGCGCTGAGTTGACTCCCGGTCGGAACGGTCACCGGGTGAGAGGCTGACCCGGTGACCGTTCGACTCTTCGCCACCGATCTCGACGGGACGCTGCTGCGCTCCGACCGGACCATCTCAGCGCGCACCGCCGACGCCATGGCGGCAGCGCGAGACGCGGGGATCGACGTGGTGTGGGCCACCGCCCGTGCTCGGCACTCCGTGCACGAGTTCGCCGAGCAGAGCGGTTTCCGCGGAATTGCGGTGTGCGCCAACGGCGCCGTCCTCATCGATCTCGCCGACGGGACACCCGTGATCACCGAGACGGTGGGGATGGACGTCGCCATCGGTCAGGCCGCGGTCGACCGGGTGCGCGCCCTCGTACCGGGAACCGTGGTCGCCGCGGTCGGACCCACCTCGTTCGTCGCGGAGACGGGCTACGCCGCGTTGTGCGTGTTCTCCGACCATCACCGCGACCCGTCCACCATGGACACTGTCGTGGGTGGTGATTTCCCGTCCGACAGCGACCGGCCTCCGGCCTTCCCGTGGTTGCGGGAGGACATGGTGAAGATCGTCGCCCGCCACGCCACCGTGCCGAGCGTGGATCTCTACCGCGCGTTGCTCGCCGGCGGTGTCGACAATGTCTCGGTCACCCATTCCGGTGCGCCCTACGTGGAGATCGCCGCGCGCGGAGTGTCCAAGGCGACCGCTCTGGCGGCGCTGTGCGAGCGCCGCGGCATCGCTCGGCGCGAGGTCGCGGCCGCCGGAGACGCACGCAACGATCTGGAGATGCTCGCGTGGGCCGGCACCGCGATCTGTCCGTCCAATGCCATCCCCGAGGTGCAGGCTCTCGTCGATCGGGTGGTCGCCAGCAACGACGACGACGGCATCGCGGAGTACCTCGAGGAGTTGGCGCTCCCCCGCGTCGGTCAGGGTTAGGCTACCCTCAGCTGCATGACCGACGCAGCGACCAGCGAGCAGACCAAGGGCTGGCAGGGCACGGTCCTCAAGCTGATGGGCGGCTCGGACGTACTGCTCACCGTTCTCGCGGCGGAGGACGTCACCCCGCACTACCGCCGGTTGACGGTCTCCGCGGGTGGACTGTTCACGCGTAAGCCCGTGCATCCCACGATGTGGTTGCGCCTGTGGTTTCCCACCGATGACGACAGTGCCTCGCTGCACCACCGTGCCTACACGGTCGTGAACCCGGACCCCGAGAACGACCGCTTCGACCTCGAGTTCGCGCTGCACGACGGTCCGGCCGCGCACTGGGCGCGACGCGCCGCCCCCGGCGACACCCTCGAGGCGACCTTCCAGGGCTCGAAGTACGCGGTACCGGACCCGCTTCCCGCCGGGTACCTCATCGCGGGAGACAGCGCGGCACTTCCCGCGGTGAACTCGTTGCTGGCCGCGCTGCCCGACGATCTTCCCGTCACCCTGTGGCTCGAGACCGTGCACGACGGCGACGACGCGCTCCCGCTCGCGGCGACGAGCGCCACGCAGATCCATCGAGTACGACGGCGTGACGGCGGTGCCTCGATGGTGGAGGCCGTCTCGGCCGCAGCGTTCGACGCGTCCCGCCACGCCGCATGGGTCGCGTGCGACACGGTCACGACGCGCTCGATCGCGTCGATCCTGAAGTCCGACTACCGCGTTCCGCGCAGGTCGGTCAAAGCTCAGGGGTACTGGATTCCCTGAGCGTCACGCACGACGGGGGCTGTCAGGGACGACCGTGATACGTCTTCGCCGCGGTGGTGGACAGCAGGGCCACGATGACGAACCCCATCAGGCCGTTGACGATCGCGGAGCCGAACGCAGCGGTGATCGCTCCCGCGGCGAGGAACGGCAGCACGATGATCGCGACGACCACCAGTCCGGCGATCCAGCTGAAGAACGTGCTCGGTGACGGCACCGCCTGGAACAGCAGGAGCATGAACGCTCCGGCGAGGATCGCGGCGAGGGCGCCGTACACACCGGCGATCCAGGGATCCTCCAGTCCGTACATCCAGAACACGCTGGTTCCGGTTCGGTTGTAGACGGCCTGGACGATCGCCGTGGCCACCCATCCTGCGATGAAGGTGGTGATGGCGGTGGCGACGACTCCGCCGATGAACGGGCCGACGTCGAACTTCAGTCCGGGCGATGCGGGCTTCTGCGGTGCGTAGCGCTGACCACCGGGCTCGGCGTAGGGCTCCTGCCGACCGTAGGCCCGGGTGCGGTCGTCGTAGCCGTAGTTGCCGACGTCGCGGTTGTCGGAGTCGCGCGGGTAGCGATCGCTCATCTGCCCAGTCCTCTCGATCGGCCGCGCACGCGTCAGCGCCGCAGCGTTCAATGGCCCAACCCTAGCTGCGTGTACCCGTCACCGGTGGTACCGCACCGGCCCGTCGGATCTCGTCGTCGAGCGCCGCCGCGATGGTCTGGGCCGTGGCGGGCAGCACCGCCACCACGTCGGTCGCCTGCACCAGGTAGCGCCCGTCACCGAGCGCGTCGATCCACCGTCTGCCGGCGATCGCCTCGAGCGGGCCGTCGCCGCCGTGTCCCACGACGATCTCACCGAGCCCCTCCCGTGGCCCGTCGAGGATGTGGATCACGCGATCGCGGTCGGTGTCGCCACGCGAATCGTGCAGGTGGGACGACGGAGCGCGGACCACGTCGTCGCGGGACACGGACGACGGCGTCACCCGTCCCGCGCGGCGGTGGGGCAGCGCCGCCGTGAGGGTGTGGGTCATGCGCTCCGGTGGTACGGCGTGGACGTGGACCGTGCCGCCGGTGTCGGAGGTCGGTCCCGGGTCCTGGACCACCACGACGGCGAGCGGGAAGGCCGGAGGCCGGTCGGAATGGAGCGGGAAGGCGGAGTACGAGGTTGCGGCTCGGATGCGGACGCGTCGATCGCCCGACTCCACCCCGCAGGCGGTGACCTGGAGTCCGGGTCCGCCGAGCAGGGACGCGGCGGCCAGCAGCGATCGGTCGCCGAGGCGGCGGCGGGCGGCCTCGCGTTCCGCACGCAGATCCGCGGCTGTGCGGGCGCGCGTGGTCCAGGAGAAGGGGAACGGCACTCGATCGCGGCCGATCCGGTCGAGGAGTACGGCGAACTCGAGTGACGTGAGGTGCCACGAGGCGACCCCCGTGGGAGCCGCTCGAACGATCACCCGATCACCGGGGGAGCGACGAGTGGGAGCTCCCCGACCAGGCGGTCGCCGTTGTCCGCCGTGACGAGGTACCCCGCCGTGGTGTGGTCGCCGTCCTGGTCTCCACCGGCGCGGCTCCCCGGCATCATCGCGCCCGGTCCGTAGGCCGCCGCGCGGGTGCCCGCGCCGGAACCGCCCGCGCCGGCTGAGGTCGCGCTCTGCAGGACGGGGCCGGTGGTACCGCCCGAGGGGCCGCGCCCGGACGAGGATCCCGGACCGAGTGTCCGCGCGCCCGACCCACCGGATCCCGCCGATGACCGCTGCCCTGCCGTCCCGTACCCGGCGGGGGTCGAGCCGCGCCCGAAGCCCGCGGGTGAAGTCAGGGCAGGCCGGGATCCCGACGGGCCGACCGGTGCCGTGCTCACGGGTGCGACACCCGGCGGCGGAGCTGCGCCGTTCGGGGTGCTGCTCGTGCCTGCTCCCGCGGAGTTCTGGGCGGCGGCCGCAGGCTGTGGCCCTGCGACGGGCGTCGAGTCGCCGACCGACGCCGCCGTGGTCGGTGCGGGAGTCGCCGCGAGCGACGAGAGTGCCGTCGAACCGAGCGATGCGGCGTCGACACCTCCGCGCATGCCACCGGCCGCCGAGGACGAGGAACCCGACGCGGACCCGCTCGCCGGATCTCCCGGCGGCGTGAGCACCGGCACGCCGTGATCGGCTCGGACGGCGGTGGGGACGTAGGTGCCGTTCATGACCGCCACGGCCTCGGCGCGCCGCTCCTCCTCCTCGGCCATCATCGCGGTGATCGACCCGGCGGCGCCGACGGGTCCGAGGAACGCGGCCGTCATCGCGGTGCGCGCCCAGTCCGACGGTGTGAACGACTGTGGGGCGGGCATGGTGGCGCGGGTGAGCGCGAACCCGTCGCGGGACTGCTCGAGCTTGCCCGCGACGATGTCCATGAGGTCGAGGGTGCGCAGCGACTCGGTGCGGTACGTCGTGATCGCGGCGAGCGCGGAGTCGGCCGCGGCGCCCTGCCAGTCGGTCCCGAGCACGGCGCCGAGGTCGTTCCACAGGGTCCACACCAGTGCGGTCGCCCGGGTGTGGGCCTCGCGCCACATCGCGGCACCGGAATCGAGGAGCTCCGGCGTGAGTTCGGTGGTGTACGCGAACATCTCGGGGTGCGACATGCCGTCGAACGCCTCCGGGACCACGACGCTCGCGCCACTCGCCGTGTCGCCCACCCTGGACCTGTCGACGGCCTCGCGGGCGACCCGGACGGCGTCGTCGGCGTGGAACTCCGCCGTCAGTCGTGCCGCGGACTCCGCCGCGTCGCTGTCGTGTCCCGTCGCGAAGTCGACCATCTCCGACGCCGCGTCCGAGATCGTCTCGCCCGCGGCACCGATCACCCCCGTGATGTCGAACCCCATGTTCGTGTCCTCCCCGACCGCGGTGCCACGATCCCCGTGACATTCGACGCGCGGACCGGCCGCACGGTTCCGCGTACGGTTGACGCGTCTCTCCCACGCGCGGCGATGCTCCTCGAGAGACCGCCGACGCTCCCGACACCGAAGGAACGTGCACCATGTCGGACCACTCAGTGCCGGGCGAGGTTCGCGAGAGCACTCCGTCCGGCGGGCCGCCCGTGGGCCGGCTCGCCGTCGTGACAGTCGTTCTCGCGATCCTGTTCGGGACGCCGCTGTGGACTCTCGCGTTCACCGGCGCGGACTGGCCGATCGCCGCGAGGACCATCGCGACGGTGGTCGCGGTCGGTGCTGCCGCCGCGCTCGTGATCGGCATGGCGAAGGGGCACGGCCGGGCACACTCCGACCGATGGGCCCGCATCGGGGACACCCTGCTCGGACTGGTGTGGATCGCGTTCGTGTGGTCGATCATCGGGCTCGTCGTACGGCTCGGGCTCGGCCTCGTCGGGGTCGACGATCCGCTGCGATCACGCATCGTCGCCGGCGCCGTGCTGGCCGTCATCGTCGCGTTGGCGGTGTGGGGACGACGCGAGGCGATGCGGCTGCCGCGCACGAAGCACGTGACGGTGACGCTCGATCGACTCGGCGCCGGACTCGACGGGCTCCGCGTCGTCCTGGTGACGGACACGCACTACGGGCCGATCGAACGGTCCGTCTGGTCCTCCGACGTCGTGGCGGAGATCAATCGCCAGGACGCCGACATCGTCTGTCACGTGGGTGATCTCGCCGACGGGTCGGTGGAGCGTCGACGCGAGCAGGTGGCGCCCCTGGAACGAGTGCACGCGAAGTCAGCACGCGTCTACGTCACGGGCAACCACGAGTACTTCGGCGAGGCCCAGGAGTGGCTCGACCACATGACGTCACTGGGTTGGGACTCGTTGCACAACAGGCACATCACCGTCATGCGCGGTGGTGACAGGCTCGTCGTCGCCGGGGTGGACGACAGGACCGCGCGCGGGTCGGGCGAGGTGGGTCACGGCGCGGATCTGACCGCCGCGCTGGCGGACGCGGAACCGTCGCTGCCGATCTTCCTGCTGGCGCATCAGCCGAAGCAGATCGACGCGGCAGTGGCGGCGGGAGTGGATCTGCAGGTCTCCGGGCACACACACGGCGGGCAGATCTGGCCGTTCGGATTGCTCGTCCGACTCGATCAACCGGTCGTCCACGGCCTCAGCAGACACGGCGCCCGCACGCAGCTCTACACGAGCCGGGGCACGGGGTTCTGGGGTCCACCGTTCCGTGTCTTCGCACCGAGCGAGATCACCGTGCTGACGTTGCGGTCGAGCTCTCTGGTGTGACAGTCGTGGCGGCGCCGACGCCGGCCACCGCGTCCGCCCAGTGCCCGGAGCGGACCAGGGCAAGGGTGAGGAGGAGCCGGTCGTCCGGCGCGGTGATGGATCGGCCGGTCAGTTCCTCGACCTGATGAAGCCGATAGATCACCGTGTTCCGGTGGCAGTACAGCAGTTTGGCGGCGTTGGTGGGTGAACCGTCGGTGGCGAGGACGTGCGCCAGAGTTCGGAGCAGTACCTCCCGCTGCGCGGGCGGGTGTCCGTTCAGCGACCCGAGTGCGTGGGACACGACCAGATCCGAGATCTCGTCGTCGGCAGACATGACGATGTGGGGCAGTCGGTCCGTGGCCACCGCGGCGGGAGTGTCGCTGGCGCCGATGGTGGCCGCCGTGCGCGCGGCAGCTCGGTACGCGGCGGCGAAGGTCACGAGTCCGTCCGTCGACGCGGCGATGCCCACCGGTCCGACCGCGCGTGCGGCGAGAGCCTCCGCCACCGAGCCGAGGTCCGCCTTGGCCGGGCACACGACGCCGAACTGAACCCCGTCGCGAATGTGCCAGTGCGACAGTGATGTCACGCCGTCGACGGCGTCCTCCGGTGAGGTCAGGGGTGGGTCACCTCGCTCGGACAGCGGGCCCACCACGCACGCGATCCGATGCTGTGCGGTGAGCCCCAGTGTGTTCCGCGCATCGACGACGAACGCGGGATCGGCTCCGCGCCCGTCGCGCAAGCCGTCGAGAACGGCGAGGATTTTCGTGACGTCGCGCTGCTGCATCCGTGCGGTCTCACGCCGGTACGAGTCGACGAGAATCGTGTTCTGCGCATCGAGTGCGTGCCACAACCGTTGGCCGGCGACGAGAAGCAGTCGCGGCTCGAGCAGCCCGGGATTCGCGCCGCGAGCGTTGACGAGTTCCTCCCACAACGTTCGACTACCGAGGGTGTACGCCTTGAGCACGAGTTCCATGGGGATGCCCTGGCGCGCGCGTTCGCGACCCGTGCGCCGCCACACCTCGGTGTTGTCCTCGCTACCGTGCTGCGTGCCGCTGAGCTTGCGCAGCCCCAGACGGATGTGTTCCCGCGTGCTGCGACGGACCACGGCCGTGATGTCGGAGCCGGCCTGGAGATAGTCGGGGTCCTGCTCGAACAGGGCCAACGTGATGGAGTCGGCGATGGCGTCCGCCTCCGGGATCAGCGTCGCCCACGCGCGTTGGATCGCGGCTCGTTCCTCCGCCGACAGCCGTCCGCGGACAGGATGCAGCCCCGATCCACGGCCGATCGACGGCGACGCCATGCGCGCATTTTTGCGCACAGCGCCCGACGGTTCGAGCGGTTTGACCGAAATTGGTGCCCGCGGCATGACCCTTTTCGTGCGCGGAGACCATATCGCCGACTGTGCGGAGTGACCATAGTGAGTGCCACCGAGATGTGAGGTGGGCCACTGTGTCAACGATCGAGACCATGACCGAGTCCGTGTTCGAGCTGTCGTCCGTCACCGTGTCGTTCGGCGGCATCGTCGCCCTGTCGGACGTCGGACTCGATGTCCGACGAGGCGAGGTCGTCGGAGTCATCGGACCCAACGGGGCGGGCAAGACGACACTGTTCAACGTGGCGTGCGGCCTCGTCGCGCCGCAGTCGGGCACCGTGACCCGGAACGGCCGGGTGGTACGCCGGCTGAAGCCGACCGCGCTGGCGGCGCTCGGTATGAGCCGCACACTGCAGGGCCTCGGGCTGTTCGACCGGATGACCGTGGTGGAGAACGTCATGGTCGGTGCGGACCATCTCGCCCGGACCTCGATCGTCGCCGGGCTGCTCGGACTCGCTCGGAGCGGGGCCGACACCGCCGCGATCCGCGACCGGGCTCTGGCCACGTTGTCCGAACTCCGCATCGACGAGTACGCCGACCGGTACCCGCCCAGCCTGCCGTACGCGGTGCGCAAACGCGTCGCGCTCGCGCGGGCGCTGGTGGGGGAGCCGACGTTGCTGCTTCTCGACGAGCCGGCGTCGGGTCTGTCCAACGCCGAGATGGACGAGCTGGGTGAGCTGGTCCGCGGACTCACCTCGCGGATGTCGATCCTCCTGGTCGAGCACCACATGGATCTGGTCATGAGTGTCTGTGATCGGTTGGTGGTCCTGGACTTCGGGAAGGTCATCGCGCGCGGGACACCCGACACGGTGCGCGAGGATCCCGCTGTGCTCGCCGCCTACCTGGGGGACGAGGTGGACCGTGACGCGTGACGTCGTGCGGGACGAGGCGACCCGCGACGCCCTGACAGTGTCCGATCTGACGGTGCGGTACGGCGCCGTCACCGCGCTCGACTCGGTGTCGCTGCGGGTGCCCCGCGGCGCGGTCACCGCGGTGCTCGGGGCCAACGGTGCCGGCAAGACGACCCTGCTCCGGACGATCTCGGCGCTGCACCCGCCGGTGGCCGGCCACATCCGGATGGGCGAGGTCGACCTCGTCGGAGCGAGCCCGGAGTCGATGTCACGGCGTGGACTGTCGCACGTGCCCGAGGGCCGCGGGGTCATCGTCGAACTCACCGTGGAGGAGAACCTGCGGCTGGGGGCGTTGGGCCGCAACAGGTCCGCGGCCGCGGTGGGGATCGACCGCGTGCTGTCCATGTTTCCGGCTCTCGCGGAGCGTCGGGCGTCGACCGCGCACACGCTGTCGGGCGGTGAGCGACAGATGCTGGTGATCGGGCGCGCCCTCATGGCGACCCCCACGATCCTGCTGCTCGACGAACCGTCGCTCGGGCTCGCTCCCCGCGTGGTGGCGCAGATCTTCCAGACGCTGCGTGACTCGGTCGACTCGGACGGCCTCACCGTCGTGCTGGTCGAGCAGAACGCCCGCAGCGCGCTGTCCATCGCCGAACACGCCGTCGTGCTGTCCCTGGGGACGGTGGCGCGGGAGGGTCCGGCGGCCGACCTCGTCGGCGACGAGGAACTCCGCCACGCCTACCTCGGCTTCTGACCACCCTCACGAAAGGACGACAGAGTGCAACAACTGCTCACCATCGTCATCAACGGAGTGACCAACGGGATGGTCTATGCCGCATTCGCTCTGGCACTCGTGCTGATCTGGCGCTCGACGCGCATCGTGAACTTCGCGCAGGCGCCGATGGCGATGATCACCACCTACGTGGCGCTCGTCGTGGTCGATGCCGGCTACTCCTACTGGGTCGGCTTCGCCGCCGCGCTCGTCTCCGGCCTCGTGCTCGGCGCGCTGATCGAGCGACTGATCATCCGGTACGTCGACAGCGCGTCGCACATCAATCCGGTGATCCTCACTCTCGGTCTCTTCATCGTGATCCACGCGGTGGCGGCACTGGTGTTCGGCAACCAGTTCCGGTCCTTTCCCGCTCCGTTCGGTCTCGACGGTCGGCGCATCGGGTCCGTGGACGTGGCGCTGACGGGCAACGACATCTACAAGGTCGTCGCGGTGCTGGTGGTGCTCGCCGCGCTGGTCGCGCTGTTCCGGTTCACCGATCTCGGACTCACGATGCGCGCCAGTGCTTTCAGCCAGGAGGTGTCGCGCCTGCTGGGAGTGCGCGTGGGCCGCATGCTCACGCTGGGATGGGCGTTGGCCGCGGTGGTCGGGTCGGTCGCGGGTCTGCTCATCGCCGGCGGGTCGCTGGTGCACCCCGGTTACATGGACTCCGTCGTGGTGTTCGGATTCGTGGCCGCCGTGCTCGGCGGTCTCGACAGCCCGGTGGGCGCCGTGGTGGGCGGACTGCTGATGGGTGTCGGGCTGAGTGCGGTCAGTGGCTACATCGGGCAGGACCTCGTGTCCTTCGCGGCGCTGGTCATCCTCATCGCGGTGTTGTTGTTGCGTCCCAACGGATTGTTCGCTGCCGCGGCAGCGAGGAGGGTCTGACATGACCGTGACGACGACCGACAGGCCCACCCCCTCACCCGCACGCTCGCGCGTCGCCCGCGTGGTGTCGACTCCGGTGCGGCGGCACCTGCTCGGCGCTCTGCTGGCCCTCGTCGTGGTGATTCTCGTGCTGGAGAGCGTCAGCACGTTCCGGCAGAGCCAGCTGACATCGGTGGCGTATCTCGCGATCGCCGCGGCCGGGCTGACCGTGCTCACCGGACTCAACGGTCAGCTCTCCCTCGGGCACGGAGCGTTCATGGCGGTCGGCGCGTACACCGCGGCACTGATGTTGCGGGCGAACGAGTCCGGCTGGTCGGTGCCCCTGGTCCTGATCGCGGCCACTGTCGTGGCCGGTCTGGTCGGGGTCGTCGTCGGGGTCGCCGCGGCGCGATTGCACGGGCCCTACCTGGCCGGCGCGACGTTGGCGCTCGCCGTCGCCGTCCCTGGTCTCGCGCTGTACTTCTCGGAGTACCTCGGGGGCGAGCAGGGTCTCATCGTGCCCAGTCCCGACGTGCCGTCCGCGCTCGACGACATCGCCTTCTTCGTCACCGGAAACGAGCTGACGTCCACGAAGTTCGTGGCCTACGTCGGGTGGTTCCTGCTCGTGCTGGTGTTCTTCCTGCTGGCCAACGTGTCGTCGAGTCGCGTCGGACGGCGTTGGCGCGCCGTGCGTGACGACGAGGTGTCGGCCGAGATCGCGGGGATCGACCTCGGGCGGGCACGGGTGCTGGCCTTCGTGGTCAGTGCCGCGTGTGCCGGTGCCGCCGGGGCGATCATGGCGATGGCCTCCCGCATCGCCGCGCCGAGCGGGTTCACGCTGGTGTTGTCCCTGACCCTGCTCTCCGCTGTGGTCATCGGCGGACTCGGTTCGCTGAAAGGCGCTCTCATCGGTGCCGCGCTCCTCACCTACATCCCGCCGGTGGTGACCAACCTGGGCCTCGACGCCGGGTTGAGCAGCCTGCAGGCCGCGGAACTCGCGCCTCTGGTCACCGGCATCTTCACCGTGGTCGTGATCCTCTTCGCGCCACTCGGACTGGTCGGCACGGTCCGCGGTCGTCTCGTACAGCGTCGTCTGAAGAGAGAAGGAGTTCGATGAACAGGATCCGAACATGGGCGCAGCGGGGCACCGCTCTCGCTGCGGCCGTCGTACTGGTGGCCTCGTGCGGCGCGGGTGGCCGTGAAGAGTCGGAGGAGTCCACGGAGGGCTCGACCGTCGGGATCACCGACACCTCGGTGAAGATCGGTGCGCACTATCCCCTGACGGGAGTCGCCGCTCCCGGGTACAGCGAGATCCCCACGGGCGCCAAGGCCTACTTCGACTACGTCAACGCCGCCGGCGGGGTGAACGGTCGGCAGATCGAGTACCTCGTGCGTGACGACGCGTACGACCCGACCACCACCACGCAGGTGGTCAACGAGCTGGTCCTGCAGGACGAGGTGTTCGCGATGGTCGGCGGTCTGGGCACCGCGACACACAGCGCGGTCATCGACTTCCTCAACGAGGAGGGCGTCCCCGATCTGTTCGTGTCCTCGGGCGCGATCATGTGGGGCAACGATCCGGCCAAGTACCCCAACACCTTCGGGTGGCAGCCCGACTACCAGGTCGAGGGCAAGATCATCGGCGACTGGGTGCGGAAGAACCGGCCGGACGCCAAGGTGGGCCTGTTCCTGCAGGACGACGACCTCGGCCGCGACAGCGAGGCCGCGGTGCGCCAGTACCTCGAGGATCAGATCGTCGGCGTCGCCCGCTACACGTCCGGCAACACCGACGTCGCCCCGCAGATCGCGTCCCTCCAGGCGGCGGGTGCCGATCTAATCCTGGGCTTCAACGTCCCGTCGTACACGGCACTGAGCCAACTGGTCTCCCGCCGACTGAACTACACGCCCGAATGGTTCTACAGCTCCATCGGTTCCGACGTGGACCTCGTGGGGTCGCTGCTCGGACGCTTCTCCCAGGGCGCGGTGACCGACGGCGCCTCGTCGCTCGAGAACATGATCTCCCTCGAGTACATCCCCGGCATCGACTCGCCGGACAACCCGTGGACGCAGTTGTGGCAGAAGGTGTGGGCCGCCAACGGAACCGGTGAGGAGCTGACCAACTACCGCATCTACGGCATGAGCCACGCCTACGCCTTCGTGCAGGCGCTGCAGGCCGCGGGCGAGAACCCGACCAGGGAGGCGATCGTGTCGGCGCTGCAGTCGCAGGGCAAGGACCTGCCCGGCCCTCAGCTCGCCCCGTTCCGCTACTCCGAGGACAGTCACCTCGGCATCTCCGGTGCCAGCGTCTACAAGATCACGAACGGCAAGCCGGAGAACCTGACCCCGGTCTTGGTCACGGACATCGGCGACTCGGCCGTCGAGGAGTACACCGGTGAGGAGGCGACCCCACCGGAGAGCGGGATTCCGGACACCCAGCCGGCCGGATGACCCGGTCGGCGGGATGACGGTGGCGGGGGCGTCGACACGCCCCCGCCGCGGGTCAGTGACGCTCTGCCGACGCCCACGTCCAGTCCTTCACCTCGGGCATGTCCTCGAGATGCTCGACGACGTAGGACCGGTGACGCTCCAACTGGTTCCGACAGTGATCGGCCAGATCGGCACTGTGTTCGGGCACGCGTCGCGCACGTCGCAGCGCGTCGAGGACGAGGTGGTATCGGCTCATCTCGTTGACGACCACCATGTCGAACGGCGTGGTGGTCGTTCCCTGCTCGCGGAAGCCGTGCACGTGGAATCGGGAGGCACCGGTGCGTCCGTGCAGGAGTTCGTGCACCGCGCGCGAGTAGCCGTGGAAGCCGAAGATCACGTCGGTGTCCGCCGTGAAGAGGTCCACGAACGTCTCCTCGGGCATGCCGTGCGGGTGGTCGCGCACCGGCATCAACGCCATCAGATCGACGACGTTCACCACCCGCACCCGAAGATACGGAACCCATTCGCGGAGCAGTTCGGCTGCGGCGAGGATCTCCTGTGTCGGAACGTCACCGGCGCTCGCGAGCACGATGTCGGGACTGTCCGGGACCTCGGGCCGACCGGCGGTGCTCGCCTCGGTGCCCGCCCACTCCCAGATCGACGCTCCCCGGGCGCAGTGTTCGTGTGCCTCGTCCAGCGTGAGGTACTGCAGGTGCTCCTGCTTGTCCACGACGATCAGGTTCACGTGGTCCCGGCTGCGCAGGCAGTGGTCGGAGATGGACAGCAGTGTGTTGGCGTCCGGGGGCAGCCACACGCGCACCACCTCGGGGGACAGCGGGATGGCGGCGTCGATCATGCCGGGGCCCTGGTGGCTGAAGCCGTTGTGGTCGTTGCGCCAGCACGTGCTGGTCAACAGGATGTTGAGCGACGCGACGGGTTCGCGCCACCGCAGGTCGCGGGCGTGCTGGAGCCACTTGACGTGCTGGATCATCATCGAGACGCTGACCATCGCGAACGCCTCGTAGCTCGCGAACAGTCCGTGCCCGCCCGCGAGCAGGTACCCCTCCAGCCATCCTTGGCACAGGTGCTCGCTGAGCACCTCCATCACCCGTCCGTCCGCAGACAGCGCCGTGTCCCACTCGGTGGTGGGCAGTTGCCAGCAGCGGTCGGTCACGTCGAACACGGCGTCGAGACGGTTACTGGCCGTCTCGTCGGGACAGAAGAGCCGGAAGGATCCGCCGCCGTCCTCGGTGGTGTTGCGCGAGTAAATGTCTCGGAGCAGCTCGCCGAGCACCTTCGTCGTCCCGTGGAACGTGGTGCCGGGTGCGGGTATGTCCAGGGCGTACGTGTCGAGGGTCGGAATGGTCAACGGTGTGAGGAGTCGTCCGCCGTTGGCGTAGGGCGTCGATCCCATGCGCTTGTCACCCGACGGGGCGAGGTCGGCCAGCTCCTCGACCAGGGTGCCGTTCTCGTCGAACAGTGTCTCGGGCCGATAGGACGACAACCAGTCCTGCAGGAGTCGGAGGTGCGCGGGATTGTCGCGCACTCCGGACAGCGGAACCTGGTGCGCCCTGTTCGTTCCCTCCACGAGAACCCCGTCCACCTCGTGCGGACCGGTCCATCCCTTGGGTGTGCGCAGCACGATCGCCGGCCAGCGCACGCGATCACCGGACCCGGAGCGGGCGGCGCGCTGTGCCTCGCGGATCGTCTCGTGTGCGTTCCTGATCGCCTGTTCCAGATCGCGGAACACCTGGTGCGGATCGTCGCCCTCGACGACGACGGGTGCCCAGCCCTGCCCCGAGAGATACTGTGCGACATCCTCGTCGGAGGTCCGGCCGAGGACCGTCGGCCCCGCGATCTTCGCACCGTTGAGGTGCAGGATCGGGAGCACCGCGCCGTCGCGACGCGGGTTCAGGAAGGCCGGAAGCTTCCACGACGCCGACAGCGGCCCGGTCTCCGCCTCACCGTCTCCGATGACGCAGGCGACCGTGAGGTCCGGGCGGTCGAAGGCGGCACCCGCGGCGTGCACGAGTGCGTAGCCCAGTTCGCCGCCCTCGTGGATGCTGCCGGGTGTGGGCACGCTGACATGGCTCGGAATGCCGCCGGGCGAGGAGAACTGGCGGCACAGCACTCGCAGTCCCTCGACGTCGCGGGAGACCTTCGGATAGATCTCGCTGTACGTGCCCTCCAGATACGTCGACGCGACGAGTGCGGGACCGCCGTGGCCGGGACCGGTGACGTAGAGCCAGTCGGTGTCGGTGCGGCGGATGTGCCGGTTGAGAATCGTGTAGATCATCGACAGGCCGGGGCTCGTGCCCCAGTGCCCGAGAAGCCGGGGCTTGATGTGCTCCGTCCGTAGCGGTTCCCGGAGCAACGTGTTGTCCTGCAGGTAGATCTGCGCGACGGTCAGATAGTTCGCCGCGGCCCACCAGCGCAGGTCGAGCTCCAGGTCGTGATCCTCGTACGGCATGTGCGGTCCTCTCCCGACCGGGCGGCCCCGCTCGTCGGCAGTGGCCTACCCGCCGTGCGCGGTTCCATGCAGGACGGCCGTCGCGAGAACGGCAGGGTGAGCCCGTCCGGCCCACGTGCCGACCAGGGCGTCGCGATCAGCCGGGTCGTCCAGCGGGACGCGATGCAGGGTGAGCACGGCGGTGCCGACGTCGACGACGGTGTCGGTGCCGCGGGAGTCGACCGACGGCGCGTGGACGTCGGGAACGTCGGCGCCGGCCTGTCCGGTTCCGTGGACGAGTGCGGTGACTTCGCGCTCGGGCCCGGGCTCGGAGTACTCGAACGCCGCCTGAGTTCCGCCCGTGAGAACGGTCCGCAGCAGCGTCGCCAGATACACTGGATCGTGCGCCGCGTCGTGAACGTGGCGGGTCCCGAGCACGCTGTGCTCCATGGTGGTGATCAGCGCCGTCTCGGCGCCGGGTAGCGGTGCCGATCGGTACGTGAGAGGCACGTGCAGGATCGTCCCGTCGGCGGCGCGGAGCAGGTGCGACTCCAGTCCCACCTCGCCGTCGGGATCGTCGAAGCGGTAGGCGTCGACGACCTCGAGCGTGCCGACGTCGATGCCTGCCGCCCACGGCTGCAGCGGAACCCACTGCCGCAGCAGGTCGATCTTGGTGGGAACGATGGTCGCGCGATGAATCAGGGCCACGCCGCGCACGCTACGCCGCGGTGTCAGTCCTCGGCGGAGGTCTCGGCGGCAACGGTGCCGAAGATGTCCGCGCGTCCCACGCCGTCGAGTACTGCGTGCCGGAGCTCGGGTGGCACCAGCAACACCTCTCCGCCGACGAGCAGTCCCTGGTCGATGAACGCTCGGAGCTTCGCGGTCACCAACTCCGCCGTCCGCTTGTCCTCGCCCTCGAGGTCGTCGTAGTTCTCGTCCAGATTGCCCTCGGGCGGGTCAGGCGTCATGGCGGCCAGCACCGCCTGGGCGACGAAGCTGTCGGCCACCGAGGCGGAGACGTCGATCTCGTCGTCGGCGGACAACTGCGCCGTGACGTGCGCCGCGACGACGGTGCGCAGAGCGTCCGCCTCGCGCGCCCGGACGTTCGCCGCGAGTGGTCCGGGAGCGGCGCCGGCGTCCGAGATCTCGACGACGCCGGACGACACGGCGGTGGTCCAGGCGTGGGCGAGTTCGGGCACGTCGGCGGGCATCTGGAACGTCGACGCGGGCACGGTGAGCCCCAGCGCGGCGGCCACCTCCTTCGCGTCGATCGGCCGACCGGTGCTCGACCAGGCGAGCAGGGCGTCGACGTCGCGGACGATCGCGAGCTCGGCCAGTGCCGCCGACTCCGCGTCCGCAGTCACCTCGGGCAGGGTGATGTCCTCGGGCGTCAGCGTGTCGGGGACGCCGTCGACGAAATCGGTGAGGTCCTCCATGCAGTGCTCGTAGTCGGCGTCGCTGCCGCTCCAGATGTCCTCGTCGTCGAGGAACGTCAGATAGGACAGGGCGCTGAACACGAGGTGGAGCGCGGCGTCCTCGCTCGCCTCGGTGTTCTGCGCGAGGACGGATTCGGCGGCGTCGAGAACGAGGTGGGCGTCGTCCGGGGTCCAGGCCGTGGGGGTGAATCCCTCGTGGACCCGGGTGAGTTCACCCAGGAGCGACTCGACGACGCGACGCGTCGGCTCGACGTCTCCCGCGCCCTCCTGAGCGGCCATCCACGTCACGAAGCGAGCGAGCACCCGTTCTGTCGTGGACGCCGTCGGCCCCGAGGTCTGTCGGCGTCTCCGCGCCGCGGTCTTGGCGGCGCGCTTCTGCCCGCGGTTGCCCGGTCGGTTGGATCCCATGCGCCGACCTTAATGCGGTCACCGGTCCGGTCGTCCCGTCAGGTCGACGCGGGCTGTGACCCAGATCATGTGTCGTCGGCGCGCGCTTCTCCGTTCTCTGTACGACTCACCTTCATACGAACACGAGCGCGCCCGGTAGGGGCAGCGTCGAAAGGAGTGCATCATGGCCGACTTCATCGAGAAGGCTCAGAACAAGGTCGACGAGGCCGCAGGCGCCGCGAAGAAGAAGGCCGGAGAGGTCACGGGCGACGATTCGCTGCGTACCGAGGGTGCAGCCCAGCAGACCAAGGCGGACGGCAAGCAGGCCGCCGACAAGGCCGGTCAGGCTGTCGACGACGCCGCGGGTGCCGTGAAGGACAAGGCCGGGGACGTCGCAGACAAGGCGGAGAACGCGGCGAACAAGGCTTCCGACAAGGCCGACGAGGTCGCGGACAAGGCTGCCGGCAAGGCGAACGAGGTGGCCGACAAGGCCGGGGACGTCGCGGAGAAGGCAGCCGACAAGGCGAACGAGGTGGCTGCCAAGGCGCAGGACAAGGCCGGCGAGGTCGCCGATCGTGCCAAGCACGCCGCGGACAATGTCGCCCAGCAGGTACGCAGCTTCGACGCGAACTCGTCCGACGTGAAAAAGGCCTCCGCAGTGAGCGCCCCCGTCATCGCCGCCGTCGTCGGTGCGATCGTTGCTGTCGTCGTGGTGCGCCGTCGGCGCAACGCCCCGCGCCGGGTCGCCCAGAAGCGATTGTCGGTCGCGCAGAGCTTCGGTCAGGATCTGGCCGAGACGGTGAAGCACAAGCTCGACCGCTGATCACCGAGAGATATCCGGGTCAATGCTGCGGACTGTTCGTTCGAACGAGGGGGCAGCGTTGATCTGATCACCGTGCACCGTCACCACGGAGCACAGTGACCACCATCCGAATGCGGCGTCTGCACGGGGCAGGCGCCGCATTCGTGTGTCCGGACACTGCTGACCGGTTCCGCGGGAACCGAACGTGAGTCCTGCCCGTCCATGCCTGCACACGCCGCCGACGACCGGTCGCCGGCGCCGGGCGGGGGGGAGCACGGCATGGAACACACGGCTGTCGACGCGGCGACCATGGTGGACGCGGCCAGGGCGTTGGGCAGGGTGTCGCTGGATCTCGAGCGGGAGGTCGCGGAGGCCGCTTCGGTCGTCGCCGCGGTGTCCGCCTCGTGGCAGGGCCTGGCGGCGACGGCGTTCGTCGACGGGTGGGGCACCGTTCATCACGGCGCCCGGTCGGTGGTCGCGGCGCTCGAGGACTCAGCGGGTCGACTCGAGATCGCAGCCATTGCCTATGCGGGACAAGACGACACGTCCGCGGCCGCGATCGCGGGTGCGGTGTGACGGGCTACCGAGTCGACCTGGCCGAACTGGATGCCGTGGTCGTGAGGCTGACGCGGTTGGCCGAGGCCACGCGGGTCGCACTCGACGACGTGTCGGTGCGGGTGTCCGCCCTGCCGTGGGAGGGCACGGCGGCAGAGGCTCATCGCGCCGCGCAGAGCGCATGGTCGGCTGGGGCTCGCGAGATGGCGGTCGGTGTCGAGACCATGAGAGACACTGCGCGCCGGGCACACTCGTCGTACACCGCAGCCCTCCAGTCGAACAGCCGCATGTTCGGGCGCGACTGATGGCGCCCCCGGTCGTTCTCGACGTGTCACCCGAGGTCTACGCCGAGGCGGCTCGGTCGGTGTATCGCGCGGACGAGATCATGGCGAGTGCGGTGAACGTCCACCACGGTGCGTCGCGCGCGTGGGCCGCGATGGCGGGAAGCGACGCCGCGGGTGAGCAGTGGGGCCGGGCGTACGACGGATCCGTCGTCGATCTCTCCCGCGCACTCGCCACGACGTTCTCGGCGACGTCGGTGCTGGCGCGGCTCGTCGATCAGGCGGGTGCGAATCACGTTGCGGCGGAGTCGATCGCAGTGGTTCCGAGTACCCCGCCGCCGGCAGGACGGGCACCGTCCGCCGCGCGGCAGCTCGAGTACCCCAGCGCGGTGGGTGACCTCGGCCCGGGGCTCCAGGGTGCGGTGGAGCTGGCCGACGCGGTCGGCGTGCCGTGCCCCAACGGCGACACCGACGCACTGCGGGACGCGTCGAACGCGTGGATCGTGCTGGGGCAGGCGATGCTCGACGCACGGTCCGAGGTGCTCGGTGCCGCGGCCGATCTGGGTGCCGTGGACGTGCCGGAGCGGGACGCGATGGTGCGGGACCTCCGTCGACTGTCCGAGGCAGTGGAAGCGGTGGCGGGTGCGTGCTCGGGGCTGGCCGCCGCGTGTCACGACTACGCCGAGCAGCTCGAGAAGACGCGCCGCGACATCCGCGACCTGATCGAGCAGTTCGCAGTGGAGGAGGCGGCGGCCGTCGCGGTCGGTATCGGGTTGGCCTTCGTGTCCGCGGGACTGTTGGCCGCGGCGGGAGCGGCGATCACGGCCGGTCGTTTCGCACGTACCGCCTCGAGAGTGCGCGCGGTCATCGCGGCGCTGCACGCGTTCGCTCGGATGCGGCGCACCGAGACGTCGATGGCGACGGTGCGACGAGCTGCCGACGACGTGGAGGATCTGACCACTCGTGTGCCCGTCGGCCTGGACGACGTCAGTGCGGCGGAGCGTGCTGCCGGTCCGCCGCCGGCAGGGTGGTCGTCCACTCGTGCGCTCGACGACCACTTCGCGCGCCACGGCGCCGACGTGGGTGCACGGTCGGCCGACGAGTACGCCGACCTCGCGGCGCGGTTCCGCACGGAGGGCTCGCATCAGGTCAAGGTCGGCCCGGACGGCACCGTGCGGATGTACGACCCGGAGACCAACACGTTCGCGTCCTATACGCCGGACGGCACCACCAAGACATACTTCAAGCCCGGATCCGGTGCGTCGTACTGGGACCGCCAACCAGGAGTTCCGGAATGACCACTCACCTCTGCCCGGTCTGCCACTACCCCGGTCTCGCGGACCCGCCGTGGTCGGAGGCGGGCCCGTCGTACGAGATCTGCCCGTCGTGCGGCTACGAGTTCGGTGTCACCGACGACGACCTGGGGGTGACGCCCGAGTCCTGGCGCCGGCTGTGGATCGACCGCGGGCATCCGTGGAGTTCGACGGCACCGCCGCCGCCCGGCTGGGACGGCGCACGGCAACTCCGGCGCTGACGTGCGGGAAGGCCGGAGGCCGGTCGGTGGACTGCGGGAAGGCCGGAGGCCGGTCGGTGGACTGCGGGAAGGCCGGAGGCCGGTCGGTGAATCTCCAGTGTCAGGGGAGCAGGTGCGAGTACGCGGAGCACGTGGAGGCGACGCCGATGTAGACGAGTCCGTCCGACTGCTCGTCCGACCATCCGCGCACTCGCGTCCGGTCGGCGGTGTCGGCGAGGATGTCGACTCCGGTGCGTCCGACGGCGAGGTCTCGGCAGATCGAGGTGACCGAGGTGTCCATGAAGGCGGCGGTGTCCGGGTCGGTCGGGTAGCCGGCCATCTGCATGATCTCGGCGAAGGCGTCGAACGGTTCCTCGGCGGCCTGCTGGGCGAGGGGAGCGATCTGCACCGCCGGGGTGTCGAGGACGACGGGCGCGTCGACTGCGGTGACCGGCGCGGCGGGTGCGGGGGCGTCCGAGGCACTGGCCGTGGCGGGGGCACTGTCGGACAGCACCATCGTCGTGGTGGCTGCGCCGGCGAGCACGGTCACCGCGGCGCCGATCACCGCGATCCGTCGTCCGGTGCGAGTCGGTCGCCGATGTGCTGGCATCACGTGTCCTCGGTTGGTGGGTCAGTCGCTGACTTATACCCATTTCCGAGCAGAATGTTACTGGAGTCTCACAGGAATCAGGGAGGACGCGCGCATGGAGAAGGTGACGGCCCGGACTCTCGGGGCGTGGGTCATCACGGTGAATCCCCGCAGGACCGACGTCGCCTCGTTGCTCGCCGACGGGCACGCGGGCGGTGACTGGTGCGTGGCGCCCAACTACCGTTCGCGCCTCATGGCGGCCGGTCAGCCCATCCTGCTGTGGGTGAGCAACCGATCCGGCGTGCACCCCGCGCGGGGATTCTGGGGCGTGGGGACCGTGCTCGGCCCCGCTGTCGACATGCACGATCCCGACGATGCGCGCCTGCACGTTCCCACCGAGATCACCATTCTCGGCGAGCCCGTGACGGCCGCGGAGTGCGCCGGGACGGCCGGGCTGGACCGACTCGAGATGCTCCGGTCGCCCCAGCAGTCGAATCCGTCCGTGGTCACCGCCTCCGAGTGGTCGCTCCTTCGCGCTCGTCTCGAACGGGCACCGGAGGCCCCCGGCCTTCTCTAGTGTCCGAGGTATGACAGCTGATGTTCGCGCGAGCACGGTCGACGCAGTCCTGACGAGGTCGGCGCGTCGGTACCCGGACCGGGCAGCCCTGGAGTTCGACGGTCGAACGCACACCTATGCGGAACTGGACGCGGTGGTGTCCCGCGTCGCTCGGTACCTGGTGTCGACGGGGCTCGCACCGGGAGAGCGGGTCGCGGCCTACGGCACCAACTCCGACTCCTACATCGTCGGGTTCCTCGCCTGCTGCCGTGCCGGGCTGGTGCACGTGCCGATCAACTACGCCCTCGTCGAGGACGAATTGACCTACCTGGTCGGCCAGTCCGGTGCTCGCGCGCTGCTGGTCGACGACGCTCTGGCGCCGGCGGTCGACGCCGTGCGGACGGGTCTCGATCTCGACGTCGTGCTCTCTCTGCAGGAGCTTCTCGACCTTCCCGACGTGTCGGTCGCGCTGCCCACGGTGCTGACCACCGATCTCGCCCAGTTGCTGTACACCTCGGGAACGACGTCGAAGCCCAAGGGCGCGATGATGTCTCACGGTGCGCTGGTGAGCGAGTACGTCTCGTCCGTCCTGGCACTGGCGTTCACCGCCGACGACGCCCCGCTCGTCGCGATGCCGCTGTACCACTCGGCCGGCATGCACGTGTTCGCCCTGCCGTACCTGTCGGTCGGCGCGACGGTGCGCCTGATGGCGAAGCCGGACGTCGCGGAGATCCTGCGCCGCGTCGAGGCCGACCGCATCGGTTCGCTGTTCCTGGCGCCGACGGTCTGGGTCCCTCTGGCGGGACACCCGGATCTCGAGACCCGCGATCTGTCGTCCCTGACCAAGGCGCAGTACGGGGCATCGATCATGCCGGTCACGGTGCTGGAGCGGCTGCGGGCGCGGTATCCGGACCTTCGGTTCTTCAACTGTTTCGGACAGTCGGAGATCGGTCCGTTGGCGACGGTGTTGCAGCCGGAGGAGCACGATGCACGGCCCGCCTCGTGCGGGCGCGCCGTCTTCTTCGTCGAGACGCGGGTGGTGAACGCCGAAGGTGAGGACGTGGCGGACGGTGAACCCGGCGAAATCCTCTACCGCTCACCGCAGTTGTGCGACGGGTACTGGGAGAACCCGGACGCCACGGCCGAGGCCTTCCGCGACGGATGGTTCCACTCCGGTGATCTGGTGACCCGGGACGCGGAGGGATTCGTGACGGTGGTGGACCGCATCAAGGACGTCATCAACACCGGCGGCATCCTGGTGGCGTCGCGGGAGGTCGAGGACGCGATCTACACCCATCCGGCGGTGGCCGAGGTCGCGGTGATCGGCGTTCCGGACGAGAAGTGGATCGAGGCGATCACGGCGGTGGTGACGGTGAAGGACGGTCGTGCGGTGACCGCCGAGGAGATCATCGCCCACGTCTCGGGTCGCATCGCACCGTTCAAGATTCCCAAACAGGTGCGGTTCATGGACGAATTGCCGCGTAACCAGAGCGGCAAGCTGCTCAAGCGCGCGCTGAGGTGATCGAACCGGCGTTCGGCGTGTTACCTGTGTGACTGGTGTGACTGATGGTACTTCTGACACCGAGAGCTTCCGCGTGTCGCGGTAGCCGAATCGGTCGGGGAGTCGGTCATGCAGGTCGGTAGACGCGTTGCGCAGATTCTGTTGGTGGTGGCGACGGTGATCGCCACCCTGTCGGTGCCGACCGCGTCGGCGGCGAGTCCGTATGTCGGACGCCAGGGCATCGGGCTCAACGGCATCGACTTCCGGAGCAGCTCGAGCGCCCAGCAGGCACAGGCGACCCGGGTCGCGGGTACGGGCGCCAAGTGGGTCCGCATCGAGATCGACTGGTGGTACGTCCAGGACGGTGGGCCGACCGCCTACAACTGGTCGGGTCCGGACGGTGCTGTGGCGGCGGCCAAAGCGAAGTCCCTCAACGTCCTGCTGCTCATCCAGAAGACACCGCCGTGGGCTCGGACCACCAGCGACGGCAGCACACCGCCCACGAACCCGGACGACTACGCGACGTTCGCCGCCAAGGTCGTGAGCAGGTATGCGCCGCAGGGGGTTCGGTCGTTCGAGGTGTGGAACGAGCCGAACCTGTGGATGTTCTGGGCCGACCCGGTGACGGGCAAGCCGAACGTGCAGGGTTACGTCGATCTGCTGAAGGCGGCCTACCCGAAGATGAAGGCCGCCACCACCAGCACCATCAGCATCGTGGCCGCCGGACTGTCCCCCTACGGCACCACGGGTCAGAGCCCGGAAGGGCACGCCGTCTCACCGATCACCTACCTCGATCAGATGTACGACCTCGGCGCCGGACCGTACTTCGACGCCGTCGGCTGGCACCCGTACACCGCGCCCGCGTTGCCGAACGACACTGCCGACTGGAACGCGTGGTCGCAGATGAGCGTCGACTTCACCAATCCCGACGGCACGATCTACCAGAAGAGCGCGCGCACGATCATGACCGAGAACGGCGACGCCGGGAAGCTCATCGTCATGACCGAGGCCGGCGCCGCCACTGCGGGCGACCCGAGCGTCAGCGAGCAGGTACAGGCGACGGCCTACCGACAGGCCGTCGACAACCGCCTGTCCTACTCGTGGGCCGGGCCGATCTTCTTCTACGAGACCACAGACCGCGCCGCGATGACCGCGGTGAACCCCGACAAGGAGAACTACTTCGGGGTCTACCGCTCGAACGGGGTGGCCAAGCCGGCGGTGACCGTTCTCAAGAGCGTGCGCTGAGCTCACTCACACCCGACGCCGTCTCCGTCGCGGTCCAGGTGCGAGCCGTAGCCGGGGTCGCCCACGCGGACGGGCGCCGCGCCGGCGTTCCGAGCCGCGGTGCAGTTCGTGTAGTACGTCGATCCGGACGACTCGGGAACGACGGCCGGCGCGACGTACGGAGCCGGTGCGGGTACCGGCGCGACGAACGGCACGGGCGCCGGGACGTAGGCGCGGTCGACGTCCGGCACGTCGACGTCCGGCACTTCGACGTACGGGGTCTCGACGTACGGCACCGTCGTGGTGGGCGGCGGTGCGTACACGGTGACGGTCTCGGGAGTGGTCGTGACGGCAGTGGTCGTCGACGTCGTGGTGGTCGGCCGCGGGGTGGTGGTCGTCGCGCGGGGAGTGGTGGTCGGTGCGGCCGACGTGGTGGTGAGGGTGGTCTCCGCGCTCGCGGCGACGGGTTCGGGTTCCTGCATCAGCCCCAGTCCGACGACGGACAGGCCCACGAAGGCGGCGACAGCGGCCGTGATCTTGCCCTTGTTGCCCTTCTTGCGGGCCTCGATGTGGGGCGGCTGGAACGGCGGCGGATACGCGGTCATGCAGGTCCTCAGGTGAATGGCAGCAACGGGTCACACCACACGTCGCGCGGGGCGCGCGTCACGTTACAGGGTGGTCGGTTTCCGTCGGAACGCGCTGCTCAGGGCAGTGCGGTCAGAGTTCGGACCACGTCCGAAGAATGCAGGACATCGGTGACCACGCGATCGATCCGCCCGGCATCCTCCGCGCCGACGAGCCGTTCGATCTTCTCCACTATCTGCGCGTGATCCAACGGGAAATGGTCGACGTCTCCCACCGGATCCGGTGAACCGGCCGACACGGTCTCGCCGGAGACGAGAACGATGTCGACCTCCGCGGCGCGTCGGTCGGGCAGCAGCGCCGTGAGCGCGGGCGACGACTCGACGTCCACCCGTGCGCTGAACTCCTGCGCCGCACGGAAGGTCGCGCTGCCGGGCGTCAGGGTCTCCACGTCGATGCTTCCGGCCACCACCGCGGCGGACACGACGAACGGCAGCGAGAACATCGCACCGAGCCGCGTCGAGGGGTGCCGACCGAACAGGGGTTCCGCCAGCGCGTGGGTGCGGACGCGCACGCTCGCGATGTCGGCGATATCCAGGTTCGTGCGCAGAGCCTGCACGATGTCGACGGCGGCGTGGGTGTACGAGCAGCTGGCATGGCGCTTCGCGTACCCCTGATCGAGGGCGAACGTGCCGTCCGGCGCGGGTGCGAGCTTGTCGGCATCGAGAGTGCCGACGATGTCCCCCAGAGTCGTCGCCGCCGCGCCGCTGTTGTGCACCAGTCCTGCCGAGGACAACCGCGCGGCGTCGAGTCCCGCACGGACGGCGCCGCCGATCCACAGATTCCGGCCGAAGTTGCCCGCGAGCACCACGGCCCACGGTGCGACGTGCACGAGCGCGGTCGAGGCGTCGATCGCGGCCGCCGTGCGCTCGGCGTCGAGATCCCACACGACGGCAGCGGCGGCGGCGGCGCCGGTCGCTCCCCAGTGTCCGTGGGTGTGCCACTTCGGGTCGCGGGTCAATGCGGCACCGAAGCGGGTGGCCACCTCGTAACCGGCCACCACGGCGGCGACGAACCGGTCGCCCGACACCGGCTGTGCGCCGAGGCGGGCCGCTGCGACGGCGGCCGGAAGCACATGGGCGGCAGGGTGACCCGCCGCGTACTTGTTGCCCTCGTCCAGTTCGAGGCAGCACGAGGCGATCGCGTCCAGGTAGGCCGCCGTCTCCACGCCGGTGCGGGCGCCGCGACCGACGGTGGCCGTCGTGCCCGGTTCGGTTCGCCACCGCGTGAGAAGCGCGGTCAGTTCCGGTGTCCGCGCTCCCGCCAGGGTGACACCCAGAAGGTCGAGCAGCACGGTGCGGATCCGACTCTCGTACGCGGTACCGGTTGCGGGTAGGTCCACGCAGAACCGCGCCAGATCGTCGATGCGTAGTCGCACCTGTTCCGCTGGAAGGAACGTTGCCGAGTCGGTCATGCGGCAACGCTAGGACTGACGCTCGTGCTGGTCAATACATCTGTCGGACGTGATCAGGGCTGCTAGGGTCGGCATCGACAACAGTCAGGCATCGCGGTGTCTTCGGTGACGATCCGCTCAGCGGAACACAGCTCGCCGTGAACCCCAGTCCAGAGGAGAGAATCGAGCCATGTCGGACAGACTTCTCGAGGCCGTCACGGCCGGTGTACGCACGGTCGATCTCGGACGCCAGCTGCGGGTCGGTATGCCGCAGTCGCCGAATCACCCGCAGTTCTGGCACACGCTTCCGCGTCGGCACGGTGACATGACCCGGTCGGACGGCGGCAGCGCCGCGAACGACATGATCACCACCGGAACGCAT
Organism: Rhodococcus sp. NFXS4; assembly: GCF_058139645.1. Taxonomy (NCBI): domain Bacteria; kingdom Bacillati; phylum Actinomycetota; class Actinomycetes; order Mycobacteriales; family Nocardiaceae; genus Rhodococcus; species Rhodococcus sp. NFXS4. The sequence goes on from NZ_CP192221.1 coordinate 964,761, forward strand.
GTCGGCACCCATATCGACGCGCTCGCCCACGTCTCCCACGAGGGGAAGATGCATGGCGGTGTCGACGCGGCCGAGGCCGGTGTCGGTGGCAAGTACGTCGAGCTCGGTGTGCACACGATCGCGCCGATGATCCGCCGCGGCATCCTGCTCGACATTCCGGCCGTGCGCGGAACCGAGCGACTCGAGGGCGGCGACGAGATCACGGTCGACGACCTCGAGTCCGCCTGCGCCGCCCAGGGTGTCGAGGTGTCGGCCGGCGACGTCGTGCTGATCCGCAGTGGGTGGGCGCAGTTGTTCGACGAGGGTCAGCCCTATGTCGGTGGTCCGTCCGGGGTTCCCGGCGTCGGCGAGCCCGGCGCGCAGTGGCTCGCGTCCCGAGAGGTGCACGCCGCGGGCGCCGACACCATCGCCTTCGAACGCCTCGCGCCGGGCGGTGGCCACGCGCTGCTCCCCGCTCACCGAGTCCTGCTGGTGGAGAGCGGCATCTACATCATCGAGGCCCTCGATCTCGAGGAGCTCGCACGCACCCGGACGTACGAGTTCACCTTCGTCCTGGTGCCGCTCAACATCTTCGGCGCCACGGGATCGCCGGTGCGCCCCCTTGCGGTGGTGTCGGCATGACCGAGTCCACACTCGCCCGCACGCTGGCGGAGTTCGCGGTGGAGCACTCGTTCGACGATCTGCCTGTCGACGTGGTCGACAGCATCGGGCTCCGCGTCCTCGACACGCTCGGGATCGCGATCGCGGCCACGGAACTCGACACCAGTGCGATGGCCACCGCGTGGGCGCGGGAGCAGGGCGGCCGGGCCGTCGCCTCGGCCGTCGGCGTGAAGGAGAACCTCCCGCCTACCCTCGCGGCCTTCGTCAACGGGGTGCTCGCGCACTCCCTCGACTTCGACGACACCCACCTGCCCTCGGTACTGCACCCCAGCGCGTCGGTGGTACCGGCCGCACTCGCCGCGGCGCAGCAGCACGGTGCCTCCGGCCGGGACCTTGTGCGCGGCATTGCGATCGGCCTCGAGGTGTGTGTCCGCCTCGGCATGGCGGGTTTCGATCCGAAGACGAAGAACTCGGTGTTCTTCGAGAACGGGCAGCACGCCACGTCCATCTGTGGAGCCATGGGCGGTGCGGCCGCTGCCGCGGTGATCGGCGGCGCCTCGGCCGACGGCATCGTCGACACGCTCGGTATCGCGGCGTCGATGGCGGCCGGCATCATCGAGGCGAACCGCACCGGTGGCACGGTCAAGCGCATGCACTGCGGGTGGGCGGCGCACTCCGGCGTGTCCGCGGCCGGTCTCGCTCGGCACGGCATCACCGGACCGCCGACGGTGCTCGAGGGCAGGTTCGGATTCTTTCAGGCGTGGCTGCACCAGAGCGGACGCGCCGCCGAGATCACCGACGGCCTGGGCAGCACCTGGGCCGCGCCGGGTCTCTTCGTGAAGCCCTACCCGGCCAACCACTTCACGCACGCGGCTCTCGATGCGGCGGCGGCGTTGCGGAATCGGGGCATCACGCCCGCGGACGTCGAGCGGTTCGTCCTCGGTGTCCCCGCTGCCAACCTCCGGACCATCGGCGAACCCATCGAGGTCAAGCGCACCCCGCAGACCGGGTACATGGCTCAGTTCAGCGGACCCTACGCGGTGGCGGTGGGCATGCTCGGTGGCGGTGGACTCGGTGCGGTACTGGACGACTACACCGACGAGAAGGCCACGTCGACGGAGCGTCGCGACATCATGGCACGCGTCGACGTCGTCCCGGACGCACAGTGCGACGCCATCTTCCCGCACCAGTTCCCGGCCGTTCTCACGGCGCATCTCAGCGACGGCACCACCGTCGTCGAAGAGGTGTTGACCACGCGCGGCGGACCGGAGCGGCCGTTGTCGTTCGAGGACGTTCGAGCGAAGTTCACGGCCAACGTCGACGGCCTGCTGAGCGTGCAGGCAGCCGACGCCTTCGCAGCGCAGTGCGCCGGCCTCGCCGACCTCGAGGACCCGGGCGTGCTGTTCGATTCGATTCGTACTCTGGGGAATTAGAGTCGGACCCGGGCCAGGATCTCCCGGGCGCCGCGGACCACGGCTTCGTCGACGAAGCGTCCGTCGTCGTCGACCGTGGGCCCGCCGGCCGCCCGGTCGAACAGGTCGACGAGGCGCTCGGCCCGGCGCACGTCGTCCGCCGCCGGTGTCAGGGCATCGTTGATCACGGGCACCTGACCGGGATGCACCGCGGTGCGGGAGCGGAAGCCCATGTGCACGAAGTGCGCGGTAGTGGTGACGAATGCGTCGAGGTCGCGGAACTCGGTGGAGGTCGGTGCGATCGGTGCCTCCAGACCCGCTGCTGCGCAGCCGATCACGATGTCCGCGCGGATGGCGTCGACCACGTGCTCGGTGTCCGCCGCGCGGGTGATCCGCAGATCGGCCAGCAGGTCCACCTCGCCGATGCCGACGGTCACCAGTCGGGAACTGCTCGCCAGATCGGTCAGGCCGCGCAGGGCGGCCGCGGTCTCCACCAGACCCACCATCGCGATGTCCGCGTCTCCGAGTCGCTCGTCCGCCTCCGCGAGGGAGGCCGCCCCGCACTTGGCCACGATGATCCCGGTGACGCCGGGGCGCGCCGCCGCGGCGAGGTCCTCGGCGAGGAACTCGGGTGTCACACGAACCCACACCTGCGCTCCACCGTCGCGCGGACGGTCCAGCCACTGCGCGACATCGGTTCTCGCCGTGTCCTTCTGCGCGAGTGGGACCGCGTCCTCGAGGTCGAGGATGACGGCGTCGGCCGGTCCCGAGACGGCCTTGTCGAACAAGGCGGGCTTCACGGCCGGCACGTAGAGGAACGAGCGCGGCATGCGGCGGGTCATCGGGCGGCCCGCGCTTCGAGGCTCTGCGTGATCGCGCGCGCGGCGGCCAGCACCTGACCGGCGTGCGCCACGTGATCGTCGTCGGCGGTGGAGGAGTAGCGGAAGGCCGGTCCGGAGGAGCTGACCGAGCCGAGCACGTGGCCGGCCGCGTCGAAGAACGGGGCGGCGATGGAGGCGGCGCCGGTGTTGCGCTCGTTGATGGAGGTCCCGTAGCCGGTGTCCCTGATCTCCTGGAGCCGGGCCAGGAACGTCGTCTCGTCGGCGTCCGGAGTGCTGCCCCGCAGCTCCTCGAAGGCCTCGTGCGCGTAGTGCGGCGGAAGGAACGCGAGGATGGCGCGGCTCGAGGCGCCGGAGTGCAGCGGGTACTGCGGGCCGATCTCCACCACCATCTTCACCTCCTGCGGGCTCTCGTACTGGTCCAGGTAGACCCGCCGATGCCCCACCAGGACGGACAACGTCGCCGTCTCGAGGGTCTGCGCACGTAGTCGGCGCAGGATGGGAGCGGCGATGGAACGGACGTCGAGCTGGCTCCATGCCTTCGTGCCGAGTCCGATGGCCGCCGGGCCGAGGGAGTAGGTGGACTCGCCCGCCACCGGCTGCACGATCGAGCGCGATGCCAGGGACTGCAGGATCCGGTGCACCACAGCCTTGCTCAGGTCCAGGCGGCGCGCGAGCTCCGTGACACCCAGTGCCCGGTCGGACTGCGCGAAGGACAGCAGGACGTCGGCCACCCGATCCGCCGATTCGGTTCCCGTCGACGCGGAGTCGGTGCCGGTCGAGCTGGTAGTTGCGGCCATGGGGCCAACCTTCCACATTCGCTGAGTACGTGCGCGGCTTCGGCGCGTTCCGCTGAGCGAACCATACCCGTAACAAGAAAGTCATCAAAGAGCCTGTTCTGACCCAGTGATGCGTGTAATACTCAGTACTGCAGGGAATAGCCACCCACTAAGTGGTGCGCTGAGCGGAACACAGGCCGTGTCCTTCGGTCACACGGTTTCCCGAGACTCGGCGCCTCGATCGGCGCGGAAGGCAGATCCAATCATGAGAAAAGTCGTAGGCGTGCTCGCCGCAGTGGCCCTTCTGGGCACGGCTGCGTGTGGATCCTCGTCCGGATCGGACGGTTCGGGTCCCATCAAGATCGGATCCGTGCACCCCACCACCGGTGCGCTGGCCGGTGTCGGTGGACTGATGAACGACGGTGCCGCACTGGCCGTCGAGGACATCAACGGTGCCGGCGGCATCTCCTCGCTCGAGGGGCGTCCACTGGAACTCGTCACCGGTGACAGCCAGGGCAAGGCGGAGGTCGGCCAGAGTGAGGCGCAGCGTCTGATCGACGACGGCGCGGTCGCACTGGTGGGCACCTATCAGAGCGACGTGACGCAGAACGTCGCGTCGGTCGCCGAGCGCTCGCGGGTGCCGCTGGTCATCGACGTCGCGGTCGACGACAAGATCCTCGACCAGGGGTACCAGTACGCATTCCGTATCCAGCCGAATGCCTCCAGCATGGGTACCGACGGCGCCAAGGCGCTCGCGGCCATCGAGGAGCAGACCGGCCAGCCGATCGATCGCGTGTCGTACCTGCACATCGAGGGCTCGTTCGGTGACAGCGTGTTCGACGCCTTCGAGAAGGAGGCCGCGAACCAGGGCATCTCCTCGGTGCAGGAGATCACGTACCCGGCCACCAACTTCTCCGACGCCACGACGCAGGTGCGCGAGGCCGCGGTCTCCAACCCCGACGTCATCGTCGCGACGGGCTACTACCCGGACGGTCTGCTGATCGCGAAGGCCGTCGAGCAGTTGAATGTCGACGTCAAGGGTGTCTACGGCATCGCCAACGGCGCCTTCGACGACAGTTCCTTCCCGGCTGCCGCCGGCACCGCCGGTGAGGGTGTGCTGTCCGCCAACTACCACTTCGATGCCACCAGCGATCGAGTCAACGACATCCGCTCGCGCTTCGAGGAGAAGTACGGCCGTCCGATGGAGACGGCGGCGATGCTGTCGTACCAGGCCGTCGAGGTCATCGCGGCCGGACTCGAGGACGGCGCCGACGCAGATCCGGAAGCGTTGCGCGAGGCCATCTCCGGGGTCACCATCGACGACCCGCTGCTCGCCTTCTCCGGTCCCATCCAGTTCGACGAGACCGGTCAGAACTCCAACGCGACGGTCATCGTGATGCAGGTGCGCGACGGCCAGGTCACCCAGGTCTTCCCGGACGAGTTCGCCACCGAGGCCATCGAGTTCCCCGCGGGAGCGGGCCGGTGACGGTCGTCGCCGAGAGCGCGGCCACGGAGAAGACCCGGCGCGCCGTGAATCCCGGCGTCGCCGTCGGGGGAGCGCTCGTGGTGATCCTCGCCGTCATCTTCTTCGTCGGCGGCAAGGACCAGGGTCTGGTCGGCCAGGCCATCGTGTCCGGTCTGCTGCTCGGCGGGGTCTACGCGCTGATCTCGGTCGGCCTGACACTCATCTTCGGTGTGCTCGGCATCGTGAACTTCGCCCAGGGCGCGATGCTCACCCTGGCGATGTACATCGTGTACGCGCTGTCTACGGCGGGGTTGCCCGTCTACGTGGCAACGCTTCTCGCAGTCCCCGTGATGTTCGTGTTCGGCATGATCGTGCAGGCCACCCTGCTCACCAAGCTCACCATCGGCGGGAGCCACGAGGGTCCGCTACTGGTGACACTCGGGTTGTCGTTGCTCATCATCAACGTGCTCCTCATGGTCTTCGGTGGTCGGCCCAAGTCGGTGGAGGCGCCCGTGGACGGATCGATCTCGATCCTCGGCACCGTCGCGGCCTGGCCTCGGGTGCTCGCGTTCGTCGGTGCCGCGGTCGTGGCGATCGCGCTCAAGTCGGTGCTCGAACGCACGCGCCTCGGGTTGTCGATCCGCGCGGTGGCGTCGAACTCGGAGGGCGCCAAGCTCGTCGGAGTCGACATCGGCCGCGTCTACGCGCTGACGTTCGGTATCGGCGCGGCTTGCGTGGCCGTCGCCGGCGGACTGATGACACCGTTCACGTCTCTCACCCCGTCGGTGGGCGAGCAGTTCACGATTCTCGCCTTCGTCATCGTGGTGCTGGGCGGTCTCGGCAGTGTCGTCGGAGCCATGGTCGGCGGCATCGTCATCGGTCTGGTCCAGACGGTCGGCGCCCTGTACCTCCCCGGTACCGGATCGCTGATCCTCGTCTTCGCCGTGTTCGTCATGGTGCTCTTTCTCAAGCCCGAAGGTCTGTACGGAGGACGCCGATGACCACCACGACGGATGTCTCGACGGACTCCGCGTCCGACACGCGGCTGAAGGACTCCTGGCTGCGACGCCAGTTGCTCACGCTCGTCATCGGATTCGTGGTCGTCGCCGCGTTCCCGCTCGTGCTCGGCGAGCAGGCGCAGACGGTCGCGGTCCGGACATTGATCTTCGCGATCATGGCCGTCGGCTGGAACCTCATGAGCGGCTTCGGCGGCATGTTCAGCTTCGGTCACGCGGCGTTCTTCGGCATCGGCGCGTACACCGGTGCGTATCTGCTGGTGGAGCACGGCATCTCGCCGTGGATCTCCATGCTCGTCGGCGCCGTGGTGTCCGCCGCGGTGGGCACCACCATCGCCTACCTGTGCTTGCGCTACCGGCTGGCCGGGTCGTACTTCGCCCTGGCGACGTTCGCCTTCGCACAGATGTTCCTGCTGCTCGTGCAGAATCTCGAGGTCTTCAACAAGACCGAGGGCTTCAACGTGCCGATCCTGCCGCGTGATTCGTGGTGGATGCTGCAGTTCGAGAAGGGCAGTGCCACCTACCTGTGGATCCCGTTGGTGATCCTGGCGCTCGCGGTGCTGGGCACCATCTTCTACGTCCGGTCCCGGCCGGGGCAGTACGTGCAGGCGATCCGCGACGACGCCACCGCGGCAGCCTCTCTCGGCATCGACACGATGAAGTACCGGCTCATCGCGGTCGCGGCGAGCTGCGCCCTCACGGCCGTGGCCGGCGTGTACTACGTGCAGTACTACTTCTTCGTGGGCCCCGAGCAGGCATTCGGATCCGCGGTGTCCGTCGAGGCCATCGTCCCGGCCGTCATCGGCGGCATCGGAACCATCTGGGGGCCGGTGCTCGGCGCCGCGGTCATCGGGCCGCTGTCGGAACTCATCAACGAGCTGCTGCGCAACCCGCCTGCGTTCCTCGAGTTCCTCCAGGGATCCATCGGACTCGACGTGGCGGTCTACTCGGTGATTCTCATCCTGATCGTGATCTTCCTGCCCAAGGGGATCTTCGGCACGATTCGCGAGAGGTGGCGCAAGTGAGCGTCCTCAGTATCGAGAATCTCAGCAAGTCGTTCTCGGGCATCCACGCGGTGCGCGACGTCAGCATCGACGTCCCGGACGAGCAGTTTCTCGGCATCATCGGCCCCAACGGCGCCGGCAAGACCACTCTGTTCTCGCTGTTGGCCGGCGAGCAGCCGCCGACGTCGGGTCGCGTGATCTTCGACGGTACCGACATCACGGGGTGGCCCGCGGACCGCATCGCCCGCGCAGGTCTGGTGCGTACGTTCCAGTTGATGCGGCCGTTCGAGTCGATGTCCGTTCTCGAGAACGTCACCATCGCCGCACTGTCCAAGCGTAAGTCGCGGAAGGACGCGCGTCGGCACGCTCTCGAGGTGCTCGACCGGGTGCAGCTCTCCGACCAGGTGGGCGGGACGGTGTCGACGATGTCGACGGCCGGACTCAAGCGCCTGGAGCTGGCCCGCGCTCTTGCCATGGAACCGCGGGTGGTCCTGCTCGACGAGGTGCTCGCCGGACTCGTTCCGGCGGAACGTGCGCCGATGATCGAGCTGCTGCGCTCCCTGCACAGCGGCGGGCAGACGGTCCTGTTCGTCGAACACATCATGGCCGCGGTCATGGCGTTGTCCGAGCGTCTGGTCGTCATGCACGAGGGCGCGGTCCTCACAGCGGGGGATCCGCGCACCGTCATCGAGGACCACCGCGTCGTCGAGGCCTATCTGGGTGAGGAGACCGCATGATGCTCGAGATCGACGATCTGCACGCCGGCTACCGGCGACTGGAGATCCTGCACGGTGTCACGATGCATCTGGAGAAGGACGAGATCGTCTCTCTCATCGGAGCCAACGGCGCCGGCAAGACCACGACGCTGCGCGCCCTGTCGGGTCTGGTCACGCCCAGCAAGGGCCGCATCATGTTGGACGGCAGCGACATCAGTGGCAACCGCGCCGATCGCATCGTCCGGTCGGGACTGGTGCACGTCGCCCAGGACCGCGCACTCTTCGGTTCGCTGCCGGTCTCCGAGAACCTGGAGATGGGCGCGTACACCCAGAAGCGCGGGTCCACGAAGGAGTCGCTCGACCGCGTCTTCGATCTGTTCCCCATTCTCGCCGAGCGGCGGACCCAGCGCGCGGACACCATGTCCGGCGGTCAGCAGCAGATGCTGGCCATCGGCCGCGCCATGATGTCGAAGCCGCGTGTGCTCACGCTCGACGAACCGTCCGTCGGCCTGGCGCCGAAGCTCGCCGCCGAAGTCCTCGAGGCCATCGTGCGGATCCGCGAGACCGGGGTGACCGTGCTGATCGTCGAGCAGAACGCCGCACAGGCACTCGCGATCTCCGACCGCGCCTACGTCATCGAGAGCGGATCCATCGTGCTCACCGGTACGGGAGCCGAGCTCGCCCACGACGATCGCGTCAAGGCTGCGTACCTCGGCATCTGATGCCGCACCTCTCGTCAGGAGTTTCCCCGTGCGATTGCTCGCATACACCCCCATCCATGTCGACTTCGCCGAGTTCCGGCGACGTCAGGAGCGGTACGACGCACTGAGCCCGGTGGGCGTGTCCGTCGTCCTGCGCAACATCGGTCCCGATGCTCCGCGCGCGCTGGACACAGAGGCCGACGTCCGAGCGTCCGAAGTGGCGCTGGCCGCCGCCTTCCGCGCGTCCGATCCGGACGAGTTCGACGGATACCTGCCCGACTGCGTGCTCGATCCGTGTGCGGAGGAGGCGGACTCCTTCGAGCGTCCCCTGTACGGACTGACGCGACTCACCGCGTCGTTCTACGCCTCGCAGGGCCACCGCCTCGGCGCCCTCGCCCGCAATGCCGCCATCGCTGCCGAACTCGACCGCCGCGTGGCGGGTTACGGCATCCCCGCCGAGCCGACCGTCGTCATGGACCTGTCGTTCGACGACATCGCGGATTCGCGGGCCTGGGCCGACGCGGTCACCGTCCACGCTCGTGCGCTGACGTGTTCGGTGGCCATCAACGCGTGCTCGGCGGTCGATCTCACCGGGCCGCGAACCTCACCGCTGGTCGTGGATCCCACGGCCACCGCCCTGCGCCTGCTCGCACTGCGCGACGAGCTGGAGCCGGCATCGTGAGCGCGGACGGACCCGATCTGATCGTCGCCGGCGCCGGCGGCGGACTGATCGCCGCGCTGCGTGCCGCCGAGCACGGACTCGACGTGCTGGTCGTCGAGGCCAGCGACCACTTCAAGCGCGGCAACAACACCGCGATGTCGACGGCCATGATCCCCGGCGCGGGGTCCCGCTGGCAGCGTGAGGCGGGCATCGAGGACTCCCCGGAGACGTTCGTCGAGGACGTGCTCCGCAAGACGAAGGGCACGGCCGACGCAGAGCTCGCCGGAGCCCTCGCCCGCGTGAGCGCGCCACTCGTCGAATGGATGGCGGATCACCTCGAGGTGCCGTTGTCGCTGGTCACCGATTTCGCCTACCCCGGTCACTCGGCACTGCGCTGCCACACCGTCGAGGGTCGGCACGGAAGCGTGTTGCTCGAGCACCTGGTGCGCGCGGTGACGGCGGAGCCGCGCATCGACGTTCTGGCACCGGCCCGGCTGACCGACGTCCGCGTCGACGACGGTCGCGTCACCGCCGCGGTGATCACGCTCCCGGACGGGTCGACCGAGACGATTCCCACCGACGCGGTGCTGTTGGCCACCAACGGGTACGGCGGCGACCACGAGCGGGTCGCCACCCACGTCCCCGAGATCGCGCAGGCTCGCTACCACGGCAGCGAGCATTCCCGCGGAGACGCGCTCACCATCGGTGACCGTCTCGGCGCCGCGACCGCGTATCTCGATGCGTACCAGGGGCATGCGGCGCTGTCGAAGAAGGCGTCGACTCTGGTCGGGTGGGCCACCGTCATGCACGGGGGCGTCGTCCTCGACCTCACGGGACGACGCTTCGGTGACGAGACGACGGGCTACTCCGAGTACGCCGCCCATCTCGCGGCCCGCCCGGAGTCCGAGGGCGTCATCGTCATCGACCGCGACATCCACGACAAGTGCCTGTCCTTCACCGACTTTCGTCAGACGGTCGATTCGGGCGCCGTCGTGTGGGCGGACACGCCGGCCGAGCTGGCCGACGCGCTGGGGCTCCCCGCCGATGCCGTCGTCGACGAACTCGCGGCCGTCGAGAGGTACGCGCGGGGTGAGGAGTCGGACCCGCACGGGCGCACCTCGTTCGAGCACGAGCTCACCGGGCCGTACGCCGCGATCCGCATCGTCCCCGCGCTGTTCCACACCCAGGGCGGTCTCGTGGTCGACGGGAACGCTCGGGTCCTGCGACTCGACGGCACCGCGATCGAGGGACTGTTCGCCTCCGGCGGCGCCGCGATGGGCATCTCGGGCCACGGCGCCGCGGGGTACCTCGCCGGCAACGGATTGCTGCCCGCACTCGGACTCGCTTATCTGGCCGCAGATGTCGTGGCCGGTACTCATCACTAGAGAAGGATTGTCATGACGAAGCTTCTGATCACCAATGCCCGAGTCGTACGTCCGGGCGCCGATCATCCCGAGGACGGCGAATTCCTCGACCTGCTGATCGAGGACGGGAAGTTCACCCGCATCGAGGCGGGGATCGATCCGTCGAGCGCCGACACCGTCGTCGACGCCGCCGGCAAGGTCGCGTTCCCCGGAGTGGTGGACGCGCACCAACACTGGGGCATCTACAACCCGCTGGGTGAGGACGCCTACACCGAGTCCAGGGCCTGCGTGCAGGGCGGTGTCACCACCTCGTTGTCCTACATGCGCACCGGTCAGTACTACATGAACACCGGTGGTTCGTACGCCGACGTGTTCCCGACGGTGCTCGAGGCCACCGAGGGCAAGCCGTTCGTCGACTACGCGTACCACCTCGCGCCGATGTCGAAGGAGCACATCGCCGAGATCCCCTCGCTCATCACCGATCACGGTGTGACGTCGTTCAAGATCTTCATGTTCTACGGCAGCCACGGGCTGCACGGGCGCTCGACCGACCAGAGCGAATTCCTCATGACGCCGGAGGGCGAGCGCTACGACCTCGCACACTTCGAGTTCGTCATGCGCGGCATCCAGGCCGCACGGGAGCAGCTCGGTGACAAGGCCGATCACATCTCGCTCTCGCTGCACTGCGAGACCGCCGAGATCATGAGCGCCTACACCAAGCTCGTCGAGGAGGAGGGAACGCTCACCGGCCTCGCGGCGTACAGCGCCTCGCGTCCGCCGCACTCCGAGGGGCTCGCGGTCACCATCGCGTCGTTCCTCGCCGACGAGACGCAGCTGCCCAACATCAACCTGCTGCACCTCTCCTCCCGCAAGGCCCTCACTGCCGCCATGCGGATGGCGAAGGCGTTCCCGCACGTCAACTTCCGTCGCGAGGTGACCATCGGTCACCTGCTCGCCGACATCGACACCGCCTACGGACTGGGCGGCAAGGTCAACCCGCCGCTGCGCCCGCGCGACGACGTCGAGGCCCTGTGGGAGCACCTGCTCGGCGGCGACATCGACTGGGTGGTCAGCGATCACGCGTGCTGCAAGGACGAGAAGAAGTTCGCCGAGGACCGCGGCGACATCTTCGCGGCCAAGTCGGGATTCGGCGGCGCCGAGTACCTGCTGCCGGGACTGGTCAGCGAGGGCCGCAAGCGTGGACTCAGCTGGCGCCGCATCGCGGAGCTGACGTCGCTCAATCCCGCTCGTCGCTACGGACTTCCGGGCAAGGGCGAGATCGCCGTCGGTATGGACGCCGACCTGGCACTGGTCGATCCCGATCACACGTGGACGGTGCGTCCCGAGGATTCGGAGTCCACGCAGGAGTACACCCCCTTCGAGGGCTTCGAACTCGGCGCGAAGGTCACCGACACGTTCGTGCGTGGCCACCGCGTACTCGACAACGGCGCTGTCGCGGGGGAGCCCACCGGCCGCTACCTGCACAGGCCCTACAAGTGACCGGGCCCCTGGAGGGAATTCGCGTTCTCGACGCGTCCACGATCCTCGCCGGTCCGCTGGTCGCCCAGATCCTCGGCGACTTCGGTGCCGACGTCGTCAAGATCGAGCACCCCACCAAGCCCGACGGGATGCGCGGTCACGGCCTGGACAAGGACGGGCACCCGTTGTGGTGGACGATGGTCAGCCGCAACAAGCGCGGCATGACGCTGAACCTCGGCAAGCCCGAGGGGGCCGACGTCTTCCGCAAGCTCGTCGCGGACGCCGACGTGGTGGTGGAGAACTTCCGGCCGGGCACCCTCGAGAAGTGGGGCCTCGGTTACGACGTGCTGTCCGAGATCAATCCGGGTCTGATTCTGTTGCGTGTCACCGGTTTCGGCCAGACCGGTCCCTACTCGACGAGGCCGGCGTTCGGCACTCTGGTCGAGTCGATGAGCGGGTTCGCTCACCTCACCGGCTCGGCCGACGGACCGCCGACGCTTCCCGCCTTCGGTCTGGCGGATTCGCTGGCCGGTATCGCGGGATCGTCGGCGGTCTCGATGGCCCTGCTGCACCGGACGAAGACCGGTAAAGGCCAGCAGATCGATCTCGATCTGCTGAGCCCCATCATGACGGCGGTCGGGCCCGGCATCATCTACGCCGACCAGTTGGGCATCGACCAGGAGCGCACCGGTAACCGGTCGAGCAACAACGCGCCCCGCAATCTCTATCGGACCAAGGACGAGCACTGGCTGGCCATCTCCACCAGTGCCAACTCCATCGCCGAACGCGTTCTCCGCCTCGTCGGTCACCCGGAGGTTCTCGACGAGCCGTGGTTCGCGACGGGTCGTCAGCGCGCGGCCCACGCCGACCTGCTCGACGGATACGTCGGTGGGTGGATCGCCGAGCGCACGCGCGACGAGGTGATCGCGGCCTTCGAGGAGGCCGGCGCGGCGGTCGCCCCCGTCTACAAGCCGAGCGAGCTGCTCGACGATCCGCAGGTCAACGCCATCGAGATGGTGACCACGGTCGAGGACGACGCTCTCGGGCCGGTGCGCATGCAGAACGTCATGTGGCGCATGGGGGAGAGCCCTGGCAGCATCCGCCACACCGGACGTCCGCACGGCGCGGACACCGACACCGTGCTCGCTGAGCTCGGTCTCAGCGACGACGAGGTGCGCACCCTGCACGAGACCGGCATCGTCTGACCGCTCGAGTGGGCACACTGGTGTCCATGACGTCAGCACACAGTGTCGCGAAGGATCTCGGTCGACGGCTTCTCTGGTGGGGCGGCGGCAGTGTCGCGGTCGGTGCCGCCGCAGCGTTGGGCGGCGGCTCTCCCGCGGTCCGTGCTTTCGGCATCCAGACCGCGGGCTGGGGTGCCATCGATGTCGCCATCGCCGGGATCGGGGCGGCCCGGTCCACCGAGGTTGCGGCCGACAAGCTGCGGAAGACCTTGTGGATCAACACCGGACTCGACGTCGTCTATGTCGCCCTGGGTGCACATCTCCTGTACCACCGGCCCACCTTCGGCGGGAGGGTGACGCCGCAGCAGTCCTCCGGGCACGGTGCCGCCGTCGTCGTGCAGGGTGCGGCTCTTCTGGTGCTCGACAGCGTGCACGCGAAACGCTTGTGACTCAGGACTCGGCATACCGTCCGGTCAGAGGGGCACACTGGAGTGGAGTCCGCGGACCGACGTGGGCCTCGTGGCCGGTGCGTCCGTCGGGGGCGCACCGGCCGCCCTCATTGTGCGGCTGAAATACCCACCGTGTAATTCTCATTTGTCAAGTACCGACACATGCATTTGTTGCGGCATGCCCACTTTTCGGTAACACTCACCACATCAGTCACATGAGTCACGTGAGTCACACAGTCGATCGGTGGGGGTCGGAGTATGCGAGCACGAAGTCGGCAGATCGCGGTGGGGGCCGCGCTGACGTTGGTGGCCAGCGGTCTGGGTGTGCTGTCGGCACCGGTCGCGTCCGCGGAACCGTGCGGTGGTCTCGGTGGCCCCGGCTCGTCTCTGCTGGGCGGCTTCTTCGGTAGCAGCGGATCGAGTGGCGGCGGGGGCAGCAACCCGCGCGGGACTCAGCAGCCGCTCGCCCCGATCCGCAGTGGGAACACACAGTCCGTGGGGTGGGTGACCGGACCTCTCAGCGCCAACAACACGTACGACCGTTTCGGCATCTCGGGTACCGATCTCGGCATCAGCTGGGACAACGGCGCAGGCCAGACGCTCATGGCGTTCGGTGACTCCTTCGGCAACTGCTCGGTGAACGGGCAGCAGTGGCGCAACAACCTGCTGCTGCGGTCCAGCGACGACAACCTCTCCGACGGCATCACCGTTCCCGACGCCGTTCCCGGCGACAGCGCGTCCGGCTCCGTCGTCCTGCCGGCGACGCCTCGGTACGCCGAGCAGATCGTCCCGACGCTGCGGTTGCCGGAGATCGAGGTGACCACCATCCCGACGGCTGCCATCGCCATCGACGGTGTGCAGTACCTGAACTACATGTCCGTGCAGAGTTGGGGAGCGCCCGGCCGGTGGGTCACCAACTTCTCGGCCATCGCGACGTCGAGGGACAACGGGCAGAGCTGGACGACGGACCCGATGACCATTCGCGTCAACAAGGGCGTCACGATTCCCGGTGTCGCTCAGGTCAACGAGGCCAACGGCCGATTCCAGATGAACGCATACGCCAAGGGTCCCGACGGCTGGCTGTACCAGTTCGGAACGCCCAACGGCCGTTTCGGTGCAGCCTTTCTCGCCCGTGTGCAACCGGCGGACATCCTCGATCTGACGAAGTACGAGTATTCCACCGGTGATGTCGCGCGCCCGTGGTCGACCGATGTCGCCGATGCGAAGAAGGTCGTCGACGAACCGGTCAGCGAGCTCAGCGTCTCGTGGAACGCGTACCTGAAGAAGTACGTGATGCTCTACGGCGATGAGAACCAGGGCTCCATCGTCGCCCGCACCGCCACGGATCCGCAGGGACCGTGGAGCCCGATGACAACTCTGCTCGGGCGGGCGGAGACCATCGGCGGCGTCTACGCCCCGTACATCCACCCGAAGTCGAGTGGGCGTGACCTGTACTTCACTGCCTCGCGCTGGTCCGACTACAACGTGATGCTGTTGAAGACGGATCTCGATGCGCTGAAGTGACGGCTACTTCGGCGTGATGCTCTGTGCCGCTTCGCTGTCGGTGGACTCGTAGTTCCGACCCATCTCGGTGAAGGTGTCGGCGAGCGACGACGCGATCGCGATGTGCGCCTGAAGCAAGGTCGACAAAGACCCCGGCCCACCCACCGCGAGCTCGGAGTACTTGCGCGCCAGCGCCAGGCCGGAGGGGAGGGTGCCGAACCGCGTCACCTGGGGCATACGGTCGACGAGATTAAGCACGTCGGCCAGATCTGCGCTGAACCGTGTGCATGCGTCCGCACAACGTGATGCGGCATCCGGGGTGATCGAGAGTGCATTCAGTTCGTTCACGGCGACGTAGACCTATCTCGGGAGAGCGGGTAGCAGGATTTCAGTGAGTTGTTCAAGGCGAGCGCATGTATCGCGGCCGGGTTCGTCATCTGCGGCCGTGTCAACGGTGAGTAGCAGGAGTCCGTCGGAGTAGCTGGTGACCATGTTGCAGGCGTCGTCAGCCACGGCATCCGCACTCGAGTACTGAGCGAAGGTCCTACCGGCTATCGTTCTGTCTCCATGTAGGGACCAGCCGGCACCGAGGGAAACGTCTTGCTCGGTTTGCGTGGTTGTTTGCAGTGTCAGATAGAACCAATCTTGGCGAAATGCGCACAACTTCCAGTCAGGCCGCACGACGCCTAAGTAATCGTTTCCTCTGATCGTGGGATCGACCCCGGCCTTCCTGAGAGCGTCACTCGGAATGGTGCACGGATCCCACAGCTCCGCGACGGGTTCGCCCGAGACGCCGGGGGAGCAGGCGCCGCAGAACACGAGCGCAGCCACGGCCACCCCACCTCGAATCCATCGCACTCGAACTTGGACGCGGTCAGCGGCCCGGCGGTTCCCATGCGCGATCCGCGCGAATTCTGGTCAGCCGCGCGCGGTCCACGTTCTTTGCCAGCATCGTTGTGAGACATGTTGGCGCGGGTGTCCGAACGGTGCTCGGATCCGCCGCGACCGCTGGCCGCGCAGCTTCCAGCACTGCGCGCAGGCCACGGACTTGCGCGTACTGCTGCACGGTGCGCGTCTGCGGCGCCGACCGACGCGCCGATCCGCGCGACCGTCAGCACCCCCGCTCACCACAACCGGCGCACCCGACCGGAGCGTGCGCGGACAAGCGAGCACCACCATCCGCTCACCGCCCAGCACCGTGCGCAGGCCACGTCCAGCGCGTACTGCCGCGCAGTGCGCGCCGGCACCCGCCCGCCCCCCACCCACC
>NZ_CP192221.1:981210-1302701 GCF_058139645.1 Rhodococcus sp. NFXS4
GCCAACCCCACACCCCCGCCCACCCGGCCCGGTAGCGTCGACACGGTGATCTCCGCCGAGGACTGCGCCCGCGCACTGCGCCGCGCGGGCCTCGACGACGTGCTCACCGACGGCACGACCCGCGCCGCCTATTCGTCGGACGCGTCGCTCTACCGCGTGCACCCGCTCGTCGTCGCGCGGCCCCGTCGCACCGAGGACATCGCGGCGGCCGTCGCGGTGTGCCGCGAGACCGGGGTTCCGCTGACCATGCGCGGCGGCGGCACGTCCGTGGCCGGCAACGCGGTGGGTACCGGGGTTGTGCTCGACGTCAGTCGGCACCTGAACCGGGTGCTCCACGTCGACCCCGAGGCGCGCACCGCGACTGTCGAACCCGGCGCCGTGCAGTCGGTGGTGCAGAAGGCAGCGGCGCAGCACGGGCTCCGGTTCGGTCCCGACCCGTCCACCTTCACGCGCTGCACCGTCGGCGGCATGATCGGGAACAACGCGTGCGGCTCGCGCACTCTCGGCTACGGCCGGACCTCCGACAACGTCTCCGCGCTCGACGTGGTGACGGGCAGCGGGGAGCAGCTGCACCTGCCGAGGGACACCACGTCTCCGACTCTCGATGCGCTGCGGCAGATCGTCGCCGGCGGACTCGGAACCGTCCGAACGGAATTCGGCACGTTCGGCCGCCAGGTCTCCGGCTACGCGCTGGAGAACCTGTTGCCGGAGAACCGTTTCGACGTCCGCCGGATGCTGGTGGGCAGCGAGGGCACGCTCGCGGTCACCACGCGCGCCACCGTCGACTTGGTGACGGAGCCTGCGTTCCGCATCCTCGTCGTTCTCGGGTACCCGGACATCGCCACCGCCGGTGACGCCGCGCCCACCGTCCTGACGTTCACGCCCACCGCATGCGAGGGCATCGATTCGCGCATCGTCGACGTCGTCCGCGAACGCCGCGGACCCCATGCGGTTCCGCCGCTTCCCGGCGGCGCCGCGTGGTTGTTCGTCGAGGTCGTCGGCGATACCCGCGAGCAGGCCACGGACCGAGCCGACGCGGTCGCACGCGGCTGCGGAGCGGTCGACTCCCTGGTGGTCACCGACGCGGAACGCACCGCTCGGCTGTGGCAGATCCGAGCAGACGGAGCCGGACTCGCGGGGCGCAGTCCCGCGGGGTTGCCGGCACACGCCGGGTGGGAGGACGCGGCGGTACCGCCGGCCTCGCTCGGCCGATACCTGCGCGACTTCGACGACCTCATGACGCAGTACGGGGTGACCGGGCTGCCGTACGGGCACTTCGGTGACGGGTGCCTGCACGTGCGCATCGACCTGCCGCTCGACAAGTCCGGTGGGACAGGGGTGTTCCGCCGGTTCCTCGTCGACGCCGCCACGCTGGTGGCGCGGTACGGCGGGTCGTTGTCCGGTGAGCACGGCGACGGCCGTGCGCGCAGTGAGCTCTTGCCCCTGATGTACTCGGCGGACGCACTCGCGTTGTTCGGTGCCGTCAAGCATGCGTTCGATCCCGACGGCATCCTCAATCCCGGTGTGCTCGTGGATCCTCGACCGCTCGATGCGGATCTCCGCGTCCCGGCCGCGAAGCCTCGGACGCTGCTCGCGATGGCCTACGCAGAGGACGGCGGCGACTTCAGTCAGGCCGTGCACCGGTGCACGGGCGTCGGTAAGTGCCGCGCGGACACCACCGGCACCAGCGGGGTGATGTGCCCGTCGTACCTGGCGACTCGGGAGGAGAAGGACTCCACCCGCGGTCGCGCCCGGGTACTGCAGGAGATGATCAACGGCACCGACGTCACCGGCGGGTGGCGCTCGCCCGAGGTGCACGATGCCCTGGATCTGTGCTTGTCCTGCAAGGGATGTGCCTCGGACTGTCCGACCGGTGTCGACATGGCGTCGTACAAGGCGGAGGTGCTGCACCAGAGCTACCGACGTCGGCTACGCCCTGCGGCGCACTACTCGCTCGGGTGGCTTCCGCGCTGGGCCGCTGTCGCCGCTCGAGCGCCGCGCGCCGTCAACGCTGCGGCGCGGCTTCCGGGGGTGGGTCCGCTGGCACTGCGGGCGTCGGGTATCGATCCGCGTCGCTCGATACCCGAGTTCGCCCCGAGGACGTTCCGGCAGTGGTTCCACGAATCGCACCGGCCCACGACCGGTGATCCCGTCGTGCTCTTCGTCGACTCCTTCACCAATCACTTCACGCCCGAAGTGGGCCGGGCGACGGTGCGTGTGCTCGAGGCGGCGGGCTACCGGCCCAGGCTGACCGAGAAGCAGCAGTGTTGCGGTCTCACGTGGATCTCGACCGGTCAACTGGATGCCGCGAAGCGCATCCTGGGACGCACCGTGGACGCCCTGACCGAGGCGTCGGACGGCGGTGTTCCCATCGTGGGTATCGAACCTTCGTGCACTGGTGTACTACGAAGCGACGCAACGGAACTGCTCGGCAAGGAACGCGCCGCGCCGGTCGCCGAGGCCGCCCGCACGCTGGCCGAACTGCTCACCGAGCGCGGGTGGGAACCGCCGTCCCTGAACGGCCGAGAGGTGGTGGCGCAGCCGCACTGTCACCACCACGCCGTGATGGGCTGGGGCGCAGACGCGGCTCTGCTCGAGAGAGCGGGCGCCGATGTGCAGCGCCTCGGTGGTTGCTGCGGGCTCGCCGGGAATTTCGGCGTCGAGAAGGGGCATTACCACGTCTCGGTCACCATCGCCGGTCAGCAACTTCTGCCGGCGGTGCAGTCGGCGGCGGACACCGCGTCGATTCTGGCCGACGGCTACTCCTGCCGTACCCAGCTGTCCGATCTCACGGATCGCCGCGGTGAGCACCTCGCGCAAGTGTTGGCGAGCGCGTTGCCTGATGAGACGGAGTGACGTGTAACACTCGTCGAGGTGGGGTATGCCCTGCCGAAACAACCGTCCTGGGGGGACATCATGGCTTTCGATCTGACGCTCACACCGGCCCAACACGAGTTGGTCGGTCGTGCTCACGACTTCGCCGAGAACGTGGTGCGGCCCGTCGCGCAGCATTACGACAAGGAGCAGGAGTTTCCGTGGCCGGTGCTGCAGGAAGCCGCGCGGGCGGGCTTCTACTCGCCACTCTTCTACCGCGACCTCATCGGTGATCCGACGGGTCTGTCCCTGCCGGTGTTCATGGAGGAACTGTTCTGGGGTTGTGCGGGAATCGGTCTCGCGGTGGTGATGCCGGCGCTCGCGCTGTCGGCCATCGGTCAGGCGGCGACGCCGGAGCAGATGCTCGAATGGGCACCGCAGTGCTTCGGCACCCCGGACGACCTGAAGCTGGCAGCGCTCGCGATCTCCGAACCCGAGGGTGGCAGCGACGTTCGCAATCTGCGGACGACGGCGCGGCAGGACGGGGACGACTGGATCATCGACGGCCACAAGATGTGGATCGGCAACGGCGGCATCGCGGACGTCCACGTCGTCAATGCCAACGTCGACCCCGAACTCGGTCACAAGGGTCAGGCGCTCTTCATCGTCCCCGGCGGAACCCCCGGACTGGAACTCGTGCGCAAGCTCGACAAGCTGGGGTGCCGCGCCTCGCACACCGCGGAGCTGAAGTTCGACAGTGTCCGCATTCCCGGTGCGAACCTCCTGGGCGGTCTCGACAAGCTCGAGCACAAGCTGGCCAAGGCCCGCGAAGCGGAGAAGACCGGGATCAGAGGTCGCTCCGCCACTCTCGGAGCGCTCGAGCAGACGCGACCGATGGTGGCCGCTCAGGCCCTCGGAATCGCCCGTGCCTCCTTGGAGTACGCGACGAAGTACGCCAACGAGCGTGAGGCGTTCGGGTCACCGATCATCGACAACCAGGGCATCGCCTTCCCGCTGGCGGATCTCGCGATGCGGATCGACGCGGCGCGCCTGTTGACGTGGCGCGCCAGTTGGATGGCGGCCACGGGTGTCGCCTTCGAGCGCGGCGAGGGGTCGATGGCCAAGCTCGCCGCCACCGAGGTCGCGGTGGCCTCCACCGAGCGGGCGATCCAGACGATGGGCGGGTGGGGCTACATCACCGACCACCCGGTGGAGAAGTGGTACCGCGACGCCAAGCTGTACACCATCTTCGAGGGCACCAGCGAGATCCAGCGCGTCGTGATCAGCAATGCGATCGCGCAGCAGGACGGCGCTCCGCCGCTGCACGTACAGATGGAGGCCGAAGGGTCGGCGCTCAACAAGGCGTTCGGCCGCGGAACCGAGACGCGCACGAAGGTGATGGACAAGGCGATGGCGGCCAAGGACAAGGTGCCCGAGCCGGTCCTGCGCGGTGCCATGAAGTTCCTGCAGCCACCCAGCCGGAAGTAACCCGACAGTTTCGAGGACCGTGCGTCGGGTACTGCCCTGCGCATGGTCACCTCGGAACGCCCACAAGGCGTCGTGCCCGACCGCGGAGTCGCCCTGCCCGGCATCGTGCTCGGTGTGGGCCTGGGCGGTTTCGTCGACGGAATTCTGCTGCACCAGATTCTGCAGTGGCACCACCTGCTGAGCAGTTCGGGCGACGACAACATCGGCCTGCAGCCTTATCCCGTCGACACCGTCCACGGCCTCCAGATAAACACGCTGTGGGACGGCGTCTTCCACACGGTCACCTGGCTCGCCGTACTACTGGGTCTCGGACTGCTGTACTCGCGTGTCACCGGATCGCGCGGGCGGGTGTGGGCGTCGCGAGTGCTGTGGGGGTGGGTTCTGGTCGGGTGGGGCCTGTTCAACCTGGTCGAGGGCATCGTCGACCACCACCTGCTGGGAATCCACCACGTTCGCAGCGGTCCGAATCAACTGTGGTGGGACCTCGGCTTCCTCGCCCTCGGTGTCCTCCTCATCGCCGGCGGCTGGCTCATGCAGCGCAGCGCACGTCGATCGCGATGATGCTCGCGCACGACACCCATCACGGCAGCGGTGGTCTCGGACCGATCGTGATCCTCGTCGTGGTGGCAGCCGCGTATGTCGTTGCGGCGGAAAGCTGCAGGCATGAGCCGCGGGGATGGAACCCGTGGCGCACGGTGAGCTTCCTCGTCGGCATCGGGCTCCTCGTTCTCGCCGTGGTCCCCGCACTGTTGCCCGACCCGGACGGCGACTTCCGCGGCCACATGCACCAGCACCTGCTTCTCGGCATGTACGCGCCATTGGCGCTGGTACTCGGTGCCCCGATGACGTTGGTGCTGCGCTCGGTGTCGCCGCCGAACGGCCGTGCCATCGGCCATGTCCTGCGCTCGCGGCCGGTGCACGTGATAGCGAACCCGATCGTCGCGCTGGCCCTGAATCTCGGCGGTCTCGCGCTGCTGTACTTCACCCCGCTCTACGAGGCGACGACACACAGCACGGCGCTGCACCTGGTGGTGCACGTGCACTTCTTCGCGGCGGGATACCTGTTCGCGTGGGTCGTCGCCGGCCCCGACCCGGCACCGCATCGGCCTTCGGTACCCACCCGACTCTGGATACTCGGGGCGGCGATCCTCGGTCATGCTGTCCTGTCGCAGCTGATGTACGCGGGACTCCTCGTGCAGATTCCGGTTCCCGCCGATCAGCGCCAGGGCGCCGGCGAGCTGATGTACTACGGCGGCGACATCGCCGAACTGCTTCTGGCGCTGGCGCTTCTGCTCACGTGGCGACCGGCACGACGTCGCGAAGAAACGCCAGCTGGTCGGCGATGATCTGGGGGAAGAGCGGCTCGACGTAGGGGTCGAAGTGTCCGCCCTCGTACGTCACCACGGTGGCGCGCGGGATCTTCCGTGCTGTGCGCAGCGCAATGTCCGTCGGGGTGATGGCGTCGTTCGTGGCGATCTGGACGAGGGCGGGGCACGTAATCTTCGCGGCGGTCTTCCCCGGCGAGTACAGGCCGATGTGGAGCAGGATGCGGGCGGCGACCGTCTCGGGGTAGTCGCCAGTGCGCAGTCCCGACGCGTCGAGAAGACGGTCACGTCCGACGGCGGCGTCGGGCGAGACCATGGCGGCAAGGGCACCGGGTGTCCCGATCGAGTCGATGTAGCGGGGCTCGCGACCGAGCAGAGCCCGGATCTGGTCCGAGAGGGCTGCCGGTGCGAGACGCAGGGTCTGGCGCAGGCCGGCGGAGCGCACGGCGGCGATGCCGTCCACGTGCGGGACCTGCGCGATGATCGCGGCCAGTCGTTCGCCCGTGCCCGCCAGGGTGAGGACATGGCCCCCGCCGAACGAGGTGCCCCATGCGACGACGCGGTCGGGGTCGACGCCGTCGAGTAGCCGGGCGAAGGCCAGCGCGTTGCGCCAGTCCTCGAGCTGCCTGCGCACGTCCAGGAGCTGCCGTGGGGTTCCTTCGCTGTCGCCGAAGTGCCGGTAGTCGAACAGCGCGACGACGTAGCCCGCCTGGACGAACTGGTCCGCGTAGGCGGGGAGGCGCAACGCGCGCACCGATCCGAAGCCGTGGGCCATGACGATGATCGGCGCGGAACCGTCGAGCCCGGCAGGTCGGAGGACCGAGATCGCGCAGCGATCGGAACCGGAGTCGAACCACAGGTCGTCGCGAACGGTGTCAGGCATGCGGGCTCCTCTTGATTGACGTTCAAGAGAACGTAGCAGCGTCTTGATCGAGCATCAAGATAGGGTGACCGCATGCCTCGGAACAGACGTCCGCAGGATCGGGAAGAAAAACGGGCCGAGATCGTCGACGCCGCGACGGCCCTGTTCGTCGAGGCCGGATTCGACGGCACCCCGCTGAGCCGGATAGCGCAGAGCGCCGGCGTCACGCCCAACACCATCTACTGGTACTTCTCCGACAAGGACGAACTGCTCGTCGCCGCCCTCACCGAGATCACGGC
The DNA here is from genome assembly GCF_058139645.1 of Rhodococcus sp. NFXS4. Lineage (NCBI taxonomy): Bacteria > Bacillati > Actinomycetota > Actinomycetes > Mycobacteriales > Nocardiaceae > Rhodococcus > Rhodococcus sp. NFXS4. The sequence goes on from NZ_CP192221.1 coordinate 987,999, forward strand.
GACGGCGTTGACGCGCTTCGCGGAGCTGGAGGTGACGTCACCGCAGGAACGGCTGACGTGGGTGGTGACCGAACTCGAGCGCTACCACCGGTTGGTGGACACCGTTCACGCCCGCGCTGCGGTGTCGGCTCCGATCGACGAGTGGCACAACGGTTTCCATGCCATGGCCGATGCGCTGGTCGCGGAGGAACTGCGCCACGTCGGCGTCGCCGAGGAGCGGATCGCCGCGCGGACCAAGGTCGTGGTGTTCGCCGTCGAGGGCATGCTGACGCATCCGCAGAGCGCTGCCGACAAGGCTGCGATCGTCGACGCCCTGTTCACCTAGACGACCGGGGTGCCCTGCCGGGGCGCTCCTCGGCAGGGACTTCCCCCGTGGACCGGCACCGCGAATGCTGGACACCAGCACCACCGACGAGAGGAACCGCGCATGCAGATCACCCGAAGCTCGATCGCGACCACCAAGGGTCCGGCCGACTGGTTCACCGGCGACGTCTACATCGACGCCGTTGCCGCAGCTCCGACCCCGTCGCGGGTCTCCGCCAACCTGGTCCACTTCATGCCGGGTGCGCGTACGCACTGGCACCGCCACTCGCTGAGCCAGACGGTGTTCGTCACCGAGGGCGTCGGTCTGTGCCAGCGGCAGGATGGGCCGGTCGAGGTCATCCGTCCCGGCGACCGCGTGTTGTTCGAGGCCGACGAGGTGCACTGGCACGGCGCCGCGCCGGATCGCCTGATGGTGCATCTCGCCATCAACGAGGGCGACGACGAGCACGACGTCGTCGTGTGGATGGACCCCGTCACCGACGCGGAGTACACCGCGCACGAGTGACGATCAGCGGGGGAGACGTCCCTCGATCCGCTCCACGATCGCGGGCCAGATCTCCGACCGCGGGTCGACGACACTGAAGTGGTCTCCAGGGCCTTCGACAAGCGTGACATCGTCACCTGCGGCCGATGCTGCGGTGACGTACTCGCGGCCGATGTCGTTCAGGTTCGGATCGTCCGATGCCGCGACCACGACGATCTGCGGAATCCCGAGTGGCAGTCGCGCTCGGGGGGACGACTCTGCGTGAGCATCCGAGTACCGCGAGCCGAGGGCGGCACGCACCGCGCCGTCACCCAGGCCGCGGTCGTCGGCAATCTGTAGGTCGAGGACTCCGGCGAGACTCACGGCCAGTGCGGGACGGGCATTGGCGGCCCAGCGCAGCGCGAGCTGACCTCCTGCCGAATGGCCGAGGACGGCCTGCGCACCAGCGTGCTTCAGGGCCGCGGCGACATCCGCCGCCGTCGTCTCCCACCCGTGCTCGTCGGGTGTGCGGTACTCGACATTCCAGGTGGTGTAGCCGCGGTCGGCGAGATCGATGGCCGCGGCGTCGAGCGAGTCGAGTCGCCACGGTGCCCGCCAGTACCCGCCGTGGATCAGAGCGACGACCGGCCCGCTCGTCCCCCGCACCTCGGCGAACTGTTCGGGGTGCTCCCCATACCGCTCGACGGTCGCCGGGTGCAGTCGGTGATGGTGAATCCTGTCGACGGCGTACCGCAGCCCGCCGAGCCCGCGGCCACGGATGTGCGCATGCAGCCCCGGCGAGAGGTCCGTCGCGACGTAGCCGTAGTCGACACGCACCACACACCGGTCGCTCGCCTGCGTGCCGACGCGTCCGCCCGGGGCCGGGACCACGATCACGTCACCGGATGCCACGGAGACGTCGTCCGACACGTGGACCTCCCCGGTGGCGCCGCGCGCAGCGAGCGCGGACTGCACCAGGTCGGTCACCGTGCCGAGGTCTCGAACGGCGTCCGGGTGCAGGACGACGTCGATTCGTTCCGAGGACTCGCTCATCCCTCGAATCTACGTCCTAGGCTCGGGGGAATCGACGGAAGAGGAGCAATGGACGAGCGCGCCATCGAGAAGGACATCGTCACCGATTTCCGCGAGCGGATGAGTTACGGGGCGTACCTCGATCTCGACACTCTGCTCAGTGCGCAGAAGCCGGTGAGTGTCCCGGAGCATCACGACGAGTTGCTGTTCATCATCCAGCACCAGACCACCGAGCTGTGGTTCAAGCTCGTGCTGCACGAACTGCTCGCCGCACGCGACGCGTTCGACGCCGACGACCTCGGGTTCGCGCTGAAGTGCGTCGCTCGTGTCAAGCACATTCAGAAGACGCTGACCGAGCAGTGGTCGGTGCTCGCGACACTCACGCCCACCGAGTACGCGCAGTTCCGTGGGTTCCTGGGAAACTCGTCGGGGTTCCAGTCCGCGCAGTACCGCGCGGTGGAGTTCGTGCTGGGCAACAAGAACGCGGCGATGCTGACGGTGTTCGAATCCGACTCGGTGGCAACCGAACTGCTGACGCGGGTGCACCGCGAGCCGAGTGTGTACGACGCCCTGTGGCGGTGCCTGGCCCGCGCAGGACTCGACGTTCCGGAGAGTGCGCTGCGGCGAGATGTCACCGCGCCGTACGCGCGCAACGACGATCTGATGCCACTGATCACGCACGTCTACGAGAACCCCACCGAGAACTGGGCCGCGTACGAGGCGTTCGAGGAATTCGTCGACCTGGAGGAGAACTTTCAGCTCTGGCGGTTCCGGCACATGCGCACGGTGCTCCGTACGATCGGGCACAAGAGCGGCACCGGTGGCTCCAGTGGTGTCGGCTTCCTCCAGCGCGCCCTCGAGTTGACGTTCTTCCCCGAGTTGTTCGCCGCCCGCACCGAGATCGGACAGCCATGACCGCAGCAGACCTCGACGCACGGGACTCCCTGCGCGAGTACCGCTCTCGCTTCCACACCGACGACGCCGATCCCGTCGTGTCCTATCTCGACGGCAATTCGCTCGGTCGGCCCACGACGGCGAGCATCGAGCGTGTCTCGACGTTCATGGCGCAGGCCTGGGGTGGCCGGCTGATCCGCGGGTGGGACGAGGAATGGTTCGAGCTGCCCATCACGTTGGGCGACACGCTCGGTCGGGTGGCCCTGGGTGCAGCACCCGGGCAGACCGTCATCGGTGACTCCACCACCGTCCTGCTCTACAAGATCGCGCGCGGGGCGGCGGCGCTGAGGCCGGGCCGGACCGAGATCGTCCTCGATCGCGACAATTTCCCGACCGATCGCTACGTCCTCGAGTCCATCGCGTCCGAACTCGGCCTGACGCTGGTGTGGATCGACTCGGACCGGCGGTCGGGCGTACGGACTGCGGACATCGCCGATGTCGTCACCGAGCGAACAGCTTTCGTGCTTCTCAGTCATGTCGCCTACCGCTCGGGCTTTCTCGCGGACGCGTCCGCGGCGGCCCGTGTCGCGCACGACGTCGGCGCCCTGGTGGTGCTCGACCTGTCGCACTCTGTGGGATCCGTGCCGCTCCGTCTCGACGAGTGGGGTGTCGATCTCGCCGTCGGCTGCACCTACAAGTACCTGAACGGTGGTCCCGGCTCGCCCGCGTTCGCATACGTCCGCGCGGAGCATCTGCCCGAGTTTCGGCAGCCCGTATGGGGATGGATGGGGCGTGCCGACGCCTTCGCCATGGAGCAGGGATACGTCCCGGCCGAGGGCGTGCGACGCGTCATCAGCGGCACCCCGCCGGTGCTCGGCATGATCGCGATGCAGGACACGCTCGCCATGATCGGCGAGGTCGGCATGGACGCGATCCGCGCGAAGTCGATCGCTCTCACCGAGTACGCGCTCGAGCTGGTGCGCTCGGACCTGGTGCCACTGGGCGTGGAGATCGCCTCGCCGGAGAACGCGGACGAGCGCGGGGGACACGTCACGCTCGATCACCCCGATTTCCGCGAGGTCACGGCGCGGCTGTGGAAGCGCGGCGTCATCCCCGACTTCCGGGCCCCGAGCGGCATCAGGCTCGGCCTGAGCCCGCTCAGCACCAGCTTCGAAGAGGTGCGCATCGGCGTTCTCGCGATCGCCGAGGAGCTCCGGCGCTGACACCTGGCACCACAACACGACCGGTCAGATGGTTATGCTCTGACGACTTTGTGGCTGAGGGGGTCCGGTGGGGGTCGAACGTGCGCGTATCGGAATGGTCGATGATCACGAGCTGACAATCCGGGGGTTGCGGGACTCCCTTGCCGATCATCCCGACCTCGACTTCGTCGCGAGCGCCCCCACGGTCGCCGAGCTGTTCGACGCGACCACGGACCTCGATCTGGTGATCCTCGATCTTCGACTGCGTGACGGATCGTCGCCGGTGTCCAACGTCGAGGCCATCCGCGCCCGCGGTCTCGACGTGCTGGTTCTCACCTCGGGCGAGGATCCGTTCCTGGTGCGCTCCGCCGCCCGCGCCGGTGTGCTCGGTGTGGTGCGCAAGTCCCAGCCGATCGACGCGGTGGTGGACGCCGTGCGGAGTGCAGCCCGGGGCGAGATGGTGCCCACCATCGACTGGGCGGCGGCCATCGACGGGGATCCCGACCTCGCCGCGGTGGACCTGAGCCCGCAGCATCGACGGCTCCTCACGCTCTACGCGGCCGGGGAGACGGCCACGCGGGTCGCGTCGACCATGGGTATCTCGCCCGAGACGGTGAACGACTATCTCGGTCGTATCCGGCTCAAGTACGCCGACGCCGGCAGGCCCGCCCCGACGAAGACCGATCTGTACAAACGGGCGCTGGAGGACGGGTGGTTGCCGTTCCCCCGTCGACGCAGGAAGTCGTGACGGCGGCGGCAGTGATCTCGGGGACTGCGCACCGCGACGAGAGCGCGGCGGACAAGATCGCGACCCTGTTCGGCAGATTCATCGGTACCGGGTACCTCTTCTATGCGGTGGTGTCGATACCGCTCATTCGGGACGTCGCCACGGTCACGGAAGCGTGGTGGACTCCGGTCGCCCTTGTGGCGTTCTTCGGGCCGGGTCTGGCTCTTCTCGTCGCCTCGTTCAGCACTGCCCAGCGTTACGTGCTGCCGATGGCCGCGGCCTGTGCCTTTTCGTATCTCCTGGGACTTGCGACGTGGCCCTTCGGATGGACGGGAGCCGAGCTTCCCGATGCCAAGTCGACATGGTTCGCAGCGTTCCCCGCGTTGTCCACACTCGGCGCGGCTGTCTCCATGCGTCCTCGGTGGGTGTTCGCCCAGTTGATCGTGGTCACACTGGCTGTCCAGACCATCAACTTCCATGTGCGAGAAGCGCCGGACAGGAGTCCCTTTCTCGCTGACGTCGCGTTCGCGTTCAGTTTCAGTCTCACCTTCGTCGCGGCGTCCGTGATGGCGGCCCGGACCGGCCGTATCCTCGACGAGACTCGGCTGGCAACGTACGCACGCGCCGCCGGAGCGGCGGCGATGCTGGCGCGGACCGTCGAGCGCAGGCGGTTCGACGGGCTCATCCACGACAACGTGATGTCGACCCTGCTCTCGGCGTCGAGGGGCCCCATGAGTCGGGAACTCGTCGCCCAAGCGGTCGGCACACTGGCCGAACTCGATGCGCTCCGAGACAGCGATTCGGGTGTCACCGTCTTCGATGTCGATCAGGCGGTCGCGCATCTTCGCGCGGCGGCCGGCGCCGTGGACCCCTCCGCACGTCTCGAGGTGGTCGGAGAAGTCGCGAACGCGAGGGTGTTGTCGGCCGAGCCGATCCGCACCATGGGTGCGGCGCTGAGCGAGGCTCTGCGGAACAGCGTCCGGCACGCAGGCCCACACTCGTCTCGGGCGGTGACGGTCACGGTGTCGTCGACCGAGCTGACATCGATCGTCGCGGACGACGGGTCCGGGTTCGATCCTGACCACATTCCCGCCAACCGTCTCGGCGTCCGGGTCAGCATCCTCGATCGCATGCGGCGACTGTCCGGCGGTTCCGCAACCGTTCGGTCAGCAGCCGGGTCCGGCACCGTTGTCGAACTCCGATGGACGTTCGACGGATGACGACGGTCCGAGAAGACGACGGTGTCACCACGTTGCTGGGGTTTCGGAGCCCGGCAGCGTGGGTGGTGGTCGTCGTCAACGTGGTCGGCGTGATCGTCTCGACAGCCTGGACCCTCGACGGCATCAGGCAGCCCGCGGTGGTGGCAGTCGCGCTCGTTCTGCATGCGGCATCCGTCGTCCTGTTGGTGCGGGTGCCGGGTGATCCCCTGCCTTTCCGTACGACGGCCTTCATCACGCTGTACGGCCCGCTGGCCTCCGCGCTCGTGTTGTTCGTCTTGCCGGTCCCCATCGACAATCCGCTGCAGCCGTGGCCCACCACCGCCGCGGTCGGTGTCTACACGTTCCTCTGTGTCCGTGGTCGAACTCCGTGGGCGTGGGCGGGTCTGGTCGCGATCTTCGCTGTCACCATCACGTGGTCGACGCTCACCGGCCAGGGTCCGCTCACCGGTTTCCTCATCGTGTTGCCGAACGTCGCTCTGGTGCTCATGGGGAGTTTCTTCGCGTATGCGCTTCGCACCCCGGTGGCCGACATCTTTCGGTTGCGCCTCGCGGGCACACGGCAAGCGGCGGACCAGGCTGCATCCCGAGCCGTTCTCGACGAGCGTGATGCGCAGCTGACCCGGCTCGACGTGCTCGCGCGACCTTTGCTGTCGCGCATCGCTTCGGGTGAACCGCTCAGCGACGAGCAGCGGATTCGGTGTCAGCTCCTGGAGCACCACTTGCGCGACAGCGTCCGAGCGAAAGGCCTCGACATCGACGAGGTGCACAGTGCCGCACGGGAGGCTCGGAGTCGGGGCGTCGACGTGCTTCTCTTCGACGACCGAGGCGAGACCGACACCACCGTCCACCGCGACATCGTCGCCGCGGTGATCGATGCGCTGCACGGTTCGGCGTCATCGGTGACCGTGCGGCTGCGACCGGGTGACCAGGACGCCGCCGCATCGATCGTCGTGACGACCGCGGACGGTGTGGAGCACTGGGAGTTCGACCGATCGGGCACCCGGCTGTCCTCCTGAGAGTCACACCCCGTTCAAGTCCGTGCGGCACGGTGCGGAGCATGCAGATGTCGCGACGCTCCCTGTTTCGCTTCGCCGCGCTCGGTGCCGCGGCCACCCCGTTGCTCGCCTGCAGTACCGGGCCCACCCTGGTGCGGGCGCGCCCGTCGCTGACCCACGGCGTCGCGAGCGGCGACGTCCGTGCCGATGGTGCGCTCGTCTGGGCACGGTCGGACACGCCCGCGACGATGATCGTCGACACGTCGGCCACCGACGCGTTCTCCTCCGTCACGACGACGCGGGGACCTCTCCTCACACCGCAGTCCGACGGTACCGGCGTGCTGCGCCTCACGGATCTGCCGGCGGGACAGCGAGTGCACTACCGCGTGACGCTGGAAGGCGAGGACGGCGCCACGTCGGAGCCCGTCACCGGGGTGTTCTCCACGGCTCCCGACGGGCCGTCGAACATTCGCCTCCTGTGGGGCGGCGACACGGCGGGCCAGGGTTACGGGATCAACCCCGACATCGGCGGCATGACCATCTTCGGAGCGATGGCCGATCGGGAACCGGACCTGTTCCTGCACAGCGGCGACGTCATCTATGCCGACGGGCCGCTCGAGGAGAGTGTCACGTTGCCCGACGGCCGGGTGTGGCGGAACACGATGTCCGAGGCCAAGTCCAAGGTCGCCGAGACTCTCGACGAGTATCGCGGGCAGTACGCGTACAACCTCACCGACGACAACTACCGGCGCTTCAATTCCTCGGTCGCGCAGGTGGTGCAGTGGGACGATCACGAGACCGTCAACAACTGGTATCCCGGTGAGATTCTCGACCTCGAGCAGTACACCGTGAAAGATGTGAACCTGTTGTCGCAGCGGGCCTTGCAGGCATTTCACGAGTGGCTCCCGGTCGCTCCCGCCGAGGCCGTCGACGGGCGGGTGTACCGGAAGATCGCCTACGGTCCGCTGCTCGACGTCTTCGTCCTGGACATGCGGAGCTACAAGGATGCGAACAGTGCCAACACCGCCCCGACCGGGGAGATTCTCGGCGATGCACAGCGACGGTGGCTGATCGACGAGCTGTCGCGCTCGAAGGCCACGTGGAAGATCATCGCCAACGACCTCCCGCTGGGACTGGTGGTGCCGGACGGGAAGACGGCGCAGGAGGGCGTCGGCAACGGTGACCCCGGTGCCCCGCTCGGCCGGGAGACCGACATCGCGCAGGTACTCACCGCGATCGACCGGAACGACGTCACCGGCACCGTGTGGCTCACCGCCGACGTGCATTACACGGCGGCGCATCGGTATTCACCCGAGCGCGCCGCCTACCAGGAGTTCCGCGAATTCTGGGAGTTCGTCAGCGGGCCTCTCAACGCGGGTGCGTTCGGGCCGAACGACCTCGATCCCACGTTCGGCCCGGAGGCGGTGTTCGTGCACGCGCCGCCGGAGCCGAACGCCTCACCGCTCGATACCTTCCAGCACTTCGGTGAGGTGCTGATCGACAAGGACTCGCGGTCGCTGACGGTGAACCTGTGCGACGGAACCGGGGCGGTTCTCTTCACGCAGGTGCTGCCGGCTCCCTGACCGCGCAATCATATCTTTAGGACCAACAGGTGGTAACTCAGCGCCTTGCCGTGCCCGTCCAGCTCCGCAGATCCGGTGACCCCACCGCCCAGCTGGCCTGGCAGCTCGAACACGAGTGCCGAGACGCTGTCCAGTGCCGTGCGCCGCGGCGCACGGGTGGTGCGATCGCCGTAGTGCGCGACCACCACATCGAGGGTGAGCTCACGTTCGAGCGTCTCGAAGGCCGCTCGGTCCCGTGCGAAGACCGAGAGGATGAGGGTGTCGCCTTTGTCCCCGGTGCGGACGTCGGCCAGGTCGTCGACGATCATCGTGTGCCCTCCATCAGGTGGACGTCGGTGTGTGCGAGGTGCCGTGGAAGCGATGTCGATCGGATGCACAGGACCTCCGAATGAGATCGTCGTGCACCGCCTCCACCGGCAGGACCGTTGGTGTACAGACTCTCCACCTCCCACCCGACCACGTCGGCATCCTCCCGTGACCCCGCCCGCCCGGTGACGCGGAGCCGCACCTCGGTCGGTGCGGTGTCGGTGGCGAGGCCACGGAAAGCCGCTCCGGCACCGATCAATTCGACGGTCACACCGTCGGGGTCGAGTCCGTGGACGTCGGCGAGGCGCTGCGTGACGATGTCCGCGGCGAGTCGGGCGCGCTCGTACGCGCGAGGTCCCGCGTAGCTGATCTGGCCCTCGCCGATCCACCCGTCGAGGAAGCCGAGCGTCACCTTGAGCTCGTCCGGTCGGGTGCGACCGGTGGCGCCGGTGAGGGACACCCTGTCGGAGCCGACCTGCTCGAAGGTCACCGCCCCGAAGTCGGCCGTGACGTCGGGTGTGAGGTACGTGGTGGGGTCGCCGACCTCGTAGAGCAGCTGCTCGATGGCCGTGCGCGTGGTGAGGGTCCCGCCCGTGCCGTCCACCTTGCCGAAGACGGCGTCCGCGTCGGCGGACACGTCCGCATACGGGAAGCCGAGGTCGGCCATGCCGGGAACCGGTTTGGTGACGGGGTCGGCGTAGTAGCCGCCCGTCAGTTGACCGGCGCACTCGAGCAAGTGCCCCACCGCGGTCGCGGCACCGATGGTGCGGGCGTCGTCGAGGTCCCAGCCGAACTCGTGGACGAGCGGCGCGACGTACAGCGACGGGTCGGCGAGTCGGCCCGTCACGACGATGTCGGCACCGGCGCTCAGTGCCGGAAGCACCGCGTCCGCTCCGATGTAGGCGTTGGCGGACACCAACTTCTCGGGATGAGCGGAGAGGGCCTTGCCGGTCTCCCACACGAGGGGATCGAGTGTGCGGACGGCGTCGAGGACGTCGTCGCCGGTCACGGCGGCGACTCGAGCCCGACCGCCGACGAGGTCCGCGATGCGCCGCGCCGCTGCGAGGGGATGTGCTGCGCCACCGTTGGTCACCACTGTGGTTCCGCGGCGAAGCACGTGCGGCAACACCGCTCTGATGCGGGCGAGCAGGAGGGGGTCGTACCCGGTGTCGGGATCGGCGAGCCGTCTCGCGTTGCCCGCGGCGACGGTGCGTTCCCCGAGGCACTCGAAGACGAGGTAGTCGAGGTCAGCGCGATCGGCGAGGGTCACGGCCGGATCGATGCGATCGCCGGAGAACCCGGATCCGGCGCCGAGGCGAATCGTCTTCTTCACAGCGAGATCGCTCCTGTCAGGAGTGCCACCACGGTCATGACGATGGTGGTGCCGAAGGCCCACCCGAAGATGAAGCGCTGGTGCTTGCCCAGTTCCACCTTCGTCATGCCGATCAGCACGAACGTCGCTGCGGTCAGCGGACTGAGCGGGAAGCCGGTGGTCATCTGGCCGAGGATGGCGGCGCGGCCGGTCTCCATCGGATCGCCGCCGAACGAGGCCGTGGTCTCGGCGAGAACCGGGAGCACACCGAAGTAGTAGGCGTCAGGAGTGAAGACCAGGCTCAGCGGCATCGATGTGATCGCGGTGATGACGGGGATGGAGGAACCGAAGGAGTCGGGGATCCAGGACACGAAGGTTTCCGCCATCGCGGTGATCATGCCGGTGCCGTTGAGGACTCCGGTGAGCACGCCCGCAGCGAGGATCATGACGACCACCATCGTGACGTTGCCGCCGTGCTTGGCGAACACTTCCTGCTGCGCCGACCACCTCGGCTTGTTGACCAGGACCGCCAGGGCGAAGGCGATGGCGAACGCCACCTGCAGCGGGGCCAACTGGAACAGGAGGATGACCAGCAGCACCAGTGTCAGCACGACGTTGAATGCCATGACGGCGGGATGCACTGTGGCGCGGACCGGCAAGTCGTCGACATGGGGCGTACCGGGGCCGGCTTTCACGGGCGTGGCGGTCTCCGTCAGGGCGCCGATCCGCTTGCTCTCCATGCGGCCGATCATGAACGCGGAGAACAGCACCCACACGATGCCCGCGGCCATGGCCGGGATGACGGGCGTGAAGATGTCGGCGCTCGTCGCGTCGAGGGCCGCCATGGCGCGCACCGTCGGGCCGCCCCACGGGATGATGTTCATGATGCCGGCGGACAGGGCGATGATGCCGGTGAGTGCGAGCGGCCGCATGCCGATGCGCTGATAGATCGGCAGCATCGCGGACACCATGATGAGGAAGGTCGAGGTGCCGTCGCCGTCGAGAGCGACCATGAGGGTGAGCACCGCGGTGCCGACAGCGATCTTGGTGGGGCTGCCTCCGGCCCACCGCACGACGCGGCGGATCGCGGGATCGAAAAGTCCCTGGTCGACCATCAGGCTGAAGTACAACACGGCGAACGCGATCATGATCGCGACCGGCGCGACCTTGATCAGTCCCTCCGCGATCATGTCGCCCAGGTCGGCGCCGAAGCCGCCGATCAGCGCGAAACCGATGGGCACCAGCACGAGTGCGACCAACACCGACACCCGGCGGGTGAATGTCAGGGCTAGAAACGTGATGATGGTGGCGAAGCCGAGCGCGGCAACCATGTGACCTCCTTCAAGGACTTCGTCACATGTTGCTCACATCACAATTGCAAGTCCAATATCAATTGCGGATGCATTGATGGCGGCCATGCATAGACTCGGCGGGTGAACCTCAACCTGGGGATGACGCACCTTCGCTGCATCGTCGCGATCGCCGATCACGAGAGCTTCACGGCGGCGGCCTCGGCGCTGGGCATGGTGCAGTCCTCGCTCAGCAGATCCGTCGCGGAGGCGGAGCGCCGACTGGACGTCACGCTGTTCGAGCGCACGACGCGCAGGGTCGTCGTGACACCCGACGGTGTCGCCGTCACGCAGTATGCCCGGAAGATGGTGCAGGACTTCGACGAGGGCCTCGCGCAGATCGGTCGTTTCGTCACCGGGGATCGCGGCACCGTGTCGGTTGCATGTCTGCCCTCGCTCGCCGCCACGTTCCTTCCGTCCTATGTGGTGAAGTTCCGCCGCGACTACCCGGACGTCCTACTCGAGATCCGTGACGGGCTGCGCCAGGAAGCGCTGACGGACCTGCTGACCGGCACCGTGGACATGGCGCTCGTCTCGGCACCGACGACCGAACCCGGACTGGTCCACCGAACCCTCACCACGGACTCGTTCCACTGTGCCTTCGCCGCCGGTCACCCCCTCGACGGCCGGGAGCGCATCGAGTGGGCGGAACTGGCCGGCGAGCCGTTCATCGCATTCGGGTCGCAGAGCAGTATCGCCGGACCCGTCGCCCGCGCGCTCGACGACGCCGACGTCCGCACGGGCCCGGTGATGCACGCGCAGAACGTCGGTGCGGTCGCCGGGCTGGTCGCGGCGGGTCTCGGTGTCACCGCCGTCCCGCAACTCGTTCTGCCGATGATGGAATTCGCCGGGCTGCGTCACGCCCCGTTGTCACCGACCGTCGAGCGGACCATCTCGCTCGTGCGAGTCGAGGGCCGACACGAGACGGCGAGCGTGAAGAATTTCGTGCGCTGCCTGACAGGCTGACTACTTGCGCCCGGCCGCCCAGCGCATGCCCCAACCGTACTTCTTGTCCAGGTCGGCCTGGCTGCCCTGGATGTACTCGACCTCGCGCGTGACCGTGATGCCCTGACCGGTGTTCTGGATCAGCGCGATGGAGCAGATGCGGGCGGAGTTGTTGTCGGAGTCCAGGCGCACCTCCACCTGCGGGCCGCTGGTCGGGAACAGCGTGACGACGCCGTCGACCGCGGCCCAGTTCGGGGCGCCGTCGTAGATCATCGCGAAGATGAGGATGCGCTTGAAGGCGTCGGGCCGCGCGAGGTTGATGTGCATGTTCTCGCCGCCCGTGACGGATCCGGAGCGGTCGTCGCCGTCGAGCTGGATGAACGGTGCGCTCTCCAGCGCGCCGAAGCTCTTGCCCAGTGCCTGGATGACTCCCTTCGACCCGTCGGCCAGCTCGTACAGGCAGCCGAGGTCGAGGTCGACGCCGCCGGTGCCGTACGACGCGGCGGCGAGCTTCGCGAGGAAGCCCTTCTTCTTCGGCTCGGGTGCGGCCGCGCCCTGCGACCAGTTGAGGTTGACGCGCATCGCGCCCTGGCTCTCGCCTTTCTTGGCCAGATTCACCGTCGGCGCGGCCTTCGACAGCGTCACCTTGCTCAGATTGACACCGCCCGCTGCCGGGGCGGGGGTGGACGGCCTTTTGGTGTAGTCGATCGCCATGGATGGGAGGCCTTTCTTCCGGAAACGGCGGTGTCCGTTTCGCGCACTTCCCTCAGCGTAGTCGCCGTGAGCGGGCCGCACCTACCGTCGACCAGTCCTGCACTGCGAGAGCAACTTCGGCCAGAAATTTTTCTGGAGGGTACTTGGCACTCTCGGGTGGAGAGTGCTAAATTCGGTGTCACGCACAGAGGAGCCGAGCATGACGGGCTCGGTGTCCACGAGATACAGGAGGTGTGTTGCTGTGCTTCGCTTCGATCCTTTCCGTGACCTCGACGCCGTGACCTCGAGCTTGCTGGGAGCCGGGTCGGGCACCGACCGTTCGCCGCGGTTCATGCCGATGGATCTGTACAAGGTCGACGACCATTACGTCCTCGACGCGGACCTCCCCGGTGTGGATCCGGGCTCGATCGACCTCGACGTCGACCGTGGAACCCTCACGGTGACGGCCCACCGTTCGGCGCCGAGCGGCGACTCCCGGCAGTGGCTCACCTCGGAGCGCTTCACGGGCACCTACCGTCGCCAGCTCGCGCTGGGTGACGGCATCGACACCGAGCGCATCACCGCGTCGTACGACAACGGTGTTCTCTCCGTACACATCCCGCTGTCGGAGCGCGCCGCGCCGCGCAAGATCAGCATCGCGCAGGCCGAGAACACCGGTGAGCAGACATCGCTCGTGGCTTCGGCGTCCTGACACCGCATTCCGGACAGCGCTGGGCACTCTCACCTGGGAGTGTCCAGCGCTGTCGCCGATTCGGGGGTCCCGCGGTACACCGCGCCCAGTAGGTTCGACCCATGACCGACTCCACGGCAGCCGCCCATGCCCGCGCCGCGTACCGCACGTTCGAGCCCTTCCACATCTCGGCGTACTTCAATCCCGAACTCGGAGCGGCGGGCCGGGACACGGGTCTCGACGGACACGCCTGGTACGTGGGTTCGCGCGCCGAGCCGATGGGGCCCTGTGCCGCCGGGGTGGTCGCCGCCGCGTTCTACAGCTTCAACACCACGCTGATCGAGCGCTCCTGGCCCGCGGCGATCGCCGCCGGCCTCGACACCGTGGCTCGGCGCCGATGGGACGCGCTGGACACCGTCCTCGGAGGTGCGCTGGGTGAGTCGGCGTCCGACCCGGGCCTCACGTCGCTGGCCGACCGCCTGCACGGCATCGGCGACACGCTGACCTTCGCCGGCCGCCCACTGTCCGCAGCGTGGCATCAGTCGTCGGCGCCCGACGTCCCGCACCTGCAGTTGTGGCACGCCATCGCGGTTCTGCGGGAATGGCGCGGCGACGGCCACCTCGCGGCTCTCCTCGACGCAGACCTCGATCCGACGGAGGCCGGTGTCTTCCACGAGGCCCAGCACCCCGAGCCCGGTGCTCGTCGGGTGCTCGGGCGTCGCATCACCCAGCTGACGCGCGAGTGGTCGGACGAGCAGTGGGACTCGGCGGCCGAGCGTCTCGCCGCGCGCGGTCTCGTCACGACAGCCGACGGCGTCGAGACTCTGACGGACGACGGTGTCGCACTCGACCGCCACATCGAGGACCGCACCGATGCGATGGCAGCCGCCGCGTGGCGCGGTGTCGACGACGCGGAGGAGCTCATCTCCTCCGCGCGCCCCTACGTCAAGGCAGTCATCTCCGCGGGCATCCTGCCGGGAACGAAGAAGAAGGGCTGACCTACGCCTGCAGCAGGGTCGCCGCGCTGAGGTCGTCGATCACGAGATCGGTGACGATCTTTCCCGCGAGGGCCGCTCGCAGCGCGGTGAGCTTGTACTCGCCGGCGACGATGCACACGCGTCGCGGCACGGCTTTGAGTCGGTCCAGGCGTGGGCCGCTTGCACGTTCGTTCAGCGCGATGCGGTCGTAGCTGCCGTCGGAGCGGAGGAAGACGGTGGCGATGTCGCCGACGACGCCGTCCCGATCGAGTTCCTCGAGATCCGACTTCTCCAGGTAACCCGCGCTGTAGACGTGGCTCGGTACAGCGCCGCCGTGCACGCCGATGCTGAACACGGCGAGGTCCATCCGGTCCTGCAGGTCGAGCACGCGTTTGATGCTGCGTTCGCGCCACAGCATCTGCCGAGTCTCCGGGTAGTCGAAGAACGCGGGAACCGGAAAGCCCTGGGGGAGAGCGCCGTACGCGTCGGCGACAGTGCGGACGATGTCCGTCGCGTAGGACACTCCGGTGGTGCGCGTGTTGGCTGCGCCGTTGAGTTGAACCACGTGCGAGTTGTGGGTGCGCTTCGGGGCGAGGTGTCGACTGACCGCGCTCACCGTCGTGCCCCACGCGACGCCCATGACCATGTCGGAGGCGAAGAACGTCGTCAGCAGGCGGCCCGCGAACATGGCGACCCGGTCCAGGCGATCGACGTCGCTGACGGTCTCCGGAACAGGCACGACGTGGGCACGGACGCCGTACCGATCGGCGAAGGCACGCTCGAGCCCGGGTGCCTGGCCGAGAGCGGTGCTGATCTTGATCTCCACGAGTCCCGACGTGCGGGCGAAGGTGATCAGCCGCGACACCGTGCTGCGGGAGACGCCCATCTCGCGGCCGATCGCGGCCATCGTCAAGTCCTGGAAGTAGTAGAGCCGCGCCGCCTGCACCGCGTCGATCGTGCGCGGATCCGTCGCGTCGGGGAGCAGGGGTTCCCCATAGATCTGCAGCTCCGACATGAGCCCACGCTAAACCACATCTGGACCGCCGCGGTATCGCGATCCGGTCCGAGTTGCACATATGTGCACGCGGTTTGCGACAACGTGCATGTCACCTAGCATGGCTTCCAGTTGCTCTTTATGGCCTGGATCACAAACACGAGGGAGATGGCGTGACGGACAAACGCGCGAAGTGGGGGCTGCCCGCAGAGATGGCAGCCGAGTTCGCGGGAACGATGATTCTGATTCTGTTCGGTGCCGGCGTCGTGGCGCAGGTGGTCTCCGGTGGTGAGTCCGGGAGCCTCGGGGACCACGACTCGATCGCCTGGGCCTGGGGCCTGGGCGTCATGTTCGGCATCTACGTCGCCGGCCGCGCCACCGGTGCGCACCTCAATCCGGCTGTGACGCTGTCGTTCGCGTTGTTCCGGGGCTTCGCGTGGTCGAAGGTCGCGCCGTACGCGCTCGCGCAGACTCTCGGTGCCTTCGTCGCCGCGCTGCTGGTGCGGTGGAACTACAACGACATGCTGAACGCGATCGATCCCGAGCACACCACCGCGACGCAGACGATCTTCTCGACGCTGCCCGGCAACGGCACGCTGCCCGTCAGCCTCGGCTCCGCGCTGATCGACCAGATCATCGGTACCGCGATCCTGCTCTTCCTCATCGTCGCCGTGTCCGACTCGCGTAACAGCCCGCCGCTGTCCAACATGGCCCCGCTGATCGTCGGACTCATCGTCGTGGCCATCGGCTTCGCATGGGGCACCAACGCCGGCTACGCGATCAACCCGGCTCGTGACTTCGGACCCCGCCTGGCGTCGTTCATCACGGGATACGGTGGGGCATGGCGAGATCAGTACGGCAGCCTCTACTTCTGGGTGCCGATCCTCGGGCCCATCATCGGCGGCCCCATCGGCGTCCTGCTGTACGACAACCTGGTGGGTCGGTTCCTGCCGGCCGATCCCGACGGCGACGACGAGCAGGAGCCCAGCCGTCTGCCCGAGAAGTCCGCATGATCGTCCACTCCACTACCCAGGGGAACCACTCATGACCGAAACCCGTTACGTCGCAGCGATCGATCAGGGCACCACCTCGACTCGGTGCATGATCTTCGATCACAAGGGCACCGTCGTCGCCGCCGATCAGCGCGAGCACAAGCAGATCTTCCCGCAGGCCGGGTGGGTCGAGCACGACGCCGTGGAGATCTGGAACAACGTCCGCAGCGTCTCCGCCGGCGCACTCGCCGCGGCCGACCTCACCCCGTCGGACATCGCGGCCGTGGGCATCACCAACCAGCGCGAGACCGCACTGGTGTGGGAGCGTGCCACCGGCAAGCCCGTCTACAACGCCATCGTCTGGCAGGACACTCGCACCGACCGCATCGTCACCAAGCTCGGCGGGGGCGACGCCACCAAGTACACTGCGAAGACCGGCCTGCCGCTCGCGACCTACTTCTCGGGCCCCAAGGTCAAGTGGATCCTCGACAACGTCGAGGGCGCGCAGGAGAAGGCCGACGCCGGCGAGCTGTGCTTCGGCAACATGGACACCTGGGTCCTGTGGAACATGACGGGCGGTGTCGACGGCGGTCTGCACTACACCGATCCCACCAATGCCTCGCGCACGCTGCTGATGGATCTCGACACCCTGTCCTGGGACGAGGGCATCTGTGCGGACATGGGCATCCCGATGTCCATGCTCCCCGAGATCCGCAGCTCCTCCGAGGTGTACGGCAATGTCCGCGAGCGCGGTTCGCTCAGCGGTGTTCCCATCGCCGGCATCCTGGGCGATCAGCAGGCCGCCACGTTCGGTCAGGCGTGCCTGTCGCCCGGTGAGGCGAAGAACACCTATGGCACAGGCAACTTCGTGCTGTTGAACACAGGCACCGACAAGGTGATGAGCAAGAACGGACTGCTCACCACGGTCTGCTACAAGATCGGCGACCAGCCGACGGTGTACGCCCTCGAGGGTTCCATCGCCGTCACCGGATCACTCGTGCAGTGGCTGCGTGACAACCTCGGAATGATCTCCACTGCAGCAGATATCGAGACCGACGCTCGCTCCGTCGACGACAACGGCGGCGCCTACTTCGTGCCCGCGTTCTCCGGTCTGTTCGCCCCGCACTGGCGCTCCGACGCCCGCGGCGCCATCGTCGGACTCACCCGTTTCGTCAACAAGGGCCACCTGGCGCGGGCCGTGCTCGAGGCCACCGCCTACCAGACGCGCGAGGTCATCGAGGCCATGAACGCCGATTCGGGCGTCGACCTCGAGGTGCTCAAGGTCGACGGCGGTATGGTGGTGAACGAGCTGCTGATGCAGTTCCAGTCCGACATTCTGAACGTGGATGTCGTCCGGCCGGTGGTCGCCGAGACCACCGCACTGGGCGCGGCGTACGCAGCGGGCCTGGCCGTCGGTTTCTGGGCGAGCGAGGACGAGATCCGCGAGAACTGGGCCGAGGACAAGACATGGACACCGTCCATGGATGACGCGGAGCGAGACAAGCTCTACGCCGGTTGGAAGAAAGCCGTCACACGAACACTCGATTGGGTCGATGCCGAATGAATTCCACCACAACAGCTCTCAGCCCCGAAGCACGCAAGGAAGCACTCCGACGTCTCGCCACGGAGGAGATGGACGTTCTGGTCATCGGCGGGGGTGTCGTCGGTACCGGAGCGGCTCTCGACGCGGTCACCCGCGGCCTGAAGGTCGGCCTGGTCGAGGCGCGTGACTACGCCGCCGGGACGTCCAGCAGGTCCAGCAAGCTGTTCCACGGTGGCCTGCGCTACCTCGAGCAGTTCAACTTCGCGCTGGTCTTCGAGGCGCTCAAGGAGCGGTCGCTGGTCCTCAACGACCTGTGCCCGCACCTCGCCCGCCCCGTGCCGTTCATCTACCCGCTCGAGAAGCTGATCGACCGGCCGTACGTCGGCCTCGGTATCGGCGTCTACGACGTGATGGGTGCCGGCCGCGGTGTGCCCTCGCACCACAAGCACCTGGGCAAGAAGAAGACGCTGGAATCCTTCCCGTCGGGCAAGCGCTCCGCCATCCGCGGTGCCGTGCGCTTCTACGAGGGCCAGGTCGACGACGCCCGCCACACCATGATGATCGCCCGCACTGCCGCGGCCTACGGAGCGTTGTGCGCCAACAGCACTCGCGTCACCGGCTTCCTGCGTGAGGACGACCGCGTGATCGGCGTCGTCGCGACGGACCTCGAGTCGGGGGAGTCGTTCGAGATCCACGCCAAGCAGGTCATCAACGCTGCCGGTGTGTGGACCGACGAGATCCAGGAGATGGTCGGCGGCCGCGGCCAGTTCCAGGTTCGCGCGTCCAAGGGCGTGCACCTCGTGGTGCCGCGCAACCGCATCAACAGCTCGACGGGCATCATCACCCGCACCGAGAAGTCGTTGCTGTTCGTGATTCCGTGGGGGAGCCACTGGATCATCGGCACCACCGACACCGACTGGAAGCTCGACCTGGCGCATCCCGCGGCCAGCAAGAGCGATATCGACTACATCCTCGGGCACGTCAACAAGCTGCTGCAGGATCCGCTGGACCACAAGGACGTCGTCGGTGTCTACGCCGGTCTGCGTCCGTTGCTGTACGGCGAATCCGACTCCACCAGCACGCTGTCCCGCGAGCATGCCGTCTCCAGCCCCGTACGTGGCCTCACCGTCATCGCCGGCGGCAAGTACACGACGTACCGGGTCATGGCGAAGGACGCGGTCGACTCCGCGGTGCACAACATGGAGCGCAAGGTTCCAGAGTGCGTCACGGAGAAGATCCCGCTCGTGGGTGCCGACGGGTACTACGGTGCCTGGAACGCGCGCCAGCTCGCAGCCGACCGCGCAGGGATGCGCGTCGGACGCATGGAGCACCTGCTCGGTCGCTACGGCACCCTGGTCGGTGAGGTCCTCGATCTGATCGATCAGAACCCGGAGCTCGGCAAGCCCCTGGAGAACGCACCCGACTACCTCAAGGCCGAGGCCGTCTACGCCGCGAGCCACGAGGGTGCGCAGCACCTCGACGACATCCTGACGCGGCGCATCCGCGTGTCGATCGAGTTGGCCGACCGCGGCGAAGCTGCCGCAGCCGAGGTCGCCGGACTGGTCGCACCCATCCTCGGGTGGGACGAGCAGCACGTGTCCGACGAGATCGAGCACTACCGCAAGCGCGTTGCGGCAGAGCGCGAATCGCAGGCGCAGCCGGACGACGAGACCGCCGATGCCGCACGGCTCGGGGCTCCCGACGTGCGCGTGGGAGTCGGCGGCTGAGAGCCGAGGTGCGCACCCGCTGCAGTCTGCAGCGGGTGCGCGCAGCGCTGCAGTAACGTGCGTCCGGTGACCATGAGCTCGAGCCCGGCACCTCGTCGGGCCGCGAAGGCCGTGCTGACCCCGCTGCGCCTGGTGGCGTTGGGTTTCGCCGCCGCCATCGCAGTGGGCACTGTTCTCTTGCTGCTGCCCGCGGCGACGCAGGTCGGCAAGAGCACGGATCTGCTGGGCGCCCTGTTCACCGCTACGTCCGCGATGTGTCTGACCGGGTTGATCGTGGTGGACACTCCCACGCACTGGTCCGGCGCCGGTCAAGGCGTCATTCTCGCGCTCATCCAGATCGGCGGCTTCGGCATCATGACGATGGCGTCGCTGGTGGGTCTCGTCCTCGCTGATCGCATCGGTCTTCGCGGACGTCTCAATGCGGCGGCTGAGCTCCGCACGTCCGGACTCGGCGACGTGCGCAGCGTCGTGGTGGGTGTCGTGAGAACCAGCCTTCTCATCGAGACGGCGGTCGCGGCGTGTCTGGCGGGCCGTTTCGCCGTCGGCTACGACGAGCCGCTCGGACGGGCCGTGTGGCTCGGCATCTTCCACTCCGTGTCCGCGTTCAACAACGCCGGCTTCGCGTTGTTCAGCGACAACATGATCAGCTTCGCCACCGATCCGTGGATCTGTGTGCCGCTCCTCGTCGCCGTGGTCCTGGGCGGCATCGGCTTCCCCGTCCTCTTCGAGGTGGCCCGACACGTTCGGGGACGCACTCGTCGACGATGGACGCTGCACACGCGGCTGACGGTCACGGTCACAGCGGTCCTGCTCGTGCTCGGCCCGGCATTGGTACTCGTACTGGAATGGTCGAACACATTGTCCGAGCGCGGAGTCGGCGGCAAGCTGCTGGTGGCCGCGTTCCAGGGAATCATGCCGCGAACCGCCGGGTTCAACAGCATCGACTACGCCGACGCCGACAACGCGACGTTGCTCGTCACCGACGTGCTGATGTTCATCGGCGGCGGTAGTGGCGGTACCGCGGGCGGCATCAAGGTCACCACCTTCGCCATTCTGCTGTTCGTCATCATCGCCGAGGTACGCGGCGATCGCTCGGTCACGGTCTTCGACCGACGCATCGACTCGCGGGTGCAGCGTCAGTCCTTGACCGTCGCCCTGGTCGGCGTTGCGCTGGTGATGGTGCCGGTCGTGGTGCTTCTCGCCGCGACCCCGTTCGACCTGGACGTCCTGTTGTTCGAGGTGGTGTCCGCCTTCGCCACCGTGGGACTGTCGACAGGCATCACCGCGCAGCTGCCGGGGTGGGGGCAACTGATACTCGTCGTCCTCATGTACCTGGGCCGCATCGGCTCCATCACGCTGGTGAGTGCGCTGGCGGCGCGAGAACGCGATCGGCGATACACCTTCCCCACAGAGAGGCCGTTCATTGGCTAAGAAGCCGTCCTCCGACGTCGTCGTGGTCCTCGGTCTCGGGCGCTTCGGTAAGTCCCTGGCGCTCGAACTGATGGCGCAGGGTGCCGAGGTGCTCGGCATCGACTCCGACGAGGCCGTCGTGCAGCGGGTCTCCGATCGTCTCACCCATGCCGCCGTCGCGGACACCACCGACGAGGAAGCGCTACGGCAATTGTCGGTACACGAATACGATCGCGCCGTCGTGGGTATCGGGTCCGATCTCGAGGCAAGTCTGCTCACCGCCTCCGCGCTGATCAACCTGTCGGTCGGCAACGTGTGGGCCAAGGCGATCAGCAATGCGCATGCCAAGATCCTGACGCAGATCGGTGTCAGCCACGTCGTGCGGCCGGAACACGACATGGGCAAGCGCGTCGCACATCTCGTGCGCGGACGGATGATGGACTACATCGAGTTCGATGACGGGTTCGCGATGGTCAAGACGACTCCCGCTCAGTTCCTCGTCGGCCATCGGCTCGGAGACACTGCCGTGCGTACCAAGTACAAGGTGACCGTCGTGGCTGTGAAGAGGCCGGGCGAAGGCTTCACCTATGCCACGGCCGACACCGTGATCGAGGCCGACGACATGGTGATCGTCTCCGGTCAGGTGCGCGACACCGAGCGCTTCAGTGAGCTCACCTGACGGCTCACGACCGGCGTTCCTCCTTCACCAGCTCCTTGGTACGGACCAGCCGAAGAACCGTCACGAGCATCACTCCACCGACGATGTTGAAACCGACCGTGTATCCGAACCACTCGATCCACTGCAGGTAGTCCACGTCCGCGCCGGCGTGAATCGCGCCGAAGATCAACAGCGAGTCGAGGATCGAGTGGAACAGCTGCAGCCCCGCCAACAGGAAGCCGGCCGCCATGGCCGCGATGATGCGGGCGACGTCCGAGGTGGTTCCCTGCTGCATCCTGGTCAGTAGCGTCATGGTGCTGCCGCCGAGGATCGCCAGACAGATCGACTGCGTGTTCAAGGGCGCGTCGACGAAGTGGTGTGCCGATTCGGACAGCACCATCAGCCACTGCGGGAACGCCTGCGCGACCAGCCACATCACCGCCCACCCGCCGACCAGGTTGGCCAGAAGAGTGCCGATCCAGAGCTTCGCGAGTTGTGCCGGGGTGCCGTCCTTCGAGACCACCGCGGCGATGGGCATGAGGAAGTCCTCGGTGAAGAGCTCGCTGTGCGCCAGATAGATTGCGACGAGCCCGATCCCGAACGCGAGCCC
Source organism: Rhodococcus sp. NFXS4 (assembly GCF_058139645.1). Lineage (NCBI taxonomy): Bacteria > Bacillati > Actinomycetota > Actinomycetes > Mycobacteriales > Nocardiaceae > Rhodococcus > Rhodococcus sp. NFXS4. Next base: position 1,010,646 of record NZ_CP192221.1, read on the forward strand.
GGCGAGAAGATGGCTGCCCGTCTCGTCCAGCACCGCGAGGTAGGCCATCACGCCCAGCGCCACTTCTAGGCCACCGAACAGTCCGGTGACGATTACGGCTCGGACGGTGCGGTGCAGACGCTCGGCACCTTCGGTGACCACCGAGTCGAAGCTCTCTTCGAGCTCCTCTTCGACGGGACCGTCGTTGTCACCGTCGTTGCGGCGCGCTTCTTCGCTCATCCCACGGTGTACCCCGCGTGGTCAGTCGCTACCGGGTGGTCAGCGCTTCTTCTTGTTCACCGCGGCGGAGGCGTCGTCGGCGGCGATGTTCCCCGCGGCCTTCGTCTTCTTGTCGAGTCGCTTTTCCTTCAGCGACTTGCCCGATTTCTGTGTCATCGAGTTGCGCGGAGACTTGTCAGCCATGGTGTCAGCCCCTTGATCAAGGGAACCAGATGGCTCCGATACGGCGAACACTACGCCTGATGCGGCGTGAACAGCGCAAACGCTGACAGTGGAACGTGCTGAGCGACTGACGCGTCCTACCCCGCGAGGGGGGGTGGGAACGATGTTCGTCGTCGCTGATGTGGGGGCTGTGCGGGCCGCGAGCCGAGCTGTGCTCGGCGAGGCGGAGCAGATCGGTGTGGTGCCGCGCGGTGTGGTCGCGCTGCCCGGAGCGTCGACCGCGGCCGCACTCGCTCGAGCGGAAGAGCGAGCCGTCTCGGCACTGAACGATCTCGTCGCGGGCTTCTCTGCGACAGCGCGATCGCTGGATGCCGCTGCCGTCGGGTACGCCGACGCGGACTCGGCGAACGCCGCTCGGCTCGAGAGGGCTCGGCATGGAGGTTGCTGAGCTCGCGCCGCGCCGTGAGGTGGTGGCGTCGTGGGATCCCGACGCCGTCCGGATCGACGCGACGTGGATCGGTGACGGCGCCTCAGTTCTCGACTCTCGCGCGGCGGCAATCGACAGGAGCCGCGTCGATCTGCGCGAAGCGTGGCAGGGTGCAGCCGGCGATGCTGCGGTAGGTCGTCTCGGACGGGATCTTGCTGCAGCGCAACGTCGGACGACTCAGCTTCGGGTGCTGGAGCGCGCTGTAGTGGATGGTGCTTCTGCCATCGCCGTTGCTCGCGAGGCGCTCCTCGACGCTGTCGTCGTGGCCGAGGCGGACGGCTGCCTCGTCGCACCGGACTGGTCGGTGGTCAGCAACGGTGTCTCCCACACGGGGGTCATCGCGGCGCATGTGCAGGCGCTGATCGACGCGGACGAGTCCGCCGCCCGGTCCATCGACGACGCGTCCGCTGCACTTCTCGACGGCGAACCACGACACTTCGTTCCCCTCGCGATCGGCCTGGCCTGGGCGGTGGAGGCGGCCGTGCACGCGATGATCGCGGCCGGAGTGCTGTCCGTCGGCGCGATGGCCTTCGCACTGGTCGACCGGTTCGGGACGGATGCGTGGGATGCGATCCACGACGCGCTGCCGACCAGCTTCTTCCAGGATGCGGGGCCGGTCGATGCGGCGGGTGTGGAGAAAGTCCTTGCGGATGAGACCGAACAAGGCAGACAGCGTGCGGTGAGGCAGGTGGATTCCGGTGATGACGTGAGGACGTTGTTCGACGACCTTGCGCAAGAGGGCCAGGCCGCCAGCACCGGAGGAAACGAGAAAATACTGGAGCGCTATGTATTACCGGACGGCACAATGATTCAGCTCCGGGTCGGTAGCAAGTCAGGTGGACCCGTGATCGACATCCAAAGACCAGGAGGCGGCGACGTGATCAAGGTGCATGTGCGATGAAGGTCGAGACCGGGATCGAGTTTCGTCTACTTCTGGATTTGGACGACGACTGGACGTCGCTGTGGAGCTTCGTCGCAAAGGTGCGCGCGTTTCGAGGGTGGCACACCGCGCTCGACGAAGTGGCTGATGTGATCCGCTGGTTCGCCGACTCGGGACTGATGACATTCGGTGCCCTGGCGGACAACGACATTGGATGGGAAGAATGGCCGACCGACACCGACGAGTCGATGAGGCGGATCGCCGAGGGGCATGGCAAAACCGACGGTTACCTGGCTGCAGAGCAAGACCTCGACCTGATGGGCTGCGAAGTCTTCCGCGGAAGCATCACGGAGAAGGGTGAGCGTCGGCTCGCGGAGCTCGAGGCCCAGGGCATGACATGGGACAACACGATCGGTCCGTTCGAGACCCGTAGCGGCCTGCTGTGAGATCCGGTGCAGAAGTAGTCGCTGAGCGAACAGTTCTGCACCGCATTCGCATCGGCAGTCGGTTGATCGCGGACGTTTGCCCCGCAATGTGTGGACGAATGATCAAGGCGGATGCGCGATGAACGACGAACAACTCGAGTTCAACCTGTTGGTCCAGTTGGACGACGACTGGATCACGTTCTGGGAGTTCATGTATTACATGATCCAGTCCAGGGGGCCGTCGACGACAGCCGAGCAGACAGCGACTGTCATCAGGTCGCTCGTCGAGTCGGGGTTGATGACTCTGGGCGCCTTGGCGGCGAACGACGTCGGGTGGGAGGAATGGGACGTCGCTCTGAATGAGGCCATGCGCCGCATCGCAGAGGGGCATGCAGGTGAGGTCGGCTACCTGACGGCGCCGGATAGAACAGCACTGACGATTTTCGAGGTCGTTCGGGCGTGCATCACAGAGAAGGGCGAGCGGCGCCTCGCCGAACTCGAAGCGCGCGGGTTCACGTTCGAAGGTCCCAGCGGACTGGTGTGAGATCCGGTGCAGGGATCGTCGCTGGACGAAGGTTTCTGCACCGAATACGTCGCGACGGTGCGCTTACCCACGCATTCCGCGGCTCCGCGCACCTTCCGACGCGTCGGGAAGCGACGTAGAGTTCCCGCATGGCTCGTGACGCCGACCTCGAGGACCGGGTTCGCGCTGCGCTGTCCGCCAGGTCCACCGTGACCGAGAAGGCGATGTTCGGCGGCCTCGCGTTCATGGTCGACGGGAAGATGGTCGTGTCCGTCGGGAACGGCGGCGGCGCATTGCTGGTGCGGGTACCGCGCGAGCACGACGACGACTATGTCGGACGCCCGGGAGCCCGTCGTGCGCAGATGGGCGCGGCTAGGTCGATGGGTCAGGGGTGGATCTCGGTGAACGCGGCTGCTCTGGAGTCCGACGACGACCTGCAGGTCTGGATCGACGCCGCAACCTCGGCCGGTACTCCGTAACCAGGGGACCGACGTTCTACCGCGACAAGTACTCGATGAACTCCCGCACCACCGGGCACGGGTCGAGTGGCCGCCCAACTTGTGTGCAGTAATCCGCTAATAGCGCGGATCACTGCACACGATCACCGCGTCGGCAGCCCGTGCCTGCGCGGGTCGACCGATCAGGGGTGGCGCGCGCGCTGATCCATCGGGCGTTCACCTTCCCGGCTTAGCGTGGGCGTCATGGCGATGCGACGAGTGCTGCTGACCGTCTCGATGTGTATGGCGCTGGCGGCCTGCTCCACGCAGGAGACCGAGACCGCGCAGCCGCTCGACGGCTTCGACCTCCAAGCGCACCGCGGCGGCCTTGGACTGGTCACCGAGAGCACGCTCGCCTCGTTCACCAACGCCCTCGAGCTCGGCGTCACCACACTCGAGATGGACGCGCAGATCACCGAGGACGGCATCGCCGTCGTCGCGCACGACCGGAAGGTGTCGGACGCGAAGTGCCGTGACACCCGGCCCGCGACCGACGGCGATCCCGAGTTTCCCTACGTCGGGAAGTACGTGAACACCCTGACGCTGGCGCAGGTGCGAACCCTCAATTGCGGTGTGGCGCAGCTCGACGGCTACCCGGAACAGCGAGTGGCGACAGATGCCGGAATTCCGACCCTCGACGAGGTGCTCGCGCTGGTGAACTCGTACGACTCCACGGTGCAGCTGAACATCGAGACCAAGGTGGAGGCGGCAGCGCCCACCGAGACGGCGCCCCGTGGGCAGTTCGCCGACGTGGTGCTCGCCTCGGTCGGAGCGGCGGGACTGCTCGATCGCACCACCATCCAGAGTTTCGACTGGGGCGCTCTCCTCGCGGTGAAAGCAGTCGACCCGTCGGTGCGCCTGGTCGCGCTTACGGAGCCAGACTTCCTCGAAGTCGGGGAACCCGGAGCGTCCCCATGGCTGGGTGGTCTCGACATCGATGACTTCGACGGTGATCCTGTGGCGGCGGTGCAGTCGTTCGGCGCCCACGCCCTCTCGCCCGTCCAGGGCACCCCGCAGAAGGGAGCCGTGGAGGATGCGGACTTCGAGCTCTACGTGACACCCGAGTTGGTGGCGTCAGCGCATGCCGCTGGGATCCGTGTCGTGCCGTGGACGGTGGACGACCCCGCGACGATGGCGGTACTGATGGACATGGGTGTCGACGGCATCATCACCGACTACCCCGACCGCCTGCGCGAGGCGATGGGGGAGCGGGGGATGGCGCTACCGGAGTCGGCCACGGTGCGCTGACGCGCGCCTGTCAGCTGACGTACACCGGTACCGGCTTCTCGAAGCTCTCGTTGTCCGGCAGGATCGGCTCGTCCGCGCCGGCATCGACGTCAGCGACTGTCCGCACGCCGCGCAGCGACGCTGCTCCCTCGCGAGCCACCACCAGCTCGTCGTACCAGGCGAACCACGGCATCCCGAACCGCGTGTAATCCGCGGCGCTCAGAGGAACCGAGGCGGGTTCCGATCCTGTGAGCTGCTGCCACACAGCACTGTTTACGATGTCAATGGTGAATCGTCGGCCGTGCTCGAGGTCCCACGATTCGTGCGGGACCACTGGCGTCGCCACTGCCTGTCTGATGGATCCACCGGCACCGAGGCCCATCGCGTCGTTCGGGGGCAAGGAGAAGCAGATGATGGTCGGCAGGTGGTCCAGCTCCGAGTACTTGCTCGCCAGCATCGGGTAGACGGCCACCTGGATCCCACCGCGCGCCGGCTCCGAGGACAGTTGCTCCTCCACCGTGTAGTCGGCGCCCAGCGGGGCAGCGACGAACTGGCGCACCGTCCCCTTCTCGGCAGTGAACCCATCGAGCCACGGCTGGTCCGGAACTTCGAGGTAGTCCTCGGCCTCGAAGTCGGGAACGGGCGACCATGGTTCACCCGTCAAGACGTTGATGGTTCCGCTGCTCATCGTCACGAGGAACGGATAGCCGGCGTCGAAGTTGATCCAGCACGCCTCGGACTGCCACATCGGCATGGCGAAGCGAGTCACCCCGTCGTCGTCCTGGCCGGACTCCGTCACCTGCAGTCTGCCGAGGCCCGGAGGGAGGTCGTACGTGGTTCCGTCGTCGGGAACGCGGAGAGTCCGCTGGAACGAGAACGACATCCGGGCGTCGGGATGGACCTCGGGGCACCGGACCTCGACACGGTCGTCGACGATGTGCACTGCCATGGTGAACCCCTTGCCCGGGCCCGCGGCCCTCGTCGTGTGTGGAGGGATGCTGGCACGGGGGTCCGACACAATTCGGCGGGCTCCGACTCAGTCGAGCCGCATCAACCCGTAGAACCCTTCAATGTGCTCGCGCGCCAGGGTGGCGGCCTTGGCGCCGTGGCCTCGGCGCAACGCGTCGACGATGCCGCGATGCTCGCACCGGAGGTTCACGGCGACGGCCGACCAGTCGTCGAGCATGGGTACCGCGTCCATGACGTAGCCGTGGATCGAGTCGCGGAGCGAGGTCATCATGGCCTCGATCAGCACGTTGCCGGCAAGCCCTGCGAATCGAACATGGAGCTCGGCGTCGAGGCGATGGAACTGATCGGGTGCCAGACTCTTGTCGTCCATTCGGTCGAGTAACTCGTCGATGGCGGTGAGGTCGGGGGTGCGCGCCGCGGCGTCGCGCAACGCCCACGACTCGAGGAGCACGCGCGTCTGCACCACGTCGGCGATGGGCAGGAACTGCGTGGCCATGTGCAGCCGCAGTGCCGAGCCGATGGACGTGGCGGGATCGGCCACGACGATCGCGCCCGCATCGGGGCCCGACCCGACCGACGTCTTCACGACGCCCATCGCCTCCAGGACGCGGATGGCCTCGCGAACCGAGCTGCGGCCGACGCCGAGCTCCTCCGCAAGTGCGCGCTCAGCCGGCAGTCGATCGCCGACACGGAGTCGCGCCGCCGCCAGGTCCTGTTCGATGCGGTGGAGAACCACCTCGTGTGCGCGCATTGTCGGAGAATAGCTGGTGTGGTCCGACCACAGGGGTTACTGTGGTCAGACCACACGCTCTGGAGGCTCCATGCGGATCGCCCTGTTCGCCACCTGTCTGGCGGACGCACTCTTCCCCGAGTCAGCGAAAGCGACTGTCTCACTGCTCGAACGGCTCGGCCACACCGTCGTCTTCCCGTCGGATCAGACGTGCTGCGGCCAGATGCACGTCAACACCGGCTACCTCAAAGAAGCCGCACCGCTGGTGCGCCACCACGTCGAGGTCTTCGAGAAGTCGTCGTGGGACGTCGCCGTCGCACCGTCCGGTTCCTGCGTCGGATCGGTGCGCCACCAGCACGCGATGGTCGCGCGCCGCGCCGGTGATGAAGACCTGGCCACGCGCGCCGAGGACATCGCCGGCCGCACGTACGAGCTGTCCGAGCTTTTGGTCGACGTCCTCGGCGTCACCGACGTCGGCGCCTACTACCCGCACCGCGTCACCTACCACCCCACGTGCCATTCGCTGAGAATGCTGCGCGTCGGCGACAAGCCACTCGAACTGCTGCGCAACGTGCGCGGCATGACGTTGGTCGAACTGCCCCAGGCCGAGTCGTGCTGCGGCTTCGGCGGAACGTTCGCGTTGAAGAATTCTGAGACCTCGACGGCGATGTTGTCGGACAAGATGGCCAACGTCCTCTCCACCGGTGCCGAGGTGTGCAGCGCCGGGGACTCGTCGTGCCTGATGCACATCGGCGGTGGCCTGTCCCGCCTGCGCACCGGCGTCAAAACTGTTCACCTGGCGGAGATTCTGGCATCGACGGAGGCAGCATGACCACCTTCTTGGGTTCTCCCGGTATCGGAAACATCCGCGGCGAGGAGAGCTTCCCGAAGGCTGCGAAGCGCGCATTGCAGGACACTCAGATGCGGCGCAACGTCGGGGCTGCGACCAAGACGATTCGGGAGAAGCGACTCGGAGCTGTTGCGGAGTGCGATGACTGGGAGGAGTTGCGCCTCGCCGGGAGTGCCCTCAAGACCGACGTGATGTCGCGGCTGCCCGAGCTGCTGCAGCAACTCGAAGCCAACGTCACCGCCCGCGGGGGAGTGGTGCACTGGGCACGCGACGCCGACGAGGCCAACCGCATCATCACGGATCTGGTCAAGGCGACGGGCAGTGACGAGGTGGTCAAGGTGAAGTCCATGGCCACCCAGGAGACCGGCCTGAACGAGTACCTCGAAGCCGAGGGCATCGCCGCGATCGAGACCGACCTGGCCGAGCTCATCGTCCAACTCGGTGACGACAAGCCAAGTCACATCCTGGTTCCCGCAATTCACCGGAACCGTGCGGAGATTCGCGAGATCTTCCTGCGTCGCATGCCCGGTGTCGACGCTGCCATCACCGATGAGCCACGCGAACTGGCCATGGCGGCACGGGAGCATCTGCGACGGAAGTTCCTGTCGGCGAAGGTGGCCATCAGTGGCGCGAACTTCGGTGTCGCCGAGACGGGGACGCTCGCGGTCGTCGAGTCCGAGGGCAACGGGCGCATGTGTCTGACGCTGCCCGACACCCTCATCACGCTGATGGGCATCGAGAAGCTGGTCCCCACGTTCGCGGACCTCGAAGTGTTCATGCAACTGCTTCCCCGCTCGTCCACGGCCGAGCGGATGAACCCGTATACGTCGATGTGGACCGGAGTGCACGAAGGCGACGGTCCCCAGAACTTCCACCTGGTGCTCATCGACAACGGCAGAACCAACGTGCTTGCCGACGAGGTGGGCCGCGCCGCCCTCAACTGCATCCGGTGCAGCGCGTGCTTGAACGTGTGCCCGGTCTACGAGCGGACCGGTGGGCACGCGTACGGGTCTGTGTATCCGGGCCCGATCGGTGCGATCCTGTCGCCGCAGCTCACCGGCACAACCGGCCACGACGACCCCAATGCGTCACTGCCGTATGCGTCGTCGCTGTGCGGGGCGTGTTTCGATGCGTGCCCGGTGCGCATCAACATCCCGGACATCCTGGTGCACCTTCGGGCCGAGCAGGTCGACTCCGAACGTGGCGGCATCCCCGGCGCGCAGGAGATCGCGATGCGGGCGGCAGGGTGGGCGATGAACTCGCCGAAGCGATTCGGGATGGCTGAGAAGGCTGCTGGCGTCGGACGCCTGCTGGCCGGGAAGAAGGGACACATCGAGTCGCTTCCCTTCCCCGGATCGTTGTGGACCACGAGCCGTGACATGCCGGCACTTCCGAAGGAAACGTTCCGCCAGTGGTGGGCACGAACGCACGAGGACGAGTCATGAACGCGAAGTCGGAGATCCTCGAGCGCATCCGATCCGCGACCGCAGGTGGGGTTGCCGGCCTCGATGTTCCGCGGGACTACGACCGAGCTGCCTTGGTCTGGTCGGGTGACGTCGACCGCTTCGCCGAAACGGTCGACGACTACCGGGCGCAGGTCTATCGGATCTCCGAGTCGGCTATTGCCGGCACGGTGGCGTCGTTGCTCGGTGGCGGTCGAGCGGTAGTACCCGTCGATCTGCCCTCTGCCTGGGTCGACGGCATAGCGGTGGTTCCGGACGAGGGCCTGTCGATCGACCAACTCGATGCCCTCGACGCGGTGATCACCGGCTGCGCGGTGGGGATCGCTGCCACGGGGACGATAGTGCTCGATGCCTCTGTCGCGCAGGGTCGTAGGGCTCTGACTCTGGTGCCGGACCATCACATCTGCATCGTCCGCGCCGACCAGGTGGTGGACACGGTGCCGCAGGCCTTCGCGGTGCTGGACGCCTCTCGGCCGCTGACCTTCATCAGCGGGCCGAGCGCGACCAGCGACATCGAGCTGAACAGGGTGGAGGGTGTCCACGGGCCTCGGCGGTTAGATGTGTTGATCGTCCAGTGAGGGCAGCTCGTCGAGCACTGGAAATTAAATCGGCCCGCTTACACTGCATAGCGTGAGTGCTGCCCGAATCACCGTTGCCACCTGGAACGTCGAATGGGCCACGACTCGCGGCCGGCGGGGTGCAGAGGTTCAGAATCGTCTGGCGAGAACGGCGGCAGACATCTTTGTCGTGACGGAGGGGCGCCAAGACCTTCTTCCTGGCGACGGGTACACCCTCGATGCCGGTGACGACTGGGGATACGCGATCGAACCGGCCCGTCGCAAGGTCCTGGTGTACTCCCGGCATCCACTTGCAGAGGTGCGTCGGATCGATAGTGGAGGCGGCGCAGGACGTGTGGTGACCGCGCTGACCGAGACCCCCATCGGTCCGGTCAGGTTGCTCGCGGTGTGCATCCCCTGGTCCCGCGCCCACGTGAGCACAGGTCGCCGCGATGCCGCTGCATGGTCCGAACACTTCGAATGCCTGGACCAGATCGAGGATGTGATCGGCACCTTCGATGTATCTGTGCCGGTCATCGTTGCCGGGGATTTCAACCAGAAGATCCCGCGAGCCAAGCAACCGATTCGGGTAGCCGACCGTCTCACCGAAGTCATGGAACGGTGGACGTGCCATACCGCCGGCAGCACCAATGACGGTCAGCTCATCGACCACATCGCTTCGGATCTCGACTGCGTCGACGTTCGCACGTGGCCGGGAACGATGGGCGACCTGCGTCTGAGCGATCACTCCGGCGTCGTATGTGAGCTCGTACCGCGCTGACGTCAGGGCCGCGCGAACAGAGTGGCGCCGATACCGACTCCTTGTGAGCGCACAGCGTGATCAGGACTCGGGGAGTCCCTCGTGCGCGGGACACCTCGACCGGTGCTCAGCTGGACCGATGGGCTGCCAGGCGGTCGACAACGTGGACTGCTGTCTCGAGCCAGATGGCCCAGCAGCCTTGCGGTCGATCGAGTAGTCCGTCCTTCTTTTGCCTTGGCTATAGAGGTCGGTGCGCGACGTTGCTGGCATACGGACAAACCCTGTCGGGTGGCTCGGATAGCCTGACGGCGACTCAGGAGGTCTTTGATGGCGACGAACGATGTCGTAGTTCCCGTGTGGTCGTTGGCGACGCAGCCGACATCGAACGCCCTGATGGCAAGCGAGGGAAGTTTGACGTCCGCTCGGTTGACTGAATTGCGCACGGTTCTGGCCTCGATGGCGGACTCGCCGGTGGCGACTCTCGAAGCGCATGACGTGCCTAAAGGTGTGGATCGTACGGGCGGGATGCGCTTGATCAGCACCAGTCCGCTAGCGACTCAACTGGCGCAGCTCGTCAAGAGCACTCCCAAGGTGACATCCGAGGTCGGGGGGGAAACGTTGTATCGCATGACCGTTCCGGCCAAGGTCGCGAGCCAGATGGGCAGCGGACTCGTCAAGCCGATGGTGTCCAAAGTGGGAGGCGTCCACAGTGCACTTGTGGGTCGTTCCGGAATTGTTGCGCACGCGTCCTACGTTCCAGTGGCCGGCGGCGCAGTCGGAGGCTCGGCTGCCACGGCAGGCGTTGCAGTCGGAGCAGCGGGAGCGATGACTGTTGCTGCCCCGTTGGTCCTGATGGCCGTCGCCGCCGGATTGAGTGTGCAAGCTGAGAGGAAGCGCGCCGAAACTCTCGAGAAGATCACGAACCTTCTCGAGAAATTGGTTGATGATGAACTGTCTCGCGAACGTAACGCGTTGAACGCCTGCGTCGACGCTATCGAGAAAGCCACCGCGATTCTCCTGGATCACGGCAGAGTCGGCGCATCGATCGGTCTTGATTCGGCGTCTTATGCCATCAGCACAGCGATGACCACTGCCGAATCCCGACTGACTCGGTGGCAGAACGTGCTTTCTGAGCGTGCGGGGCGTCGAATCGAGCTCGGCCCGCTCAAGGCTTCGTTCAAGGGGATCGATGAGGAAGGAGGAGAGTTCCGCCTGCACTTGGAGATTGCTGCACTCGCTATCGCCTTGAAGAAGCGAATCATCATCCTGCAGGCGGTCGAGCATGCGCAGATGAACGAGGGCAATGTGTTCGAGAACTTCACGCAGGCGCTGAGGTCTGATCTGACTCGCGTCTCGAAACTCGAAAGCGGAATACGGGATTTGCTGTCCAATCTTTCCTCTCTTGAACTCGATCGTTCACACGGTGTGCGTGATGTGGTATTCAGGGCAAGCGAAGTCGACAAACTCCTTGATGCTGCGTACCGCGTTCGTGCACTCGGCGTCGGACTGGAGACCGGAGATGAGCTCTCCGACGTAGCAATCGAGATCGTGCAGGAGTCCGACGGCTCGGTGGTTGTATTTCCCGCGCACGCGGCATAGCAACGTCATGCAATGTGACGAGACAAGGTAGGAGTCGATCGTGGGATGGAACCCGCTCGACAGACGCTCTGCAGACCAACGAACACTGGATGATGCGCTTGTCGGACTCGACAAGCCGAAGTGGTTGGGCAACAGCTATCCGTCACCACCCAAGTTGGTTAGTGATGCCCTCCTAGCGTGGAGATCAACTAGTCCTCCAGCGTCCGCCACCGATGATCCGGCTGTGAAACGCTTGAATCGGGTTCGGCACACGATCAATCGTGATCGGGGTTCTACTCCCACGCACGCCGCTGACGTCAAAGAGCTGATCGCACTGAAGAGCACAGTGCGCGGAACTGCGGTGTATGCAGTTGTAGTCCTCGCGTCTTCGGTGCAGGAGCTTGACGCTTGGACGGCGGGTGAGGTCGAGCATCGCATCGTTCGCATCGACCTGACCGCAGAGGTGCAATCCGTCGCGGCCAGCGCCAGCAAGCTCGACGCCGCTTTCTCCAGGCTGGGGCCAGCGCCTCACGGACACCTCGCCCACGACAAGGAGGTACAGGCAATATACGAGGCGCGTAGGGCGGCCCTGCTCGATCGCCAGCAAGCGTTGTGTTCTCGACTCGTGGCCATGCGTCGCTATCTGGAGGGACTGATGGAAATTCAGCGAGAACTCGAGAAGATCCGCTGGATCGAGAGTCACGGCTCGCCTGATATTTCCGAACTGGTGGCACGGGAAGGTGACGAACTGGCTTTCCACAGTCTCACCGCTGCGCGAGACATGTTCGCCGCCAACACTGATCGTATCGGACATCAACTGTTGGAAGCTGCGGAAAAGTTGTCTCGCGATCGGTGAGCGATCAACAGAACCGATGGGGCACTATGAGTCGCCGAGAATTCGTTACGCGTCGTCGCTTTCGGTGCCGTAGGAAAGATCTGCCCACAAGCCTATAATCGCGTTAACAACTGCCGGCTCCCGATACGCCACCCCAAACTCCAAGCCGCGACCGTGAAGATCCAAGGCAAGCCGGAGGTCGATCGATGTCCGCTCGTGGGCGGAGACTGGGGAGAGAAGGTAACGATAGACACGAGTGCCGTCCGGAGTGTGCTCGCCGTACGTGTAGACGAGCCAGCCAGGTTCCAGCACAACCGATGACGCTCTCAATCTGCCACGTGGAGTGCCTCTGATGACCATCAGGTGAGCGTTCGATTCAGTTGTCGATGGTCGTGATAACGGAAATACGCTCTCGTGGGACCACACCATCTGCACTGTCAGCCCAGAGGTGCTGTCTTTGGCATACTGCCGCACTAAATCCTCACGAATCAGTAGCGCGGCTTCCGATGGCTGACCCGGGTTCCCGCTGAGAACGACTTGAATTGCGGTGGGTTTGCTCAGTGACATCATTCCGCTTCCGTGCTCCTGCGGTCGGGGCGGTGCTCGTGCTTCCTGCTCACCATATGCGGTACAAGCATTGCACGGTTTTGATGCTTACTGTCAGCGTCCAAGCAATGCGGGATCGCATGGGAGATGCGAGCCTGCTCCGTTAGGTAGGGAACAAGGACGCTTCAGATATCTCGCTGCTGGGACTGTCCGTTACTCCGGAGATGGGAAGACGGTCATAGGCCGAATCTTCATCCTGCCTCGAGCCGACTCGCGATCGTGGACTTCCACGCCCGATTCGCGGTGGCAGAAGTCCACGATCGATGCGCTACCGGATCACCACTGAGGGATGACGTCCAGGATCCACGTGATGCCGAACTTGTCGACAAGCTTGCCGTACAGCGGTGAGAACCCGACCGGCCCGAGCGGCACCAACACTGTTGCCCCAGCAGACAAGCCCTCGAACGCGGCGGTGATCTCGTCCGCATCGTGGCTTCGAAGCGCGCTGTAGAAGGCGTTCTCACCGGCGTTGTAGGGAAGCGAGTCCTGGATGTCGTACGCCATGACGCGGAACCCTCCGGGTGTGCTGACCTCACCCCAGGCGATCTGCTCGGACTGGGTCGGTCCCTGGCCCGATTCGGTGTCACCGTAGGGGAATGCGACCAATTCGCCGCCGAAGACGGACTGGTAGAACTCCAAAGCCTCACGTGCGTTGCCGCGAAGGTTGATGTGCAGGGCGGTGATGACGGTCATCGAGACTCCTCGAGTGGTTAGGTCCGGCAGGCTTTGCCGACAGGAACGACGATCACAGGCCAATAGGTCAGATCCTGACCGCTTGCTCGCGCATACTCGAGTGATGTCGGAACCGTCCTCGCGCATGCTGACCCTGTTGTCGTTGCTGCAGGTCCGCCGCGAGTGGCCGGGTACCGAACTGGCCGGGCGACTCGGTGTGAGCCCGAGGACCATCCGCCGCGACGTCGACCGGTTGCGCGTTCTCGGCTACAACGTCGCTGCGTTGCGCGGGTCGGACGGTGGCTACCGGCTGGACGGGGGCGAAGAAGTACCGCCCTTGCTACTCGACGACGACCAGGTGGTCGCACTGACACTCGCCCTGCAAGTCGTGCCGGCCCTGGGTGTCGACATCGCCGATGCCGCCGAGCGAGCCTTGGCGACCCTCCGAACTGTCATGCCTACCCGCGTCCGCAACCGGGTCGACGCGCTGGCGCTCACTGCGCTGCCTGCGATCGGAGACCCGATCGATCCCGTGGTGCTACGCACGGTCGGGGAGGCGGCGCGCAAGCACGAGGTAGTTCGCTTCGATTACTTATCTAGGGAACATGATTCAGTGCTACCTCCGCGACGCGTGGAGCCGCACGGAGTGGTCGGTGCCGGAGGCCGGTGGTACGTCGTCGGGTGGGATCTGGACCGCGACGACTGGCGTGTGTTTCGAGTCGACCGCATGACACCGAAGATGCGAACTGGCGTGCGGTTCACTCCGCGCCCGATCCCCGGCGGCTCGTCGGCCGAGTTGCTCCGTCGACGCTTCCGCGGCACGGTCTCGGGTGATTGGGCGTGCGAAGGGGAGGCGACGGTGCACCTTCCTGCGGCGGAGGTCGCTCCCTTTCTCGCCGACGGGACGGTCGAAGATCTCGGTGACGGCCGTTGTCGTATCCGCATCGGCGCGTGGTCGTGGACGGGCATCGCGGCATCGTTGGCTCGGTTCGACGCAGAGCTGGAGGACCTACGTCCCCCGGAGCTTGCCGACGCTGTGGTGAGGGTCAGCGAATGCTTGCGGCGGGCGGTGGCGAGTGGATGACGGGCATACTCGGACCCGAACGCGAACGGTCACCCGTTCGACACTGCTGCGAGGGACGGTCATGCCGACTATTGCTGTCACAGGTTCAACCGGCTCGGTGGGCGGCGCTGTTGCAGCGCACCTCGCGGAAACCGGCACACCACAACACTTGCTGGTTCGCGATCCCTCCAGAGCGCCGAAGCTGCCCGGTGCCACCGTCGGCACCAGTTCTTACAGTGACGCGGAAGGTGCCACGCAGGCCCTGGCAGGAATCGACGTGTTGTTCATGGTGTCCGGCGCCGAGAATGCGACACGGCTGACGGATCACCGCACCTTCATCGATGCTGCGGCGCAGGCCGGAGTTCGGCACATCGTCTACACGTCGTTCTTCAGGGCGGCGCCGGACGCGACGTTCACTCTCGCGCGCGATCACTTCTTTACCGAGCAGCACATTAAGGAGTCCGGGCTGGCGCACACGTTCCTCCGCGACAACTTCTACAGCGACGTGATGGAACTGTTCGCGGGCGAGGACGGTGTCATACGCGGCCCGGCGGCGGACGGACGGGTGTCCTTGGTGGCGCGCGCAGACGTGGCGCGAGTCGCGGCACGCGTTCTGGCTGACCCCCAGCAACACGTGAACACCACCTATGACCTGACCGGGCCGGAAGCGCTGTCGATGTCCGAGGTGGCCGCGACAATCGCCGACGTTCGAGGTCGTGCGGTGTCGTTCCACGACGAGACGCTCGACGAGGCGTACGAGTCACGCGCTGTCTGGGACGCGCCGGACTGGCAGAACGATGCCTGGGTGTCGACGTACACGGCGATTGCCTCCGGCGAACTCAGCGCCGTGACCGACGACGTCGAGCGGGTGACTGGTCGGCGTGCGATGACGCTGCGAGAGGTTCTTCGGAACGGCTAGACCACCTATCCTGGGAGCGGTGTTCCTCCTCTTCGGCTTCGGCCTGAAACGCAGATCCCTCGGCGCGGGCCACACCCGCACCTGCCAGCGCTGCCACAACACCACTCAGTGGGCTCGGATGCAGCAGTACAAGCAGTTCAGCGTCTTCTTTATCCCGCTCGCGCGCTGGAAGCGCACCGAGTTCGAGGAGTGTGGAATCTGCGGGGCGGCTGTGTACGCGTGATCCATTGCCACATGCAGTCCGTCATGGCGACCTGACTGCGCGGGTGGATGTCGGATGTGCGTCAGCTGGATAGCTCGTCGCAGCGCGCGCTGATGAACCTGGTCATTCGCGACGTGGTCTTCTCGCCGAAGCCGATCGATTTCACGTCGCTGGTTGCCGCGCGTACACCGGCGCACACGTCGTCCAGAACTCGCTCTACCGCTTTACGTGGAAGTCGATGGCGTGCCGCGCCGTCAACTATGTGGTCGCGCGACCACTTATTGTTCCGACCGTAGAACGTCAGTGCCATCGGATCGTTCCAGCCCATGTACGGCTGAGTGCACAGCAGGTCGTATGCCGGAGTGACTCCCCACATTCCGCTGGTGTTCCGGCGAATGGAGTAATTCTTCCCGTGGAGATCTCCATTGCCGATCGCATACGAGTACACGGTGAGCCTGAGCAGTTCGAGCGCCGCCTGGCGCGCGGAACCTCCACCGAGTTCGACAGTCGAGGCGAGTGTGTCGATCACCGTCTCGGTCTTCATCCGGTACTTCGACGATGGGTACAGCGAGTTGATCTGACACGCGTCCTCTTGCGCGAGCCTACGATCACCGTCCCGATCGAAACGTTGAACGAGAAGTCCCGATACTCCACAGGCGTCGGTCACTATGTGCCGACGCGGTACGACGAGCCCGCAGCTCTCGGCGACAGTCATGAAAAAGTTCTCGTTCTCGACCAGACGCGGAAAGCGGTTCGGCGGAGCCAGTTTCAGAATGGCTGCCCCTTGCGTCGTCGCTACGGGCGACGTGTACATCTGGGCGGACACCTTGCCTTGCACCCCGGGCAAGCTCGCGGTATCGACGCGCATCGAATCCGGCCCGGACAACTGATCGAACAACGCCCGCAAGTCCGGTGACGGGGATTCCGGATCGAAGGCGAACGTTGCAGGCTGCAGCTCGGTTCCGTGGGGGACAACGCGCACGTCGCCGATAGTGTCCGATCCGACGCCCAGGAGAATGGTGAAGTGGTCGTCCTCCGACGTCTTCATCCCGGCGACCACACCGGAGAGACGAACACCTTCCGGGAGCAATCCTGCGAAGAAGGGCGGCACGCTCCCCGCTCCTACGCTGACGTCGACAGCGTCGGTGGGCAGCGACCAGGCAACCGGGTCCGCGCCGGGTCGCGCCAGGTAGTCATCGTCGTAGTGGAAGCTGACGTTGTCGCCGGACCTCGTCAGTGACCCTGCGCGAACGTTGCCCTTGTAGACGTCTGCTCGATCGATGTCGCGCAAGTCGGCTCCGGTGGTCATCGTTCCCCTGGTTCGACGATGGCTCCGGCGCGGGTCACAAGCGTCAGATCGCACCCCAACGCGTCAGCGACGGCGTTGACCCCGTCGAGTTGAGGCGCGTCTTTGCCGCCCTCGATAGCTTGAACAGTCGAACGGCCGACTCCGGCCAGCAGAGAGAGCTCAGCTTGCGTCAGACCCAAGTCGTGACGGCGTGCTGTGAAAGACCTGGCGAGTTTGCTGACGTCGGTACGACGCGACTTTCGAGGAAGTGCCATGCGGGTTTCCAATGCTTGCCAGAGACAACTTAAGGCCACGTTACCGCCGATGGCGACGATTGAACAGCCTTATGTCGTTCGCAGCAAGCTTAAAGAGCGATGCGCGTGATAGACCAGCACGAATCCGGCTAAAGCATGCGTCAGCAGGCGTAGTCTGACCCGAGGTCCTCAGACAACCAGTCCCGCGCGGAACGCCATCAGCGCAGCCTCGACCCTGTTGGTGACCTGCAGCTTGTGATTGACGGCAGCGAGATGCGACTTGACCGTCGTTTCCGCCATGTAGAGCTGCCGTGCGATGTCGGCGTTCGTTGCCCCGGATGCCATGGCCGACAACACTGTTCGTTCCTTGTCGGTCAGCGCTTCCAGCGTCACAGTAGGCCGTGGTGGTCGGGTAGTGGCCACGATCTTTCGAAGTGACTCTTCGGAGAACAGAGTGTTGCCGGCAGCGACGGCGCGGATCGACTGATGGAACGTCTCGGGCGCCTCCGACTTGCTGAGGAAGCTGTGGGCGCCGGCCTCGATGGCCTGGACCACCAGGTCGTCCACGTCCATCGCTGTCATCGCGACGACCTTCGGTGGGTGCGCCGATGCCATCAATGCTCGCGTGGCGTCGAGTCCGTCCACTCGGCGCATCGTCAGATCCATCAGGACGACGTCGGGCCGATGAGCGGTGACTGCGGCGGGGACCTCGTCACCGTCCGAGACCGACGCGACCACCACGATGTCCGTGGTGGCAGCGAAGATGTCCGCCACGCCGCGACGAACGAATGCGTCGTCGTCCACGGCGAGAACGGTGATGACCGCATCGGAGTCCATGATGGGTCGACCGTATCGGGTCGCGCCGACACACCACAGCGGATAGGTGTTCTATGGAGTCGGACACGGGGTGCCGAACCGAACCGGCTGAGAACACACCCGTCGAACCTGACCAGGTCATGCTGGCGAAGGGATGTCGAGATGCGCACAGTGCCGTTGGCCGAACAGATCGTGCTCGTGACCGGCGGTGCTCGCGGACTGGGTGCTGCGATCACGCGAGCGTTCCTGCAGCAAGGTTCCCGCGTCGTGATCAACTACCACCGCAGTGCAGCCGCAGCCGATGCTCTGGCATCCGAGTTCGGTCCTGACCGTGTTGTCGCGGTGCAGGCCGATGTCACGGACCGACACCAGGTCGACGCGCTGTTCGACAGGGCGCGTGAACATTTCGGGTCGACTGTCACCACCGTCGTCAACAACGCTCTGATCGACTTCTCGTTCAACGGCGACGGCCGTGCCAAGGCCGATGAGATCGAGTGGTCGGCGTTCGACTCGCAGTTCCGCGGCAGCGTTGCCGGCGCTCTGCACACCACGCAGGCAGCTGTGCCGGGCATGCGTGAGGCGGGATTCGGGCGGATCATCACGATCGGCACCAATCTCGTCCAGAACCCCGTCGTTCCGTATCACGACTACACAGTGGCGAAGGCTGCCTTGTTGGCGCTGACGAGGACCGTCTCGGCGGACCTCGGACCTGACGGCATCACCGTCAACATGGTGTCCGGTGGTCTATTGCGGACCACGGATGCCAGCTCTGCGACCCCGCCCGCGGTGTTCGACATGATCGCCGAGAGCACCCCGCTGCGCCGGGTGACGACGCCGGCCGAGTTCGCTGATGCTGTGTTGTTCTTCGCGTCGCCGTGGTCGAGGGCGGTGACGGGTCAGAACCTGGTCGTCGACGGCGGATTGGTGAAGGACTGACGCGTCAGGAGTACCAGGGGAGCCAGGCCGTCACGATGAATTCGCCACCCATAGCTGTCCACCGCACCCACCCGCCGGCGTTGTGAGCTTGCTCCGCGAGGCCGGCCAGTCCGGTTCGCGAACCAGGGCCAGGTTGCGCTGTCGTCGAGATGTGGTTGCGCACTGTCAGGCTGATGCCGTCCGTGTCCGCCCCGCTCACCGTGATGTGGAGGGGGGAACTCGGGGCATGCTTCTGACTGTTGGTCAGAGCTTCCTGCACGATGCGGTACGCGGTATGACTGGTCAGATCGCCGACGACACCGGGATGAATGTCCTGAACCAGGGTCACCCGACACCCGGCAGAACGCGCCGCGTCGACGAGGTCTCCAATGCCCGCGATGCTTCGCCGGCCAGCATCCTCGCCGCCGGTGTCGGACCCGCGGAGAACGCCGATGATGCGTTTGAGCTCGTCCAGGGAGTCGTGAGCCGTGGAACGGATCAGTGCCGACGTGTTGGAAATTTTCTCCGGCCCGTCCTTGCTCCCAACCTGTAAACCGCCTGCCAACAACGATATTCGACTGAGTCCTGCGGCCAGGGTGTCGTGCATATCGCGCGCGATGCGGGAGCGTTCCTGCTGTATCAGCATGTCCTCGTGCAGGCGCTGCGATTGCGCGGTTGCCTGATCGCGGGACTGCACGGCCACCACGAGATCGGACTTCGTACGGCGAAGCTGAGAGAGCCCCAGAACGACGGCGACGAGGACAGCCGCGACGAGCCAGGGAAGCCACCATGGAAGCGACCACGTCGGCGGGGGAGTGCCCTCGACGTGCTTGACTCCGATTGTCAGGACCGAATAGTCGCGGCGGCGCCCTGCGTCGTACACGAGGGATATCGCGCAGGCCAGGTAGACCGCGACCGCAGCACCGGCGAGAGCGCGACCCCGAGCGAAGACGCCCACCGCATAGAGGGCTATCAGCGCAGCCGTTGCGTCGGTGGCGAAGAAGAGCGGACCGACGACGGCGATCGCGAGGACGATCCACGGTTTGTCGTGTCGCCAGATCAACGCAATCGCGGCGGCCATATTGAGGACGACGCCGAGCGCGACGTTCCACACCGGTGTTCCCGATGTACCCGCAAGACCGGCAGCCATGAAGGTGCAGAACACGCTGAGCGTTACTGCGCCGACGGTCCAGGCGCGACGCCGAACCGTAGCTGCAGTAGTGGTCACAGAGAAGACGGTACGGCCATGGTCTGACATGAGCCTCCGTTCTTCGGTCGCGAATGCCGACCGAAAGGAGGAGTGAGACCGGCCGAATCGACGAGGTGCCCGACGGGGTCACTGCGGTGTTCTTGGTGGGACGCACCGACCGGTGCCGGCACCACCGAAAGGACTCGCCATGACTCAGCCTCCCCAGAACCCGCACGCGCAGCCACAGCAGCCGCCGACCAAGAAGAACTGGTTCCTGCGGCACAAGATCCTCACGGCGATCGGTGCGGTCGTCGTCATCGCTGTCGGCGTCAATCTGGCGAGCGGAGGACAGGAATCGTCCACGAGTGGCACCACGTCCTCCTCGCAGGCCGCAACGGAGGGCAGCAGTGCGCCGGCCGAGGAGTCCGCACCGGGAATCGGTGCTGCGGTGAGGGACGGCAAGTTCGAGTTCACCGTGCAGAACGTCGAGCGTGGCGTCGCCAGTGTGGGGGATCAGTACACGTCGCAGACGCCGCAGGGCGAGTATGTCCTGGTCACCCTGAATGTCGCGAACATCGGCAACGAGCAGCAACTGTTCGACACGTCGTCGCAGAAGCTACTGGACGGGCAGGGGCGTGAGTACTCGACCGACACACTCGCGACGGTGACAAATGATCCGAATCTCGGCTTCTCGCAAATCAATCCGGGCAACTCGCTCATGGCGACGCTCGTCTACGACGTTCCGGCGGGCACCGCACCGTCGGAGATCGAGCTACACGACTCCTTGTTCTCCGGCGGCGTCACCGTCTCCGTCGTCTGATCTTTATCTATCCGTTCCCACGTCAGGAGTTTTCACGCCAGATCCTTCTTTGTCCCTCGTTGCAGCTCTACTCGACCGTTCCGGTTCGATGTCGTCCATCGCCGACGACACCCGCGGAGGATTCGACACCTTCATCGAGGCCGAGCGTGGTCACGACGGCACAACCGTCGTGACGCTGGCGCAGTTCGATGATCAGTACGCGATGGTTTACGACTCGACACCGATAGACCAGGTACCACCGCTGTACTTGGTACCCCGCGGAATGACGGCGTTGTACGACGCGGTGGGGAAGTTCGTCACCGAGATCGGCTTGTCGCTTGCGGCCCTACCCGAGGAGGAACGGCCGGGATCGGTCACCGTGCTGGTGATGACCGACGGGCAGGAGAATTCGAGTCGGGAGTGGTCGAACCAGGCGGTTCGCGAGTTGATCGAGCAGCAGGAATCGCAGTACGGGTGGGACTTCGTGTTCCTGGGAGCCAACATGGACGCGGTGGACACCGGTTCGCAGATGGGCTTCAAGGCCGACAAGTCGCTGACCTACGACGCCTCGTCGGTGGGTGTGAGCGCAGCATTCTCGGCGGTGGTGGACTATCAGGAGCGAAAGCGCGCCTACGGGATGCAGCAGGTGGATGGGTTCTCGGACGGTGATCGGCGGCGGGCGGGGCGGTGAGCCTTCCCCGGCTAAGCTGGCAAGACGCCCATTCGACGTCGTTGACATTCCGAGCTGTGGAAGGCTGTCGAAATGAATGAGTACGTTTACGGCGATGTCGCCGGCGAGTTGATTTTCATCAAGTCTGACGCTGCCGAGCAGCTGGCACTGCTGCATTCGGAATTTGGAACATGGGGGGATGCAAAGAACAGCCTCAGCGCCGAAAGCTGGACCGATGTGGTCGAGCGCTTCGCCGATGGCGAAACTGACCTTCCTGCGGAGGGCGAAGTGTTCGACCTGAACGCTGTTCCCGGACACGCCGACGGTGATTGGCCGGCTTGGCCCGCCCGCGAGATGCTCCGCGATGTCCCGCAATCGGTTCGTGAGCAATACGGGAAGGTCGAGGACACCATTCATGACGGCGAGTTCTTGCACTTCGACGTGGGCGATGAGGTCGCCATCGTGGAGGCTCTGCAATCCTTCGGTTGGAGGTGCGTCCGCGATGATGCCTTGGTCCGCAAAGCGAGTGGGCACTAGTTGCATTGTGTGGACAGCTGGTGTCGCTGTACCACAGATTGGTCGCCAACCTGCAGAGAGTGGACTCGAGGTGGGCTTGCCTTGACCTGACGCGATCATGAGTAGATTTGGTATTCGCAGGAGATCCAGCGGACCGTGGACCTAGCAACTACGCTGGTCACAAGGCGCCATCGAGAACCGATGGCCGTCAACGAATGGGGACGGGTTCGCGATGGTAAGGGTTCCGCAGATTACCGTGGACGACAATGAAATCCTCGACCAGCTCCACAAGGCCGGCGAAGCTGTCGGTCATAGAACGTTACAGCAGCGCTGCAAGTTCAGTGACAATCGGTACGAGGCATCCAGGAAGAACCTCATAGCCAAAAAGTTGGCGGTCACTGTTGCAGGCGGACGCGGTTCGCTCAGCTTGACCGACGACGGTAAGGCGGTCCCGTCAGCGAAGGTCAAGGAATCCCTCCTGTACGGACCCCTGTGCGATGTCCCGTTGAAGGATTGGAAACAGACGCTGGGCCATGTTCCTATTGTCGTCGACAACACTGCTATGCAGGGCGGCCGGGTGACCGGGGGTCGGTGGACTCGGCCGGACCTCGTGTCAGTTGGGCTCGAGTCTTTCGACTACGTCCCACACCTGTCAATGGATGTGTCGAGTGTCGAGGTTAAATCGTTCGTATCTGTGGACATCGCCGCGGTCTACGAGGCGCTGGCACATCGACGAGCGTCAACGCGCGCGTGGGTGTTCTTCTACATCCCACCGCATCTGGAAGTTGCGACCGAGAATCAAGTGTTCGAAGTGTGTTCCGTTGCCGGCGAAAGCGGGATCGGCGTTGTCACCTTCGGTGATCCCCGCAACACTACGACGTGGCGTGTCAAGCAGCGTCCCTCGCGAGTAGTAACGGATCCTGCACTCCTGAACGACTTCATCAAGGTTCAGATGAGTGAGACCGCCAAGGACCAGATCAAAGCGAAAGTCGCTCAGATCAAGCGTGGTGGAGAAGAGGGCGTCGCATCACTCGACCTGGAGGAGTGATGTGCTGGCGGCGGCGATCAGCGGGATAGGCATATCAGCACCGTTGTCGGGTTTCGGTCTCAGCTGCCGGCACGGCCGGATGCTGTCCGCCAAATAGTATGGTCGAGTACTGCGGCATCGGTGCCGAGTTGGGCTGCGGCATCGCGGACTAGTAAAGCGCAAGTAGTGGGAGTGAGATCACCGCGGCGGGTCGCGCTAGCGACGTAACGCATCACCATACGGTCAGACTTGACCCCGGGGAGCCCCGCAAGGATGAGCGCGTACTCGAACGTGATTCCTGACCGCTGGGCCTCTGCCGACGTCCACAGTTGCTTCAGCGAGCTTCGGTGATCCTCATTGTCGTCCCTCAACTCGCCGTGCTCCCTGAACTGTGTAGCGGTGCGTATGCCTGCGTCGTGGAGTTTCTTTGCGATGTCGTGCATGACTGCCGCCTTCAGTGACGCGCCCTGCTTGGTCGATGCCGGCTTGAGGTTGCCGACGGCTGCGGCCCATGCGCGCGTCCCCCCGAACTGATCGAAGGATGCGAGCAGATCAGCTGTGCCGTCGGTCGCGGCAGCCCCGCCGCGAAGCTCTCGGTACCGGTTCACGACGTTGCGCACACTCGTGTAGTGAGATCCGGTCGACTGGATTGAATCGATGATGCACAACGCAAGACTGTTCCGGTATCCATCGGGTCGGAACCATCCGGACTGCGGACCCAGCTGTTCCCGGCATGCAACCACCAGTGCTTCGACGTCAGATTGCTCAGACATGCTCAACTCCTTTTGCTTCACGGCACCATCGCACGGGAGTCCGACAAATGGGAGAACTCCTTGAACAAATGGGCCGCGACCACGATTGGTAACCCGACATCCACGCTCGCCGACGAGGTGCGGCGTGTGTGGCGAAGCATGTCGTAGGTCGTCGCCGCTCACTGTCGCGGCCAAGGCCGCAGCACCGTCGATGTGGCTGACAAGGGTGCGTGTCGACAGGCGGCAGCGGTCGCTGGCGGTCAGTGTCGAGGCTCCGGGCCCCGCTTCGATATGTACGCCGCCGGGGATTGCGATGTTCGGATCGTCCGTGGTGGCGGTGACGATCTGTTCGATCGCGGACGCCAACACAGGCCCGCTCAGTCGGGCGATCTGCCGCCCGGATCGACCAGTCAGTGTGCCCGTGATGCCGGCGGCCTGACCGGGTCGACCTCTGCGGCCGATTGCTAGCCCGAATCGGCGCAGCAGCGCAGCACGCACACTGTAAGGTCGCGCAGCTGCGCAAACGACTCGAGGAACATCAACTCGGCCTCAGACACCCCGGCAGCTATGCGGCTTTCGACTCTCATGGAGGTCAACCGACGAAGGGCTTGACCAACCCGGATACATCCGGTCATCAGACGGGGTGACCCTCGAGAATCGGTCGTCGGTGTTCTGCGTGCGAATTCGGCGAGGCACCGTGATGCTCGTGGGGGCTGCGGTTGATACGCGAGTCGCTACCCGAAAGGGGGTGCTTGGCCGCTCAAAGGTGGAGCGACATGTTGTCACTGAACTTGCGCGTACGCATACGATCGACAGATGGCACGCATCCTGGAGCTCCAGCCCAGCAGTCAAGAACGAATCTCCCCACACAAGGTCGAGAACGGCGTGGTTTGCGAGTGGAAACTAATCGAGGATTCGGATGGAACGCCGCTCGTCCACCTGTCTACCTTCGGTTCCAAGAACCGGCAGGCTGACCCGAAGAGCAGCCAGTCGATTCAAGTTGACGAGGCCACCGCTCACCGTTTGATCGAGATCCTCAGCGGGGCTTTCGCAGAAGCGCGCGGCGGTGCGCCATTGCCGACGCCGACTCATGTGGTGATATCCAAAGAAGACCCGCCCGGCAGATTTCCTGATGCCGATGAGAGTCTGGCACATGCGACCAACTTGCCAATAAAATGGTTGCAGTCGGCAGTCGACTCTCTCCGGGACCGTCCGCAACTCATCTTGTATGGCCCCCCCGGTACAGGTAAGACTTTTGTCGCATCACATCTGGCTTCGCATCTTGCCAGGCGCGAGAATATTCGCATGGTGCAATTCCATCCGTCGTATTCATACGAGGATTTTTTCGAAGGATTTCGTCCCACTGGTGCGGAGGGTGGACAACTGCAGTTCGAGCTGCGGGCAGGCCCGCTCCGGCGGATTTCCGACGCTGCGCGCAATGCCCCGAAAGAAAACTTCGTACTTCTGATCGACGAGGTCAATCGGGGAAATCTGTCTAAGATTTTTGGTGAGCTATACTTTCTGCTCGAGTATCGTGACAGGTCGATCGACCTGATGTACGGGACGAATGATTTAGCTCCGTTCTCGCTTCCACGGAACGTGATCATTATCGGGACGATGAACTCAGTTGACAGGTCTGTTGCCGCTGTTGATGCTGCTATGAGGCGCCGGTTCGCCTTCCTTGCTTTGAGGCCCGGTGAATATCCCGTCTCAGATTCTCTCCGCACCTGGTTGTCCAAGCGGGGTTTGCCGGGCAAGATTGCCGACATACACGATGCGCTAAATAAGCGGATTGAGGAGGAGGACTATAAGCTTGGACCGTCTTATTTCATGCGCGATTCGCTCTACAGGCCGGGCGGTTTGGACCAGATGTGGAACACCTCGATCATCCCTCTCGTGGCGGACTACCGACATGGAGCCTCCGCGATCGAGGTTCAGCTCGAGTTCTCGTTAGACAACATTCTCACTGATGCCGGCATTTCGCGAACGGAAATGTACGAATCCATCGCGTCAATAGCTGAACCGGATGGGACCTGATCAATGCGGACGATCAACCTTGTAGAAGGGCAGAATTCGCATCACCGTCTCGAGCAAGCAGAATTGGTTGCTGTTCGGTCTATGGAGTACGTGGCGATCGGATTGACCCTCGAAGTCGGGACTTACGAGCTAAGACCTGCTAGCAATAAGGTAGGTGCCCTATCATGTTCAGGAATTCAGGTTCTGATCCATCCCAAGGTCGCAGTTTCACGCTTATTCTGGTTGATGGACTTCGGACAGGCGGATGTGGCCTGGAGGCGGGCTGGGTTGAATCTTGAAGAAGCGCCCGATCTGACAAGTGCGATAGGCCGCTCATTCCTGATGGAAGCGACTCGCTCACTGCAGCAGATTGTGCGTGGTTATGTGCCTTCGGAGGACACATCTCAGGTACTAAGGGGGCGCTTGTCGATCTCGCGTCAAGTTCAGCGGCACATGGGCGTGCCAATTCCAATGGAGATCGAGTATGATGATTTCATTGCGAATGTAACGGAGAATCGGATTCTGCTTGCTGCTGCGGAGAAGTGTTTGAGAATACCAACGTTATCGGCCCCGGACCGCTTGATGTGCCGAGCTCTCGTTGGACGTTTGGAATCAAGTGGTGTGCGCTCCGCGCAGCCGGGCGAGATCTGGCGTGTTACTAAACTGAACCAGCACTACCGCAGGTCG
Source organism: Rhodococcus sp. NFXS4 (assembly GCF_058139645.1). Classification (NCBI taxonomy): domain Bacteria; kingdom Bacillati; phylum Actinomycetota; class Actinomycetes; order Mycobacteriales; family Nocardiaceae; genus Rhodococcus; species Rhodococcus sp. NFXS4. The sequence goes on from NZ_CP192221.1 coordinate 1,037,199, forward strand.
CTGCATTTGGCCGAATTGATTCTGAAGTCAGAGTCATTTGCGCTTAGGTCAGGGGGTGCTGCGGCCTTTGGTTTCGTAATCGATATGTGGATGATATTCGAGGATTTCGTTGTAGAATGGTTGCGCGGCTACTTCGATCCAAAGCAAGTATCGGTGAGTTGTCAGTACAGTTTTGTGATGGATGAGGAACGTCAGTTCAAGCCACGGGCTGATTTATATTTATCAACGTCAGATGTCGGTGTTTTTGTAGATGCGAAGTATAAAGGTCTTGGCCGTGGCCAACCGCCGATGTCTGATGTGTATCAAATGCAAAGCTATTGCATCGCCGCCAAATCAACGGTTGCTCATCTCATATACGTGGGGAGCGAATCCTCCTCTAGCTACACTATGAATAATTCGGGCGTAACAGTGCACAGGCACTCGATCGACCTATCGGCCGACAGTGAAGTGCTGGACGCCCAACTGAAGCGAATTGCTGCGTTGATTGCAGCTCACCTCGGCGTGCAGTCCGGCAGCGCCACCCCCCTTGGTGATCACCGCTTGGCTGCTCAACCGGAATCCTTAACAGCGCACCGGTAGGTCCGATGTTGTGACCATGGACATGAATCCTGAATTTTATCATTTCGTTTTACTTCCGTTGCGCCGGCCGTCCACTCGAGGATGTCGACGATCCGCCGGTCGTCTTCAAGAAGGATCCATGTACCTCGCGGACGTCCTAGGGGAGCATGCGCTGTCTCCGTGAAAGTCACTACCGTCGAAACCGAGCAGCATTTGTATGACTAGAGGTCGCCGGAGTTCCTCAACGGAGTGAGCCGGGAAGCTGGACCTGAAGGCTAGCCACGAAGACAAATGAGTCGATCATCGATGTCGCAGTTCATTCCGGAAATTTTCTGGTGCTTCCCTCCGGCACGACGTGCCTGCCGGCACCGCAGCTCGGACTGCAAACTACATGACTCCCTATAACCCGTCGGCAAATACGGTTTGCATCGTGTGATCGGTCATCCGTGTCCTTAGGGAAGCACGTTTCAGAGTCCGCATGCACACAGCCCACTTTCGCATGAGTCGTCGTAATCGTTCCATCCCCTAGCCTGTCGCCGCGTCACACGACCGCTCGGGCCCGGCCCGGCCCTGGCCGGGCCCGGGGACGAAACCGGAACGCTCCACGCGGGAGGTCGACTGCATTCGCGGCGACTTCGATATCCCCGCTGATGCAGATGCGGCCGACGCGGACGAGCCGTCGCTCGGCGTCGCCGCCCGGCAGTTCTGCGCCGGGCCCGTCTCGGTGCCCGAGGGCCGTGGGGCGGGGATGACGGTAAGACTGTGGTGAGACCCGCTCAGATCAAGGTGACCACGATCGGTCTGCAGCCGAAGGAAGATGGGGTACTCCGAGTCCCAGGAAGGTTTTCACAAGGTCGGAGAGTCGCTCGGGGCGCTTTCGGATGGCCGCGGCCGGGAACAGTCACAGTGCTGGAGATGAGTAAAGGCCAGCAGAGCTCAGTGGTAAGTGGACGAATCACGGAGTCAGTCCATCGAGCAGCAGTAGCCGCTGTACGGGTGCAAGTTCGCGTTGCTTGACGCCAGCAGGACGCTTTGAAGATAGGTGTGCAGATGTGCTCGACCAGAACACATCGATGAGATGCGAAGGCTTTTCCGGGGTATGAGCGTGGTGTTGTCGACTGTAGTGAACCACGAGAATCCGAAGCTGCTGTTGAGTGGCGATAGCTGTACCAAATCCCGCAGTGGGCCTGGGTTGCGAACAACATCAGCAGATCGTGAGCAACACACGATCGGTATTACGCCCTCTCCACCGCGCGGAGATGGCACCCTCAGTTGATGCCACAAATCCCAGCCGCCATATCTTCCCTTGTCAACGGCGCCGAGAGGACGGTCTACGAGGCACTGTGCGCCCAGCTCGGTGACGACGACATCATTGTGGCAAACCAACGAGTGACCGATCATCGAAAGGACTACGAGATCGACTTCGTTGTACATCTCGACGGTCTCGGCGTCGTTTGCCTGGAAGTCAAGGGTGGGCAGGTCTCGCACGATGGATCGACGTGGATTCAGACGCGGCAGGGGAGCGATCACCCGATAGATCCAGTGACGCAGGTGCGAGAGGCCATGTACGCGCTACGTACCTACGTGGAAAACGATCCCAGGTGGACACTCGGCAAGGGATTCCCATGGGCGCATGTCGTGGTGCTTCCGAACACCGAACTGGACGCGGACTTTGCACTGCCCGATTGCCCTCGGTGGAGTGTGATCGACCGAACGGGCCTCCACAAGATCGGGCAGTATTTACCCGCGATTCTGCGGCACAAGTCGAATGGCGAACTCGATCCTCGATCCGGTGCGCAGTTGAAGATGGTGCTTGGCGGCCGCGGGCTTCCCCAGAAGGACGTGCTAGCCAGGGCGCTGGCCAACGAGGACGTAGCCGAGACGTTGACTGCTCAGCAATCGATCATCCTGCAGGCGACGCGGTTGCTCAAACGAGTCGAAATTCGGGGCGGCGCGGGTAGCGGCAAGACGTTCCTCGCGCTTGAGCAGACACGACGTCTGCAGAAGGATGGCCAGCGAGTCGCCCTCCTCTGCTACTCGCATGGCCTGGCCTCCTATCTAAAGCGGTTGACAGAGAACTGGCCGCGGAAGGAGCGACCAGCGTACGTCGGCGAGTTCCATGCACTAGGCGTGCAGTGGGGTGCCGCGACGGGGCCGGACGAATCCGTGCGGACCGCCGAGAGCGTTCGGTTCTGGGAGGAAGATCTGCCGGCCCAGATGGCCGAATTGGCCATAGGGCTAGAGCCGGGCCACAGGTTCGATGCCATAGTGGTCGACGAGGCACAGGATTTCGCCGATGCGTGGTGGAGCCCGGTCGTCGAGTCCCTCCGGAGTGCGGAGGGGGGTTCGATCTATCTTTTCAGCGATGAGGCGCAGCGGGTCTTCGACCGTCACGGAACACCGCCATTGGATCTCGTTCCGATCGTTCTTGACCAGAACATCAGGAACACCAAGCAGATCGCAACCGTTTTCGGACCACTCGTGGGACAGCGCATGCGGTTGATGGGCGGAGACGGTCCAGCGGTCACTATGGTGGCGTGTTCGGCTGACGCCGCCCTCGATCAGGCTGACGATCAAGTCGACCTGTTGCTGGAGGCCGGGTGGCGTGAGGAGGACGTCGCCCTTCTGACCACCGGCACCCGCCACCCTGAGCAAGTCTCACGCCAGTCAGAAGGCCAAACTGCGTACTGGAGCAGCTTCTGGGACGGTGATCAGGTGTTCTACGGGCACGTCTTGGGATTCAAAGGCTTGGAACGGAGAGCCGTAGTGCTCGCTGTCAACGAGTCCGGCGGGCGGGATCGTTCGCGGGAGCGTCTCTACGTCGGGCTATCTCGCGCACGGGACCAGCTCGTGGTGTGCGGGGATCCCGCGTACATCCGCGATCTCGGTGGTCCGGAGTTGGCCTCTCGATTGGGTTGTTGACATGAGACGGTTTTTGAAGCTTTCCGCAGGTCTGCGGCGCATCGCGGGACACCGGTACGAAGGCCCGCCCCGGCAACTGGAGCGGCTCACGTCGCGCTGTTGAGGATGCCACACACGCGACGCCCCGCCTGTAAGTTGTGATTTCGAGTAGCTAACGTCGCGATACCGTTACCGAGCTGAATAAAGCTGGAGTGCCCCTCGATCTATCCGGATGCGATCAGCGACAATGTGCCCGCCGCGTCGCGCGATGCGCGACTGACTCGGCACGAAATACACGGCCGGACGGACGGGGTGCGATAGCCTGTGCTCGACACGCTACCTCGGACTAGCTGCCACCCGCCCCCGCCCTCAACTGCTGCCGCGGCGTGTGCGACGAGAAATTCCACGTTGAACACTCGGCTACCCGAGAGGTGTGCCATTCACGATATTGCGCTGGACCGCCGGCAACTCTCGCAAGATCGCGAAGTCAGGTACCACCACTGGACGCTCGTCGGATTCATGTGCCAAGCCGAGCGCTGATGCGGCATAACCTTGATCCAGTAGGCTTGGAAACGCACCTACCACGAACTTAGACCCAGCTCTGGAAACAGACAACGGCCGTTCGGCCGATCCGTCAGCGTTCGCCATCCAACCGTCGAGCTCAAAAAACCTTCTGAGAGGCGCGAGCAATTCCCGCCTCCTCTCCGACTCGAACAGGTCCGGGAGAGTCCCGGCGATCGCGTAGTCGAACAGGCCCAACGCGAGGTGTCGATCTAAGCGGCTGTGAATGAATCGATTACGATAGTGCCGTAAGCAGCGGGTGCATGACTGCTCGCAATTGGCCGGGCAGTCTGCGAGCAGTTTACGCACTTGCTGTATTACCCCGTCGATCTCGCGCCCTGCGTCAGCCGAATATCCCGCACCGCCCGCCGCAGTGTCATAGAGGAAGATCTCGGCGACGCCGGTGCCGGCCACATCAGCAACACGATGCGAGAAACCCGCGCTGATTTCGCTATGGTCGACGTCCAAATGTATCGTTGCACCGAGTGCGAACGCCTCCGCGAGGGTGAGCAGTGCGTCGTTCACCCACGGATGGGTCGGCGCAAGGTCCAGTGGAAACGCGCTATTGATTTGAAGTAAGAGCGTATCGGTTCTGAATTGATGTGAGAGAAAAATGCGTTTTTGAATGCGGCCACTACATGAAGAGCGCGCACTCCTTGGTGTAAGGAATGGCACCTTATGAGACCCGTCCGCGGGTATCGTCTCGTTCGGCCACGCCGCGCCGCATCGTTCACATACGCCGAAGCCTTCGTTGTCATCGCCACGGTTGACAACAATCAATTCGACGTCACGATGGAAGCATGAGCGCAGATTGAGCCCGGAACTATCACTCCACTGCAACCTCGAGCGGTCCACAAACTCAGGCATCTGCGCATTCCCAGCCGCCGTATAAATTTGTGTCTCATTGCTTTCATTGACATGTTGAGCGCCTTCTGGGTAGAAGCCGGCCGGTGAAAGGAGACTTCGTGCGATGAGTTGTCCGCTGCAAACTGGGCACGGCTCCAACTGGCCCTCCGAGGGGCGAGCGTCTTCCAGTCGTACGTACGGGCACCGGCAACATCCGATGTGTTGTCCGAGAGGGTGTTCGAAGTAAGGGACTGCAGGACTCCAGCGATTTTGTCGGTCAACTGGAGCGAAATAGATTCCACCACTCCGATAGGTTCGTTTGTTCACAACGATCGTTCTCCCGGGCGCGTATTCACTCAAAGCTTGCAGTTTCGCCAATTGGGGGCGCTCTTTGGTGACTATTCGATCCCGTTCGTTACGATCCTCTATATAGAACGAACACACGTCAGTCGGGAAAGCGTACTTCGGAAGCAGGCCTGCATCGAACAGGGCGTCGAGCAGCGTTATGGGCTGCATGCCCTCCTGCAAAGAAACGACCTGCGATTGGCCGATCCTGTTTATTGACCCCAAAAAATCACGCGCGGTCTCGACGACGTACGCGGCGAGTCCCGCTTCTCGGCCGACGCCTAGGAGATTGTTCGGGAGCCACGAGACGGTTTTCAGGGTCCCAGCGGCTCCTGCAGAGCCATACTGGCGTTGTGTCCAAGTTTCGAACGCCTTATAGGATAACTCGGAATCAGACTGATTGAAAAAATCGTTAGCTGTCCCCAACGCCGCCATGACATTACCGGCCTCGATTCCGGGGTGTCCGGGGTCGATGTTGCCGTGGAAGAATGTCTGAAGGATATATGAATGAATATGGCGCCGACCGAGTTTTTGATTATCATCCTTTACACGGAGAGCTGACACGGGTCCACTGATCATCCAATGTGGGTGCTGAAAGTAGTAGCTGTCGTGGGGCGCACCGTCCGAATACGTGAGAACGGTCGATACTGCGCTACCCCGGCGGCCTGCACGGCCAGCTCGTTGTTGGTAATTCTCGCGCATAGGCGGCATGGTCCTCATCGCGACCGCGGTGAGGGAGCCGATGTCGATGCCCACTTCCATCGTCGTTGTACAGCTCAAAACATCGACGACAGGGGTTCCGTCACCTAGATCAACGTTTTGGAACCTGAGCTCGAACTTCTCGGTCGTAGCGAAAGCAATAGTATCGTCGCGTTGCGATAGCTGGGCTGTATGCTCTTCTGCATTGATATGCATGGGGGTACGGCCCGCAAGAACGTCAGTCAATGGTACGCGTAAGTGATTCTTCGGTGCCCATGCTGAGGCATGTCCTGGCAGACATTCCTTGAGGTTTACCGAGTTGCACCTGTAGTTGACGCACTTCCCGAGAAGCCCCATCGGGAAAATAGATCCGCAGTCACCGCAGCGGATCCATGGATCGGCTAGGGCGAGCTTTATTTGGAATCGATTAGGGTCGAGCGTGTCCGCGAAAGCGTTGTCCGTCTCGGTCGGTTGCGTGAGCACAGTGAAAAGTTGCTCACGCAGTTGCAGACTTTGCTGTCCAGATCGGAGGTCGATCTCGTCGAAGAACTTCTTGAAGGCGTCCACGCTCCTTACTTCCTGATAGTACGGGAGGGCTTGACGGCGGAGAGCGTTCGGAAGACGTGGATCGAACGCACCGCGGTCCAGCATTTGACCTACCCAAGCTGAGACGATCTCGTCGACCTGCGAGCTGTCCAGCGTCATTTTGGCCCTATTTAGTTGTTTCAAAAGCAATTTTCGAGCACTCGGAGCCGGCCTGAGCTGTACTGCCTTCGCCGCAATGAGCGATTTTGTAGGGTGGCACAGTTGACGGAACAGCGCGAGCCGGAACGACAAAGGATCGATTGGCCGCCATTCGAACTCGAAGGCGTCTTCGAGATCCCCAGAGTAAGCGTCCTCGAATTCGATTCGATCTTTGCTCAATCGAATCTGGTCCTCACTATCGAAGAACGTGAGGTTTTCTCGATTGCAGACACCAACGAAGCCCGCATAAAGCTCTGTAAGCGTCGGCCAGCGGTTAAGCACGGCCCCGAGATCACGCACGGCGAGGACTAAAGCCTCGCGCATCGTGGAATCCTCAACGTCTCTAGGGAGGTCTCGTGCTAAGCGTGCAGCCTTCTGGCGGCCGTCGGAGAACACCAAAACCTTACGTCCGCCGTTTGCGAGCTGTGTACTCCGAACGTAAGCGGCTGGCTGAGTTGCAAATTGTTGGCGAATGAGATCAGCGAACGCAGATTCGCCAGTGGTCGCCAGGCTGGTCAGAGTCGAGTAATTCAACCGGTCGGCAGATTCGAGGCAGCGAACACACTGCGTAAATTGTTCGGCCGCGCCTTTGGTCGGTTTTGCGCGAAATACTAAACGTGTTCCTGGCGTCGCCTGCTTCTCTATACGGCCCGTGGCTTTGTCGAGACCGATCGGCTTCACACGGCGTCTTGCCATTTCGTGCGGGTCTCCGAGGTAGAGCTTCACCTCTCTCAACGGTTTGCCTCCCCCAAGTCTCCCGCCGGGTTCGTGCCACAAGAAATCTTCTGCCGACTCGTAACCACGTATATAGAGGGCACCGCATGTCTTGTGTGAGAGGATCTCGTAGACCCGGCTTCCGCAGTCGCACTGGACGCGAGGCGCAGCGTAAAGCTTTCCAAGAAGGGCGTCGGCTGGTCGCTGTGCAACCTCAGGGCAATGCTCGTCGATGCATCCGAACATCGTTGGGGCGGCTCGATACATCATGTGGACGCGGGAGGGCAACACCGGCTGATGTGCACGCCCTGGCTGATCTCGGCGGGCAAACGCGCCGAGAGTGAGGAGCCCGTCGATAGCTTCTTGCTGCAGTGCGGGTTCAGAAGCCCCGAAGATTGTGGTTGCGAGCTCGCGGAGTTCGGTCGCGTTTCCCGAGCATTGGGCGATGACCATGTTCGCCGGCCCATAATCTGCCAAAGTCCGTCCGAGCGCCTGCCTCGCGGCCTGGAGGGTACCGTCGCCGTCGATGTCGACACGCACGGCAAAGTCGCCTAGAGCGAGTTTCACCTGGTTCGCAGTTTCGGCGAGCGACAAGGCGGATCCGTCCACTGTTGCAAGGATCTGAGCATCCCGAGGTGAGGCTGTACTCATGCCCGCTACCGATTCAACGGTACCGCGGATGACGGCATAGTTTCTCTTGGTGGTTTCGCCCGTCAACGCGTGTGCAAACTTGATAGCGCTGGCGTCACCGCCGTTCGCTTGCAGGCTAGCGCTTGTGAGGACACATCTGATCCGGTCTCGAGTTACGCCGAGGCGGGCGCCGAGGCGGCGAATCAACAACCCGACTTCGGCGCCGGTCGCTCCGCGGTACATGTGCGCCTCGTCGAGTACGAGAAGCAGTTCATTCCGCTGGTCAGAGTCGAGCCATGCCTTAGTTTGGTCAAATAGTGAGCGCTCGATGGGGCGAAGCAGCATGTATTCCAGCATCGAATAGTTGGTTATGAGTATATCCGGTGCCGTCTGCTGCATTTCGTGACGGGTGAACAATTCTCTATCGTTCACGCCCGTCGTGTATTGATTCAGCCCAGGTCGTGAGAATGCTACCATGTCTTTGGACGGCCACCGTCCTCGTTCTTTCAGCTCCTGCACTAGTTTACTGCCGGAGCGGTCGAGTTCGGAATAATAGCGAACTAATTCTGACAACCGGCCCTTGTCGCGGTCGCTGGTACGCGTGTTCGGATACGGAGTTCGGCCGGTGTACATACCAAAGTACGGATGGCGTCCGCCGCGAGTGCGAAAATACTGCGCAACGCGTTCATCACCGAGAAGCCTCCGGAGACGCGATGTCTGGTCGCTTACCAGCGCATTCAGTGGGTAAAGGAGTATCGCCCGTACTGCGTGTTGTTCGATGCCTCCACGTTCTGCTTCGCTCGCAAGCATGCCAAGAATCGAATACAAGAAGGTTTCGGTTTTTCCCGACCCAGTGCCTGTGGCCACCACAAGGTCAGAAGGCGAAACGGGGTCGAAGAAGCGCTCCAAAGCATCCGTCTGATGCAGGTATGGCGGGTAAATTCCGACACCGGGCGATAGCTTACGCAAATCCGTGAGGACGCTTTTAACCGGTGCTGGAATATTCAGGTCGTTGAATTCTGGTCCGTACTCGTAAGAGGGCGTGATTTCAACGTGTGGAGTTTGAGCAATGACGCCGGGAAGCTCCAGCAGGGCTTTGCGGCGGGCGGAGAGATCCTCGTTGTCGATCGGCGAGTTGGTTTCGATGGATCGTTGAAAGCTTGCTTGAATCTGGCGCGCGATTTGGGTCGCGCCAACGTCACCCTCGGCCATGTTTCACGTCCTCACTGATTCGAACACCCAAGTGGTCTAGCGTTCGTCGTATCTGTATCCGGTGCGACGTCGCATCGAATTTGTACTCGAATGATTTAGCAGGTAGGCGATTCCCCAACGCGGTTAAAGCGCGCATCTCTGGCGCAGGTAGTGAACTGTACAAGGTTATCTCTGTATCGCCTCTCGGACTCTCGGTCCAAGATACCCGTGTTGGATTGCCGGCAGATAGATCGAGTCCGTACATGAGTCTACGGGCGTCCTCGCGCTCAATTTCACCGGTATGCGTGACGATTCCGTCCACAACGTGCGCAATTCCATAGATGCGCCAGTGGTTCAATACTGTATGCCGGTAGAGGTATGTCCCGTTCAAACCACGGCGCGAAGGCATCCATCGAACAGCTTGAATAGATCCGGGTCGAGCGGTTTCCGGTGAGTAGAATTCGGGATCACTCAATGGTCCGTCTGAGACTCTGACCGTCTTGATGAATTCCTCTGTCCACGTCTTTAGATCGCAATCGGGCCGCCTAGCCCACGCCCAGAGCCCGACTCGTGGAAGCTGTACACGTATTAGTGGCGACGCGTTCATAATGCGTCGACTGGAACCCGTACATGTGACCGACCGCCGATCATCCAACTCGAGGAGCCGTAAAGGTATCCCACTGACAAGTAGGTCTGGCTCCCCGGTGTCCGGCTGTACAACAACACCTGGGACGCTGACCCAGTACCCGTTCCCGAGTTCGGCCAAGTCGCCCAGATCTGCCAGAACGTCGAGTTGGTGCCGTAAAACAGCGCGTCGGTCGTTTTGAGAAGTGGGGGGAGCCGCTGTGAAGAGCGATTTATCCACCCCGACCGCGCGGTCCAGAAGCGTCCGGATGTATACGGGTGTTCGAGCGTTCGTTGACGCCCAAGCGACAGCTCGAAGCATCTCGTACTGGCGTCCAAGGACGTCGAACTGCTCCTCGAGTCCCAGGCTCTTCGATACCTGGTCCCTGGCTACCTTCTCGTCCACTATGTGGATGGATAGCTCCGTGCGATTCATCCGAGTCGCATTCTCAATTTCTTGGTCAACCCTGGGTAGGCCGACGACAAGTCCTCGTTCATCGTCAGGTTCTTTCCCAAGTTGCTCGCGAACTCATCATACTCACTGTCGGTGAGCGATGTCGCCGCCGCCGGTAGCAGCAGGCAGAGTGCGACGGAGCGAAGCACTTGATCTTCGGTTTGCGATTCACCGAGGGCGGCGGCAAAACGATCGGCTGCCACGATGATGTCGTCTGTAATTGGCCAGTCCGACTCGACGTTACTGAGCAAATCTCGCGCGATTTGTGCAGTCGGACGTTCGAAGTGTGGAGGATGTATCCGTGAGAACTCACGGTGCAACGGCCACTGTGTAAGCGTAGGTGTGTCGATGGCAACGGCGAACCCCCAAAGATCTGGACTGATACGGGCAGACGTGACCCCAGTCGCGATAGTCCCGGCCAACCTGAGATTTTGACTGTGGTCGTATAATTCAGAATCGTTTGTGTTCGCCCGATTCTGTAGCCACGGGACAAGGTAGGACTCGGAGGGCGCCTGATTGATGCCCTCGAGCAGCACGACGATCTCTCCTGATAGCGCTTCCTGCGACGCGTTCGACAGCAAATTGTGATTACTGCGTAAGGTCCCTGGTCTTCCGGAGTGCAGGCCGAGTATGTCGCTTGGGTGCAAGAAATCGTGGGCGATGGGTAGTCGAACTAGTCTGCCGCTATAGGCGATGTCGGCGACCGCGTTGATCGAACCTGGCCCGCCGTTTCCTAGCGTGACCGGCATGAGGCCTGCGCGGAACGCGCCAATGATTCGTTGCAGAGCGATTCGTTGCACGCCGTACAGTGCCGCCGACGCGCGGATCCTAGCTCTGGTCGGTTCGGTGCCTTGAACAACATTTTGCGACACTGGGTTGACCCGAACATCGACATGCGTTGCCGGCTCGACCCGACCAGCTTGTGACGGCGATGGGGAGGTGAGAGCCTGTCCGATGATGGACGAGGCCAATCTTTCGCGGCTGCCGTCGATGATTTCTTGTACAGCAACCGCTACATCCGCTCGAATCTCTTGGTTTCGGACGTCGGCGGCCGTGCGGAGTGCTTCTAATTCGAGCTTTCTCGATGAAATCTGAGCATGCAGCGCTTCCAGGGTTCCCTGAGCTGTTGTCTGCTGGCTTCTGAGGTCGTCCAGCAGCTGGAGTTCCGCCGTGGTCTTCTGAGCAATCTTGGCGAGCTCGCCCCGTTCGGCGTTGGATCGGCCGTCCTCGATTGCCTGATCCATGCGTTCGACGACCTCGGGTAGCCCACCCAATCTCGTCGCGATCTCATGTGCGAGGCGCTGGACGGTGGCGGCATCGTCGCATACCGCTAGGGTCCGCTCGACGCGCTGGTTGTTGAGGTCGCCGTCGCTCTCCGCACGCTGAGCCAGCCAGTCGGCCAATCTGTGAAGTGTGGCGTTAGTTGTCTGCGCGTCTGCTTCTTCGACGCCGAGGTCCGAGAGTGTCGAAACTGTGAAGTCTGCGACCGACTTGACTATTTCGTCGTCTGATCTGCTGTCGTGATGACCGACGACGGGGAGGCTTCTGATTTTTGTGCCTACCAGCTGGTCATCGATTGAAGTCGTCATCATCTGGGCCGCGTCTCGTAACTCCAGCTTCGCTGGCACCCTAGCCTGAAGCTTTCGTCGGTTTACCCTGAAGGGGCCTAACAGAATGTTGCGTTCAGTCTTTACATAAATGTCAGTTGTGCCGGCCGCCCAGCGGGGGACAGGTAGTTCGTCGAGTTTCTCGAGGACGTTCGGTATGCGGCCAGGAAACTCGTGTGACAGCACCACGTCAGCAGGGCGAACGGCGCTCAACCTGAATATCTTTCCGTTTTTCCCGGTATGGTCGGGTGAACTAACCAGCTCTGCAACTACGAAGCAGTTGTTCTCGATGTCTAGTTCATTCGGAGCCTTGAGTGGTGAGCTGGCCTTGAATTCGTCCTGATCGATTGGCTCCCAAGCTCCGTTCACAAGAACGAAGAGCGGTTCGACGCGCTTGCTGGCGCGGGTCTTGACCACGAGCTTACCGAGTACGACTGTTCCTTCTGCGGTCGTCATTCTTACATTCTCCATTGCCATTCTAGTTCTGGTTTGACGCGACCACTGCGATGTTGTTCATCGGCGTTTTTCAGCACCCTATAGGTTGAGCTCCATGCATGACGTCTATCGAGTTTCCAAGATGCGGAGGCTGCGTTCTTATCCGAAGATTCTGAGCCTGTCGAATGGCTCGCCGGCTCAATCGGCGACGTGTCGGTGTCATCCTGCATTAAGTAGTCGCTCGAGTTGTTTTCAAGGGGATTTGTGCATTCAACTTCGACCACCCCAAAACTACCGGCCGAAATTTGCAGTGATGCAGTGTCCGGCCTGATATTTCGAAGCCACTGTTTCAATCCGTTGGCATCGACGCGTGCGATTCTGTACGCGGGTCGGTCTTTATGGCGAACAAGTGCGGAAAATCGGAGTGGCAAATTGCCGACGACCCTGAGGCTCACGTTATGAATTACATCGACTTCGACAACTGAATATGGTTGACAGACCGTCGAGTTAATTCGGATTGACCACTGATTCTCGAACGCTTCCGCGTCGAAAAACTCGGGTTTGCGTTCGACGTTGAACAAGTCGCCCGTCCGGGTCCGGATCCGCACGGCCTCGGAACCCCCGGAGATTTGAGCAAGGTGACCAGGGGGATCGAGACGCAGGGCTGCGAAAGTCCCGTCGGACTCGGCGACGAGAGCCCTCGCGGTCGAGGACGGAGCAATTATCAGGCCGTCGTCTTGTCGAATGACATGCACGTTATCCTGTCGATAGCTGACCGGTGGAGTGATCACAACAGTCGGATCACGCGCATCAGTCGCGATCGTCCCCATTTTAGTCAACCAGGCAGTTTCTTGTGCAGTTCCTTTGTAGGCCATCGTGAACTCCCACGCCGTGAACCCATGTTCGCTGTTCAAGCGCCGTGGTTTGAGCGACTGCGGTGGTTTGACCGAATTCGGCGAGACGAGCACTGCCATACTGCCTAGAAAGAGAGGACGCTCGGCCGTGCACATCTGATAGTCGCCCCCGCGGTCCCGGCCGAAAACGGCGCCTACGGGCGGAACCTGTTGTACAGGCCGATTCCAACGGTTCGTATCCGGGGGCCACGTACCGTGCGTATAGACGCGGTGCACTTGATTGGCAGGGTCCACCTTGACCGTCGTCGTGCCAGAACCGGGCCAGAGACAAAGCGCGTTTACTCGCGATTGTTGTCCGTCTTGGTGCAGTAGCGCGACTTCAAGGGTCTGGAGCTCCGCAAGCGAAATGGTCGCAATTTCTTTCTCGCCAAATTCCGGTAACTTGACGTAAAGGTTCCAACTCATTCCCGAGACCGCTAATCGGAGTTCCAGACGCCTGTCACGCAACCCGCCCCACGAAGACCCACCGAGCCCTGGGTGATAGTCGGGACATCCAGGAGATGCGTCATTGTGTCGAAAGTAAGCAGCGTTGATCTCACCCCGAGCGGGAGTCACATCTTTCAGGCACTGAGGGCAGCTGAAGGGGTGTTTCCGGTTTGCCTGCCTAGCATCGACGAGTGCCTCGATGTGCCAGTCCAGAGCCGATTTCAATGCGGGCTCCGCTGGAGACCCACGACTCTTCGACCGCCACTGCTGACCAACCTGTAGATCACGGCGGGGCAGTGGGACCCCATAGGCACGGCGGTGCACGTCAAATTCGGAAGATCGGCCGGCTTTCCGAGCTTGGGCATCGCTTCTCTGGCCTCCGCGGTCAATGGATCGGTTCGAATGGGGTTACGTCCTACACGCTAGGGCACGTCATCGAGGGGTGCTGCGGAAACGGTATCGCACGACCGACGAGTGGAAGTCGATACGTGACCCTTTCGAGTCGTTTGTAGCGCTCAGCACGCCGTTCGGCGTATCGGATGACGCGCTGAGATGCTGCTCCCTCATTTGTGTGCTGAATTCGCGGCGTTGCTGCGAGGGTGAGGTCGCGGATGTCGAAGTTCGCTCCGGACCCGCCCTCATGATGGGCCACATCGTCGACTCGGCTGCGCGCACTGCACCTGTTCGGGTGTCGGCAAAGATGTGGTTCAAACTCACATGCGTGTTCGCCCGGCAGGGGGAGTGGCGGCCGAACGGATCGTTCTTCGACAGAGTCATGGGCTGCTACCGGAGTCCCCGGCACTTTGCCGGGGCTTCATGACGAAGTCTGCCGCGGCCGGAGCCTTCCGGTGACGATTAAGCCCACGTTCTTGCCAGCGAACTTACGGGTGTATGTCACCGCGTCTGTCGGCCGTGCCAATCCAGCGAAGAGGACTCGCGGCGACTAATTCGTGGTCCCTCCCTTCAGCTCTGTGGCCGGAAGGGGTGGCGAGAGATCTATTCGCATGCCGGCGAGCTGTTCGGTGTCCGCTTCGAGTCCCCGCTTCCTGAGCAGCGCAAGCATGTCTTCCTGTCGCGGCTGGCCGAAGGTGAGTCGGTACAGAGCTAGATCACTCTTCAGTCGCTCCAGTCGGGCCAGGTCCACACTGAGCGGATACGGCAGCAAGTGCCGCTCGATCTTCGCCGGCCCCGGATACACCCAGTGGGGTGCGAAGTCGCCGAGATTCGTTTGCTCGTCTTCACCCAGTGTGTAGGCCTCCCGCCAAGGGTCGCGTGCTGAGAGCATGTCTGCGCCGTGACGGTGAGCGAGATTGCGTCTGACTGCATGGCCACCGAAGCGGTCGATGCGTCCCTCTCGCTGTTCGAAGTCGACGGGATTGGCGGGGGTGTTCCAGTGTGTGATCGCCGAACACCACCAGTGAAAGTCGATCCCCTCCTGCCCGACGCTTGTACTCGCCAACACGAACGGCCAGAAGGGGCTGTTGAACGATCGTCGTACGTCGGGCTGGCGCACGTTTTCATCAGTGTTGCCGCCCCCGTAGCGAAGCGCGAAGCGGCTTGTCATGCGAATGGGGTCGTCGGGTCGATCCGGGTCGAATGCTCGGTAGGTCGACGGTACCAATGTCAACACAGTCGTGACGGTTTCCGCGATCTCCATTAACTTTCCATCGTCCAGCTCGACTCGAGTCTCGCTGACGAGGTGGTGGAGATACTCGTCCATGACTGCTTGAAGGTTTCCTGCCGCGCAATAGCGAAGCACTCTCTGCCAGTACGCGCCGCTGTCGTGCAGCTGCTCCAGCAACACGATGGTGTCGGGTCGGTTGAACAAGGTCCGGAAGCCGGCGGCGACAGTGGCCGCGGCACTCCATAGGCCTTCATCGGTCACGGCTGGGTGGTCCGCCACGAGGCGTTGCAGTGCACGCCAAGCGATGTTGCCGGGACTGTGGGCCGCGAGGGCGGCGACGGTTGGTGCTACAGACGCCATCTCGACGTCGGAACCCTTCCGCACCAGTTCGAGAGCCTCGTCGACGTGCGTCGCCAGGCCGCGCTGGCCAGAGACGTCATCGGGGCTGGTGGACGAACTCGTACCGAGGGCTTCGATGATCTGCTTACGACCAGATGATCCACCGTTCAGCAAGGTCGGCGGGAGTGAATCCGAGAGCGCGAGCGCGACACGAGCAGCCTCGGCCACCGCGGACACACCGTACTTGGTGGTTCCTGACCGTAGCTCTCGCGTGAGTGTCGCCTCGATGACGGCGCGAGACACCGGCGCGCGCTCGGACTGAGCCGCAGCCAAAGGGTCTGCACGCCGCGCGAGCCCGGGCATCGGCCAGAACAACGCCAGGGTGGTCATCGATTCGGCCCGTCCGCCCGTGACGCTGTAGTTGAGGAGACTTCTCGTGCCGCTTCGTCCGGTGTGCGAGCCGCCCTCGCGCGTGGAATCAAGCGAGGCGGCCCGAGCGGCGCGTTGGCTCAGCAGGCTTGCAATCGCCGTAGGCGTCGCCGACCATGATGAAAACACCAGCCGTTTCGTGATCCCCTGCGCCCAGGGCTCGGCGTAAGGGCCGCTCGGCTCGAGATAGGGCAGCGACGCCGGCATCCAGAGCAGTTGCCACCAGCCGGCGTCGACTGTCTGTCGGGCAAGGGCGCGAAGTTTGCCGTTACCCAGGTCGACCTCGCCGGTACCCGAAGCGGCAGTGGGGTCGAGGCGGGTCAAGGCGCGGACCGCGGGACGTATGGACTCCGCATCGCCGTCCTTGAGCCGCTTCTTGAGCTGCTCGGAGAGCTTGTAGCCGTCACAATAGTTGGCGAAGTAGGGCGTCGATTTCCAATACTCCAGGCCCACATCACCTTTGACCAGGTGGGAGAGCCGCTGAAGCGCAACGAAATCGAGTAGATCGGTGGCTGAGAGGTCGTCAACGACCTCGATATGCTCGGACAGCATTCCGCCGGCGACGCCGACCGGTCGTTCACTGCGGCTCATGACCTTGAGCAAGGTCGCCCGCAGTTGGGCGGTGAGTTCGACCACCGAGCGCCCTTGGGTCGCGGCGGTGCGGTACTCGGCGAGATCGTGCGCGACGTCGTCCGCGATGCCGGAGTCCAGAAATTTGATGGTGCGAAGGAAGTCTCGATGGTGATCATCACCGGATTCCTCGGCGTAGGTGAAGGGCTTGTACGGTGTCGCGGAAAGCAGGAGGACACGCGTGTCGGGGTAGGAGAACAGCTGGTCGGCCAGCTCCCCCTTGGGATTGGTCGCATCGAGTAGTTCAGGAAAACGTTGGAATTCGTCGAGGATGACGAGATCTGGACTCAGCACGCTGAGTCCTGCGCGGGCGAGTTCGCCACGCATGTCACTGATCAGTTGCCTGACCTCGTCGGCCATTTCCACCGGTATGTCGCGCTTGCGGCCGATACGTGCGAGTTGGTCAGTGAACGTAGTAATGAGGCCCCTACGTTTGCACGCGGTGAGGAATTGTTTCGAGATGTTGCGATCGGGTGGTCCGTCGAGGGATGACTCGAACCACTCGATGTGGCTCTCGAACTTCTCGCGGGACCCAATCTGGCCTCGCAGCAGAACCAGCGCCGCATGCTTGTTCCACCCTGTCAGATCAATGACCTCGCTCAGCAGCAGGAACACCAAGGCCCGCTCTTCCACCTGGCCGGACTGGTTGCCCGCGTGGAACGAGGTGCCCGGGGTGAACGACACCAAGTTCACTCTCACACCGCCGACCTGCAGGTCGGGCTGAAGCTCCCCGGTGTACTTGGCGAGGAGGCTCAGTCGGCTGGGGATGCCCCGGTGTCGGCCACCGGTGACATCGAGACGAGCGACGTTCTGCGCTGCGAGGTCGCTGTTCGAGCATACGTAGACCACGTTGATTCGCCTGCGACCTGGCTCGTCCTGCAGTCGCTCGATGGTCCGTGCAATCACGCCACGAGCAACGAGGCTTTTGCCCAGACCTGTCTCGTCGGAGACGAGGAACCGCCGACGCGAGCCGGCGCGTTCGAACTGTGTCATCACGTGTTCGACGGTGCGTTGTTGAAACTCCCTGAGCCCGTCGATGACCGGTGCGGCGTCGAAAGTGGTCATCAGGTTGCCTCCGAGGTCAGTTGCGAACGGCTGGCGGTGACGACCTCCCAGAACGAGGCGAAACCTTCCGGAAGGTTGGCGGTACCACTCTCGGTTGCCAGCAGTCGGCGGACGAGACGGTCGAGATCGTCGATCGACTCGGGCGAGCGGGCGAGCGCTCGAATGACGATCTCGAAGACCTGTGGTGCCGGCGCGATACCACCGGAACTCGCGGCTGTTGCGTCGCCGAGACCCATCATCGCCAACGGGTGTGCCTGCCCAAGCCCGAGCAGTAACGCAAGGAAGCGTAGGAACTTCTCCGGGGTATCGATCTGCGACGCAAGAACCTCGTCGAGCCTGCCCTCCGGGTCGCCCCTCAGCTCGGCCCGAACCACGCATGCAGCTTCTCGTCCGCCATCGTCGGTGAGTCGCAACCGCAGGAACGGACTGACCTCGATCAGCGGAACACCCTCGACCGTCCCGTGGCTGGTCCGGCCGTCGTCGACAGCACGGGCTGTACCCGGGTGGGCGAGCGGCTCTACCTGCGCCGTCATGTTCGCGGGCACAGTCGCGCCGTCACGCGTCTCGAACCGAAGCGAGTAGGACCCGTGTGATCGGCCGACCGAGACGATCCATCGCCGCGAGGCAAGCACGCGTAGCGCGTTCTCCAGCTGCCACATGGCCTCGGCGTCAGGGTCCGGAATGGCACCACCGATGGTGTCGTACTGCTCGAGCATTCCCAGAAACGGCGAGCCCGGATCGAGCATGGCCCCGACCCCGAAGTACTTCTTCCCCCCGGTGAGCTGAACCAGTATCTCGACGTTCCGGTTCAGTGCTGCATCGGTCGCGTTGGCCGAGCCGAGGAAAAGGTGGGCCTGCTGGCCACGCTCCACCACGACCAGTTTGGCGTGGAGATCGTTCAGCAGCGCAGCAGGCTTGTCATCCTCGGCGGCGTCCCCGTCGTCTAGTCCGGCGACGGTACTTACGACGTAGGTGGCATCCAGGCCGTGGACTGTCTCCGTTGCCAGCGCGTCGAGCGACGATGCGCGCGAAACCACGGTCGCGCTTTTCGTTCCCGCTGTCAGCTGAGCGAGGCCGGCATCATTGATAAACGGCGATACCACGAGGTGGCGATAGCCGGTGAAGTCCGGGGAGGCCCGTTGCCCCGCGACACCGAGCACGTGAAAGGCGAGCTCGGTCACGCCCTCGAGCCCCTCCCATTCCAGGTAGCGGACGTCCTCGGCGAGTTGGTCTATGCGAGCCCTGCGGTGCTCCGGTACCGCCTGTCGGGTTCGATCCGGCAACGACCTGATCAGGGCACTGAGCGGGCGGTTGGAGGCTACTGCCCGTGTTCCGCGCGAGGCGTCAAGAGTGAGCGAAACGTCCCAGGCGTGGTCTTCGGTGAGGTTCCGACTGAGAACGACCAATCGGTACGCGTCCTCTTCGTCATCGGCGGTAAATCGCAGCAGCCAAAGCTTGGGGTGAAAGAGGCCGCCAGTCGGGGCCTGCACCTCGTGAAGCATGGGCTCGAGAAACGCCGTCAGGGCGGTGTAACGAGAGGGAGCTCGCACGCTTCCTTCCTGGGCGAACACGTCGACCCGATCGGCGCACGAACGGACAGCCTCCAGCACGCTGACCGGGTCGGTCGTGCTTCGGATTGCGAAACTCGCAAAGGCCAACGGCGGCACCAATGCAGCGGTGAGGTCCAGAGTGAAGGTGGTGCCGACCGCTGCGTCCAGCCGGTAGCCCACGGGAGGGCGCAGCTGGTCGATCAGTGTCCTGCGGCTGTCAGGCGCCAGCATCGGCAATTCCTTGTCGTATGTCGGCAACGATGCGCTTGACCTGTGGCCACCGGTAGACCAGCAGCGACGTGCCCGACGCCCCGGACCACGTGCGGAGCAAACGGTCGTTGACCAACCGTGACTGTGCGCCCTTCTGGCGTCGCTCGCGCAAGTCCACTAACGAACGGACGCCATAGTCGTCGGCGACCGCGGCTCCGTTCCCCGCGAGGACGGCGTCGATCCACCCGTCGACGAACGCGCGGGTCTGTAGGCCGATGCGTGGGTTCGTGGTGCGCACCAGATCCCACATCTCCTGCCGGTCCCACGCGCTGAGAAGCTCACCGTCCGCCTGAACGCTCTCGGCCCAGTCGCTGATGTCCTCTCGGTAGCGGTCAACGGGCTGCGCGTGGGTTGTGAGGCCGGCAGCTTCGTACCGCTCGGCGATGAGCAGGTTGTAGAGAAGGGCGGATCCTTGCATGACCAAGCTGAACAGACGGCCGTGGCGCAGAAGCGACGCGGGTGGCCCGTCGGCAGCGAGGCACGCCGGGTCGAACCAGGGCGGCGTGTCCTCGTCGTCCAGCGGGGTGTCATCTACGAGTAGGTGGGCAAGCATAGTTCCGGGAGCGGCTTCGAGGACGCGTTCCCGCAGCCACACAGCTTCCTCAGGCAACAGGCTCATTCCGCCTTCGACAGAGGTTGGGAAGCCTTCGGGTGCAGGTGGCAGCGT
Source organism: Rhodococcus sp. NFXS4 (assembly GCF_058139645.1). Taxonomy (NCBI): domain Bacteria; kingdom Bacillati; phylum Actinomycetota; class Actinomycetes; order Mycobacteriales; family Nocardiaceae; genus Rhodococcus; species Rhodococcus sp. NFXS4. The sequence continues at coordinate 1,057,422 of NZ_CP192221.1, forward strand.
GGGATGCCAATCCTGAGTTCCGCGGACGGCGAGCTCGTCGTCCGCCCCGGGAGCTGGCCGCAGTGCACCGAGCATGCCTGGTTGGACGTCGCGCGTGAGAATCCCGTACCGGGTCAGTGCTGCCCAATAGATCGCGGACGGCAACGTCTTGACACCGGCGCCGGCGACACGACCGATCAACCCCTGGCCAGCGCCGATACCCTCGTCCTTCAGCCCCTTGATGAGCCTGCGCTCATGCGTGTCGGCCCAGGCCTCGAGCTTGCTGCCGCTGCGAGTCTTGGCGCCTTGCGTGAAAAGCCATGGGATGAAGAGGAAATAGCGCGCGCGGGTGTGAATCGTAGAGGTACCAGGGAAGAGCCCGTCGGCGAACGCATCACGGATCTGACCGATGCCGAGCTCGTCGCGGCTCTCCGACTGGGTGTAGAGCGCAATGAGCTCACGGACGCGCCTTTGCTCGTCGGCGGACGTGTCGAGCCAGGACAGCGATGACGGCACAGATTCTCCTAACGCATCCGAAAGACACAGACTAAGGGTTGTGCAGGCGCGCCGGGGTCAGCAGCCGCGCGTCTGGGCGAGAGTTCGCTGCCGTGACTGCACTACCCTTATGATTCGCCCATAGCTGGAAGCGAGAGAGACTACGCCAGCACCGGTCGGCAAACAGGACACCTGCTGGGTCGACCAAGAATCTGGGATGCGTGTGGTGCGGCTACTTGCGCCCGTCGGCGCCCCAATGCGTGCTCACCGCTGGCGAGCTGGCCAGCCGCGGTGAAATATCAGTACATTCGTCGACTCGATCGAGCACGGGTAACTGGTTGACCGTGCAGACTGGCGAGATGGATTTAGGGGTTTGCTTCTGGCCGTTGACGCCCACGGTAGCGACCACCACCCGTGAATGCCGCGCGGTTCGCGCCAGTGCGACCGCTGACCGGTCAACAGGAGTGCGAGCACCAATCAAACCCTGCTTAGACGTCAGCGGAATGGGTGGACGCGGCTCTGTTAGATCAGTGCTCGGAGACCACGCGGCAGATCGGGTCGACCCATCAACGGTGGCGGTAGATGTAGAGGTATTCGAACATCACCGTAGTCGGCGGACCATCTCCACCGCCGCGGAAAGTGCTAACGCTGCCTTGAACTGTAGGCGTCTGTACGAACTTCGGCATTCGCCGCACGCCGTGGAGCGTCCAGTGTCCGCTCATGAGCGGACACTGGCAGAACTATCTCCGGGATCGGTTAGTGTGACGTCCTTCGACACCCAATTCCGCGGTATTGCACGGTTCACATCCACCAGTGTCCCGGCATGTTGCCTGGTGGTCGAGCATCCAGTCAAGTTGCTCGGCGATCGGCCTCAGTTCGTCTTCGCCGCAAGCTGGCGGGCCTCGTCGTCGAACTTGTCGCGTGCAGCTGCAGAGGCGTTTCCGGGCGATCACAATCCGCACCGAACCAGTTTGACGATTGTGTAAGTCTCTGGCGACGTGACGTCGTAAAGACACTGCTGCGTGAGTCGGCAAGAGGCCAGTGTCTAGTATGCCTTTTAGGTAGGGCCGCGTAACCCGCAGTTGTTGCCCTGGAGAGCAACGCTAACCGATCAATGTGAAGGATCCACGTGCCAAACAGCTCCATCAACCACTCTCGAATCGTGGCGCTCATCTGGAACATCGCGGACGATGTGCTCCGCGACCTCTATGTCCGAGGCAAGTACCGTGACGTGATCCTTCCGCTCACGGTCCTGCGTCGCCTGGACAGCGTTCTCGGCCCGACGCAGGAAGCCGTGATGGCAATGAAGAAGATGCTGGATCAGGCGGGCGTTGCCGATCAGGATGCACCGCTGCGGGATGCGGCCAAGCAGGACTTCTACAACACGTCTGGGTTCTCGCTGCAGGACTTGCGCCACGTGTCGAACTCGACGCGGCTGCGACAGAACTTCGAGGCCTACTTGGACGGGTTCTCACCCAACGTGCAGGAGATCATCGACAACTTCGAGTTCCGCAACCAGCTACCCCGGCTGACGAAGGCAGACGCTCTCGGTGCGCTGATCGAGAAGTTCCTCGCGCCGAATCTGGATCTCTCTCCGGCCGGGATGGACAACCATGGGATGGGCACCGTCTTCGAGGAGCTTGTGCGCCGCTTCAACGAGGAGAACAACGAAGAGGCCGGTGAGCACTGGACGCCGCGCGACGCTGTCCGATTGATGACCCGGCTGATGTTCGAACCAATCGCTGGCGCGATCCCGTCGGGCACGTACCGCCTCTACGACGGCGCGATGGGCACCGGTGGCATGCTGACTGTTGCCGAGGAGACGCTGCATCAGCTTACTGCGTCGTCCGGCAAGAAGGTCTCCACCCATCTGTATGGACAAGAAATCAACGCCGAGACCTACGCGATCGCCAAGGCCGACCTCATCCTCAAAGGGGATGGCAAAGCGGCGGACAACATCGTCGGTGGTCCGGAATATTCGACGTTGTCGAATGATGCCTTCGCGGGCCAGGAGTTCGATTTCATGCTCTCGAATCCGCCGTACGGTAAGAGTTGGAAGACGGACCAGGACCGACTAGGTGGCGCGAAAAAGATTATCGATCCACGTTTCGTGGTCACTCACGACGGCGATAGCGAGTTCTCGCTCGTCACGCGCAGCAGTGACGGACAGTTGATGTTCCTCGCCAACCTGATCTCGAAGATGAAGCAGGAGACTGAATTCGGATCCAGGATCGCGTCGGTGCACAACGGATCATCGTTGTTCACCGGCGATGCGGGCCAAGGCGAGAGCAACATTCGTCGGTGGATCATCGAGAACGACTGGCTTGAGGCAATCGTCGCACTGCCGTTCAAGATGTTTTACAACACCGGCATAGCGACCTATGTCTGGGTTCTCTCCAATCGCAAAGAAAAGCGACGCAAGGGCAAAGTGCAGCTAATCGATGCGACCGGATGGTCGACGCCTTTGCGCAAGAACCTCGGCGAGAAGGGCGTCGAAGTTTGTGCGACTGATGCCGACAAGGTGCTCGAGGCGTTCATCGCATTCGACCAGTACGACGACACCGACCGTTCTAAGGTATTCGACGGGGTCGACTTCGGCTACAAGAAGATCACTGTCGAGCGACCGCTTCGCATTGTCGGCGCAGATCCGAACCGCGTGTACACCGCGAAAGAGATCAAACAGCTCAAGGAAGATGGGATGCGAGCCGAGAGCGCGCCACCGGTTATCAGGAGAGCACTCCCATATACGGCGAAGCCTGACCCCCTGTACGGACGACATGAGGCAATCATCGCTGGTCGCCCCCGCACGGTCGAGTACGAGGCTGATACCGAGCTCCGCGACACAGAGCAGGTGCCGTTGACCGAGCCAGCTGGTGACCACGAAGATGGAATCGAAGCGTTTTTCCGACGCGAGGTGACGCCCTTTGCTCCGGATGCCTGGATCGATGAGTCAAAGACGAAGGTCGGCTACGAGATTTCGTTCACGAGTCACTTTTACAAGCCGGCACCGATGCGCACGCTTGTCGAGATTCAGGCAGACATCCGTGCACTCGAAGCCGAAACCGACGATCTGATCGCCGAGATCGCCGGCGAAGCCTGATGGCCACGTCACTATTTTCTCTAACGCGAGTAGACAGAGCGAATGCCTGGCAACCTCGATCTCTGCGATCGATTTTGATGCCCCGCAGTGAAAGAAACCGACCTGATCTTCCACTCTTGACCGTCGCTCGTGAACGCGGCGTATTCATCCGTTCCGGCGATGACGCGAATCATAATTCGATTCCCGAAGATCTCGGCAACTATAAGGTCGCACGGTCGGGAGACCTAGTCATAAACAAGATGAAGGCGTGGCAGGGTTCATTGGGCGTCGCGCCAGTTGACGGCATAGTTAGTCCTGCCTACTTTGTGTTCGAAGCCGACTTCGACGTGCCAAGGTATGGCGAGTTCCTACTGCGTAGCAAACCCTACGTGGCGAAATTCGGTGCAGCGTCAGACGGTATTCGGATCGGGCAATGGGATCTCAACATCCCTCGCATGCGAAACATCGAAGTGTTCCTGCCACAGGCGGAGGAGCAAGCTGCGATCGTGAAATACCTCGCACATGCGAACGCCCGCATCGACAAGGCTGTTTCCGCCAAGCGCCGCCTCATCGCCCTCCTCGACGAGCAGAAGATTGCAATTACACGCAACGAGATAGACGGCCTCACCGGGCCCCGAGTGCCACTAAAGCGGGTTTTGCATTCGATAACCGCAGGTATTTGGGGTGCTGCGCCGGAAGAATCCGACGATGAACCGCGCTGGTGTGTTCGAGTTGCAGACTTTGACTACGGTCCTGGTCGAGTCAAACTACATCCAAAAACGATGCGGTCAATTGCCGATGTCGATTTCGCCCGAAAACGCTTAGACTACGGGGATCTTCTGTTGGAAGGATCTGGTGGAGGAGACAAGACCTCGGTTGGTCGAGTCGTTGTGTTCGATCACAGTGATGCGGCCGTATGCTCGAATTTTTTGCAGCGTCTTAGACCCGCTTCAGGCATCGATTCGGAGTACCTAGCGCTGGTACTGAAAGACCTGCACGTTGCGGGAACTGTGCGTCTTCACATCAAGCAAACAACAGGAATACAGAACCTAGATTTGGGATCTTTTCTCACTACCGAAATTCCACTTCCGGTGGGATCGGCTCAGGAAGCGGTGGTGAAACGCATCAAAGGCGCATTTGCGGAGATTGATTCGATTCTTGAGCGTGTTAAGCGCGAGATTGCACTACTGCAAGAGTTCCGCACGCGACTCGTCGCGGACGTGGTGACGGGCCAGGTCGACGTACGAGCCATCGCATCGACGTTACCGGACGCACCTGGGGCGTTCGACAACACGGTCTCAACACCAGATGATGACGTTGACGAAGCACTGAGCAAAGGCGAGGAGTGAGCATGCAGCGACTCAACGAGGAGAGTTTGGAAACGCTCGTCGTCACTCAAATGAGCGCGGGTGGCTGGATCGCGGGTGCACCCGGCGATTTCGTCGCTTCCTATGCGATCGACCTGAAGTACTTCGCCGCATTTGTCGAGTCAACCCAGCCCGATCTCTTCGACTCCCTCGGGCTCGCATCGGAGACTCCAGCGCGTCACAAGTTCCTCGCTCGGCTCCAGGGTGAGGTCACGCGGCGAGGTGTCGTCCACGTCTTGCGAAATGGCATTGACCATCACGGTTATCACATTGATCTTTATTACCCGACACCTGTGGATGGGAATCCAAAGGCTGCTGCGCATTTCGCCGCGAACAGGTTCAGCGTCACGCGGCAGGTGCATCACAGCGTCAGTAACCCGGGGGATGCCGTCGACCTTGTGGCGTTCGTCAACGGTCTGCCCATCTTTACCTTCGAATTGAAAAACAGCATCACTAACCAAACGGTGGACGACGCGGTTCACCAGTATCAGCGCGACCGCGATCCTCTTGAGCCGCTGTTCGCGTTCGGACGGACGATCGCACACTTCGCCTTGGACGATCAACGCGCACGATTCTGCACCGAGCTCAAGGGCGCTTCATCGTGGTTCCTGCCGTTCGACCGAGGATTGAACGACGGTGCGGGTAACCCGCCAAATCCCGATGGAGTCATGACGGACTACCTGTGGCGGAGAGTGCTCGCGCCGCAGAGCCTCGCCGGGATCATTGAGAACTACGCGCAGATCGTGGTCGAAAAGAGCCAGAAGACTGGCAAGAAGGTGTCCAGGGCGATCTTCCCTCGGTACCACCAGCTCGATGTCGTGCGACAACTCCTGTCCGATGTCGAGGCGAGCGGTGCTGGTCGTCGCTATCTCATTCAACACTCGGCTGGCAGTGGCAAGTCAAACTCGATTGCCTGGCTGACTCACCAGCTCACCGAGGCCACACATGACGGCAAGATCGCCTTCGACTCGATCATCGTCGTCACCGACCGCATCATCCTTGACAGCCAGCTCACGCAGACCATCAAGTCGTTCCTGCAGGTGGGGTCGACTGTGGTGCATGCCGACCGATCCGGAGATCTACGGCGCGCGATCACCGCAGGCAAGAAGATCATCGTCACTACGGTGCAAAAGTTCCCGTACATCCTGGATGACATCGGCGCGGACCACCGTGACCGCACTTTTGCCATTGTCATCGACGAGGCGCACTCATCCCAAGGGTCCAAGACCTCAGCGGCCGTCTCACGTGCACTCGCAGGTGTCGAGGCCGATGAGGAAGACACCGTTGAGGACCGAATAAACCGGATCATCGAGGGCAAGAAGCTGCTCACGAACGCGAGCTACTTCGCTTTCACGGCGACGCCGAAAAACAAGACGCTCGAGATGTTCGGCGAGCCGGTGCTCAACGCCGAAGGAGGCAGCAGCTTCCGACCATTCCACTCCTACACGATGAAGCAGGCGATTCAGGAGGGCTTCATCGTCGATGTCCTATCCAACTACACCCCGGTCGGCAGCTACTACAAGCTGATGAAGACCGTGGAGGACGATCCCGAGTTCGATGCGAAGCGCGCCTCGAAGAAGCTTCGCGTCTATGTGGAGGGCAACGAGCACGCCATCGCTCAGAAGACTGGCATCATGGTCGAGCATTTCCTCGCCCATGTGGTCGCGAAGCGGAAGATTGGCGGCCAGGCGAGGGCAATGGTCGTGACGTCCTCGATTGCGCGATGCATCGAGTACTTCCATGCAATGCGTGATGCGCTCGGCGCACGCAAGAGCCCATACCGGGTGATCGTCGCCTTCTCCGGCGAACACGAATACAAGGGTCTGAAAGTCACCGAAGCGAGCTTGAACGGTTTCCCATCCAACGCGATCGCCGAGCAGGTAAAGACCGATCCGTATCGGATCCTTGTTGTCGCGAACAAGTTTCAAACCGGGTACGACGAGCCGCTACTGCACACGATGTACGTCGACAAAACGCTCTCGGGTGTGCTGGCCGTGCAGACCTTATCGCGGCTTAATCGGGCACACCCCGCGAAGCACGACACGTTCGTCCTCGACTTTGCCAATGATGCCGATGAGATTCAGCGCGCTTTCGAGCCGTACTACCGCACGACCGTGCTCTCTGAAGAGACGGACGCCAACAAGCTGCACGATCTGGTCAACGATCTTGACGCGTTTGGCATTTACACGCCTGAGCAAGTCGATGAGTTCGTCAGTCGGTACTTGGCGGGGGAGAGGCGCGATCACCTTGACCCGCTGCTGGACACTAGCGTCGCTGAATACATCGAACTCCCCGACGAGGATGACCAGGTGATGTTCAAGGGTAGCGCCAAGGCATTCCTTCGCACCTACAATTTTCTCTCCACCGTGCTGCCTTACGGCAGCAGTGAGTGGGAGAAGCGATCAATCTTTCTTGACCACCTGGTGCCTAAGCTGCCGGCTCCCAAAGAGGAGGATCTAGCCGCCGGAATCCTTGAGAACATTGACTTGGAGTCTTATCGCGCTGAGAAGCTCAACGCGATGAAGATCGTGCTCGATGACGAAGACGGTACTCTCGCCCCGGTCCCGGCCGCCAGCGGAGGGCACCTCACAGACCCGGAGCTCGAGCGACTCTCGGCGATCGTGCGAAGCTTCAACGACTACTTCGGAAACATCGAGTGGAACGATGCCGATCGTGTCGAGCGCTTCATCTCCGAGGAGATTCCGAGGCTCGTGTCGGAGGACGAGGCCTACAGGTACGCACAGGCCAACGACGACCCGGTGAACGCCCGAGTGGAGAGTGACCGTGCCCTCAGTCAGGTCATGCTGCGCCTCATCTCCGATGACACCCAACTTTTCAAGGAGTTCCAAGACAACAACAGCTTCAAGCAGTGGCTCGCCGGGGCCGTATTTAAGGCGACGTACCGGAAAAGCGCGTAACTAGTGACGAACCGTCCTGGTCTAGTAAACGCTGTGATGTCACCAACAGAATGTCGGCTCGGTTCCAGTATGGATGTTCGACCAGCGGGCGGTGACGATGTATCGGGAGCGGATAGCCGAGCACAGTAACCCCAACATTGCCGACCAAGCGTTTGGCCGAGATGTTCGGAGTTCACGCTGCAACGCCGCTGGCTTTGGTCGAAAAACGTTCGCCTTAAAAGAGACGCGGATAGAATGGCATTGGGTATCGATCGCGATGAGCTGTAGCTCCTCGGCGAGATATTGCCTGTTATCAAAGATTTAACGACATTCTCAAGATTACATGCACGTTTTATGGGGCGCCGACGGTCGACCGGTACTGTGGTGATCTTCGACTACGGACGAGTGTCGCCATCACTGTCGGGTCGACATAGCCTGTCGAATGCCTAGCAGGTCCTTAACTGGAGGGGAGTGCGCCCTCCTAGCCCGTCAGGCCGGTCATCTCGATGAGCTGATCTGCCTTCGCGGCGGCGGCTTTCTTGTTCATGCCGCGCATCTCGCCCTGAAGGAGGATGTTCTTGCGGACGGTGCGCCACTCCAGCAGCGCGGCGCGCTGGAAGACGTAGCCGATGTTGCGCTGCGGTCCCTTCACTTCGCGGCCGGCCAGCTCGACGGAGCCGCGGGAGGCGCCAGTCAGGCCGGCGACCACCTTGAGCAGTGTCGACTTGCCGCAGCCTGACGGGCCGGCGATGGAGACGAACTCACCCCTGCCGACCTTGAGGTCGACGTCGGACAGCGCGGTGACGTCGCCGCGCTTGGACGAGAACTGGACGGTGAGGTTGTCGACCGAGACGGCGGTGTCGGTGACGGTGGTGAGGCGTTCGTGGGTGATGGCGCTCATGTCGTCGCTCATTCCTTGCTGGAGGTGAAGGAGGAGTCCCAGTACTTCGACGGCTCGGCTCCGACTTCGGTCAGCCCGGCGTCACCGAGGATGGAGATGGTGTTGGTCCAGTCCTCCTCGGCGTTGACGCCGGGTGCCTGGCCCTCGGTGTTGGCGGTGGTGAGCAGCGGGATGGTCTCCTGCCACTGCTGCAGCAGCACCGACTCCGGCGGGGTCTGCGGGTCCTTGCCCACCATGGCCTTCACGGCCTCTTCGGGGTTGGCGATGGCGGCCTCGAACGACTCGGTGGTGGCGTCGACCATGGCCTGCACCAGTTCCGGGGAGCTCTCGATGGTGGAGGTGTTGGCGATGAGGCCGTTGCTGAAGAAGTTCAGGCCCTCGTCGGAGTAGCGCAGGTAGCGCATCTCGCGGCCCGACTTGTTCGCGATGTTCGGTCCCTGGTCGTGCGCGAAGCCGATGAGGCCGTCGACCTGACCGGACAGCATCGCGGCTGATGCCCGCCCGGCGCTACTGCCTCAGATAGCGAAGTACGCGAGATGGCTGGGCTCTACGCGGTCGGCGAGTCGCTGGAACGCGTGGGCACGCGATTGGGGTTCTTGGCCGGCATGTCCGCAACCATCTGCTGTTTGCCGGAGCGCGTACGCGGGACACCCACGGGCGATTGTTCTGCGCAATCAGTCCGATCCGTAGACCTCAAACCCGCCTTTGGTCACGGTCTGCACGTATGAGGCAGCACCGGCGATGAGCCGTAGTTGCTCGTCGCTCGATGAACCGATGCTCAGGCCTGGCTGGGCAATGATTGTCGTGAACCGCGGGAACAGCAGCGACGCCTGCTGCCTGATCCGGAAGAGCATCTCGCGATCCCCGACTTCGAACGCCGTTCCTCCGAAGCGGCGCGTGTATCCGGCGGACCGGCGGTCGAGGTGTTCGAGGAGTGGGAGCGCTGCGTTGTCTCGCCATCGTGCGCCGCGCATCGCTTGGCCGCAGACTTCGTAGAGATCCTTGAGGCGGGATCCCGCTTCTGGTTTCGAGGAGTACTTGCAGTGCACGAGCGTGACGTGCAGGTCCCCTTTATCGACCCGGATGCCGACGAGGTCGGCCGCCTCACCTGACCTGTCATCGTCGATGAGGACGTCAAAGGTCTGGTTCTCACCGAGGTAGCGCGCCATGAAAGCTTGGATCGAGTCGGCTCTGCGATCGGGGCCCTGCGATTCGACGGCGATGTTCACACCTCCGGTGGCCCAGTCGAGAGAACGCAGGTTGCCGCGGGGGTAAGGCGGAAGCTCGGTTCGCGGCGCAAGCAGCCGGTCATCGCCGGTGATCAGTCGGTCGCCGGAGAGAAGGAGCGTGGGCTTATGGTTGTTCAGCCAGGTCGACAGGGGCGCTGTCGATCCGCGGCCTCCCTCGACCGTGGCATCGTCACTCAGTGCACGGTAGTGAATACCGGTCGAACCGAACCGCCCCTCGTACGGGAGTTCCCACGTAGGTGTGACGACGGAGAAACGGAGTGGGCCGCCAATTCCGTAGTCGTCGACCCTCAGTCCGGCATCGGTCAGCGGGACGCCGTTGGCGTTGAAGACGACGCGTGAGGACGTTCCAGTCCCGACGTAGAGGTCCCATGGCCACTCGACCGCGAGGAACGGGTACGGGGGCCGCTCCTTGACGTCGACAGGAATGATCATGTCGCGGAACAGCGAGCGGACATCAACAGAACTATCCCGGAGCTTCGTTCCCTGATCGCGACACCATCGTCGCCATTCTGCGAGGTTGGACGCCGTTCGCATCGACCAGAATCTCCCGGATACCGCCGCTGCAATCGTGACGCGTTCTCCCTCTTGGAACGCCTTGGCTGCGACGTGCGTGTTGGCCTTGTGGGTGCGCTCGGCTTCTGTGAGTGCTGTTTCGACATCGCTTCCCACGTGCATGGAGAACCGTTTGTCACGGTCCCGAGCATCGAGGAGCCCGATGTTCGTCGGGACGAGGCGGTCGAGCCTTGCGAAGACCCTGAAAGTGTCGTACCCATTGACCGGCGCCGGTTCATGCCCGACCACTGCCTCGACGAGATCGTCCAGGCTGCGTTTGGTATCCGAACAGTGGACATAGAGGAGGCCCTGCGTACGATCAAGGAAGAGCACGACGAGCGCATAATCAGTGGCCCGCAGGGATGGGATGTCGCCCCAGCGAAGGTCGGAGACCGTCTCGATGACGAACCAGGCGATGGTGTTATCACCGTTGACACTAATCATGTTGTCCAAGATTCCGTCGCCGCACACGGTACGAACCGCCAGCGGGTCCCAGTCCACAGTTGTCGTCGCAAAGGCGCGAGCGCTCATCTTTGGTTCCAGCAGACCAACAGGCACGCCAGGCGGGTTGTCAACGAACGAGGCCTCGAACTCGCTGATCTCGTTAGCTCGCTCAGTCGCACGCTCTGTGATGTCACTGAGGACCTTGTCCCAGTCGGGATCCTCGCGCAGGAGAAAGCGCAACGGCGAGAGCGCTTGCTCCGGGTCCTGGCGGATGAAGACGCTCGCAGTTCCGATCGGGACGGGCGATGACGTACGTGCTAGCCGGCCGATGAGCTGGACCATGGGGCTCAGGGATCGATGGGTGTCATGGAACGCTCCGACCTTGAGCGTGGGGAGGTCGAAGCCTTCGCCCAGCATGTCGACGCAGACGATCACGCGACTGGTCCGCTCCCGCATGGCTCGGATCGCCGCGTCACGTTCGCTCGCCCGAAGCGAGTCGTAGATCACCTTCGGGGCGAACTCGGGAGCGAGCCGCGAGTACAGCGCGTGGATCTCGTCGGCCCGAGGCTTCGTCTCGACCCGCGCCAAGAGTAGGTGTTCGTGCCCGGAGTCCAGATCGCTACGAAGCCGGGACAGTGCGGCCCTTGCAAGCGCTTCGTCATCGTCGTCCAGATCGAGGACGGCCGTGAAATCAATCGTGCTGAAGTAGCCCTCCCCTTGCGCTTCCCGGAGCGGGAAACGAAAAATCACCCGTCCCGGCAACGACAGACCGTCACGCCGGTAGGGCGTCGCGGTGAATAGCAAGACGGGACGCTCACCGAAGGCACGGATGATCTCTGTCCACGTCCGCGCTGGCGCGTGATGCGCCTCGTCGACCAACAGGTGCGTGAACCCAGAAAAGAACGCTCGACGCACGGCACCCTCCGACGCGTGGATCGCGTTCGGAGTCGCCACCACGACGTTGCAGGCAGCCACGAAAGCGCCCGCGTCCTCTTCGCTGTCGAATCGTCCGGCGACTCGCCCGACCCGCGGTCTTATCGCGTCCGGCCCCACGATTCCCTCTTGCTGGAGGATGCCGAGCGTCTCGAACTTTGAGGCAATTTGCTCTCTCAGCGCCGAGGAGGGGACCACGACAAGGACGTGTTCCGGACGCTGCGCGATCAGCCACGCCAACATGGTTTCGGTCTTGCCCGTCCCTGTCGGCATCACCACGATTCCTGCCTCTGAGAGGCCTGACGACTGGTATCCGACGATGGAATGCAGCGCACCTATCTGAGGGCGGCGCAGGCTGTGCGGGCGACTGTGGGACGTGAACCCAATCGCTCCGTCGAAGGAGTCTCGCACGGCATCCGCGGGTACAGGGCGCCTCGATCCCACCCAGGTGATCTCGTCGCTCGATGCGCCGTCCTCGGGCAGGACGGCGGCCAGGCCTTCCCCGCGCGGTTCGTCTGAACCTGACGCGGTCGGCCACTGTCCGTACCTGCTTCGGATGCGCGGAGCGTCGCCGTCCGCGTGGTCGAGTCCAGCATGAGCCGGGACCAGCAATTGACGGAGCGTGTTCTTCCCGACGACCTCCGTGGTCGCCCACACGTGGCTTGTCCTCACCGCATCCGTCCTGGGGTGAACATCGCACAACCGCACGCATCGGAAACAGTCGTGTCAAGGCGGGGCGCCCGTCGGCTGAAGGATCTACGAACCTTCCAACGCAGGCATGCTTCAGCGCGCTGCGCCAGGTCTGGTGTCGTCACCGGGAACCTCCTACCGGTGACACGGTCACCTATATGTAGATGCTCATTGGACTCATCATGCTGGACCTCGCATGTTCTTCGTGAGCCGACACGCGGCCAGGCATGAGAGGTCTATGAAGAGCTGCATCGGGCTGTGGCGCCGTCGCCAGGTGCACCGGTCACAGGACACAGGCATGGGACGGGACGGGACGGTCAGAACGGCAACGAGGCTCCCAGCGATCAATCTCCTGTAGTGCGGGCGTCGGCAGTCTCCTCGGTCCCAGCCTTTCCGAGCCCCGCGCTGATACGCCAAGCATTCCCTTGCTGAGAGTGACTCCTCGACGCACGATGCCCTGATCGGGCTCTGACTTGACCACTTCCTGGAGGACGAGGTTGGCGTCTGCGCGGAGCTCTGACTCGTCGGTCTCGTTAAGCTGAAAGGTCCACAGGCTCAACAGGATGTCGGTCAGCAGTTGCGCAAGTTGCTCATAGTCGGGGGCGACCTGCTCGCTGTGCTCCTAGACCTGCGTGAAGCGCTGTTCGTCCCATGAGAGCTCGACCGAAAGCCACGATCGGAACCCGCTAATTACCACATTGAAGACGGCTCATGAGTGGGGAACTTCGGTGAGCGCGGTTGCGGAAGTTCGCTAAGCCTCGTCATCCCCTACTATCCAGCTGCCGCCTTTAATGCCCCGCCGATGCGGCCTACCATCGTCACGATGCCGCTGGCGGCAGCGAACTCGGCGTACTTCTCCTCGACGCGCCTGGCCAGCAGGTTGTAGAGCTGCTGCGCGAAGACGGGCCGGGGTGCGCCCACCTCGTCGCACACGCGGTTCACCTCGGCGATTAGCCAGGGCGCGAAGTTCGAGACGCCGAGCGCACGCACCCTGCCTTCCGTGATGAGCTGCGCGACGGTTTCGAGGGTGTCCTCAAGAGACGTCGCCCGGTCGGGTTGGTGGAGGTAGAACAGGTCGAGGTAGTCGGTACCCAACCGCCGCAGGCTCGACGCGTGTGTCAATCCGCCCCCGTCGTAGCCCCCAGCAGATCCCTCACCGTGTTGGCCACGCTGATGAACTCCGGCTTCTCCATCGTCGCGCTGTACTCCCGATGCGCCGGCAGGTCCACGTCGAGGATGTCCACGATCCGCCCCGGCCTCGGGCTCATGACCACCACCCGGTTGGCGAGGTAGACGGCCTCGGCGACGGAGTGGGTGACCAGCATGACCGTCGTCCCGGTCTCCCGCCAGATGCGGTGCAGTTCGACGTTCATCTTCTCGCGGGTGAGGGCGTCGAGGGCGCCGAAGGGCTCGTCCATCAGCAGCACCTCGGGTTCGTGCAGCAAAGCCCGGCACAGGGAGACGCGTTGCTGCATGCCACCGGACAGCTCGTGGGGGAGTGCTCCCTCGAAGCCCGCCAGGCCGGTCATCTCGATGAGCTGATCTGCCTTCGCGGCGGCGGCTTTCTTGTTCATGCCGCGCATCTCGCCCTGAAGGAGGATGTTCTTGCGGACGGTGCGCCACTCCAGCAGCGCGGCGCGCTGGAAGACGTAGCCGATGTTGCGCTGCGGTCCCTTCACTTCGCGGCCGGCCAGCTCGACGGAGCCGCGGGAGGCGCCAGTCAGGCCGGCGACCACCTTGAGCAGTGTCGACTTGCCGCAGCCTGACGGGCCGGCGATGGAGACGAACTCACCCCTGCCGACCTTGAGGTCGACGTCGGACAGCGCGGTGACGTCGCCGCGCTTGGACGAGAACTGGACGGTGAGGTTGTCGACCGAGACGGCGGTGTCGGTGACGGTGGTGAGGCGTTCGTGGGTGATGGCGCTCATGTCGTCGCTCATTCCTTGCTGGAGGTGAAGGAGGAGTCCCAGTACTTCGACGGCTCGGCTCCGACTTCGGTCAGCCCGGCGTCACCGAGGATGGAGATGGTGTTGGTCCAGTCCTCCTCGGCGTTGACGCCGGGTGCCTGGCCCTCGGTGTTGGCGGTGGTGAGCAGCGGGATGGTCTCCTGCCACTGCTGCAGCAGCACCGACTCCGGCGGGGTCTGCGGGTCCTTGCCCACCATGGCCTTCACGGCCTCTTCGGGGTTGGCGATGGCGGCCTCGAACGACTCGGTGGTGGCGTCGACCATGGCCTGCACCAGTTCCGGGGAGCTCTCGATGGTGGAGGTGTTGGCGATGAGGCCGTTGCTGAAGAAGTTCAGGCCCTCGTCGGAGTAGCGCAGGTAGCGCATCTCGCGGCCCGACTTGTTCGCGATGTTCGGTCCCTGGTCGTGCGCGAAGCCGATGAGCCCGTCGACCTGACCGGACAGCATCGCGGCGATCTTGCCCGCGGAGTCGAGGCTCTGCTGTTGCACCTGGTCCTCGGGGACACCGGCGCGGTCGAGGAAGATCGGGAACGTCGTGGTGGGCGCGTCACCTGCGGAGACCGCGATGGTCTTGCCGGCGAGGTCGGCGGTGGTCTGGATGGGGCCGTCGGCGTAGACCTGGACGGCCGACGGGGTCGTCTGCAGGAAGACGCCCAGGCTCTTCACCTTCACGCCCTTGTCGATGTTCGACATGACGGCGGCGGAGTCGGCCCAGCCGAAGTCGGTCTGGTTCGAGCCGGCGGCCTGCGCGGTCTTGGTCGAGCCTTGGCCGGCGGTGATGGTGAGGTCGATGCCGTGCTTGGCGAAGATCCCCTCCTGCACGCCGTAGTAGAACGGTGCGTGCTCGCCGTAGGGGTACCAGTTGAGCATCAGGGACGTCGCGGTTGTCTCACCGTCGGCGCCGGGAGCCTTCTCCGCACCGCCACCGCCGCCGCCACATCCGGCGAGAGCGAGCGACGCGGCTACCGCAGCCACGAGGGCAGTCTTGAGCTTCATGGAAGTCTTCTTTCGAGGAGGTATGGGTGAGGCGGCGGGGTCACACTGCGCCGACGGACGCGGTGGAGCGGCGCGATGCATGCCAGGGGATGAGGAACTTCTCGGCTATCTCGATGACGAGGAACAGCAGGATGCCGAGGAGAGACATGATGATGAGGGCGGCGAACAGCATTGCGGTGTCGATGTTTCCGTTCGCCTGGAGGATCACGTAGCCGAGTCCCTCGTTGGCGCCGACGAACTCACCAACCACTGCACCGGTCACGGCCAGCGTGGCCGCGATCTTGAGGCCGGACATCAGCTGCGGCAGCGAGGCGGGAAAGCGCACCTTGCAGAACGTCTTCCACTTGCTCGCACCCATCGTGGACGTCAGTTCGAGGATCTCCGGGTCGACGGATCGCAGGCCCGCCATGCCGGCGATGACGATGGGGAAGAAGGCCATGAGGAC
Source organism: Rhodococcus sp. NFXS4 (assembly GCF_058139645.1). Taxonomy (NCBI): domain Bacteria; kingdom Bacillati; phylum Actinomycetota; class Actinomycetes; order Mycobacteriales; family Nocardiaceae; genus Rhodococcus; species Rhodococcus sp. NFXS4. Next base: position 1,073,416 of record NZ_CP192221.1, read on the forward strand.
GGCCACCAGGATCTTGGGGCTGGCGCCGAAGCCGAGCCACACGACGAACAGTGGTGCGATGGCGATCTTCGGGATGACCTGGGCGAAGAGGATCAGCGGGTACATCGTCTTCTCGATCGACGACGAGTAGATCATCACCACCGCGACGGCGATGCCGACCATGCCCGCGATGACGAAGCCCGCGATGGTCTCGTAGGTGGTCACCCAGGTGTGGGCGGCGAGGTAGGACGCGTTGTCCACCATCGTCGACCAGGTGTCACCGGGAGACGGAAGGATGTAGGGCGCAACCAGTTCGGTGGTCGTGACCGCCCACCACGCGACGACGAGCGCAGCCACGAGAGCAAGGGGCCGCCACAAGCCGGACCAGGTGTTGCGGAACGAGGGAAACCGTCGACGACGCGTCGGCGCGGGATGCGGTGCCGACGGTGCAGCGAGTGGGGCCTCGACCGACGTTGTTACCGCCATGAGGAGTCCTAAAGCTAGTAGTGGTGCGGGTCCGACTACTCCCGCTGGAATGCGCTTTCCGAAGCTGCGGCCGAATCTAATGTGATCGCGCCCACAGTGTCAAGGAAAACGGACAACTACCTGTTCAGGGCACTGCTCGCGCGCAGGACGACAGTTCCCGGTGCGTACTCGTGCGCGTCGAGTGCACGGTCGGACGGGTCGAGCGCGAGCCGCACGGCGCGCTCGCCGATGTCGACGAGAGACAACGCGACCGTCGACAAGCTCGGAACGTGGTCCCGCAGAGTGGGTATGTCGTCGAAACCCGCGACGCAGACGTCGGCAGGAACGCTCAGGCCCAGCTCGCGCCACGCGGCAATGGCTCCGATGGCCATGACGTCGGTGACGGCGAAGACGCACGGGGGAGCGCCGTGTCCGGGCGTGAGTTCCAAGGCTGTCGCGAGGCGTCGTGCCGCGCTGTGGCCGCCGTCGCGGGAGAAGTCGCCGGCCACCTCGATCTCCGGGGTGATGCCGTGTCGGCACAGTGCCTCGACGAATCCATTGCGACGGTCCGCGGACGTGCGGATGTTGCCCGGTCCGCCGATGATGGCGAACCGCCGATGGCCGTGCTCGTACAGTGCCTCGGCCAATGCTGCTGAGGCCGAATGATTCTCGGGCTCCACAGCCGCTCCGAACGGCATGGGTTGTCCGATGACGACGACGCGTCCACCGTTGTCCCGATACGCCTCGAACTCGCGTTCCAGGGCACGGTCGAGGTCGCCGCTCTGCCGCGACCCGGCCAGGATGATGGCGTCGGCACGGTGGGAGATGAACGTGCTCACCGACTGCCGCTCGATGGCGAAGTCGCGCTCGGTGCTCGCGAGCAATACGAGCTTGCCGGCGTCGCGCGCCTCGTTCTGCACGCCGCGGACGATGGAGGAGAAGTAGGGGTCGGCGACGTCGTGCACGACGAGACCGATCAGCCCCGTCGACGAGCGCGCCAGGGCCTGGGCCTGGGCATTCGCGATGTAGCCGAGATCGGCTGCGGCGGCGCGCACTCGGTCGGCGACGCCTTCGCCGGGCACTCTCGACGAGCCGTTGAGTACCCGTGATGCCGTGGCCTGGGAGACGCCGGCCGCCGCTGCCACGTCACGCAATCGCACTGCCGCCATGCTCGCCACCCCCACGAAATCGTTGCGGTCTGCCGGTGCCTGTTGACCGATCGACCTCGACAGCATAGCTTGGAAAGCGCATTCCGAAGCTGACGCCCCTCGACGCGTGCAGGACTTTCCGCCGCACCGTCTCCCGAGGCCCTCGCGCGCCTCGTTCCTCTCGGTCGTGCACTCTTCAGACCTGGCTGCCGAGCAGTCAGAAAGGCCATTCGATGTCTCACCCCACCCGAACCCTGCGCATCGCCATGAACGGCGTCACCGGTCGCATGGGCTACCGTCAGCATCTTCTGCGTTCCATCCTCCCGATCCGCGACGCGGGCGGGTTGCTGCTCGCGGACGGTTCGCGCGTCCAGGTCGAGCCGGTGCTCGTCGGTCGCAACGAGGCCAAGCTGCAGGAACTCTGCGCCCAGCACGGCATCGCCGAGTACACCACCGACGCCCAGTCGGTCATCGACGATGCGTCGATCGACATCTACTTCGACGCGCAGGTGACCTCGCGTCGCGCGGAGGCACTGTCGTCGGCGATGAAGGCCGGCAAGCACATCTTTACCGAGAAGCCGACGGCCGAGACGCTGACGCAGGCCATCGAACTGGCCCGCATCGGGCAGAACGCGGGCGTCACGGCCGGCGTCGTCCACGACAAGCTCTACCTCCCCGGACTCGTGAAGCTGAAGCGACTGGTCGACGAGGGCTTCTTCGGACGCATCCTCTCGCTGCGTGGCGAGTTCGGCTACTGGGTCTTCGAGGGCGACGGCCAGCCCGCCCAGCGGCCCAGTTGGAACTACCGCGCCGAAGACGGCGGTGGCATCGTCGTCGACATGTTCTGCCACTGGAACTACGTGCTCGAGGGCATTCTCGGCAAGGTCGAGACCGTCACCGCCAAGGCCACCACGCACATCCCGACACGGTGGGACGAGCAGGGCAACGAGTACGCCGCCACCGCCGACGACGCCGCGTACGGCATCTTCGAGATGCAGAACGGGGTTGTCGCGCAGATCAACTCGTCGTGGGCCGTGCGCGTGTTCCGAGACGAGCTGGTCGAGTTCCAGGTGGACGGCACGCACGGCTCCGCGGTGGCGGGACTGCGTAACTGCGTCGCCCAGCATCGTTCGCACACTCCCAAGCCCGTGTGGAACCCCGACCTGCCCGTCACCGAACCCTTCCGCGACCAGTGGCTCGACGTCCCGGCCAATGCCGATCTGGACAACGGCTTCAAGCTGCAGTGGGAGGAGTTCCTGCGCGACGTCATCGCCGAGCGACCCCACCGCTACGGACTGTTGTCCGCCGCGCGCGGTGTGCAGCTGGCGGAGCTCGGCCTGCGTAGTTCCGCGGAGGGTCGCCGCCTCGACGTGCCGGAGATCTCGCTGTGACCGCCGTCGACTCGCGCCTGACCATCGCACTGCCGGGCCACGGCTCGTATCAGCTGGGCGAGCCGGGTGAGTGGACCAAGCCCACGTCTCCGATCACCTCGCGCATCGCTTACGCAGCGGCACATGTCATTCCGCGTGCGACGGGCGACAACACTCCGGGCGCACCGACCGACATCGACTGGGACGCCACCCTCGCCTACCGGCACGAGCTGTGGTCCTACGGCCTCGGTGTCGCCGATGCGATGGACACCGCGCAGCGCGGCATGGGTCTCGACTGGGCGGCGACCGCCGAGCTGATCCGACGATCGGGTGCCGAGGCTGCACGGGTGGGCGGACTACTCGCGTGTGGCGCCGGAACTGATCAACTCGATCCGACGACGCTGCCGTCGGGTCGGGAGGGTCTCGCTCGTGTGCTCGATGCCTACCGTGAGCAGATCGCGGTGGTGCGGGAGTCCGGCGCGAAGGTCATCATCATGGCCTCGCGTGCGCTGGCGCGGGTGGCGTCGTCGCCCGACGACTACCTGTCCGTCTACTCGACACTGCTCGACGAGGTGGATGAGCCCGTCGTGTTGCATTGGCTCGGAACGATGTTCGACCCAGCGCTCGAGGGTTACTGGGGGAGCGCGTCCGTGGACGAGGCGACCGCAACGTTCCGTGGACTGATCGATGCGCACGCGGCGAAGGTCGACGGTGTGAAGGTGTCGCTGCTGGACGCCAAGCATGAGATCGCCCTTCGCGCAGCTCTGCCCGACGGAGTGCGGCTGTACACCGGGGACGACTTCAACTATCCGGAGCTCATCATGGGCGACGGTGAACATCACTCGGATGCGCTGCTCGGCATCTTTGCCGGCATCTACCCCGCGGCGTCCACGGCGCTGCAGGAGCTCGATCGCGGCAACACGGCTCGCGCCGAGGAGATCCTGCGGTCGACGCAGGAACTGGGCCGACACATCTTCGCGGCCCCCACCTACTACTACAAGACGGGCATCGCGTTCCTGTCGTGGTTGAACGGGAAGCAGCCGGGCTTCTCGATGGTCGGCGGGTTGGCATCAGGTCGCAGTGTGAAGCATCTGACGCAGTTGTTCGTCCTGGCGAATCGTGCTGGGCTGCTGGCAGACCCGGCCTTGGCCGTGCACCGGATGGGCGTGTACCTGGAGCTGAACGGGGTGTCGGCATGAGTCTCGAGCGCCTGTCCCTCAACACCAAGACGGTGAACAACTGGACGCTGAAGGAGGCCGTCGAGGGTGCGGCGCGGGCAGGGCTCGGCGCGATCGGGCCGTGGCGTGACCGTGTGCAGGAAGCCGGGGTCACGGAGTCGGCGAAGATGATCTCCGATGCCGGGCTGCGGGTGTCGACCCTGTGCCGTGGTGGGTTTCTCACAGCCATCGACGATGACGGGCTCGACGACAACCGACGCGCGCTCGACGAGGCCGCCGAGCTAGGGGCTCCCGAGCTGGTGATGGTGATGGGCGGGATTCCGGATCGCGACCTCATCGGTGCGCGGGCACGGGTGTCCGAGAGGCTCGCCGAACTGGTGCCGTACGCGCTGGAGCGTGGCGTGCGGATCGCGTTGGAGCCGTTGCACCCGATGTTCGTGGCCGATCGGGCGGTGATCTCGACGCTGGGTCAGGCACTGGCCATGGCGGAGCCGCATCCGGTGGAGGCGGTGGGCGTCGTCGTCGACACGTTCCATGTGTGGTGGGACCCCGACCTCGAGGCACAGATCAAGACCGCAGGGGAGCGGGGCCGCATCAGCTCGTACCAGGTGTGCGACTGGTTGGTGCCGATGGAAGCCGACCCCCTTCTGTCCCGCGGGATGATGGGCGACGGGGTGATCGACTTCGCGACCATCGGGCGGTGGGTCGAGGAGGCCGGCTACCGCGGTGACGTGGAGGTGGAAATCTTCAACGCGGCTGTCTGGGCGGCGGATGGGGATCAGGTGATCGGGACGATGGTGGAGAGGTACCGGGATCTCGTGGCGATGGGGTGAACGTGGTTGTGCAGCAGGGAGTCGACCACCCGTCACTGCCTGCTCTCGTGCGGAGTCGCGGGCGCGCGACGGGGACAACCTGCAGCAGCTTGTCCAGTCGGATGTAGTCGTCGGGGTGGTTATGTACGGCGGCAACCCCGCGGCAAGGGCGGTCGAGGCGATCATCAGGCACCCGTCGGTGCAGTCGTCGACACGCGGGTCGTTGGTGTCATCTGTCGAGAACGAGTCTCTACGCGGAATGCTGTGCAGCGGGGGCACGTCTTCCCGCGCGGGAACTCCGTCAGGTCGCCAGCCGCAACGCCCGAGCCCGTGCAGCGAGGAAGAAGGGGATCGCAGTGCCGATCCCCACGGTAAAGGTCATGAATAGCGTTGCCCACCACCACCGGCGGATCCCGAGTCGACCCGACTCGGGCAGCGCCCACGCGTGGAACGCGACAACGACAAGAATCAGATCGACCATCGCGAACTTGCCGGGCACCGTCGACCAGATCTTGCCGACGAAGAAGTCTGCCACCGAGCGAGTGCCGTGCTCTCGGACGTAGGGGATCGCGATGGCGTTCTGGGCGATGCCGGCCACTGCGGCAATAGCCATCAGACGGCGTTCATCGGACACGGTCACGGGGCTCCTTCGATCGGGGTGATCACCGTTCTACCCGCGGCTCCGCCAATCTCCTGACCGCCTCGCCGACGACGAGACGATGCCGCGCGATCTCGTCGTCGTCCCACCGCCGATGGGCTTGCTGGTCGAGGTCCGGTGTGGTGAACCAGCTGAACAGCACACCGAAAATCAACGTCATCAGATCGGTTGCACTCCAATGGGAGTCGACGTATCCGTCGCGCTGAGCCTGCTCGACCTCGCGAACACGCTCACTCATCACCTCGGCGTGTTCGCTCGCGGGGAGATGGCCCTGCAACTGCGCCCAGAGCAGCATCCGGTGCTCGTCCTTCTCACTCGCGAGGCGGGTGAAGGCATCCATGGAGTACCCGGGTAGATCGCGTGGGGTGAAGTGCACGGACTCGACGAACCGCCGGAAACCAAGGTCCAGTACCGCGCCGAACAGCCGCTCCTTGTCGCCGTAGTACGCGTACAGGCGCTCTTTGCTGGAGCGAGACGCTAGCGCGATCCGGTCGACGCGAGCGCCGGCGAGGCCGTGCTCGGCGAACTCGCGGCGTGCGGCATCGAGGATTCGTTCACGCGTGTCAGAGGCGGCGGGGGAGATGGGGGTGTCCGACTTCACAGGCCGAATCCTACGCCAACCAACTAGTTCGTTTGACCGTGTTGGACCGCAACGGTAGATTTTCGAATCGTCGAACAGACACTCCACCGCTTACCTTTCCCAGGACCGAGGCACGCCCGTGACCAGCACGCCCGACATCGTGTCGTCAGAGAACGACGCCAATCCGAACTACGAGCGTCGTTGGCTCGTGCTGTGCATCGTCGCCATCACTCAGCTGACGATCGTGCTGGACGCGACCATCGTCAACATCGCTCTGCCGCAGGCGCAGGAAGACCTGGGCATCAGCGACAGCAGCCGCGCGTGGGTCATCACCGCCTACGCGCTCGCGTTCGGTGCGTTGCTGCTGCTCGGTGGCCGCATCGCCGACTACTGGGGCCGCAAGCGGTCCTTCCTTGTCGGCATGGCGGGATTTGCGATCGCCTCGGCCATCGGTGGCCTGGCGCAGGAGGGCTACCAGCTCTTCATCGCCCGCGCCGGCCAGGGCGTCTTCGCCGCCCTGCTCGCCCCCGCTGCGCTGGCCATCCTGACCACCACGTTTACCGACGAGAAGGAACGAGCCAAGGCGTTCGGTGTCTTCGGTGCCATCGCCGGTGGTGGCGCTGCCGTAGGCCTGCTGCTCGGCGGCGTGCTCACCGAGTACGCCAACTGGCGCTGGTGCCTGCTGGTCAATGTTCCCGTCGCGATCTTCGCGGCCGCCGCCGCTATCCCTTTGGTCAAGGAGAGCAAGGCAGAGGGCGACACGCGGTACGACGTTCCCGGCGCGATTCTGGTCGCCCTCGGGCTCGGCTCACTGGTCTACGGGTTCACCGAGGCGGAAGACGGCTGGTCCAACGTCTCAACCCTCAGCTTCATCGCGCTGGGCATCGTTCTACTGGCCGCGTTCGTCGTCGTCGAGTCCCGCTCGGCCAATCCGCTCCTGCCGCTGGGCGTCCTGCTGGATCGAGACCGTGGGTCCGCCTACCTCGGTTCGGCCATTATCGGCGCCGCCCTTCTCGGCGGCACCTTGTACCTGACCTTCTACTTCCAGATCGTGCTCGGATTCAGCCCCGTCGTCGCCGGAGTCGCCTCCCTCCCCATGACCGGCGGCATCATGATCACCGCCGCCGCAGCGTCCGCATTGATGCCTCGCGTGGGACCGAAGCCGTTGATGGCTGCCGGGCCCGTCATCTCGGCCATCGGTCTGGTCCTGCTCACGCAGATCGGCGTCGACACCTCGTACTGGACGCACGTGCTGCCCGGAGTGATGCTCCTCGGGCTCGGGTTGGGTCTGCTCATGGTGCCGATGCAGAACGTGGCACTCATCGGGGTCGCCGATCACGACGCCGGCGCTGCCAGCGCACTCGTCAACGCGGCCCTGCAGATCGGTGGCGCCTTGGGAACCGCCGTCTTCACCACGATCTACACGTCCGCCAAGTCGTCCTACCTGTCGTCGAACATCGCGCCCGTGCCGCCCGCCGGAGTGCCCCCGGAGGCCCTGGCGTCGCAGACCCTGCCGTCCGATTCCGAGCTCGCTGCCCTGCCGGAACCGATCCGCAACTTCATCAACTCCACGATCGACTACATGTTCTCCGCGGAGGTCTCCGGATACGCGCACGCGTTCGCGGCAGCGGCGATCATGGTCATCCTGATCACGCCGATCGTGCTGGTGTTGGTTCGTGCCCGCAAGACCGACCTGCCGGCCGGCGACACCCCGGTTCACATGGGCTGACGTAAGCCGTTCCTACTGTCGAGGTACGACCGGACCGCTGCGGCGTAGAAGCCGCGCACGGCGTGACGCCGGTTAGGGTGCTGCGTGCGCATTCTCATTCTGTGGGTCACCCTTGCGGGCGTCGTGATCGGCTTGGTTTTCCTGGGTGTCGAAGGGTTCGCGCTTTATCGTGATCAGAGCGAGGTGATCTACGACGGCGCCTACGTGCCGTTGCGCGGTGTCGAGATGACGAGGAGCTACTCGACCACCCTGACGCTCGACCACGCCGGCTCTGGATGGTGGAACGCGCTTCCGGTTCCCTGGTGGAGTTATCCGGCGATCGGGGGAGTGGCCGGAACCGTGATGTCCGCTGCGGCTGGGTGGCGGGGACTGCGCATCACAAGACGTGGATGACGGACGCCGTCAGCGACAGGGTCTCGCGACAACCAAGTTTCCCCCTCTGAGAACTCCTCTTGCGGAGCCCGGCTCCGCGCACCTGTTCGAACCACGTGACCCCGAGCGCGATGTGATTGCAGGGCATCATGCCTGTCGAGGTAGCTCGTCTGCGAAGTCGAACGAACACCCGAGCCGATTGGCGGCCTCGACACCACCCGCATCACGCACCCAGGCGACACATGCCCCGGCCGCGAGCACGAGATCGCGGCTGAACAGATAGCCATCGGTGCAGTCGTCGAAATGCCCGTCGTGGTGCCACCTGTCGAGAACCAGTCCCTGCACGGAATGGTCCGCGAAGCGGAGCGTGTGCAGAATGCGGCGCGAGCGGCGGACCATGACGACCCCGTCGTCGAGGCGGTGCAGCTGCGCGGTGATGAGCTCGATGTCGTCGAGCTCGTCGTCGGGGATGTCGGTGTTCGGTCCGAGATCGATGACGAGCCCGGCGGGTTCGTCCTGAATCGACTCGACGAGCCATGCAGTCATCGCGTCCCACTGGTCGACCTCGAGCAGGACGCCCGTCGGCGTTTCGAGACTGATCAGCAGAGCTGCGGCATCGATCTCTGCGGCCCACACCTGCGTGGGCCCGTCGTCGTGAAAAAACACCCGACCGGTGTCGTCGACAAGCCCCGGCTGCTCGTTGAACCGAGACGTGTCAGTGGTGCCGTCGACATGGTGGGTGTGGATGGACCAGCCGCTCACGTCCTCATCGGTGACCACGACGTATCGCGTGAGGAGATCATCCGATGCGAACTGCCAGCGGGGAAGTGCCGGAGTGGTGTCCATTGACGCTCAGGCGTCGCCCAGTGCGTCCGCGAGCATGTGCATCGCCACGGTGACCGAGAGTGCCCGGACACTCGCACGATCACCGGGTAGCCGCAGCGTCCGCGTGATCGTCGGTCGGCCCATGACAGCGATACCGAAGCACACGGTGCCGACGGGCTTGGCCTCCGTGCCGCCGCCCGGTCCCGCGACACCGCTGGTCGAGACGGCGACATCGGCGCCGACGCGATGCAGTGCTCCTTCGGCCATGCGGGCCGCCACCGGTTCGCTGACGGCGCCGTCCTCCTCGATCATGGCTGCTGGGACGTCGAGTGATCCGATCTTCACCTCGTTGGCGTACGACACCACACCGCCGACCACGTAGGCCGACGAGCCGGCCCGATCGGTGAGCCGTGCGGCAATCATGCCGCCGGTGCACGATTCCGCGGTCGCGATGCGGCGGCCATCGGATCGGGCTGCCACGATGTCGTCGATGGTGGAACCGTCGGTCGAGAAGAGCTGCGCGCCATGGTGTTCTTCGATGAGTGCCAGCACGTCGGAGTAGGCGGCGCCCGCGGACTCCTCGTAGCGGGTGACCATCTCGAGTTCGCCGCGCGACAGGCAGGTGGTGATCGCCAGATCGCCGAACCCGGCAATCGAGCTCTCTGCGGTACGCAAGGTCGCGGCGAGGTCCGCCTCGGACAAGCCATAGGCGCGAATGGTGTCTTCGGTGACCGACGTCCTCCGCGCGAGCACGGCGGCGACGGGTGCGCTCTCTATCGCTTCCGGCCACATCGACTGCAGTTCAGAGGGCGGGCCCGGAAGGATGAGGACCGTGGGGAGCGTCCCCGCGTCGTCGGCCATCGCCACGCCCGGTGCCGTGCCCGTCGGCGAGATCGACTGCGCTCCGGCAGGAACCATCGCCTGCTTTCGTACTCCGGTTCGCAGTGGTTCGGACTCGGCGACGCTGCCGAGCCGACTGCGCCAGCGCTCGACGATGGCCGTGATGCGGCCTTCGAGTTCGACGTCGAGGTGCATCTCGCGCCCGTACAGCGCGGCGACGGTCTCGACGGTGAGGTCGTCCGCGGTCGGGCCGAGGCCTCCTGTCGTGATGATGAGGTCGACATGCTGGTCGGCGAGGAACTGGACCTGTGCCGTCAGGTCGGCCGGCCGATCACCGCACACCGTCAGGTGGGCGACGTCGACTCCCATCTGCAGGAGTTGCCGAGCCACCCAGGGACCGTTGCGGTCGCTGACCCGCCCGGCCAGAACTTCGCTACCCGTGACCACCACACCCGCGCGCACTGCCATGGTTCGACACTACGGCTGCCGAGGTCAGGTCCGATCGCGGGCCATGACGCCCGACTCGCTTAACTGCACGGGCCCGATGCCCTTCTTCAGCGCCCAGAGCAGGAGCGCGCACCCAAGCCCGGACAGGACGAGGCCTGTCCCGAACATCGCGGCGTAACCGAAGGCCTGGCCCACCACGCCTGCAGCGAGTCCGGCGATGCCCTGCGAGAAGACGACGGCGCATGCAAGAAGGGTGTAATCGGTTCCGGCGTAGACACGTTCGGAGGCGTCCATCATGAGGGCGAACAGCACGACGGTCGCGGCGCCGCCGAAGACGTGCTCGCTGACGCTGGCGGTGACCACGAGCGCGATCCCGCCGATGTCGAGTGCCGCGGCGACGTAGAAGCCGAGCGCCAGGGTTTGCGTGATGCCGGCGACGAGCAGGGCACGTCGTCGGCCGAATCGGGTCGCGTACCACGCACCGAGGGCGGCACCGGCGAGCGCGGAGCCGGATGCGACTCCACCCTCGAGGAGGGCGATCTGCCCCAGGGAGAGTCCGAGGTCGGAGAGGAACGGACCGACGAGGGCCGAGCCCATCGAGTTGCCGAACTTGTAGGCGGCGATCAGGCCGATGAACGCAAGGACACCCGGTCGGCGCAGGCGAACCCACCACGTTCCGGCGAGGCGGACTGCGGTCGTCGACTCCGCCGGTCGCACATCCGCCCTGTCGAGTTGAGTCCGGAGCAGGAGGACCGGGATCGTGGACGCCACGATCAACACCGCCATCGCGACGAACAAGGCTCGCCATCCCGCGAACGAGAACAGCCACAGCAGAACGCCGCCGCCGACGATCATGCCGATGCGGTACGCCCCGAGTTGAATCCCGTTGCCCACGCCTCGGTCGCGTGCGTCGAGCAGTCGCACGGCGAGCCCGTCGGTGACGACGTCCTGCGTCGCGGACAGAACGTTCACCACCGCGATGCCGACGAACAGCCACTGCAGGCCGGACGCGAGGTCGAGGCAGGCCAGTACCAGCGCAACTGCCGCCGCGCCGAGCTGGAGGGAGAGGAGCCACCGTCGTCGACTTCCGTACCTGTCGACATACGGTGCCCACAGGAACTTCAGTGCCCATGGCGCGAACAGCACTCCGCTCGCGCTGATCGCGACCAGGGAGTAGCCGGACCGCCGCAACACCACGGGTAGTGCCTGGGTGAAGAAGCCGAAGGGCAACCCCTGCGCGAAGTAGAGGGCGCCGAGCAAGGCGAATGTGCCGCCGACGATGCCGGAACGGGGGACGCGTGGTCTCTCGGTCGTCGACACGGTGGAAGTCTGGCCCATTCACCGGCGTCCTGCTTCCTCGACCCACTGCGCCGGGGACATCGAGACCGGGAAGTCAGACCTGCGTCCGCCGCCCGCCCTCGAAGTCGAGCGGGGCGGCCTGCAGGTGCCGACCCCTCGGCTCCCCGTCGACCAGCTCCCCGTCCTGGACCACCCTTTCCCCTCCGACGAGAACGGTGACCGGCTTTCCTCGAAGCGTCATCCCCTGATACGGCGTGTAGTCCGTAGCCATATGGAGCGCGTCAACGTCGACGGTCCATTCGACGTCCGGATCCCACAGTGCGATGTCCGCGTCGGCGCCGGGCATCAGCGTCCCCTTGCGAGGGAAGAGTCCGTTGGTCTTGGCGGGATTCGTCGACGTGAGCTCGACGAACCTGCTGACGGTCAGGTTCGAGTCGCGCACGTAGCGCGAGAAGATGACCGGCAGCCTGGTCTCCACTCCCGGTAGCCCGTTGGGCATGTGGCGGACATCGTGGCTGTGGACCTCCTTCTGCGCTGTGTCGTAGCAGCAGTGGTCGGATCCGATGGTGGTGATGTGGCCGGTGAACAGGTGCTGTCCCAGTTCCTCGACTGCGTCGGCCGACCTGAGTGGTGGGCAGCACACGAACCGTTCGGGGTTCTCGCCGCCGTAGGCGCTGTCGTCCAGGATCAGGTGGTGCGCCACCGACTCCGTGAAGGCGACCAGTCCGCGGGTGCGCGCATCCGCCACCAGTTCGACTGCCGCCGCAGTGGATTGATGCACGAAGTAGACGGGCGCGTCCTGAGACTCCGCGATCGCCAAAATGGCGGCGACGGCTGCCGTCTCGGCGATCTCGGGGCGCGTCGTCGACATGTGAGCCGCGTCGATGCCTTCGGTGGCCGCCGCCGTCGTCTGGGAATCCGTGACGATGGCGTCCGACTCGCAGTGGATGATGACCATCCCACCCAGATCGCGAATGGTCTGCATGGTCTTGAGAATGGTGTGCTCGTTCGCCATGGTCTCGCCGGCGTAGGTCGTGAACATCTTCACGGTGCGAATGCCGTCCTGCGCCATCGTGGCGAGCTGGTCCGCGGTCGTGTCGTCCCAGTCGACGACGCACGCGTGCAGGGCCGAGTCGCACAGGCCGTCGGTCGCCTTCTGCCGCTGTTGCTCCGCGGCATCGAGCGGGGACTGACCGGGCCGGGGGATCGCGAAGTCGACGATCGTCGTGGTGCCGCCGAACACGGCCGCCGTCGTGCACTCGCGGTACGAGTCCAGTGACGTGAACTCGCCCGACGTGAAACCGACGTGGCAGTGCGGGTCGACGCCGCCGGGCATGACCAACTTTCCGGTGGCGTCGATGACCTCCGCTGCTGGGTCTACGTCGGCGCCGGGAGCGAGAACGGCGACGACCGTGCCGTCGTCGATCAGGAGATCGGCGGGCCCGTGCCAGTTCGACTCGACGAGGGTTCCTCCTCTGATCACCTTCATCGCAGCGTCGCCCGGTATGCGAGCCACCCGCCGAGTTCACTGATGTCGGTGACATCTGAGCGCTCGAGTGCCTCACGGCGCATGCGCATCGAGAGGGATCCACCCCCGTCGGCGAGCTCGATGACGCCGAGTTCCAGCTCCTCGGGTTCGCGGGGAAGAAGCTCTTCTCGGAGGACGTCGTACTCCACCTCGTACAGCTCACCAGGTACGGCGTGGCCACCGGAGGCCACGGGGTGCAATCCGGGGAATTCGTCTCGTACGGAGAAGAATTGGTACTTCGGTGCGGTGACCGCCGGGCCGAGCAAACGCGCCCGGTGAAGGGCGTCGTTGAGCGTTCCTCCGGACATCGCCTGTCCGTTGACGAACATCGTGACCAGTGCCATGGGTGTCTACCTTCCGTGTTCCGCGAACGGAGTGAGTCGAGCCGGTGAGAATTCGCTGACGTCGATGTCCGGCTCTCGTCCGTGCACCATCGAGGTGAGTAGCTGCGCCCAGAGCGGCGCGAACGTGAACGAGTACGTGCCGCCGGCGACAAGGAACCCCGGTGCGCCGTCGACGGCACCGATCACCGGCATCTCGTCGGGTGTCGTCACTACCGGGCCAGTCCACGTGTCGACGAGGGGGAGCGCCGCGAGGGAGGGGAGCAGTCGCTCGACCTGTGCGAGATTTCCGGTGGTGCTCTCGGGCAGGGACGACGCAGCGTCCGTGTCGTGGAACGTGCCGGCCGGCCATCCACCGCCGAGCACGAGGCGACCCCGCCGATCCTGCTTGATCGACATGCCTTCTCCGACGTGCTGCACGAGGACGTCGAGGGTGTGCGGGGGTGCGGCGAGTGCGTGCATCTGCAGTGACGTCGGCCGAAGGTCCAACGAGATGCCGGCCATCGACGCGATGCCGGCCATCCACGGACCGGCTACGTCGATCACGGTGGGTGCGACCCACGTGGAGTCGGGAGTGGTCACCGTCCACAGGTCGCCGACTCGTTCCACACCCGTGACGGGAGAGTACGACCGCAGGACGGCACCCTCGGCCTCGGCCTGACGCAAAGTTGCGGGCCCCGCGAGGTCAGGCTCCGCGAATCCGTCGAGGGGACACCAGGTCGCGGCCTCGATGCTGGGTCCCAGTGCCGGCAACAACCTGCGTGCCTCGGTCCCGGTCAGCACCTCCGTGGGAATTCCCGCCGTGCGTTCCCAGTCGTGTTTGGTCTCGAGTGCCTGTACCTGGTCGTCCGTCTCGGCGACCATGAAGCCGCCGCAGCGGTTGAGGCCGAGGCCAGGAATGCTGTCTGCCAGGTCGTTCCACAGCGAGCTGGTGCGGTGCTGCAGCGGGAGGAGTCGTCGGACGTCCACGGCGGCACCCTGGCCGGGACGTCGAGTGTGGATCGTCTGGATGTGGAGGTTGCCCGCGGTTGTCCCGGAGCCACCGGTGTTGGGTGCGGACCGGTCGAGCACGACGACGCGCGCGCCGGACCTCGTCAGTGCCAGGGCCGTCGCAGCGCCGACGATGCCGGCTCCGACGACCACCGCGTCGAACTCAGACTGCATTGCCCACTCCTGCTGTCCGAGATGCCTCGGCGATTCCCGAGTCCTCGACGATCCGCGCCAGGTGGTCCAGCGTCGTCGGGTCCGTCACGGGCAACAGCGGTTCGCGCACGCTGCCGCCGGGCTGTCCGAGCACGTTCATGACGGCCTTGAGCTGGGGAATGGGAGAGGCGTAGACGCCGCTGTAGTCGGGATTGATCAGGCGTCCCGACAGCGCGCGGTACCTGTCGGCCCAGGACCGCGCGGCGACCGCGTCGCGCGCGGCGACGGCGCGGTAGAACGGCACGGCGAAGGGTGCCCCCACCCCGCCGCCGTCGATGTTCCCGTCGCCACCCAGATCCAGCAACGCTGCGAGTCCACGGTGGTGAAGGAAGCTGCCGAAGACTCGGACCGTGCCGGCCACCGCCTCGACGGTGTCGAGCATGGAGAGCCAGTTGCCGGTGCTGTCCTTGACGGCCACCACGTTGTCGAGGGCTGCGAGCTCGGTGAACAGCCCGGGCAGAGTGCCCATGTCGACAGCGACTCCACGCGGCCAGTTGTAGACCATGAACGGCAATGCCGTTGCGGTGCTGACGGATCGGTAGAAGGCGAGCAGTTCGTCCTTCGACGGATGAACGTAGGGCGGAGGTGTGGCCAGCACGCCGTCGGCGCCTGACGACTCGGCATGCCGCGCGAGTGCTGCGGAGTCGCGTGCGGTGTACGCGCTGACGCCGATGACGACGGGAAAGCGTCCGCGCACCGCGTCGATGGCGACCTCGGCGACGGTGCGCCGCTCGGAGTCACTCTGGCTGAACCACTCGCCGGTGCTGCCGTTGACGAGAACGCCGTCGACCTCGTGGTCGGCGTACAGGTTCATGAGAGAGGCCAGGGCATCCGTGTCGACCGCGCCGCCGGCGGTGAACGGGGTGGGTGCTGCGGGCCAATAGCCGGACCAGGCGACGTCATCGCGGTTCATGAATACCTTTCGTGCGGCGTGGAAGCCGGACTGGGTCGATTCGATGGGATCGATTGCATAGACTGCCGTCGGTGAAGACACATCGTCAAGCCGGAAACGCACTTGTAACGAGCGAGGCTCGGCGTGGGAGAGTCTGTGCACGATCGGCGACGAGGGGAGGTGAGGGTCGATGACGGTCACTCTGGCTGACGTGGCTGCTGCCGCGGGAGTCTCGCGCAGCACGGCTTCCCGGGCGTTGAGCGGGTCGACGCTGATCTCGGCCGATACCCGACGGACCGTCGAGGAGGCGGCCCGAACACTGGGGTACCGGCCCAACAGGGCCGCGAGTGCGCTGCGCTCCAACAAGTCGCATCTCGTCGGTCTCGTGATGAACAACCTCCTCAACGCGACGTTCCACACCGTGGCCGAGGTCGTCCACAAGAGATGCTCCGACAACGGCTTTCAGGTTCTGTTGTGCATCACCGATGCGGACCCGTCCCGCGAGCGGGACGTGCTCGCGATGCTGGGCGACCACGGAGTCGATGGGACCATCGTCATCGGGAGTGGTCGCAGCGCAGTCGAATCCAATGCTCTGCTGGCCCAGGGCCGGGCTGTTGTCAACGTGATCAGGTCGGTTCGAGGGAGCGCCGCACCCACCGTCCTCGCCGACGATCTGGACGGTGCGCGCGATGCGACGGCGCATCTCCTCGACCTCGGTCACCGACGCATCGGCTACATCGGCGGTCTCGAAGACGCCACCTCCGGCAGGGAGCGGTTCGAGGGCTACCGCTCGGCACTGGCGGACCACGGCATCGAGATCGACCCGTCGTTGGTCAGGAAAGGGCCGTTCACCACGGAATTCGGTGTCGCGGCGGTCGATTCGCTGCTCGACGAACCGTCCGGCATGACTGCGCTCTATGCGGCGAACCACGAAGCAGTGTTCGGGATTCTGCCGACACTCGTCGGACGAGGGGTGTCGGTGCCCAGCGACTTGTCGCTGATCTGCCACGAGGACATGCCGTGGCTCTCGTTGTGGCACCCGGCCGTGACCGTCGTCGACAACGGTGCCTCACAGCTGGCCAACGTCGCGATGGATCTCTTGTTCCAGCAGATGAGCGAGCCGTCGAAGTTGGACGGCCGCACGTACCGGATCGGCGCCCGATTGGTCGAGCGCGCGTCGTGTGCGCCTGTCGTGAACTCGTGATTCACGAGGGCCGACGTTAACTTTCGTTGAAACACGTGTCGTCCGTGTTAACCACGTTGACGCGTCCGCAGGCACTCTGCGATGGTTCATGCAATCGATCCCATCGAGGTCGACCAACCCGATCCAGACAGTCGCTGCGGACCGCAGTCGACACCGAAAGGTCTCTCCTATGCGCACGCTCATCGGAATTGCCGCTGCCGGCGTCCTGACCCTCGGCCTCGTCGGGTGCGGCTCCTCGTCGGAGCAGGATGCCGCGCCGACGGACTGCACGCCGACTCTCGGCGCAGCCGATCTCGCCGAGGAGGGCTCGCTGACCATGGCCACGAATGCCACCCTCCCGCCCATGCAGTACGTCGACGCCGACGGAGACGTGATCGGCATGCGGGTCGACCTGGGCAAAGAAATCGCCACGCGACTCTGCCTGACGCCGAAGTTCGTCAACATCGAGTTCGAGGCCCAGATCCCCGGTGTGCAGAGTGGTCGGTGGGACATGATCGACACCGGCATGTTCTACACACCCGAGCGCGCCGAGACCATCGATCTGGTGCCGTACGAGGTTCAGGCAGTGTCCATCTCGGTTCCGTCGGGCAATCCCGAGGGCATCAGCACGGTGGAAGACCTCGCCGGCAAGACGGTCGGTGTGGAAGCGCCGGGATATGAGTTCGACACTCTCACCGCGCTGTCCGAACAGTTCGCGACGGAGGGCAAGGCGCCGCTGACCGTGCAGACATTCAAGACGAATGCCGATGCGTACCAGGCGCTCTCGGCGGGACAGCTCGACGGAACGTCGATCGTCGAGTCGGTCACCTCGTTCTACCAGGAGGACGGCCGCTTCGAGACCGCCATCGGTGGCATCAACGAGGCGCCCCTCGCCATGGGCTTCGCTAAGGGCAGCAAGTCCGCCGGTGAGGTCGCGCGCGTCCTGTCCGAGATGCGCGACGACGGCTACCTGCCGGACCTGTTCGAGCAGTACGACGTCAGCGGGTACGAGGGTGACATCGCCGTCAGCACCGGCCCGCTCGAGAGCTGAGAGGCTCCGACATGTGGTCGTGGGACGCGTTCTTCTCCATCCTCACCAGTACACAGTTGCTGGAGGGCGCCTGGGTGACCATTTGGCTCACCGTGGTCAGCATGATCCTGGGGCTCGTGCTGGCGGTGGTCGTCGCGGTCGCCCGGTCGTCGAAGTTCCTGCCGTTTCGCGCGGTATCGGGGTTCTATGTCTGGCTGATGCGAGGGACCCCGCTGCTCGTGCAGCTCGTCATCATCTACACCGGGCTGCCCCAGGTCGGAATCAAGCTCGGCGTCATCGAGGCGGCGCTGCTCGGACTGGTGCTGAACGAGGCCGCTTACCTGTCCGAGATCGTGCGATCCGGACTGCTGTCCGTTCCCACTGGGCAGACGGAAGCGGCACGTGCGCTGGGGATGTCACCGACCAAGGTGTTCCGCGTAGTCGTGTTGCCCCAGGCCCTGCGCGTCATGATCCCTCCGCTCGGCAACAGCTTCAACGGCCTGTTGAAGACGACGACGCTGGTCTCGGTGATCTCCGTCCAGGAGTTGTTGCGCCGCACGCAGTTCCTGGTCCAGGTGAACTTCAGGGTGCTCGAGGGGCTGTGCGCAGCAGCGCTCTACTTCCTCCTGCTCACCACCCTCTGGGGTCTGATCCAGAAGCGCCTGGAAGTACGAGCCGGACGTGGATACGACAGGAACTACCGTCGCAGAGGGAGAACCGACATGGCAGCGCTCGACGACAGTGTCATCGATGCGGAGGCGGTGAACCGATGACCGATCAGGCGATCGCGAACCTGACGATGATCGACGTTCAGGACATGACCAAGGCATTCAACGATCTCGTGGTGCTCGACGGCATCGACTTCCGCGTCGCCAAGGGCGAGGTGGTGCTTCTCCTCGGGCCGTCGGGAAGCGGGAAGAGCACGTTGCTCCGCACTCTCAACTGCCTCGAGACGATCGAGTCGGGGACGGTCCGGGTGTGCGGGGAACTGATGGGGTTCTCCGACGACGGCAAGCGGACACCACTGTCCGAGGCGAACATCGCCCGGCAGCGCCACTACACCGGGATGGTGTTCCAGAACTTCAACCTGTTCCCGATGATGACGGCGCTCGACAACGTGGCCGCCGGCCCACGGCACGTGCTCGGAACGCCGAAGGACAAGGCGCGAGCGCAGGCTCAGGAACTGCTCACGCTCGTCGGACTCGGTGACAAGAGCGAGAACTACCCGTCGCAACTCTCGGGCGGTCAGCAGCAGCGGGTGGCGATCGCAAGAGCGCTCGCGATGAAGCCCGAGGTAATGCTGTTCGACGAGCCGACTTCGGCGCTGGATCCCGAGATGGTCAAGGAGGTTCTCGACGTCATGCTGCGACTGCGCGACGAGGGAATGACCATGGTCGTGGTGAGTCACGAGATGGGGTTCGCGCGAGCGGCTGCCGATCGCGTGGTGTTCATGAGCGACGGGCGCATCGTCGAGGATGCGGCGCCGAATGAATTCTTCGACAATCCGCGCAACGAACGCACGAAGCAGTTCCTCAGTCGAATGCTGTGAGTCACCGGCGCCCGACCTCCGCCGCCGGTCACGGCAGGTTACTCACCGGTAGCCTCCCGGACCGCCGGTGGAAGATCGTCGGCGCAGGTCAGGTTATGTCTCGAGACACATCGAGCCCGCTGGACCGGGGTCGCCACAACACAGCCCTGCACGACTAAAGTTGTCTCCGAGCCCACAAGGACAGACGACGTCGAGCAGACGGAAAACGAGGCAAGACCTGCAATGACTGAGAAAAAGCCGACCATCATCTACACCCTGACCGACGAGGCGCCCATGCTGGCGACTCACGCGTTCCTGCCGGTCATCCGCACTTTCGCCAGCGCAGCCGGGATCGAGGTGGAGTCGAGCGACATCTCCGTTGCCAGTCGCATCCTCGCCGAGTTCCCCGATTACCTGGACGAGGACCAGCGGGTGCCGGACAACTTGGCCGAGCTGGGCAAGCTGACGCAGCTGCCCGAGACCAACATCATCAAGCTCCCCAACATCAGTGCCTCGGTACCGCAGCTGCACGCCGCGATCAAGGAACTGCAGGACAAGGGCTACAAGATCCCCGACTTCCCGGGCAACCCGAAGACGGACGAGGAGCGGGAGATCCGCGACCGCTACACCAAGTGCCTCGGTAGCGCCGTCAACCCCGTCCTCCGTGAGGGCAACTCCGATCGCCGCGCGCCGAAGGCCGTGAAGGAGTACGCGCGCAAGCACCCGCACAGCATGACCGAGTGGTCGCCGGCGTCGCGCACGCATGTCGCTCACATGCGCGAGGGCGATTTCTACCACGGTGAGAAGTCGATGACCGTCCAGGGCGACCGCGAGGTCAAGATGGAGCTCGAGACGAAGAGCGGCAAGACCGTCGTCCTGAAGCCGAAGGTCTCGCTGACCGACGGCGACGTCATCGACAGCATGTTCATGAGCGCCAAGGCGCTGGACAAGTTCTACGAAGAGCAGATGCAGGACGCCTACGAGACCGGCGTCATGTTCTCCCTGCACGTCAAGGCCACGATGATGCGGGTCTCGCACCCCATCGTCTTCGGTCACGCGGTGCGCGTCTTTTACAAGGACGCCTTCGCCAAGCACAACGAGCTCTTCGAGGAGCTCGGCGTCAACGTCAACAACGGCCTCTCCGATCTCTACAGCAAGATCGACACCCTCCCGGCGTCGAAGCGCGACGAGATCGTCGAGGATCTGCACAAGTGCCACGAGCATCGTCCCGAGTTGGCCATGGTCGACTCGGCGCGCGGCATCTCGAACTTCCACTCGCCCAGCGACGTCATCGTCGACGCCTCCATGCCTGCGATGATTCGCGCCGGCGGCAAGATGTGGGGAGCCGACGGCCGTCCCAAGGACACCAAGGCCGTCAACCCGGAGTCGACCTTCTCCCGCATCTACCAGGAGATGGTGAACTTCTGTAAGACGAACGGCCAGTTCGACCCGACGACCATGGGCACCGTTCCCAACGTCGGCCTCATGGCGCAGAAGGCCGAGGAGTACGGCTCGCACGACAAGACCTTCGAGATCGAAGAGGACGCCGTCGCGAACATCGTCGACGTGGCGACCGGCGAGGTCATGCTCACGCAGAACGTGGAGAAGGGCGACATCTGGCGCCTCTGCATCGTCAAGGATGCGCCGATCCAGGACTGGGTCAAGCTCGCCGTGAACCGTGCGCGTGACTCCGGGATGCCGGTGCTCTTCTGGCTCGACCCGTACCGCCCCCACGAGAACGAGCTGATCAAGAAGGTGCGCACGTACCTGAAGGATCACGACACCGAGGGCCTCGACATCCAGATCATGTCGCAGGTCCGCGCGATGCGGTACACGCTCGAGCGCGTCGTCCGCGGTCTGGACACCATCTCCGCGACCGGCAACATCCTCCGCGACTACCTCACGGACCTGTTCCCGATTCTCGAACTCGGCACCAGCGCCAAGATGCTGTCCATCGTTCCCCTGATGGCCGGCGGCGGACTGTACGAGACGGGCGCAGGTGGCTCTGCGCCGAAGCACGTCAAGCAGCTCATCGAGGAGAACCACCTCCGCTGGGACTCGCTCGGCGAGTTCCTCGCGCTGGCCGTGAGCCTCGAGGACCTGGGCAAGAAGACCGGTGGCAAGGCGAACGTCCTGGGCAAGGCCCTCGACGCCGCGACCGGCAAGCTGCTCGAGGAGAACAAGGGCCCGTCGCGCACCACCGGCGAGCTCGACAACCGCGGCAGCCAGTTCTACCTCGCCAAGTTCTGGGCGCAGGAGCTGGCGAACCAGACCGAGGACGAGGAGCTGGCGAAGCACTTCGCGCCGCTCGCCAAGACGCTGGCCGATCAGGAAGAGGCCATCGTCAAGGAGCTCGGCGACGCGCAGGGTGAGCCGGTCGACATCGGCGGGTACTACTACCCGGATCCCGAGAAGGCAACGTCGATCATGCGTCCGAGCAAGACGTTTAATGATGCGTTGGAGTCTGCGACCAAGTAGTTCTCGACATCTGGCCCATGCACGCGCGTCGTGCATGGGCCAGAGTTGTGTGTGGACTATGGACCCCGGAATCCGGGGTCCAGATTCCACGATCAGGATCGACGCTCGAGATCCGCCGACGTCGACCTTTCGAGACGACGACGATCTAGCGCCTCGATAAGTGCCGGCGCGTGGGAGTCCGGAACACAGAACTGTCCGTTCACCGGGACGATCAGTCCGAGGTCGACCATGGTTGCCAGTCGCACGAACACCCACGCGCTGACTTTCTCGATGTCGGTGTCGATGCCCGCGTCGAAAGCTTCGCCGTCATGGGCTGGGTCGTCGACCAGGGAGCGGACGAGGATGAACCACAGCGCCGCGCAGGCTGCGGCTATCTCCCGCTGCGGCGAGGCGTTCAGTGCGACAACGGGTTCCAAGCACGCGATATAGGCCTCGATGAGACTTCGGCGTCGCCACTCCTCGCTCGGTGCCGAGAGCCAGTGATCGAACGCGTCTCCTGCTCGAAGTGTTCGATCCTCGTTGCGCAGGACGCCCACTCCCACCGCGGTCGCGATAACCACCTGGTACGTCACCGTCGACAGCAGTTCGCTGAGGGTGTCGCCTTCACCGGTCGGGCCGAGGGCGTCTCGAAGCTGCCTGCTCGAGCGCGGGTGTGCGAAGCAGGGGTCGGGAACGCTGCCGTTGTCTTCGCACCAGGCAGCAACCCGCCGGACGTGAGACGTCAGGGTGGTCGGACCGAGGGGTGCCGAGCGACGTCGCGGGACCGGTGCCATGCGTGGCGGGGAAACCCCGACCATCTCCGCGAGGTCGTTTGTCTGTGTCGGCGAAACACGTTCTTCGACAATGAATCTCGCGAAGGGATCGAGCGCATCGACAGTGTCGTCGGGTGACCACGGTGTGTGTCCGCAGTCGTCGGCGTACATGTCTGTGTCGAACAACTCCAGTGGTATGTCGGATCCCGCGACCAGGATGTCGTGTTCGCGCCTGGATCGGTCGACCGCCATCGCCGTCGAATATGCCGCCAACGGGTCTGTGGTGCAGCCTGACCGCACCAACCATTCGGCGAAACGTTTCAGCACGTCGTGCCAGCACAATGCCGGCCGTCTTTGCGCGGTGCGCTTTTCGGCCTTGGCCCTACGTTGGCTCTTACTCATCAGGTCCCCCCAGGATCGTGTGCTCGGAGAGTACGGCCGGCGTACGACAGGACCTGATAGTGGAAATCTGCCCCCGGAAACCGGGTTCATAGTCCACGATCATGAGGTGGAAGACATGACGATGGAGCACGTGATCGGTCTGGAGAAGACACTGCTCGAGCCGGAGACGCGCTCATCGCCAACTGAACTCGACCGATTGCTCGACCCGTCGTTCGAGGAGATCGGCGCGTCGGGCCGGCTGTGGACTCGGCGCGAGATGATTGCAGCGCTGATCGAAGCACCCGAGCCGGAGCCCATCGAGAGCGCGAACTTCAACGGCCGAAGGATCGCCGACGACATGGTTCACCTGACGTACGAGACCAGGCATGGAGGTCGGCACGCGCGCCGAAGCTCGTTGTGGCGTCGGGCGGACGATGGATGGAAGCTGCTGTTTCATCAGGGAACTCCAATCCAAGCGGTCGGCAGACATCAAGACTCGGTAACAGTCACAAAACGATCGGTCTTTTTCCGCCTGACGGTGTCAGAGTGATGACCATGCGACAGACAACGCGTCGAGCGGCAGTGGCCTTGGCACTCGCGATTCCGGTGTTCCTGGGGGTGGGCGCGGGGACGGCATCCGCTGCACCCCAGACCTCGATCTTGCAGGTGCCCGTCGTGACGGGTCTGGAGATCGGCCCGGTCAGCGTGCCCGGCGGGCTAATCCAGACCACGCCGATCAAGGCGACGGTGGGGGAGAGGCCGGGCTCGGTCCGGTTCTCCGCCGCCGACATCAAGCCGTACTACTACCAGTACAACTACCGGTGGATGACGGTGCAGTGGCGCAATCTCTCGACGGGAACGGCCGGCGCCGTCGACTTCCGCCACTGGGCCTCCGAGGACCTCTCGGCCGTCGATCCGAACGCCGGCGCCCGAGGGCTCCCGCTCGACGTCGTTGCAGATACCGGACCCGGTCAGGTCGCCGTTGTGGTGACTCAGAGTCGACAGTTCCCCGCGCCGTTCTCCGAAACACTGTTCCCGGGGCTGGGCCTGCTGACCGTTCCGTGAGGCCGGCCGTCGCCGGTTGTGAATCATCCCAAGCGCGGTGACCTGCTGGGCACTACTGTCACGCTGAGTCCGGCTCGTGGCAAAGTCGGCCCTGTCGAGGAGCGTGGTGGCGTGGCGTCGGTGTTCGCTCAGCGCGCCAGCTACCAACGGCAGGGAATCCGTTTCGTCGGCGGACCGTTGCCGTTGTCGTCGGAGCGGAGGGTGTCCGACGCATTCGGCAAGAAGTTGTCGCGCGATTACCTGTTCATGGACAATCGGGAGTCCGACTTCATCGGTACCTGGCGTGGCAGTCGAGTGCAGCTGTATGCGGTATCGCGCCGGGCCATCGAAGCAATCGTCAATCCGAAGATCGCCGGTGTGCATATCGATCGTGACACCGCCGCGCAGTATTCGTTCGGTCAGCTGAGCCCCGACGCGCTGACGTTCTCCTCGGCGCAACAGCCTCGTTTCCGTGACCGCAAACGCAACATGATCGTGGCGACGAGCGCGGGGTCCGCCCGTGCAGCGATGACGCGCGCGCTGCCGACGCATGTTCGTGCGGGTGACGACAGCATGGACCTGCGGCCGATCGTCACCGAGTGCGTGCGCACGGCTGTGGCAGAGGCGGTGTGGGGTGACGCGGCGACGGCGGTGATCGACTATGTCGACGAGAGCGGCGCCCATCAGACGTTGCCGTTTGCGGATGCGATGTACGACAACTTCTTACGGCTTCGACGCTGTGCGAACACATACGCCATGAGAGTCGAGCCACGGCTGCAACGCTGGACGTTGTCCCAGGAGCAGCGGTGGATGCGGATCAACACTCGGATGCTTCTGCAGCACGCCTCGGTTCTGGCGGATATGCCGCTCGACGACACCATCGCCGGCCACATCAGGCGGTTGCACGGCATCTCGGGGTTCTCGTCGACCATGGTCCGTGACGACACCACGACGTCCTTCATTGCCGGCGTCGACACGACGCGCACGGCCATTCTCGCCACGCTGAAGCATCTGCTCGATCCCGCCAACACGCAGTGGAAGGACGCCTTCTCGGCTGTGCCCGTCGAGTCGTTGGGCGATTCTGCAGTGGTCCGTGCGTGCGTGATGGAAGCGTTGCGCATCGACACCCCGGGGTCCGTGTTCAACGGGCGGGTGATCGACGACTGCCGGATCGCTCTCGGTGACGGCACTATCGATCTGCACCGTAATACGCTGGTGATGCCGAACATTCATGCCGTGCACGCGGTGTACGGCCCGACATTCGATCCGAACCGGATACTGAACGCCCACGCGACGGATTACGTGGCCCCGCTGGTGATCCCCTTCGGGAAGGGGCCGAGATCGTGCCCTGGCAAGTCGTTCGCGTCGTCGATGATCGCGGTGTTCGTGCACGACTTCCTTCAGGCGCACCCGGACGCCGCGGTGGACACGACGCACCCGGACAACGCCTATCCGATCCACACGGCATCCGAGCAAGGTCTGCACGTGTCGCTGCGTGGCTGAGGTGTCAGGTCATCAGTGCGGCGGGAGCCCACGACGGCCATGACGGGTCCCCAACCAGTCGACCATGGTCGTAACGAGCGATAACGCGAAAGGGGTTTCTTGCGTTGGTATTGTCGTAGACGCGGGCATTTTCGACGACATCGATCGCGGATCGAACCAAGGGCCACAAGCGCACGTATCGCTCACGGACCTTTGCCTCGGGCACGGAATGACCGCCGATCTCGACGCGGTTGACGACGCGGGCTACGGCCAGGTCGACCGGAATGGCGACGATATGAAGCGTGACGAGGTACCCGTCCTCGTTCGCCGTCTCGATCAGATCGAGCTTCGACGGATGCGAGAAGACTGTCTCGGTGACGAACGACGCGGCCTGTGCGAGTAAGGCCACCCGCTGTTCGGCGGCCAACCTCGATGCGTCGTACGCGTGCGCTTGTTCGTCACCGGGCCAGTTCTCTGTAGCGATCTCGTCGGCGTTGACGAAGGGAAGATTAGTGACGGGCGCCAGCACCCGGGCAAAGAAGGTGCTCTTGCCGGCGCCGTTCGGGCCGGCAAGCAGGTGCAGGACCGGGTCGCGGGTCATTCCGTCAGGGACGATGCTCGATCACAGCGCCGTCTTCGTCGCATTCGACGAAGGCCCGTCCTTCTGCCTCGAATTCGCTGCGCAGATCCAGGCCTTCTGACATCGCGTCGATTCGCTCGGACCATTCCGCGCGTACGACTGCCTGCTCTCGCGGGGTGAGCGCGTCGTAGTTCTGCCGACCTGCCAATACCCCGGCGATGTCGCGTGAGGCTATGTGATGTGAGGCCTCGATCTCACGCCCGACCAGTGCCCAGTGTGCAATTTGTTGGGCTGCGCTCCGGCTCGACGCACTGCCGACCAGCTTCGCCGATGCATACAGTTCATCGTCGACCCGTAGCGATGACGTCGTGCCCATGAGATGCTCCGTTCGTTGTCGTGCACCTAGTGTAGCAATCTGCCACAGCTATGTACTGCCGGATGATGACTAGCTGTCAGCAGTAACCCGAGCAGCCAGGAACGCTTCCGGATCGATCAGATCGGCCTGCCCGACGATCGATCCCAGGTCGGCGATTCGCTCCACCCCGGTCAGCACCATCTCCTCCTCGACGGTCCCCTCTGCGTAGCCGTAATAGCAGGTGGAGGTCGTGTGGTTGTGGTCCTTGTCGATGCGGTTGGCGCGGCCCTCGATCTGGCGGATGTCGATGGGTGTCCACCGAGGGTCGTGGATCAGCGTCACCCGCGGCGCGAGCGTGGACGTCGTGCCTTCGGGCAGCAGCATCTCGTTGGTGTGCAGGTTGATGGCGCTCGTTGTGGTCGACACGATGACGGTCGCGTCCCCGGTTTGGAAGCGCCGGATCTCGGCCTCCTGCTCCGGACTGCTCATGCTCCCGTCGACCACCGCAACGGCAAGCCCGCTCTCGCGCAAGTCGTCGGCGAGAGCGGCGACGGACTCGCGGTAGAACATCGACACGAACACCTGGTTGCCGGCCTTCACCCACGTGCGCACTTGGTCGGCGGACGCGGGAATGCGAAGGTACGAACACTTCTGGCGGAACCGCAGCGTTGCAGCGCGAACACTCGGATTCTTCTGCAGCACCCGTTTGCCGCCGGACACCTTCCCCATCGGCAGACCGACCTCCTTGCGATAGTCGACCCATGCAGAGTTGTACAGCCGCTTCTGCGCGGCGGTCAGTTCTTGCCCGAGCGGTTCACGTGGTGTGGGCGGGGACGGTCGCGAGATCGACCACGGCACAGCACCTCCCGACAACCACCCGTGCACGGCGGCGATGTCGCGCTCGCGACGGGCAGCATCCTCCGGCTCCCAGCGCCACGTGGCCAGCCCTGTCGACGCCTTGCCGGCCTTGATCGCGAAGCCGGACTCTTCGAGGAAGTTGGCCCACTTCACGGTGAGGGCGTAACCGAGCTGGTCGTCGTCGCCCACGATTTCGACGCCGCGTGACTGCTCGATCGCGCGCGCCATGTACGCGAAGTGCAGCGGCTGGTAACCGGGGGTCGCGGACATCCACACCACCGACCGCGCGGCTTCCTGATAGCGCCACACGATCTGCGACTGCTGCGATTCGATGTTCATCAACGCATGGCACTCGTCGGCGATAACCACGTCGATCTCGAATCGCAGTTCGCCGAGCGTGATGGTTCGCTTGTTCTGTGTCCGTTTGCGTTTGCCCAGATCGGTGTCGGGTGGGACGGACAGCAGCTTCTTCGTCGACTGGTAGGTGACCAGGAGCCAGCGCTTACGGTCGGAGGGCTCGATGTCGGCTTCACTGTCCGCGATCGTGCGACGCCATCCGGGCAGCGCACCCTTCGGTGCGACGACCAGGACGGTGCCGATCTCGGCGGCAGACATCTGCCGCACGGCCTCGCACACCGACAGGGTCTTGCCCAAGCCGGTGGAGTCCATCTGCGCGAAGTACGGGAAGCCCTCGTCGAGGGCAGTGAGGTGCCGACGGACCGATTCGAGCTGGGTGTCGCGAGGGAGCAGGGAACGGGCATGCACGGTCTCCGGGCGCCAGGTCTCGTTGGCATCATCCTCGAGCCACCGCTGCAGGCTGTACGGCATCGACTCGTACGGCTGCAGGTACTCGGGCAACTCGGTGCCGTAGTACGCGAACACTCGTGGGCCGGGGTACCAGCGCGCCCCCGCAGCGCTGGCTGCGGAGCGGTCCTCGAAGGGAACATCCAGCACCCACACACGCTCGCCGGCGTCGGGCACGCGCAGGTCGGGAGCTGCGGTCTTCTTCGCGGGTGCGCGGCGCTTGGTCGGCTTCTTCGCGGTGCCGGCGAACTTCCGGGCTGCGCTGCTCTGACCGGCCTTCACGGTGCGAGTCGTGGTGGAGCGTCTACGTGGTGGCATCGGGAACATCCTCTCCGATCGCAACTGGTGGTCACGACAAGGGTCGTCGGCGGGAGTGGGGTCCTGTGCCGTGGGAACCAGGCGCTGCCGAGAGTGGCATCGACGTCCGACACCGTCGACAAGGTTGGATACGACCGGGCCATATCCAACCTTGTGGCCATAAGGTTGGGTATGGCCCGGTGTAGGGGCCTACCTCAGTCCCTGCGTTGCTCAGCACGCCAGGGGGCGCGGTGGGCCCAACGACCGGTTTTGCCCCGGGGTGACACAGCCAGTGCACAGAGCATTCAGTGGAATGTGTGAGTGAATAATCGTGTCCGCATTCGTGTCAGTACGCACTGCTATGTTGAAATTGCCTCCACTCGGACGGCAAACCCCTCATATTTTCAACCGGGAGACGCATGCCTGAAAAGAAGAAAATCCTGTACGTCGACCTAGACAACACGCTGGTCGATTTTCAATCCGGGATCGACCGACTGCATCCGTCGGAGATCGTCGGGCTTGAGGATGACTTGGACGAGGTTCCACGAATCTTCTCGCTCATGGATCCGATCAAGGGTGCGCTGGACGCATACACGCTGCTTGCGGAGCATTTCGATACGTACATCTTGTCCACTGCTCCGTGGAAGAACGCCCAGGCGTGGCACGACAAGGTCAAGTGGGTGCAGTGGCACTTGGGCTACGAGTCGGGATCGGTGGCCTACAAGCGCCTCATCCTCTCTCATCACAAAAATCTCAACCGGGGTGATTTCCTGGTGGATGATCGACGTGCCAACGGGGCAGATCAATTCGAGGGCGAATTGATCGCGTTCGGTAGCGAGAAATTCAAGACCTGGGCCCAGGTCACGAAATACCTGCTCCCGCTGGCGTGACCGGCGAGGAGGGCCTGTCCGCCGAATTGTCCGCCACTGCGGAGCTTCTCAGCATGACGGGCGACCTCGACGAGCCGAGCTCACCGGCCCCCTGGCTGGTGAGGCAGGTGCTTGCATCGCAGCACGATGACGAGCAGTTGGCCCACTGGACGTCGTCGACGGTGATCGACGACAACGTGCAGGCACCGGTGTTCGACCAGGCGACCTTCGCCTGGCTCCACAGAGGGCTGACCGATGTCTACGACTTCCCCATCGGTCATGCGGGACTGATGCACACGTACGGCTATCTGCTGTCGACAGTGGTCACCCCGTACGGACTGAAACGTCAGAGGTGGCTCACGAGCGACCTGACCGTCGCCTTCGGCAAGGAGCCCACTCACCTTCAGCCGACGGCATCCGAGACCCCTCTGATGGAGCGCGTCGCATCCACGGTCCTGCCGGCGCTCAGCGATCCGGTCGGAACCACACGCGTCGTCCTCGCCTTCGACGAGGTGGTCGACACCGTCAACGCGATGCGCACCGTCTTCGTGGCCGATCCCGGAAGCGGTTCCACCGCAGTCGTGTACGGACTGGTGACGAGCTCGAAGACCCAGATCGTCTCGACCTTCCCGGTCCAGCCTTTGGCGCAGGAATGGGCGCGGACTCGACTGAGTGAGCCGACCCGGTACCGCTTCAACTACGCCCCACCCACAGCTTCACCGGGAAGCGCCTTCGACGGGTCGACGGAAGTACTCGTGTCCCGCGTCTGACGTTCGTGTCAGCCGACCTCGACGACCTCCAACGCACCATCCGCATGCGACCCGCGCAGCCGCTTCTTGTCGAACTTGCCGACACTCGTCTTCGGCACCTCGTCGATGAAGGTCCAGCGTTCCGGCAACTGCCAGTGCGCAACTCGGCCGTCGAGGAAGTCGCGGAGCTCCTCCGCGGTCACGGTCTGACCCTCGCGCACGACGACGGCGACGAGTGGTCGCTCGTCCCACTTCTCATCGGGCACACCGATGACCGCGGCCTCGCGCACAGCGGAATGCTCCATGACGTGGTTCTCGAGCTCGACGGACGAGATCCATTCCCCACCGGACTTGATGATGTCCTTCGACCGGTCCGTCAGCGTCAGGTATCCGCCCTCGGAGATGGTGCCGACATCACCGGTCCGCAGCCACCCGTCGTCGAACTTGTCGGACGCGTCGCTGCGGTAGTAGCTGCCCGTGATCCACGGCCCGCGCACCTCGAGTTCGCCGACGTGCGTGCCGTCCCACGGCAAGACGGTGCCCGAATCGTCGACCAGGCGAGCGCGGACAGCGGACACGAAACGTCCCTGAGTGCAACGCAAGTCGAACTCGTCCTCCGGAGACAGTCCGACGTCGGGGCGCCCGGACGTGCCGAGCGGCGACGTCTCCGTCATGCCCCACGCCTGAGAGATGGGAACGCCGTACTTCTCGTGGAACGCCCGCATCAGGCTCGGCGGGCACGCGCTGCCGCCCACGGTGACGTCGCGCAGGCTCGACAGGTCCGCCGGGTGGTCCTCAAGGTGGGCGAGCAGTGCCTGCCAGATGGTGGGGACGGCGGCGGCCGCCGTGGGTCGCAGCGTCGTCATCATCTCTGCGAGCGGCGCCGGCTGCAGGAAGCGGTCCGGCATGATGAGCGAGGCCCCCACCATCAGCGCGGCGTACGGCAGTCCCCAGGACATGGCGTGGAACATCGGCACGATGGCGAGCACGGTGTCCGACTGCGCGAGCGCCATGGCATCGGTCATGCAGACCTGCATCGAGTGCAGCCAAATCGATCGGTGCGAGTAGACGACGCCTTTCGGGTCACCGGTCGTGCCCGAGGTGTAACACATTGCTGCAGCGGATCGTTCGTCGAGCTCGGGCCAGTCGTACTCGTCGGGGTGGCCTGCGAGCACGTCCTCGTAGCCGAGCACCTCGATGTGGTCCGGTGCCTGCACCTGTGCGGGGTCGGCGCCCACGACGACGAGGTGCCGCACGGTCGTCATTGTCGGCAGGAGCGGCGTCAGCAGGGGGAGCAGACTGGCGTCGGCGATGATGACGCTGTCCTCGGCGTGCTCGACGATGTACGTGAGCTGCTCGGGGAACAGGCGGATGTTCAGCGTGTGCAGCACGGCACCCATGGCCGGCACGGCCATGTAGGCCTCCATGTGCTGCGAGTTGTTCCACATGAAGGTGGCGACGCGCTGGTCCCCGTCGATCCCGAGCGCTCGGAGACCGTGGGCGAGTTTGGCGGCGCGTCGACCGAGCTCGGCGAAGGTGATGTTCGACGGCCCCGCCTCGCTCCACGTGGTGATCGTCGCCGACGCGTGCATCGACGTGCCGTATCGAACGAGCTGGCCGATGGACAACGGGGTGTCCTGCATGGTGCTCTTCATGACTCTCCTGCCGGTCGATCCGCGAGGCGCACGACCTACGTGCCCTGTGTCACATTGTGCACACTGCGGCTCGGCAGGGACCCGATATCAGTCCTTGTAGTAGACGACCTGGTGTCCGGTGCCGAGGAGAGTGCCGCTCGTGCTCCACAGCTCGGCGGTCTGGTCGAAGTAGCCCTGATGGAATCGTCGTGCGTGCGCGGTCCCGAGGACGTACCCGTCGGACTGAGCCGCCAGATCCTCCGCCGTCGCGAAGTAGTGCACGGTGAGCGAGATGGTTCCGGCGGCGACGTACTTCCCGCGCCGCTGGAAGACCCGCGGGTAGAAGATGTCGCTCATCGACGTCAGGGACGCGAAGTCCATCGGACGCGGGGGAGAGTCCCGGACCCACAGCGTCGCAACGGAATCGGCGGACTCCGTCTCGGTCAATGCACCGGCGGTGAACCGCATCTCGTAGTTGTTCGCCCAGGCGATGAACTCGGGGAAGTCGACCGTGTCGACGTCCGCGGGGTCGGGCATCGCGGGCGGCGACGACTCGAGGGCGTCCCAGGTGGTGCGGCGCGTACCGAAGACCGCGGTCGCGGTGGTGGCGACCGTGCCGTCCTGGCTCAGCTCCAGGTACCAGTGCTGGTTGCTGCGATTCGTCCGCACGGCGCGAGTGGAGATCTCGAACTCGCCCTCGGCGATGGGCCCCGCGAAGTTCACGGTCAGCGTCACCGGGTCGCCCAGTCGATCGGGATGAAGCTCGACGGCCCGGACCAGCGTCGCGGCGGTGAGCCCGCCGAAGGGGCCGACCATGTTGTTGTACGGCGCGGAGGTCCGGCCGCGGTAGCGACCGTCGCCCAGAGGCTCGAGGTTGAGGCCGTCGTCGAAGGCGTGCGATCCGGGGTGAGTCATGAGTCGTCCTGATTCGGTGGTTGTATGCGCCAAAGCATAACGGTGGTCTGAGCGGGGTGGTGACACCGCGGATCGACTGGCGGATTCTGTTAGCGCTAACACGTCGCAAAGTCCAGTTCGGAGGACCCGTTGACATCTCTGATGTTATCGCTCACACTCGCTGAGCGGTGTGATTCACACCACTCGACAGCAGCATGATCCGCAGCACGGCGAATCGAATGCCGTCCCTGCCGACCAGCCACCACCCGAGGAGACACGATGAAGTTCCGACACCTACCGGTGGCTGCGGCCGCGGTGGCGATAGCGATCACGGTGACCGCGTGCGGGTCCAGCACGAAGACCGCCGACGTCGCCCCCTCGGCGGGCGGTGACACGGCCGGCGCTCTGATCGGTGTCACCATGCCGACCAAGTCGTCCGCTCGATGGATCGCCGACGGCGACAACCTCAAGAGCGCGCTCGAGTCGAAGGGCTACAAGGTCGACCTGCAGTACGCCGAGAACGACATCCCCACCCAGGTCAACCAGATCGAGAACCAGATCACCCAGGGCGCGAAGCTGCTGATCGTCGCCTCCGTGGACGGCACCGCCATCACCACGCAGCTGCAGGAAGCCAAGGACAACGGCATCGGCGTCATCGCGTACGACCGCCTCATCCGCAACTCGCCGAACGTCGACTACTACGCCACCTTCGACAACTACAAGGTCGGCGTCGACCAGGCCACGTCCCTGCTGGTCGGCCTCGGCCTGAAGAACGAGGACGGCACCGACAAGGCCGACGCCCCCGCCGGCCCGTTCAACATCGAGGTCTTCGCCGGTTCGCCCGACGACAACAACGCCACCTTCTTCTTCGACGGTGCCATGGAGACCCTGAAGCCGTACCTGGACAAGGGAACCCTGAAGATCGGCAGCGGTGAGTCCGACTTCGAGACGGCCGCAACCCTTCGTTGGGACCCGGCGACCGCCCAGAAGCGCATGGAAGACCTGCTGACCAAGACGTACTCGTCGGGTCAGAAGGTGCAGGGCGTGCTCTCGCCCTACGACGGTCTGTCCATCGGAATCCTGTCCGCGCTCAAGAGCAACGGATACGGAACCGCCGGTCAGCCGTACCCGATCGTCACCGGTCAGGACGCCGAGGTTCCGTCGGTCAAGTCGATCATCGCCGGTGAGCAGTACGCCACCATCTACAAGGACACCCGCGAGTTGGCGGCGGTCACCATCCAGATGGCGCAGGCAGTTCTCGAGGGCCAGACCCCCGAGACCAACAACACGACCGATTACGACAACGGTGAGAAGGTCGTTCCCGCCTACCTGCTGCAGCCCGAGATCGTCTACAAGGACAACTACGAGAAGCTCCTCTTAGACGGCGGCTACTACACCGAGGATCAATTGAAGTGAGTTCGGCGATGACGAGCCAGATCTTGGAAATGCGCGGGATCACCAAGACGTTCCCGGGCGTGAAAGCACTGCAGGATGTCACCTTGACGGTGGAGCGCGGCGAGATACACGCGATCTGCGGCGAGAACGGCGCGGGAAAGTCCACGCTCATGAAGGTTCTGTCGGGTGTGTATCCCCATGACACGTTCGACGGCGACATCGTGTTCGACGGTCAGGCCTGCGAGTTCTCCGACATCCGGAGCAGCGAAGCCAAGGGCATCGTCATCATCCACCAGGAACTCGCGCTCAGTCCGTATCTGTCGATCGCCGAGAACATCTTCCTCGGCAATGAGCGGTCGAAGCGTGGGTTCATCGACTGGAACCGCACCAACTCCGAGGCCGCAGCCCTACTGAACCGTGTAGGGCTGCGGGAGAACCCGGTCACCGTCGTCAACGACCTCGGTGTCGGAAAGCAGCAACTCGTGGAGATCGCGAAGGCACTGTCCAAGGACGTGACGCTGCTGATTCTCGACGAACCGACCGCAGCACTGAACGATTCGGATTCCACCCACCTCCTCGAATTGCTGCGCGGTCTGCGGGACGAGGGCATCACGTGCGTGATCATCTCGCACAAGCTCAACGAGATCGCGGCCATCGCCGACCGGACCACGATCATCCGGGACGGTCGGACCATCGAGACGCTGGACATGCGCAACCCGGATGTCACCGAGGATCGCATCATCTCGCTCATGGTCGGCCGCGATCTCGAGCACCGCTTCCCGCCGCACGAATCCACGGTGGGAGAGGAGGTGCTGCGGATCGAGGACTGGACCGTGCACAGCCCCACCCAGCACGGTCGGACCGTCGTGGACAAGGCGAATCTGACGCTCCGTCGCGGGGAGATCGTCGGTCTCGCCGGTCTGATGGGTGCCGGCCGCACGGAACTGGCCATGAGCGTCTTCGGGCGCAGCTACGGCACGGACATTTCCGGACGGTTGTACAAGTACGGCAGAGAGATTCACGTCAAGTCCGTCAACGACGCGATCGAGCACGGTCTCGCGTACGCGACCGAGGATCGCAAGCGTTACGGCCTCAATCTGATCGACGACATCAAGCGCAACATCTCCACCGCGGCCCTGGACAAGTTGGTCGCACACGGATTCGTCGACGACAACCACGAGTACGAGGTTGCCGAGGGCTTCCGCAAGAGCATGAACATCAAGGCTCCCAACGTGGAGGCCGTCGTCGACAAGCTGTCCGGCGGCAACCAGCAGAAGGTCGTGTTGAGCAAGTGGATCTTCAGTGACCCGGACGTGCTCATTCTCGACGAGCCGACGCGAGGAATCGACGTCGGCGCCAAGTTCGAAATCTATTCGATCATCAACAGCCTCGCCGATGCAGGCAAGGCCGTTCTCGTGATCTCGTCCGAGCTGCCCGAACTGTTGGGGCTGTGCGATCGGATCTACGCGCTGTCCGCAGGCCGCATCACCGGTGAGGTGACTCGGGAGGACGCGACGCAGGAATCTCTCATGCATCTCATGACCCGTGGAACAGGAGTACTTCGATGAATCAGCTGTCGACCGTCCGGGGGCTGCTCACGCGAAACCTCCGCCAGAGCGGAATTTTCATCGCCTTCGCGTTGATCATCCTGCTCTTCACCGCGCTCACCGGTGGACAACTTCTGGTGCCGCAGAACATCAGCAACATGGTGGTGCAGAACTCCTACATCCTGATCCTGGCCATCGGCATGGTCGTGATCATCATCGCCGGCCACATCGACCTGTCCGTGGGATCGGTGGTCGCGGCCACCGGCGCCATCGCGGGTGTCCTCATGGTTCAACAGAACGTGCCATGGCCGCTGGCAGTGCTGATCACGCTGGTCGTGGGCGGACTGATCGGAGCGTGGCAGGGCTACTGGGTCGCGTACTTCGGCATCCCCGCGTTCATCGTCACGCTGGCCGGCATGCTCGTCTTCCGCGCCGTCACCCTCATCGTGCTGGGCAATCAGGGCATCGGGCCGTTCCCCGGACCGGTGCGGACACTGTCCAACGGCTTCCTCCCCGGATTCCTCGGCAACGTCGGCCTCGGACCCCTGGGCGGAGCCGACATCTTCACGCTGCTGGTCGCCATCGCCGCCATCGGCGCAATCGTGTTCAGCCAGTGGCGGACTCGAACCGGACGTCAGAAGTACGGCCAGGTCGTCGATGCACTGCCGCTGTTCCTGGCCAAGGTCACCTTCGCCGGACTGCTCGTGCTGGCGATCGCCGTGCAGCTGGCCCGCTTCAAGAACCTGCCGTACGTGTTGATCCTCCTCGCGGTACTGGTGATGGGGTACTCGACACTGGCGGGCAAGACCGTGTTCGGCCGGCACGTCTACGCCATCGGCGGCAACATCCACGCCGCATCGCTCTCCGGCATCAAGGTCAAGCCGGTCACGTTCTGGCTGTTCGTGAACATGGGTGTCCTGTCGGCCCTGGCGGGAATCATCTTCGCCGGCCGACTGAACCAGGCCGGCCCCACCGCAGGCAACGGATTCGAGCTCGACGCCATCGCGGCCGCGTTCATCGGTGGCGCAGCCGTGCAGGGTGGCGTCGGGCGCATCGTCGGTGCACTCACCGGCGGACTGATCATCGCCGTCATCAACAGCGGGATGTCGCTCATCGGATCACCCAGCGAGCGAGTCCAGTTGGTCAAGGGCCTCGTCCTTCTCGCGGCCGTCGCCTTCGACATCTGGACGAAGCGTCGAGCCGCCAGCGGACGCGGGGGTGGACCGGACAAGGCCGAGAAACCGGCGCCGTCCAATTACATGGGCCTCCCGGTTCCGGCCGAGATGTTGGGCGGTTCCACCGACACGAAAGCTGCCCCCGCAGCCACCGCGTCGCCGCCCGTGTCGAGGTAGATCGGCGCGGCGGGGCAGAACCTGCGATCCTGGACGACGGACGAGTGAACTGGGGGGAACTGTGACGCCGATTCGAGGGCCGGCCATGACGGACGTGGCCAAACTTGCCGGGGTGTCCCACCAGACCGTCTCGCGGGTGATCAACGGTCATCCCCACGTCACCGACGCGACCAGGGCGCGGGTCACGCAGGCCATCACCCAGCTGGGCTATCGGCCCAACACCGCGGCTCGGGCTCTGGTCACCGGAAGCAACCGCACCATCGGCATCGTCGCGACGGGAGTTGCTCTGCACGGACCGGTCTCGACGCTGTACAGCGTCGAGCGGGCCGCCCGGCAAGCCGGCTACTCGGTGCTGGTGGGGGTTCCGACCTCGCTGGAGGAGGACGCCATCAACGCGTGCGTTCGGAGTCTGCACAAGCAGGGTGTCGACGGGGTGGTCGTGGTGGCGCCGCTGCGCACCGACAACGGCGACATCGCGGGGCTGGCCGGCGAACTGCCGCTCGTCGCGGTCGAGGGATCGCCCGCCGGAGATCTCGCGGTGGTGTCCGTCGACCAGGTCCTCGGAGCAAGGGACGCCACGTCGCATCTCCTGGAACTCGGGCACCGAGAGGTGTGGCACGTGGCCGGGCCTCTGGGATGGTACGAGGCCGCGGACCGGGTGAGTGGGTGGCGGTCGGTGCAGGAGGAGCGGGGGATCGATCCGCCGCCGATGATGAACGGGGACTGGACCGCCCGGTCAGGCTACGCGGCCGGCACCGTCCTCGCGCAGATAAAAGGTGTCACCGCCGTGTTCGCAGGCAACGACTCCATGGCGCTCGGAGTGCTGCGCGCGCTCGACGCCCACGGGCGGCGGGTTCCCGAGGACATCAGCCTGGTCGGTTTCGACGATGTTCCCGACGCCGAGTTCTACTCACCGCCGCTCACCACGGTCCGCCAGGAGTTCAGCGAGGTGGGCGTCCGGAGCGTCGAGATCCTGCTCGAGCAGATCGAGTCCGGGAAGTCGAGCACCCGACGCTTCAGCATCGCCCCCAGCCTGGTCACCCGAGCGAGCACGGCTGCGCCGGCCGACTGAGGAGCGGCCTCGGCACGTCCCGGCCCGTCCGATCGGAAACGACTCGCGCTGTCGGAACCGGCAGGTACGTTCTGATTCGTCGCGCTCGACCGGCGGCGTCGAACGTACGAGGGAGTGCCACAGATCGTGACCGTGACGGACACAGAACTGATCAACACAGTGACTCAGGCCCTGACGGACGACGCGTCTGTCACCGACGAGATCGCGTATGTCGTTCTCGCGGCGCTGGAGGGCGACGCCGAGCTCGCCAGCGAACTTCACGGAACCGTGGAACACGAGGCGCTGCAGCCGGACTCACCCGCGTCCCAGGACGGTCCCGTCGGGGCATTCGTGTCCTCCATCGAGGTGACCGGGTTCAGGGGCATCGGTCCGACGTCGAGATTGTCCCTGGTACCCGGGCCTGGCATCACGGTGGTGTCGGGACGGAACGGATCCGGCAAGTCGAGTTTCGCGGAAGCACTGGAGTTCGCTCTCACCAGCAAGTCGTACCGCTGGAGTGCGAACAAGAAGAGCGTCGTGTGGGCGTCGTCCTGGCGCAACATGCACCACGACGGCGAGGCGTCGATCCGTGTGGGGCTGACCATCGACGGGCGACCCGAGACCACGGTCGGTGTCGACTGGTCCGCTGGGGCGGAGCTCGACGATGCCGCATTCTGGGTTCAGGAGAAGAAGGCGGCGAGGTCGACCGGAACGGACACCCTGGGGTGGCGCGACGCACTCGATTCCCATCGACCGATTCTGTCGTACGACGAGGTCGGCCGGATGTTCGAACAAGAACCGTCGGCCCTCTACGACGCCATTGCGAAACTACTGGGTCTCGACGCGGTGGCGGCTGCAGAGAAGCGCTTGGCCGAGAGGCACGGCGAGCTGAAGAAGCCGCGCACCGCAGCGACCCAGTCGAAGAAGTCGGTCAAGGCGGCAGTCGAAGCGTCGAGCGATCAACGTGCCGCTGCGGCATTCCAACAGCTCCGCAAGCACAAGCCCGACCTCGACGTCGTCGCGGGCATCGCGACAGGTTCCGAGGCGGCGTCGTCGACGGTCGTGGCGGCCCTGCGGCGTCTGGCCACACTGCGGACGGCTGAGATCAGCGACATTGACCGGACGGTGTCGCGGTTCGAACGCGCCCGAGACGCTCTATCAGCTGTGACCGGCGTGGTGGCAGACGAACAGGAACGGTTGCTCGACCTGTTGGCCAGCGCTCTGGAACTGCATTCCGGCGGTGACGGTCGACCGTGCCCCGTGTGTGGTGAGGGGATCTTGGACGACGTCTGGGCCGAACGTTCGCGACTCGCGCTCGAGGCTGGTCGAACGGACACCCAGCGCTACCGCGACGCGAAGTCGGAGTTCGATGCGGCAGCGCGCTCCCTGCGAGACCTCGCTCTCTCAGCACCGCTTGCCGTCGATGACACCGGTGGACTGGACCTTGAGGTCTACCGGGCCGCTCGTGACACAGCGCGGGCCGTGCCCTCGGACACGATGTCTCTGGGCGACCACGTCACAGCATCGCTGCCGGTGCTCATCGACGCCGCAGCCGGAGTGCGAGAGCAGGCAGCGCAGGCACTCGCCCAGTTGGAGACCGAGTGGACGCCACTCGCGGAACAGCTCGCCCGATGGGTCGACCTCGAACGCGAGGCGCGAGCGGTCGAGGAACAGCTCACCCGCGTCGACGCCGCGCGGACGTGGCTTTCCGGGCACATCGATGTCCTGCGCGACGAGCGGTTGGCGCCCATCGGTGACAAGGCCCGTCGCATCTGGTCGATGCTGAGGCAGGAGTCCAACGTCGACATCGGTCGAATCACTCTGGAGGGCCGCGCGACTCGCCGTAAAGCCAGCATCGAAGCGTCGGTCGACGGTCAGCCGACGGGGGCCCTGTCCGTGATGAGTCAGGGCGAGCTGCACGCACTGACATTGGCGCTGTTCATTCCGCGTGCGACCACCGAGGGAAGCCCGTTCCGATTCCTGGTTCTCGACGATCCCATCCAGGCGATGGACCCGGCCAAGATCGACGGATTCGTCGACGTTCTCGTCGATCTCGCAGCCACCCGATAGGTCGTGGTCTTCTCGCACGACGATCGACTGCCGGCCGCACTGCGCCGACGGTCCATCGGAGCCCGACTCGTCGAGGTGACGCGCGAGGCTGGATCCTCGGTTCGGCTGGCCGAGGCCGACACGCCTGCTCAGCGTTACGTCACCGACGTTCATGCCACGGTGCGAGACGAGCTCCTACCCGACGAGGTCAAGCGTCGGGCAGTGCAAGCGATCTTCCGCTTGGCGATCGAAGCAGCAGCCTGGGATCGCTACGTCCGGACCCAGACTGCAGACGGCACGGCATGGGTCGACCTGGAGCGCACGTGGTCCGAGACTCAGAGGACCAGGGCCCGGATCGCGCTGGCAATGGGAAAGTCCGACCAGGAGATCGGCGCGTGGTTGTCCTATCGAGAATGGAGAGGCGGCTCGCTGAACTACGCCAACAAGGGTGTGCACGGTGCCGGCTCCATCCCGACCAAGTCTCACGCGAGCGATCTGAACAAACTTGTCGACGAACTCTTGGCGGCGCCGTGACGACGCCCGCGGAGTTGCTCGGATACGCCCGGCGACTTCTCGAGGAGGAACCGGTGACCGGCCAGAATGCCCGTCTCGCAGCCGTACTCGCCCGGCAGGCACTCGAGTCGGTGGTCGAGGCGCGCTGCGCAGCGGTCGGCGAGGGTGTCGTTCACGCCAGCATGAAAGTAAGGCTGATCGTGTTGTATGCGCTCGCGCCGAACGACGAGTCGGTACGCACACTCGACTATGCCTGGGGCCGTCTGTCTCAGGCGTGCCACCACCACGCCTACGAGTTGTCGCCCACCGTTACAGAGGTGCGTACTCTGTGCGAATTTGTCGCCGGGTTTCTCGTCGACGCGTGATCATCAGCCCCTGGTCTGCCCCCTGATCGACGCCAGGTGTCCGCGCAGATTCGCCATCCCGTCCGCCGTCAGTCCGAGCGCCTCGCCGTGCTCTGTGGCCGCCGCCTCGACGATCTCGACGAGCGGCGCGTACTTGCTCAGCAGCTTCGTGCGCTTGGCGTCGTCCGCGAGATACTCGAGACTGCCGGCGTTGTCGACGAAGTCGGACACCTTCACCAGAAACACCTTTGGATCGCGGATCACCGCCGTCACGTGTTCGACGTACTGCGCGGCACGGTCCTCGCCGGTGCGCGGCGGGGTGGTGACGGCCTCGACGAGGCGTGCGACCTCCGCACCGAAGTGTGCCTCCAGTGCGCCGAGAGCCTGGGTCCCGCCGAGTAGATCGACGATGCGGTCGGACTGATCCTCGACGGTGTCGTGCAGGGCGGTGGCCACGAGTACGTCGAGATCAGCACAGCCGTACCTCATGAGACGCAGCACGTTTCGAGACGGGTGCGTGATGTACGGATCGTTGATCTGATCGCCGCGAGTGGTGCGGCGCTGCATCAGATGGGCGTAGGACGCCACGGCGAGAGCATCCTCGAGCGGTGAGGTCTCCAGTCCTCGACCGCGCGCCTCGTACCGGATGGCGTGGGCGAGCAGTGACGGGTCCAT
This sequence comes from Rhodococcus sp. NFXS4, assembly GCF_058139645.1. Taxonomy (NCBI): domain Bacteria; kingdom Bacillati; phylum Actinomycetota; class Actinomycetes; order Mycobacteriales; family Nocardiaceae; genus Rhodococcus; species Rhodococcus sp. NFXS4. The sequence goes on from NZ_CP192221.1 coordinate 1,114,926, forward strand.
CTCCTTCAACGGCACGTCATTCAGTGCGCGAGTGAGGGCGTCGGACGTCGATGTCATGGGGTCCTCTCGTGGGACTGTCAGGAGGTGCGGGGGAGTTCGTCGACGAACTCGTACGAGCAGCCCAGCGCACTGCGCTCGTCGGTCACGCCGTTCTGCCGGAACCACGCGACGCACGCGTTGGCGATGAGCTGGGTGTCGCGGCTGAACAGATAACCGTCCGTGCAGTCGTCGAAGTGATCGTCGTGATGCCAGTGATCCAGCTCCAACCCCTCGACACCATGGTCGGCCAGTCGGAGTCGCTGGAGAACGGCTCGCGATCGGCGCACCATGTACACGCCGTCGTCGAGGACGTGGATCTGCGCGTTGAACACGTCCCTCTCGTCGTCGGGGTCGTAGTCGCTGGGACCGAGTTCGATGATCAGGCCGGCGGGCTTGTCGAACATCGATTCCATCAACCATGCTGCGGTGCCCTCGGAGTCGTCGACGGGCAGAACTCGGCCGTATCCGTCGGTGATGTTGTCGAGGAGTCCACCGCGGGGCAGGGGAGCGATCCATGCGTCGATGGCGTCGCCGTTCCTCCGAAGGTTCGCAACGCCGTCGTCGGTCAACCAGGCGGGGCCGTGGAAGAACTGCTCGACGCCCGACATGCCGTCCGAGTTGGTGTACTTCGCGTACCAGTTGTCCAGGTCGACATCCTTGTCGGTGACGACGACGCATCTGGTGCCGTCGATGCGGAGTGCGTACTGCCACTCCGGGATTGCCGTCGGCCGATTGTCGGCGCGCGGACGAGAGTGCTCTCGTTTCCATACCGCGGTCTCGACCGTCCTGATGCGTGTGATGGACCACGCGTTGCTGATGACATGGAGGGATTTGGCGGTGAGTTGGCAGGCCCAGGAGACGTCCCAGTCGCGCCTCGACACGATGATGTGCCGACGCCCGTTGTCGGCGACGACGACGTCCGCGCGTTCCCTGGACCGGAAGTAGTCGGACAGCTCCACGTCATCGACGAGCTCGTCGTACGGCTCGATTTCGATGATGACGGTGTACCGCGTGCCCTCACTCGCCGGCAGTCGGCGAGTGCGGGGGAGGCGACTGTCGGCCATGTGAGGGCTGGTGGACCAGAGGTCCGACCGGCTCGTCTCGACACCGAGGACGCTCCACTCCTCTGCGAGCCTGTCGACAGCATGGAGAGCAGCCTGTCCGGAGACCCACCATCCGCTGCCGGGTACGTCGAGGACGACGCGTGCATGACCGAGTAGGGATCGGTCGATCCTGGCCGCGTCGTCACCGACCTGGTGCAGCAGCCGGAGGTACTCGTCCGGTTCGATCTGGTCGAAGGGCCGGTCGATCTCGACGGCGACGGTGAATCCGGGATTGCCGGCGGGGATACCGCCCAAGCCGCGACTGTCGTGGTCCATGGGTTCTCGATTCTGTGCGAACAGCTAGCTCGACGTCGGAGAACCGAGCGTCGGTGGCAGGAATCATCCGTCTGCCTACTCACTGTTTACAGCAGGGCACCGACATGTTTCGGGCCCGAACCCACTTGCCCTCTACGCGCGCTCCATCACCCGCCGTGCCCGCTTCGCGACTGCCTCGTCGATGAGGTGACCGTCCTGGTCGACCCCGGCCCCACCGGACTCGAGGGCGGAGAGCACGGCGCGTGCTCGGGTGACGTCCTCGGGCGTGGGCTCGAACACCGCGCGCGCCGCCGGGACCTGGGCCGGGTGGATGCACGCGCGGCCCACGAAGCCGAGACGCGACAGCGACTGCGTGTCCGCGGTGAACGCGTCGAGGTCGCGGAAGTTGCGGGACACGGCCCCCAGCGGGGGGAGGAGGCCTGCGGCGGCGCTGGCCGCGACCACCTGTGACCGCGCGAACAGCAGCGCGCTGGGGTCCGATTCGCCGTCGATACCGAGGTCGACGGCGAGATCGGCCTCACCGATCTGCAGGAAGCGCACGCGGGGTCCTTGCGCGATGGCGAGCGCGTCGAACAGCGCCGCACCCGTCTCGAGCAACGGCGACACCGCGGCGTGTGGACACACGTCGGCGAGCACCCGATCGGCGATCGCGATCTCCTCGGGTGACCCCACCTTGGGGAGCCACACCCCGGTCAGCCGGGCATGCGCCACCGCGCGAATGTCGGCCTCCTGCAGCGGGCCCGGGTTGACGCGCACCCACACCTCGACGTCACCGGGCTCGCACGTAGCGACCCAGGCGGCGACCTCCGCGCGTGCGGAGTCCTTGTCCCGCAGAGCGACTGCATCCTCGAGATCGAGCACGACGGCGTCCGCACCCGAGGCGAGCGCCTTGTCGAAGCGGGCCGGCATGTCGCCGGGGACGTAGAGGTAGGTGAGCGCCCCACTCACCCGATCACGCTCGATCCCGCGACCAACGACTTCGCGATGACGGTGCGCATGATGTCGTTGGTTCCCTCGCCGATGGCCATGAGCGGCGCGTCGCGGTAGAGACGCTCGACGACGAACTCGGTCGAGTAGCCGTAGCCGCCGTGAATGCGCATGGCCTCGAGGCTGGCGGTGATGGCGGCCTCCGACGCGAAGTACTTGGCCATGCCCGCCTCCATGTCGACGCGCTTGCCCGAATCTGCCTGCGATGCAGCCCAGTAGGTCATGAGTCGGGCCGCCTGCAGCTGCGTGGCGATGTCGGCGATCTTCAACTGGATCGCCTGGAACTCGGCGATGGGCTGCCCGAAGGCGGTGCGCTCCTTCGCGTACTGCAGCGCGGCGTCGTAGGCCGCCTGCGCGATTCCCACACTGCGACCCGCGATGTTGAGTCGACCGATCTCGAGTCCAGACAACGCCTGCTGCAGTCCACGGCCCTCGACGCCGCCGAGGAGTGCGTCGACCGGCACCCGAACGTTGTCGAAGCTGATCTCACACGACTCGGTGCCCTTGTAACCGAGCTTGCCCATGTCACGCTGGACCTCGAAACCCTCACTGGTGGTGTCGATGAGCAGCAGGCTCATGCCCTTGTGGGGAGGGGTGGCGGAGGTGTCGGTCTTCACCAGCACGGGCAGGACGTTCGCATGCCGCGCGTTGGTGATCCACGTCTTCGCGCCGTTCACGACGTAGTGGTCGCCGTCGCGCTTGGCGGTGGTCTTGATGCCCTGCAGGTCCGTGCCCGCACCTGGCTCGGTGAGGCCGACGCCGGTGCGCCACTCACCCGTGGCCAGCTTCGGGAGGAGAGACTGCTTCTGCTCGTCCGTGCCGTGCTTGGCGATCATCCAGCACGAGAGGTTGTGGCTGCCGACGATGCCGGCAATGCCCATCCATCCACGCGCCAACTCCTCGTAGACGAGAGTGAAGGAGACCTTGTCGAGTTCGAGGCCGCCGTACTCCTCCGGCGTCGTGATCCCGAACAGGCCCATTGCCTTCATGTGGTCGACGATCTCCGTGGGGTAGCGGCCGGTCTTCTCCCATTCGTTCGCGACCGGGACGATCTCCTTGTCCACGAAGGTGCGCAATGCCTTACGGAACGCCGTCTGCTGTTCGTCGTACGTGAAATCCATGGTGGTGTCCTTCTTCCAGGCGAGGGTCAGGGGGCGGGCGCGATGGCCGCGGCGAGATCGAGCACGGCGGAGAGGTCGTGTTCGTCGGCGAGTCCGAGAACGCGATCGGCGAGTTCGTCCGCACGAGCGTCGTGGCCGCAGTTGCCGAGAAACTTCTCCCGCAGTGCCGCGTCGTCGAGTGGGAATGCGGCACTGCCGCGACTTCCGCCGACGTCTCCCACGAGCACACGGCCGTCGGCGAGGGTGATGGTGGCGTGTCCGGGAGCGGCGGCCGCGGGCCCGTCGGTGGGACGTTCGACGACGCGGACCGTGCGCGCCGTCGTCAGCACGTCGGCTCGGGCGATCGACGCGTCGGTGTAGGTGGAGACGTCGACTGCCCCGTCGCGCAGCAACGCGGCCACGCTCCACGGCAGATCGAACTTGCCGTCGTACGTGCTGCGCGGGGAGGCGACGCCCGTGTTGGGTCCGCACACGAACGGGGTGGAGTCCGGGTGGACCAGCACTTCGATGTCACGGATGTCGTCGACGTGGACGTCGTGGCCCGCGACAGCGGCGGACACCGCGTCGAGGGTGACGTGCATCAGCTGGCAACTGGGGTAAGGCTTGATGCCGATCCCCAGTGCTTCCCAGCGGGTTCCGAATCCGTCGGTCAGAACGGTCAGGTCGACGGGTCGATCGGTGAGTGCCGCATAGACGCCCCGTCGCCCTTCCAACACGGAGCCCGGTCCGGTGGCGCCGGCGGCTGCGAGGCGGGTGGCCAGAATGCCGTTGAAGCTGGCCGTGCCGGGGTGCAGCGCTTTCGTGTCGGCATCGGTGTCGAGGAACTCGAGGAGACCGGAGCTCGACGATCCAGCGATGCCGAGCGCATGGACCAGAGTCTCACTGTCGAACTTCCCGAGCCGCCCGGCGACGACGGCCGCGGCGAACGGGCCCACCGCCGCGGTCGCGTGGATCCCCCGAGCGTGGAACCCGTGGGGACTGACAGCGCCCAGTCGGCAGGCCGTCTCGAGGCCGAGTGTCGCGGCTGTGAGTACCTCGGCACCGGTGGCGTGGGTCTGCTGGCCGACGGCGAAGGCTGCCGGCAGGGTGACGGCGGTGGCGTGGACGAGCGCCCCGGCGTGCGTGTCGTCGAAGTCGAGCGCGTGCACCAGAACGCCGGTGGCCAGGGCGGCGGCCGGCGCGGACAAGGCGCGGGTTCCCGTCAACGGGCGGGCCTCGGGAGGGCCGCCCAGACCGTCGGCGACGGTCCATGCGGCGCGTCCGTGGCCCAGACGCTGCGCGGCCACCGCGGTACCCACCGAATCGAGCAGGTGACGAGCGGTCGCGTGCCGCACGGCCGGCGGCACATCGTCGAGGGTCACTCCCGTCGCCCACTCGGACAGCACTGTGGAGGTCACGCGTGTGCCTCGGCCGTCACCTCGCCGAAGGCGCCGCTACGGCGCAGGCTGGCGATGGTCTCCTCGTCGTAGCCGAGGTCGGCCACGATCTCCTCGAGGTTCTCCCCGCGCTGCGGTGCACGTCGGTATTCGGGACGCTGCGGCCCGAAGTTGACGGGGGAGGCGAGTTGGCGCACCGTGTCGTACACCGGGTGCTCGGTCTCGACGATGAGATTGCGTGCGAGCGTGTGGGGTTCGGTGAGCGCGTGCGCCACGTCGTTGATCGGTCCGGACGGAACGCCTGCCGGGCCCAGCAGCGACAACCAATGTGCGACGGTGTCGGTGGCGAACACGTCCTCCAACATCGGCAGCAGAACGTCCTTGTTCTGCCCCCGCAGGGAAAAGCTCGCGAAGCGAGGATCGGCACCGAGATCGGGTCGGCCGATGGCGACGACGAGCCGTTCCCAGAACTTCTCCTTGGCGCAGCCGACGATGAGCCAGCCGTCCGTGGCCTCGAAGGCCTGGAACGGGACCAGCGACGGGTGGGCCGAATTCTTGGTTCGCACCGGCTCGAAACCCGCGTTGAGATGCCACGTCGCGGGATACGTCAACAGCGACATCGCGGTGTCGTACAGCGACACGTCGCAGTCCCCGCCGACACCGTCGCGCCGCGCGGCGTGCAGACCGGAGAGCAGGCTGATCGCGGCGACGAACCCGCCCGAGTAGTCCACAAGCGAGAGACCGGATTTGGTGGGTGGGCCGTCGGGATCACCGGTGACGCTCATCCAGCCCGCGAGTCCCTGCAGGATGTAGTCGTAGCCGGGTTCCTTCGCGCGCGGACCGGTCATACCGAACCCGGTCAGGCTGCAGCAGACGATGGCGGGGTTGAGGTGCTTGAGGTCGTCGTACGTGATGCCGATCTTGGCGGGAACGTCACCGCGCAGGTTCGAATAGACTGCGTCGCTGGACTTCACGAGGTCCTCGAAGACGGAGCGCCCGGCGGGTGTGGAGAGATCGAGCGACAGACTGCGTTTGTTGCGGTTGAACGTCTCGAAGAAGAGCGAGTCCTCGCCCTCGTTGAACGGCGGCACGTACCGGCCGACGTCACCGCCGACGTTGGGGTCCTCGATCTTGATGACGTCGGCACCGAGGTCGGCGAGGTGAAGACTGCCGAACGGGCCTGCGCCGTACTGTTCCAGCGAGATGATGCGGACATCCTCGAGTGGTTTCATCGTGCGTCGCCTTTCGTGTCGGACGGCAGCTGCAGCGGACCGCTCTGCGCCTCCGGGAAGTAGTTCTGGCCGATGCCGCTCTCTCGCGTCGCCACCATGACGGAGCGTTTCCACGAGATGACCTCCACGCCATCCTGATTGAGGCCACGGGTGATCATCGAGACGATGCCGGCATAGGGGCGGGACTCGGAGAGTCGCAGGCCCGTGCAGATGCTCTCTGCGTACAGCGTGTCGCCCTCGTACACGGGGTGAGACATCTTGATGTCGGTGAACGCGAGATTGGAGATCGCGTTCTGGCTCATGTCGAGTACGGAGATGCCGAGAATCACCGCAACCGTGAAGCCCGAGTTCACGATGACGCGCCCCTCGGTGATCGGGTTCTGCGCCGCGAGATGTGCGTTGAAGTGATTCTGGTTCGTGTTCATCGACAGCAGCGTGATCCACGTGTTGTCGGCCTGCGAGACGGTGCGTCCCAGAGGGTGCTGGTAGACGTCACCCACCACGTAATCCTCGAAGAAGCGCCCTAGAACGGCCGGATGGACTGCCACGGTGTCTCCCTGTGTCGGTCGGCGAAGCCTGCACCTGAACCATAAACATCAGATGATTAGACCGTCAAGGGGGAGTTCTGACCGGATCTGCGAGATCTGATGCGGTCAATTCTCACGAAAGAGCAGATGTTTGGTGCTACTGAGTGCGCAGCTTGTCCATCTGTCGGTAGGAGCCGCCCAGATGGTCGAGGTGGCGACGCATCATGTCCATCGCGGACATCGAGTCGCCCGCGGCGACGACGTCGAGAATCGCCCGATGGTCGTGGTCGACGCACTGCCAGAAGCCCTCCGGCGCGTGATCACGACCGAAACGCTTCGACAGCACCCGGAACACCGGTGCCGTGATGAGTTCGAGCAGGGGATTCTGCGCAGCGCGCAGCAGGACGAGGTGGAACTCCTGGTTCTTGACGAAGGTCTCCGGCCCCTGGGCGTCGGTGGGATCGAAGATCGAGGCGCGCAGTTGATCGAGGTGGTCCTCGGTGCGGCGGAAGGCGGCCATGCCCGCCGCAGGCACCTCCATGAGGTTGCGTACCTCCATCAGCTGGTCGACAGTGACGGCATCGGCCGTGGTCATGAGCGCGACACCGGTTTCGAGGTGCTCGCTGATGTGGCCGACGCTGGGCACCGCCACGAAGCTGCCGCCCGTGACGCCGCGAGTGGTGAGGATCAAATTCTGGCTAGCCAACGACCGTAGGGCTTCGCGGATGGTGCTCCGGCCGACGCCGAACTCCGCCGTCAGTTCCGTGTCGCTGGGGAGGCGCTCACCCGGCTGCAGTTCGCCCGACAGGATGCGGTCGCGCAGTCGTGTCGCGAGTGCGGCGTAGGCCGGCGTGCTCTTGGCGCTCGGATCGGCGGTCGAGGATTCGGGCACTGAGGCGGGCCTCTCGGTCGGTCGTCCGGCTCGTGACGACGGGCGATCACGTGGGGCGACGGTGGCGGAACAGCACGAGCGTAGCGCGAGCGACTGCGGCGAGCAGCGGCATCCGAAGATCGGGCACCATGGCAATACATCGGCTGTTTAGGGTGTCGAATGCCGTCGAGTGGGACTGAAGGGCACCTGACGAGGCGTCACCTGCCCAAAACATCAGAGGTATTGCATTCGGGCACAGGGTGGCGCACTATGACTCGGGTCACCTTCGCAGGGTGCACAGAGACCCCGCACGGACTCCCGGACTGCAGCGACGCGTCCCGGTCGTCCCACTCCTGCTCCCCACGTGAGAGCCGACAGAATTGGATGGCACATGAAACGAATCGGAGTCGACGTCGGTGGAACCTTCACCGACCTCGTGTTGTGGGACGACGACGGCACCGTGGTGGTGCACAAGACGCCGTCGACCAACCACGATCCCTCGATCGGCACGATGGACGGCATCGCTGTCCTGGCCGAGCGGGCGGGAATCGACCCGGCCGAGATCGACATGTTCTTCCACGGCACGACGGTGGCCACCAACATCGTCCTCGAGCACAACGGGTGCGACGTCGGAATGATCACGACGGAGGGGTTCCGCGACCTCCTGCACATCGCGCGCAAGAAGCGACCCCTGAACTACTCCAACTACCAGGATCTGCCGTGGCAGAAGTGGCAACTGGTACCGCGGCGGAACCGGCGCGTCGTTCCGGAGCGTATCGACGCCTCCGGCGCCGTCCTGACACCCCTGGACGAAGATGCTGTGCGGGAACAGGTTCGGCTCCTGCGCGAGCGAGGTGTCGACGCCATCGCCGTCGCTTTTCTGCACTCCTACCGCAACCCGACCCACGAGCAGCGGGTCAAGGCGATCATCGCCGAGGAGTTCCCCGGCGTCTTCGTGTCGCTGTCCAGTGAGGTCGCTCCGCAGTACCGCGAGTACGAGCGCTTCTCCACCGCCGCGCTCAATGCGTTCATCGGGCCGAAGACGTCGCAGTACATCGAGAACCTCGCACAGAAGGCGAGCGCGGCACAAGTCGGCGAGGACGTGCACCTCATGACCTCCGCCGGCGGACTGGTCACCTCCCGGAGCGCCAGTGAGATTCCCGTGTCACTGCTGACCAGCGGTGTGGTCGCCGGTCTCCTCGGCGGCTGCGCCATCGGCAAGGCGTCGGGCTTCCCCAGCGTCATCACCCTCGACGTCGGCGGCACCTCGGCGGACGTGGGAGTGGCGCCCGACGGCGCACTGCGGATGAAGCACCTCCTGGACACCCGCATCGGCGACTACCACGCGATGGTGCCGATGGCGGAGGTCGACACCATCGGCGCCGGCGGTGGCTCCATCGCGGTGGTCGACGACGGCGGCATGTTCCGCGTCGGACCGCGCAGCGCCGGTGCCGTTCCCGGACCTGCGTGCTACGGCCACGGCGGTACCGAGCCGACCTCGACCGACGCGATGGTCATGATGGGGTGGCTGCGCGAGACCAGTTTCCTGTCCGGCACCATGCGGGTTCAGCCGGAACTCGCCCGCACCGCCATCCAGACCCACATCGCCGACAAGCTGGACGCGCCTCTCGACGAGGCGGCGATGGGCATCTTCAAGATCCTCGCGCACTCCATGACGGAAGCCATCAGCCTGCACTCGGTGCGCAAGGGGTACGACCCCCGCGACTTCTCCCTCATCGCGGAAGGTGGAGCAGGGCCGCTGTTCGCGTGGCAGATCGCCGATCAGCTCGGTATCCCGCGCGTCATCGTGCCCGGCCACCCCGGCATCACGTCCGCGGTCGGTCTGCTCACCACCGACATCCGCTACGAGGAGCCCACCACGGTGTGGACCTCGTCGGCCGACCCGGACATCGAGCTGCTGCGTCAGCAGGTCGAGCGGCTGTCCGAGCAGGCAGTGGCCCAGTTGCGGGCGGACGGGGTTGCACCGGAGAACATCTCGCTCGAGCGCAGCGTCGACTGCCGATACGTGGGGCAAGGGTACGAGCTCCGCGTGCAGGCACCCGACGGCGAGATCGACGACGTCTGGGTTAAGACGACGGCCGAGGCCTTCCACGAGGCGCACGGGCGCACGTACTCCCAGCGCTTCGACGACAAACCCGTGCAGCTGATCAACGTCCGTGTCACGGGCGTCGGTGCGGTGCCTCACGTGCGCATCGCCGACATCGAGAAGGGCACCGCCGACGCTTCCGCCGCGATCAAGACCACGGCCCGCGCGCTCTTCTGGAAGGACGACACCGCGAAGCCCGAATGGGTCGAGACCCCGGTGTACGAGCGATCGCTCCTGCTGGCGGGCAACAGGTTCGACGGACCCGCGATCGTCGAGCAGTTCGACTCGACCACCATCGTCGGAATGAATCAGCATGCCACCGTCGACGCCGTCGGCCACATCATCATCGAGAGGAACCTCGCATGAGCAAGACGCTGATGCCCATCACCGGAGTCTCGTTGGCGGGTGACTCCACGCGCACGTGGAACGACGTGGAGGTCGATCCGATCACGCTCCGGGTGATCGGCGGTGCTCTGCAGTCGATGGCCAAGGAGATGGCTCAGGTGCTCTACCGGATGGCGTACTCGAGCCTCATCCGCGAGTCGGAGGACCTCGGCGCCGGCATCTTCGACATCAACGGTCGTGAGCTGTGCGAGTCGGATTCCACACCGATGCACTGCGGTTCGATCCCCGCCTACATCCGGGGTGTCAACCGTAGGCTCGCGGGAACGTACGAGCCGGGTGACGTGATCCTGCACAACCATCCGTACCACGGCGCCGCACACTCGCCGGACTACGGCGTCATCATTCCGATCTTCTGGCAGGGCGAACACATCGGCTTCGCGGGCTGCACCGGCCACGTCTCCGACGTGGGCGGCAACTTCCCCGGACTGTGCATGGACGTCGTCGACGTGTGGGCCGAGGGCAAGCTCATGGACTCGATGAAGATCTACCAGGCGGGCGTCCGCAACGACTACCTCATCCAGCACATTCTCGACAACGTCCGCACCCCCGAGCAGAACCGTGGCGACCTCGAGGCCCTCATCGCGTGCTCGCGGATCGGCGAGAAGCGCTTCACGGAGCTGCTCGAGAAGTACGGTCTCGACACCGTCATGAGTGCGGGCGAACGGTGGATGGACTACTCGGAGTCCATGCTGCGTGCCAAGATCCGCGAGATCCCCGACGGCAGCTACGAGGCACCGATCGGCTACCTCGACGACGACGGCAAAAACCGCGACGAGCCGCTGAAGGTGGCCGTACGCGTGCAGGTCGAGGGAGAGGACATCCTGATCGACCTCACCGGCTCGAACAGTCAGGTCCCCACCGCGTTCAACGTCCCCTTCGAGGGGTCGGTCCTCCCGGTCGCGGTCTCGGCCATCCGTACCATCCTCTTGGACGAGGACCTCACCGAGGACTTCGTTCCGCAGAACGACGGCTGCTTCCGACCCGTCAAGGCCTATGCACCCGAGGGCACCATCTTCAACCCGGACTTCCCGGCGTCGTGCTTCGCGCGGTTCTCTCAGGTGAACCGGGTGTTCGACTCGATCAATCTCGCTCTCGCACCGGTCCTTCCGGACCATGCGATCGCAGGATCGTCCGCGGCGCTGTGTGCCATCGCGTACTCCGGAATCGCGCCCGACGGCGAGTCGTACTGGGTGTACATCGAGATCAACGAGGGGTCGTACGGCGGCCGCAACGGCAAGGACGGAATGGACGCCGTCGACGCGCTGATGGCCAACACCCGCAACAACCCCATCGAGGAGCTCGAGCTCAACCATGCCATGCGGGCGCTGCGATACGAGCTGCGCGACGAGGCACCGGCTCCCGGCAAGTGGCGTGGCGGTATCGGCAGTGTGCGCAAGTGGTTGATGGAGACCGACACGTTCCTGGGCTCCGAGGCGGACAACCGCTCGGATCCGCCGGCGGGAGCTCTCGGTGGGCACCAGGGCGTCTCGGGTGCGTTCACTCGTAACGCCGGGACCGACCGCGAGGAGGTGCTCTACTCCAAGGTGACCCAGGAAACGATCCGTGCCGGTGAGACCCTGGAGATCAAGCTCCCGTCCGGTGGCGGCTTCGGCGATCCCTTCGAGCGGGACCCGTTCCAGGTGTTGAGCGACGTCTGGGACGAGTACCTCACCGAGGAGGACGCGCGACGCGATTACGGTGTGGTCGTGAACACCGCATCGTGGACCGTCGACGAGCACGCGACGGCGGAGCTGCGAGCGCGGAGCGCAGCCTGACCGAGAGTGGGGGACAGGCCGGTGAGACACCGGACCTGTCCCCGCTCGCTCTCGACCGTCGGTTGGGGAGCGTCATCCGGTGGATCGATGCACCCCCGGCCGGCGAGGGGCCTCTCGCGGGGAAGACCGTCGGGGTCAAGGACAACATCGACGTCGCCGGCATCGAGACCACCTGTGCCTCGGCCTACTTCACCGACCACCGGGCGGACCAGGACGCTGACGTGGTGACACGCCTGCGTGCGGCCGGCGCTCGGGTGACCGCCAAACTGAACATGGCCGAGTTCGCCGTCGGCGTGACGTCGCAGAACTCGGCCGCGGGGCCGTCCCGCAACCCGTGGGACCTCGGCCGGATTCCGGGTGGCTCCAGCGGAGGCTCCGGTATCGCCGTCGCGGCGGGAATCGTGGACGCTGCGCTGGGTACCGACACCGGCGGTTCGGTCCGACTGCCCGCCGCTGCGTGCGGTGTCACCGGCCTGCGTCCGAGTAGAGGGTCGATCAGCACGGCCGGTGTTCACCCCGTCAGCGAGGAGTTCGACACGGTGGGCCCGATGGCGCGCACGGTCGGGGAGGTGGCCGCCCTGTTCGACGCACTGTCCTCCCGCTCGACCGAGAACGTCACGGGCACAGTCCGTGTCGGAGTGCCGGACGTGTTCATCTCCGCCGACGTGGACGAGGGTGTGGCCCGTACCGTCCGAAACGCCGTGAGCTTGTTCGCCGAGCTGGACGTGACGATCGTTCCCGTGTCGCTGCCCTTCGCGGCCGACGCCCAGGACATCGTCTACACGATCGTCTACAGCGATCTCGCGCGTCACCATCGAGCGAGGCTGCGTACGCAACCGTCCCTGTTCCAGGCGGCAACCAGAGAACGAATCATGCTGGGACTCGGCATCACCGACGAGGATCGCGCCGCGGCGCACGAGGCGGGCGAACGGTTCCGAGCCCTGCTGCGTCCGGTCCTCGAGGACGTCGACCTGGTGCTGACCCCGACGATGCCCGTGGACGTGCCGCCCCTCGCCGGCGGTGACGACGTGGTCGCCCTGTCTCGACGGATGGGTCAGTTCACCTATCCGTGGTCGTTGCACGACGGACCGACTCTCGCGCTGCCGGTGGGGTTCCACCCACTGTCGGGGATGCCGGTCGGTGCCCAGCTCACCGCTGCGCGAAGTCGAGAGGGTGTGCTCTTCGAGGCAGGGATGCGGTATCAGGGCACGACGGACTGGCACGAGCGACGCCCTGGCTCGCCATACATCAGATGATTGAGCGGCAATTGTCGGAATGCCGGTGACAAATCACCACGAACGCTGTCAATCATCGTATGTATCCCGTAAAGTCTGTGTTGCGTGGATCACCAACCGCACTGCAGCCGAACGGATCAGGCGTCGGAGACGCCTCTCGTGGTCCGTCACCACATCGACCAGCCAGCGAGGAACAGATGTACAGACGCAGAGTCGCGCCGCTTTTGGCGGTACTCGGACTGACCGTCGGACTGACCGCCTGCAGTTCGGGACCGGGCCGCGACGCAGACCCCGCGAACCCCGTCACCATCGACGTGACGGTGTCGGCTGCCGCCGAGATCTACAGCATCCCGTGGCTCGTCGCACAGAAGCAGGGACTGTTCGAGAAGTACGGCGTCATCGTCGAGAACATCGTTCCGGGCAAGGGCGGCAGCGCGACCATGCGCACCCTCCTCGACGGCAACATCCCCATCGGTGAGGTCAGCTACCCCTCCATCGTGCAGGCCGACGCCGGTGGGTCCGAGCTGCGTATCGTGGGTGGCGGTACCCAGGGTCCGTATCCGATGAATTTCTATGCGCTGGCGTCGAACTCGGCGGTCGACTCGATCGACGACGTCCGCCGGTGGGCGTACACGCGACCGAACTCCGCGTCGGACGCGCTCACCCGATTATTGCCCTCCCTCGCCGGCGCAGATCCTGCGCGGATCGAGCGCGTGTCGTCGGGTGGAATCGGGGAGGGGTTGGCCCTGCTCGAAGCGGGTTCCGTCGACATCGCCCTGATTCCGTCCATCGTCGCCGAACAGCGGCCGGAGGACTTCAAGCTCATCGTCAGCAGCCCCGACTACATGAAGAGATTCCTGCAGTCGACCATCACCACGACCAAGGACTATGCCGCGAGCAACCCCGGCGTCGTCCGCGCCATCAACCACGGGTACACCGACGCGGTCGCCTCGATCAAGGCAGACCCCGTCGCAGCCGCCCGAATCTATGCGGACTACACAGGATTCGACGTCGAGTCGGCCACCGCCGTCGTCGAACGTGCCTCGTCCGTGGACACCTGGGGCGGCGGATTCGACGCGGCATCCGTCGAGGCCGCCCAGTCGGGTGTGGACGCGTCGGGCAGCGACCGTGTGCCCGATTTCTGCACCCTGTTCGATCCCGAGTTCCTCGCCCCCGACGTCGACGCCGACGTTCCCGGCAACTGCCCCGCCTGACCTGCTCCTCGAGAAGAAGGTATCGACGTGACCCACGCTGCGACCAGACCCCGACCCGAGACGTCGTCGGCCATAGCCATCGCCTCCTCGGTCTCCCGACACTTCGGTGACGTGACCGCCCTGCACGAGATCGACCTGACCATCGGGCGCGGTGAGTTCGTGTCGATCGTCGGTCCGAGTGGATGCGGGAAGTCGACACTTCTCGAGATCTTCGCAGGCCTGCAGGATCATGACAGCGGTACGGTGACCATCGACGACCAGCCGATGAGTGGACCGCGCACCAAGACGGCAGTGATCTTCCAGGAGTCCGCGACGTTGCCGTGGCGCACCATTCGCGACAACGTCGCCTTCGCACTCGAAGTGCGGGGAGTCGGCAAGAAGGAGCGACGCGAGCGCGCGGACGAGTTGCTCGCGACCGTCGGGCTCGCGCGATTCGGCGACCACTACCCGACGCAGCTGTCGGGCGGTATGCGACAGCGCGTCGCCATCGCACGGTGCCTGTCGATGGAGCCCGATCTCGTTCTCGCCGACGAGCCCTTCGGCGCTCTCGACGAGCAGACCCGGCTCGTGATGTCCTACGAGTTGTTGAAGATCGTCGAGAAGCTCACCTGCGGAGTCCTGTTCATCACGCACAGCATCCAGGAGGCCGTGCTGCTCTCCGACCGCGTGCTCGTGATGAGCGCCCGCCCGGGCCGATTCATCGACGAGGTACCGATCGATCTGCCGCGGCCCCGGTCCGAGGACGTGCTGGCCAGTCCCGATGCCGTCGCGTTGCACGAGCGCATCTGGTCGACGCTGCGGGACGAGGCCAAGAAGACGATGAGCATCGAGCCGTGAGCACCACCGAACGCAGCTCCGTCGTTCCCGGTTATCTGCGGTCGGCACCCGCCACGTCACTGGGGTTACCGGCGTGGGGGTGGACGGTGGTCATCCTGGTCGCTGCATTGGTGGCCGTCGACATCGCGGCACGATTCTTCGCGTCCCCCCTCGACATCGTTCCGGTGTCCGACATGTTCTTCACCGCCCTCCGACTGTTGACCGACACGGACTTCCTCGTCGACGCTCTCGGGCGGACGCTCGGCATCATCGTGGTCGCGTTCGTGCTCAGTTCCGTGTCCGGGGTGGCCGCGGCCTACGTCCTGTGGCGATTCGAGCTGTGGGACAGAGCGTTCCAGCCGTACCTGAACGTGTACTACGCGGTGCCCACCTTCGCGCTCTACCCGATCATGGTGGTGCTGTTCGGTGCCGGCGTCGCACCCATCGCCATCCTGTCGACCATCTTCGCGTTCGGTGTGGTGGCCCTCAACGCGCGCACTGGCTTCAACGCCGTGTCGCCCATCGTCACCAAACTGGGCACCACGCTGATGCTCAGCCGCTGGCAGTACTTTCGGTCGATTCTCTTACCGTACGCGTTGCCCAACATCGTGACAGGCCTCAAGCTGGGGCTCTCCTACGCGATCATCTCGGTGCTCGCCAGCGAGTTCATCCTGTCCACACAGGGTCTCGGGCATTTCATCTCCATCGCGTACGACAGCTTCGACATCGCCGACATGTACGCAGGCATCCTCGTGGTCGCGGCCATCGCCCTGATCGCGACGTTCGGCATCTCCGCCGCCCTCAACCGATTCGATTGGAGGCGTCGCTGATGAGTCGCTCCGTGGCCACTCTGCCCCCGACCATCGCCGCGCCGGCCGTAGCGCCCCGGCGTCGAGGTGTGCACACCGCACGTCGTGTGGTGCCGCCGCTCGTGGTGGCAGTGCTCGCCGTGGTGATCTGGTGGGTGTCGGCTGTCGTCGCCGACAGTCTGATTTTCCCGACGCCGCTCGAGGCGATGCGATCCTTGGTCGCCGATCTCGGGAATCCGGACTTCCGTGCCAACGTGCTCGATTCGCTCCGCATCCTGGTGCTCGCCTTCCTGGGCAGCACGATCGTCGGGTCGCTCCTGGGCCTCGCGCTCGGGCTCACCCCGTTCTGGGCCCGCACGGTGGTCCCGATCTTCTATGCGATCAACAGCATCCCGAAGATCGTGCTCTACCCGATCTTCCTGTCGTTCCTGGGTATCGGGGAGCTGAGCCGCGCGGGCTTCGCGTTCTACGCGGCCTTCATTCCCATGTTCCTGGTCGCCGTGGAGAGCACGGCGTCCGTGCAGCGGATCCACCTCAAGATGGCCGCGTCCCTGCAGGTGAGTTGGCCACGGCTGGTGCGGCAGATCGTCGTTCCGTCGGTGCTGCCCTCGCTCGCGACGGGTATGCGCATGACGTTCGGTCTGGCGTTCCTGGGTCTACTTCTCGCTGAGATGTTCTCGGCATCGAGCGGCATCGGGTACGAACTGTTGCGCAACGTCAGCCTGATCCGCATGGAGAACATCATGGGAACCGTGGTGCTGATCCTGGTGATGGCGCTGCCGCCCACCATGGCGTTGCAGTGGTTAGAGAACCGGGTGACGTCCAAGTACGGGGGCTGAGTGTAGGGCTGCGGGGCTATCTCTTGCGCGACTCGGCCTTCTTGTTCCGATTCCGCTCGATCGCCGCACGGACCAGTCCGGCTAATGCCTCCGCGTCGACGACGTCACCTTCGAAGAGTTCGTACGAGCACCGCTGCTTCCCGCCGAGCTCACCGTTGAAGATGCCCTTCGGGTCGTCCAGCGCCGCCCCGTACTGGAAGCCGAGCTTCACTTTCGCTTTGAAGATGTCGCCGACGATGAGCGGCCCGTCGAGATCCCGGGCGGGGGAGCCCATGTATTTCAACCCTCGACGATGCCGTCGTCCACCGACAGAATCACCCGTCGTGCTTCCGCCGGGGCGTCACCGCGCCAGTCGGGGTGTCGGGCGATCAGGCCGTCGATCTCGGCACTCGGTTCCATGGCTGCTCCTCCGTCCACTGCGCGATCACAGCAGAACGGCGGCTCCGATCCGAAGTGACTCGTTGCGTTCAGGTCAGCTCAACGTCATGTACGGCGTCCACACCGTGAACGAGTGACCCATCGAGGAACAGTTCAGCGATCCCTTGAAGCCGATGTAGCAGGTGGCCCCGCCGTAGCTGAGCGAGCCACCGAGGGGAGTGCTCCCGGCACGCCCACGCGGGCCGCCGATCCCGAAGGTCGGGTGAGCCGGGAACCACGGCACGTCGATCGCCACGTCGTAGACCACGGGGGCGAAGGGGATCTGGGTGAGGTACTCGCCGCCCGGAAGATCGCAACCCACGACCCCCGCCGGGGTGATGGAACAATTGGCGGCGCCGGTGGAGAAGTACGCGACATCGCCCTGCAGGAAGGCCGCCGGATCGACGGGCACCGGTGCGGGGTAGTCGACCGCGGACGCGGTGCCGGCACCGACGACGGACATCGTCGCGGCAGTGATGCCGACGAACGCGGCTCCGGCGAGCTTCGTGAGCGAGCGCATGAGGATCCTCTCGGGTGGTCTGGTGTCCTCAGTGTGTCTGCATCTCCGGGCGACTCGTTACTCGGCCGAATGGTTTGTGACCATTTCGTTGTTCTTCCGCGCTGGGCGTGGTGTCCCTTTCCTCCGATGTCGGACGCGGGAACCCGCTCGACAGGGCGGACAGTGGAACACCACGCCCGGGTCAGCCCCGAACCGTCATACCCACCCCACGCCCATCAATGGCTGGTGGTGGGCACAGATGGAGTACTCCTCCTCCCACGGGAAGTGGCCGTCGACGTCCGGCCACACCAGTTGCAGCGCAGTGAAGTCCGAGTACAGCGCACCGGTGACCACCATGTCCGCGGTATTGACGGCCTGAATGACCACGATGTCCGGTTCGTCGCCGGTCGCACTGCGGATCGTGATCCCGGACGACAGTGCGAGACCGGCGACCATCTGCGACGCCATGTCGTGGAGCAGGCTCCCCGACAGATGGAACGGCAGTCCGTAGACGATCAGTTCGGGCAACGACCTGCTGGTGAGGCCCGTCGTGTACGCGACGTCGGGTACCTCGTGATCCGACCCCGCCACGGCAGTCACCGCCCACCCGTGGCGCGCGATCTTCCTCTTGATGTCCGGCACTGAGACGCACCCTCTGCACATAGTTTCCCCCCGGAAGTCGATGCGGAGGAGGAAGGTAACGCGGCGGTACGACAGGCGGTGCAGCTCTGGTCGTGGTGTTCCACGTGCGTGTCCTGCGCGCGGGATCCCGCCCGCACGGCTCACGAGTGGAACACCAGGCCCACTCGCGCTCCTCTCGGCGCGGATCGCTCGACCGGAACCCCTACCCCCGCGCAGCCTTCAGGTGCCCCTCGGACACAGCTTTGAGGTGGGTGAGGTCCGAGGCCACGGTCGCGAAGGTGTAGCCCTGCGCCAGGCGCTTCGCCGCGACCTCGCCGGAGGGGGTGTGGATGCCGGCCGCGATCCCCGCCGCGGCGGCTGCTTCCTGCACACGCACGAGTGCCGCGTCGAACACGTCGTCCACGGAGCTGTCCGAGGGGGAGGCGCCACCGACGGCGATGCGCAGGTCCGACGGCCCGACGTACACGCCGTCGAGTCCGGGCACGGCGCAGATGGCCTCGACGTTCTCGAGGCCGTCGGGGGTCTCGATCATCGCGAGCACGACGACACTGTCGTTCGCGTCGGCGGGAAGCGGTCCGACGCGCAGCTGTGAGCGCATCGGACCGTACGAGCGCACGCCGGCAGGGGGATAGCGCACGTAGGAGACGGCGCGGGCGGCGTCCTCGGCAGTGTCGATCAGCGGCACGATGACGCCGCGCGCACCGGCGTCGAGTGCTTTGCCGATGTAGGTCTGGTCGTTGGACTCGACCCGCACGAGTCCGGCCGGGCCCTGCGCCGCGTCGATAGCGGTGAGTCCGCGCAGCATCCCGTCGTAACCGATGAGGCCGTGCTGCAGATCGAGGCAGATGTAGTCCCACCCGACGTGAGCGAGCCACTCGGTGGAGACGGGGGAGTCGATGACGGACCAGTAGCCCAGTGTCCGTTCACGGGAACGGATGCGGCGGGCGAAATCGGCGGCAGACATGAAAGGTTTCCTATCGGTTGTAGGCAGGCATCGGACCGCGCAGTGCCGCACCGACCTCGTCGCACGCGGCGACGACGTCGTCGGAGAGCGGACCGCGGCCCAGGGCGTCGATGTTGGCCTGCAGGTGGCTGGTCTTGGAGCCGCCCAACAGAATCGGTCCGGTGAGGGGCTTCGATCGCAACCAGCGCAGGGCGAGCTCGGTGAGCGGCATGCCGGCGTCCGACGCCACCGCGGACAAGCGCGTGATCGCGTCGAAGATCTGGGTGTTCCAGTACCGCTCGCGGTACATCGCGGCCAGCCGCGAATCGCCGAACCGCCCCTCGCCGGGAGCTTCGTCGAACGAGTGCTTGCCGGTGAGGAGGCCGCCGCCCAACGGGTTGTAGACCATCGTGGTGATGCCGCTGACGGCGGCGAACTCGACGTACTCCTCCTCGACGCGGCGGGCCAGCAGGTTGTAGAGCTGCTGCGCGACGACGGGCCGCGGCGCACCCACCTCATCGCACACGCGGTTCACCTCGGCGATCTGCCAGGCGGCGAAATTCGAGACGCCGAGCGCTCCCACCTTGCCTTCGGCCACCAACTTGGCGACGGTCCCGAGGGTGTCCTCGAGCGACGACGCGCGGTCGGGCTGGTGCAGGTAGAAGAGGTCGACGTGGTCGGTGCCGAGCCGGTGCAGGCTTGCCTCGAGTCCGAGCCGCAGCCCCTCGGGTGACAGGGGCGAGTGGCCGTCTGCGTCGCCGAGGAACATGCCGCCCTTGGTGGCGAGGGTGACTTCGTCGCGTCGACCGGCGAGCAACTGCGCGAGGATGCGTTCGGACTCTCCGCCTGCGTACCCGTTGGCGGTGTCGATGTGGGTGATGCCGGCGTCGAGTGCCGTGTCGAGCAGAGCGCGCGACCCCTCCAGGTCGACGGTATCGCCGAAAGTCATGGTGCCCAGCACCATCGGGCCGAAAGGCGGGGAGCCGAACATCATGCGGGTACTCCAGAGGTAGGTGCCGGTCGACCCGACAGAACGTAGCGCGGCTTGACGCCCTCCATCGTGGAGGGGTCGAGCGCCGCGGCGCGCAGGGCTGCCGTGTACGGGTGCTGCGGGTTGGTCAGAACGTCTGTGGTGGGGCCGCTCTCGACCACGCCGCCCTTGCGCATCACGACCACGTTGTCGCTGATCTCCCGCACCACGCCGAGGTTGTGCGAGATGAAGACGTACGTGATGCCGGTGTCGTGCTGGATGGTGCGCAGCAGGTCGAGCACCTGCGCCTGCACCGACACGTCGAGCGCACTGGTGGCCTCGTCGCACACCAGGATCTCGGGTTCGGACGCCAGCGCACGCGCGATACCGATGCGCTGACGCTGGCCCCCCGAGAACTCGCCCGGTCGGCGGTGCAAAGACGACGCCGGCAGCTGGACCTGGTCGATCAGCTCGGCGGCACGTCGGGCCCGGTCCGCCTTGGAGCGAACACCTCTGAGGCGCAACGGCTCACCGACGATGTCGACGGCCGTGAGATGCGGATCCAGCGAGCCGTACGGGTCCTGGAAGACCATCTGCACGCGCGAGCGGAAGGGCTTGAGGGCTCGCTCCTTCATCCCGGCGATGTCGACACCGTCGACGAGGATGCGTCCCGACGTCGGTGTCAGCAGCCGGACGATCGACTTGGCGATGGTCGACTTCCCGCAGCCGGACTCGCCGACGATCGCGAGGGTCTCGCCCTTGTCGACGCTGAAGCTGACACCGTCGACGGCGCGGAAGGTGCCGGTGGCGACGGGATACTCGACGACCAGGTCGTCGACGGTCAACAGGCTCATGCCGGGACTCCTTGATCGGCGGGTGCGCCCGACCAGGTGCCCAGCTGGGGGACCGCGTCGAGAAGCTTCTTGGTGTAGGCGTTCTGGGGATTGCGGACCATCGACTGGGCGTCGCCGCTCTCGACGAACCGGCCCGACTTCATGACGTGGATCCGGTCGGACATCAGCCGGGCGACACCCAGGTCGTGGGTGATGAGCAGCATGCCGATGCCGGTGCGCTCCTGCAGTTCGAGCATGAGGTCGAGGATGCTGGCCTGCACGGTGACGTCGAGTGCACTGGTGGGCTCGTCGGCGACGATGAGGTCGGGATCGGCGGCCAGGGCGCATGCGATGAGGACACGCTGCAACATGCCGCCCGACAACTGGTGTGGGTACCTGTTCAGCTGGTCCGCCGGGTTGACTATGTGGACCTGATCGAGCAGCTCGACGGCGCGGGTGGTCTGCGCGGACTTGCCGCGGACACCGCTGTGGTGAATGGCCTCTCGCAGCTGCGACCCCACCGTGTGGACGGGGGAGAGGGCCGTCATCGGATCCTGGGGAATGAGGGCGATGTCCGTCCCTCGGACCTTCCGCAGCGCTTTGTCGTCGCCGAGGATGTCGGTCCCTTTCCAGCGTGCACGGCCGGAGAGGACCGCGAGATCGTCGGGCAGCAGCCCGAGGATTCCCATCGCGGTGGTCGACTTACCCGAGCCGGATTCGCCGATGATGCAAACGGTCTCGCCGGGCGCGATGTCGAAGGAGACCCCGTCGACGGCGCGGACGATGCCGTTGTCCGTGACCAGCTCGATCTGCAGTTCGTCGACGGTGAGCAGTGACTCGGTCATGTCAGGCCTTCTTTCCCGAGATGGCGAAGCGTCCCAGCAGAGCCTTCAGACCCGAGCCGGCGGGACGGTCGCGCAGACCGTCGCCGAGGAGGTTGACGCCGATGACGAGGAGCACGATGACGAGGCCCGGCAGGGTGACCAGCCACCACGACGTCGTGATGTAGTCCTGGCCGTCGGAGATGATGCGGCCCCACGTGGCGAACGGTCGCTGCGGTCCGGCGCCGAGGTAGCTCAGCGCGGACTCGAGGAGCACCGCCTGGGCGAGCAGGAGCAGCACCACCAGCGAGGTCTGCTTGATGACGTTCGGGATGATGTGGCGCGTGAGGATGGCGACCTTGCCGAGTCCGAGTACCCGCGACGCGGCGACGTAGGGCTTCTCTCGCTCCACGAGCACCAGAGAGCGTGTCAGACGGGCGATCTCGGGCCACTGGGCGATCGCGATGACGAACGTGATGACCGGGATGGACGGCCCGAAGAGGGCGACGACGAGGAGCAGCATCATGAGCAGCGGCAGGGACAGCTGCGCTTCGAGCAACCGGCTGATGACGGTGTCGACCCAGCCGCCGAAGTAGCCGGCCATGGAGCCGAGGGTCAGGCCGATGAGGCCGGAGACCAGCACGGCAAGGATGCCGACGAGCAGTGACACCTGACCGCCGTAGAGAACGCGGGCGAGAAGGTCGCGTCCGAGCTGGTCGGTTCCGAACAGGTGGCCGTCGGTGAGCGGTGCGAGACGGCGAGCACCGAGATCGGTGGCGTCCGGATCCTGCAGCGGCAGTACGCGAGCGAACGCGACGGGGAGGATCACGACGAGTGCGCAGACGCTGCCCACCCAGATCTTCAGTCGGCTGTCGCGGGCGCGCCGAGTGGAGCCTGCCTTGGCGATGTCCTTCGCGGTGACCGCCGACGGGCGCTCCGCCTGCGGGGGCTCGAGTGTTGTGGTCATCTAGGACGTTCCCTTCCCCAGGCGGACACGGGGGTCCAGAAGCGGGTAGCAGAGGTCGACGAGGAGCTGGACGAGGACGGCGAGCACCGCGGTGACGAGCACGGTGGCCTGGATGAGGGGGTAGTCGCGGGTCTCGAGCGCGCGGACGACGAGCGATCCGACACCGGGCCAGGCGAACACGACCTCGACCACCACGACACCGTTGAGCATCGACGCGAAGCGTGTGCCGAGGGCAGTGAGAACGGGGATGGACGAGTTGCGCAGGGCGTAGCGCCAGATGAGTTTCCGCTCCGACACACCGCGTGCGCGCGCCACCGTCGCGTACTGGGACCCGAAGGCGCCGACCATCTCCCGACGCACCATGCGGGAGATCAGGGCGATCTGCAGGATGGCGACGGTGACCATGGGCAGGACGAGCGACGACCACGTGGCGAAGCCGGCGGCCGGGAAGATCGGGATCACCACGGCGAAGATGGTGATGAGCATCAGGCCCGTCCAGAAGTCGGGCATCGACTGTCCTGCGATCGTGACGACGTTGGCGCCCAGTTCGCGGCGGGTGTCCGCGCGGCGTGCCATCCAGACACCGAGCGGGATGGCGAGCAGTGTCGTCAGTCCGATCGAGGCAACTGTGAGCGTCAGTGTGTAAGGGAGGCGATCGAGCACCACGTCGAAGGCGGGCGCCTGGAACGAGTACGACGTTCCGAGATCGAGTTGCAGCAGTCCCTGCAGGTACTTCAGGTACTGCGTGATGATCGACTGGTCCAGACCCATGCTCTGGCGGATCCGCTCGATGTCCTCGCTGGAGGCCAGCGGGCCCGCCATCGCGTAGGCGGGATCGCCGGGTGCGAGACGGATCAGCACGAACACCGTGGTGAGCGTCAGGAAGATCGCGAGCGCGCTCTGACCGAGCCGCTTGACGATGTAGCGCGCCGTGCCCGCGGACTTCGACTTCGACTTCGCGGGTTCGGCGGCCGGCGCGTCGGCGGGCGTGATCATGCCGGCGGTCACCGGGTCACCGTCCGTCGGACCGCGCATGTGTTCGTGGTGTGCATCGAACGACCTTTCGGGAGATGCCTCTGCGCTGGCTGGTCACGAGCGCGGGCTTCGATGTAACTCAGCTCACAATGGCACTTGTGCGCGAATCACGCAAGTAGTAATTCATAGTTGCGTGTTGTGTGCAGACCTGCGTACAGTCCAGGTGTGCTTGCGGTCACAGTGCAGCTCCGCTCCTGACCCGCAGCCCCTCATGACGCTCGAAGTTCGAAGAGAGGTCGACGATGACCAGATCGCCGTTCAACCAGCAGTTCTCCCGCCGCAATCTCCTGCGCGGCGGGATGCTGCTCGGTGGTGGCGTGGTGTTGGGCGCGGGTGCCAGTGCGTGCGCCACGCCTACCGGCACACCGGGCCCGACCACGGTGAGCCTGGCGCTCAACCGGTCGCTGGTGAGCCTGGACAACAAGCTCAACCAGTTCGACGCCGCCCTCACCGTGCAGCGCGGCGTGCGTCAGGCCCTCACCGAGATCGACGCCAACCTGAAGCCGCAGCTCGTCCTCGCCGACCGCTTCGATCTGGTCGAGCCCACCCGCTGGTTCGTCCACCTGCGGCAGGGTGCCGTGTACTCCGACGGCTCGCCCGTGCAGGTGCAGGACGTCGCCACGGCCATCCGGATGTACAGCGAGGTCGACGGATCGTTCGTCGGCGGCTTCTTCCCCGAGTGGCCGACGGTCGAGCAGATGGACGACACCAGCTTCTCGTTGCTGACCACCAAGCCCGTCCCCGTGCTCGATTACCTGATGTCCAACATCCTCATCACGCCGGCCGCGGACAACAAGCCCGAGGAACTGCAGACCGGTCTCGGCTCGGGCCCGTACGTCGTGACGTCGGCCGATCGCGGTACCGGCAACTACACGCTCGAACGCAACACGAAGTACTGGGGCACTGCGCCGAACATCGAGACGGTGCGCGTGCGCTTCGTCCCCGAGGAGTCCTCGCGCGTCGTCACGCTGCGTAGCGGCGAGGTGGACGTCATCGACTCCATCACGCCCGACGCGGCGGACCAGCTCGAGGGCCTGTCGAACGTCGTGGTCGATCGTGTCGACGGCGTGCGGCTCAATCAGCTCTTCTACAACTTCCGCAAGCCCGCCGACCATCCGCTCGCCGATGCTCGGGTGCGCCGCGCGCTGACGTACGCCATCAACGGGCCGGCGCTGATCGACCAGGTGATGCAGGGATCGGCGACAGCGTCCAAGGGCGTCATCCCCGCGATCCTCGACGGCGCCATCGAGACCGGTGAGTACACGTACGACCCGGCGCGGGCGCGTGGCGAGCTCGACGCTCTCGGCATCTCCGATCTGGAACTCAAGATCATCTGGGAGTCGGGCGAGTTCGCTGCCGACACCGACATCATGGAGTCGGTCGTCCAGATGTTCTCGGCGATCGGCGTCCGCACCACATTGCAGCAGTTCGAGCCGGGCGGCGACATCATGCAGTGGCGTCAGGGCAAGGCGGGCGACTGGGACATCCTGGGTAACGGATTCCCGAGTCCGACCGGACTGGCGATCACCATCATGCAGGGCATGTACGCCGGCACCCCGGAGAAGGAACAGACCCGAGACACGTACCACGGGTACATGTTCCCCGAGATCGCCGCGGCCATCGCGCGTGCGTCCGAGGAGGTCGACGAGACCCGACGCACTCAGCTTCTCGCCGACGCGCAGCGCCAGATCTGGGACACCGTGCCCTGCCTGTGGTCCTTCGTTCCCAAGTCGGTGATGGCGCGTCGCGAACGCATCCAGGACGTGACCCTGCGTCCCACCAACTCCTACAACCTGTCCGCCGCGACACTCGTCAGTTGATCGAGGAGATCCCCGTGACTACCACACTGGATGCCGACGGCATCGTGCGCCCCACCGCCGAGCCCGGGCGCCGTGATGCGCTGTTGACCCCGCCCGAGGTGCAGAACCACGCGGCCAATCTGGCTGTGCTGCCCGACGGTTCGCTTGCATGCGTTTGGTTCGCCGGCACACAGGAAGGTGTTCCGGACATCAGCGTGTGGTTCTCCCGACGGGACGGCGACGAGTGGTCGCAGCCGATTCGTCTGTCGGACGACGGGACGCGGTCGGAGCAGAATCCCGTGCTGAACGTGCGTGAGTCCGGCGAGATCTGGCTGCTGTGGACCTCGCAACACGCCGGCAACCAGGACACCGCACGGGTGCTTCGGCGGATCTCGCCCGACGGCGGGCGCACCTGGGGTGACACCGACGTCCTCATCCCGGAGACCGAGGCGGGTGGCGTGTTCGTACGCCAGCCCATGGTCACGCTGCCCTCCGGCCGGATCCTGTTGCCTGTCTTCCACTGCGTCCGCATCGAAGGCCGCAAGTGGGTGGGCGACCGCGACTACTCCGGCGTCATGGTGTCGGACGACGACGGCGTCACCTGGCGCGAGGTAGTCGTTCCCGACAGCATCGGGTGCGTCCACATGAACATCGGCCGGGTGTCCGACGATCAGCTCGTCGCCCTCTACCGCAGCCGCTGGGCGGACCACGTCTACCGTTCTGTCTCGGACGACGACGGTGACACGTGGAGCGCTCCCGTCCCCACCGAGCTGCCCAACAACAATTCGTCGGTGCAGTTCGTCGTGCTGGCCGACGATCGACTCGCCCTGGTGTACAACGAGTCCAGTCGTGAGGACGCCACGGCGCGCCGACTGTCGCTGTACGACGAGATCGACGATCACGGCATCGCGGACAAGCAGGAAACGGTCGAGGAGGACTCGCCCCTGGACGACGGCGACCCGCGGCACGCCTTCTGGGGCGCACCCCGAGCGCCGATGGCCCTGGCGATCTCATCCGATCGCGGTGTCACCTGGCCGGTGCGCCGAAACCTGGAGGAGGGCGACGGGTACTGCCTGTCGAACAACTCCCGCGACGGATTGAACCGCGAGTTCTCGTACCCGTCCATCGTGGCCGACGGTCCGACGCTGCACGTGGCCTTCACGCGCTTCCGTCAGGCTATCGAGTACTGCGAGGTGCAGCCGGAGTGGCTGTCGTGAAGCACGCCGTCGTCACGGGCGTCAGCTCCGGAATCGGTGCGGCGACGGCCCTCTCGCTTCTCGACGACGGGTGGCGTGTCACCGGGCTGAGTCGTCGGCAACCGGAGATCGAGCACGAGAACCTGACGTGGGTCGAGTCCGACCTGGGTGATCTGGACTCGGTGGCGGAGATCGCGTCGGGTCTGTCCGCGGTCGACGCCGTCGTTCACGCTGCGGGACTGCAGCGTTCGGCTCCGCTCGGGTCGCTGAACGTCGACGACCTCCGCGACATGTGGCAGGTCCATGTCGCCGCGGCCGAGGTCCTGGTGAACGGCGTGGTCGACGCTCTGGAACCCGGTGCCCGAGTCGTTCTCGTCGGAAGTCGCACCATGACCGGCAATGCCGGCAAGAGCCAGTACGTCGCCACGAAGTCCGCGCTGACGGGCATGGCACGGTCGTGGGCCATGGAACTGGTGTCCCGCGGCATCACCGTCAACGTCGTTGCGCCCGGGCCCACGGACACCGCCATGCTGGGGGATCCGTCGCGCGCGCACACTCCGCCCAAGCTCCCGCCTCTCGGAGCCTTCATCGACCCGTCGGAGGTCGCGGGGCTCATCCGCTTCCTGCTCGGCCCTCTCGGCCGCAACATCACCGGCCAGGCGATCGTGCAGTGCGCGGGAGCGTCGTTGTGAACCACCTGCGCGAAACACGCAATTGGGCTACAGTTGTATGCGTGGTTCGCGCAACAAGGGGGAAGGGTGGTACGAGGATGACCTCACTCGTCGTACTGGCCGACGACCTCTCGGGCGCCGCGGAGGTCGCCGGGGTGTTCCTCGACCGCACGTCCGATGTGTCTCTGACCCTTGATGCCGTGATCGGTTCCGCCACAGTGTCTGTCGTGGACCTCGATACCCGAGCGCTGGCGGCCGAGCATGCGGAATCGTTGGTGTCCTCTGCACTGCGTTCCGTACCCGCAGGCGCACGCGTGCTCGCGAAGATCGACTCGCTTCTGCGCGGGAACGTCGCCGCCACGGTGCGCGCGTTGTCGGCCCGCGGGCCGGTGGTCGTCGCGGGCGGTCTGCCACTGCTGGACCGCGTCGTCCGTGGCGGCGTGCTCCACGTCGACAGAGCGCCCCTGGTCGACACCGACCTGTGGCACGCCGAGTTCGACGAGCCCCCGGAGTCGTTGCCGCACATGCTCGATGCTCCGCTCGTCACCATCGACACGCTCTCCGCCGCGACCGGGGTCGTCGTGTGCGACATCGAGTCCGACGCCGATCTCGACGCGGTGGTGGCGGCAGTGGCGGAGCGACCCGACGTGATCCTGGTGGGTACCTCTGCCCTCGCTGCCGCCGTCGCCCGCGGTCTCGACGGGTCGGCCGAGCCTCGGACCGTTGCTTGCACAGGCGATCCCGTCCTCGTCGTCGTGGGCACCGCCTCCTCGGTCGCCGTCGAGCAGGTTCGTCGTCTCGTCGAGGACGGGGTGCGGCTGCTCACCGTGGACGCGGGTGACGTGCTTGCCGGCCTCGCCGACGCACGGGAGCTCTCCTCCGCCCTGCGTGACGGCTCGGTCGCGCTCACCGTGACCGGGTCCGTGGACGTCGCGCGTACCCGTGACCTGTCCGTCGCCCTGGCCGAGTACGTCCGAGCGGGGGCCGACGGACTGTCGGTCGACCTCGCCCTCACCGGCGGTGAGACGGCACGGGCCGTCATCACCGCGCTCGGTATCGACACCCTGCGCCCGCTAGGACACGTGCACTACGGCGCTGTCGTGTCCGTCGACCCGCGGGGCCGACGCGTCGTCACGCGGCCGGGCAGTTTCGGAGACCGAGAGAGCCTGTCCGCCATCCACTCCTACCTCACCGGCGGCTCGCCGGACACCACGCTCCGACCGAAGGACACAGCCATGACATCGACCGATCTCCAGACCCTCGACCTGCCCGTCGTGGCCCTGACGATGGGCGACGGCGCGGGCATCGGCCCCGAGGTCATCGTCCCCGCCGTGCTCGACGCGAAGGTGGCGGGGTGGTGCAAGCCCGTCGTCATCGGTGACGCCGCGCGTCTGCGACTCGCGGCCGACGTGCTGGGTGTGCAGTGCGACATCGTCTCGATCGAGCGCATCGCCGATGCCGAGTTCACCAGCGGGCGCATCAACGTCATCGACCTCGGGTTGCTGCCCGCGGATCTGGCCTGGGGCGAGCTGTCCGCAGTGGCGGGACATGCTGCCTACGAATACATCCGTGTCGCAGCCGAACTGGCCGTCGCCGGTGACGTCCAGGCGATCTGCACCGCGCCGCTCAACAAGGAGGCGCTGCACGCCGCCGGACACATCTTCCCCGGTCACACCGAGCTGCTCGCGCACCTCACCGGTACCGAGGAGGTGTCGATGATGCTCTCGACGCCCAAGCTCAAGGTCATCCACGTGACCACCCACATCGGACTGCTCGACGCCGTCGCGAAGATCGAGCCGGGTCTCGTCGAGCGGACCGTCCGCCGCGGGTACGAGGCGCTGGTGCGATCGGGCAACAGCAACCCGAAGATCGGCCTGTGCGGTATCAACCCGCATGCCGGCGAGAACGGCCTGTTCGGGTACGGCGAGGAGGATCAGAAGATCGTGCCGGCCGTCGAGAAGCTGCAGGCCGACGGAATCGACGCCGTCGGACCGCTGCCCGCCGACACCGCCTTCTTCCTCGCGGGTCGCGGTGACTACGACCTCATCGTCGCTATGTACCACGACCAGGGCCACGGACCGGTCAAGGTTCTCGGCATCGAGGCCGGCGTGAACATCACCGTGGGACTCCCCGTCATCCGTACCTCCGTGGATCACGGCACCGCGTTCGACATCGCGGGCAAGGGCATCGCCGAGGCCGGCAGCATGGTGGAAGCCCTGCGACAGGCCGCCGAACTGGCGACCAGCACCGCCGACGTCGGCTAGGTTTCGGGTATGGCGCTCAGGGAGTCACAGGCGCGGCGCGCGGAGATCGTCCGCCTGGCCAAGACGAGTGGTCTGGCGAGTGTGGAAGACCTGTCCGTGCAGTTCGGCGTGACGGCCTCGACCATTCGTCGGGATCTGTCGCAGCTGACCGCCGAGGGGCTTCTCGCGCGCACCTACGGTGGCGCGATCGCGCTCGACCCACACCCCGAGTCGTCGCTGCGACAGCGTGCGGTCGAGGGCTTCGACGCCAAGCGTTCGATCGCGAAGTGGGCTGCGGGAGAGGTGCGCCCGGGCGAGACGGTGCTTCTCGACGCCGGCACCACCGTCGGTGCCATGGGGGAGTACCTCCGTGACTCGACGGGCCTCACGGTCATCGCCGCGGGTCTCACTGCGCTCGAGGCGCTGGCGGATGCCGACGACGTCCGCGTCGAGTGCCTGGGCGGCACGCTGCGTCACCTGTCGCAGGGATTCGTCGGACCGCTCGCCGAGGCGTCGTTGGCACGGGTGTCCTTCGACCGCGCCTTCCTCGGTGCGGACGCGGTGACCGCCGACCGCGGCATCTGCGAGGCCGAGCTGGAGCAGACGCGGCTGAAGGAGTTGATGATCGAACGCGCCGGCACGGTCTACGTGCTCGCGCACGCGGCGAAGCTGGGTCAGCGTCCGTTCCACGCCTGGGCGCCCCTGCCCGAGGGCGTCACCCTGGTCACGGATGCCGGCGCGACAGAGGAACAGGTGCAGCCCTTCCGCGACGCCGGGGTCACGGTCGTCGTGGTCTGAGCGCTGGAGTTTCTGCTCCTCTCGGCGCCCTGTCGCGCGGGATCCCGTCGGTAGGTGGCGTGAGCGGAGCGAAAACGCCAGCCGCGGATTACAGCTCGTCCAACCCCACGTGACCGTCCTGCAGTGCTCGGGCGACCAGCGAGGCCTTGGACCCGGCCGAGCGGCCTACCGCCTCGTACTTCTCGCGAATGCGCGCGATGTGGGTGTTGACCGTGGCGGGGGAGATGAAGAGCGACCGTGCGACGGTGCCCTTCGAGTCGCTGATGATCCACGCCCGCAGGACCTCCACCTCCCGCACGCTGAGGGCCGGTCTCACGATGTCGTCGTCGGTCATCATTGCCTGCATCTGTATCGGTCCCCCTGCTCGGCGCAGCAGCGCTGCGCTGCTGTTCTGGGAGGACCGTACGTTTTGTTCCGGGCAGCTCGGTAGCCACGACTTCGGGGGACCCCGACGTCGGGGGCATGCTTCGCAGAGCTCACCATCTGCGGACTGTGACCGGTCCATGCAATCAGACGACGGGCATCTCCACTGTCCGTCGCGCAGACGACAGTCAGTACCCGATGCCGCGCAGGAAGGTCAGCACGGCCTCGTTCACCTGACGTGGACGGTCCATGTTCGCGGCGTGGCCGCTGTCGATCAGCGCGACCTGACCCTGCGCGGTGTCGCGCGCGGTGACCACTGCGTGATCCGAGGGCCAGAACTGACTGTTCCGTCCCGCGATCATGAGGATCGGTACGTCCGCGGCCCGGATGTCCGCGCGCCAGTCCTGGCGGGAGTGGTCGTCGAGAAGTGCTCTCATGGGCGGTGTCTCGGACGACACCATTCTGGGCATCGACCGCAGGCGCAGAATCAGTTTCGCGACGGGGAGGAGCGAGGCGAATGTCGAGGGTCCGTGTCCCGTGGCGGGAATGCCCTTCGCGAAGAACCCGTCGACGGTGGCGTCGGTCAGACCGTAGAAGCCGTGCGGCCACGACGCGTCGTTGATCATCTTCGGCGTCTGATCGACCGAGACGACACCGCGGACCCTCGACGTCCCGGTCGTACGGATGTAGGACCAGACGGTGCTCGCGCCCATGGAGCCACCCATCAGCACGGCAGTCTCGACGCCCACCGCGGTGAGGAAGTTGTCGAGGTCCCGGCCGTGCCGCGCCATGGTGGCGCCGTGATCGGGTGCCTCGGAGTCGCCGTGGCCGCGCCGGTCGAGCGCGAGCACGCGATACCCGGCCCGCACGAGCGCATCCTGTTGGAACACCCACGTGGTCGCCGGAGCGCCGAACCCGGCGACCAGGACGACGACGGGACCGCTGCCCTCGTCGAGGTAGCTCAGGGTCACGTCGTCGTCCGTCACGAAAGTGGGCATGATCGTCAGCTTACGATCGCGAACAACCCCCCTGCCACGGCGAAGCTGACGACCGACAGCACGGTCTCCAACACGGTCCACGTCTGCAGCGTCTGCTTGACGGTGAGGTTGAAGAACTTGGCGATGATCCAGAACCCGCCGTCGTTGACGTGGCTCAGGATGATGGAGCCGGCAGCGATGGCCATGGCGATGAGCGCGACCGACATCTGCGAGTAGTCCTGCGCCGCGACGAGCGGTCCGACGATGCCACCGGTCGTGACGATGGCGACGGTCGCCGATCCCTGAGCAATGCGCAGCGCACAGCTGATGATGTACGCGAGCACGATGATCGGCAGTCCCGCGGCGGACATGGTGTCCGCGAGTGCGGTACCGATGCCGGTGGCCGAGATGACCTTGCCGAAGAACGCGCCGGCCCCGACGACGAGGAGCAGCATGCCGACCGGGCGGAGCGATTCGCCGGTGAGAGTGGACAACTCCTGCACCGTCGAACCGCGGCGGATGCCCAGGACGTAGAACGCGATGAGCACCGCGATGAGCAGAGCGACCGCGGGGGTGCCGAAGAACGTGAGGACCTGGAGCAGGTTGCCCTCGTCGAGCAGAATGGTGCCGAACGTGGCGCCGAGGATGAGCACCAGGGGCACGGCGATGATGGCGCCGATGGTCGCGACGGACGGGGGAGTGGTGACCACGGGTCGCTTCGTCTCGACGGCGGTGCCGCCCGACGTGTGCGGTCCGTTGTCGTCGGCATCGTTGACGAAGTCCTCGGGCACCTCGACGATGATGCGCTTGCCGATGTAGCTGCCCCACACGAGGCCGGCCGCAATGAAGCCGGGGATCCCGCAGATGAAGCCCATGAGGATGAGCCAGCCCAGGTTGACCTCGAGCAGGCCGCCCAGCGCGACGGGGCCGGGGTGCGGCGGGAGGAACGCGTGCGTCATCGACAGGCCCGCGAGCATCGGAAGCGCATACAGCACCAACGACTTTCCGCCCTGTCGCGCCGCGACGTAGACGAGCGGGGCGAGAACGAAGATGCCGATGTCGAAGAAGACGGGGATGCCGAAGATGAGGCCGAGCAGACCCATCGCGATGGGTGCGCCGCGATCACCGAAGACGCCGAGAAGCTTGGCGGTGAGTGCCTGCGCACCACCGGACCTCTCGAGGATGGCACCGAGGACGGTGCCCAGTCCGATGATGACGGCGATGTGGCCGAGGATGCCGCCGAAGCCCGTCTCGAGAATCGAGTCGCCGCTCTTGATGGCGGTACCCACGATCTGCGACACCGGGAGTCCGGCTGCGACAGCGAGTCCCAGGCCGACGATGAGGAGGGCGATGAACGGTTCGAGCTTGACCTTGATGATGACGACGAGCAGGACCGCGATCGCGATACCGCACAGAACGAGGAGTCCGGGAGTGGACGTCCTCAACCAGTCGACGACGGAACCCATGAGGTTGCCTTTCGAAGTATGTGGAGAGTCAGCGGAGGAGTGAGTGGACGAACGAGGTGGCGCGAGCGGTGATGTCGTCCCAGAGCCCGGCCGCGACCGCGGCCGGTGGAACGACGTCGGTGCCCGCGGTGACGGCGACGGCGCCGCGGGCGAGGTAGTCGGCGGCATTGTCGGCATTGACGCCGCCGGACGGAACGAGGGGAACGTCGGGGAACGGTCCGCGAAGATCGCCGAAGTAGCTGGGGCCGAACAGCTTCGCGGGGAACACCTTCACCGCGGCGGCGCCCAGATCGAGCGCCGCCATGATCTCGGTGGGCGTGAGCGCGCCCATCATGACGGGCACGTCCCGTTCGTGCGCCACCGCGGCGACGTCGGGACGCAGTCCGGGAGTGACGAGGAAGCGTGCACCCGCGTCGATGGCGGCGCGCGCCTGGTCCCCCGTCATCACGGTGCCCGCACCCATCACGGCACCAGACGACGACGCGGCGCGCAGGCAGTCCAGCACGTTCGGTGTGGTGAAGGTCAGCTCGACGGCGCGCAGTCCGCCGGCGACGAGGGCGTCGGCCAACGCGGCGGGGTCGGGAATGGACGGGGCGCGGACCACCACCAGCGCGCGGTCCTCGAGAATCGTCGCAAGTGCATCATCGAAACGGGTCGTCATGAGGTTCTTCCGTGAGAGGTGCGGCGGAGGGAGCGGCCGGCGAGTGTTCCGGTGGGGACGCCGTCGCGCACGGCGAAGGAGCCGTTGATGAGAACGTGCGCGATGCCGACGGCCTGCTGCTTGGGGTGGTCGAAGGTGGCGGTGTCCCGGACGGTGGCCGGATCGAAGACCACGAGATCCGCTGCGTGGCCCTCGCGGACGAGGCCACGGTCGGCGAGACCGAGTCGTGCACCGGGCCGTCCCGTGAGGTGATGGACGCAGTCCTCGAGCGACATCAGGCCCTCGTCGCGGACGTAGTGACCGAGGTAGCGCGGGAACGTGCCCCAGGCCCGCGGATGCGGACGCTCGCCCACCAGGATGGCGTCGCTGCCGCCCATGTGGTGGGGATGCACCATGATGGCGCGCACGTTCTCCTCGTGCCCGACGTGTTGCAGGATGGTGGTGCTCAACGCATCTCGCTGGAGCACGTCGAAGAACACGTCGACGGGTGCGCGGCCCTCCTCGGTCGCGATGTCGAGGACGGTCTTCCCGACGTAGCGGTCGAGATCCGCGTTCGCGACGCCGCTGAGCTGGATCGTCTCCCATTCCACCGTGACGCCGTGGCAGCCGTCCGAGCCGTAGCGATTCACGTCGTCGGTGATGCGGCGCCGCACGTCGGGATCGTCGAGACGGCCCAGCGCCGCATCGGGTCCGCCGGACATCGCCCAGCTGGGCAGCAGCGCGGACAGGGTGGTGGCGCCGGGCAGGTAGGGATAGGTGTCGAGCGTGATGTCGCACCCGTCGGCGATCGCGGCGTCGACCATGTCGAGGAATTCGCCGGCGCGGCCCTTGTTCTCGCCGAAGTTCATGGTGGCGTGGGTCAGGTGCAGGGCGCAGCCGGTCTCACGGGAGAGCTCGATCATCTCCCGGTATGCGCCGAGAGCGTTCTTGCCGTAGGAGCGGGTGTGCGGAGCGTAGAAGCCACCGAACTCGGCGACGACCTCACACAGCGCGCGCAGTTCGCCCGTGTCGGCGTACATCCCGGGCGTGTAGGTCAGTCCGCTGGACATGCCGACTGCGCCCTCGGATATGCCTTGTGCCACCAGCTCTCGCATGTGCTCGACCTCGGCGGCGGTCGCAGGACGCTGATCCGCCCCGACCGCCAGATAGCGCAGCGTTCCTTGCGGCACCAGGTACGCGGCGTTCGGGGTGATGCCCCGGTCGAGCCGGTCCAGATACTCGGCGACCGAGCGCCACGTGATGTCGAGATCGGTGGGATTGCCGTTCCACCCGGAGATCTGACGGCGGATCACCGCGAGCGTCTCGTCGGAGACGGGTGCGTAGGAGAGGCCGTCCTGACCGAGCACCTCGGTGGTGACGCCCTGGGTGATCTTCGGAACGTGTCCAGGTGCGGTCAGCAGGCCGAGGTCGGAGTGGGCGTGCATGTCGATGAAACCCGGTGCGACGACGTGGCCCCGTGGCACGTCGACGACGGTCTGCGCGTCGGCGACAGTGCCCGGTGCCGCGACCCGCGTGATGCGTCCGTCGTCGACGAGAACGTCGGCGCGGACTCGGTCGGATCCGGTGCCGTCGACGACGTCACCGCCGCGAAAGAGGATGTCCGCCATGATCAGAAGAAGGTGTGGATCAGGTCGACGATGCGCGGGTTCGCCGCGTCGGCGTCGTCGACGACCGGAAGCAGGCGCCATTTGTCGAACGCCGTGCAGGGATGCGACAGGCCGAGCCGTGCGACCGTCCCGACGGGAACGTCGTCGCGGGCCGTGCCCGGCGTCCGGAGGAAGGCGTGCTGATCGTTGAGCGCCGAGATGTGGTGCCCCGCCTCCGCGTCCCGGCCGCCGATGCGCTGCGGTGTCGGCAGCCCCTCGTCGAACGGGAAGTCGCGCTTGCCCGCATCGAGCAGTGCGAGTTCGGGTTCCGGACGCGACACCACCCGCGCCCAGCCGTGCATCGCGGAGGACAGGTGCTGCTCGCCGACGCGGGAGGCGATGAGCGGGGAGATGTCGGCGTAGAAGCCGTCGTCGTGCACCACGTAGGCGCCCGAGCGCAGCATGACGGCCGTGTCGTCGTCGATGACCGACGAGAGCCGCTCGACCACCAGGTCCTGGTACGCGCTCCCACCCGCGGTGACGATCGCCCGTCCCTCGTACAGGCCGTCGGCGGCGAGACCGGCGTGCAGGGCGGCGACCTCGTCGAGGTAGGCGCGCACGGCGTCCAGTCCTGCGGGTGTGCGGTCGTGGGCCAGCGCGCCTTCGTATCCGCCCACGCCGGCGAGGGTCACCGACGGCGACGAGGAGATCGCGGCCGCGACGCGTCGTGCCTCGTCCACGCTGCGTGCCCCGGTGCGGCCGTGCGGCCCACCGAGTTCGACAATCACCGGGATCGGTCGTGTCACGGCGCCCAGGATCTCCGTCATGCGTGTCACGGTGTCGACACTGTCTGCCCAGCAGACGAATTCGACGTCGTCGTGAGCGTCGAGGTCCGCCGAGATCCAGCGGAGTGTCACCGGGTCGATCAGTGCATTGGCGAGAAGGATGCGCTGCACGCCGAATGCGCGAGCAAGTTGTACCTGCCACCCGGTGGCGAGGGTGATTCCCCAGCTGCCCGCCTCGAGCTGCTCGGCCCAGAGCTGCGGCGCCATCGTGGTCTTGCCGTGCGGTGCCAGACGCATGCCGGCCGCATCGGCCCACCGCGCCATCACATCGATGTTCGACGTGAGGTGTCGGCGATCCAGTGTGACGACCGGGGTCGCGAACTCGGCGAGAGTGGGCGCCGTCGCCAGATAGTCGCGCACGGCGAGGCCCCACGCGGCGGGTGGGACGGCCTTGTACTCAGGGCCGAGAGTGCGGTCGTGCAGCGCCTCGACGGCAGCCTTGTCGATCATCGAATCCTCCTGCGCCGGATATGGCGCTGTAGCGTTGCGTATGTTGCAACGCTGATTGCAAACTGTGTTCGGTGTCGTTAGTCTGCAACGAACAGGGACAACTCGCAAGACATCGAAGGGAATTGATGTGAGATCACCCGGCGCGGCGACTCCACGGGTGGTGTGTGTCGGTGAGGGACTCGTGGTCATGGTCGCTCAGCCCGGCCCCCTCGAACACTCGGACACGTTCGAGCGGTCGGCCGGGGGAGCCGAGGCGAACGTCGCGCGGGTCTTAGCCCAGTTGGACGTCGAGGCGTCCTGGCTCTCGCGCGTCGGTGACGACGGCTTCGGCCGCTACCTGACGGAAACGCTGCGCGCGAGTGGGGTGGACACGTCGGCGGTGATCGTCGACCAGACCCGCACCACCGGGATGTACGTCAAGGAGCGTGGTTCGGGCAGCGGTCATGCGTCCGACCTACCCGCCGGGGAGAGTCGAATGACCTACTTCCGCAGCGGTTCCGCCGCCAGTGCGCTGTGTGTCGACGACATCGTCGGGGCGACACCGGTGCTCACGGCTGCCGACCTCGTCCACGTCAGCGGCATCACGCTCGCCCTGTCGGACACCGCGCGCGACGCTGCGGCCGCGCTGGCGTCGTCGCCCGGTCTGCTGAGTTTCGACCTCAACCACCGTCCCCGACTCTGGACCGCCGAGAGCGCCGATGTGGTTCTTGCAGAGCAGGTCCGACGCAGTGACATCGTGCTGATGGGCGCCGACGAAGCACACGCGGTGTTCGGCACCGGAGACCCCGACGCGCTGCGTGGCCTGTTCCCCGAGCCGCGCCGCCTGGTGATCAAGAACGACGCCCACGTGGTCGTGGGATTCGACGGCGCCGAGCGTGTCGACGTCCCGGCCCTGCGGTTGTCGGTGGTCGAGAAGATCGGTGCGGGAGACGCGTTCGCCGGTGGCTACCTGGCCGGTGTCCTCCGCGGCGACGATCAGCAGCGTGCGATCAGACTGGGGCACCTGTGCGCGGCCGGCGCTCTCACCGCGCACGGCGACGCGGCCCATCTGCTTCCGCTGCACCGTCTCGACGCACTGGTGACATCCTCGGACGAGGAGTGGTCGAGCATCGACTACGACGCCGAGAGGGGAATCGCCGTATGAGTCAGAGTGTGTCCCGCGCGCTCACCCTGCTCCGGGTGCTGGCCGACGGTCCGCGATCGCTGGACGAGTTGGCTGCCCACCTCGACGTGCACAAGACCACGGTCCTGCGTCTGCTGCGGGCGATGGAGGCGGAGCGGTTCGTGCAGCACGACCACGAACACCGGTATCGCCTGGGATCGACACTGTTCGAACTGTCCAATCGCTCGTTGGAGCAGCGCGACATCCGGACGTTGGCGCGGCCGCATCTGGCTGCGCTGAACGCCGACACCAGGCAGACGATCCACCTCGCCACCTACGAGTCGGGGGAGGCCGTCTACATCGACAAGTTCGACGCCACCCAGAGTGTGCGGATGTACTCGCGTGTCGGACGCCCGGCACCGTTGCACTGCACCGCCGTCGGAAAGATCCTGATCTCCGGGCTGCCTGCGGACGAGCAGTCCCGCGTCGCCCATCGCATCGAGTACACCCGCTTCACCGACCGCACCATCGACACGCCCGAGCGCTATCTCGAGGAACTGGCCCTCGTGACCCGTCAGGGATACGCCGAGGACCACGAGGAACACGAGTCGTTCGTCAACTGCATCGGCGTGCCGGTGCGCGACGGGACCGGCTCGATCGTCGCCGCGGTGTCGATGTCCGTGCCCGACATGCTGCTCGACCACGCCCGCGTCCTCGGCACCCTGCCGCAGGTGCGCGCGGTGGCCGAGACCATCTCCGCCGAACTCGGCTGGAGTCCGACCCCGACGAAGGAACCCGCATGACCGACAAGATCGCCGTCCTCACGACCGACGCGCCTGCACCCGCCCACACCTTCTCGCAGGGCGTACGCAAGGGCCCGTTCGTCCAGGTGTCCGGTCAGGGACCCGTCGACCCGGCGACCAACGAGTACCTGTACCCCGGCGACGTCGCGGCGCAGACCACGCGAACGCTGACCAACGTCAAGGCCATCGTCGAGGCGAGTGGTGCGACTTTCGACGACGTCGTGATGCTGCGGGTGTACCTGACGAAGCGTGAGGACTTCGCCGTCATGAACGAGGCGTACGGCGCCTTCGTGCTCGAGCACACGAAGGGTGACGTCCTGCCCAGTCGCACAACGGTCTTCACGGGACTCCCGCGCGAGGAGATGCTCGTCGAGATCGACGCGATCGCGGTGGTCTGACACGTCGACCCACCGTCAGGGCACCATGAACCCATGAGACGACGGTGGGTACGGCTGCAGGGCACGTTCTGGTTCGTTCCCGCGGTCCTGGGCGTCGTCGCCGTCGTCCTGGCTCAACTCCTGGTCGCCCTGGACCGGTGGCTCCTCGATCGGGGCATCGGGATCGGTGGGTCGCTGCTGTACCACGTGGGTGCGAGTGGCAGCCGGGACATCCTCGGCGCCATCGGCGGGTCGATGCTCGGAGTCGCGGCGACGTCCTTCTCCATCACCATCTCGGTCCTCGCGACGGCCAGTTCGACCTACGGCCCGCGACTGGTGCGCAACTTCATGGCGGACCGCGGGAACCAGGTGGTGCTCGGCATCTTCGGGGCGACCTTCCTCTACGCACTGATGGTGCTGCGCTCGATCCGGTCGCTCGACTCGGACGGCGACGTCTTCGTACCCGACATCGCGGTGAACGTCGCCGTGCTCCTCGCGGTGCTCGACGTGGGCGTCCTGGTGTACTTCATCCACCACATCGCCCAGTCGATCCAGGTGGCGACGCTGTCCTCGCGCGTGCGGGACGAACTCTCCGCCGCTGTCGACGAGCTCTACCCGACGGAGCCGCCGGCCGACGCGGCGTCGGATTCCGAGGTGACGCTGCCCGACCACGTCGACACGGTGCGTGCTCCGCGCTCCGGAGTCGTCGTCGACGTGGACGAGGACGCGGCGTTGTCCTCGGCCGTCGACGCCGATGCCGTCGTGGTGCTGCTCTGCAGACCGGGCGAGCACGTGATCGAGGGAGACGCCATCGCGGAGTCACGACGGTGGAGCGGATCCGCCTCCGCGTCACACCTGCGCGAGATCGAGTCCGCGGTCGAGATCGGCGACGAACGGACTCCGCAGCACGACATCGAGTTCGCCGTCGAGCAGCTGGCCGAGATGGCGGTGCGGGCTCTGTCCTCGGGTACGAACGATCCGTACACCGCTCGCAACGCCTTGGACGATCTGTCCGTCGGGATGGCCACTCTCGTCGGTCGTCCGCCGCCGTGCGGTGCCCGGACCGACGATGCCCGGACGGTACGGATCGTTCTGCGTCGGGTGCCCGTGGTCGACCTGATCGACCACGCGCTGGGAGCTGTTCGGATCTACGCGATGGCGAGCCCCATGGTGGTCGCTGCCGGTATCCGGATGGCGGAGCGGCTCGGTGCGGCAGCGACCGACACCGCGTCGATCGACCGCGTCCGGTACCACCTCGACCTCCTCGACGAGGCGTGCCGACGGGAGATGACGGATCCGGCCGGGCGGGATTCCTGCCTCGACCAGATCGACCGCGCGCGTGGGCGTCTCCGTACGGTCGCCGTGTCCGGCTCACCGTCAGGCACAGTGGAGTCGTAGATCCGCTGCGGAAAGGACCCTGTGCAGACCCGCCTCGCCTCTCTCGGGCTTCTCTCCATCCTGCTCGGCGCCGCGACGGTCGTCGTCCTCGATGTCGTCACCGCGATCGGGTCGCCGTCGCATCTGCGCCGCACCATCAGCGAGTACGGGTTGGGCGCGCAGCAGTGGGTGTTCACGGCCGGGGTGCTGCTCCTCGCCGTCGGATCCGGCGCCGTTCTGATCGCGGCCGTCCGGCAGTCGTTGCTGCGCGCGTCGTCGGTCGCCGCGGTGGCGATGACACTGTGGACGGTGGGACTCGTCGCCGTGGTCGCGGTTCCCAAGCAGGACTGGAGCAACGACGCGACGCTCGGACTCGGCGGCGCGGTGCACCGCGCGGGCGCCGCGGTCGCGTTCGTCAGCATCCCGGTGGCGGTGATCGCCCTCGCCGCGCCGTGGATCCGGTCGAGCGAGTGGGCCCGTCACGCCCGACGGACGTTCGTGCTGGGTGTGCTGTCCGTCGTGGCCATCACGCCCATCGGGTACGCGTTGCTCGTCGGCATGACCACCTCGACACCGTGGTACCGCGTCGTCACCCTCGGCCACGTCGAACGGATCCTCGTCGTCGTGGAGGTGATCGCGCTGATCTCGCTCGCGTCGTGGGTCCGCGCGAGCGCGCTCAGGGAGTCACCGCATCGCGTCGGTGACGCGGTCCACCAGCTCTGAGCCGTCGACGTTCAGAATGGGCGCCCACATGGAGGCCGCATCGGCGCCGTAGGCGTGACCGTGGCCTTCCGGCACCTCGGCGGCGAGCGCCATGTCGAGCGTCACCTGCCAGAAGGTGACCAGAGGGATCCACGTCATCCCCTTGTCGACGTCGACGCCGCGCGGTTCCCGGAGCCAGTCCGGCTTGCCGAACAGCAGGTCGAACGACCACCAGACGATCGGATCGCTGGGGTGCTGCCAGTACACGATGCGCGGGCTCTCCCAGTCCACCAGACCGGGTGCGTCGAGATCGGACGGCTCCGCGGCGAAGCGGACGTTCTGCCCGCCGTAGATCACGGGCAGGATCTCGGGGCTGCCCGGGTCCCGTGAGTCGGTGACACGCGACCACTGCTCGGAGAAGTTGGGCGTCCCCACCCACAGCGCGCCGTCGGTGCGAGCCAGCATGTCCTGCACTCCGGAGAAGGCGTCCTGGCCGCCGTACGACCCGAGCGATTCACCGAAGGTGAGGAGCGTCGGGCGATCGCTCTCGGGACGGTCCTGCACGCGCTGGTAGA
This sequence comes from Rhodococcus sp. NFXS4, assembly GCF_058139645.1. Classification (NCBI taxonomy): domain Bacteria; kingdom Bacillati; phylum Actinomycetota; class Actinomycetes; order Mycobacteriales; family Nocardiaceae; genus Rhodococcus; species Rhodococcus sp. NFXS4. The sequence goes on from NZ_CP192221.1 coordinate 1,156,776, forward strand.
CGGCCTCGAAGACGGCGCGGCCCGCGATGAGCGGGGTGTCGCGATCGGCGAGGAACGCCAACGGACTGGGCAGGTACGAGTACTGGACCGCCGCGATCGCCGTGTCGCCGCCGGCGAGGTACTCGAGTGAGGACGCGACGGACGCGTTGACCCACCCTCGACCGGTGGTCGTCGCGATCGCCAGGTACTCGCGATCGAAGGCGCCGGTTCGGTCCAGTTCGGCGACGAGTCGGTCGGCGAGCGAGTCGACGGTGTCCCGGCCGAGGCCGAGCCCGTCGGCGTCGACGGACTTGCGTCCCGCATAGACCCGGATCGGGGTGAGGGCGGGCCGTCCCGTCACGGATGCGATCTCGTCCGACGTCGGGCCGCCCGCGACGAAGGTGCGCCCCTCGCGGCCCAGGGTGTCCCACTCCTCGTTCGACTCGGGCGAGCCCGACCGTTCGGGCGCCGACGGCGGTTCCACGCCCTCGGCGCTCCCGGTGTCGGCCGCAGCGGCGGACCCGTTGGAGATGCGTGAGATCCCGGTGGCAAGGAGCCCCTCGACGGCGAACACCAGCACCACACCGACGGCGACGACGGCGAGACCGCGCGAGACGGGCGGCGGGAGAACACGACCGATCAGTGCGATGAGAAGGTCTGTGACGCGGCGGATTCCGCGTGCCAGCGTGATCACCAGGACGACGACGATCGCGGCGACGACGAAGACTCCGGCGTAGTCCCACGACTGGCTCGGTTCGATGCCCACGAGTTCGCGAGAGATGTTCTGCCACCACGCCCCGAGGACGAGGAACAGCGGGAGCACGACGACTGCGGCGGCGCCGATCGCGTACCAGCCCCACCGCCTCAGTCGTTCGGGCCACTCGCGAGTGAGCTCCATCCGCCGGACGCCCCACACGACGAGAACGCCGACGCCGTAACCGCATGCGACCGAGAGGCCCGTGGCGACGGCCTGCAGGTACCACGGTCGGGGGAGAAGCGACGGGGACATCGACCAGCAGTAGAAGACCAGTCCGACGACGAGGCCGATCGGCTCGAAGCGGGAACACCACCGCCACAGTGCGGTGGCGATGCGTCCTCGCTGGTCCTTCGTGGTCACCGGGTGAGTCTAGGTGCTGCGCGGCGACTCCAACCGGGAGCGCAGGGTCCGATCGGTGACGGAGATCCCCTGGTTGATGAAGGGTTCGACCACCTTCGCGAGTGCCTTGCCCGTGAACCCGCCGGGGAACTCGTAGCGGAACTCGACGTCGGCGACGCAGTGTCCGTCGTCCACGGGGGTGACCACCCAGCGAGAACTGGTCTCGAAACCCTTCACCGACGACAACGCGATGACGGAACCGTCGACCCACTCGACGATGTCCACCGTGGAGTGCAGAGCTTTGGGTCCCAGCTTCATCTCGGCGTCGAAGCGATCGCCGGTGCCGCGCGACACCGGTCCGACGGGGACGAACGAGGTGACGCCGAACATCCAGTCCGGCACGTTCTCGTACGAGGACAGGTAGTCGAAGGTCGCCGACGCCGGTGCGGCGATCTCGACGTGCTTGGTGATGACGGGCATGAGGTCTCCTGGTGCGGCTGTGGTGTCAGGGATTCGGTCGGTCAGTCGATGCGGATGGTGAGAGCGTCGGACACGGGCACCGACTGGCAGGCCAGGCGCACTCCCCGGTCGAGCTCGTACTGATCCAGTGTGTCGTTGACGCGCATGTGCACGTCACCGCTGACGAGAGTGAACGCGCAGGCGCCGCAGTTGCCCTCGCGGCACACGAACGGGGCGTCGATTCCCTCGGCGAGCATGGCGTCGAGCAGCACGGTGTCGGGTGCGCAGTGGAACGAGTGATCGTCGCCCTCGACCTCCGCGGACACGGGAACGCCCGTGGCCGAGGACGTCTCGACGAGGGTGGTGTGGAACGGGTCGGTGGTGATCGACGTGAACACCTCACGGTGGATGTTCTCGGGCGACACCCCCGCCGCGAGGAGCCCCTGCTGCGCCACGTCCATGAACGGCCCCGGCCCGCAGAGGTACGCGTCGGCGTCGGCGATGCCGGAGACGGCGTCGGTGAGACCGGTGGCAGTGGGCAGGCCCGACGCCGACTCGTGCCAGTGCCGCACCGTGAGGCGGTCCGGATGCCGCTGCTGCAGATCGTCGAGGGTGGCGGCGAACATGACCGAGTCCGGGTCTCTGTTCGCGTAGAACAACACGACCTGCACGTCGTGCGACGCCAACGCGGTCTTGAGGATGGACAGCACGGGCGTGATGCCGCTGCCGGCGGCGACCAGGACGAGCGGGCGATCCCATCGCGCGGGAACGAAGGTGCCCGCGGGAGCCAGCGTCGTCAGTGCGGATCCTGTCGCCGCGGTGTCGCACAGCCAGTTCGACCCGAGGCCGCCCGCGGTGCGCTTGACGGAGATAGCGGGGCGCTCGCCGGTGTCGGGACTGCTCGACAACGAGTAGCACCGAGCGGCGGAACCGCCGTCGCTCAGAGGAATTTCGACCGTGAGGAACTGGCCCGGGCGGTAGCGCAGGGCCTCGCCGTCGGCGGTGGACAGGACCAACGTCACCGCGTTCGCCGTCTCGCGGATCACCTCGTCGACCTGCAGTCGGAGTGTGCGGACGGCGGTGTCCGCGGAGTCGATCGCCACGATGTCTTCCCCTCGTCGGCCGGGTGTGTCCGGCACTCCGGACTACACCGAAGATTGTTTCATTGAACTATAGGCCATTGACAAATGGCACAGTCATCCGTGACGCTTCCGGCATGACATCGACGCGTCCGATCCCCGAGCGGGGGTCCCTGCGGTCCCGCGCCGCGGCCCGAGCCACGCAGTCGACGTTGCGACCCATCGCGTCCCGACTGCCGTTCGGACGCGGCGGCGAACGCGTCGCCCGCGTCCTCGTCGAGGTGGCCATGCGTGCCTGCGGCGGAATCGCACCCGGCACGGTCGTCCGCACCGTGCGCGAGGACGGTGTGGTCGGGGAGTGGGTCGACGCCCGGGCAGGCCGGAGGCCGGTCGGAGATGGGGCAGGCCGGAGGCCGGTCGAGGGTGGGGCGGATCGCACGCCGGTCGAGGGTGGGGACGGTTCCGTGGACACCGCCGGCCCGATCCTCTATCTGCACGGCAGCGCGTACGCGATCTGTTCCGCACGGACGCACCGCGGCCTGGCGTCGCGGCTCTCCCGCGCGACGCAGCGTCCGGTCTTCGTGGTCGACTACCGACTCGCCCCGGAGTTCCCTTTCCCCGCCGCAGCCGACGACGTCGAGCGGGCGTACCGCTGGCTGCTGTCGAGCGGCCACGCACCCGAGTCGGTCGTCGTGGCCGGTGACTCGGCGGGCGGTCACCTCGCGCTGGACCTGGTGCTGGACAACGCCCGACGATCGGTTTTGCAGCCGAGTGCGGTCCTCCTGTTCTCGCCGTTGATCGATCTGACCTTCACCCTCGCGCAGAACCGGGAGCGTATCCGTCGCGACCCGATGATCTCCGCAGCGGCGGCGCGGGCACTCACCGCGCTCTACACACGCGGCGAGGATCCCGACGGGCGGCGCCTACGACTCGCGGTCGAGGCGGGAACGGCATTGCCACACTTCCTGGTTCAGGCCGGCGGTGCGGAGATGCTCGTCGCCGACGCCGAGCACCTGCGCGATCTGGTGGTCGATGCCGGTGGCACCTGCACGCTCGAGATCTGGCCCGACCAGATGCACGTGTTCCAGGCTCTGCCGCGCATCAGCCCGGAAGCGGACCGGGCACTCGCCCGCGCCGCACATGCCCTGACAGCCCTCCATCGAACAGAGACGAGACACTGATGTTCTCTCGGTCCAGACCACGCCTCACTCACGGGGCGGACGCCGTGGTCACCGGCGCCGGCAGTGGCATCGGCCGCGCCTTCGCGCTCGAGATCGCCCGCCGCGGTGGCCGCGTCGTCTGCGCGGACATCTCGCTCGAACGCGCCGAGGAGACGGTGCGGATGCTCGACGGCCCCGGCTTCGCCGTCCAGTGCGACGTCGCCGTGCAGTCGCAGGTCGAGGATCTCGCGCTGTTCGCCGAACTGGAGTTCGGTGGCGCGCCGACGCTCGTGATCAACAACGCCGGCGTCGGCATCGGTGGCAAGCCGGTGGGCGACATCGGGTTCGAGGACTGGAACTGGGCGCTCGGCATCAACCTGTGGGGAGTGGTCCACGGCTGCGAGACGTTCGTTCCGCTGCTCCGTACCGCGGGCCGCGGCGGCATCATCAACGTGGCTTCGGCCGCGGGATTCGCGGCGGCACCGACGATGGGGCCCTACAACGTCGGCAAGGCGGGCGTCATGTCGCTGTCCGAGACTCTCGCGGCCGAACTCTCCGGGTCGGGTGTCCACGTGACCGTGCTGTGCCCGACCTTCGTCAAGACCAACGTCGCGGTCGACGGTCGCATCACCGAGCGCTCCACGGAACTCGCGCAGAAGTTGATGCGGTGGACCGGCTTCTCACCCGAGCGGATCGCCGTCACCACGCTCGACGCGCACGACAGGAACCGCCTCTACGTCGTGCCCCAGCTCGACGCGAAAGCGATCTGGCTGACGAAACGGCTCCTCCCCACCCTCTACACCCGCGGAGCAGGGCTGCTCGACCGCCTGCTCCCCGGCGAGCCCGCCGCACAGTCCCTTCCCGCTGTTTCCGCCTCGACAGGAGTATGACGATGGCCTTCGACTTCGACGCCATGCTGGACAAGATCAAGGACCGCCAGTGGTCCCTCGCGGACATCGACTGGGACGCCCCCGGCGCCGAGATGATCCCGCCCGAGCAGCACGCCAAGCTCAAGCCGTTCCTGTCCGACCTCATGTGGATCGAGAACGTCGGTGCGCGCGGATTCGCCGCGATGGCACGCAAGGCGCCCACCGAGACGCTGCGCGAGATCTACCGTTACTTCCACGCGGAGGAGCAGAAGCACGCGAATGCCGAACTGGCACTGATGCGTCGGTGGGGCATGCTCGAGAACGACGAGATCCCGCAGCCGAACGTCAACGTCAAGCTGATCATCGACTGGCTCGACAAGTACTCGGATCAGACGCCGCTCGCCGTGCTGGGCACCGTCATCCCGATGCTCGAGGTCGCGCTCGACGGTGCGCTGGTCAAGTTCATCGTCGACGAGATCGACGACCCGGTCTGCCAGGAAGTGTTCAAGCGCATCAACGCCGACGAGTCGCGGCACCTCGCCGTCGACTTCGAGGTCATCGATCTGCTGGGCCACGCGAAGATGCGCCGCATTCTCGTCGAGACGATCGGCGCCTGGATGCATCCGTCGCTCATCATCGGCACCCTGCGGTACATCCCACTGCTGAACAAGATGCGGGACAACATCGTCGAGATGGGTGTCGACGAGGAGCGCCTCTACACCGCGATGAAGCGCTTCAAGAAGGTGGGCGAACGCAGCGAGTTCCCGAAGCGTCTGCCGATGTACCGCTTCATCAGCTGGCACGGGAGCGTCGTCATCAACCGCGACCACCCGTACCACAAGTTCGCCGACTCGATGGTGACGCTGACGGCCAAGTACCCGAAGCGGCTGCTGCGCCCGCAGCCCACGTGGTCCAAGGAACTCACGTACGAGCCCGTCGCATGACCGAGATTCTCTCCACCGCCATCATCGGAGGCGGATTTGCCGGCATCGGTGCCGCGATCCGGCTGCAGCAACGGGGGATTCGCGACATCGCCATCCTCGAACGCGGCACACGTGCCGGTGGGACCTGGCGTGACAACACGTATCCCGGTGCAGCCTGCGACATTCCGTCCCGCCTGTACTCGTACAGCTTCGCCCCCAATCCGGACTGGTCGCACACCTACTCCGGGAGTGCGGAGATCCTGGGCTACATCGACTCGATGGTCGAGAAGTTCGAGCTGAGCCGCTACCTCCGGTTCGGTCACACCGTCGTGGACGTCACCTGGCACGAGTCCCGGTCGCTCTGGGAGATCTCGGTCCAGGATCGGGAACCCGTCCTCGCCCGCACCGTCGTGATGGCGTCGGGACCGCTGGCGAACGTCAGCCTGCCCAAGATCCGCGGCGTCGAGACCTTCGCGGGAGCGAAGATCCACAGCGCCCGGTGGGACCACGACTACGACTTCGCCGGCAAGAAGGTCGCCGTCGTCGGCACCGGAGCCAGCGGCGTGCAGATCGTTCCCGAGCTGGTGAAGGTCGCCGAGTCGGTCAAGGTCTTTCAGCGCACGCCGGGATGGGTGCTGCCCCGCACCAACTTCCGCACCCGCGGACTGACTCGCGAGATCTACCGCCGCGTGCCCTTCAGTCAGAGCGTCGCGCGCAAGGCCTGGTTCTGGGGCCACGAGTCGGTCGCCCTCGGGGTCGTCTGGAACTCGCCGCTCACCCGCGTGGTGGAGGGAGTGTCGAAGCTGCACCTCCGCAGTCAGGTTCCGGATCCGTGGTTGCGGCGCCAGCTCACGCCGGAGTTCCGCGCCGGGTGCAAGCGCCTGCTGATGACCAGCAAGTACTACCCGGCGCTGCAGAAGGACAACTGCACGCTCGTCACCTGGCCCATCGCACAGATCTCCGAGAAGGGAATCCGCACGGTCGAGGGAGTCGAGCATCAGTTCGACGCGATCGTCTTCGCCACCGGGTTCGACGTCTCCAAGACCGGGTCGCCGATCCCCATCACCGGGCGCGACGGGCGCGTCCTCGCCGACGAGTGGAGCCGGGGAGCGCACGCCTACAAGTCGATCGCGGTGTCCGGGTACCCGAACATGTACTTCACGTTCGGGCCCAACTCCGGACCCGGCCACAGCTCCGCCCTGGTCTACATGGAGGCGCAGATCGACTACCTGGTCGATGCCATCGCCACCGCCGTGAACCAGAACTTCGTGCTCGACGTCCGCGCCTCGGTGCAGGCCGAGTACAACGCGGACCTGCAGCAGCGGCTGACCAAGACGACGTGGAACTCGGGGTGCTCGAGCTGGTACCTCACCGAGGACGGTTTCAACGCCACGATGTTCCCGGGCTTCGCCACGCAGTACGTCAAGCAGCTCGAGACGGTGCTGTTGCCGGACTACTCGGTGACGGCGGCAGCGACGGCACCGGTCGACGAGGTCGTCGCCGCGGTGTGACCGAGCGTTAGTCTGGAGGTCCGGCCGAGTGGAGGAGTGAGTCGATGACCGAGTACCGCATCGACGAACTGGCTCATGCCGCGGGCACGACCTCGCGCAACGTCCGGGCCTACCGTGAACGTGGACTGCTCCCGCCCCCGCGCAAGCGGGGGCGGGTCGGCATCTACGACGACTCGCACCTCGCCCGGCTGCGACTGATCGACATCCTGCTCCAGCGCGGCTACACGACCACACACATCAGCGACTTCATCGACGGTTGGGAGAGCGGCAAGGACCTCACCGAGGTTCTCGGTCTGCAGCGCGCCCTCACCGAGCCGTGGTCGACGACCGGCGAGGTGCAGTCGGTCTCCGTCGACGAGGCGCGGCAGATGCTCGGCGACCCCGACGGCGTCCAGCTGTCCAGGCTCGTGGAGTACGGACTCGCCCGCATCGACGGCGACCGATGCACATTCACCGATCCGAAGCTGTTGCAGGGCTTCACCTCCCTCGCGACCTACGGCTTCGGGATCCGCGAGGTCATGGACATCCACGAACGGCTCCATGCGGCCGTCGACGGAATGTCCAAGGACATGATCTCGACTGTGAAGAGTCACATCGTCGACCGCTACGGCGAGGGCTGGATTCCCGAGGGTGACGACGTCCTCCGAGCCACCGAGATGTTGCAGATCATGCGCACTCTCGCAGTCGATTCCGTGCATTCGTTGCTCGGCCGCACACTCGACCGCAACCTGCAGGAGCAGCTCGGCGAGTACCTCGAGGTCGCGATCGACAACACCTCTCGTTCGGACCGTCACACAGCCTGACCTCGCTTTTCGGACCAATGGGGCATGGTGGAGTCATGAACCGCACCAGACTGTCCGCCGCTGTCGCCCTCGCCGGCGCCACCGCCCTCGTTCTGACCAGTTGCTCGTCGTCGAGCGAGGAGGGGCAGGCGACGCCGGCGTCCTCCAGCGCTGCTCCGTCGTCGTCCAGCACTGCTCCGTCATCGTCGGCGGCGAGTACGTCCTCGAGCGCCGCCTCGAATGCCACCGTCTACACGTTGCCGGGAACCGGCGTGTTCCCCGAGGGCATCACCGCCGACGACGACACCTTCTACGTCTCGTCGACCTCCGACGGCGCCATCTTCCGCGGCACGGTCGGCAACACCACCGTCGAACCGTTCCTCCCCGGTGGACAGGACGGTCGCACCGGCGCGGCGGGACTGGACGTCGACGGGGACGACGACGAGAACACCCTCGTCGTGGCGGGCGGCGCGACCGGCACCGTCTGGATCTACGACGCCGAGTCCGGCGCACTGCGCGGGAAGTTCACCAACGGGCTCGGCCAGGACGCCACGTTCCTCAACGACGTCGTCATCGCCGACAACGGCGACGCCTTCATCACCGACTCGCGCAACCCCACGCTGTGGCGCATCCCGGCGAACGCCACCGGCGAGGGCCAGTTGGAGCCGTTCGTCGACTTCACCGGATCCCCGTTCGCGTACGGCGAGGGCTTCAACGCCAACGGCATCGTCGAGGCGGACGACGACAACGCATTGGTGATCGTGCAGTCCAGCACCGGCAACCTGTACCGCGTGGCCCGCGACTCGAAGGCCGTCACGCAGGTGGACCTCGGCGGCGCGACACTTCAGAACGGCGACGGCATGGAGATGGAGGACGACACGCTCTACGTGGTTCGCAACCGCGACAGCCTCATCGCCACAGTCGATCTCGACGACGACGGCAACCGTGGGCGGGTGACCGGTGAGATCACCGACCCCAGCTTCGCCTACCCCACCACCGTCGCCGACGTCGACGATCAGCTGCTGGTGGTCAACAGCCAATTCGACAAGCGCGGTGGCACTCCGGTGGAGCCCTTCACCGTGGTCGGTGTGCCTGAGCGGTAGGGGGTGGCTTGGGGTGTGCGCTGGTTGCGTGAGGTGCGGTCGGTCGGTCGGTGCGTGCGCGACGGTGGTTGGCGGCTCGTAGCGGTGGTGTGCGCGGGTTGCGTGGCGCGCACACCCCTTTCCGCCGGCGGAGCGGGGTGTGGGCGGCTGGAAGTAGTGCGGGTCGGTCGGCTGGGTGGTGCTTTGCCGGTGGTTGGCGGCTCGTGGCGGTGGTGTGCGCGGGTTGCGTGGCGCGCACACCCCTTTCCGCCGGCGGAGCGGGGTGAAGGTGGCTGGAAGTAGTGCGGGTCGGTCAGCGAGGGCCGGTGTTGCCGATGCGGGACGTCGAGTCAACCTCCGTTTCCTGGTACCCGCGACCCGCTTCGAGGAAGGCCTCGCGGAGGTTGGTGACGGCGGTGATGTGGGCCGCGAGCACGGAGCTCAGTGAACCCTCCGGGCCGTGGGTGAGGTCGGAGTACTTGCGTGCTAGCGCGATTCCGGAGGGAAGGGTGCCGAAACCCGCGCTGAATTCGAGCGCATTGATCGACGGCAGCAGTTCGGCGAGGTCACTGACGAATTGTTCGCACGCTGACGCGCACCTGCGCGAAGAATCGGCGGAGATGATGAGGTCATCGGTCATGGAAAGTTCTTCCTTCGCGGGTCAACGGGGGATGCTGGAAGCGAATGCTTGCGCCCCGGTCCTCGCCACAGCGCACACATCCGCGGTGACGGAGGAAGCGAGATTCCGTTCAGCACGAAACACCACAGAACCCTCTCGCCAATCGAACGCGATACTGCAGGCAGCGAGTTGCTGGTCGCCGCGATCGCGGAACGAGAACGCGCCGACACCCAAGTCGTCGACAGCGCTGAACCTGTCCGAGGTCGGACTGGTCCTGAGCGCGTCGAGCGTCCGGGTAGTGGAGAAGACGGTCAGGAACTGATCGCTCCCCTTCCATGTGCACCACTTCCAGGTGTCGTCGAGTGGAAGCGTGAGCTGGTCGACAACGACAGCCGGATCTGCCCCCGCCGCCCGGATGGCCTCGTCGGGTACCACGATGCAGGGGTCGAAGAGTTCCATCGCGACCGGCTCGGCGGTGCCGCTCACCCCACCGCACCCGGTGAGTGACGCGACGACTGCCGCGACAGCGAGTACCCCACAGTTCCTGTGCACACGTCGTTGGACGCACGCTCCGCTCCTGCGGTTCCGTGCTCCCACTGCACACAACGGTGTCCCCACGGGCACATCCGACCATCCGGAACCGTTCTGTGTGCAGAAATGCGCGGCGGGAACCGAGCGGGTGGTTGCGGCGTCGAAGGCTGTACCGCGCCACGGCGGACGATCGGAAGGCCTTGACCATGCACTCGACTACTCTGCCCGTTCCTTCCAGCGGTATCGGAAGTCTGACCAACGCAACATCATTGGCCGTGCTCGTCGCGTTCGCGACCCAGTGTGCGGTGTCGTGTGTCGCCGCGATCGCGGGATTCGGCGCCGTCGTCGTCAGTGCCCTCGCTGCCTTCGCGAGTGCGGACGAGTCGCCCGGCGCGATGTTCGTGGGCTCACTCGCCGATGCGTGGGCGTTCGTTCTCGTCGTCGCTGCGGTGGGGCACGGGGTGCTCGCGACGATGATCGTGCAACGCCGACGTTCGGCACGCGTCGTCGTGACGGCAGTGGCCCTCGTGTGGGCGGTGGCGCTGGTGCACTCCCCGATGGTGTGGCCGTTGGTGGTGGTGCAGGCGGGTTCTGCGCTGGCGTGGTGGATCCCGACGCCACGGCGCCCGACCCCCAACTGACTCACACGAGCAGCGCGGCGATGGACCCGGGGAACGTCTCGTCGGGCCTGCGTTCGTAGAGCTCGGCGGGGCGTCCGCCCGCAGCCGATGTGGTGGCGCCCGTACCGACCAGCGCCCCGATCACATGACGGCGGAAGGTGTCCTTGCGCAGCGGGCGGTCGAACACGGTCTCGTACAGGGTGCGCAGGTCGAGCAGCGTGAAGGTGGTTCCCAGCAGGTGCGACGGATCAGGACGGGTGAGGTAGCGAGACCGCAGGTCGCCCACGGCGGCCGACACCATGTCGGCATGGTCGAAGGCCATCGGTTCCACAGGCCGATCCGCCTCGACGGCCAGGAGATCGGTGTCGGAAGGCAGGGAGTCGGTGGGCGCCTCCGCGCAGTGCGCCATCGACAGGACCCATCCTCGATCGTCGCGGTCGGGAGCGTCGAACATCCGGATCTGATGGAACTCGACGCCGTCGATGCCGGCCTTGGTGCTCAACGCGCGCCTCGCCGCATCGGCGAGCGTCTCGCCCGGATGCAGGAATGTGCCGGGAAGTGCAGCTCCCCAGGGTGATTCCACCGTCACCACGTTCAGCGTTCCGCCGTGGACGGTGAGAACGGCGACGTCGACAGCGACGGACGGTCGTGGGTACGTCGTCAGATCGGAGGGCATGGGTTGCAGCTTAGCGCAGTGGTGCGTTATGGTTAGCGCACAAACGAGCAAAGGGGAAGACATGAAGCTGACCGACGAACAGAAGAACCGCGCCGAGGGCGTCGTGCTCGGCACCGCAGCCGGTGACGCACTGGGCGCCGGATACGAATTCGGCTACCCGACGCCCGAGACGGTGATCGACATGATCGGCGGCGGCACCTTCGACTGGGCGCCCGGCGAGTGGACGGACGACACGTCGATGGCCCTCTGCATCGCCGAGGCGCTGGTGGAGGGCCGGGGACTCGACGGCGTCGCGGCGAACTTCGTGGCCTGGATCGACACGAACCCGGCGGACGTCGGTATCCAGACGCGCACGGTGTTGTCCCGGCGCAGCAGGTCGGCTACCGAGATGACCGCCGTCGCCGCAGGACTGTCCGGCAGGACAGGTGGCAACGGTTCGCTGATGAGAACTGCCCCGGTGGCGCTGGCGTATCTCGACGACCCGGATCAGCTCTCGGTGGCCGCTGCGCAGATCAGCGCCCTGACGCACAGTGATCCGCAGGCGGGGGAGGCATGCCAGATCTGGAGTGCCGGCATCCGGCACGCCGTCCTGCACGGCACCTACGACGGCATCTCGCTGTACCTCGACGCGGCGGAGCCGTCGGTGCGCGACACCTGGGCGCCGTTGCTCGACGCCGCGGAGAAGGGGCGCCCGTCGGACTTCGACAGGAACGGGTGGGTGGTGCACGCGCTCCAGACGGCCTGGTCGGCCATCACGACCACCGAGGAGAACGGGGACCAGCTGACAGCGGCGCTGGAGGCGTGTGTCCGCGCGGGCGGCGACACCGACACCACCGCGGCCATAGCCGGTGGGCTTCTCGGCGCACGCTGGGGCGCCTCGGTGATCCCCGAGGCGTGGACCACGATCCTGCACGGGTACCCCGGACGACGAGCCGCGGACCTCGCGGATCTGGGACGTCGCCTCGCAGAAGGAGCAGCAGCATGAGTGTCATCGATGTGGTCACCGGAGACATCACCACCGTGCGCGCGGACGTGATCGTCAATGCCGCCAACTCGACCCTCCTCGGTGGAGGCGGGGTGGACGGCGCCATCCACCGCGCAGGCGGACGAGAGATCCTCGACGCCTGCAAGATTCTGCGGGCGACGACCCTCCCGAACGGACTCGACACGGGTGCCGCCGTCGCGACGCCCGCAGGCCGTCTGCCGGCGAGGTGGGTCGTCCACACAGTGGGGCCGCGGTACTCGGCCCGCGAGGACCGCTCGCCGATCCTGCGCGCAGCGTACGAGCGCTCCCTTCTCCTGGCTCACTCGCTCGGAGCATCCTCGATCGCGTTCCCGCTCATCTCGGGCGGTGCGTACGGATGGCCGGTGGAGCTGGCGGTCGCCGAACAGGTGCGCGCGGTGACGTCGGCGCCCGTGTCCGTGGATCTCGTGACCCTGGTGGCCTACTCGGCCGAGGTGCACCGCATGACGACGCGGGCCGTCGGATGACCGGTCATCGCCGACGTGCTCGCCACGCAGACCAGGCGCCGGTGGCCCACAGAGCCCAGATCACCAGCAATGGCTGGAACAGCAGCCGGATACCTCGTGCCCGATCGGTGTCCAGACCGAAAGCGTCTGTGTGCGTGACGAACTGAGAGATGTTGCCCGGGAACACGGCGACGAAGAACAGCGCCGTGACCCACCCCACCGCCACCCGGTACCGCGTCACGGCGATGAGAGCCAGGCCCAGCACCACCTCGACGACACCCGATGCGACCACCACGAGATCGGTGTCGAGCGGCATCCACGTCGGTACCTGCGCGGCGAACTCCTGCCGGGCCCAGAACAGGTGGCTCAGTCCGGCGAACACCAGGAACGCGCCGAGGACGAGCCGCCCGACGATACGAGGCACGGTCGCAGGGGCAGGGCGCGTGGTCATGCCTGCCACCCTACGAGGCGCCGCGCTGCCGGTCCGGTCGGCCGAGAACGCGGCCCAGCTCCTCGTGCGCGTAGACCCTGTTCTCGCAGTAGACGGCGCCGCCGACGCACTCCTCGTCGTCGCAGTCGCAGAACCTGTACGGCTCCGCGTTCCAGCGGCTGCCGTACTGCGACCCCGGCTCCGCGACGAGTGCGGCGACCTCGCGCACCGTCCTCTGCTCGCTGCGTCTGCGCTGCCCCCGGCGATGTCCGCCCATGTCCGTCCCCCCGTTGTCGGTGGCGTCACGCTAGGGGAGGGGTACGACAGGCGCCGGCTGATGTTGAGTGATGCAGTGGATGCCGCCGCCCCGGGCGAACAGCGGCCGGGCGTCGACGCTCACGACGCGTCGGCCGGGATAGGCCTCGGACAGGATGTGCACCGCCTCGTCGTCGTTCGGATCGTCGAAGCTGCAGGCGATGACCCCGCCGTTGACCACGTAATGGTTGATGTAGCTGTAGTCGACGACGCCCTCGTCGTCCCGCAGCACGGTCGGTGCGGGAACCGAAACGACACGGAGTCCCTCCCGGGTGAGGAGATCCATGACGTCGCGGCTGATCTCGTGGTCCGGATGCGCGGGGTCGCGCTGATCGTGCACGAGGGCGACGCCCGGCGTCGGCATCGCGGCGACGATGTCCACGTGGCCGCGGGTGCCGTAGGTCTCCGAGTCCCGAGTCAGGCCGCGCGGCAACCAGATCGTGCGGTCGACACCGAGAGTGCGGGACAGCTCCGCCTCGACGTCCTGCTTCGACCAGGTGGGGTTGCGTCCGCTGTCGAGCTGCACCGTGTCGGTGAGGAGGACAGTTCCGGCGCCGTCGGCCTGGATGCCGCCGCCCTCGTTGACCATGTCGGACGCGACGACCGGAACGCCGGCCGCCCGCGCCACCAGTGCACCGATCCGGGCGTCGTTCTCCCACGTCGCCCACTCCTGCGCGCCCCACCCGTTGAAGATCCAGTCCACCGCGCCGACGGTTCCGTCGTCCGAGACCACGAAGGTCGGCCCGATGTCGCGCATCCACGCGTCGTCGAGAGGTGCCTCGAGGATCGTGATGCCCGATCCCAGGTACTCCGCGGCGATGCGTGCCTCACGGGGATCCACCACGACGGTCACCGGCTCGAACTCGGCCACGGCGCGTGCGACGGCGGCCCACGTCGTGCGAGCCTCGTGGCGCTCCTCCTCGGTGTCGCCGAGCGAGTAACCGTGGCTGGGGAACGCCATCCAGGTGCGCTCGTGCGGTTCGCCCTCGGCGGGCATGCGCCACGTCACCGGGTACCCGCCACGGGCCGGGTGAGGGTGCCGTACGTGTCCGGACGTCGAGTGTCGAGGAACGGGAACAGCGTCAGCCAGTCGCCACGCTGGTCGAGGTCGAGATCGGCGACCAGGACGGCCGAGCGGTCGCGGGGAGCCGACACGAGAACGCGGCCGTACGGGTCGGAGATGAACGAGGAACCGTAGAACGTGATGGCGCCCTCGTCACCGTGGCGATTGGGTACCACCATGAACGTGCCGTTCGCGATGCCGTTGCCGACGATGACCTGCTGCCAGAGAGGTTGGGTGTCGAAGTCGGGGTGATCCGGCTCCGAGCCGATGGCCGTCGGATAGACCAGGACCTCCGCGCCGGCCACCGAGTAGGCCCGCGCGACCTCGGGGAACCACTCGTCCCAGCACGTCGGCATTCCCAGTGCGAGGTCCGCCGCACGGTGCACGGGGTACGGGTCGTCGGCAGGTCCGGGGCGGAAGTACGTGTCCTCGTGGTAGCCGGCGGTGACGGGAATGTGCAGTTTCCGAGTCCGGGCCGTCACCTCGCCGTCGGGCGAGACCAGGACGGCGGTGTTGTACCCGAGGCCGTCGCCGACGGTGTCGTCGCGTTCGTACAGCGACGCGTGCACGACGATGCCGTGACGCGCGGCGACCTCGGCGGCGAAGGTGACCGTCGGCCCGGTGGCCAGGTCCTCCGCGCTGCGGGCGGGGTTCTCGCCGCCCGGCACGAACGCCGGATAGCGGCTGAGGGTCAGCTCCGGGAGGAAGACGATGCGAGCGCCTTCCCCTGCCGCAGTGGCGATCCCGTCCTCCAGTTCGGCGCGCAACACGCTCGGATCCTCGTGCCACCGATGCTGCACCAGCGCCACTCGTACCGGTGGGCGGCCGGTCTCGCGCGTGCGGGCGGGCGACGGCGGAGGGGTGGTGGCGGTGATGGTCAGCATCGGGTGTCCTCGTCCGTAAAACGAATGTGATTCGTTAAGTATGGTGTGACTACGGCCCGAACGCAAGAGGAAGGAGCCGGCGATGCCGCGTCCGTCGACACGGTTGCTGTCCACCGACCTGATCACCGATACCGCACTCGCGCTGGTCGATCGGCACGGCGACTTCACGATGCCGGGACTCGCCGAGCGGCTGGCGGTGCGGCCGTCGTCGTTGTACAACCACGTGGCGGGGCGGGCCGAGATCGTGGAATTGATGCGTACGCGCATGATGGCGGGCATCGAGATCCCGGCCGACTCCCGCGACTGGAGTGAGGCGGTCTCCCACATCGCGCAGGAGTACCGCCGCCACTACGCCCGACATCCGCGCGCCATCCCGCTGTTCACGGCGCACACGGTGCGCTCCGCCGTGGCGTTCGACATGTACAACGCGTTGGCGACGGCCCTGTCCGACGGCGGCTTCGCGCCCGCCGAGGTGCTGCACGCGATCACCGCCGTCGACAGTTTCGTCCTGGGGTCAGCGCTCGATCTCGCAGCGCCCGAACAGGTCTGGGCCTCGGCTGACGAGGCGAACGACGCCATGCGCGCGGCGCTGGAGACCTCGGGCGCCGGCCGCGCGGACGCGGCGTTCGATTTCGGGCTCGCAGTGCTCATCGCGGGGCTGCAGGCACGCTCGCCCCGCAGCTGACGAGCCCCGCAGCTGACGAGCCTCTCAGCTGACGAGCCTCTCAGCCCACCAGGTCGGCTTCGTCCTTCAGAGCCTCGGTGTCGACGGTGAGCGTCTCGCCGCGGAAGAACGCCGGCGTCACGAAGCGCATGACCATCATGAGAACCGCACCCACGATGAGGATGCCGAAGCCCAGGAAGAACACCAGTCCGATGCCGCCGATCTCGGCGCCGCTGCCGTTCTCCGGGTCCATGCTCTCCTCGACCGAGACGACGAACACCGCCAACAGGACCAGGCCACCGAGCAACGGGAAGGTCAACCGGAACAACGTGTTCCGAACGCTGGCGAACAGGGTTCGGCGGAAGTGCCACACGCAGGCGAACGCGGTGATGCCGTAGTACCAGCAGATCATGATGCCCAGTGCCGCGATGGTGTCGATCAGGGTGTTCTCCGACAGGAAGGTCACCGCCGTGTAGAAGACCGCGGTGATCACACCGGCCGCGACGGTGGCGGCGGAGGGGACGAGGAACCGCGGGCTCACCTCGGCGAGCTTCTTGGGGAAGGCGCCGTAGGCCGCCATCGCGAGCGACGTCCGCGCCGCCGGCAGGAACGTGGTCTGCAGGCTGGCGATCGAGGAGACGAAGACCGCGAGGTAGAGCAGCATGCCGCCCCAGCTGCCGAGTACCGGATCGGCCAGGGCACCGAAGACGTTCTCCGCGTTGTCGGGATTGCCGAGCCCCAGGCCCTCCTCGCCGACACCGGCGTACATCATCGCGGCGACCGCGACGAGCAGGTAGGTCAGCAGGATGGTCGCGACGCACAGCAGCCCCGCGCGCCCCGGTGTCTTCGTGGGGTTCTTGGACTCCTCGCCCAGCGTCAGGCACGTGTCCCATCCCCAGAACGCGAAGATCGAGCCGGTGACGCCGATGACGAAGGCGCCCATGGTGAGTCCGCTGAACGGATCGAACCAGCCGATGTCGAACGACAACCCGGCCGGTGCGTCCCCCGCGCTGACGTGGACCAGCGCGACGACGGCGAACGCGATCAACAGCACCATCTGGAAGCCGACGAGCGCGAACTGGAGCTTCTCGCTCGTCGTGATCCCGCGGCTGGCCACCCACGTGGCGAGAGCGATGAACACGACCGTCGTACCGACGTTGACCAGTTTGTTGCCCGGCAGGTCGGCGATGGAGGGAGTGTCGAACAGCTTCGCGATGAACAGATAGAAGAACTGCACGGCGATGGCCGCGAGGTTGGAGAGCACGATGATGGTCGCGATGACCATGCCCCAGCCGCACATCCAGCCCACGTAGGGCCCGAAGGCCTTGGTGGACCAGGTGAACGAGGCGCCGCAGTCGGGGGAGTCGGAGTTCAACTCCCGGTACGCGTAGGCGGTGAGGAACATGGGGATGAACCCGGCGATGAAGATGGCCGGCATCTTCAGGCCCACCGCGGCGACGATCAACCCGATGCTGGCGGTGAGCGTGTATCCGGGTGCGACGGAGGAGATGCCGAGAACGGCGCCGGACAACGTGCCGATCCGTCCGACGGCCAGTCCCTTGGACGACGTGAGTTCACTGCTCATCGGGAAGCCTCCGTCGGATCGGTGCTGCTGGGCATGTCGGAACGGAACTCGGTGCTGGGCACCACCACCATGGGAACGGGCAGTGCCCGCAACATCTTCGACGCGGTCGAGCCGAGGAACAGGCGGCGCGGTTGTGCCAGTCGGCTGGACCCGACGACGACCACGTCGCCGTCCTCCCACGTCAGACCGGACACCGCGGCCTCGACCGTCGAGCCGTCGGCAACCGAGGACGTCACCGCCAGACTCTCGGGCAGACCGGACCGGGCGGCGTCGAGCATCTGCTGTGCGTGGTCGATGGCGCGCGCCTCTCGGTCCGGGTCGCGCAGGGACTCGACGTCGGAGGTGTCGTCGAGCGGAACGAGCGAGAGCAGTCGCAGCGACGTGTGCATCCGCTCGCACGACCGGACCGCGGTGCGCAGCACGAGGTCGGCGCCCGTGCGGGTGCCCATGGCACACGTCACCTCGCGGATCCGGTCGGCTGTCGACGTGCGATACCCGAACGGCGCCAGGGCCAACGGGATCGGGGCGGAGTGCAGCAGCTCGGTCGACACGGTGCCCAGAGTGTGGCGTCCGAGCAGGCCGTCCTTGGCGCCACCGACGACGATGGCGTCCGACCCGAGCCGCGCCGCCTCGTCCATGAGGCCGGACGAGAACGACTCCGAGAAGCTCAGATGCACCGCGGTCTCGATGTCGTCGGGCACCGACGCGGCTGCCTGGTCGAGCCACGCCCGGCCGCGCTGGGCGAGCAGTTCGGCGAACCTGGCCTCGGCCGGGACGGCGCGGTCGGGCGGCACCACCATGCAGATGTCCAACGCCGCACCCAGACTGCGGGCCAGCTGCACACCCAGGACGAGCCCGTCCTCTCCTGTGGGAGTGGCGAGATAACCGACGATCAACCGCATGGTGCGTCCCTTCGGGAAGCTTCGGTGGAACCGGACCTACTGGAAAGCCACGTACTTCGTGTCGAGGTACTCGTCGATGCCCTCGGTGCCACCCTCACTGCCGAGACCGGACTGCTTGACTCCGCCGAACGGGGCTGCGACATCGGACACGACGCCCCGGTTCACACCGACCATGCCGCTCGCGATCCTGTCCGAGACACGCAGTGCCCGATCGAGATCGCGGGTGTAGATGTATGCGGCGAGTCCGAACTCTGTGTCGTTGGCGGCATCGACGGCGTCCTGCTCGTCCACGAAACTCGTGATGGCCGCGACGGGTCCGAAGATCTCCTCGCGCACGATGCGTGCGGACGGCGGAACCTCGTCGAGCACGGTGGGTTCGAAGAACCAGCCCGGGCCGTCGATGACGTGACCACCCGTGCGCACGCGGGCGCCGGCGGCGACCGCATCGTCGACGAGGGATCGGACGTTGGTGCGCTGCTTCTCGTTCACCAGCGGCCCCACGTTCGTCCCGTCGCTCGAGCCGGGCCCGACGGTGAGCGCCGCGATCCGTGCGGTGAGCTTCTCCGTGAACTCCTCGCGGACGCTCTCGGCGACGATGAGGCGGTTGGCAGCCGTGCAGGCCTCTCCGCCGTTGCGCATCTTCGCCGCCATGGCGCCGTCGACGGCGGCATCGATGTCGGCATCGTCGAAGACTACGAACGGTGCGTTACCACCGAGTTCCATCGACGTACGCAGAACGTTGCGCGCCGACTGCTCGATGAGGATCTTGCCCACCCGCGTGGAACCGGTGAAGGTGACCTTGCGGAGTCGCCCGTCGGCGAGCAGGGGCTCGGTGACCGCGGGAGCGTTCGACGCGGGAAGTACCGACAGGACCCCGGCCGGCAACCCGGCGCCCGCCATGATCTCGGCGAGCAGCAGCATCGTCAGCGGCGTGTCCTCGGCCGGCTTCACCAGTACCGTGCACCCGGCCGCCAGGGCGGGGCCGATCTTGCGGGTTCCCATGGCCAGCGGGAAGTTCCACGGAGTCACCGCGAGAACAGGACCCACCGGAACCTTCGCGACGAGGATGCGGCCCGCGCCGGACGGAGATCGCGTGTAGCGGCCCTGGATGCGCACCGCCTCCTCGCTGAACCAGCGGAGGAACTCGGCGCCGTACGTCACCTCGCCGCGGCTCTCCGGGAGGGCCTTGCCCATCTCGAGAGTCATGAGGAGCGCGAGATCCTCCGTGCGCTCGATCACCGCCTCCCACGCTGCGCGCAGGATCGTCGACCGTGTCCGAGGTGCGGTCGCCGCCCACTCGTCCTGCACGGCGACGGCGCTGTCGAGCGCCCGCAGTGCGTCCTTCTCACCGGCATCGGCGACGCGGGCCAGCACGTCACCGGTGGCGGGATCGTGCACCGCGAACGTGCCGCCGTCCGCGGCGTCGACGAACGCGCCGTCGATCCACAGACCGGTGGGGACGGAGGCGAGCAGGGAAGCAGAGTCGGTCACTGTGCCGCCAGCGTTCGAACCGTGTTCTCCAGCACCGTCATCGCGTCGTCGAGAAGCTCGTCGCTGATCACGAGGGGAGGCAGCAACCGGATGACGTTGCCGTACGTCCCGCAGGTGAGCAGTACGACACCCTCCGCGAGAGCATGCGCCGCGATGGCCTTGGTGATGACGGGATCCGGGATGTCGGTGCCCGGCTGGACGAGCTCGATGGCGAGCATCGCACCGCGTCCGCGGACGTCGCCGATCACCGAGGTCTCCTCGGCGAGGGCGCGCAGGCGCGGCATGGCGAGGGACTCGATGTGGCGGGCGCGTCCGGACAGGTCGAGTGCGGTCATGGTCTCGATGGCGGCGAGGGCAGCCGCGCAGGCCACCGGGTTGCCTCCGTACGTTCCGCCGAGCCCGCCCGCGTGGACGAGGTCGAGGAGATCCGCGCGACCGGTGATGGCCGACAACGGCATTCCGCCTGCCATTCCCTTCGCCATCGTGATGATGTCGGGGACGATTCCCTCGTCGTCGCTCGCGAACCACGACCCGGTTCGACAGAACCCGGTCTGTACCTCGTCGGCGATGAACACGACGCCGTTCTCTCGCGCCCAGGCTTGCAGAGTCGGCAGGAATCCGGGTGCGGGAACGATGAACCCGCCCTCGCCCTGAATGGGCTCGATGATGACGGCGGCCACCGCGTCGGCGCCGATCTGCTTCTCGATGCGGTCGATCGACGCCAGCGCGGCCTGCTCACCGGTCAGCCCCGGCTGGTCGCGGTAGGGGTACGACATCGGCATCCGGTAGATCTCCGGTGCGAAGGGCCCGAAGTTCGTCTTGTACGGCATGGTCTTCGCCGTCAGTGCCATCGTGAGGTTCGTCCGGCCGTGGTACGCGTGGTCGAAGGCCACGACGGCGTCGCGGCCGGTCGCCAGTCGCGCGACCTTGATCGCGTTCTCGACAGCTTCTGCGCCCGAGTTGAACAGGACGCTGCGCTTCTCGTGGTCACCCGGGGTCAGCTCGGCGAGCTTCTCCGCGACGGCGATGTAGCCCTCGTACGGCGTCACCATGAAACAGGTGTGCGTGAAGTGGCCGACCTGCTCCCGGACGGCCTCCGCGACAGCGGGATCGGAGGCGCCGACACTCGTGACGGCGATGCCGGCGCCGAGGTCGATCATCGAGTTGCCGTCGACGTCGACGATCACGCCGCCATCGGCATCGGCCGCGTAGACGGGAACGCTGGAACCGACGCCGGCGGCGACGGTGGCGCGTCGTCGGGCCGTCAGTTCCTGTGAACGCGGTCCGGGAAGTTCGGTGAGGAGAGCGCGCTTCTGAGGAAGGCGGTAGCTGATGTCCATGGTGAAGTCCTTCGCAGAGCAGGGAATGTCAGTCGTGGGAGCTCATGACGTGCTTGAGGCGGGTGTAGTCCTCGACGCCGTAGGCCGAGAGGTCCTTGCCGTAGCCGGAGTACTTGAAGCCGCCGTGCGGCATCTCGGCGACGAGTGGGATGTGGCAGTTGATCCAGACGGCGCCGAAGTCCAGCGCCGCACTGACGCGTTGGGTGACGCCGTGGTCCTTGGTCCAGATGCTCGAGGCCAGCCCGAACCGAACGTCGTTGGCCTTCTCGATCGCCTCGGCCTCGTCGGCGAACGGTTGCACCGTCAGCACCGGTCCGAACGTCTCCTCCTGGACGATGTCGTCCCGCTGGTCGACTCCGGTGATCACGGTGGGCTCGAGGTAGAAGCCCTTGTCTCCCACTCGGTTGCCACCGGTGACGATCGTCGCGGAGGCCGGGAGGTTCGCGAGCTTGTCGGTGACGGTCGCGTAGTGACGACTGTTGTTGAGCGGTCCGTAGAACGCGTCCGCGTCGTCCGGGCTGCCCGGTGTCAGCTCGCGGGCCTTGGCCGCGAGCGCGTCGACGAGTTGATCGTGAATCGACTCGTGCACCAGCACGCGGGTCGCCGCGGTGCAGTCCTGACCGGCGTTGAAGAAGGCCGCCTCGGCGATACCGCTCGCGGCCGAGGCGATGTCGACGTCGCCGAAGACGATGGCCGGAGCCTTGCCGCCGAGCTCGAGATGGGCGCGCTTGAGCTGGCGGGCGGCGGCGACGGCGACCTCGATGCCCGCACGAACGGACCCGGTGATGGACACCAGGCCCAGCGACCGATGCCCGACGAGTGTCGCGCCGGTCCCGCCGTCACCGAGCACCACGTTGAGCACTCCGTCGGGAAGGATTCCCTTGGACAGCTTCGCGAGCACCAGAGTGCTCTCGGGCGTGGTGTCGCTCGGCTTGAGAACGATCGTGTTGCCGGCCGCGAGCGCCGGCCCGATCTTCCAGATGGCCATCATGAGTGGGTAGTTCCAGGGCGTCACCTGGCCGACGACACCGATGGGCTCGCGGCGGACGTAGGAGGTGAAACCCTCCATGTACTCGCCGGCGGACTTCCCCTCGAGCATCCGGGCTGCACCCGCGAAGAACCGCAGCTGGTCGGCTCCGACGGTCACCTCCTCGTCGGCGATGACCTGCTTCAGCTGGCCGGTGTTGCGGCTCTGCGCCTCGACGAGCTCGTCCGAGTGGGCCTCGAGGGCGTCGGCGAGCTTCAGCAGGGCGGTCTGCCGGGTCTTCGGAGTCGTCTTGCCCCACGTGGCGAAGGCGCGCTCCGCGGCGGCCACGGCGTCGTTCACGTCGGCCTCGGTGGAGATGGGGGAGACGCCCACGATCTCCTCGGTGACCGGACTCATCAGGTCGAGAGTCAGGGTGGACGAACTGGCGACGAACTCGCCGTCGATGTAGTTGCGGAGCACGTCGTGCGACACGAGGTACCTCTCCGTCGGGGCGGCTGGGTGGTTCGATCAGTGTGCGCCTGACGCTGCGAAACGGCAGCGGACAAAACGATGATCGTCCGGGGGTGGGGCACTCCGACTTGTCCAGTGCGGTAGCGGGGGTGTTCTCTTGCGTCGGGAGCTTCCCGACCGGAGAGGGGTACGTCGTGACGGTGTCGGTGCGCTGGGTTCTGGCGCAGAAGGCGCTCGCCCTCGAACTGCGAGCCGGCGCGGGCGGGCTGGACCGCGAGGTATCGTTCGTGCACACCACGGAACTGTCGGAACCGTTCCGGTGGCTCTCCGGCGGAGAACTGCTGCTCACCACGGGGTTGAGGCTGCCGGTGACGACACCGGAGCGGGTGGCGTACCTCGAGGGACTGCACGACGCCGGTGTGGCGGCGGTGGGGTTCGGCACGGGCCTCTCCTTCGCTGAGGTGCCGTCCGACCTCGTCGAGGCCGCTGATCGGCTGGGTCTGCCCGTCCTCGAGGTCCCCCTGCCCACGCCGTTCGCGGCGGTGGTGACTCTCGTGATGAACCGATTGGCGGAGCAGCAGTACGACGCCGTCGTGCGTGCGTCCCGTGCGCAGCCGCGGATGACCCGCGCCGTGGTCGCCGGGGGCGCCGCCGCGATCGTACGGGAGCTGGCGACGGCCACGTCGTCCGCGGTGGTGCTCCTCGACGACACCGGACGGGTGCTCGAACAGCATCCGCGCGGTGGCGGTTCCGGTGTGCTGGAAGAGATCCGCACCCTCGCAGCCGAACGCGGAACCGTGTCCAGCCGGGTCTCGGTGACCCCGGCGGGCATCTCGATCAGTGTGCAGCGCATCGCCATCGGCTCGGCGACGCACGGCCACGTGGCGGTGGTGGGGCCGGTGCTGGGGAACGTCGACCACATTCTCGTGGGTCACGCGGCGTCACTCCTGGCGCTCGACTTCGAGAAGCCGGCGCGGGTGCAGTCGGCGCAGGACAAGCTCAACTCCGTGGCACTGAGCCTCGTGCTGTCCGATCTCGACGGCCTGGCACCCGTGTGGGCGCAGATCGACCTGGCCGCGGGGGCCGACGGCACCGTGCGCGCCGTGACCGTCGATGCCGACACGCCCTCGCGAGCCCAGCGTGTCGAGGCCGCGATGGCGACCCACAGCGCAGCGGCGGGCCGTCAGCTGTTCGCTCGACGATGGTCGTCGCGGGTGACCCTGGTGGTGCGCGGAACGGACGATTCGACGTTCGCGGCATCGACGATCGCCGGTCTGGAGATCTCGGAACGTCGGCGGCTCCGGGTGGGAATCAGTGCGCCGCATCCTGTTCCGCAGCTCGCGCAGGCGGTGGAGGAGAGTCGGCTGGCGGCGTCGTCCGCCGCGGCGGGCGCCGATCCCGTGGAGTTCGGCTCGTTGGTGGGCGGTGTCCTGTTGGCGCACGCCTCGACGCGTCAGGCCCTCGCGACCGTCGGTGACGCGACCATCGCGCCCCTCGAGAAGTACGACACCGCCAACGGGACCGATCTGGTGGCGTCCCTGCGTGCGTTCCTCGAGGCGAACGGCCACTGGGAGTCGGCGGCCTCGGCCCTCGGGGTGCATCGACACACGTTGCGCAGCAGGGTCTCGCGCATCGAGGCGACGGTGCCGTGCTCCCTCGACGATGCCCGTGTGCGCGCCGAGCTGCTGCTCGCCCTCATCGCACGCGGGACCTGACGGTCAGCCTCGAAGCGCGCTCACGATCACCTCGGCGGTGCGGTGGCCCATGCGCACGGCTCCGTCGACGTGCTGGTACCCCTCGGCCGCGATGTCGGAGCAGGAGAAGTGGATCGGGCCGACCGGGGTGCGGACGTCGCGTCCGTAGCGGTGCAGACCGCCGAGATCGAAGCTGGCCGCGTACGCGCCGCGCGTCCATTCCTCGGTGCCCCAGTCGGACTCGTAGTAGACGACCGGATCGAGCGCCTTCGGTCCGAGATACGTGGCGATCGACTCGAGGATCGTGCGCTTGCGCTCCGCGGCGCCGAGTTCGAACATCGCGTCCGCCTTCTCGTCGGAGACGAAGGCGACGAGGGTGCCACGGGAGTCCTCGTGGTTGGTGTTGTCGTACACCTCCTGGGCGATCTGGGTGGCGCCGAAACCGGTGCCCGACAACCTTTCCTCCCGCCAGAACGGACTGTCGTACACCGCATGCACCTTGATGACGAGACCGAGGGACTGGTGCTGATGCATCTGGTGCTGACGGCGAGGGAGGGGCGGGTCGTACGAGATCCGCGTGTACAGATTCGGCGGCACGGCGACGATCACCCGGCGCGCCGTCACCTCGAGCTTTCCGTCCGCGAGAACGGTCACGCCGTCGTCGGTCCAGCGGATCGTCCGCACCGGCGCGTTCAGGTGCACGTCGTCACCGAGGCGCTCGGCCATGGTGACCGACACCTGCTGCATGCCCTGCACGACGCGCTTGTCGAGAATGAAGCTGTCGTCGACGAGGTTCGAGAACGAGCCTGCCGACGCAGCCATGAGCACGGCCTGCAGCGCAGAGAATGCATGGGCGGGCTTGGTGAGCATCCCGCCCGCGATGAACATGCCGATGTTCGCGGTGGCTTCGGCGTCGTCGGACTGCTGCGCAAGCCATCCCTCGAAGGACACCGTGTCGAGCTCGCGTGCCTGCGGATGGGCCCATGGTTCCTCGGGCCCGATCTCCGCGGCCAGAGTGTCGAGCATCGCGATGAGACGGTCGATCTCCTTCACGGTCGACTCCGCGACGGGGAAGTCCTCGCCGGTATAGCGCGTGGCGACACCCGCGGTGTCGACGTAGACGGACTCGCCCTCGCGGTACCGGTCGAACGTCTCGAGCCCCAACTCGCCGAGCAGGTCGATCAAGGCCGTCTGGTCGGGCGAGACCCACTGGCCGCCCAGCTCGAGCACGGCGCCGTCGATCTCCTTGGTCCAGGTTCGGCCACCCACCCGGTCGCGTGCCTCCAGGACGGCCACGGTGAGGCCGGCCTTCCGCAGCGCGGTGGCGGCGGCTAGACCCGAGGGCCCGGCTCCGACGATGGCGACGTCCCGGTCGACTGAGGGCACGGTGTGGCTCCTGTTCAGGTGGGTTGTGGTCATTCCAGTCTGCCCGGTCCGGCGCAGGCACGCGCAACGCCGAAACGTCGCACACCTGTCGCGTCACCTGGACGCCTCGGCGTGGGGGTCGCGGACGGACTGCCCGAGAATCTGCGTGATCGCAACACTGGTGAGAGCGCGTGCGGTGCTCGACCGTGGAAGGTATGACTTCCACCATTCGCACCTCCGTCGTTCCCTTCGTCGTGGAGGCGTCCGGTACCGGCGTCGCCCAGCACCTCGTCGTCGAGGGCACGGCGGGGCACGAGTTCGACGCCGACGCATACCCGGCCTTCGGCGGCAGGGACGAGGCGCCGAGTCCGTTGTTCTACGCGCTCGGTGCGCTGACCTCCTGCAACCAGGTCACCGCCACCCTCGTCGCCAAGGACCTCGGCATCACGCTGGGCAAGTTCAGCTTCCGTGTGCAGGGTGATCTGGACACCAACGTCCTGGTCAAGGGCGCCGACGGCAACTCGAACTTCGACACCGTCACCGTCGAGGCGACGGTGGAGACCGACGCGACCGGTGACGCGTTCGATCACTTCGTCGCGGAGGTCGAGCGTCGCTGCCCCGTGACGCAGCTGTTCGTGCGCAGCGGTGTGGGCTTCGTGAACACCTGGACGCGCGCCGAGCCGGCCTGACGAGCCATCCCGGGCCTCGCGAGTACGTCCGACGTGTCGTCGCATCGCCGCTGATCACGACACTGTGGACGTACTCGCGGAGAGCCTCCTGCGTGGCTACGCTCCTACGATGATCAGTCGACACGTGAGTGCAGTGATACCCGCGCCGCTCGAGGCCGTGTACGACTATCTGGCCGACGTCGACAACCTCACTGCCTGGGCCGCAGGACTCGCATCGGGCTTCACCCGCGACGGTGATGACTTGCTGGCCGAGTCACCGATGGGCACGGTCCGGGTGCGGTTCGTCCCGCGCAACGCTTTCGGGGTGCTGGATCACGACGTGACGCTGCCCGACGGCACCATCGTGAACAACCCGCTGCGGGTGCTCGCTCATCCGGACGGCTCCGAGGTGGTGTTCACGGTCCGGCAACTGAGCATGACCGACGACGAGTTCGAGCGGGACTGCGCCGCCGTCGCTGCTGATCTGGAGTCCGTGCGGGCGGTCTTCGGCCGACCTCGCTCCGGCACATCGATCACCTGAGCACCTGGATGACGGCAGCGGGATCGTCCGCCATCATCACGTGCCCGGCGTTCGGTATCTCGACGACCTCGACACCGGCCTGACGAAGCCGGCCGGTGTGCGTTGGTTCTCCGTACAGCAGTGTTCTCGGCACGTGGGACGCGAGCAGGATGTCGAGAACGGTGGTGTCCGGCGGGCCCACACAGAGGCCGACAGCACTGCGGTGGAGCGCGACCGGATCGGCCAGCCGAAGCGTCTCCGCCCACGCGGCGTCGGCCCGGGCGATGAGTGACGTCACTCCCTGTGTTGCGAAGTCCTCTTCCGACTGTCCCGCGATCTCGACACTCGCCTCGCCGTCGAAGGGGAGAAGGTTCGGCTCGAGGACGGTCAGTCGTCGTACGAGGTCGGGTCGTGCCCGCGACAGGACGATGGCGATGGATCCACCCATACTGTGTCCGACGACGTCGAGTCCGACGAGTTCGTGCTGATCCAGCATCCGGGCGACGGCGAGCGCGTGATCGTCCAGGGTGTAGCCGTCGGTCGCCACGTCGGCGCTGTCGCCGAATCCGAGCAGATCCGGGAGCAACCGCAGGCGGTCGTCCAGTCCCGCGGCCACGGTCCCGAAGGCAGCGACACCCGCCGACCCGAGACCATGAAGGAACACGGTGGCTCGACGACGTTCGCCCGGCAACACCGCGGTGTGGAGGGTCATGGCGCCGACGCTACCGGGTCTCCTTGACGTGGCAGTACGTCCGGTTCGTCGTAAATGATGGTGCAGCCGGTGTTTTCAGCGCACTCTCAGGTCACGAGTAGTCCCGAGTCGTAGTGTCGACCGGGGTGCGCAGCGGGCGCATCGGTCGTCAGGAGGAAATCATGGCAGGCATCGCCGACAAGTTCGACAAGGCATACGCGGACAAGACGATCGAGGAACTGGCCGACGCGCCGGTCGCGGCCCTCAAGGGCGTCAGCGACGGCGATGCGGAGAAGTTGAAGGCTGCCTTCAACATCACCACGGTGCGCGATCTCGGCACCAACAAGTACTTCCTGTGGGCTCAGGCTGCGGCCACGCTCGCGCAGTAGGACCGTCACTACCCCCCGCGAGTACGTCCGAACTGTCGTGATCCTGGCTCCCACCACGGCAGTATCGGCGTACTCGCGGAGGGTGGTGCAGGGTGCGGTCAGGCGTCCGACCGTCGGCGCCGTCGGACTCGCTTGGTCACCAGCACCACCACCGCCACCGCGATGAGCCCGATGACGACGTACTGGAACACCGAGGCGTAATCCTCGACGTAGTGCCAGTTCTCCCCGAGGAAGTAGCCCGCGAGCACGAAGATCGTGTTCCACAGGAGGCTGCCGAGCGTCGTGTACAGCAGGAACTGCAGGACCGGCATCCCGGACACGCCTGCGGGCACCGAGATGCCGGATCGCACGAGCGGAATCATCCGACCGAAGAACACGGCGGAGCGGCCGTGGCGCACGAACCATTCGTCGGCCTTGGTCAGATCGTCCGTGCTGACGAACGGCATCCTGTCCACGGCGGCGTACATCCGGTCGCGGCCCAGCTTCTTGCCCAGCCAGTAGAGGCCGAGAGCGCCCAGCACCGATCCGAGCGTGGTCCAGAACAGTGCGCTCGCGAGGGAGAAGCCACCCTGCGACGCGGTGAACCCGGCCAGCGGGAGGATGATCTCGCTGGGCAGCGGTGGAAAGAAGTTCTCGGCGGCCACGGCGATGCCGGCGCCCGGCCCGCCGATGCTCTCCATCAGGCTGACGGCCCAGCCTGCGATTCCACCCAGTTCCGTACTGGCGGCAGCGGTGACGGTGTCGCTCATGCCCGCACTTTACCGGGGGTTTACTCCGCGAGAGCCCGCGCGAGGTGGGTGCCGGTGTGCGTCCGGGCCAGAACGAGCTCGTCGACGGTGCCCGTGAACACCACCTCGCCGCCGTCGTGACCCCCGTCGGGACCGAGGTCCACGACCCAGTCGGCGGCCGCGACGACGTCCATGTTGTGCTCGATCACGATGACCGACCGACCCTCGTCGACCATGCCGGACAGCAGTCCGACCAGGTTGTCCACGTCGGACGAGTGCAGTCCGGTGGTGGGCTCGTCGAGCACCAGGACCGGGGAGTTGCCCACCAGTTCCGTCGCCAGCTTGAGGCGCTGACGCTCGCCGCCGGACAGGGACGTCAGGTTCTGGCCCAGGGACAGATAACCGAGACCGACATCACTGCACCGCCGGAGTACGTCGCGCACCTTCTTCACGGTGAAGAATTCGCGGGCCTCGTCGACGGACATGTCGAAGACGTCGGCGATCGAGACGCCGTCGACGGTGTGCTTGATCGCACCGGAGCGGAAGCGTCGACCCTGGCAGGTCTCGCACGTACTCGACACCGGGTCGGTGAAGCCGAGGTCGGTGAAGATCATGCCGGTGCCCTGACAGTCGGGGCAGGCCCCGTCCGAGTTCGGCGAGAACAGCGCTGCGGGTTGTCCCGTTCGCTTGGCGAAGTGTGCACGGATCGGATCGAGCAGTCCGGTGTAGGTGGCGGGTGAGGAGCGGCGCGAACCGCGGATGGGTGCCTGGTCGATGACCACCGCGTCGGGCCGGATGTCGCGGAGGTGGCCGTGGATCAGACTCGACTTGCCCGAGCCCGCGACACCGGTGACCGCCACGAGAACGCCGAGCGGGATGTCCACCGACACGTTCTTCAGATTGTGGCTGTCGGCGTTCTCGATGCGCATCCACCCGTTCGGAGTGCGCGGGGTGCGCCGCGATCGACCGTCTCGACGCAGCGCCGTCCCGGTACGCGTCTCGGACTGCCGCAGTTCGGGCCAGGTGCCCTCGAAGACCACCGTGCCGCCGTGCTTTCCGGCGCCAGGGCCGATCTCGACGATGCGGTCGGCGATGGCCATCACCTCCGCGTCGTGTTCGACGACGAGCACGGTGTTCCCCTTGTCGCGCAACGCGATCAGCATGTCGTTCAGCCGGTGCACGTCGCGCGGGTGCAGCCCGGTGGTGGGCTCGTCGAAGACGTACAGCATGTCGTTGAGCGTGGCGCCGAGGTGGCGCACCATCTTGATGCGCTGGGACTCGCCGCCCGACAGCGAGGACGTCGCACGATCGAGGCTCAGGTACCCGAGTCCGAGATCGACCAGTCGACGGAGCTGTGTCACCACCTCGCGGCGTGGGCCGTCCAGGTCGCCGAGCGCCCACGTGTCCATGACGTCGGCGAGGTCGGAGACCTGCATCGCGAACGCGTCGGGGATCGAGAGTCCCTCGAGCGTCGCGGCGTGCACCGTCTCGTTGAGGCGAGTTCCCCTGCAGGACGGGCACACTCCCCGCGTGACGATACGGTCGTACGCCTCCTTCGACTTGCCCTTCAACGCGTCGGCATCCTTGGAGAGATAGCTTCGACGGAACCGGGAGAGCAGCCCCTCGTACGTCTTGAACACGGCGTCCGGGTTGACCATCTCGACCTCGCCGGGCGACGCGTCGAAGAACAGGTGCCGCTCGCGCGGGGAGTACTGCTCGATTGGAACGTCGAGATCGAACAGTCCCGAATCCGCGTACAGCCGGTAGGGCCACTTGCCGGGCAGGAAGTCCGGGTGCTTGACGGGGCCCTCACGCAACGACTTCGACTGATCCACCAACTCGTCGATGTCGATGACCTTCGCCTCGCCCAACCCCTCGCACTCGGGACACATGCCGGCAGGATCGTTGAACGAGAACGCGTTGGCATAGCCGATGGACGGGGTGACTCCGCGCGACCACAGCATGCGGAGCCAGTCGCCGATGTCGGTGATGGTGCCGACGGTGGAGCGAGGGCTGCCGAAGAGGCGCTTCTGGTCGACGACGACGACGGCCGACAGGTTCGCGATGAGGTCGGCGTCCGGCCGACCGTAGGACGGCAGGAAGGTCTGGGCGAACGCGCTGAACGTGGAGTTGATCTGCCGCTGCGCCTCCGCGGCGATCGTGTCGAACACGAGCGAGCTCTTCCCGGACCCCGAGACCCCGGCGAACACGATCAGCGACCGTTTGGGGAGATCGATGTCGATGTCACGCAGATTGTTCTCCCGCGCGCCGCGCACGGTGATGGTGGACAGAGCGTCGTTCGGTGGCGTCGTCACGCCGTAGGGATACCAGACCGAGCGGACACCCGTCAGCCGGACTGGCCCTGCAACTTGCTCAGTCGGTAGCGCAGCTTGCCCGGACGGTCACGCTCGGTGGTGAGCGAGGAGGTGCGCGCGATGTGGGCCTCGCCGAAGCGGTCCAGCAGGAGGTCGTCCACCATCCGCACCTGACCGGGGCGGTACTGGTAGTCCATGGCCGCCGTCACGTACTCGACTCGTGCGGGGTCGAGGGCCTCCTCGAGTTCCGCGCCCGTCGTGATCCCGTTCGCGTTGACGAGAGTCAGCAGCCACTCGTAGTGACCGCTCCGACTGGGGGTGTAGTCGGGAAGGAGGTCGGTGACGATGGTGCGCAGCTGATCGGCGGTGAGCTGGAGATCCATCCCGCGTGCGGCATCGGCCGCGCGCAGTTCCGTGATCTTCTCCTTGTGGTGCCGATCGGCGAGTTCGAACTGGGCGTCCGCAAGTTCGATCAGCCCCGCCGCGAGCGTGAACGCTCGGTCGATGGTCGGCGAACCCTGCGTGCGGGAGTTCTTGAACCGGATGTCGTGCTCGATCTCCGCCCAGGCGTGCTGCAGCACGGTGCGGATCTGCACCTCGAAGCCGAGGCCGGTGAACTGCTCGCATCCCGCCGGGACGCGGTCGCCGTCCGCACTGAGGATGAGGTGCCGTCCGGCATAGCCGAACACGCCGGACTCCTGGGCGAGGGACGACTTGTCGATGGTCTTGAGCAGCACGAAGTGCTTCGAGATGGCGTCCGCGACGCGGTCGATGTCCGACGTCAGATATGTGATGACGCGGATCCCGACGAGATCGGTAACCTCGGCGAGCGGATCGCTGAACTCGAGCGACCCGTCCTCACGGAGGCGGGCGAACTTGCCGGCAGCGGACTCCACGGACTTGGTACGTGCCTCGACGGCGTCGATGTCGATGTCCGCCTCGGAGACGAACGTCTCGACGGCGGCCGACAGCGCTGCCGTGGCCGCGGCGAAGTGATCCCACCGCGCGCGGTACTCCTCGACGGAGCTGTGCAGCCCTGACGGTGAGGGTGGGGACGACGTGGGGCGCATGGTGGGGATTCTGCCTCACCATGATCGAATGCTCGCGTGACGCTCCGTACGTACCGCGTGGTCGACTGGGACGCGACGCTCCTGATCCTGGCGTCCGCACTGATCCTGCTGGCCGCGTTGATCCTCGGCGTATGGAAATTCCGCCAGATGGCGACGTCCGAGAACGGGCAGGCGCATCCGTACGTGGACATCGCTCACCGGGCGGCGCTGATGTACTCGTTCGCGACTCTGGTCCTGGTGCCGCTGGTGCACTTCGGCGCGTGGCCGACGTGGGTGAATCTGGTCGCGTCGGGGGCTGTCGTCTTCTTCTTCGTCGCTGCGATCGTCAGCTACGTGGTGCACGGATTCCTGCGCGACACCGACAACCAGTTCGTCCGCCCGGTGCCGGGAACGCATGCGTTCATGTATGCGCTCGCGGCCACCGAGATCGGCGGACTACTGGTGTTGATCGTGGGTTTCGTGCGCGGGCCGCTGTTCGTGAGTTAGCGCGCGAGCTCCACGTCGTCGACGAACGGGTCGCCGTTGCGCGGGGCGTCGAACCGCTCCTGGTCCAGGATGCCTTCGCGCTTGGCGACGATGGCCGGGATCAGCGCCTGGCCGGTGACGTTGACGGCGGTGCGACCCATGTCGACGATCGGCTCGACCGCGAGCAGCAGACCGACACCGGCGAGCGGCAGGCCGAGCGTGGACAGCGTCAGGGTCAGCATGACCGTGGCACCGGTGGTGCCCGCCGTCGCCGCGGAACCGATCACGGAGACGACCACGATGAGCAGATAGTCGGTGATCGTGAGATCGACGCCGTAGAACTGGGCGACGAAGATCGCGGCGATGGCCGGGTAGATGGCCGCGCAGCCGTCCATCTTGGTGGTGGCGCCGAGCGGAACCGCGAACGACGCGTACTCGCGGGGCACACCGAGATTGCGCTCGGTGACGCGCTGGGTCAGCGGCAGGGTGCCGATGGACGAGCGGGAGACGAAGCCGAGCTGCGTCGCGGGCCACACGCCCGAGTAGAAGTTGCGGATCGAGAGACCGTGCGCCCGAACAATGATCGGGTAGACGACGAAGAACACGATGGCGAGTCCGAAGTACACCGAGACCGTGAAGACACCCAGCGAGCCGATCGCGTCCCAGCCGTACGTGGCGACGGCGTTGGCGATGAGCGCCGCCGTACCGATGGGGGCCAACCGGATGATCCACCACAGCACCTTCTGCACGATCGCGAGCAGAGAGGCGTTGAACGTCAGGAACGGCTCGGCCGCCTTGCCCACCTTCAGCGCGGCGATACCGATCGCCGCGGCGACGACGAGCAGCTGCAGGATGTTGAAGTTCAGTGTGGTGCTCAGCGCACCCTCGGTCTCGCTGGTGCGGGCGCCGAGCGCCAGGAAGTTGTTGGGGACGAGGCCGGTGAGGAACGACCACCACGACCCTGTGCTCGACGGTTCCTTCCCGAGATCTGGCGAGACGCCGGTGCGCGAACCCGGTTGCGCGACAAGCCCGATGATGATGCCGACGATCACGGCGATGAACGCGGTGATCGCGAACCAGAGCAGGGTCTGGCCCGCCAGGCGTGCCGCGTTGGTGACGGCGCGCAGGTTGGCGATGGAGCTGACGATGGCCGTGAACACGAGGGGCACCACGGCGACGGTGAGCAGTTTGACGTAGCTCGATCCGATGGTCGACACCGTCTCGACGAGCCAGTTGGGGTTGCCGTCGGCGGCGTCGGGCATGGATCGGGCGATCAGTCCGACAATGACGCCGAGGATCAACCCGGCGACGATCTGGGGCCCGAACGACGTGAGCCAGTGCGGCAGTCGACGGGTGGGGGCAGCGCTGGGCGCGGACATGGTGGTGCCTTCCGAGAATGCTGGGGCGGCCGAGAACAACGGCCGAGAAAAAGGGTGCGCGGTGGACAAGTGGACCGGGGAGGAACACGGTCTATCGACAGATGGCGCTGGCCTGCAGGCGAAGGTCGACGTAGCGACGCGAGGTCAGGAGCAAGGGCACTCGGACGATGCTACGCCCGTGCCCGGGTCAGCTGACGCCGAGCCAGCGCAGGCCCGCGGTGACTGCCGCTGCGGCGACGACCACGAGCACGAAAGGCGCTCTGCGCCAGGCGAGAACAGCGGCGACGAGGACCCCGGCGGGGAGTGCGAGGCCCGCGTCACGGGGAAACGTCGA
Source organism: Rhodococcus sp. NFXS4 (assembly GCF_058139645.1). NCBI lineage: Bacteria > Bacillati > Actinomycetota > Actinomycetes > Mycobacteriales > Nocardiaceae > Rhodococcus > Rhodococcus sp. NFXS4. Next base: position 1,191,362 of record NZ_CP192221.1, read on the forward strand.
GGTCGCGACGAGGGCGACGAACACGACGGCGACCGCCGTGGTCATCGACTTCTCGGCCGGCGCGGACAGTTCCCGGCGCCCGCGCAGCGCGATCCCGATCAGGCGGAACGCGAACGTGCCGACGGCGAGTGCGGCGACACCCGCGAGAATGGCCCCGGTGCTCACGAGGCGTCGTTCCTACGCCCGTGTCGGAGCACGAACGGCATGACGGCGATCAGGGCGAGTACCACGGAGACGCCGGCGGGCACCACGACCCCAGCGGCGACGGCGACCACGGCGCCGACACCCGCGGCGATGCGTGTCACGCGATCGCGCAGGGAGGGCATCACGAGTGCGAGCAGGACGGCAGGAAAGGCGGCGTCGAGTCCGAGCGACTCCGCGCTCTCCACGCCGGCGCCGAGGCCCACACCGGCCAGCACGCCCAGATTCCACGCGAGGAAGAGGAACGCGCCGCAGAACCAGAACGAGAGGGTCCTGCCCCGCCTGGTGGTCGAGGCCATCGAGAAGGCGACCGACTCGTCGGTGACCAGATGGGCCCCGAGCAGTCGTGCGGCGGGTCGGTCACCGAGCAGCGGTGCCACCGAGAAGCTGAGGGGAAGCAGTCTGCCGTTGATGAGGAGTGCGCTGGAGACGGCCGCCAGAACGCTGCCGCCGCCGGTGAGCACTCCGACGAAGACGAACTGCGAGGCGCCCGCGAAGACCGCGATCGACAGGAGGCAGGGGAGCCACCACGGCAGATCGGAGGCGACGGCGATCGCACCGAGCGAGGCACCGACCAGGGCGTCGGCCAGGCACACCACGGCAATGTCCCGCACCGCCACGTCGGGGTCGTCCCGGAGCGTGAGCCACAGGGGTGTTCGCCATATCGAACGCATGGTGCTCATCGTGAACGGTCGCGGTGCCGTTCGTCAAGGCGAACAAGGGGAGTGTGAGACGAACACTGTGGCATCATGCAGTCATGTCCGACAGCGCACCCATCGCCGCGATCGCCGCGTCGCTCGTCCGGGAGCGTCGACGTACGGGCCTGTCTCTCGCCGAGGTGGCCCGGCGCGCGGGTATCGCGAAGTCGACCCTCTCCCAGCTAGAGTCGGGAACGGGCAATCCCAGCGTCGAGACGCTGTGGGCTCTGAGCGTGACGCTGAACGTGCCCTTCGCGCGCCTGGTGGAACCGCCGCGGCAGGAGGTCCGCCTGGTACGACGCGGTGAGGGTCCGTCGATCGCCGCGGAGTCGTCGGACTACACCGCGACACTGCTGTCGTCCTGCCCACCGACCGCGCGCCGCGACCTGTACCTGCTCGCCGCCGAGGTGGGGACGCCCCGGCTGTCCGATCCGCACATGCACGGGGTGATCGAACACGTGGTGGTGTCGTCCGGCCGGGCGGTGTGCGGGCCGGTGGACGCGACCGAGGAGCTGGGGCCGGGGGACTACCTGTCCTACCCCGGCGACGTGCCCCACGTGTTCGAGGCACTCGAGAACGGGACGACTGCGGTGATGGTCACCGAGCAGTACTGATCGAGGCCAGATCCGCTGTGATCGGCAGGCGATTGCTCAGCAACGCGCACAGCAGGATTCGCGCCTGGGCGGGACTGAGGTCGCCCGCGGACACCGCACCGGCACGTACCAGGTCGGCGCCCCCTCCGCCGCCGCCGTAAGTGGTGACGACACCGCCGGACGGCACCCGCGTCGACAACATCACCGGGACACCGGCATCGGTACACCGGCGCACAGCGTCGACGACGGCGGCGTTCGCATTGCCCGCGCCCATCGCCTGCAGCACGATCCCGTCGGTGCGGGCGGACCGCAGGGCGTCGATGACGAGTCCGTCGACACCCGGGTAGAGCGCGACCACGTCGACCCGGATCCCGTCGATCGAACTGTCCGGCAGCGTCTCCCGCGGAACCGGGTCCACCGCCGGCGTTCCGGAGTAGGCATCGAGCGCGGTCGTGTGCGATTTCCGTACCCCGCGGGCCCGGAGAACGCGCGGGCCGAAGGCGACGAGTACACCGTGGCCCCGTCGCTCGGGATCGGCGGCCACGCGGAGCGCCGACTCGACGTTGTGCGGGCCGTCGCTCTCGACGTGGTCCGCGGTGCGTTGGGCGCCGGTGATCACGACGGGGCGAACGTCGGTGTGGGAGAGATCGATCAGCATCGCCGTCTCCTCGAGGGAGTCGGTGCCGTGCAGGACGACGACACCGCTCACCGCGTCGTCACGCAGCGCCTCGGTGACGGCGCCGCGGACGGTGTCCATGTCGAGGAGCGACATCGCGGCACTGTCGACGCACAGGACGTCGGTGACTCGGACCCGGACTCCCACGCGGAGTCCGGCATCCACCAGGACGTCGTGGGCGTGACGGCCCGTGGTGCTGACACCGTCGGGGCCTACGCGGCTGGCGATGGTTCCGCCGGTGGTCAGGACGACGACCGTCGGCAGTGCGGGTGAACTCATCGGGCGACCGTTCCCCCTCCCGCACGGGCGCGCTCGCGGGCGAGCCGCTCGATGCCCGGGCGCGCTGCGTGCCAGCCGATGACCAGCGCGGGAACGATGACCAGGAGGGAGGCGAGCGTCCAGGTGCCGATCGGGTAGTCGAAGCCCATCAGGACCAGGACGACCACCAGGAAGACGAGGGTGGCGATGCCGGTGTACGGGGCGCCGAACAACCGGAAGGACGGCCGCGTCACCACGCCCTCCTTCGACAGGTGCCAGAGCTTGAGCTGGCACAACACGATCATGGCCCAGGCGCTGACGATGCCGAGCGCGGCGAGATTGAGCACGATCTCGAACGCCTGCTCGGGCACCACCGCGTTCAGCACCACTCCGAGCAGGGTAACCGCTGCCGTGAGCAGGATCCCGCCGTAGGGCACGCCGGCCTTGCTCATCTTCATCGCGAAGCGCGGCGCGCTGCCCGCCGCGGCCATCGATCGGAGGATGCGACCGGTCGAGTAGAGCCCGGCATTGAGCGAGGACAGCGCCGCCGTCAGGACGATGAGGTTCATGGCGGTGTCCGCGCCCTCGACTCCGATCGAGCCGAAGAACGTGACGAACGGGCTCTCACCCGCGCGGTAGGCGGAGTAGGGCAGCAGGAGCGACAGCAGCAGCACGGACCCGACGTAGAAGACCGCGATGCGGATGATGACGGTGTTGATCGCCTTCGGAATGACCTTCTCGGGGTTCGGCGTCTCGCCCGCGGCGGTGCCGACCAGCTCGATGGAGGCGTAGGCGAACACGACGCCCTGGATGATGACGACGGCGGGCAGCAGACCGTTGGGGATCAGCCCGCCGTTGTCGGCGATCATCGACAGGCCCTGCTCCTGGTTCGGTGTCCCCTTGACGAGGAGATAGAGGCCGATGCACAGGAACGCCACCAGGGCGAGCACCTTGATCAGGGCGAACCAGAACTCCAGCTCGCCGAAGACCCTGACCGACACCAGGTTCAGCGACAGAACCAGCAGCAGTGCAGCGAGGGCGAAGACCCACTGCGGTACCGACGCGATCGGGTCCCAGTAGCGGCCGAAGAAGTTCATGTACAACGCCACCGCGGTCACGTCGACGACGGCGGTCATCGACCAGTTGAGCCAGTACAGCCACCCGGAGACGAAGGCGGCCTTCTCCCCGAAGAACTCGCGAGCGTAGGACACGAAGGACCCGGACGTGGGCCGGTGCAGCACCAGTTCGCCGAGCGCCCGAAGGATGAGGAAAGCGAAGAACCCGCACACCGCGTACGCGATGACGAGTGCCGGGCCGGCCTGCGCGAGACGCCCACCTGCACCCATGAAGAGGCCGGTTCCGATGGCGCCGCCGATGGCGATCATCTGGACCTGCCGCGTTTTCAGGCCTTTGTGATAGCCGTCGTTCTCGGCGGCGTGGAGGGCGTCGTCGGCGCCGTGCTGATCGGTGGTCGTGGTCATCGGGTCCTCAGTTCTGGAGGTTCGCGAGATGTTCGGGGCGGAGCAGTTCTTCGAGACGTGTCGCTGTCAGGAGGCCGCGTTCGAGCACCAGCTCCGCGACTCCACGTCCGCTCTCGAGTGCCTCCTTGGCGATCTCGGTCGCGGCCTGGTACCCGATGTGCGGGTTGAGTGCCGTGACCAGTCCGATGGAGTGTTCGACGCTGTCTCGCAGGTGGGCCTCGTGCGCGGTGATCCCCACGACGCACTTGTCCGCGAGCGTCCGGCAGGCCGCACCCAGGTGCGTCATGCCGGAGGTGAGCGACTCCATGATGATGGGCTCGAAGGCGTTGAGCTGCAGCTGACCTGCCTCGGCCGCCATCGTGATGGTGACGTCCTGGCCGATGACCTGGAAGGCCACCTGGTTGAGCACCTCGGGGATGACGGGGTTGACCTTGCCGGGCATGATCGACGAGCCCGCCTGTACTGCGGGCAGGTCGATCTCGCCGAACCCTGCACGCGGTCCCGAGGAGAGGAGTCGAAGGTCGTTGCACACCTTCGACAGCTTCACGGCGCACCGCTTGAGTACTCCCGAGAGATGCACGAACTGACCGACGTCCTGCGTGGCCTCGACGAGATCCGTCGCGCTGACGAGGGGGAGTGCGGTGATCTCGCGGAGGTGCCGGACCGCTGCCTCGCGGTAGCCGGGGGCGGCGTTGAGTCCGGTGCCGATCGCGGTGGCGCCGATGTTGATCTCGTGCACCAACAGTGACGCCTCCTCGAGGCGGGCGCGGTCCTCGTCGATCATGACGGCGAACGTGCCGAACTCCTGGCCCAGTGTCATCGGCACGGCGTCCTGCAACTGGGTCCTGCCCATCTTGACGATGGCGCGGAACTCCTCTGCCTTCGCGCGGAAGGCGTCCTGCAGGATGCGCATCGACTCGGACAGGTCGGCCACCGCGAGGATCGTCGCGATGTTGCAGGCGGTGGGGTAGACGTCGTTGGTCGACTGGCCGAGGTTGACGTGCTCGTTGGGGTGCAGGTGCGCGTACTCGCCGGGACGGTGGCCGAGCAGCACCAGCGCGCGGTTGGCGATCACCTCGTTGGCGTTCATGTTGGTCGACGTGCCTGCGCCGCCCTGGATCACGTCGACGACGAACTGGTCGTGCCACCGGCCGTCCAGGATCTCGCGGGCGGCCTGCAGGATCGCGTCGCCGCGCACCTCGTCGAGAAGACCCAGTTCGATGTTGGCCGCCGCGGCCGCGTACTTCACGGCGGCGAGCGCGCGGATCAGCTTGGTGTTCGACGAGATCGGTCGTCCGGTGATGGGGAAGTTCTCGGTGGCGCGCAGAGTGTGGATGCCCCACAGCACGTCGGCGGGCACCTCGCGCTCTCCCAGCAGGTCGTGCTCGGTACGGGTGGCGGCCACGGCGTTCTCCTTCGCTTGCTGTCAGGCTGTCTGACAGGTTGAGTGTGAACCACGGCACAGTGGATGTCAACGGTGATCTGTCGGAGCCGGGCGCTACGGTCGGGTCGACACCGGACCTCACGGTCGGTGGGACACCACGACGTTCCAGGAGGGCCACGTGCTCGAGCTCCACCGCGCCGAACGCGCGAGCACGTTGGCCACCGGTCTCGCGACGCTGCTCGCCGAGCCCCTCGCCGACACCTTCGCCGCAGACGTCGTCGCGGTCCCGGCGAAGGGCGTGGAGCGGTGGCTCCGACAACGGCTCTCCCTCTCGTTGGGGGCGGCAGGAGTGTCGGACGGCATCGCGGCGAACATCGACTTCCCGTCGCCCGGCCGCCTGGTCGACGACGTCCTGGCCGTGGTGACGGGCGTGGACGCCGACTCGGATCCGTGGGCCGCGGACCCGTTGCTGTGGACTGTCCTACGCGTGATCGACGAGTGTTCGACCGAACCCTGGTGCTCGGTTCTCTCCCGGAGCATCGGCGGTGCGGCGGCGGCGCCCGACGATCACCGCCGTGGTCGACGCTGGTCCACCGCGTCCCACGTGTCCGGGCTCTTCCGTTCGTATGCCGCACAACGGCCCTCGATGATCGTCGACTGGGCGGCCGGTGCCGACACGGACGGCGCCGGTGCCCCGCTCGCGCCGGATCTCCTGTGGCAGGCGGAGCTGTGGCGCCGGGTGCGGGAGCGCATCGGGGTGCCCAGCCCCGCGGAGAGACTGGACCCGGTCTGCGACGCCCTCGCCGAGGACGGGTCGGTGCTCGATCTTCCGTCGCGCCTGTCCCTGTTCGGGGCGACCCGTCTCACCACCCTGCAGCGACGCGTGCTGCGGGCGGTGGCCGATCACCGCGACGTCCATCTGTGGCTGCCACACCCCAGCCCGGTCTCGTGGGCTGCGACGTCCCGGCGTGCGGGCGCCGGGTCGGTGCGGCGTGTCGACGCGCCGCCGGTGTCGACGGCGGGTCATCCCCTGCTGGTGAGCCTCGGCCGCGACGTGCGCGAGTTGCAACCGCTTCTCGAACCGACGGCCGATGCGGACCGCCATCTCCCCGATCCGGAGCGGTCCGACGCGCGGCGTGTCGAGGCGTCGACGACGGTCCTGAGGCGGATGCAGAACGACATCGTGGCCGACCGCGCCCCGGCCGCGCCCGACGTCCCGGGGATGGACGACAGCGTGCAGATCCACGCCTGCCACGGCCCCGCCCGGCAGGTCGACGTGCTGCGCGACACCTTGCTGCACCTCTTCCAGGACGATCCGACGCTCGAACCGCGCGACGTCCTGATCATGTGCCCGGACGTGGACACCTTCGCTCCGCTCGTGCGAGCGGCCTTCGGGAACGAGGGCGCGGTGGGCGATCCCTCGGCGCACCCGGCGCGCGGACTCCGCGTGCGGCTGGCGGATCGGGGGCTCCGGCGCACCAATCCCGTGCTCGACGTGATCGCGGCGATGATCGAGATGGCAGGGGACCGCGTCACCGCGTCGCAGATGCTCGATCTCGCTGCGTCCGAGGCTGTGCGGACCCGGTTCCGCTTCTCCGACGACGATCTCGAACGGCTCGCCGAGTGGACACGGGTGTCCGGTGCGCGTTGGGGCATCGACTCTGTGCAGCGAGAGTTGTTCGGTCTGGGCGACTTTCGTCAGAACACGTTCACCGCGGCCATGGACCGACTGCTGCTCGGCGCCGCTGCCGACGAGACCACGGGGGACTGGCTGGGCCTGGCTCTTCCCGTGGACGACGTCGACGGGAACGACATCGATCTCGCCGGTCGGTACGCAGAACTGGTCGACCGGGTCTCTGTCGTGTTGCGCGGTATGCGGGGCGAGCATCCGGTCCGGACGTGGCGCGCGAGCCTGATCCGAGCGATCGACCTGCTCACCGAGGTCGGGCCGGCAGACGTCCGACATCGGGTCGACGCGCTGCGGGAACTGTCCGCCGCGCTGGAACACGGTGACGACATCTCCCTGCAGCTCGCCGACATCCGGTCGATGTTGCGCGATCGCCTGGCCGGGCGCCCGACGCGATCGAACTTCCGCACCGGAGAACTGACGGTGTGCACCATGGTCCCGATGCGGTCGGTGCCGCACAGGGTGGTGGTGTTGCTCGGGCTCGACGACGACGTCTTCCCGCGCGCCGGCCACCTCGACGGCGACGACGTCCTCGCACGCGGTGCGCTGATCGGCGAGCGTGACATCCGCAGCGAGGACCGTCAGCTGCTGCTCGACGCCCTCATGTCGGCCGGCGAGAAACTGGTTCTCTTCCACACCGGGGCGAATCCGGTGTCGGGTGCCCACGAACCTCCCGCCATCCCGTTGTCCGAGGTCATCGAGGTCGTGGCGGCCACGGCGGGGGTCGAGAACAACCGCGCGGTCACGCGGCACCCGCTGCAGCCGTTCGATCCGTCGATCTTCAACGGCAGCGCTCCCGCCGGGTTCGACAGTGCCGCGCTCGCGGGCGCGGTGGCGGCGAGCGCTCCCTTCGTGCCGCGGCAGCCGTTCCTCGACGGTCCGCTTCCAGCGCGTGACTCCGCGGACGTGGCGTTGGCGGAGCTGGTGGCGTTCGTGCAGAGCCCCGTCACCGCGTTCGTGCGGCAGCGATTGAAGGTGGGTCTGTCGGGGCGGGACGACGACGTCGTCGACGCCCTCGCCGTGGAGCTGGACGCGCTGTCGGCCTGGGACATCGGAGAGCGCATGCTGTCGGCGCTCCTGACCGGTGTGGAACTGGCCGACTTCCGGGCCGCGGAATGGCGCCGCGGAACGCTGCCGCCCTTCGCCCAGGGTGCGCGCCTGCTCGAGCAGATCGAGAACGACGTGGTGCCCATCGCCGACGCGGCGGCCGAGATCCACGTCGGGCCGCCGGAGAGTGTGGACGTCGTCGTGGATCTGGACGGGGGGCGGCGGCTCACCGGCACCGTTCCCGGGGTGCACGGCACCACCGTGGCGCGCACGTCCTATTCGAGGATGGCACCGAAGCGGCGACTGGAGGCCTGGATCCACCTGCTGGCGGTCGCGGCGCAGAGCGGCTCGGACGGGTGGACGGCGGTCACCACCGCGCGGGGTCGGTCCTCACGGCCCGTGTCGCGGTCGACCCTCACGACACCCGAGGACGCCCGCGCGGTTCTGGCAGAGCTGGCGGACCTGCGTGACCGCGGTCTGCGCGAGCCACTGCCCCTGGCGCTGAAGTCCGGGGAGGCGTACGCCACCAGAGTCGTTCGGGGAAGCAGCGAGGAGATGGCCCTCGCGGCGGCAGCTCAGCAGTTCTCGGATCGGTTCGGCGACGTCACGGAGCCGGCGGTACTTCTGGTGCACGGAAGCGGAGTCGACTTCGGGCAGTGGACAGCGATTCCTCCGGCCGCCGACGAGGTGGCGTGGTCGGCCGACGGCACGCGCTTCGGTGTGCTCGCGCGACGAGTGTGGCAGCCGTTGCTCACCCACGAGAGCATGGAGCAGCGATGAGCGCTCCCGAAGGTATGGAGCAGCGATGAGCGCTCCCGAAGGTATGGAGCAGCGATGAGCGCTCCCGAAGGTATGGAGCAGCGATGAGCACGTTCGATCTGACCGGGCCGCTCCCGCTGGGCACTACCGTGCTCGAGGCGAGCGCCGGCACGGGCAAGACCTACGCCATCGTGGGCCTCGCCGCCCGCTACGTCGCCGAGGGCGTCACCGACATCGCGGGCGTACTGCTGGTGACGTTCAGCAAGGGCGCGACGCGCGAGCTACGCGAACGCACGCGTGCACGCTTCGCCGAGGTCGCGGCCGCCCTGGCGGATCCGTCGGCGGCCCGTACGGGCGGTGACGAGCTGATCGCACTGCTCGCCGACGTCGACGACGACGAGGTGGTGCTGCGGCGCACTCGGCTGCTGACGGCGCTGTCGGAGTTCGACGCCGGGACTATCGCCACGACGCACAGCTTCTGCCAACGCATGCTCGACGGACTCGGGATCGCGGGTGAGCGGGAACCGGACGCGACCTTCGTCGAGTCCGTGGACGATCTCGTCGACGACGTGGTCGACGACCTGTATCTGCGTCGCTACAGCGCAGAGGTCGGTTCGCCGCCACTGACCGTCGCGCAGGCGCGCACGGTGGCCCGGGCCGCGGTCTCGGACCGGCGGGCCGTGCTCAGTCCGGACGCTCCCGACGACACGGCGGCCGGTCAGCGGGTCGCGGTGGCCCGCGAGGCGCGGGAGGAGACCGAGCGCCGGAAGCGGCGGCTCGGGGTCCGTGACTTCGACGACCTCCTCGAACTCCTGCACGGCGTGCTGTCGGACGAGACGCACGGCTCGGCCGCGTGCGCGCGTGTCCGCGAGAAGTTCACGGTGGTGCTCGTCGACGAGTTCCAGGACACCGACCCACTGCAGTGGTCCATCCTGCGGAGGGCGTTCCACGGGCACTGCACCCTGGTTCTCGTCGGTGATCCCAAGCAGGCCATCTATGCGTTCCGCGGCGCCGAGGTGCTCAGCTACCTCGACGCGGTCGCGGTGGCGGACCGGCATCTGGCACTCACCACCAACTGGCGGAGCGACGCGGCCGTGATCGGCTCGCTCGCGCACCTGTACGAGGGTGCCGCACTGGGACATCCCGACATCGTCGTCACTCCGGTGACGGCATCGCACCGGGAACCTCGGCTGCTGGCCGCCACGACGCGGGACCCGCTGCCTCCAGTGCGCCTGCGCGTGTTCGGTCGAACGGGCTCCGGTCCGCTGAACAACAAGGGCCTCCCGGCCACCGAGAAGGTTCGACTGCGTATCGCCGACGACGTCGCGCAGGACATCGTCGCGCTTCTCGACGGCGACGCGACGCTGACGGTCGACGGCGCGTCGCCGCGGCCTGTCGCTCCCGGAGACATCGCCGTGCTCGTCCGGTCGGGCAGACAGGCCGAGCAGGTGCGGTCCGCTCTCGAGCGCGCCGGCGTGCCGTCCGTGCTGTACGGCGGCTCGTCGGTGTTCGCCACCGAGTCCGCGGTGCACTGGCTGCTGCTCCTGCAGGCACTGGAGCAACCGCACCGTGCCGACGTCGTGCGGCGCGCCGCGCTCACACCGTTGCTCGGATGGTCTGCTCGCAGCCTCGACGAGGGTGGCGACGCCGCGACCTCCGCACTGAGTGCGCGCTGCCGCGAGTGGTCCGCGCTCGTCACGGGGGTGGGCTTCGCGGCGATGGTCGAGAATCTCACCGGATCCACCGAGCTCCAGAAACGTCTGCTGGCAACCGAATCCGGTGAACGCGATCTGACGGACCTGCGGCACGTCGCGCAACTCGTCCAGCGCGAGTCGCTCGAGGGCGGACACGGGGTGACCTCGTTGACCCGCTGGCTGGCCGACCGGATCCAGGACCCCACGAGCGGCGCTGTGGCCGACCGCAGCCGACGGCTCGACAGCGATGCCGAGGCCGTGCAGGTGGCCACGGTGCACGCGATGAAGGGGTTGGAGTTCCCGATCGTGTACGTCCCGTTCGCGTGGGGTGCCGCCGGATCGTTCGATCCGGACACCCTGCTCTTCCACGATGACGAGGGTGCGCGTGTGCGCGACGTCGGTGGGTCCTCCACTCCGGGGTACCGCGAACGCAAGCAGCGCCACGACGAGGAGGCGGCGGGCGAGGAGATGCGCCTCCTCTACGTCGCTCTGACCCGCGCGCAGTGCCGTCTGGTGCTGTGGTGGGCACCGACGGCGATCACGGCGGCGTCCCCGTTGCATCGACTGCTCTTCGGCAGAGTGCTCGGCATCGCGGAACCGGAGTCGACGGTGCGCCTGCAGGACGATGCCTCCGCGGCGACGACCCTGCAGTCGCGCTGCGGCAGCGCGATCGGCGTCGAGGCGGTGCAGGACGTGACGGTGGTGGCCCGGCCCGCGCGGACGTCCGAGAGAAGCGGTGGCGCACTGGCCGTCGCGCACTTCGACCGGAGGCTGGACACCGCGTGGCGGCGAACGTCCTACTCTGCGCTGACCGCGGGCGCGCACGATCAGCCGGTCGAGGTCGTCGAATCCGAGGACCCGATACTCGGCGACGAACCGGTGGAGGACCCGTTCGCGGCAGGTGTGGGCGCGGGGGCCCCCTCGCTCATGAACGGTCTGCCCGCGGGAGCCGCGTTCGGCACCCTGGTGCACGAGATTCTCGAGTACGTCGACACCTCCGTCGACGATCTGCCTGCAGAGGTGCAGCGCCGGTGTGTCGAGGCCGTCTCGGCACACGGTGCCGACATCGATGCGGATCATCTCTCTCGGGCGCTGACGGCCGTCCTGCGCACGCCCCTGGACTTCGGCGCGGCGGGCACCGGCACGCTCGCCGAGGTCCACCCGTCGAACAGGCTCGCCGAGATGGACTTCGAGATCCCGTTGTCGGGCGGTGACCACGCCGCGACGGCGCACGTGACCGTGCACGCCGTCGCCGATCTCGTGGCGGACCACCTCACTTCGGACGACGTGCTCGCGGCCTATCCGCAGCGGATGCGTCGACTCGACGACCGGACGCTCCGGGGCTACCTCACCGGCAGTGTCGACACGGTCCTGCGTGTCGGGTCGTCCGACGATTCCCGCTACGTGGTGGTGGACTACAAGACCAATCGCATCAGAAGTGGCGACCTCACCGTCGACGACTTCACGGTCGAGGACATGGCCGGCGAGATGATGGAGTCGCACTATCCGCTGCAGGCACTGCTCTATTCCGTTGCGCTGCATCGCTATCTGCGGTGGCGTCGACCGGGATACGACCCCCGGGTGCACCTCGGAGGAGTGCAGTACCACTTCGTCCGAGGCATGATCGGCCCGGACACTCCGCCCGGGCGCGGGGTCTTCTCCTGGGCGCCGTCCCCCGATCTCGTGACGGCGCTGTCCGATCTGCTCGCAGGAGTCCGGTCGTGACCGCGGCGTACCCGGGCGCTGTCGCGCAGCGCGGCAAGGGAGTGCTGCGCGCGTTCAACGACGTCGGCGTCCTCACCGCGGCCGACGTGCACGTCGCCCTCCGACTCGGCGCGCTCGGCGGGGAACGGGACGAACTGGCGCTGTTCGCCGTGGCACTCGCCGTGCGCGCGGTGCGCGTCGGCTCGGTGTGCCTGGACCTGACCCGCCTGCGCGACGTCACGGCCGACGACGGGGTCGACACGGACGCTCTGCCGTGGCCGGACGACGCGGCGGTCGTGGCCGCCCTCCGGGCGAGCTCACTCGTCCTGGGCGGGGAGAGCGGTCCGCTGCGACCGGTGCTCGTGGTGGACACCGCGGACGGCCCGTTGCTCTACCTACAGCGGTACTACCTGCAGGAGAAAGTGATCCGGGACGTGCTGGCTGCGCGCGCACTCGACGCGCCGGCTGTCGACGTGGAGGCGGTGCGGCAGGGACTGGCCACCTACTTCCCGAGCACCGAGGTGCCCGACAGGCAGCGCATCGCGGCGGCACTCGCGGTGACCGGGTGGACCACCGTCATCGCGGGCGGCCCCGGAACGGGCAAGACGCACACGGTCGCGCGCATTCTCGCTCTGCTCACCGCAGTGCACGGCCCCGGTCTACGGATCGGTCTCGCCGCGCCGACCGGGAAAGCGGCTGCGCGACTGCAGGAGTCGGTGGCCGAGCAGGCACCGGAACTCGGACTGCGAGGCGACATCCCGGCGATGACGGTGCATCGGCTGCTGGGCTGGCAGCCCGGCAGCCGCAGTCGGTTCCGTCACGACGCACACAACAGGCTCCCGTACGACGTGGTCGTCGTCGACGAGACGTCCATGGTGTCGTCCACGCTGATGAGCCGACTCATGGAGGCGGTCCGCGCCGACACCAGGCTCGTACTGGTCGGCGATCCCGACCAGCTGACCTCGGTGGACGCGGGCGCGGTGTTGGCCGATCTGGTCGCGCGGCCGGTGACGGCGGCGTTGCCGGAGGTGGTCACCGCCCTGGTGGGCGCCGACCTCGGGTCCGTCCCGGCGGCGGGGGACTCGTCGGAGAAGAGTCTCTCGACGGGCGAGGTGCGCCGACTCGCCGCGGGCACCGTGCGACTGAGCCGCGGGCGTCGGTTCGGCGGTGTCATCGCCGATCTCGCCGTCGCTGTGCGTGACGGCGACGAGGACGAGGTGGTGCGCCTGCTGAACTCGGGCGATCCCGCCCTCGAGTTCGGTCCGCGGTCCGACGTGTCGTCGCTCGAACGCGATGTGGTCTCGACCGCCCGGGCCGTGACCGCGGCCGCCGCGTCCGGTGATGCGGCCGCGGCCCTCGCTGCTCTCGAGCGGCACCGCCTGTTGTGCGCGCACCGTGAGGGCCCCTCCGGTGTGGATCACTGGGCACGGTGGGCGATGGACCGCGTGGGCGCCGACACCTCGACCTTCCTCGACGCCGCACAGTGGTATCTCGGGCAACCGCTCCTGGTGACGACGAACGACCACGACAACCGTATCTACAACGGCGACACCGGCGTGGTCGTCGACGACGGACACGGCGGCGTGGTCGCCGCGTTCGCGCGCGGGTCGACTCCGTTCCTCGTTCATCCCAGCAGGCTGTCGGCCGTGCAGACGGTGTACGCCATGACGATTCACCGCAGTCAGGGAAGCCAGTACGACACCGTCTCGGTGGTCATCCCGGACGAGACGTCGTCGCTGTTGACGAGGGAACTGCTGTACACGGCCATCACGCGCGCCCGCCGCACCGTGCGCATCATCGGCAGCGAGGAGTCGGTGCGCGCCGGTGTCCGTCGCCGGGTGCTGCGGGCCAGCGGACTGCGTCGCGACTCGCCGGTGCCCTTCGGTCACTCCTGATCCACCGCGCGCGCGGCGTCTCGTGGCAGTCGGTTCTCCGAGCACTGCCCGCACGTCGTGCGTGTGCGCTATATTCTCCTCGACTGCGGTCGGGGGGACCGTTACAGGCGGTGAAAACAGGACGGGGGACAGGGTATGAGGAGTCGTCACCACCTGCCCGTCGTCCGGTCCACCTCGGCACCGAGCCACGACGAGCTCGCCTAGTGTCCACATTCCTCACCCCGGGCGTCGAACACGAACCGCGACCGCACCGCCGCGGGTTGTTCGGCTCGCACCCCGGGACCACCGAGAGCGAGGATCGGCGGGTTCTGTCCGGCGCTCTCCCCGTCCGACACCGCATCGTGATCGCCGACATCGGTCTCGGCGAGATCCTCGGCAGCGATGCGCTGGCCGGGATGTCCGCCGCGGTCGGCGAGCGTCGGCCGGGGGGCGTGATCGCCTGGGATCTGGCCGGTGAGGCCACCGGGCACGGTGCCGCCGCGCAGATCGCCGAGGACGTCGAGGCCCTGGTGGCGCCCGAGTGCGATCCGCGAGCACTGTCCCACTACGTCGACACCCGGCCCGAAGGGCACGATGCTCTCGGAGCGGATGCGTCGCTGCAGGACCCGCACGCCATCGAGGCCGTTCTGACCGTCCTGACGCACCACCGGCAGACCGTCGTCGTGCACGCCCGCAGCGACGAGCAGCACTTCGTCGCGATGATCGACGACGCGGACTCGATCGTCGTCCCGATTCCCCATTCCGAGGCCGCCGCACTGCGCGTCGTGGCACTGATGGACTCGCTCCGCGGCAGCGGCCGCGACACCTGGTCGGACCGCATCGTCGTCGTCAAACACGATGCGGTACATGCCGGTTCGCGATCCGGCTCCACGGATCTGCGACGCGTGCTCGGGGATGCGGGCGTCCGCACCGTGCTGGACGTGCCGTCCACGTCGGACTCCGATGCGGACGTTCGCCGCGCCTGGTCGCACGTCGCCGCCGTCGTGATGCGGACGCGCGGGCCGGTACGCCCGATCGTTCCCGACGCGCACCCGGGTCTGCACGCCGACGACCACACACCCTCCTTCGACAGCACGACGGCGACACTGCGCGCGCGCTCTGCCGACACCCGGCCGAGTCGTCGCAGCGGGCGACTTCCCGCCCTCGCCGCCCTCGGTGCCCTTCTCGTCGCGGGAGGACTCGGCACCGCCGTCATGATGCAGCGCGCCCCCGCGGATTCCGCACCAGTCCCGGTCGCCACCGCGGGTGTCGGTGCGGACGCGGCCGATCAGACCGCGTCGGCGGCGCCGCCGCCGATCGATGCTGCCCGCGCGAGTGGTCCCGCCGTGATCGTGCGCTACGACGATCTGTACTACCGAGATCGCGACGCCGCAGCGGCCGCAGCGCTCTGGGATCTGTCCGACACGGCCGGTGTGGACGCCACGGTGGCCGATCTGCAGCGATCTATCGACGCGGTGAACCCGGCGATACGGCACCGCATCGACGTGGCGCCCACCTCCGACCCGCTCGTCTTCGACGCCGTCCTGACACTCACGGTTCCGGACGGCCGGGAGTTCCGGTACGACCAGCAGTTCACGGTGCGGGAGGACGACGACGGCTTCGCCATCGTCCGCAAGATCGACTGCACCGGCGTCTGTCCCGCTCCGTGACCCGTCTTCCGGCCCTCCTCCCGCCACTACTCGAGAGAGACACACGATGACGCACCGCGCGCCCGTACGCCGCCGACGCACAGTGGGATCCGGTCTGGCCGTGAGTGCGATGGCCGTGGGTGCCTGGGGGCTGGTGACCTGCGCGTCCGTCCTCGTCGCTCCCGCGGCGTCCGCTGCCCCGACATCGGTGAACGACGAACCGAACACGGCGGCGGAGAAGGTCGCCGAGAGCAGGCGTCGCGACGAGTTGTCGCAGAAGGAGCGCGCGGCAGAGGACGCGGAACGCGAACGCCAGGAGAAGGAAGCGAAGCAGGCAGCCGACGACCTCGCGGCGCAGGAAGCCGACGAGCGGAGGGAGCGGCGAGAGGACCAGGCCGCGGCCGTGCAGAACGGCACCGCGCCGGCGCCGGCGCCGTTCGTCTTCCAGCTTCCGCCGCTTCCGTTCGAGATCCCCGGCGTCACGCCGCCCGCCCCGGCGGTCACGGCACCCGAGCCGGTCGCGCCGCCGGTCGACACGGCACCGCCGCCCCCCGCGACGGCCCCGGCTCCGGTGGTCGACGACGTCGCCGACGTCGTCGAGGTCGAGGAGGCTCCCGCGCCGACGCCGGCCGTCACGGCACCTGCCGCGCCGGCACCGGTTCCCGAGCCGGACCCCGCACCGTCGCGCCCCGACCCGACACCGGGTCCCGGCCCCGCGCCGCTCCCCGCCACTCCCCAGGTGCAGTCCGGTGGTCATGGGCCGCACACCGGCCCCGATCCGGATCGCGACCCGATCGATCCTCCGTCGCCGCCTCCCGGTGACGACGACGAGCCCCGTCAGCCGTCGCCGAGAGCTGCGACGATGAGCAACCCGGCTCCGCCGTCGGTGAGCAACCCGGCTCCGCCGTCGGCGAGCGACACCGCGCCGCAGTCGGTGCAGCGGTCCGGAGAAGGTCGACACGCGGCACCCGACCCGGGTTGGACGAATCCCGTTCCCGGACGCTGACCCGTCACCGACGAAGTACGAGAATGCCGTTCACGTCGGAGACGACCGAGTAACCGTCCGCGAGAGCTGCACTGATCGCCGTGTTGTCGCCCGACTCGTCCTTGGGCCACCCGGCGGGCCGGCCGATGTTCACGACGATCCAGTCCGGTGTCGTGGAATCGGTCTCCCGCTGCGGGAACACCGAGACGGGTTGGTCGGACACGAACTGCGGGACCAGGTTGTTGGAGGCCGACACGCGGTCCCCTGGCGGTATGGATGCCGACACGGCTCTCGCGGTGGTCACCTGCGGGTCGACGCGCCACCCGTCGGCGTCGGCGAGCCGAGCCAGCGGCTGGAAGGGCAGCGCGACCAGAGCGACGGCGGCGACGGCGGCGAGCACCACTCTCTGGGCACGCGGTGACAGGTGCATGTCGCGCCGACCGCGAATGAGTGCATCGATCAACGCGGCGAACAGGATCGGCATGAGGATCGCGTTGTAATGGAAGATCGGCTTCCAGAAATTGGTGTTGTCGCTGAGGAACCGCCATGCGACGGTGGGTACTGCCACCAGCGTCAACGGTGACCGCAGTGCTGCGAAGCCGGTGACGGCCAACAGCAGTAGCACGGTCGCGGCACGCGAGTCCCCGCTGACGAGACCGTGTGTCGTGTCGGCGATGCCCTCACCGAGGGGCGGAAGTTTCGAACCCTGACCGTAGGCGTCGTCGGCGCTCAGCAGCGGTATGACCACCGTGATGGCCAGCACGATCCACGCCGCGCCCCACGCGGCCGTCGCCAGGCCCAGAATCCGTGTGCGACCCGTGGTCCACCAGGCGATCAGGGCGCCGATCACGATGACGGTGAGCCCCATGTCCTCCTTGACGAAGACGAGCGGGAGCGTCCACGCCACCGCGGCACGCCAGTGCCCCTGGCCGAGCGCTGCCATGGCGAAGGCCAGCATCGGGACGCCGAAGGCGATCTCGTGGAAGTCGAAGTTCAGTGCCGACTGCAGGCCCCACGACAGTCCGTAGCCGAGGGCCACCACGATGCCCGCGACGGTGCCGAGGCTGCGGCACGCCCACCGGGAGAGGGGCACGACACCCACGGCGAACAGGACGCCCTGGGCGATCAGCAGGGTCTCGGGGACAGGGGCGAGTCGGTAGAAGGGCGCGAGCAGTGCGGTGATTGGAGAGAAGTGATCACCGAGCGTGTTGTAGCCCGTGCCCAGCAGATCCGACGTCGGCGCGTCGAGGCGTGCGTAGGAGGCGATCTGCTCCACGAAGATGCCGAGGTCGAAACCGGAGGTGCGCAGCTGGTGCTGACCGACGACGGACAGTGCGCTGTAGAGCGGGGTCAGCAGGAGGAAGGCGATCGCCGGGACCGCGATATCCGCGCGGCGGGCGCGACGCAGCATCTCCTGCGGTCGGCGCGCCCCGCCGGACGGGGCGGCCGCTGCAGTCTCCGCAGAAGGTCTGGTTGCCGTCACAGGAGATAATTTCTACACGAACTTCGTGTGATCAGGCTGTGAACGCGAGGTGCGGCCGCCCCGGCTCAGCACGTCAGCGGCTCACCGCCTTGGTGTAGCGATGGATGGCGAACGGTACGAAGACGATCAGGATGAGGATCGACCATCCCACCGTCGCGAGCACCGGGTGTTGGAGTGGCCACGCGTCCGGAGGCGGCATCGTCGGGTTCGTGTTCCCGAACAGCACCCGGCTCGCCTGCGTGATGGCGGAGACAGGATTCCACTCGGCGATGGGTTGCAGGATCCCGGGCAGATCCTGACTCTGCACGAACGTGTTGGC
Source organism: Rhodococcus sp. NFXS4 (assembly GCF_058139645.1). Lineage (NCBI taxonomy): Bacteria > Bacillati > Actinomycetota > Actinomycetes > Mycobacteriales > Nocardiaceae > Rhodococcus > Rhodococcus sp. NFXS4. The sequence continues at coordinate 1,209,854 of NZ_CP192221.1, forward strand.
GATGAACGTCAGCGGGAAGATGACGATGAAGCTGGCGTTGTTGAACACCTCGGGCGTCCGGATCCACAGTCCGATCACCGCCATCACCCAGGACAGTGCGTAGGCGAAGAGCAGCAGCAGCCCGAATCCCGCCGCGGCCTCCCAGAACGACGACCGGATGCGCCAGCCGACCAGCAGACCGGTCAGGGACATCACGACCAGGCTGATGACGTTGATGACGATGTCGCTGCTGGTCCGTCCGACGAGCACCGCGGACGGAGCCATGGGCAGGGAGCGGAAGCGGTCGATGATGCCCTTCTGCATGTCCTCCGCGAGCCCGAGGCCGGTCCACGTGGACCCGAAGATGACGGTCTGCGCGAAGATGCCGGCGATGAGGAACTCGCGGTAGGACATGCCGGGGATCTCGATGGCCGACCCGAAGATGTACGCGAAGACCAGGACGAACATGATCGGCGACAGCAGCGTGAAGACGATGAGGTCGGGGACGCGCTTGATCTTGATGAGGTTGCGTCGGGCGATGGTCGCGCCGTCGCTCAGCGCCGTGGTGGGTGAGTTCATCGGGCCGTCTCCTGTCCGCTGGGCTGCTGATCGGCCGCGTCGGGCCGGGTCGACGTCTGGCCGGTGAGAGTGAGGAAGACGTCGTCGAGGCTGGGCTTGCCCAGCGAGGCGTCGGCAGGGGTGACGCCGTTCTCGCGGAGCAGGACCAGCGCGTCGACGAACGTGGTGGTCCCGTCGTCCGCACCGACCGTGAGCCGCCGGGACGCGGCATCGGAGGTGACCTGACCCGGTGCGAAACGCTCCATGACGCCCTGCGCCGTCGTCAGATCGCCGTCCGTGTCGAAGGCGAACTCCAGCCTGGCTCCGCCCACTCGCGACTTCAGTTCGTCGGCGGTGCCGCGCTCGATGACGCGACCACGATCGATCACCGCGATCTCGTCGGCCAGCTGGTCCGCTTCCTCGAGGTACTGGGTGGTGAGGAGCAGGGTCGTCCCGCCCTGCACCAGTTCCTCGATCACCGACCACAGCTCGAGGCGGGCGCGAGGATCGAGCCCGGTGGTGGGCTCGTCGAGGAAGAGGACCGGTGGATCGGCGACGAGGGCGCCCGCCAGGTCCAGGCGTCGGCGCATCCCACCCGAGTAGCCCTTGACCGGCCGGTCGGCCGCCTCGACGAGGTCGAACCGTTCGAGCAGTTCACGTGCCCGATCACGGCTGCGCTTCTTCCCGAGGTGGTACAGCCGGCCGACCATGTCGAGGTTCTCGAAGCCCGTCAGATACTCGTCCACCGCGGAGTACTGCCCCGAGACGCCGATGCGTGAGCGGAGTTCCGCCGCGTCGGCGACGACGTCGAGGCCCGCCACCCGTGCGGTGCCGGCGTCGGCCCGCAGCAGTGTGGTGAGCACGCGGATGGTGGTGGTCTTCCCGGCTCCGTTGGGCCCGAGCAGTGCCATGACCGTGCCCTCGGGCACCTCGAGATCGAGACCGTCGAGTGCGTCGACGCCCCCGTACCGTTTGACGAGGCCGACCGCGCTGATGGCGGTGGCACCCGAACTGCGTGAGGCCATGAGACTTCCCTTCCGGACGTGACACGACGATGCGCCCGTCGGGTGTGACTCGGCCGAGCGTCGGAACTCATCACAGCAGGCAGGTACGACACGGTCGGGTTTCCGCGGAGCCCGCATCGGCTACTCCCTGTGCAGGTGACGCGCGGCCCGACTCGGTCGGCGCGCACGGCTCATGAAGAGGGGTACAACGTGTCCGAGTACGACTACGTCATCGTCGGCGGAGGAATGGTGGCCGACAACGCCGCCAAGGGGATCCGCGAGCACGACGAGAACGGCACCATCCTCGTCGTCGGCTCCGACGTCGACGGTCCCTACACCCGCCCCGCGCTGAGCAAGAAGCTGTGGACCGACGCGGAGTTCACCACCGACGAGGTGCCGTTGGGCACCGAGGAGACGGGTGCGACGCTGGTGTTGTCGACGACGGTCACGGCGATCGATCGCGACGCCCGCACGGTGACCACCGACAAGGGGGACACCCACCACTACGGATCGCTGTTGCTGGCGACCGGGGCGACCCCGACGATGCTGGACCTGCGTCCGTCCGAGCGGGTCGTCTACTTCCGCACCTTCGCGGACTACCGGCGCCTGCGGGCGTTGGCGACGGAGGGCACCCACATCGTCGTGGTGGGCGGTGGTTACATCGGCACCGAGATCGCCGCGGCGCTCGCGCAGAACAAGGTCACCGTCACCCTGGTGAGCAGTGACGACGTGGTGGGCGGCCATATGTTCCCCGCGGACCTCGCGTCGGTGTTCCAGCAGGACTTCGAGGACCACGGGGTCACGGTCCGCACGGGTGTCAAGGTCGACTCCGGTGCGCAGCAGGGCAATGCGGTGTCGCTGACCCTCAGCGACGGTTCCACGATCGATGCCGACGCGGTGGTCTTCGGGCTCGGCGTGACGCCGAACACCGACCTCGCGGAGCAGTCGGGGCTCGACGTCGACAACGGCATCGTGGTCGACGAGTTCCTGCGCACGGCGGACGAGCACGTCTACGCCGCGGGCGACGTCGCCAACTACCCCGACGCGATCCTGGGCCGTCGTCGCATCGAGCACGTGGACAACGCCAACAGCATGGGAAAGACGGTCGGCAAGATCATGGCCGGCTCCACCGAGCCGTACACGTACACGCCGTACTTCTACTCCGACGTGTTCGACAACGGTTACCAGGCGGTGGGCACGATGAGCACCGACCTCAGGACGGTCGAGGACTGGAAGACGCCAGGCAAGGAGGGTGTCGTGTACTACCTCGACGACGACTCCGTGCTCCGCGGTGTGCTGATGTGGAACGTGTGGGAAGGACTCGACACCGCGCGCGAGATGCTGAAGAGCGGCGAGAAGCGCGACGACGAGTCCCTGCTCGGCGCGATCTGACGACCACCCTCACCCCGCCGCGTCGGCGGGGTGAGGGCGTCTCAGTACTGCACCAACGGGTCCGCGCGCCGCAGGTCCTCCACCGAGACCGCGCGGCCCGCGGCGTCGGCGAGGGGAACGCGCCAGTTCCGATACTGGGTCTCGTCGGTTCCCGGCTGGTTCTGGATGCGGTGCTCGCCGACCATGTCCACCAGTGCCACTCCGATGAGCAGGGACGGGCTGCGCTGGATCAGCCGGTACAGCGCCGCGACCGTCTCCCCGGTGGACGCACCGTCCGCGAGCAGGCCACGCTCGCGCGCGAGGTCCAGCACGGACTCACGCTGTTCCTCGTCCTGCGCACGCTCCTCGTCGACGGCTCTCTCGAGGAGGCCGAGCCGCGATCGCAGATCGATGTGCTCACCCGCCAGGTACCCGGCGGTGGGCGGCAGGTCGTGGGTGGTCACCGAGGTCAGGCACAGCTCGCGGTACTTCTCCGGGGCGATGGGGCCGTCGTCGTCCCGCTCGAACCACAGGATGGACGTGCCCAGCACGCCCCGCTCGGCCAGGTAGTCCTGGACGACGGGTTCGAAGACGCCGAGGTCCTCACCGATGACCACGGCGCCGGCCAGTTCCGCCTCGAGCGCGAGGATGCCGATGAGCGCCTCGTGGTCGTACGTGACATAGGTACCGCCCGCGGGAGTCTCGGCATCGGTGGGGATCCACCAGAGCCGGAACAGTCCGAGGATGTGGTCGACCCGCAGCCCGCCCGCGTGCTTGAGCACGGTGCGCAGCATGTCACGATACGGTGCGTACCCGAGTTCGGCCAGCCGGTCGGGCCGCCAGGGTGGCTGGTTCCACTGCTGCCCTTGCTGATTGAAGTCGTCCGGGGGAGCGCCGACGGTCACGCCCTCGGCCAGTGCGGAACCCAGGGACCAGGCGTCGGCACCCGAGAGCTGCACTCCCACAGCCAGATCGTGCACGACACCGATGGCCATTCCGGCCCGGTGCGCGGTGGCCTGGGCCTCGGCCAGCTGCTCGTCGCAGATCCACTGGAGCCAGCTGTGGAACTCGATGCGATGCGCGAGTTTCGCCTGCTGCCGCTGGACCCACGGCGTGCCGGGGGCGGCGGCCTTCGTCTGCCATCGCGTGTCGTCCGGCGACAGCTTCTCCGTCAGTGCGCACCACGTGGCGAAGTTGTGCAGGCCCACGCCCTCCGCGGCGCGGAACTCGTCGAACGCGGCCTGGCGGGACGCGCTCCGCGGAACAAGGAAGATCGCTTCGAGCGCACGGAGTTTCGCGCGCAGAGACTTGTCCCTGTCCAGATCGTCCGTGCGACCGTCGGCGCGGTGCAGTCGGCGCGCGGTGTCGCGGATGCGGGCATACCTGTCGCGCGGCAGCATCGCTGTCTCGCGGATGTTCTCGACGCGGATGTAGAGCGGATTGAAGAATCGACGGGTGGTCGGCAGATAGGGCGAGGCCTCGATCGGTGGCCGCGGCGCCGCGGCGTGCAACGGATTGACCAGGACGTAATCCGCTCCGTGCTCGCCGCCCAGGATCGCCGCCATGTCGGCCAGATCGGCCAGATCGCCGATGCCCCACGACTGTGCGGACCGGATGGAGTAGAGCTGCGCCAGCACGCCCCATCGTTGACGATCGGACAGTCCCTCGGCGGTGGACAGACGGGCCGGCGTGACGACCAGCGTGCACGACGCCTCGAGACCGTCGTCCCCCTCCGCGCGCAGCGTGTGCCATCCGAGCGGGAGATCGACCGGGACGGCGAACGTGGCTCGGCCGACGAGGGCGCCGTCGATCTCGCGGGGGTCGACCCAGACGTCCTGCTGAGCCGCCTCGCGCGTGCCGCCGTCCTCGAGCTCGACGGTGACCGTCACGGACGTCCCGTGCGGCACGTGGACGGGAACGTGGTGATCCTTGCCGGACGTGACCACGACGACCGCCGGCACGGTGCGCCGCCAGGGTGCCTCGTCGTGATCGACGATCGCGGTCTCGATGTCGTCGTCGCTGTCGACGGGCACGTCGAGCGCCGTCAGGACCGAGCGGAGGGTGGATTCACCGACGTCGCGGCGGGCCTTGTCCCACCCCTCGTACGACGTGGCGACGCCGTGGAGCCCGGCGAGGTGGCGTAGTCGTTCGATGTTCGTCACGCTTCGATGGTAGTGCCGCGCGGGGGTGGCCGCGGACGTGAGAACCGTGTCCCGACTCGATCTGGAACACTGGTGGCACCTGCAGAATCGGTGGGGGAGGTGGAGAACGGTGACGAGTGACCCCGCGGACATGCGTGCCCGTCGAGCGGACACCGTGCGGAACATCGCCGAGTCGACGCGCATCGAGTCGGACCGGTCCGGACGCGCTCACGAGCCGCTGTCCGACCGCGCCGCGCTGCTCGTCGCACTGGGTCGTCTCGATGAGGAGACGCGCGGCATCGCGCTCGCGCGCCTGCGCGCCGGCCGGAAGTTCCCCGCACTGGGCGGATTCGGCACCCTGCGGCTGATCACGGAGGAGCTGCACTGGATCGACGGTCGCACGGCCGTACTGCGCACCGGGCCCACGCGCCTGGCTCTGCTGCAACGGCACGTGCTGCTCGAACGTCGACTGGGGTCGTACCGCACGCGGTTCGTGATGAGTTCCGGTCACTACGCGTCGGGGGTCCGCGCGATCCGCCGGGAGCGGCGCGAGGGCATCCACCTCGACGTCGACCAGCGCACCGCCCTCTTCGAGGCGTTGCGGCACACGCCGACTCCGCTCGGTGTCGGACCGGGTCCACTCTCGCGAGCCCGAGGGATCCTCGGCGGCGCCGCGGCGGAGCGCCTCGACACGCTGCACGCGCGGGGCGCCGACGTCGTCCGCACCCTCGCGGGCACGGACGCGGATCGGTTCGCCGATCGCTACGACACCCTGCTGTTCCTCGCCGGGATGTACCACGACCGGATCCTCTCCTCGCGGATCTGGCGCTCGGACCTGTTCGCGGTGGCCCGGGCGCAGCTCGACCCGGGAACCGAACTGGTGCAGATCGCGGTGGACGTGGTCGCACTCGCCCAGTTGGACGCGGAACTCACCGCGGCCTTCGAGGCGCAGGGGGACACGGTGGACGAGGAGGGTCGACGCGAGGTGCTCGTGCGCCGAGCCGATCTCATCCCGGTGTGGGATCAGGTGATCGACCGGGTCGCCGCGTTGTCACGCGTGGTCGACGAGATCGCGGTGGCGGAGATCGAGCACCGGAGCCTGGACGCCGTGCATCGCACCGTGGGCCTCGACCAGCGCATCGACGATCTCATCTCCCGGTCCGGTACGCGGGAGATCTCGGCCGACAACACCCATTCGGTGTCCGATCAGATCTCGCGGGACACGCTCTGACGTGCGCCCGTGCCTTCGTCCTGTTTGGAACGAGTCGGATCGGTGAAAGCACGGTAGTACGCGGTCGACCTCTGAGCGCGTGACCCGCGCCGGAAGGACGACCTCCATGCCAGCAGTACTCGAACGCGCCCGTATCGTCGCGCCACCGGGATGGAGCCGCTGGCTCATTCCGCCGGCCGCCCTCGCGATTCATCTCGCGATCGGCCAGGCCTACGCGTGGAGCGTGTTCAAGGCCGCCATCTCGTCCGACACCGCCATGGGACTGAGCGGGACGATGACCGCGATCCCGTTCCAGCTGGCCATCGTCATGCTCGGCCTCTCCGCAGCCGTGCTCGGGACGAAGGTGGAGACGCATGGTCCGCGGTGGGCCATGACGATGTCGCTCCTCTTCTTCTGCTCCGGGCTGCTCATCTCCGCCCTCGGCATGAGCCTCGACCAGTTCTGGTTGGTGATCGTCGGATACGGACTCGTCGGCGGCATCGGCCTCGGCATCGGGTACATCTCCCCGGTCTCCACGCTGATCAAGTGGTTCCCCGATCGCCCGGGCATGGCGACGGGTATCGCGATCATGGGATTCGGCGGCGGCGCCCTGGTGGCCTCGCCCCTGACCACCAAGCTCCTGTCCGCATACGGCGGCAACACCGATGCCTCGATCGCCACGACGTTCCTCACGCTCGGCCTCGGCTACGCCGTCTTCATGGCGCTCGGCGTCGTGCTGATCCGGGTTCCCGCCGACGACTGGAAGCCGGCCGGGTGGACGCCACCGCAGACCCCGGCGGGTCAGCACACCGCCCGCGTGTCCGCGGCGAACGCCGTCAAGACCCCGCAGTTCTGGTTGCTGTGGATCGTGTTGTGCTTCAACGTCACCGCCGGCATCGGTATCCTCGAGCGCGCCGCGGGCATCTACACCGACTTCTTTCCCGACCCCACCGCCCCGGAATCCGTGGTGGCAGCGGCCGCGGGCTTCGTCGCGTTCCTCTCGCTGACGAACATGCTCGGCCGGTTCGTGTGGTCGTCGGTGTCCGACCTGGTGGGTCGCAAGAACATCTATCGTCTCTACCTCGGTGTGGGCGCGCTTCTCTACCTGTACATCTCGCTCTTCACGAACACGAACAAGGTCCTGTTCCTCGTCAGCGCGATGGTCATCCTGTCGTTCTACGGTGCAGGCTTCGCCACGGCGCCCGCCTACCTGCGTGACCTGTTCGGCACCTATCAGGTCGGGGCCATCCACGGACGACTGTTGACGGCCTGGTCGGTCGCGGGCGTGCTCGGACCACTGATCGTCAACGCGATCGCCGACCTCGGCGAGGAGGGAACCACCGGACGGTACGTCCCCGCGTTCGTGACGATGATCGTCCTGCTGTCCATCGGCTTCGTCGCGAACGAACTGATCAAGCCCGTGGATCCGAAGTACTCGGAGCCGGACCCGGAGGCGACGACGCCGGGCACTGCGACCGACGAGGGTACGAACGACAAGAACGAGGCGACGGTATGAGCGAGACGAAGCAGGGCGCGCGTGTGCCCGTCGTGGTGGTGTCCTGGCTGTGGGTCGGGGTTCCCTTCGCCTGGGGTGTCTACGAGCTGATCCTCAAGGCCAAGAACCTCTTCGGTGCGTGATCGGAGCGTCGATCTCTGGCCTCGCCCGCCTGTTCTGCCGCGCCCCGTGATCATGGACCAGCGGTGGGAACGCCTCGTGTTCCTGCACTGGCGTGTCGCCCCGGACGTCGTCGCGCCGTTCCTGCCTCGCGGCATCGCGCCCGACACGATGGACGGGTACACCTATGTCGGACTGATCGGCTTCGAGATGGTGGGGGCCGGGTTGGGGTACGGCCGACCGGTACCGCGACTCGGAACCTTCGGCGAGATCAACGTGCGGCTCTACAGCCGCGACGGTGACGGTCGCCGAGGGGTCGTGTTCCGTTCTCTCGACGCCACCCGTGCCGCAGTGGTGCTGGCCACGAACGCGGCGGGGGTGCGGTATCGCTGGTCGCACATCGACATCGTCGACGACGGTGATCCTCGGAACCGGGTCGTCGGCTACCGCTCTCGGCGACTGGCACCGCCACACCGTGGTGCGACGACCGACTTCACCGTGTCCCCCGGCGACACCGACATGTCCGACGATCCGCTGTCGGTGTTCCTCACCGCTCGGTGGGGGATGCACACGTCCGTCGCGAGCCGACCCGTCTTCGTCCCCAACACCCACCGCCGGTGGCCGCTGCGCGCGGCGACCCTGGTGCGCTGCGACGACCAGCTCATGGCCGCGGCGGGCGTGGGGGACCTGGCCGCCCGTCCGCCGGACTCCGTGCTGTACTCCGACGGAGTCCGGACGCAGTTCGGCCGTCCCTACGCCGCGACACCGGTGCGCGACTAGATCAGTCCGTGGCGCGGCGGGTGCGCCCCGGTGAGCGCGTACCGGCCGACGTGCTGAGTCTTCCATCGCACAGGGTCGTGGAGCGTGTGGGTCCTCGCGTCGCGCCACAGCCTGTCCAGCCGTAGAGAGGCTGCGGCACTGCGAGTTCCGCCCGCGTCGAACAGTGCCGTGGTGGCGTCGAGGGACGCACGCGCCGAGGCGACCTTGGCCGCTGCCGTCGCGATGGAGGCCGCGGCGGCGCTGTCCGGTGTGAGCTCGCGCTCGGCCACGTCGATCGCCTCGCCGGCCTCGCGCACGAGCGCCTCGGCCCCGCGCACCCCGATCTCCACTTCGCCGAACTGCTGCAGCAGCAACGGATCCCGGTCGGCCGTCGCCACGTCGGCGTCCACCGGAGGGCGAGCGACGACCACGACCTCGCGAGCGATGTCGACGGCGGCGCGGGCGATGCCGGCGTCGATGGCGGCGTGCAACAACTGAGCGCGCGCCCCGTAGGTGGTCGCGCCGTCGAAGAGGGCGGAGTACGGCACGAGGGAGTCGGCGGGCACCACGACGTCCGTCAGGGTCACGGTGCCGCTGGCCGTCGTGCGCTGCCCGAGCCCGTCCCAGTCGTCCTCGACGAGCACCCCGGGTGCGTCCGCCGGGATGTAGGCCAGCACCTTCCGGCTCTGATCACCCTGCTCGCCGGGGCCCGCCTGCACGCCGCGGACCACCAACCAGTGTGCGAAGAGCGCGCCCGTCGAGTAGTACTTGGTGCCGTTCAGCGACGAGGTGCCGTCCGGACGGGACGTCACCGTGGTCCGGTCGACCGCGATGGACGGTGTGCCGCGCTCGCTCTGGGCGTTGGCGAAGCGGCGACCGGCGAGGGCCTCGGCGAAGAAGCGTCGCTGTTGCTCCGTCGATCCCTGTCGCCGCAGCGCGTCGAGGAAGGTCATGTGGCTCTGCGGTATCTGCGCGATGCTGGCGTCCCCGCGAGCGAGCGAGAGGAACACCGAGGCGAGGGTGCGCGCCGAGACCGGCCTGCCGCCGAACTCCGCGGGCACGGTGATGCCCAGCAGTCCCGACGCGGACAGCAGGTCCAGTTCCGGGCCGGGCAGCCGTCGATCGCGGTCACGTTCGATCGCGGACGGGGCGATCTTCGCCCCGAGCGCGGCGGCGACGGCCAGCGCAGCATCGTCGTCGAGCACCGGCGGCAGCGTCCTCGGGGCGGGTTCGGTGGTCATCGGGCGGGGAGGAACGGGGTGTGGCCGGTGGCGCGTGCCGCGGCGCCGCCGGAGAACAGTCCGCGGCTGCGCAGCTGGGGAATGACACCCTCGCCGAACCAGTACAGCTCCTCGAGATGTGGATAACCGGAGAGAACGAACTCGTCGATGCCGACGGCCGCGTACTCCGCGATGCGATCGGCCACCTCGGTGTGGCTCCCGACGAGGGCCGTTCCGGCTCCGCCGCGCACCAGGCCGACACCAGCCCACAGGTTGGGGGAGATCTCGAGTGCGCGCGGGTCCTTCCAGGACCCGGTCCTGCGGCTCTCCTCGTGCAGGGCGAGCATCGCGCGCTGGCCCACCGACTCGCTCCGCGCCAGGTTGGACTGCGCCGTCGCGACGGCGTCCTCGCCGAGCGCCTCGACGAGCGCGCCAGCCTGCTTCCAGGCCTCCTCGGACGTGTCGCGGGTGATCACATGCAGGCGGATGCCGAAGCGCACGGTGCGTCCGCGCTCGGCCGCGAGTCCGCGGATCCACTCGATCTTCTTCGCGACGGCCGTGGTCGGCTCACCCCACGTGAGATAGACGTCGGAGTGGTCCGCCGCCACCGGGCCCGCAGCGGGAGAGGAGCCGCCGAAGTACAGCGGAGGCGTGGGGTCGGGGAGGAACGGCAGCGACGCGTCCTCGACCTGGATGTGCGTGCCCTGGTGCGTCACCGACTCGCCGCGCCAGAGGCCGCGGACGATGGTGAGGAACTCGTCCGTGCGGGCGTACCGCTCGTCCTTGGACAGGTGATCGCCGTACTGACGCTGCTCGTGAGCCTCGCCCCCGGTGACGACGTTGAGCAGGAGTCGGCCGGGCGCATGGTTGCTGAACGTCGCCGACATCTGCGCCGCGAGGGTCGGGCTGATCAGACCCGGTCGGAAGGCGATGAGGAATGCGAGCTTCTCGGTCTCGCGGGCGAGCATCGCCGTGGTGAGCCACGCGTCCTCGCACCACGCGCCGGCCGGGGTGAGTGCACCGGTGAAGCCGAAATCCTCGGCCGCGCGGCCGATGGACGACAGGTACCCGATGCTCGCGCGACGATCTCCGCCTGCGGCGCCGACTCGCGTGCCGTGTCCGCCGCCGACGATCGCCCTGCTGTCGCCGTAGGTGGGAAGGAACCAGTGCAGGGCGAGAGAAAAGTTGTCGAGGGTCACTCGTCCCACCGTAGGACCGTCGCGGCGCCCCGCGAAGCGTTGGAATCAGGGCGATTCTTGGCGTGTCAGCCCCGTGCCACGAGGAGAGGAACGGTCATCTCGACGTCGGTCAGGGAGCCGTGATGGCCGGGCAGCGCCGACTGGTTCGGTTCGGCCCCGCGGCGGATCAGGGCGCCGTCGCCGAGAGCCAGAGCCAGGACGTCACCGATGCACGCCGCGACGTCGGGGCGCACCGACGGCCCGAACCAGCCCCGGGAGACCGCATCGTCGCGGCCCACCACCAGGTGGTCCGGACCCAGGGTCTCCCGCCAGGCATCGAGCACCGTGGCAGCGGCGCCGGCGTCGGCGAAGACGTGGCGCGCGCGGGGTTCGCCGCAGATCATCCGGACGTCGGCGGTGAGCGCGGGCGTCGCGTCGATGTCCACGCGGGTGCCGATCTGCACCATCCCGTGATCGGCGGTGACGATCAGCGCTGCGTTGGAGGGCAACTCGCCGAGGATGCCGGCGACGATGGTGTCGACCTGAGTCAGCTCGTGGCGCCACGCGTCGGAGTCCGGCCCGCGCACGTGGCCGGTGAGGTCGAGTTCGGACCAGTACGAGTAGACGAGGGACCGCCGGCCGCGCCGCAGCGCGCGCGAGGTCTCGGCGACGAGGTCGCCCGCGGACACCGACGCGGAGAAGTCCCCGCCGCGCAGCACGGCGCGGGTGAGCCCGGACTCGCGCTGGTAGGACGGCGCGATGCGAGTGACGGACACCCCGTCCGCCGCGGCGCGCTCGAACACGGTGTCGCGAGGTTGGAACTGTTCAGGAACGAGCTCGGCGAGCAGATCGACGCGGGGTCCCTGACCGTGCAGACGCCAGTGCAGCGGATTCATCGGACGGTCGAAGCCGGGCACGGCGGTGAGGTAGCCGACGATGCCGTGCTCACCGGGCGTGCGTCCGGTGCCCAGTGACGCCAACGACGTCGCGGTGGTGGACGGGAACGTGGCGGTGACGACCCGCTCGGTGAGCGAGGAGAGTGTCGGCGCTGCCGAGGCGTGCGCCGCCAACTGTCGAGCTCCGAGGCCGTCGACCAGCAGTACGCAGACCCGCCGGACCCCGGACAACCCCAGCCCGACGGTGTCGGACTCACCGGGGACGCCGAGTGCGCCGAGCACCGACGGCAGAAGATCGGACAGGCTGTCGCCGCCGTAGCGCGGAGTGGTCACCACACATCGAAGGCTATCGGCAGCACCCTTCTCGTCAGTCGAAGAGGCTGTCACCGGTTCCGCCGGCGAGGTCGGTCCCGAACAGGTCGAGCTGGGAGCCGGACGACCGCGTCGGTCCGTCGACGCGGTCGGCGGCCAGACGCCGGTGCGCGGAGGTGAGGATCGCGGAGGTGGTGCGCCAGACCCGCGCATCGAGACCGGCCGACGCGGCGACTCGCGGATCGGTGTCGTCGAGCGTGCGATCGAGGGCGGAGAGCTCGCACTCGCGCGCCACGTCCAGGAAGCGGACGACGCGCGTGCGATCGTGTCCGCACGCGTTCAGCACCTCCTCGACGTCGATGTCGGCGCCGCGCTCCCACACTGCCTCGGCGATCGCGCGCAGTGCCTCGGGAATCGCCGGACCGCCGTGCTCGTCCGTCCCGTCACCCGCGTCGTACTCGGGCGTCGGTTCACCGAACGCGTCGAGGTAGGGCCGCGCCCCGAGCCCGGCCCGGAGATGCTCGGCGGCCTCGCCGGCGAACTTCTCCATGACGGCCAGCATGTCGGCCACGTGCTGCGGGACGAACGGCACCACCGTGACGTCGATGGTGGCGACGATGCGATCCTCGTCCAGCAGCACTTTGACGTGCGGCCACCGGCGATTGACGTCGTTGACGACCGACAGTGCTCGCGCCTCGTCGGTGACGCCGGCCGCGAGCGGCGCGAGGATCTGTACGAACGGTGCCTCCGGGGTGGGGCACAGGTAGAGCCAGGCCGGCCCGAGACGGAACGGGTAGTCGCCGTCCTCGTCGGGGTGCGGCACGAACCCGAGGATGTGCAGGAGCGTCTGCTCGATGATCTCGAGACGGGCCTCGGGACCGGACGTGCGGACCGGCCGCAGCGGGTCGAACGGGACAGGGTCGGACGGCGGCGCGTCCTCGGGGTCCGTGGACGACGCGCCGAACCGGTCCTCGATCAAGGGGCCGCACAGGTCACCGTCCAGCTCGAGGAACGACGGATGCGGGACACCCCACACCGAGTGCAGGACGCGGACAGCGGCGTCGGCGAGTTGGTCGGCGTAGCGCCGCGGGCGATCGACGAACCAGTTCACCGGCTCGTCGTCGCGGCGAGCGGTGTGCGGGAGCGACGGCGGCGGCGCGAACCCGAACTGCTCCAGCAGTGCGCGCCCCTCGGACGTCCACCGGCGATGCTCGGCGAGGTACTCGTCCGCCAGCACCTCGCACCGGACCGTCTCGTCGTCCCATCCGTAGAACTGCAGGCACGGCGGAACCGGATCGGAGTCGGCGTGCGGGCACGCGAGCACCAGAGAGTGTCCCGCCGGCATCCCGTCGAGGTGATCGGCGAGCAGGGTGCGGAACCGGCTCCAGGCGGCCTCGGGCGAGAGGTCGACACTGTTCAGGTCGTTCATGGGGCGACCGTAACGCGGCCCACCGACACGGTGTCGCGAGTCCCGGCTCACACGGTCAGATCGGCGTACTCCTCGTGCGTCTCGACGAAGTGGTGCACGTAGGAGCACGACGGGACGATCTTCAGCCCCGCGGCGCGTGTGTCGTCGAGTGCGTGACGCACCAGGACGGCCGCGAGTCCGCGGCCGCGGAACTCGGGAAGCGTCACGGTGTGGTCGAAGTCCCGGACCGTCGGATCGGTCTGCCGATACTCGGCGTAGCCGGCGACCTCCTCACCGACGAGGATCTCGAAACGCTGACGATCGGGATGGTGCTCCACGCGGGTGTCGTCTGTGTCTGCCATGGACCGAACCTACTCGCCCGCGCCGGGACGAGGGCCCGTGCTTCCGAGGGCGTCCAGCAGTGCGCGTTCGTAGGTCGCGAACTCCCGCGTGGTGGCGGTCTCGGCGCGTCGCGGCCGCGGCAGATCGATGCTCACGTCGGCGACCACCCGCGCGGGCCGCGGCGACAGCACGACGACCCGGTCCGACACCTGCACCGCCTCCCGGATGTCGTGGGTGATCATCAGGACCGTCCAGCGGTACCGCTGCCACACCTCCTGCAACCAGTCCTGCATGGCCGTCCTGGTCAGCGAGTCAAGAGCGCCGAACGGCTCGTCCAGCAGCAGGACGTCGCGTCCCTGCACGACGGTCCGGAGCAGTGCAGCCCGCTGCCGCATCCCGCCGGACAGCGACGAGGGGCGTGCGTTCTCGAAGCCGTCGAGGCCGAAGACCGGGAACAGGTCGCGGGCCCGGCTCCGCGCCTGCGCCCTCGGAACCCCCTGCACCTCCAGCCCGAGTGCGGTGTTCGCGAGAACCGAACGCCACGGGAACAACAGATCCTTTTGCGGCATGTACGCGCAGCGCGGTGTCACCACGGTGCCGCTGTCCGCGTCGTCGAGACCGGCGAGGAGGGTGAACAGCGTGCTCTTGCCGCAGCCGCTCGGGCCGACGATCGACACGAACTGTCCTCCCTCGACGGCGAGGTCGATCCCGTCCAGTACCGGTGTCCCCGGGTAGGACTTGCGCACCGAGGTCAGCTCCAGAACAGGATCCGTCATCGCGTTTCCTCCTTCGCCGCGAGCGCCCACGGCGCGAGAAGCCGCTCGGCCACGAACGTGAGGAGGAAGAGTGCGATGCTGCACACCGCCGTGACCACGACCGCGGCCAGCACGAGATCCGTGCGGAACGCGTTCTTCTGCTGCGCCATGTAGATGCCCAGACCCGACGTGGCGCCGACGTACTCGGAGAAGACGGCACCGACGACGGCGTAGGTGATCCCGATGCGGAGCGCGGTGAAGAAGCGCGGCAGCGCGGACGGGAGCCGGACGTACCGGAACTGTTGTCGCCGTGACGCTCCCATGCTGCGCAGCAGTGCGTCGGACTCCTTGTCCGCGGAGGCGAATCCCTCGATCAGGCCGAGGGTCATCGGGAAGAACGTCACCAGCGCGATCACCAGGAGCTTGGGGAGGATGCCGAATCCGAACCAGATGATCATCAGGGGAGCGACGGCGATGACCGGCAGTGTCTGCGACACCACGAGCAAGGGAACGATGGCGCGGCGCAGCCACGGCGAGAAGTCCACGGCCGTGGCGATGATCCACGAGATCGTCAGGGAGACGGCGAAACCGAGCAGAGTGACCTGAATGGTGGACGATGCGTGACCCGCGATGACGGCACGGTTCGTCCAGCCCTGATCGACCACGCGGGCGGGGGAGGGGAGTACGCGCGGCGAGATGCCGCTGACGACCACGCACACCTGCCAGGCCGCCACGAGGCCCGCCGCGAGCAGCAGCGCCGGCGCGTACCGCCCCACCTGTCCGCCGCGCTCAGCCCTGATCGAGGTACTCATCGGTGAAGTAGGTCGACCAGTCGGGCTCGGTGGTCAGCGGTGCGCCGTCGGGCCCGGCCAGGACACCGGCGTCGAACAGGAACTTCGAGTACCCGGACCATCGCTCCAGGGTCTGCGTCCCGACGCGGCCGTTCTCGTCGAGCATGTAGTCCTCCGCCAGCATGCGCTGACTCTCGACGACCAGGTCCTCGTCGGGAAATGCTCCCGGGTTGGCGTCGATCAGATCGCGCGCGCCCGCGTCGGGATCGTCGGCGGCCTTCTGGTAACCCTTCTGCAAGGCCTGCACGAACTGTCGCGCCTGTTCGGGGTGCTCGGCCATCCACTCGTCACCGCCGTCGACGACGATCGCGTACGAGTCGGGGAAGCCGAAGTCGGTGTAGTCGAAGTACGTCATCGGGGTTCCGGCCCGCTCGGCCTCGAGACCCTCCCACGCGAAGTAGGAGACGGTGAAGTCCGCGGTACCGGAGTAGACCGCCTCGTACGCGGACGTCCCGAGCACCACGGTCTCGAAATCGCCGGTGCCACCGTCATTCTCGATCACCTTGCGGAGGGTGGCCTCCTCGCCCGCATCGCCGAACCCGGCGTAGGTCCGCCCGTCCAGGTCGCGGGGGCTCCGGAGGTCCTGCCGGTCGGCGCGGACGCCGATGCCGGTGGCCCAGTGCTGCAGCGGCGCCATCACCGAGGTCACCTTCGCACCGGCGGCGCGGGCGTAGGTGGCGGAGCTGTGGAAGCTGATCCCGAACTCGGCGTTACCGGAGTCGATCAGCGTGTCGGGGGACGTCGAGTTGTACGGCAGGATCTCGACGTTAAGTCCGGCGTCCGCGAAGTAGCCCTCCTGTTGGGCGACGAACAGGCCCGTGTGGTTCGTGTTGGGTGTCCAGTCGAGCGCGAAGCGGATCGTGTTCGCGTCGGAGGCATCGGACGTGGCGCAGCCCGCGAGACCCGCGGCGGCGACGAGCGACACGGTGAGCAGAGCCGCGACGCGCTCGACCCTCGTGTGCCGCGCCCTCATGCGTCCGACCCCGAAGCAGGCCAGGGCACGGTGTTCAGGGCGGTGTCCCAGAACAGCAGTTCGTAGCGCATCGCCACGACGAACGCGTCACTCATCCGCTGTCGTTCGGCCGGGCCGGCCACCTCGGCAGCCGCGTCGACGAGCTCGCGGGCGCGCGCGGCGGAGGTCTGGAAGTCCTCGGCGTCGTACGTCGTCACCCACCGGGCGTACGGGTGGTGCGGATCGGCGTCGAGCACGGCGCGGGCCGAGGCCGCGAGTCCGCGGCCGACCTCGGCGTAGATCCAGAAACAGGGGAGCGCGGCCGCGGCTCCGACGGCGTAGGAGTCGGTCGCCGCCGTCGCCGTGAGGAACGAGACGTACCCGAGGCACGCCTGGCTGTGCTCGACCGGCGTCTCCGACGGACCGCCGAGTGCGACGTCGGCGAGAAGGCTGGTGTGCAACGACTTCTCGACCGTCGCGGCCGTGGCCGCCGACGTGGCCCAGAACGCTCCGGCCTCCGGATCGACGGCGCGCGAGGACAGGAGGGCCAAGGCCTTCGCGTATCCCTCGAGGTAGAGGCCGTCCTGCTCGATGTACGTCCGGAACGACGTGATCGGCAGGGTGCCGTCGCCGAGTCGGGTGAGGAACTCGAGATCGCCGATCCGGGCCCGCAGGCCTGCCGTGCGGTCCCAGAGGAGGTCGGTGAAGCGTGTGAGGTCGGCTGCATCCGTGGTGGAGGCAGCGTCGACCGCATGGTCGTACGGCGTCATGGCCGTGACATCCCTTCGTCAGAATTACCTGCATCAGGTTCTCGGGTGTGGTCTCAGCCTCGCGACGCGAAGCACCCCGTGTCAGAACTCGCCGACCATAGCACCGGCGGTCGTGCGGCTACTTCATGTCCTCCAGTTCCATGCCCTTCGTCTCGGGGATCTTGGACTTCACGAAGAAGAACGACAGGGCGGCGAAGAGTGCGAAGCCGCCGTAGACGATGGAGAGTCCGACCATCTCGGTGAGCGACGGGAACAGCAGCGAGATGACGAAGTTGGCCACCCAGTTCGCGGCCGTACCGATGCCGAGAGCCATGGCGCGCATACGGTTCGGGAACATCTCGCCGAGCAGGACCCACATGATCGGTCCCCACGTCGACGCGAAGAAGATCACGAACAGGTTTGCGCCGATCAGCGCCACGACGCCCCAGGGATCGGGCAGGGAGACCTCGTCGCCGGTGCCGATCTGCTGGGAGAACGCGATCGCCGCCATGAGGAGACCGACGAACATACCGATGGAGCCGGCCATGAGCAGGTTGCGCCGACCCACCCGGTCGACGAAGAGAATGGCCACGAACGTCATGGCCACGTTGATCACGGAGGTGATGACCGACGTGGTGAAGGACTGACTCTCGGTGAAGCCCACCGACTTCCACAGTGTGGTGGAGTAGTAGAAGATCGCGTTGATACCGACGAACTGCTGCAGGACGGCCATGATGATGCCGACCCACACCAGCGGCTGCAGACCGAAGCGCGGACCGCGGATGTCGGCGAACGACGAGCGCTGCTCCTTGCGCAGAGTCAGGCGGATCTCGTGGATGCGCTCGTTGGGGTGCTTCTCGCCGGTGATGTTCGCGAGAATCTGCGCGGCCTCCTCGTCGAGGTGCTTGCCCACGAGGTAACGCGGCGACTCGGGGATGAGCAACGCGAGGACGCCGTAGACGACGGCCGGGATCACGCCGACGATGAACATCCATCGCCAGGCCTCGAGGCCGAGCCACAGGTCGTTGGACGCACCGTCCGCACGATCCGCCAGCACGGCGTCCGAGAGCAGTGCGGCGAAGATGCCGATGGTGATGGCCAGCTGCTGCAGCGACGCGAGGCTGCCGCGCATCCGGGCCGGCGAAATCTCCGCGATGTACGCGGGGGCGATCACCGACGCGATGCCGATGCCGAGACCGCCGAGCACACGCCACAGCATCAGGTCGGGAACGCTGAAGGCCAGACCCGAGCCGACCGACGAGATGATGAAGAGCGCGGACCCGAGCAGCATCACCTTCTTGCGTCCCCACCGGTCGGCCAGTCCGCCGGCGAACCAGGCGCCCGCCGCGCACCCGAGCAGGGCGATCGCGACGGTGAAGCCGGTGAGGAACTCGCCGAGGGCGAATCTGCCCTGGATGGAGTCGACGGCGCCGTTGATGACGGAACTGTCGAAACCGAAGAGGAAGCCGCCGACGGCGGCCGCAATGGTCACGCCGATGACTTTGGCCGTGTGATTGGCCGATGCCTGTGTGGTCATCCTTGTCCACCTACATGTCGGCCACCGGCCGCGCCGGTCGATGGCGGAGGAGTTTCGCTTGGTTCGGACCCTACGCCCGGCGCGACCGCTGTGGAGCGGCGACCTGACGGCAGTTTGAGCAGCGCCGGAACGGTGAATCCCGCCGGTCATGAAGAAGACTCTGCGACGCACCGGCGACGCCTCCGCCGACGTCGCGTGGGAGCGGTACATGGACCTGTCGCTCTGGTCGACGTGGGCACCGCAGATCATGGGGGTCGACGCGTCCACCGACCGTCTCGCCGCCGGCACGACCGGCACGGTGCGCGGACCCCTCGGCGTGCGGGTGTCCTTCGAGGTCCACTCCGTGGACGAGGCCGCACGGGTGTGGTCGTGGCGCGCGTGGATCGGCGCTCCGAGTGCCGGGCTCACCCTGGAACACGGTGTCGACAGCGCGGGGTCGGGCTCGTCGACGTGGTTGGTCGTGGACGGTCTGGCACCGCTCGTCCTCGGCTACTCTCCAGCGGCCCTGTTCGCGCTCGGTCGACTGGTGACAGCGTGACGACCATCGGGGTCCGATCCCCGCACTCCCTGTAACGTCGGTCCTCGTGGGGGCAACCGAGAGCAGCCATGTCGTCTCGTCGCGCGACGGTGAGATCCGCGGCTACGGGCACGGCGACGTGGTCAGTTGGAAGGGCATCCCGTTCGCGGCGCCACCCGTGGCGGAGCACCGATTCCGCGCACCACGCCCACCGGAGCCGTGGGACGGGGTCCGCGACGGCAGGACCTTCGGTGCGATGGCACCGCAGGGCCGTGACGGCCCGATTCCCATGGACTCGTCCATCCCGATGGACGAGGACTGCCTGACGCTCAACGTCTGGGCCCCGACACCGGACGGCATCTCCCGTCCGGTGATGGTGTGGATCCACGGCGGCGCCTACGTCCTGGGATCATCTGCGCAACGGATCTACAACGGGCGCAACCTGTCCCGCCTCGGTGAGGTGGTGGTCGTGACCGTCAACTACCGGGTGGGCGCGCTGGGGTGGTTGGACCTGTCGTCGTTCGACACCGACGGCAGCGTCTTCGAGACCAATCTCGGGCTCCGCGACCAGATCGCGGCGCTCACGTGGGTGCGCGACTGCATCGCCGCGTTCGGCGGCGACCCGACCAACGTCACCGTCTTCGGTGAGTCGTCCGGTGGCGCGTCGGTGACCACTCTCATGACGTCACCGCACGCGGAGGGTCTGTTCCACAAGGCGATCGCCCAGAGTTCCCCGGCCACGTCGGTGTACGGCCCGGAACGCGCGCGCACCGTCGCGCAGCGGTTCCTCGAACTCGTCGATCTGCCCGCGGAGCGTGCGGAGGAGCTGCGGGCGATGCCGGTGGAGAGGCTCGTCGAGGCGGCCGAGAAGCTGGTCTACGAGATTCCCGAGAAAGTGCCCGGCACATTGGGATTCGCACCCGTCGTCGACGGTGACGTGGTGCCGCGGTATCCGGTGGCCGCGTTCCAGAAGGGCTTCTCGCACGACGTCCCGCTCATCATCGGGTCGAATCACGACGAGGCATCGGTGTTCCGCCTGATGAAGTCGCCGTTGATGCCCGTCACCTCGGACACGGTGAGCACGATGTTCGAGGCGATCGCCGTCGACCATCCCGACCTCTCACCGGCTCGTATCGCCGACATCCTCTCCGCGTACCCGGATCTGCCGAAGAGTGCGGGCGCGCTGGCGCTCTCGCGCGACGCAGGGTTCCGGATGCCGAGCCTGTGGATCGCGGAGGCCCATTGCCGACGAGCGCCGACGTTCGTCTACCGTTTCGATCACGCGACACCCGTGCTGCGCGCGGCGCGTATCGGCGCCGGTCACGCCACCGAGTTGCCGTACGTCTTCGGCAATTTCGGGACCTTCGACCGGGACCCGACCTTCTGGCTGGGTGGGCGCAAGGCAGCGCAGCAGGTCTCCCGGCGAATGCAGCGACGCTGGGTGGCGTTCGCGTGGCACGGGGTTCCTGCTGCGCTGGACGGGTCGAAGCACTGGGCGCCCTACGACGAGCGCCGTCGCACTCTCGTCATCGACGGGCGTGATGCTCTGGTCGAGGATCCGGACCGTGAGCTGCGCGAGATCTGGGGCGAGAAGGTGCTCGGCTTCAGCTGAGGTTAGTCAGGCCTTGCTGTAGGTGAGGCAGTTCGCGGTGTCCGACGACTCGCCGGCGCCGATGCGGACTGCTGCCGCGCTGCACTCGAGGTTGTCGTTGAACGAGCAGTCGACGCGCTGGCACGCACCGACCTGGGTGGAGACGGTGTCGAGACCGCCCTTGGTGCTCAAGGGAATGAACGTGCCGCAATCGGCCGTTCCGTTCGAGCCTCCGACATTGATGGCGAAGGCGTGGCATCCGTCGTGGTTGTACGAACAGGCGCTGACACTGCACTCACTGACGCGGGGCATTTCGAGGGAAGTCATGACGATGACGGTAATACGCGAAAAGCGTCTCCACCAGCAAGGTCAGGCTGACCTAGATATGGTCACCCTTTCTACAACAATGATGTTTCCTATTCTTTCGGGTCACGGATCGATGACGAATTCGTCGACGACGTAACGATCGGTCTGTTCGCTCGGATGGACAGATCATGAGACGAACACTTCTCGCGACCCTGGCCGTCACCGTGCTGTTCGCGAGCGGGTGCTCCGACTCCGGCCAGGGCTCCGCGGCGCCACCTCCTCCGAGCACCACCACGACCTCGACAGCGGTGGGTACGGAACCCGCGTCGTCGGCCGCGCCGGAACCGTCGACCGCGTGTGTGGAGGACTCCGTCGTGGCGGCGGGCATCGAATCGCTGCCCCAGTTCTTCGGTAACGGGTGGCGGCTCGTTCGCCAGGGCGATCCCTGCGCGACGCTCTCGTGGGCGCTCGCCGCGCTCGACGGGGGTACGGGGTCGAGTCCGTGGACGGTGCTGTTCTTCCACGACGACACCTACCTCGGCACCGCCACCGCGTTGCCGTACTCGTTCACCGACGTCGCCTCGCAGACCGACGACACGGTCACGGTGTCGTACGGGTGGCTCCGGGAGGGTGAGTCCACCTCGCAGCAGTCCGGCGGACCCGGGTTCGTCCGCTACACCTGGAACGGATCGTCCGTGGTGATGCTGGACGACCTGCCGCAGGAGGTGGTGGACGGCAACAGGCAGACTCCTGCCGATCCGTGCCTGGACGACTCGGTGGTCGCCTCCGCGATCGACTCTCTGCCCACCTTCTCCGGCAGCGCCTGGAGCCTGTACAGCCAGGGCGATCCGTGCGCCACGCTGGCCTGGGCGGTGGCCGTCCCCGACGGTGCCACCGGTTCGAGTCCCACGACGGTCCTGTTCTTCCACGACGGCGCATACCTCGGAACGGCGACCGCCCGTCCGTACGCGTTCACCGACATCGATCCGTATGCGCAGCTGGACGACACAGTGACGGTGTCGTACCGATGGCTCAGGGACGGAGAAGCGACCGCGGAGGTGTCCGGCGGACCGGCGCTGGTCCGTTATCGCTGGAACGGCTCGTCGGTGGACATGCTCGACTCCCTGCCTCCCGAGGTGGCGAACGGCTGAATTCCACCGGTGGACGACCCGGCCGATCGGGTGCAGGATCACCGGTACGGGGCCGACGCGGAGGTGTCATGTCATGACTGTCGTTCGAGCAGCACTGGTTCAGACCACCTGGACCGGCGACAAGGAATCGATGATCCAGGCCCACGAGGAGTACGCCCGCCAGGCAGCCGAGCAGGGCGCGCAGGTGATCTGTTTTCAGGAACTGTTCTACGGCCCCTATTTCTGCCAGGTGCAGGACGCGTCCTTCTACGACTACGCCGAATCGGTTCCCGGACCCACCGTCGAGCGTTTCCAGTCCCTCGCGAAGGAACTCGGCATGGTGATGGTGCTGCCGGTCTACGAGAAGGAACAGGCAGGCATTCTGTACAACACCGCTGCCGTGGTGGACGCGGACGGCACGTACCTGGGCAAGTACCGCAAGCACCACATTCCGCACCTGAACGGCTTCTGGGAGAAGTTCTACTTCCGCCCCGGCAACCTGGGCTGGCCCGTGTTCGACACCGCCGTCGGCAAGGTGGGGGTCTACATCTGTTACGACCGCCATTTCCCGGAGGGCTGGCGCGCACTCGGACTGGCCGGTGCGGAGATCGTGTTCAATCCGTCCGCCACCTCGCGAGGCCTGTCGAACTACCTGTGGAAGCTCGAGCAACCGGCGTCGGCCGTGGCCAACGAGTACTACATCGGCGCGATCAACCGAGTGGGAGTCGAGGAGTTGGGCGACAACGACTTCTACGGTACGAGCTACTTCGTCGATCCCGAGGGGAAGTTCGTCGGCGAGGTCGCCTCGGACAGCGCGGCCGAAGTGATCGTCCGCGATCTGGACCTGTCGCTCATCGCGACCGTCCGCGATCGGTGGGCTTTCTACCGCGATCGCAGACCCGACGCCTACGGTCCCCTGGTGACACCGTGACGACCACGTTCGTCCACGGGGGCATCGTCGTCTCGCCGACGGGGTCGCAGCCCCTGGACGTCCTGATCGACGGTGAGACGATCGTCGCAGTGCTGCAACCGGGTTCGACGCTTCTGGGCGCCGACCTCGCGTCGTCGAGCGACGTCGTCGTCGACGCGACCGGGAAGTACGTGATCCCCGGAGGGGTCGACGGCCACACCCACATGGAGATGCCGTTCGGCGGCACCTTCGCCTCCGACTCGTTCGAGACGGGGACGCGCGCTGCCGCGTGGGGCGGAACCACCACGATCGTCGACTTCGCCATCCAGAACCCCGGGATGCGCGTGCAGGACACCCTCGCCACGTGGCACGACAAGGCTGCCGGTTCGTGCGCCGTCGACTACGGCTTCCATCAGATCATCGGAGACGTCGACAGCGACTCGTTGAAGGCCATGAGCGAGTTGGTCTCCGAAGGTGTCACCAGCTTCAAGTTGTTCATGGCCTATCCCGGCGTCTTCTACTCGGACGACGGGAAGATCCTGCGGGCGATGCAGACTGCCGCCGAGACCGGCGCGCTGCTGATGATGCACGCGGAGAACGGCATCGCCATCGACGTCCTGGTCGAGCAGTCGATCGCACGCGGTGACACGGCGCCGTACTTCCACGGCACGTCCCGGCCGTGGCAGCTCGAGGAGGAAGCGACGCATCGCGCGATCATGCTGGCCGACGTGACGGGAGCGCCGCTGTTCGTGGTCCACGTGTCGGCGAAACAGGCGCTCGAGCAGATCGCGACGGCACGAGGCAAGGGGCAGAACGTCTTCGCAGAGACGTGTCCGCAGTATCTGTACCTCTCGCTCGAGGAGCAACTCGGTGCGCCGGGCTTCGAGGGTGCGAAGTGGGTGTGCTCGACCCCGCTCCGGTCCCGTGCAGAGGGGCACCAGGACGAGCTGTGGCGGTACCTCCGCACGGGCGACGTCTCGACGGTCGGCACGGATCACTGTCCCTTCTGCATGAAGGACCAGAAGGAGATGGGTATCGGCGACTTCTCCAAGATCCCCAACGGAATCGGGTCGGTCGAGCATCGGATGGACCTGATGTATCAGGGTGTGGTGTCGGGGAAGATCACGCTCGAGAAGTGGGTCGAGGTGTGCTGCACGACGCCGGCACGCATGTTCGGGATGTACCCGCGCAAGGGCATCGTGTCGCCCGGTGCCGACGCGGATCTGGTGGTCTACGACCCGAACGGCCGCACCACCATCGGAGTCGAGACACACCACATGAGAATGGACTACTCGGCCTACGAGGGCATGACCGTGGACGGCCACGTCGACACGGTGATCTCCCGCGGAACCGTCGTCGTCGACCGCGGCGAGTACCTGGGCCGCGCCGGGCACGGCCGTTTCGTGCGCCGCGAACTGTCTCAGAATCTGGTGTGAGGGATGGACTTCGGAGTAGTGCTGCAGTGCACTCCACCCAGTTCGCGGGTGGTCGAACTCGCTCGCATCGCCGAGACGCACGGCTTCTCCCACGTGTGGACCTTCGATTCGCACCTGCTGTGGCAGGAGCCCTACGTCATCCACAGTCAGATTCTCGCGAGCACCCGCACGGTGGTCGTCGGACCGATGGTGACCAACCCGTCGACGCGTGACGTCACGGTGACGGCGTCGACGTTCGCCACGCTCAACGAGATGTACGGCAACCGCACCGTGTGCGGGATCGGCCGCGGCGACTCCGCGGTGCGCACTCTGGGTGGGAAGCCCACCACGATCGCGCGGCTCGCCGAGTCGGTCGAGATCATCCGCGAACTCGGCAACGGGCGGTCCGCCCGCATCGGCGAGACCACCGTGCGGCTGCCGTGGGCGTCGCGGTCCGAGCTCGAGGTGTGGATCGCCGGATACGGCCCGCGGGCACTGGAACTCACCGGGCAGGTCGCCGACGGGTTCATCCTGCAACTCGCTGATCCCGACATCGTCGAGTGGACCGTGGCCACCGTCCGCGGCGCCGCCGAGAAGGCGGGGCGCGACCCCGATGCCGTGACCATCTGCGTCGCCGCCCCCGCCTACGTCACCGACGGTTCCGCGGCCGCCGCCGCGCATGCGCGTGATCAGTGCCGGTGGTTCGGCGGCATGGTGGGAAACCACGTGGCGGACATCGTGTCCCGCTACGGAGCGACCTCCGGTGTCCCGGCCGCTCTCACGGACTACATCGCCGGCCGCCAGGGGTACGACTACAACCAACACGGCAGAGCCGGCAACACGCACGCCGACTTCGTGCCGGACGAGATCGTCGACCGGTTCTGCATCCTGGGCTCGCCCGAGCAGCACGTGGAGCGCCTCCGGCAGCTCGAGTCTCTCGGTGTGGACCAGTTCGCGGTCTACCTCCAACACGATGCGAAGACCGCGACGCTGGATGCCTACGGCGAGTCGGTTCTTCCTGCCATGATGACGTCAGAGGTGGCGACGGAATCCGGAATCGCCCGATAACGGAGGTGGTACATGACCGACCATGTCTTCTATTCCTGGTCCGCGCAGGCGGAGCTGAACCCGGTCACCATCACCGGGGCGTCCGGGTCCTACTTCTGGGACGACCAGGGCAGGAAGTACCTCGACTTCTCCTCGCAGCTGGTCAACGTCAACATCGGGCACCAGCACCCCGACATCGTGGCGGCGATCGTCGAGCAGGCCGGTGTGCTCACCACCATCTCCCCGACGGTCGCGAACGACAAGCGCAGCGAACTCGCTCGACTGATCGCCGAGCGCGCTCCCGGTGACCTGAACCGGGTCTTCTTCACCACGGGCGGGGCCGAGGCCGTCGAGCACGCCGTGCGGTTCGCTCGCCAGCACACCGGGCGGACCAAGATGCTGGCCGCGTACCGGTCGTACCACGGCGGCACCGGTGTGGCCATCGGTCTGACGGGAGAGCCGCGCCGGTGGGGAACCGAGCCGACCAACGTCGACGTCGTCCGGTTCTTCGGGCCGTATCCCTATCGGTCACCCTGGAATTCGACCGGCCCCGAGGAGGAGACGGCCGCGGCGCTGGCCCACCTCGAGATGGTCATCACGCTGGAGGGACCGCAGAACATCGCGGGGCTCATTCTCGAGTCGGTGGTCGGCACCAACGGCGTGCTGGTCCCGCCGCCGGGGTATCTGGCCGGTGTCCGCGAACTCTGCACTCGCTACGGCATCGTGTACATCGCCGACGAGGTGATGGTGGGCTTCGGCCGGACCGGGCACTGGTTCGCGTGCCAGGCGTGGGGCGTCGAGCCAGATCTGATCACGTTCGCGAAGGGTGTGAACTCCGGCTACGTCCCCCTCGGCGGAGTGGTGATCTCCGAGGAGATCGCGCAGCGGTACGACCACATGCCGTATCCGGGAGGTCTGACCTACTCGGGCCACGTGCTCGGCTGCGCCGCCGGTATCGCGTCGATCCGGGTGTTCGAGCGCGACGACATCCTGGGCCACGTCCGCGCCGTGGGGGAGGACGTCCTCGGGCCGGGGCTCACCAAGCTGGGTGAGGCGCATCCGAGCGTGGGTGACGTGCGGGGCATGGGGTTCTTCTGGGCCGTCGAACTGGTGACGGACAAGGGCACCCGCGAGCCGCTGACACCGTTCAACGCCACCGGCGCCGCCGCGGCTCCCATGGCGGCCGTCACGAAGGCGGCCAAGGAGCGCGGGCTGTGGCCGTTCGTGGCGGGCAATCGGCTGCAGATCGCGCCGCCGCTCGTCACGACGGAGGAGGACATCCGTCGGGGACTCGAGATCCTCGACGAGGTGCTCGAGGTCGCCGACGGGTACACCCGGAACTAGAGCACGGCACCGGGATTCAGGATGCCCGCGGGATCGAGGGCGTGCTTGATGCGCCGGGTCAGCTCCATGACGTCCTCGCCCACCTGATCCGGCAACCACGCCTTCTTGAGCCGGCCGACACCGTGTTCCCCGGTGATGGTGCCGCCCAACGAGATCGCGAGCGTCATGATCTCGCCGAATGCCTGGTGCGCACGCTCCTCCATGTCCGCGTCCTCGGGGTCGAACACGATCAGCGGGTGCGTGTTCCCGTCGCCCGCATGGGCGATGACGGCGACGACGACGCCGCGGGCATCGGCGATCTTCGCGATTCCCTGCACCAGGTCCGCGAGTGCGGGCAGTGGAACTCCGACGTCCTCGAGCAGGAGGGATCCGGTGCGTTCGACGGCGGGGATGGCGAAGCGCCGGGCTGCGGCGAACGCTTCGCCCTCGTCGGGATCGTCGGTCACGAACACCTCGTCGGCGCCGGCGGCCGTGCACGCCGCGGCCATGGTCTCGGTCTCCTCGGTGCGGTGCGCGCCGGGTGAGTCGGAGCGGGCGATGAGCATCGCTGCCGCCGTGCGGTCGAGGCCCATCTTCATGGCGTCCTCCACGGCGTTGATCGACGTGGAGTCCATGAACTCGAGCATGGCGGGCCGCAGCGAGCGGGTGACCGCCAGAATGGCGTCGGTCGCGTCGGACAGGCGGGTGAAGGTGGCCACGACCGTGCTCGCGGGTGGCTGAGCCGGGATCAGTCGCAGCGTCACTTCGGTGATGATGCCGAGGACGCCCTCGCTGCCGACGAAGAGTTTGGTCAGCGACAGGCCGGCCGAGTCCTTCAGACGCGGGCCGCCCAGGTTCACGACGGTGCCGTCGGCGAGGACCACCTCGAGACCGAGGATGTAGTCCGTGGTCACCCCGTACTTGACGCAGCACAGGCCGCCGGCGTTGGTGGCGGCGTTGCCGCCGATCGAACACATCTCGAACGACGACGGATCCGGTGGGTACCACAGGCCGTGTTCGGCCGCAGCGGCCTTGACCTCGACGTTGAGCAGACCGGGTTGGACCACGGCCGTCCGCGTCACCGGGTCGACGGTGACGGCGCGCATCGCCTCGGTCGTCAGCACGATGCCGCCGTCGACGGCGGTCGCACCACCGGACAGACCGGATCCCGCGCCGCGCGGCACCACCGGGACGGAATGCTCGGTGGCCCAGAGCATGACGGCGCGGACGTCGGCCGTGCTGGTGGCGCGCACGACGGCGAGGGGAGTGCCGGCGTTCGGATCGCGGGCCCAGTCCTGGCGATAGCCGGCGGTGATGTCCGGATCGGTCACCACGATGGCGGCTCCGACCGCGTCTGTCAGGGACGTCACGAGATCGTCGATGATGCTCACCTTCCTCGACCGGCGGGTCCTACGTCTCGACGCTACCCCCAGCCCTGCCCGTGACCTCGCCGGAATGACGAGACACGGTGCGGGACAGTGGGAGACCGCGTCGAACGGTGGCCGGGTCGACGTCCGGCCGATGTTCACATCAGTCACACGAGCAACTCTGTTACCAGATCGTGCCCCGATGGGTGCCGACAAGAGCACGTCGGAGGATTAGCGTCCGGATGACGGAGATCGGCACGTGGGCCGAGACCGAGGGGGCGAGAAGGAGGCACTCATGGCACCGTCACACGACATCACACGGTCGGCATCTGCACCATCGACGACAGCGTCGCGCAGACCGACGAAGAACACCCCGTTCGAGTGCGCGGCGGCGCTGTTCTCCTACGACTTCGTCTCCGGCGGCGTCGACTACGACACCCTCGAGTCGCTCCATCGTGGCGAGGTGACCGAGTGGACGTCGGCGCTACGACGCTCGGGACTGTTCACCGACGCCGAGATGGACGCCCTCGCCGCCCAGTGGTCCGAACGTCCGGGCCTGCTGCTCGATGCGTTGCTCCGTGACGCCGACGAGATGACCGTGCGGCGTTGCCGGCTCGCGTGGTCGGCGATGGACCGGCTCGCGCCGTTCCAGATGCCCATCGCGCACAGCGGCTGACAGTCAGATCACCGCGGCAACGCCGCCGTCGACGACGTAGACCTGGTCGTCGGTGAGCGTGCGGTACGGCGTTCCCGCCGCGTCGCACGCCGCGGCCATCGCGGCCGACGCGCCGTCGGGATCCAGAGTGTCCGACGCCCAGTGCGGCACGAGCACGTCGTCGATGATCCCCAGGCCGGTCCACAGCACGTCCTCGCCCGTGGTCGGCTCCACCTCGCCGGGCGGGTCGGCGTACTCCACGCCCCGCAGCGTCGGACCCAGCACGCAGGCTCCGGCGCTGTACCCGCCGTACACGACGGCATCCTCCGCGAGCAGTCGAGCGATCGCCTCGTCTGCACCGGACGAGGCCATCCTGCGCCGGAGCACGAAGGTGTTCCCACCGCGGACCCACACGGCGGGGAAGGCAGCCAGGACGTCGTGCGCCGTGCTCGGCATCAACTCGCGCAGGTCGACCTCGACAGGGAGGAAACCCGCCGAGCGCAGGAGGGTGAACTCACTGGTGACCGCGGACGCGCGCGCGGCGTCGGGCCAGGAGTCCGCCGCGTTGGCGATGACGGCGATGCGGCCGGGTGGTCCGGTCAGTTCGAGGAACCGGTCACGGGCGAGCCCGAATCGGTAGGACGCGAGGAACAGGCGCATGGCGGGAGCGTAGGTCAGTACGCACGCGTCGGGTGTGCAGACGTGGTTAGTGTCGGGTGCATGTCGCTGCACAAGATGATCGATGATCCGTCCCGCGTCATCGTCGACGCCTGCCGCGCCGCCGCCCGGCGCAGCGCCGACCTCCGCTTCGTCGAACGGCCCGGATACTTCACGCGCCGCGAGCGCACGACGGACGGGCGCGTGGCCGTGATGTCGGGCGGTGGTTCCGGCCACGAACCGCTCCACTCCGGCTTCGTCGGCGCCGGGATGTTGGACGCGGCGGTGCCGGGGTCTGTGTTCACGAGCCCGAACGCGCTGCAGATCGAGGCGGCGACGCGGGCGGTCGAGGCCGGCGCCGGCGTGATCCACGTGGTCAAGAACTACACCGGCGACGTCATCAACTTCCGCATCGCGGCCGATCTGTGTGCTGCCGACGGCATCACGGTCGAGACGGTGCTCGTGGCCGACGACGTCGCGTCCGAGAGCGAGGACGGGCCCGGCCGACGCGGAACCGCCGCGACGGTGGCCGTCGAGAAGATCTGCGGCGCCGCCGCTGCTCGCGGCGACGACCTCGCCTCCGTCGCCGCGCTGGGGCGGCGGGTCGCCGAGGGCGCTCGCAGCATGGCGGTGGCCTTCCGTCCGTGCACGGTTCCGGGCGCGTCGTCCCCGTCCTTCGAGCTCGGCGACGACGAGGTCGAACTCGGTGTCGGTATCCACGGCGAACGCGGCACCGCGCGCGTCGCGACGCTCACCGCCACCGAGATCGCCGAGGCGCTGCTCGGACCCGTGGCCGATTCGCTGGGACTGTCCGGCGGCGAGGACGTCGTGCTCATCGTCAACGGACTCGGCGCGACCCATCCGCTCGAACTCGACATCGTCTTCGGTGCCGCGCTGCGGTATCTCGAGGGGCGCGGCATCACCGTCCGACGCACGCTCGTCGGGAGCCTCGTGACGGCGTTCGACATGGCGGGGGTGTCGTTGACCGCCGTCCGCTGCGACGACGAGATCCTCGGTTTGTGGGACGCCCCGACCGAGGCGCCCGCGTGGCCCCGCTCGCCGGCGCAGGACCTGCACGACGACGCCGTGGACGACACGGACGCGGCAGCGGCGTCGGAGCTTCCCGGCGGCGCGGCCGACCCGTTCGTCACCACCTGGGTCTCGTCGTTCATCGAGCGTGTCCGGTCGTCGATCGACGAGCTCACCGACCTCGATCGCCGAGCCGGTGACGGCGACTTCGGCGTCAACATGCAGATCGGTCTGGCCGACTTCGCGGTGGACGAGAGTGCCTCGCCCGCAGCGGTGTTCGAGATCCTGGCTCGTGGATTCCTCGGCAATGCGGGCGGAACGTCCGGCGCTCTCTTCGGTGCGTTCTTCCACCGGGTCTCGGTCGCCCTCGACGGTCCCGGGGCGAGCACCGCGAGCATCGCCGCGGGAGTGGCCGACGGACTGGCCGCCATCACCGATCTCGGCGGTGCGCAGCCGGGAGACAAGACCATGGTGGACGCACTGGACCCGGCGTCACGGGCTCTGGGGGACGCCGGATCGGTCGAGCTCCCGGATGCCCTCGCCGCGGCGGCCGAGGCTGCGACGCGCGGTGCCGAGTCCACGACGGACACCGTCGCCCAGCGTGGCCGCGCCAGCTACATCGGCGACGCGGCGCGCGGCGTCATCGACCCCGGGGCTCTCGTGGTCTCCTGGTTCTTCGCCGCCGCCTGAGCGGCTGCATCGGACCTCAGGAGGCGAGTGCGGCCCGAATTGCCCGGGCGGTCGCCTCGGGCTCGTTCTGACGCCGCGTGATCATGCCGGCGACGAAGCGGATGCGATCGCCGTGGTGGCGAGGTACGACATGCAGGTGCGAGTGGAACACGGTCTGGAAGGCGGCGCGTCCGTCGTTCATGGCGAGGTTGACCCCGTCCGCCGCCAGGGTGCTGCGGCGCATCGCGCCGGCCAGGGCCTGGCCGGCGGCGAAGACCTGCCCACCCACGACCGGGTCGAGTGTCTCGAGCCCCGAGGAGTGCACCTTGGGAACCACCAGGGTGTGCCCGCGGGTGACGGGCCGGATGTCGAGGAACGCGAGCACCGAGTCGGTCTCGTGGACGATCGTCGCGGGGGCGCGGCGGGCGACGATGTCGCAGAACACGCACTCGGTCATCGCTGCTGCTCCGTGACGGCGGCGACGAGTGCAGGCAGGGAGTCGGCCGCGGTCGCCCGCCAGACGTGGTGGGCCATGTCGGAGACCGCGGTCTCGTCCGGGTTGATCTCGATGACGACGGCGCCCGCGCTGCGAGCCTGAGCGGGAAGCCCCGCGAAGGGGTAGACAACGCCGGACGTTCCCACGACCAGGACGGTGTCGGCGGCCTCGACGGACGCCGCGACCGCTGCCCACTCCGCTTCCGGGAGCGGCTCGCCGAACCACACGACACCGGGGCGGACCGGACTTCCGCAGAGACCGCACGCAGGCGGCGCGATGCGTTCCGCGCCGTCCTCGACGTCGTCGACCGGTCCCTCGAAAGGCTCCTCGCAGATCGAGCACCGCACCGCGGCCAGCGTGCCGTGGACGTGGGCCAGCACGGTGGACCCGGCGCGCTCGTGCAGGTCGTCGACGTTCTGTGTGGCGATCTCGACGGTCTGCTGCGGTGCGGACCTCTGCCACTGCGCGAGGGCCACGTGACCGGCGTTCGGGCTCGAGGCGGCCACGAGCTGCGCTCGTCGGCGGTACCAGGCCCACACCAGATCCGGATCGCGGACGAACGCGTCGGGGCTGGCCAGCTCCTCCGGGGAGTACCGCTCCCACAGCCCGGTCTGCGCGTCGCGGAACGTCGGCACGCCCGACTGCGCGGACATCCCGGCCCCGGTGAGCACGGCGACGCGGGACGCGGACCGGACGGCCTCCAGCACGGGCTGCGGAACGTCGGATGCGGGGTCGGCACTGTCGGTGGTCATGAAGCGAGTGTGCCAAGTCGCACCGACACACTCGGTCCGTTATGACCTCCGCCTCACATTCGACCTCGACGCTCGGTATGTCTGTGTCGTGCGTTACCTTGCGGTGGGCCCACCCGGCCGACTCCAGGACCTCTCACGCGGGCGAACATGAGCCACCGTCGACGAGGTCGTTCTCGGAACCGACGACAGTCGGCGGCAGTGCAGCTCCGCGGGACGCGGACGTGCCGCCATTCACAGGAAGTACAGCTGGTGGAAGATTCTCGAGAAGCAGGGACGCTGGTCGGCGTCGTGCGTGAGACGAACGAGGGGGAGCGCCGGGTGGCGCTGGTCCCCAAGGTGGTCGCCGCGCTGACGGGCAAGGGTGTGCGCGTGGTGGTGGAGGCGGGTGCCGGTCTGGGCGCTCTGATCCCCGATCAGCTGTACGTCGACGCCGGTGCGAGCATCGGCGATCCGTACAGCGCCGACGTGGTGGTCAAGGTGGCGCCGCCGTCGTCGGCCGAGGTGCGCAAGCTGCGTCGCGGATCGACGCTCATCGGCTTCCTCGCGCCGCGCAACGCGGACACGATCATTCCGGAGTTGACCGCCGCGGGCGTGCAGGCCTTCGCGGTGGAAGCAATCCCGCGTATCTCCCGCGCGCAGGTCATGGATGCGTTGTCCTCGCAGGCCAACGTCGCCGGCTACAAGGCGGTGCTGCTCGCGGCGTCGGAGTCGACGCGATTCTTCCCGATGCTCACCACCGCGGCGGGCACCGTGAAGCCGGCGACGGTGCTGGTACTCGGTGTGGGTGTGGCGGGGCTGCAGGCGTTGGCGACGGCGAAGCGTCTCGGTGGCCGCGCCACCGGGTACGACGTGCGTCCCGAGGTCGCCGATCAGGTGCGGTCGGTCGGTGCGCAGTGGCTGGATCTGGGGATCGACGCGGCCGGTGAGGGCGGGTATGCCCGTGAGCTCACCGAGGACGAGCGTGCGCAGCAGCAGGCGGCGCTGGAGAAGGCGATCTCGACGTTCGACGTCGTCATCACCACCGCTCTGGTGCCGGGTCGTCCGGCGCCGAAGTTGGTCACCGCGGCGGCTGCCGCGGGGATGCGACCGGGCAGTGTCGTGGTGGACCTCGCGGGGGAGACCGGTGGCAACTGCGAGCTCACCGAGCCGGGTCGCACGGTGGTGAAGAACGACGTCATCATCGCCTCGCCGCTGAATCTGCCGGCGACGATGCCCGAGCACGCGAGTGAGCTGTACTCGAAGAACATCTCGGCACTGATCGAGCTGATGCTCGACGATGCCGGTGCCCTCGCCCCCGATTTCACCGACGAGGTCCTCGCGAAGTCGTGCGTGACGCGCACGGCCGACACCACCGTGAAGGCGGACGCCTGATGTACACACCGTTGCTCGCGAACATCGCGATCCTGGTCCTGGCCGGGTTCGTCGGTTTCGCTGTCATCTCCAAGGTGCCGAACACGCTGCACACGCCGCTGATGTCGGGTACCAACGCCATCCACGGCATCGTCGTGCTCGGCGCCCTCATCGTGTTGGGCAGGTTGCCGGAGGACGCGCCGTGGGGTGTGCGGATCATCGCGTTCGTCGCGTTGATCTTCGGCACGCTCAACGTCGTCGGTGGGTTCCTGGTCACCGACCGCATGCTCGGCATGTTCAAGGGCAAGAAGGCGCCCGCTGCTGTGTCGACGGCAACCGGCGAGAAGGGTGCTGATTCCTGATGAACAATCTCGTCAACATTCTCTACATCGTCGCGTTCGCGATGTTCATCTACGGCCTGATGGGTCTGACCGGCCCGAAGACGGCGGTACGCGGCAACTGGATCGCCGCTGTCGGTATGGGTATCGCCGTGGTGGCGACTCTGATCGAGGTCCGCGACACCGCGGCGATCAACTGGATCCTCATCGCCGCCGGTCTGGCCATCGGTGTCCTGCTGGGTGTCCCGCCGGCCAAGCGCACGAAGATGACGGCGATGCCGCAGCTGGTGGCGCTGTTCAACGGCGTGGGCGGCGGCACGGTCGCATTGATCGCCTGGTCGGAGTTCATCGAGACCGACGGGTTCTCCGCGTTCCAGCACGGTGAAGAGCCGACGGTGCACATCGTCATCGGGTCACTGTTCGCGGCGGTCATCGGGTCGGTGTCGTTCTGGGGTTCGCTGGTGGCGTTCCTGAAGCTGCAGGAGCTGCTGAACAAGAAGGTCGAGAAGGCGTTCGTGAAGAACGCCCGCATCTTCCAGCTCACCAACATCGTGTTGCTGCTCCTCGCGGTGGCGGTGTCGGTCTACATCGGTCTGCGCGCCACCCCGGGTGAGGGCACCTCGCAGTGGTGGATCGTGCTGGTGCTCGTCGCGGCGGCACTGATGGGCTTGTTCGTGGTGTTCCCCATCGGCGGCGCGGACATGCCGGTGGTGATCTCGCTGCTGAACGCGTTGACGGGTCTGTCGGCTGCGGCGGCGGGATTGGCGCTGAACAACACCGCGATGATTGTGGCGGGCATGATCGTCGGCGCGTCCGGCACCATCCTCACCAACCTGATGGCGACGGCGATGAACCGGTCGATCCCGGCGATCGTGTTCGGGTCGTTCGGTGGCGGCGGCGCGTCCGCGGTCGGTGGCCCCGACGATGCCGGCGGCACGGTGAAATCCACCTCGGCGGCGGACGCGGCGATCCAGATGGCGTACGCCTCGCAGGTCATCGTGGTGCCCGGCTACGGTCTCGCGGTCGCGCAGGCCCAGCACGCGGTCAAGGACATGGCGTCGATCCTCGAGTCCAAGGGTGTCGAGGTGAAGTACGCGATCCATCCGGTGGCCGGGC
This sequence comes from Rhodococcus sp. NFXS4, assembly GCF_058139645.1. NCBI lineage: Bacteria > Bacillati > Actinomycetota > Actinomycetes > Mycobacteriales > Nocardiaceae > Rhodococcus > Rhodococcus sp. NFXS4. The sequence continues at coordinate 1,245,359 of NZ_CP192221.1, forward strand.
GCATGCCGGGTCACATGAACGTGTTGCTCGCCGAGGCGGACGTGGAGTACGAGGCGATGAAGGAGATGGACGACATCAACGGGGAGTTCTCCCGCACCGATGTCACCCTCGTCATCGGGGCGAACGATGTCACCAACCCGGCGGCGCGCAACGATCCGAGTTCGCCGATCCACGGGATGCCGATTCTGAACGTGGACGAGTCGCGGTCGGTGATCGTGCTCAAGCGGTCGATGAGCTCCGGGTACGCCGGTATCGACAATCCGCTGTTCACGGCGGACCGCACGTCGATGCTCTTCGGCGACGCGAAGAAATCCGTCAACGCCGTCATCGAGGAACTCAAAGCCCTCTAGGTGTACCCGGCCCTGATGCCCCGCCCGCTCACCGGCGGCGGAGCATCAGGGCCGCGGTGTCGAGAGGGTTCTTCGCCTCGCGGGCAGCGGCGACGGGGGAGTGCGCCATGACGACACCGGCGGCGCCCCACCACATCCCGGTCACCAGCAGCGCCCCGACGATGCCGATGCCTGTCGCACCCGCGGTGACCACGGCGGCGAGGGCCACGCCGGCGACCAGGGCCGAGCCCAGCCCCAGGACGACGGGACGCAGCCGACCGGGCACGACGAGCGCACCCGACGCGATCACTGAGGATGCTGCGACCACGCGGCCGTCGGGAAGTGCCGACGTCGCGATGTGATCGGACAGCCATGCCGACCCGGCTGCCGCGGTCAGGGTCGACCCGAGGCACAGCATGAGGATCGCGCCGATGCCGTACGGCAACTTGCGCACCACCGCGACCACCGTCAGCGCGGCGACCACCACCAGCACGGTCGTCACGTCGATGACGTCGAGCACCGTGTCGGCCGGGGCGTACAGGGCCTCGAGCGCGACCGACGCCGGTGGGTAGTGCACGCCCAGCAGCGGCAGGACGGCGTAGAGCACGACCAGTGCCGCCGCGGACACTCCTGTCAGTGCCCACCACCGAGGGGTGGTGCGTCGGGCGCGAAGCGCGATCTGTTGCGTCGTCGTGGTACTCACGGGTCCCCATGATGGCGCACGAGGCTGGCAGATTCCTGTGACCCGGCGCAGTGATTCCCGTGCGGCGCGTCAGCCTGCGAGAACCGTGTCGACTCCCGTGAGAATTCGATCGACGTCCGGGAGGTGGTGCCGCTCGAGGCGTGCCGGCGGGTACGGAACGTGGAAGCCCGTGACCCGCTGGACGGGTGCCTCCAGCGAGTAGAAGCACTCCTGCGACACCTGGGCCGCCACCTCCGCCGCGATGCCGAGGTAGCCCGTGTCCTCGTGCACGACGACGAGGCGCCCGGTCCGACGCACGGACCGACAGACCGTGTCGGTGTCCAGCGGTGAGAGGGACCGGAGATCGATGACCTCGAGGCTGTGGCCCTCGGACTCCGCCACCTCGGCTGCCTTCAGTGCGGTCTGCACCATCGACCCGTAGGCCACCACTGTCGCGTCGGTACCGGTGCGGCACACGCGAGCGGCGTCCAGCGGCAGATCGGGCGCATCGGTGGCCCATTCGCCCTTGTCCCAGTACCGACGCTTGGGCTCGAGGAAGACGACGGGGTCCTCCGAGTGCACGGCCTGCTGGATCATCCAGTACGCGTCGTGGGGCGTGCTCGGGCTGACCACGCGCAGGCCCGCCGTGTGGGCGAAGTACGCCTCGGGAGATTCCGAATGGTGTTCGACGGCTCCGATGCCACCACCGAACGGGATGCGGATGACCATCGGGGCGCCGATGCGACCGGCGGTGCGGTACCGGATCTTGGCCACCTGGGACACGATCTGGTCGAAGGCCGGATAGACGAACCCGTCGAACTGGATCTCGACGACGGGGCGGTAGCCGCGCAGCGCCATGCCGAACGCGGTGCCCACCATGCCGGACTCGGCGAGGGGCATGTCGAGCACGCGCTGATCGCCGAAGTCCTTCTGCAGTCTGTCGGTCACGCGGAACACACCGCCGAGCTTGCCGATGTCGAGGCCCATCAGCACGACCTTGTCGTCGGCTTCGAGGGAGGCGCGGAGACCTGCGTTGATCGCACCACCGAGGGTGCCCTTGACGTGAAGATCGGACGATGCGGTGGTCGCGCCGGCGCGGGAGAGGGTTCCGGTGGTCATCGCAGTGTCTCCTTCTGGCGGTCCACCACAGCGTGGGGTTCGGCGTAGACGTGGTCGAGCAGGGTGGACGACTCCGGATCGGCGGCGGAGATCGTGGCGGAGCGGAGCCGGGCGGCGACGTCGTCGGCGGTCGCGGCGATGTCCTCGCGCACGGACGGTGTCAGGGCGCCCTCGCGGGTGAGCAGTCTGTCGAGGCGGTCCAACGGATCGCGCGCCGCCCACACGTCGCGCTCGGCGTCGGCGCGGTACCGCGTCGGATCGTCGGACGTGGTGTGCGGGCCCATGCGGTAGGTCATGGCTTCGATGAACGTGGGGCCTCCGCCGGTGCGGGCGCGGTGCGCGGCGGCACGGGTGACGGCGAGGACGGCGAGGGCATCGTTGCCGTCGACCCGCAGGGCGGGCATGCCGAAGCCGGCGGCGCGGGAGGCGAGCGGCAGCGGACTCTGCAGCGCGACGGGCTCGCTGATGGCCCAGTGGTTGTTCTGGCAGAAGAAGACGACGCCGGCCCCGAAGGAGACCGAGAACGACAACGCCTCCGAGATGTCGCCCTCGCTCGTGGCGCCGTCACCGAAGTAGGCGACCGTGGCGATCTCGGCACCGTCGAGTCGCGCCGCCATGGCGTAGCCGGTGGCATGCAGACCCTGCGCTCCGACGATGATCGCCGGGTTGGTGATGTTGTACTCGTCCGGATCCCAGCCGGAGTGCGCGGTGCCGCGCCACAGTGCGGTGAGCTTCTCCACCGGCACGCCTCGGCAGTACGCCACCGCGTGCTCGCGGTAGCTCGTGAAGATGTAGTCGTCCGCGGTGACGGCGTGGGCCGAGCCCACCTGGGCTGCTTCCTGACCCAGCAGCGGTGCCCACAGTCCCAGCTCACCCTGGCGCTGCAGCGCGGTCGCCTCGGTGTCGATGCGGCGAGCGACCACCATGTCGCGGTACATGTCGAGCATGTGGGCGGCGTCGACGTCGGCGACGAGTCGCCAGTGCTCGGGGTCGTGCACACGCCGGCCGTCGGGCTGGACGAGCTGCACGGGATGCGCGATGCGATCGCCCCGCGGTGATGTGTCCGATCGGGTCATGGGCTTCCTCTCCGCCGGTGCGCGGACCTCGTCGTGAGAGGAGGGCGCACAGTGTGGACGAGCCGTGTGTGGCTCACCTCACAGCATGCTCGCCTGACCGCATTGCGCAAGTGATGCGGACGAGAGTGAGCAACTCGCTCGGTGGTTGCCCCACCGACACGCACAGAACGAGCAGGATGGGCGTCGGGTGACGGTGTCGGACGGTCACGCGTAGCGGTTCCCGGCCGGTTGGCCCCGCGGAGGACGGGGAACAGCAGAGCATGTCCTCTCCGGCTCCGCTCTGGGTGTTCGCCGATCAGCTCGGCCCCCACGTCCACTCGTCCGAGGAGATGGTGGACCGTGACGTCGTCATTATCGAGTCCGCGCGCGCGTTGGGCCGTCGACGGGGTCATCGGCAGAAGGCCCATCTGTTGCTCAGCGGCATGCGGCACCTCGCGGACGAACTCGGCGACCGTGCCACGTACATCCGAGCCGACACCTACCGCGAGGGCCTCGCCCGCGTCGGGCGCCCGGTCGTCGTCCACGAACCGACGTCGCGGCGAGCGGAGGCCTTCGTTCGTCGACTGGCCGACGAGGGCCTGGTCGAGGAGATCGTGCCGACCCCCACGTTCGCCCTGTCCCGTGCGGACTTCGCCGACTGGGCGGGCGGCAAGAAGTCGTTCCTCATGGAGAACTTCTACCGAGAGCAGCGCCGCCGGTTCGACATCCTGATGGACGGCGAGAACCCGGTGAGCGGCACCTGGAACCTCGACGCGGAGAACAGGGAGAAGCCGCCCAAGAAGCGGACGACACTCGGTGTTCCCGAACCGTGGTGGCCCGAGGAGGACGACATCGACGCCGGCGTGCGTAAGGATCTCGACGCCATGGACGTCGACTGGTCCGGCGAGGACGGACCGCGTCTCTTCGCCGTCACCGCAGCCGAGGCGGCGTCGGCGCTGGAGACCTTCGTGGCCACCCGTCTCGCCACGTTCGGTCCCTACGAGGACGCCGTGATGGCCGCGGACTGGACCATGTCGCACTCGCTGCTGTCGGTGCCGTTCAACCTCGGTGTGCTGCACCCGTTGGACGCGGCGCGCGCCGCCGAGCAGGCCTACCGGGACGGGACGGCACCGCTGGCGAGCGTCGAGGGGTTCGTACGCCAGATCCTCGGGTGGCGCGAGTACGTGTGGCACCTCTACTGGCATCTGGGCGAGGACTACATGCGCACGAACGCGCTCGACGCCGACACCCCGCTGCCCGGATGGTTCCAGACCCTCGACGCGGAGGAGGTCACCGCAGCGTGCCTGTCCGACGCCCTCGCCGGCGTGCACGATCGCGGGTGGGTGCACCACATCCCGCGCCTGATGATCCTGGGAAACCATGCGCTGCAACGGGGGTACGACCCGCGGGCGCTCACCCGGTGGTTCACCGAGCACTTCGTCGACGGGTACGAGTGGGTCATGCCCGTCAACGTCTTCGGCATGAGTCAGCACGCCGACGGGGGAGTGATCGCGACCAAGCCCTACACGTCCGGCGGCGCGTACATCGACCGCATGACCGACCACTGCAAGGGCTGCGCGTTCGACCCCAAGAAGCGGGTCGGGGAGGACGCGTGTCCGTTCACGGCGGGGTACTGGGCGTTCACGCACAAGCACCGCGAGCGGCTGGCGAAGAACATGCGCACGCGCCGAGCAGTCAGTTCGATGGAGCGGCTCGGCGACATCGACGAGATCGTCGAGCAGGAGCGGCGCCGGACCTCTTTCTGAACTCGAGGTCGACCTCGAGTTCGTTGACCCTGAAAGCCCGTCACGCACTGCGCATGCCTACTATCTGAATGATGCGGGTCACAGACAAGGTCGCCATCGTCACGGGAGGTGGCGCCGGTATCGGCGCCGCCCTCGCCACTGCACTGGTCGAGGCCGGGAACTCGGTCCTGGTCGCCGATCTCGACGGGGCGGCCGCCGATGCGGTCGCCGCGCGACTGGGGGAGCGGTGCATCGCCGTCGGCGGCGACGTCGCCGACGACGCGGTGATCGCCCAGATGATCGAGCGGGTCGAGGAGGCGTTCGGGCCACTCGACATCTACATCGCCAATGCCGGGACGACGGCAGGGATGGGGCTCGACAGCACCGACGCCGCCTGGGACACCGCGCTGTCGGTCAACGTCCTCGCCCATGTGCGCGCTGCGCGCGTGGTGATCCCGCGATGGATCGAGCGCGGAACGCACGGCTACTTCCTGTCCACCGCGTCCGCGGCGGGCCTGCTCACCCAGATCGGATCGGCCACCTACTCGGTGTCCAAGCACGCCGCCGTCGGCTTCGCCGAATGGTTGTCGGTCACCTACGGCGACAAGGGCATCGCGGTGAGCTGCCTGTGCCCGATGGGCGTCAACACGGCGCTCCTGAACTCGGGCTTCGACAGTGACGCCGAGGGTGCCTCGGTGGCGGCCTCCGCCGTGACCGGCGCCGGCACCGTCCTCGAACCGGAGGACGTCGCTCGCATCGTCCTCGAGGCGATGGAGACCGAGAAGTTCCTCGTTCTCCCGCACCCCGAGGTGCTCACGTTCTACTCGCACAAGAGTGCCGACTACGACCGGTGGATCGCCGGGATGCGTCGGTACCGAACATCTCTCGAGACGGCCGCACGGCCAGGACAGGATCGCTGACATGGATTTCGCGTACTCGGATCGGTGCAAGGACTACCAGCAGCGCCTGCTGGCGTTCATGGACGAGAAGGTCTACCCGGCGGAGGCGGTCTACGCCCAGCAGATCCTGGAATCGGGTGATCCGCACTTCCAGCCGCCGATCCTCGAGGAGCTCAAGGCCGACGCGAAGTCGCGCGGCCTCTGGAACCTCTTCCACCCGGATCCCGCCTACGGCCCCGGTCTGACCAACGCCGAGTACGCACCGCTCGCGGAGATCATGGGCCGCAGCCCCGCGATCGCGCCCGAGGCCTGCAACTGCGCCGCACCGGACACCGGCAACATGGAGGTGTTCACCCGCTTCGGCACGGACGAGCACAAGGAGAAGTGGCTCGCCCCGTTGCTCGAGGGCACCATCCGCTCGGCCTTCGCCATGACGGAGCCCGATGTCGCCAGCTCCGACGCGACCAACATCGCGATGTCCATGGTGGCCGACGGCGAGGACTGGATCCTGAACGGCCGCAAGTGGTGGACCTCGAACGCCCTGCACCAGAACTGCAAGGTGCTGATCGTCATGGGCAAGACCGCGCCCGAGGCGTCGACGTACGAACAGCAGTCGATGATGGTCGTGCCGATCGACGCGCCGGGCGTCACCGTCCTGCGCGGACTGCCCGTGTTCGGGTACCAGGACCGCGAGGGTCACGCCGAGGTCCTGTTCGAGAACGTCCGCGTCCCCGGCAAGGACGTGCTCGCCGGACCGGGTGCCGGTTTCATGATCGGCCAGGCACGTCTCGGCCCCGGCCGAATCCACCACTGCATGCGTGCGATCGGAATGGCCGAGCGCGCACTGGAACTCATGTGTGACCGTGCGTCGTCCCGCGTGGCGTTCGGCAAGCCGATCGCGGCGCAGGCCAACATCCAGGACTGGATCGCCGAAGCCCGCATCGACATCGAGATGGCGCGCCTGCTCACGCTGAAGGCCGCCTGGATGATGGACGAGTTCAGCAACAAGGAAGCGCGCGTGGAGATCGCGGCCATCAAGGTCGCCGCGCCCGCGATGGCCCTCAAGATCGTCGACCGCGCCATCCAGGTCCACGGCGGCGGCGGTGTCTCCGACGACTTCCCGCTCGCCAGCATGTACGCCCACCTGCGGACCCTGCGTCTCGCCGACGGTCCGGACGAGGTGCACAAGCGGACCATCGCACGCACCGAGCTGGCGCCCTACCGGAAGATCGACAAGTGACGACGGGAACGACACCGGGCCTCGACGACGGTGCGGTCACGACGTGGATGGAGAGCCTCGACATCGGGGTCTCGGGGCCACTGACCTTCGAGCGCATCGGTAACGGGCAGTCGAATCTGACCTTCGCGGTGACCGACGCCGCGGGCAGCAACTGGGTCCTGCGGCGTCCGCCGCTGGGCACGTTGCTGGCGTCGGCACACGACGTCGCTCGCGAGTACCGCATCCTGTCCGCGCTGCAGGACACCGCGGTGCCCGTGCCGACGACGATCGCCCTCACCGACGACCCCGCCGTCACCGATGCGCCCCTCGTGCTGATGAGTCACGTCGACGGGTTGGTGGTCGACAGCCCGACTGTCGCGGAGACACTGTCGCAGGCACGTCGTCGGACGATCGGTGAGGCCATGCCCGCCACGCTCGGCAAGATCCACGCGGTCGATCTCGACAGCACCGGACTCACCGACCTGGCGAGTCACAAGCCGTATGCTGCACGGCAACTGAAGCGGTGGTCGGCTCAGTGGGAGCAATCGAAGACGCGGGACGTTCCGGACATCGAGCGCCTGGCCACCGCGCTGGCGGCGTCGGCTCCGGAGCAGACCGAGGTCTCGTTGGTGCACGGCGACTTCCATCTGAGCAACATCATCACCAGCGGAGCCGGTGAGGGAAGTGTCGACGACGCGATCGTCGCGGTGGTCGACTGGGAGCTGTGCACGCTGGGCGAGCCGCTCGCGGACGTCGGTGCGCTGCTGGCCTACTGGTCGGAGGCCGACGACGACAACGCGGGCATGTTCATGTCCTCCACGTTGCCGGGCTTCCCGACGAGGAACGAGCTGGTCGAGCTCTATGCCGCCGCCACCGGCCGCGACGTCTCCGCGGTGGGGTACTGGCACGCCCTCGCGCTGTGGAAGCTGTCCGTCATCGCCGAGGGCGTCATGCGCCGGGCCATCGACGACGAGCGCAACCGGGCACGCGACGGTTCTCCGACGACGGATCTGGTGGACGGCATCATCGGCCGCGCCGTCGCCACGGCGGAGGAGGCCGGGATCCTCTGAGTGGGCTCCGCCCCCGTGCGCCTTTCGCGTACCCCTGGATACGCGAAAGGCGCACGAGGAGCGCCGGTCCTCAGGCGCGTCGGGTGAGGCCCAGTCGGACGACGAGACCGAGCACGAGCGCCCAGAAGGCCGAGCCGATCCCCGCGATCGCCACACCCGAGGCGGCGACGACGAACGTGATGGCCGCCGGCACCCGGTCCGCCTCGGTGCTCAACGCGGCGGCCAGCGATGCCGCGAGGGTGGCCAGCAACGCCAGTCCCGCAACGGTTTCCACGATGCCGGCCGGCGCAAGGGCGACGAGGGTCGCCAGCGCCGCCGAGGCGAGCGCGAGGGCCAGGTAGGACGCCCCGGCAGCCACCGCCGCGATCCACCGACGATCCTTGTCCGGGTGCGCGTCCGGGGCGGCCGCGAGCGCTGCGCTGATGGCAGCGAGGTTGACGGCGTGAACGCCGGCGGGTGCGGTGATCGCTGTGCCGACGCCGGTGACGGTCATCGAGGCTCGCCACGGTACCGCGTAGCCGAAGGAGGCCATGACGGCCGTTCCCGGGATGTTCTGCGACGCCATCGTCACGATGTAGAGCGGCAGCGCGATGCCGATCAGCGCCTGCCACGTCCAGGTGGGTGCGACGAGGTCGAGGCTCGGGAGCAGCGATCGGGCGCCGATCTCGGTGTCGCCCGTCGTGAGCGAGATGCCGATGACCACGGCGGCGACGGCGAAGGCCGCCGGTACCGCCCAGCGCGGGGAGAAGCGCAGCAGCACGACCCATGTGACGACGACGGGGGCGACCGCAGCGGGATTGTCCGCGAGCGCCCGCACGGGTTCGAGACACAGTGGCAGGATGACGCCGGCGAGCATCGCCTGTGCCAGCGACACCGGGATCGCCGCGATGACGCGGCCGAGGCCGGACCACACTCCGGTGAGCACGATTGCGATGCCCACGGTCACGAACGCCCCCACGGCCGCCGGCCATCCGCCGACCACCGCTCCGGTACCCGCGAGCAACGCGGCACCGGGTGTGGACCAGGCCAGTGTGATCGGAATGCGGTAGCGCAGTGCGAGACCCGTGATCCCCAGCGCCATCACCAGAGACATGGCGAAGAGCCCGGAGGCGGCCTGCGCCTCGCTGGCACCCACGGATCGGAGGCCGGTGAGGACCACCGCGAACGAGCTGGTGAACCCGACGAGCGCGGTGACCACCCCCGCGCCGATCGGCACGGCGAGGGACACCCGGCCGGGGGCTGTCACTGTCCGAGTGCCTCGACGACCGCGCGGATCTCGTCGGGGACGGGTGTCGGGCGGCGGGTCTCGGCGTCGACGTAGACGTGCACGAACCGTCCCGCCGCCGCCGGGGTCAGGATTTCGCCGTCCACCCGGAAGATGCTCAATGCGTACACGATCGAGGTGTTGCCGAGTCTCTCGACGGCGATACCCACCTGCAGATCGTCGGGAAAGCTCAGTTGGCTGAGGAACCTGCAGGACGTCTCGGCCACCACGCCGATGGCCGGGAGTGTGCGGATGTCGAGGCCGGTGCTCTGCATGAGCCACCCGTTCACCGCGGTGTCGAAGTACGAGTAGTACGTGACGTTGTTGACGTGCCCGTAGTGGTCGTTGTCCTCCCAGCGGGTGGCGACGGGCCACAGGACGGGGCAGTCGGCTGCGGACGGGACGGTGCTCTCGGTCATGCGGGTGAGGATTCCATCCCCGTGCGCCTTTCGCGTATCCCAGGGTGCGCAAAAGGCGCACGGGGCGAAGCCACGGTAGTAAGTTGGACGGGACCAGTCCGTACCGCTCGCGCCACAGATCGCTCCGGTCGCGCCGATTCTCGGGAGTACACGCCGTGGTGATGCCCGTCCACCTTCGCGACAGTGCCGTACCCAAGCACGAGCAGCTCCGCGCGATCCTGCTGCACCGGTGCACCAAGGAACTCCAGCCCGGCGATCTGATGCCGAGCGAACGGCGCCTCATGGAGGACTACGGGGTCAGTCGGATCACCGTGCGCGAGGCCATCGGTCAGCTCGTCAACGAGGGCCACCTGGTGCGGGTGCGCGGCAAGGGCACGTTCGTCGCCAGTCGGCCCGTCCAGTCGAGGCTCCACCTGGCGTCGTTCTCGGAGGAGATGCGCGCGCAGGGTCTCGAACCCACCACGGTCGTTCTCTTCGCGCGGCTCGAGGATCCGTCGGTGGCCACCATCCGTGCGCTGGACATCGCCGCGGGCGGCAAGGCGTACCACATCAAGCGGCTGCGACTGGCGGACGGAGAGCCCGTCAGCGTCGACGACGGGTGGTACGACGCCGCCGTGCTGCCGGGCCTGGTCGATCTCGATCTGAGCAAGTCCATCTACGACGCGGTGTCCTCCCACTACGGGCAGACCATCGATCGCGCCGAGCAGACGGTCAGCGCGACGGCGGCCGACAACGACACCGCGACGCTGCTGGGGACGAAGCGTGGGGCGCCGGTGCTGTACTTCGACCGGGTGTCGTTCAGCGGTGACCGGCCGATCGAACACACGGAGAGCTGGTACCGCTGCGATCGGTACCAGCTCACGATGGAGGTCCAGGGCGGGCGGCGGCCACAGCGTCGCTGACGTCCACAGCCGACAGCGTCGCTGACGCCGTCCGCTCGTACACTTCGGTCGAGGCGTTCCATCCGCAGATCGAAAGGCTCCTCCGTGCCCACTCCCCGTTCGCTCACCGGTCGCACCATCGTCGTGACGGGAGCGAGCGACGGGATCGGGCGCATCGCCGCGCGCACCCTGGCGGAACGCGGTGCGGAGGTGCTCGTCGTGGGCCGCTCACCGGAGAAGACCGCCGCCGCGGCCTCGGAGATCGGTGGTCGCGCGTTCGTGGCCGATTTCGCCTCGTTCGACGACGTGCGACGGGTCGCGGACGAGCTGCGGGATTCCGTCGATCACATCGACGTCCTGTTGAACAACGCGGGTGGAACGTTCGATCCGTCGAAGCGCACCGCCGACGGGCACGAGCCGAACGTCCAGATCAATCACCTGTCGCCTTTCCTGCTCACCCACCTGCTGCTCGACCGACTCGGCGGTACGGCGGGCAGTCGTATCGTCAACACGTCGTCCGTGGGCAACCTCGGTGGACGAATCGATCTGCAGGACATCGCCTACGACCGTTCCTCGCCGGCCGAGTTCCGCGCCTACTGCACCAGCAAGCTGATGAACATCGGCTTCACCCGCGGCGCCACGGAGCGGTGGTCCGACCGCGGCATCACGTCGGTGGCCGTCCATCCCGGAGCTGTGCGCAGCAACTTCGGCAACGCCAACGTCCTGTTCCGGGTGATCTACCGGACTCCGCTGAAGTACGTGGCCTCGATCAGTGCCGAGTCGGGCGCCGAGCCGTTGGTGTCGGTGGCCGTCGACAAGCCGGACGCCGAGGTGGCCGGGATCTACTACAGCCGCCACAAAGCTCGCGGTCGCACGAACGGGCAGGTCGACGATCCCGCCGTGGTCGACGGGCTGTGGAGAGAGTCGGAGAAGCTGGTCGGGCTGGCCTGACCTCGGCCCGTCAGAGGGTGAAGAGCGGCTCGCCGGCAGTGACGGACGACCCGACCGACGGCGTCGCGAAGGAGTCCGCGGCGGAGTCCATCACGACGACGGGGCACACGTCGTCGAATCCGGCGGCGGCGACGGCGGCCGGGTCGTAGCGCACGACGACGTCTCCGGCCGACACCGAGTCCTTCTCGGCCGCGACCAGTTCGAAACCCTCGCCCTTCATCGTCACGGTGTCGATACCGATGTGCACCAGCACTCCCTTCCTGTCCTCCGTCAGAACCACGAAGGCATGAGGGTGCAGCTTGAGGATGCGCCCGGACACGGGCGAGTGGACGTCCACCATTCCGGTCGTCGAAGCGGGTCTGACAGCCACGCCGGCGCCGACCATCTGCGAGGAGAACACCGGGTCGGGGACGTCGGCCAGTGCGATGACGGTGCCCGCGAGCGGGCTGCCCACGGCGGTGTCGGTCACAGGATGTCGTCGATGTCCTCGGCGAGGGTGTCCGCCTCGGGCCCGACGATGACCTGCACGGCCGTCCCCTTGTGGAAGACCCCGTGTGCTCCGGCGGCCTTGAGAGCGGCCTCGTTCACGAGTGCTCCGTCTCGCACCTCGGTGCGGAGCCGCGTGATGCAGGCTTCGATCTCGACGATGTTCCCGGCTCCTCCGAGCCCGGCGACGATGGCGTCCGCCTTGGACATGCGGTGCTCCTTCCGCTCGGTGACCCGCCCCCGGCGCGATGCGATGCAGGTGGGCGTGCTCACACTTTCTGTTTGACATCAGGCTGCCACCTGGTCAAACTACAACTGGTTATGACCGGACAGTACCCGTGATGGAACCGGTCCACAACACACACGAGAAGAAGGTCGCCATGGCCGGCACGACTGCCACCGGGAACACCGCACCCCAGACGCCCACCGAGAAGAAGGACTCCCGCGCACTCGCCGGGTTGCAGCGATTCGGGCGCAGTCTCATGCTGCCCATCGCCGTGCTCCCCGCCGCAGGCATCCTGCTCCGCATCGGCCAGCCCGATCTCCTCGGACGCTTCACCCCGCTCGAGACCACCGCTTCGGTGATCTCGGCCGCGGGGCAGTCGGTCTTCACGTGGCTTCCCCTCATCTTCGCAGTCGGCATCGCGATCGGCTGGGCGAAGAAGTCGGACGGCTCCACCGCGTTGGCCGCGGTGGTCGGTTACATGGTGGTCGACGGCGTCTTCACGGCCATGTCGCCGGTGGTGCTCGACGGCGAGGTCGACGCGAACGGCGACCCTGCCGTCATCGACTACGGCGTGCTGGCCGGCATCATCATCGGTCTGCTCTCCGCCGTTCTCTGGCAACGCTTCTACCGTCAGAAGCTGCCCGACTACCTGGGCTTCTTCAGCGGCCGACGCCTCGTCCCGATCCTGACGGCGATCACCGGTCTCGTGGTCGGCGTCCTGATGTCCTTCGTGTACCCGCTGTTCTACAGCGCCCTGAACTGGGTGGGCACCACCGTCGCCGATCACTCCGTCGTGGGCAGCGGTATCTACGGTTTCGCCAATCGCATGCTCATCCCGACCGGCCTGCACCACATCCTGAACTCCGTCGTGTGGTTCCTCGTCGGTGACTACACGGACGCGAGCGGCCAGATCGTCCGAGGCGACCTCAACCGCTTCTTCGCCGGGGACCCGAGCGCCGGAGTGTTCATGACCGGCTTCTTCCCGATCATGATGTTCGCGCTGCCCGCCGCTGCCTTCGCGATCTACCGCAACGCGAAGCCGTCGCAGAAGAAGCTCGTCGGCGGCATCATGCTCTCGACCGGTCTCACGGCCTTCGTCACCGGTATCACCGAGCCGCTCGAGTACTCGTTCATGTTCGTCGCCTGGCCGCTCTACATCGTGCACGCCGTGCTGACCGGTACCTCGATGGCGTTGACCAACGCACTGGGCATCCACGACGGCTTCTTCTTCTCCGCGGGCGGTATCGACTACCTGCTGAACTACGGCATCGCCACCAAGGCATGGCTTCTCATCCCGATCGGCCTGGTCTACGCCGTCATCTACTACGTGTTGTTCAGTTTCGTCATCAAGAAGTGGAATCTGCGCACGCCCGGACGTGAGGACGACGTGACCCTCGACGACGCGGCGGTGACCACCGGCGCACCGGCGGCCACCACCGCATCGACGGACGCCACGACCGCGCCGACGGACAGGCCGGCCGGCGGCGGCTCGGCGTGACCCTCCTCCGCGGGCGCGTCGTCCTGGTGGACGGCGTGCTCGAGGACGGGGTGGTGGAGTTCGAGGACGATCGGATCGTCCGGGTGGGCCCGGCCCGCGAGCGGACGGACATCGCCGTCCCGCCGTCGTCCTCGACGATTCTGCCGGGCATGGTGGACGTGCACTGCCACGGCGGCGGGGGAGCAGGCTTTCCCGATGCCACGGCCGACGCCGTCGATGCCGCTGTCGCGCATCACGTGCGCAGCGGGACGACGACCATGCTCGCCTCTCTCGTGTCCGCCCCGCGCGAGGTGCTCGTCGACAGGACGACACTGCTGGCGGATCTGTGGCGCCGCGGCGACATCGCGGGCGTTCATCTCGAGGGGCCGTTCCTCGCCCGTAGCCGTTGCGGTGCACAGGATCCGGCGGCGATCGTTCCGGGTGATCCGCGTCTCCTCGAGGCCGTGGTGACGGCCGGCGGGGGAGCCGTGCGGTCGATGACGCTGGCACCGGAGACCGCGAACCTGGACGCCCTCGCTCGGGTGATGGCCGAGAACGACATCCGTCCGAGCGTGGGCCACACCGACGCCGATGCGGTCACGGTCACGGCAGCGCTGGCGCGGCTGACCGGGCCGGTGAGCGCCACCCATCTGTTCAACGGGATGCCGCCGCTGCATCATCGGGCGCCCGGACCGGTGGCCGCGTGTCTCGCGGCGGCGGGACGCGGCGAGATGGTGCTCGAACTCATCGGTGACGGTGTGCATCTCGATTCCTGGACGGTCGCCATGGTGGTCGACCTCGTCGGACCCGACGGCATCGTGTTCGTCTCCGACGCCATGGCCGCGGCCGGGATGAGCGACGGCCCCTACCGATTGGGCTCGCTCGACGTGACGGTCGCGGACGGGGTGGCGCGCCTGACGCAGTACGGCGACGAGCCGGGAGCCATCGCGGGCGGAACGTCGACAGTCCTCGACATCGTGCGACGGGCGGTGGCCGAGTCGGGAGTCGACCTGGTGTCGGCGGTGCGCATGGGGGCGACCACACCGGCTCGGTTCCTCGGCCTGCAGGACAGGGTGGGGCGCCTGGCGGCCGGGATGCGCGCGGACATCGTGATCACCGATGCCGATCTGACCGTGACGAGCGTCGTGAGGCGCGGACGAGTGGAAGTGGGTGTGCCGGATGGAGATCGTCATCCGTGACGACGCAGCGGCGGTGCACCGCACCGTGGCGGACATCGTCGAACGCAGGGTCAGGAAAGGCGCCGCGGTGCTGGGCGTGGCGACGGGGTCCACCCCGTTGGGGACGTACCGGGAGCTCGGTCGGCGGCATCGCGAGGAGGCGTTGTCGTTCGCGTCCTGCCGGGCGTTCCTCCTCGACGAGTACGTGGGTCTGCCGGCCGCCCATCCGCAGTCGTACCGTTCGGTGATCGCCACCGAGTTCGCTGCGGAGATCGACATCGACCCGGATGCCATCGACGGTCCGAACGGCGAGGCGGCGGACGTCGCGGCCGAGTGCGCTCGCTACGACGCCGCGATCGCCGCGTCGGGCGGAGTGGACGTGCAACTGTTGGGCATCGGGTCCGACGGCCACATCGGCTTCAACGAACCTGGGTCGTCGCTCGTCTCCCGCACGCGGGTCAAGACCCTCACGCGCCGCACGCGGGAGGACAACGCACGCTTCTTCCACTCCGCCGACGAGGTACCGCATCACGTGGTGACCCAGGGTCTGGGCACGATTCTCGAGGCCCGCCATCTGGTCCTCGTCGCACTCGGCGAGGGGAAGGCGGAGGCTCTCGCCGCGTCGGTGGAGGGGCCGCTGGCCGCGTCCTGTCCGGCGTCGGTGATCCAGATGCATCCGCACGTGACCGTGGTCGTCGACGAGGGCGCGGCGTCGGTGCTGGGGTCGAGTGACTACTACCGGTACGCGTTGTCGGAGAAACCCACATGGCAGCACTTCTGATCGTCGGACGTCCGGTCCCTACAGTGAGCGGATGACCTTGTCGACACTGCGTACGCGTCTCCGCGGATCCACCGTCCTCGTCACCGGCGCGAGCTCGGGCCTGGGTGCCGATTTCGCACGACGCTTCGCGTCCCTCGGGTGCGACGTCGTTCTCGTCGCGCGGCGACTCGATCGCCTCGAGGAGTTGGCGGCGGAGATCTCCTCCCGGCACGGTGTCACCGCCACCCCGATCGCCGCGGACCTCGCCGTGCCCGGTGCGGGATCGGCGCTGAAGGCGACTCTCGGTCACCGCGGCATCACGGTGCACTCGCTGATCAACAATGCGGGATTCGGGACGCACCAGCCGTTCGTCGAGGAGGATCCGGTGACGCTCGGCAACGAGATCGCCGTGAACATCGCTGCTGTCGTCGATCTCTCGCGTGCGTTCCTGCCGGGCATGATCGAGCACGGCGCGGGTGTGCTGGTCACGCTCGCGAGCACGGCTGCGTACCAACCGCTCCCGGGAATGGCCGTCTACGCGGCGAGCAAGGCGTTCGTGCTCAGCTTCACCGAGGCGCTGGCCGTCGAGACTCGCGGGACCGGTGTCACCGTCATGGCGGTCTCGCCGGGTCCCACCGAGACCGAGTTCTTCGAGGTGCTCGGCAGCAAGGACGCCGCGTTCGGGAAGATGCAGACGTCGGAACAGGTCGTGGACACGACGTTCGCGGCGCTCGCGGCCAAGCGGCCCCCGGCCTCGGTGGTGTCCGGAGTGAACAACAAGCTGCAGTCGGCCGGTGTGCGGTTGCTCCCACGTCGCGCCGCCCTCGAGGTCACCGCCAGAATGTTCCGTGAGTAGTCGGCTGGTCGAACGACCTCAGCGCCGACTGAACTCGGAGGCCCGCTGGATCTGCTCGGTGCGCAGGCGCACGCCGGTGTACAGCGCAAATTGCTCCGCGGCCTGCAGTGCCACCACCTGCGCACCGGTGATCACGGGCTTTCCGGCGGCGCGCGCCGCGACGATCAGCGGTGTCTCTGACGGCACCGCGACCACGTCGACGACGGCGCGAGCGGCGGCGATCTGCTCGGAGGCGAACGGCAGCGCGTCGGAGTCCGGACCGCCGGCCATCCCGACGGGTGTCACGTTGACGAGGACGTCGGCCGAGACGTCGTCGGCGGTGGCCGACCAGCCGTAGCCGTACTTCTCGGCGAGAGCCGGTCCGGTTCTCTCGTTGCGCGCCACGACAGTTCCCGTGGTGAAGCCCGTGTCCCGCAGCGCGGCGACGACGGCCTTGGCCATGCCGCCACTGCCCGTGACCGCGACCGACCACGACGGGTCGAGACCGGCCTCCCGGACGAGGTCCGCGACGGCCTGGTAGTCCGTGTTGTAGGCGTGCAGCACGCCGTCCTCGTTGACGATGGTGTTCACCGAGTCGATCGCGGACGCCGAGTCGTGCATGACGTCGACGTGCTCGATGCAGGCCTCCTTGAACGGCATGGACACTCCGCAGCCGCGGATTCCGAGCGCACGGATTCCGGCGACGGCCGCGGGGAGGTCGGTGGTGGTGAACGCCTTGTAGACGAAGTTCAGATCCAGCTCGTCGTAGAGGTAGTTGTGGAACCGGGTCCCGATGTTGCTGGGCCGCCCCGACAACGACATGCAGAGCTGGGTGTCTTTGGTGAACACACGCGACATGACGGGCAGCGTAACGGTTCCGGCGACGGCTCGGGTTCGGACGGAGTCAGGGGCAGGAGTTCGACACCGTGGTCAGCACGTCCCGGTCGGCCACCGTGACAGGAAGCCCGTACCGGACGGCCACCGTGAGGAACCGCCCCGCGTAGTAGCAGTGGTACGCGCCGTTGGGAGGCATCCAGTCCGAGGGGGTCTTGTCGCTCTTCGACTGGTTCTCCGCACCCGAGACGGCCATCAGGTTGTACGTGATGTCGTTGGCGAAACGGATGCGCTGATCGAGCGGCCACTGCCAGGCGCCCATGTCCCACGCCGCCGCCAGCGGGTAGGTGTGATCGATCTGCACGTCGCCCGCGCTCTGCTTGCTGAACGGCAGCACCGATCCCGTGAACGGATCGTTCAACGATCCCGCCACGACGACGCAGTCGTTGGTTCCCGGCCGGAACTGCACGTCGGTGAGCGCGAGCTGCAGCACGTTGTCGCGGGTGCCGCAGCCGTCGTGTCCGCCCGGGCCGTCGTAGTCGTCGGTCCAGGCGGGACCGAACACGCATCCGTCCCCGGCCTTGCAACTGCGCTCGTACCCCGGCACGTCGGGCCGGGAGTCCACGACGGCGACCTGCGCGAGCAGTGACTCGATCGTCGTCGCGGGGGGACTGCCCGGTGCGGGAGTGGGCGCGCCCAGCAGCGTCGAGCAGCCGGTGAGGACGGCCAGGACCATCGCGGCGACGAGCGCGGACGCGAGACGCCGCGTCGGCCGGGTCGAGGAGAAGGTCACGAGGAGCGAGTATGCCGGGTGGGTCCGACAGGACGCGGGACGTTCTGCACAGGCCTCGAAGTGATTGGATGGCACCATGCTCCACGGCCTCTGGACCCCCGGTCGAGGCCTGATGTTGTGGGAGGACGACGACGCCCCGAGCGGCGACCGTCACTCGGCCGATACGCCGGAGCTCCCTCCTCACCTGGCCAAGGTGATGTCCCGACGGATGCGGCACCGTGCCGACGTCACCCTGCCGACGCCGCGCGGACACGTGGCGGTGTCGATGCCGTCGATCGCGCTGGCGCCGGCGGACGCAGCGGAACTGCTGTTGCGCGTTCCGCCCCGCCACCCCGCGATCTCCGGTGATCTGCGCTATCTCGCCCTCGTGGTGGCCGGGGTGGAGCGGTGGGTCCGTGCCGCGCGGGTGGTCCCGGTGCAGGTGCGGTTCGAGTCGCAGTGGTGGCTGCGGTGGCGACTGGTCGGAGGGGAGCCACAGCGCGCGTGGCGCGCGGAACTGGCGGCCGCGATGCCGCCGGTGCAGAGTGCGGAGGGCGGTGCGCGCGCCGTCCTCGACGACCTGCTCGCCGAGGTGACGGATCCGATCGTGCGCCGCGTCATCGGACGCCCCGGAGTCGAGCATCCGCTCCTGTGGTCCCTCGTCGAGGAGGAGCCGTACGAGGAGGGATCGGCTCGCTCCGAGGCGGCACTGGAGCAGTGGTGGGCGAGCCTGCGCGGCGACGAGCCCGAGCTGGTCCTGCGGCTCACCGAACCAGACGACGACGAGGAGACCGGGGAGCCGTTGTGGCCGCTCGAGGTGTTGCTGCGTCCGGACGGTGAGGCGCCGACGCCGGTGGTGGTGCACCGCGGCGGCGCGCCCGGTGCACACGGTGGCGGAGCGCCGGGTGTGCGCGACGCGGAACTGTTCCGGGTCGCGGTGGCGAAGCTCGGCGAGGCGATGGCCGCGTACGAGCCGCTGCGCTCGATGGCGACGGACACCGGCTCGCTCGACATGCTGCTGCCCACGGCGGCGGTGACCGACTTCGTGCTGCACGGGGTCGAGAAGCTGCGTGCCGTGTCGGTCGGGGTGCTGCTTCCGCGGGCGTGGAGTCGCCTCGACGCGTCGTTGCGGCTGAAGGTCGACTCGCCGCCGTCGCCCACCGCGGAGAACCGGGCGGTGGGGTTGGACGAGATCGTCTCGTACGACTGGCAACTGGCCATCGGCGACATGGAACTGACGCCGGAGGAGATGGCCCGGCTCGCGTCGACGAAGGGCGACCTGGTGCGACTGCGCGGCACCTGGGTGCAGGCCGACGGAACCGCCCTGAGCCGCGCGATCGAGTACGTGACGAAGCAGAACCGGGACCGCGCCCTGCCGCTCGCCGACGTGCTGGGGCAGTTGTCCGCCGAGAAGCCGCCGCCGGTTCCCGTCGAGCGGATCGAGGCCACCGGCTGGGCGCAGAAGTTGCTCGACCCGGACCGCCGGTCGGAACCGGTGGAGGTGCCCGACTCGGTGCACGCGACGCTGCGGCCGTATCAGCAGCGCGGTGTGGAGTGGCTCGCCTTCATGAGTTCGGCCGGCCTCGGGGCGGTACTGGCCGACGACATGGGGTTGGGAAAGACGCTGCAGTTGCTGGTTCTCCTGGCGCACGAGCGATCGGCGACACCGACGTTGCTCGTCGCGCCCATGTCGGTGGTGGGCAACTGGCAGCGCGAGGCGGCGAAGTTCGTGCCGACCCTGCGCGTGCTGGTGCACCACGGGCCGGATCGCGCGACGGGGGACGACCTGACGGCTGCGGTGCGCTCGCACGATCTGGTGGTCACGACGTACGCATTGTTGGCCCGCGACGTGGGCGAACTGTCGGCGCAGACCTGGCGACGGGTGGTGCTCGACGAGGCCCAGCACGTCAAGAACAGCAGCACGGCGCAGGCCCGCGCGGCGCGGGCGATTCCCGCGGCGCACCGGATCGCGCTGACGGGCACGCCCGTGGAGAACCGGTTGGACGAGCTCCGGTCGATCTTCGACTTCTGCAACCCCGGCATCCTGGGCACCACCGCCACGTTCCGGGCACGCTTCGCGATCCCGATCGAACGCGAGAAGGAGGAGACCGCCGTGGCCAGGTTGCGCTCCCTCACGTCACCGTTCGTTCTGCGACGGGTGAAGACCGACAAGACGGTCATCGCGGATCTGCCCGACAAGTTCGAGATGACCGTGCGCTCGAACCTCACCGCCGAGCAGGCGAGCCTGTACCAGGCCGTCGTCGACGAGATGATGCGACAGATCGCCGAGAGCGAGGGCATGGCGCGCAAGGGTGCGGTGCTCGGCGCACTGACCCGGCTCAAGCAGGTGTGCAACCACCCTGCGCACTTCCTCGACGACGGGTCGACGGTGTTACGTCGTGGCAAGCACCGCTCCGGCAAACTCGCACTCGTGGACGACATCCTCGACTCGGTCCTCGGCGACGGCGAGAAGGCGTTGTTGTTCACCCAGTTCACGGCGTTCGGCTCGATGGTGGCGCCGTACCTCGAACGCCGGTTCGGCGTTCCCGTCCCGTTCCTGCACGGTGGTGTGAGCAAGGGCCGACGGGACGCGATGGTCGAGGAGTTCCAGTCCGCCGGCGGTCCTCCGATCATGGTGCTCTCGCTCAAGGCGGGTGGCACCGGCCTCAACCTGACGGCCGCCAATCATGTGGTGCACCTGGACCGGTGGTGGAATCCGGCGGTGGAGAACCAGGCGACGGATCGCGCGTTCCGCATCGGCCAGCGCAAGGACGTCCAGGTGCGCAAGTTGTTGTGCGTCGGCACCGTGGAGGAGCGCATCGACACCATGCTCACCACGAAGAAGGATCTGGCCGATCTCGCGGTGGGCTCCGGCGAGAGTTGGATCACCGAGTTGTCGACGGGGGAGTTGCGCGATCTGCTCACGCTCTCCGAGGACGCGGTGGGCGACTGATGGCGCAGTTCGACCAGTTCGGCCCCCGGCGGCGGATCCCGGACGGCATCGCGGCGAAGACCTCTCGGGGCGCCTTCGGTCGCACGTGGTGGGGCAAGCAGTTCGTGGAGACCATCGAGTCGATCGCCGACGCCGGGCGGCTCTCGCGCGGACGGACGTACGCCCGCGGCGGGCAGGTGATCTCCCTCGAACTCCGACCGGGGCGGATCGACGGCGACGTCCAGGGCAGTCAGGTGGAGCCGTTCTCGGCGTCCGTGAGCATCGCTGTCCTGGATCCGTTCGACATGGACGCGCTGATGTCCGACGTGCAGGAGTCGCCCGGCATGCTGACCGAGCTCGCCTCCGGCTCTGTTCCACGGGCGCTGGGGCCGCGGCTGCTGCTGTCGAGTGCGTCGCAGCTCGATTTCGACTGCACCTGCCCCGACAGCGGGTGGCCCTGCAAGCACGCCGCGGCGCTGACGTATCTCGCCGCGGAGCGGATCGACGAGGACCCGACCCGCCTGCTGGCGCTGCGCGGCGTCGACCTCGATGCCCTGGTCGGGTTCGTCGAGGACGCGGAGGCGACGGTCGATCCGGACGATCACTTCGGTGACGCGACGACGCTGCCCGCGCTGCCGGACCCGCTGTTCTCGCCGGCGTCGGACGATCTCGAGGCGTCGTTGCTGCGCATCGCGTTGCGGACTGCGGACGTCGACGAGCGCGGGGTGCGGTCCGCGATGGCGGAGCTCGATGCGCTCTATCGGCGGATGGGCGGGGCGTGATCCTGGACATACGTGGACGTCCGACTATAGGATCACCTCACTCAACGACGACGAAGGTGGATCCGTGACCCGAGAACTGACGCACTACATCGGTGGACAGCACGTGGCGGGGGAGTCGGGCCGTTTCGCCGACGTCTTCGACCCGAACACCGGCGAGGTGCAGGCCCGCGTTCCGCTCGCCAGTACGGCGGAGGTCGAGGCGGCCGTGGCGAACGCCGAGGAGGCGCAGGTCGAGTGGGCGCTGCAGAATCCGCAGAAGCGTGCCCGCGTCCTGATGCGCTTCCTGGCCCTGATCAACGAGAACATGGAGCCGCTCGCACAGTTGCTCTCGTCCGAGCACGGCAAGACCGTGGCCGATGCCAAGGGCGACATCCAGCGCGGACTCGAGGTCGTCGAGTTCGCCACCGGCATCCCGCATCTGCTCAAGGGTGAGTTCACGGCGAGTGCCGGAACGGGTATCGACGTGTACTCGATGCGTCAGCCTCTCGGTGTCGTCTCCGGCATCACCCCGTTCAACTTCCCCGCGATGATCCCGCTGTGGAAGGCCGCGCCCGCCATCGCCTGCGGCAACGCGTTCATCCTCAAGCCGTCCGAGCGGGACCCCTCCGTGCCGCTGCGGTTGGCCGAACTCTTCCTCGAGGCCGGTGGCCCTCCCGGAATCTTCAACGTCGTCAACGGTGACAAGGAAGCAGTCGACGCGATCCTGACCGACCCCCGCGTCAGCGCGGTGGGCTTCGTCGGCTCCACGCCCATCGCCCAGTACATCTACGAGACGGCGGCGGCGCACGGCAAGCGCGCCCAGTGCTTCGGCGGAGCGAAGAACCACGCCATCGTCATGCCCGACGCCGACCTCGACGAGGTGGCCGATGCGCTGATCGGTGCCGGCTACGGCAGTGCGGGTGAGCGCTGCATGGCCATCTCCGTGGCCGTGCCCGTCGGCGAGGAGACCGCGGAGGCCCTGCGCGCCAAGCTGGTCGAGCGCGTCGAGAAGCTCAGCGTCGGACGCAGCGACGACGCGGGCAGCGATTTCGGACCGCTCATCACGGCCGAGGCCGTCCAGCGCGTCACGGACTACGTGCAGATCGGTGTCGACGAGGGTGCGGACCTGGTGGTCGACGGCCGAGGCTTCTCCCTCGCCGGCCACGAGAACGGGTTCTTCACCGGCGCAACGCTGTTCGACAAGGTGACGACGGACATGCGCATCTACAAGGAGGAGATCTTCGGACCGGTGCTGCAGATCGTGCGTGCGGCCGACTACGAGGAGGCCCTGCGCCTGCCGTCGGCTCACGAGTACGGCAACGGTGTCGCGATCTTCACGCGCGACGGTGACACGGCGCGCGACTTCACCGCGCGGGTCAACGTCGGCATGGTCGGCGTCAACGTTCCCATTCCGGTGCCGATCGCGTACCACACCTTCGGTGGCTGGAAGCGGTCCGGATTCGGCGACCTCAATCAGCACGGCCCGGATTCGGTGCGGTTCTACACCAAGACCAAGACGGTCACCCAGCGGTGGCCCAGCGGCCGCAAGGAAGCTGTGGCGCAGAACCACTTCGTCATCCCGACGATGGACTGACGGTGGCGGACATCTTCGCGCTCGACGAGGACGAGCGCGCGATCAGCGAGACGGCAGCGGATTTCGCCGCGGAGTTCCTCGCTCCGAACGCCGTGGAGTGGGACCGGACCAAGCACTTCCCGGTCGACGTCCTGCGCAAGGCCGCCGCTCTCGGTATGGGCGGGATCTACATCGCCGAGGACGTCGGCGGCTCCGGTCTGCGCCGCGTCGACGCCGTGCGGATCTTCGAGAAGCTCGCCGCAGGTGATCCGTCGATCGCCGCGTACCTGTCGATTCACAACATGGTGGCGTGGATGATCGACACCTACGGCTCCGACGATCAACGGCGACAGTGGCTTCCGGCTCTGTGCTCGATGGAGACCCTGGGCAGCTACTGCCTCACCGAACCGGGCGCCGGATCCGACGCGGCCGCGCTGTCGACCAAGGCGGTGCGCGACGGGGACACCTACGTCCTGAACGGCGTGAAGCAGTTCATCTCGGGTGCCGGCGAGTCCGCCGTCTACGTCGTCATGGCACGCACCGGCGGGCCCGGCCCGTCCGGCATCTCCGCGTTCGTCGTCGAGAAGGACACGCCGGGACTGTCGTTCGGCGCCAACGAGGCCAAGATGGGCTGGAACGCGCAGCCCACCCGCCAGGTGATCCTGGAGGACGTCACGGTGCCGGCCGACAATCTGCTCGGCGGCGAGGGCAACGGGTTCCGCATCGCGATGAACGGCCTCAACGGCGGTCGCATCAACATCGCGGCCTGCTCGCTGGGCGGCGCGACGGCGGCGTTCGACGCCGCGGTGTCCTACCTCGCCGACCGTCGTGCGTTCGGATCACGGCTGCTCGACGCGCAGGCACTGCAGTTCCGCCTGGCCGACATGCGGACAGATCTCGAGGCGGCCCGGGTCCTGCTCCTGCGGGCCGCGAGTGCTCTCGACGCCGATGCTCCCGACAAGGTGCAGCTGTGTGCGATGGCGAAGAAGTTCACCACCGACGTGGGGTTCACCGTGGCCAACGACGCGCTCCAGTTGCTCGGTGGCTACGGCTATCTCAGTGAGTACGGTCTGGAGAAGATCGTCCGCGATCTCCGAGTGCACCAGATCCTGGAAGGAACGAACGAGGTCATGCGAATCGTCATCGCCCGATCGGTGGTGGGTGCCGCGTGAGCGACACCGCCGCGGAGAACTCCGACGTCCTGCTGACGGTCGACCGCGGGGTCGCCACGGTCACCCTGAACCGGCCGCGCGCGATCAACGCGCTCAGCCACGCGATGGTGCGCGACATCGACGCGGCTCTCGTGCGGTGGGAGGACGACCCGTCGGTGCGCGCCGTGCTGATCACCGGCAACGGTGAGCGTGGACTGTGCGCCGGCGGCGACATCGTCGCGATCCACGACGACGCGAAGGCGAAGGCGGGCGAGAACTGGCCGACGGGGTCCGCCACCGCGAAGTTCTGGCGGGACGAGTACGTCATGAACTCGCGGATCAACCGGTACGGCAAGCCGATCGTCGCTCTGATGGACGGTGCGGTGATGGGCGGCGGAGTGGGTATCTCCGCTCACGCGACGGTCCGTATCGTGACGGAGAAGTCGAAGGTCGCGATGCCCGAGGTCGGCATCGGCTTCGTTCCGGACGTCGGCGGGACGTATCTCCTCGCCCGGACGCCCGGCGAGATCGGCACCCACCTCGCGTTGACCACCGCACGCATGACGGCGGGCGACGCCGTCGCTGCCGGATTCGCCGACCACTTCGTGCCCACCGAGGATCTGCCGGCGTTCGTCGAGGCCCTGCACACGGGCACCGTCGACACCGCGCTGTCGCTCGTCTCGCCCGTTCCCGAGTCGGCTCTGGCGGCGCAGCGTGAGTGGATCGACGCGGCCTACACGGGCGACGACGCGGCGAGCATCGTCGCGCGGTTACGTGCCGACGGCCGCGACGAGGCCGTCGCTGCGGCCGACGCGATCGAGGCGAAGTCCCCCACGTCGGTGGCGGTCACGCTCCGCTCACTGCGCCGCGCGGCCGCGGCGTCGTCGCTGGACGAGGTCCTCGACGACGAGTACCGCGTGTCCATCGCCTGCCTGGACAGCCCCGACCTCGTCGAGGGCATCCGCGCGCAGGTGGTGGACAAGGATCGTCGACCGCGCTGGCGGCCTGCCCATCTCGACGACGTCACCACCTCCGACGTCGATCGTTTCTTCGCACCGCTCGGCGACGCCGAGTTGGGTCTGACATCCGCTGCGGCGGACTCCGTCTCGAAAGGACCACAATCGTGAGCATCGTGATCGCCTTCCTGGGGCTGGGGCACATGGGCGGGCCGATGGCGGCCAACCTCGCCGCGGCCGGCCACGACGTCCGAGGCTTCGACCTCGTTCCCGCCTCGCTCGACCAGGCGCGGGAGAAGGGCATCACGGTCGCCGAGTCGGCCGCCGACGCCGTGGCGGGTGCCTCGGTGGTGGTGACTATGTTGCCCAGTGGCAAGCACGTCCTCGACTGCTATGCCGACGTCGTCCCCGCTGCCGGCGCCGGCACGCTGTTCATCGACTCCTCGACCATCGACGTGGCCGATGCCCGTACGGCGGCCGACGTCGCGCGGGCCGCGGGCCACCGCGCCGTCGACGCTCCCGTCTCGGGCGGCGTCGGTGGAGCCACCGCGGGCACGCTGACGTTCATGGTCGGGGGCGACGACGCTGCCGTCGCCGAGGCGAATCCGCTGCTCGAGCTCATGGGTCGCAAGATCGTGCACTGCGGACAGAGCGGCAACGGCCAGGCGGCCAAGCTGTGCAACAACATGATTCTCGGGGTCTCCATGATCGCCGTCAGCGAGGCCTTCGTGCTCGGGGAGAAGCTGGGGCTGACCAATCAGGCACTGTTCGACGTCGCCAGCACGGCATCGGGACAGTGCTGGGCGTTGACCACCAACTGTCCCGTTCCGGGACCGGTGCCGACGAGTCCCGCGAACAACGACTACACGCCGGGATTCGCCGCCGCGTTGATGCGCAAGGATCTGGGTCTCGTGTCGGAGGCCGTGCGCGCCAACGGTGTCGAGGCGCAGCTGGGCATGCTGGCCTCGGCGATGTACGAGGCGTACGCCGCCGAGCACGGGGACAGGGACTTCTCCGGCATCGTGCAGGACATCCGTGAGCGTTCGGGCGGTACCGCGTGAGCGACGTCGGGACGCCGAAAGTGGAGACGCAGCAATTCGAGACGATCACGGTCGAGACCAGGGGCCGCGTCGGCGTCATCACGCTGAACCGGCCGAAGGCGCTGAACGCGTTGAACTCTCAGCTGATGACCGAGGTGGTCGAGGCTGCCGTGGCGTTCGATCGTGATCCGGCGATCGGGGCGATCGTGGTGACCGGTTCCGAGAAGGCGTTCGCGGCCGGTGCCGACATCAAGGAGATGCAGTCCAAGACCTACATGGAGGTCTACACGCAGGACTTCTTCTCCGAGTGGGACGCGTTCGCCGCAGTGCGCACACCGACCATCGCCGCCGTGGCGGGTTACGCCCTCGGTGGGGGTTGCGAGCTGGCCATGATGTGCGACATCTTGATCGCAGCGGACACGGCTCAGTTCGGCCAACCGGAGATCGCTCTGGGGGTGATCCCCGGAATCGGTGGCTCCCAACGGTTGACCCGTGCCGTCGGCAAGGCCAAGGCCATGGAGATGTGTCTGACCGGCCGCAAGATGGGCGCCGAGGAGGCGGAGCGAGCAGGGCTCGTGTCGCGGATCGTGCCGGCGGCCGATCTGCTCGCCGATGCGCTGGAGACGGCCGAGACGATCGCCGCGAAGTCGCTGCCCATCGCTGTCATGGCGAAGGAAGCCGTGAATCGGGCGTTCGAATCGACTCTGGCGGAGGGTGTTCGGTTCGAACGTCGCCTGTTCCACTCGACGTTCGCCACCGACGATCAGAC
The DNA here is from genome assembly GCF_058139645.1 of Rhodococcus sp. NFXS4. Classification (NCBI taxonomy): domain Bacteria; kingdom Bacillati; phylum Actinomycetota; class Actinomycetes; order Mycobacteriales; family Nocardiaceae; genus Rhodococcus; species Rhodococcus sp. NFXS4. The sequence continues at coordinate 1,272,742 of NZ_CP192221.1, forward strand.
CGAGGGCATGACCGCCTTCACCGAGAAGCGTCAGCCGGTGTTCCGCCACCGCTGATCCGGCCGTACCGAGATCCGGTGCGACACTCCTCGCCCGAGCGAGGGGAGTGGCACCGGATCTCTGCTGTCACCAGCCGGACGTGTCCTCGTCGTCGAAGTCCCCGGCGCGCCGCCGGACCCCTGCGAGGATGGACACCAGTCTGTCCAGATCCGCACCCGCGACTCCGGGGAGCCCGAACACGCGGTCGTTGAGATCTTCCGTCGCCTTGACCGCCAATTGCCGTCCCGCCTCGGTGATCTCGACGAGTGTGGTGCGGCGATCCGTGGGGTGCGGTACCCGCGTGACCAGGTCCGCCTTCTCCAACCTGTCGACGGCGTTGGTCACCGAGGTGGGATGGACCTGCAGGCGTGCGCTGGCTTTCGCCATCGGCAGGGCGCCGGTCTTCGTGAAGGTGAGCAGGGTGAGCAACTCGTAGCGAGCGAAGGTCAGCCCCGTGGGTTTGAGGACCTCTTCGACGCGCGCCATCATGATCTGTTGGACGCGCATGATGGACGTGACCGCGGCCATGCCGTCGGCGGCGTCCGACCATCCGTGGCGGATCCACTGACGGTGAGCTTCCGCGATGGGGTCCAGCGGAAGCTTCGGCGCTGACGACATGGGTCGATCTTCCCACGTTCGCACGGTGGATCGACTCGGCGCGCGACCGAGTCGATCGCCACATCCGTCACATCTGCATCATGCGACACTTTGGTATCAATGCAGTCTCGACGACCGTGACCTGACGAAACCCGTGATCGAATCGGACCACACGGTTCCCACGGGACCGCACGCGCATCTCGATCCCGAGATCGTCGACCCCGAGCCATTCAGGAGCATGCATGCGTACATTCCGTCGGCCTCGTCGAACGGTGGCCGCCCTGGCCATCGCCTGCGCCGGAGCGCTCGCGCTGCCGGCCGTCGCCTCTGCCGATCCGGCACCCGCTCCGGACCCGTTCCAGCAGGCGCTGGCCACTCTCGAGGGATCCGCTGCGTCGGGGGACGTCGCCCTCGAGGCGGCGCGCGCCGTGCTGGGTGCCGCACCGTCGGTCGATGTCGCGGAGCCCGCCGGTACGAACCCGCTGGCGCTGCTGGACGCTGCGAACGGACTGCTCGGCGGCTTCGGTCTCACGCCGTTCTTCTACCCGACGGCCGCGATCAACTGCTCCGCGCTCCCGGGTGCGCCGCTCGGCATCGTGCCCGCGGTCGCCGGTTCGGCTCCCGGCCCGTACACGCCGAAGGTGCCGGGTGTCACCATTCCGACACTGCCCGGGATCGACACCACGATCGCCGATCCGGGCGAGACGCTGTACGCCTTCGTTCCGGCGCCCGGCGGCATCGTGAACGACGGTGCGAACAAGTCCGGCATGCAGGTGGCGTGGTTCAACGTCACCACGCTGAAGGGTGGCTTCGCCGACATGGGTGGTCTCACCGACGTCGTCCTCGCGGAGATCATCGAGCCACTGGGTGAGCCGTTCCGTTCCATCGGACGCGACCTGCTGACGAACAACCTCTCGAAGTTCCCCAACGCCGGTGTCCGCCTGGCACCCGTCGCCACGGGCTCGGGCACCGTGTTGTCGGCGATCTTCGGCCAGGTCTCGCACGACGGCAAGACCTGCGCGTTCTTCCCGACGGTGGGGCTCACTCAGGTTCCCTGACGCCGGACGCACGAGAAGAACGGGCATCGACCACTGTGGTCGGTGCCCGTTCTGCGTTACGGTCGCGGCATGACGGAGGGAACGGTGCGGGAGTGGCGGGCCGACGGGATCCACGGCTTCGTCCACGAACCTGCCGGCGCACCCGTCGCGACGGCCGTGCTCGCCCACGGTGCGGGAAGCAACTGCGACGCAGCGATTCTGGTGGCCGTGGCCACCGAGCTCGCGGACCGTGGGGTACTGACGGCGCGGATCGATCTCCCGTTTCGTCAGGCTCGGCCCAAGGGCCCTCCGAACCGAGCGGGCGCCGCCGCGGATCGTGCCGGTATCGCCGCCGCGGTGCGGGCGCTGGATGCGCGGGGACCGGTGATCGTCGGGGGTCACTCCTACGGCGGCCGTCAGGCCTCGATGCTCCTCGCCGAGGACCCCGACATCGCGGACGCTCTTCTCGCACTGTCCTATCCGCTGCACCCGCCGACGAAGCCGGACACCCTGCGGACCGAGCACTTCCCGGGCATCGCCGCTCCGACCGTGATCGTGCACGGCTCGCGGGACCCGTTCGCCACCGGCGACGAACTGCGCGAGCACACGACGCGGATCGGGGGAGCGGTGACCATCGTGACGATCGAGGCTGCGGGACACGACCTGGCGCCTGCGAGGAAACCGACGGCCCGGCTGACGGCCGACGCCGTGATGACGGCGCTCCTGGCGAACGACTGACGGTGCTCGCACCGGGCGAGTGATGGGTGCCCCCGGCAGGATTCGAACCTGCGGCCTTCCGCTCCGGAGGCGGACGCTCTATCCCCTGAGCTACGGGGGCGCACCGGACCGAACTCCGATGTGCCGTTTCGGGCGGTGCCAACAGTAGCGCATCACGCGATCAGAGCGGAGCAGCACCCTTCTCGGTGAGCATCTGCGTCATCAGCTGAGCCTCCGAGGTCTGGGTGTTCACCATCGTCTGCGCGAGATTGCGCACCGCGGGCGTCTCCGCGTGCACCGCGCCGTACTCCATCATCGGCAGACCACCCTCGTGGTGGCGCAGCATCAACTGGAGGAACAGCACGTCCAGTGCCGGACCGGTGGCGGCGCGCAGCGCCGTCATGTCCTGCGTACTCGCCATACCCGGCATGGTCTGCACGGGACCGGTGGACGAGCCGGACCCGGACATGGACGACATCGACGAGCCGGACATGGAGTGTCCTCCGTCCTCCGTCATCCAGCCCATGTAGCCGCCCGTCGGCAACGGAGCGGCGTCCCAGAGCGCCAGCCAGCCCTGCATCTGCCCGGCCTGGTTCTGCTGTGTCGTGAGGATGTCGTACGCGAGATTCTTGACCAGCGGATCGGAGGCGCCACTGAGCGCGATGGTCGCCATCTCGATCGCCTGGTTGTGGTGCACGGTCATGTCCTGCGAGAACCCGACGTCGACCGAATCGGCGCCCGGTGTGGGTGCCGGATCGTCCCGCAACGGGGTCTGCGCGAGGAAGCCGACGGCGAACCCGATGACGAGCAGGGCCACCGCGCCCAGGACCAGCAGGGCCGATCGCTGACTCCGCTGCGCCGTGGGCCGTTCCTCCGTCGTCACGCTCACGGTGTGGGCACTGCCGCGCCGTCGGTGGGCAGGCCGTCGGTGGGCAGGCCCAGCCCGCCCGGGAGCTGACCCGCACCCGTCTCGGAGGCGTCGGGGGTCAGGCCCTCGCCGCTCATCGGCACCGCGTCGGGGCCCGGTGCACTGCCGTCGAACGGCGGCGGGTTGTCCTGGTCGAAGGTCTCCGGCGTCGTGGAGCAGCTCGCGCCGACCTCGGGGTAGGCGTAGCGGTTCAGGCGCAGTGCGGCGATGAAGTGGTCGATCCGGGGGTCGTCGACACTGTCGAGCTTGAGCTGGTGGCCCCACGACTGCAGGGAGATCGGGGAGTCGAGTCCGGGGTAGGCGGACATGAGCATGTACTGCTGGTTCTCGACCTTGGCGGCCAGCGTCGAGATCTGGTCCTCGCTCAGGTCGTCCGGGTTGTAGGCGATCCAGACGGCGCCGTGCTCGAGCGAGTGCACGGCATTCTCGGTGCGCAGGCCGTCCGGGTAGACCGTGCCCATGCAGTTGGCCCACACCTGGTCGTGCGGGCCACCGAACGGCGGCGACTGGTCGTAGGCGACACGCTGCGAGCCGGTGACGTGCAGCGCAGCGGGATAGTCCTGCGTGACCACGCCGTCGATGCCGGTCGACGGGTCCTGGTTCTCCTCGGTGGGAGCGAAGCGCTGCGCCTCGGCGCGGTCCTGGTACTTGGGCACCAGGTTCCAGGCCAGGGCGCCGATCAGCGCGATGACCACGACGGATGCCGCCACCGTCAGCCACGGGATCTGGCGCCGCTTGCCCGATCCCACGCTGGAGGGGACACCACCCTTGTTCCGGGTGCCGGTCTTGCTGGCAGCCTTGATGGCCTTGGCTGACTTCTTGTCGGAACCGCTTGGCATGGTCGGAGCGCTCTTTCGATCGAGGAGATGAGTGGCCGCGTACTCGAGGCAGCCCCACTGTACGGAGGGAGTCTGAGCCCTCGCTGAAGCGCTCCCGTCGGACCCACCGGTGACCGCGGTCGGGGTGCTGTGCAGCGAGACCATAGGATAAGGCCCCGTGACTCCCGCCGACCTCGCCGAACTGCTGCATGCCACCGCAGCGGCCGTGCTCACCGAGCACGGACTCGATCCTGCCGTGTTGCCCGCGACGGTGACGGTGGACCGCCCGCGCAATCCCGAGCACGGCGACTACGCGACCAACGTCGCGATGCAGGTGGCCAAGAAGGCGGGCGTCAGCCCCCGCGACCTGGCGACCTGGCTCGCGGACGCTCTGGCCGGTGCCGACGCTGTCGAGGCCGTCGACGTGGCCGGTCCCGGATTCCTCAACATCCGGCTCGCGAAGTCCGCTCAGGGCGCCATCGTGGAGCGCGTGCAGCGCGAGAACGATCGCTACGGCTGGTCCGACGAGCTCACCGGTACCTCGATCAACCTGGAGTTCGTCTCGGCGAACCCCACGGGTCCCGTGCACCTGGGCGGCGCTCGCTGGGCCGCGGTGGGCGACGCCCTGGGGCGCATCCTCACCTCGCGGGGTGCCGCGGTCACCCGCGAGTACTACTTCAACGATCACGGCGCGCAGATCGATCGGTTCGCACGCTCGCTGGTCGCCTCGGCGCTGGGTCTGCCCGCTCCGGAGGACGGCTACGCGGGCGAGTACATCGCCGAGATCGCCGCGGCCGTCGTCACGCAGCGACCGGACGTGATGGGTCTGCCCGACGACGAGCGGCAGGAGGTGTTCCGAGCCCTCGGCGTCGACGCGATGTTCACGAAGATCAAGTCGGACCTGCACGAGTTCGGCACCGACTTCGACGTGTACTTCCACGAGAACTCGCTCTTCGAGTCCGGCGCGGTCGAGCGCGCTGTGGAGACGCTGAAATCCTCGGGCAACCTGTACGAGAAGGACGGGGCCTGGTGGCTCCGCAGCACCGAGTACGGCGACGACAAGGATCGCGTCGTGGTCAAGAGCGACGGCAACGCCGCGTACATCGCCGGCGACATCGCGTACTTCCAGGACAAGCGATCTCGCGGGTTCGACCTGTGCATCTACATGCTCGGCGCGGACCACCACGGCTACATCGGTCGGCTCAAGGCCGCTGCCGCAGCCTTCGGTGACGATCCGGCGACCGTCGAGGTGCTCATCGGTCAGATGGTCAACCTCGTCCGCGACGGTGTCGCCGTGAAGATGAGCAAGCGTGCGGGCACGGTGATCTCTCTCGACGACCTCGTGGAGGCCATCGGGATCGACGCCGCGCGGTACGTGATGGTGCGGTCGTCGGTCGACTCGTCGATCGACATCGATCTCGCGCTGTGGGCGAGCCGGAGCAACGACAACCCGGTGTACTACGTGCAGTACGCTCACGCCCGGTTGTGTTCTCTCGCCCGCGGTGCCGAGGAGCTGGGCGTCTCCGCCGCGGATCCCGACTTCGCGCTGCTGACCCATGCCGCGGAAGGTGACCTCGTCCGTACCGTCGGGGAGTTCCCCCGCGTCGTCGCCAGTGCGGCGGGGCTGCGCGAACCCCACCGGATCGCCCGGTACCTCGAGGAGTTGGCGGGTGCCTATCACCGGTTCTACGGAGCGTGTCGAGTACTTCCCCGAGGAGACGAGGATCCGATGCCCGTCCACACAGCGCGGCTCGCCCTGGGCGACGCCACTCGGCAGGTCCTGGCCAACGGCCTGGCCATGCTCGGTGTCAGTGCACCGGAGAAGATGTGAGCGCGCATCCCGCCGGGCCGCGGCACGCTGAGCAGTCGGGCCCCGGCACCCCGGAGCGTCCGGCGGACAGCGCGGCACTCACGGACCTTCATCCGAAGGTGTTCCCCCGGAACGCAGCTCGTGGTGACGACGGCGTCGTGACGCTGGCCGGTGTTCCGGTGACGGAACTCGCCGCCACGTACGGCACGCCGCTGTTCGTCATCGACGAGGACGATTTCCGGTCGCGCTGCCGCGAGATGGCGGAGGCGTTCGGTGCCCCCGAGCGGGTGCACTACGCGTCCAAGGCCTTCCTGTGTGGGGAGATCGCTCGCTGGGTCGCGGACGAGGGTCTGTCCCTCGACGTGTGCTCGGGCGGCGAGCTGGCGATCGCACTGAACGCGGGCTTCCCGGCGAACCGGATCGCGATGCACGGCAACAACAAGTCACGGGCCGAACTGGAGGCGGGAGTGCGCGCCGGTGTCGAGCACGTCGTGCTGGACTCGATGATCGAGATCGACCGGCTCGACGAGGTCGCTGCCGCGGCGGGAACGGTGCAGGACGTCCTGATCCGCATCACCGTCGGGGTCGAGGCACACACGCACGAGTTCATCGCCACCGCCCACGAGGACCAGAAGTTCGGCTTCAGCCTGTCCGACGGCAGCGCGCTCCGGGCCGTCAGTCGGGTGTTCGAGACCGGCAATCTGCGCCTCGTCGGCCTGCACTCGCACATCGGATCCCAGATCTTCGAGGTCGACGGGTTCGAGCTCGCGGCTCACCGCGTGATCGGGTTGCTGCGCGACATCAAGGCCGAGTTCGGCACCGAGAAGACCTCGCAGATCACCGTGGTCGATCTCGGCGGCGGCATGGGCATCCACTACGTGCCGGGGGACAACCCGCCCCCCGTGCAGGATCTGGCCGCCAAGCTCGCCCACATCGTCGAGTCCGAGTCGGCGGCCGCCGGGATCCCTACTCCGACACTGGCAGTGGAGCCCGGACGTGCGATCGCGGGACCCGGCACCGTGACGCTGTACGAGGTGGGCACCGTCAAGGACGTCACCGTCGACAGCACCCACACGCGCCGCTACATCAGCGTCGACGGGGGCATGAGCGACAACATCCGGACCTCGCTCTATCAAGCCGAGTACGTCGGCCGCCTCGCGTCGCGTACGTCGGAGGCTCCGGCCGTTCTGGCCCGGATCGTCGGAAAGCACTGCGAGAGTGGCGACATCGTCATCCGCGACACGTGGCAGCCTGAGGATCTCGGTCCCGGTGACCTGTTCACCGTGGGCGCGACGGGTGCGTACTGCTACTCGATGTCGTCCCGGTACAACCTTCTGCCCCGTCCGGCCGTCGTCGCCGTGCGGGACGGGCAAGCGCGGCTGGTACTCCGCCGCGAAACGTTCGACGACCTGCTCAGCTTGGAGGTAGACCGGTGACCGCTCCAGAATCGTCAGTGTCATCGGAGGCCGCGGCCTTCGTCAGTCCCGTGGACAAGCCGATCGGCGTCGCCGTCCTCGGTATGGGGAACGTCGGCAGCGAGGTCGTGCGCATCCTGCTCGATCACGCCACCGATCTCACCGCCCGCGTCGGTGCGCCGCTCGTGCTACGGGGAGTCGCGGTGCGCGACATCGGCAAGGACCGCGGCATCGACCCCGAACTGCTGACCACCGACGTGCGCGCACTCGTCGCGCGCGACGACGTCGACCTGGTGGTCGAGGTGCTCGGCGGCATCGAGCCGGCCCGCGAACTGATCCTCGCCGCGCTCAACGCCGGCAAGTCGGTCGTCACGGCCAACAAGGCACTCCTCGCCGAGTACACCGGTGAGTTGGCCGATGCCGCCGAGAGCCACCGCGCCGACCTGTACTTCGAAGCCGCTGTGGCAGGGGCCATTCCGGTGGTCCGGCCGCTGATGCAGTCTCTCGCCGGTGACCGGGTGAACCGTGTCATCGGCATCGTCAACGGCACGACGAACTTCATCCTCTCGGCCATGGACGAGACGGGTGCGGACTACGCGGACACGCTCGCGGAGGCGGGACGGCTGGGATACGCGGAGGCGGATCCGACGGCCGACGTCGAGGGCTTCGATGCTGCGGCGAAGGCCGCCATCCTGGCCTCGCTCGCGTTCCACACGCGGGTCACCTCGGCCGACGTACACCGCGAAGGGATCTCCTCGATCACCGCGGCGGACATCGCCACCGCGCGTGCGTTCGACTGCACCGTCAAGCTTCTCGCGCTGTGCGAGCGTGTGAGTGACGACGACGGCAACGACCGCATCTCCGTCCGCGTCTACCCGTCGCTCGTACCGCTGTCGCACCCGCTCGCCTCGGTGTCGGGTGCCTTCAACGCCGTCGTGGTCGAAGCCGAGGCCGCGGGACGGCTCATGTTCTACGGCCAGGGTGCGGGCGGCGCTCCCACCGCGTCCGCCGTCATGGGCGACCTGGTGATGGCGGCGCGCAACAAGTTCTACGGCGGCCGTGGACCCGGGGAGTCGACGTACGCCAAGCTCCCCGTCGCGCCCATGGGGGACACCCCCACGCGGTACCACGTCAACATGCAGGTCGCGGATCGCGCCGGAGTGCTCTCCGCCGTCGCGGCCGAGTTCGCCAAGAACGACGTCAGCATCTCCACGGTGCGCCAGGAGGGCGCGAGTAAGCATGCCCGTCTCGTCGTCGTCACGCACCGCGCCAAGGACTCGGCTCTGGCGGCCACCGTGGACGCGCTGAAGGAACTCGACATCGTCACCGCCGTCACCAGCGTTCTCCGACTCGAGGGAACGTCCGAATGATCGGGATCTCGATGGCGGAATCGACTGTGGCGCCGTGGTCGTCGGTGAACCCGGCTGCTCCCGAGTCGGCATAGTGGCCGGGCCGGCCGACGTGACGAGGACACTCACCACCGGGACGGTGGCGCACGCCCGCGTGCCTGCCTCCAGTGCCAACCTCGGACCCGGGTTCGACACACTGGGGCTCGCCCTGGGTCTGTTCGACGACGTCGTCGTCACCGTGGCGGAGTCCGGGCTCGACATCGAGGTCGACGGTGAGGGTGCGCGCGAGGTTCCGTGGGGTCCGTCGCATCTCGTCGTGCGAGCGATCGAGCGTGGTCTCGAGTCGGCCGGCGTGTGGGCGGACGGTCTGAAAGTACGGTGCCACAACAGGATTCCTCACTCTCGCGGCCTCGGCTCGTCGGCGTCGGCAGTGGTCGGTGGGCTCGCCGCGGCCAACTGCCTCGCGGCGTCCCTGGATCCGGCTCTCGCGTTGTCGCCCGAGCAGATGGTGCAGCTGGCCGCCGAGTTCGAGGGTCATCCGGACAACGCGTCGGCCAGCGTGCTCGGCGGCGCCGTGGTGTCCTGGAGCCGCGAGTCCGGCCCGCCGGAGGGGCCGCGGGCCTATGCGGCCGCCCGTCTCGACGTGCACCCGGACATCGGTGCGACGGTGCTCATCCCGACCGAACGGTCGTCCACGGCGCACACGCGCGGACTGTTGCCCGACCTCGTTCCGCACCGCGACGCCGCGTTCAACGCGAGCCGATCCGCGCTCGCGGTCGTGGCCCTGACGACGCGACCCGATCTGTTGATGGTGTCCACCGAGGATCGCCTGCACCAGCCCTACCGGGCCTCCGCCCTGCCGGTGACGTCGCGATGGGTCGAGACCCTGCGCGCACACGGGCACGCCGCGACGGTCTCGGGCGCCGGACCCACCGTGCTCGTGCTCGGAACGGCGAGCATCGCGCGCGAGTTGGCCGACCGCGCCGGGGACGACGGGATGACGGTGCTGGAGCTGGACATCGCGGACGGCGTCACGACGCGCTGACGCGGACATTCTTGCCCGTACCTCGCATCACGGCTATTGTGGTACGCGTCCGTACATCGTGCGCAGTCAGCGCGCCGATTTCTCCAGGGCATTACTTCCCGGCCTTGAGCTCCAGCGGTGCCGCCGTCGTCGATCGGCGCGCCACGGCCGCCAGGGAAGTCGCATCCTGGAACAGCCTTCGCCCTTCTGCACGACGCGAACGTACGCGGCATCCGAGTTCGACACGAGAGTCGAACGGCGGAACGAACCCTCGATCTGCGCACCAGGCGCGCGAGGGAAGGAAAGGACCTCCGTGACCGATACGGAATCTATCGCTGCTCCGGCGACCCAGTCCGACACGCGCCCGCGCACGTCGCGCCGCGGTGCCGGACTCTCCGGGATGGTGCTCACCGAGCTGCGCGGACTCGCGTCCGAACTCGGCATCAAGGGTGTCTCCGGGATGCGTAAGGGCGACCTCGTGTCCGCGATCGAGGCCAAGCAGGTGCCCGCGTCCGCGGCTGCCACCGAGGCACCGTCGCGCGCACCCCGCGTGAGCCGGTCCGCGCCCGCCGCCACGTCGGACGCACCGTCCGCCGGTGTGTCCGACGCCGTGGCCCCCCGGGAATCCGGAGCCGACGGTGCGAGCGCCGGCGCCTCCAGCTCCGACGCCGGTACACCCAGCGCCGACACCTCGGGTTCCGACGGTGCAGCGTCCGACGGCGCGAACCCCGACGGCCCGCGTCGCACGCGGAACCGTCGCGGAGCGACCCGCCGTGCCGGCGCCGCGGAGTCGACCGACACCGCCGCCGAGTCGCAGAACGACGCTGCGCCTGCGCAGGACGGCCGCGCGCACCAGTCGACCGACGCGGCAGCGTCCACCACGACGGCTCCGGCCGAGACCACCCGCACCGACGGTGGCGACGACCGCGACCAGGGCGAGGGTGATCGTCAGAACGGGGACCGGCCGCGCCGCGAGCGCCAGGGCCGCAACCAGGGCGACCGCAACCAGGGCGACCGCAACGATCGCAACCAGGGCGACCGCAACCAGGGCGACCGCAACGATCGCAATCAGGGCGACCGCAACGATCGCAACCAGGGCGACCGCAACCAGGGCGACCGGAACGATCGCAACCAGGGCGACCGCAACCAGGGCGACCGCAACAACGGGCCTCGTGACAACGGTCCCCGCGACGACGAGGACGGCGAGGGCCGCGGCAGGCGGGGACGTCGTTTCCGCGAGCGTCGCCGTGGGCGCGATCGTGACGGTGCTCCCGAGGGCGGCGGCAACCAGCGTGATCGTGAGCGCGAGCCCGAACTGCGCGACGACGACGTCGTGCAGCCCGTCGCCGGCATTCTCGACGTGCTCGACAACTACGCGTTCGTCCGGACCTCGGGATACCTCGCGGGACCGAACGACGTGTACGTCTCCATGAACATGGTGCGCCGCAACGGCCTCCGACGCGGTGACGCACTGACCGGTGCCGTGCGAGTGGCCCGCGAGGGGGAGCAGAACAACTCCCGGCAGAAGTTCAACCCGCTGGTCCGTCTCGACACGGTCAACGGTGCGCCGCCGGACGGCAACCGCAAGCGGCCGGAGTTCAACAAGCTGACGCCGCTGTACCCGAATCAGCGGCTGCGCCTCGAGACCACGCAGAACATCCTGACGACGCGCGTGATCGATCTGGTCATGCCGATCGGCAAGGGGCAGCGTGCGCTCATCGTGAGCCCGCCCAAGGCGGGTAAGACCAGCGTGTTGCAGGCGATCGCGAACGCCATCGCGACGAACAACCCCGAGTGCTACCTGATGGTCGTGCTCGTGGACGAGCGTCCCGAAGAAGTGACCGACATGCAGCGCAGCGTGAAGGGTGAGGTCATCGCCTCCACCTTCGATCGCCCGCCGGGCGACCACACCTCGGTCGCCGAGCTGGCGATCGAGCGCGCCAAGCGGCTGGTCGAGGACGGCCGCGACGTGGTGGTGCTGCTCGACTCGATCACGCGTCTGGGCCGTGCGTACAACAACAGCTCGCCGGCCTCGGGTCGCATCCTGTCCGGTGGTGTCGACTCCACGGCGCTCTACCCGCCCAAGCGCTTCCTCGGTGCCGCGCGCAACATCGAGAACGGTGGATCGCTCACCATCATCGCCACGGCGATGGTGGAGACCGGCTCGACAGGTGACACGGTGATCTTCGAGGAGTTCAAGGGCACGGGCAACGCCGAGCTCAAGCTCGATCGCAAGATCGCCGAGCGGCGCGTGTTCCCGGCGGTGGACGTCAATCCGTCGGGCACCCGCAAGGACGAGCTCCTGCTCAGTCCCGACGAGGCGGCCGTGCTGCACAAGCTGCGTCGGGTGCTCTCCGGGCTCGACTCGCACCAGGCGATCGATCTGCTGATCGACCGACTGAAGAAGAGCAAGAACAACATCGAGTTCCTCATGTCGGTCTCCAAGACGGCGCCCGGTTCGCCGGAGGACTGACCCCCGAGGATCGACGGAACAAACGTCTCGGCACCGATGTTGAGACGATTACCAGCGCGGACAGCTGCTCTGGCATACTGATCGGCCGAGTCCGGTTCCGGTTCACGCTCTCGACAGTCGAGGCGACCCGGCGACCATGAAAGGGACACCATGAAGGCAGGAATCCACCCCGATTACACAGCGACGACAGTCGTGTGTGGTTGCGGACATACTTTCGAGACCCGCAGCACCAACTCGGCGGAGCGCATCAACGTCGAGGTCTGCTCGCAGTGCCACCCGTTCTACACTGGCAAGCAGAAGATCCTCGACACCGGCGGCCGCGTGGCTCGCTTCGAGGCTCGCTACGGCAAGCGCGCAGGCAAGAAGGCCGACGCCGACAGCTAGCTCTTCCGCCGACGCCCGTTCCGAGATTCGTCTCGGGGCGGGCGTCGGTCGTTTCTGCACCATTGTTCGTTGACATTCTTCGGTTCGACAGGGAGAACACCGTGGCCGCCTCCGCGACACCGTCCGCGATCGACGACATCCTCGCCGAGCACGCCGGACTCGAGCGCGACCTGTCCGATCCCTCGCTGCACGACGATCCGGCGGCGGCTCGCCGCGCCGGGAAGCGGTTCGCGCAGCTGGCCCCGATCATGAGTGTGTACTCCAAGCTCAGTGCCGCCCGCGACGATCTCGAGGCGGCCCGCGAGCTCGCTGCCGACGACGCCGGCTTCGCCGCGGAGATCCCGGCGCTCGAGGCGACCGTGGCCGAGCTCGACACCACCCTCACCGACCTGCTCGCGCCCCGTGATCCTCACGACGCCGACGACGTCGTGCTGGAGGTCAAGTCGGGTGAGGGCGGCGAGGAGTCCGCCCTGTTCGCGTCCGATCTCGCTCGGATGTACGTCCGGTACGCCGAGCGCCACGGCTGGCGGGTCGAGATCCTCGACGCGAACGTCTCCGATCTGGGTGGGTACAAGGACGCGACGCTGTCCATCAAGGCGCGCACCGACACCGCCGACGGTGTGTGGTCGCGGTTCAAGTTCGAGGGCGGCGTGCATCGGGTGCAGCGTGTTCCCGTCACCGAATCGCAGGGACGAGTGCACACGTCGGCGGCCGGCGTCCTGATCTACCCGGAGCAGGACGAGGTCGAAGCCGTCCAGATCGACGAGACCGATCTGCGCATCGACGTCTACCGCTCGTCCGGCAAAGGTGGCCAGGGCGTCAACACCACGGACTCCGCGGTGCGCATCACGCATCTGCCCACGGGCATCGTCGTCACCTGTCAGAACGAACGCTCCCAGCTGCAGAACAAGGCGAGGGCGATGCAGGTGCTCGCCTCGCGGCTGCAGGCGGCGGCCGAGGAAGCGGCCGACAAGGAGGCGGCGGCCGGGCGTGCGAGCCAGGTGCGCACCGTCGATCGGTCCGAGCGCATCCGCACGTACAACTTCCCTGAGAACCGCATCACCGACCACCGCATCGGCTTCAAGTCGCACAACCTGGACGCCGTTCTCGACGGTGACATGGACGCGCTCCTCGACGCGCTCGCCGCGGCCGACCGACAGGCGCGGCTCCAGGCGGAATGACCTCCGCGTGATCGCCGGGCCGACCGGCAGTGCGAAGCTGTGTCGGTGAGTCGCGTCCCGCTACGTCTGGCCATCGTCGAGGCAACCCGCGTCCTGACCGAGGCCGGCGTCCCCAGCCCGCGGGTCGACGCCGAGTTGCTCGCCGCGCATCTGCTGTCGGTTCCCCGCGGGCGGCTCGGCCTGACCCCGTTGGTGGAGCCCGAGGTCGCCGAGGCCTACCGTGCGACCGTCACGCAGCGTGCGAAGCGAATTCCGTTGCAGCACATCATCGGAACGTCGTCACTGGGGGAGATCGACGTCGAGGTGGGCCCCGGGGTGTTCGTCCCCCGCCCGGAGACGGAACTGTTGCTCGCCTGGGCACTCGCGTTCCTCGAGTCCGCCGGGCGGCATCCGCCCGTCGTCCTCGACCTGTGCACCGGAAGCGGCGCACTCGCCCTCGCGATCGGCCACGCTCGCCCGGACGCCGTGGTGCACGCGGTGGAGAAGGATCCGCACGCGTTGGCGTGGGCGCGGCGCAACGCCGACCTGCGGGCGTCGGACGGCGACACTCCCGTGCATCTGCATCACGGTGACGTGACCGAGAGGACGGTGCTCACGGAGCTCGACGGCACCGTCGACCTGGTCGTGGCGAACCCGCCCTACGTGCCGACGAGTGCGCGGCTCGATCCCGAGGTGATCGACCACGATCCGCACGTCGCGCTGTTCGGTGGCCCGGACGGGCTGTCCGTCATCGAGCCGATGATCGCGAACATCGCGCGGTGGTTGCGGATCGACGGGGGAGTGGGCATCGAGCACGACGACTCCCACGGAGACCGGGTGGTCGCCCTCCTGGAGGGGCGAGCGGTGTTCGGAGACGTGTCCCAGCATCGGGATCTCGCGGACCGCCCACGCTTCGTCGTCGCTCGTCGGCAGCGCCGGATCACCTAGGACGCGAGATCGCGCCACCGCTGCGCAGGCGTGCCGTGCACGCAGTGGCAAGATGGGCCGGGTGTCCACCGTCTACGACTGCTCCGATTCCGCCTCTCGCGCGGCAGGTCTCGATGCCGCCAAGCGTGCGCTGTCGTCCGGCCGACTGGTCGTGATGCCCACCGACACCGTGTACGGGCTGGCCGCGGACGCCTTCGACAGCAGCGCCGTCACGGATCTGCTCCGCGCGAAGGGGCGCGGCCGCGACATGCCGGTGCCGGTGCTCGTCGGGTCCTGGCACACGATCGACGGCCTCGTGCTGGGAGTGCGGCAGGCGGCGCGCGATCTCATCCGCGCGTTCTGGCCCGGAGCCCTGAGTCTCGTCGTGCACCAGGCGCCGTCGCTCGCGTGGGACCTCGGCGACGCCCGCGGCACCGTCATGCTCCGCATGCCGCTGCATCCGGTGGCTCTCGAACTGCTGCGCGAGGTGGGCCCCCTGGCCGTCTCGAGTGCGAACATCTCCGGCCGCCCGCCCGCCGTCACGGCGGAGGACGCCCGCGTACAGCTCGGCGGGTCCGCGGCCGTGTATCTCGACGGCGGTCCGGCCGAGCACGCGCTCGCGTCGACGATCGTCGACCTGACGGGGGACACCCCGCGCATTCTCCGCGTCGGCGCGGTCTCGACGAGCGAGATCGCCGAGGTCCTCGGCGTGACCGCCGAGTCGCTCGTCGCCGGAAGCGCCTGACGAATGCCGCACTCGGCTCCGCCGCGGGAGTCACCGTGGTGACGGCCGTGCCCGCGCACGCGAGTGCGCTCCTGGCGCAGTCGGACGGAGGCGCCGGTGTCCCCATCCGCGAGCTTCTTCTCGTCATGCTCACGGCAGCGGTGGTGACGTTCCTGGTCACCGGAGCCGTCCGGCTCGGCGCTCTGCGTTTCGGCGCGGTGGCCGTACCGCGTGAGCGCGACGTCCACGTCACCCCGACGCCCCGGCTCGGGGGTATCGGCATCTACCTGGGGCTGCTCGTCGCGCTGCTCTTCGCGCAGAAGTTGCCGGCCCTCACCCGAGGGTTCGAATTCACCACGGACGTCCAGGCGGCCCTGGTCTCCGGGTTCATCATCATGGCCGTGGGTGTGGTCGACGACCGGTGGGGCCTGGACGCGCTGACCAAGTTCGCCGGTCAGGTCACCGCGGCCGGTGTCCTGGTGCTGATGGGCGTCAGCTGGTACCTGCTGTATCTGCCGTGGGGCGAGGGGTCGACGCTGATTCTGGACCAGCTGCAGGCGGGTCTCGTCACCGTGCTCATCGCCGTGGTCATGATCAACGCGATGAACTTCATCGACGGTCTCGACGGCCTCGCCGCGGGCGTCGGCCTTATCGCCGCGGTGGCCATCTGTCTGTTCTCCGTCGGACTGCTGCACGAGCAGGGCGGTGACGTCAGCGCCTACCCGCCCGCGATGATCGCCGCGGCCCTCGCCGGTGCGTGCCTGGGGTTCCTGCCGCACAACTTCCAGCCGGCGCGCATCTTCATGGGCGACTCGGGTTCCATGGTCATCGGCCTCATGCTCGCCACCGTCGCGACCAGTGCGTCCGGACGTATCGGGCTCAGTGCCTACGGCACGCGGGACCTCCTGGGTCTGCTGACCCCGTTGCTGCTGGTGGGCGCGATCATGTTCATCCCGATCCTCGATCTGCTGCTCGCGATCGTGCGTCGCACGCGTGCAGGCCGCAGCCCCTTCAGCCCGGACAAGATGCACCTGCATCACCGTCTGCTCCAGATCGGTCACTCGCATCGCCGCGTGGTGCTGCTCATCTACTTGTGGGTCGGTGTGCTCGCGTTCGGGGCGGTCGGCGCGTCCCTGTTCGATCGCCGCCTCGTGGTGCTGCTGCTCGCCGGCGGACTCGTCTTCGCCCTGGTGGTCACCGCGGTGCCGTCGTTCCGGGATCCGGGCCGCCGGTAACCTGCGTGTCGTGACCTTCTCGCCCGCACCGATCCCGTCCTCCACCGCACCGCTCCGCGCCGCCGTCCGGTACGGCGTCATCGCCCTGCTCGGCCTCGCCGTGGTCGCCGCGATCATCGCGGTGCTCCTCGCCGGCCTCGAGGGTCTGTGGGGCGCGCTGCTCGGGTCCGCGGTCGGTGGTCTGTTCATCCTCGCCACCGCCGCATCCGTCCTGTTCTCGGCCAAGTTGCCGCCGACCGCGGTCGGGGCCGTCCTGCTCGGCGGGTGGATCGTGAAGATGCTGATCGCGGTGATCGTGCTGGGACTGCTGCGGGGGATGGACTTCTACAACCGCCCGACACTGGGCATCGTGGTGCTCGCGTCCCTGGTCATCGTCCTGGGTGCCGAGATGTACGGCATCTTCCGGCAGCGTGTTCCGTACGTCGATTCCCCCGCGGGCGACCCCGACTCGGACGTTCAGTAGTACGACATTTTGTAGTAGTGTCGTCCGCGGAGCGACCCCCGACACAACTCAGCGTGTTGTGTTGATAAAGTTCCTTTCGAGCGAGGGCTTACCGGGCGTAACGGACACATCGCGCCGCCCGGAACCGTCTTTGCAGGTGATCGACGTCACCGAAGCTGTTTCTCGTAGTCCACGCCATGTGAGAGTGTGTACCGCGACGAAGCGTCCGTTTCCAGACGTCGCGTCACCGAGTCGACGAAGTCGCCGACACCCGACAGACGCGGGACCGTGAGCACGGTCCGACGCGGCTGACGACTACTCGAGCCGACCCGAGTCGACTTGTAGATCGTCCTAGCTCGATCGTGCCCGAATGCCATATGTCCGATCGAACCGCGGGTGTCCTTCGCCTGCGGCCGAACACGGGAGAGACCGCTGAGCGTCACCAACTTGGCCGCGGAGTTCCATCCGCCGTCACTGTCCGACTTTTTCCCACCGGCCATCCTGTTCGAGGGCACCCCGTTCGAGCTCGACCGGCTGATGCTGGTCCGCATCATCATGACGGTCGTTCTTCTCGCGTTCTTCAGCCTCGCGATGCGCAGCCCGAAGATCGTGCCCCGCGGTATCCAGAACGTCGGTGAGCTCGCACTGGGCTTCGTCAAGGATCAGATCGCAGACGAAGTTCTCGGCAAGGAGCAGGGCAAGCGCTTCCTGCCCGTCATCGCGACCATCTTCTTCGCGGTGCTGTTCCTCAACTTCTCGGGTGTCATCCCCTTCATCAACATCTCGTCGAATGCCCGAGTGGGCATGCCGATCGTGTTGGCAGCCCTCGCGTACGTCGTCTTCAACTACGTCGGTATCAAGAAGTACGGGTTCTTCAAGTACGTGAAGAGCAGCATCGTCGTTCCGAACGTGCCGATCGCGCTGCACCTGCTGCTGATCCCCATCGAGTTCATCTCGACGTTCATCCTGCGGCCCTTCACGCTGACCGTGCGACTCATGGCCAATATGCTCGCCGGCCACATCATGCTGGTGCTGTTCTTCAGCGCGACGCAGTTCTTCTTCTTCGAGGCGGCGACCGGCATGAAGGTGTTCGGTCTGTTCTCGCTCGTCGCGGGATTCGGCTTCACGCTGTTCGAGCTGCTGGTCATCTTCCTGCAGGCCTACGTGTTCGCGCTGCTGACGGCGGTCTACATCGACCTCGCCCTGCACGCCGACTCGCACTGACCCACCCACCGACTCTCCAGCCACCAGACAGACCTGACCCGCTGCCGACCGGTCGTGGGCAACAGAAAGGGAACACATCACAATGAGCCTCACCTACCTCGCGCAGGAAGCACAGGAAGTCACCGGCGCAGGCTACGGAGCCATCGGCTACGGCCTCGCGGCCATCGGCCCCGGCATCGGCGTGGGCATCGTGGTCGGTAAGGCCATCGAGGGCATCGCGCGTCAGCCCGAGCTCGCCGGCCAGATCCGCACCAACATGTTCCTCGGTATCGCATTCACCGAGGCCCTCGCGCTGATCGGCCTCGTCGCCGGCTTCATTTTCTGATCGCCATGTCGACATTCGCAGTCCTCGCAGCAGCGGAGGGGGAAGAGGACATCAATCCTCTCCTCCCCGCGACCTACGACATCGTCTGGTCTGCGGTCTGCATCGCCGTCATCGGGTTCTTCTTCTGGAAGTTCGTGCTCCCGCGATTCCAGACGGTGCTCTCCGAGCGGTCCGAGAAGATCGAAGGCGGGATCAAGCGCGCCGAAGAGGCACAGGCCGAAGCCAAGGAGGCGCTCGAGCAGTACCGCGCCCAGTTGGCCGACGCACGCCAGGAAGCCGCCAAGATCCGTGAAGACGCACGCACCCAGGGTCAGCAGATCCTCGCGGAGATGAAGACCAGTGCACAGGCGGAGAGCGACCGCATCGTGGCCTCCGGTCACCAGCAGCTCGCGGCTCAGCGTCAGCAGATCGTCACCGAACTGCGTGCCGATCTGGGCCGTACGGCTGTCGAGCTGGCCGAGAAGGTCATCGGCGAGCAGCTGTCCGACGACGTCAAGCGTGCCGGCACGATCGATCGTTTCCTCGACGAACTCGATTCTGTCGGCGCAGATTCCGCTAGCGGGAAGTGAGCACCATGTACGCAGCGAGTCGTGAAGCCCTCGCCGAGGCCCGCACCGTCCTGACGGCCGAGCTCGATGCGGCGTCGGATGCGACGTCGGCTGCCGCCGGCGCCGGATCCGACCTCTTCGGGGTCGTGTCGGTGCTCGACGGACAGCGTCCACTGCGCGCCGCACTCGCGGACGCGTCGGCTGCTCCGGACGCGCGACGCGCGCTCGCGGGCCGCCTGTTCGACGGCAAGATCGGTGCAGCGGCCACCGCCGCACTGCAGGCCGCCGTCGCACAGAACTGGTCGTCGGCCCGTGACCTCACCGACTCGCTCGTACTCCTGGGCCGTGAGGCACTTCTGCGCGCGGCGCAGGACCAGGATCAGTTGGGCACCGTGGAGGACGAGCTGTTCCGTCTCGGCCGCATCATCGCCGGCGATCCTGCCCTCGAGCAGGCGCTGTCCGATCGAAGCAAGCCCGCCGAGGCGTCGGGATCGCTCCTGTCGACGTTGCTCTACGGCAAGGTCACCGCGATCACCGAGGCCCTGGCGATCCAGGCCGTCGGTCGACTGAAGGGTGCTGCACCGGCATCCGTGTTCGGCGAACTGTCCGCACTCGCGGCCACTCGTCGTGACAAGGAGGTCGCTCACGTCCGCAGCAGCACCGAGCTGAGCGACGATCAGATCTCTCGGCTCACGTCCAGGCTGGAAGGTATCTACGGCAAGTCCGTGACCGTCCACGTGGAGGTGGACCGGGAACTGCTGAGCGGACTGGTCGTCCGTGTCGGCGACGAGGTCATCGACGGCAGTGGTGCGGGTCGTCTCGCCTCCCTGAGGAAGTCGCTCCGGTGAGCGGTACGCATCGCAGCACCCGAGTTCTGTAGCAAGCCCAGTTCGGTAACAAGCCCCACCCCGCGTTTCGGACGTCGACCGCACAGCCGGTCCGGCCACGAAACACCAGACAGTGAGAGCAGGAAAACATGGCGGAGTTGACGATCTCCTCCGACGAGATCCGTAGCGCGATCGAGAGCTACACAGCGAACTACGCACCGGAGTCCTCTCGTGAAGAGGTCGGTCTGGTGTCCGACACGAGCGATGGAATCGCTCACGTGACGGGCCTCCCGTCCGCGATGTCGAACGAGCTGCTGGAGTTCCCCGGCGGCATCCTCGGCGTGGCACTGAACCTCGACGACCGTGAGATCGGTGCCGTCATCCTCGGTGACTACGAGCACATCGAGGAAGGCCAGGAAGTCAAGCGCACCGGCGAGGTCCTCTCGGTCCCCGTCGGCGACAACTTCCTCGGACGCGTCATCGACCCGCTGGGCAAGCCCATCGACGGTCTCGGTGACATCGAGTCGAACGAACAGCGTGTCCTGGAGCTCCAGGCGGCATCGGTGCTCGAGCGCCAGCCCGTCGAGGAGCCCCTCGCGACCGGCATCACCGCCATCGACGCCCTGACGGCCATCGGCCGCGGCCAGCGTCAGCTGATCATCGGCGACCGCAAGACGGGCAAGACCGCCGTCTGCGTCGACGCCATCATCAACCAGAAGGCCAACTGGGAGACCGGCGACGCCGACAAGCAGGTGCGCTGCATCTACGTCGCCATCGGCCAGAAGGGTTCGACCATCGCGGGCGTCAAGTCCGCTCTGGACGAGCACGGCGCCATGGAGTACACGACCATCGTCGCCGCTCCCGCGTCCGACTCGGCCGGCTTCAAGTGGCTCGCCCCGTACACCGGTTCGGCCCTCGGCCAGCACTGGATGTACCAGGGCAAGCACGTCCTCATCGTGTTCGACGACCTGACCAAGCAGGCCGAGGCGTACCGCACCATCTCGCTGCTGCTGCGTCGCCCGCCGGGCCGCGAGGCGTACCCCGGTGACGTCTTCTACCTGCACTCCCGTCTGCTCGAGCGGTGCGCGAAGCTGTCCGACGAGCTCGGTGGCGGTTCGATGACGGGTCTGCCGCTGATCGAGACCAAGGCCAACGACATCTCGGCCTTCATCCCGACCAACGTCATCTCCATCACCGACGGCCAGGTCTTCCTCGAGTCGGACCTCTTCAACAAGGGTGTCCGTCCCGCCATCAACGTCGGTACCTCGGTGTCCCGAGTCGGTGGCGCGGCGCAGACCAAGGGTCTGAAGAAGGTTGCCGGTTCGCTCCGTCTGGAGATGGCTCAGTTCCGCGAGCTGGAGGCGTTCTCCGCCTTCGCGTCCGACCTCGACGCCGCGTCCAAGGCGCAGCTCGAGCGCGGTGCCCGCTGGGTCGAGCTGCTCAAGCAGGACCAGTACACCCCGGTGTCCGTCGAGGACCAGATCGTCTCGATCTACCTCGTCGACGCCGGCTACTACGACACGGTCCCGGTCGAGGACGTTCGTCGCTTCAACCGCGAGCTCCTCGAGGATCTGCACCGCAACGCGTCGAGCGCCTACGAGGCGATCGCCGGCGGCAAGGTTCTCAAGGACGAGGCCGCCGACGCGATCACGAAGGCGACCGACGAGTTCAAGCAGGGCTTCCTGACGTCCTCGGGCGAGCGGATCGTGAACGAGGCAGAGGCCGACGCGCTCGACAAGGGCGACGTCGACCAGGAGAAGGTCACCGTCACTCGCAAGACTGTCAGCAAGTGATGAGCGGACCCGTGGCACGTCGAACAGGGAGTGAGGTGACAGATGCCCAGCATTCGTGAGCTGCGCTCCCGGATCAGGTCGACCAACTCGATCAAGAAGATCACCAAGGCGCAGGAACTGATCGCGACCTCGCGCATCACCAAGGCGCAGGCCCGCGTCGAGGCGTCGAAGCCGTACGCCACCGAGATCACCAAGGTGCTCTCGGCGTTGGCCAGTGCCTCGGGTTCGCTGGACCATCCGCTGCTCACCGAGCGTGCGGAGCCCAAGCGGGCCGCCGTGCTCGTCGTGACCAGCGACTCGGGTCAGTGTGGTGGCTACAACTCCAACATCCTTCGTGAGGCCGAGGAGCTCCAGCAGCTCCTCAAGTCCGAGGGCAAGGAGCCGGTCATCTACGTTCTGGGCCGAAAGGGCCTGACGTACTACACGTTCCGTGATCGCGACGTCAAGGGCGCGTGGACGGGCTTCTCGCAGCAGCCGGCGTACACCGATGCCGCGAAGGCCGCCAAGCACCTCGTCCAGCTGTTCATGGCGGGGTCCGGCGAGGAGATCGAGGCACCGAACGGCGAGGGCACGGTCGAGGGTGTGGACGAACTCCACATCGTCTACACCACCTTCGTGTCGATGCTGTCGCTCAAGCCGACGGTGCGCCGCATGGCTCCTCTGGAGATCGACTACGACGACGAGGAGATCGAGCTGGGTGCAGACATGCTCAGCGACTCGCCGTCGTCGAAGGAGGTCACCGCGCAGTACGACTTCGAGCCGGAGGCGGACACGCTGTTGTCCGCGCTGCTCCCGAAGTACGTGAGCACCCGCATCTACGCCGCACTGCTCGACGCGGCGGCATCCGAGTCGGCCGCTCGGCGCACCGCGATGAAGGCCGCCACGGACAATGCCAACGATCTGGTCAATGCCCTGTCACGCCAGGCCAACCAGGCACGCCAGGCTCAGATCACCCAGGAAATCAGCGAGATCGTCGGCGGCGTCGACGCGCTTGCCGCGAGCTCAGGAAGAGACTGAACATGACCGCAGCAGTAACCGATAGCACGGGTTCCGGCGCCAAGTCGTCCGAGAACGGGCGCGTCGTGCGCGTCATCGGTCCCGTCGTCGACATCGAGTTCCCCCGTGGATCCATCCCCGCGCTGTTCAACGCGCTGAACGCAGAGATCGAGCTGAAGGCCGTCGCCAAGACGCTGACGCTCGAGGTCGCACAGCACCTCGGCGACAACCTCGTGCGCACCGTGTCGATGCAGCCCACCGACGGCCTCGTCCGCGGCACCCCCGTCGTCGACTCCGGCAAGCCGATCTCGGTTCCCGTCGGTGACGTCGTCAAGGGCCACGTGTTCAACGCCCTCGGCGACTGCCTGGACAGCCCCGGACTCGGCCGTGACGGCGAGCAGTGGGGCATCCACCGCAAGCCCCCGGCCTTCGATCAGCTCGAGGGCAAGACCGAGATCCTCGAGACCGGCATCAAGGTCATCGACCTCCTGACCCCGTACGTCAAGGGCGGAAAGATCGGTCTGTTCGGCGGCGCAGGCGTCGGCAAGACCGTGCTCATCCAGGAGATGATCACCCGTATCGCACGTGAGTTCTCCGGCACGTCGGTGTTCGCCGGCGTCGGTGAGCGCACGCGTGAGGGCACCGACCTCCACCTCGAGATGGAGGAGATGGGCGTTCTGCAGGACACCGCCCTGGTGTTCGGTCAGATGGACGAGCCGCCGGGCACGCGTATGCGCGTCGCCCTCTCGGCTCTCACCATGGCCGAGTACTTCCGCGACGTGCAGAACCAGGACGTGTTGCTCTTCATCGACAACATCTTCCGGTTCACGCAGGCAGGCTCCGAGGTATCCACTCTCCTCGGCCGCATGCCGTCCGCCGTGGGCTACCAGCCCACCCTCGCCGACGAGATGGGTGAGCTCCAGGAGCGCATCACCTCGACGCGTGGTCGTTCCATCACGTCTCTGCAGGCCATCTACGTGCCCGCCGACGACTACACCGACCCCGCACCGGCGACGACCTTCGCCCACCTCGATGCCACCACCGAGCTGTCGCGTCCGATTTCGCAGAAGGGCATCTACCCCGCTGTCGATCCGCTGACGTCCACCTCGCGCATCCTGGAGGCGTCGATCGTCGGAGACGAGCACTTCCGCGTCGCCAACGAGGTCAAGCGCATCCTGCAGAAGTACAAGGAGCTGCAGGACATCATCGCCATCCTCGGTATGGATGAGCTGTCCGAGGAGGACAAGGTCACGGTCTCCCGTGCCCGTCGTCTGGAGAAGTTCCTCGGCCAGAACTTCATCGTCGCCGAGAAGTTCACCGGTGAAGAGGGTTCGGTCGTGTCGCTGGCCGACACCATCGAGGCGTTCGACAAGGTCACCAAGGGCGAGTACGACCACCTTCCCGAGCAGGCCTTCAACAGCTGCGGTGGACTCGACGACGTCGAGGCCGCAGCCAAGAAGATCTCCGGAAAGTAGTCCGAGATGGCTGAGATGGACGTCGAACTGGTCGCAGTCGAGGAACGCCTGTGGTCGGGAACGGCCACGCTGGTCAGCGCTCAGACCACCGAGGGCGAGATCGGCATCATGGCCGGACACGAGCCGGTTCTCGGTCAGTTGATCGAGGGCGGCACCGTGGCCATCACGACGGGCGACGGTGAACGGCGCGTCGCCGCCGTGCACGGTGGTTTCCTGTCGGTCACCGGCCGGACCGTCACCATCCTCGCCGAGTCCGCCGAGTTCGCGGAGGACATCGACGTCGAGGCTGCGCGGTCCGTGCTGTCCGAGGGCTCCGACGACGAGGAGGCGCTCGCGATCGCACGCGGGCGTGTCCGCGCGGTCGAGCGGGCCTAGGTACACGAGAAGAAGCCGCGGCGGGTTCCGAAGAGATGACGTCCTGGATGACAGTGCTTGTCGTTCTGGTCGTGCTGCTCGGAGGGCTCGCCGCGGCTTTTCTGTATCGGTTGGTGCTTCTCCGCCGCGGGGGCACTGCCGTGATCCTGCGCAGTCTTCCCGCCGCGGCGGGAAGTGGGTGGCGTCACGGCATCGTCCGCTACGGCGAGAACGTGCTCGTGTTCTACAAGCTCTCGAGTTTGCGTCCGGGTCCGGACCGCCGCATGATCCGCCAGACTCTGATCCAGGGCGAGCGGCGCAGTCCGCAGAGCTCCGAGTTCGACATCATGAGTGACGAGACCGCGATCGTCGAACTCGACGCGGGGGACCGCCGCTACGAGATCGCCATGGAGCGTGGCCCGTTCACTGCATTCACGTCGTGGCTCGAGTCGAGGCCGTCCGACCGGTCGCAGCGCAACATGCCGGGCAGCGGCCCGGCCTGACACCTCGCTCGCTCGGGCCCGTGGTCAGTCGCGCGAACGCTCGCCGCCCGGCTTCCACAGGACGTCGCCGTCCGGGTTGGTGACCCGCCCGAGAATGAACAGCAGATCCGACAGTCGGTTGAGATAGGTCGCCGGCAGCGGCCCCGTCGTCTCGGGATGTGCCTCGACAGCGGCCCACGCTGCCCGCTCCGCCCGTCGCGCGACGGTGCGCGCCTGGTGTAGAAACGCGGAAGCAGCCGTCCCGCCCGGAAGGACGAAGGAGGTCAGCGGCGCGAGAGTGTCGTTGAACTCGTCGCACCACGTCTCGAGCCGCGTGACGTACTCCGGCGTGACGCGCAGCGGTGGGTACTTCGGGTTCTCCTGGATGGGAGTCGACAGGTCGGCTCCGGCATCGAACAGATCGTTCTGGATCCGGCGCAACACCGTCGCCACGCCCTCGGGCGGTGATCCGACCGCCAACACCAGTCCCAGAGCAGCGTTCAGTTCGTCGCACTCCGCGTAGGCCACGACCCTCGGGTCGTTCTTCGAGACGCGGGAGAAGTCGCTGAGACCCGTCGTCCCGTCGTCGCCGGTACGGGTGTAGATCGAGGTCAGGTGAACCGCCATGGATCAACCCTACTGGCAGTCGGCCGATGCTCTGATCGACGACCGATGCCTCTACTGTTGACGTCGTGAGTGAACGTTTCCTGGTCACCGGCGGTAGTCGTCTCTCCGGCGACGTGTCGGTCGGTGGGGCGAAGAACAGCGTGCTGAAGTTGATGGCCGCGGCGCTGCTCGCCGAGGGCACGACCACCCTCACCAACTGCCCCGACATTCTCGATGTCCCCCTCATGGCCGACGTTCTCCGTGGGCTGGGGTGCGACGTCGAACTCGAGGGGGATGCCGTGCGCATCACCACCCCCGCAGAGCCGAAGTATCACGCCGACTTCGCGGCGGTACGCCAGTTCCGTGCGTCGGTGTGCGTCCTGGGACCGCTGGTCGCGCGGTGTCGCAAGGCCGTGGTGGCACTGCCCGGCGGCGACGCCATCGGCTCGCGTCCGCTCGACATGCACCAGTCGGGTCTCCGCCTGCTCGGCGCGCACAGCGAGATCGAGCACGGGTGTGTGGTCGCGACAGCGGAGAAGCTGCACGGCGCGACGATCCGGCTGGCCTTCCCGTCCGTGGGCGCGACCGAGAACATCCTGATGGCGGCGGTGCTGGCCGACGGCGAGACCGTGATCGACAACGCTGCCCGCGAGCCGGACATCGCCGATCTGTGCGCGATGCTGAACAAGATGGGTGCTCGCGTCGAGGGTGCCGGAACTCCGACGCTGACCATCATCGGTGTCCCCAGCCTGAAGCCCACCGAACACCGCGTCATCGGTGATCGCATCGTGGCCGCGACGTGGGGCATCGCCGCGGCGATGACCTGTGGAGATGTCACGGTGTCGGGGGTCAATCCCAAGCACCTCACCCTTGTGCTCAACAAGCTGAAGGCGGCGGGCAGCACCGTCACCCTGCGCCCGGACGGATTCCGCGTCGTGCAGGAGGAACGACCGGTGGCCGTCAACTTCGCCACGCTCCCGTTCCCCGGGTTCCCGACAGACCTGCAGCCCATGGCGATCGGCCTCGCCTCGGTGGCCAACGGCACGTCGATGATCACCGAGAACGTCTTCGAGGCCCGGTTCCGCTTCGTCGAGGAGATGATCCGGCTCGGTGCCGACGCGCGAACGGACGGCCACCACGCGGTGGTCCGCGGAGTGTCGCGGCTGTCGAGTGCACCGGTCTGGTCCTCGGACATCCGCGCGGGCGCCGGTCTCGTGCTCGCCGGCCTCGTGGCCGACGGCACCACCGAGGTGCACGACGTTTATCACATCGACCGCGGTTACCCGCGGTTCGTCGAGCAGTTGCAGGACCTCGGCGGCGACATCGACCGCGTGCAGTGACGCTCGCGCCGCTGCACGTCAGTCGCGGTGGCGTCGGAGTTCGTCGACCAGAACGGTGAGTGCCGTTCGGAGCTCCGTGTCGGTCAGTCGGCCGTAGCCGATCACCAACCCGCCCACGTCGGTGTGCGATCGAGTGGACAGCGCGACGGTCGGTACTTCGATTCCGCGGTGTGCTGCGCCGCGGGCGACTGCCTCCGCTCGTCCCGGCGACAGGACGAGTGTCGTGTGCATACCCGCGCCCAGGCCACGGAGTTCGCCGAACGGCGACAGCGAATCCCTTACTGCCGCATCGCGATCGCGGTAGCGCCGCCGCGCCGCTCGCACCGTGCGATCCCACTCGCCGTCGTCGAGCAGTGACGTCATCGCCGAGCACAGGGGTGTCGACGGGAAGTCGCCCGTGGCCAGGCGGTGGTCGAGTACCGGCCGGACGAGGTGCGACGGCAGCACCATCCACCCGAGTCGCACGCCTGCGCCCAGGGTCTTGGCGATGGTGCCGAGGTAGACGACGCGATCCGGATCAAGGTGCGCCAAGGCGGGGAGCGGCGCGACGTCGTAGCGGTACTCGGAGTCGTAGTCGTCCTCCACGACGACGGTGTCGGTGCTCTGCGCATGGGCGATGAGAGCGGCACGACGTCCCACGTCGAGGGTTCCGCCGGTGGGGTACTGGTGAGACGGTGTCACGTACACGGCGCGTGTGGTCTCGGGCGTGGACGCGAGCGTGTCGACCCTCATGCCGCCGGCATCCACGGGGACGTCGTACAGGTCCCAGCCCATCGCGATCGCCGCCGACGCCGCAGTCCGATATCCCGGATCCTCCATCGCCAGAACAGGTCTCGGTTCCGGACGGTCCGCGCGCATCGCCGCGAGTGCCAGAGTCAGCCCATGGGTGGCACCCGTCGTCACGACCACGCGATCGGGATCGACGCTCATTCCGCGCGCACGGCCGAGCAGCGAACACACGCTGCGGCGAAGACGGACGGGCCCCGCCGGATCGGGGTAACCGTGGGGAGCGGGCTCCGTGCCGGCGATGCGCCACGCCCGCCGCCATGCCGCGGTCGCCGAGGGCGGTGTCCAGGGGATGCCCGGTCGAAGCGCGAGCGTGGGGGGAGCGCTGTCCGCCTCTGCGCGTGGACGCGCGTCGGACACGGCGGCGGTGGTCGGTGTGACGGACCGCAGGTCGGGGGAGACGAACGTGCCGGATCCGGCGCGGCCCTCGATCCACCCCTCTGCGGCGAGCTGGTCGAAGGCCTGATCGGCGACGCCGCGGGAGACCGACAGCTCTGCGGCCAGCGATCGGGTCGACGGGAGACGATCGCCGGCGACCAGAAGTCCGTCGACGATGGCGGTGCGTAGTGCGTCGGCGATCTGCAACGGGAGTGGACGCGTCGAGGATCGGTCCACGGAGAGTGGTAACGCGTGTGAGGCCATGACGTCGATGCCTTCCCGCTGGTGGAAGTGGTCCAGCCGAACAGTATCGAAGTGGACCGTGACGGCGGACCACTGTGATCCGCACACTGATTCGCATGACGATGCACGATGCGCATGGCCGGCGGCCCGACACCTCGCCGACGGCGACAGCTCTCTCCCCGACACCCCGAACGACGTTGCGACGCAACCGATCTCGAGCCCAGGCGGATCGCGCTGCTCTGACGGACGTGCTCGACGCCGCACAGCTCTGTCACCTCGGAGTGGTGGTGCAAGGAAGTCCCCTCGTCGTCCCGACTTCGTTCGCCTACGACCTGGACGGTCCCGATGCCGAAGGGACGTTGTACCTCCACGGCTCGGTGGCCGCGACGACCCTGGGCGCTCCCGGTGACGTCTGCGTGAGCATCACGGTGCTGGACGGGCTGGTGCTGGCGCGCTCCGCGTTCCATCACTCGATGAACTACCGGAGTGCCGTGGTGCGGGGGACACCCCGTGTCGTGGACGACGAGGGCGAGCGCGCCGTCGCACTCGATCTCATCGTGAACAAGCTGGTCCCCGGCCGGACCGATGTGGTCAGGGCCAACACTCGCAAGGAGCTGGCCGCGACTCGCGTGGTGGCACTGCCGCTGTACGAGGCGTCGGTGAAGGCACGGTCGGGCGGACCGAACGACGACGAGGGGGACATCGCCGCCGGGGGAGTGTGGGCCGGCGTCCTCCCGTTGACGACGCAGGTCGGCGAACCCGTCCCGGCGCCCGATCTGGACGAGATCGGCGCGGCATCCCCACCGATGTGAGCGGCGTCATAGTCGGGCTGTCGCTCCAGGGTGAGCGGGCGTGGGCCCCGACATACGCGTTGACCTGGGCCGACGCCGCGTGGACCGCGGAACACCTGCCGATTTGCATGGAGCGGTCCGCAGGCGTAACTTTCTTCGAGTCAGAGCGACACGGACACCGACCGAAGGCCTTCAGGGGCTGGGCGAACGAGGTGGGACGGAGTCGCATGGCCGATCGGACAGAAAAGGTTCGTCTGCACCTCGTGTAGGCTGAGCGTACAGTCCATCTTCCTGATCCACGTGGTGCCTGGTGTTTGACTCGGGTGTTGCGGTGTGGTTAGGCTGGTACGGTTGCCCCGGATCCTCCCGCCTTCTGGTGGGTGGTGGTGGTGTGTGCGTGTTCTTTGAGAACTCAACAGTGTGTCGATGAATGTCAGTGCCAATATTTTGTTTTGGTTTGCTGGTTCTTCTCCTTCTTCCCGTCGGGGAGGGACCGGTTCTTTTTAGTCAGCAATGGAGTTATTGCTGGCGTGAGTTTTATTGCTGGATTTGGCTCTCTAGTTTTCATTGGCTCTGCCTTTCTAGGGTGGGGTTGATAAGAGTCTTCAACGGAGAGTTTGATCCTGGCTCAGGACGAACGCTGGCGGCGTGCTTAACACATGCAAGTCGAACGGTAAGGCCCTTCGGGGTACACGAGTGGCGAACGGGTGAGTAA
>NZ_CP192221.1:1302712-2534361 GCF_058139645.1 Rhodococcus sp. NFXS4
GGAAGCTAAGCCCTCCAGCGCCGATGGTACTGCACCCGACAGGGTGTGGGAGAGTAGGACACCGCCGAACAACCCTTCCCAGAAAGCCCCCCGACCACCGGTCGGGGGGCTTTCTGCATTCCCGGGTATCGGTGTCCGGACACAGTCCGATCAAGCAGAGTCCCGTCCTACGCGCGCCGGGATAGTCTCGTATCCACCATGCCGCAGAAACCACGACGCTCGATATCGCCTCTGGGCTCCCCGCTGCTCGGGCACACCGAGGAATCACCGCGTCGCCGGCGTATCCGGGTGCAGATTCTGCTCACCGTCTTCCTGCTGGGCGCCAACGCGATCGGCGCCGTGATCGTGGGTGCACTCATCAGCGTGGTCGTGCCGGGGCCGGACGTCGTCACGCCCCGTGAGTACTGGTGGGTGAACTTCATCCTCATCCCGTGCTACCTCGTGGTCGCGTTCCTCATCGGAGTGGGGTGGGGAACCAAGCGGACCGTCAAGGGACTGCGCTGGGCCATCGAGGACCGCGTGCCCACCCGCAAGGAACAGAAGCGCACGCTGGCGATGCCGTGGCGGCTCACCCGGTTGCAGATCGGTCTCTGGATCGGCGGGCTCGTCATCGTCACGACGGCCGACGGCATCATCGATCCCAACTCCATCCCCAAGGTCGCGTTCACCATCGCGTTCGGTGGTGCGACCGTCTGCGCGTTCAGCTACCTGCTGACGGAGTTCGCTCTGCGCCCGGCGGCGGCGCGTGCTCTCGAGGCCGGCGATCTCCGCCGTATCCGTATCGCCGGGGTGATGGGGCGCTCCATCCTCTCGTGGCTCCTGGGTACCGGCGTCCCAGTGGCGGGACTCATGGTCATCGCCATCGCCTCGTTCATCCGCGATGACACCACCGCCGACCAGTTCGCGGTCGCCATCCTCGCGCTCGGCGGCATCACGTTCCTGTTCGGCTTCGCGCTGACGCTGCTCGGCGGTCTGGCGACGACGGCGCCCATCGACAACGTGCGCTCGGCGATGGTCGAGATCGAACGCGGCAACCTCGACGCACGGGTGTCCGTCTACGACGGCACCGAGCTCGGCGAACTGCAGAGCGGCTTCAACCGCATGGCCGAGGGCCTCGCCGAGCGGGACAAGATCCGGGACCTGTTCGGTCGCCATGTCGGCATGGAGGTCGCCGAGGCCGCGCTGAAGAGCAATCCCGAGCTCGGCGGCGAGGAGCGCGACATCGCCGTCTTCTTCATCGACCTGATCGGATCCACGGAGCTGGCGGCCTCCCAGCCCCCGGCGCAGGTGGTGGATCTGTTGAACCGCTTCTTCGACGTGGTGGTCGACGAGGTGGACAAGCATCACGGTTTCGTCAACAAGTTCGAGGGCGATGCGGCGCTCGCCATCTTCGGTGCTCCCGGCGATCTCGACGATCACTGCGGGGAGGCCCTCAGCGCGGCTCGCGCCATCATGCGGCGACTCGAGAACGACGTCCCGGACTGCCAGGCAGCCATCGGTATCGCGTCCGGGCGAGCCGTCGCGGGCAACATCGGTGCGAAGCAACGATTCGAGTACACGGTCATCGGTGATCCGGTGAACGAGGCGGCCCGGTTGTCCGAGCTCGCCAAGTCTGCGGACGGGCGTCTGGTGGCGTCGGCACGCACGGTGGAGCACGCCCACAATCAGTCGAGTGACGAGTGGTCGTTCGGCAAGAGCGTGACGTTGCGGGGGCGGTCGGAAGAGACGCAGCTCGCGACCCCTGCCTGACGGCGGCCCACACGGTCGATAGGGTGGCCCGGTGCGTCTGGTCATTGCTCGGTGTCAGGTCGACTACGTCGGCCGGTTGACGGCCCATCTGCCGTGGGCGAAGCGTCTACTGCTCGTCAAGTCCGACGGATCCGTGAGCGTCCACGCGGACGATCGGGCGTACAAGCCGCTCAACTGGATGACGCCGCCTTGCTGGCTGGTCGAGAACCCTGCAGAGGCTCTCCCTGCCGACGGCGACGTCGTGCCCGCGGACCGACAGCTGTGGGTCGTGACCAACAAGGCCGGCGAGGAACTGCGCATCACGATCGAGGACATCGAACTCGACAGCAGCCACGAGCTGGGTGTCGATCCGGGTCTGACCAAGGACGGCGTCGAGTCCCATCTGCAGGAACTGCTCGCCGAGCACGTGCACACGCTCGGTGACGGGTACACCCTGGTACGCCGGGAGTACCCGACGGCGATCGGACCCGTGGACCTTCTGTGCCGCGCCGAGGACGGTGCGACGGTCGCGGTGGAGATCAAGCGTCGAGGAGACATCGACGGTGTCGAGCAGCTGACTCGCTATCTCGAACTCCTGAACCGTGATCCACTGCTGGCTCCGGTGCGGGGCGTGTTCGCGGCCCAGCAGATCAAGCCGCAGGCGAAGACGCTCGCGGAGGATCGCGGGATTCGTTGCCTCACACTGGACTACGACTCGCTCCGCGGAATCGAATCGTCCGCGTTCACGCTCTTCTGACGCGGTCGCCTACCATCGGTCGAGTGCCGAGACGCAACAACCAACGAGCCGGCCGGTCGGGCCGACCTGGGCGACCCGCGCCGACGTTCGGTGACGCCACGGCGCGAGTGGAGCGCGGCCCGTCCTTCGACGGCGACGAGGAGTACGTCGTGCGCCCGATTCCCGGCGCTCGTGCGACCAAGACCTATCGGTGCCCCGGCTGCGACCACGAGATCATGCCCGGTGTGGCGCACGTGGTCGTCTGGCCCGCCGAGAAACTCGGCGGACCCGACGACAGGCGGCACTGGCACACGGGTTGCTGGTCCGGACGCGGTACCCGCGGGCTCACCCGCAGGTGGTCCTGACTCTCAGGACTGGGTCGAGCTCGACTGGCCGTTCGAGGAGCGCTCGGTCGACGTCTCGGCCGGTGCATCGTCGAGGAGTGACTCGTCGATCTCGAGATCGTCCGGCGCCAACGGTGCGTCGAGCAGTTCGCTCTCCCGGTTGACCGAGGCGAGCATGGCCGGCACGGAATCGAGTTGGCCGCGGATGCCGAGCAGCTGAGCGAGCACCCGGCCACGCAGGACTCGCAGTTCCTCGGCGAGCTCCTTGGCGTGAGCGATGCGGCGCTCCGACTGCTCGGTGGCGGCCTGGAGCCGACGCTTGGCCTCGGCGGTGGCATCGGCGAGCCGACGATCCGCCTCGGCCTTGGAGTCGGCTTCGAGCTCGTCGACGGCGTTCATCACCTTGGTGCGGCGATCGGCCATCGTGATCTCGAAGTCCTCCTGCACCGCGGCGCGCTTCTTCTCGGCCTCGGCGGCGAGGCGATCACGCTCGGCCTGCGCCTCCTCGACGATGCGGGCGGCGGCTGTGCGTGCCTCGGCCATGGTCTGCTCGTGCTCGGTCTCGAGTGCGGACCGTCGGTCCTTGAGCTCGGCGACCAGGCCCTCGTACTCGCCGCGCATGCGGGTGGCGTCCTGCTCGGCCACGGACACGAGTTCGGCAGCGTCGGCCTCGGCCTTGGCGCGCACCTCGGACGCCTCGTCCGAGGCGAGTCGCAGCATGCGAGAGATGCGATCGCTCATGCCCTCGGCGGTGGTCGGGGGGACCGAGAGCCGATCGATGTCCTTACGGAGATCGTCGATCTCGTCGCGGGCGTCCTCGAGCTGGACCGCGAGATCGCGGGCCTGCGCGGCCGCCGCGTCGCGATCGGTCGCGATGACGCGGAGCTCGGCATCGAACCGCTCGAAGTACCGCTGGACCTCGTCCTTGTCGTACCCCTTGCGGACCACGCTGAAGGGCAGGGAGCTGCTACCGCTGACGTTCTCTGGTGCCATGCGGACAACCTACCGTCACGCGCCCCGTTTCGGCCGTCGGGTGCTGATCACGACGGGTTCCGGGGAGGGGTCAGCTCGCGGCGGGCTCGACCAGTTCGACGAGGACGCCGCCGGCATCCTTGGGGTGCACGAAATTGATCCGGGAATCGGCGGTACCGCGGCGGGGAGCGTCGTACAGCAACCGGGCACCACGCTCGCGGAGGAACGCCGCGGTCTTCTCGACGTCGCGGACGCGGAAGGCGAGCTGCTGCAGGCCGGGACCGTTCCGGTCGAGGAACTTGGCGATGGTCGACGTCTCGTCGAGGGGAGCGAGGAGCTGGATCTGCGCGGCGCCGTCGGCGGCACCGGGAACGGAGATCATCGCCTCGACGACACCCTGGCTCTCGTTGACCTCGCGGTGGGTCACCGTCATCCCGAAGTGGTCCCGGTAGAACTCGAGGGCGACGTCGAGGTCGGCCACTGCGATCCCCACGTGGTCGATGGCCGTCACGAGGCCTGCCGTCACCGCGTCCGCGGTCGCCGTCGTGTGCTCGTCGGTGGTCGTCATACTTTGACGTTAGACCTTTTTTCCGGCAGTTCGGGCGTGGTCTGGGTCACAATCGATCGTCGGCATCTCTGGACGACCGCCAACTCTGTGTGGCCAAGGCGACGCCGCCGATGGTCGAGGACCGTTCACCGACTGCGGCAGAATGGACACATGGCCGACAACCAGCTCTCCAGCACCGCACCTGCCGCGTCCTCCACGGTCTCGCAGCCGCCGATCGTGCGGTGGTTCCGCGTCGTGGCGGTCGCGGAAGCCGTCACCTGGGTCGCGCTGCTCATCGGCATGGCTGTCAAGTACGTCCCCGACCCCAACATCGACAGTGGTGTCCGGATCCCGGGCATGCTGCACGGCGCGGTCTTCGTCCTGTACCTCGTGATCACCGTGCTGACCGCCCTCGCGTTGCGGTGGAGCAAGGGCGTCACGGTGCTCGCACTCCTCGCGAGCATCCCGCCCTTCGGCACCATCGTCTTCGAGGTGTGGGCGTCGAGGACCGGACGTCTGGTTCGATCGGCCGGAGCCGCATCGCCGCGGGCCGCGGCGGAGTGACAAAATAACCTCGTGACTCGACCCGGATCTCGCCCACCAGTACGTCCGTCGGCCGCGGCAGCCGCCGCCATGTCCGGCGCGGTCGACCTCTCGGCGCTCAAGGCCAAGGCGCAGGCCGCGTCCGCGCCGCCGTCTCCCACCGCCGCCAACGGTCTCGCGGTCTCCGTCACGGTGACGGAGGTGGACTTCGAGGCCGAGGTGTTGGTGCGCTCGAGCCAGGTCCCCGTGATCGTCAATCTGCTGTCGCCGCGCTCCCCGCAGTCGCTGCAGCTGACGCAGTCCCTCGAGGCCCTCGCGGTCGAGGGTGACGGCGCCTGGGTGCTCGCCAACGTCGACGTCGACGTCAATCCGCGCATCGCGCAGGCCTTCGGCGTGCAGGCCGTTCCCACGCTGGTCGCCGTCGCAGCAGGCCAGCCCCTCGCGGATCTGCAGGGCCTGCAGCCCGAGGAGAGCCTGCGTGAGTGGTTGGCGGCCATCGCCCGCGCCGTCGAGGGGAAGCTGACCGGTGTCCCGAACGCCGACGAACCGGCCCCCGAGCCCGAGGACCCGCGCTTCGACGCAGCCGAGGCCGCGCTCGCCGAGGGTGACCTCGCGGGTGCCGAGGCGGCCTTCCAGGAGATCGTCGACGCCGAGCCGGCCAACAAGCAGGCATTGAACGGCGTGCGTCAGGTCCGATTCCTGGCACGCGTCCAGGGGCTGCCGGACGACATCGTCGAGCAGGCCGACGCGGCGCCGGACGACGTCGATCTCGGTCTCCAGGCGGCCGACGCGTTGCTGTATCAGCAGCGGACCGAGGACTCGTTCGCTCGTGTCGTGGAGCTGGTCCGGCGCACGCGCGAGGACGACCGCGCCCGTGCTCGCGCCCGGTTGCTGGAATTGTTCGAGCTCTTCGACCCGGCGGATCCGCTGGTGGTCACCGCTCGACGCAAGCTGGCGTCCGCCCTCTACTAGGAGTAGCGGCCGTCGCACGCCTCCCGGCCGCCCAGCACGCCCCAGCGGAACGCGTCGACGCGCGCGAAGCCGCTGGGGACCGTGCGACCGTCCACGTCGCTCGCGGCGAGCCCGTCCGACAACAGACCCGAGACCGCCTCGTCGAGGTCGCCCGGTGACAGTGTCACCGTCGACCTCTGCGCCGCGGCCGTGTCGGAGGGACTCAGCGCTGCGGTGACCACTCCCGACAGGCACGCCGACCGGAGCGCGGCTCGGGCGTCCGTCAGGCCCTGGCCGGCCTCGTTCTGCACGGCCAGCACGTACCGGGAGACGAAGAGGACATAGGCGCCGTAGTCACCGGTGACGTCGAGCGGCACGATGTCGTCCTCGCTCACCTCGGTGGGACGTCCGCGATCGGCCAGCGCGTCGACCGAGATACCGATCGTGTTGGTGGAGGGGCAGTAGGAGACCGGTTCGGTGGTGAGCGCGTCCGCGCACCCGGTGTCGGCGCCGGAGTAGTCGACCGTCGGGGGATCCGTGGTGGGCATCACCTGTTCGAACGTCGCGGCGAACTGCTCGAGCGAGTCCTGCGTGACGGGGAGCTCGCCGGTGTCGAGAGGGCTGTCGAACTGTTGGGGAAGGGTCGAGCGCCGCGACTCGACCTCCTTCTCGTCGATGCGCGTGCAGGCCCCGGCGCCGTCGGTGAAGCCGATCTGGGCGGCGGTGACCCGTTCGAACGCGGAGCCGTGCACCGAGTCGGGATCACCGGGGTCGACGTCGCGAACGGCCACGGTGGCCGCGAGGACGTCGTTCAACCCGTCCGAGGTGTTGAGCGTGAAGTGGGTCGAGTCGCCCTCGGCGACATGGCGCATGAAGGCGCCCGCGAAGCAGTCTGCCTGTTGCTCGGCGACGATGGTCGGGTCGTCGTCCCCGACGAGGCCGGACTGCGTCTGCACGGCGTGGCCATACTCGTGGGCGAGCACCATGACCACCGACATGGGTCCGAAGGCGTCGATCATGGCCGGCATGAGCAGACCACGGTCCCAGCCGATGCTGTCGTCGAGTGAGCAGTATCCGGCGTTGGCGAGTCCGTCCGTCGGTTCGCTGCAGAAGAGCGGACCCTCGCCGGCGTCGGCGGTGGCGTCCCAGGACACCAGCGACCGGACGGGCTGGAAGGATCCGCGGAACAGCGTCGAGTACGTGGTGCGCCAGAACTTCTGGATGTCGTCCACGGCATCCGTCGCGAGCAGGTCGACGTCCGTTCCGGCTGCGCCGTCGACGTCGAGCTGGGCATGGGAGACACCGGGTCTCGGGCCGGACGGGCCGTCCGTGACGGGGAGACCGGCGACGGTGAAGGGGTCGTCGTAGATGGAGACGGGGGAGCCCGTCACCACCGCGCCACACGAGGTGAGCGCAGTGGTGACGGCGAGTGCGAGGAGGCTCGCGGACCAGCCGAACCGGACGCGAGCCCCGCGCATCATCTCTCCAGTCTGAGCCAGATCGCTCCGTAGGGCGGAAGGGCGACCCGAGCGGATGCCGGACGACCGTGCCACGAGTGCTCGGTCGCGGTGACCTCACCGAGGTTGCCCACTCCCGAACCGCCGTAGACCTCCGCGTCGGTGTTGAGGATCTCGACCCATCGGCCCGGCTCGGGTAATCCAACACGATAGTCGCCGTGCGGGGAACCGGAGAAGTTGAACAGGCAGGCCGTGACCGAGCCGTCGTCGCCGAAGCGCAGGAAGCTCAGCACGTTGTTCGCGGTGTCGTTGGCGTCGATCCACGAGAAGCCGCTGGGCGAGCCGTCCTGTGTCCAGAACTCCGGGCCCGCGACGTACGTGCGGTTGAGGTCGCCGACCAGTTGCTGCACACCGCGGTGCAGCGAGCCGCTTCCCTCGTCGCCGATCTCCCACCAGTCGAGGCCGCGCTCGTCGGACCACTCGGCGGTCTGGCCGAACTCCTGGCCCATGAACAGCAGTTGCTTGCCGGGATGCGCCCACATGTAGGCGAGCATGCCGCGCAGACCCGCGGCCTTCGCCCAGTCGTCACCCGGCATGCGGGACCAGAGCGTGCCCTTCCCGTGCACGACCTCGTCGTGGCTGATGGGCAGCACGAAGTTCTCGCTCCAGGCGTAGACCAGGGAGAACGTGACCTCGTGGTGGTGGTACGCGCGGTGGATCGGATCGCGCCCGATGTACCCGAGCGTGTCGTGCATCCAGCCCATGTTCCACTTCATGGAGAAGCCGAGGCCGCCCACGCTGGTGGGACGCGTGACGCCGGGCCACGAGGTCGACTCCTCGGCCACGGTGACGACGCCGCGGTGCAGCTTGTGCACGGTCGCGTTCATCTCCTGCAGGAACGCCACGGCCTCGAGATTCTCGCGACCGCCGTAGATGTTGGGGCTCCACCCACCCTCGGGGCGCGAGTAGTCCAGGTAGAGCATCGACGCGACCGCGTCGACGCGGAGCCCGTCGATGTGGAACTCCTCGATCCAGTACAGCGCGTTGGCGACGAGGAAGTTGCGCACCTCGGTACGACCGAAGTCGAAGACGTAGGTGCCCCAGTCCAACTGCTCGCCTCGCTGCGGGTCGCCGTGCTCGTAGAGCGGGGAGCCGTCGAACCGCGCGAGGGCCCAGTCGTCCTTGGGGAAGTGCGCCGGGACCCAGTCGACGATGACACCGATGCCGTCACGGTGCAGGAGGTCGACGAAGGCGCGGAAGTCGTCGGGGGAGCCGAAGCGCGACGTCGGTGCGTAGTACGAGGTGACCTGGTATCCCCACGATCCACCGAAGGGGTGTTCGGCGACGGGCAGCAGCTCGACGTGGGTGAAGCCGGTCTCGCGTACGTGAGCCGAGAGCTGTTCCGCCAGTTCGCGATAGTTCAGTCCGGGGCGCCAGGAGGCGAGATGCACCTCGTACACGCTCATCGGCGCCCGGTGCGGTTCCAGCTCGGCGCGGGCGGTGATCCAGTCACCGTCCGACCACTCGTACGACGACTGGTTCACGACCGACGCCGTCGACGGCGGGACCTCGGTGGCGAAGGCCATCGGGTCGGCCTTGTCCTTCACCGAGCCGTCCTTGCCGTGTACCCGGAACTTGTACAGCGTGCCGGCGCCGATGTCGGGGACGAACAGCTCCCACACACCGGTGGTGCCGAGCACGCGCATCGGCCAGGTCTGTCCGCCCCAGCCGTCGAACTCGCCGACGACGGTGACGCCGACGGCGCCCGGGGCCCACACCGCGAACGAGGTGCCGTTCACGGGTCCGTCGGGCGTGGTGTAGCTCTGCAGATGCGCTCCGAGGATGTCCCAGAGTCGTTCGTGGCGCCCCTCTCCGAAGAGATGGAGATCGAGCTCGCCGAGGGTCGGCAGGAAGCGGTAGCCGTCGGCGACGGTCACCTGGTGACCGCCCGGGTACTCGACGCGGAGCCGGTAGTCCGCGAGGTCCTCCACCGGCACCAGGGCCGAGAACACACCGTGCGCGACGTGTGTGAGCTCGTGGTCCTTCCCGCCGATGACCGCGGTGACGCTGAGAGCGTTGGGACGCAACGCCCGGATGGCGGTGCCGCCCGGCATGGGGTGCGCGCCGAGAACGGAGTGGGGGTCGTGGTGCTGCCCGCGGGCGAGCAGCGAGAGGTCGTGATCACCGGGAGCGGCGAGGGTGTCCGTGCTCGCGCCGGGGGTGGTGCGTTCCGTCATGAGATCTCCTTCCGGAAGGCGAGTTCGGTGCGGGCGGGGAACGGGACGGGCGGCAGCGCCAGGATGTGGGCGACCGACCGCCACGGCTCGAGCTTGACGTAGTTGGCCTGGCCCCACTGGAACTGCTGACCGCTGACCTCGTCGGTGACCGTCAGGTGCTCCTGCCAGTCGCGGCCGATCTGCGGCATGTCGAGCCAGACGGTGCCTTCCTCGGCGCCGAACGGGTTCAGGTTGATCACGACCAGCACCGCGTCACCGGTCACCGCGTCGAACTTCGAGTAGGCGATGATCGCGTCGTTGTCGACGTGGTGAAAGTGGATGTTGCGCAACTGCTGCAACGCCGGGTGCGCCTTGCGGACGGCGTTGAGCATGGTCAACCACGGCTCGAGCGATTCGCCGCGAGCCCGTGCGCCTTCGAAGTCGCGGGGGCGCAACTCGAATTTCTCCGTGTCGAGGTACTCCTCGCTGCCCTCGCGCACCGGAACGTGTTCGTAGAGTTCGTATCCCGAGTACACGCCCCACGTGGGGGACAGGGTGGCGGCGAGAGCGGCACGCAGCGCGAACATGCCGGGGCCGCCCTTCTGCAGGCTCTCGTGGAGGATGTCCGGCGTGTTGACGAACAGGTTGGGTCGACCCAGATCGGCCTTGGCGGCGATCTCCTGTCCGAACTCCGTGAGCTCCCACTTGGCCGTGCGCCACGTGAAGTACGTGTAGGACTGCGTGAAACCGCGTCGCGCGAGACCGTAGAGCCGCGCGGGACGCGTGAACGCCTCGGCGAGGAAGAGCACGTCGGGGTGCGTCTTCTTGACCTCGGCGATGAGCCACTCCCAGAAGTCCGGTGGCTTGGTGTGCGGATTGTCGACCCGGAAGATCTTGACTCCCTGGCTGATCCAGAACTTGACGACGCGCAGCACCTCCGCGTAGATGCCCTTGCGATCGTTGTCGAAGTTGACCGGGTAGATGTCCTGGTACTTCTTGGGCGGGTTCTCCGCGTAGGCGATGGTGCCGTCGGGGAGCACGGTGAACCAGTCGGGATGTGCGGCGGCCCAGGGGTGGTCCGGGGCGCACTGCAGGGCGAGGTCCAGGGCGATCTCGAGGCCGAGCTTGCGCGCGGCCGTGACGAGTGCGCGGAACTCCTTGACCGTCCCCAGCTCGGGATGCACCGCGTCGTGGCCGCCCTCGGACGAGCCGATGGCCCACGGCGAGCCCACGTCGGTGGGTCCCGGAGTCAGAGTGTTGTTGCGGCCCTTGCGATTCACCTTGCCGATCGGATGGATCGGCGGGAAGTAGACGACGTCGAAGCCCATGGCCGCCACGCGGGGGAGCGCGCCGATGGTGGTCTCGAACGTGCCGTGGCGAGGAGTGCCGTCCTCGTTCCAGCCGCCCGTGGAGCGGGGGAAGAGCTCGTACCACGATCCGACGAGTGCCTCGCGGCGGTCGACCCAGACGTTGATCGCCTCGCCGCGCGTCACCAGCTCGCGCAGCGGCGTCTCGTGCAGGATCTCGCGCACCTCGGGCGTGAACGCCGGTGCGACGCGTGACGGCAGCGGTGCGTCGCTCCGCAGCGCCGTCACGACGTTCTCGAGCAGGGGCTTCTCCGAGCGACCGACGTTCTTCGCGGCGCGTTCGAACAGGCGTGCGCCGGTCTCGAGATCGTTGGCCAGTTCGGCCGGCCCCTGGCCCACGCCGAGTTTCGCCTCGACCGCATGCATCCAGGTGGCGATCGGATCACCCCAGCCCTCGATGCGGGCGATCCAGAAGCCTTCGGCGTCGGGAGTGAACACACCGTGGAAGATGTCCGGCTGCTCGCCGGGGACCATCGGGATGTGGACCGACTTGCCCTGGCCGGGCCCGCGAACCGCCAACGTCGCGTTGACGGCGTCGTGCCCCTCGCGCCACACCGCGGCCGTGATCGGGAATGTCTCTCCCACAACGGCCTTGGCGGGATACTTACCGGACGATGTGTTGGGTAGTACGTCGTCGATGCCGATACGGCCTGTCACCGAAGCCCCTTTTCTGCTGGTTGTCGCAGTTCTGTCGATGTCGGGTTGTCGGGCTGAGCTCGAAGTCAACCGTAGACGAGATGCCCCGGTCTTTCTCGAAACCGACCGAGAGCACCGACGCGACCTGCGGACGAGGCACGCGGCAGTCTCGGACGCCACCGGGAGAAGTACCCGAACGGCTCCTCGGCAAACGCGGAACCACGGTGCGCGGCGGTCGCCCGCAGTAGTCTTCGGAATCGTGAAAGCACTCCGCAGATTCACCGTCCGCGCGCAGCTCCCGGCCCGACTCTCCGGACTCGCCGAACTGTCCGTCAACCTGCGATGGTCGTGGCATCCGCCGACCCTGGAGCTGTTCGAGAGCATCGATCCGGACCTGTGGGTCAGTGGTGACCGCGATCCGGTGCGCATCCTCGGCGAGGTGCGCTCGTCCCGCCTCGAGGACCTGGCGAACGACGACGCGTTCGTCCAGCGCGTGGATGATCTCGTCGCCGATCTGCACCTCTACCTGGCGCAACCCCGATGGTTCCAGCAGCAGGTCGACTCCGGTGCGGATCTGCCGGTGGGCATCGCGTACTTCTCGATGGAGTTCGGCGTCTCCGAGGTGCTGCCCAACTACTCCGGTGGTCTCGGCATCCTCGCCGGCGATCACCTCAAGGCCGCGTCCGATCTGGGGTTGCCCCTCATCGGCGTGGGCCTGCTGTACCGCTCCGGGTACTTCCGCCAGTCGCTGACGGCCGACGGCTGGCAGGCCGAGCGGTATCCGTCCCTCGACCCGCAGGGTCTGCCGCTGCGACTGCTCACCGACGAGTCCGATTCCCCGGTGCTCGTCCACGTCGCGATGCCGGGCGACCGCGTGCTGCGCGCGCGTATCTGGATCGCCCAGGTCGGACGCATCCCGCTGCTGCTGCTGGACTCCGACATCGCCGACAACGATCCCGAGCTGCGCGGCGTGACCGATCGTCTCTACGGCGGCGATCAGGACCACCGGGTGAAGCAGGAGATCCTGGCCGGGGTCGGCGGCGTCCGCGCCGTGCGTGCCTACACCGAGTACCACTCGCTTCCCGCGCCCAGCGTCTTCCACATGAACGAGGGCCACGCCGGCTTCCTCGGTCTCGAGCGCATCCGTGAACTGCACGCGGGCGGGCTGGACTTCGATTCCGCGCTCGCCGCGGTGCGAGCGTCCACCGTCTTCACGACGCACACTCCCGTGCCCGCCGGTATCGACCGCTTCCCCGCGGAACTGGTGCGCCTCTACTTCGGAGACGGCACGGCGGAGTCGTCGCTGCTGCCCGGCATCGAGATGGAACGCATCCTCGAACTCGGCCGCGAGAGCGACCCCGCGGTGTTCAACATGGCCCACATGGGGCTGCGGTCGGCGCAGCGCGCGAACGGAGTCTCCAAGCTCCACGGCATCGTCAGTCGCGGCATGTTCG
The DNA here is from genome assembly GCF_058139645.1 of Rhodococcus sp. NFXS4. Classification (NCBI taxonomy): domain Bacteria; kingdom Bacillati; phylum Actinomycetota; class Actinomycetes; order Mycobacteriales; family Nocardiaceae; genus Rhodococcus; species Rhodococcus sp. NFXS4. Next base: position 1,315,664 of record NZ_CP192221.1, read on the forward strand.
ACGAACTCTGGCCCGGATTCGACGCGTCCGACGTCCCCATCGGCTCGGTCACCAACGGCGTGCACGCACCGACGTGGGCGTCGCAGCGGTGGCTCGACCTCGCGGCGCGCACGGTGGGAACCCGCACGATGGAGGAGGCGCAGGGCTGGGAGCAGCTGGCCGAGGTCTCCGCATCGGACCTGTGGGAGACGCGTTCGGCGCTGCGGTCCGATCTGGTCGCGGAAGTGCGCCGCCGCGTGCGCCACTCGGCCCTCGAGCGCGGGTCCACCGACGCCGAACTCGCGTGGACGGACGACGTGTTCGACCCGTCGGTGCTCACGGTCGGATTCGCGCGCCGTGTCCCCACCTACAAGCGACTGACGTTGATGCTGCGGCAACCGGAGCGCCTGCGCGCCATGCTGCTCGATCCGGTCTGCCCGGTACAGCTGGTGGTGGCCGGCAAGTCGCACCCCGCGGACGACGGTGGCAAGGCGCTGATCCAGCAGATCGTGCGATTCGCCGATCAGCACGACGTTCGGCACCGCATCGTCTTCCTGCCCGACTACGACATGTCGATGGCCCGCTACCTCTACTGGGGATGCGACGTCTGGCTCAACAACCCGTTGCGGCCGCTCGAGGCGTGCGGCACCTCGGGCATGAAGTCCGCTCTCAACGGTGGACTGAACCTCTCCATCCGGGACGGATGGTGGGACGAGATGTACGACGGGGAGAACGGCTGGGCCATCCCCACCGCCGACGGCGTCGTCGACGAGAACCGCCGCGACGATCTCGAGGCCGCGGCGCTGTACGAGTTGCTCGAGAAGTCGGTGCTCCCCAAGTTCTACGACCGGGGCGACGACGGGTTGCCGGCGCGCTGGGTCGAGATGGTGCGGCACACCCTCACGGTCACGGGCCCGAAGGTGTTGGCGTCCAGGATGGTTCGCGACTACACGCAGCAGTACTACGGTCCCGCCACCCGGGCGGGTGCGGCGGCGATCTCCGACGACTACGCCGGTGCGAAGGCCATGGCCGACTATCGGCGCCGCGTCGATGCGGCGTGGCCCGCGGTCACGGTGACCGACGTCGAGGCGGACGGGCTGCCGGACACCCCGGTGCTGGGTTCGACACTCACCCTGTCCGCGACGGTGGGGCTCGGCGGACTCGGCCCGTCGGACGTGTCCGTGCAGGCCGTGTTCGGCCACGTCGATCAGGACGAGCAGCTCGGCGACGTCGTGACGGTCCCGATGCTGCACCAGGGATCGGCCGCGGGCGGCGAGCGGTTCCTCGCCGACACGACGCTGCCGCTCTCCGGGTCGGTCGGATACACGGTGCGGGTCCTGCCGCACCATCCGCTGCTCGCGGGAGACGCCGAGCTCGGTCGGGTGGCGGGTCCGTCCCCGATGTAGGTCCCTGCGGGTCCAGGTTCAGGTCTGGGTGGCGGTGAGGCGCGTCAGCGCCTTGCGCACGATCTCCGGGTCCGTCGTCTCCCAGAACGGTGGGAGCGACGCCCGGAGGTAGCCGCCGTATCGCGCCGTGGCCAGTCGGGAGTCGAGCACGGCGACGACGCCCTTGTCGTCGACGCTGCGGAGCAGTCGGCCGACACCCTGGGCCAGCAGTAGCGCCGCGTGGTTCGCGGCGACGGCGAGGAACCCGTTGCCTCCGCGCGACTCGACGGCGCGCTGCCGCGCCACCAGCAGCGGATCGTCGGGTCGCGGGAACGGGATGCGGTCGACGATCACGAGGGTCAGTGACCGACCGGGGACGTCGACGCCCTGCCACAGGGAGAGCGTGCCGAACAGTGACGTGGCCTCGTCCTGCGCGAAGCGCTCGACCAGGGCGCCGGTGGCGTCGTCGCCCTGGCACAGCACGGGGGTGTCCAGCCGTTCGCGCATCTCGGCCGCCGCGGCCTTCGCCGCCCGCATCGACGAGAACAGGCCCAGAGTGCGGCCACCCGCGGCGCGCACGAGCCCCGCTATCTCGTCGAGCTGACTCGGCGACGTACCGTCGCGCCCCGGTGCGGTGAGGTGCTTGGCGATGTAGAGGATGCCGGCCCTGCCGTGGTCGAACGGCGATCCCACGTCGAGCGAGTTCCACCGGAACGTGTCCGCGTCGGACGGTGCCTCGGTGCCGGTCGCGAGGGCCGCGTCGACGCGGGTGGGGTTGGCGGCCGGCAGACCCCAGTTGACGGCGAGACCGTCGAACGAGCCGCCCACGGTGAGCGTCGCGGAGGTGAGGACCACGGTCGACTCCGCGAACAGCCGGGTCCGGAGCAGTCCGCCGACGGACAGCGGTGCCACCCGGACCACCCGCTTCACGACGCCGCGGAACTCGTCGACGGCCAACCACACCACGTCCCGCCGCTTCGCGGGATCGCTCTCCTCGTAAGTCTCGAGGATGCGCACCGCGGTGTCGTGCACGTCGTCGATGGCGGCGAGAGCCGCGGTCCGCGCGGCCGCCGCGTCGGGGTCCGCGGCGGCGCCGCCCTGCTTGGCCGGCCCGATGGCCGTGCGCACGGCCCACGCGGCGTCGCGGATGCTCGCGATCGTCTGGGACGCGCCGGGGGGCAACTCCTCCCAGCGTCCGCCCTCGAGTTCGTCGAGCAACGCGGCGAAACCCTCTGCGGCGCCGGCCAGTCGGTCGAGAATCTCGTCCTCCACGAGCTTCCCGCAGCGACGCATGGCGGCGCCGACCGCGGTCGCGGACATCTCCGCCGTCGCCGCGGACGTCACCCGGTCCACGAGCTCGTGCGCCTCGTCCACCACGACGACGTCGTGTTCGGGCAGCACCGAGATGCCGGTGATCGCGTCGATGGCGAGCATCGCGTGATTGGTGACGACGACGTCGGCGCGCGCCGCGTCCACCCGAGCGAGCTCGGCGAAGCAGTCCTCGCCGTAGGGGCAGCGCGACTTCCCCAGACACTCGCGGGAGGTCACGCTCATCTGCCGCCAGGCCTGATCGGACACGCCCGGGTTCAGCTCGTCGCGGTCACCGGTCTCGGTGTCCGAGGACCACTCGGTGATGCGCTTGACCTCACGGCCGAGCCGCGACACGGCGAAGGCGTCGAACAGCTCCTCCTCCGGGGCGTCGGACGGTGCGCCGTGCAGTTTGTTGAGGCACAGGTAGTTGCCGCGGCCCTTGAGGATCGCGAATGTCGGTTCGTGCGCGAGGGCCGTGGTGAGAGCCTTCGACAGACGCGGCAGGTCGCGGTCGACCAGCTGACGCTGCAGCGCGATGGTCGCCGTGGACACGACGACGGTCTTCCCCGACGTCACGGCGTGCCGCAGCGACGGAACCAGGTAGGCGAGCGACTTGCCGGTGCCGGTGCCCGCCTGCACCGCGAGGTGCTCGCCGGTGTCGATGCTGTGCGCGACGGCCGAGGCCATGGTGAGCTGGGCCGTGCGCTCGGTGCCGCCGAGCGCCGTCACCGCGGTGCTGAGCAGACTCGGAACGGTGGGTAACTCGGACTTCGACTTCGGCGGCACCGTGCGAGGTTACGCCGGTGTGCCGACGCGTCGGGCTCTCGGTCAGCGGTCGGCGTGTACACCCTCGTCGGCGAGTTCCGCGAGAACTGCCGGCACCGTCGTGGGGCTCACCGCGGCGCAGTAGTCCAGCAGCACCGTCGTCTCGAAGCCGGCGCGCGCGGCGTCGCGGGCCGTGGCGCGGACGCAGTGATCGGTGGCCAGGCCGACGACGTGGACGGCGTCGATGTTCCGAGCGCGGAGCCACTCCGCGAGGCCTGTGCCGGACTCGTCGGCACCCTCGAAACCGGAGTAGGCCGCGTCGTACTCGCCCTTCGAGAAGACTGCCTCGATCGGGGTGAGGTCGAGATCGGGGTGGAAGTCGCAGCCGGGTGTGCCGACGACGCAGTGCCGCGGCCAGCTGTCGACGTAGTCCGGGGTCTCGGAGAAGTGGGCGCCGGGGTCGATGTGGTGATCACGTGTCGCGACGACGGCGTCGTAGCTCGCGCCGGCGACGAGCGTGCTGACGGCGGCGGCGACTCGCGCCCCGCCTTCGACGGCCAGCGAGCCGCCCTCACAGAAATCGTTCTGGACGTCGACGACGACGAGTGCGGTGGCCACGGTCAGGAGAATACCGTCGGCACGGCCGGATCTCCCTGGGACAGACCGAGTCCCTCCCAGGGCAGTGATCGCAGGCCCTCCGCGACCAGCGTGCGTGCGTCCTCGACCGTGGCGGTGTGCACGATCTCGCCGCCGCGCACCATGGGTACGGACAGCTCCCGCACCGTGTACGGATCGGTCGCGGGCAACGGCGCGCCGGCCTTCGTCACCAGCTCCTCGACGACGGTGCCCGTGCTGCGGGCCAGGCGGACGGCGCGCTTGCGTCCACCGCGCGACTCCTTGTGCGAACTGCGCTTGGCCACGGGGATGCCGTCGACCTCGACCAGTTTGTAGACCATGCCGGCGGTCGGTGCGCCCGATCCCGTGACGACGGACGTGCCGACGCCGTAGGTGTCCACGGGCTCGGCCCGCAGCGAGGCGATGGCGTACTCGTCCAGATCGCCCGAGACGACGATGCGGGTGCGCGTGGCGCCGAGGTCGTCGAGCTGCCGACGGACCTGCCGCGCCAGGACACCGAGATCGCCCGAGTCGATGCGCACGCCGCCGAGCTCGGGCCCGGCGACCTCGATGGCCGTCGCGACGCCGGCGGTGATGTCGTACGTGTCCACCAGCAGCGTGGTGCCCACACCGAGGGCGGCGATCTGCGAGCGGAACGCCGCGGCCTCGTCCGGCCCGTCGACGCCCGTGTGCAGCAGAGTGAAGGCGTGCGCACTGGTTCCGGCGCCCGGAATGCCGTGGCGGCGGACCGCTTCGAGGTTGGACGTGGCCGCGAAACCGCAGATGTACGCGACGCGCGACGAGGCCACCGCCGCTTCCTCGTGGGCGCGTCGAGAGCCCATCTCGATGAGCGGCCGGCCGTCGGACGCGGAGACCATGCGGGTGGCCGCGGCGGCGATGGCGCTGTCGTGGTTGTAGATCGACAGTGCGAGCGTCTCGAGGATCACGCACTCGGCGAAGGTGCCGCGCACGGACAGAACGGGGGAGCCGGGGAAGAACAATTCGCCCTCGCGGTAACCGTCGATGTCTCCGCCGAACCGGTAGCTCCGGAGCCAGTCGAGGGTGTCCGCCTCGAGGAACGACAACGACGCGAGTTCGTCCTCGCCGAAGCGGAAGTCGCGGAGAGCGTCGAGGAAGCGGCCCGTGCCCGCGACGACGCCGTACCGCCGCCCGTCGGGAAGCCGCCGGGCGAACACCTCGAAGGTGCAGGCGCGATGCGCCGAACCGTCGCGGAGGGCGGCCGACAGCATGGTCAGCTCGTACTGATCGGTGAACAGCGCAGTGGAGGTCACCACTGCACCCTAGAGCGGTCACCGTGTCACGGGGCGACCGATGTACGCCGTATCCTGGGCGGCATGGCTTCGGATCTCACCGCGACACTTCCGCAGGCCACGCCCGACGAGGCTGTGGAGGTGTCCGAGGACACCGCGACGGACACACCCTGGGTCACCATCGTCTGGGACGACCCGGTCAACCTGATGCACTACGTCACCTACGTCTTCCAGAAGCTGTTCGGCTACAGCAAGGACAAGGCGACGGAGCTGATGATGCAGGTGCACTCGGAAGGCAAGGCGGTCGTCTCGAGCGGGCCCCGCGACAAGATGGAGATCGACGTGCAGAAGCTGCACGCGGCGGGCCTGTGGGCCACCATGCAGCACGACGTCTGACTCTCGAACACTCGTCTCACCCACTCTGGAAGGACCGTCGTCGTGCGCATGTGGACCCGGAAGAACGCGCTGGGCGGCGTCAAGTTCAAGTCGGAGATGGACGGCCGCGAGGTGGCCGTCCTGCGGTCGCTCGTCGAGTCGGTGGTGGGGCTGCTGGAGCGACGGGGCGCCGAGGCGCCGACCGACGACCTGGCCGAGCTCACCGGCATGCGATCCGGCAACACCTCCGCTCCCGAGGACCCCACGCTCGCGCGGTTGCTTCCCGATTTCCACCGGCCCGAGGGCGCAGACACGGCCGAGTCCGACGCGCTCGCCGAGCAGGCCGACCTCAACGGCGCCCTCCGCAGCCTGTACGAGCCGGACATCATCGACATCAAGCGCGCCGCAGGCGCGACCATCCTGTCGACGCTGCCGAACGGCGGCGGCAAGATCGTTCTCACCCGCGAGCAGGCCGACTCCTGGCTGACCGGGCTGAACGACGTCCGGCTGGCCCTCGGCACCACCCTCGGCATCGATGCGGACACCCCCGACCAACTCGAGGAGGACGATCCGCGAGCACCGCACCTGGACGTCTACCACTGGCTCACCTGGATGCAGGACTCGCTGGTCCAGGTACTCATGCCGTGATGCGCGACCTGCTGTCGGACGTCGCCGGACTGACCGTCGGACACCACCACGTGCTGGATCCCGAGGTCACGCTGTCCGACGAGCACCACGACGGCGTCGGACGCGCGACCGGCTGCACCGTCGTCATGACGGACGCGCCGGTCACCGCGGCCGTCGATGTCCGCGGCGGCGGGCCGGGTACCCGCGAGACCGACCTGCTGGATCCGTCCCACGCCGTGCAGCAGATCGACGCGGTGCTGCTGACAGGCGGTTCCGCCTACGGTCTCGCGGCGGCGGACGGAGTCATGCGCCACCTCGAGGAGCATCGGCGCGGCGTGCGGATGGGCCGAGACGACCGTGTCGTCCCGATCGTGCCGGGGGCCGTGATCTTCGATCTACCGATGGGGGACTGGTCCGTGCGACCGGACGCGGAGTTCGGACGAGCAGCTGCGGCAGCCGCGTCCGCCGACTTCGCGCTCGGATGCGTCGGCGCGGGGACGGGCGCGCGGGCCGGGCTCCTGAAAGGCGGCGTCGGCAGCGCGTCGACACGGATCGAGACCGGCGCCGCGGCGGGTCTGGTGGTCAGCGCGTTGATGGTCGTCAATCCCGTCGGATCGGTCTTCGACCCCGCGACGGGTGTCCTGTGGAGTGCGGCGTCCGTCCCGGAGGTGGGCCTGCGAACCCCGAGTGCGGACGACGTGCGGGCGGCCGCCGAGCTCGCGCCGAAGGACACCTCCCTCAACACGACCATCGGCGTCGTCGCCACGGACGCGCAGCTCACCGAGTCGGAGTGCCGGCGGGTGGCCGTCGCCGCACACGACGGGCTCGCACGCGCGATCCGACCGGCCCACTCGCCGCTGGACGGCGACACGATCTTCGCCATCGCGACGGGACGGGCGGCTGCCCGCCCCGCCGAGGTGGACATGCCGATGATGATGCCTGATCTGGCCGTGCTCGACGGAGTGTGCGCGGCGGTCGCCCCGGTGGTCGAGCGCGCCATCGCGCGGGCGATCCTCGCCGCGACGGCGGTGGCCGGGGTTCCCGCCTATCGGGACGTGTTCCCGAGTTCCGGCGCGTGAGCCCGACCCGCACTCTCGAGTATCGTCGAAACCGGACATCACCTCTCGCCTCACGATCGGGAACGCCATGACCCTCGGAACCTCCGGCGCGCAGCCGGCCACGCAGCCGCGACGCTCGCGCTGGGCGAGCGCCGCCATGGTGATCGGTGGCTTCGTCGCCGTTCTGTACGTCATCGAGGCGGTGGACGTGGCGTCCGGTCTCGCCCTCGACCGGCACGGCATCGGCCCCCGATCGGTCGACGGTCTCCAGGGCGTCGCCTTCGCCCCTCTGCTCCACCACGGGTGGGACCACCTGTTCGCCAACACCGTTCCGCTGCTGGTGTTGGGATTCGTGCTGATGCTCTCGGGCATCGCGCGCGGTCTGGCCGTCACCGCGGTGGTGTGGATCGTGGGTGGGCTGGGCACCTGGCTGACGGGCGAGACCGCGTCCCTGCACGTCGGCGCCTCGATCATCGTGTTCGGGTGGTTGTCCTACCTCATCGTGCGCGGCGTCTTCGCCCGCGATCTCGGGCAGTTGCTCGTCGGGGTCCTGGTGCTGCTCGTCTACGGCAGCGCGTTGTGGGGGGTGCTCCCGACGCAGGAGGACGTGTCGTGGCAGGGCCACCTGTTCGGCGCACTCGCGGGAGTACTGGCGGCCTGGATGTTCGCCGGTGCCGCACGTCGGCAACGCGCCGCGCGCACGCTCCCGCCGTCGCCCACCCTGCACCGGTGACAGGAGCCGTGCGCACCCTTCGGACATCTCACGACACGGTGTGTCGCCGAACTCTCTCGGACCTCTCACCGCGCGTGGCAGCATGACACCCATGCGTCTCACGGTTCTGGGTTGTTCGGGCAGTGTCTCGGGTCCGGACTCGCCGGCATCGGGATATCTCATCGAGGCGCCCGACACCGCTCCGCTCGTCATGGACTTCGGGCCCGGTGTTCTCGGTGCCCTGCAGAAGTACGTGAACCCCGCCGACGTGCACGTGCTGCTGTCGCACCTGCACGCCGATCACTGCCTCGACGTCCCCGGACTGCTGGTCTGGCGCCGGTACGGCCCCACTGCGGTGGAGGGCCGTGCCGTGGTCCTCGGGCCGTCGGACATGGCGTTCCGTCTGGGCGTGGCGTCCGCGGAGAGCGGTGGCCGGATCGACGACATGTCGGACACCCTCGATCTGCGGTACCTCCGAGACGGTTCCGTGGTGACGTTCGGTGCGCTGACCATCGAGCCGCGACGCGTGTACCACCCGCCGGAGTCCTACGGCATGCGCATCACCACCGAGAGTGGAACCGTCCTGGCTTACACCGGGGACACCGGAATGTGCGACGCGGTGGTCGAACTGTCGACCGGGGCCGACGTGCTCCTGGCCGAGGCGTCGTGGACACACGCCGCGGATCGCCCTCAGGGCGTACACCTCTCGGGTACCGAGGCCGGCCGGCTGGCGGCCATGGCGGAGGTCTCGGAACTGCTGCTCACCCACATCCCGCCGTGGACGTCACGCGAGGACGTCGTCGCGGAGGCGAAGGCCGAGTTCGGTGGTCCGGTGCATGCCGTCTCACCCGGCTACGTCGTCGAGGTCTGACCGCTCGCACGTCCCTCGGGGCGCGGCAGTCCGTCCCCGGGCCGTGTCGGCGACCCGACTAGGGTGGCAGGCGTGTCCACACGTGAAGACGGCAGAGCAGACGACGAACTCCGCACCATCACCATCACCCGCGGTTTCACCTCGCACCCGGCAGGATCGGTGCTGGTCGAGTTCGGCAACACCCGGGTGATGTGCACCGCCAGCGTGGAGGAGGGGGTGCCGCGGTGGCGCAAGGGATCCGGGCTCGGCTGGCTCACCGCCGAGTACGCCATGCTTCCCGGCGCGACGCACACCCGCAACAGCCGCGAATCGGTGAAGGGCAAGGTCAGCGGACGCACGTCCGAGATCAGCCGACTCATCGGGCGCTCGCTGCGGGCCTGCATCGATCTCGCCGCTCTCGGTGAGAACACCATCGCCCTCGACTGCGACGTGCTGCAGGCCGACGGCGGGACGCGCACCGCGGCGATCACGGGTGCCTTCGTGGCACTGTCCGATGCAGTCACCTATCTCGCGGCTCACGGCAAGCTCGCCGATCCGCAGCCCATCTCCTGCGCCATCGCTGCCGTGTCGGTCGGCGTGGTGGACGGCCGCGTCCGGTTGGACCTGCCGTACGAGGAGGACTCCCGCGCCGAGGTGGACATGAACGTCGTGGCCACCGACACCGGAACACTCGTCGAGATCCAGGGCACCGGCGAGGGCGCGACCTTCCCGCGGTCCACCCTCGACGCCATGCTCGACAATGCCCTCGCCGGCTGCGAGCGCATCTTCGCGATCCAGAAGGAGGCTCTCGCGGCCCCTTACCCCGGTGAGCTGCCCGGTGCCTGACGTACGGCTCCTCGTCGCCAGCCGCAACGCGAAGAAGCTCGCCGAACTGCGGCGGGTGCTCGATGCCGCGCAGGTCGGCGGCGTGGAACTGGTGGGGCTCGACGAGGTCGCCGAGTACCCGGAGACTCCCGAGACCGGGGCGACCTTCGAGGAGAACGCTCTGATCAAGGCTCGGGACGGCGCTGCCGCGACCGGGATGCCTTGTGTGGCAGATGATTCGGGGATCGCGATCGACGCGCTGAACGGCATGCCCGGAGTGCTGTCGGCGCGATGGTCGGGACAGCACGGCCAGGACGAGGCGAACACCGCGCTGGTGCTGGCGCAACTGGCCGACGTGCCGGACGAGCGGCGCGGTGCGGCGTTCGTCTCCGCCTGCGCGCTGGTGCTGCCGGACGGACGTGAGCACGTGGTCCGCGGCGAGTGGCGGGGGAGTGTGTCGAGAACCCGTGCCGGAAGCGGTGGATTCGGTTACGACCCGATCTTCGTTCCGGACGGTGCCGGGCAGTCCGCTGCCGAGATGACGCCTGCGGAGAAGGACGCGTCGTCCCATCGCGGCGTCGCGCTGCGCCGGTTGCTCCCGGAGATCACCGCGCTCACGCAGTAGGTCGGACGGTGAAGTCCCGCTTCACCTGCTGGGTGCGGCGGTGCTCGATGACGAACGACAGGAACGGCACGGTGCCGGCGAGGAGCGTGCCGATGGTGCGGCCGACGGGCCAGCGCACCTTCACGGCGAGGTCGAGCGTGACGATCAGGTACGCGAAGTAGACCCAGCCGTGCACGATCGCGATCCACCCGGGCAGGTTCTCGACGCCGAAGACGTACTTGGCCACCATCTCCGCGGTCAGCACCAGCAGCCAGACGCCGGTGGCGTAGGCGAGAACGCGATAGCGCAGAAGTGCGGGCTCGATCCGCCGGTCGGTCGGCCGACCCCCGGTGCTTCGAGCGGCGGGACGAGGTTCTGCGGTGCTCACGAAGTGCTCCTGTCGTTCTCGCGGCCGGCGTCCAACTCCGCGAGATAGCTGTTGTACTCCCGCAGTTGACGAGTCTCCTCGTCGTCGGCGGTGTCGTCGGACACGCGGGTCGCCCGAGCTGTCGGGCGCTGCGGGAGGAGATCGGTGGGGATCTCGGTGATCACCGTGGACTCCACCGGTTCGTCCACGGTGTCCTCGAGTTGGACGAACCGTCGGTAGGCGAACACGACGAAGGCGGCGAAGAGGGGCCACTGGAAGGCGTAACCGAGATTCTGACCCGTGCCGGACGACGATTCGAATCGTTCCCACTGCCAGTACCCGAGCGCCAGGCATCCGCAGGCAGCGACGATGACCAGCACGATGAGTGCTGGTCGGCGCGTCCTCGAGGTGGTGTCCCGGCTCTGATCCACACCACGACGGTACCGGACCGCGCACGGTCAACGACACCGCGTCGTAGAGGTCGTGGTGGGACTCACCTGCTGGTGCGCGAGGGGGGACTTGAACCCCCACGTCCTGAGACACCAGGACCTAAACCTGGCGCGTCTGCCAATTCCGCCACTCGCGCGTGCAGGTGAGTCTAGACGACCTCGGCCGGCACCTCGCGGGTCCGCGGCCTGCGGACGAGCGAACGCTGGTAGCGCCACACCGCGTGCTGCAGCGTCGCGCGGTCGGTGTCGAGGTCACCTGCGACCGCGTCCAGGACGGCGTTCCGGTCCTCGACTCCGTCGACGGTCACGGCGAGTGTCACGCGCAGGAAGTCGTCGACCCCGGCGTCGCTCAGCGGTGACGCGACGCCGAGGGCGCCGAGAAAGCACTCCCATGACAGCTCGCCGACACCTGCGACGGAGACGAACGCGTCGTGTTGCGTCTCGGACCCGTCCACGTCCGTCGCCCTGGTCACCCCGACTGCGAGCAGTGCGGCGGCGACGGCCCGCGCGGCGTCGGCCTTGGTCGAGTGATTCCCCGGAACCCGCTGCCGGTTGTCCACGACGTCGGCATCGAGCGTGGTGAGAGCGCGGAGATCGTCCACCGCGCCGCATCGCGAGCGCCGCCACGCGGCGATCACCCGGCGCACTCCCGTGGTGGGACCGCCATACGTCGCTCTCGACGAGAACACGGCGTCGAGGAGAGCGGCCTCGACGTCCCCGGCCCACCCCGGAAACCAGAACGGCCAGGTCTCCCGTGGAATCACCGCGTCGACGGCGGTAGCGGTGGCAGTCTGCGTCGAACGGTCGATGATCGCTGCGATGGTGTCGGTCATGTGAGTCCCCCCGGTCTGGGTGCACGACGTGTGCGATCAGGAAGGTAGACGGACGGTCCGACAGGAACCGCCCGTCCGCTCGTATAACGAATTGGTAACGATGAACACGAGGAATCCCTCAGGTTCCTCGCCCGCGGAAACCGCCCTGGTCTGCAGCGATCGACCCTACTTTCGGGTCAGTTGAGCCGCCGTTTCTGGCCACGATCACGACGTACCCGCGGGTAGCACTAGGACGTCAAACAGAACGTGAGGAATTCCTCATGATTCCGTGTCATCCTTGAGCCCACGAGATGCGAGTGGTCCGTCGATGACGACTGCCCACCGTCTCGGGCTCCCGGAGTCTCGTGTCGCCGGTGGCCCAGCAACGTCGAACAACCCAGCCACGTCGAACGAGCCCAGCGTCAGAAGTACCCAGCACCTCGCGATCCGAGGTAGGAGAGGACACGCACGCGTGACCATCAACGAGAGCACTCCCCCCAACCGCCAGCGCTCCACCGATCGGGCGGAGTCGCTCGCGGAGCGGTTCGTCGCGGGCGAGCCCTACGCGTTCGCCTTCGGTGGCCAGGGTGCGCCCTGGTTGCCCACCCTCGACGAGCTGACCCGGGACTGTGCACTCGAGCCGCAGATCACCGATCTCGTCAACACCGCGGCCGACATCCTCGCGCCCGTGGCGCAGGAGCTCCTGGTCGTGCGGCCCCTCGGCTTCGATCCCATCGCCTGGATGCTGGAGCAGGAGCTCGCCGACGATCCGTCGGCCGGTCCGTCCACCGCGGCCCTCGCCTCCGCGGCCGTCTCCGTCCCCGGCGTCCTCCTCACCCAGATCGCCGCACTGCGCGCGCTGTCGGTGCAGGGACTGGACTGGACCGCCACTCCGCCCTCCGCCGTCATCGGCCACTCGCAGGGTGTCCTCGCCGAGGCGGCTGTCGCCGATCTCGGACGCAGTGACGCCGAACTGCTGGCCGTCGCGCAGCTCATCGGTGCCGCAGCCGGTCTCGTCGGCCGCCGCCGTGCCCTCATCGGCTCGGGCGAGCGGGCTCCCATGATCGCCGTCTCCGCCGTCGACCCCGTCCGTCTGCAGGCCATCGTCGACGAGGTCGCGGGCGACGACGCCACGACGTCCGCCGTCGTCGCCATCCGCAACGGTCGCCGCCGCGTCGTCCTCAGCGGTCCGTACACCAAGCTCGTCCGCGTGCAGCAGCGCTGCGAGGAGATCTCGGCCACCGAGACCCGCGAGCGTGACGCCAAGAAGCGTGGCGGCGCGATCTTCGCTCCCGTCTTCGAACCCCTCGACATCGAGGTCGGCTTCCACCACCCACAGATGGGTGAGGCCGTCGACGTCGTCGGCCAGTGGGCCGAGCGCTGTGGCGTCGACGTCTCCCGTGCCCGCGCACTCGCGCAGGCCATCCTGGTCGATCCCGTCGACTGGGTCGCCGCGACCGAGTCCGTGGTCACCGCCGGCGCCTCGTGGATCCTCGACCTCGGTCCCGGTGACGCCCTCACCCGCCTGACCGCATCGAACATCAGTGGCCACGGCGTGGGCGTCGTCGCCGCGTCGACCCGCACCGGGCACCGGAACCTCCTCACTCCCGGCGCCGCACCCGAGGTGGACCGGCCGTGGAGCGACTTCGCCCCGTCCGTGGTCACCCTCCCGAACGGGTACACCGCCGTCGAGACGTCCTTCACCAAGCTGACGGGTCGGTCGCCGATCCTGCTCGCGGGCATGACCCCGACCACCGTCGACCCGAAGATCGTCGCCGCCGCGACCAACGCCGGCCACTGGGCCGAGCTCGCCGGTGGCGGACAGGTCACCGAGGAGATCTTCGCCGGCCACGTCGCCGAGCTGCAGGAACTCCTCGAGCCGGGCCGTTCCGTGCAGTTCAACTCGCTCTTCCTCGACCCCTACCTGTGGAAGCTGCAGCTCGGCGGCAAGCGCCTCGTGCAGAAGGCCCGCACGGCGGGTGCGCCGTTCGACGGCGTCGTCGTCACCGCGGGCATCCCCGAGCTCGACGAGGCCGTCGCGCTCATCGAGGAGCTGACCGAGGTCGGCATCAGCCACGTCTGCTTCAAGCCGGGCACGGTGGCGCAGATCCGCGCCGTGATCCGCATCGCCAACGAGGTTCCGGACTACCCGGTCATCGTCCACATCGAAGGTGGCCGCGCCGGTGGCCACCATTCGTGGGAGGACCTCGACGACCTGCTGGTAGCCACCTACGCGGAGCTGCGGTCGCACGACAACATCGTCATCTGCGTCGGCGGCGGCATCGGAACTCCCGAGCGCGCAGCCGACTACCTCACCGGACGCTGGTCGGAGGCCGCCGGCTTCCCGGCCATGCCGCTCGACGGCATCCTCGTCGGCACCGCCGCGATGGCCACGCTCGAGGCGACAACGTCCCCCGAGGTCAAGCAGCTCCTCGTCGACACCCCCGGAACGCCCGACTGGGTCGGTGCCGGCACCGCGATCGGCGGCATGGCTTCCGGCCGCAGCCAGCTCGGCGCGGACATCCACGAGATCGACAACGCCGCCTCGCGGACCGGTCGTCTGCTCGACGAGGTCGCCGGCGACGACGAGGCCGTGGCCGCCCGCCGCGACGAGATCATCGCCGCTCTCGACGCCACCGCGAAGCCGTACTTCGGCGACGTCGCGTCCATGACGTACCTGCGCTGGCTCGAGCGTTACCTCGAGCTCGCCGTCGGGCACGACATCGACACCGACACTCCGTGGCTCGACGTCACGTGGCGCGTCCGCTTCCGCGACATGCTCCAGCGCGCCGAGGCCCGCCTGCACCCCGTCGACCGTGGCCCCGTTCCCACCCTCTTCGCCGAGGACGACATCCTCGATCGCCCCGCCGATGCCCTGCGGGCACTCGTCGCGGCCTACCCCGATGCCTCGACGGTCGAGCTGCACCCGGCCGACGTGCCGTTCTTCATCTCGCTGTGCCGCATCCCCGGCAAGCCGGTCAACTTCGTTCCCGTCGTGGACAAGGACGTTCGCCGCTGGTGGCGCAGTGACTCGCTGTGGCAGGCCCACGACGCGCGGTACTCGGCAGACCAGGTCTGCGTCATCCCCGGCACCGTGGCCGTCGCCGGCATCGACCGGCTGAACGAGCCGGTCGGCGATCTGCTGAACCGCTTCGAGAAGGCCACCGCGGATCGCCTGCTCGGCTCCGGCGCGGACTCCGTCGCCGTCGCCACCCGCCGTCATCCCGACATCGCGGGCGGTCTCGTGGGCATGGTGCTCGCCGCTCCGGACATCACCTGGGCATCGCGCCTCGCGCCCAACCCCGTTCGTCGACTCGGTGCACTGTCCGAGTGGGACGTCGTGTCCGACGAGGCCGCCACCCACGCCCGTACCGGCGCCACGCTGACCGTCGCCGGCTCGGACCAGGTGCTCCTCTCGGTCCCGCTCTCGCCCGGCAAGAGCGTCGACATCCGCATCACCGTCCCCGCCTCGGCGGTCGACGGCGGAGCGCCGCTCGTCACCGACGCGGACGCCGAGTCGTCGATGTCCGCACTGCTCGGAGTCGCTGCGGGACAGGAACTCCCGACGGTCAAGGGCGGCGCTGCTCGCCTCAACATCGCCTGGTCGCCCGACCTCGTCGCCGACCATGCGGGTGTCACCGGCTCCGGCCTCCCCGCGGACTACGGCGTCGGCCACTCGGCCGTGCCCGACGTCCTCGTCGGAGCGTGCTGGCCCGCCGTGTTCGCCGTGCTCGGCTCGGCGCGTACCGCCGACGCCGGCTCCGTCATCGAGGGCATGCTCGACCTGGTGCACCTCGACCACCGCATCGATCTCATGGGCACGCTCCCGGACCACCACAGCATCCTGGTGGTGAAGGCGCAGTCGGGCGAGGTCGTCGACACCGATCTCGGCCGCGTGGTCGAGGTCTCCGTGGAGATCGGCGCCATGCTGGGCGAGGGCCTCGACGCTCCCGTCGTCGCCACCCTCGTCGAGCGGTTCGCCATCCGTGGCCGCACCGGCACCGGCACGCTGTCGGATCCGCCGCGCGCCGGCGGGTCGGTCACCGACGCGCTGGTCGAGACCCCGCGCCGCCGTCGCCGCGACACCACCATCACGGCTCCGCGTCACATGGGTGCGTTCGCTCAGGTCTCCGGCGACCACAACCCGATCCACACCTCGGACGCCGCAGCACGTCTCGCCGGTCTCGGCGATCCCATCGTGCACGGCATGTGGCTCTCGGCTGCCGCGCAGCAGGTGGTCACCGCCGTCGATCCGGCCGCGACGACTCCGCCGCGTCGCCTCACGGCGTGGACCACGCGCTTCCTCGGCATGGTGCGTCCCGGCGCCTCGATCGACGTCCGCGTCGATCGCGTCGGCTACGAGGCCGGTTCCGAGATCGTCGAGGTCTCCTGCAAGGTCGACGGCGACATGGTCATGATGGCCACCGGCCGCATCGCCGCACCGAAGACGGTCTACGCGTTCCCGGGCCAGGGCATCCAGCAGCCCGGCATGGGACTCGACGCACGGGCTCGCTCGAAGGCCGCCCGTGAGATCTGGGAGCGTGCGGACAAGCACACCCGCGCTGCCCTCGGCTTCTCCATTCTCGCTGTCGTGCGGGACAACCCGACCGAGCTGCGCGCCAGGGGAGTGACCCACCGTCATCCCGACGGCGTCCTGCACCTGACCCAGTTCACCCAGGTCGCGATGGCCGTGCTCGGTGTCGCCCAGGTGGCTGAGCTCCGCGAGTCCGGCGCGTTCGTCGAGGACTCGTTCCTCGCCGGCCACTCCGTCGGTGAGTACAACGCTCTCGCCGCCGTCGCCGGGGTCCTGCCGCTCGAGGCCGTCCTCGAAGTGGTCTTCCAGCGCGGCTCCGCCATGCACCAGCTGGTCCCGCGTGATGCGAAGGGCCGCAGCCAGTACCGCATGGCCGCCATCCGTCCGTCCCAGGTCGGCCTCGCCGACGACGACGTCATCGGATTCGTCGAGTCCATCGGTGAGCGCACCGGCGAGTTCCTGCAGGTGGTCAACCTCAACCTGCGCGGCTCCCAGTACGCCATCGCCGGCACCGTCGCGGGTCTCGAGGAGCTCGAGCGCGAGATCGACCGTCGCCGTGCCGAGTTCGGCGGCAAGCGGGCCTTCATCCTGGTCCCCGGCATCGACGTCCCGTTCCACTCCACCGTTCTGCGCGGCGGTGTGGACGACTTCCGGGCTCGTCTCCTCGAGCTGCTCCCGGAGACGATCGACCCGTCGATCCTCGTCGGCCGCTACATCCCCAACCTGGTTCCGCGTCTGTTCACGCTCGATCGTGACTTCGTGCAGGAGATCGCCGACCTGGTGCCGTCCGAGCCGCTGGCCGACGTCCTGGGTCGGTGGGACGACTGGGCCGCCCGCCCGGCCGATCTGTGCCGCGTGATCCTGACCGAGCTGCTGGCATGGCAGTTCGCCAGCCCGGTCCGGTGGATCGAGACGCAGGACCTGCTGTTCGCCGACGAGTCGGACGGCGGACTGGGCATCGAGCGTTTCGTCGAGGTGGGTCTGGGATCCGTTCCCACGGTGGCCAACCTGGCGACCAACACGCTCAAGCTTCCCGGTCGCATCGGCCACCCCGTCGAGGTGCTCAACATCGAGCGCGACGCGGCCGTCGTCTTCTCCACGGACACCGATCCGGAGATGGTGGACGAGCCCGAGTCCGAGACTCCCGCTGCAGATCCGGCGGCTGCCCCGGCAGCCGTCGCCGCCCCGGTCGCTGCTCCTGCGGCACCGGCCGGTGGGCCGCGTCCCGACGACATCGCGTTCACGGCGTCGGATGCCACGACCGTGCTGATCGCTCTGTGGACCAAGCTCCGCATCGATCAGATCGGCCCCGCCGACACCATCGAGGCGCTGTGCGACGGCGTCTCGTCCCGGCGTAACCAGCTGCTCGTCGATCTCGGTTCCGAGCTGTCGCTCGGCGCGATCGACGGCGCGGCCGACGCCGACATGGGTGCCCTCGCCGGCACCGTCAACAAGCTGGCACGTACCTACCGTCCGTTCGGGCCGGTGCTCAGCGACTCGGTGAACGATCACCTGCGCAAGGTGTTCGGACCGTCGGGACGTCGTCCCGGCTCCATCGCGGAGCGCGTCGCCAAGGTGTGGCAGCTCGGTGACGGGTGGGCCCACCACGTCACCGCCGAGGTCGCTCTCGGCACCAGGGACGGCGCATCGATCCGCGGCGGCGACCTCGGTGGTCTCGCGGACGGTGCCGTCGCCGACGGTGCCGCGGTCGACGCGGTCATCGACGCAGCCGTGACTGCGGTCGGTCAGCGACGCGGCATCCAGGTGTCCATGCCCTCCAGTGGGGGCAGCGGCGGCGGTGGCACCGTCGACGCGGCCGCCCTGGGTGAGTTCACCGAGAACATCACCGGGCGCAGCGGAGTGCTGGCCTCGGCGGCCCGACTGGTCCTCGAACAGCTCGGATTCGCCGAGAACCTCACCCTGCCCGAGGCGGACGCGAGCGAGGCCGAGCTGGTCGACCTGGTGTCCACCGAGCTCGGCACCGACTGGCCGCGTCTGGTCGCTCCGTCGTTCGACGCCCGCAAGGCGGTGCTGATCGACGACCGCTGGGCCAGTGCGCGTGAGGATCTCGCCCGACTGTGGCTTGGGGACGAGAAGGCTCAGGCACTCGCTGTCGACACCTTCGCCGGAACCGGCAGGGCTGTCGCGTCCCAGGCGAGCTGGTGGCAGCAGAAGGCTGACGCCCAGGGGCGCGGCGACCTGGCGGCCACCTACTGCGCCATCGCGTCGGCTGCGGCGCAGTCGACCGAGGCGTCCACCCGCTGGACCGGGCAGGTCGCGGTCGTCACCGGCGCCAGCAAGAACTCGATCGCCGCTGCGGTGACCGGGGAACTGCTCGCCGGCGGTGCGACCGTGTTCCTCACCACCTCGCGTCTCGACGAGAGCCGAGTCGGGTTCTACCGTGAGCTCTACCGCACGAATGCCACTGCGGGAGCAGCCCTCTGGGTGGTCCCGGCGAACATGGCCTCGTACGCCGACGTCGATGCCCTGATCGAGTGGATCGGCAGCGACCAGATCGATTCGGCCGGTGGCGCGAAGAAGCTGGTCAAGCCCGCCGTCACCCCCACGATGCTGTTCCCCTTCGCGGCACCGCGGGTCGCCGGCGAGCTGTCCGACGCCGGTGCCCGCGCCGAGATGGAGATGCGCGTCCTGCTCTGGTCGGTCGAGCGTCTCATCGGTGGTCTGTCGAAGATCGGTCACGACCGCGACGTCGACACCCGTCTGCACGTGACACTTCCCGGTTCGCCGAACCGTGGACTGTTCGGTGGCGACGGTGCCTACGGCGAGTCCAAGGCAGCGCTCGACGCCGTGGTGAACCGCTGGAAGGCGGAGCGCACCTGGGCCGAGCGAGTCACGTTGGTGCACGCCCGTATCGGTTGGGTCCGCGGCACCGGCCTCATGGGTCACAACGACCCGGTGGCCAACGCTGCCGAGGCGGCCGGTGTGCGCACCTGGTCCACGGCGGAGATGGCCGAGCAGCTGCTCGCCACCTGCGACGAGGAGTCCCGGACCGCCGCCGCGCAGGCACCGCTCGAGGTCGATCTCACCGGCGGCCTCGCCGAGGCGGGCCTCGATCTGGCCGCACTCGCCAAGCAGGCGGCCGACGAGGCCGTCGCGGACGAGTCCGTCGCCGAGGCACTCGCCACCGTCGACGCGCTTCCCGCGCCGCCGCGGCTCGACGAGCAGCCCGCAGCACCCGCGTGGACCGCTCTGGACATCGAGCCGTCCGAGATGGTCGTCATCGTCGGAACGGGCGAGCTCGGGCCGTACGGCAGCGCACGCACCCGCTTCGAGATGGAGGTCGACGAGAAGCTCTCGGCGGCAGGCGTTCTCGAACTCGCGTGGAACACCGGCCTGGTGGTCTGGGAGAACGATCCCAAGCCGGGGTGGTACGACGCCGAGTCCGGCGATCTGGTGCCCGAGGCGGAGATCGCCGACCGGTACCACGACACGGTCGTCGAACGCTGCGGTATCCGGCAGTACGAGGACGACGGCGCGATGGTGAACAACACCGCGCCGCTGCTCACCTCGGTGTTCCTGGACAACGATCTGACGTTCGTCGTCGGCAGCGAGGCGGAGGCACGCGCCTTCGTCGGTGCCGATCCCGAGCGGACGGTCGTGAACCAGAACGCGGAGGGTGACTGGCAGGTCACGCGCAAGGCGGGCACCGAGATCCGCGTACCGCGTCAGATGAAGCTGACGCGCACGGTCGGTGGTCAGATCCCCACGGGATTCGACGCCACCAAGTGGGGCATCTCGCCGGACATGGCGAGCTCCATCGACCGAGTCGCGCTGTGGAACATCGTCTGCACGGTCGACGCGTTCATCACCAGCGGCTTCACCCCGTCCGAGCTCATGCGCTGGACGCACCCCTCGCTGGTCGCCAACACGCAGGGCACCGGTATGGGCGGCATGGAGTCGATGCGCTCGCTGTACATCGACACCCTGCTGGGCGACGCTCGTGCGAACGACATCCTGCAGGAAGCGCTGCCGAACGTCGTTGCGGCGCACGTGGTGCAGTCGTACGTCGGGTCCTACGGCGCGATGATCCACCCGGTCGCGGCCTGCGCCACGGCGGCGGTCTCGGTCGAGGAGGGCGTGGACAAGATCCGGCTCGGCAAGGCGACGTTCGTCGTGGCCGGCGGGTTCGACGACCTCAGCACCGAGGGCATCATCGGCTTCGGCGACATGTCGGCGACGGCGGAGGCCTCGGCGATGCACGCCAAGGGCATCTCGGATCGCCGGTTCTCCCGAGCCAACGACCGTCGACGCGGCGGCTTCGTCGAGTCGCACGGCGGCGGAACGATTCTGCTGGCTCGCGGTGACCTCGCTCTGGAGATGGGCCTGCCCGTCCTCGGTGTCGTCGGATGGGCGCAGTCCTTCGGTGACGGCGTGCACACGTCGATCCCGGCTCCCGGTCTCGGCGCCCTCGGCGCTGCCCGCGGCGGTCAGGACTCGGCGATGGCGTTGTCGCTCAGCGCACTCGGCGTCTCCGCGGACGACATCGCGATCGTCTCCAAGCACGACACGTCGACCAACGCGAACGATCCCAACGAGGCGGAGATGCACACGCGTCTGGCCCGAGCACTGGGCCGCACGGAGGGCAACCCCCTCTTCGTGGTCTCGCAGAAGTCGCTGACCGGACACAGCAAGGGCGGCGCTGCCGCCTTCCAGCTGATCGGTCTCTGCCAGGTGCTGGCCGAGGGCGTCGTGCCGCCGAACCGCAGTCTCGACTGCGTCGACGACACGATGACCGAGTTCGAGAACCTGGTCTGGGTACGCGAACCGCTGCGCTTCGGGGAGCGGCTGCCGTTCAAGGCCGGTCTGCTGACCAGCCTCGGCTTCGGCCATGTGTCCGGCATCATCGCCGTGGTGCACCCGCAGGCGTTCCTCGAGGCGGTTCCGGCCGCGCAGCGCGAGGAGTACACGGCGAAGGCGCAGGCACGTGTGGTGGCCGGCAAGCGGCGGCTGATGGAGGCGATGTGCGGCGGATCCTCGCTGTACGAGCGTCCGGAGGATCGCCGACTGGGCCACGACGGCACGTCGAGCGATGCGAAGCACGAGCTCGAGATCGATCTGCTGCTGAGCGAAGATTCTCGCCTCGGCGCGGACGACGTCTACCGTACGGTGGCCGAGTGAGCATCCTGGGAGTCGGTCTGGATCTGGTGTCGGTCTCGGAGTTCGCCGAGCAGATGGAGAAGGTCGGGACCACCATGGTCCGCGACAGCTTCACTGCCGGCGAGCGCCGCCACGCCGCCACGCGCAGTGCGGATCCCGCGCGGCACTACGCCGCGCGGTGGGCCGCGAAGGAAGCGGTGCTGAAGGCTTGGGCCGCATCACGTTTCGCTCGTGCGCCCCAGATCGGCGACAACCCGTACCCGCTGATCGAGGTCGTCAACGACGCGTGGGGACGTCCGTCGATCAAGCTGCACGGCATGGCCGCGGAGTTCCTGCCGACGGTCAAGATCCACCTGTCGCTGACCCACGACGGCGACATGGCGGGAGCGGTGGCGATCCTCGAGGAGTGATCGTCAGACGAATGACGGAGAAGAGGAGAGCCGACGCGATCAGCGTCGGCTCTCCTTTTCTGCCACCAACAGGTAGGCGCCCATCAGGCGCTTCAGCTCGGCGACGGCGTCGGCGTGACTCTGACCGTCCTGCACCGAGAAGTTGAGCATGGAGTAGACGACGTGCACGAGCACCTCGGCCATGAGGTTGCGGCGGGCACGTGGGGTGCGGGGTGTGAGCGGTGCGAGCACCCGCTCCACCTGGGCGGCGAACGCCTTCTCGTGGATCATGCCGGTGGCGCGTGTGGCCGGGGTGGACTGCATCGCCAACCACACCTCGCGTCGGGACGGATCCGACGTCCACAGGCTGGAGAGATGGTCCAGGAAGTCGTCGAGGAAGCGTAGCCAGTCGAGTGACGGAACCTCCCCGTCGAAATCGGCGAACTCCTGGCGCACGCCTGCGAGATCCTGGCGACCCAGTTCGCACACGATGACGTACTTGTTGGCGAAGAACTGGTACAGCGTGCCGATGGGCAGCCCGGCGCGGGCCGCGACCTCCTCGCACGTGAACGACTCGAACCCCACGTCGGTCAACAGTTCGCGCGACGCCGTCAACAACGCGTCGAACTTCCGTTTGCTGCGCTCCTGGGTGGGGCGGCGGCGGGGGAGCAGCTCGACGGGCTCGTTCTCGTCCGCGTTCTCGCTGGTGTCGGCCCCGTCGCGGACATCG
This sequence comes from Rhodococcus sp. NFXS4, assembly GCF_058139645.1. NCBI lineage: Bacteria > Bacillati > Actinomycetota > Actinomycetes > Mycobacteriales > Nocardiaceae > Rhodococcus > Rhodococcus sp. NFXS4. The sequence continues at coordinate 1,338,440 of NZ_CP192221.1, forward strand.
GTCTCGTCGTGAAGGCCCTGTTCGTGCGCTGTCTCCTCGGTGATCGGGGTGCTGCGCCCCGGTGCTCCGTCGGTCGACTCCACGTCACCAACAGTATCGGTCGACCCACCGTTCTCGAACAGTGAGCTACCGTTCGGCCGCATTCAATATGAACTTACGGTATGTTTAGAGACTGTTACAAGACGCATCGTTCACTGACGGAGCAAGTAGTCGATCGTTCAGGCCGGTCTCGGGGGAGTCACGACGGCTGTGTCGGCTTCCGGTTCGTCTTCGAGAAGAGGAGGCACATCATGAACGACACCCCCCGCAACAGCAGCGCACCCGAGACCCGTGGTGACACCACCGTGGTCTCCGCCGTTCTGCTGTATCACCTGGACGGGTCCACGGTGACGGCGTCCCTGCTGTCTCCCATCGACGGGTCGGACCTCGGCGTCGCCGAGTCGATCGACCTCGAGGACTTCTCGCCCGAGCAGATCGGGCTGACGGTGCCGATGCTGTGGGACCTGGTGGACGTCGCCGACGCCTGTGTCATGTCCGTCGTGACCTCGGGCGCTGCCGCTGACATCGACGTGGCTCCGCCCATCCTCGAACTCGCGTTCGGTGTTCCCGTCTTCGACTCTCCCACCCCGGTCGTCGCGGACACGCCCGCCGCCGGCGCGACACTCGACGACGACGCCACTCCTCCTGCCGACGATGTCGCGCCCTGGCAGCGGACCACACCCTCCGCTGTCGCCGCCGCCGCAGCGGCAGCCCGCCCACCTCTGCGCCCGACGCGTCCCGTCCCGGCCAAGCCGGTACGCCGGTCTGCGACCGGTGCGGGGAAGTCCGGCGTCGTGAAGTCGGGCGCGTCCGCGTCGCCGATCTCGAAGTCCGCAGCGGCACGTGCCGGTGTGGCAGGTGCCGCCGCCGCGGCTGCTCGCCCCCGAGTCGCGTCCGCCGACGAGGTCACGCCCGTCGACAAGGCCGTTCCTCCCACGACGTCGTCCGACACCGACACCGAGGTGTTCCCCGCCGTCGTGGCGCCTGCTGTCGTCGATCCGATCGACGATGCTCGGACCGAGGCCATCCCGGTGGTGACGGCCGCGTCCGTCGCTCCCACCGGTCGCCGCTCGCGCCGTTTCGTCGGGTTCGCCGGCGCTGCCGCCGCAGCAGCGCTGGTCGCGGCGGGCATCGGTACCGCTGCCGTGATGTCCGGTGGATCGGACAGCGTGCCCCAGAACACCGCCGCGGAGCAGCAGGCCCCGAACGGTGGCTCCGCGTCCCCGGTGGCAGATGCTCCCGCAGTCGCGGCACCGGTGGTTCCCGCTGCTCCGGCCGCGTCGCCGGCCCCCGCTGCTCCGGCAGCGCCGGTTCCGACAGAGGACGCCGCAGCAGACGCCGCGGCCTCCGACTGGACCGCGCCGTCGGCAGCACCCTGGTCGCCGACCGCCGCTGCGCCGGCGCCCACGCCGTGGACCACCACGCCGCCACAGCAGCAGTCGTCCTCTCCCAGTGCGGTACCCGCTCCGCAGTTCACCGTCCCGGTGCCCGAGCAGGATCCGAACAAGTCCCCGCAGCAGCTGCAGGACGAGGCGTGGGCGAAGCACTGGCAGCAGACCGGGCAGTGGCTGAACCAGGAGTTCCCGCAGTAGGTCGACGTGTCGAGGTGCCAGACTGTTTTCCATGACCTCTGGTACCGATGCGCAGTTGTCCGAGCTCCGAGACCGCGTGCGTGCGAGCATGCCGAGAGTGCGCGCCGAACTGGCAGACCTCGTCGCCTTTCGCTCCATCGCCGATCCCGAGCAGGCGCCGCCGTCCGAGTGCCGCTCCGCCGCGGAGTGGGTGCGGGACGCATTCCGCGACGCCGGCGTGAAAGACACGGAGTTGCACGAGACGTCCGACGGATCGGCGGCTGTCATCGGTCGGCGCCGCGCTGCGGACGGTGCTCCGACAGTCCTGCTGTACTCGCACTACGACGTCCAGCCTGCGGGCGACGAGTCGCTGTGGAACAGCGCGCCTTTCGAGTTGACCGATCGGGACGGTCGCTGGTTCGGCCGCGGTTCGGCCGATTGCAAGGGCAACGTGCTGATGCACCTCGCGGCGCTCCGTGCGCTCGGCTCCGACTCGGAGGTGGGCATCGTGGTGGTGTGCGAGGGCTCGGAGGAGACCGGGACCGGTGGCCTCGAGGACCTGGTGCGCGACCGTCCCGAGCTGTTCGCCGCAGATGTGATCGTCATCGGCGACACGGGCAACATCGCCGTCGGAACGCCGACGCTGACGACGTCGCTGCGCGGCATGGCGATCGTGCGGGTCGACGTCGAGACACTCCGCGGCGCAGTGCATTCCGGGATGTACGGCGGGCCCGCGCCCGACGCACTGGTGGCCCTCGTGGCGATGCTCGCCACGCTGCACGACGTCAACGGCGACACCACCATCGACGGGGTGGACGGTTCCGGCGTGTGGGACGGTGCCGAGTATCCGGTCGAGCGTTTCCGGACGGATGCGGGCGTGCTGGACGGTGTGGAGCTCACCGGGAGCGGGTCCATCGCGGACCATCTCTGGGCCCGGCCGTCCGTCACCGTCATGGGCATCGACTGCCCACCCGTGGTGGGAAGCGCCGCCGCCGTGGTGCCTCGCGCGTCCGCGCGCATCGGACTTCGCGTACCGCCCGGCATGGACGCCGAGAAGACGCGTGATCTGCTCGTCACTCACCTGACGAATGCGGCGCCGTGGTCCGCGCGGGTGACGGTCACGCCGGATGCCGTCGGATCACCCTTCGCCGCCCGTACGGACGGCCCCGCGTACGGCACGCTGATGACCGCGCTGAGCGACGCCTACGGCGAGCCCGTGCAGTTCGCCGGGCAGGGCGGTTCCATTCCGCTGTGCACCGCGCTGCAGCGCGCGGTGCCGGATGCGGAGATCGTCCTCATGGGCGTCGAGGAGCCGCTGTCGACCATTCACGCACCGAACGAGAGCGTCGACCCCAGCGAGATCGAGACCATCGCGGTGGCCGAAGCAGCGTTCCTGAGCCGCCTGCCCGAGCAGTGGCGGCTCAGAGCTTCAGATCGCGGATGAGCTTGGCGACGTGGCCGGTGGCCTTCACGTTGTACTGAGCCACCTCGACCTTGCCGTCGGCGTCGATGACGAACGTCGAGCGGATGACGCCCGTGACGGTCTTGCCGTACATCGACTTCTCGCCGAACGCGCCCCACGCCTGCAGGGTCGACTTCTCCGGATCGGAGAGCAGCGGGAACGTGAGGCCCTCGTCGTCGCGGAACTTCGCCAGCTTGGCGGGCTTGTCCGGCGACACCCCGATCACCTCGAGGCCCGCATCGTTGAGCTGCGCCAGGCTGTCGCGGAAGTCGCACGCCTGCTTCGTGCACCCCGGCGTCGCCGCGGCGGGGTAGAAGTAGACGACCACGCGTCGGCCGGCGTAGTCCGCCAGCGACACGGTGTTGCCGTCGGCGTCGGGGAGGGACAGGGCGGGAGCAGCGTCGCCTGCGGACAGTCTCGAGGTCGTGGTCACGATGCCAAACTTAGCCGACTCGTCCGAGCCGGGCAGGCGCGCCGGGCGTCGTGCTCTAGGCTTTGAGGCGACCGCAGAAGTTCTGCATCTTCGTCCAGCCGGGAGGGCTTTCGTGGCACGCAACACCGACAACATCGAGCGCGACATCGAGGCCGCACGCGACCAGCTCGCGTCGACCCTGGACGAGCTCAGCGTGCGCGCCAACCCGAAGCGGCTGGTCGAGAACACCAAGCGCAGCGTCGTGGGCACCCTCAACGAGCCCGCCGTGAAGTTCTCGCTCATCGGCGTCGGCGCCGTCGTCGCCATCCTGGTGATCCGCAAGATCGTCAGCTGAGCATCTGCGCAGGTCAGTGACTCGATTTCACTCCATGCGCGCCAGGTGTTAATGTCTTTCACGCACCGAGGAGCGCGAGCCGCTCCGACCATGCGCCTATAGCTCAGTTGGTAGAGCAAGTGACTCTTAATCACTGGGTCCGGGGTTCGAGTCCCTGTGGGCGCACCACAAAGAGCCCCTGATCAGCAGTTATGCTGATCAGGGGCTCTTCTGGTTCCGGTGCCACCCACTACTTATTCATGACTTTCAGCTCGAAACTCACGCGTTCGGGCTCTCCGGGCAGAGTCTGGCGCTGCATTACTGCTGGTCAGGGCGTCGCCATCGTGTCTGCACTGGGTCCAATAGACCGTTGGATTAAGAGTCGTGTAGCCATGGCCGTCCACCACCGTTCGAGATTGCGACCGCCGAAGGTCTGAGTACGGGGGCTTGAAGTCATGGCCCGGTACGCCGGCGAGCACTCTGTCCCGTCCGTCGTCGCTTCGTTTTCGAGTGGGCAGGGCGCAGCACGAGCTGAATAGAAGTCGGTGTCGGGGTGCTGCCCGACACTGCCCTCGTCTGCTGCCCCGCGCGCGCTCGGGAGTTGCTGTACCTCACGCGGCCGCGGCGGGCGTCGACGTATTCGCCTCCGCAACGCCGGATCCGACCGCCTTCATGCGCGAAAAGTTCGACAGTCGTGGAGTCGCATTTCCGGGGCACCGCGGCGCCGTTCGACAGCAGGTGCCGCGATCAGAGTCATGCAGTGAGGGATTGAGTGTCATGAGGCCGTGACACCGTCCGAACGCTCGTCATTCGAGTTCGAGTGCCTCTCGCAGCCAGGCGCGTTCGGCTCGGCTCGTGGCTCGCGCGATGGTGAGAAGTCCCCGTCGATAGTTGTCGGTGACGTCCTCGGCACGCAGGGGGCGGTCGCCGTCGTAGAAGAAGCTGACGGGCAGTTCGAGGAAGGCGAGGCGCCGACGCAGGACTGCACGCCGCTGATCAGGCTCGTCCAGCAGAGACAAAAACGTCAGGACGACGGCGAAGCGGGTGAAGTCGGTGATGTCCTGCTCCGCCGGCTCACCGAGCCTCCTGCGGAGTTCGCGTCGGCCGTCGTCGGTGATGGTCAGGACGTAGCGGGACGGGCCTGTGCCCGCGTGCTCGACTCGATCGACGAGGCCGGCGCGGTGCATTCTCGTGATGGCGGGGTAGAGGGTGCCGTCGCTGACGGGGCGTGCGTGGCCGGTCAATTCGACGACTCGTTTTTTCAACTCGTAGCCGTGCAGGGGGCCTTCGAAGAGGAAGCCGAGGATCGTCAGCGCGAGCACATCTCGAGTATGACAGCTACCTCGTTTCGAGGTAGGGTCGCGGTCGACGTAGGAGCGTCCTCGTCCGACGACGACTCGGGAGTTCCCATGATCGCTGCGTGGTACGAGGAGCAGGGGCCCTCGCGGGTGTTGATCCTGGGGGAGATGCCGACGTCGGAACCGGCGGCCGGCGAGGTGCGCGTCAGGGTCTCGTTGTCCTCCGTCAATCCGGGCGACACGAAGAAGAGACGCGGTTGGCAAGGATCCGGCATGCCGTACCCCCGGGTCGTTCCGCACAGTGACGGGGCCGGTGTCGTCGATGAGGTGGGGCCGGGTGTCGACCCCTCCCGTGTCGGGGAGCGGGTCTGGGTCTTCGGCGCGCAGTCCTATCGCGCTCTGGGCACGGCGGCGCAGTACGTCGTCGTTCCCGAGTGGCAGGCCGTCGGCGCGCCGAACGGTGTCGAGGACGCCCTCGTTGCGTGTCTGGGCATTCCGGGTATCACTGCCCATCGTGCCGTCTTCGGGGACGGCTCAGTGGAAGGTAAAACTGTTCTGGTGCAGGGAGTGTTGGGTGCGGTGGGATCGCTGGCTGCTCAACTCGCCCGCTGGAACGGTGCGACCGTGATCGGCACGGTGCGCACCGTCGGCGATGTGGACGCCGCCCGCGAGCGGGGACACGACAGTGTCGTCGCACTCGGTGATGTCGATGTCGCGGATCAGATCCGCGCGTTCGCGTCGGGGCCGGTCGACCGCATCGTGGAAGTGGCTCTGTCGGAGAACGTCGAACTCGACACCGCGGTGGCGGGCAACGGAACGGTCGTCGCTGCCTACGGGACGCGGTCGGACCGTCCGGTGCTGCCGTTCTGGCCGATGTTGTTCAGCAACATGACACTTCGACTACTCGGGAGCGACGACTTCCCTCGAGAGGCGAAGGAGAGCGCCGCTGCCGATCTGACAGCAGCGGCCGGGTCCGGTGCACTGTCATTTCCGGTTGCGCCACCGATGCCGTTGGCAGACATCGCGACTGCTCACGACCTGGTCGACCACGGAAGCAGGGAGCGCGTCACGCTCGCCATACCGTGACGGCTCCCGGGTGCTTATGTGCGGCGTCCCACCGGGCGCATGATCAGAGCCTCCAGTACTTGACGCGGAACCCTTCGGCGCGTGTCGAGGCGGTGCCGAGCGGGGTGGGTTGTGCTGTCATCAGGTCGTCTCTCGACGGGGTGGAGAGGCAGTCGACCGTCAGGAAAGAGTGACGGTTCCGTCGGCAGCGATCTCGACGACCGAGCCGGTGCTGACGGCCTCGAGGAACTCGTTCCCCAGTTGGTCGATTGCAATGATGCGGTTGTCGTTCCAGATGTCGGCCAACAGAATTCCGGCTGCCGAGATGGAGTCGATGTGGTCGGCGAAGAGCATCGCGGCCGGAGCGATGCCCTGCTGGGCGGCGCACTGCAAGATCATTCCGCCGGTCGTGGATCCGACGGCCTGGTTGAGACACAGGATGCTGCCGGCCAGAATGCGCCCATAGAGGTCGGGGTTGTTGCGGTCGTGGGAGGTGGGGTCGGCGCGGGCGATTCCGTGGAAGTACGAGGCGAGGATGTTGAACCCGCGGCGTGTGACCAGGCAGTCGCCCCGGACAGTTCCCGGGTTGACGACACGCCCCACGAAGGTGGTCATGAGATGGATCCGGTTGCGGGTGTCGTGGTTCCGTGCACGATGTGGTCGAGCACGTCGCCGTCTCGGAAGAAGGAGCTGGTGGTGTACGTGCGTAGCTTCTGGGAGTTGGTGATGACAGTCTTCGCGGCGGCGGACGGGCAATTCATGTGCAGCGCTGGGCAGAACGCGGAGATCGAGATGCCGGCGGTCAGGCACCGGTCGTACATGTCGGGCCGGTCCGTTCGAAAAGCTCTGGCCGCAGTGGGGGCGGTGCTGAGGATCGTTCTGGTCGAGACCGTGGTGCGTCGTGCCGCAGCGAGGGCGTCGAGAATGGTGCGGGCTGCGGTAACGAGTTGTTCTTTGGACAGGTGGGGGCACCCGATCAAGACCGTCCGGGCGTCCGAGTCCGTGTGCTCGACGCGGTCGGGGCGGGGACTGGTCGCGAGTGCGTGGTCGTCGACAGCGGTGTCGTCGACGACGAAGGTCTGCGCGTCGCGAACACACAAAGCAGGGCCCAGGCGTCGCGCTTCAGGGGTGATCCCGTGGATGTGGAACAGGCCCACGGCCCCCGCTGCGGCGGCTGCCGCGCCGAAGTCTTTGAGATAGTCCCGTCGGGCTTCGGACCCGAGCGCTGTGAGCTCACCGTCGAGGCCTCTGATGTACGGCACACCGTCGGTGATCCGCGCGCCGATCACGGCTCCCAGGAGCGTCGGGGAGGGAAGTGAGGTGGTCCGGATCTCGATGTTCCAGGTCGCTTTGCGACCGGAATCGAGGAGGAGACCGAACTCCGGTGCATAACCGGCGATCGCGCCCATCAGCTCGATCAGTCCGGAGTTGCGATTGGTCCGGGCGCCCAGGACAGAGTTCGCGAATACCACTGCCGAAGATTCGGCCCAAGAGAGGATCTGCCCCTCCTGCGGGGTGTTACCTGTCTCCGGCAGGTAGGCGGTGCAGGAGTAGGCGTCGTCGTCCTCGAGTCCGAGTGCCCGGAGTTGATTTTCGTAGCGGTCCTGATGGGGGTAGAGAGCTCGGAGGTCGCCGAGTTCGGTATCGGTGTAATCGACGTTGTCCAGGTCGTACGGGCGGGGGTCGACGGTGAAGGGGTGGACGGTCCTCACACCGGCGGCCACCAGGGTGTCGAGGAGGTCGAAGGCAGCATCGAGTCCGGCCATGCCCATCGAGGTGACCACGTGCGCGGGTCCGTCCAGGGCGACCAGTCGGCGGGCACCGAAGATGGCTCCGTAGTGAACCAAAGTGAGCATGACCTTGCGCATCGCCTCGCCCTCAGCGCCGGCGAGTACGGAGTGTTGGTGCTCGGTCAGAATCATCGATGACGGAACGCCGATGTGACCTGTGTCTCTAGTCATGGCATGAGCATGACCGCACCGCAGCTATTGCGTCTAACGATGATTACCGATCGATATCATCGATAACTACGATGTGACGATGGACTCGCGTTTGCTCGCTACCTTCCTGGCGGTCGTCGAGACCGGAACCTTTGCGGCCGCCGCAACGCAGACGCTGACGGTGCAGTCGACGGTCAGCGCGTCGATCAAAGCCCTCGAGCACGATCTTCGGGTGCAGCTGTTCGACAGGTCGGCTCGAACGGCGCGGCTCACCCCCGCGGGACAAGCACTTGTACCGCGGGCGCGCGCCATCCTCGACGAGCTCGAACTGACACGGACGTCGTTGCAGGACATAGCATCCGGACTGAACGGCGTTCTCAGAGTGGGTACGATCGGGTCGACGGAGCCGATCGGCCTGCCTGCGGCACTCAAGCGGTTCGGCGACGCGAACCCTCATGTGACACTGCATGTGCTCTCCGATGCAGTGGGAACAGCAGGTTTGGTCGAACGGCTCCTACGGTCCGAGGTCGACGTCGCGTTCCTCGCAGGCCGATTCCCGGGAGCAGTGCCTGCCGATGCCCACAGAAAGATCATCCTGGAGATTCTCGCCGAGGGGCCGTTGGTGATCATTGCGGCACCGGACCATCCCCTGGCCGGCCGTTCGGGACTCGACCTGTCGGACGTGGCGTCGGAAACGTGGATCGAGTCGCCGACCGGCCAGACCAATCGCATGGTCACCGATGAGGTCTTCACCGCCGGGGGTCTGCACCGGGTGGTCAATCTGGAAGTGGCGGAGCCGGCTCAGGTCCCGAACTACGTCGCTGCAGGCATCGGCATCGCCGTGGTGCCCGACTTCATCGCCGCGCATCGGCGGGACGTGCAGATACTCGACATCGTCGGACCGCCCCTGAGGTGGTCGATCGCCATCGCCCGTCACCACAGCCGCACCTCTCTGCTGCTGGAAGCGTTCTGGGACGAGTTCGTCCCGCAACCAACCGCCGCAGAGTGAACTTCTAGAGTTCCAGACGCCTGGTACTGGCGTTCAAGCCTTGCGAGCGCGGGGTGCCATCGATGGCTGTGTCCAGGAGAAATGCAAAAATCTTGTCATGAGGCCGAGGTCGCTCTTCCCATATCGAGAATCAACTGGCATGCTAGTTACAGTGACCCCGATCACCCGACGTGGCCGTTTGTGGCCCCGGGGTCTCTCGACGTCGAGAAGGTGCCATGCAGAACTCACAGTTGCCCGAACCGATCTTCCGCCCGTTCCCCTCCGACGGCAGCGGCTACGACACCGATGTAGTGGTTGTAGGCCTCGGCCCAGCAGGAGGCGTGGCCGCGTTGGCGTTGGCCAGCTACGGCGTGCGTGTCCACGCGGTGTCGATCTTCCCGTGGGTGGCCAATTCACCACGGGCGCACATCACCAATCAGCGTGCGGCGGAGGTGCTGCGGGACCTCGGCGTGGAAGACGAGGCGCGCCGTTACGCCACACCGTGGGACCAGATGGGCGACACCTTGTTCACCACGAGCTTGGCGGGGGAGGAGATCGTTCGGTTGCAGACCTGGGGCACCGGCGACCCGCGCTTCGGTGACTACCTCGCCGGCAGCCCGTGCTCGATGCTCGACATCCCGCAGCCGCTGATGGAGCCGGTGTTGGTCAAGAACGCCGCCGAGCGCGGGGCGATCATCAGCTTCCACACCGAGTACCTCGACCACACCCAGGACGACGACGGCGTCACCGTCCGTTTCCGTGATGTCCGTTCCGGGTCGGTGTTCACCCAACGGGCTCGGTACCTGCTGGGGTTCGACGGTGCGCGCTCCAAGATCGCCGAACAGCTGCAGCTCCCGTTCCAAGGCGAACTGGCCCGCGCGGGAACCGCCTACATCCGGTTCGACGCGGATCTGAGCAAGTACGTCGCGCATCGGCCGAGCATCCTGCACTGGATCATGAACTCCAAGGCCGGATTCGGCGAGATCGGCATGGGGCTTCTGCGCGCGATCCGCCCGTGGGATCAGTGGATCGCCGGCTGGGGGTTCGACATGGCCGCCGGTGAGCCGGACGTCTCCGACGCCACCGTCGTCGAGCGCATCCGCACCCTGGTCGGCGACCCCGAGCTGGAGCTCGACATCGTCTCCCGGTCGTTCTGGTACGTCAATCAGCAGTACGCCGAGCACTATCAGGACCGTCGAGTGTTCTGCGGTGGTGACGCCGTGCATCGCCACCCACCGAGCAGTGGCCTGGGCTCGAACACCTCGATGCAGGACGCGTTCAACCTCGCGTGGAAGGTGGCGTTCGTCGTCAAGGGGCACGCCGGTACGGCTCTGCTGGACAGTTACTCACCCGAGCGCGTTCCGGTCGGTCGGCAGATCGTGGCCCGCGCGAACCAGTCGAGGAAAGACTATGCGGGACTGCGGGAATGGTTCGACACCGACACCGACGACCCCGTGGCGGCCGGTCTGGCCAAGCTGAAGGAGGGCACGCCCGAGGGGGTGGCGCTTCGCGATCGTCTGTACGAGGCGCTGGAGCTGAAGAACACGGAGTTCAACGCCCACGGCGTCGAGCTGAACCAACGCTACGAATCCGGCGCCGTCGTCGAGGCCGACGAACCCGAGCACTGGGCCCGCGACAAGCAGCTCTACCTCCAGGCCACCACCCGACCCGGCGCGAAGCTGCCCCATGCTTGGTTGGTCGGACGGGACGGCGTCCGCACGTCGACGCTCGACGTGACCGGGAAGGGCATGATGACGCTGCTCACCGGACTGGGCGGGCAGGCGTGGAAGAACGCCGCCGAAAACCTGGACCTGCCGTACCTGCGCACTGTGGTGATCGGAGAGCCCGGAGCGGCGGATCCGTACGGGTACTGGCGCGCGGTCAGCGAGATCCACGAGGCCGGGGCCATTCTGGTGCGTCCGGACGGATACGTCGCCTGGCGCCACCAGGGTCCGGTCTGGGATGACGCCGAGGCGTCGTCCGCACTCGATGCGGCCCTCGACGCAGTGCTGGCCGTGTCCACTGCACGCACCGCGTCTGGCGAGGACACCGGTGCCCCACAGTTCAGCACCGCGCAGGTGCCGATCACCGTTCCCCCAGCGGCACCCGACACCGAGCCTGCGCTCGCCGGAGTCGAGACCGGAAGGAACCAGTCGTGACCGTCGCGCTGCTTGCCATGAGCCACAGTCCCCTCCTCGAACACGCCGAGCTGCCCTCGGAGGTGACCGCCGAACTCGAGACCGCCTTCGGTCAGGCTCGACGTTTCGTCCACGAGTACGACCCCGACGTGGTCGTCAACATCGCGCCCGATCACTACAACGGCTTCTTCTACAACCTGATGCCGCCGTTCTGCGTCGGGTACGCCGCGGAGAGCATCGGCGATTACGGCAGCCAGGCCGGCCGGCTCGACGTCCCCGAAGACCTCGCGCGTGAGCTCGCCGAGTATGTGATCGATCAGGGCATCGACCTGGCCGTGTCGCTGGAGATGCAGGTCGACCACGGCGCCGTGCAACCTATGGAACTGCTCTACGACGACATCGCCGCCAAGCCGGTGATCCCGATCTTCGTCAACTCCGTCGCGCCGCCGTTCACTCCGGTGCAGCGCGTCCGACTGCTCGGTGAGGCGATCGGACGATACGTCTCCACGCTCGACCGCAAAGTGCTGCTCATCGCGTCCGGGGGGCTCTCGCACGACCCGCCGGTCCCTCGGTTGGCCACCGCGACCGCCGAGCAACGGCGCGCCTTGCTCGGTCAGGGCGGTCCCATCACGGCGGAAGCCCGCGCCGCCCGGCAGCAACGCGTGATCGACGCCGCCCGCGACTTCGCCGCCGGAACCGCGAACATCCAGGATCTGGCACCCGAGTGGGACCGCACCCTGATGTCGATCCTCGCCTCCGGCGATCTCACCGAACTGGATCAGTGGTCACCGAGCGAGATGACCAGAGTCGCCGGCAACTCCTCCCACGAGGTCCGTACCTGGATCGCCGGATACGCCGCCATGTCCGCATGCGGCGGGTTCGACGTCACCTACAGCTACTACCGGCCGATTCGCGAACTCATCGCCGGGTTCGGGTTGACCACGGTCGTGGGAGCCTGAGGGCCGCGGGTGCCGCATCGATTGGTTCTCCGCGGCACCCATGCCCTGCCGCACCGGGTTCTCGCAGTCCGAGCGACGCCGGCCTGCGTCCAGAGTTCTAGAATTGCCGCGCGGCGACGAGGAGTGAGCGGATGAGCGAGCCCGACGGATCGAGACGCCCGGCAGGGCCGGGCCTGGCCCGAGTGGTGCTCGACCGACTCAAGGAGCGGATTCTCGACGGCCGGATCACGTCGGGATCGCGCATCTCGATCGACGAGGTGCGGGTGGAGTTCGGGGTGAGCAAGCAGCCGGTGATGGACGCTATGCGCAGGCTCGAGGCCACGGGAATCGTGGAGATCGTTCCGCAGAGTGGGTGCCGGGTCCAGTCCTACACCGCTGTGGAGGTCGAGGATTTCTTCCGGCTGTTCGGCAGTTTCGAGTCCGAGATCGCTGCCGCGGCCGCCGTACGGCGCACGGACGCCCAAGTGGGCGAACTCGACGCCGCCTGGACGGCCATCGAGGGTGTGCACGCGATCGCCGACGATACCGAGCGGGCGAGACGGTATCGCCAACTCAACCGCGAGTTTCACCTGGTGATCCACCGGATGGCGCACTCGCGGATCATGGCCGAGCAGAGTGAGCGGATGTGGGATCTGTCTGACTTCCTCATCAGCACGAGCGGAAGTGCGTCCCTCACATCGGGAATGATCGCCGACCGTAACCACGACCACGACGTCATCCGGGCGGCGATCCGTCAACGACGTGTCGAGGTCGCGCGAGCGGCAATGGTCGGCCACATCACGGCGTCGGCCGAGCCTGAGCGGTCGCATCGATCGGGCGTCGACGGCGGCTACCGCCGAGGCGGTAGGTCGATGCCGCCCGCGGTGCCCGCCCCCACCACTTACCTCACCCGGTGAGCGAACCGGGCTCTTCGGTGCCGATCACTGCCACCGTGTCGACGATGTGCTGTTCCATCGTCACCCGGGCCAGACGTGCGTCACCCATACGGATGGCATCGGTGATGCTGCGATGATCGTGTTGGCGCTCCACCAGCGCGCTCGACAGCGGGTCGTCCGCTCCGGCGGTGTTGATCAAGAAGTCCGACAGATCCCACATCCGGTGGGAGGTCTCGGCCATGATCCGCGAGTGCGCCATGTCGTGGATGACGGCGTGGAACTCGCGGTTGCGAGCCCGGTAGCCGCGGGAACGTTCGGCACCGTCGTGCGAGCCGATCAACTCGTCGACCGCCTCGGACACCGCGTCGAGTGCACGCAGCTGCTCGTCGGTGCGGCGTAGCGCAGCCACCCCGGCGATGGTTCCCTCGAATCCGCCGAACAAGGTGAAGAAGTCCTCCACCTCGTGGCGGGTGTAGGAGACGACCTGAATGCCGACCTGGGGGACGATGGACACCAGTCCGTCGCTCGAGAGTCGACGCAGCGCATCCATCACCGGTTGCTTGCTCACCCCGAACTCGTGGCGCACCGACTCGACGACGATCTTCTCGCCGGCTCGGTATCGACCGTCGAGGAGTCGGCCCTTGAGTGTGTCGTAGAGGACTGTGGACAGCCTCGCACCGGACAGGTGAGCGTTGGTGGACACAGCATTTCCTTCCTGCGCGGGGGCTCGACCCACGGATCTCGATTCGTGTCTCGGTGCCGCACTGGTCGTCTCGCCGTGACCGTCCGCGTCACCTGACGGTGGCACCGGCCACAGCTACGAAGGCTAGCATTCCAGCGCTGCCGGCCTTCGGTGTCGACACCCGCGCTATCTACAGCACATCACTCACGTTCCCGGGCCGACTTCCGCCGCTCCTCGGTGGTACCGAGCAGGCCATCGCCAGAAGAAGGCTTGTGGTCCACGTCACCATCGGTTACCGTGATCTGGAACGCTAGCATTCCAGTCCTGTTCGTCTGGTCACTCCGATCGGGGTTCGACCGATGGTCCAGCAGGCTCCGTCGGTCGACCGCGACCGCCTCACTCAGGAGACCTCCCATGGAGCTCGACCCCCGCACCACCGCTCTCGTCGTCGTCCACTGCCAGGGCGACGTCATCGGACCCGACGGAGCGTTCGCCGACTTCTTTCACGCCCAGGTCGTCGAACGCGATGTCGTCGCGAAGATCGCCGCGTTGGCCGATACCGTCCGCGGCGCCGGCGGCACCGTGATCTTCACGCGAGTGGCCTGGAAGCCGGACCTGTCCGACCTGACGGTCAACTCGCCCATCCTGGGCATCGTCCAGCAGTCCGGTTGCCTGCAGGACGGGTCGCCGCTGGCCGACATCGTCCCCGAACTCACTCCCCACGACGGAGACACCGTCGTCACCCACCAGCGCGTCGGCGGCTTCCAGAACAGCGCCCTCGCCTCGGTCCTGGACGCTGCGAACGCCACCACCGTCGCCTTCGCCGGGGTGGCCACGAATTTCTCAATCGAAGGAACGGCGCGCACCGCCAGCGACCTCGGATACCGCACCGTCGTGGTCGAGGACGCCTGCTCCGCAGCGTCCCAGGAAGCACACGCCGCGAGCATCGACTCGCTCGGACTGCTCGCCGAGATCACCACCATCGACGAGTTCGCCGCAGCAATGACCGCCGCCGCGCCCAGCGCGTGAGCGCGTACCCCGACCCGATCACCCGCACTGCGCAACGGCGCAGTCACTACACAACAGGAGCCACCACCATGACCGACACCATGCTCGCCGCTCGCCTCCACGAGATCGACCAGCCGATGCAGCTCGAACAGCTGCCGATCCCCACCCCCCGCGCGACCGACGTCGTGGTACAGGTCAAGGCCTGCAACATCGTTCCCAACCTCCGCAACGTTCTCGCCACCTACGCCGAATGGTTCCCCTACCTGCCCCTCCCGCAGCTGCCGGCGGTGTTCGGTCTCGACTCCTCCGGCGTCGTGACCGCCGTGGGGGAGCAGGTCACCGACGTCGCAGTGGGCGATCGCGTCTACGTCAACCCGGGACTGTCCTGCGGGGCGTGCCGCGCCTGCCGCAACGGCATCGACCAGAACTGCGACAAGTACACCTTCATGGGCTACTTCGCTTTCGGCCCCGAAGGCCAGAAGTTGTTCGACGCCTACCCCTACGGCGGACTGAGCGAGTACCTCACCGCTCCGCAGCGCAACCTGGTCAAGATCGCCGACTCGGTCAGCTTCGAAGAAGCGGCCCGGTTCGGCTACCTCGGCACCGCGTTCTCCGCGCTCCGCAAGGCCGGCGCCGGACCCGGCACCACCGTTCTCATCGACGGAATCTCCGGCACCCTTGGACTGGGCGCTTGCCTCAACGCGCTCGCCCTGGGGGTCGGTAAGATCTACGGCACCGGGCGCAACGCCGAACTGCTCGAGGACGTCCGCGCCATCGCACCCGACCGCATCGAGGTGCACGCCCTGGGCGACGGTGAGGTGAACGAGTGGCTGCGCGGACGCACCGGCGGCGACGGCGTCGACATCGTCATCAGCTCCGTCGGACCCGGAGCGCCGGCGGAATCGATCATCGACGCCCTGGCGACGCTGCGCCGAGGCGGCACGGCCGTCGACATCGGCGGCATGATGGAACGCCCCGCGCTGGACCTGTTCTCGATGATGTGCTCCCAGATCTCCGTCCTCGGCAGCTTGTGGTTCTCCACCGCCGAAGCACAGGACATGGCCGACCTCGCAGCCGCCGGCGTGCTCGACCTGTCCGTCCTCGAACACCACACCTTCCCGCTGGAGAAGATCAACGAAGCACTGGACAGCCTCCCCGCCCGCCACGGCGGCTTCACCAATTTCATCAGCGTTCCCTGACCTGCCGTGCGGGGCCAACGGTCCCGCACGCCCCTTTCTAGCGTTCTAGACGTTCAATGATTGGATACTCATGATCGCCGACCCTGCGGCGTCCCCCGAGGCGCGGCCGAAGAGCTCCCCGTTGCGGGTGGCGATGGCCAGTTTCATCGGGACCACCGTCGAGTACTACGACTTCTTCATCTACGGCACCGCCGCCGCCCTGGTGTTCCCCAGGCTCTTCTTCCCCGACGCCTCACCCCTGATGGGGGTGCTGCTGTCCTTCGCCACCTTCGGAGTCGGCTTCCTCGCCCGCCCACTCGGCGGAGTGGTCTTCGGCCACTACGGTGATCGACTGGGTCGCAAGAAGATGCTCGTGCTCTCCCTCGTCGGCATGGGAGTGGCCACCTTCCTGATGGGCCTGCTCCCCAGCTACGCCAGCATCGGCATCGCCGCACCGATCCTGCTGACCCTGCTGCGGCTGCTGCAGGGCTTCGCCGTCGGCGGCGAATGGGGCGGCGCCACCCTCATGGCCGTCGAACACGCACCGAAGAACCGCAAGGGCTTCTACGGGTCCTTCTCCCAGATGGGCGCCCCCGCCGGCGTCAGCCTCGCCACCCTCGCCTTCTTCGCGGTCTCCCAACTGCCCGACGAGCAATTCCTCTCCTGGGGCTGGCGCATCCCCTTCCTCGTCAGCTCAGTGCTCATCGTCGTCGGACTGATCATTCGACTCACCCTCGAAGAAAGCCCCGACTTCGCCAAGGTCGTCGACGAGAAGGCGGTGACGAAGATGCCGATCGTCGAAGCCTTCCGCAAGCACCGACGCGAGATCCTCCTCATCGCCGGTACCTATCTCAGCCAGGGCGTCTTCGCCTACATCTGCATGGCTTACCTGGTGTCCTACGCGACGTCGGTGGCGGAGATCAGCCGCACCCAGGCGCTGGCCGGAGTGTTCGTCGCCGGACTGGTCGCGGTCGTCCTGTACCCGGTGTTCGGGTCCATGTCCGACACTTTCGGCCGCAAGACGCTCTACCTGGCCGGCGCCGCAGCGATGGGCATCGTCATCGGACCCGCCTTCGCTCTCATCAACACCGGCAACCCCTGGCTGTTCATGGTGGCGCTGGTGCTGGTATTCGGTATCGCGATGGCACCGGCGGCCGGCGTGACGGGCTCACTGTTCTCGATGGTCTTCGACGCCGACGTCCGCTACTCCGGAGTCTCCATCGGCTACACCCTCTCCCAGGTCGTCGGCTCCGCCTTCGCGCCCACCATCGCCACCGCCCTCTACGCAGCCACCGACTCGAGCGCGTCGATCGTGATCTACCTGATCGTGGTCTCGATCATCTCCGTGGTGTCGGTGATCCTGCTGCCCGGCGGCTGGGGCCGCAAGGGCGCCTCGCTGCAACTCGCGGCAGACAGCGGACGCTCGGCCACCGTGCCGGCCGAGCGGACGGGACTGGTCAGCAAGTGACCCGATGTGCGGCCCTCACGAGCGCGGCGAGGTCACTCGTCGCGCCCGTGGGGGTCCGCACGGTTGAGCACTCGGCCCAGCGCCAGCGCTGCGGTCCGCACTGCGGGCGCGAGCAGTTGCGGCTCGAACAGCTCGGCAGGCACCGACACCGACAGCGCTGCAACGGGTTTGCCGAGAGAGATCACCGGCGACGCGAGGCAGCACCCCCCGAGGGCGGCCTCCTCGCGCTCGGTGGCCACCCCGGTGCGCCGGACACCGTCGAGTTCGCGGGCGAGCACGTCGGCGTCGGTGATCGAGTGCGTGGTGTATCGGCGCAGGGGACCAGCCAGGATGCGGGCGCGAACGTTTGGATCTTCGGGGGCCAGGAGCGCCTTCCCCACGGCGGTGCACGTGAGCGGCATCCGGCCGCCGATCTGAGAGGGGAAGGGCAACGCGGCATGCCCGTGGATCTTCTCCGCGTACACCGCGTCGGCGCCGTCTCTGACCGCGAGATGCACGGTCTGCCCGGTCACCGCGAAGAGGTCCTGCATGAACGGCAGCGCGGCACTGCGCAGGCGATGCTTCAGGCCCACCCGCTCACCCAACTCGAACAAGGTCAACCCGAGCTCGAAAGTGTTGTCGCGGCGTGTCAACCAGCCCAGGTTCGTCAGATCGACCAGCAATCGGTGAGCGGTGGACCGAGGCAGTCCGGTGCGGGTGGCGACCTCCGTCAGCGTCAGTGCCGTACCCCCCGGAAACGAGTCGAGCACCCACGCCGCTCGCTGCAACACCGACACCACATCCCGCGACATGGGACAGATCCTAGTGCAGCGCGCGGCACGTCGATAGCGTTCCCTTCATGACTTCCGTTCCCCCCGTGACCTCGATGCCGAACCCCGTCGCCGTCGCCGCCGACCGTCTCGCTGAGGCGTCGACGTCGAAGACGCCCTGCGCCCCCGTCCGCGACCTCGTCGCCAGCGATGACGTCGACACCGCGTACCGCATCGCGTCGCGAAACGTGCAGGCGCGCATCGCCTCGGGTCGCCGCATCGTCGGCCGCAAGATCGGCCTGACCTCTCCGGCGGTGCAGAAGCAACTGGGCGTCGATCGCCCTGATTTCGGGGTCCTGTTCGACGACTTCGACGTCTCCGCCGACGATCAGATCGATTCCACCCGGCTGCTGCAGCCACGGATCGAAGCCGAGATCGCCTTCGTCCTCTCCAGCACCATCGACCGAGAGATCACCGTCGACAACGCCCCCGATTACGTCGACACGGTCGCCGCAGCCTTCGAGATCGTCGACAGCCGAATCGCCGGCTGGGACATCACCCTCGCCGACACCGTCGCCGACAACGCCTCCTCCGGCCTCTATGTCCTCGGCGACACCGTCACCCGCACCGCCGCACCAGAACTCGCCGACGTCGGCATGACCATGACTGCCGACGGCGACCAGGTGTCCACCGGCCGGGGATCGGACTGCCTGGGCAGCCCGTGGAACGCACTGGTGTGGCTGGCCAACACCAGCCTGGCCTACGGATCGCCCCTGCAGGCAGGTGAAGTCATCCTCTCCGGCGCACTCGGACCGATGGTTCCGGTCACCGCCGGATCGACCTATGAAGCAACCATCTCCGGCATCGGGACGGTCACCGCCACCTTCACGGCCTGAGCAGCACGTCCCACCCGACACCAGAACCACGACGAAACGAGACACCATGGCGCCCACCAAAGCCGCTGTCATCGGTTCCGGCAACATCGGAACCGACCTTGTCATCAAACTGAGGAGAGTCGCGAAGAACGTCGAGATCGCCGTGCTGGTCGGCATCGACCCGAGCTCCGACGGTCTGGCCCGCGCACGCCGAATGGGCATCAGCACAGTCGATTCCGGTGTCCAGGGCCTGATCGACCACCCCGAGTTCGCGGACATCGACATCATCTTCGACTCCACCTCGGCGAAGGCGCATGTCGCGAACGCGGAGGCCCTGCGACCCCACGGTAAGCGGTTGATCGACCTGACCCCGGCCGCGCTGGGCCCGTACGTCGTGCCGGCCGTCAATCTCGACGAGCATCTCGACGCTCCCGACGTCAACATGGTGACCTGCGGCGGACAAGCCACGATTCCCATCGTGGCAGCGATCTCCCGCGTCACCGCGGTGCACTACGCCGAGATCGTCGCCTCGATCGCCTCGAAGTCCGCGGGACCCGGCACCCGCGCGAACATCGACGAGTTCACCGAGACGACCGCCGAGGCGATCGAGAAGGTCGGGGGAGCAGCCCACGGCAAGGCCATCATCGTTCTCAACCCCGCCGAACCGCCGCTCATCATGCGCGACACCGTCCTCGCCCTCGTCACCGATCCCGACCAGGACGCCGTCCGGCGGTCGATTCACGACATGGTCGCCGACGTGTCGGCCTACGTTCCCGGCTACCGCCTCAAGCAGGACGTCCAGTTCACCGCCCTCGACGACGCCGAATCGGTCGCCACCCTCACCGGCGGTGTCGAGAAGGGACCGGGCCTGTGGAAGGTGTCGGTGTTCCTCGAGGTCGAGGGCGCCGCGCACTACCTGCCCGCGTACGCCGGAAATCTCGACATCATGACCTCCGCCGCCCTGCAGGTCGCGGAGAAGATGGCCACCGACGCAGCACTGGAGACAGCCCGATGACCGAGACCACCACGCGCGCCTTCGCCGCCGACGGCGCCGCCCTCTACATCCAGGACGTCACTCTCCGAGACGGCATGCACGCCATGCGACATCGGATCGATCCCGCCACCGTCGCCCGCGTCGCCGGCGCCCTCGACGCCGCCGGTGTCGACGCCATCGAAGTCACCCACGGAGACGGCCTCGCCGGCCACAGCCTTACCTATGGGCCCGGAAGCAACACCGACTGGGAATGGATCGAAGCTGCGGCGTCTGCTGTCCACCGCGCGAAGCTCACCACTCTCCTCCTGCCCGGAGTCGGCACGGTGGCCGAGTTGACCAAAGCCCACGACCTGGGCGTCACCTCCGTCCGCGTGGCCACACACTGCACCGAAGCCGATGTCTCCGCCCAGCACATCGACAAAGCCCGCGAACTCGGCATGGACGTCTCCGGGTTCCTGATGATGTCGCATCTGGCGGAGCCGGCACAGCTCGCCGAGCAGGCGCGCCTCATGGAATCGTATGGCGCACACTGCGTGTACGTCACCGACTCCGGTGGGCGTCTGACGATGAACGGCGTCCGAGAGCGTGTGCGGGCCTACCGCGACGTCCTCGACCCGAACACCCAGATCGGCATCCACGCCCACCAGAACCTGTCTCTGTCCGTCGCGAACTCCGTCGTCGCCGTCGAAGAAGGCGTCACCCGCGTCGACGCCTCACTCGCAGGTCACGGCGCCGGCGCCGGCAACTGCCCGATCGAGCCGTTCATCGCCGTGGCCGACCTCCACGGATGGAAGCACGGATGCGACCTCTTCGGCCTCCAGGACGCCGCGGATGACATCGTGCGCCCCCTGCAGGACCGCCCCGTCCAGGTCGACCGCGAGACCCTGACCCTCGGCTACGCAGGGGTCTATTCGAGCTTCCTCCGGCACGCCGAAACCGCTGCGCGGCAGTACGGACTCGACACCCGCGCCATCCTGCTCGCCGTGGGTGAGCGCGGCCTGGTCGGTGGCCAGGAAGACCTGATCACCGACATCGCGCTCGACCTCGTCGCCGCACGGGCCTGACTCGCCCACGCAGCGCACCGAACCGACCCTTTCGACCGACACAGGAGATCCCCATGAGTGCCACCGTCGACGTTCCCTCGTACACCACCGACGCCTTCTTCGGCCTCGAGGACAAGTGGTTGCCCACCGCCCCAGGCGAACTCACCCACTACCACGAACTCGGAGAAGGCACACCGATCCTGTTCCTGCACGGGTCGGGCACCGGCGTCACTGCCGCCGCGAACTGGTGGCTCAATCTCCCTCAACTCGCCGAGCACGGTCGCTGCATCGCCATCGACTCCATCGGCTACGGCCAGAGCGTCGTCGCCGAGGGCACCGAGTACGGAATCCGCGAGTGGGTCCGCCACGCAGTACGTGTCCTCGATGCACTCGGAATCGAGAAGACCTGGATCGTCGGGAACTCACTCGGCGGATGGTTGGCGTTCCAGTTCGCCATCGACTTCCCCGAACGTCTCCTCGGAATAGTCTCCATGGGCACGGGAGGTGCGAAGCTGACCGGAGCACTGAAGGGACACTCGAACCCTCAACTCAGCGAGGAGGGCATCCGTCACACCCTCGAGCAGTTCGTCGTCGACACCTCACTGGTCACCGACGAGCTCGTGACACTGCGCTACCAGTCCGCCCTGAACGACACCGCGTCCGACCGACTCGCCGACGTCGTCGCCGCCCGCGACCGGGACCGCACCGAATTGCCCCTCGACTTCGACGTCCTCGGCAAGCTCGAGATCCCGGTGCTCTTGATCCACGGGGTGCAGGACGTGGTCATCCCGGTGTCGCGAACGTGGGAGCTGCTCAATGTGATCCCGCACGCGGACGCCCACATCTTCAGCCAATGCGGGCACTGGTCGCAGGTCGAGCGCGCCGACGAGTTCAACCAGATCGTCAGCGCGTATCTCACGCGTCGCCTCGTGCGAGGCTGACTGTCGGTCGTCGCGGGGAGGTGGCTTGACAGCACGGCGTGACCACTCATCGTGACGTTCGCCGAGCAGTCAGGACCTACCCTCCCCGGTGTCTTCGACGTGCAAAGAGGACCAGAGGCTCGCCGACACGACGCCCGACTTTGTGGTGCGGCTCGCGCCGACCAGCGCTGGCTGCACGCCGCTGAGGAATGACTGGGCGAGTGCAACTCACACTCTGTCGTTCGCGAGGTCGATGTTCGCCGCCTCCACGAGCTCTGCGAATTCATGGTCGGTCTGGCGCTGCAACCTCTTCTCTGCCCAGAAGTCACCGTCGAAAGGGACATGGGTCGATGCGATACCTGCACCGCCTTCCGCGAGATACCAGCAGATCTCCGTGATCAGCCGTCTGGTGGTGGATTTAGATGTCACGTAATTTCCCCCGGAGCGTTCGATGCAGTGGTTCGGTGAATCGATGGTGAGCCGGCGCGACCACGACGCGTGAATGCACGCATCGACGACACCGCCATGTCGGCGGTGTCGTCGATGCGAATGATCTACCGGTCCACTCGACTCGAGTTCAGTTGCTGCGCTGCGTGTTCCAATCGTGCCGACGTGCCTCGCGCACAGCCGGCACATCCGGGCCTCGAACGACGGTGTTGCGAATCGTCCCGAGGGTCGCCACCGTCATCTCGACCACGTCGCCAGGCTGGAGTGGCGCAGGGGTGCGAGTACCGGAGCGACCCCACAGTTCACCGAGACATCCGCCGTTACCGAAAGTTCCGGATCCCAGGACGTCCCCGGCCTTGACCCATGTCCCGCGCGACGCTTGGGCCACGAGTTCGTCGAACGACCAGCTCATGTTGCGAAGGTTGTCCCGGCCGGTGACTGTGCCGTTCACCGAGACCGTGCCGTCGACATCCAGGAGGCCGTCGGCGGTCAGGTGAGGATCGAGTTCGTCGGCCGTCACGAGGAAGGGCCCGAGTGTGGTGGCGAAGTCCTTGCCCTTGGTCGGCCCGAGGCCGACTTTCATCTCTGCGAGTTGGGTGTCACGAGCCGACCAGTCGTTGAAGATCGTGTATCCGAAGATGTGGTCGCGAGCCTTGTCCGGGGCGATGGACATTCCATCCCGGGATACGACGGCTGCGATCTCGAGTTCGTAGTCCAGGAGCTGGCATGCCGGTGGCACGGCCACGTCGTCGTGGGCACCGATCATCGCGTAAGGATTACTGAAGTAGAAGACCGGTCTCTTGTACCACTCGGGCTCGACTTCGTGGGCTGCTGCCATCGATCGGCCGGCCCCGTCCATGTGTTCCTCGAATGCTGCGAAGTCGCGCACTGTGGGGGGGTCCAACGGTGGCAGCAGGCGTACGTCGGCAAGTTCGACGGGACGATGACCCAGTGCCTCGGAACCGGCCTCGAGGGCGGCGGGGAGTCCGGCGCGAACGAGTTCGAGGATGGATCCCTGCCGTTCGAATGCGTGCAGTCCGTCGTCGCTGACGACGCCGGAGGTGGTTCGACCATCGTGAACCCACGTGGCGAAACGCATGGCGAAGCTCCTGTCGTTGTGGTGGGGGCTCAGCCGCCCCCATGAGGTGGCTGCGATGAGGGCGACCGAATCACGGGCGGCGCCGGTCCGGAGCCTCAGCAGAGTGATCGGTGGACGTTGTGATCGGTCGGGGTGCTAGCCGGTCGGTTGCGAGACCACCGCCGCGAAGGTGTCGGAAATCCAATCAGCGATGTCGGTGCCGACTCGGGGCAGGTCATCGATCCCGATATGCTCCGCACCACCCTGCTCAGCGGTGAAGATACGAAGCTCGCGAGAAGGCGAATTCACCGCTTGGTCGTAGGACCGGTGCGCATACTCCAAGGGAATCTGTCGATCGTCCTCTCCGTGCACGATGAGGAACGGCACCGTGATCTTTTCCACGACTCCATCGAGGTGGATCGAGTCGGCGAAGTCGATGAACTCGTCGAGATCGTCGTGGCCCCAGACCCACAAGACGTGGTCCCAGTAGTGCGGAACCGGGTGCTCGCCCTCGCGGTCGAGCCGCCGACGCTGCACCGCACCCCAGTTGTGGTTCGCTCCCCAGGCGACGCACAGGGCGAAGCGCTTCTCGAAAGCCGCGACCCGAGGCGAGTAGTAGCCACCCAGCGACCAGCCCACGACTCCCATTCGGGCGGTGTCGACGTCCTCTCGTGCAGTCAGCCAGTCGACGACCCAGCCGGCCCAGGTCTCGGATTCGCGACGTGCGGTCAGACCTTGCAGACGAAGTGCCTCCCCTGAGCCGGGTTGGTCGAGCATCAGACACGAGATGCCCCGATCTGCCAACTCGGCCCAGAATCCCGAGATGTACATGTGCTCTTTGGTCGAGTCCAGGCCGTTGATGAGCATGATGACCGGAGCCGGCCCGTCCGCCGTTGCCGGTGCCGCCGAGAAATAGCCGGGCAAAGTCGTGTCCTCGAAGGGGATGGCAACCCGAGTGATGCGGTGGTCGCGAAGGTCGAAACCCTTCTGGGCCAGCTCCATCACCCGGCGGTAGATGGACGCGCGGTCGGGGTGGCTCGCGGAGAGCATCCGCTCAGCGGTGCACAGATAGTTCGTGGCACGGGCATAGACCCCGCCGGCGGTCAGATCGTGGCCCGCCTTCTCCGCGGTCCGAGCCGACTCCACCAGCGAATCCGTGAGGCCGGTCCAGACCTTCAAGAACTCGCCCGTGCCGGCATCGCTACCGCCTTTCGCGGCCTCGAGCAGCGGGCGGCACGCACGATCGACCTCGTCGATGCGTCCGCCGGAGTTCATGGCACCTACCACGGACATGTTCCAGACGTAGTTGCCCGGAAAGTATTCGAACATCAGGCTCTCTCTGTTGCGTGAAATGAAGGTGTGGAACGAGGGTGCTCAGGCACCCGGCATCGTGGCGAGAAGTTCGGGGATGCTGATCAATGCCCGATTCAGGGATCCCGAATCCGCCAGCACGGTCTGCCCGGTCATGACCGTGTTGTGTCGAGACGCCAGGAATGCGTAGAGCGGGCCGTACTCCTCGGGCGTCGGCATGTGTTGAAGCGGAGCCAGCCATTCGAACTGCTGTCGATACACGTCGGCCGGAATGTCGGACTGCAGAGAGTTCTCGAGATCGAGTGCTGCCGGCCCGCGCAGCTGACTGTTGGCGATACCGGTCGGTGCCACGGCGTTGACACGGATCCGCGGCGCGAACTCGAATGACATCTGATTGACCAAAGCGCGAATGGCGCCCTTGCTTGCGGTGTAGGCCACTCCGCCGCCATCCGCGGCGAACGCCGCCTGCGAACAGGTCCATACGACCGCACCCCTTTCGGCCTCAAGCAGGTCGAGGAAGATCCGCGCGGTCAGGACGTAGCCCTTGACGTTGATGCTGAAGACTTCGTCGAGGAGAGTGTCGACACGCTCCACCGGGGTGTCGGCCAGCCGAACGTTGCCGTCCCAAATTCCTTGCGCGCCAACTATGCTCGTCAACCGTCCGAATCGAGCAACGATCTCGTCGCGGCAACGGGTCAGGTCGGTGATGCTGCGGACGTCTCCCTGTACCACCAGTGCGTCGCTGCCGAACTCTTCCCGAAGCGTCGCGACCTTCTTGTCGTCGTATTCGAACAATGCCAGCGTCGCGCCCTCGTCACGGAAGTGTCGGGCGATGCCGAGTCCGAGACCGGACCCCGAACCGGTGATGAGGACGACGTGGTCATCGAGAAGTTGCATGGCTGTAGTCCTTCGAGAGAGGTGACTGGCGTGAAATGGGGGAGTGGATCGACTGTGGCGACACCGATCAACGGGCAACTGACCGTGCCTGATCGGAGTTCGCCGCGTGTGCGAGAGCGAGGGCCTCGTCCCAGGTGCCGCCACGAGCGAGTAGCTTCTTGTACCCGCGCAGTGACCGAGAGAGCCCACTGGCGAACACGGAGTGGAACTCACCGCCCTGGCCGAACAGGACCAGGAATTCGTCGGTGAACAACGACCCCTCTGCAACGACGATCTCGTCACCGGGGGCCCGTCGACCGTAGCTGTGGAACCGATGCCCGAACTGGTCACTCCAGAAGTAGGGCACGCCGCCGAAGGGCTCGCCGGAGCCGCGGGCGATGTTGAGCCCGACGTGCCTGCCCTTCTCGACGGCGTGTGTCCAGTGCTCGATGCGCATCGGCTCGCGGAACATCGGGTGAGCGGATCGGGCCACGTCGCCGGCCGCCCACACGCCGCGGATGTTGGTTCGACCGGCTGTGTCGGTGAGTACGCCTCTGTCGAGGGCGACACCCGAGCCCAGAAGCCACTCCACGTCGGGGTCGACTCCGATGCCGGCGATCACGTAGGAGGTCCGATGCGTCGAGCCGTCTGCCAGGTGCAGCGTGTATGCGCCCAGTCCACCCGTCACGGACGTGACTGCGCTCGACATCTTCAGTTGCACACCGTGCTTGGTGTGCAGGTCGGCGAGAACCTGGCCGAGTTCGGGGCCGACGATGGCCTCCAGAGGTCGCTCTGTGTCGTGCAGGACTGTGATCGACACACCATGGGCCGTGAGTCCGGCAGCGATCTCGAGCCCGATCAGACCGGCGCCGACGACGGTCACGTCCCCGTGGCGGGCGGCTGCCCGCCGGAGGGCACCGAGATCCTCCGGGGTCCGGAGGACCGGAAGCGGTTCGCCCTCGACCGTGGTGAGTACCCGTGGGCGACCACCGCACGCCAGGACAACGGCGTCCCACGGCAGCGTTTCACCGTGATCGGTGATCACGTACCCGCGATCCACGTCGAGTCCCACTGCTCGGTGACCGAGCATAAGCGAAATACGGTTCTCGCTGAGTCTCTCCGTGGAGCGGATTTCTAGAAGCTCCGGTTCGCCACGGCCGAGAAGCAACCCTTTCGACAGCGTCGGACGGTCGTAGGGATGGTGCAATTCGGAACCCAGGACGGTGATCCGACCTTCGAACCCGCCCTCACGGAGCCCATCTGCTGCGGCAAGGCCCGCCGCAGACGCCCCGACCACGACGACGTTGTCCGTGCCCGACAAGGCGCCCATCACGACGGCCCGGGACCTTGAAGAATGGCCTGTGCAGGGCACGCCCGTACTGCCTCTGCGAGGTCGTCGACATCGTCAGGATCGACCTCGTGACGTAGCAGGACCGCAGCCGGGGCGTCTGCCGGAAGATCGAAGACATCGGGCAGAATGCTCGTGCAGATGCCGTAGGAACGACACCGGGCGGCGTCCAGACGGACGACGGTCTGGTCACTCATCGAGAAGATCCTTTGCTCACAGAAACAGTCCGAGGTTGGGAGTGGCGATCGCGACTTCGGTCAGGAGAATCTCCCTGCGCAGGAGTCGCGGCCCGTCCGCGGTGAGGCGAAGCTCGTCGTTGCGCCGGTAGGGGAGGAGATCGAAGTGCGGATCGATTCCTCTCTGGCGGTACAGCAGCACGGCGCTCGAGACCGAGATGACGCCGTCACGGTCGGTCGGTCGAGCCAGGACCGACCCGACGAGACGCATGGTGCGCGAGGGCGGGATCTCCGAGTACGCCTGAGAAGTAGCCAGTCGATCGATGCGCAGACGTACGTGCGCCAAGGTGTCGCGGACCCGATACGCGGAGCGATCGACTTCGTCCGACCGCCTCTCGGTCGCCTGTCTGATCGGGATCGTGTACAGCAGTTCGGGATCGAGGAGCAAGAACCATTCTTCCTCGTCGGCCTCGTCCAACAACTTTGCTTCGAGGGCCAGGAACCGAGTCGCAGTGTTCTGCAGATCGAGGTCTGTCAGGGGACTCGGGTGAACAGCAGTGGGTGCGAGGTCGGAGATGTCGACGGTGGTCATCACGCGGACCGCCCGTCGATCGTCTCGGAAGACAGGTTGCCACGCATGGTGGCGAGCCAGTGCTTGTAGAACGCCAGCTGAGCGAATTCGCCGAAACCTGTGCGCCGCTTGATCCCCGGGCCGTGATAGTCGGGGTCGGGTGCGGTGTCGACCGTGGTTCTCCCGGCCTGCTCGAAGTTGAAGCTCAAGTCTTCGCGTTGCATCCACGCGCTCTTCGCCGCGCGGGCTGAACCCTCCCAGGCGACGGTGTCGTCCGTTTCGAAGGTGCCGGCGGATCCGAAGAGCAACTGGCCCGTCACGTAGGCATCGAGCTGCTCCTGCTCACTCTGGCACTCGTAGACGAACTGCCAGTTCCACAGCTCCATCTTGCCCGGGGCGATGGGCTGCCACACCCGGAAGGTCGTGACGACCGCTGGAGGGCCACCGGGAACCGTGGGGGCGAAGGCGCGCAGGTAACTGAAATTCGGAAAGATGTTGCCGATCGTCGGCGGGTTGGTCTCGAGGACATATCGCTGAGCGTCGTCGAAGGCCGAAAGGTCGAACTTGGCAACGGTTTCCGGTGAATAGCCCCACAAGGGAAGTCCAATTTGCGGCCACGGCAGACCGAGCGTCCCGTGGCCGCCATCGAAAACGTACGAATTGATCATCTCGGCGTTGGCACCCAGGCCTTGGACCATTCCCACCTCTTCGTTGCTCCAGTGCAAGGTGTCGACGTGGTAGGCGTCACCGGAAAAGTTTTCGGCGCCGGCCTTCCAGTCCGCGTTGATCTGGTATCTCTCGGGTGGGCCGGCGATCTTCATACCGCCGGGTGCCAACTTCACCAGGACGTCCAGCATCCAGCCGGCCCCGCCCAGGTACTCCTCCAACGAGGGACCCTCCGCTGCCAGCGACGCGAAGATGAAGCCCGAGCGGACGTCGACCCGTGGTGCCCTCTTGAGACCCCACTCCTTCGGATCCATTCGCGTGCCGTAGGCCGCGCGCATGTGTGGTGTGCCGATCAGGTCGCCGTTGTTGGAATAAGTCCAGCCGTGATAGGGGCATTTGAAGAATCGAGAGTTTCCGGTGTCCGTCTGGCAGACCTGGGTGCCGCGGTGGCGGCAGTAATTGGACAAGACGTTGATGCCGCTTGAACCATCGCGCGTGACGATCACGGGGTCGAGTCCGATGCGGCGCTGCACGAAGTCGCCGGCGTTGGGGATCTCGCTTTCGTGCGCGACGAAGACCCAGCACGTACCGAACACCTGGTCCATTTCGGCGCGAAAAACCGCGTCGTTGTTCCAGATTTTCGCCGGTACTCGATTGTTCTCGAGTTCCGTTTCGACGCGGTCGAGGATCGGCGCGACATCCGAAGCGATGGTGGGCGTGATGACTGTCATGTAGCTCCCTTGCAAGCACCGAGTCGATCAGGGTGAAGCTCTGATGGTGAAGTCATAGTATGACCGCCATCACAACACCGGAAGGTGAAAAATTCGATGCCGACACATCGATGAGATCGATGGATGCGACCGGCGAAACGGGAGCAGAGACTGGCAGGGTATGCACCCATTATCGATGTCGTCGATGCTCTTGCATCGACACGAATCGTTTCTGCGGCTCATCGACGCGGCCTAGCCTGATGTTCGCGCCGCAGTCCTTGCCGCGCATCCGTTGCTCGCGGACTACCCGGACCGAACTAGGTGACCTCAATGATTCGACTCGAACACAGTCAGCACGGCGGTGGCAGACGCGGTGCAGTTGCGGCGCAAGCGCGCGATCGCCGAGTGTCCGCCTCGTGACGCTCTTGCTCGACGACCGGACCGTCCGTGAATCGTTCGGCTGGACGCAGGCAATCGAGGCACTTCGTGCCGCGTACGCCGGCGATGTCGGAGACTCCCGTTACCCGGAACGCTCGATGGCTCGCGGTGACGCCAGCTGGCTCCGGACCCTCACCGGGGTATCGGCCGGCGGTGTCATGGGCGCCAAGCATATTGCCGCATCGATGACGGCCCGTCAGGTGTCCTACCTCATTCCCTTGTTCGACGAGCACACTGCCGAGCTCGTGGCGCTGATGGACGGCCAGTCGATCACGGGTTTCCGGACTGCCGCCACCTCGGCGCTCGCCGCTCAGCTCCTGGCGAGCCCCGGCGATCTCGACGTCGCCGTCATCGGCTCCGGTTTCGAAGCGGGTAAGCACCTGAGTGCTCTCGCCTCGGTAAGCACGCCGTCCTCGGTCAGCGTGTGGAGCCCCCGGGAAGAGAGTCGACTTCGGTTCGTCGCAAATTTCCAGGACACGGATGTACGCGTGACCGCCGCCGACGATGCCGAGAGTGCGGTTGCGGGAGCAAACCTGGTGATTTGCGCGGCCCGTTCGCGCGATGAGTCACCCACCGTTCGCGGTGCCTGGCTCCGCCCCGGAACCACGGTTGTCTCCGTCGGATCGACCCTCCCCGAACAACACGAGGTCGATGTCGAACTGATGGATCGCGCCGATCTCATCGTCGCGGACATGGTGGACGAGGTTCTGCACGACACCGGAGATGCTCTCGCTGCCACGGCAGCAGGTATCGATCTCGGGAAGAAGACCATCTCGCTGGCAGACCTCGCGGCGAACAGACATCCGGGCCGAACCGACGACGACCAGATCCTGTTGTACAAGTCGGTCGGCTCAGCGGTGCAGGACATCGCCGTCGCGGCTATGTGCCTGGCCGAGGCCCGCCGCCTGGGACTCGGAGTCTCACTACCCATCTCGATCCCGCCAGTCCGGAAATGAAGGTGCACCGATGACTACTTCACTCGACGCCGAACACAGATCCGGCCACGGTCTCGCCGACCAGGCACTGTCCAGGTCATCCTCCTACGTAGACGGGCAATGGCTCACGCGAGACGGTGGCGAACGTCTGATCGTGCACAACCCCTCCACCGGTGAACCCATCGCCGACCTGCCTTCGTCCGGCGCGAAGGAAACCGAGCTCGCCGTCACCGCTGCCTACCGCGCCCTGCCCGCATGGCGTGGACTGTCCGGCAAGGAACGCGCGAACATCTTGCGTCGGTGGTTCGAGCTGGTCCGGGACAATACCGAGGACTTGGCACGGCTCATCGTTCTCGAAGAAGGCAAGCCCTTGGCCGAGGCGGTCGGCGAGATGAACTATGCAGCGTCCTTCATCGAGTGGTTCGGTGAGGAGGCCAAGCGTGTTCGCGGCGATATCTTCCCCGCTCCCGAATCGTCTCGACGAGTCGTGGTGTTGCGGGAGGCGATCGGCGTCTGCGCAGCCATCACGCCATGGAATTTTCCCGCCGCGATGATCACTCGCAAGGCAGCTCCCGCACTCGCCGCCGGGTGCACGATGGTGGTGAAGCCCGCCGAACAGACGCCACTGACTGCGCTGGCTCTGGCCGAGCTCGCCGAACGAGCCGGCGTTCCGGCGGGGGTGCTGAACATCGTGGTCGGCGACGCGCGGGAGATCGGACCGGTGCTGACCGGTAGTCCCATCGTCCGCAAGGTCAGCTTCACGGGGTCGACCGAGATCGGCCGACTACTGCTGGCCCAAGCAGCGCTCACGGTCAAGAAGACCTCCATGGAACTAGGTGGCAATGCGCCGGTCCTGGTCTTCGACGACGCCGATCTCGACGAGGCAGTAGACGGCGTTATCGCCACGAAGTACCGCAACACGGGCCAGGCGTGCATCAGTGCCAACCGGGTCTATGTGCAGTCCGGTATCTACGAGCGTTTTGCCGCAGCGCTGACCCGGAAGGTCGAGGGCCTCGTCGTCGGCGACGGATTCGACCCCGGCGTCCAGCAGGGACCGCTCATCGACGTCGACGCGGTCACGAAAATTCAGGAGCATGTGTCCGACGCAGTGGGTCGAGGTGCCCGTGTGCTCTGCGGCGGTCGGCGTCACGATCTCGGCGGCTTGTTTTACGAACCCACTGTGCTCGCCGATGTCGATTCCACGATGCGCATCACACGCGATGAAACGTTCGGACCCGTTACCCCGTTGATCCGATTCGAAGCGGAGGGCGATGCGATCCGTATGGCCAACGATACCGAATTCGGCCTGGCCGCTTATCTTTTCACGCGCGACGCGGAGCGCACGTGGCGGGTCAGCGCAGCCGTCGAGGCGGGAATGATCGGCATCAACACCGGTCTGATCTCCAACGAGATCGCGCCCTTCGGCGGCGTCAAGCAGTCAGGTCTGGGTCGAGAGGGTTCGGTGTACGGCATCGACGAATACATGGAGATGAAATATCTCGCCTGGGAGGGTGCCGGCGCGTCGTGACAATCGCCTCACCATGAAAAACCCGAATTTCGAGTACAACTCCCGAGAGGAAACATAATGGCTGTCTACACCCGTACCGAGGCTCGCGAATGGGCTCGTGAGAAGCTTGTCGGCGCTGTGAATTGCACGATCCCGTCGTTCACCGGCGATCTGAAGTCCATCAATGAGGCAGGCATACGCCACGACATTCGTCGAGCGAAAGAACACGGATTTCTCGGGACGCTCGGGGTGTCCGAGGTCAACATCACCCTGCCGGAGTACTTGGACTTCCTTCGCATTGCCCGCGATGAGGCCGGCAAGGACTTCGTCGTCGTACACCACGGCAGTTGGAGCACACTCGCCGACAACATCGAAGCCGTTCGCGGGGCCGAGGAGGCGGGCGCCGATATCGTGCTGTGTTCGTACCCGCCGAACTTCTATCCGGAGTCGGAAGAGGAGATCTACCAGTACACGAAGGCGGTGTGTGACGCCACCGATCTCGCCGTCATCGTCTTCCCGATGTACCTGTGGGGTTTCAGTCCGCGAATCCATCCTTCGGACATTCCCACCCGCCTGATCCGTCGCCTGCTCGACGATTGCCCGAACATCGCCGTCATCAAGGCTGAAGGCGGGTTCCCCTACATCCAGGGAATCATCGACTGCCACCGCCTCTTCGGTGATGAAGTCGTCATCTCCGTACCCATCGAGGCCGATCTGATCCCCCTGTCACAGGTGATGCCCATTCAGCTCTCGGCAACCAGTGACCACGAGTTCTACGGGCCCATCATCCCGCAGGTGATGAGCCTGGTCGCCGACGGCAAGCTCGACGACGCTTCGGAACTGTTCTGGCAGACGCATCCTGCGCGCAAGGCCAAGGCGGCCCTGGGGCAGGCGCTCAATGGTGGTGCGTTCATCAACCGCCAGTCCTGGAAGTTCCAGGGATGGCTGCAGGGATACAACGGTGGCCCACTGCGTCAGCCGACCCAGCGAATCCACGACGGCCAGATGCTCGCTCTCCGCAAGGGCCTCATCGACTCCGGCTTCGAACCTTCCATGGACCCGCTCCGCGAGTTCTTCGTCGGCCGTAACCCGGCCTGACAACTTCGGTCAGCGAGTCGGGGTGGCGACGAGCTTGGCCGCCTGCGCGCGCAGGCGGCCTCGGAACCATGCCTGAGCAGGATCCCGGTCGAGCCGGCGAAGCCATATGAGCGTCTCGGTGATCGGCTCCAACTGCATGGGTGGATCGATGAGCTGCAGATTGGCGGCTTCCGCCACTCGGGTCGCGAGAGTCCTGGGGATCAGTGTCACCAATGGGCTGTTGCGCAACATGAACGGGGCCACTGTGGCACTGGTGCTCACTTCGACTCTGCGCGGAATGCCGAGCACATCGAGGTTCGCGTCACCCAGAGAGGGCCGTGACCCGTTGCCGAAGGTCGCCGCGAGGTAGGGCATTGCGCTGAACTCCTCGACCGTCATCGCCGGACGGACAGCTCCGTTGGCGGCGTCCGCTGCCAGGACGTAGCGGTCACGGTAGAGCACCTCGCGGCGGACGTTGTCCCTCCACAATGCGGGGAACGACGAGATGGACTCTCTCGGCAGCACGATCACGTCGACGCGCCCGCGGAGCATTTCGTCGGGAATGTCGTAGGAGACAGTCCTCATCTCCAGCCGGATGTTTGGGTACTTCGACGATATTTCCACCAGGAGGGGGTGTAGAAGCGCCGCCGCCGCGAAATCGCTCGCAATCACCGAGAAGGAATGCTCGTCGACTTCGGGGTCGAACGATCCGAGGGACGACAACGTCACCTGGAGCTCGGCCAACGCGTCGCTGACCGGACCGGTCAACGCGTTCGCAAGTGGAGTCGCGATCATCACTCGGCCCTGCCGAACGAGGATCGGATCCTTGAGGAGTTTGCGTAAGCGAGCCAGGGTCGAGCTCATCGCAGGTTGCCCCACCCTCAGGCGGGCAGCCGCACCGGTGACGCTTCGTTCGGACATCAACGCCTCGAACGCGATCAGCAAATTCAAGTCGATACGGCTGAGCTGCTCGAGCACGTGATGGGGCAGATGGCCGGTGCCGGATTCCCTTCTCTCGCTCATCGTGCGGTTCCTGCCGCCCCGGGCCACGTTCGTTGCGAGGCAATGCCGGCCAGCCGCTCCCGCAACCAACGGTGGCTGGGGTCGTCGTGGTTTCGACCAGCCCAGACCATGACCTCGGTGATCGGTTCCAGCGGCATGGGTGGCGTGAGCAACTTCAACCGCGCGCCCTCGGCGACCGTCGATGCCAGACTGGCGGGAATGACGGAGACGAAGGGCGTGTCGCGCAGCAGGAATGGCGCAATGCCGAAGCCTGTGGTCACGTCCAGTCTCCGTGGAATTCCGAGTCGGTCCAACTGCGTCTCGATGAGGGTGGGGGCGTTGCCGTCGTTACTTGCGAGGTAGGGCAGCGACGAGAACTGCTCCAGTGTGATGCTATCCGAGACGAGTGGGTTGTCCGCGTCCACGGCGATGACATACGGGTCGGTGTAGAGCGTCTGGAATTCGAACAAATCGGTGATCGTGTCGGCGGCTGCCAGTGGGACGATCGTCAGATCGACATGATCGGCGGTCAGATCGTCTAGGAAGCTCGCAGAAACCGGTTGGATGCGTAGCTCGACGTGCGGCGCCTCGGTCGGTAGCGCGACGAGTAGCGGCTGGAGCACCGCCATGGAGGCGTAATCACTCGCCATCACTGTGAAGCTTCGGTTATCTCGCGCCGGCTCGAACGAGGGTGGTTCGGTCAGAACCGAATTGAACTTGGTCAGCGCCTCCCGCACGGGGCCCACGAGCGACTGAGCCAGAGGAGTCGGGAACATGGTCCGGCCTCTGCGCTCGAGGACCGGATCGTCCAACAATGCCCGCAACCTCGACAACGTCGAACTCATGGCCGACTGCCCCACGGACAGTCGGCGCGCAGCCGCAGTCACGTTCTGCTCGGACATGAGGACGTCGAACGCCACCAGAAGGTTCAGGTCGACCTGCCGAAAATCCATGATCAGACGGTACGCCCATAATTGATCGCATCGATAGCAAAGCATCGCAAAACATTGTTGGTGCCGCGTGATCGGCGCCACTACCGTGATGTCATCGGCGCCCCGCCCGGGGCGCGGTCGAGAGTCGAGGAGTTCACCGATGGCATCCGGATTCAGTCCGATCACGCATTTGCGGCATGTCGGTCTTGCCGTGCCGAACTACGACCAGGCTGTGGAGTTCTACACGAAGGTGTGGGGCCTCACGCCCATAGCCGATGACTCGGGTGTGACGTTCTTCGGTTCTCCCGCTGATCCCGAGCACTACATTCTGCGCCTCCGAGAGGATCGTCAGAAGCGTCTCGACCTCGTGTCGTTCGGGGCGGAGTCCATCGGTGAGGTCGATCTGCTGGCTGAGCGTCTGGGGCGTGCCGGGGTCGCGATGACCCGCGAACCGTCCGTCATGACAACCCCCGGCGGTGGCTACGGCTTGCGGTTCTTCGACGTGGACGGTCGTCTGATCGAGGTGTCCGCAGATGTGGAGCAGCGTCCGTTCCGACTGCTCGAGGAAAGGGAGTCCATTCCGCGCAAGCTCAGCCACGTCGTGATCAACTCGACGGACGTCCAGAGGACCAAGGCGTTCTACGAAAAGCACCTCGGATTCCGGTTGTCGGACTGGTTGGGCGATCTGATGTGCTTCATGCGCAGCAGTTCTCAGCATCACATCCTGGCGATCTCACAGGCGCCCTCCACGTCCCTGAATCACATCTCCTTCGAGATGCGTGGTATCGACGAGTACATGCGCGGTACCGGCCGGATGATTCGCAGTGGCCACCGGCCGCTGTGGGGCCCGGGCCGGCACGGTGCCGGCGACAACACGTTCTCCTATTTCCTCGACCCGCTGGACAATGTCATCGAGTACACGACCGAGCTCGAGACAGTCGACGAGAGCACCTGGGAGCCATCGGTATACGACCCGACCCGTTCGGACACCCAGGATCAGTGGGGCACCGGTGGCGCCATGACTGAAGTGATGCTCCCGGTCATGCTCAAGCAGCGCGACGACGTCGGACTCTGGATCCCCTCACCGATCTGAGGCCCTGCCTGATCGCGGTTCGACAACTCCACCCACAGCTCGATGAAGGAAACGATTGTGTCTGAACTCCACGGAAAAGTTGCTGTCATCACCGGCGGTGCCAACGGCATCGGCTGGGCCTGCGCTCGGAAGCTGAGCGACGAGGGGGCCACGATCGTGATCGCCGACATCGATCTGGCAGCAGCCCGGAAGCAAGCCGACGAACTGCCGACCGACTCACTCGGTGCGCACCTCGATGTTCGGGATTCCGGCTCGGCGAACGACTTGGCGTCCTCGGTGATGAGCACATTCGGACGGGTCGACATCCTCGTCAACAACGCGGGAATGAACATCGGTGCCCGAAACACGGTCGACGTCACCGACGAGGAGTTCGACCGTCTCATGTCGATCAACGTCCGGGGCACCTTTACGGTGACGCGCGCACTGTTGCCGGCCCTGATCGAGCAGCGCGGCGGCAGCATCGTCAACATGTCGTCGATCTGCGGCCAACGAGGCGTCGCCTTGATCGCGGCCTACTGCGCATCGAAGTTCGCCATCGTCGGAATGACCAAGAGTTTCGCAGCCGAACTCGCTCAGTACGACATCACCGTCAACTCGGTACATCCCGGCATCGTGGCCACCGACCTGCACGACAAGGTGGTGAAGGAATTCAGTGGTCTCAACGGCCTCAGCTTCGAAGAGGGATGGGACGGCTTCGCGTCGAGGATTCCGCTCGGCCGATTGCAGACCGCTGAGGACATCGGGGACATGGTGGCATTCTTGGCCTCCAGCAAAGCTCGGAACATCACCGCATCCGAGTTCAACGTCGACGGTGGCCTCCTGGTGTCGTGACCGCGTCAGCACTCGAAACCAGCTGAGGGACTGATTTACGGACATCCCGCTTGCCTCCCGGCCAGTCCCGGTCCACGCGCATCCGCCACCTGACTCGAACACCGGGCGCGATCGACGTGCAGCCGGCTACGCACAGTCGGCTGCACGACCCGCTCGACCGGGGAGGTGAAACCGTTGCGTCATCGAGTTCGGCGTCGTGTCACCGCCCCCATCACACGGCGTCAGGTGCAGTGTCGGCGGTTTCGACCGGTGTGTGCTCGATGAACGACATGGAGGCAAGGATCGCATCGAGCGTGGCGGGGCCGTTCTG
The DNA here is from genome assembly GCF_058139645.1 of Rhodococcus sp. NFXS4. Taxonomy (NCBI): domain Bacteria; kingdom Bacillati; phylum Actinomycetota; class Actinomycetes; order Mycobacteriales; family Nocardiaceae; genus Rhodococcus; species Rhodococcus sp. NFXS4. The sequence goes on from NZ_CP192221.1 coordinate 1,375,746, forward strand.
GGTCAGACACGCGCCCGCGACGAAGCGGTCGGGCCTCAGGAAGATCAACGGTGTCGGTCGATCGTCGAACCACTTCTTCAGCAGCCCGGTGTGATCTCCTACGACCAGCACATCGGCGTCCATCTGTTGTTGCGCCCATTCGCGCTGCGTCTCCGGTAACACAGCCACCAGTCGTGCGCCCAGGGCGTCGAGTCGGCGAAGAGCGTTCTGCGGCAGCACATCCTTGGGGCTGTTACCCCACACTATGACGGACCACCAGTTACCGATGGCGTCGTCGAGAAGAACGATGCCCGCGTTCGCAACGGTCACGCGAGGCTGCGGGAACTGTACTCCTACCGGAGAGATCGTGATGTTCGCGCTCCGTACCGGAACCAGACGACTGGTGATCGTTGCGTCAGCGCGACCGGACGTGCAATCGGAGGGATCCGCCAGTACTCCCGCCGTGTAGCGCGGCATCGGCTTGAAGCGCATCTCGGAGAAGTAGCTCTTGATCTGTGGAAAGCGGTTCAGTGCAGAGGAAACCACGTCTCGAGCCAGAGCTGCAACGGGGTTGGTGATCTTGATCATGTTCCCGAAGGTCAGTGACAGGTCGACCATTGCTTTTGCATGATCTCTGCGCTCGGTCGTATAGGTGTCGAGCAGATCGTCCTCGGCCTGCCCGGACAGGACGGTGGCGAGCTTCCAGCCCAGATTGGTGGCGTCTCGTACGCCGGAGTTCCACCCCTGTCCCAACCAGACCGGCATGAGATGGGCTGCGTCGCCTGCGATGAGCTGGCGACCACGCCTGAAGTCGGACGCGACTCTGGCGTGGTGGGTGAATACCCGTCGGCGGATGAAGTCCAGTCCGGCAGGGTCCGGAACATGGTGGGCCAGTAGCTTGCCGACGTAGGTGGGATCGGTGACCTGTTCTTCGGTCTCGTCGTCGTGCAACATGAATTCCCACCGCCGGACCGCGTGGGGCAGCCCGATCGAGACGTACGGACGTTTCGGGTCGGCACCGAGGAAGACGTTGGGAGTACCCAGCGGGTCGTTGGCTACATCCACCACCAGCCAACGGGTCGAGGGAGATCTGCCATCGAAGCTCACGCCGAGGCGCTTTCGCGTGGGTGACTTTCCTCCCTCGCAGCCGACGAGGAACCGGCCTCGGACGGAACGTCGGGTGACTTCGCCGCTCCCGGAATCGACGAGTGCGATCGCAGTGACCCCGTCGCTGTCCTCCTCGACTTCCTCGACGCGGTGTCCGAACAGCACCTCGACGTTGTCGAACCGCGTGAGACCCTCGTACAGAGCTCGGTCCACCTCGGGCTGGATGAAGGAGTGCTTCCGTTCCCAGCCGAATTCTTCGGTTCGAGGATTGTTGACCAGGATGACTTTTCCCGCGCCGTTGACCAATCGCATGATGTGCTGCGGGCTCGTGTGCGGACGCACGGCGTTCGCAAGGCCGACCGTCTGAATCGTGCGGAAGGATTCGTCGTCGAGGCCCACACCACGGGGGTAGTCGATGAGCGAGGACAGCCCTTCCAGGACAGTGACGCTTTTCCCGTACATACCCAGAATGTTGGCCAACATCAGGCCCGCGGGCCCGGCTCCGATGATCACTACATCGGAATCCACGGGAGGTTCCATCGTCTCCGCACTCACTTTCGTTGTCGAGCTTTGTTGTTGCGTGCAGTTAGAAGCAACGATGTGCTCCACTGTCACCTGAGGATCCGGTTCCTGCGATCGGGAACGATCGCTCTCCGAATCGGTCCGGCCGCAGTTCGGATGATCCGTCCGCGCCGACACAGAGCCGCATCGTTCGACTCCGGTGCCTCGTGGCCGCGGCCTGCAGAAAGGTCGACGGTGACGATGTACCCGCTCAGGCGTGTACGGGCAAGGGCCCTCCGTTGTAGGAAACCATGTCCTGGAACACCTTCGGTATGTCGAGTGGAGCGCCGGCGGGGAGTCCGTCGAGCTCGGCCATTGCCCGGTGAAGGTTGCCGACGATGCGCTCTGTGTCCGTCCACTCGCCGAACCTGCCGAGATCGAGCTCTCGGGCGGCATCCAATGGCGATACGCTCGCCGCGCGTGCGTCCCTAGCGGCGGTCATGACGAACTGCAGGTAGTCGACAGTCTCGTCTATCACCTCGCTTCCGCACACCGGGCCGTGGCCGGGAACGATGGTGGTGGCACCCAGAGGCCGAATCACGTTGTCCAGTACGCCGACGAGGCCCGTGACAGAGCCGCTCAGCAGGAACGGGGTGCCGCCCTTGAACAACAGGTCACCTGCGTAGAGAACGGACTGGTCGGCGACCCAGACGATCGAGTCGTTCGTGGTGTGTGCAGTGCGACCCACGTAACGGATTTCGCACCGCCGGTCTCCCAACCACAGCGTCATGCCGTCGGTGTAGGTCAGGAACGGAGGGGTGAACGGAGGGTTCCCGTTGTCTATGTGCTCGAAGATTCCGGGTGGCAGCTCTATCGCTGCGTGCGCGATCATCTCGGTTCGTGTTCGTTCGTGAGCAATGATGGTCGCGCGGGGGAGCAGTCCGTTTCCGGCGGTGTGGTCGGGATGGTGATGTGTATTGACGACTGTTCGAATTTCGTGGCCTGTGAAGTCGCGAACTGCATCGATGTATGCCAGCGTGCGCTGCGCGGTCTCGCAGGTGTCGACACTGACGACACCGTCGGGTCCGACGAGAAATCCGGGATTGTTGATGGACCACGTGCCGTCGGGCTGGATGTAGGCGAACAGGCCGTCGCCGACCTCATCGATGTGTGGTGTCCCGCTTCGAAAAGTCGGGATGTGTGGTTGGGGGACGACGGACGTCATCGGACTCTCCTCGGTTGTCGGCGGGTGAATAAGGTGGTCGTCTTTTCAGGTGATGTCCAAGGCACTGAGGAGGCATGGGCTGGATGCACCGGGGTCGACGACCAAGCATCTGGCTCGTCACCACGACGTCGTGCAGTGAGGTGAGCAGCAAGGTGGGGCCGACTTCGACCATCCTCGCGAGTTCGATACTGCCGCCGGTCCTCGCTACAAAACACGCCCGGTCCGAGCTCGGAGTCGCTAGCGGTGACGACACGATCGACGAGCAGTTGCAAGGGGTATGTTCCTGCCTCTCGAGTCCGTAAAACTTCGACTGCGCTGGGGCCACCGAGGCGATCACCGGGTTGAAGCGACCGTTGCTGTGACACTACGAGAGGCGCGGCATCGGGAGAATCAGTTGGTGTCGATGACCGAACATCGATTACGTCGATGTTGCAGCGGCCGCCGGTGCGGGCGTGCTGCGATGACGACCCAAGCCACGCTCTAGCCTCCACTTCACCGATCTGCGCTCTTTCTGGTGGCGACTCGACACTCCGGTGGCCACTCACTACTTATTCGTGACTTTCATTCCGGACCCATTCGGATCCTGGTGGTCCCGCGTGGTCGTATGACTCTTAATCTGCGCTGGTCACACGGCCTTTCGTGGTTTCAACGGGATTCCTGGTCCTCGGCGGGCATAGTCACTGGGTCCGGGGTTCGAGTCCCTGTGGGCGCACCACAAAGGGCCCCTGATCAGCAGTTATGCTGGTCAGGGGCTCTTCTGGTTTCGGTGCCACTCACTACTTATTCATGACTGCAACTCGTAACTCGAGGTTTCGGGTCTTCTCGGCCATATCGAACGACGCATTGTGCCCGCTCAGGCGGCTGCAAAGTTGTCTGTACCGGGTTCAATGACCTGCGGTGCAGGCTGGTCGCGCCCACTGCGACGCCTGGGGTGCCACCGTCCGCTACATCGAGAATTCGGACGGCGACATCGTCCCCCTGGCGGAGTGGGAGTTGCTGTGCATCGTGGGAGCGCCCCGCCGTACATCTACACCGTCGAACTCCGATCTCCGATCTCGACGGGGGGGCGACGAGCTCAGCACCGCACTGTGGACCACCACCGAACGTTGCACGCCGATATGGGTGGGCACGTCGGCGTCCCCGAATACGCCGGCGACGAGGCGGACCGATTCTTCACCCGGCACCTGAGACAAGGCCGGCCCTACCGGTCGAGGGATCGGCGACTGTGAAGCGAGTATTTTCCGGGCGGGGCACAATGCAATCTCTCGCCAGAGCCCGCCGTCCGAACTTGGACGGCGGGCGAAGATCCACGGAATCTACGTCGGCTGGAAATCGAGGTCGAACGCGCCCGAGCATTCACGCAGAGCCGGTCGTAGGTCCGCCAGCTCGTCATGATCAAGACCACGGTCAGAGATCGGCCACCAGCGGTGCGACCTCCGTTCCCAGTAGCTCGATGCCGCGGAGCAGATCACTGTGTGCCAAGCGGGGATTGGTCATCTGCAGAGACAACCGATCCACACCGCCGAGCTGTTCGCCCACTCGCGCGATCTTGTCGGCCACCGTCTGCGGGTCACCCATGAAAAAGGCACCGTTCGGTCCGGACGTGGCATCGAACTGCGCTCGGGTCGGTCGCGCGAACCCTCGCTCCCGCGAGATCTTCGTGAACATCTCGTTCCACCCGGGGTAGATGGTGTCCGCCGCCGCCTGCGTGCTCTCCGCGACGAACCCGAACACGTGCAGGCCCACCTTAAGCTTCTCCGGCGCATGACCTGCCTGCGCACCCGCGCGGCGGTACAGATCGACGAGCGGCGCGAACTGGCGCGGCTCACCACCGATGATCGCGATCATCAGCGGCAACCCCAACAGACCTGCGCGAGCGAATGATTCGGGACTGCCGCCGACACCCACCCAGATCGGCAGAGGATCCTGCATGGGACGCGGATAGATGCCCTGCCGCGTCAGCGCCGGCCGGTGCTTGCCCGACCACGTCACCTCGACGTTGTCCCGGATCTGCAGCAGCAGCTCGAGCTTCTCGATGAACAGCGAGTCGTAGTCTGCCAGGTCCAAACCGAAGAGGGGGAACGACTCGGTGAACGAGCCGCGGCCCACGACCAGATCCGTCCGCCCCTTCGAGATCAGATCCAGGGTGGCGAATTCCTGGAAGACTCGCACCGGATCGTCCGCACTGAGTACCTTGACCGCACTGCCCAGCCGGATTCGTTCCGTCCGAGCTGCTGCGGCCGCCAGGATGATCGATGGAGCGGAATCGTAGTACTCGCTGCGGTGGTGCTCGCCGATCCCGAACGAGTAAAGACCCACCCGGTCAGCGAGGGTGATCTCCTCGAGCAGATGCTCCATTCGCTCGGCAGCGCCGATCACGCGGCCGTCGGTCGGGTCGGTCACGGAGGACACGAAGCTGTCCACACCTACATGCATTGCTGAGCCTCTCGGTCGGGGCCACGACGTCGACCCTGGTTTAGTTTACAAGTCAACCATCTCGAGCGAGAAAGTGTTCCCAGGGCTACCCACCTCTCCGCGCCCCTGATCAGCACGGCTGCTGATCAGGGGGCCTTTGTGGTGCGCCCACAGGGACTCGAACCCGGACCTTTACTGACACTCGACGGCTATGCCGCCCCGCAACCTGGCACCCGGGGCGGCAACTGGGACAAGAACACAACCCAGTTCGACGAGCACCGCCTTCCGCAGTACAGCCAGACACAGCTACCTCTATCGAGCCGGGAGAAAGACTCCATGACCGAGCCTCTCAGCTTCGAGGTCGTGGTATCGAGACGGCGGTGATACGCCGCAGCGACGGATGAACCGCGTACGGCCCTTCTCGGCCTGAGCGCGCTGGTCGGTCGGTTCCCGGAGCAACGCCACAACCAAAGACATGTGTTCTACGCCCGTTGCGCCAGTTGGTGTTCACCTTCCACGCAGCCGCTGCGCCGCAAGAAAGTCAGGTCAGATCGGGCGGTGGCGTGGTGGGGCGGCCGGCAGCAGTGTCGCGAAGCCACTGCGGTACCTCTCGTCCGCTTCGCTCGCGGATGGCGATGGAGGCGCGGGCAGCGGCAGCAGCCACCCTGGGCCGCTCGGCCGGTCGGTCACTGCGTTCCTCGGTGGCGGTCATCGGGGGTCCTCCTGCTGCTCGCTCTGGCTGGCAGTGTCCTCGGTTTCGGTCGGCGGCACCAGCGCCCGCCGTGCCGCTGCACGGTCGGTGACAGCGACCAGAACGTCTTCCTCGGTCCTGGTGGTCAGCGCCGAGTCGGTGACCGTGGCGTAGATGTCCCAGCCGAGTTCGGTCTCGTCGTCGTTATACTGCATTCGAGGCACCAGGTGATGCGTTGCCAGCCTGGGCGCGCTTGTCTGCCACAGTGCGCTGTCGGACGGTGAGAGCAACGCCGACGACGGCGAGGACGCCGACGACCAAAGTCACCCATGCTTGCGCTGGGATCTGAAAGTTCCTTCGGTGGCGAGTTTCTGCTCAGGTATACGAAGAGTGCGCACGACCCGATTTGCTGGTTGCTGGGGATCGCGTGGGGGGCCATTGTCAACTCATGACCCGCGTAGTCGAGGGTGCGGATCAGATACACGCTAGGTGCGGGCACCGACACGGGCCTCGTAGTTTTCACATCCACACGCAGACACACAGCGACGATTGGATTTGTGGAATGAGAGTCATGTAGCCATGGACGTCCGCCACGGGCCGCGCCGAGGGCCATGAACAGCCGCGGGGAACGCACCCTTCTGGATCAGCAGCGCACAGTGATCCCTCGCAAAAGTTGGCCCTTCGCGACACAGCACTGCCGACACCGCCACGCGGGGTCCGCGTTCGACTACATGACCCGACAGTGAATTGATGTCGCACTCTGATCGGCCGGGCAGAGCCGACGAGTTGGCTGCCCGAGTTCGGCTAGGTCAGTCGGCTCGGTCGGCGCTGGCCAGCGCGTCCTGGTATTCGTCGAGGTCGATCTCGTCGGCGGTTACCGTCGTGATGCCGTTGTAGACGTCGCGGTCGATCTCGTCGTCGGCGTTGGCGACGAGCATGGCGACGAAGGTGTCACCGTTGACGTTGAGGAACGTACGGAAGATGCCTGCGAACCAGTCGACGGCGATCAGCAGACCCACTGCGGCGAACGGAAGTCCGAGCGAGGTGGCCAGGAACATCGCGACGACAGGGAACCCTCCCGGCACCGTGATCGTGCCCATGTTCAGCAGGATCGCCAGCCCCATCCCGAGCGCGATCTGCCCGACACTGAGGTCGATGTCCCCGGCCTGCGCCAGGAACATCACGACGACCATGTAGTTGAGGACGGCGCCGTACGAGCCCATCGTCAACCCGATCGAGAGGGTGAAGTTGGCGACCTTCTGACTGACACCGACCTTCTCGACGGTGTTCCTCAACACGGTCGGGAAAGTGACGGCCGAACTGGTGGTCGTGATCGCCACCGCGGTCTGCTCGGTCAGCTTGGTGGGCAGCTTCCACGGGTTCAGGCGAGTACGCACGGTCACGACGAGGACGAAGAGTGCGAACAGGATGAGGACGCCGAGCAACGTTGTGCCCAAGTAGCTCAGCGCGGTGCTCACGACGGAGAATCCGACATCCCCGGCGAGTGCGGCGAGCAGACAGAAGACTCCGACCGGGGCGATGAACATGACCAGCCGGATCATCGTGAGCACGATCTTCTGAATCTGATCGAGCAACGTCAGCACCGTGGTGTCGCCGGTGTTGTTGACGTGGATCCGTAGAGCGATCCCGAACAGCAGCGAGAAGATGATGATGGGCACCATCGTCGCCGTCGACATGGCGTCGAAGACGTTGGTCGAGACGAAGTTGAGTACCGTGTCCTGCCAGCCCAGGGCCTCCCCGGCCGATGCCTCGAGGCTGGGGTCCAGCTCCTGGGTGAAGACCATGCCGGCACCGGGCCGGATGACGCTGGCGAGAACCCACGCGAGGACTGCGGCCACGAACGAGAAGCCGATCATCCACTTGAACGTGCGGAACGCAATCTTGCCAGTCCCGGTCCCCGTCATCGACCCGGTCGCGACGATCACCGACGCCATCACCAGCGGGACGATCGACATCTGGATCAGCCGAATGAACAAGTCGCCGATGAACTTCAGGTTGGCGGCCCAGTCCCCGACCACCAATCCGAATGCGATACCGCCGATCGCGGCTATCCCGATCTGGCCTGCAGGATGCCCCAAAAATTTCATGGCTCACGGTAAGTCGGTCGAACTACACCCGAGTGTCAGCTGCATTTCGAGGCCGTTACGGCTTCCGAGCTGTCTTGGTGTGCAGTCGAACCAGGTGTCGGGCGCGTTGCTGACCGACGGTGTTGATGACGGCTTCTGAGCATCGGCAGGACGTGGCGACGCAGCTGTGACGTTCGTCTGCCTGCGCCTTCCTCAGGTTCCGGAGATGGCGTGCAGACGGTGCCGGGACCGGGCTGCCGCCGCGTCGGCTCGCGCGAGTTGTTGCGCTGCTCGCGTCATGCGCTGCTGCGCACGGAGGAGACGGCGGCGGTCGCGGTGAGCCTGTCGTTGCAGTCGCGTGGCGACGCGGCGGTGCTGCGTGGTCACGTGCTGGGTCATTTCGGCGCGGTGAAGTTCGAGGCACAGCTCGGGCGGAACATGTTGCATCCTGGTTCCTTTCGTTACCCCCGGGTCGTGGTCACGGCTCGAACGGGAACCCGTGCGCGAACACCATGACGTGGCTGCTGTCGGCGGGCGCGGCCGCCGACTCTGCTCGAGCACGCCACTTCTCGATCACCGACTGGATCTCGCGTGACATCCCCTCGAGCTGCTCAGCGGTCATTCTCAGTACGTAGTCGGTGCTGAACGCACCCTGTACCCAGTCGGCACCCCATCGGTCCGGATCGGAGTCGAACTCCTGGCGACGCCGAAACTGGTTGTCCACCAGAAGTCGTCGCGCTGCGCGATCGGTTGTCCGGCCCTCGGGGGTGGCGTCGAAATCGCTGGAGGACCAGGTGAATCCGCCGTCCGGAACGCGCCACCAGCGCTCTCTCCCGTCGGTACCGCGATCGGGCGCCTCCTGGACGAACCCGGCGTCGGCGAGCTTGCGGAGGTGGTAGCTCACGGACGCAGGCGATTCATCGACCAGCTGTCCGATCCGGCTGGCGGTCGCCGCGCCCTCGGCCTGAACGGCGTACAAAATGCGGACGCGGAGCGGGTGAGTGAGCGCTTTGAGCTGGGAGACGCTCGACACCGGGCGGGGAGCGGATGGCATGGGCCCCACCATATGTGTGAAAGATAATTTGCGCAATATTTCCTTCGTATCAAGACCCGGTCCCGTTCGTACGCAGGGAGGCGCGTTCGGCAGTGGTGCTCAGCTCGGCCAATCCAGGCTCTGACCATGTGGACCGGTCAGTGCGACGGGTCGGCCGTTCCACGCCAGAACGAATGTGCCGCCAATGACGTCAGCGTGCATGTAATCGTTACTGCTGCGAACAATATTGTCGAAACGTTGACTCGGTCCCGAGAAGGGGTCGATTCTGAGTAGATGACAACCACCAACGAATCGGAGCATCTCGCGGCGGTGCAGGACCGGCTCACCGCCGCCCTGCCCGGGGTGAGCCGACACGACATCGAACAGACCGTGGCGACCGAGTATGCCCGCTTCGAGGGACGCTCGGTGCGCGACTTCGTGCCGCTGTTCGTCGAGCGCAACGCACGAGAGGCACTGCGCTCCGTCGCGCCGCACTGACACCACCTGTCGCACAGCAGTACACGGCCGCCCAGAACGCGGGCGCCCATGCACGGTGCTGCCATTCACCGATCGGATCGCGCTTGCTGCGGCGCGATCAGATCGGCTCGGGGTGTGTCAGCTGAAGAAGCTGAGTCCGTCGAGGAAGTCGCCGCTGCCGCCGAAGATGTCGGACAGGGCGCCGAGGAAGTCGACGAAGCTTGCGAGGTCGGTGATCATGGGAGCTCCCGTGGTCGAGTGGTGGTGGCAGGAATGCCTGTTCATTGGTACCGAGCATTGGTGAACGAACGGTGGATCATCGGTTGTCCCAATGGGGTTGCCGCCGTGAACGGTTCCGATCAGACCGGGGTGATCACCAGCAGCTGAGCCCAGTACGCGGCGGTGTGCTCACCGAGGTAGGGGAGCAGGGTGTCGAAGAGGATGTAGGACATCGGGGGACTCCTCGGGTCGGGTCGTGGTGGGGCTGCGCCGAGTGAGGGGTGCCCGCTCCGCGGGTAGCCGGAGTGGCGGTGCGGTGAACAGCGGGTGTCGACTCGGCTCACCGCCGGGTGGGACGGCTCGTCGGCCGCGATGATGGTGCGATGAGCACGAGTCAGGCAGAGGGCCTTCGCGGGATGATCGAATTCGCGCGTCGGTGGTTGCCCTACGGCGGCGGTCCTGACGAGGAGATCCTCGTGACGTTCGGTGTCCCCGGGTATCAGTTCCACGAGCGGCTCGCTCGTGTCCTCGACAGCGGAGACCCGACGGTGGCGCAGGCGTTGTCGGCGCCCGAGATCGCGGCGCTGCGCCTGCTGTGCCGTACTCGCTCGCTGCATCGCCACAACGTCCCCGCCTGGCAGTGACCCACTGGTCCTCGAAACGCCTCGTCAGCTGCCGCTGAGTCGTCCTCGACGAGACTCACCGCGACTGCGCGAGGTGGGATGCTTCCGGCCGTGACCGGTCGACATGTGGGACTCGCGTCGTTTCTGTTGGTGACGGTTGCTCTCGCGTCCTACGGCGTCCTGACCACTCCTGAGCCGAGGTCGGTCGCCGAGATCGGTTCGGCCGATCACTTCGTCTGCGCGTTGCCACAGGACGTCGGCGGCTATCTGGCGGCCCCGCCGCCGCAGCAGAGCGTCGCTCCCCGTCCGGCGCGGGGCACGGTGCCCGAGGGGTTCGAGCCGGTGCCAGCCGTGGTGTGCGACATCGGTATCGGAGACCACGTCGAGGCCGACGGGACCGTGACCTACGTCGAACGCCGCTACGCCGGGGACTTCGGCAGCGCTGTGCGGGAGCTGAACGGGCCGCCCACACGTCGCTCGATCTTCGACGCCGAATGTCTGGCGTCCGTGCTCGCTGCGGCGCCGGTCGACATGTGGCTCGTCGACGTGGACGGCCGCGCCGTACAACCGTCGTACCCGCGTGGTGACTGCGGCCTGGACAACACCCTGGGACTCGCCGAGATTCTCGAGCTCCCGAAGGTAGAGGCCACCGAACACAGCGTCCGCCTCGATGCTGCCGGGATCACCTACTTCTACTCGTGCTCGCCGATCGTCTCGACACCGGTGCCGGGGTCTCGGTCGCTACGCGACCTGACGTTGACACCGTCCGGGTTCTGCCGCTTCGACACCGCCGGACCCGATCTGATGTTCACCGGAGCGGATCGGTACGAATCCGAGCCGTACCTCGACTGGAACGCTGCCCTCATCGACGTCGAGCCCGCCGGTCCCTGCGGTGAACGCGGGACATCGCTGGCGACCACCTCGACGCAGTCCACGATCGGGGACGAGTTGGTCATGATCGACGTCCACATCGAACTCGACGGGTGCCGGCGCATCCTGGCCGACGGCTTCACTCCGTTGTCGGCGCCCGCCTCTGTCGTCGACTCGATCGTCAGCGCAGCGTCGTGACCTGACGGCCGTGGTTTCCGTTGATCGCCGTTCACAGAGCAGGACGTGGTTGGGGCGCACGTTTCACCACTCGACGCCTGCATGGTTGCGCGTCGACCACGACCGTGGCACCGGATCACGCCAGTCCGGCCGCGATGGCCGCACCGAACGCCCATGTCCAACCGGTGACCAGCACGTCTCTCAGTCGAAGATCCGCCGACGGACATTGGTGTCCGCGAGGTCCACGAGTTCGTCGGCCCGGCCGGACAGGATCGTCCGAATGCCGTACAGCGTGAACCCCTTTGCCTGCTCGAGGGTGATCTTGGGGGGAATGGAGAGCTCCTGTGCCGCGGTGACGACGTCGATGACGGCGGGGCCGTCGTACGCGAACGCGTCGGTCAGAGCCGCCTCCAGATCCTGCGGGTTCTCCACTCGTCGGCCGAACATCCCCAGAGCCTGTGCCACAGCAGCGAAGTCGGGGTTCTTCAGGTCGGTGCCGTAGTTGACGATGCCGGCAGCCTTCATCTCGAGTTCGACGAAGTTCAACGACGAATTGTCGAAGATGATGACCTTGACCGGCAGACCGCTCTGCATCAACGTGATCAGCTCACCGAAGCCCATCGTCAACCCGCCGTCGCCGGCGAAGGCCACCACCTGCCTTCCGGGCTGAGCGGTCTGCGCACCGATCGCCAACGGGAGCGCGCAGGCCATCGATCCGTGATTGAACGACCCGAGCAATCGGCGCTTGCCGTTCATCGTGAGGTACCGGGCGGCCCATACGACGGGCGATCCCACGTCGACGGTGAAGACGGCGTCATCGTCGGCCAGCTCGTTCGCCATGCGTGCCAGGTACTCCGGCCGGATGGGTGTGCGGTGCCGGTCGTCCACGGCGAACGAATCGAGATTCTTGCGTGTCTTGCGGTAGTGCTTGACCGATGTGTCCAGATGCTTGCTGTCCGTCTTCGCGTGGATACGGGGGAGCAGAGCGTCCACGGTATCGGCGACGGTACCCACCAACCCGAGGTCCAGGGTCGCTCTGCGGCCCAGGTTCTGGCCACGGATGTCCACCTGGATGATCTTCGCGTCGTCGGGATAGAAGTTGCGGTACGGAAAGTCGGTGCCCAGCATGAGAAGAACATCGGCATGCGAGATCGCGCGGTACCCCGAGGCGAAGCCGAGCAGCCCCGTCATCCCCACGTCGTAGGGATTGTCGTATTCGACGTGCTCCTTGCCGCGCAGTGCGTGCACGACAGGAGCCTGCAGCGCGCCGGCGATCTCGAGCAGTTGTCGATGCGCACCCGCCACACCGGCGCCGGCCAGAATGGTGATGTTGTCGGACGAGTTCAGGATCGACGCCGCCTCGTCGAGCGAGGCATCGTCGGGACGCACGTGGGACGTGGTCGCGCGGATGGCCGGGGTGGCCTTTCTCTGTTCGGCATGCGCCAGCAGCACTTCGCCGGGGACGACGACCACTGCGACACCGCGTTCCTCGATCGCGGCCCGCATCGCCATCGCGAACACGTGTTCCGCCATCTCCGGGTCACTGACCAGCTCGCAGAAGACACTGCACTCCTGAAAGAGGTTCTGCGGGTGAGTTTCCTGGAAGTACTGCGATCCGATCTCGCTGCGCGGAATGTGTGCCGCGATCGCGAGCACGGGGACACGGCTGCGGTGCGCGTCGAACAGCCCGTTGATCAGGTGGAGGTTGCCGGGACCACAACTGCCGGCGCACACCGCGAGTTCGCCGGTGATCGCCGCGTCACCGGCTGCGGCGAAGGCGGCAGTCTCCTCGTTGCGGACGTGCTGCCACGTCATGCCGTCGTTCCGGCGGATCGCGTCGGTGAAGCCGTTCAGCGAATCGCCCGGGAGACCGTAGACGTGGGTCACGCCGCTCTCGGTCAGGGTCTGCACGAAATGGTCTGCCACGGTCGCCATGGCGAACAGTATGCGCCGGATTCGCACCGGAAGCGTCGTGGAACGGGTAACCGACCGTCCTGGCTCGGACGCTCGTGGAGATCGGTGAGGACCGGCGAAAGCGCTCTGGGCGAATACTGCAGCAGGTGCCCGGGCGAGTTCTGGGGACAGCCGGGCCTATGTCGTCATGGGGAGCGTCAGAATGGATCCATGCAGAGAAAGACGAGGAGCGGAAGGCGGTGAGCAGCATGACCAACGACGCGCCGAGCGATCGTGGGCCCGTGTTCGACGGTGTCCGCATCGGTAGGCCTGCGACGGGCACGTTGATCGACGCCGGGTATCACACGGTGCTCGACCTTCCGGCGGACCTCGCGGTGTTGTCCGCGCTGCACGGAGTGGGGCCGTCGGCGATCAGGCGGTTGGCCGAGGTGCGCGACGATCGGCGTTGACGGGAACGATCCCTTCCACCTCCAAGGTATAGCGCACGGTGGGGCTTGCGGCAAGCCCCCGCGGTCGGCGCAGAATGGCTCGCTCGATGCCATGACCTGCACGTTTCCCCGATCGGAGCCGACCTGTGGACACCGTGTTCGCCCTGCCCCCGCACCGCCGAGCCAAGGCCGACCCCGCCTCGATCGCGGCGGATGATCGACATCTCGCCAGAATCGACGCGGCCCTGCGTCGGTCCCTCGCGGATCTCGAACGACGCCTCGCCCGGACTCGCGCCGCCCCTGGCCGATCCGGCCAGGACGCGATGGAACGCGACCTGGAGACACATCGACTCACCGCCGAGATCCGCGCAGTGCGTCGTGTCGGGCGGGACATGTGTCTCGGGCGACTCGTGCCGGCGGACGGAACGGAGCCGGTGTACGTCGGGCGGCGCGGACTCCTCGACGAGGCCGGTCATCCTCTGCTCGTCGACTGGCGCTCACCAGCAGCAGCACCGTTCTTCGCCGCGACCCCGGCACGTCCGATGGGTGTTGCCTGGCGGCGTCGTTACCGGTGGACCGGAGGACGAGTGAGCGATTACTGGGACGAGGTGTTCACCGCTGAGATAACCGACGGCGCCGTGGCATTGGACGATCGGTCGGCCTTCGTCGCCGATCTCGGGGCGGCGCGGTCGTCCCGCATGCGCGACGTGCTGGGCACCATCGCAGCGGACCAGGATGCGATCGTCCGCGCCCCGTCCAGAGGAGTGCGTGTGGTGGACGGCGGCCCCGGAACGGGAAAGAGCGTGGTCGCGCTGCACCGTGCGGCCTACCTTCTGTATGCGGATCCGCAGGTCGGGCACCACCGCGGCGGGGCCTTGGTGATCGGACCGCACGGGCCCTACCTGTCGTACGTCGCCGACGTGCTTCCTGATCTCGGAGAGGACGGCGTCCGGGTGTGCCTGCTCGACGAGATGGTTCCCGAGGGCCGGAATGCAGTAGCGGAGGCCTCACCACGCGCCGCCGCGGTGAAAGGCTCCGCGTCGATGACGGAGATGATCGATCGCGCGATCCGCTTCTACGAGACTCCGCCCGCGAACGACATGGTCGTCGAGACCGAGTGGGGTGCAGTGCTGCTCCGGGCAGCCGACTGGGCGGAAGCCTTCACGGCACCCGACGCGGAGACTCCGCACAACGATGCGAGAGAGGAGATCTGGGCGGCGCTGAGCGACATCGTCGTCGACCGCCTCGCCGGCGACGTGTCGGCCGCCGAGCTGACGTCGTCGCTGCGGGCGATCGACGAGCTTCGCGACAGCGTCGAGTCGTCGTGGACGGTGATCGATGCTCCCGATCTCGTCGCCGACCTCTGGGCCGTGCCGGCATACCTACGCCAGTGCGCGCCCTGGTTGGACGAGGACGACAGGGCCGCGGTCCGCAGAGACCTCGGTGCGCCCTGGACGACTGCGGATCTTCCTCTTCTCGACGTCGCTCGTCGCCGCCTCGGAGACCCACGGGCGACGACGATGCGCGTGCGCCGTGCCCGGACGATCGCCTCCGAGCGTGCGCGCCGACGCGCGGTGGTCGACGATCTCGTCGAGTCCGACGATTCGGAGCTTCGTGTCATGTCGATGCTCCGCGGCGACGACCTGCAGAACGTGCTGGACGAGACCGAGTTCTCGACGGGCGAACCGGATCGGCTTGCTGGTCCGTTCTCCCACATCGTCGTCGACGAGGCCCAGGAACTGACGGATGCGCAGTGGCAGATGGTCCGTGCCCGCTGCCCGTCGGGCAGTCTCACGGTGGTGGGTGACCGCGCGCAGGCCCACAGCGGTTTCCCGGAATCCTGGGAGGCGCGGCTGGCGCGTGTCGGATTCACCGACGTGGCGGTGTCCACGCTCGACGTCAACTACCGCACACCGGCCGAGATCATGGCCGCGGCCGAACCGGTCATCAGAGCGGTCCTCCCCGACGCGAACGTGCCCCGTTCGGTCCGCAGCACCGGGGTGGGCGTTCGCCAGGCCGGAGTGGACGACCTGGACGCGATTCTCGACGAGTGGGCCGCGGCCGGTGAGGGCGTGGCATGCGTCATCGGTATGTCGGCTCGGCCGGACACCGAGCGGATCCGTTCTCTGAGCGCACGGTCGGTCAAGGGGCTCGAGTTCGATCTCGTCGTCCTCGTCGAGGGGCCGGGTGTGGACAGCGCCGTCGACCGCTACGTGGCGATGACGCGGGCGACCCGGCAACTCGTGGTGCTGAGCTGATCGACTGGTGCGGGTGGGATGGTTCCGAGACGGCGTTCCTGGTGTCCCTCGTCGGTCGAGACCTCGTCTGTCTCAGGGTGGGGTCGGGGTGTTCCCGGATGTTCGGGCGAGCGGAACGTTCCTAGTGTCGATCGTGTGCAGACACCCTCGGGAACGACACGCATGAGAATGCCTGCGGCGGTGGCCTTTCTCCTCGCTGCGGCAGCCGGGCTGCTGCATGCGGCCGCGAGCGCGTACTGGGCGGTGGGTGGTCGATGGCAGCTCGCCTCGGTGGGGGACTGGGCGGTGACCCTGGCCGACGACCGACCGGTGGTGAGCGGTCTCGCGCTCGGTGTCGTCGCTGTCGTGAAGGCCGGCGCTGCTGTCCTCCCGTGGGTGAACGAGCGGGTCCGAGGCCACGGTCATCGGCAGGTCCGCATGTGCGGGTGGTGCGCGGGCGGTGTGCTTTCCGTGTGGGGCGCAGTGTCGACGGTGTCCGCGGCAGGGGTGCTCGCCGGCGTCATCGTGCCCGACGGCGGGTACGACCGGACCGCGATGATCGGGCATGCCGTGGTCTGGGATCCGCTGTTCACGGTCTGGGGCGCAGCGCTGCTGACCGGGTTGTGGTCCACCACGCACCGGGCCACAGCGCTGACGGGAGTACGACAATGACCGCGGCACGACGAGTGGTTGCTGTGTTTCTGGGCGCCCTGACACTGCTCGCACTGTCGATCTGCCCAGCGGCCGGTCTAGGGCACGACGAGGAGTCGTTGCAGGGCCTCGTCACCCGGTGGGCCTCGGAGATCGGCGCACCAGGAATGGCCGCACGGATCGTCGACAGCGACGGTGCACGGTCTGCGGCATTCGTGGGAGTCGACGGGGACGGACACGACATCGACGGGTCGACCCCGTTCGTCTGGGGGTCGGTGTCGAAGCAGTTCGCGGCAGCGACAGCGAGGGGCCTCGAGCGCGAGGGCGTTCTCGACGCCACAAGCCCTGTCGTCGAGGTGGTCCCGCAGGCTCGCCGAGTGCTCTCCGACCCCGCAGTGACCGTCGACGACCTCGTTCATCACACCAGCGGGCTGCCGCACGACATCACCGTCACGGACGAGTGGACCCGAAGGGGTTCCGCGACAGACGCCGTCACCGCCCTCGACGCGCCGAAGGGGGCTGGTCCTCGTGGTGAGTTCCGGTACTCGAGTCTGAACTACCTGCTCCTGCAGGCTGTGATCGAGCAGGCGGGAGGGTCCTCCTACGCGGACGCCGTGCGCCGCGTCGTACTCGATCCCGCCGGTAGTGACGCCATCACCGACCCGCAGCTGTTCGTCGACAGTTTTCCGCGGGGACACGTTCCGTTCTTCGGTTTCTCCCGCCCGGTCGACGTCGGCGTCGATTCGGCGGGGTTGGGATACGGCTACCTCGCCGGCTCCATCGGCGACCTGGGACGCTATGCGTCGTGGCGACTGCGGGAACGTCACGACGACGAAGTCCGGTATCGCGAGGTGCCGACAGCTCAGGGTTCGACCTACGGTGACGGCCTGTTCCACGAGAGGATCGATGGCCACGATGTCTGGTGGCATGCGGGTGCGGTGCCCGGCTACTACACTTACGTCTCTGTGATTCCGTCGCTGGACACAGCAATCGTGTTGGCGGCGAACCGATACGGTGAGATCGAGGCCGATCGACTCGCGGCCGTCGGCCGGAACCTGACGACGTCGGTGACGGGTGGACGGACGAGCGAGCTACCCGAGTCCTCGGCGTCCACCGTGCTCGGAGCGCTCGCTGCGATCATCGCGACGCTGGTGGTCGGCATCGGCGTTCACGCGGTCCGCATCGTCTCGGGCAGGATGCCCCAGCGGACCAGAGGAGTCGCCGTCGTGCGCGGGGTCGTGGCGGTCGGGGTAGGGACAGCGGCCGCTGTCGCCGTCCTGTTCGGACTCTCTTCTTCGACCGGCGCGGGGTTGTCGGTGGCAGGCAGGTGGGCGCCGGACGTGGCTCTGTTGGTGTGGGTATTGCTCGTGGCGATCGCTGCGGCCGCCGTGGTCGACGTGCTCGGGCAGGTCGTGGGGTGCCGACGTGTCCGTGGGGCGCAGTGAGGTCAGGCATCGGGAGTGTCGCTGGTGTGCACTCGCCGACGCCCTGTCCGGCGTTCACACGAGGTCGCGGCGGCGCAGAGCCCACGATGCGGTGGCCAGAAGTGCTGTGGCCACGATGACGAGGATGAACGCGGCGGTGAGTGGAACCGGCGCGCCGACGTCGGCGGGAAGATGCGTGTGCGGTGCTGTGTCGCGCAACTACTGGGGAGCGCCGATGAGGGTACCGAGCGGCCCCAGCAGCAGGTCGAGGACGACTGCGGCCCACCCGACTGCGATCCACCGGCTTCCGAATCCGTATGCGGCCCAGGCGATCGCGGCGACAGCAAGGGTTGCCGGCAGCTGCGACACCGCTCCGACGAGCACGTCGACGCCACCGGGGCCGTCTCCGCCGACGGCAGCAGCCCCGGTGACGAGCCCGACACCTGCCAGAAGCAACACGAGGGTTGCCGTGACTGTCGCCGTGGCGGCAGCGGCGAGCAGACGAGACAGCGGGGAGACGGCGGTAGCGAGGAGCATTTCCGCGCCACCCGTTTGGTCGTCCTCGCGCAGGTGCCCGACCACGGTGTCACGCCGAACTCGTGGGCGAAGGCAGCGATGAACCCGCTGCTGGTGCTGTAACCCACTGCTGCCGTGTCGGCGAGGTTTGTCCCCGCTCGAGTAGGTAGGCCGCAACGATCATTCGAGCGCGTGTCCGCCAGCATCCGTAGGTCAGTCCCGTATCGGCGGCGAATGCTCGCAGGATCGTTTTCTTTCTGACTACGGCACCAACAGGAGCTTTCAGCGCTACACGAAAACGATCAACGCTTTCGCCGCGGCCCTGGACAATGCCACCGTGTCGGAAGGACAGTAGAGCCGGAGTGCCCGGACGCACCGATGCGTCACGTACGGCGTTCGCTCTGTCCGAACACACGTCGACGAACGACGGCGCCGGCGACACTACACACCACAGCGCAGACAAGGCCGCTCGCGACGGCGACGCCCGGTGCGAGGGAGGTCAATCCCGCAACGAGTGACACCCATGCGAGGACCACTGCGCCGGTCTCCAGGCGCGCCGCCAGGACTGGCCCTGTTCTCCGTCTGTGCGCCGACACCGCCTTCAGGTACAACCCGTAGGCGGCATAGACCGTGGTGTACGCACCGACGCAGAACGCGAACACACCCATCGCGAACCACCCGGGGACAACGTCGTAGGGAGCGTCGCCGAGGGCGGACATTGCGGCGACCGAGATGGGCACCACCAATGCCGTTCCGATGTACAGGAGGACGGCGAGGCCCAGCACCGAATCCTTGGGCGACGACGTCCACGACATCGCACCACTGTAACCAACTGATCGGTCTAGATCGTGCTCGCCGCTGCCGCGCACGGGCGGGTCACGGCGTGTCCGTGCGAGACCTGACCGAGAGAATCGCTGCGACCAGGGCTCCGACCAGCAGGAGGAGCACCACGTCGTCGCTGCGATCGGCCGCCGACGTGCCTCCCCACGTCGCCACGCGCACGATCACCGCGAGCAGGTAGAGGCCGATCGCGGCGGTGCGTGGATTTCCCATGACGGCACCGTATGCCTGTATCGACGCCGCATCAACGCCGAAGGCGAATGAGTGGCAGCGCACGAATGGTCTATCGCTCGACAATGACAGGTCCGGTGCGCTGCCCCTCTGGAGAACTTTCGGCCGAATGTGCCGATCCTGCTGCGGGTATCGGCACAGACTCTTGCGCTGCGTCGCGGGACGTGTCATTCTCGGACGCATGACAACCGGAAAGGCGGACACCGCCACCCTCGCGTGAGCGCCGCAGCAACACCCTTCGCGGTCAGGGCAAGAACCGCATCGTCATCGATTCATCAGATGGCATCCGTACCCACGTTGCGGGACACGTGGCTCGCGCTGGGTGTGTCCACTCTGCCGTCCGACAGGCCGACCGCCGAGGCCGCCGTAGCGGATCTGTACAGGCATGCAGGGTTCCGTTGTCCCGAGTTCGTGTGGGTACCGTCCCCACCGGCTGGCGCCGAACTGATTGTCTCCGAACAGTTGTCGGGTACGAACTCTCTGACGTCCGGTGCTGCCGCTCGAATCGCGTCGACCGTCTCACGGTCACGCGAACGTATGGACAACCGCACGGGCGGGGTGTCGCGACGATGGCCTTCCGACAGTCGCTCCCTCTGGGCTGCACGCACGCAGCCACTGGCGGAGTCCGCGCGGCAGGGGATCGCGCCCGACGAGTTGCTGCGAATCGCGGTGTGGGATTCGTTGCGCACGAGCCTGTTCGATGGAGTGGCGGCCGCTGTGCGGTCACTCGTTCAGCGACCGACGGGAAGCGTGGCGTGGTACGGGCAGCAGGAAGCGCACCGGCTCGCGTACTACGACATCCATCGCACACTGGGCATCTCTGCCTTCCGCGGTACGGATCACGCCATCCTCGATACTCAGACAGCCCTCGCGGGGGCGACCGGCTGGTGGTGGGCATTCGACAGTGTCTGCGTCATGTCCGAGCGACCTGGAATTCTTCAGACCGAACCTCTTCCGGGAGCGGTGCACAACGAACGGCGACTGCACGGACAGAACGAGCCCGCCGTCCAGTTCGCCGACGGACGATCCGTTCATGTCGATCACGGGACCATCGTTCCCGAGTGGGTGATCACCGAACCCACCGTCGAGCGCATCGCACGCGAACGGAACATCGAGGTACGACGGTGCGCCATAGAGCGCATCGGGTGGGACGTCTACATCGACGAGGCCGGACTCGAGCTCGTCGACCGGACGGACGATCCGGGGAATGCCGGCGCCCCGCTGTCGCTCTACGCCACGCCGACCAGCTGGGTGGACGACGGCCGAATCCTGCTCGTGGTCAACGGTTCTGTCGAGCGGGACGGTCGGCGGCGACGCTACGGGTTGCCGGTTCCGAACGGCATGACGTCCGCGCTCGACGCCGCCGGATGGACCTACGGCATCACCGGCGACGACTACTCCTGTCTCGTGCGCCGCACGTGACCACATTCCGACGACCCGAGGTGACTTCGATGACCACGACCATGACTTTGTCCACACTCACGGCCCTGACCGGCCTCGACGTCTTCGACTATCTCGATCGAGACGTGTCGATACCTGTCGTCGACGGGCTTCAAGCTCAGGGTGACCTGATCGTCGTGCCGCGTCCGATGATCCTCCACGTACAGGCTTTTCGGGGCACGCGGTCCGACGACGTGCCCCTCACCGGCGTCGAACTGCTTCGCAGCGCTGCCGGCGGCAACCCTCACAGTCTCGTCTGCGAGAAAGGCCACTGCATGTGGTCCACTCCGGTGTTCGATCCGAACGGCCTTGCGTTGGGCATCCTCGACACCGAGGTCACGGCGTACTTGATTCATCCCGAACACGGTGCGACAGGAATTGCGCCGGGCTCCTACGTCATCAGCAGGCAACGCGAGCGTGGAGTGGGTCGACACTTCCGATCAGCGCGGTTGGTCGCGGATTGACGCACGCGACCAGCCAGGGGCGCGGCTGACACCGCGCCCCTGGTGACGACAGGATCAGTCGGTGACGGCCACGAACTCGTTCGGAGTGACGTCGAGTTCGCTGCTGACGGTGACGTCACCGGTGGTCAGATCCACGGCGTGGATGCTGTCGGTGTCCGGTTCGGTGACGTAGGCGGTGTCGCCGGTGATGGAGATGCCGGGGTGTGCGTCCTGGTACTCGCTGGGGCCTTCCCACTCACCGATGACAGGGTAGGAAGCGGTGAACTCGCGCGTCTCGGGATCGAAGACGTGCAGGGCGCCGTCGGTTCCGATGATGTAGGCCTTGTCGTCGGGTCCACGGGAGACCCCGCGCCAGGTGTACTCGGCACCGTCGGGCATCTGGACGACGTCCAGCGTCTTCGCCACGGTGTCGATGACGGTGACCGCCTGCAGCAGTGAGCCTTCCGCGTCTGCGTCGTTCTTGTAGTCGCCGACGACCAAGGGGCTGGTCTCGCTGACGTACGCGTTGCCCGTACGCCCGTAGGGCTGGTCCGGAGCGTCGAGCTTGGTGATCTCGCCCTTGTCGTAGACCAGGACACCGTTCTCGCAGCCGAATACGACGATCTCGTTCTGTGCCGTTCCCTCGCCGTGGACGCCGGGGCACTGATCGTTGCGCGCGATGACCGCACCGGCGGCATCGCGCACCTCGATACCGGTGCGTCCGTTGGCATTACCAACGGTGGTGAGGAACGTGCCGTCCTCGAGAACGACCGAGACTCCGTGATGCGCCTCCACACCGGGAATGCTCTCCACCTCGGGGAGACCGTCGCTCGACTCCAGTGCTGCCGTGTCGAAGATCGTGGTGTCGCTGGTACCGTCGGCGTACAAGATTGTCTTGCCGCCGTGCCGGACGACATGGCCCGCCTTCTCCGCCTCGAAGACCGTGTCCGTGAGCTGTGGTGCGTCCGTGGTGCCCGCGGCGGTGTCGAGTACTTGGAAGCCCTTGCTCGTGGTCACCATGACGTTGCGCCCGTCGCCGGCGAGGTTGAGGCGTGTGTAGTCCTCGGAGTCGAAGTCCGCGACGGTCTCGAGGGTGGCGGCGTCCAGCACCTGTACGCCGCCGTCGTAGGAGACCGCGACACGAGGGCCGGCCTGCATCGCTGCGGTGGTGCTCGTGGTGGAGTCGGCGGCGGTCGTGGTTCCGGAGGAGCACGCCGCGAGAGTGACGACCGCGCCGAGCGCGAGCACAGTGGAGCCTGCCCGCCGGAAGTGATTGAGACGCATGTGAATCCTTTTCTGTGTGGGAACGATACCGATCAGGGGGAGAGGCCGGCGGCGATGCGTTCGGTGTTGACGCGCATCATCGTCAGATAGTCGGGGGCGCCGCCGTCGGGACCGGTGAGCGACTCGGTGAACAACTGCACGACGTCCACGCTGATGTCGGCTTCACTGGCGAGTGCCTGAACGAGTCGGTCGGGCGAGGACGATTCTGCGAAGACGGTGCGGACACCGGTGGAGTCGATGGCATCGACGAGATCGGACAGGTCGGACGCCGACGGTGCGGCGAGGGTGGTGCCGCCGGGAATGACCGCCCCGACGACCTCGAAGTCGAAACGGTGAGCGAGGTAACCGAAGACATGGTGGTTGGTGACGAGCGCACGCCGTTCGTCGGGGATCGCGGCGAACGAGGCGGACATCTCCTCGTCGAGACTCTGCAGCTGTCCGCGGTACTCGGCCGCTCGTGTCGACATGGTGGCCGGATCCACTCCGTCGAGATCGCCGAGCACCGGTTCCAAGGCATCGACGACGGCGATCATGCGGGCAGGATCGGTCCAGAAGTGGGAGTCGGGGCTGCCCGCCGCGTCGCCCTCCCGGTAGTCGAGCACGTCGATGACGTCCCCGGCGACGAACGTCGGAACCTTCTCTGCGGCTGCGGCGTCGAGATGCTGCTGTAGTCCCTCCTCCAATCCCAGCCCGTTCGAGACGACGAGGTCCGCCGAGCGCAGACGCGCGCCCTCCTGCGCGGAGATCTCGAACGAGTGTGGGTCGGCGTTCGGCTTCATCAGCGTCACGACCTCTGCCTCGTCGCCGACGAGTTCCTCGACGACGTCGCCGAGGATGTTCGTGGAGACCATGACCACCGGACGGTCGTCGGCTGTCGCCGAACATCCAGCGAGAAGGGCCACCACAGCCACTGCCGCCGCGGCCAGGAGACTGCCCGTCCGGTGTCCTCGCATCATCAGCGTCCCGTCTCGGCCGTGAAGGCCGGTTCGGACGCGGTCTCGAACGTGCGGGAGACGCGGGCGTCGTCGGCGTAGTCGATCTCGTACAGCTTCCGTTCGGTGGGCGCGCTGAGGTAGGCGCGCTGCTGGTCGGCGATCAGAGTGGGTGTCTCACCGGCGGCCTGTGATGCGGCGACGAGCGCGCCCGTCTCGGCAACGACCGAACCGTCGGCTCCGTCCAGCACGAGCACGCGGCCGTCGGCCGAGAGGCCGAGAAGATGGTCGTCGCTGTCGTCGACCGCCGACACATGCGTCAAGCGAGTGGGAGCGGGAAGGAGCGTCCACGACCTCTGGCGGGTGTCGAGTAACCAGATGCCCTGATCGCCGGCGAGGCCGGCGACGGTGGGGCGGCCCTCGCGATTGTCGAACGACGTTGCGGGAGGGGCGGACACGTCAGTCGGGTACGGGATCTTTTCCACTGTGAGTTCGTCTCCGGTGGCGGACGCGAGCAGCGCGCCGTCGGAGCAGCCGATCACGGTGCCGACACGCGTGGTGATGGTGCCGGCGGCGTCGGGGCACGACTCGACGAGACCGGTGCGCTTTCCGTCCGAGGTGTGTCCGACGACTGTCCGTGAGGGGCCGACCCCGTCGGTGACGAGGGCGAACGATCCGACGGGCACGACCATGCCGTCTCCCGGCGGGTTCTGCAGCCGGAACGACTCGGAGATCTCGCCCTTCGACAACGCCGCGGTGTCGAGCAGGACGGCGTCGCCGGAGTCGGGGAAGTAGAGCCCGGTTCCGCCCGAGGTGGATTGATTCGACGTGGCCACGGTCGCGTCGCCGGCGCCCTCGACGGTGCCGAGGAGCCGGGGTTCGGCGCGGTAGTAGTGGAAGTGGTCGACGTGGTCCCAGGTCCAGACGCCACTGTCCACGATCTCGATTCCCGCGTCCGTCCCGGCGAACAGGTAGCGTCCGTCGGTGCTCATCGCCTCGGGTGCACCGATGTTGCCGAGGTCGGACACCGATTCGTCCAGTAGGTCCAGGTGCGAGATCGAGCCGGTGGGATCGATGGTCGTGAGGCCGAGTCGTGGCTCGGCGAGTTCCGCGGCGTCGGCGATCGCTCCGTGGCCTTCGGCGGGTACCTCGTCGGCGGGGATCGTCGGAGCCTGCTCGGTGGAGCACGCGGTCAGGCCGACGACGAGGGCGAGAGCGGTGGTCGTGATGTGTTGTCGCACAGTGTCCTTTCGGGTGGATCGGGTCGGCCGGTGTCAGACGGAGAGCGCCGGCGCTGATGTCGTGCGTCCGATCGACGCGGTCGCCGCCCTTGCCGCCACCGACAGGCCCGACAGCGCGATCGCCGTCGCGGCGACCGTGGCGCCGGCCGCCGTGGCCGCGTGCCACGAGATGAGCAGACCGACGAACACCGACAGCACACCGATCGAGGCGGCCGCCACCATTCGAGTCGGTATCCGAGTGGTCCACTGCCCGGCGGCGACGGCAGGTGCGAGCAGGAGTCCGACGACCAGAAGCGAGCCGACAGCCTGGTAGGAGGCCACGACAGCAAGCGTCACCAGGGCGACCAGAGCAGCCTGTGCCGCGCGGGGAGCAAGGCCCAGTACCGACGCGATGCGGGGATCGAGCGCGAGCGCCACCAACGAGCGGTGGAAGCCCGCGGCCACCGTCATGCCGACCACCACAGCGACGGCCAGGAGTGCGATGTCCACGGACGTGATGGCCAGGATGTCTCCGAACAGGATGGACGTGGCATCGGTGGCGAAGCTTCCCGAATGGGAGATGATGATGACTCCCAGTGCCAGCATCGAGACGAACAGCATGCCGATGCTCGTGTCGTAGGAGAGGGATCCGCGACGCTGGAGCGCAGCGATGCCGAGGCTCATCACGACCGCGCTGAGCGCGCCGCCCACCAGCGCGGGCGCCCCCAGGACCGTCGCCAGGGCGACCCCGGGCAACATCCCGTGCGCGAGGGCTTCTCCCAGAAAAGCCATGCCTCGGATGACGACCCACGTACCGACGACCCCGCACAGCACCGCCACGAGTGCGCCCCCGACGAGGGCGCGTTGCACGAAGGCGAGCGAGAAGGGCTCGACGAGCGCCTGAATTGTCACGCTTGGGATCGTAACGATAGTGATAATGGTTTTCAAAGTCGTTAAGGTGAGTCCATGAGCCAGATCGACACGACCCGACTCGCTGCTCGGCTGCGCAGTGCCTGCGTGGAGTTCGACAAACACGTGGCCATCGACGGGGTCGACCTCGATGTCGTCACGGGAGAGGTGACGGCGATCGCAGGTCCGAACGGTGCCGGCAAATCCACACTGCTGGAGATGATCGCGGGAACGCGTGCGCTGACGTCCGGCACCCGAGTCGCGACGCGGGCACTAGGATTCGTTCCACAGCGCGCGGCGGTCCCGGACCGACTGCCGGTGACGGTGCGGGACGTCGCGACAGTCGGCGTCTGGGGCGGGAGGCGGGCGTGGCGCCGTCTCGATGCCGAGTCTCGCCGTGTCGTCGACGACGCGCTCGATCGCCTCGGTATCAGCGAGCTCGCAGACAGGCCCTTCTCCGCGTTGTCAGGCGGTCAGAGGCAGCGGGCGTTGCTCGCGCAGGGCCTTGCGCGTCGCGCTGATCTTCTGCTTCTCGACGAACCCACGACGGGTCTGGACGCGACGAGCGGGGATCGCATTCGGGACGTCATGAGGGCTGAAGCCCGGCGCGGCGTGGCAGTCGCCTGCGTGTCTCACGATCCGCTCGTGATCGACATGGCCGATCGGGTCGTGAAGCTCGAGGCGGGGCGGGTGGTCCGCTGATGGGCGTTCGAGTGTCACCGATCGACCGTGGATGCCGAACGGGTCATCGATTGTGGACTGTCGCCCCCGTCCACCGGGGTCGGAAGTCCACGACCGCTACGACTCAGGAGGGGCTCTGCTGCTTGTGGTTCCGACGGTCGACACGTGCTGCAACCCCCGCTGCGACGACGGCCGCGCACATCGCCACCACGACCGCGAGTACCGAGCGGGAACCCACGGTCCCGGGGTCGAGAACGAGAATCCGGTCGGCACTACCCGTCCATCCGAACTCGTACGGACGGTCCGGAGGAGCGGACAGTGTGACGACGGCGAGCATGGTCGGGATCAGCAGGCCCACGGAAGTGATCGTCGGATCGGACGGTCGGGACGACAGTAGCGAATAGACGATGGCAGCAGGCAGGACCACGGCATACCCGACGGTGGACACGAGGCTGTACGGGAACAGAGCCGACGCGCAGACGAGCGCGAGGATGCAGCAGCCCACCGGAGTGGAGGGTGCCCACCGCGCTGCGAGGGCGCCGACGGTGAAGCCGGCGATCGCGAGGAGAACGAGCCACCACGCGTTCCACACCATTCCTCCGACGAAGGTGCAGGCCACGGCAAGCCCTGCGCACAAGAATGCACCGCTGTCCGCGGAACCGATGGCTGCCCCGACGATCACGACGACCGTCGCTGCCGCGGCCACTGTCCACTGACCGACGGACGCACTGTAGTCACCGAGGAGCGCGTACACGACCCACAGCAGACCGACCGCAGCGGCCATGCGCCAGTGCACAGTTCGGGGACCACGGGTCACGACGTGCGGCATCGAGATCGTGCTCGCGAGTAGCACTGCGGTCACCACGAGCACCGGGATCGGCACGACCGGCTCGGGGAAGAATGCGTCGCCCGGCAGACTCACCGACCATCGGAAGTGGTCCGGATACTGCTGCGCAACGAGTGGGGAGAAGCGGTAGGCCGATGCGGCTCCGAGAGCCAGAGCGACGAATGCGGTGCGACTGGTGTGGGCCAGTGTCACCGCCGTGACGAGGATCAGTCCGGATCCGACACCGGCCACAGTCACGGACCACGCCGTGGAGATGTCGACCGCCGCCGGCGTTGCCAGGACGGCGGTGCCCGCCGCGCCGACACCGGTGATCAAGCCCCGCCGCGAGTGAGTGAACGCCACACGGACAGCCGTCAATACCACCACGACTGCGACGACGCCGGCCCACGCGGGACTGAGGAACACAGAGCTGACAGGAGAGTCGCGCTCTGCCACCATCAGATCGGTGGGCGGGGTGGACATCACCGCGAGACACGCTGTGAAGGCGCCCGTTCCGGCGGCGGCGCTCGCCCGAGGGTCGTACTGTCGCCACTGCACGGCGACCAAACTACCGCGGTGACACACGGAGGCAGCGATGAGTACCGACCACGAGCAGCCGGACGACCCACGCGCCCACTGGCGCGTTCTGCCGCAGACGGTGTCACCGACCGACGACGGAGTGCAGACGCAGACGACGCAGGTCGATCTCGATGTGCCGCCGTCGTTCGATCCGATTCAGGGAATGGTGCGCACGTACCGCTGACGACGGCCGCTGCCGCCGGCCGACTCAGTCCCGGCGACCCACCACCGGGTTGAGCTCGGAGTCCGCGAGTCCGCCCGGCTCGATGCCGGGGAGGAACTCGCGCCACGTACCGCTGATCAGGGTCGGCGATTCCACGACACGGGTGCCGTCGGCGAAGTACGTGGTGGCGAGTGCTCGACGCGGCTGCGTCGTCCGGTTCGGGCCCGCAGTGTGGAAGCACAGCGCGGAATGGAACGACACGTCTCCCACCGCGAACGGCTCCGCTTCCACCGCGACGTCGCGCTGGAGGAAGCGTTGGGTGACGGCCTCGTCGTACGACGTGCCGACCTTGTCGAACTCCAGATCGGCGACCTCGTCCAACACGTCCCGGCCGCGGGCGAAGGACAGCGGACCCATCCGGCCCGGGATGGCCGACATCGGCATCCACGCGGTGACGGCGTCGGTGGTCTGCAGGGGGAAGTGTTCGGCGTCGTGATGCCACGGCGTGCGCCCGCAGCCGGGCTCCTTGGACAACGCATTGTCGTGGTACAGGCGAACTCCGGGCACGTCGAGCAGTGCCGCGGCCAGACCGCCGATGCGGGGCGAGAGCGCCACGGTGCGCATCAGGTCGTCGTGGAGCCACATCTGCTCGAGCGCAGTGAATCGCCCGGCGACGTCGTCACCGTGCTCCGCGCGCAGCAACTCCTCGAGTCGCTCGGCGAGGCGGCGCACCACCGCCGGCGACAGCACTGCGGGCAGTCGCACGAAAGCCTGCCGTGCGAAGGCCTCGACGGAAGCGGGATCGAGGGCGTAGGGCTCGGCCAGCTCGCGCTCGATCTGCTCGTCCGTGGCGGCCTCGACATCGGGCAGGCCGGGCCCCTCGACCAGTTCGGCGGGCGCCGCATCGTTCGCGGCCAGGGTGACGTACCAGTCCCACCAGTCCTGATCGTCGCCTGCCCAGTCCTGATCGATACCGCCGTCCCGGTTCTGTTCGGGCAGGCGATCATTGGTGGTCGAGTCGTTCAGAGCCACAGCAGGGCCGCCTCGTGCGAGAACGTGTAGGAACCGGACGCGTCGCGGCATGAGGCCAGGTACTCGCCCAGCACCGGAGCGGCTTCCATCTCCTCCAGCGACACCGAGTCGTCGAACGCGCAGCGCTGGAGAAAACCTTCGGCGATGCCACGGTCGGAGGTACCGGTCGTGTAGGTGACGCGCTGATCGCGTACGTCCGCGCCGGCTCGTGTCAGTGCGTCGCGCACCTGCTCGGCGGTCGTGTACGGCGTCGCCTCGCGCACCCCGGCGCGGAAGGCGTCGTAGAACGCGAGGTAGTGCGAGGCCGCCGTGGCCTGTGCGACCAGGCCCAGGCCTCCGGGAGCCAGTGCGGCCACGAATCGTTCTGCCGCAGCGTCCAATTCGTCCGGTGGAAGCGCGTAGAGAGCGTGAGTGGCCCAGACGACGTCGTAGCCGGCGTGATCCGCGGGGAGGTCCTGCAGGGTCATCACCAGGTCATGCCGGGCCGCGAACGGCGCACCGAGCGCGCCGCGTGCCTCGGCGACGGAGAACGCGGACGGGTCGAGCAGGTCGTAGGCCAGCTCGGGAACCGCCGACAGGTCTGTGTAGCGGCGCAGCGCGGTGGGGAACTTTCCGCTGCCGCACGCCACGTCGAGCAGCGACCAGCCCTCGTGCGCGCGGTCGCCGAGGAGCGCCGGCCAGTCGGCGGCCAACGCCAGCTGCCGGTAGTCCTCGGTCGCGAGAGCGTAGAACGCCTCCATGCCCGTGCGACCGGCTTCGCTCCAGTGCGCGAGGCTGCGCTCTGCTGTGTCTCCGCTGCTCATGTCACTCCTCCTGAAAGGAGCCGACCGCAACACACCGGATGAGGCGTCGTGATTGACTCGTATCTGATGTCCAACATAGCTGCGCCACCGCCCACCGAGCTCGCCGCAGTGCTTCTCGACGGTGTGCGCGCCGTGCGGCGGGGAGCTCCGGCCCTGGCAGGCCTCGAACCCGACTCTTACGCCCGCCTGCATTCCGCTTTCGAACTGCTCTCCGATCAGCGCGATCTGATCGCCGAGCACCTTGCCGGCAGGCTGGGTACCAGGGGGGACGGACCGATCTCGGTGCTGTCCGTGGGATGCGGTGACGGCGTGCTGGACGTCCGTCTCGCCGCCGGTCTGGTGTTGGCGGTGCCAGGGCGCCCCGTGCGGTACGTCGGAATCGATCCGTGGATCGGCAGTGTCGAGCGCTTCACCGCCACGATGGCCGCGCTGGGTGCCGACGAGCTGAGTGCCGACGGCCACGTGGCGTCCTTCGGTGACTCCCCGGTGGACGACGAGACCTTCGACGTCGTGATGTTCGTGCACTCGATGTACTACGTCGCCGACGTCGGGGCGACCCTGCGCGCTGCTCTCGCGCTGCTACGTCCCGGCGGCGAACTGTGGGTGGCCGTCGCACCGTCGGCCGAGCTGAACGCGCTGGTGGGAGTTCTCGCACCTCCGCTCGAGGGTCATCGACAGTGGTTCAGCGGTGACGTCGGAGACGCCTTCATCGACGCCGGGATCGTCGTCGACGACGTGGCCACTCTGCACGCGCTGGTCGATCTGGCGTCCGCGAGCGACGAGGTGCTCGACTTCGCGGTGCAGGCCAGGCTGACCCCCGATCTACAGGGCCCGGTGCGGGCCTACCTCGACGCGGTGTCGGTCCCCGGCGCGGACGGAGGCCTTCGAGTGCCGCATCCAGTGGACGTGTTCACCGCGTCCCGTCACTGACCCCGTCCCGCAGTGCGTCGTCGATCGTCTCGCCCACGGCAGCCGCGCCCACGGCGGTCATGATCGTGCCGGCATGATCGAGGCCGTCCAGTGCTCTGACGGACGTCAGCTCGAGAGCGTCGATGTCCTGCGGCGAGTACATCGGCGGAGACCCTGCCCCGACGCTCCACTGCGCGTGCAGGAATCGGATCGGCACCGTCAGGTCGCGGAACCGCGAGTCGCCGAAGAAGACGTCCGTGGCGTCCGCGACGACCGCATCGGTCGACAGCCGGATCGCACCGTCGGCCAGATCATGAGCGGCGTACTCCCGGAGGAGCGGATCGTCACGGTCCAGCAGCGGTAACGACGTCGACACCAGGAAGTCGAGGTAGTCGTCGAGGTCGTCCCATCGCTGCCGCGTTCGCGCGATCCTGTCCTCGAACACGGTTGCGACGGTGTCTCGGGTGAGACCGGCCGGCGGTTCCACCGGCACGCCTCCGTCGACGAGAACGAGACTCTTCACTCTGGATGGGAACCGCGCTGCGAATTCGACAGCCGCGAATGCACCCATCGACATGCCGCACACGTGCACGGAGTCGAGTCCCAGGGCCTCGAGAACGGCGTCCAGATCGTCCGCGTGACGGGCGAGCGACGACGCGCCCGTGACGTCGACGCTGTCACCGCGGCCGCGGAGGTCCGGCGCGACGAGCGTCAGGTGTGGCGCCTCCGCGTGCAGCCAGTTCCACAGCATGCGCTGGCTGGACACCCCGTGGATCACGAGGATCGGATCGGAGCTGCCCGTGAGTGTCTCGACGGTGATGTGTCCGCCCGACACCGGTACTCGTTCGACGGTCATGGTGCAGACACTAGGAGGTCGGACCCCGTGATGACGGTGGAAGTACGTGCGCTGCACGTTTCGCTGTCCGATTCGGGTCACGGTTGTACCGTCGCAGAGTCACGAGGCCACGAGGGATGCACCTCGACGGCCACACACCGTCGAAGAAGGGGCCTCATGCCCGACACGTCACCGCGCAGGCACCACGAGATCGTCATCGTCGGCGGAGGCTTCTCCGGCCTGGGTACCGCTATCGCGCTCCGCAAGGCCGGTTTCGACGATCTTCTCATCGTCGACGACGGTGACGGCCCCGGCGGCACGTGGCAGTGGAACACCTATCCGGGCGTGGCGGTCGACATCCCGTCCTTCAGCTACCAGTTCTCGTTTGCTCAGCGATCCACCTGGTCGCGCAGCTACGCCCCCGGCCGCGAGTTGCGTGCCTACGCCGAGCAGATCGTCGACGAGTACGGCCTGGCGCCTCATCTGCAGTTCGGCACGCGCGTACACGGGGCCTCGTTCGATGCGCCGTCCGCGACGTGGTCGATCTCGACCAGCGCCGGCGACGTGACGGCACGCTGGTTGATCCACGCGGGCGGGCCGCTGAGCCAGCCCAAGCTCCCCGACATCGAGGGCATCGACACCTTCGAGGGCGCGACGATGCACACCAGCCGGTGGAACCACGAGGTCTCGCTGGCCGGTAAGCGGGTCGGCATCATCGGTACCGGCGCGACGGCGGTGCAGGTGGTCCCGGAGATCGCACCGGAGGTGGACCATCTGACGGTGTTTCAACGCACGCCCATCTGGTGCCTGCCGAAGCCGGACTTCCCGCTCGGCCGAATGGGACGCGCGAGTCTCGAGACAGTCCCCGGAGTCCGGCAGATCGCCCGCCTGGCGAGCCAGGCGTTCGTCGAGGCGACGTTCCCGGTGCTGGCGCACTTTCACAAGTGGGTTCCCGCCACCGCGGCTCTCCAGGTTGCCGCGCGACGGTACATCGCCGCACAGGTACACGATCCGGCCACACGGGACGCCCTGACTCCGACCTACGCGCTCGGGTGCAAACGGCCGAGTTTCCACAACTCGTATCTCTCGACGTTCAACCGGGACAACGTCTCTCTGCAGACGACGTCCATCGAGGCGATCACGCCCGGCGGCATCCGCACGAGCGACGGCGTGCAGCATGAGCTCGATGTGTTGGTCCTCGCCACCGGATTCAAGGTCACCGACAGGGACGCACTGCCGACGTATCCGCTCACCTCCTCCGACGGCACCGATCTGGCGGAGCACTGGGACGCCGAGAGGTTCCACACCTATCAGGGCGTCACGACGGCGGGCTTTCCGAACTTCTTCACCGTCTTCGGCCCCTACGGATACAACGGCGCCTCGTTCTTCACCCTGGTCGAGAACAGTGCCGCGCACATCGTGCGTGTCCTGACCGAGGCTCGTCGACGCCGGGCCACCTTCGCCGAGGTGACCTCGGCGGCGCAGGAGCAGTACATGAGCGCGATACTGGCACGTCGGTCGTGGCAGGTCTTCACCGATCCGACGTGTGCCGGCGCCAACAGCTACTACTTCACCGCGAACGGGGACGTGCCGTTCCGGGCGTCGACCACTCCCGAGGCGGCATGGCGCAGCCGCCGATTCCCCCTGGCCGACTACGCCTTCGGTGGACGGGCGGGCTGATCGCCGCCGAGGTCGAACTCAGCTCGCGCGCAGAGCCGCGACGACCGGCGCGAACATGGTGGTCTTGATCGCGCCGAGGGTGCCGCGGTCCTTGCCGGCAATGGGCGTGATCCGCTCGATCGCGGCACCGACGACCTCGTCGTCGGGGGCGATGGCGTCGACGAGTCTCGCGGCCAGTGCGTCGGCGCCGCCGTAACGGTGCCCCGTGGTCATCGCGACGACGGCGTCCTGCGGTGACAGCTTCGCCTGGATCAGCGCCGCCATGCCCGGGGTGAAAGGAATGTCGATGTCGACCTCGGGGAAGCAGTAGTAACCGCGGTCGGCTCGCATGGTGCGGAAGTCGTGCGCCAGAGCGAACATCGCGCCGGCGCCGAAGGCATGGCCGTTGACGGCGGCGACGGTGGGGAGCGGGAACGTCAGGATGCGGGCGAACAGAGCGTGCACGCGGCCGACGTACCAGTCGGCGCGCTCGCCGTTGGCCGTGAGCCAGTCGAGGTCGAGTCCGTTGGAGTAGAACTTTCCGGTGCCGACGGTGACGAGTCCGCGGGCGTCGGCTTCGACCGTGTCGAGCTGGGCGCCGACGGTGTCGAGCCAGTCCGGGGAGAAGCGATTCTCGTCGTCCCCGAGGGTGAGGACGGCGATGCCGTCGCGGAGGTCGAGGGTGGCGGTCATGAGGAGGCCTTTCGTCTGGGCGGGGCGTGATCCGTGGTCGGTGGGGGCAGGTCGAGAATGCCGCGGACGGCGGCGGCGAGTCGTTCCCGGGCGGCGATGTCGGGTGATGTGTTGCCGCGCAGCAACAGTGCTGTCGGGAGCCCGACGACGCAGTCCTTGACGACGGCGACGCTCTCGCGATCGGCGCGGTTCCACAGGGCTCGGGAGAGTTGGACGAGCAGTGCGGCCAGTGTCTCGTCGAGGGTGCGCAGGTCTGCGGCGACCTCGTCGGGCAGGTCGTCGGTGCCCAACAGCTCTCGCCGCGAGACCGTCATGAGAAACCGTGCTGCGACGGGTGATTCGGCAAGGAAGGCAGCCGGTGCGTCTGCGGCTGCCACGACGGCCCGGACGGCGGAGTCACGTCCGGGTCGGTGCTCGAGTGCCGTGGTCACCGCATCGTTCTGCAGAGTGAGCATCCGACGTGCGTCACGGACCCACACTCGTCCGAGGAGGCCCGCTCGTGACCCGAACGCGTGATAGATGGCGCCGTTGGAGATCGAGGTGCGCTCCGACATCGCGCGGATCGTGACGGCGGAGGCGCCGGAGTCGACCGCCAGCGACTCGGCGGCGTCCATCAGCGCGTCGAGGTCGTGGAGGCGGGGGCGAGGCACCACCGAACCATACCAGAGCATGTGCTCTGTTACGGCACGGTGGTCGCCGGCGGGCTGCCTCAGGCGGGTGGTCGGTAGCCCGGGGGATTGGGCTCGTCGACCCAGATGTCGACTGCGAGATCGCCTCCCGGGGTGCAGTCGTATGCCGACAGGTCGGTCACGCCCGACTCCAGCAGGACGTCCTCGCACAGCAGAGTCTGTCCCGTGTAGTCGCGGGCCGGTCTGCTCAGCACCGCATACGCCGCGTCCGCGTAGATCTCGGGCTTCCGTGCCTCGCTCATCGCCTTGTCGCCGCCGAGCAGGTTCTGCACCGCGGCGGTCGCGATGAACGTGCGAGGCCACAGCGTGTTCGATGCGATGCCGATCTCCCGCATCTCCTCCGCGATTCCCAGGGCGCACAACGTCATCCCGAACTTGGCCATCATGTAGGGGGTCGGCACGAGCCACCGTTGTTCGAGGCGCAAGGGCGGTGAGAGCGTGAGGACGTGCGGGTTGTCGCGGCCCTTCATGTGGGGCAGGCACGCCTGCGACACGGCGTACGTCCCGCGCACCTGGATGCCGTTCATCAGATCGAACTGTTTGAGAGCAACCTCGTCGATGGATCCGAGGTTGATCGCCGAGGCGTTGTTGATGCAGATGTCGATGCCACCGAACTGCTCCACGGCGGCGCCGACGGCGGCCTGCACCGCCTCGCCGTCACGAACGTCTCCGACGATGGGCAGCGCCTGCCCGCCCGCCTCCTCGATCTCCGCGGCCGCGGTGTACACGGTCCCGTCGAGCTTGGGGTGGGGTTCGGCAGTCTTGGCCAGCAGCGCGATGGTGGCGCCGTCCGCTGCGAGGCGCTTCGCGATGGCCAGCCCGATGCCGCGGCTGGCCCCGGAGATGAACACGGTCTTACCCGAGAAAGTCATGAGGCATCCGTCCTTCGTCGATGTCGCGGTGAACGGTGAGTACCGCGGACTCCTCGGACCGTAGCAGAGCGGATGCTCGGTTACTCGAACCCCGATCAGCGTCCCGACACGCGCGGGACCCGTAGGCTGGGGGTGATCACAGTCGCTCCGTAGTCGAGCGGCGGCGGACCAACCCCGGAAGTCCGTCGGAGAGGGTGGCGTGCAGCGCATCGTCGATCCCGAATCCCGCGCGGTCGAGGCCGTCCTGGCGGACGTGTGGGGAGCGCGATCGGTGTATCAGCCGATCGTCGACCTGGACTCTGGGGTGGTGGTCGGTTACGAGGCGTTGGCTCGGTGGCCCGCGGTACCCGGTGTGGATGTCGGACGGGTGTTCGACGAGGCGGCGGATCGAGGTGTGGTGCGTGAGCTCGACTGGGCATGCCGACTGGCCGCACTCTCCGGTGCCGCGGAGGCCGGTCTGAGTACCGAGTACAGCGTCTTCATCAACGTCGAACCGCACAACGGGCCCGTCATACCCGACTTCGCACGGAGAATGCTCGACAGCTTCGACCGGCCGATCAACGTCGTGATCGAACTGACCGAGAGGTCGCTGCTGTCCGATCCCGCCACGTTGCTGGCGGTGGTCGACGCTGCTCGACGACTCGGGTGCTCGGTGGCCCTCGACGACGTCGGGGCCAACGAGGCCACGGTCACCATGCTGGAGTTCGTGGCACCGGACATCATCAAGCTGGACTGCACGCTGGTGCAGTCCGATCCGAGTCCGGCACAAGCGCGTGTCATCGCTGCGGTGCGTGCGCACGCCGAGTTCACCGGCGCGACGATTCTCGCCGAGGGTGTGGAGAACGAGGAGCATCTGGCCCGTGCCAGAGCGCTCGGTGCCACCCTGGGGCAGGGCTGGTTGTTCGGCCGACCCGCGGCGTTGCCGTCCGACACGTCGCGACGCCGCGACGTTCTCGACCGGACGCCGTCGGTGGTGTCACGCAGACGGTCGTCGGCCGGTTCCGCAGTGCCGGAGGTGCCGTCCGACCTGTTCGGGGAGATCCCACCCCTGGTGGGGCGAAAAACGTTCGTGCTGAGCATGGCTCGTGAGATCGAGGACCACGCCCGCGGCGCTGTGGACCCACTCATCGTGCTCTCGGCATTCCAACGTGCCCGGTGGTTCGCGCCGAACGTGGTCGACCGGTACGCCGATCTCGCGGCCCTGCACCCGTTCATCGCCGCGCTGGGGGTGGGCCTGCCGGACGAGCCGGCCCCCGGAGTGCACGGTGCCGCACTGGATGCAACAGAACGATTCTCGGGCGAGTGGACGGTGACGGCGGTGGGCCGGCACTACTTCGCGGCGCTGATCGCTCGCGACCTCGGCGATGTAGACGTTCCCGACGCCGATCGGCGATTCGAGTTCATCCTCACGCACGACCGTCGTCTGGTCGTGTCGGCGGCACGGTCGCTGATGAGGCGCGTGCTGCCGTCTCGCGGATGATCCTCACGCGTCCTCGACGTGACCTTCCGCGTCGGAGACCCCCGGCAGCACATCGGCGAATCGAACGAGGAATTCGCTGATCGCGTCCACGGTGTCGGCGTCGTAGTCCCCGAGTGCAGTGTCGAGCGCCGCCGAGGACCGTCGAAGAAAGGGGTCGATCCGCTCGTGGGCGGCCTCGGTGGCCCGCAGCGTCACGGATCTGCGGTCTCTGCTCTCGCGGTTGCGGGAAACGAACCCCCTCTCTTCCAGCCGGTTGATCAACGCCGTGGTGGCACCGGAGGTGAGGCCCACCCGCCTCGACAGCGCCGCGGGAGTCAGCGGGCTGCCTTCGCGTTCGGCCCAGATCACCTCTCCCAGTGCGGTTCCGTCCGTGGTCGGCAGGTCCATCCAGCGGGCGAGGAGATGCGCCGATTCCTGGTACCTCACCGCGTACAGCCGGAGGGCCTGGAGAACGCGCGTCTGGGGTGAGGTCATCGGTGGGTGGTCTTTCCCGCGTGGGCGATGTCAGGCACGGAGACGAGGGTATTCCGCGAGGCGGGGAACATGCTTCTCGCTCGTCAGGAGGGTCGACTGGAACAGTCTGCGCACGGGCGCCGAAGCCGCCACGCGGTGGCCGACGCGGAGTGCCCGCACTCCCGTGGGAGACATCGGATGCAGCAGCTTCGCGCCGCCGCGGGGGAGTCCTTGCGCGCTGTCGGCGTAGCCACGCATGAGCTCCTCGTAGCGAGCGAAGGCGAGATCCGGTCGATCGGGGTGCGCGGCCAACTCGCCGGTGAGGATGTGCGCTCCGACCAGGGAGAGTGTGGTGCCCATTCCGGTCGGACCCGAGCCCCACGCGGCATCCCCGACGAGCGCCACCCTGCCCTTGCTCCAGGTGGAGACGAGTACCTGTTCCATGCGCTGGGTGTAGAACTCGTCCGGACGGGCCGCGAACCCCGCCACGATGCGGTCCGTCTGCCATCCGGCACCGCGGAACCGTTCACGCAGAATCTCCACTTGGGTTGCCACGGGCAGTTTCTCGAAGCCGAACGGCTCGGACCGGAAGGACATGCTCGCTCTGATGGTGCCCTCGTTGTCCGGCCTGACGGACGCGACGCGTCCGCGGGTCGCCGTGTACCAGTCCCACGTGTTCACGTCCTCGGGACGCCGATCGAGGGTGCCGTAGGTGATGCTCACACCGAAGTCGCGCAGCTCGGTCTCGGCTCCGAACATCAGGCGCCGTGTGCGAGAACTGCGTCCTTCGGCGACGAGCACCAGGTCGAAGCGCTCGGTGGATCCGCTGTCGAAGGTCACGTCGACACCGGAGGCATCCTGCTCGACGGCGGAGATGAAGTCACCGAAGCGGCGTTCGACACTGTCGGGGACCGCGTCGACGAGGATCTGCGCCAGTCGGCCCCGCAGGATCTCGATCTCCGCGG
Organism: Rhodococcus sp. NFXS4; assembly: GCF_058139645.1. NCBI lineage: Bacteria > Bacillati > Actinomycetota > Actinomycetes > Mycobacteriales > Nocardiaceae > Rhodococcus > Rhodococcus sp. NFXS4. Next base: position 1,414,258 of record NZ_CP192221.1, read on the forward strand.
TGGGGCCGTCGCGACCCTCCTCGCGAGGGAAGACTGCGGAGGGTTCTCCGCGCTCGTCGACGAAGCGGGTGCCTTCTTCCCCGGTGAGGTGCTCCATGATCGAGTGATCGACACCCATGCGTCGGACGATCTCTCGGCCGAGGCCGCGAATGTCGATGTTCTGTCCCGTCTCACGCGGCGACGCCGACCGTTCGAGAAGGGTGACGTCGAAACCGGTGCGTGCAAGCCCCCATGCGAGGGTCGGGCCGGCAACACTCGCGCCGGTGACGAGGACGCGGACGGGGTGCTGCTGTGAGGCGGTCACGGTCGAGCCTTTCGATGGGGGGTCGAGGCCGACCCGCCACCACTATAACTTCACTGTGAAGTAACTTCACCATGAAGAGTATTTTGCGACCTCGTCTCGGTCAGTCGGCGACGCGTCGACGGCTGCGTTCCACTCCGTCGACGATGGTCGCCGTCAGTTCGTCGTACGCCTCCCGGGTGTCCAAGTTTCCCGCAGCTGCTTCTGCCGAGAGTGCCTCCGCTGCACCGAGAACGGCGGTCATGGTCGACGCCGGAAGCACTCCCTCGGCGAACGGTTCGAGGAATGATCGACACCGATCCGAGTAGGCGGCGTCCGACCGGCGCTTGTAGTCGGCCAACTCGGGTGCGCCTTCCAGGGCCGCGGCGACGCCCGCCAGTTCGCGCCCGTGGGTGACCACGCAGTCGACGTGCGCCGTGGCGATGGCGCGCGCTCGCTCGGCGAGTGAGTGCTCGACCGCGTCGAGCGCCTGCTCCAGTGCGAACGTCTGCGTCGCGTCGTACGCCTCGAACAAGGCCACCAGCAAGGCTGCGCGTGAGGGGAAGTGACTGTACACAACAGGTTTGGTGATACCGGCCGCGTGCGCGAGTCGACCCAGCGTCAGCGCGTCGGCGCCTTCCTCGCGCACGATCGTCCAGGCGAGGGTCACCAGTTGCCCGTGGCGATCCTCTCTCGTCATTCGCACCCGTGTCATCGACACCGCCTCGTCTCTTATGTACCGTTGGTAACCTACCACCGGTAACCTACTGATGGTACATCCCGACCGAGAGGATCATCATGACCGCGCTCGTCGTCGTCGCCCACCCCGACACCACGTCCTTCACCCAGCGTCTCGCTCGCTCCGTCGCCGACCGACTCACCGAGGACGCCGTGTCCACCGCTGTCGCCGACCTTCATGCCGAGGGCTTCGATCCACGGTTCTCGCTCGAGGACCGCGCCGGATATCCGGCGGGTGGGACTCCTCCTGCGGATGTGCTCGCCGAGCAGCGTCGCCTGGACGGTGTCGACGACCTGGTTCTGGTCTTTCCGGTCTACTGGTGGTCGATGCCCGCGCTCCTCAAGGGGTGGGTCGATCGCGTCTTCACCGACGGGTGGGCATTCGACACCGGAGTCACGCCGACCGGACGCAGGCTCGACAACCTGACCGTGCATCTGGCCATGGTCGCGGGGGAGGACGCCGAGGGATTCGCTAAGCGCGGCTACGACACCGCCCTGTCCACCCAGATCATCACCGGCATTCTCGGATACACCGGCGCGCGAACCGGGCACACGGGAATCGTCCACGACGCGGAGACGCGCTCACGTGACTCCCTCGCCCGGGAAGCGCGGGCGATCGTGGACGGCGTGGCGGCCCGGGTCCGTTCCTCGGCGGCGGAGGCTTCCGGTGCGCGGGCGTGAACTCGGTGGCTAGGCCACCGTGAAGCGAACCGTGTTGCCCGCGGGGTCGAGCAGGGTGGTGTTGAGTGGAGCGTCCGTGGTGAGGGTCAGTCCCGCTCTGCCGGAACCGATGTCGATCGCGATCTGCTCGGTCCACTTCCTGTCCGCGGGTGGGACCGTGCCGATGGCGGCCGACTCGAGATGGACCATCCAGGTCCCGCCTGTCGGCTTCGCGCCGCTGAAGGGATCCACGCGAGGTGCGTCGGTGTTGTTCATGTTCACGTAGACGGCCAGTGGGCACGCGTCGGTGACGAACGTCCTCCAGGTCAGAGTGACTACAGCGATGCCGGGCCTGTCGTGGGGTGTGTACACGTCGCCACCCACCTCGCCGGCGCACGGCAACGACATTCCCCGGCCCAGTGAGATGTTGTACGGGAAGGGTGTGAACTCCTGGTGGTGGGCCGATGCGAGGCCGGGTGATGTCGCGAGTACGCCGACGACTGCGGAACCTGTGACGGCCAGACGTCTGAACCACGAGGAAGACACGAGTGGCACGATACGGGACGAAAGGGACCAGGATGGTGGGTGAGCGCGAGTCCGGTCGGCGTTGCGGTGTCGTTGACGCATCGTGACCGTTCACACATGCTCGGGCCCGAGCTGGCACCACAATGCTGTCGGCCACCTCGTTACGGTGAGGCGTGCATTACCAATCCTTTACCAAAGTCTTCGCAGTTGCCGGTGCCGTCGCAGTGCTGACCGCCTGCAGTGCGGACGTCTCGGCCGACGACGCCACGGGCCGCACGGTCGACACCAGCCTGGGGGCCATCGTCGTCCCCGACGAGATCCGGTCGGTCGTGGTCATCGACGGGCGTCGGGATCTGGACATCGCCCTGTCCTTCGGCCTCCCGGTCGTCGGCATGCCCGTCGAGTCCGAGGCTCCGCCGGAGATCCCGGGGCCGTTGACGGCACCGACCCGAGACCTTCTGTCGCGGGGAGTCGCGGAGCTGTTCCCGCGCAACAGCATCGACATCGAAGCCGTGGCCGCAGCGGATCCCGACCTCATCATCGCGCGTGACGAGGTGGTCGAGGAGATCTACGACCAGTTGAGCGCCGTCGCGCCTGTGCTCCCCGTGGGATCGACCGATTCCGGGGTGTCCTGGCAGGACGACGTGACCAGGGTCGGTGCGGCACTGGGTCGCGAGGACACGGCCGCCACACTGCTCGACGAGTACTCGGACCGCGTCGACGCGCTCCGACAGCAACTCGCAGGACCTCTCGGTGACACGACGGTGCTGTCGATCGCCACCGGAGACGGCGGTGGCATCTCGATCAACAGGGAGCGAATCACCTCGCTGGTGCTGGAGGACGTCGGAGCTCGATTCGGACAGGCCTGGCAATCGGCTCGTCCCGAGGCCGACTTCGCAGCGGAGAACATCCCTGTCGCAGCGGATTCGGACGTTCTTCTCGCGGCCATCACGTCGAGTGACGATCTACGAGCACTGGAGTCGAATCGACTCTGGGCCGATCTGCCGGCTGTGCGGGACGGGCGGGTGGTGCGAACGGACAAGTTCACCAACGACGGTGGGCCTATCACAGCGCAGTGGTCACTCGACCTCGTCGAGCAGATGTACGGGTCGGCCGGCTGAGCGGTCTTCGGCGCGGACGTGCTCGGCGCAGGCGTCGTCGACCAGCTGCACGGGTCGCAGCGCACCACACCCCCTTAAGCCGGCTGAAGGGGGTGTGGACGACGTGGAACCCGTGCGGCTTCCCTGGTGTCGAGCGACACTGCCGACCTGAAGCCCTACAGCGTCTCTCGCTGGAGGTCTTTCGCATCAGCGGCAGGCGCGTCTACCTCTGCCACGAGTCTCGCAGCAATTCGTCGGGGGTCGTCGGCGGGCAACGAGGCGATGAGGGTGCGGACGGGATGCGAGGACGGTCCTGTCACCAGGTACTTCTGGCCCGGCCGTATCCGCTCCGCCTGCTCGATCATCTCGTCGGTCACGACGGTGTTCGGGGTGGTGTCGTGGAGTGCGTCGCGCACGATGCGTCGTGGGTCGTACTGCCGTAGGTCGAGCGACTCCCACTCCGAACGGCGAAGCGGCACGCCCATTTCCCGCTCCGCCGTGGCGCGCGTCGTCTCGACGAACTGCTTCAGCGTTCGAATCGCGCGGGTGAGGTGGTGTGCGTAGCCGGGCAGCCGGCTCGGTCCGAGGACGAGGCCGGCGATGACGGCGACGAAGAACAGCTTCTCGAGAGTCAGTCCGAACATGGGGTTCTCCCGATCGTGGTGGGGTTCGAGGTGAGTGCCCGCCGGTCGTGCACGGTGGTGATGGCCACGGCGGCTCCGAAGAGCGCCGACATCGGCAGTGCGACGAGAAACATCGACAGCACGTCGGCCGCCGGCGTGACGAGCGCGCTGAAGAGGGCGATGACGACGACGATGATCCGCCAACTGCTGCGTAGCCGGTGGGCGGACAGGACCCCGAGGCAGTTGAGCATCACCAGCAGTACGGGGAGGACGAACGCGACTCCGGTGGCGAGGACGATCTTCATGGTGAAGTCGACGTAGTAGGAGGCGTCGAGGATGGTGCTGTCCTGATCGGAGGAGAAGCTCGCGAGGACGGTGACCATGCGGGGGAAGATGAGGAAGCCGAAGGCGCATCCGGCGGCGAACAGTGGCACCGCCGCCGCGGTGAAGCCGAGAACGTACTTCTTCTCTCGAGCCGTGAGGCCGGGGGTGAGGTAGGCGAACAGTTCTCGCAGCCAGACCGGGCTCGACAGGATGATTCCCGAGAAGAGGCCGATCCTCATCTGCAGGTCGAAGGCCCCGGTGACGGTGTCGTAGTTCAGGCTGGCCTGACGGGACTGCGCGAGTTCCTCCACCGGTGTGCGCAGGACGTCGAGGATCTGGTCGGAGAGTACGAAGCCGAGAATCACTCCGACGACCAGCGACACCGCCGCGCGGGTCGCGCGGCGGCGTGCCTCGCTGACATGCCCGGCGAGGGGCATAGTGCCTCGCGCGGCGGTGGTCGTGGTCATGAGGCGTGTCGGTACGGCACCGGGACGCCGTCCGCGGCGGTCGTGGTCGAGTCGACGGCGTCGACGCGTCCCGTCGACGGCGTGGGGGTGTCGTCGCGGACCTCGTCCTTGAGGATGCGCATGGACTGCCCGACGCCTTTGGCGAGGGAGGGGAGCTTGGTCGAGCCGAAGACGAGAAGCAGGATGGCGAGGACGATGAGTGCGTGCCAGCCGGTCAGGTTGTGCAACATGATGATTCCTTCTGTGTGAGGGGTCAGTTGGACGGTGCGGCGGGAGGGGTCCCGCCGCCCATGGGAGGTTGTCCGCCGCCGCCGGGCCCGCCCCCGGCGGGTGCTGCGCCGGCGGCGGGTTCGGTGGTGGTGTCGACGGCGACGGCCAGTGATCCGACGTAGCCGGAGGTGGGGTCGCCGGTGAAGGTGCCCATCTCGAGGCTGTGTCCGTCGCCGAACACGTTGTCGTTGTCGAGACTGCCGATCTGCGCGAGGTTCTCGGTCGACCCGGCGTAGGTGTCCAGCTGGTAGACGGCGTCGAGCATGTCCTGGGGGAAGGCGACCTGGGAGGTGGCTATCGCGTTGTCGGCGGTGGTGGCGGAGGCGACGTCCGGGTAGACCTCGAAGTGGATGTGCGTCCAGCGGCCGGAGTAGCAGGCCGGGACGATGGTCGTGAAGGTCACGACGCCGGCGGCATCGGCGACCTGGACGCCGCGCAGATATGTTTCGTCCTCGATGCCGTCGGAGTACATCGAGTACTTGCCGGCTGCGTCGCAGTGCCACAGGTAGACGGCGGCGCCGGTGAAGGGGTTGTTGTCGTTCGCGAGGTCGGTGACGGTGAAGGTCATCGACAACGGGACTCCGGCGGCGACGGTGCCGCCGTCCAGGCTCGAGGTGACGTCGGCGCGGACGATTCCCGATTCCTCGAGGACGTTGACGCCGTTGCTTCCGTCGGCCGGGTAGGGGCCGTTGGTCTCATCGGGGATCTCGTTCGTGGCAACTGCGGCGGTGGCGACAGCGGTGGCGGTCGTGGTGCTCGCGGTGTCGGACGACCCCGAGCACGCGGCCAGGGCCAGTGCTCCGGCTCCGGCGCCGACGACGCTGAGGACTCTGCGGCGTGTGACGAGAGTGGCGATGTCGAAACCGACTCCCTGATCGACGACGTCATCGTCGGGCCGGGGGAGTGGGCGCCCGGCGTAGGTGGGCCCGTCGGGTGTGGGGGTGGGTTCCGGAACGGTGCTCATTGCGGTGGCTCCTCGGTTGTCGCGGTGTGCGTTTCGGTGTGGAGTCGATACTTGGTGAGGTTCCGGGGAGCGGCCTGCACGCCAGCTGTGAGGCACCCGGGAGTGTGTGTGGTCCGGCCACCACTTGACCTTCACCTCGGGGCAGGGCTGATTCTCGACGCATGACCACCACAGATGCTCCCGACGTCGTTCTCCGCTACCTCGACGCCGCCGACCGCGACGACAGCGACTCACTCACGACATGCTTTGCTCCGGACGGAACTGTGACGGACGAAGGCCACACCTATCGTGGCCGCGACGAGATCCGCGCGTGGCGTGAGACCGTGGCCGGCCGCTACACCTACACCACGACTGTGACGGGGTCCGAGCTCGTCGATGCGAGGAATCATCGAGTCTCGGTTCGTATCGCCGGGAACTTCCCCGGTGGGGTGGCCGACCTCGTCTACCGATTCGAGCTCGCCGACGGCGTGATCGCACGGTTGACCATCGGTGGATGAGAGACTGGGTCCGTGGCGGCGCGGGTGACCATCGGCGAGTTCTCGACGATGACGAGACTGACGCGAAAAGCGTTGCGGCTCTATCACGATGCTGGCCTCCTGGAACCGGTCGACGTCGATCCGTCGAGCGGGTACCGCTATTACGACGTCTCCCAGGTCGCGAGTGCACAAGTGATCAAGCGACTGCGCGACCTCGACATGCCGCTTCCTGATGTGCGGTCCTACGTCGCCGCCGAGAACGACAGTGTTCGGCGCAGTGTGCTCACGCAGCACCTCGATCGCCTGGAGTCGGAATTGCGGCGGACGCACGACGCGGTGTCATCTCTCCGCGCACTGGTGAACGAGTCGACGACGTCGCCGTCGATCGAGATGCGGACCGACCCCCCGATCGTCGCCGTGGCCGTCAGAGGCACCGTGACGCTGTCCGGCGTCGCGGACTGGTGGAATACCGCGCACCACACCCTGATCGAGCGCCTGAGTAGTGCTGGGATCGAGGCTGTCGGGCCGCTCGGGGCCGACTTCGACAAGGAACTGTTCGCGGACGAGACGGGCTCCGCAGCATTGTGGTACCCCGTCGACGCGGCGCGTGCCGCTCGGTGCGCTCTCGACGTGGTGACGGTTGCCGGAGGCCACTTCGCCGTGGCGCTGCACGACGGTCCGGACGCCCGGATCGACGAGACGTACTCTGCGCTCGGCACCCATGTCGCAGAGCACGGCATCGGACGAGAAGGACCCGTGCGTGAGCGCTATCCGCGAGGCGTCGTCTTCGAGGGTGAACTGGTGACGGAGATCGGCTGGCCGGTCCGGGACCCCACCGCGCTGTGACCGCGACCGTCAGGGTCCGGTTGCGCGCGTTGCGTGATGACGATTGTGAGTGGTGGTGATGACCACGCTCGGAACGTAGAGGGCGAGGACGTGTGGCCGACATTCACGGCGGACACCTGGAAATCGGTCCAGATGCGCAGCGCCGCAGCGACGACGAAGACGAGTGCTGCCGCGATCACGAGGTCACCCGACCCTCGACGGCCGAATTGTGGCGGCGTGTGATGACGACGTGGGGAAGAAAGTAGCCGATCGTCAGCACTGCCGCGCTCAGCGCGATGGGTCCCGCGAAGGAATGTGGCCACAACGCCGGTCCGAGGTAGAAGCTGCCGAGCATCAGCGCGAAGACGCCGAGCCCGCGAAGCAGGCGAATTCTCGTCGTGATCCGAGTCGCGGTGTTCTCATGTGTGAGCGACAGAACGACTCGCGGGTTCTCCCGAGCCGTGACCTCGGCACCCACTGCAGCAAGAGCGCTGCCGATGACGACGAGCGCGACGGCCGGGATCACGGTCATCTGCTTCTCCTCACGTAGCGGATCTCCTCAGCGTACCGATCGGTTCGTACACGGCGGCTCCTCATGGCCCGTCTGTGGGCGGACGCCGCGCGGCGTCCACCAACAGCGATGCCTCGCGTAGCCCCAGCCCGGGGTGCGTCTCCCTCAGTGCTTTCACTGCCATCACTCTGGACGGCGCCGACGCCACGGCAGTATCGACGTCGGCACGCGGAACCTCGGCTGGATCGAGGGCAGGCGTTCGCCTCGTCGACCGGGCGCTGCCACCGAGGAACCACGCCCTGACGAAAGCCGTACCGGCGTAGGCGACGAGGACGACGCACGCTGCTGCTTTCGCGACATGCCACCACGACGGCGCCGAGACGAGCTCGGAGACCGCGTCGGGGAGGACGAGCGCGGCGAAGAACACCAGGAAGAACGTGGTGCCCGCTTTCTCCACAGCAGGTCGTTCGAACCACGGGCGATCTGTCATACGTCCACCATCACACACGGCATCAGGTTCGCGCGGCGGGTACGAGCCTCGGAACCAGTCGCACGTAGACCACCATGCCGAGCAGCTCGACCAGAGTCTGTGTTACCACCACGACGGCAGCGAGGTCGAGTGCCGGCGGAAGGGCGAGGGCAAGGGGGAGAACGACGAGAGAGTTACGAGTCGCACCCGAGAAGACGAGTGCCCGTGTCGACGGCACGTCCTGACCGAGCACCCGACCCATGCCGATGCCGGCCGGCGCCATGACCACCAGAAACGCGACGAAGACGAGGGCCGCGACGATGAGTCGGTCGAACTCGCCTCGGACCGAATCGATCTGCGACGCGACGACCACCGCGAGAGTCGCCATCATGAGGGGCACCATCGCGGCGGCCATCACGTCCATCAGCTGCAGGCCGACCCGATGCCGTCGGGCGAGTGCTTGCGTCAGTGCGGCCACCGTCAGAGGGACGACGATGAGCAGGACGAAGGCCTCCACGAACGGTGCCACGTCGATGACGGCCACCGTCTCGGATCCGGCGAACACCCAGAGCCAGAGGGGAAGCAAGGCGACCTGCAGCAGCATCAGCAAGGGAGCGGCAGCGAGAAGCCGCGTCGACGCGGCACCCGCGAGCCCACTGAACACGATGACATAGTCGATACACGGAGCCAGCAGGACGAGCACGATGCCCACGAGTACCGCCCTCTCGTCCGCGACGACCCGCGTGAGGGCAAGGACGACCACCGGGACCACCACGAAGTTGAGGACCGCGACGGCTGCGAGGAAGCGGACATCGCGGAGGGATCGACCGATCTCCGCGAACGGGACTGCCAGGAACGTCGCGTAGAGCAGGGCGACGAGTACCGGATCGATGGCGTGCTCGAAGGCTGGGGCGGTCTGCGGGAAGGTCAGCCCGACAACGGCTCCGACGGCCAGTGCCGCGAGATACAGGCCGATCTGGTGTCTGTCCCACCACTGTGCGGCGGGGCTGTTCGCCCAGTCGGTCATGCGACGACACTAAGCGAGGGAATCACTGATCAGCAATCCATGAATTCAGAATCAGCTGTACTGTATCGCCATGGACGTTCTCACCCCGGTGGCCGCACTGGCTCGTTTCGGCCAGGCTCTGTCCGACGAGACTCGGACACGCGTGTTGCTCGCGCTTCGTGACGGACCCCGGTATCCCGCTGAGTTGGCGGACGAACTCGAGGTGAGTCGACAGAAGCTGTCCAACCACCTCGCCTGCCTTCGTGGCTGCGGTCTCGTCGTCGCGGTGCCGGACGGACGGCGATCACGGTACGAATTGGCGGACGCCACCGTCGGCGCGGCGCTGGGAGAATTGATGACCGTGGTTCTCGCAGTGGACCCCTCGCTGTGCGCCGCCAGCGCCGAGGACGGGTGTTGCTGATGGACACGAACGCCGACACGCTGTCGCGACGGCAGGTGGTGACTCGACGCGTCCGGTGGCTCGTCGCGGCCACCATCGCCTACAACATCGTGGAAGCCGCTGTGGCCGTCACAGAGGGTGTCCGGGTCTCGTCGACCGCGCTCATCGGGTTCGGGTTGGACTCCGTCATCGAGGTGTCCTCGGCCGCGGCGGTGGCATGGCAGTTCTCGGCGCGCGACCCCCGTGCGCGCGAGGCGATCACGCTCAGGGTCATCGCCTTCTCCTTCTTCGCGCTCGCGGCCTATGTCGCGGTCGACGCGGTGGCATCGTTGCTGGGTTCGCGTGACCCCGAACCGTCGACGGTCGGAATCGTGGTCACGGCGGTGAGCGTCGTGGTCATGCCGATGCTGTCGTGGGCCCAGCGACGAGCCGGTCGCGAACTCGGTTCTGCCACGGCGGTGGCCGATTCGAAGCAGACCCTTCTGTGCACGTACCTGTCGGCCGTCGTCCTCGTCGGGCTGGCGCTGCATGCGACTCTCGGATGGTCGTGGGCCGATCCCGTTGCTGCTCTTGTCATCTCGGTTCTTGCGGTGCGTGAGGGCAGAAATGCATGGAGGGGCGACGTCTGCTGCGAGTCACCGCGGTCGGGGTGTGGCGCAGCCACCAGCAGATGACCGCCACCACCCCCTCGAGGTCGACGCAGTCCACCATCCTTCCGGCCCGATCGGACCTTCCGGTCAGGCCGGGAGGTGCGCCCGATCGCGTGAGGTGAAGTGGCGGCGGTACTCCGACGGCGTGGTCGAGAAGGAGACGGCGAAGCGTTGACGAAACGTCACCGGGCTACCGAATCCGCACGCGGACGCCACGGCGTCGATGGACCAGTCCGTCGTCTCGAGCAGCCGCCGGCTCTCGTCGAGCCGACGTTCGAGAACCCACCGCGCGGGCGTCGCGCCCGTCGAGCGCGCGAAGTGACGAACGAAGCTGCGGCGGCTCATGCGCGCGTGATCGGCCAGGCGGTCGATCGTCAACTCCTCGTCGAGATGGCCGAGGATCCACTCCTGGACATCGGCGATGGTCGTGTCGGCGGCAGGTTCGCCGAGAGGCCGTTCGATGTACTGCGCCTGCCCACCCTCGCGGTGCGGTGCGATCACCAGCTGCCGCGCGACCCGAGTGGCGGCGGCGGCGCCCAGATGTTTTCGGACGAGGTGCAGACACGCGTCGATCGAGGAGACGGTTCCTGCCGAGGTGACGACGTCGCCGTGATCGATGTAGAGAACGGACGGGTCCACGGTGCTGCCGTCGCTGCGCTCCGCGAGGTCGGCGAGTGCAGCCCAGTGCGTCACGACGGAGCGTCCTTCCAGGAGGCCCGCATCGGCCACGGCGAAGGCGCCCAGACACAGGCCGACGATCACGGCGCCGCGCGAGTGTGCCTCGCGGACAGCGTGTCCGACGGTGTCGCCGAGACGCGGGAGCGACGTGTGCCAGGACGGCACGATCACGATGTCGGCCGTGGTGGTGACATCTGGACCCGCCACGTCACCGAGCACGTATCCCTCGGAGGTCCTGATGCTGCCGGGCGAGTCCGACCACAGCGTCGTTTCCCAGTCGGATGCCAGACCCAGCCGCTGCACCTCGCCGAACACCATGAGCGGGGCGGCGAGGTGGAACATGGTGACGTCGTCGAACGCGTAGATCGCGATACGCACGGGTGACTCCTCCGATACAGAACTCGAGTTGGCTCGAATTCATCGTAAGCGTGCATACATGCCACTGTTCTGCGACCGAAGGCGGGAGAACACTGAGGTGGTGGGTCGGCCCGGTCGGGCAGACCACCTCACACACCGTCAGGAAAGAGGAGACATGACACCACGCCGGGCACTGATCGTTGTCGATGTGCAGCAGGAGTACTTCTCGGGGCCCCTCGAGATCGCCTACCCGCCTCGCGCCGAGTCGCTCGCCAACATCGTGTCGGCCATCGAGACGGCCGTCGACGCAGGAATTCCCGTCCTCGCGGTACAACACAGCATGCCCGAGGGCGCACCGGTCTTCGCCCCGGGCACCGACGGCTACGCCCTGCACCAGGACATCGAGTCGGCGCTGCCTGCGGGCGTCACACGCGTGCAGAAGCAGTACGGCAGCGTCTTCGCGGGAACGGACGTGGCCGAGCAGCTTCGGGCCCGAGACGTCGACACGATCACGATCGTCGGCTTCATGACAAACAACTGTGACCTCGCGACTGCCGTCGAGGCCGAAGGTCTCGGCTTCGCGGCAGAGATCCTGTCGGACGCGTCCGGTGCGATCGACCTCTCCAACGCGGCGGGAACCGCGTCCGCGAAGGTCGTGCACACGACGCTCATGACGCTGCTGCACTCGAACTTCGCGGCGGTGGCCACGACGACCGCGTGGTCCGACGCGGTGCGCGCAGAGACGCCGCTCGACAAGAGCAATCTCGTCGAGTCCGCGATGACCGGCCGTGACGCCGTGCGAGTCTGATCACCGATCACCTTCCTCGAGTCGGGAGCAGACATGACGCAGTTGTCGAGAGTGCAGAACTTCACCGTGTCCCGCGACGGGGTGGCCGCCGGCGTCGAGCAGAGCCTCGAGAACCCGTTCGGCCTGGACCATCGTGAGCTCATGTCGTGGTATCTCGGCACCGCGAGCATGCCGGGACGCCCCGGATCCGGCGGTACGCGCGGCCTCGACGACTACTTCGCTCGGGATTTCGCCAACAACATCGGTGCCGAGATCATGGGGCGCAACAAGTTCGGCCCACAACGCGGACCGTGGACCGATCACGAATGGCAGGGATGGTGGGGTGACGAGCCGCCGTTCCACACGCCGGTCTTCGTGATGACGCATCATGTGCGGCCGTCCCTCACCCTGTCCGACACCACGTTCCATTTCGTCGATGCCTGCCCGTCCGATGTCCTGACGCAGGCGAAGGCTGCGGCGAATGGTCGAGACGTCCGGGTCGGTGGCGGTGTCACCACGGTCCGGGAGTTCCTCGACGCCGACCTCCTCGACACGCTGCACGTCGCGGTCGCACCCGTCGATCTCGGACCGGGGCTGGCGCTGTGGGAGTCCCCGGACGATCTGAACGACCGCTTCGAGCACGAGGTCGTTCCCAGCGCGAGCGGTGTCGTGCACCATCTGTTCTGGAGGCGCCATCAGACGTAGGGTTCCCGCCGACCCGGGATAACTTACAACTGTGCCGCTTCCTTCTCGTGCCGTGATCCGGCTCATCGGATCGCCGCGGGTGGAGAGCGACGCGGGCGTCGTCGACGTCCGGGCCTTCGGCGGACCTCGGTGTGCGACGGTGTTCTCGTATCTGGCGATGAATCACGGACGCGGTGTGGTGTACGGCGAGCTCGCCTCGGTGATCTGGTCGACCGATCGACCCACCACCTGGTCGTCGGCCGTTCGGAGCGTCCTGTCCAAGGTCCGCGAGCTGCTGGCGACGAGTGCAGCGCTGGCGGGCACCACCGTGTCCAGTCGATCAGGAGCGGTGACACTGACGCTCGGCCCCGCGGTGATCGTGGATCTGGACCTGGCGCGTCGGCACCTGGATCCCGATCACCACTCGGCGGATGCGCGTGCCGATCGCGCCGGTGAGTTGCTCGGCCTGCTCGACGCTCCACCTCTGGACGGCCTGCACGGAACCTGGGCCGACGAGGTTCGCACCGTGTTCGGCCGCATCCGTCTTCGTGCACTGGAGGTGGACGCCGCCGCCTCGCTCGAACTCGGTCGCCACGAGCACGCGCTGGCCCGGGCGCAGGAGCTGCTCGACTCGGACCCTTTCTGCGAGGCCGCCTACCGGGTCGCCATGCGTGCGCACGACGCCCTGGGAAACCGCGCTCGCGCCCTCGGTGTCGCCGAGCGGTGCCGCACCGTGCTGGCCACCGAACTGGGCGTGGAGATGTCCGCGGAGACCCAGCGAGTGTTCGTCGAGTTGCTCCGAGATCCCGACGCGATCGAGGTGACGACACCGTCGTCGTCGCAGATGGTCGTCGTCCCGGCTCGACGAGCGGAGGTGGACCGCGTCGGGGCCACTCCTCCGAGCGATTCGCCCTTGCTCGTGGGACGTACCAGGGAACTCGACGTCATCGCGTCGGCCGTCGAGGCGGCCGCGGGTGGGGCCGGTCAGCTCGTCGTCGTCTCCGGTGACGCCGGCGTCGGCAAGTCGACGGTGGTGACCGCGGCGCTGAACCGTGCCGACTCCGCCGGCGCCGACGTGCTCTACGGGCGGTGCAGCATGGACACGGTCGTCCCGTTCGAACCGTTCATCGACGCACTCGGGCGCGAGAACGACCGGAACGACGATGCTCCCGCCGCCTCCGCCCTCCGCGAGATGCTGACGACCGGGTGGGTCGACACGGATCGGTGGTCGGCCGAGGGACCCGACGCGGATCATCGCGCGATGCTCTCGTCGGCGATGGAACGGTGGTTGACCGGTCCCACCCGTCGTCGGGTGACGGTGTTCGCGATCGACGATCTGCAGTGGGCGTCGCAGGGCACGCTCTCCGTGCTGCGATTCCTCGTACACGCGGCGGGGCGCCATCGCCTCTGTGTGGTGGTGACGATGCGCGGAGCGCAGCTCGACGGTCCTGCGGCGGACCTGCGGTCGGCCCTGCCACCGTCCTCGGTGCACACGGTGTCGATCCCGGCCCTCACCCTCGAGGACGTGCAGGACTGGACGCGCCGGCGCGGCAGCACCTTGGACCCGATCTGGTTGCACGGCTGGACATCCGGATCACCGATCTTCCTCGAGGCCGTGTTCGACGCGCATCGGCGCGAGCCGGACGGACCGTCACCGGCGTCCCTGGCGGACGCCGTGCTGTGGGTCCTTCACCGCCTGACTCCGACCGCGCGGGAGATCGTGACGCTGTGTGCCGTCGCGGGAGTCAGCGCCACGCGCGTCGTCGTGCGCACCGCGCTCGCCACCCTCGACGACCGTTCCTTCGCTCGGGCGCTCGACGAACTGGCCGCCGCCGGTCTGGTGATCGAGGGACGAGCGCAGGACGTCCTGCACCTACGCCACGCGCTGATCGTCGACGTCGTCGACGCCACGCTGTCCGGGGCCGATCGCGCGGCGGCGCATTCTGCCGTCGCGGCCGCACTCATCGGCTCGGGGGCCACGTCCACCGTCGACGAGCTCGCCAGGACCGCAGGTCACCTCGAACGCGCGCTCGACGCCGACCGGTCGGCGGCAGCGGAGTATCTACGTCGTGCGGGCGAGAGGTCCTACGCCGTCGCGGCGTACGAGGACGCCGCCGAGTTCTTTCAGAGGGCGTCTGAGCGCAGCGTTCCCGGGGGCGACACCCGCGCACGATGCGAACTGTTCATCCGGCAGGGGCGTTCGCAGCGGCGTGCACTGGACCGCGGCTACGGCGCGACCCTGCTGGACGCCGCCGAGATGGCGCGCCGACTGGGCGATCTCGATCTGCTGCTGGACGCGCTCACCGCGGACGTCATCGACGGCATCGCCCTGTTCCAGCTCTACGAACCCGACCCGAGGCGGACGGAGCACCTGCGGACAGGGCTCGATGCTCTCGAGAGGGCGGGTCGCGGTGCTTCCGGCGCTGCCTCCGAGCTCCTGACCCAGATGGTGGAGGAACTGGCATGGACCGCGACCGGATGGTCGGGTCGTGCTGCAGACCTCGCGCGCGCGGCCGACATGGCGCGCGGTGCAGGAGACGACGACGCCCTCGCCCACGCTCTGCGCGCCGTTCTCACCGGCCTGCGGCTGCCTCGCTTCCGGCAGCAGCGGGCCGAGGCGCTCGCCGAGCTGGTGCGACTGATGGACCTCGGACCGGGGCACCTCGATCCGTCGCTCGCCGTCACCATGGCGCGGGCGCACATCGAGTCCGGCGAGCCGCGCGAGGCCGCCGCGGCTCTCGACGCCGTGTCGGCCACGCGGCTCGCGCTGGACGAGGAGGCCCTCTGGACGGTGCAGTGCATGCGGGTCGGACTTCTCGTCGCGACGGGTGAGTTGCGCCGTGCCGCAGAGGTTCTCGAGGACGACGTTCGCCGCCCGCCGCCGGCGCCGATGGGGCGGCACACGTGGGGCCGGGAGATGAATGCCGTCTTCCTGCTCGGGATGTTCCGAGACGGGCTCGGCGAGTTCGCGGCGATGAAGCGGGACATGGAGCCACTCTTCGAGGCTCTCCCCGCCTATCGAGCAGCCTTCGCGTTGTCCGCCGTGGACAGCGGCGACACGGACGGCGCCCGATCCCTGGTGCAGTGGTTCGAGAACGGCAGACTGGCGGCGCTCTCCGTCGACACCTTGTGGCTCATCACCGTCGTCCTGGCGGCGCGCGCGGCCGCGGCGACGGCATCCACCGCGGTGTGCGAGGACGCGCTCGCACTGCTGGCTCCCTACGCCGATCACACCGTCCTGCTGACTCCCGGTGTCCTCGGAGTCGTTCACCACCATCTCGCCGACCTCTGCGCGGCACTCGGACGGTGGGACGACGCGCACGCTCACGTCCGGCGTGCCCGCGCCGCGCACGCCGCTCGCGGCTATCGGATGTGGGAGGCCGAGAGTGTGCTGCTCGCCGCGCGCATCGCGGTGTCCCGCGGCGAGCCCGTCGACGCGGTCGACGTTCGTGCGGCCCGGTCGACGGCGCGAGAGTGCGAGGCGGCGGCGTTGCTCGACCGTTTCGAGGAGATTCCGCTCGGCCCGGGCACTCCCGACCGACGGCCCCGACAGCCCTGAGGACCACGTCGGACTTGATAGCGTGTCGCTGATCGGGCAGTCGCGCGGCGCAGTGCCGTCGTCACCTCAGGAGCAGCAGTGGAGCATCGTTACCGGGTCAGAGAGATCGCGCAACAAGCGGAGTTGAGCGAAGCCACGGTCGACCGTGTGCTCAACGATCGCCCCGGTGTCCGCCCGTCGACACGGGAGATGGTGGCGCGGGCGATCGCCGATCTCGACGGCCAACGAGAACAACTGCGGTTCAGTGGACGCAAGTACATGCTCGACGTCGTCATGTCTGCGCCCGACCGTTTCTCGAAGACCTTCAAGCGTGCGGTCGAGGCCGAACTGCCGAGTCTCGAACCCGCCACGGTGCGCGCACGGTTTCATCTGCAGGAGAGCGCCACCGCCGAGGCGGTGGTCGCGCGGCTGAACAGGCTGTCGGGCAGCGGATCTCAGGGCGTCATTCTGAAGGCGCCTGCCGTACCGGACGTCGCCGCCGCGGTCGATCGCCTCGTGGCCGCCGGGATTCCCGTGGTGACCTACGTGACCGACATTCCGGGGAGCCGACGGTCCGGGTACGTGGGAATGGACAATCGTGCAGCGGGGGAGACGGCCGCCTATCTGATCACCACGATGATGGCCGATCACCCGGGTGACGTCCTGATCACGCTGAGCAGCAACGCGTTCCACGGCGAGGAGGAGCGGGAGATGGGCTTTCGCACCGCGCTGCGACGACTACCCGGACCTGTGCGGACGGTCGTCGAGATCGCGGAGAACGACGGGCTCGACGATCGCGTGGAGTCGCTGGTTCTCGACGCCCTCGATCGTCACCCCACCATCTCCGCCGTCTACTCGTGTGGCGGCGGGAACTCGGCCATCGTGCGGGCCTTCCGGACGCTGGATCGACCCTGCCGGGTGTTCGTCGCGCACGACCTCGATGCGGACAACCGGGACCTGCTGTATCGCCGACAGATCAGCGCGGTGCTCGAGCACGACATGCGCGCGGACGCTCAGCGTGCGTGTCGGATGGTGCTGCACGCGCGCGATGCCTCGACCGCGGTCCGCGGATCCTCGTCACCCATCCGCATCGTCACCCCGTTCAACATGCCCTGACCGCTCGGGCGGGTCCCGTCTCGAGGGGAAACTGAGGGTTCGAAGCCTTGTCTCGAGGTGTCCGCGCCCGGCAGGCTCGACCATGACGACAACGGCCATCGGGACCGAGGAGCAGGTATGACCAGCAACATCAGCAGCCACTCGCACCGCGCGGATCGCCTCCGCGCGGCCGACTGCGACATCGAGGAGTTCCGGACACTGGTGTCCGAGAGCACCCAGCTCGCCGACCACCCCCACGCGTCCGACGTGGTGCAGAACGTGCTCGTGTACGACGGACCGGAGCTCGCGCGGCGGGCGACCGACGACCAGGTGCGTGCCGACATCCAGGACGAACTGGCGAATGCACTCCTGAACGGCCCCGGCATCGTGGTGTTCCGCGGTGCCTTCACGGCCGACCACGCGGTCGCGGAGACCACCCGCACGTACCGGGACGTCATTCGTGGCCAGCACGAGAGCGGTGTGAGCAACGGTGACCACTTCGCGAAGCCGGGAGCGAACGATCGCATCTGGTCGGCCCTGCAGAAGTTGGCGGTCGCCGAGCCCGAGCAGTTCGCTCGGTACTACGCCAACGATCTCCTGGCGCTGGTGGCGGAGGCGTGGCTCGGGCCGATGTATCAGGTCACGTCCGCCATCAACGTCGTCAATCCCGGTGGCGCCGCCCAGAATCCGCATCGTGACTACCACCTGGGGTTCATGTCGACAGACACGGCCGCGGCGTTCCGGGCGCACATCCACCGCCTGTCACCGGCGCTGACACTGCAGGGAGCGGTGGCGCACTGCGACATGCCGATCGAGAGCGGCCCGACGATGTATCTGCCGCACTCGCAGAAGTTCGAGGCCGGCTACATCGCCTTCAACCTCCCCGAGTTCCGGGAGTACTTCGCCGACAACCACGTTCAGCTTCCGCTTCGGGAGGGCGACGCCGTGTTCTTCAATCCGGCGCTGTTCCACGCGGCAGGGCACAACACGTCGACCGACATCTTCAGGATGGCGAACCTGCTGCAGATCTCCTCGCCGTTCGGCCGCGCGCTCGACAGCGTCGACCGGCAGGCGGTCGTGTCTGCCCTGTATCCGACGCTGGTGGACTGGGCGGCGCAGGGTCGTGAGCGGGACGTCGCCAACGTGATCGCGGCGTCGGCTGAGGGCTACGCGTTCCCGTCGAACCTCGACCTCGACCAGCCGATCAGCGGTCTGGCGGGGGAGACGCACGCCGAACTGGTGCGGCGCGCGCTGGCGAGCGGGCTCGACGCCGCCGAGTTCGACGCCGCCGCGGCGGATCTGTTCGCCCGCCACCGGGCGTGACTCACACCTCGGTCGCGGTCCCGCAGATTCCGCACACCTCGAGCACGCGGCGCTTCCAGCGTGCGACGGGGATGAAGAAGACGCTGAGCTGCGTGTACTGCCGCATCCGCTCCCACTGGGTGGTGTTGTGGCAGCGGGGGCACGTCCGCGTGCTGCCGGCGCCGAGCGAGGACCGTTTCGTGCCGTATCCGAAGAGAAAGAACATCGGGCCAGCCTAGAGGCCACCGAACACCCATGTGTGCGCACGTGCGCACGCATAGGTATGGTCGTCGGCATGGGTGTTCTGCAGGTTCGATCCGAGTCCGTTCTCGCGGTCCCGGCGTTTCGCAGGCTCTTCACCGCACAGGTGGTGGCACTGATCGGCACCGGTCTGCTCACCGTGGCGCTGGGACTTCTTGCCTACGACATCGCCGGTAGTTCCGCCGGCGCTGTCCTCGGTACGGCGCTGGCCGTCAAGATGGTCGCCTACGTCGGGGTGGCTCCGGTCATGTCCGTGCTCACCGGCCGTCTGCCACGCACGACCGTGCTGGTGTCCGCGGACGTCGTACGGATCGTGATCGCGGTACTGCTGCCGTTCGTGACGCAGGTGTGGCAGGTGTACGTGCTCGTGTTCGTCCTGCAGGCGGCGTCGGCCACCTTCACGCCGACCTTCCAGGCCGTCGTTCCCGCGGTGATCTCCCGCGACGATCAGTACACCCGCGCGCTCTCGCTGTCCCGGCTCGCCTACGACCTCGAGTCGCTGCTGAGTCCGATGCTCGCCGCGGCGCTGCTCACCGTCGTGTCGTATCACTCGCTGTTCGTCGGCACAGCAGTAGGTTTCGCGCTGTCGGCCGTCCTGGTGGTGGGCACCCGACTTCCGGACAGAGAGCGCCGGTCCACCCCGGACGGGTCTCGGTCGTTCGGTGACCGACTCGTGGCCGGAGTGCGCCGCTTCGGCACTCGTCCGGCGCTCCGGGGGTTGCTCGCACTGAACCTCGTCGTCGCGGCCGGAACGGCGTTGGTGATCGTCAACAGCGTCGTCTACGTGCGCGACATCGTGGGTGGGCCGGCCAGCGCCCTGGCCGTGGCCCTCGGGGTCTTCGGCGGCGGCTCGATGGTAGTGGCGTTCGCAGTTCCCCGCATTCTCACAGTCGTCGACGACCGTCGGCTGATGCTCGCCGGTGGTGTGGTCGTCTCTCTCGGGACGACGGGTGCTGTCGCGCTCGCCGCCCTCCGTCCGAGCGGTGCCGCGGGCTGGGCGTCACTCGCCGTCGTCTGGGCCGTGGTGGGCGCCGGAACGTCGATGATCTCCACCCCGTCTGCTCGCGTGATCACCCGAGACTCCGACGACGGTGACCGGGACGAGCTCTTCACGGCGCAGTTCTCGCTGTCTCATGCGTGCTTCCTGCTCACCTATCCGGTGGCGGGCTGGGTGGGCGCCGAGGTGAGCCAGGTCGTCGCCGCGTCGATCATCGCCGTCCTCGCTACACTTGCCGCGCTGGGTGCCGGTCGGCTCTGGACTCCGGCATCGACGGTGGGCGCGCCACCGACCGAGTAGACGGAAGCGGCGATATGACGGCATCGGACGAGAAGCGGGCTCACGCGAGTCTCGACCACGCCGACCGCCCGGACCGCGCGCGTCTCGAGGCCGCCGGCGACACGTTCCGCATGCTGTCCGATCCCACTCGGCTGCACCTGCTCTGGACGCTGAGCCACGGCCCCGCCGACGTCACGGCACTCACCGAGGAGACCGGCGCGTCCCGCACCGCGGTGAGTCAGCATCTGGCGAAGCTGCGCTTCGTCGGCATGGTCGAGACCGAACGCAGCGGCCGCAACGTCATCTACCGACTTGCCGACGGCCACCTGGCCCGGCTGGTGCGAGAGGGTCTCAACTTCGCCGATCACACCGTGACCGGCGAGCCTCCGCATCACTGATCGGGTCTAGATCCACCCGTGGCGCCGGGCGATCGCGGATGCCTCGTGGCGATTGGCGGCGCCGAGTTTGGCCGCGGCGGCCGAGAGATAGTTGCGTGCCGTTCCCGGTGAGAGATGTGCGCGCTGGGCGATCTCGGCGATCGTGGCTCCGTCCGCGGCAAATTCGAGCACGTCCGACTCGCGCGGTGTCAACGGCGAATCGCCCGCGCCGATGGCCTCGACCGCCAGGCTCGGATCGACGTAGCGTCCGCCGCTCACCACCGTGCGCACCACCTCGGCGAGAGTCGCCGCGGACGTGGTCTTCGGGAGGAATCCGCCGACGCCGGCAGAGAGCGCCTTCTTGAGGTATCCGGGCCGGCCGTGGCTGGTGACGATGATCGACCGGCAGTCGGGAAGCAGCGCGGCGATGCGTTGGGCCGTCTCGATACCGTCGATCCCGCCGAGCTGCAGGTCGAGCACCGCGACGTCGGGGGTGGTCCGCGCGGCCTCGGTCACCGCCGCCTCGCCCGAGTCCGCATGTCCCACGACCTCGATGTCGTCCTCCAGATCGAGCATCGTGCCCAGGGCCACCCGGATGAGGTTCTCGTCGTCTGCCAGCAGTACCCGAATCATGGTCTGCCCTTCGTGGGGGATGTCGTCGTCGGTGCGAATTCGACAGCGAGGGTGAAGGTGTCGGCTCCGGCCTCGACGGTGAGGGAACCTCCGACCGCAGCCAGACGCTCACGGAGACCGGCGAGACCGGTGCCGTCGCCCGCACGTTCCGGCGACGTCGGCCGGTCGTTGACGATGCGGAGCCGGTCGTCACCGAACTCGATACGGCAGTAGGTGGCACGCGAGTGGCGCAGGATGTTCGTGACGCCTTCCCGCACCACCCACGCGGCCTGTTCGGCTACTGCGCCGGGGATGTCGGCGACCGTCCCCGTCAGCTCGGTCCGGATGCCGGCGGCGGACAACAGGGACTGGGCGCCGCGGAGTTCCGCCGCGACGTCGACGGAACGGTAGCCGCGCACCAGCTCCCGAGCGTCGGTCATCGACTCCCGGGCGAGCACACGTACCTCGTCCATCTGCGCGGCAGCTCGGTCGTCTCCTCGCCGAGCCAGCGCGGCGGCGAGCTCGCTCTTGACCGCGATGGCGGACAGCGCTCGACCGACGACGTCGTGCAGGTCCCGGGAGAAGCGCAGTCGTTCCTCGGCGACCGACAGGGCGGCGGCGGCGTCGCGGGTGGTGGCCAGCTCGGTGACGATGCGCAGCAACCACATCGACAGGCGCACCGTGGTGGCCATGGCGACGATGCAGAAGGCCAGGAGTGTGATCTCGAGGGCGGTCGAGCCCGATGCGGCGGCGACCACCGGGGCGACCACCGCGGCGCCGAGAGACCAGCGCAGGTCCACCAGTGCCGCAATCGGTGTCGTCACCAGGATGGCCACCCACAGGAGGTTCGGTGCGGCGCCCACCACGACGAGCACGGCGGCCGCTGCGATCTGTACGCACAACGGTGCCCGGACGTCCGCACTCGAAGCGCCACCGAGTGCGGGAATACGGTGCAGGACCACGAGTGCAGACACCACGCACACCAGCGCGGCGGCGGTGGAGATCGCGTCACCCGCCTGCGCCGAGGCCGCCATCGAGGCCACCGCGACCGCGACGACGATGAACTGGAAGGACTGCCGGGTGTAGGTGCGGACCTTCTCGACGTCGCTGCTGCCCCGCCAGCCGAGTGTCGGGTCGAGATGATCGCGCAGTCTCATGGTCTCCAGCCTTGCAGATCGGACGGTCGGTGGCGGGACGTCAGGAGCGCGGTTCCCAGCGGAAGTGGGTCCGGGCGATCAGGACGCTGCCCGCGATCCAGGCGAGCATGACGAGAGCCGGCTGACCAGCCTCCGCGAACGTCGACGCGAAGCCCATCGAGTCGGCGCCACCGGTGGCATCACCCACCGAGGTGGTGCCGAACCACCCGAGGTTCAGGAGATCGCTGACCGCGGCCATCGGTGTCAGAGCCACCACGTCGGCGAGGGACTCGGGTACCACGTCGCGCAGGAGTGACGATCCGAGCATCGCCAGCAGGATGACGGGCAGGCTGGTGATCTGTGCTGCTTCCGCGTTGCGGGTGAAGGCGGACGTGATGAGGGCCAGTGCGGCGAAGAGCGCCGCACCACCGACCAGTGCCGCCGCGATGAGCAGGACGTTGACGGGAGTGCCGCCGCCGAGGACCACCACGACCACGCCGACGATCACTCCGAGGAGGAGGGTCAGGAGGAACGACGGTACCGCGGGTCCGAGAAGGATCTGTGCGTCCGTGCTCTCCCCGGTGCGGAGACGTTTGAGCACCAACTCGTCTCGACGCGTCGCGTAGACCGACAGGAGGTTGTAGTAGACCAGGAACACCAGCAGGAACAGGGCGAAGATCTCCAGCGCGGCCGACACGCCGGCGTCGGTGAGCCCACCGTCTCGACCCGCGACGACCAGAAGGACGATCGGCAGGACGAGGGGCATGACCAGAGCGTTGAAGAGAAGGACGCGGTTGCGTCCGAGGAGCGTGAATTCCGCTCGGGACAGTGCGGTCATCGTACTCATGCCGTGATCACCTCGGGGTCGTCGAATGTGTCTGCGATGGAAAGGAACACGGTCTCGAGGGACGCGGCTCGCGCGTCGAGACCGTGCAGGGTGACGCCGCTGTCGCGGGCCCACACGAGCAGCTCGGTCAGCGTCTCCTGTACCGAGTTCGTCGTGATCGACACCGTGTCGCCCTTCCGGTCGACGTCGGCTCCCGGGAGTTGCGGCAGTGCGGTCCGCGGGTCCTTCAGCTCGATGCGCGCCGGGTGACCGGCGACCACGTCGTCGACCGTTCCGCTGCGAACGACGCTGCCGCGGTGCATGATCGCCAACCGATCGCACAGCGATTCCGCCTCGTCGAGATAGTGCGTGGTGAGCATGATGGTCACCCCGGAGTTCTTGAGCTCCTGAATGAGCTGCCACGTGTTGCGCCGACTCTCGGGATCGAGTCCGGTGGTCGGTTCGTCCAGGAACAGGACTCGCGGTCGGCTGATGATCGCGCAGGCGAGATCGAGACGACGCTGCTCGCCGCCCGACAGGAACTTCACTCGGGTGTCCGCACGGGCTTCGAGATCGACGCGCGCCAGGACGTCGTCGACAGGCAGTGGATCGCTGCACGTGCCGGCCCACATCCGCAGGCTCTCGGCCGCGGTCAGGTCCTGCGGTAGTCCACCCTTCTGCAGCATGATGCCCAGGGCGGGCCGGACCTTTCTCCGATCCGCCACGGGGTCGAGTCCCAGGATGCGGACCGTGCCCTCGCTGGGGCGCGACAGACCCTGGACGACTTCCAGAGTCGACGTCTTGCCGGCGCCGTTGGTGCCGAGCAGTCCGAACAGTTCGCCCTCCGCGATGTCGAGGTCGAGGTTGCGGACCGCGTCGTACGCTGTCTTGCCGGAGCCGTAGCGGCGGGTCATTCCCGACACCTCGATGACGGTCATGACGCTCGCCCCCAGTGCCGACGCCCGACGGCGACGCGGACGGCGAGGAACGCGGCGACGACGGCAGCCGCTGCCACGGTCGGCACCGAGACTCCGACGATCGCGATCAGCACCGCGATGAGGGCCACCGAGATGACGGCCACCACCAGTTCGCGGGCCGGGGTCGGCGCGGGTCCGATCTCCATGAGGTCGGTGAAGAGGTTTCCTTCGTCTGGTTGCTTCATGAGAACAATTCTTCGGATCGTGCGGTAGGACCGGCAGTGCCAGGATGCATCGGTCGAGATGACACCGTCACGGTCGAGCGATGACAAACGTCATGAACCGGACGGCCGAGTAGCGTGTCGACCATGAACGGATGGTTCGTCGTCGCGCTGCTCGGGGTGCTCGGTCTGGCGGCGATCGTTCTCGGCGGCGCCGACGATTCACCGGGACTCCAGTTTCTCGGTCTGATCCTCGTCGTCAGCGCGGTCGTGACGGCGGTTCGTCGTCGCCGTACCTTCTGATCGCACTCTCCCCTCGATTCTCGTCGCGTGTTCATGGTGGCACTTGTTGAACGTGTTCAACCTCGCTACGGTCGTTGTTGAACACGTTCAAGGCGGGAGTCCGACAATGGTGCGAGACACGGCGACGCGGGAGCGGTTGGTGGAGGTGGCGCTTCGACTCTTCCGAGAGGACGGGTTCCAGGCGACCACGATGCGGCGCATCGCGACCGAGGCGGGCGTCTCGCTGGGCAATGCCTACTACTACTTCGCCGGCAAGGACGAGTTGGTCCACGAGCTGTATCTCGTCGTCCAACGCGAGCATCGGACCCGCGCGATACCTCTGCTCCGTGACGGCGCCTCGCTGGCGGACAACCTCTCGGCGGTGCTGCACGCCGGTCTTGACGTGATGCACCCTTACCGAAGCTTCGGCGGCTCGTTCCTCCAGTCGGCGCTTCCCCTGCAGTCGACCTCCAGTCCCTTCTCGCCCGAATCGTCCGCCGCGCGAGACATGGCCGTGGACCTCATGCGACTGACACTGCAGAAGTCCAAGCAGCGCGGACCGGCATCGCTGGAGAGTCGTCTCCCCACGTTGCTGTGGGTCGCGTACCTGGGTGTGACCCTGCACTGGGTCACGGACGGATCCGACGACCAACGCCGCACCCGCGCGCTCGTCGACGGTCTCGTTCCCGTCGTCACGAAGACGATCAGCCTGTCCCGACTGCCGGTCGCGCGAGGACTGCTCGGCGACATCGTCGGGCTGGTGGACACCATGACATCCGAGAAGGGAAGCGGGCGATGACGAGAGACGTACGGACCGTCGTGATCTGTGGAGCGACGGGATACATCGGGCAGTACCTCGCGAGGGCGTATCGGGACCGGGGAATCGACGTGAGATCCGTGGGCCGCGGCGCCGTCAACGACGCGTCGTGGTCGGACCGTGACCGGTTGACCCGTGTCCTCGACGGAGCCGACATGGTGATCAATCTGGCGGGCCGTTCGGTGAGCTGCCGCTACACCAAGAGTACCGCCGACGTCATCTTCTCCTCGCGGGTGGAGACGACGGCCGCACTGGGCCAGGCCCTCTCGCGCGTGGACCGCGCTCCGGACGTGTGGTTCAACGCCAGCACCGGAACCATCTACCGCGATGCTCGTGACCGGCCGATGACGGAGCGGGACGGGGACGTGGGGACGGGTTTCTCCGTCGAGGTGGCCCGCGCGTGGGAGCGCGAACTGTTCGACGCGCCCACCGGCGTCCGCAAGATCGCTCTGCGCATGGCGATCGTCCTGGGTGCCGGTGGCGGCGCCGTCAACCCCCTCATCGATCTGGCGCGGCTCGGACTCGGCGGCCGGATGGGTGACGGCACACAGATGTTCAGCTGGATCCACGTCGCGGACGTGCTCCGGTCCATCGACCATCTGTACGCGCGCGAGGACATCGCGGGACCGGTGAACCTCGCGACACCGTTCGCCGTGGACAACGCCACCATGATGCGCGAGGTCCGACGTCACCTGGGACGGTCACGAGGTGTCGCGACCCCCGCATGGTTGCTGCACGCCGGCGCCGCTGTCATCCGCACCGAACCGGAACTGGTCCTGAAGAGTCGGTGGGTGGATCCCGAGGTGTTGCGGCGCAGTGATTTCGAGTTCGAGTATCCGCGCCTGGGTCCGGCGTTGGAGCAGATCGCTCGCCACACGTCCCGCGGTCTGCTGCCGGTCGCCCTGGGCTGACGCGACGTCGTACGCGCCGTTTCCGCCGACGGTCCGCGGGTAGCCGACACCGACGCGATCCGTGCGACGAAGGAGCAGCGATGACGACCGTGACGGACCTATTGGCCACCCATCCCCTCGATGGTGATCGTGCACTGGTGGCGGCCTGTGTGGAGGCGTGTCTCGACTGTTCGACGGCGTGCACCGTCTGTGCCGACGCCTGCCTCGCCGAGGATTCCGTCGCGCGACTCAGGTCGTGCATTCGACTCGATCAGGACTGCGCCGACCTGTGTGCCGCGACCGCCCGGATCATCACGCGGAGCGGTGCCCGGTCCGAGACGGCACGCGCCGCGCTGATCGCCTGTGCGTCCGCGTGCGACGACTGTGCCGACGAGTGCGCCCGGCATGCGGGGATGCACGAGCACTGCGCCGCGTGTGCGGACGCATGTCGGCGATGTGCGCGGGCGTGCCGCGACCTGCTGGCCGCGCCGGGCACACCGATGTGAGGAGCCGGCGAGGAACAAGCACATCGGGTTTCGGTCACCTCCGGTGTTCGGTGACGCGGTCGGGCACGGGTACCGCGGTCGGACCGACCGAAACTCCCTGATCGAGGATCTGACGGCGTGTTTCGACGCGACGATCGCGGGAACACGGGCGCCGCAGCACCACCGTCGGGTGGGGCTCGGTTGTCCGGTGACCCGTGGAGGAACTCAGTGTCCGATCTTCAGCCGTTCTACGACGACGTCCAAGCTCACTACGACCTCTCGGACGAGTTCTTCAGGCTCTTCCTCGATCCGACGCAGACCTACAGCTGTGCGTACTTCGAGCGCAAGGACATGACACTCGAGGAAGCGCAGCTCGCGAAGATCGACCTGTCGCTGTCCAAGTGCGACCTCCGTCCGGGCATGCGTCTGCTCGACGTCGGCTGCGGGTGGGGCGCGACGCTTCGGCGAGCGGTGGAGAAGTACGACGTGAACGTCGTCGGTCTGACCCTGAGCAGGAACCAGTACGAGCACGTGTCGGCGATGCTGAACGGGCTCGACACGGGACGCACCACCGAGGTGCGGCTGCAGGGGTGGGAGGAGTTCGACGAGCCGGTCGATCGCATCGTCAGCATCGGCGCCTTCGAGCACTTCACCGCGCCCCGCTACGACGACTTCTTCACCCGCGCCTACTCGATCCTGCCCGGGGACGGCCGGATGATGCTGCACACCATCGTGCAACTCGGCCGCGACATGTTCCGGCAGAAGTCGCGCGTGACGCGGGCGGACATGGACTTCGCCGACTTCATCGGCCGCGAGATCTTTCCCGGCGGCGAGCTCCCGATCCCGCAGGTGGTGATCGAGAAGGGCGAGCGAGCCGGCTTCCGCGTGGAGAAGGTCCAGTCGCTGCAACAGCACTACGCTCGAACGCTCGATCTGTGGTCGGCCGCGCTGGAGGCGAGGAAGGACGAAGCTGTCGCCATCGCCGGCGAGGCGATGTACCAGACCTACATGCGGTACCTGCCCGGGTGCGCCGACTTCTTCCGGCGCGAACTGATCGACGTCCGCCAGTTCACGATGGTGAAGTAGACGCCGTCGCCTGGTCGGGGGCGTCGATCTCCGCGATCACGACGCCGATGTCGTCGGCGCTGTAGGGAAGTCCGAGGACTTCCGTCAGAGCGGCAGCTGCCCGGCTCGCGACGAGATCGCCGGCCTCCTGGAGATCCGTGCCGTAGGCGGCGATCACCGTCACCAGACCGCCCGTGCACCGGTGACCCTCGGTGTAGAGCGAGATGTCGGCGGGCTCTGTGCCCGCCACCTCGGCGACGGCGCTGCGGACGGCGATGCGGACGACGACGTCACTGACCCGAAGGGTGTCCGCGTCGACGTCCACTCCCTGGACGACGCCCTCGTCGGGGTAGCGGGCGTCGAGGGGCCACGTCCGGACCCCGACGGCTCGCACGCGTGAGAGGGCGGCGGCGCTGATGTCCACCCACCCGTGCACGGGCGCGTCGCGCAGCGCGCTCGCGGCTCGACGGAGCGTCGAATCCGTCTGCGGCGGTGTCGAATCAGGCTGACCCGACGTCATCTCCACGTCTCCAATCGTGTCTCGAGTGTGGCGCGTGCACGCGTGAGGTGGCCGCGGACGGCGCCGGGGGAGAGGGCCATGACCGTGCCGATCTCGGTGTGCTTCATGCCCTCGACCTCACGGAGCAACCAGCAGGCCCGCTGGCGATACGGTAGCTCAGCGAGGGCATCGTCCAACGCGGACAGGAAGTCGGCGTCGGACACGGTGCGCGACGGGTCGTCCCTCGGGTCCTGGCTCGGCCTCTCGAACACCCAGTCCTCGACGGGCGCGATGCTGCGGCGCCGCCGATGATCCGTCACCTTGTGGGAGACGACGCTGAACAACCAGGTGCGCAGCGACGAGTCGGAACGGAAGTGGCGCAGTCCGCGCCAGGCGTCCACCAACGCGTCCTGGACGATGTCCTCGGCAGCGCCTCGGTCGGACAGGAGGTGGGTCGCGTAGCGCAGCATGTCCGGTCCGAGTCGGCGCACGATCTCCTCGAACGCGCGTCGGTCGCCCATGCCCGCGGCGGCGGCGAGGGCGCGATCGCCGAGCTCGCGGTGGTCGGCGGCGAACGTCGGACGAGTGGACGTGTCGCGGTCCGCCGACGGTGCTGCGATGGACGGGAGGCTGACATCACCGGCCACGTCGGGACTGCCGGGATCGGGCGCGATCGACGGACGACTGAGCACTGTTCCCCCCGAACCGCCGTCGGAGTGACCCACCCCGAAGATTGATGAAGCAATTACTTTCCCCGACGTCACTGTTCCCGCCCGGGATCACGCGCAAACCAATGTGATGCGCATCCCTTGATTCTCGACGTGCGTTTTCGTGGTGAGGACCCGACTCAATGACTGTGATGAGCCGTCACAGTCCAGAGAGAGGACCTGAAGTGAACGCCCCGCAGACCGCGACAGGAAACGCCGTGAGGACGTCCGTCGCATCGACCGTCGACCACAGTGACGACCGAACCGACCGCAGAGATCGCGGCCGCACAGTCGTCGCGGATGCCGTGGTCGCCACCGTCGCCGGCATCGCCGCACGAGAGGTACCGGGCCTCCACGCCCTGGAACCGGCCGGTTCTCGTGCGCTCGACGTACTCCGGTCCGCAGTGGGCGTCGACGGGGCGAGGCACACACAGGGGGTGTCGGTCGAGGTGGACGACCGCACCGCAGTCGTCTCGCTCGATCTGGTGGCGGACTACGGAATATCCATCGCCGACGTCGCAGCGGACGTCCGCCGCAACGTCTCCAGTGCGGTGACGGCACTGACCGGACTCACCTGCAGCCGCGTCGACGTCGTCGTGCACGACGTGCAGGTCGGTGGCCACCGCACGGCCGCCTGACCACAGTCTCGTCCGACCACACACACCGACTCGCACTCCGCGGGCCGGTCGAAGAGAGGAACCATGATGACCACGATCGAGAAACGCACCGACGAGGTGCGCGCATGAGCGCCCGTCGGAGCCTGTCCAGCCGACTCTTCGAGGGCCTGGGCCGCGTGACGTGGGGCTATGCCAAGCGCAAGATCGACGAGCGCCGCACCCGACGAGGAGGACGACGATGACCAAGTTCACCGTCTACATCGCCGAGGCCATCGGCACCGCCGTTCTCGTGATCGGAGGTGTGGGCACCGCCGTCCTGGCGGGCGACGACGTCGGCACCACCGGAATCGCGCTCGCCTTCGGCCTGACACTGCTCGCGATGGTGTTCGTGCTCGGACCCGTGTCCGGTTGCCACATCAATCCGGCGGTCACGCTCGCGTTCCTCGTCACGGGCCGCATGACGGCCGCCCGCGCCGCCGGATACGCCGCCGCACAGGTGATCGGCGGACTCGTCGGCGCCCTGGTGGTCTACGCCATGGCGACGGGTCGACCCGGATACGACCGGACGGTCGACGGTCTCGGCGCCAACGGATACGGCGACGCCTCGGCAGGAAACTACTCGCTTCTCGCCGTCGCGATCGTGGAGATCGTGGCAACGGCAGTTCTCGTGCTGGTCGTACTCGGCGTGACAGGGCCGCATTCCGTTGCGGCAGCCGGGGTTCCGATCGGACTGACGCTCGCGTTCGTGCATCTGCTCGCCATCGGGGTCGACTCGACGTCGGTCAACCCGGCGCGCTCCATCGGGCCTGCGCTGATCGCCGGCGGAAGCGCACTCTCGCAACTGTGGGTGTTCCTGGTCTTCCCGTTGATCGGTGGACTGGTCGGTGCACTCGCCTACAAGGCCGTGCGGCCCGCCGAGGCGGTCGCCGCGCACTGACTCTCGTGTGCGACGAGCCCGTTGCTCGCCGGGTGCACCCGGGGCATGATGCGACGGTCGGTCGTGCGGGCCGTCGCACATGGGGGTGGGTCATGAACACGGTTCGTCGTACGCCAGGTCTGCGCGCGATCCTGGACGACTATCGATGCTGGCGCGCGATCGGGCCGGGCGGACTCCCCGACAATCCGGTCGGCTGGGTGGTCATGACCGCTCTACGCCCCCTCTGTCGAGAGACCATTCGACTGCGCGACAACGATATCCGGGCCGCTGTCGGTGCGCTCGAGTTGCCGGACCGCGGCAGTCGACCCGTCATGGCACCGTTCCCGATCCCGCACCGGCAGGTGGTGTCCGACGGCGATCCCGTCAGTGTCCGGTCGTTGCAGGATCACTTGACGATCCTGAGCTCCACCGACGGATGGCACAGCGCGCGTAGCCATCTGGAACGTCGAGGCGACGCGCTCCACGTCGATCACCCGCGCAGCGCCGCCGCTCGGCGCGCTCGCGGAGAGATCGCCCACGTGCACGACGCGCAGGGGTCGATGCACGTGGTCGCCGATCCGCGGGACGTCGCCGAGATCGTCTCGCGTGGCTGGGGAGAGCGGCATCCGCTGGCCGGGCGTTCCCTCGTGGGACTGCCGGACAGCTATCTCTACCTCTACGCACCTCGGAACGAGGCAGAGCAGCAGCAGCTGCGGCGCATCGTGGACCGAGCGATCCTCTCTGCTGGAACGTGATCGGTTCGCGGGGTCACGGGCCGTGCGGTGTCCAGACTTCGACGACACCGGCGCTCGCGGGCGGCACTCGCACCTAGTCTGAGCGCCATGAGATTCGACGAGTATCGGGCCCACGACGCGACCGGGCTCGCCCAGCTGGTCGCGTCCGGCGACGTGACGGCCGCGGAGTTGGTCGAGGTCGCGATCATGCGAGCGCGCGAGGTGGATCCCACCCTGAACGCCCTCGTGCAGTGGCAGGAGGATGCCGCGCGAGTGCGGGCGGCGGGCGCCTTGTCCGGTTTGATGGCGGGAGTGCCGTTCCTGCTCAAGGATCTCTTCCAGGCTCAGGCCGGGATCGTCGAGACGTCGGGGTCACGCTCGGGGGCGTCGTCCAGGCCCCGGGTCACGGACACCGTGGTGCAACGGTGGCTCGACGCTGGGGTCATCGTCCTGGGCCGCACGGCCGTACCCGAATTCGGCGCCAAGGGAGTCACCGAGCCGCAGGCGCACGGTGCGACCCGCAACCCGTGGGATCCCGCTCGCACACCGGGTGGCTCCTCCGGTGGTTCGGCCGCCGCGGTGGCGTCGGGCATCGTGCCCGTCGCCGGCGCCAGTGACGGCGGCGGCTCCATCCGCATCCCCGCGGCGTACTGCGGCCTGTTCGGACTCAAGCCTGGCCGGGCAGTCGTCCCTGCCGGGCCCCGCGCCGGGGAGATGCTCTTCGGGAGCGCCGTCACCGGTGTGCTCACCCGCTCCGTGCGCGACTCGGCCGCGTTCCTCGACATCGTGCGCGGCGCGGACGACGACGCGCCCTTCGAGTTCGCGGCCCCGTCGACGCCCCATGTGGAGGCACTCGGCCGGCCGGGTCCTCGGCTTCGGATCGGGGTCGCGGCGCGATCGGCGCTGAACGACGCACCCCACCCGGACGTCCTCGCCGCGCTCGACCGCGCCCGCGACCTGCTCGTCGAACTGGGCCACACCGTCGAGGAGGTCGCCTCGCCGTTCGACGAGGAGCAGCTGGCCAGAGACTTCCTCGTGCCGTGGTTCGTCCACCTCGCCGCCGAGGTGTCGTCCGCGTCGGCCACGGCGCGGCCCACCACGACGGAGTTCGAACTCGACACGCTGGTCCTCGCCGAGATCGGGCGCGCCACGAGAGCGGTGGATCACGATGCGGCGCTGGCACGCTGGCAGGACCACGTCCGCGCCATCGCTGCATTCCACCGCCGCTTCGATCTGCTCATGACACCCACGACGGCGGGTCCCGCGCCGCTGATCGGCGCCTTCGACACCCCGTTCCTCGAGAGGGTGGGCGCCCGGCTCGCGCTCGCGCTGCGACTCGGACCGATTCTCGGACGGCTCGGCGCGGTGCAGGACGCGGTGATGCGCAGCCTGTCCGCTGTCCCGTACACGCAATCGGCCAATCTGACCGGGCGGCCGGCGATGAGTGTTCCGCTCTCGGCGACAGTCGACGGTCTGCCAGTCGGCGTGCACTTCCTGGCGCCACCGGGTGGGGAGACTCGGCTGCTGGTGCTCGCCGCGGAGCTCGAGGTGGCGCGGCCGTGGTTCGACAGGATCCCCGCGGACGTGGTCAGTGAGCGAGTCGGATGACGCCGTCGACGATCTCCACCTGCGCGGTGGTGAGCGGTACGGCGCGTCCGACGGCGGCCACCACTGCGGAGTAGGGCGGGAAACCGAAGATCACTCCCTTGGGCCCGGACACCATGGACCCGTCGGTCACGTCGAATTCCGCCCTGTGCCAGGGGCACTGGAGGCAGCCGTTCTCGGTCACCCGCCCGCGCCCGAGCTTGGCGAGTTGGTGTCGGCACGTGTTCCCAACGGCGAACGGTGTCCCGTCGGGCCGGATGCCGACCGCGAGCACCCCGTGGTCGTCGGTGCGCACCTCGGCCACGCCCCTCTCGTCCAGATCGGCGACACGCACGAGGTCTCGCCCGCGTGCCCGGATCGGCTGATCGTGGAGCACGGGTGGGAGCACGCTGCGCGGTCGCGGGGCGGGGGCGCGGTCGTCGGCCATGGGCGGGGGTTACCCGGACGGCGGCCGACTACGCGTCGTCGGTACCGGGCCTCGGGACGTCGGTCTCCCAACGCGCGCGGCGTTCGTCGTCGGACTGTTCCCACCACGGCGTGCCGCGTTCGCCGAGAGCGACCTTGGCGGCCTGTACACCGGCGCGGGACTCCGCGGCGCCGCCGGTCCGGCGGACGTCGCGTCGCCACGCCATCAGGATCGACCGCAGTTCGGCGCCGCGCTCCTCGGGAATGTCGGGATCGGTGGCGCGCCACTTCCGCCCGTCGATCACGATGTGGTGGCCGTCCTCGGTGTACTCCCGGCCGTCCGTCATGACATCGATGCTAGCGACGACTCCGGGATGTCCCGTCGGGTTCCGGCCCGGGGACGCATCGTGACGACAGTGATGGCCACGAAGGTCAGCGCCAGA
Source organism: Rhodococcus sp. NFXS4 (assembly GCF_058139645.1). Lineage (NCBI taxonomy): Bacteria > Bacillati > Actinomycetota > Actinomycetes > Mycobacteriales > Nocardiaceae > Rhodococcus > Rhodococcus sp. NFXS4. Next base: position 1,448,078 of record NZ_CP192221.1, read on the forward strand.
CCGATCGCGGTGAGGGCGGTGAACGGCTCGCCGAAGAGCAGGGCGCCCCACACGGTGGTGACGGGCGGTACGAGGAACATCAGAGCGTTCACCCTCGTCACCCCCACCCGGTCGAGCAGATACCAGTACAGCCCGTACCCGCCGAACGTCGCGAACACCACCAGTCCCGCCGTCGCCGCCCAGAAGTCGAGTGTCGTCGGCGGTACCGCGGTGCCCGTCGCGACCGCGCCGGCGGTGAAGACGACGGCCGATGTGGCGCAGTGGATTCCGAGGGCGCTGACGGGTGCCGGTCGCTGGGCGCGACGGTCGACGAAGGTCGCGGCGACCAGAGACATCATTCCCACCAGCGGAACGAGGTAGGCCCACGCCGGGGTGGTCGCGGTGGTCGCCGTGGCGTCCGCAACGGTGGCGAGCGCGACGCCGAAAGCACCGATCAGGAGCCCGATCCATTGTCGGCCCGAGGCCGCCGCGCCCAGCAGGGGGCCCGCCAGCGCTGCCGCGACGAGTGGCTGCACTCCGTCGACGAGGGCCGTGGTGCCGGTGGAGACCCCGAGGCCGATGGCCCAGTACACGGTGAGGAGGTAGCCGGACTGCGACAGAAAGCCCACGATCACCTGCCGCCGCAGGTCCGGGCCTCGAACTCGGCGAGACCCGAGGAGCCACGTCGGTGCGAGCAGCAGGGCGAGGGGGAGGAACCGCCACATCAGGACGGTGGTGACGGCAGCGTCCTCACCGCTGATCTTCGCGCCGATGAAACCGGACGACCAGCAGAGTACGAACGCCGCGCCCGCCAGTACCGACCCGACGGCAGTGCGTCGATCCACAGGTATACCGATCTGTCTACTCATGACAGCAGACTACACAGATCGGTATAGTTCGAAACATGACATCCGAGGTCGCCTGGACGCCGAAGGCGCGTGCCGTGCTGGCCGCGGCCGACGAGCTGTTCTACGAGCAGGGCATTCACGCGGTCGGCGTCGACACGATCGCGGCGCGAGCCGGCGTCACGAAGAAGACGTTGTACGACCGCTTCGAGTCCAAGGAACGGCTCGTCGTGGAGTACCTGCGGGAACGAGACCGTCAGTGGCGCAAGTTCCTCGCCGTCCGGCTGGGTGCCGTCTCCGCCGACGAGGCCGGCGATCGGATCGATGCGGTGCTCGTCGCCTCGGCCGAGTGGACGGCGCAGCGAAGTGGTAAGGGATGCAGCATGGTCAACGCGCACGCGGAGATCAGCGACCCCGCCCACCCGGCCTATCCGGTGATCATCGGGCAGAAGCGCTGGATGGCCGATCTGTTCGTCGACATCCTCGCGGCCGCAGGAGTGCCCGACCCGGCGGGGACGGCCGACCTGCTGATGCTCGTGCACGAGGGCGCGCTGGTGTGCGCGGGAATGGGAGTGGTCGAGCGGCCCTTCGACCGTGCGCGTGCTGCCGCGCGTCTACTCCTCGAGCCCACCGGCCGGTGACCACCCGAGCGCCGGCCCGAGCGTCGTCGCCATGTCGGTGAGAATCTGCACGTAGTCGTCGTGGTCGAAGCTGAAAGGCAGAGCGAACGCCACCTCGTCGATCTCCCGGAAGGCTGCGCGCGCCTGCAACTGCTCCACGAGCTGCTCGGTGGTGCCCACCAGATCGGGAGCGAACAGCAGGCGGGCCGGGCCGACCGGTGACAGGGTGCGGCCCAGACGGGCATCGGCGTACTCCTGGTAGCGGGCACGCTGGCTCGGTGTGGCCGAGTCGGTCGGAATCACCACCAAGCCCTGCGAGACCCGAGCACCGTTCCCCGCCGAGTGTGCCGAGCGGAACGCCTCGATGTGTGAGAGCTGGATGCGGTCGAAGTCGTCGTCCTCCTCGGCCTTCACGACGCTGCTCGTCAGGAAGTTCATACCGTTCGCGCCGGCCCAGCGAGCCGACCCGAGCGACGCTCCGCCGTACCACATCCGGGACGCAAGACCGGGCGAATGAGGCTGTGCGCGTGAGGAATGCACCTCGATGCCGTCCATCCCCTCGAAGTCCGTCAGACGATCGCCTCGGATCGCGGCGAGGAGCCGCTCGACCCGGGCGTAGCTGAAGTCCTCCCGATCGGCGGTGTCGGGGTACAGCGCATCCCTGAGCCGGTCGAAGTTCATCGGCGGGCCCACGCTGACCCCGGGATTCAGGCGCCCGCCGGACAGGATGTCGACGGTGGCGAGGTCCTCGGCCAGCCGCACCGGGTTCTCCCACCCCAGCGGAGTCACGGCGGTGCCGAACTCGATCCGCGAGGTCCGCTGCGATGCGGCGGCCAGCACGGCGACGGGGGAGGAGATGCCGTATTGCAGGTGGCGATGCCGCAACCAGGCGCTGTCGAAGCCGAGACGTTCGCCCAGCTCGATGATCGCGAGTGTCGACTCGTGCCCGGCCGCGGGGTCGTCCCCGTCGAACAGTCCGATCGTGAGAAAACCCATCCTGCGCAGCGGTCTCGGGTGCATGGGTCCATGATCCCCCGTGAGCCTTTCGCGCATCCCCGAGTACGCAAACCGCGCACGGGGGCGAAGCCCTATGATCACGCGATGACCGATCACGATCATGTTGCCGCTCGCCGAGAGATCACGTCCGCCCTACTGGCGGCCTTCGAACGTCGTCACGAGGTGCTCGACGTCATCGTCGAGGCCGAGACCCGGCCCGACGCCGTGGAGGCGATCGCCACCCTGCTCGGCACGTCACGGTTGGGCGGCGAGGCCGTCATGGGCATGTCGTTCGCCAGCCTCACCAAGGACGCCCGCCGGAGCAACGCCGCCGAGCTCGAGGACCTGGACAGTCGCCTGAACTTCACGTTGGCCGAGCGTCCCGCCAGCGCGGGAGAGACCCTGGTGCTGGAAGCGTTCTCGGACGACGACCGCGACCTGTTCGCCGCCCGCCTCGCGGACGTCGGTTCCGCGGGTGACGGATCCGGCGGAGCGGCCGGTGATCTGGACACCGAGCTGGCTGCGGCACGGGACCGCCTCGACTCCGAGCAGGCCGCGTGGTTCGTCGCACGCGAGGGCGCGGAGAAGGTGGGCATCGTCTTCGGCGAGCTCGCCGGTGGCGACATCGACCTTCGGGTGTGGATCCACCCCGGACACCGGAAGAAGGGCTACGGCACTGCGGCGCTGCGGAAGTCGCGCGCCGAGATGGCGGCGGTGTTCCCGGGGGTGCCCATGATCGTGCGCACCCCCGGGGTCCAGCCGTCCTGACACTTCTCGTGAGAGGCGATCAGGCCCGGTACTTCTCGACGTACCGGGTCATCGTCTCGAGCTGGTAGCGGGAGACGTCGTGGGCGTTCTCGTTCTCGGCGAACACACTCGACACCATGACGGTGTCGTTGTCGTAGAACCCGAGTGAGCCCAGGCCGCCGAAGAACTGGTCCCAGTCGACGTCCCCGTCGCCGATCTTCAGATGCTGGTGCACCCGCACCGCGTTGCCGGGCGGATTGGTGATGTACCGCAACCCGTGCGAGCGGTGATGATCCATCGTGTCCGCCACGTGCACAAGACGCACCATGTCCCCGGCGGCGGCCATGATCGCCGGCAGGTCACCACCCATGTGGAACTGGTGGCACGCCACGATCACCATGCCGATGTTCGGGGAGTTGATCCCGCGGATGGTGCGGATCGCGGCGAGCCCGTCCTCGACGAAATCGTCCGGATGCGGATCGATCAGGACGTCGAGCCCCTCGCGCTCGATGATGGGGACCAGTTCCTCCATCGACCGGTAGAACGCCCGCTCGGACTCCTCCGGCTTCTCCGGTCGACCGGAGAACTCGGTGTTCATCGTCGACACCCCGAGGTCGACGGTGATCTGGATGGCCCGCTTCCAGTAGCGCACGGCCGCCTCGCGGGCGTCCTCGTCGGGACCGGACCACCGCAGCACCGGCAACACCGACGCGATCCCGACGCCGGCGTCCGAGCACGCCTTGCGGAACTTCGCGACCAACCCGTCATCGGCCTTGGGATGGTTGAAGAACGGGATCATGTCCACGTGCGGCGTCAGCTGCAACCACTCGTACCCCAGATCGGCCACCACGGCGGGCAGCTCGAGCAGCGAATGCGAATGATGAAACGGCGTCGGATCGAGCGCGATCTTCATCTCAGGCTCCGACGATGGACGAGCGCTGCACCATCTCGACGGCGACCGGGGCACCGGACTCGAGCGACTTCACGCCGGCCTCGCACACCGCGGCTGCAGCGTATCCGTCCCACGCTCCGGGGCCGTCGACGTAGTTGCCCGTCTCGGCGCCGGCCTTCACCGCGTCGACCCAGCGCTGGATCTCGGTGTCGTAGGCCTGGCCGAAGCGCTGCACGAAGCCGGGAGTGATGGTGCCGCCCCAGGTTCCGGGAGCGGACTTGCGGACGAGGCCGACGTCGAGACCGATCATCGCGCTGCCGTGCTCGGCCACGACCTCGGTGCGCACCTCGTAGGCGACGCCGGTGGTGACGAACACCTCGGCGTCGACGTGTCGACCGGACTCCGTGGTGAAGATGGCGATCTGCGGATCCCGCAGGCCCTGCGGTGCCGACGGATTGGCCGACGGGCTGATGATCTGCACCGACGTGATCTCCTCGTCGAGGAGGAAGCGCGTGACGTCCACCTCGTGCACCAGCGAGTCGCGCACGATCATCGCGCTGTCGAAGTGCGGCGGCACGGCGGGGTTGCGGTGTGCGCAGTGCACCACCAGCGGACGGCCGAGCTCGCCGGAATCGATGAGTGCCTTGAGCTGGTCGTACTCGGTGTCGAAGCGGCGCATGAATCCGACCTGGATGAGTTTCTTGCCCAGTGCGGCCTCGGCTTCCACGACGGCGAGGGACGTGGCCACATCGGTGGTCAGCGGCTTCTCGCACATGACGGGCTTGCCGTGCTCGAGACACGCGAGAAGCTGCTTCTCGTGGGTCGGGCCGGGAGTGGCCAGGACGACGGCGTCGACCTCGGGGTCGGCGATCGCGTCGAGGGGATCTTCGACGACGCGGCAGCCGGGGATGGTCGCGGCGAGTTCGTGGGCCTTCGCGCTGACGTAGTCGTTGATCACGGCGACGCGGGCGCCGGTGATCTTCGAGGTGATGCGGGCGACGTGATCGGCACCCATCATGCCGACACCCAGGACCGCGATGCGGAGTTCGGTGGTCATCGTGTCAATCCGTTTCTGTAGGTGCGAAAGTGTGGTCAGGCGAACGTGACGGCGGGAATGCCGCAGGAGCCCAGGTACTTCCGGGTGCGCTGCGCGATCGGCAGGGGAGCGTCGACGGCGCACGGGTACATGTCCTGCTCGACGATCGCGAAGATGTCCGCGGTGAGCTTGCCGTCGTCCGCGAGGCGCTCGATGGTCTTCAGGAGCGGGGGCATGTCCGGGATGCCGAGCGGCGGTTCCGTCATGGCGCCGAGCTTGACGGCCTCGCCGAACGGCAGATCCTCCGCTGCGACCCTGGCGCGGACCTCCTCGTTCACCTGCTTGAGGTGGAGGTACCCGATGCGCTCGGGTGCCCGCTCGATGATCGCGATGTTGTCACCGCCGCAGTAGCTGATGTGGCCGGTGTCGAGGCACAGGTTCACGAACTCGCTCGAGGTGCCGTCGAGGAAGCGGTACACGTTCTCCTCGGTGTCGACGTGGCTGTCGGCGTGCGGGTGGTACTGCGCCTTGACGCCGTACTGCTCGAACATGCGCTTACCGAGCTCGTTCATGCCCTCGGTCTTCTTGCGCCACTGGTCCGCCGTGAGGTCGCGGTCCTCGAGCACCGCGCCGGTGGAGGGGTCACGCCACATCTCGGGGATGACGACGACGTGCTTGCCGCCGGCGGCGGCGGTCAGCTTGGCGACGTCCTCGATCTGAGTCCACACCGCGTCCCACGCGTCGTCCTGGTGCAGGTGTTCGAACACCGTGCCCGCCGACAGCTTGAGACCCCGAGAGCCCAACTCCGACAGCAGCTTCTGCGGATCAGTGGGCAGGTAGCCGTACGGGCCCAGTTCGATCCACTCGTAGCCCGACGCCGACACCTCGTCGAGGAAGCGGCCGTACGGGGTCTGCTGAGGATCCTCGGGGAACCACACTCCCCAGGAGTCGGGGGCGGATCCGACGCGAATCGTGCTCATGTCTCGGGGGTTCCTCTCGAAGAATGTCCGGCGCTCATGCTGTGGCACTAACGCGCTTAAGTAACGCGCTTAAGCTACTATGAGGTGGATCACGCTTCCGTGTCAAGCCCCGTCCCAGAGGAGTGCCGGTGTCCACGCCGCCCCGCAGCCGCAAGACGACGATGAGTGACGTCGCCGCTCTGGCGGGAGTGTCCCGGACCCTGGTGTCGTTCGTCCTCAGTGGCAAACCGGGTGCGAGTGACGACACTCGCGACCGTGTCCTCGCCGCTGCGCGCGAACTCGACTATCGACCCGACAACGCTGCGCGACTCCTCGCGCGCGGGCGGAGCAGGACGTTGGGGGTCGTGATCGACGTGCGACAGCCGTTCCAGGCCGATCTCGTGACCCACATCTATCCCGTGGCCGAGGCGGCCGGGTACGAGGTGTTGCTGTCCGCGAGTGCGCCCGGCCGGGACGAGACGAAGGCGATCGAGGCGCTGCTCAGCCATCGCTGCGAAGGCGTGATCCTGCTCGGTCCGTCGTCCTCACCCGAGTACGTCGCGCATCTCGAGGAGCGGGCCGTGGTGGTCATGATCGGACGGGCCCTGCCCGCCACCGACTTCGACATCGTGCGCAGCGCCGACGACCACGGAGTGCGTCAGGCGGTCGACCACCTCGTCGGTCTCGGGCACGTGGACATCCACCACGTCGACGGTGGTACCGACTCCGGTGCGACCGAGCGTCGCGCCGCCTTCCGTGCCGCGATGGACGAGCGCGGTCTTCCCGCCGTGGTGTGGCCGGGTGCGCACACCGAGGAGGCGGGCAGTGCCGCCGGAACGCGCATGGTCGCCGAGCGGCGGGTGCCCACCGCGGTGATGGCCGGCAACGATCTGTGCGCGGTGGGACTGATGGACGCGTTCCACCGTGCCGGAATCGCTGTGCCCGATGATGTCTCGGTAGTGGGATACGACGACAGCGAGCTGGCGCACCTCTCGCGCATCGATCTCACGACCGTCCGGCAGGACGCCGAGGGTCTGGCCGCGACGGCGGTGCGGTTCGCCATCGCCCGCCTCGAGGACGAGAGCCTCGCGCCCGCCGAGCTGGTGGTCGAGCCGTCACTCGTCGTGCGCGGGAGTACCGGGCCCGTGCGCACGGTCGCGCGTCAGACGGCCCGGCGCACCTGACGCCGTTCGCGGGCGGTCAACCCGCCCCACACTCCGTACGGTTCGGCGGACTCGAGAGCCACTTCGCCGCACCGAGCGATCACCGGGCAGTGTGCGCACAGCCTCTTCGCGATCTCCTCGCGTTCGCGGGCAGCTCGTCGTCCCTCTCCGGCGGGGGAGAAGAACAGGTCGCTGCGCTCGCCGCGGCACACCGCGGCGAGACGCCACTGCCCGGAGTCGGTGGAGCTCGTCTCGACGGAGATCGTCATGACACACGATGCTGTCGCAGTGAGAGGGGTCGGCACAGGGTTCGACTCGAGCAGATCGCACTGGCGCAGCGCACCCTCGTTTCGACGCGGCCCTCGTCGGTCACCCTCTCGGGATGCAGACGTTCCTCCCCGACCCCGGCTTCGCCCGCAGCGCACAGTTGCTCGACGACAAGCGGCTCGGGAAGCAACGCGTCGAGACCTTCCAGATCCTGCGCGCCCTGGTATGGCCCTCCTACGGGTGGAAGAACCACCCGGCGGTGGTGATGTGGCGGGGATTCACCCCGGCGCTCGTGGCCTACGGGATCGCGACCTGCCGGGAGTGGGCGGCCCGCGGGCGGGCGGAGGCCCTGGAGGCACGGCTCCTCGACTACAGCGACGGGCGTGCGTGGACGTACGACGAGTTGCGCGACGACGGCCGACTGCCGCCCTGGCTCGGTGACGACTCGGTGCACGCGAGCCATCGTCGCGCCCTGGCCGCGAAGGCGCCGCAGGCGTACCCGGCCGACTGGGCGGGGGAGATCGGGTACGTCTGGCCCGGATCCCTCTTCCCGCGCTGGCCCCTGACGGTCGGCGACACCACGCCCAGTGCCGTGGTGTCCTCGATGATCGGGATGGGCGCGCCCGCAGAGCTGTTCGACCCGGGTACGGAGGAGTGGTCCGCCCTGCGGGCCCTGCACCGTGGCCGATCCGCGCAGGTGCGGACGACGAGCCCCCGTCTGCTGACGGTCGCTGCAGCGCTGGTGCGGCCGGGCCGCACGGCTCTCCTGCTGGACACCGACCCGCTCGCTCCCGACCTCCCGCTGCCCGAACCGTCCGCCGAGCCGGGCGGCACGGTGTCGGCGTCCGTCGCGCGCGAGCCGACCCCCGAGGACGTCGAGGCGATGCGGGCCGAGGGCCGCGATCCCGGGCGTCTGCGCGTGTTCCGCCGTGGGGCGACCGTGCGCGATGCCGGGGAGTACGCGCTGGTGGTCACGTCCGGTGCCGCGGTGCCGGGCGAGCTCGCGGCTGTTCCGTCGCTCCGTCTGACGACGTGAGGACTAGCGCCCTCGCCACGCGGACCAGAGTTCGGAGTACCGGCCGCCCGCCTCCACCAGGTCCCGGTGCGGCCCCTGCTCGACGATGCGGCCGTGCTCGAGCACCACGACGCTGTCGGCGCTCGCCGCCTGGGTGAGGCGGTGGGCGACGACGATCGTCGTCCGTCCGCGAGTGGCGGCCCGGGCGGCCTCCTCGAGGTCGCGCGCGCCGGCGCTGCCGGCCTCGGCGGTGGCTTCGTCGAGGACGGCGACCGCCGGATCGGCCAGGACGATGCGGGCCAGTGCGATCTGTTGCGCGCGAGACGGAGTCAGCTCGACGCCGCCCTCGCCGACCACCGTGTCGAGACCGTCCTCGAGGGTGCTCACCCACGAGTGCGCGCCGACCGTCCGCAGCGCGTGTTCGACCGTCTCCCGATCCGCGTCCGGTGCCGCGAGCCGCAGATCGTCGATGAGCGGTCCGGCGAACACGTGCACCTCCTGGCTGACGATCGCGACGTGCCGGCGCAGTCGATCGGAGCCGATGTCGTCGAGCGACACCCCGCCCACCCGGACCGATCCGGAGTCAGCTCGCATCGAGCCCGCCACGAGCGCGGCGATGGTGGACTTGCCGGCGCCGGTCGAGCCGACCAGCGCCACCGTCGTGCCGTCGTCGATCCGCAGATCGATCCCGTGCAGGACGTCGTCGACCCCGTCGTAGGAGTGGCGGAGGTTCGTCACGACGACGGTGCCGTCGGCGGGCTCCACCTCGGTCCCGGGGGAGCGGTCGTCGGGCAGATCGATGACACCCACCAGTCGTGCGAGGGAGGCCCCGGCCGACTGGATGTCGTCGAACGAGTACAGCAGCATGCCGATCGGGTTGAAGAGCCGGTGGAACAGCAGTGCCGCCGCGGTGGTCTGACCGACGGTGACGGCGTCCTCGCGCACCAGCAGGAAGCCGACGGTGAGGATGACCGAGAGGCCGACGCACTCGGCCCGGTTGCTGCGCGAGCCGAACCGGGTGAAGAGACGGAAGACGGTGACGGCGATGTCGCGAGCCTTGCCGGACGATGCGTCGATGCGCGCGAGGTGCTCACCCTCCATGCCGTACGCCCGCACGGTGCGGGCCCCCTGCATGCTGCTGACCAGAGACTGGGCGCGCTCGCCCATCGCGACGCGCTCGGCGGCGTACATCGGGGCGGACCGCGGCAGATACCAGTGCAGGGCCATCACGTACATCGGGATCGCGACCATGCCCGCGAGTCCCAGACGCCAGTCGAGCCCGAGCATCGTGATCAGACTGAGCAGGACCAGCAGCACGGCGGCGAGGATGTTCGGCACCACTTCGCCGAGCGATTTCGCCATCACCGCGATGTCGTCCCCGACGCGGGAGAGCAGGTCTCCCTTGCCGACTCGCTCCAGTGTGCTCACCGGGAGGTGGAGTGCGCGACCGAGGACGCGCTCGCGCAGCGAGGCCAACATCTTCTCGCCGAGCAGACTGACGGTGTAGGCGCCGATCCCGGTGAAGACACCGCCCGCGACCGCCGCGGCGCCGATGACCGTCACGACACCGACGATCGTGGACGTCGGTGCGCCCTCGGTCACCCGATCGACGAGCATGCCGAAGACGTACACGGGAATCAGCGCCATCGCCGCCGCGACCACGCCGATGGCGACGGTGAGCGCGACCGATCCCCGCCGCGCACGGAGTTCGCCGCGAAGGAACGTCCAGCATCGCCGTCCACTCGCGATGGGCAGCAGTGCGGTCGGTTCGGTCATCGCAGAACCGCCTCTCGGTAGCGCTCGTCCGTCTCCGCCAACCCGTGGTGGGTGCCGACGGTCGCGACGCGCCCCTCGTCGAGCACGACGACGCGGTCGGTGACCGCGAGGAGCGCGGGGCTGGTGGTGATGAGCACCGTCGTCTGGGTGCGGGCGTCGCCGTCGTGACGCAGTCCCGCGATGCCGGTGGCGATGGCGTGTTCGGTCACCGCGTCGACGGCGGTGGTCGGATCGTGGAGGACGAGTACCGGTGGCTGCGCCGCGAGTGCGCGGGCGAGGGCGACTCGTTGGCGTTGCCCACCGGACAGGCTGGCACCGCGGTCGGTCACCGGATGGTCGAGACCGCCGTCGTGCATGGCGACGATGTCGGTGACGGCGGAGGCGGTCACCGCGGCGTCGAGGTCGCTCCCGCGGTCCAGGGCGATGTTGGACCGCACCGTGCCGGCGAACAGATCCGACGTGTGCGGTTCCACCAGCACGGTGCGGCGGACCTCGGGGAGCGCGAGCTCGGTCACGTCGACGCCGCCGACCGTCAGCCGTCCGGTGACGTCGTCGGGCGACACCTGCCCGGAGAGGACGGCGGCCAATGCATCGGCGTCCTGCGGCCGGTAGGCGACGACGCCGACGATCTCGCCGCGCCCTAGATGCAGGTCGAGATGCGTCAACGTCCCGTAGGACAGGTCGTCGAGTCCGACGGACGAGGTGTCGGGGGACCGCGTACCGGTGGAGGTGACCACCGGGTCGGCGCCGAGAACCAATGCCAACCGGTCCGCTGATCCGCGGATGACCGCGAGGAAGCCGGGAAGTCGGGAGAGCGAACTCAGCGGCTCGATGAGGAACTGCGCCAGTCCGACGACAGTGATCAACTCGGCGACGGAGATTCGGCCCTCGAGAGCGAGGAACCCGGCCGTGCCGGCCACGGCGGCGGACAGCAGCGCGCCCACCGTTGCCGAGACACCGAGATACACGCTGTTGCCACGGGCCAGACGCATCGTCGCGGCCAGTGCACGTCGGCTCGACTGGACGAACCGCCGGGACGCGACGTCCTCGGCGCCGATACCGCGGAGGGGCCGTACGCCGCTGACGAGATCGGTGGCGAGACCTGAGACGCGGGCCACCTCCGCCTGCTGATCGGTCGCGGCGCGGGTGAGGAACGGCGCACACAACTGGAGGAGAAGGAGAAGGACAGGCGTGCCGATGACGACGGCCAGCCCGAGCGGCACATCGATGACGAGAAGTGCCACCGCCGTGACGACGAGGGCGGTGACAGCGGCGGCGACCCGGGCGATGGCGTCGAGCGCCCACGAGGTCTTCTCGGCGTCCGAGGTGCTGACCGTCAACAGCTCGCCGGGGCCGAGATCGACCTGGACGCCGCGCGGGTCGAGCACGCGTCCCGCGACCTCCACGCGTAGCAGGTGTGCTTCCCGCTCGATCGCGACGACGATGATGCGGGCGCCGATGCGGTACGCGTAGGAGAGGACGACGAACAGGCCCGCCAGCCCCAGCAACGAGACGATCATCGCGGTGACGTCGCCGGTCTCGACCGCGCGGCCGATGATGAGACCGATGGCGACCGGCACCATCGTCTCGCAGAACTGGTGCACACAGAACAGGGCCGACGAACCGACGAGTCGCACACGGTGGCGCCGGGTGGAGCGGCGCAGGATGGCCCCGCCGGTCGACGGAGGTGCGTCATGCATTAGCCGACCCTAACCCACGTGGCCGACCGGTCGGGACGACGCGTACGCGTCAGTCGTGCTCGGGATTCCTGGTGCGACGGGCGGCGTCGCGCTGCTGCTGAGCGCGTTCCCGGCACCGACGCAGGAACTCCTCGTCGGACTCGGAGTTCGTCGCGACAGCGCGGCCGGGACGGACGTCGTACTCGGGGAAACGGGTCGCCCTCGGTCGGCGTCCCGCGTCGGGACCGCCCCAGATGCCGCCGCCGACGGGCCGGCCCGCCACGAGCCAGGCCACGGACCCGGCGAGAGGAAGGAACACGACGAGCAGGAGCCAGACCGTCTTCGGGAGGTGACGGATGCCACCTTCGTCGGCCGTGATGACGTCGATGAGGCAGAAGATCCAGAGCACGGCGACGATCAGGCCGAGATAGGGCACGGGCGCGTCCTCACGTAGAGCGGTTCACGTCCCGATTCACGAACCGCATGGTCTGTTGACGCGCTCACCCTAGCGCCCGACGTCGCCCTCGTCACTCCGTGCGAGCCGTCGCGGGGGTAGGTGGTTCCGAATGCCCTCTGTGAGCGCCCACCGACCGGGTTTCCCCCGGCGGTCCGACGGGCATGCACGGATGTATCGACGAAAGGACAAGTCGTGGTCGCGCAGAACGAGAACGAGCAGCCGCAGGATTTCGCACGCACCACGCGTGCGCACGCCGGTGAGGCCATCACCGACAGCCGCGCATGGCCGGGCTACTTCCTGATGGCGCTGGGCTTCGTTGCGCTCGGACTGGGCCTGACCGCAGCGGGCGGCGGCTTCGAGGGATGGGTGCTGGTCGCCGGCATCGCCTGCCCGGTTCTCCTGCTCGCCGGCCTCGCCGTGGTCCTGCTCGAGCGCAAGCGCGTCAAGGCGGCCGAGGGCAAGTCCCTCACCGATCCCGGTGGTCACTGACCACGATCACGTGACGGGTTCCGATGCGTCGGAACCCGTCGTCACCGTGCCGAGAACTCGCACGCAGTACTTCCGTGCGTGGTCCGAGCTGCACGGAGGGTACGACGTGCACTCGTCGGCACTGGTGCACGGCTGGCTGACCATCACGTACGTTCTGGCCCGCCCGCTCGCGCGGGCGCGCGTCGCCCCCACCGCGGTCACCGCTGTGGGGGTTCTCTTCGCTGTCCTGGCTCTCGCCGTCGCGGGTTCCGGTCCGTGGGGCGCCGGCGCGGCGGCACTGCTTCTCGTCCTGTCGGCGCTGGTGGACAGCCTCGACGGCGCCGTCGCACTGCTCCGCGGTCGATCGACGGCATTCGGCTACGTTGCCGACTCGGTGGCCGATCGACTCTCGGACATGCTCGTCTTCGCGGTTCTCCTCGTGCTGGGAGCGCCCGCACCCCTGGTGGTCGCGGTCGCGCTGCTCACCCTGTTGCACGAGACGGCGCGGGCACGCGCGGTGTCCGCGGGGATGGCGTCGATCGGAGTCGTGACGGTGTGGGAGCGCCCGTCCCGCGTGATCGCCGTCGTGGTGACTCTCCTGGGAGCCTCGGTGGTGGACACCGGTCCGCTGTTCGGCACCATCGGCGCCGCCGTGTCCCTGATCCTCGCCGTCGTCGGCTTCAGTCAGATCAGCGTGTCGATCCATCACGCTCTGAGTGCGCTTCCCGCTCCGCGACCCGGTCGCACTCGAGAGTGAACACCCAGCCGATCAGCACGATGATGTGCAGCAGGAACAGCCACAGCACCGTGGCGACGGCCGCTCCGACGGGTTCGAGGCCGCCGAACGGGCCCGACCAGTCGATGGGTATCGCGAGGAACAGCACGTAGCCCTGCAGGAATCCCGAGACGAAGGACGCGGTGGTCAGGGCACCGATCGCGACTGCCGTACGCGAGAGGGTGGTCGGCGCGACCACCCGGTACGTCCATCCGATGGGTACGGCGAGCACCAGCCAGACGGTGACGAATCCGAGCCAGACGCGGAACGCTCCCGCGCCGATGCCGCCGTTCACCGAGGCGAGTGCGTTGCCCACCACGAGAACGGGGATGGTGAGCAGCGGCGTGACGATCAGGACCGGGAGCGCCGACGCGCGACCGCGCCAGCCGACGAACGATTCGCGCACGGGCTCGTAGACGAGCAGGGCCCGTCGCATGCCCTCGCCGTAGAAGGTGGCGGGCAGGATCGCGACCAGGCCGCCCAGCCACCCGAGGTGGGTCCCGGCGTCGAACAGGGTCCGCACTGCACCCGGGGCGCCCGCCGCGCCCGGCAGAAGTCCGGCGATGGCGTCTCCGTACCCGACGACGGTCTCCTCACCCAGCAGCAGCGTGGTGAGGCGCAGACCCAACAGCAACATCGGCACGACGGCGATGCCGCCGTAGAACGTGATGCCCGCCGCCACCAGGGCCGTGTCGCGCGCCGCCAGCCGACGTCGCATTCCCGCCGCGACGGCCGTTCGTTCACGCACGATGCGTCGAGTCGTGCGGACGCCCGTCATGGGGCATGTCTACCCGGTGGCCCGTGCGCTCAACCTGCACCGTTTCGTCCGGGCGGTGCGCGGGTAAGAACGCTGGGACCCGCACGACTTCCGTGGGTGACTTCCGGTCCCTCCACGAGCTGGACCTACGACAGAGAACTGGTGCCATCAGTGACACGACAGCCTTCCACCCCCTACCCCCCGGGTGTCAGTCTTCGACCCGACGGGAGCGCGAACGTCGCGGTCTACACCGAGACGGCCGAGTCGGTGACCGTCGTCACGTACGACGAGAACGGTACCGAAGTGTCGTCGACGACACTGCCCGAGTACACCGGCCACGTGTTCCACGGCATCGTCGAGAACATGTCCGTCGGAACGCGATACGGATTCCGGGTCGACGGCCCGTGGGATCCGGCCGCCGGGTTGCGCCACAACGCCGCCAAGCTCCTCCTCGACCCCTACGCGAAAGCCGTTGCGGGGTCCGTGGAATGGGACGAAGCGGTGTTCTCCCACCATCACGACGAGCCCGAGACACGCAACGACGCCGATTCCGCGCCGTTCATGCCGCGGTCCGTGGTCGTCGACGACTCGTTCGACTGGGGAGACGACGCCGCGCCGCGAATCCCGTTGTCCGAGTCCGTCGTCTACGAGGTGCACGTCAAGGGGTTCACCCAGCTCGACGAGAACGTGGACGAGGCCGTCCGCGGGACCTACGCGGGCCTCGCGCATCCGTCCGCCATCGAGCACCTGACACGGCTGGGCATCACCGCCGTCGAACTGCTGCCCACGCATCAGTTCGTCCAGGACTCGCACCTGCTCGAGGAGGGTCGCCGGAACTACTGGGGATACAACTCGATCGGCTTTCTCGCGCCGCACAACGAGTACAGCAGTGCGGGCGACACGGGTGGGCAGGTCACCGAGTTCAAGTCGATGGTCAAGGCGCTGCACGCGGCCGGCCTCGAGGTGATCCTCGACGTGGTCTACAACCACACCGCCGAGGGCAACCACCTCGGACCCACCCTGTCCCTCAAGGGAATCGACAACGCGTCCTACTACCGGCTGGTCCCCGAGGACCACAGCTCGTACTACGACACGACGGGAACGGGCAACAGCCTGAACGTCGGCCATCCCGCCGCACTCGCCCTCATCATGGACTCGTTGCGCTACTGGGTCACCGAGATGCACGTCGACGGCTTCCGCTTCGACCTCGCGAGCACCCTGACCCGTCAGGACGAGGACCTCGACCGACACAGCGCGTTCCTCGACATGGTGCATCAGGATCCGGTGCTCGCCCCGGTGAAGCTGATCGCCGAGCCGTGGGACACCGCCGGCTATCAGGTCGGCGGCTTCCCGGCGCGGTGGTCGGAGTGGAACGGTAAGTTCCGCGACGACGTCCGCGACTTCTGGCGCGGCGCGGAGGGCAGCCTTCCCGCTCTCGCGCAACGTATCTCGGGTAGCCCCGACGTCTACGAGAACGATCGCCGGCCCACCCTCGCGAGTGTCAACTTCATCACCGCGCACGACGGCTTCACTCTCGCCGACCTCACGATGTACGACGAGAAGCACAACGAGGAGAACGGCGAGGACAGCCAGGACGGCGAGTCCGACAACCGGTCGTGGGGATGCGGCGCGGAGGGTCCGACGGACGATGCGGACGTCAACGCGCTGCGCGATCGCCAGCGCCGCAACTTCCTCGGCACGCTGCTTCTCTCGGCCGGCGTTCCGATGCTCCTGGGAGGCGACGAACTCGCGCGCTCGCAGGGCGGCAACAACAACGCCTACTGCCAGGACAACGAGATCTCGTGGTTCGACTGGGCGGTCGCCGACGACGCACTCGTCGAGTTCACCACGGCGCTGATCACACTCCGCCGCGAGCATCCGGCGCTGCGTCCGGTGTGGTTCCGCCACGGCGAGGACGACACCACCACCGACACGAGCGGCGGTCGACCCGACACGATCGACTTCCAGCGCGCGGACGGCGTCGCGATGGGTGACGACGACTGGACCACCGGATCGAACAAGTCGATTGCCGTGCTGTTCAAGTCGTCGGCCGAGGACACCGTGTTCCTGTGGCTGATGAACGCCTCCGACACCCCGGTCGAGTTCACCCTGCCCGACGAGACGTGGTCACTCACGATCTCGAGCGACCCCGAGCAGCAGGTGGGCGAGGACCCGACGTCACTGCTGGTACGAGACAGGTCGTTCACGCTGCTGCAGGCTCAGTAGCCGGTCGCGGCACGGCAGATCCGACGCGGGCCCCGATCACCGATGTGGTGATCGGGGCCCGCCGTCGTCCACACCCAGCATCGCGGTGATCACCGCGGCGAGCCGGCGCTCGTCGACGTGCCGTGACAGGTCGTCCACCACCGTGAACGCTGCTTCGACGAGAACCGACGACTGTGCCCGCGAGCGTCCCGGCATCGTCGACGCGAGGAGGTGCACCCACTCTCCGCGCTCCTGGCGAGCCATCACGGTGAGTTCGCGTGCCGTCGCCGGACCGGTCGAGAGGCCGTGGCGCCGGAGTACCCGCAGTGCCGGCGCCCGCGTCGCGAGGGCCACGCGCCGCCGCGCCAGCCCGGCCAGCGCCTGGTGCGGCGTGTCCGACCGGGCGAGCACACGCGCCGTCTCGTCTGCCGCCCGGCGCGCGGCGCCGAGGCACACCTCGTCCAGCACCACGGTCTTGCCGCCGAACCAGCGGTAGGTGCTCGACGCCGCGATGCCCACCGAGGAGGCGATGGCCGCCATCGTCACGTCGGCGGGCTCGCTCTCGTCGAACAGCTCCGCGGCCGAGCGCAGGAGTGCGTCCCGTCGCCCGACGGGCGGGACGCCGTGCGGGAGTTCCGGATCGTCGACGGCGTCCGGCAGGTCCGCCGAGAGGACCGCGGCGCACGCGGAGTCGAGAACCTCGAGCACCGCGGCGGCGGGGACGGCGAGGCGGTGCGTCCCGATGCTGGAGAGGGTGGACAGCACCGCCCGAGTCGTGACGTCGGAGTCGCGAGAGGGCCGAAGGATCGGATCGGCACGACGTGCTGCCGCGGTGACGGCATCGAGAACCGTGGTCACCGAACCGATGTCGGGGTCGTGCAGATGCGGGCGGTCGCGGCGCAGCGTGCCGAGCGAGCGGCGCACGGTGAGGGCGCCGAGAGCGAGCGCGTGGTGATCGGCGGGAGCGCCCTCCCGAGCGATGCGCCGTTCGAGGCGTGCGACCGCGGTCAGATGCAGCGTGCGGAGCAGGTCGTACTTCGAGTCGAACCACCGATACACCGACGGCCCCGAGACGCCCGCGGCCGCCGCGACGTCGTCGATGCCGACGGCCGCGTAGCCGCGGGCGCCGAACAGATCCGCTGCCGCGTCGAGCAGTCGCCGCGGCCGTGGCGACCCACCGGTCACCGCGGTGTGGGCGCGCCGGGAGCCGCGGCGTGCAGTGCCACCTCGCCGGCCTTGACGACGAAGTGGACGCGACGGCCGGGCACGAGGTCGAGTTCGGTGGCCGCCGCGACGGTGACGTCGGCGTGCAGCGCGGGCAGACCCGCGGCCGCGGTGGACGTGATGCGGACCGACGAGCCGGTGGACTCCACGTGGCCGATCTGCACGGGCAGCACGTTGCGGGGGCTGCCCCGCGGTGGGTCGACGAATACGGAGACGGCGGTGGGATGCAGCAGGGCCACCGCCGATGAGCCCGCGTCGAGAGGATCCGGGGCGCGGCCCTGCACGGCGACACCCGACGCGGTCGTGAGCGTGTCCGGAGCGGTGATGGTGCCCTCGATCGAGTTCACTCCGACGAGGGCGGCCGCGAACCGGGTACGCGGAGCCGTCAGAACGTCGCGGACGGTGCCGTGTTCGACCACTCGTCCGGCGTCGACGACGGCCACCTCACCGGCGAGCGTCAGGGCGTCGACCCGGTCGTGGGTCACCAGCAGGGTGGTGCGCGAGGTCTCGGCGAGTACCTCGCGGAGCACGCGGCGCATGGCCGGTGCGGACTCGGCGTCGAGCGCCGCGAACGGCTCGTCGAGCAGGAGCACGTCGGGGTCCGCCGCGAGTGCGCGGGCGAGGGCGACGCGTTGGGCCTGTCCGCCGGACAGTGCGCGCGGCCGCCGATCGGCGAGGTCTGCCGCGTCGACGGCCTCGAGCCATCGGCGCGCGAGTCGCTCGGACTCGGCTCGTCCGGCACCTCGTGAGCGGGGCGCGAAGGCGACGTTCGCCAGCGCGGACAGGTGTGGGAACAGCAGCGCGTCCTGGGCGAGGAGAGCCACCCGTCGGCGATGCGGCGGGACGTCGATGCGCTGCGCGCTGTCGGTGAGGGTGCGCGCTCCGATGCGGACCACGCCGTCGTCGGGCCGGACGAGTCCGGCCACCATCGACAGCAGCGTCGACTTCCCGGCACCGTTGGGCCCGAGGATCGCCACCACTCCGCCCGACGGCACCGTGAGCGTGAGGTCGGCGCCGCGTGCTCGGTGACGGACGTCGAGGACGACCGAGGTGTCGGTGGGTGTCACAGCACGCCTGCCGGACGCCGACTGCGAGTGAGGATCACGATGACGATCGCGACGACGATGAGGACCAGCGAGAGGGCCACCGCCGCATCGGGATCCGTCTCGCGCTGAAGGTAGATCTCGAGCGGGAGGGTGCGGGTGACGCCCTGGAGCGACCCGGCGAACGTGAGGGTGGCGCCGAACTCGCCGAGCGCACGGGCGAAGGAGAGCACCGCACCCGACGCCAGCCCGGGCAGGACCAGGGGGAGGGTGACCCGCAGCAGGACGGTGCCGGGTGAGGCTCCGAGGGTCGCGGCGACGACCTCGTACCGCGTGCCCGCCGTGCGCAGTGCGCCCTCGAGACTGATCACGAGGAAGGGGAGGGCGACGAACGTCTGCGCGAGGACCACCGCGGTGGTGGTGAAGGCGATGTCGATGCCCCACGCCCGCAGGTGTTCACCCAGCAGTCCCTGCCTGCCGAACGCGTAGAGCAGGGCGAGCCCACCCACCACCGGGGGCAGGACGAGGGGGAGCAGGACGAGTGCGCGCACGACGGCGACGATCCGCCCGGTCGACCGCGCGAGGACCAGGGCCATCGGCACCCCCAGCAGGATGCAGAGGACAGTGCTGGCGGCCGCCGTGCGCAGGCTGAGCAGCAGCGCGGCCCGGGACGACTCCGAGGTGACGAGCGGAACGAAGCGAGCCACGTCGACCGAGAGCAGCATCGCCACGAGAGGGAGCACGACGAGCGCCGTGCCGAGTCCGGCAGGCACGAGGATCCAGGCGGGCGGACGCACCGCGTCGCGGTGGCCGCGCGTCCCGCCCGCGAGGCCGAAGATCACGGTGTCTCGACGATGACGGTGGTCGCCTTGACCACCGCGACGGCGACGCTGCCGGGTTCCAGTCCGAGTGTCCGCACCGATTCTGCGCTCATCAGCGACGTCACGGTGAACGCGCCGCACTGCATCTGTACCTCGGCCATCACCGTGTCCACGACCACCGAGGTGACGAGTCCGGCCAGACGGTTGCGCGCGGAGCTGACCGTGCCGCTCGGATCCGGCGGTGCGGCGGCGCGGGCCCGAGCGTGCGCCGCGAGCGAGGCGCCGTTCACGACGGTGCGTCCGGCCGAGTCCTTCGACGTCTCGACGACACCACTCTCGATCCACCGGCGGACGGTGTCGTCGCTGACACCGACCAGGGCGGCGGCGTCTCGGACACGCAGATCACTCATCGGGTCGCACGCCGGAACGAGACGGGGCGCGGCGCAGATGCGGACGACGTGGGACCGAGGGCGCGCATCCACGTGATGCTAGCGGCCGGGAACAGACTCGGGGGTGTCGGCGTTGCACAGCTCGACGGAGTCGGATCCATGCCCCGGGTACCACCCCTTTCGCCGCTACGAGCGGCCTTCTGCCGAGAGGCGCACGGCCGACTCCGTCCTCGATGCCGCCGAGTTCACGCTCGGCGGCATCGTGCTGTGCGGGGTCGCTTGTGACGCACACCAACAGCACCCGCGATCAGCGAAACGGGACGCCCGGTCCGCATTTCCGCTGGCAGAGGCTCCGGACCGCTGGTGAGGAGCCGGGTCGATGCTCGATCGGTACTCGACCGTGACCGTGTTCCCCAGCTCCGGAGTGGTGAGAAATCCCAGGTGGATGGCATCATGTGCGTGATAGCTGATGGTTCGGGCGCAGGTGAGTGGAGTCGAGAGAATGACGATGTCGTGGGGTAGGACCCGTCGCGGGCGCTCGACTCTGGTGGCCGCGATGACGGTGCTCGCACTCTCCGCGGCCGGGTGCACCGCGGGGTCGGGTCAGACACCGACGGCGGCTCCCGCACCGATCGACTCCAACCCGCTGTCGGAGCTCATGAAGCCGAAGGTGTCGTTGCCGGCGCCCGACGCGTCCGTCGGATTCTCCCCGAGTGCTCCGGTCGCGGTGACCGTGGCGGACGGCACCCTGTCCGAGGTGACGCTCACCGACGACGCCGGCACCCCTGTCCCCGGAGCACTGTCCGAGGATCGGTCGTCCTGGACGAACAGCGAGGTGCTCGACTACAACGGCACCTACACGCTGCGTACGCGGGCCTACGGTCTGGGCGGTGAGGCGTCGTCCGTCTCGTCCTTCACCACCAGTTCGCCGGACAACGTCACCAAGCCGTACCTGCTGCCGTCCGAGAACGAGATCGTGGGCATCGGCCAACCGGTCGCCGTGCAGTTCGACGAGCCGATCCCCGACAAGATCGCCGCGCAGAACGCGATCACCGTCGTGACGGACCCGCCGGTCGAGGGTGCCTTCTACTGGGTCAACCAGAAAGAGGTGCGGTGGCGCCCGCAGAACTACTGGGCTCCCGGCACCCGCGTCACCGTGACGGTGGACGTCTTCGGTCGCGACCTCGGCGAGGGACTCTTCGGCCAGGAGAACGCGTCGTCGTCCTTCTCGATCGGTGACGCCGTCATCGCCACCGCGGACGACGCCACCAAGCAGGTGACGTTCTCCGTCAACGGAGTCGACGTCAAGACCATGCCGACGTCGATGGGCAAGGACAGCTCGCCCACCGACAACGGGGTCTACATCATCGGTGACAAGTTCGCGTCCATGGTAATGGACTCGTCGACCTACGGCGTCGCCGTGGACTCCGCGCAGGGCTACCGCACTCCGGTCGACTGGGCGACGCGAATGTCCTACAGCGGCATCTTCTTCCACTCGGCGCCGTGGTCCGTCGGATCGCAGGGCTATTCGAACGTCAGCCACGGTTGCCTGAACCTGAGCCCGTCGAACGCGAAGTGGGTCTACGACAACACCAAGCGTGGTGACATCACCGTCGTGAAGAACACCGTGGGTGGAACGCTGTCGGGTACCGACGGACTGGGCGACTGGAACATCCCGTGGGACGAGTGGAAAGCCGGCAACGCCCAGTCCGTCTGAGCCGCTAGACCTTCAGGCCCAGAGCGGTGAGGTAACCGACCGGGTCCACGGCCTCGCCGCCGCGTCGCACCTCGAAGTGCAGGTGCGGGCCGTTGGAGTCGCCGGTACTGCCGACCGCGCCGATGGCCTGACCGGGAGCGATGGTGTCACCCACGGCGACATCGATGCGACTCTGGTGTCCGTAGAGGACCTCCGTGTCGCCCTTCTGGATCTTCACCAGGTTGCCGTACCCGTCGCCCGCGTCACCGGCCTGCGTGACGGTGCCGCCGGTGACCGCGTAGATCGTGGTGCCCTGCGCGGCTCCGAGGTCGATGCCCTCGTGGTTCTGCCGTCCGCCGCCGGTCGGGTTGTTGCGCCCGCCGTAACCGGATGTGACCTCGAAGGTGCCGGGCGTCAAGGGGAGTCGTGATCCGCCGACGCCCAGCGGGGCCGCCTGGAAGGGCGACGTGGCGTCCGGCGCGGCGTCGGGAGTCACCGGGGTGAGGGTGATGTCGCCGAGAACGAGCCCCGCGACCTCCTGGACCAGCACGCCCGTCGCGTCGAGGACGGCGGCGAGGATCGCCGCCTGCTGCTTGGCGCTCAGCGGAACACCGGGAATCTGGAACGCGGGCAGAGCGGGGAGCGGCGGAAGCGCGGGTGCTGCTGCGGCCGTGGGTGTCCCGGCGAAGAGCAGAGCTCCGGTGGCCGCGACGCCCACCATGGCGGCGGATCCCCAGCGACCACGGCGGCGCACCGGTGACGGCGATGCGTCCACGGTGTCCTGTGATGCGGTGTTCGAGTGTGATGTTCGGTGCACGAGCTACCTCCGTATGCGCCCACGGGCGTCGCCATTCGGTCGGCGCCGACCCGGGGGAGGAGTCCCGTCGCTGCTGCGCTGTCCACGGCGGTACGGCCGTCGACGTCCCTCTGACCCGTACCGGTCTCACCGACCGGTACCGGACGAGCAGTCGCCCACGGCGCACCGCTCGGCGAAGTCGAATGCCCTTCCCTTGGCATTCACGTCCGTCGAGCGAACAACACGAGTAACACACGGCGCACCTTCCCCAAGAGCGCCACGGGTCACTCTACGGGACAGCAGTATCGCTCGGTAACACGAATGCTCAATTACACCAACGTAATTCGGTTGTGCCGGCCTACCTGCGAAAACACATACGTGTAATTCGGCGGTGGGGCCGTCCCGGTGCGGAGATCGGACCGTGTCCGGGCTGGTACCTTGCGTTCGGGGGCGGGTTACTGCCGCGTGTGGCGCGACTGTGGGGGATGTTCTGTATGCGACGACAACGGGCGATGGCGGCTGCGCTGGCACTGGCACTGGTGGGGGGAGTGAGCCTGGTGCTCGCGCCCGTGGCGGCGGCCGAACCGTGTGGAGGACTGCCCGGTACCGGGATCGACGGAACAGGTTTTCCCGGTCAGCCACCTGCGGGACGGCAGGGTCCGGTGCCCGCCTACAACGGGCCGTCGACGTCCACCGTGGGGTGGGTGACCGGTCAGGAGAGTGTGAACCGGACGTTCGATCGTTTCGGAATCTCGGGGACCGATCTCGGCATCAGTTGGGACAACGGAGCCGGTCAGACCCTCATGGCGTTCGGCGACACCTTCGGGAACTGCGCGGTCCCGGGCGGGCAGTGGCGGCACAATGTTCTGTTGCGCAGCAACGACACCGACCTGTCGGACGGCATCACGTTCGCCGACGGTGTGCCCGGTGACGTGAACTCCGGTGCGGTGGTGGCCGGGAACGATCCGCGATTCGCGACCCAACTGCTCTCGGCTCTCGGGCTCTCACCTGTCGAGTACACGATCGTTCCCACGTCGGCGATCGCCGTGAACGGCGTGCAGTATCTGCACTTCATGTCGGTCCGCGAGTGGAGCGGCTCGGTGTGGTCGACGAACTACGCGGGAATCGCGACGTCGCGCGACAACGGGCAGACGTGGTTCCCCGAGCCCGGCACGATCCGGTTCAACAGCGGCGTGGCCGTCCCCGGTACGGAGCAGTTGGACGCCCGATTCCAGCAGGCGGCGTTCGTCCGCGGCCAGGACGGGTTCGTGTACCAGTACGGGACACCGAACGGCCGTCTCGGTGCGGCCTACCTGGCCCGCGTCGCACCCGACGCGATGCTGGACCTCACCCGGTACGAGTACTGGAACGGTGGGTCCTGGACCTCCGACCTGGCCGCCGCCGCTCCTGTGGTCGGCCAGCCGGTCGGGGAGATGTCCGTCGCGTGGAATGCGTATCTCGGTCGCTACATCATGCTGTACGGCAACGACGTCGAGGGCCGCATCATGGCGCGGACCGCGTCGGCGCCCGAGGGGCCGTGGAGCGCTCCCACCGCGCTGGTGGTGAACAACGACATCGGCAACTACCCGGGCGGTGGCCTCTACGCGCCCTACATCCATCCGAGATCGGCCGGTGACTCGCTGTACTTCACGGCGTCGCAGTACTCGTCCTACAACGTCATCCTCATGCGGACGGATCTCGACGCGCTGCCCCGCTGAGCCCCACGCACGACGAAGGCCCCCGACTCGCGAGTCGGGGGCCTTCGTGTTCGGGGTGGACGACGGGACTCGAACCCGCGACAGCCAGGATCACAACCTGGTGCTCTACCAACTGAACTACGCCCACCATTGCTGCACACCCTGCGGCGATGCAGCGCGTTCGATACTAGCGTGACCGATACGCGGGAAGCCAATCGGTTCCCTGTGTCACGCGTCGCCACCGGTCAGCGTCGTCACGACAGCGCCGATCTCCTCGGTGGTCGGTCCCGGAGCCGCCACGAAGGCCGTCTGCCGGTAGTACTTGAGCTCCCGGATCGACTCCTCGATGTCCGCGAGTGCCCGGTGCGCGAGGCCCTTGGGAGGCTGACCGAAGTAGATGCGTGGGTACCACCGGCGGCACAACTCCTTGATGGAGCTGACGTCGATCATCCGGTAGTGCAGGTAGTCGTTCAGTTCCGGCATGTCCCGCGCTATGAAGCCGCGGTCGGTGCCGATCGAGTTGCCGGCGAGCGGCGCGGTGCCGGCAGGAACGTGCTGCCGGATGTACTCGAGCACCTTCTCCTGCGCCTGCTCCATCGTGACCGTCGACGCACGGACCTCCTCGGTGAGCCCCGACTTGGCGTGCATCTCGGTGACCACGTCCGGCATCGAGGCCAGTGCGTCGTCGTCGCAGTGGATCACGATGTCCACGCCGTCGCCGAGAACGTTGAGGTCGCTGTCGGTGACCAGGGCCGCGATCTCGATGAGCTTGTCCGAGCCCAGCTCGAGGCCCGTCATCTCGCAGTCGATCCACACCAGTTTGTCGTTCACGCACATCCTCGGTATCCGTCGTGTCCATCGGTACCGCTGCCACAGTAGACCCGCACGTGTCGGTACCGGCGATAGAGTTCAGCCCGTACCGCCGGCGACACGAGAACGGGAGCACGAGTGACGATGACGGAACCGACGGAGGGTGGCCGCGCGGCCGCGATCGCAGCGGGGTACGCCACGGAAGGCCCCGCCATCGAACTCGGCAGTGTGGTGCTGGACGGCGTCGCGGATCCGACCGCACGGGTCCGGTTACCGCTGAAGATGGTCAACCGTCACGGCCTCGTGGCCGGCGCCACGGGAACCGGCAAGACGAAGACCGTGCAGGTGATCGCCGAACAGCTCTCCGCGGCCGGTGTTCCGGTGGTGCTGGCCGACGTCAAGGGCGACCTCTCGGGACTGTCCGCTCCGGGCGCCGACTCGGACGGCCTGCGCGGCCGGGCCGGCGAGACCGGCGCGGACGGGTGGGCGCCCACGGGATTCCCGGTCGAGTTCCTCTCCCTCGGTACCGAGGGTGGCGCGGTGCCGGTACGCGCGACCATCACGGCGTTCGGCCCGATCCTGCTCAGCAAGGTGTTGCAGCTCAACGCGACTCAGGAGTCGACCCTCGGACTGATCTTCCACTGGGCGGACACGCAGGGGCTCGCGCTGCTCGACCTGAAGGATCTGCGTGCCGTCATCACGCACCTCACGAGCGACGAGGGCAAGGCCGACCTGAAGGGCATCGGCGGCGTCTCGTCGTCCACCGCCGGTGTCATCCTGCGGGCACTGGTGAACCTGGAGGCCGACGGCGGCGACACGTTCTTCGGTGAGCCGGAGATGCGGACGGAGGACCTGATCCGCACCGCACCGGACGGACGCGGCATCGTCACCCTCTTCGAACTCGGCGCTCTCGCAGCGCGTCCCGTCATGTTCTCCACGTTCCTGATGTGGGTGCTGGCCGATCTCTTCCAGACCCTGCCGGAGGAGGGGGACCTCGACGCACCGAAGCTGGTGTTCGTGTTCGACGAGGCACATCTGCTCTTCGCCGACGCGTCGAAGGCCTTCCTCCAGCAGGTCGAGCAGACCGTGAAACTGATCCGCTCCAAGGGTGTCGGCATCTTCTTCTGCACGCAGCTGCCGTCGGACGTTCCCGGGCCGGTGCTCTCCCAGCTCGGCGCGCGGGTGCAGCACGCGCTGCGCGCCTTCACCCCGGACGACCAGAAGGCGCTGACCAAGACGGTACGGACCTATCCCAAGAGTGCGGAGTACGACCTGGAGGAGGCACTCACCACCCTCGGGACCGGCGAGGCGATCGTCACGGTGCTGTCCGAGCGGGGCGCGCCGACTCCCGTGGCCTGGACCAGGATTCGTCCGCCGCAGTCGCTGATGGACACCATCGGAACGGACGCGATCACGGCCGCCGCGACCGCCAGTCCGTTGTACGCGACGTACGGCACCACCGTCGACGGCGAGTCCGCGTACGAGTTGCTGAACGCACGGATGGCCCCCGAACCGACGCCGCAGCAGCCGGAGTTCCCGCCGCTGCCGCAGACCTACGACCTGCCGCCGCTGCCCGCGCCGGAGCCGGAAGGGCCGTCGGCCGCAGAACGCATCATGGCCAACCCCGCCGTGAAGAGCTTCCTGCGGTCGGCAGCCAGTGCGGCCGGTCGCGAGATCTCACGGAGCATCTTCGGGACCGGACGCCGCCGTCGGAGGTAGAAGGTCAGGAACCGCCGAGCTTCTTGTAGAAGCTGCCGATGATCGGAGCGCTGATCGAGCGCGGACTGTACTGGCCCGCAACGGACATGCCCTTGCTGAGGATTCCGGGAACGATGCGCATCTTGTTCTTCTCGAGCCCGTCGAGAGACAGCCGTGCCGTGTACGCGCTGTCGATCCACAGGAAGTCCGGCACCAGCTTGTCGACGATGGAGGCGTCCGCGGGATCGGGCGTCTCGGTGCGGACCGGGCCGGGTGCGAGGAGCGTGCAGTGCACGCCGGTGCCGGCGAGCTCCGATCGCAACGACTCGGAGAACGTGTTCACGAACGCCTTGGTGGCGGCGTAGGTCGCATTGTTGGGGATGGCCATGTTGCCCGCGGCCGAGCCGGTGACGAGGATGCCGCCGGCGCCGCGCTCGATCATGCCGGGCAGGACCGCCAGCGTGAGATCGTGCACCGCAACAGCATTGAGCTGCACCTGGGCGCGCTCATAGGCGGGATCCAGCGCCGACACCGGACCGAAGGTGGCGATGCCGGCGTTGTTGCAGAGCACCGAGATGTCGCGGCCGGCCAGTTCGTCCGCCAGGGTCTGGCGTTGAACGGGATCGGACAGATCGTTCACGCGGACCTCGACGGTGACGCCGTGCTCGGCGGTCAGCTTCGCCGCCAGCGCCTCGAGCAACTCGCCTCGACGGGCGACGACGATCAGCGAATGACCACGGGCGGCGAGTTCGGTGGCGAGTGCTTCTCCGATGCCGGACGACGCTCCGGTGACGACGGCACGGGACTCTGCGGTGGGTGCGGGGAGGCTCACGGTCACCGAGGCTAGCGCTACGCTGCGGAGCACGCGACGTCAGAGGGCGGCCGCGAGGCGGGTCCCTTGTTCGATCGCCCGCTTCGCGTCCACCTCCGCCGCCACGTCGGCGCCGCCGATGACGTCAACTACTGTTCCCGCAGCTGTGAGATCGTCCAGAAGATCGCGCACCGACTCCTGACCGGCGCACACGACGATCGTGTCGACCTCCAGTGCGCGTGTCCGTCCGTCGACGGTGATGTGAAGTCCGTCGTCGTCGATCCGGTCGTACCGCACCCCCGACAACTGCGTCACGTTCCTGCTTCGCAGGGCAGCGCGATGCACCCAGCCGCTGGTCTTGCCGAGTCGCGTCCCGATCCGTCCCGCCGTCCGCTGCAGCAGGTACACCTCGCGAGCCGCGGGGGGAGCGACGGCGGTGGCCACGGCACCCGCGGCCGCCGGATCGTCGGTGACTCCCCATTCCCGACGCCACTCCGCGGTGTCCAGAGTCGAGGAGTGTTCCGTGGTGAGGAACTCGCAGACGTCGACACCGATGCCGCCGGCCCCGATGACGGCCACGCGCCTGCCGACGTCGCGGTGGCCGAGCACCGCCTCGGCGTACGTGACGACGCTGGGGTGATCGATGCCGGGAATGGACGGGATGCGCGGCACCACACCCGTGGCCAGGACGACGCGATCGAAGTGCACGAGGTCCGCGGCGCCGGCCGTCGTGCCGAGCCGAACGTCGACCGTCGCTGCGGCGAGTGCGTGGGTGAAGTAGCGGACCGTCTCGGCGAACTCCTCCTTGCCGGGGATGCGCTGCGCGATCGCGAACTGGCCGCCGATCTCGTCGCGCGCCTCGAAGAGGGTGACGCGGTGACCACGCTGCCCCAGTGCGACCGCGGTGGCGAGTCCCGCCGGGCCGGCGCCGACGACGGCGACCGTTCTCGCGGAGCGAGTCGGGGACAGCACGAGTTCGGTCTCCCGCCCGGCCCGCGGATTGAGCAGGCAGGACGCCTTGCGATGGACGAAGACGTGGTCGAGACAGGCCTGGTTGCAGGCGATGCACGTGTTGATCTCGTCCGGTCGGCCGTTCCTCGCCTTGAGCAGCCAGTCGGGATCCGCCAGCATCGGGCGGGCCAGCGACACCAGGTGCGCGCTGCCGTCGGCGAGCAGGCGTTCGGCGACCTCCGGCATGTTGATCCGGTTCGCCGCCGCCACCGGCACCGTCACCACCTCGGTGAGGCGGCGGGTGAAGTCGATGAACGCGGCCCTCGGTACGGACGTCACGATGGTGGGCACGCGCGACTCGTGCCAGCCGAAGTCGGAGTCGAACAGATCGATCCCGGCTCCTTCGAGTTCGGTGGCGAGTGCCACGATCTCGTCCCACGTCTGACCGTTCTCGACCAGATCGGCCAGCGAGATCCGGAACGAGAGCAGGAAGTCCGGTCCGACCGCTGCTCTGATGCGACGCACGATCTCCACCGGGAGGCGGCGCCGGTTCTCGGCGGACCCGCCCCATCGATCGGTGCGACGGTTCGTCCTCGGTGCGAGGAACTGGTTGAGGAAGTAGCCCTCGCCGCCCATGATCTCGACGCCGTCGTAGCCTGCGCGCTGCGCCAGGCGCGCGCACCGGACGTAGTGGCTGATCTGCCGTTCCACGCCCCGATCGGTGAGGCCGCGGGCGCGGAACGGGGTGATCGGCGACTTCCCACCCGACGCACTCACCGAGAGCGGATGGTAGGAGTAGCGGCCCGCGTGCAGGATCTGCAGCACGATCCGACCACCCTCGCGGTGCACGGCATCGGTCACGCGTCGGTGGCGACGGGCCTCGAGACGGTTGGTCAACTTGGCCGCGAACGGAAGCAGCCAGCCGGTGCGATTGGGGGAGTAGCCCCCGGTGACGACGAGTCCCACACCACCTCGGGCGCGCTCGCCGAAGTACGCGGCGAGCTTCTCGACGTCCTTCGCCCGATCCTCGAGTCCAGTGTGGATCGAGCCCATCATCACTCGGTTGGGCAACGTCGTACGACCGACCGTGATCGGCGACAGCAGAACAGGGAAGTCGGTCATCTCGGCACCCTATGCTGCGAGACATGGTGGTCGTGGGCGCGCCCGGTGTCGTGACGAAGAAGCAGGTGCTGGCGTGGGGTTTCTGGGACTGGGGCGGCGCCGCCTTCC
The DNA here is from genome assembly GCF_058139645.1 of Rhodococcus sp. NFXS4. Classification (NCBI taxonomy): domain Bacteria; kingdom Bacillati; phylum Actinomycetota; class Actinomycetes; order Mycobacteriales; family Nocardiaceae; genus Rhodococcus; species Rhodococcus sp. NFXS4. The sequence goes on from NZ_CP192221.1 coordinate 1,477,880, forward strand.
AGGCCGTGATCCTCACGTTCGTGTTCTCGGTGTACCTGACCGACTCGGTGGGTGCCGATCTGCCCGGCGGAGTGTCCGCCACGTCGTGGTTGGGGTGGTCGCTCGGCATCGCCGGAGTTCTGGTCGCGGTCCTGGCTCCCGTCTCCGGTCAGCGCAGCGATGCCAGAGGTCGCCGCAAACGGCTCCTCTTCGTACTGTCGACCGCGACCGTCGTGTGCATGGCGGCACTGTTCTTCGTGAAGGACGACTACCACTACCTGTGGCTGGGCCTGATCCTGCTGTCCGTCGCCTCGGTGCTCTTCGAGGTGGCGCAGGTGCCCTACACCGCGATGCTGCGTCAGGTCTCGACGCCCGACAATCTGGGTCGGGTGTCTGGATTCGGCTGGGCGATGGGCTATTTCGGCGGCATCGTCCTGCTGTTGATGTGCTACTTCGGGTTCATCGCCGGCGACGGCGACGAGCGCGGCCTGCTGGGCATCACCACCGAGGACGGCCTCAACATCCGGCTCGTGGCGCTGCTCGCGGCGGTGTGGTTCCTCGTGTTCTCGCTTCCCGTGCTCTTCGCGGTTCCCGAACTCCCCGTCACCGACCCCGAGGCGGCGGCCGCGCGAGCCGGCTACCTCGAGTCGTACCGCGTGCTGTGGCGCGACGTGTCCGAGCTGTGGCGCACCGACCGCCGCACCGTGTGGTTCCTCGTCGCGAGCGCTCTGTTCCGTGACGGTCTGGCCGGGGTCTTCACCTTCGGAGCGGTGTTGGCCGTCACCGTGTACGGCATCTCCAGTGCCGACGTGCTGCTCTTCGGGGTCGCCGCCAACGTCGTCGCCGCACTCGGCGCCGTCGTCGCGGGGCGTGTCGACGACGTGCTGGGGCCCAAGCTCGTCATCGTCGTCTCGCTCGTGTCGATGATCGTCGCCGGGCTGGTCCTGCTCGCCGTCTCGGGTCCCCTGATGTTCTGGATCTTCGGACTGATCCTGTGCCTGTTCGTCGGACCCGCACAGTCGGCGTCGCGCACCTTCCTGACCCGCATCGTCCCGCCCGGCCGGGAAGGCCAGATGTTCGGCCTCTACGCCACGACGGGACGCGCGGTCTCGTTCCTCGCTCCGAGCCTCTTCGGACTCTTCGTCTTCCTCTTCGACGCGGATCGGGCCGGCATCATCGGCATCGTGCTGGTGCTGGCGGCCGGGCTACTGGCCCTGCTCCGCGTCGCGGCACCCGAGGGTGATCGGGGGAGGGACGCGGCGGCGTGAAGGTCGACCACAAGAAGGAGATCGCGACGTACAGCGCTCGACTCGGGGTGTTCGACGTGGTCGAGGTGCCGCCCCTGCAGTACCTCACGATCGACGGGGACCGTGATCCGAACACGACCGCCTGGACCGACGCGGTGTCGTCTCTGTATCCGCTCGCGTACGGCCTGAAGTTCCTCGCCAAGCGTGAACTCGGCAGAGACCACGTGGTGATGCCGCTCGAAGCGCTGTGGTGGGCGGACGACTGGGCGTCGTTCACCCGCGAGCGGGACCCGTCGCGATGGCGATGGACCGCGATGATCATGACCCCCGACTGGATCACGGCCGAGCATCTGGAGACCGTCCGCGAACAGAAGGCGGGCCCGCGGACAGGCGACGTGCGCCTGATACGTCTCGACGAGGGGCTGTGCGTGCAGACGCTGCACGTCGGGTCCTACGACGACGAGGCGCCGGTGCTCGCGCACATGCACGACGTCGTCGTCCCGGCGCACTCGCTCCGGATGACGGGACGTCATCACGAGATCTATCTCGGCGACCCACGGCGTGTGGTGGCCGACAAGCTGAGAACGATTCTGCGACAACCGGTCACGCGCTAACGCGCGAGGATCTCGTCCGCCAGTCGGTCCGGATCGTCCTCCGGCACCCAGTGGCTGACACTCAATTCGACGAACTCGTAGGGGCCGGTGACGTGCTGGGCGCACCGCTCGGCGGCGGCGCGGCCGACCGCGGTGTCCTGGTTACCCCACACGTAGGTGGTCGGCACCTCGACGGACGGGAGATCCGCGAAGTCGCGCGTCATGGCGCGGTACCACTCCAGCGCGGCGGTGAGCGTCTCACGCCGGCCGACCACCGGAAGATGCTGCGAGACGATCGTCGGATCGGCGGCACCGGAGAACATGGCGATCAACCGGCGAGCGTCGTCCTCGAGCAGCAGATCCTCCGCCTTGCCGGACTGGCGGAAGAGAGTCATGTACTCGCTGCGCTTCTTCTGGTCCTCGTCTTCGCGGATCGCCCATCCGAAGGCGGCCGGGTGCGGGACGGACACTGCGGTGAGGGTGCGCACGCGATCCGGATGCAGCGCCGCGACGTACCAGGCGACGATCGACCCCCAGTCGTGCCCCACGAGATCGACTGCCGCGAAGCCCAGTTCGTCGAGCATTCCGATGACGTCGGCGACCAGCAGGTCGATGCGGTAAGCGTCGGTACCGATCGGACGGGCACCGGGGGAGTACCCGCGCTGGTTCGGCACGACGACGTCGCGGCCCGCGTCCGCCATGCGGATCGCCACGTCGCGCCAACTCGCTGACGTCTCGGGAAAACCGTGCAGGAGAAGGGCCGGGCGGTCGCCGGGGGTTCCGTAGCGGTCCGCGTCGAAGGTCAGGTCACCGACTGAGATCTGCATGGGGAAAGGCTATCGGGTCCTCACGCTCCGAGGGCGGCTGCCGACGTCCGTGCGCCGCGGACGTTCCGAGGCTGCCACTGGCCCATTCCCAGCATGATCACGCGCAGCTGGGACAGCGCGCGTTCGACGATGTCGCGTTCGGCCGCGCCGGCGGGCGTCACCTCGACCAGGTCCACCACCGTCGCCAGCATCGTGTTGACGATGAGGTCGGCGACCATCTCGAGATCATCGCCGGGCCACGACGACAGGGCGGGGATCCGGGACAGGTCCTGAGTGAGCTCGTGCACGATCATTCGCAGCTCGGTCTCGATCGTGCGCCGGACCTCCACCACTCCGCCGGACCGCTCGCGGATCAGGAAGCGGAACTGGACGTCGTGTTCGCGGATCTCGCCCACCAGCAGTTCGAGCGACTCGCGCGCGTTGTCCGCGGACGGGTGACGACGGACGTCGCGCAGGATCTTGCGAAGGACGCGCATGCTGTCCTCGACGACCGCGACTCCGAGGTCCTCCATCGACGCGAAGTGGCGGTAGAACGCCGTCGGCACGATTCCTGCCGCGCGCGTGACCTCCCGCAGGCTCACGCTGGAGAAACTGCGGTCCGCGATGGCGTCCAGCGTTCCGTCCACGAGTGCCCGCCGGGTGCGTTCCTTGCGTTCGGCCCTGCTGGCCGTCGTGGAACCTACGGAATTCTCGGACATTCCTCGACATTAACCGACATCGGTGTATGGGTGTGCACTTCCGCCGCGCGAGAGCCTGGCGGGTCACTGCTGCTCACGGTACGTGTCCGTCGTCACATTGGCCTTGAAAGTTGCCGGTACGGGCTGTCACACTCGGTTCCAGTGAACGAGTGTGCACTGGAGAAGTGATCCGGTCACCGGCCCGTCATTCGAGGAGGACGACTTGAGCATCGCCACCACCCCCACATCGCGCGGCCGTCGCAGTTCGCTGCTGTCCAGGTTGCGGCCCCGGTTGCTCGAGACGCTGACGACGCCGCACGCGGTCGATCGGTACCTCGAACTCGTCGACCCCATGATGACTGTCGACGACATGCGCGCCGAGGTGGTGGCCGTCCGTCACCAGACTGCCGACACCGTCACGCTGACGCTGCGCCCCACGTGGCAGTGGAAGGGGTTCTCCGCCGGCCACTTCGTGCAGATCGGTGTCGTGGTCGACGGCGTCCGGCACACGCGTTGCTACTCCCCGGCAGGTACCGCCGGAACCGACGACGACACGATCGAGCTCACCGTCAAGGCTCAGCCCGACGGCATCGTGTCCAATTACCTGGTCGCCTCGGCGAAGCCCGGTCTCGTGGTCAATCTCGCGCCGGCCACGGGCACCTTCGAGCTCCCGAGCCCGCGGCCGGACCACGTTCTGCTGATCAGTGGTGGAAGCGGCATCACCCCGGTGATGTCGATGCTGCGCACGCTGGTGCACGAGGGGTACACCGGACGCGTGGCGTTCCTGCACTACGCCTACACGGAGAACGACGTCTGCTACCGCGCCGAACTCGACCGCATCGCGGCCGAGAACGACAACGTGGACGTTCTGTACGCGTACACCGATCAGCAGAACGGTGGTCATCTGCACGGATTCTTCGACACCGAGCATCTGAACGTCGCAGCACCCTGGCACGCCTCGGCGCAGACGTTCCTGTGCGGGCCGCCCGGGTTGATGAAGGGTGTCAGGTCGGTGTTCGACGAACTCGGACTCTCCGAGTCGTTGTTCTCGGAGGAGTTCGTCACCGCAGTTCCGGTCGTCGACGGGGATGCCTCGGGAACCGTGTCGTTCTCGGGTTCGTCCGTCGAGGCGGAGAACGACGGCGCCACCCTCCTGGAGCAGGCCGAGAATGCCGGGCTGACACCGGAATTCGGCTGCAGGATGGGAATCTGCTTCACCTGCACGGCAATCAAGAAGTCGGGATGCACCCGCAACGTCAAGACCGGTGAGCTCGACTCCGATCCGGACAACGAAATCCAGCTCTGCATCTCCGTCCCCGTGGGCGACGTCGACATCGACGTCTGACCCATCCACACACTCGAAGAGGAGGTCACCATGTTCGGACTCTCACTGTCCTTTCTCCCGTTCATCGGTTCCAGCTCGGCGCCCGACACCACGACGTCCGGCGTCGACGTGCTGGACGAGCCAGGCACCGACGGACCCGTCGTCCTGAGCTACGAAGCCGTGGAGGAACTCGGGCGCAAGCTCGACGACCTGCGCGCCCGCACCGTCGCGGACCTGGGTCAGGAGGACCGCGACTACATCTTCAAGATCATCAAGGCGCAGCGCGGACTCGAGGTCGCCGGTCGCGGACTGATGTACTTCGGCTTCTTCCCGCCGGCCTGGATCGCCGCCGTCAGCGCCCTGAGCCTGTCGAAGATCCTCGACAACATGGAGATCGGCCACAACGTCATGCACGGCCAGTACGACTGGATGCGAGAGCCGGGCCTGAACTCCAAGGTCTTCGAGTGGGACAACACGTGCCCCGGTGACCAGTGGCGCCACTCGCACAACTACATGCACCACACGTACACCAACATCCTCGACATGGACCGCGACATCGGTTACGGCATCCTGCGGATGGACAGCGCGCAGAAGTGGAACCCGTACTACCTGGGCAACCCGATCTACGCGTTCCTGCTCATGACCTTCTTCGAGTGGGGCGTCATGATGCACGACCTGGAGGCCGAGAACGTCATCCAGGGCAAGCGCAAATGGCACGACGTCAAGCCCCTGCTCGAGGGCTGGTGGAAGAAGGCCGGACGACAGGTCCTCAAGGACTACATCGTCTTCCCCGCGCTGACCGGGCCGATGTTCGTCCCGACGCTGGTGGGCAACTTCACCGCCAACATCGTCCGCAACGTGTGGGCCTACTCCATCATCTTCTGCGGCCACTTCCCGACGGGCGTGCAGACGTTCACCGTCGAGGAGACCGCGCAGGAAACTCGCGGCCAGTGGTACGTGCGTCAGATGCTCGGCTCCGCGAACATCGAGGGTGGCGACCTGTTCCACATCATGTCCGGCAACCTCTCGCACCAGATCGAGCACCACCTCTTCCCCGACCTGCCCGCGCACCGCTACCCGCAGATCGCGCCCGAGGTCAAGGCTCTCTGTGAGGAGTACGGCCTTCCGTACAACACTGGTGGCTTCTTCCATCAGATCGGTACTGTGTGGGGCAAGATCTTCCGACTCGCCCTTCCCGACCGGTTCACCGGTGTGGACAAGGTGACCGGTGTGATCATCGAGCGCGAAAAAGCTGCAGCCTGAGAGGTAGTGCCATGGTCGGCAAGTTCGAACGCAACAAGGACACCGTGCAGGAACTGACCGAGTCCGCGGCGACCCACGTCGGACGCATCGCGGTCATCATCGCCACGGCAGTCCGCGACGTCACCCGCGAGATCGGTGACCTCGTCACCGACGGCATCGAGATGAGGGAAGCGTCGCGCCGGGCACAGTCCGACACGCGCACCTTCGAGGTGATCGAGGGGGACTTCGAGGAATCGTCCAGGCGGTCGAACGGTCGCTGACCCGGAGCCTCACGACGGCGCCGCACCCATGACGGGTGCGGCGCCGTTGTCGTGTGTGGGTGCCGGCTCGGTAGTTGCCGTTGCGCTCTGCGGTCGCCGGGCGCAGCGCGCGGTGGAGCGCGCAGGGTGTGGAGTGCGCGGAGCGACGGGCGGTGCGCGCGGTGGTGGGTTCCGTCAGGAACAGTCGCCCGGTTCGCCGAGCTTCACCACCGACAACACCGCTTCCCCCTCGGTGACCAGTGCGCCCGGCTCCGGGCTTTGTGCCACCACCGACCAGTTCGCGTCGAGGACCTGATTCCTGCCGGCGCCGGTCGCATCGTCGCTTCTGGAGTAGAAGACCCCGGCGGCTTGGATCAGATCTTGAGCGTCCTGCAAGTTCATGCAGACCACCGCCGGCATGGATGCCGGCGCTGCCACAGGTGCGGGAGCTGGAGCAGATGTGACCACTGCGGGAGGTTCCGCCACCGCTGAAGTAGTGGCCGGTACGCGTGACGCTGTCGCTTCAACGGTGACCGTCTCTGTCGATGTTTCGACCGTGGTGGTGGTTCCGGAGTCGCTTTCGCTGCCGCACGCCGTGATCATCAGTGCCGAAATCGCCGTGAACGCAAGCACTGCCGCGTGACCACGCCTCGAAGGCCGTCTCGTCCTGTCGAGTGTCATCGCGTCGGCTCGCAGCCGACACCGTCGTTGTCGCGATCGAGCCCGGCGCGGTAGCCGGGCTGACCGCGCAGCACGGGTGCTGCGCCACGTGCTCGAGCATCGTCGCAATTCTCGTAGTAGACGCCGCTCGGCTGAGGTGCTGCCTGCGGACGGGGTTGCGATGCCGGGGTACCGCAGTTCGCCGACCACAAGCCTGCACCGACCTGGCGAGCGCCGTTCTCGGCATCTCGAATTTCCGCGGAGCGCGACACCTCTCCGCTCGCCCTTGCGGCGCCGGCGCGGGTGGCTTCCACGTTGTGATTCCACCCGTCCACGCGAACTATGTAGGCGGGAAGCTCTCCAGAGGCGTCGGCACCGCCGAGTGACGGATCGACGATCACGGCGACGAGCTGCCGCTCGAGTGCGGATCGCGTGAAGTCCCGCGACTGGGGTCCGTAGCATTCGTTCAGCTCGGGAGCGTCAGCTCCTGCGATTCGCACGGTGATCGCACCGCGGGTCACGTCGACGACGCGAACAGAGTCGCCGTCGACGACCTCGGTCACGAACGCGGACGGAAGGGTCGGAGCAGGATCGGCCGACGCGGGCGCGGCTGCTGCAAGGGCGACGACGACGGCGCCGCAGGACACCACGCCGACACCGGCAATAAAGCGCTTCATTGAGGGACCTCGGTCTAAGGGGGTGTTTAAGAACGGCTGATAGTAACCAGACCGCGGGGTTCGAGAGGATGCTTTCGCGAGGTTTGCGACTTTGCCGGGCGCAGCGCGCGGTGGAGCGCGCAGGGTGTGGAGGGCGCGGAGCGACGGGCGGTGCGCGCGGTGAGCACCCCCGGAGCGGAGCCCAAACGGAGCAACGCGCGGCTTGGGTGCGCACGGCGGCGGGGTCGGTCACACTGTCCCGATGAAGGTGACGGACGAGGAGCGGCGCAGAATCCTGGTGCGCCAACATGCCGTGGGTCTGGGGTCGTCGCTGACGCCCGAGGGCGTGGTCCAGCGCATCGTCGCGCTCCACGCCACGGATGCGGCGAGCGTGTCGTTGCAGGTTCTGGCGCGATCGACCACCGCGACCCTGGACGACGTGCGCGACGCTCTGTACACCCGCCGCTCGCTGGTGCGGGTCATGGCGATGCGCCGCACCCTTTTCGTCATCGACAAGCAGTTCATGCCCGTCGTGCAGTCCGGTTCGAGCGCCGGGGTGGCCAGAACCCTGAGAACGCGTCTGGCGAAGCAACTCTCGACCCTGCCCACCGACCCGGTGATCGATGATGTGCCGGCGTTCCTCGACCATCTCGAGTCGGGTGTCGATGCAGCACTGGCTGCGTCGGGCACCGCGACGGGAGCCGAGTTGTCCACCGCCGTACCGGAACTGCGCACCGCGTTCCTCCCGACCACGGACAAGAAGTACGACGTCCGTCGCTACGTGACGTCGTCGCTGCTGACGTTGCTGTCGGCGGAGGGGCGCATCGTGCGCGTGGAACCGCGGGGAAACTGGACCTCGCGCCACCACACGTGGGCACCGGTGAGCGCGTGGTGGCCAGACGGTGTGCCGCCGATCGAGGAGGCGGATGCGCGAGTTCGCCTGGCGCGCACCTGGCTGGAGGCGTTCGGTCCGGCGACTCCCGAGGACCTCCAGTGGTGGACCGGATGGAACAAGGGTCACACCGTCAAAGCCCTCGCCGCTCTCGACGTCGAGGAGGTCGAGCTGTCGTCGGGTGGGGGAATCATGCTGCGCGGCAGCGACATCAGCGGTGCCGACGGGGGTGTGGCGCTGCTGCCAGCGCTGGATCCGACGCCGATGGGGTGGAAGGATCGGCGATGGTTCCTGCCGGACGAGTACCGACCGGATCTGTTCGACACGTTCGGCAACGTCGGCCCCACGGTGTGGTCGAACGGCCGGGTGGTCGGCGGTTGGGCCGTACGCGGCGCCGGTGAGGTGGTGTTCCGGTTGTTCGAGAAGGCCGACGAGGAGCAGGTCGCGGCGGAAGCTGTACGTCTCGAGGCCCATCTCGACGGCGCGTCCATCACCCCGACCTTTCCGACTCCGCTCGAGAAGGCGCTGCGGACAGGATCAGGGAACTAGGCCTGCACGCCGGGCGGCGTGCGCGGCTTCGTGTCTGGTCGACGCGTCGAGCTTGGCCATGATCGACTTCATGTAGCTCTTGACTGTGGACACGGTGAGGCCGAGCTCCTCGGCGATGGCGATGTTCGACCGGCCCAGCGCCACCAGCGACAACACGTCCCGTTCGCGGGCCGTCACGTGCGGAGCGGACGGTGTCGGTGCGGCGGGTTCCAGGAAGGCGCGCATCGAGTCGAGCACGGACGTGAGCTCGGGTGCGTCCGACCGTGCCGCGACCGCCCGCAGCCGCGTGTACGTCTGACGGACGTCCTCGCGCAGCCGGTCGGCATCGCGCCGCGCCTCGTCGACGGCGAGGTCCTGGCCCAGAACCCCCGCTTCGAGGGTCAGCACGTCGAGCACGCGATCCCCGATGTGGCCGGCCGTGTGCATCGCGCCGTAGAGCACGCCGACGGCTGTCCGCCCGACGACGACGGGGGCGGCGATCATGGCGCGCAGGCCCTCGGCGGAGATGATGGCGTCGTATCGGTGGCTGATCTTCGGAGTCCGCATGTAGTCGTCGAGCGCGACGGTGCGATTGACCTGCAACACCTTGCCGCCGAGACCGTGACCTGCCTCGAGTTCGACACCGTCGAGCGCCCCGACGGACTGCCCGGCGAAATGGCGCAGCGTCAATCGCCGTCCCGCGGTCATGACTCCGCCGAAAGCGAGCGTGACGCCCGAACCGGCGCGCAACCGGTCCACGGCGGCGTCGAAATGTGTGTCGATCATGGTCTCCGTCTTCCTACCCTCTTCGGAGGGTATCGGGCCGCGAGTGTTCCGCGCCACACTCTCACCATGACGACCTTGACCGACGATGTCGCACGCCTGCTGGCGACCTACGGATCCGCCGACGCCGACCTCGCCGCCCTGCTGTGCGACGACCACGACCCGGCGGCGATCGCGTTCACCTTCATCGAAGGCGATCTCACGGCGCGCGACCTCACCTACGGCGAGCTGCACGAGCTGTCGGCGCGATTCGCGACGGGCCTCGCCGAGATGGGCGTCGGCCGGGGTGACCGCGTGGGAGTGTTGATGAGCAAGCGGCTCGAACTGGTCGTCGCCCTGCTCGGGCTCTGGCGACTCGGCGCGGTGCACGTCCCGCTGTTCACCGCCTTCGCTACTCCGGCGATCGCGATGCGCGTCGAGGCCGCGCAGGCGCGCGTCGTCATCACCGAGACCGACCAGCGCGAGAAGCTCGACTCGATCGAGGGCATCACGGTGATCGAGACGGGGGAGGGCTTCGACGCTCTGGTTCGTGAGCACGAGCCGATGGCGGCCTCGGTGGCCGTGGGCGGCGACGGTGTGATGATCCAGCTCTTCACCAGCGGCACGACGGGGAAGCCGAAGGGTGTGCCGGTGCCTGTGTCGGCGCTGGCGTCGTTCGTCACCTACATGACCTACGGCCTGGACGTGTCCGAGGACGACGTCTTCTGGAACGCCGCCGATCCCGGCTGGGCCTACGGGCTCTACTACGCCATTCTCGGCCCGATGGCGATGGGCCGTCGCAGTCTGATGCTGCATGCCGGCTTCACCCCCGCGCTCACGGTCGCGGTGATGCAGAAGTTCGAGGTCACCAACTTCGCGGCGGCGCCGACGGTGTACCGGAGCCTGAGCAAGGACCCGTCGGTCGGTGGCATCACGTTGCGACGGGCGTCGTCGGCGGGGGAGCCGCTGACGCCGGACGTTCTGGTGTGGTCGGAGTCGGCGCTCGGCGTGCCGGTGCGTGATCACTATGGCCAGACCGAGCACGGGATGGTCATCGTCAACGCCTGGCACGACGCGGTGCGTGAGCCGCTGATCCCGGGGTCGATGGGAAAGCCGTTGCCGGGCTTCACCGCCGGAGTCGTCGAGGATCAGATCGGCTTCGAGGTGGCGGGCAGCCCGCTGATGTGGTTCACCGGATACGTCGACGCTCCCGACAAGACAGCCGAACGGTTCACCGACGACGGGTCCTGGTACCTGACGGGCGATGCCGGACGCATCGAGAACGGCTCCTACTTCTTCTCCGCGCGTAACGACGACGTCATCATCATGGCCGGCTACCGGATCGGGCCCTTCGACGTCGAAAGCGTTCTCGTGGAACACCCGTCGGTCATGGATGTGGCGGTGGTGGGCCAACCCGACGACATCCGCGGAGAGGTGATCGAGGCGTACGTCGTTCTGGCGGAGGGCGTCTCGGGTACCGCCGAGTTGGAGTCCGAGCTGCAGCAGCTGGTGAAGTCCAACTTCGCCGCGCACGCCTACCCGCGCACGGTGCACTTCGTCGACGCACTGCCCAAGACGCCCAGCGGCAAGGTGCAGCGCTTCCTGCTGCGCCGGAGCCGTCAGCCGGGCAGCAGCGCTCGGAACTCGGGGCAGTAGGCGCCGATCGCGGTACCGACGATGGCGCCCGCGGCGCTCTCGTCCCATTTGCCGCGGCTGCCCGTCGTGACGGCGTCCACCTCGGCGATCACCGGCTGCCCCTGCTGCAGTTCGGCGCAGATGCCGCGTCCGAGAATCTTCATCGTCTCCGGGTCGGTGTACTCGATGGCGCCACTGTCCAACCCTGCGATGAAGAGGTCGTCCGCGGCGACGGCGTCGGGCCCCGTCGGCACGGAGGGACCGGCCACCGACGGCGTGCTGGGCGCCTCGGACGTCGAGGTCGCCGGAGCCGGGTCGTCGGCCGGGGGTGTCGCCGGGTCACCGCCGCACCCCGCCACGCTCAGAGTCGCGAGGAGGAGAAGGGTAGCGGTGCGGCGGGTCACCGGTGCGACGTTACCGCTCTCGTGGTGATCCAATGACCGCGTGAAGCGCACCCACGACCGCCGCCGCGATGCCCACGTGGCGCTGGGTCTCGCCGCTGTGGCGGGCTTCGTCGACGCCGTCGGCTTCCTCGCTCTCGGCGGCTTCTTCGTCTCCTTCATGACGGGCAACACCACTCGGGCGGCCGTCGAACTCACTGCGGGACATCTCGGTGCGGCGTCCGTCGGGCTCGTGGTGATCGTGTCGTTCGTGGGCGGGGTCGTCACCGGGTCGCTCGTCGGCGACCTCGCCGGCCGGCGTCGTAAGACCGTCGTCCTCCTGCTCGTCGCGGTACTGCTGGCGGCGGCCGGCGTCGTGCACCTCGGCGGCGGCGCGACCCTGGTGTCCGCTCTGATCGTGGCGGCAGCGATGGGCGCCGAGAACGCGGTGTTCGAGCGGGACGGCGGCATCAGCCTCACGTACATGACCGGGACGCTCGTGACCATGGCACGCACGATCGCCGCTCGGATCCAGGGGCGCAGCTCGGAATCCTGGGTCCGCCCGCTGTTGATGTGGGCGGCGCTCGCGGGCGGAGCGATTCTCGGCGCCGCGGCCTTCGCGATCGTCGGACTCGGCGCACCCGTGGTGGCGCTGATCGCGGTGCTCGTGGCTGCCGTCGTCGTCTTCTCGATGGGCGAATGAGCGCCGTGGTGCCCCCGGCAGGATTCGAACCTGCGACCAAGGGATTAGAAGGCCCTTGCTCTATCCCCTGAGCTACGGAGGCGTGCAACGGTGTCCGATGCGCCGTCGAGTGTAGCGAGGCGCTGCGCCCTGCCCGGGCCGGAGGTGCGGCTTAGACTTCTCGCTCCGAGGGAAGGCAGCAGGCGTGCAGGACGTGATGGACCAGGTGCTCGCGGCATGGCGCGCGGGGGAGTCCGTGGGCGTGGGCACCGTGGTGCGCACGTTCCGATCGGCACCGCGTCCGCCGGGTGCGTCGATGGCTGTGCTCGCGGACGGCAGAGTCGTCGGGTCGGTGTCCGGTGGCTGCGTCGAGGGCGCGGTGTACGAGGCCGCGCAGAACGGTGAGGCGGGTCTGCATCGCTATGGAGTCAGCGACGACGATGCGTTCGCGGTGGGTCTGACCTGCGGGGGCATCCTCGACGTCTTCGTCGAGACCGTGTCCCGATCGACCTTTCCGGAGTTCGGCGCGGTGGCGTCGGCGATCGCGGAGCACCGGCCGGTCGCGGTGGCCACTGTCATCGAGCACCCCGATGCTGCGCGGGTCGGTTCTCGCCTGGTCGTCGACCCGGTGGCGGCGTCCGGCACGCTCGGGTCGCCCCGCGCGAATGCCGCGGTGATCGACGACGCCCGTGGTCTTCTCGAAGCGGGCCGCACCGACGTCCTGCACTACGGCCCCGACGGTCAGCGGCGCGGCGAGGGAATGACGGTGTTCGTGAACTCCTTCGCGCCCCGTGCTCGCATGATCGTGTTCGGTGCGATCGACTTCGCGTCGGCGGTGGCGCGTCAGGGTGCGCTGCTCGGCTATCGCGTGACCGTCTGCGATGCGCGGCCGGTGTTCACGACACCCGCGCGATTCCCGACGGCCGACGAGGTGGTCGTCGAGTGGCCGCACCGCTATCTCGGGCGACTGCAGGCCGAGGGTGAGATCGACGAGCGCACCGTGATCTGCGTACTGACCCACGACCCCAAGTTCGACGTGCCGCTGCTCGAGGTGGCGTTGCGGCTGCCCCGCGTCGGCTACGTGGGTGCGATGGGGTCGCGGCGAACCCACGACGATCGGGTCGCGAGACTGCGCGAGGTGGGAATCGGCGACGACGAGCTCGCGCGACTGTCGTCCCCGATCGGGCTCGACCTCGGCGCCCGGACACCGGAGGAGACGGCGGTGTCGATCGCGGCGGAGATCGTCGCGAGGCGGTGGGGCGGGAACGGACGGCCGCTGGGGGAGCGCGAGGGACGCATTCACCACTGACGCCCCTCGCGAGTACGTCCGAACAGCTGCTGCAGCGCGGAGGATCACGACGTTTCCGGCGTACTCGCCGGAGGGGTGACGTGTGAGTTGCGCGTCTACTACGTCCCGTAGGTGCTGCGATGCCGGTCACCTCCTACCCTGGAGGTATGGCAACGACTGAGGCACCGCGTTCCGCGACCGCGGAACCGGACGGTGGGGCGCGACGAGCCGGATCGGCAGGCGTGTTCGCGAGTGCCGGACTGATCGCCGCGGTGGTGGCCGGCCTGATCGTCGCGCTGTCCGCATCGCAGGCGTTGGTCCTGCTCGGCATCCCGGATCCGGGTCCGGTGACGACGTACGGTCTGCCCGCTGTGCGCGCGCTCGGGGAGGTCGCGGCCGTCATCGCCGTGGGCTCTCTGCTGCTCGCAGCCTTCCTCGTGCCGCCGCAGAGATCGGGCGTCCTCGACATCGACGGCTATCGCGCGCTGCGCACCGCGTCGTCGGCGGCAATCGTGTGGGCGGCCTGCGCGATCGTGCTGGTGCCGCTGACCCTCTCGGACACGTCCGGTCAGCCGGTGTCCGAGGCGCTGCGTCCCGAGAACCTGTGGTCGGGCCTGTCGCAGATCGAGTTGGCCCGCGCGTGGCAGTGGACCGCGATCATCGCGATCGTGCTCGCACTCGGGACACGTGCCGTACTGCGGTGGTCGTGGACGCCGATCCTGCTGGTGGTCGCGCTCGGCTCGCTCATGCCTCTCGCACTGTCGGGGCACTCGTCGTCCGGTGGATCGCACGACGTCGCCACCAACAGCCTCATCCTGCATCTTCTTGCCGCGTCGCTCTGGGCGGGCGGACTGTTCGCCGTCCTGGCGCACGCCCGTCGCGCCGGCGCGCACACCGATGTCGCGGCGCGCCGCTTCTCCGCGGTCGCCACGGTGGCGTTCGTGGTCATGGGTGTCAGTGGAGTGGTCAACGCCTTCGTCCGCGTCGAGCCCGCAGATCTGTTCGACACCACCTACGGCCGACTCGTACTCGCCAAGGTCGTCGCCCTGGTCGTCCTCGGCGTGTTCGGCTACACCCAGCGTCGACGCGCCCTGCCCGCGCTCGCCGCGGACCCGACGTCGCGCGCGAATCTCGTGCGTTTCGCCGGTGCCGAGGTACTGGTCTTCGCGGCCACGATCGGGCTCGCGGTCGGACTCTCCCGGACACCGCCCCCGCTGGGGAGCGCTCGGGAGCTGACGCTCACCGAGGCGGAGTTGGGGTACGACCTCACCGCGCCCCCGAGCCTCGGGCGTTTCCTCTTCGACTGGCGGTTCGACCTGATCTTCGGCACCGCCGCCGTCGTCATGGCCGTCGTCTACCTCCTCGGCGTTCGTCGACTGCGGGCCCGTGGCGACGCATGGCCGGTGGGTCGCACGATCGCCTGGGTCCTGGGCTGCGCGACGCTGCTGTTCGCGACGTCGTCGGGTGTCTACCGCTACTCGATGGCGATGTTCAGCGTGCACATGGGCTCGCACATGGTGCTGTCGATGCTCACCCCGGTGCTGCTCGCGCTCGGCGGCGGCGTGACCCTGGCCCTACGGGTGCTGCCGGCGGCCGGCCGGGACGGTGTGCCGGGACCGCGCGAGTGGATCCTCGAGGCCCTGCACAGCCCGGTGTCCCGGTTCCTCACCCAGCCACTGGTCGCGGCCGTCATCTTCGTGGGTGGCTTCTACGCGCTCTACCTCGGCGGCATCTACGGCGCGACCGTCGACTCGCACGGCGCCCACCTGCTGATGAACGCTCACTTCCTGCTGAGCGGCTACCTGTTCTACTGGGTCGTCATCGGCGTCGACCCGGCACCGCGTCGACTGTCGCCCGTGACCAAGCTGGCGATGGTGTTCGGATCGCTGCCCTTCCACGCTTTCTTCGGTATCGCGCTCATGAGCACCGAGACGGTGATGGGCCAGACCTTCTTCCGCGGCCTGTCGCTGCCGTGGAACTCCGACCTCCTGGCGGATCAGCGACTCGGCGGCGGCATCGCGTGGGCGACGGGCGAGATCCCGCTGATCCTCGTCATGCTGGCGTTGCTGGTGCAGTGGTCCAACACGGACCGGAAGGAAGCGGTCCGCACGGACCGGGCGGCCGATCGCGACGACGGTGCGGACCTCGCGGCGCACAACGCGATGTTCGCGGAGCTGGCGCGCCGCGAGCGTGAGCGCAGTTAGAAGACCAGACCGCGCAGGGCGAGGAAGCGGAGCCCGCCGACGAGGGCGGTGACTCCGACCAGGATCAGGGCCGACAACGCGGCGCCGGCGGTCGGCAGTGCGACGTCGAGCGCTGTCAGCGCTGCGGTGCTGGCGCCCAGACCGATGAGTGCCAGTCCGCCGCCCTCCCACTGCGCGGTGAACCAGCCCACCCGATCGGCGGCGTGGAACGTGAGACGGCGGTGCAGTTCGTTGGCGAGAACGGTCGACGCCACTGCTCCGACGGCATTGGCCACGATGGAACCCTCGCTGTGCATCGCGACGAACACGGCGACGTAGAGGACGTTGCTGAGCCCGCCGACCAGTGCGAAGCGGACCAACTGGGGGAACGCTCCGTCACTGCGCAGCGCCACCAGCATCGGATGCCCGGGGTGCGAGGGAAGCACGGGGGAGACCACGTTGTCGATCACGACGCCCTCCCGTGCAATCTGCTCTTGACGCTGACGATCTCGTCCGGTGTCAGCGCTCGACCCGGCAGGGGCACCGACCTATCCGGCACCGCCGCGAGGGAATCGATCACCAGGGCGAAATAGCGTCGCCAGTTGTCCTCGTCCACCTCGTCTGCAACCTCGGCGCCGGCCACGATCATCCGCACCAGGGTGAAGAGGTCGCCGGGCTGCACGTCCGGGCGGAGCTTCCCGGCCTTCTGGGCGCGCTGGATGAGAGTGTTGATGGTCGGTTCGAGCTTGGACCGGACTGCCGCGATGCGGTCGAGGCCGTCGTCGCACCCGAGGACGACGTGACCGAGACCACGGTCCGCGGCCATGTGTCGACACATGAATTCGAAGAAATCGACCATCGCAGCCCAGGGATCGTCGGCCTCCGCGGCCACCTTTGCGCGGCTGAGCACGTCGACCAGACGCTGCTCGAGGATGCCGTCGATGAGTTCCTGCTTGTTGGCGAACCGCCGGTACACGGTGCCCACACCCACCCCGGCGCGCGCAGCGACATCGTCGAGCGTGATCTCGAGACCCTTGCGTGCCAACAACTCTCGCGCACAGTCGATGATCTTGAGCTTGTTCCGCTCGGCGTCCGCTCGAAGCGGCTTCGCCGCTGTGGTGGGTTTCACAGTCCGTTTCGTCCTGGTTCGTCGGTTAACCGGAGGGCATACCTCCGCATCGCTGCTATCGTCTTGCCATCCGGAGCGTACGCCTCCGTATAGCTCCATTTCACGCCGTACCGAAGCGAGGATCAATGTCTTCCACCACATCCGACGTCGGAAACGTCCAACCGACGATTCGGTCGAGCGCGCACGACGCGCACGACCGCACTCGCTGGCTCATCCTGGGCGTACTCGGCCTGGCCCAGCTGATGGTCGTGCTCGACGCGACCGTCGTGAACATCGCGCTTCCCGCCGCACAGCTCGATCTCGGCTTCGACAACGCGGACCGCTCGTGGGTGGTCACCTCCTACGCTCTGGCATTCGGCAGCCTCCTGCTGCTCGGTGGTCGACTCAGTGACCTCTTCGGTCGCCGCACCACGTTCCTCGTGGGACTCGTCGGCTTCGCGGTGATGTCCGCCGTCGGCGGCGCAGCCGTCAACTTCGGCATGCTGGTCGCGGCCCGTGCGGGACAGGGTGTCTTCGGCGCCCTGCTCGCTCCAGCAGCACTGTCCCTGCTGACCACGACGTTCACGGATCCGAAGGAACGTGCGAAGGCGTTCGGCATCTTCGGCGCGGTCGCCGGTGCCGGCGGCGCCATCGGCCTGCTTCTCGGCGGTGTGCTCACGGAGTGGGCGAACTGGCGCTGGAGCCTGTACGTCAACTTGATCTTCGCGGGAATCGCGTTCGTCGGCGGCTTTCTCCTGCTGGCCAAGCACCGCGCCACCGAGCGTCCGGTACTCGACATCCCCGGCACCCTCACCGTGTCCGCGGCGCTGTTCTCCATCGTCTACGGATTCGCGCACGCCGAGTCCGACGGGTGGAGCAACGCGGTGACCATCGGTTTCCTCGCGGTCGGTGTGGTCCTGCTCGGTGTCTTCGTCTACCTGCAGACGCGGGCGACGCATCCGCTTCTCCCGCTGCGCATCGTGCTCGACCGCACCCGCGGCGGCGCGTACCTCGCGGTGTTCGTCATCGGTGCCGGCATGTTCGCGGTGTTCCTGTTCCTCACGTACTACCTGCAGAGCACGCTCGGCTACACGCCCATCACCACCGGGTTCGCGTTCCTGCCGATGATCGCGACCCTCGTGGTCACGGCCACCGTCGCGACGTCGGTCATCCTGCCGCGCTTCGGGCCTCGCGTTCTCATGTCCGCCGGCATGCTGATCGCGTCGGCCGGCATGGCCCTGCTGACCCAGATCTCGATCGACAGTTCCTACGCCGCGCACATCCTGCCGAGCCTGCTCGTCATGGGCGTGGGCATGGGCGCCACGATGGCCCCGGCCATGCAGGGCGCCGTGTCCGGAGTCTCGCCGGACGACGCCGGCGTCGCCTCCGCGACCGTCAACACGATGCAGCAGATCGGCGGATCCATCGGTACTGCGCTGCTCAGCACCATCGCGGCGACGGCAGCGACGAACTACGCGACCGACAACCAGGCGGCCGTGGCTCAGGCCGCGGATCCGCAGGCCGCCGCGACGCTGCTCCGGATGAACGCGGAGATCGCCAGCTACACCACGACGTTCTGGTGGGCGTCGGGCATCTTCCTCGCCGGCTCGGTGATGGCAGCGCTGCTCGTCCGCTCGGGCAAGCTGCCCGACGGACCCGAGGGTGCCACCGTCGTCGCTCACTGACTTACACAGTCACCGGATCCGGTGCAGAGAACCGTGTCAGACGCGGTTCTCTGCACCGGATTCGTCGTGGATGCGGGTGAGCAGGTCGGTGAGGGTCGCTCGGTCGTCCGCGCTCAGGCCGGCGAACATCGCCTCGGACGCGCTGCGCTGCGCCTGCGCGATGGTGTCCGCGAGTGCCCGCCCCTCGTCGGTGAGGTCGAGGAGAACCGCGCGACGATCGGTGGCATCGGCGTGCCGTGCGACGTAGCCGGCCGACTCCAGCGCGTCGACGACATCGGTTGCCGATCGGGGTGCGATGCGTAACCGTTCCGCCAGATCTCCGGGCCGAAGTGGTCCCGCCGCGCCGGACAGCACGCGCAGTGCCCGTCCGTGTGAGGGCGAGAGTCCGAAAGGTTCGAGTGCGGCCATGTGGCGGCGCCGCATCGACCTGGCCACCATCATGACCAGATCGGCCGGGTCCTTCTCGTGGGAATGCACGGGACGATACTAGCGTTGCAGCGGTCGACCTCATAATGAGGTAACCTCAGTTCTACCCGATCAGGGAGGTCATATGCGTTCCTCCACCACACCGGCAAGGCCGGTGCAGTCCCCCGTGACATCTGCGGACCACCAGCCCGCACCGCTCGGGCGCGTCGTCGCCCTCTTCCGGCCCTATCGCGGCCGGGTCGCCGCGGTGAGCGCGGTCATCACCCTCAGCGCCGTCGTGGCACTGGGATCGCCGCTGCTCCTGCGCGACATGCTCGATCACGCCATCCCGAACGCCGACGTCACGCTGGTGACGATCCTCGCGGCCGGCATGATCACGATCGCCGTCGTCACCAGCTGCCTCGGCGTCGCCCAGACCTGGATGTCCAACAGCATCGGGCAGGCCCTGATGCATCAGCTCCGGGTGCAGGTCTACTCGCACCTGCAGCGTCAGTCTCTCGGCTTCTTCGCGCGCACCCGCACCGGCGAGGTGCAGTCGCGCATCGCCAACGACATCGGCGGCATGCAGTCCGTCGTCACCAACACGGCCACGTCGATCGCTCAGAACGCGACCACCGTCATGGCCACCGTCGTCGCGCTCTTCCTGCTCGACTGGAAACTGGCCCTCTTCTCGCTCGCCATCCTGCCGGTGTTCGTCCGCATCGCTCGGCGGGTCGGCGACGAGCGTCGCCGTATCTCCACCGTGCGGCAACGCCTGCTCAGCGATCTGTCCGTCCAGGTGGAGGAGTCGCTCTCGGTGAGCGGCATCCTGCTGGGCAAGACGACCGGCGCGTCGTCGGTCCTCACGAATCGGTTCACCGAACGCTCGTCCGAGGTGGCCGACGTCGAACTCCGCTCGATGATGGCGGGCAAGTGGCGCATGGCGACCATGTCGATCAGCTTCGCCGCGATGCCGGCCCTGGTCTACTGGTTCGCCGGCATCACCATCGGCAACGGCAGCGCGTTGACGGTGGGAACGCTGGTCGCGTTCACCACCCTCCAGACACAGCTGTTCCGCCCCACGATGATGCTGCTCAACACCGGCGTCGAGGTGCAGAGCTCCCTGGCTCTGTTCGGCCGGGTCTTCGAGTACCTCGATCTCCCGGTGGACATCGACGAACCCGCCGTACCGACGCCGATCGATCCGACGGCCCGACGCGGTGAGGTGCGCTTCCGCCACGTGGGCTTCGACTATCCGGGTGCGGCACATCCGACGCTCACGGACATCGACCTCACGGTCCCCGCCGGGAGCACCCTGGCGATCGTGGGAGCGACCGGCGCCGGCAAGACGACACTCGGGTATCTGACGGCGCGGCTCTACGATCCGACGTCCGGGTCGGTCGAGGTCGACGGTGTCGATCTCCGCGATCTCTCGCTCGCCGACGTGTCCGCGACGGTCGGGGTGGTGTCGCAGGAGACCTATCTCTTCCACGACACGATCCGCGAGAACCTCCGCTTCGCGCGGCCCGACGCCACCGACGCGGACATCGAGAATGCCGCTCGCACAGCACAGATCCACGATTTCATCGCCTCGCTCGACGACGGCTACGACACGATGGTGGGGGAGCGTGGCTACCGGTTCTCCGGCGGCGAGAAGCAGCGCCTCGCCATCGCGCGCACCGTCCTGCGCAACCCGCCCGTCCTCGTTCTGGACGAGGCCACCAGCGCTCTGGACACCACCACCGAACGTGCTCTGGCCGACGCGATCGACCAGCTCGAGCAGGACCGCACCACCATCGTGGTGGCCCACCGACTCTCCACCGTGCGGTCGGCCGATCGCATCGTGGTGCTCGATCACGGGCACGTCGTCGAATCGGGATCCCACGACGAGCTCGTCGCCCGCGGCGGTGCCTACGCCGCACTGCTGGCGGCGTCCGGCGACTCGCTGGTCACTGCCTGACCACTCCTCCTGTCAACCCCCGCGGCGCTCCTGTGGACGGCCGTCCACAGGTGCTCGCGGGCCCTTCTGTCCGCGGTGCGAGCGGCGCAGAGTCGGGTGCGCGGTCGGTACCGGATCGACCGCGAGAGGGGGTAACGATGTACGAGTCGTATCTGACCGTGGTGGGTACCGTCATCACCGATCCGATCAAGCGCACCACGCCGTCCGGCGACGAGGTGCTCAGCTTCCGCGTGGCCAGCAATTCGCGTCGCATGGACCGCGAGAGCGGGGAGTGGCAGGACGGGGACACGCTCTACGCCTCGGTCAGCTGCTGGCGACGTCTGGTGTCGGGGGTCGGAGCGTCGCTGATGAAGGGCGATTCGGTCATCGTCTTCGGGCAGGCGCACACCAACGAGTACACGACCAAGGAGGGCGTGGGCCGAGCCGATCTCGAGATCCGAGCCACCGCGGTGGGACCCGATCTCGCTCGGTGCCACGTCAAGGTGGACCGGCCGCGTCAGGCGGCCGAGCGGCAGGAGTCCGGCGAGACCGTCGCCGAGGCCGCGGTGGACACGGCCGAGCCCGAGCCGGTGCCGGTGGGCTGATCGCGAACGGTTTCACGGGCACCGGTCGGTCCCGGTAGACTTCCGCGTCGAGCACATCTCCCAGTTGTCGGCCCCGTCGTCGGCATCTCAGCCGGCGCGATCCGCCCGGCACACACGCTGGTGAGCACATCGAGAGGAACTCGTGGCGGAATTCATCTACACCATGAAGAAGGTGCGCAAGGCGCACGGCGACAAGGTCATTCTGGACGACGTGACGATGAGCTTCCTGCCGGGAGCGAAGATCGGCGTCGTCGGCCCCAACGGCGCCGGCAAGTCTTCGATCCTCAAGATCATGGCCGGGATCGACCAGCCCGGAAACGGTGAGGCGTTCCTCGCGCAGGGCGCCACCGTCGGCATCCTCATGCAGGAGCCCGAGCTCGACGAGAACAAGACGGTTCGCGAGAACGTCGAGGACGGTCTCGGCGAGACGATGGTCCAACTCAAGCGGTACAACGAGATCGCCGAGCTGATGGCCACCGACTACTCCGACGAGCTGATGGAGGAGATGGGCGAGCTGCAGGAGAAGCTCGACCACGCCGACGCGTGGGAGATCGACTCGCAGCTCGAGCAGGCCATGGACGCACTGCGCTGCCCGCCGCCGGACGAGGGTGTGACCCACCTGTCCGGTGGTGAGAAGCGTCGTGTGGCGTTGTGCAAGCTGCTGCTGAGCAAGCCGGACCTGCTGCTGCTCGACGAGCCCACCAACCACCTCGACGCCGAGTCGGTTCTCTGGCTCGAGCAGCATCTGGCCGCGTACCAGGGTGCCATCCTGGCTGTGACCCACGACCGGTACTTCCTCGATCACGTCGCGCAGTGGATCTGCGAGGTCGACCGTGGTCGCCTCTATCCCTACGAGGGCAACTACTCCACCTACCTGGAGAAGAAGGCCGAGCGTCTCGAGGTCCAGGGCAAGAAGGACCAGAAGCTGCAGAAGCGCCTCAAGGACGAACTCGCCTGGGTCCGCTCCGGCGCCAAGGCTCGCCAGGCCAAGAACAAGGCACGTCTCGATCGCTACGACGAGATGGCGGCCGAGGCCGACAAGATGCGCAAGCTCGACTTCGACGAGATCCAGATCCCCAACCCGCCGCGCCTCGGCGACGTCGTGGTCGAGGTCAAGAGCCTCGACAAGGGCTTCGACGGCCGCGTGCTGATCAAGGACCTGTCGTTCACGCTTCCGCGTAACGGCATCGTCGGTGTCATCGGCCCCAACGGCGTCGGAAAGACCACGCTCTTCAAGACCATCGTCGGTCTCGAGGAGCCGGACGGCGGCGAGGTCAAGATCGGTCAGACGGTCAAGCTGAGCTACGTCGACCAGAACCGATCCGGCATCGATCCCGCCAAGACCGTGTGGGAGACCGTGTCCGACGGCCTGGACTTCATCACCATCGGTACGCAGGAGTTCCCGTCGCGGGCGTACATCAGCTCCTTCGGGTTCAAGGGTCACGACCAGCAGAAGGCGGCCGGAGTCCTGTCCGGTGGCGAGCGCAACCGCCTCAATCTGGCGATGACGCTCAAGCAGGGCGGCAACCTGATCCTGCTCGACGAGCCCACCAACGACCTGGACGTCGAGACCCTCGGTTCACTGGAGAACGCCCTCGAGGAGTTCCCCGGTTGCGCCGTCGTGATCTCGCACGACCGGTGGTTCCTCGACCGGACGTGCACGCACATCCTGGCGTGGGAAGGTGGATTCGGCGACAACGAGGCCGCTTGGTACTGGTACGAGGGCAACTTCGAGGGCTACGAGGCCAACAAGGTCGAGCGCCTCGGTCCCGACGCCGCTCGCCCGCACCGCGTGACGCACCGGAAGCTCACGCGCGACTGAAATGTACTGGTAAGTAACCTATTTTCATCGCACGCCACGTCACCGCGGTGTTCGGCTCCCGGCCTCTCGAGGCTAGGGTCGGGAGCCGAACCCCACGGACAACGTCGCCCCGACCGGTGGATCCGCCGCTCGTGGTGATCGAAAGGCGACAGCGATGACTTCAGCGGGAGAGCACTCCGAGGCGGCAACGGCGCCGAACTCGGTGCTCGATCGGGCGGACGACCTCCGCGCGGTGTACTTCGGGCACGTCGATCTGGACGTGTTGCGGACCACCACGGGAGCCGACCCGACCGCGGTGGTGCACCGACATCTGGAGCTCGCCGAGCGTCGTGATCCCGGCGTCGCCTCTCTCGCCCTGCACCGCGGACCCGACAGCACCGTCGGCGTGGCCCTGCAGATCGTCACCGACGACATGCCGATGCTGGTCGAGTCGGTCACCGCCTGGCTCACCGGAGCCGGCATCGCGGTCGTCGAGGTGGTGCACCCGATCCTGCGCGTCGTGCGCGACGAGTCCGGCACGCTCCTCTCCATCCGAGGCGGAGCCACCCCGTCCGACGTCGAGACCGGCGATCTCGCGGACGGCAGCATCCTCGAATCGTGGATCCACGTGGCTCTGCACCCCGCGGCGAGCGAGGAGGCCTTCGCCTCGCTCGAGAGCTCGCTGGCCGACGTGCTCGCCGACGTCCGTCGCGTCGTCGACGACACCGAGGCCATGCAGCGTCGCCAGCTGGAACTGGCCGATCGTCTGGAACGACCACGCCGCGGAGACGCGGACGGAACCGAGTCCGTCACCCCCGAGGCGCGGCACGACGGCGCCCGCCTGCTGCGGTGGTTGTCCGAGGGCAACTTCCGCGTGCTCGGCAGCCGCCGGTACACCGCGACGGAGGCGGGTCTCGAACCCGTCGCCGAGTCCGCGCTGGGCATCCTGCGATCCGACGATCCGGGCGCCGTCGCGGGCTTCGACCTGCCGATCGACCGAGTGGTCGCTCGCGAGGACCTCCTCGTGCTCACCCGCGCATCGAGCTCCACGTCCGTGCACCGCGCCGTGCACCCCTACTTCGTCGGTGTCCACGATCTGGACGACGAGGGAAACACGGTGGGAGAGCACCGGTTCACGGGGCTCTTCACCATCTCCGCACTGCACGGCAACGTCCTCGACATCCCGGTCGTGGGTGACCGCGTGCGCACCGTCATCGAGCGCGCCGGGCACACCCTGTCGTCGTACTCCGGCCAGGCCATGCTCGAGTCGATCCAGTCCTTCCCGCGCACCGAACTCTTCTCGGCGGACAGCAGGTCGCTCTTCGACACCATCTCGGCCGTGGAGCGCAGTGCCCTGCGCCGCGAGGTGCTGCTCTTCCTGCGCCGCGACGGGTACGGCCGGTTCGTGTCGGCGCTGGTCTACCTTCCGCGCGACTCCTACACCACCCGCCTGCGTCTCGAGACCCGCAGGATCCTGCTGCACGAGCTCGGCGGTACCGACGTCGAGTACGAGGCACGCGTCTCGGACAGCCCACTCGCGTTGGTGCACTTCACTGTTCGCTTCGACGGACAGAGCGCGGACGCCGTCGACGTCTCGGACGCCAACCGCGACCGCATCCGGGCCCTGATCGCCGACGCCACCCGCACGTGGGATGACGCTCTGCGTGAGGCGGCCGCGGCCGACCCGTCGGTGTCGCCCGACAACGCGGCGCGCTATGCCGTCGCCTTCCCCGAGGCCTACAAGCAGGACTTCGACGCGGACCGGGCGCTCGTCGACATCGCTCGACTCGACGCGCTCGTCGGCGACGACATCGACATGTGCCTGTATCGCCCGCGCGACGCCGAGGCGGGTCACTGGCGTTTCTCCCTCTACGTGACCGGCAGCGAGGTCTCGCTGAGCCAGGTGCTGCCCGTCCTGCAGAGCCTCGGTGTGGAGGTGGTCGACGAGCGGCCGTACGCCGTGGTGCGCAAGGACGGAACGCGCTGCTGGATCTACGATTTCGGCCTGTCCGCGGAGCCCGAGGTCATCGAGGGCGCCGAGAACCAGACGAGTGTGGTCAGCCGACGATTCACCGACGCGTTCGCTGCCGTGTGGAACGGCCACGCGGAGGCCGACCGCTTCAACGAACTGGTTCTGCGGGCCGGTCTCGAGTGGCGCCGCGCGGTGGTGCTGCGGGCGTACGCGAAGTACCTGCGCCAGGCCACATTCCCGTTCAGCCAGACCGGCATCGAGGGTGTTCTCCTCGCCAACCCGGTGACGGCTCGACTGATCGTCGACCTGTTCGACGCGCAGTTCGATCCCGCCTCGGCGTCCGAGGAGCGTGCCGACGAGATCGCGTCGGAGCTCGCCGAACTGATCGATCAGGTGGTCAGCCTCGACGCCGACAGGGTGCTGCGTGCCCTGTTCACCCTCGTGCGAGCGACGCTGCGCACCAACCACTTCGTCGTCGACGAGCAGGGTCGCGAGCGCGATTTCCTGTCCCTGAAGTTCGACCCTCGCGGCATCGACGTGCTGCCCAAGCCGCGCCCGCGTTTCGAGATCTTCGTGTACTCGCCGCGCGTCGAGGGCGTGCACCTGCGCTTCGGCACGGTCGCGCGCGGTGGTCTCCGCTGGTCCGACCGGCGCGAGGACTTCCGCACCGAGGTGCTCGGGCTGGCCAAGGCGCAGGCCGTCAAGAACGCGGTCATCGTGCCGGTGGGAGCGAAGGGCGGCTTCGTCGTCAAGCAGCCGCCGTCTCCGACCGGCGACGCAGCGACCGACCGCGCCGCGACCACCGCCGAGGGGCGAGCCTGCTACCGCATGTTCATCGCGGGGCTGCTGGACGTCACCGACAACCTCGACCGTGCCACTCGCGCCGCGATCCCACCGCAGCGCGTGGTGCGTCGCGACGACGACGACTCGTACCTCGTGGTGGCGGCGGACAAGGGCACCGCCACGTTCTCCGATCTCGCGAACGAGGTGTCCGCCGAGTACGGCTTCTGGCTCGGCGACGCCTTCGCCTCGGGCGGGTCGGTGGGGTACGACCACAAGGCGATGGGCATCACCGCCAAGGGTGCCTGGGAGAGCGTGAAGCGTCACTTCCGCGAGTACGGGATCGACACGCAGTCCGACGAGATCACCGTGGTCGGCATCGGCGACATGAGCGGCGACGTGTTCGGCAACGGGATGCTGCTCAGTGAGCATCTCCGCATCGTCGCCGCGTTCGACCACCGGCACATCTTCCTGGATCCGACACCCGACGCGGCCGCCTCCTTCGCCGAGCGGCGGCGACTGTTCGATCTGCCGCGCTCGTCGTGGGCCGACTACGACACCTCCCTGATCAGCAGGGGTGGCGGAGTCCATGATCGCACCGTGAAGTCGGTGCCGATCAGCGCCGAGGTGCGAGCGGCTCTCGGACTGGCGGACGACGTCACCGCACTGTCACCGCCCGAACTGATGCGCGCCATCCTCACGGCGCCGGTGGACCTGCTGTGGAACGGCGGCATCGGCACCTACGTGAAGTCGCGCACCGAGAGCGATGCCGACGTGGGCGACAAGGCCAACGACCCGGTGCGCGTGAACGGCGCGGACCTGCGGGCGCGCGTCGTCGGCGAGGGCGGCAACCTCGGGGTGACCGCTCTCGGCCGCATCGAGTACAGCGCCGCGGGCGGCAAGATCAACACCGACGCCGTGGACAACTCCGCGGGTGTCGACTGCTCCGATCACGAGGTCAACATCAAGATCCTGCTCGATTCCACCGTGACGTCGGGTGACCTGGCGGCGGAGGATCGGGAGTCCCTGCTGGCCTCCATGACGGACGAGGTGGGTGCCCTCGTTCTCGAGGACAACGTCGCGCAGAACGAGCTGCTGGGCGTCTCACGGGCACACGCCCCCGAGCTGCTGGGTGTCCACGCCCGAGTGATCGCGGACCTGGTGGCGTCGGGGCGGGTGGACAGGGCGCTCGACGCGCTGCCGACGAAGTCGGAGATCTCGCGACGCCTGCAGAACGGGCTCGGCCTCACCTCGCCCGAGCTGTCGACTCTCATGGCGCACGTGAAGTTGGCGCTGCAGGAAGACCTGCTGGCATCGGATCTGCCGGACAACGACGTGTTCGCCCCGCTCATGACGGACTACTTCCCGACGCCGTTGCGCGAACGTTTCGCCGGTGCCATCAAGGCGCATTCGCTGCGTCGGGAGATCGTGGCCACGCGGGTGGCGAACGAGACGGTCGACCACGGCGGCATCACCTACGCCTTCCGCCTCGCGGAGGACTCGGGAGTGGGGAGCACGGACGCTGCACGAGCGTTCGCGGCGACGAGCGAGATCTTCGGTCTGCACGACATCTGGGCCGCGATCGCCGCGGCCGACATGCCCACGGACGCGTCCGACGAACTGGTGCTCGAGTCTCGTCGCCTCCTCGACCGAGGATCCCGCTGGCTGTTGTCGAACCGGCCGCAACCCATCGCTGTCGGTGCCGAGATCACGAGGTTCGCGCGCAAGGTACGGATCCTGGAATCGCAGCTCCCGACCTGGCTGAAGGGCCGGCAGGCGCGCAGCGGACTCGACCGTGCCACGTCCGCCATCGAGAAGGGTGCGCCGGAAGAGCTCGCGCACAGGGTGTTCCGGCTCCTCGACGTGTTCTGCCTGCTCGACGTCATCGAGACGGCGGACATCGCGAACGAGGACGACGAGGTGATGGCGAGCCTCTACTACGCCCTCAGCGAGCACCTCGGCATCGACTGGCTGCTGTCTGCGGTGTCGACGCTCGAACGCGGCGACCGCTGGCACTCCCTGGCGCGGTTGGCACTGCGGGACGACCTGTACTCGTCGCTGCGTGCCCTCACGCTGGACGTGATGGGCGGCGGCGAACCGGGGGAGACGGCCGACGAGATGATCGCCGACTGGGAGTCCACCAATGCCTCCCGGCTCGCTCGTGCCCGAGCGGCCCTCACGGAGATCGGCGAGTCCGGAACGCTGGATCTGGCGACGCTCTCGGTGGCGGCGCGGCAGATCCGCAGCATGGTGCGAGGGGCGGGTGCGCGGACCGACGTCTCGCGTTGACCACGCCCGGGGGGACGGGCGTGCCCGGCCCGGCGCCGCGCCGGGCCGGATAGGTTGGGGGAGTGACAGACGACGAGCTCATCGGCTTCCACTGCCCCGTCGAGGTGCGCTGGTCGGACATGGACGTGTACCAGCACATCAACCACGCACGCATGGTGACGCTGCTGGAGGAGGCCCGCATCCCGTGGCTCATGGCCGACGGTGTCCCCACCGCGACCCTGCGGAACAGTGCGGTGATCGCCGACCTGCACGTGCGCTACCGCGGCCAGTTGCGCCACGAGGACACGCCTCTCGACGTGTTCATGTGGGTGGAGCAGTTGCGGGCCGTCGACTTCACGGCGGGATACGAGGTGCGCCCGCACGGCGCACCGATGAGTACTCCGCCGGCCATCGTGGCGTCCACGCAGATCGCAGCCTTCGACATCGACACCCAGCGCCTGCGCCGGCTGTCCGGCGACGAGCGTGAGTACCTGCAGCGCTGGCAGCGGCCGTGACGGGTGCGCTGGCCGAGCGGTCGGTGACCGTCCCGGACTCGCGGGACCGGGACGATCTGTCGACCTTCCTGACCCACGCCGCGCGGCTCGACCCGGGCGCGGTGGTGCGCCTCCGGCGCCGCGGTGACAGTCACGTGGTCGCGTGGATCGAGACCGGATTCGACGTCCTCGCCGCCCGCGTGATCCGCGCCCGGGTGCTGCCGTCGGACGTCACCGTGGCCGCGGACGGGCTCCTCTCGGCGATGCGATCCGCCGGACCTGCACCGTTCGATCCCGGCTTCGGCATGGACTCCGCCTGGCGCGGTCCGGTGCCGCCGGACGCCGGGTGGACCCATGTGGACGACGTCCCCGGTCCGGTGTTCGTGGAGCTGGCCGAGCGTGGTGTCGCCCTGGCCCGCGAACACGGAACCGATCACGGCCCGCCCGTGTCGCTGCTCGATCAGGACGTGGTGACCGTCGAGGCCGACGGCGAGGCGGTGCCCGTGTCGATGCGCATGATCTTCGCGCTCAACGCCATGAAGTTCGTGCCCACGGTGTCCGACTCGTCGCGGAGTGCGGACGACGCGCGCGTCCGGGTGCGAATCGCTCGGTCCTGGATCCGGCTCGACGCCCGCTACGGATCGGTGTTCCGCAGCCGGGGCGCCACGATCCCGCTCATGGTGTCCTGACCGACCCGCACCGCGACTCGCTCAGACGAGCCAGGCCGCCGCGTCGGCCGGAAGCAGCCCGTCCTGCAGCGGTGCGCTGGCGAGCAGCAGCGCTCCCGGCGGCAGGGTAATGGGCTCAGACGTGGTGTTCAGAGCGCAGATGACGCCGCCGCGGCGCCGGAACGCCAGACACCCGGGAGGGCTCCCGTACCACTCGACTCCGGGCTCGCTGAACTCCGGCCGCGCGGCCCGCAGGCTCAACGCCGTCCGATAGAGGCTCAGCATGGAGTCCACGTCCTCGAGTTGGCTCTCCACGGTCAGCGGGGCCCACTCGGCGGGAATCGGCAACCAGGTCTCCCGCGCCGTCGAGAATCCGAACGGCGGCTCGGTGCCCTCCCACGGCAGCGGGACGCGGCACGCGTCTCGTCCGCGTTCTTGGCCGCCGGATCGGAACCAGGCGGGATCCTGCAGAGCGGAGTCGGGGAGGTCCGCGTTGGGCAGCCCGAGCTCGGAGCCGTTGTAGACGAACACGACACCGGGGAGCGCCAGCAGGACCAGGGCCATCGCGCGTGCTCGCTGCAGACCCTGCTCACCTCCGCCGTACCGGGTGACCTCGCGGTCGACGTCGTGGTTGGACAGGGTCCACGTCGGCGTGCCGCCGACACGGTCGACCGCGTCGAGCGAGTTGTCGACGGCATCCCTGATGGCCGAGGCGTCGAACGCGGACTCGGCCAGCCGGAAGTTGAAGCCCAGGGTGAGCTCGTCGGGACGGATGTAGCGACTGAAGCGTTCGTTGTCCTGGACCCACACCTCGCCGACCGTCATCGCGCCGTCGTACTCGTCCACGACCCGGCGGATGGCGCGGTGGATCTCGTGCACCCCGTCGTCGTCGAAACGGGGGTCCCCGTCCTCGTTGCGCATCAGCTCGTTCACGGACAGATCCATGTCCGGGAGATCCGCCGGCTTGGCCATGCCGTGGGCCACGTCGATGCGGAACCCGTCGACACCGCGGTCGAGCCAGAACCGGATCGTCGCCTCCAGGTCGGCGAGCACCTCGGGTTCGGTCCAGTTCAGATCCGGCTGCTCGGGCGCGAAGATGTGGAGGTACCACTGACCGGGCGTGCCGTCCGCCTCGGTGACGCGGTGCCACGCGGGACCGCCGAAGATGCTGGGCCAGTTGTTCGGCGGCTCGGAGCCGTCGCCCTTGCCGTCCCGGAACACGTAGCGGGCCCGCTCCGGGCTCCCGGGCGCCGCGGCCAGAGCGGCCTGGAACCATTCGTGCTGATCGCTCGTGTGGTTCGGCACCAGGTCCATCGTGACCTTCATGCCCCGCGCGTGCGCCTCCGTCACCACGGCGTCCATCGTCTCGAGAGATCCGAACAGCGGATCGATGTCGCGTGGATCGGACACGTCGTATCCGTGGTCGACCATCGGCGACCGCATCACCGGGCTGAGCCAGAGTGCATCGACGCCGAGCAGTTCCAGGTATCCGAGCTTGTCCCGGATGCCACCCAGATCACCGATCCCGTCGCCGTCGGAGTCCGCGAACGAGCGGGGGTAGATCTGGTAGAAGACGGCGTCGGACCACCAGGGGGCCGGGGCGGACGGGCCGTCGGCGGGGGACGGGCCGGCAGACGCGTCGATCGGAGTGCTCACAGGCGCAATAGTGCCAAAGGCCGAGCCGCGAGGGGCGGTGCGCCCGTCACCACGACCCCTCCGGCCTGCCCGGCCTGTCCCGACGACCGGCCTCCGGCCTCCCCGGCTCCCACGAGAATCACCACGCGTCCGCTGTTCATGCCATGGGAAGGTCAAGAAAATCGGGACGATCGGCGTGAAAACTACCCAAAGTTTGTTTGGTGGGGTATTTTCAGGCGGAACTTCAAGCGACGGTAAAGGAACCTCCATGACGACTCCTGTTTTCGAAGCCGTGAGTCTCGACTCCGTCGAGCTCCTGCCGGCTCCGATCGATCCTTCGTGGATCCTCGAGGGTGCTCCCGTCGCGCGCAGCGGTCAGTGGTCCTGCAGCCCGGACACCACCACGTCGTCGTGGGTCTGGGACTGCACCGCCGGCACCTTCAACTGGTACTTCGAGCAGGACGAGACCATCCACGTGATCGAGGGCGAGGTCGTCGTCCAGTCCGCGGGCAACGAGCCCCGCGTGCTCCGCGCCGGGGATGCCGCTCTGTTCTACGCCGGCACCTGGGCCGAGTGGCACGTGCCGCACTACGTGCGCAAGCACGCCATCCTGCGCCCCCACATCCCGCGTCCCCTGTGGTTCGCGATGCGTGTCGCCCGCAAGCTGCGGGGCAAGAGCCGCTCCGGCGCCCTCGGCTGAGCGCGCAGCACTACAACGGCGAGTTCACCATCGAGTTCGCCGCCATCTCGATGTAGTCGACGAACTGCTGTCGATGCACATCGTCCATCGTGTCCGAGTCGATCGACGCCAGGGCCGTGTGCATCGCGCGCAGCCAGGCGTCGCGCTCGAACGGCCCGATGACGAACGGCGAGTGCCGCATCCGCAGACGCGGGTGGCCGCGCTCGTCCGAGTAGGTACGCGGACCACCCCAGTACTGCTCGAGGAACATGCGCATCCGGCGCTCCGCCGGGCCCAGGTCCTCCTCCGGGTACAGCCGCCGCAGAATCTCGTCCCGCTCGACCTCGGCGTAGAAGCGCGCGGTCAGGGTGCGAAACGTCTCCGCACCGCCGACCGCGTCGTAGAAGGTCTGTGCCGGCTCGGTCATGGCTCCATTGTTCTCCACGATCACGTGCTCATACTCGGGGCGGGTCCGAAGGGCCGCCCGTTGGGGTAGGGCGCCGCGATGCCGGACTCGTCGAAGGCGTCGAGGATCTGACGATGCAACTGGCGCTGCACGGCCCACTGCCGGCCGGGTCGGACCTTGATGGTCAGGCGCAGCGTCACCGTGTCCGACGTGACGGCGTCGACGCCGAGCATCTGCGGGGCCTCGAGAATGTCCTCCTGGAACTCGCCACGCTCGATGGACTCGCGCGCCGTGCGCTCGGCCACCTCGCACGCGACGTCGATGTCGGCGGAATGACTGACGGGGAGGTCCAACACCGCGACGGCGTGACCCTGGCTCATGTTGCCGACACGCAGCACCTCGCCGTTGCGGACGTACCAGAGCGTCCCGGAGATGTCGCGGACCGTGGTGACCCGCAGGCCCACGGTCTCGACCGTGCCCGATGCCTCGCCGAGATCGACGATGTCGCCGACTCCGTACTGGTCCTCGAGCAGCATGAAGATGCCGGAGAGGAAGTCGCGGACGAGGTTCTGCGCGCCGAAACCGAGCGCGACACCCACGATGCCTGCGGACGCGATGAAGGGGGCGACGTTCACACCGACGATGGAGAGCGCGGAGAGCACGAACCAGACCAGGATGCCGACGGAGACCGCCGACTTGAGCACCGAACCGATGGTGCGGGCGCGCTGGTTGCGGCGCTCGTTCAGGATGGTGGTGGTGACGCCGGCGGGGGCACGTTCGCGCAGCGGCCTCAGCAGGGGCGGTTTACCCGCAGCGCTGCGACCCGCGCCGGGTGAGCGGCTGGTGAACCGGTCGATCATGCGGTGCAGGACGTAACGCAGAACCACGGCGAGCAGGGCGTACCCCAGAACCTGGAGCGGGCGTTGGATCAGCCAGTCGCGACCGGTGTCGGAGAGCGAGAGGGCGAGGACGTCGTTCGGGTCGAAGGAATACACCCGAAAAGTCTACGGATCTCCTCGGCGCACGCCACCTGTCACCACCCGTCTCGGCACCCACCCCGCCACCCGTGCGGGGGGACACCCGGAGTTCACCGCGTGGCCGTCGGCCGGACCTCGAATGAGCGTGCGAACGGCACCGATTCGTGATGCACTGTGGTTGGTCTTCACGTGCGGGCGGTGGCTGTCGCAAACCAGTGGTAGTCGCGCCGCGCGCAGTGGTCACTGGAGGTGGCATGAAGAAGAGCGGGACTGTCGCGAAGGTTCGGGCCGGGCATCGACAACTGTCGCCCACCGACGCCGTGCAGGGCGGCGCGTCGGGGGCGCGACCCCAGTCCGAACACCCTGTCGTCTTCGGCGGCGCGTCGTTGCACGCCGTCACCGATCACTCCGATCCGGCCGACGTCGACGGGCACCTCGATCACGAGGACGCCGTCCCCGCCTGGGTGAAGCGGCGCGTACTCCTCCTGAACGCCACGTTCGAACCACTCACCGCGCTGCCCATGCGGCGTGCCGTCGTCCTGCTGGTCTGCGAGAAGGCCGTCGTGGTGCACGACGACGACGACGGTCCCGTCGTCCACTCGGCGGACATCGCTCTGCAGGTGCCGTCGGTCATCCGCCTCCGCTCGTACGTGCGGGTGCCCTACCGGGCGCGCATCCCGATGACGCGGGCGGCTCTGATGCATCGGGACCGTTTCCGGTGCGCGTACTGCGGTTCCAAGGCCGAGACCATCGACCACGTGGTGCCGCGCAGTCGCGGCGGCGGTCACTCCTGGGAGAACTGCGTCGCGTGCTGCGCTTCCTGCAATCACCGCAAGGCGGACAAGATGCTCAGCGAGCTGGGGTGGACCCTGCGCGCCGCGCTGGTCCCGCCGAAGGGTCCGCACTGGCGACTGCTCGCGAGCATCAAGGAACTCGATCCGACCTGGCTGCCGTACCTGGGTGAGGGCGCGGCCTGACACCGTCCACTAAGGTGATGGGCGTGAGCATCCTCGAAACCGCGCTGATCTTCGGACTGATTCCGTTGGCACTGTTCCTCGCGCTCTTCGTGTTCGCGAAGATCACGTCGACCGATCCCGCGCCGCGTCCCGCCCCCTACCGACTCGGGCAGCAGTGGGACCACGCCCCGGTGCTGTGGTCGGCCACGGACGAGGTGACGCCGTACTCGCAGCACGCTGCGCATTCGACACACGCCGAACTCACCGCGGGTTCGGCTTCGCTGGTAGGAGGCCGGGCAAGTGGCAAGTGGTGAACTCTCGACCCGTCGGATCGACGAGGAGAACCTTCCCGTCGGCCATGTGGTGACCGCGAGCGGTCGAGTCTCCGGTGTGCACCAGGTGGGCACCGTCAACCCCGACCTGTCCCCGTTCGCGACCGACGAGCTGATCCAGCTCGACGAGTCGCTCATCGAGGCCACCCGCCGTACGGGCATCCGCTTCAACGTGCTGGTCGGTGACCTCGGCCCCGACACCGCCGCGGGTGCGGACGCCGCTCTCGCGGGAACGCCCGAGGCCGAGTACTCGGTGCTCATCGCGGTCTCACCGAACCAGCACGCCATCGAGGTTCGTTCCGGTCGAGGCGTCGCCCATCTCGTCGACGACCGCATCGCCCAGCTCGGTATCACCGCGGCCACGGGATCCTTCCGTGACGGCGACCTGATCGACGGCCTCGTCGCCGCCGTGCGCGTCATGAGCGCGGCGATCACCGGCCCGTCCGCCTGACACGGCGCCACCCCGGCACAGAGACAAGGGCCCATCATCCGCGAGGATGATGGGCCCTTGTCCGTGCGCGAGTCAGGTGCGGTCAGGCACCGTCCGCCGCTCGAGCGGCGAGCGACCGCACCACGGACGCGCGACCCTCGACGACGAGGCGCGCGAGGGCCGGCGGGTGGTCGCCCGCGAGGAACTCGTCCGCCGCCGCCACCGACTGCTCACTGATGGACCAGGTCGGGTACAGACCGACGACGACGGTCTGCGCGACCTCGCTGGAACGACGTGCCCACACATCGGAGATGGCGTCGAAGTAGCGGGAGACGAACGGCTCCAACAACTCTCCCTGGCCCGCACCGGGGAACGCGCCGATGATGGCACGTGCGGTGATGTTGGGTAGGGAGTCGTTGTCGATGACCGTGGTCCACGCCTCCTCCTTGACCGAGGCCTGCGGGCGGGCAGCTCGCGCCGCCGCCGCGTTGCGGGCACCGGCCGCGGTGTTGTCCTTCTCGGCCTCGGCGTCGATCACGGGTGTGTCGGACCCCGTGTCGATCGCGCCGCTGCGAGCCAGAGCGGTGACGAACCGCCAGCGCAGATCGGTGTCGACGGTGAGGCCGCCCAGATCCTGGCCGTCCACGTCTCCGTCGAGCAGCGCCTGCAGCACTGTCGTGTGGCGCTCGGCCAGCACGGACGAGGCCAGCGCGTTGACGTAGGCCAGCTGATGATCCGACCCACCGTCGGCCGCGCGCGCCAGCTCGAGGAGGCGGTCGGCGAACTCGGGCCATCCCGTGGACTGCGCCCACCCCGGCTCGGCATAGCTGCCGAGCGCGGTCTGCGCCTGCAGCAGGAGCCGCTGCACGACTCCGACCTCGGTCTCGGAGGTGATGCCGCGCTGCACCAGTGCGACGAAGTCGCGTGCCTTCAGATCGGCCTGCCGGGTCATCTCCCACGCCGCCGACCACGCCAGGGTGCGAGGAAGCGACTCGGTGATGTCGCCGATGCGCGCGATGAGCGTCTCGAGCGAGGTCGGATCCAGCTGCAGCGAGCAGTACGTCAGGTCGTCGTCGTTGACGAGCACCAACCGACCGGCGGGCGTGCCCACCAGCGCGGGAACCTCGGTGCGCTCCTGCGGCTCGACGTCGAGCTCGACCCGCTGGGTGCGAGTGAGCGCGCCGGAGTCGTCACCGTCGTAGATGCCGACGGCGATGCGGTGCACGCGGCGCTCACCCTTGCCGGGTGCCGCGGCCCCCTGCACGACGGAGAAGGACGAGTAGTTGCCGTCGTCGTCGATCTCGAATTCCGGTGTCAGTGTGTTCAGGCCGGTGGTGCGCAGCCACTGATCACCCCAGTCCGACAGGTCGCGACCGGACGAGGCCTCGAGAGCCGACAGCAGATCCGAGAAGGTCGCGTTGCCGAAGGCGTGGTCGCGGAAGTAGCTGCGCAGGCCCGCGAGGAAGTCCTCGAGCCCGACGTAGGCGACGAGCTGCTTGAGGACGCTGGCGCCCTTGGCATAGGTGATGCCGTCGAAGTTGACCTCGACTGCGGCGAGATCGGGAATGTCCGCGGCGATGGGGTGCGTCGACGGCAACTGGTCCTGGCGGTAGGCCCAGCTCTTCTCGACGTTCGCGAACGTGGTCCACGCGCTGGTGTACTCGGTGGCCTCCGACTGGCAGAGCACCGACGCGAACGTGGCGAAGGACTCGTTGAGCCACAGGTCGTCCCACCACCGCATGGTCACGAGATCGCCGAACCACATGTGGGCCATCTCGTGCAGCACGGTCTCGGCGCGGCGCTCGTAGGAGTAGCGCGTCACCTTGGACCGGAAGACGTAGTCCTCCAGGAAGGTCACCGCGCCGGCGTTCTCCATGGCGCCCGCGTTGAACTCGGGCACGAACAGCTGGTCGTACTTGCCGAAGGCGTACGGGACACCGAAGTTACGGTGGTAGAACTCGAAGCCCTGCTTGGTCTCGGTGAAGAGGCGATCGGCGTCCATGTACTCCGACAGCGATGCGCGGCAGTAGATTCCGAGCGGAATGGTGCCGTGGTCGTCCGAGTAGGAATCGGTCCACTGCGCGTACGGGCCGGCGATGAGCGCGACGAGGTAGGTGCTCATCACGGGAGTCGTCTCGAACACGTGCGTCGTGGCACCGGACGCCTCGGAGGTCTCCGCGGCAGCCGCGTTGGAGATGACGGCCCAGTCCTTCGGTGCCGTCACCGTCACGTCGAAGGTCGCTTTGAGATCCGGCTGATCGAAACACGCGAACATGCGCTTGGCGTCCGCGGTCTCGAACTGGCTGTACAGGTAGACGGAGCCGTCCGACGGATCGACGAAGCGGTGCAGGCCCTCACCGGTATGGGAGTAGACGCACTCCGCGACCACGGCGAGCTCGTTGTGCTCCGCGAGGTCGGTGAGCGCGATGCCCGTCGACTCGTCGTAGGAGGAGACGTCGACGTCGGTTCCGTTGAGCGTCGCGGAGCTCACCGAGGCGGCGACGATGTCGACGACACTGGAGGCTCCGGCGGTCGCGTCGAAGGTGACGGTGGTGGTCGAGGAGAAGGTCTTCTCGCCCGGGCCACCGGCTCCGTCCGTCAGGTCGAGAGTGATGGAGTAGTGCGTGACCGTGAGCAGCGAGGACCGTTCCTCTGCCTGGTCCCTGGTCAAATTGGGGGCAACCACGTGCACCCTTTCTGTCGATTTCTTCTGCCACCGCCGAACTGCGGTCGCGGCTGTCTCCATCCCATCATGACGCCGGTCGCCGCGGGCGGGTAGAACAGGTGTGCAGAGTTCGTGTCACCGGCCCACTGTGCGGGACGCTCCGCAGACCAGCCGAACACCGAGCACTACCCGACGACGAAAGGACCGACGTGAGCGATAGCAAGGACGTGGCAGATTTCTGGTTCGACCCGCTCTGCCCGTGGTGCTGGATCACCTCGCGCTGGATTCTCGAGGTGGCGAAGGTTCGCGACATCGAGACGAACTTCCACGTCATGAGCCTGGCGGTCCTCAACGAGGGACGCGATCTTCCCGACGAGTACCAGGACATGATGAAGAAGGCGTGGGGTCCCGTCCGCGTCGCGATCGCGGCCGCGCAGGAGAAGGGCGACGAGATCCTCGCGCCGCTCTACACCGAGATGGGGACGCGAATCCACAACGAGGGCAACAAGGACTTCCCGGACGTGATCCAGAAGTCGCTCGCTGCACTGGACCTCCCGGCCTCGTTGGCCGAGGCGGCCGCGAGCAGTGAGTTCGACGACGCGCTGCGCAAGAGCCACCACGCGGGAATGGACAAGGTGGGCAAGGACGTCGGCACGCCGACCATCCACGTCAACGGTGTCGCCTTCTTCGGTCCCGTGCTGTCGAGGATCCCGCGCGGCGAGGAGGCCGGCAAGCTGTGGGACGCGTCGGTGATCTTCGCGTCGTACCCGCACTTCTTCGAGCTCAAGCGTTCTCGCAACGAGGACCCGCAGTTCGACTGAGTCGACCGCGCACCCCGTCGGTGATGCCGGCGGGGTGCGTCAGACCACGATGAGGTCGGGACGGCCGCGGCGATCGCGAGTGCCGTCCCCGAACTCCAGTGCCTCGCCGCCGAGCCAGCGGCGCGCGGACCAGGCGGCCGCCACCGCGTCGAGCACGTCGTCCATCGCGGGCCCGTCCTCGATCGCACTCGTGGCCTCCAGCAGCGCCGGCACGTCCACCACCACCGAGAGTGCTTGCAGCCGTTGCGCGATGCCGCGGGCTCGTTTCTTCGACGTGAAGCGGGTGGCGGGGGCGAGTGCCCGGAACGACGATTCCGGGTGCACCTCGATCACCCGTGCGCTGTCGGGGTCGGCCGCGTCCCAGGCCCGGATGTGGTCGGTGAGGTACCACGACTGCTTGCTGATGGCCTTGCCCGTGCGCGCGCGGGCGATCACGCAGGCGTCCTCCCAGGAGGCCGCCCACACCGCGTCGCGTACCGGCGTGGGGAAGAGCGACGATCGCGCCGGGCCCAGGAACGTCCGAACCTGGAGTTCGCTCGCTCGCACTCCGGCGTCGGGAACGGTCAGCGGCATGTCGACCCCGACGGCCGCGCAGTCCCGGGTGGTGTCCAGGACGGCCGCGACGGTGTCGACCAGGGTCAACGACACTCGTCCCTCGTGGAGGCGAGCCACCACCCACCGGCCCGCGGCGCCGTCCACCCCGGCGACGGGGCCCCACCCGCACGGTGGCGTCGGGGCGGAGGGGGGCACCTGTCAAACTCTAGCCATGCGCGTATACCTGGGTGCCGATCACGCCGGCTTCGAGTTCAAGAATCAGATCATCGACCACCTGCGGGAATCGGGACACGAGCCGATCGACTGCGGTGCGTTCACGTACGACGCGGTGGACGACTACCCGGCGTTCTGCATCGAGGCGGCTCGCCGCACGGTCGCCGACCCGGAGAGCCTCGGACTGGTGCTCGGTGGCTCCGGCAACGGTGAGCAGATCGCGGCCAACAAGGTCCCCGGCGCGCGGTGTGCTCTCGCCTGGAGCGTCGAGACGGCCCAGCTCGCGCGTCAGCACAACAAGGCGCAGCTGATCGGCATCGGCGGCCGCATGCACACGCTGCCCGAGGCGCTCGCGATCGTGGACGCGTTCCTCGAGACCCCGTGGTCGGGCGAGGAGCGCCACCAGCGCCGCATCGACATCCTGTCCGAGTACGAGCGCACCGGCGACGCGCCGGCCGTTCCCGGTGCACCCTCGGCCGACGGCGGCTCCGAATAAGAGGGTCCGCACCACAGCCCGAGTAGTCAGGTACCACCCATGCCCGAGGGGCACACTCTCCATCGTCTGGCGCGACTGCACCAGAAGCGTTTCGGCGGCCAGGTCATCGAGGTGTCCAGTCCGCAGGGACGTTTCGTCGACGGTGCCGAGTGGGTCTCCGGGCATGTCCTGAAGCGCGCCGACGCCTGGGGCAAGCATCTGCTCCACCGGTACGACAACGGGGCGATCGTCCACGTCCACCTCGGGCTGTACGGAAAGTTCGGCGAGCAGTCCGTTCCCATGAAGGAGCCCGTCGGCCAGGTGCGGATGCGCATGGTGGGGGAGGAGTACGGCACCGATCTGCGCGGCCCCACCCGCTGCGAGATCTTCGACGACACTCAGGTCGACGCGCTGGTGGCGCGCCTGGGTCCCGATCCGCTGCGCAAGGAGTCCGACCCGGAGAAGGCGTTCCACCGGATCCACAAGTCGGCCATGGCGGTCGGCGCGTTGCTGATGGAGCAGGACGTCATCGCCGGCATCGGCAACGTCTACCGGGCCGAGCTGCTGTTCCGGCACCGCGTGAGCCCGTTCCGCACGGGCAAGCACCTCGACCACGAGGAGTGGGACGAGATGTGGACGGATCTCGTCGAGTTGATGAAGGTGGGCGTGCGACGCGGGCGCATCATCACGCTGGACAGGGAACACGACTCGGGCACCGGGTCGCGTGGACCGGGACGCCCGCGTTCCTACGTCTACAAGCGGAACGGCCAGCCGTGCCTGATCTGCGGCACGACGATTCTCACCGCGGACATGAAGGGCCGCAACCTCTTCTGGTGCCCGACGTGTCAGGCGACGTGAGGTCGGTCGAGCACTGATCCGTCCGCACGAGTTCCGGGGGGCGCGCACCCGGTTCCGCTGACTGGACGGGGTGCACGGCACCGGGGGGGTGTGCGGACCGGCGCCCGTGGAGGTCAGAAACCTCCGAAGTCGCCGCCGCCCCCGAAGTCGCCACCACCGCCGAAGTCGCCACCACCGCCGAAATCGCCACCACCGCCGAAGTCGCCCCCGGCATCGCCGCCCATGTCGCCGCCACCGTCACCCGTGTCGCCGCCCATGTCGCTCATGTCGGTCCCGTCGCCCTCACCGCTGGCGAAGTTGTCCGCCCCGTAGCCCACGCCGGCCATCCCGGAGAACATCGCGGAGAACAGGAACATGGATCCCATGCCCCACGCGCCGGCCACGAGGGCGGGCTTCCACCACGGCTCGGAGTACCAGCCCGCGGGGACGGGGCGACCCGCCACGCGTCCGCCGGGGTAGTAGTTCGGCGTCTTCTCGGACGGTCCGGGGCTCGCGGTCACGGCCCGACCCTCGTAGTCGACGGTGCGTTCCTCGGTGACCTCGCCCGCGGACTTCTGTCCGTCGATGGTGGGGACCTCGGGGCCGGGGTCCATGCCCATCGCCAGCCGGGCAGCGCGGATGTAGTAGAGCCCTTCCAGCGCAGTCTGTTTGGCCAGACGCGCCTGGGTGGGGGACTGCGCCTGATCGATCTGTGAGCCCGCGGCCGTGTAGCGCTCGGACGCGTCGGACAGAGCCTGCTTGGAGGCAGTGTCCGAGCCCACCAGGTTGTACACCTGGCCGCCGAGGCGCTCGATGGCCTGACGTGCGTCGGCCTTGGCGTCGTCGAGCGACTCGAGACTCCGTCGGCCGGACCTGCGTTGGGACACGACGACGACGCCGACGACCAGAGCCACGACGACGATGATCAGGAGCAGAGGTTCCATGGTCCCAGTGTACGGAGAGTCCGGTTCCGGTCGCGGATCACGACGCGGGGCGCAGCGACTCTCGACCGTTGCTCCACGCGTCCATGAGATGGTCCGCCAGGACGTTCTCGACGTGGTCGATGGCGCGCATCCCGAAGACGACGTCCGCCTCGAGTTCCGGTTCGCGCGCGATGAGGTCGCCCACCACGTCGTGTCGCATGACCTGCTCGTGCACCGCGTCCGCCTCGACGTGCTCGGCGTAGAACGCGACGCACTCGGCCGGGAACTCCAACCGCTGCAACGCTTTCACCAGCCGCTGCGATCCGGGTGAGGAGGTGATCTCGGTCGCGGCGAGGTGTCCGACGGCGGCACCCCGCAGCGATCGGTGCAGACCGAACATCGACATCAGGTTGACCGGTGCGAGGGTCGGTGCACCCACCCGGTCGAGGTAACCGAGGTAGGTCGCGTCGAGTCCCGCCGCTGCCAGGAGGTCGCGAAAGAGGTTCTGGTGCATCCGGCTTCCGCGCCCGCCGCCGAACTCGTCGAACTCGACGGCGACGTAGGAGGCCTTGGCCTGACCCTGCAGCCGCGGGATCGTCCACGCGTGGGGGTCGGCCTCCTTGAGGTGGTACAGCGACCGGTGCGCGAGGTACTCCCGCATCTGCTCGGCGGTGCCGGTGTCGCGGAGGTGGAAGGACGGGCCGGACCCGTCGACGTGCTCCGTCGACAACAGGTCCATCTCGTCGGCCGCCGAGCCGCCCACCGTCACGTGCGCACGGACGTCGGCGAGGAAGGCGCTCTCCATCTCGGCACGCAGACGCAGGAGGTCGGGATTCCACTCCCAGGCGTCGTCCACACCGGGGAGCCCGCGGTAGTGCAGTTCGTAGCAGAGGTACAACGCGAGATGAAGGTCGTCGCCGTAGGGATCGGCGTCCGTGAGGGGGGCGACGACGCTGCCCGCGTCCGACGGGGACTGCACGAGTGTGGACAGGACGGCGGAGGACAGCGGCCCACGCGCCGTCGGCAGCGCGGCTGCGGTCGGCGGGGTCGAGGTGGTCGGGGTGTCGTTCAGCATCGCGGTCACCTCGTCCGACTACCCGTTTCGACCGTGTCCGAACATGCGCGGCGGTCGCTGGGGTCCGAAGACGGGCAGCGGACCCGATCCGGGTTCGGTCGGTACGGGCGTGGTGCGGCGGAGCAACAGGGTGGCCGCGTCGAGCACCAGTTCGCGGTCGTACGTCAGGCGGTAGTCGAACACCGGGTCCGACTCGGTCGATCCGTCGCCGTCCGTTTCGGCTCCGATGACGGCGGCGGTGAAGTGCGGGCTCACGACGATCACCGACAGTTCCCGCAACAGCGGGTCCGCGGCGGGCAGCCTCATGGTGTGCAGGCCGGGCACCGGCGGTGTGGTCGCGGCGCCGCCTCGTCCGAACAGGGCGACGAGCGTCCCGGACGCGGCGAGGTGCGCGGCCTGATGCATCTGCTCGGCGGACACCTCGAACGAGTGCGGAACCGTGGCCAGCACGATGGTCGACGGTCCGGTGGCCGCCGCGTGGAGCGCGAACTGGTCGATGATCGTGGAGAGCAGGGACAGACGCCCGCGGCGGATGCCACCGGTGGCCGCGGCGAGTGCGAAGGGCGTCGGCGCGGACGGCATGCGGTGGGTGAGCCCGACGGCGAAGGGGGAGTCCGACGGCAGG
This sequence comes from Rhodococcus sp. NFXS4, assembly GCF_058139645.1. Taxonomy (NCBI): domain Bacteria; kingdom Bacillati; phylum Actinomycetota; class Actinomycetes; order Mycobacteriales; family Nocardiaceae; genus Rhodococcus; species Rhodococcus sp. NFXS4. The sequence continues at coordinate 1,521,024 of NZ_CP192221.1, forward strand.
TCGGCGGCGGTCGGGCCGGCGTGTGGCTCACGGCGCGGCAACGGAGCGGGCGTGCCGAAGAGCCAGCCCTGGCCGAGAGCAGCGCCCATCTCACGCGCGAGATGCAGGTGTTCCTCGGTCTCGATGCCCTCGGCGAGGACCACCGCGCCCGTGCGGTCGGACTCCGCCGAGACCGCCGCGAGCACCCGCGCGGTGTCCGCCGTCGCCCGCTGCTGGGTGAACGTCATGTCCAGCTTGATGATGTCGGGCCGCAGGAACGGCAGCAGGGCCAGGCTCGCCGTCTCGGCTCCCACGTCGTCCACCGCCACGAGCCACCGTCGGTCGCGCACTCGTTCCACTGCCTCGAGCAGCGATGCGGGGTCGGCGAGCAGGTCACGTTCGGTGATCTCCACGACCACCGACAGTCGCGACGCCTCGGCGAGCAGAGCGGCCACCCCCGCGGGAGGCGCGAGGTTCATCGCGCTGGGTTCCATGTTGACGAACAACTGCAACCCGGTCGGCAGATTGGCCTCCAGCGCCCCCCGGAGCGCACTGACGCGGCACATCCAGTCCAGCTGACCGACGGTCCCGTGCGCACGCGCCGACTCGAACAGTGCGGCGGGTGACTCCCAGGGTGTGCCGACGGGGCCGCGGGCGAGGGCCTCGTAGCCGACCAGCGCGCGCGTCGAGAGGTCGACGACGGGTTGGTAGAGGGAGTGGACCGTCAGGCCTGCGGGGATCTCTTCCACGCCCGGTCCTCTCGTCGGCGGACCGAGTCCGCGTGCCTGCAGCATCTGAAACAGTAGGCCGATCACCCCTCGCGAGGGCGAGGACGGATCAGACGGGCGACGGCACGACGGTGACAGGGACGTCCACCGAGTGCATCACGGCTCGGCTGGTCGATCCCAGCAGAAGCGAGGTGAATCCACCCCGCCCGCGGCGACCCACGACGACGAGGTCCGCCTCGGCCGATCTGGCCACGAGTTCCCGCACCGGCCGGTCCTGGACCACCACGCGCTCCACCTCGACGTCGGGGTAGTCCTGCGACCACCCGGCCATCGTCTCCGCGAGGACGGCCTCCTCGTCCTCGGCAGACCGACCGCGGCCGCCGGGAACGTCGATGTCGCTCCACGCGTGCACGGCGATCAGCGATGCCCCACGTGACGAGGCGATCTCGAACGCCCAGCGGACGGCGGGCACGCTGTTGTCCGTGCCGTCGACGCCGACGACGACGGCGTGTCCCGTGCCCTCGTTCGGCGGCGTGTCCAGAGGCACCACGGTGACGGCGCACGAGGCGTGTGTCGCCACCGCCGTGCTCACCGACGCGGAGAGTCCTCCGGTGAACTCGCCGAGCCCCCGCGTCCCCACGACGATCATCGCGGCGTCCGTCGATCGTTCGACCAGTACTCCGGCGGGGGTGCCGTGGTGGGTCTCGGTGGAGACCGACACGTCGGCCGCCACGGCCCGCGCCGCGTCCACTCCGTCGGCGAGAATGCGGTCGAGTGCACTCGCTGCAGTGTCGTCGACGTCCGCGAAGGCCGGCGCGGACACCGCCGTGACCAGCACGAGGGGCAGGTCGCGAGCGGTGCAGAGCCGCGTGGCCCATCGCACGGCCGCGAGCGCTGCGGACGATCCGTCGACTCCGACGACGACGGGGTGGGACACGGGCATGCAGGCCTCCAGCGGTTCGAACGGACGGTGCCGAGATGACCACAGTGTTCCCGACGCGAGGCGATGTCATGCCCGGAACAGGCAGTTGAGTCTGCAACGGTGTTATCTCGATGTGCTGTGAACGTTATCGGATCGTGATGCTCTGCACGCAGCCTCGTCACTCTGGCGGGCGAATCTAAGGCAGACGCCGAGGAACGAGATCGACGCACACGAACCGGGAGACACAGCAATGACCGCACACGGACTCGACACCCACTTCTCTTTCGACGCTGCCGATCTCACCGTCCTCGAATACGAACGCGGCGACGTCGCCGTGGTGTCGGTCGGCGGCGAGATCGACATGAGCACCACGCCCGAACTCCGCGAGGTCCTGGCACGCGTGGCCGCTCGCGGCCACGAGGACGTGGTTCTCGACCTGTCGGACGTCACCTTCCTGGGCAGCGCTGGCGCCGTCCTTCTCCTCGGCGCGGCGTCCTCGCTGTCGGTCCGTCCGATGGTGCTGGTGGCCACCGACCCCGCAGTGCGGCGCCCGCTCGAGCTCCTCGGCGTCTGCTCGCCGATCACCGTGTGCGGAAGCATCTTCGAGGCAGTGTCGCTGGTCACCTCGGCGCGCGACGGCGCCGGAGTCCTGTCCGACGCCGGCTGACCCCCGAACACACGAGAGCCCCCCGATTCGGTGAATCGGGGGGCTCTCGCGTTCGTGGAGCGGGCGACGGGAATCGAACCCGCGTAATCAGTTTGGAAGACTGAGGCTCTACCATTGAGCTACGCCCGCATGCCTGCGGCGGTGCTGGGATCGCCAGCTCCTGCCGCCTGCGTTGAGGAACTGTACCGAACGTCGCGCGCGATCGAGAAATCGGCCCGCCGTCGGCGCCTCCGCGGTACCGCCGTAGGATCGTCGGCGCACGTCGCTGTGGCCTTGCCGGTGCGAATCGCCACGATCGAGGGTGACGGCGTGCACGAGGAACGGGATGTGGCGCAGCTTGGTAGCGCATCCGCTTTGGGAGCGGAGGGTCGCAGGTTCGAATCCTGTCATCCCGACAGACGTCGGTCGCCGCGATCGAATGGTCCAGATCCACCTTCCCACCGGAACCACCCCGCACCACCACAGTCCGACACCGAGTCACTGCAGTCGAGCAGATGAAGGAGCACGTTCGTGAAGAGCACTGTCGAGCAGCTGAGCCCGACGCGAGTCCGTATCAACGTCGAGGTGCCCTTCGAGGAGCTGAAGCCTGATTTCGACCGCGCCTACAAGACGCTCGCTCAGCAGATCCGCCTGCCCGGGTTCCGGCCCGGCAAGGCGCCCGCGAAGCTTCTCGAGGCACGCGTCGGCCGCGCGAACGTCCTGAACCAGGTGGTCAACGACGCGTTGCCCGCCAAGTACAACGATGCGCTCAGCTCGACCGAGCTGAAGCCCCTCGGCCAGCCGGACATCGAGATCACCAAACTCGAGGACGGCGAGGAGATCGTCTTCACCGCCGAGGTCGACGTGCGTCCCGAGATCACGCTGCCCGACTTCTCGAGCGTCACCGTCACCGTCGACCCGGTCGAGATCACCGACGAGGCCGTCGACGAGCAGCTGCTCTCGCTGCGTCAGCGTTTCGGCACCCTCACCGGTGTCGAGCGCGCTGCGCAGACCGGCGACTTCGTCTCCATCGACCTGTCGGCCACGGTCGACGGCGAGGACGTCGCGGAGGCCTCGACCGAGGGCCTGTCCCACGAGGTCGGCTCCGGCCAGCTCATCGAGGGTCTCGACGACGCGATCGTCGGCCTGTCCGTGGGTGACTCCAAGGAGTTCCCGACGACGCTGCTCGCCGGTGAGCACGCCGGCCGGGAAGCGCAGGTCACCGTCACGGTGAAGTCGGTGAAGGAGCGCGAGCTGCCCGAGCCCGACGACGAGTTCGCCCAGCTGGCGAGCCAGTTCGACACGTTCGACGAGCTGATGGCCGATCTGCGCGAGCGCGTGGCCCGCGTCAAGAAGGTCGAGCAGGCCGGACAGATCCGCGACAAGGTGCTCGAGGCTCTGCTCGAGTCCGTCGAGGTCCCGGTTCCCGAGGCCTTCGTCAAGGCCGAGGTCGATTCCGCGCTGCACGACGCGATCCATCCGCTCGACCACGACGAGGACAAGCTCGCGCAGCAGCTCGAGGCCGCAGGCTCCTCGCGCGAGGAGTTCGACACGAACGCGCGTGAGAGTGCCGAGAAGTCCGTGCGCACCCAGCTGTTGCTCGACACCATCGCCGACGCCGAGTCGGTCCAGGTCGGACAGGAAGAGCTGACCCAGAACATCGTCTTCCAGGCACAGCGGTACGGCATCGCACCGGAGGAGTTCATCCAGCAGGTGCAGCAGGCCAACCAGCTGCCCGCACTGTTCGCCGACATCCGACGCAGCAAGGCACTCGCCGCGATCGTCGATCGCGTCTCCGTGACCGACACCGCCGGTGCGAGCGTCGACACCAAGGAGCTCTTCGGAGATCCCGAGGACGAGGCCACCGACGAGACCGAGTCGGCGGAGATCGAGTCGTCCACGGACGAGTCGGCTGCGGACGATTCGTCTGCGGGCGAACAGCAGAAGTAACGCTCACAGCGAACGACGGCGGTTCCGGGACTCCGGGGCCGCCGTCCTTCGTTAGTGTCGGTGACAGAGAACGTGAGCGTTCCGTCCACAGGGAACGTTCGCGCTCACGGCGAGAAACTCGTTCAGGCGAGACCACATCGAGCACGAGAAGGCAGGTACCGTGACCACCACGAACCCGGCGACCAACACCGACCAGGCAGGGCCGTCCCGTCAGGCAGGGTCGATCGTGACCGCTCCGGCCATGACGTCCGCGACCGCCGGACTCAACCTCAGCGACTCCGTCTACGAGCGTCTGCTCCGTGAGCGCATCATCTTCCTCGGCACGCAGGTCGACGACGACATCGCGAACAAGCTGTGCGCCCAGATCCTCCTGCTCTCGGCAGAGGACCCCACTCGCGACATCGCGCTCTACATCAACTCGCCCGGCGGTTCCGTCTCGGCCGGCATGGCGATCTACGACACGATGAACTTCGCCGAGTGCGACGTCGCGACCTACGCGATGGGCCTGGCGGCGTCGATGGGCCAGTTCCTGCTCACCGCCGGGACCAAGGGCAAGCGCTACGCCCTGCCGCACGCCCGCATCATGATGCACCAGCCGTCCGCCGGAATAGGTGGCAGCGCGGCGGACATCGCCATCATGGCCGAGCAGTTCGCCCTCACCAAGCGCGAGATGGCCGAACTGATCGCACAGCACACCGGCCAGTCGTTCGAGCAGGTCACCGAGGACTCCGACCGCGACCGGTGGTTCACGGCGCAGCAGGCCCTCGAGTACGGCATGGTCGATCACGTCATCACACGCGCCGAGCAGGCCGGCGGCACCAGCGGAGCCGACAACTGATCGGACCGGACAGCGCAGCGCGCGACGCGCTCGCTCCTGTCGGTCGTCCGATCTCTTCACCCACACCCTTGGAGTACTGATGTCCCAGCTCTTCGATCCCCGTTCTCTCCCCGGCTCCAGCTCGCCCGCCGGGCCCGATTCCCGCTACATCCTCCCGTCCTTCGTCGAGCACTCCAGCTACGGCGTCAAGGAGTCGAACCCGTACAACAAGCTCTTCGAGGAGCGCATCATCTTCCTCGGCGTGCAGGTCGACGACGCCTCGGCGAACGACATCATGGCGCAGCTGCTCGTGCTCGAGGGTCTCGATCCCGACCGCGACATCACGATGTACATCAACTCGCCCGGTGGCTCGTTCACGTCGCTGATGGCGATCTACGACACGATGCAGTACGTGCGCGCCGATGTCGCGACCGTCTGCCTCGGTCAGGCCGCGTCGGCCGCCGCCGTGCTGCTCGCAGCGGGTGCCCCCGGCAAGCGTGCGGCACTGCCGAACGCTCGCGTCCTCATCCACCAGCCGTCCACCGGCGGTGTGCAGGGCCAGGTGTCGGACCTCGAGATCCAGGCTCGGGAGATCGAGCGCATGCGTCGTCTGATGGAGACCACCCTCGGTCGCCACACCGGCAAGGACGCCGACGTCATCCGCAAGGACACCGATCGCGACAAGATCCTCACGGCCGAGGAGGCCAAGGACTACGGGATCATCGACACCGTCTTCGAGTACCGCAAGCTCTCCGCACGCAAGTGACGCCGGCCGGCCGGAGGCCGCTCCCGACACGCCCGGACGACGGGTCGTGGACGGGTGGCTCCGGCCGGTTCTGAGCCCCCGGACTGCATCGATTCACCCACGTCCGAGGGGGTGCGACGCCGCTCCGACATGCCTGCTCGGGTTGCGTCAGAAGTCGACCTCCGACCGCGAAGGCGGGTACGGTCGCACGCAGAGATTCTCTTTCACTAGTGAGGACTAACGCTCATGGCACGCATCGGTGACGGTGGTGATCTGCTCAAGTGCTCTTTCTGCGGAAAGAGCCAGAAGCAGGTCAAGAAGCTCATTGCCGGACCAGGTGTCTACATCTGTGACGAGTGCATCGATCTGTGCAACGAGATCATCGAGGAAGAACTGGCCGAGTCGAGCGAGGTCAAGCTCGACGAGTTGCCCAAGCCCGCGGAGATCCGCGACTTCCTGGAGAACTACGTCATCGGTCAGGACACGGCGAAGCGTCGTCTCGCCGTTGCGGTCTACAACCACTACAAGCGCATCCAGGCCGGCGACAAGGCCCGTGACGCCCGTGGTGAGACCGTGGAACTGGCCAAGTCCAACATCCTGATGCTCGGCCCCACCGGTTGCGGCAAGACCTACCTCGCGCAGACGCTGGCGAAGATGCTGAACGTCCCGTTCGCCATCGCCGACGCCACCGCGTTGACCGAGGCGGGGTACGTCGGTGAGGACGTCGAGAACATCCTCCTCAAGCTGATCCAGGCCGCGGACTACGACGTCAAGCGTGCCGAGACCGGCATCATCTACATCGACGAGGTCGACAAGATCGCTCGCAAGAGCGAGAACCCGTCGATCACGCGCGACGTCTCCGGCGAGGGTGTGCAGCAGGCCCTGCTCAAGATCCTCGAGGGCACGCAGGCCAGTGTCCCGCCGCAGGGTGGACGCAAGCACCCGCACCAGGAGTTCATCCAGATCGACACGACCAACGTGCTCTTCATCGTCGCCGGTGCGTTCGCCGGGCTCGAGAAGATCGTGTCGGACCGCATCGGCAAGCGCGGCCTCGGCTTCGGCGCCGAGGTCCACTCCAAGGCCGAGATCGACACGCAGGACCACTTCGCCGAGGTCATGCCCGAGGATCTGATCAAGTTCGGTCTGATTCCCGAGTTCATCGGTCGCCTGCCGGTCGTCGCGTCGGTCACGCATCTCGACAAGGAGTCCCTCGTGACCATCCTGTCGGAGCCGAAGAACGCTCTGGTGAAGCAGTACACGCGCCTGTTCGACATGGACGGTGTCGAATTGGAGTTCACCCCGGACGCGCTGGACGCGATGGCCGAGCAGGCCATCCATCGCGGCACGGGCGCTCGTGGACTGCGCGCGATCATGGAGGAAGTGCTCAACCCGGTCATGTTCGACATCCCCAGTCGTGACGACGTGGCGAAGGTGGTCGTGACGGCGGAGACCGTGAACGACAACGTGCTCCCCACCATCGTGCCGCGCAAGCCGGACCGGCCGGAACGGCGCGAGAAGAGCGCCTGACCCCCTCAGCTCGATCGAGAGCCCCGACGACCGATGGTCGCCGGGGCTCTCGTGCGTCGGGGCTCTGGAACGTCGGGGGTAGGGTCGCCGCCATGCGCGTCGCGATCACGTACTGCACCCAGTGTCAGTGGCTCCTGCGAGCCGGATGGATGGCGCAGGAACTGCTGCAGACCTTCGGATCCGACCTCACCGAGGTGGCGCTGATTCCCGGCACCGGCGGAGTCTTCCGCGTCGTGGTGGGGGAGTCCGTGGTGTGGGATCGCAAGGAGCGCGGCGGTTTTCCCGAGATCACCGTCCTGAAGCAACTCGTTCGAGACGAGGTCGACCCGGAGCGCGACCTCGGGCACGCGGACCGTCCCTAGACGCGCTCGAACACCGCCGCGAGTCCCTGGCCGCCGCCGATGCACATCGTCTCGAGGCCGTACCGCACGTCTCGTCGCACCATCTCGTGAGCGAGGGTGGTCAGGATGCGTGCGCCGGTCGCGCCGACCGGGTGGCCGAGGGAGATGCCCGAGCCGTGCGGGTTGAGCCGAGGGTCGGCGGGGTCCATCGACCATTCGGTCAGCACCGACAACACCTGGGCGGCGAACGCCTCGTTCAGTTCGACGACGTCCATGTCGTCGAGGGTGAGGCCGAGCCGGCCGAGAACGGCGGCCGTCGCCGGGACCGGGCCGATGCCCATCGTCGCCGGCGCGACACCGGCCACCGCCCATCCGGCGAGTCGGACCAGGGGTGTCAGCCCCAGCGCTGCGGCCCTGTCCGCCGTGGTGACGAGGCAGAGCGCGGCGCCGTCGTTCTGACCGCTGGCGTTGCCGGCGGTGACTGTCGATTCCGGATCGATCGTCCCGCGGATCGGGCGGAGCCGGGACAGCGACTCGAGGGTGGTGTCGGCTCGTGGGTGCTCGTCGTCGGTGACGACGACGGGATCGCCCCTGCGCCGAGGCACCGTGACGGGCACGATCTCCTCGGCGAAGACGCCGCTCCGTTGCGCCGCGACGGCGCGCTGGTGGGACTGCACCGCGAAGGCGTCCTGGTCGGCGCGGGGCACACCGTACTGCTCGCGGAGGTTCTCGGCCGTCTCGATCATCCCACCGGGCACGGGAAAGTGTGTGCCGCCGGCCGTGATCCGGGCCCGTGCGAGCCTGTCCTGGAGGGGCACGGAGTCGGCGCCGACGCCCCACCGCACACCGTCGGTGTAGAACTCGGTGGAGCTCATCGACTCCACGCCGCCCGCGAGCACGACGTCGCTCACGCCCGTGGAGACCTGCATGCAGGCATCGAGAACGGCCTGCAGCCCGGACCCGCAGCGGCGGTCGACCTGGCGGCCGGGAACGCCGATGCCGAGCCCCGCATCGAGTGCGGCGACGCGTCCGATCGCCGGTGCCTCGCCGTTCGGTGCGCCCTGCCCGAGGATCACGTCGTCGATGTCGGCGCCGGACAGCCCGGTGCGCGAGAGGATCTCGATGATCACGGCAGACGCGAGGTCCGCTGCGGGAACGGTCTTCAGGGCCCCGCCGAAGCGGCCCACGGGGGTGCGCAGCGGAGCGCAGATGACGGCGTCGAGCATGGCGTGGTCTCGTCTCGTGTGTCGGTGTTCGGGTGGGGGGAGAGGTCAGGAGGTGCGGGCTGCGTCCGACCGCGACGCGACGCGGGCGAGATCGGCGTCGATGGCGGCCGCGGTGCTCAGCAGCGCCGGCACGACGGTGGTCCTCAACTCGTCGAGCGAGTAGCGCGCCGCGGGCGTGCTGATGTTGACCGCGGCGGTGACGGCTCCGCCGTGCCCGTGCAGCGGCGCGGCGACCGAGCGGAGTCCGATCTCGAGTTCCTGATCGACGATGCAGAAGCCCTGTGTCCGAACGAGATCGAGTTCGGCGCGCAGGCTCGACTCCGTCGTCACCGTCCGTCCCGTGAGGTCGCGGAGGTCGGTGCGCGCGAGAAGGTTCGCGAGAGCGTTCTCGTCGACACCGGCCCACAGGACTCTGCCCATCGAGGTGGCGTAGGCGGGGAAACGGGTGCCGATGGTGATGGACACGGTCATGATGCGGCTCACCGGGACCCGGGCGACGTAGACGACGTCGAGGTCGTCCAGGACGGACACCGACGAGGACTCGTGCACGCGCGCGGTCAATGCCTCGAGATGCGGTCCGGCGATCTCGGGGAGCGAGAGCGACGAGAGGTACGAGTAGCCGAGATCGAGGACCCTCGGAGTCGGCGCGAAGGTGGTGCCGTCGGTGCGGACGTACCCGAGTTCGACCAGGGTGAGCAGGAAGCGACGGGCCGTGGCGCGGGTGAGATCGGTGGCTCGGGCGACCTCGGACAGCGTGCGACGGGGATGGTCCGCGTCGAAGGCCCGGATCACCGCGAGTCCGCGGGCGAGGGACTGCACGTGATCCGCGGCGGCAGCGCGGGTCTGCGGCGGTGCGGGCTCGATCATGGGGTCCACTCCTCGTCGGCTCGGATGCGCGTGTCTCATTGAAGCACAGTGTTCGCATCGCGGACTTCTGTTCACTTGTCGAACAGTGCGTTAGGGTCACGGTCATGATGAACAAGGTGGTGGCCTCGGCCGCCGAGGCGGTGGCCGACATCCCGAGCGGATCGTCGATCGCGGTGGGCGGATTCGGTCTGGTCGGTGTGCCGGAGCTTTTGATCGCTGCACTGCTCGATCAGGGTGCGACCGATCTCGAGACCATCAGCAACAACTGCGGGACCGACGGCTTCGGGTTGGGAATCCTGTTGGAGCAGGGCCGGATCCGCAGGACCGTCAGCTCGTACGTCGGGTCGAACAAGGAGTTCGCCCGCCAGTACCTCGGCGGTGAGCTCGAAGTGGAGCTGACACCGCAGGGCACGCTCGCCGAGCGGCTGCGAGCGGGCGGCGCCGGAGTCCCGGCCTTCTTCACCCCCGCGGGGGTGGGGACCCAGGTCGCCGAGGGCGGGCTGCCACAGCGGTACGACGGCGCCGGCGGGGTCGCTCTCGCCTCGGCCCCGAAGGAGACGCGCGAGTTCGACGGTGTCACCCATGTCCTCGAGCGCGGGATCGCCGCCGACTTCGCACTGGTGCACGCCTGGAAGGGTGATCGGTACGGCAATCTCGTCTACCGGGCCAGCGCCCGCAACTTCAATCCACCGGCAGCGGAGTCGGGGCGCATCACCATCGCCCAGGTGGAGCATCTGGTCGAGCCGGGGGAGCTGACGCCCGAGGACGTGCACACGCCCGGAATCCACGTTCAGCGCGTCGTCGTCGTCGGGCCCGTGACGGTCGGGATCGAGCGCAGGACGGTGCGGTCATGACCCCGACTCCCCGCACACGGGACGAGATGGCGGCACGGGTGGCCGCCGAACTCGAGGACGGGCAGTACGTGAACCTGGGCATCGGTATGCCCACGTTGATCCCGGCCCACATTCCCCCCGACAGGACCGTGATCCTGCACTCGGAGAACGGAGTTCTGGGCGTGGGCCCGTACCCCACCGAGGACGAACTCGATCCCGAGCTGATCAATGCCGGCAAGGAGACCGTCACCGTGCTCCCGGGGGCCTCGTTCTTCGACTCGGCACAGTCCTTCGGCATGATCCGCGGCGGCGCCGTGGACGTCGCCGTCCTCGGCGCGATGCAGGTGGACAGCCGCGGTGATCTCGCCAACTGGATGATCCCCGGCCACATGGTCAAGGGGATGGGCGGCGCGATGGACCTGGTCCACGGAGCGCGACGCGTCATCGTGATGATGGAACACGTCTCCCGCAGCGGGGAGCCCAAGATCGTCGAGAGGTGCACGCTCCCGCTCACCGGTCGCGGCTGCGTGCACCGCATCATCACCGATCTGGCGGTCATCGACGTCACGGCGGACGGGCTCGAACTGATCGAGACCGCACCCGGCGTGGGGGTCGACGACGTCCTCGCGGCGACGGGCGCCGAGGTCCGCGTCCGGACGTAGCGTTACCGTTTCCTTCTCATGGTCGACTCACTCACCGACGGACTGAAGGTCCGCCACCTGACGATGATGGGCCTCGGCTCCGCGATCGGCGCCGGGCTGTTCCTGGGCACCGGCGCCGGCATCGCCGCCGCGGGACCCGCCGTCCTCCTGTCCTACGCCATCGCCGGCTTCCTCGTGATCCTCGTCATGCGCATGCTCGGCGAGATGGCCGCCGCCTCGCCGTCGTCGGGATCGTTCTCGACCTACGCCGAGATGGCGTTCGGCCGCACCGCCGGCTTCGTCACCGGCTGGCTGTACTGGTTCACCCTCGTCATGGTCATGGGTGCCGAGATGACCGGCGCCGCAGCCTTCATGGGTGCATGGTTCGGTGTGGATCCGTGGATCCCCGCCCTCGTGGCCATGGTCGTCTTCGCCGCGGTCAACCTCGCGAAGGTGTCGAACTTCGGCGAGTTCGAGTTCTGGTTCGCCGCCATCAAGGTCACCGTCATCATCGGGTTCCTCGTCGTCGGGACGTTGCTGGTGTTCGGCCTGCTCCCCGGTTCGGCCCCTGTCGGCGCCGCCAACTTCACCGGTCTCGGTGGGTTCGCGCCCAATGGCGTCTCGGGCATCGCCGCGGGGCTGCTGGTCGTGGCGTTCGCCTTCGGCGGCATCGAGATCGTGACCATCGCGGCGGCCGAGTCGAAGGACCCGGCCCTGTCGGTGGGGCGCGCGGTGCGCAGCGTCGTGTGGCGCATCAGCGTCTTCTACCTCGGGTCGATCCTGGTGATCACGTTGCTGCTGCCGTGGAACCGTCTCGACGAGGCGCAGTCGGCCGCGGAGAGCCCGTTCACGCTGGTGCTGCAGCAGGCGAACCTCTCCGGGGTGGTCGGCTTCATGGAGGCCGTCATCGTGCTGTCTCTGCTCAGTGCCTTCAACGCGCAGATCTACGCGACCAGCCGGATGATGTACTCGCTGGCGCTGCGGGAAGGCCGGAGGGGGCCGTTGGCGCGGGTGGATGCGTCGGGGGTCCCGCGTGCCGCGCTGCTCGTCTCGGTGTTCTTCGGCTTCGTGGCCGTGCTGCTGAACTATCTCGACCTCGACGGTCTGCTGACGTTTCTGCTCAACGCCGTGGGCGCGTCCCTGTTGGCGATCTGGGCGGTGACGGTGGCGTCGCAGCTACGACTACGACGCCGTCTGGAGGCGGCAGGTCCACTGCCCGTTCGCATGTGGGCGTTCCCGTACCTCAGCTGGGTGGCGCTCGCGCTCCTCGTGGGCCTGACCGTGCTCATGCTGACGGACGCGTCGTCCCGTCGTCAGGTACTCGCCACCCTCGCGGTGGTCGTGCTGTTGACCGTCGTCGGTCTGGTCACCGGGCGTCGTCGGGCGGCGGCTCGCTGATCACACGGTGGGCGTGGGTGTAGACGTTCATACCGTCTCCGCGGAGGAAGCCGACGACAGTCAGGCCGGACTCGTCGGCGAGGTCGACGGCGAGCGACGACGGCGCGGACACTGCGGCGAGGATCGGGATCCCGGCCATGACGGCCTTCTGCGCGAGCTCGAAGGATGCGCGTCCGCTGACCATGAGCACCGTTCCCGTGAGGGGAACCCGTCCTTCGAGCACCGCCCACCCGATCACCTTGTCCACGGCGTTGTGTCGGCCGACGTCCTCCCGCACCGCGAGAAGCGTGCCGTCCGTGTCGAAGAGCGCGGCCGCGTGCAGCCCGCCCGTGGACGCGAAGATGCGCTGGTGCTCGCGGAGGGTGTCCGGGAGCGTGGTCAGGACGGTCGTCGTGACTGTCGCGCCGTCGGCTCCGGGGGAGTGGCGGGTCTTGAGCCGCACCGCATCGAGTGACGCCTTGCCGCAGACGCCGCAGGACGACGTCGTGTAGAAGTTCCGTTCGACCCCGGGGTCGGGTGGTGGGACGTGCGGTGCCAGAGCGAGATCGAGCACGTTGTAGGTGTTGAGCCCCTCGTCGTCGACACCGTCGCAGTACCGTGCGGCCAGAATGTCGTCGCGGCCGCCGATGACGCCCTCGGTGGCGAGGAACCCGTGCGCGAGTTCGACGTCGTGTCCGGGCGTACGCATGGTGACGGCCAACGCCTTGCCGCCGACGCGTAACTCCAACGGTTCCTCGGCGACCACGGTGTCGGGCCGTGACGAGCGGTGTGGTCCGCGGATGCGGACGACCGGTCGGCGGACGGTGGCGCGGCCCATCAGTGGTGGCTCTCGTGCAACGTGCTCATCACTCCATAGTGGACCCGCGTCGGCCCGGCGCGCGGACGGACCCGTGTCCGAGGCGGCGGTGCATAAGTTAGCCTTGCCTACACCAGGGGGGCTGGGTCCCCGCCGTCCATCGAAGGGACCACCTCACCATGGCCATGTCGGCCGGCGTCTCACGTCGTTCTTTCCTCCTCGGTGCCACCGGCGCGATCGTCGCGGTGGCCGCTGCGTGCAGCAGTTCGGACTCCGGCGGATCGCAGGACTCCGGCGCGACCGTGTCCACGAAGTACGGCGAGGTCAGCGTGCCGTCGGATCCGCAGCGCGTCGTCAGCGTCGGGTACAACGACCAGGACACCCTGCTCGCGCTGGGTGTCGTTCCGGTCGGAGTGTTCGACTGGTACGGCGACTACCCGTCCGCGACCTGGCCCTGGGCGCAGTCTGCGCTGGGGGGCGCCGCACCGGCGATCGTCGGGACCGCGTCCGAGGGCATCGACGTGGAGAAGGTGGCGTCGGCAGGCCCCGATCTCATCGTCGGTACCTATGCCGGTATCACGCAGTCGGAGTTCGACTCGCTGTCCCAGCTCGCCCCGACCGTCACCCAGCCGACCGGTTTCGTCGACTACGGCATTCCGTGGCGCGACCAGACCGCACTGCTCGGCCAGGCGCTCGGTCGGGCTGATCAGGCGAGCACGCTGATCACCGATCTCGAGCGCGAGTTCGCCGACACGGCTGCCGCCAACCCGTCGTTCGCCGGCAAGACGGTGCTGCTCGGAGCGCTGCAGGGGCCCGGACAGTTCGGTGTCTACGGCGCGCAGGACCCGAAGGTGCGCTTCCTCAACGAACTGGGCTTCGTGAATCCGCCGGTCGTCGACCAGGTGGGCGAGCGCAACTTCGCCACCGTGAGCACCGAGCAGTTGTCTCTCGCCGACGTCGACGTGCTCGTCTGGTACGCCGGTGGCGGCTTCGGTGACAAGCTTCGTGCCGAGCTGGCGGCCACTCCCGTCTACCAGCAGCTGTCCGCCGTCCAGGAGAATCGCGTGATCATTCTCGAGGACGAGGCGGCCGAGGCCATGGCGTGGAGCACCGTGCTCAGCCTGCCGTTCGCGTTGCAGGAGATCCCCGGTCGGCTGGCACCTCTCGTGCGCTGACACGCCCGGTCGCGGATCGGCCGGCGGTACTGTCGGCGGCGTGACCGTGCTGATCATCGGCGACGCCGACCGTCTGGACTCGGCCGGTGAGAGCCCGGGCCGATTCGCGGTGCGAGGTCCGGAGTCGGACGCGTGGTTCGACGCCGAGACGGACCGTGCGGTGGTCGGCTGGCGCTGTGTGCTGATCGGTTCCGCAGCCCATGTCGCGGTCTACCGCGAGCGAGCGCTGCGGGCGGGCGCAGAACCCGACGAGATCTCCGTCGTCGTCACGCAGGACGGCAGTGTCGACGTCTACTGCCCGGTGTGCGGAACGGTCGGACCGGCACCGCCCTGTGGGTCCTGCGGTGCGAATCTCGTGGTGACCGACCATGTCTCGAGCCGTCTCGCTGCTCGCCTCGGCGTTCCGGACGCCGCGTCGTGACACTGCGGGTGGTCCACTCGACCGCGGTCACTCCGGACGGTGCGGTGCGGCGCATCGACCTCGCGCCGCTGCGCTCGGGGGACGCGCTGCCGTCGTTCGTGCCCGGAAGCCACGTGGTGGTGCGCTGCGGCGACGACGCGTCCGCCCCGTACAACGCCTATTCCCTGATCGGGCCGCCGCACGCCCCGTCCCTCTACTCGTGCGCGGTACTCGCCGTCGGCGCCGGGTCGCGATGGCTGCAGAGCCGGCGCCCGGGTGACCTCGTCGAGGTCGACACTCCGCGCAGCACCTTCGCTCCGGTTCTCCGTGCGCGGAGGCACCTGCTGGTGGCCGGCGGGATCGGCATCACGCCGATCCTGTCCCTGGCGCGGTGGCTCGGGTCGACCGCCGAGGTGCACTACGTCCACCGGCCGGAACGCGGCGCGTTCGCCGAGGACGTGGCCACGTCGTGCGATGCGCGGATCAGCACCACCCGCGAGGACTTCACGAGCGGACTGGCGGACGCGCTCACCCGGCAGCCACTGGGAACTCACCTGTTCGTCTGCGGGCCACCCTCTCTCGTCGAAGCGACGCTGACTGCCGCGCGTGCGGTGGGCTGGCCGGAGAGCCGTCTGCACACCGAGGCGTTCATCCGCCCCGATACTCCTCGCCGGTCGTTCGTGCTCGAACTCGCGCGCAGCGGTCGCACCCTGCCGGTGTCGGCCGACGAGTCGGTGCTGGACGTCCTCGACACTGCCGCCGTGTCCGTCGACCGGCAGTGTCGTCACGGTGTCTGCGGTCGGTGTCGGACGCCCGTGCTCGCGGGCGCCGTCGATCATCGCGACCTGTTCCTGTCCGACGACGAACGCACACGGTCGGATTCGATGATGGTCTGCGTGTCCCGCGCCGCGGGGGACCGTCTGGTGGTGGACCTGTGACCGACCTACGGGCCTTCCCGTTCCCCTTCGACGGTGACACGTACCGGTACAGCACGAATCTCGAACCGGCGCGCACGGCTCATCGGACCGCCGCGGGCGGCTGGGGTGAGCACGTCGTCGAACCGGGCACCGACTATCGGGGCGCGCTGGCCGAACGCGCCCGCATCCTCGCACGGGACCCCCGGCGAGCGGTGTCGTTGCCGCACATGGCGCCGGCCGGGTGGGACGCGCTCGAGACGGTGCTGACCGAACTGCACCGCAGCATGCCCGACGAGACGACGCTCG
This sequence comes from Rhodococcus sp. NFXS4, assembly GCF_058139645.1. NCBI lineage: Bacteria > Bacillati > Actinomycetota > Actinomycetes > Mycobacteriales > Nocardiaceae > Rhodococcus > Rhodococcus sp. NFXS4. Next base: position 1,537,238 of record NZ_CP192221.1, read on the forward strand.
ATCTCGACGACGGGCGTGTCCGTTTCTCGAACAGATTGTCCGGCACCAGCATCGACGTCGCCAGAGGTGACCCGAGCGTCGACCCACTGCTGCTGGCGGCGGGGGAGACCCCGGACGATCTCGTCCTGCTCGACACCCGCAGGGGCGAGCTGTTCGCCGACGCGGGCGTGGTGACGTTCGCGTCGGGGTGGTCCGTGAACTTCGCTCTGGGTGCGAGCTTCGAGGACATCCACGGTCCCGTCCCGCGTGTGCGGGAGGAAGGGGTCGTGGCGCGGGCGCGCGCGTTCCTCCTCGGGCTGGGTGCGGGAGCGATCGTGCGGCGCACCAACTGGTCGCTCGGGGTCGATCATCGGCTCGACGCCTCTCTGGAGACGCGCGGGGAGTGGGCACCCGCGCGACGGCACCTCGAGACCGCGTCCGTCGACGAGGTCGGCCGGCGCCTCTGCCTGCGGGTCGAGGTGCAGCACCTGACGCGCCTCGCTCCGTCCGGTGCGATCCTCTTCCTCATCCGCACCCATCAGGCCTCGCTCGACGAACTCGCGGCGGTGCCCGGCTGGGCGGAGCGCGTCGTCGCGGTCACCGCGGAGCTGCCGCGTGACATGGCCGACTACAAGGGGCTGACCGCGCTGCGACCGGCGATCGACCGCTGGTGGCGGAGCAGACGTCGCGCGGTGCTCGGGTGATCGCCTAGGTTCGGGGGCATGACCGACGCGAGCGCTTTCCGGACTCCCGACGCCTACCTCGACCTTCCCCGCATCGCGGGGCTCGCACTGTCCGTCGACGGAGCGTCGCTCGTCACCACGATGTCCGAGCTGAATGCCGCACGGACGAAGTACGTCTCGAGTCTGTGGTCCATCGCGACGGACGGCACGTCGGCGCCGCGCCGGCTCACCCGGTCCGCCACAGGTGACTCCGCACCGACCTTCGCCGCGAACGGCGACCTGCTCTTCGTGCGAGCGGCGTCCGGTGACGACGACGCACCGTCCGCGGTGTGGGCGCTGTCCGCGCGGGGCGGAGAGGCCCGCAGAGTCGCGCACCGCGGCGGAGGGGTCGGGGGAGTCGTGGCCGCGACCGACGCGCCGGTGTTCGCTGTCTCCGGTGAGGTTCTGGGCGACGTCGACCGTGACGAGACGCTGCGCGCGCTGCGGAAGGACAAGGCCGTCTCCGCGATCCTGCACAGCGGATATCCGATGCGGCACTGGGACAGCGACCTCGGTCCGGCGTCCACGCACGTCTTCGTGGGGAACCTCGGCGACACTGAGGACACCGACGTCGCACTGCGGACGGTGACGCCGCGACCCGGCGGTTCGGCGGGCGGCGGCGCGTACCGCGACACCTCCGTCGCGGTGGCTCCCGACGGCTCGTGGCTGGTGGCCACACGCAGGGTCGCGGGAGCCGATGCCACCACACGGCACGTGCTCGTCCGGATCGACACCTCGGACGGTGCCGACGCCGTGCTGGTCGACGACCCGGTGGCCGACGTCGGAGCCCCTGCCGTCTCGCCGGACGGAACGCGCGTCGCCTTTGTGCGCGAGACGCATCCGGAACCGGATGCGGCGCCGCGGACCACGCTGCACGTCCTCGACCTGACGACCGGGCTGCCGGAGCAGTGGGCGGCCGGGTGGGACCGGTGGCCGTCGTCGCCGGTGTGGTCCGCCGACGGGCGCAGCATCCTGGTGACGGCGGACGACGACGGCCGGGCACCGATCTTCGTCGTGACGCGCGACGCGGCCCGCCGCCTGACGCAGGACGACCACGCCTACACCGACCTGCGCCCGGCTCCGGACGGTGATGTCGTCCACGCGCTGCGCTCGTCGTATCTCGTTCCGCCGCATCCGGTCCGGATCACGCTCGTCGACGGTGCGGCGACCGAGCTGCGATCACCGGCCGCCACGCCGGCACTGCCGGGCACCCTCGAGGACATCGAGACCACCGCCGAGGACGGTGTGCGGGTGCGCGCCTGGTTGGCTCTCCCCACGGGCACGTCCGCCGACTGGCCCGCGCCGCTGGTGCTGTGGGCGCACGGCGGACCGCTCGGATCGTGGAACGCCTGGTCGTGGCGCTGGAATCCGTGGATGCTGGTGGCCCAGGGATTCGCCGTCCTGCTCCCCGATCCGGCACTGTCCACCGGGTACGGGCAGGCGTTCGTGCAGCGCGGCTGGGGCCGATGGGGGACGGAGCCCTACACGGACCTGATGGCCGTCACCGACGCCGTCGAGCAACGCGAGGACATCGACTCCACGCGCACGGCGATGATGGGCGGCTCGTTCGGCGGCTACATGGCCAACTGGGTCGCAGGTCACACCGACCGCTTCCGGGCGATCGTCTCGCACGCCGGTCTGTGGGCGCTGGACCAGTTCGGTCCCACCACCGACGAGGCGTCGTACTGGGCGCACGAGATGACGCCGGAGATGGCGTTCGAGAACTCACCGCACCTGGCCGTCGCGGACATCGTCACCCCGATGCTGGTGATCCACGGCGACAAGGACTATCGCGTGCCCGTGGGCGAAGCGCTGCGGTTGTGGTGGGAGCTGTTGTCCGAGTCCGGTTCTCCCGCCGACGAGAACGGGGAGACCGTGCACCGGTTCCTGTACTTCCCCGACGAGAACCACTGGATCCTCTCGCCGCAGCACACCGCCGTCTGGTACGGCGCCGTGCACGCCTTCCTGGCCGAGCACGTACTCGGACAATCCACTCCGATGCCCGAGATCCTCGCGGCGCGACCGGGCCGGACCGTCGATCCCGACGCGCACTAGAATCACCCGGTGACCAGATCGACGACAGCGCCCGACGAGAACCCTGCCGACCGCCTGCCCAAGGCCTGGAATCCCGGTGACGTGGAAGCAGGCCTCTACCAGGGATGGGTCGACTCCGGGTACTTCGTCGCCGATCCGGACAGCGCGAAGCCGGGGTACTCGATCGTGCTCCCGCCGCCCAACGTCACCGGCAGCCTGCACATGGGCCACGCCCTCGATCACACATTGATGGACGTCCTGTCCCGTCGCAAGCGGATGCAGGGCTACGAGGTGCTGTGGCTTCCCGGCATGGACCACGCGGGCATCGCCACGCAGTCGCTCGTGGAGAAGCAACTCGTCGCCGAGGGAACGTCCAAGGACGAACTGGGTCGGGACGCCTTCATCGAGAAGGTGTGGGAGTGGAAGCGTGAGTCCGGCGGCACCATCGGCGAGCAGATGCGCCGGATCGGTGACGGCGTCGACTGGAGCCGCGAGCGGTTCACGATGGACGAGGGCCTCTCGCGTGCTGTCCAGACCATGTTCAAGCTGCTCCACGATCGTGGCCTGATCTACCGCGCCGAGCGCCTCGTCAACTGGTCGCCGGTGCTGAAGACGGCGATCTCCGACATCGAGGTCAAGTACGAGGACGTCGAGGGCGAACTGGTCTCGCTGCGCTACGGATCGTTGAACGACGACGAACCGCACGTGGTGGTCGCCACCACTCGTGTCGAGACGATGCTCGGCGACACCGCCGTCGCCGTTCACCCCGACGACGAGCGCTACCGGGACCTGGTGGGAACGACGCTTCCGCACCCGTTCCTCGACCGGGAGATCCCGGTCGTCGCCGACGACTACGTCGACCCCGAGTTCGGCACCGGCGCCGTGAAGATCACGCCGGCACACGACCCCAACGACTTCGAGATGGGTCTCCGGCACAGCTTGCCGATGCCGTCGATCATGGACACCTCGGGCCGGATCGCCGACACCGGAACGCAGTTCGACGGTATGGACCGCTTCGAGGCTCGTGTCGCCGTGCGCGAGGCACTCGCGGAGCAGGGCCGCGTCGTCGCCGAGAAGCGTCCGTACGTCCACAGTGTCGGCCACTCCGAGCGCAGCGGCGAGCCCATCGAGCCGCGACTCTCCCTCCAGTGGTGGGTGAACGTCACCACGTTGGCGGCCTCCGCCGGCGACGCCGTGCGCGACGGGCGCACCGTGGTGCACCCGAAGAGTCAGGAACCGCGGTGGTTCGCCTGGGTGGACGACATGCACGACTGGTGCATCTCGCGCCAGCTGTGGTGGGGGCACCGCATCCCCATCTGGTACGGACCCGACGGTGAGACGGTCTGCCTGGGCCCCGACGAGACGCCGCCCGAGGGCTGGGTGCAGGACCCGGACGTGTTGGACACGTGGTTCTCGTCCGGCCTGTGGCCCTTCTCGACGATGGGCTGGCCCGACCGCACTCCCGACCTCGAGAAGTTCTATCCCACCAGCGTTCTCGTCACGGGTTACGACATCCTGTTCTTCTGGGTCGCCCGCATGATGATGTTCGGCACCACCGTCGGCGACGAGCTGCCCGGTCCGGTGCCGTTCCGCGACGTGTTCCTGCACGGGCTGGTGCGTGACGAGTTCGGCCGCAAGATGTCGAAGTCGAAGGGCAACGGCATCGACCCTCTCGACTGGGTCGACCGATTCGGTGCGGATGCACTGCGTTTCACGCTGGCGCGCGGCGCGCATCCCGGCGGTGACCTCTCGGTGGGCGAGGACAACGCGCAGAGTTCGCGCAACTTCGCCACCAAGCTGTTCAACGCCACCAAGTTCGCGTTGATGAACGGCGCTGTGGTGCAGGATCTCCCGGCCCGCGAGACGCTCACGGACGCCGACCGCTGGATCCTCGACCGGCTGGCGACGGTACGCGCCGAGGTGGACGACGCGCTGGACCGCTACGAGTTCGGCAAGGCGTGCGAGGCGCTGTACCACTTCGCCTGGGACGAGGTCTGCGACTGGTACCTCGAACTGGCCAAGGTGCAGTTCTCGTCGGAGAGCGCGGCGGAACCCACTCGTATCGTCCTCGGTGTCGTGCTCGACTCCATTCTCCGCCTGCTGCATCCGGTCGTCCCGTTCGTCACCGAGACGCTCTGGAAGGCGCTCACGGGCGGCGAGAGCATCGTGGTCGCACCGTGGCCGAAGGAGACCGGGGTCGGAGCCGATCCCGTCGCGTTGCAACGCGTGTCCGACATGCAGAAGCTCATCACCGAGGTGCGCCGCTTCCGCAGCGACCAGGGCGTGAAGCCGAAGCAGAAGGTCCCGGCGCGGCTGCTCGGGGTCGAGGAGGCGGACCTCACGGCACAGATCCCCGCGACCCGTGCGCTCGCCTTCCTGACGGAGCCGGAGGAGGACTTCGCCGAGACGGCGTCCATCGAGGTCCGACTCTCGCTCGGTACCGTCGTCGTCTCCGTCGACACGTCCGGCACCGTCGACGTGGCGGCCGAGCGCAAGCGCGCCGAGAAGGATCTCGCGGCCGCGGAGAAGGAACTCGCCGCGACCACGGCCAAGCTGGGCAACGAGGCCTTCATCGGCAAGGCCCCCGAGGCGGTCGTGGACAAGATCCGCGCACGGCAGCAGATCGCCCGCGAGGACGTCGAGCGCATCACCGCACGTCTGCGTGAGATGGGGCCGGCGTGAGCTATCCGGGAAACTCCGGGCCGGAGGGGGTGACGGGACCCTCCCCGGTCGATCTCGCCGAGTTCACGCTGGTGGAGTCCGAACTGGACCAGCGCTGGGGCGAGACGACCATCGAACCGTCGCTCACGCGCATCAGTGCGCTGATGGACCTGCTCGGGTCCCCGCAGGCGAGCTACCCGTCCATCCACGTCGCGGGCACCAACGGCAAGACGTCGGTCACCCGGATGATCGAGTCGCTGCTGCGGGCGTTCCACCGGCGCACCGGTCGCACCACCAGCCCCCACCTGCAGTTGGCCACCGAGCGGATCGCGGTCGACGGGGTGCCGCTGACCCCTCGCCAGTACGTCGACACGTACCGCGACATCCTGCCGTACGTCGAGATGATCGACGCGCAGTCGGAGGCCGCGGGCGGGCCCAGAATGAGCAAGTTCGAGGTGGTGACCGCGATGGCGTTCGCGGCGTTCGCGGAGGCCCCGGTCGACGTCGCCGTCGTCGAGGTGGGTCTCGGCGGGCGGTGGGACGCCACCAACGTGGTGGACGCGCAGGTCTCCGTCATCACCCCGATCGGTATCGACCACATCGAGTACCTCGGTACCGATCTGGCCGGTATCGCCGAGGAGAAGGCCGGCATCATCAAGAAGGCCCCCGAACGGCTCGATCCGGTCGACACGGTGGCGGTTCTCGACGAGCAGCAACCCGAGGTCACCGACGTCCTGTTGCGGCGTGCCGTGGAGATGGACGCGGCGGTGGCCCGCGCCGGGTCCGAGTTCGTGGTCCTGGCCCGTCGCGTCGCGGTCGGCGGTCAGCAGCTCGAGCTCCGCGGCCTCGGCGGCGTGTACGACGACATCTTCCTTCCGCTCCACGGTGAACACCAGGCGCGCAACGCCTCGCTGGCCCTCGCGGCGGTCGAGGCGTTCTTCGGCGCGGGTGCCGACCACGGACTCGACGTCGAGACGGTGCGCGAGGGTTTCGCCTCGGTGGTGAACCCGGGCCGACTCGAGCGGGTGCGCAACGCACCGACGGTCTTCGTCGACGCCGCGCACAACCCGCACGGCGCCGCCGCACTCGCCGCGACGCTGACGGCCGAGTTCGACTTCCGCAAGCTCGTCGGCGTCGTGTCCGTGATGAAGGACAAGGACGTCGACGGCATTCTGCAGGCACTCGAACCCGTACTCGACGAGATCGTCGTGACCCACAACGGCTCCCCGCGCGGGCTCGACGTCGAGGCACTCGCCGACGCCGCCGTGGCCAAGTTCGGCGACGAGCGTGTCGTCGTCGCGGAGACGCTCCCGGACGCACTCGAGATCGCGATCGGCATCGCGGAGGACGTCGCGGACGAGGGTGAGGCCGTCTCCGGTGCCGGCGTCGTCGTCACGGGATCCGTGGTGACCGCCGGTGCGGCACGCACTCTCTTCGGGAAGGACCCGGTATGACAGTCCCCGAGGCGGGCCAGGTCCCGCCGCCCGCACGCGATCCGTGGAAGGGGTTCCGCGGCGTCTGCGCCGGCACCCTCGTCCTCGAGGCGATCGTCGTCTTCCTGTCCCTCCCGGTCGTCGCGACCGTCGGCGGCGGACTCACGTGGATCAGTGGGACGTACATCATCGCGCTGGGCGTGGTCATGCTGCTCGGTGCAGGACTGCAGGGTCGGTCGTGGGCTCTGTCCTTCGATCTCGGGCTGCAGGTCCTGGTGATCCTCGGCTTCTTCGCGCACCCGTCGATCGCCGTCGTGGGCGTGCTGTTCCTCGCCGTGTGGGTGTACCTGCTGTATCTGCGCCGCGATCTCCGCAAGCGCATCGCCGAGGGCCGGTTGCCGAGCCAGCGAGAATGACGCCGGTGCTCCGGGGCCGATCGAGGGTCCTCTAGGCTCAGCGCTCGTGACCGAACGCACTCTCGTACTGATCAAGCCGGACGGCGTCGAACGTCGCTACGTCGGCGACATCCTCGGCCGTATCGAGCGCAAGGGGCTCGACCTCGTCGCCCTGAAGCTCCTGACGGTGGACCGCGAGGTGGCGGAGAAGCACTACGCCGAGCACGCCGAGCGGCCGTTCTTCCCCGACCTCATCGAGTTCATCACCTCGGGACCGCTCGTCGCGGCGGTGCTCGAGGGTCCTCGTTCCATCGAGGCCTTCCGTCAGATCGCCGGTGGCACCGACCCCGTGGCCAAGGCGACGCCCGGCACCATCCGCGCCGACCTCGCGCTGGACGGACAGAAGAACCTGGTCCACGGCTCCGACTCGCCCGAGTCCGCTGCTCGTGAGATCGCGCTCTGGTTCCCCGAGCTCGGCTGACGCTCCACCTCGAGTCCCACCCCCGACCGCCGGGCCGCACCGCGAACCCCGCATTGGCACGCGGCGGTCGGGGAGTGTGGGATACTGGCCTAGGTCGCGACGCGCACCACGCGAACGTGACCGGATGACAATCACGGACCGAAGCCCGTCATCGCGAACACGCGCAGGCATCGATGCGAGTCTCCTTCTCGCACCGCCGACGCGTCCCGCTGAAGATCAGGTGCTCGGATCGGCCATCCGCCCAGGCAGTGCGGTGACAGTCGCCGACCGTTCCGGTCGACGACCTGACGCAGTGCGAACCCGCTTTTTCGTCGGATCGTCCGATCCCGCGAACGAACCATGACTCCCGCGTGGCCGCGTGCCATTCGACGGACGACGCCCGATCGGGCACCTCGGCCGTGGATGTTCGCGCCCGGGAGCCCGAGGAGAACACGTGGCCGACACCGTGCCGCCCCAGGAGCCGCTCGATCAGGGCGCCCCCACCTTCCCCGAGCGCATCCGCGTTCACGCGCTCGCCAAGCTGCTGGGAGTAACCAGCAAGCAGGTCGTCGCCCAGCTGGCCGAGATGGGCGTGGACGTCCGCAGCGTCCAGTCCAGCGTCGTTCGTGACGACGCGCAGACCGTCGCCTCCGCACTGGGTGCTCCGGCGCTCGACGCCGCCGACGTGGCAGATCTGCCCGCTGCCGAGAGCACACCTCCCGCCGCCGAGGAGACCAGCTCGGCGTCCACGGCCGACGAGAGTCCGGCCTCTCCCACCGAGCCGGACCTCTTCACGAACATCGAGACGGCCGAGGCGACGGCCCCGTCGTCCGCCGACCCCGCCACCGCGCCGCTGTTCCTGCAGCCCGAGGTCACCGAGGCGCCGAAGGCTCCCCGGACGCGGGCACGTCGCGCTCGATCCGCGCCGAAGAAGGCGGAGGTCGACGAGACCACGACAGCGGACGCACCCGAGGCCGACGGCACTGCCGACGTGTCCACCCCTGTCGAGGTGTCCGCCCCCGCCGAGAGCACCCCTGTCGTCGAGACGGCGACCGAGTCCGACACCTCCTCGTCCGATGCCTCCGCGTCCGACGAGGGCACCGACGACGACGCGAACGAGCAGGACGGATCGTCCGGTCCTCGCCGCCGCCGCCGTGGCCGTCGTGGCCGTGGTCGCGGACGCGGTGACAACCAGAACGACGACAACCAGAACGACGATCAGAACGACGACGACGAGTCGGACGAGTCCGCCGCGGATCGCTCCGATGCGCCTGCCGCCGAGGACGCGACGGCGGAACCGGAGACCACGGACACGGACGACGCCGCGGAGGGCGACGACGCGCCGAAGCGCTCCTCGAGCCGCCGCTCGCGCAGCCGTCGTGGGTCGCGGGCGGACACGTCCGCCGACTCGGACGCGCCCGAGACCACCGATTCGACCGACGCGTCGAGCACGACCGACACCACTGCCGGCGAGACGGAACCGTCCGCGGAGGACACCGACGGTGCCTCCGGGGAGAACGACGGTGCCTCCGGGGACAACGACGACGACTCGACCGGGGACAGCGCGAGCCGTCGTCGGCGCCGCCGTCGTCGCCGCAAGAGCGGTGGCGAGAGCGCGGACTCCGAGACCACGACCGACGACGATCCGCCCAACACGGTGGTGCACGAACGCGAGCCGCGTCAGCGCGCGGCCAAGTCCAAGGACGAGGTCCAGGGCATCACCGGGTCGACCCGGCTCGAGGCGAAGCGTCAGCGTCGCCGCGACGGTCGTGACGCCGGCCGTCGCCGTCCGCCGATCCTGACCGAGTCCGAGTTCCTCGCGCGCCGCGAGTCGGTGGACCGGACGATGGTCGTGCGCGAGAAGTCGCTGGCCGGGCACCCGGACCTGACCCAGGTCGCGGTGCTCGAGGACGGCGTTCTCGTCGAACACTTCGTCACCAGCACGGCCTCGGGCTCCATCGTGGGCAACGTGTACCTCGGCCGCGTGCAGAACGTGCTACCCAGCATGGAAGCCGCGTTCATCGACATCGGCAAGGGCCGCAACGGTGTGCTGTACGCCGGCGAGGTCGACTGGGACGCCGCCGGGCTGGGCGGCAACAGCCGCAAGATCGAGCAGGCCCTCAAGCCCGGTGACCAGGTGCTCGTGCAGGTCAGCAAAGATCCCGTCGGGCACAAGGGCGCCCGGTTGACCACGCAGATCTCGCTCGCCGGCCGCTTCCTGGTCTACGTGCCCGGTGGCTCGTCCACCGGCATCAGCCGCAAGCTGCCCGACAACGAGCGCAAGCGTCTCAAGGACATCCTGCGCGACATCGTCCCGTCCGAGGCCGGGGTCATCATCCGGACCGCGTCGGAGGGCGTCAGCGCCGAGGAGCTCGAGCGCGACGTCACCCGTCTGCAGGCGCAGTGGGCCACCGTCTCGGAGCGTTCGACGGGTGCCGAGGCGTCCAAGTCGTCGGCTCCGGTCACGCTGTACGAGGAGCCCGACCTCCTGGTCAAGGTGGTCCGCGATCTCTTCAACGAGGACTTCTCCAAGCTGGTCATCGAGGGCGACCGTGCCTGGTCGACGGTGCAGAACTACATCGAGACCGTCGCCCCCGACATGCTGCCCCGCGTCGAGCGGTACACCTCGGCGTCCAAGGACGTCGATGTCTTCGGTGCCTTCCGCATCGACGAGCAGCTGGCCAAGGCGCTCGACCGCAAGGTGTGGTTGCCGTCCGGCGGCACGCTGGTGATCGACCGCACCGAGGCCATGACCGTGGTCGACGTCAACACCGGCAAGTTCACCGGTGAGGGCGGCAACCTCGAGGAGACCGTCACCCGGAACAACCTCGAGGCGGCCGAGGAGGTCGTGCGGCAGATGCGCCTGCGCGACATCGGCGGCATGATCGTCGTCGACTTCATCGACATGGTGCTCGAGTCCAACCGCGACCTGGTGCTCCGTCGCCTGACCGAGGCCCTGGGCCGCGATCGCACACGGCACCAGGTGTCCGAGGTGACGTCGCTCGGACTGGTCCAGATGACGCGCAAGCGCATGGGTACCGGTCTCATCGAGGCGTTCTCCACGACGTGCGAGCACTGCCACGGGCGTGGGCTGATCATGCATCAGTTCCCCGTCGAGCCGGCCAAGGACGAGGGTGGGCGCTCCCACTCCCGCTCCGATCGGTCGCGGTCCGACAACTCCCGTTCGGACACCACCTCCCGCTCCGACAGCCAGGCCTCCGAGGGCGGCTCGCGTCGCAAGCGCGGCGGCCGGGACCGTTCGGAGAATCGAGTCGACGAGACGACGACGGCCGAGACCACCGAGTCCGAGTCGGGAAGCGACACGGCTGTGCGTCGTGCTCATCCCGTCGCTCTGGCCATGGCGGCGCACCTGCATCCGGACGATGTCGCCGAGGTGGCGGACACCGTGTCGGATCCGATCGAGGACGCGACGGCCGCCGTGGCAGCGGTGCGCGACGCCGCCGGCCGCAACGGCCGATCGGACTCGGCCGCCGAGGTGACCGAGACGTCGGACACGCCGTCGACACCCGATTCCGCCACACCCGAACCCGCGGCGCCGGAGCCTGTCGCTCCCGAACCCACCGCCGCGACGCGTCCGCGCCGCAGTCGTCGGGTGTCCCGAGCGGCGTCCGCGCCGGCCGGGGACTCCGCCGGCACGGTCATCGTGGTGCCCTCGGCACCCGAGACGTCCGCGGCAGCACCGACTTCCGACAGCGGCGACGAGGGCGGCGCTGCCGAACCCGTTGCAGTGACCGTCGGGGGCGGCGCCTCCGTGGAGCCCGTCGCACCGGTCCGGCGTCCGCGCCGTCGGGCAGCGGGTCGGCCGGCCGGACCGCCGGTGGACGACGAGGCCTGAGCTGCGGCCGAGCACCGGGCCCGGCGGTTTGACCGGGCCACGGGCTCTACCGTAATCTTGGACAGTCGCTGCCGGCGACGTGGGTCCGTCCTGTCCTCCGCGAGGTGAGCGGGCGCAGCCACCCGAACTTCGGTTCGCCGGCGCAAGAGTGTGACCAGCAGGGGCTGCGGAACCGCAGCCACGAGACCAGTCACGTCCCCGACCAGGGACGTGAGAACGCATCAAAGAAGCAAGGGGTAGCCCTCCGATGGCAACGTACGCGATCGTCAAGACCGGCGGAAAGCAGTACAAGGTCGCTGTAGGTGACCTCGTCAAGGTCGAGAAGATCGAGGGAGCGCCCGGAACGGCTGTCTCGCTTGCTCCTGTTCTCGTCGTCGACGGGTCCGAGCTGACCACCGGGGCCGACAAGCTGGCCGGCATCACCGTCACCGGTGAGGTCGTCGAGCACACCAAGGGCCCGAAGATCCGCATCCACAAGTTCAAGAACAAGACCGGGTACCACAAGCGTCAGGGACACCGGCAGAAGCTGACCGTCCTGAAGGTCACCGGCATCAAGTAAGTCCTGATACCGGTCTCCATCCGGCGTCTCTGCGTCACCACGGCTCGTTCCACCAGGGCTCGTCCATCACGGCACCGGCTCCACCAACCCCGGGAGGGTTTCTCATGGCACACAAGAAGGGCGCGTCCAGCTCACGCAACGGTCGCGATTCCAATGCTCAGCGTCTCGGCGTCAAGCGCTTCGGCGGACAGTCGGTCAGCGCGGGCGAGATCCTCGTCCGTCAGCGCGGCACCCACTTCCACCCGGGTGTGAACGTCGGCCGTGGCGGCGACGACACGCTCTTCGCCCTCTCGGCGGGTGCAGTTCTCTTCGGCACCAAGCGTGGCCGCAAGACCGTCAACATCGTCCCGGCCGCCGCGGAGGCCTGATTCTCCTGCGGCGCCCGCGAGGCCCGGCTTCGGCCGTTCGCGCGACGTCAGTGCACGTTCCCGTCAGGGGCGGTTCGGAGGGCTCGTCCTCCGTCCGCCCCTGACGGCGTTTCACCCCTCGGCGCCCTGTCGGCCGCCGATCTCTCAGCAGTTCAGCATCATCTGCCTTTCGGAAGGACCCTCCACCCATGTCGCGTTTCGTCGACCGTGTCACCCTGCACGTCAGTGCGGGAAAGGGCGGTAACGGGTGCTCCTCCGTCCACCGGGAGAAGTTCAAGCCCCTCGGTGGTCCGGACGGCGGCAACGGCGGCCGCGGCGGCGACGTGGTCCTCGTGGTGGATCCGAGCGTGCACACCCTTCTCGACTTCCACTTCCACTCCCATGCGAAGGCAGGAAACGGCACGCAGGGGGCCGGCAGCAATCGCGACGGCGCCGTCGGCGAGGACCTGATCCTGGGTGTCCCGGACGGCACCATGGTTCTCGACAGCGACGGCCGGATCCTTGCCGACCTGGTGGGCGAGGGCACGCGTTTCGACGCGGCGGCCGGCGGTCGCGGCGGCCTGGGCAACGCCGCCCTCGCATCGCGAGCACGCAAGGCGCCCGGCTTCGCGCTGCTCGGCGAGGACGGGGTCGAGCGCGACCTGGTCCTGGAGCTCAAGTCCGTGGCCGACGTCGGTCTGGTGGGCTTCCCGAGCGCCGGAAAGTCGTCTCTCGTCTCCGTGCTCTCGGCCGCCAAGCCGAAGATCGCCGACTACCCGTTCACGACACTGGTCCCGAACCTCGGCGTCGTCTCGAGCGGCGACACCACGTTCACCGTCGCCGACGTCCCCGGCCTCATCCCCGGCGCCAGCCAGGGCAAGGGGCTGGGCCTGGACTTCCTGCGTCACCTCGAGCGCTGTGCCGTGCTCGCCCACGTCGTCGACTGCGCGACCCTCGATCCGGGTCGTGATCCCGTGTCCGACGTCGACGCTCTCGAGGCCGAACTGGCCGCGTACACGCCCGCCCTGTCGAGCGACGCCGGCCTGGGCGAGTTGGCCGATCGCCCGCGCATCGTCGTGCTCAACAAGGTGGACGTTCCCGAGGCGCAGGAACTGGCCGACATGGTACGCGAGGACTTCGAGGCCCGCGGCTGGCCCGTCTTCGCCATCTCCGCGGTGAGCCGTGAAGGTCTGCGCCCCTTGACCTTCGCCCTCGCGGAGCTGGTCGCGCAGTACCGCATCGATCATCCCAAGGCCGTCGCGCGTCGGCAGGTCATCCGGCCCGTCGCCACCGACAAGGCGGGCTTCAGCGTCATCTCCGATCCTGACGAGCCGGGCGGCTTCATCGTGCGCGGCGAGCGCCCGGAGCGGTGGGTCATGCAGACGGCCTTCGACAACGACGAGGCCGTCGGTTACCTCGCCGACCGACTCGCTCGTCTCGGTGTCGAGGCGGAACTGGTCAAGCAGGGCGCGCAGCCCGGGGCGTCCGTGACCATCGGCGACGTCAGCTTCGAGTGGGAGCCGCAGACCCCCGCCGGTGTCGACGTCACCATGACCGGCCGCGGTACCGACTCGCGTATCGACCAGGTCGAGCGCATCGGCGCGCCCGAGCGCAAGCACGCCCGCCGTGTCCGTCGAGGGCTGGAGAGCGACGAGCAGTGACCGCGACGCAGCCGCACGGGAGTACGCGGGAGATCATCGCGTCGGCGCGCAGCATCGTCGTGAAGATCGGGTCGTCGGCTCTCACCAGCATGGAGGCCGGACTCGACCTCGCCCGGCTGGACGCGTTGGCGGATGCGATCGAGGCGCGGATGCGTGCCGGGTCCGACGTCGTCGTCGTGTCGTCCGGAGCGATCGGTGCCGGTATGGCGCCGTTGGGTCTCAAGCAGCGGCCTCGTGACCTGGCGACGAAGCAGGCCGCGGCCAGTGTCGGCCAGTTGGCGCTGGCGCACGCGTGGGGCACCTCCTTCGGCCGCTACGGTCGGACCGTCGGTCAGGTGCTGTTGACGGCGGACGACATCGCCCGTCGGTCGAATCACCGCAACGCTCAACGCACCTTCGACCGACTGCGCTCACTCGGCGCCGTGGCCGTCGTCAACGAGAACGACACCGTCGCGACGGCCGAGATCCGCTTCGGCGACAACGACCGTCTCGCAGCCCTGGTCGCGCACCTCGTCGGCGCGGACGCGTTGCTGCTGCTGTCCGATGTCGACGGCCTCTACGACGGCGACCCCCGCAAGGACCCCGACGCGACCTTCGTCCGCGAGGTCGCGAGTCCCGAGGATCTCGACGGCGTCGTCGCCGGATCGGGCGGCTCCCTCGGCACCGGCGGCATGGCGTCCAAGTTGTCCGCGGCCCGTCTGGCAGCGGACGCGGGTGTTCCCGTCCTGCTGGCGGCGGCGTCCGAGGCGGCTTCCGCGCTCAGTGGCGGACCGGTGGGGACCACGTTCACCGCGCGCCCGAACAGGTTGTCGGCCCGCCGATTCTGGGTCCGTCATGCCGCGGACACCGCCGGCGCCCTCACGCTCGACGACGGCGCCGTCACCGCGGTGATCGGCCGACGACGCTCGTTGCTGTCGGCAGGAATCGTCTCGGTCAGTGGCTCGTTCGACGCCGGCGACGTGGTGACCCTGCACGGCGTCGACGGCACCGTGGTCGCGCGCGGAGTCGTCGCGTACGACGCGGCGGAGCTCGCCGGCATGATCGGTCGCTCGACGGGCGATCTCGCCCCCGAGGCCCGACGCCCCGTGGTGCACGCGGACGACCTCGTCCCGGGCTGAGCGACCGGTCAGGCCGGAGCCGAGGCGGCGAGCACGCGCCGGAGTGCGAGGGCCAGCAGCGCCACCGCGACACCGGCCGCAACCATCGACCACAACGCCCAGCCGAAGCCGGTCAGCTCCGCGAGAGAGCCGAACGCGACGGGTGCCAGCAGCACCCCGATCCGGGCGATCAGCGACACCACTGTGAGGGCCGTGCCCGCGGTGATGCCGGGGAGTCGTCCGGCCAACCCGAACGCAGCCGGAAAGATCGGTGCCGCACCGAATCCCGCGACGGCGAACATCACCGGGGCGATCACAGGCGAACTCACCACGGGTGCCGCCAGGAACGCGGCCGCGATGAGCAGTGCGCCGCCCATCAGCACGGCGTGGCGTCCGACGCGGTCCACCACGGCGTCACCGACGAGGCGTCCGACGAACATCGCGGACGAGAAGGCCACGACGGTGAGACCCGCCAGTCCCGGCCCGGCCCCGAGATCGGTGGAGTAGATCGCACCCCAGGACTGCGGCACGTCCTCGACCAGGGCGCACACCAACACGAGCCCTCCGAGCAACGCCAGGGCGCCGGAGAACACGCGCCGTGGCCCTCGGCCGGACGGTCGAGGGACGGTGTCGGGCACGGCGCGTCCGTCGGGAACCAGCGAGCGGTGAGCCACCAGCGCGAGCGCCAGCAGGACCCCACCGACGAGAGCGAAGTGGACGAGCACGGCGAGTCCGATCCCGGCCGCGGCGGCGCCCGTGAGGCCGCCGGTGACGGCCCCTGCGCTCCACGCCGCGTGGAATCGGTTGAGAAGCGAACGCCGCCGGTTCTTCTCGACGATCACCCCCTGCGCGTTCATCGCCACGTCCATGACGGCGTCGGCCCCGCCCAGGACGGCGAGAGCGAGTGCCAGTGCCCACCACGTCCCGGCGAGTGCCGGGAGTACGAACGCCAGGCACAGCACCGTCGCGGAGAGCAGGACGACTCGGCGACTGCCGAGCCGCCGGATACCGACGGCGGCCAGGGGAGTGGCGAGAAGGCCGCCGGTGCCGACTCCCGCGAGCGCCAGACCGAGCACCGACGCGTCGAGTTCGAGAGCATCGCGGATCGCAGGCAGGCGCGGCGCCCAGTTACCGAGCACCGCACCGTTGACGAAGAAGATCGCCGCGACGGCCCACGGGGCACTGCCGACGGTCCTGCCGTCCGTCACAGAAAGGACGCCAGGACCTCGGAGCAGCCGGCCTCGATCTTCTGGGCGGCGAACTCGTCCCCGCGGGTGCGTCCTCGGTTGACGATGAACACCGGGATGTCGTTCTTCCACGCGTGCCGGACGAAGCGCAGTCCGGACATGACGGTGAGCGAGGACCCCAGCACCACGAGCGAGCGCGCGGCGTCGACCATGTCGTAGGCGCTCCGGACGCGCGGCTTGGGCACGCTCTCACCGAAGTAGACGATGTCGGGTTTGAGGATGCCGCCGCACACCTCGCAGCCGACCATGCGGAAGTGGGCGGTGCTCTCGATGATCGCGTCGGCGTCCGGGGCGATCTCGACGCCGTCGGCACCGACGACGGACTCGATGAAGCCGGGATTGGCAGCGGTCAGACGTTCGTCGAGAGCCACGCGGGAGACGAGGCGATCACAGTCGAGGCAACGGACGCGGCCGTACACACCGTGCAGGTCGATCACCGAGCGAGAGCCGGCCTTGGTGTGCAGCATGTCGACGTTCTGCGTGATGACGCCGGAGACGGTACCCACGCGCTCGAGCTCGGCGAGGGCGCGGTGCCCGGCGTTGGGGCGGGTGGCGTCCATGTGGCGCCAACCGACGTGGTTGCGAGCCCAGTAGTGACGTCGGAAATCGTCGTCGCCGATGAACTGCTGGAACGTCATCGGGTTGCGCGGCGGAGAGTCCGGGCCCCGGTAGTCGGGAATTCCCGAGTCCGTGGACATCCCGGCACCGGTCAGCGCGACGACGCGGCCGTCGGCCATCGCGTCCTGCAGAGAGAGGGCGCTGCGCGGCGACCGATCGAGAGAGCGTGGGGAAACCGAGGTCACGTCTCCAGAGTAGGTCGCCGCGTCGGCTGGGGTGGGCCGGCGGGGTGGGATGTCCGGTCGGCCCGTGGCGTCAGGCGGGAACCTCGATCAACGGGTAGACGCCGTTCTCGTCGTGACGCTCGTTGCCGACGACGGGCGGGTTGAACACGCACAGCATCCGCATGCGGGTCCGCGTCTCCACCGTGTGACGCTCGTGCCCGTTCAGCAGGTACATCGATCCCGGACCCAGGTCGTACGTCTCACCGGTCTCGCGGTCGGTGAGCGTGCCCTCGCCCTCGATGAGCCAGACGGCCTCGACGTGGTTGGCGTAATGGAAGTTGTTGACGGTGTTCGGCTCGATGGTGGTCTCGTGGAACGAGAACCCGACCTTGTCACCGCCCAGGACGATCCGCTTGGACCGCCACTGGCCGTCCTCGCTCGCGATGTCGCGCTCGGTTCCGGTGATGGCCTCGGTGGTGCGAACGATCATGTGGTCCTCCTCGTGCTGTGCAGACGTGCGGAACGCGATTCGGTCAGGAGCAGACGGTCGCGGTGGCGTCGGCCAGGATGCCGAGGCCGTGATCGAGATCCTCCTCGGTGATGGTGAGCGGCGGAAGCAGCTTCACCACCTCGTCGGAGGGTCCGGACGTCTCGGCGAGCAGGCCCTTGTCGTAGGCGAGCGCGGTGACCTTCGACGCCTTCTCCGCGTCGTCGAACACGAGACCCTGGACCATGCCGCGACCGCGGGTGCTCAGACCCTCGAAGCGGGCCGAGAGATCGATGAACGCGTCCTGGATCCGCTCGCCCTTGGCCAGGATCGACGCCTCGAACGCGCCGTCGGCCCAGTAGTGGTCGAGCGCGGCCTTGCTGGTGACGAAGGCCGGGCTGTTGCCGCGGAACGTGCCGTTGTGCTCGCCGGGACCCCAGACGTCGAGTTCCGGGCGCATGAGCGTCAGTGCCATCGGCATGCCGTAGCCGCCGATCGACTTCGACAGCGTGACGATGTCCGGCACGATGCCGGCGTCCTCGAAGGAGAAGAACGGCCCGGTGCGGCCGACGCCCATCTGCACGTCGTCCACGATGAGCAGGATGTCGCGGCGCTTCAGCAGGTCTGCGAGCCCGCGCAGCCACTCGGCACGGGCGACGTTGACGCCGCCCTCACCCTGGACCGTCTCGACGATGACGGCCGCGGGGCGGTTGATGCCGCTTCCCGAGTCGTCCAGCACTCGTTCCATCCACTGGAAGTCGTCCGTGGCGCCGCCGAAGTAGTTGTCGAACGGCATCGGGGTCGCGTGGACCAGCGGGATACCGGCGCCGGCGCGCTTCATGGAGTTGCCGGTGACGGACAGAGCGCCGAGCGTCATGCCGTGGAACGCGTTCGTGAAGTTGATGACCGAGGAACGGCCGGTGACCTTTCGCGCCAATTTGAGCGCGGCTTCCACGGTGTTCGTTCCGGTGGGTCCGGGGAATTGCACCTTGTAATCCAACCCGCGGGGCTCGAGAATGCGCGTGGTGAACGACTCGAGGAATTCACGTTTCGCGACGGTGGACATGTCGAGACCGTGCGTGATGCCGTCCCGCATGATGTAGTCGACCAGTGCCTGCTTGAGCACGGGATTGTTGTGGCCGTAATTGAGCGCACCGGCTCCGGCGAAGAAGTCGAGGTAGCGGCGGCCGTTCTCGTCGGTGATCCACGAACCCTGCGCGGTGTCGAACACTGCGGGCCACTGTCGGCTGTAGCTGCGGACCTGCGACTCGCGGGCCTCGAAGATGTCGGTGGTGGTGTCGGTCGGGGTGATGCTGGTGGTCATCGAGGTCCTTCGGGTGTGGTCGTCGGAAGTGTCGGCGAGCGTGCCGTCGAACGGGCCGACCGTGTAGAGGTCCTCCGGCTCGTGGCTGTCGGGAAAGTCGTTCGCTGCGAACAGATCTCGTCGGGTGATGGTGGTGTCGCGTCGTCGCGCCAAAGATGTGAAGAGGGCGATCGACGCGTCGTTGTCGGGGCTGATGGTGGTCTCGAGGAGGCGTGCTCCGCGTGGGGTGGTGCGGTCGACGAGGCCCTGCAGCATGCGCACGGCCAGGCCGTGCCCGCGCTGGTCGGAGTCGACCGCCACCTGCCAGACGAACAGGGTGTCGTCGGCGTCGGGACGGATGTATCCGGTGACGAAGCCGACCGGACGGTCGTCGGCGTCCACTGCCACGATCGAGGTGTCGGAGAAATCGCGGCACCACAGCACGTACGAGTAACTGGAATTGACGTCCAGTACTCGGGAGTCCCTCGCGATCTCCCACAATCGCGTCCCGTCGGCCACGCGTGGTGGGCGGAACGAGAAATCGATGTCGTCGGTCGGGGCGGCTCTCTGTAACACTGGCGTCATATTGCAAACGAACGTAACAAGGCTGACCGGACATGTCAGGCGCCCTCGTCGTCAGGCACGAGAATGGCACGCCTATCGCCAGTACGTTCGCCCCTTGTGAGTGTGGTCACACGACGATGCGTTCGCCGGCGACTCGGGGGCCTGCCGCGGCCCGCGGGAGGCGCGGGAACCCTCGCAGCGGCACCGCGGAGTGGGGCTGCTGTGACCAGTGTGAACAGGGTGATCAAGACTGAATGGTCTCGACGACGGTGAAATAAATGGTCAGAGCCCGGCGAGGCACCCACCGTTCCCGTTCGGTGATGGCTAATGTCCGGCACACTATGACTCCCACGGTCAGACTTCCCCGGCCCGCCCGACTGCGAGGCGCCGCTGCACGTGTCGGTGCAGCCAGCTCGACCCCCGTCGCGATGGTGCTCGCCGTTCTGCTCCCCACCGTGGCGGCCGGAGTGTTCTGGGTCTCGCAGACCGATCGCCCCGCCACCACCGGCACCGTTTCCGTCGCCGCCACTGCGGGCGGGTCGACGACGGACCCGCTCGGGTCGAGTCGTGCCGCCCTGACCAACACGGTCCTGCCGCTGCAGATCCTGAGTGGCGGTATGGCCGAGCTGTCCGACGGCAGCGTGGAGCTGGACGACGGCGCTCACCAGATGTCCGACGGCCTGCACCAGGCCCGCGACGGCTCGGCCGAACTAGCCGACGGCATGACCCAGCTCCGAGCCGGCCTCTGGCAGCTCGGTGACGGCTCGTCGCAGGTGAGCGGAGGAGTGGATCGCGTGGTGGGTGCGCTCACCGGCGTCGGAGCCGCGCAGGGCCAGATCGAACTGATCGTTCAGCAGACTCTCGACTCGCTCGCCGCGTCCACCGATCCGGGCGCCGCCGCGTCCGCGGATCAGCTGCGGCCGGTCCTCGACCTGCTGCGCACCCAGGGACTGAACGCCGGGGTGATGACCGACCTGCAGACGCTGCGCGACGGTGCGCGCACCGTGGCGTACCAACTCGACGACCCGTCCTCGGAGTTCGTCGACGGCATGGTGCGTGCCACCGACGGATCCGCGCAGCTGCGCGACGGCCTCGTCCTGCTCGACGACGGCGGGGTACGCCTCGTCGACGGCACCACGCGCCTGGTCGGGGGAGTCGGCCCGATGGAGACCATGTTCTCCACCCTGCGCACCAACGTGGAGAAAGCGTCCACCTCGCTGCCGGCAGCAGAGCGGATCGAACCCAACCCGGCCGGCGGCGGTACCTCGTACGTGGTGCGGTCCGCCTCGGACGCGTGGCCGTACCTCGCGGCGGCGTTCGCGCTCGTCGCAGCAGCGCTCGTCGGATTCTTCATCCCGCGCGCCCGCGCCGCGGTCCTGGGGGCGGTGGCCACCGCGTCGACGATGGTGCTGGCCCTGACGTTCGCCGACACCGGCGCGAGTCTCTCGGGCTCGATGCTCTCGACCGTCCTGATCGGAGTCTGGGTCGCCGCGGTGGCCACTGCGGCGCGTGCACTGCGCACCGCACTCGGAGCCGTCCGTGCCGGAGTGGTGCTCGGGGTCCTCGGGCTCGTCCAGGTGGTGCTCGGCGGGTTGGTCCTGCGCGGGGTCGGTGGTCTGCCCGACACGGTCGGACTCTTCACCCCCCTCGGCCAACTGGTCCGGTCGTTGGAGAACGCCGCCGCGGGCGGAAGCATCGTCACCTCGCTCGTGTCGGTGATCGCCGCACTGGTCACGGTGGCTGTATCGGTGGCCGTCCTGGCCGCGCATCGCACGATCGACGACGCGGAACCGGTCGACCACGGCGCCGATGCGGCCGTCGAGAACGACGCCGACGGGGCCGACCGAACCGAGGACGACAGCGTCTCGTCCTCCGTACGCTAGGACCACCGGCCGGACGATCCCGCGGCAGGAATACCTGTCGGCGCCGGGTGGGCGGAGGAGCGTGACGTGCTGCTCGACGGAGCCAACGCACTGATCTACGGGGGCGGCGGTGTCGTCGGGAGCCGGCTGGCCGTCGCCCTGGCCCGCGACGGAGCGCGCGTGCACCTCGCGGGCCGCTCCCGGACGAAGATGCAGCACGTCGTCGACATCATCCGCGCGGACGGTGGCCACGCCGAGGCGGCCGTCATCGACGTGCTGGACGAGGTCGACGTCGACGAGTACGTGGACGTCGTCGCCGCCTGTTCCGGAAGCATCGACGTGTCGATCGACGTCATCATCCCTGGCCGGGCGTCGCGTGCGACCCCCTCCGAAGCGTCGGCGCGTCGGCTCGATCGCACCGAGGTCGCGGATCTCGAACGTCCGGTCCTGGACGCGCTGCGTGCCCACTTCATCACCGCGCGGGCGGCCGCACGGCACATGGTGTGCCAGCACTCCGGTCTCATCCTCGTTCCGCGCTGCCTGCCGACCGCAGGCGACGCGGGGCTGGACGCGTCGTCGCTGGCCTCCGTCGTCATCGATCGGCTCGCCGCGCAACTTGCCGGCGACCTGGTCGGCACCGGGGTGCGCGTCACCGCCGTCGACACCGATCCGACGTCGGCCGACGAGACGGCCCGACGGCTGGTGGCCGCGGCGTCAGACGGCGATACGTAGCGCCTCGACGAGATCCCGGTACAGGGTGTCGGTGTCGAGCAGCTCGCGGTGCGTTCCCTTCGACCGGACACGTCCGCGCTCGAGCACGAAGATGGTGTCCGCGTCGATGACCGTCGACAGGCGGTGCGCGATGGTCACCACCGCACCGTGCACCGACAGGTCGCGGATGGCGTCGTGGATGGCGGCCTCGGTGATGCCGTCCACCTGCGCGGTGGCCTCGTCCAACAGCAGGATGTCCGGTGGGCGGACGATGGCACGGGCCAACGCGATGCGCTGACGCTCGCCGCCCGAGACCGCCGAGTCGCGCAACTCGGTGGCGAGACCGGCCGGCAACAGCTCGATCTTCTCGGCCAGCCGCACGCGTTCGAGTGCCGCCCACAGCTCGGCGTCGGTCGCGTCCGGGTGGGTGAGCCGGAGATTGTCGGCGATCGTGCCCGGCAGTGTGGGTGTGGCCTGCTCGACGTAGCCGATGCGCGCGCGGATCTGACTGTGGGACAAGGCCGAGTACGGGACACCGTTCAGGGCGAGTTCGCCGTCCCGCGGTTCGAGGAAGCGCAGGATCAACGAGAACAGCGTCGTCTTGCCGGCGCCCGACGGCCCGACGACGGCGGTGTGGCCGCGCGACGGAATGCTCATGTCGATCGCGTTCACCGCGGCGCCCTCGTCGCCGTACCCGGCCGTGACCCGAGTGAGGGTGAGCGCCGAGACCTCCGCGCTCGCCGGCAGGTCCGCGACCGCGGTGGGCGCCTCCTTCTCGAGGTCCATCACCTGCACCTCACGAATACGGGCCGCGGCGGCGATGCCGCGCTGCAGCTGCGAGACGTAGAGCGTGAGCTGGGCGACCGGGCCCACCAACTGGAACGCGTAGAGCAGGAACGCGACCAGGCTGGAGACGGCCAGCGCTCCCGAGCTCACCCGATACGCGCCCACGCCGAGCACTGCGATGATGGTGAGCTGGATCCCGGAACCGGTGATGGTCCACGCCCAGGCCTCGAGACGCACTGCCCGGATACCGTAGGACGCCGAGACGCGGGCCTCCTCGATGACCAGCTCGCTCGAACGACTCTCCGCCCGACTGGCCTTGACCGTGCGAACGGCGCGCAACGCGCCCTCCAGGATTCCGCCGAGCCGACCCATCGCCTCCTGTGCATTGCGTTGAGCGCGAGCCACCTTCGGCATGAGGAACCCGGCGGCGACACCGATGAGACCGATGCCGAGCAGAGCCGTCCCGAGGAGGGGGAGGTCGAGGGTCGCCATGAGCACGATGACACCCACGATCGCGATGCTGCCGTTGACGATCTCGACCAGCGCCCAGGACGACGCCTCGCGGAGCAGCATCGTGTCGGACGTGACCCGCGTGAGCATCTCGCCCGCGGGACGGGCGGTGACCGCCGGGATGGTGGCGCCGAAGAACCGCCGCACCATCGATGATCGCGCCTCGAGCACGACGCGTTCGGCCATGGTTCCCAGGAGCAGGCGTTGAGCCAGACCCACGATGATCCCCACGACGAGGAGCCCGACCAACAGGACGATGGCCGACCGCGTGGCGCCCGGGACGTCGAAGGAGTCCAGCAGTCGCTTGGTGACCAGCGGAGTGGCCAGGGACGACGCGGTGACCAGCAGACCGAGGAGCAGACCGAACCGGAACAACCGGCGATGCGGGCGGATGAAGGTCCAGAGGAGGCGGAGATTGGGGAGCCGACCTGGTGCATCGGGAGTAGCTGTCGTCACCTCGTCACACTAGTCGCGCGCCGACAGACACCCCTTCTGTCCATCCCGCTCATCCCCGGCCGTCCCCGGCCTACCCGCTCATCCCCGGCCGGCCTCCGGCCTACCCGACCCCCCCGGGCCGGCCTCCGGCCTATCCGCGACCGATCAACGCGAACGGAAGCACCGCATCGGCCCCCGCCTGCCGGAGCGCCCGCGCCGCCATGGTGAGCGTCCACCCGGTGTCGGTGGAGAGATCGAGCAGCAGGACGGGTCCGTGATGCGCCGTCAGATCGGGTGCCTCGAAGGCGTCCACCAACGAGGCGACGCGGAACGCGGAGTTCGCGCCCGAGACGGGCCGGGCATCGGGCCGACGGTGCAGAACGCCCAGTGGCTCCAGCCTGCCGACCCTCGCCAGACGCTCCCCGAGGTCGTTCAACAGCGCCGGTCGGGAGTCGCTCTCCATGACCATCAGCCCGGTGGGCCGCTCGTCCCACGTCCACTCTGCGAGGACCTTGATGCACGCGGCCTCCAGCCCGTCGGGTGCCGGACCGTCCTCGCCGTCCGTCAGCGCGCGCAGGCGTGGTCCCCACACCGGGTCGGTGAGGCGGCCGAGGATGCGGCCGGTCTCCGGGCCGTCGCTGATCTTCCCCGACAGCTCGACGCCGACCTTCTTCAGTCCTGTCGGCCACTGCTTGCGGATGGCGAGGTCCAGCCCGGGTCGATCGAGACGCCGCCGGGTCGACTCCACGTGATCGGCCGACACGTCCGCGGAGAGGTGCTGCCCGGTGCAGTTGTCGCAGCGCCCGCACCGGTCCGCCTCCGCATCCCCGGTGAGGGACGGATCGTCGAGTTGCCGGCGCAGGAACGCCATCCGGCACTCGTCGGTGCTCTGGTACTCGATCATCGCGCGCTGCTCGGACAGCCGTGCCTCGTCGAGTCGTTCGTAGCGCTCCCGGTCGTAGTGCCAGTGTTCCCCGGTACCGAGCCAACCGCCCTTGACCCGCCGGACGGCGCCGTCGACGTCGAGGACCTTGAGCACCATCTCGAGCCGAGTGCGTCCGAGCTCGACGAGCGGTTCGAGAGCCTGGGTGGACTGGGCGCGCTCGGTGTCCAGCACCTCGAGCACCCGACGTACGACGTGTTCGCGAGGGAAGGCGACGGACGCGAAGTAGCTCCAGATCTCCCGGTCCTCCGGACCGGGCAGGAGGACGACGTCGGCGCGCTCGGTGGCGCGTCCCGCGCGGCCCACCTGCTGGTAGTAGGAGATGGGCGACGACGGTGCACCCACGTGCACGACGAACCCCAGATCGGGTTTGTCGAAACCCATGCCCAACGCCGAGGTCGCGACGAGCGCCTTCACACGGTTCTGCAGCAGATCCTGTTCCGCCGCTTCGCGTTCCGTCGGATCGGTCTGGCCGGTGTAGGCGGCCACCTCCATTCCTCGATCGCGCAGCAGCGCCGCGAGGTCGTTGGCTCCCGCGACCGTCAGCGAGTAGACGATGCCCGAGCCGGGCAGGGTCTCGAGATGGTCGGCGAGCCAGGCTATGCGCGCCGTCGGATCGGGGATGGTGACCACGGACAGGTGCAGCGACTCGCGCTGGAGACCGCCACGCAGGACGGTGGTGTCGGCCCCGCCGACACCGAGCTGTGCCGCGACGTCCTCGACCACCCGATCGTTCGCGGTGGCCGTGGTGGCGAGAACGGGGACCCCCTCGCGCAACTCGGCGATGAGCGACCTGATGCGGCGATAGTCCGGCCGGAAGTCGTGACCCCAGTCGGAGACGCAGTGCGCCTCGTCCACCACGACGAGCCCCGCGTCCGCGGAGAGCGAGGGCAGCACCTGATCGCGGAAGTCCGGATTGTTCAGCCGCTCCGGGCTCACCAGCAGCACGTCCAGTTCACCGGCCGCGACGCGTGCGTGGACGTCGTCCCACTCGGTGACGTTGCCCGAGTTGATGGTGGCGGCGGTGACCCCGGCGCGCTCGGCCGCCGCGACCTGGTTGCGCATGAGCGCGAGCAGAGGCGACACGATGACGGTCGGTCCGAGCCCCTGCTCGCGCAGCAGGCGTGCGGCGATGAAGTACACGGCCGACTTTCCCCATCCGGTGCGCTGCACGACGAGTGCGCGTCGATGATGGACGACGAGCGCCTCGATCGCCGTCCACTGGTCCTCACGGAGAACGGCATCGGGGCCGGCGAGGTCGGTCAGCAGCTCCTGTGCGCGCTCACGGGTACTCATGCGTCACGCGTCCCGGCGAGAGCCCGGTCGACCTCGGTGACGGTGGGAGCCGAGGACCCCGCGCCTTCGCGCGTGGTGGCCACGGCCCCTGCCGCACACGCGCGCCGAACCGCGGCGGCGGGGCCGTCGCGCCACGCGGCGGCGAGCGTGCCGGCGAAGACGTCGCCGGCGCCCGTGGTGTCGACGGCCTCGACGGCGGGCGAGGGATGGGCGGTGACGACGCCGTCGGCGCCGCGATGGCGGGCACCGTCGGCCCCCAGCGTGGTGACCACGTGCGGAATGCGGGCGAGTGCGTCGACCCCCAGGGCGTTCTCCTCGTCGCGGTTGACGATCGCGACGTCGACGAGACCCAGCAGATCATCGGAGAGCGGTTGCACCGGTGACGGATTGAGGAACACGAGCGTGCCGTTGGCCCGCGCGTGTCGCGCCGCCGCGACGACCGTCGCGACGGGCGTCTCGCGTTGGCACAGCAGGACGTCGGCTTCGGCGACGGCAGCCAGTTCCTCCGCCGTGAGCTCGGTCAGGGTCTCGTTGGCACCGCCCACGACGACGATGGAGTTCTCCGCGGCGTCGTCGACCGTGATGACAGCGACGCCACTCGCGCCCTCGACCTCGCGTAGCAGCGACGCGTCGACCTCGGCCCCGACGAGGGTCTCGCGCAGTTCGAGCGCGAAGGTGTCGGAGCCGACTGCTCCGACGAAGACGACCTCGGCGCCGGCCCGAGCGGCGGCGACCGCCTGATTGGCGCCCTTGCCGCCGGGGGAGGTGCGGAACGCGCTGCCGAGGACCGTCTCACCCGGTGCGGGCAGCGTGGGGGTGCGGGCGACGAGGTCCATGTTGATGCTGCCGACGATGGTGATGCGGGGACGTGCGGTGTGAGGATCGGCCATGGTGCACGACACTAACGGGTGGTTCGGACACCCGAGCCGTCTCGACGAGCGGGCGGCCAGTCCACGAACGACTTGCTCCGCGGCGGCGCGAACGTGCGCACCTTGGACGTGCGGAGACCCTGCCGGACCAGCCCCTCGGCGACGGTGATCGCCGCGGTCACCCCGTCGACGACGGGAACGTCGACCCTGGCCCGCACGGCGGCGTCGAGACCGGACATTCCGCCGCACCCCAGGACGATCACCTCGGCTCGGTCGTCGCGCACCGCGCGCTCCGCCTCGTCGACCACGGCGCGCACCGCCGCGTCGGGATCACGGTCGAGGTCGAGCACCCCGAGGCCGCTGGCGCGGACCGACGCGCAGCGGGTGTGCAGGCCCGCGACGAGGAGTCGGTCCTCGATCAGCGGGACCGTGCGATCGAGGGTGGTCACCACCGAGTACGAACGCCCCAGGAACATCGCGGTGCTCGCCGCGGCCTCGGTGATGTCGACGACGGGAACGTCGAGCAGCTCCTGCAGGCCCTCGCGGCCGTGCTCGCCGTAGCCGGCCTGCACGACGGCGTCGAACGGTTCCGCGTACGCGCGAACGGTCTCCATGACCGCGACGGCGGCGAGGTACGACTCGTAGTTGCCCTCCACCGACTCGGCCCCGAACGCCGGTGTCAGCGCGACCACGGTGGTGCCCGGCGACGCGATCTCGCGGGCGCGCGCGCCGATGGCCTCGGTCATGGATCGCGTCGTGTTGACGTTGACGACGAGGATGCGCACGGCAGCTCCGGAGTTCGACGGGAACGGGGTTCGGCGTCGCTCAGAGTAGACCCGCTCCGCAGGCCGGAAGATATATCGCGAACTCGGTTACGTTGGCAGCGCACGAGCGTGAACCGAACGAGAGGACCGGACCCACACCATGGCCGAACTGTTCTGCAACGGAGGCGCCATGCGTGGCGGCAACCTGCACCACAACGTCTCCAGTCACACCTTCCTCGGCTCGGTGCGGACGGCGCCGAACTACCGGTTCTTCGCGGTGCGCGACGAGTTCCCCGGCCTGCTGCTGACCGAGACCGGTGGCGCCTCCATCGCCGGTGAGCTGTACGACGTCCCGATGGAGAACATCCGCACCGACTTCCTGCCGGAGGAGCCCGTCGAACTCGAACTCTCGGTCATCCAGCTCGCCGACGGACGGTCGGTGATGGCCGTGGTGCTGCGACCGGGCCTGGTCGACTCGCTGTCCGCCGAGCTCACCGAGATCACGGATCTCGGTGGGTGGCGTGCCTATCGCGGGCTTCCCGATCCGGACGAGACCGTCTCTGCGGGAGCATGAGTCGTGTCCGCCGCTGCTGACTTCCTCCTCTTTCCCGATCTCGCCTCGCGCGCTCTGGGCGGGTCGGTGAGCGCCGCCAACGACGAGTTGTTCGCGCAGCGCGAGAACCTGATCAAGCCGACGGCGCCGTTCTTCGATCCGTCGGAGTTCGGCCACAAGGGCAAGGTGTACGACGGCTGGGAGACCCGCCGCCGACGCGACGACGGGCACGACTGGGCTCTCGTGCGGCTGGGTGCGGCGGGCATCGTGCACGGCGTCGTCGTGGACACCGCGTTCTTCCGCGGCAACTATCCGCCGTTCGTGTCGGTCGAGGCCGCGTCCGTCGAGGGCTACCCCTCGGCCGAGGAACTGTCGACGGTGCAGTGGCACACCATCGTCGAGAAGTCGCCGGCCGACGGCGACACGGCGAATCTGTATCCCGTGATTGACACCCGTCGCTGGACCCACGTCCGGTTGTCGATCTATCCGGACGGGGGAGTGGCGCGGTTGCGGGTGCACGGCGAGGTGGTGCCCGACCCGCGGTTCCTGACCGGAACGGTCGATCTGCTGGCGGCGGAACACGGTGGGCGGCTCGTGGAGTGCTCGGACGCGTTCTACGCGTCTCCGGCCAACATCATCCTGCCCGGCCGTGCCCGGAACATGGGTGAGGGGTGGGAGAACTCGCGTCGGCGAGGCGGCGGAAACGACCACGCGACGTTCGCTCTCGCTGTCGCCGGGGTGCCGCGGCACGTGGAGGTGGACACGTCGTACTACGTCGGCAACGCCCCGGGCTGGGTGCGACTGAGCACCGTCGACGATCGGGTCGCCGACGTCGCGGATCCGTCCGCGTGGGCCGAGGTCCTGCCGCGCACGGCGGTCCAGCCCGACACGCGGCACCTGTTCCTTCTCGACGGCGCCCCTGCCGCAACACATCTGCGCCTCGACGTCTACCCGGACGGGGGTCTGTCCCGGCTGCGGTTGTTCGGCGATCCGGACGAGCGTGGCCGCGTCGACGCGCGCGCCGCCTGGTGGGACGGGCTTCCCGCCGAACACCGCGCACTCCTCGCCGAGCAGGCCCCGGCATGAGCGCGTGGGATCTCGCGTTCCGCGCGCGCCGTGCGGTCGTGACCGCGGCCGACGGTTCCCGTACCGAGACGGCGTGCACGGTGGGGGTGCGGGACGGCCGCATCGTCGCCGTCGTGGGTCACGACGATCCGGTCGATGCGGACGTCGTCGTGGACCTGGCCGACGACGAGGTACTGCTCCCGGGCCTGGTGGACACCCACGTGCACGTGAACGAGCCCGGTCGCACCGAGTGGGAGGGTTTCGCGAGTGCGACGGCCGCCGCGGCCGCCGGGGGCATCACGACCCTGATCGACATGCCGCTCAACAGTATTCCGTCGACGGTCTCCACCGACGCACTCGACGTCAAACGAGCGGTGGCCGAGCCCGAGGCTCGCATCGACGTCGGCTTCTGGGGTGGCGCCGTACCCGGCAACGTCCCGGACCTGCGCGCGATGCACGAGGCCGGTGTCTTCGGCTTCAAGTGCTTCCTGCTGCACTCGGGTGTCGACGAGTTCCCGCCTCTCTCGCCCGACGAGCTCGAGGAGGCGATGCGGGAGATCGCCTCGTTCGACGGACTGCTGCTCGTGCACGCCGAGGACGCGCAGATCATCGCCGACTCCGAGAACGCCGGCGGCCGTGACTACGCCGGTTTCCTGGCGTCGCGACCGCGCGCCGCGGAGAACACGGCCATCGCCGACGTGATCGCGGCGTCGCGGCGGACGGGATGCCGCGTCCACATCCTGCACCTGTCGAGTGCCGACGCCGTGCCGCTCGTGGCGGTGGCGAAGAAGGACGGTGTGCGGATCACTGCCGAGACCTGCCCGCACTACCTGTCGTTCGCGGCGGAGGAGATCGCGGACGGGGCGACCCAGTTCAAGTGCTGCCCGCCCATCAGGGAGGCCGACAACCGGGACGCGTTGTGGCAGGCGTTGTCCGACGGCGTGATCGACACGGTGGTCACCGATCACTCGCCGTGCACCACGGAGCTCAAGCGGTTCGACGTCGGCGACTTCGGTGTCGCGTGGGGCGGCATCGCCTCGCTGCAGGTGTCCTTGGCCGCCGTGTGGTCCGAGGCGCGTCGGCGTGGGCACTCTCTCGCCGACGTCGTCGGGTGGATGTCCGCGGCGACGGCGGCTCAGGTCGGACTGGAGAGCAAGGGCGCGATCGCGGTGGGCAAGGACGCCGACCTGGCGGTGTTCGCGCCGGACCAGGAGTTCGTCGTGCACGCGGAGGAACTGAGGCACAGGAATCCGGTGAGTGCGTACGACGACCGCACGGTGACGGGCTGTGTGCGCTCGACCTGGCTCGCCGGACGACGCATCGATCTCGACGGTCCACCGCAGGGAGGGCTGCTGACGCGCGGCTGATTGCAGATTGTTGACAATCGGACGATCGTCCTCGACAGTGAGGGCATGACTGCAGCAGCATTCGTGCCTCGAACAGCCGACGCCTCCACCGGTGCTCCCACCGCTCGGCTGTCGCCCGCCCTGAAGCAGGCCACACCCATCGTCGTGGATCACGCGTCGGGAAGTTGGATCACCGGGACCGACGGGCGCCGCTACCTCGACTTCACCACGGGTATCGGCGTGACCAGCACCGGACACTGCCATCCGCGCGTGGTCGCGGCGGCACGCGAGCAGGTCGGCAAGATCATTCACGCGCAGTACACGACCGTCATGCACACGCCTCTGCTCGAGTTGACCGAGAAGCTCGGCACCGTCCTGCCGGTCGGCCTGGACAGCGTGTTCTACGCCAACTCGGGGTCCGAGGCCGTCGAGGCGTCGATTCGTCTGGCGCGCATGGCCACCGGCCGCCCGAACATCATCGCGTTCCACGGCGGCTTCCACGGTCGCACCGTCGCCGCGGCGACACTCACCACAGCCGGGACCAAGTTCCGGTCCGGCTTCGCTCCGATGATGGGCGGCGTCCACATCGCGCCGTTCCCATACGCGTTCCGGTACGGCTGGGACCTCGACACCGCGGTGACCTTCGCCTTGCGCGAGCTCGACTACCTGCTGCAGACCGTGTCCGCTGTCGCCGACACCGCGGCGTTCATCATCGAGCCGGTCCTGGGCGACGGTGGTTACCTTCCCACCCCGCCGGCGTTCCTGGACGGACTCCGCGAGCGAGCCGATCGGCACGGCATCGTGCTCATCGTGGACGAGGTCCAGGCGGGAGTGGGCCGCACGGGGAAGTTCTGGGGTCACCAGTTCTCCGATTCCGCCCCGGACGTCCTCATCACGGCCAAGGGTCTCGCCAGCGGCTTCCCGATCTCCGCGATCGCCGCCTCGACCGCCCTCATGAGTACCGCCCTGCCGGGATCGCAGGGCGGTACCTACGGCGGGAACGCGGTGGCCGCGGCGGCCGCCGTCGCGACGCTCGACGTGGTCGAGGACGAGGGCCTGGTGGAGAACGCCCGTCTGCGCGGGGAGCAGATTCTCGGTGGACTGCGTGAGATCGCGGCTCGGCACGACGAGATCGGAGATGCCCGCGGGCTCGGTCTGATGGCGGCCTTCGAGTTCGTCGACGACGCGGGGGACGCCGATCCGGGCGCCGCGCTCGCTCTGCAGAAGGCAGCGCTGGACCGCGATCTCCTGTTGTTGACGTGCGGTGCGCTGGGCAACGTGGTGCGCATCATCCCGCCCCTCGTGGTGACGCGGGACGAGGTCGAGCTGGGACTCGAGCGCATCGCGGAGGCGTGCGACGCGGCGCTGGGAGTTCGGTCGTGACGACGACGGTCGACCGACCCGTGCCGGTGGCCGATCGCAGCATTCTGATCGGTGGTCGATGGCGGGACGCGGTGGACGGCCGCACGTTCGACGTCGAGAACCCTGCCACCGGCGAGACCATCGCGCGCGTCGCAGACGGGGGGCCTGCCGACGCCGCTCTGGCGCTCGATGCCGCGAGCGCCGCCCAGTCTGCGTGGGCGGCGACGTCGCCGCGGGAGCGGAGCGTCGTGCTGCGCCGTGCGTTCGACCTCGTGGTCGAGCGGACGGAGGACCTCGCCGCCGTGATGACCGCCGAGATGGGCAAGCCGCTCGCCGAGGCGCGCGGCGAGGTCGCCTACGCAGCCGAGTTCCTTCGCTGGTTCTCCGAGGAGGCCGTCCGCATCGCCGGCGATCACACCCTGACCGGCGACGGGTCGACGCGCATGGTGGTCACACGAGTACCGGTGGGACCGTGTGTGCTGGTGACGCCCTGGAACTTTCCGCTGGCCATGGGTGCCCGCAAGATCGGGCCCGCTGTGGCCGCCGGATGCACCATGGTGTTCAAGCCGGCCGAACAGACACCGCTCACCTCGCTCGCTCTGGCCCGCATCTTTCAGGAGGCCGGACTGCCGGACGGCGTCCTCAACATCGTCACGACCTCGGACGCGGGTGGCGTCGTCGAACCGTGGTTGCGCAGCGGTGTGGCTCGGAAGCTGAGTTTCACGGGCTCCACCGCCGTCGGCAGGCTGTTGCTCGGCCAGGCGGCGTCCACCGTCATGCGGACGTCGATGGAACTGGGCGGGAACGCGCCCCTCGTCGTCTGTGCTGACGCCGATCTGGGGACGGCGCTCGACGGAGCCATGATCGCCAAGATGCGCAACATGGGGGAGGCCTGCACCGCCGCCAACCGGTTGTTCGTCCATCGGTCCGTCGTCGACACCTTCGCGGAGCAACTGACCGCGCGGATGGCCGAGCTGACCGTGGGAGACGGTGCGCACGAGGGTGTCCGGGTCGGCCCGCTGATCGATGCGCAGGGCCGCGCGAAGGTGCAGCGCCTCGTCGACGACGCGGTGAGACTCGGCGCGCGGATCCTGACCGGCGGTGCCACGCCGGAGGGGCCGGGATACTTCTACCCTCCGACGGTGCTGGTGGACGTCCCACCGGACGCCGAGATCGTGCACACCGAGATCTTCGGGCCGGTCGCCGCGATCATCACCTTCGACGACGAGGACGAGGTGGTGCGCATCGCCAACGACACCGAGTGGGGTCTCGTGGGCTACGTGTTCACTCGCGACGTCGACCGTGCCTTCGATCTGGGCGAGCGTCTCGAGGTGGGCATGGTCGGTCTCAACACCGGGCTGGTGTCCAACCCCGCGGCACCCTTCGGCGGGGTCAAGCAGTCCGGCCTGGGACGTGAGGGCGGGCGTCTCGGCATCGACGAGTTCCTCGAGGTGAAGTACTTCGCCGTGCCGCGTCGGCCGGGGCGGACGCTGTGACGGCCACTCGACGGCTGACGCCCCTCGACGCCCGCACCACGTCGATCGTCATCGCGGACCAGTTGCGCGAGCGCATCATCGACGGATCGTTCGCACCGGGGGAGCAGGTCCACGAGGCGACGGTCGCGACCGAACTCGCCGTCTCCCGCGGACCCGTTCGCGAGGCGCTGCAGCGGCTGAGTCAGGAGGGGCTGCTCGTCTCCTTCCGCAATCGCGGCGTCTTCGTCGTCGAGCTGGGTGAGTCCGACGTCGCCGAGATCTACCAGGCGCGCGCGGCCATCGAGATCGGTGCCGCGTTCACCGTTCTGCGGCGTGGTGACTCCGGACGCGTCGCGGACGCGTTGTCGCGCATCGTGGTCGAGATGCAGCCGGCCATCGACCGGGGTGACTGGCGGTCGGTGGCGGAGCGGGATCTCGCGTTCCACACCGCACTGGTCGCGGCGACGGGCAACAGCCGGATGAGCCGGATGTACGCGACGCTCGCCGCCGAGGCCCGCATCTGCATGGCCAACCTCGAGACCGCGTACCACCGGCCCGACGCGTTGATCGAGGAGCACACGCTGCTCGTCGATCTGCTGCGAGCGCAGGACTGGGCCCGGCTCGAACCTGCTCTGCGCGAACACATGGACACCGCCGTGCACGATCTGACGGCGTCGCTACGTGAGTCGGCGGAGACCGCGTAGTCACTCGCGCTGCGCCCGTGGGTGCGAGCACCTACGCTCGCTCCAGGAACCCGGATAACCTCGAAACTGTCAGGGATACAGCATGATCGACACGATCAGTACGGCCGAACACAGCTCCCGCCTCGCTGCCGTGCGTGCCGTCATGGCCGAGCGGGGTCTCGCGGCGCTCATGATCACCGATCCGTCGAACATCTACTATCTGACGGCCTACAACGCCCTGTCGTTCTACACCCCGCAGGTGCTCTTCGTGCCGGCCGAGGGCGACATGCTGTTCTTCGCCCGCGCCATGGACGCGCACGGCGCCTCACGCACGTCGTGGCTTCCCGACGACCAGGTGTTCGGCTATCCGGAGACCCTGGTGCAACGGCCGGACACCCATCCCTTCGTCTGGGTGGCTGACACGCTGCGCGGACTGAGCCTGGTCTCGAACTTCGAGCACGGCCAGGTGGGGCTCGAGATGGACTCCTACTACTTCAGCCCGAAGGCGTTCGAAGCACTCGTGAAGTGCCTGCCGGAGTACCGGTTCGTCGATTCGCGTGAGCTGGTGAACTGGGTGCGATCGGTGAAGTCGGACACCGAGATCGAGCTGATGCGCGGGGCGGCGGCGACCTGCGAGAGCGCCATGGCGACCGCGATGGACGCGATCGCCGTCGGTGTGCGCCAGTGTGACGCCGCCGCGGCGATCTCCGCGGCGCAGGTACGCGGCACGGACGACTTCGGCGGCGACCACCCGGCCATCGTTCCGATGCTGCCCACCGGTGAGGGTGCGGACACCCCGCATCTCACCTGGACCGACCGGCCGTTCCGGGACGGGGAGTCGACCGTGGTGGAACTGACCGGGGTGTTCCGCCGCTACCACGTCCCGATGGCGCGGACGGTCTCGCTCGGGCGACCGGACCCGCGCATGGCCGGTCTCGCCGCCGCCACCGACGACGCACTCGGAGCCGTGCTCGCGGAGATGAGGCCCGGAGTGCAGACCAGTGACCTCGCGGCGACGTGGAACCGTGAACTGGGCCGGGCGGGATTTCACAAGCCTTCCCGCATCGGGTACTCGATCGGCATCGCGTACGCGCCGGACTGGGGCGAGCGCACCATCAGCCTGCGCAGCGACGACGCCACGATCCTGCAGCGCAACATGACGTTCCACGTCATCGGCGGTATGTGGCTCGACGGTTACGGATACGAGGTGTCCGAGTCCGTGGTGGTCACCGACACCGGTATCGACACCTTCACCGCCTACCCGCGATGCCTGACAGTCAAGGAGTGACGGACATGCACGCACAGACTTACGAGACGACCACGCTTCCGTGGGCGCTGCGCACCGATCACCTCGTCGGGTCGATGATCGACTCGTCGACCTCGCTGCTCGCCGCGCAGAAGCACGACATCGTGCGCTTCGCCATGGGATCGCCCGCCGCCGAGGCGGTTCCGCACGCGGCGATGGCGGAGATCGCGGGCCGGGTCCTGACCGCAGATGCCTTCGACTACGGTGCGACGGAGGGTGATCCGGCTCTGATCGAGCAGCTGGTGGCCTTCTGCGACGCCTTCGGTGAACCGACGTCTCCCGATCGGTTGGTCATCACGTCGGGTGGCATGCAGGGGCTCGATCTCGCGTGCACGCTGTTCGTCGACCCCGGCGATCTGGTGATCGTCGAGAGCCCGACGTACACGAACGGCACCGCGACCGTGCTCAGCTACGGTGGCGACATCCTCGAGGCGCCGATGGATTCCGACGGGCTGATCGTCGAGGCGCTTCCCGAGTCGGTCGCCCGCGCGGGCCGACTGCCCACGATGATCTACACCATCCCGACGTTCCAGAATCCGTCCGGGACGACCATGTCGCTGCCGCGCCGACTGGCGCTCCTGGAACTCGCCCGCGAGTGGGGCGCCGTGGTGCTCGACGACGACCCCTACGGCCACCTCCGCTTCCAGGGAGATCCGGTTCCGAGCCTGCGAGCGCTCGCTCCCGACGACCCGCTCGTGTTCTCCGTGCGCACGTTCTCGAAGCTCATCGCCCCGGGTCTGCGCGTCGGGTGGGTGGACGCGGACCCCGCCGCTCGCCGGTTGATCATCAACGCGAAGCAGGCGATGGACACGTGCACCAACGTGCCGAACCAGCGGATCGTGGCCGAGTTCCTGCGACAGGGACTGCTCACCGAGCACCTGGCGTCCCTCGCGGACATCTACCTGCCCCGCAAGATCGCGATGCAGACGAGCCTGGAGCGGCACCTCGGTGGGAGGGTGCGCACCACCGATCCCGAGGGCGGTTTCTTCCTGTGGGTCACGCTGGTGGGTGACGACGCCGCTGTGGACACGCGGCGGCTGTTCGAGATCGCACTCGCGCACGGTGTCGCCTTCATCCCGGGTCCGGCGCTGTCCGCGAACGGCCTCTTCGGCGATGCGATGCGACTGTGCTTCGCGTCCTCGACGCCCGAGCGCATCGACGTCGGGGTGCAGCGGTTGGCGGGTGCGCTGGACGCGGCCCGAGCCGAACTGTGACGGCGGCCGACCTCCAGCAGGATCGCGCGTCGACCGACGTCGCGACGGTCGAGCGGATCACGAGAGCGCTGATCGACGCCGGTCCCGACGAGTCCGCCGTGGTGGCCGAGATCTGCCGCATCGCAGAGAGTCTCGGTCTGCAGACCGTCGTCACCGACGCGTCGCCGGGGCGGCCGAACGTCGAGGTGGTCCTTCCCGGCGAGCCCGGCCCGGGCCTGCTGTTCCTCGGGCACTCGGACGTGGTGCCCGCCGGGGAGGGCTGGAGCGGGGACCCGTTCCGCTCGCGGGTGCACGACGGTCGGATCGTGGGACGCGGCGCCTGCGACATGAAAGGTGGTCTCGCCGCGGTACTCGCCGCGATGGGGTCACTGGCCCGGCGCGGTGTGGTCCCGGCGCGCACCGTGACACTCGCCTGCGTGGTGGACGAGGAGGACACGGGCCTGGGCATCCGGGCATGGGTGTCCGACCGTACCGACCAGACCGGCCGGCCTCCGGCCTTCAGGGTCGATGGCGGCCGGCCTCCGGCCTTCACGGGATGCGTCGTGGCGGAACCCACGGCCGGCACCGTGATCGTCGGGTGCCGCGGAGCGGCGAACATCGTGCTCACCGTCACCGGTCGAAGCGCGCATGCCGGCCGGCCCGAGAACGGTCGCAGTGCCGTGGTCGCGGCGGCCCGCGTCGTGGGCGAGATCGACGGGCTGCACGCGGAACTGGCCACCGTGCCGCACCCGGTGCTCGGCGCCGCGTCGTGGAACGTCGGCCGGATCGACGGTGGGACCGGACCGTCGATCGTCGCGGGCCGCTGCCGGCTGGAGATCGATCGCCGCCTGCTGCCGGACGACGACGTGGACGCCGTCGTCGCGGACCTGCTCCGCCGGGTCCGCCCCGTGACTGATCTGGACGTCGACGCGTACGTCGAGATGGAGATGCCGGGATTCCTCACCGACGAGTCGAGCCCGCTCGTCGAGTCGGCGCTGGCGGCGCTGCGCTCCACGGGTGCGCCGGACCCGTCGACCGCGGTGTGGACGGCGTCCTGCGACGGGGGGTTCGTCGCCCGTGACCTCGGAGTGCCCACCATCGTGCTGGGTCCCGGTGATCTCGAGGCGCAGGCCCATCAGCCCGACGAGTCCGTGGACCTACTCGAGGTCGCTCGCCTCTCCCGGGCCTACGCTCGACTGATGACGGAGCAGCGACCGTGAGCCCCTCCCGCACGAACGGCGGAGCGAGGCCGATCATCACCGTCCTGCACGACGGACTCCTTCCCGACCGGGTGCAGGAACTCGACACCTCGTACGAGGTGCGGCATGCCACCGCCGACACGTTCGGCGATGCGGTCGACGGCGCGCAGGCGGTCCTGCTGTGGGACTTCTTCTCGTCGGCGCTCCGGGACCAGTGGTCGCGCTGCTCCGCACTCGAATGGGTGCACGTCGCCGCAGCAGGGGTGGACAAGCTGTTGTTCGACGACCTCGCGGCGTCCGACGTCGTGGTGACCAACGCGCGCGGGGTGTTCGACGTGCCGATCGCCGAGTTCGTGCTCGCGTCCGTGCTCGCTCTGGCGAAGGACGTACGCGGCACCGTCGAACTCGGCCGACAGGCGCGATGGTTGCGTCGGGAGACCGAGAACATCGCCGGGCGTCGAGCTCTGGTGATCGGCACGGGCAGTATCGGCCGGGCGACGGCGCGCATGTTGCGTGCCGTCGGTATGGACGTCGCCGGGGTCGGACGGACGGCTCGCACGGGTGATGCGGATTTCGGAACCGTCCACGCCAGTGCGGATCTCGCGTCGGTGGTACCCGGCGCCGACTACCTCGTTCTCATCGCACCGCTGACACCGTCGACACGGGGCATGGTCGGCCGCGACGTACTCGCGGCGGCCGATCCCGGGGTGCGCGTGATCAACGTGGGTCGTGGCGAACTGCTCGACACCGACGCGCTGGTCGACGCTCTGCGCAGCGGCCACGTCGGGGGAGCTGCCCTCGACGTGTTCGACACCGAGCCGCTGCCACCCGAGCACGTGCTGTGGACCCTCGACCACGTGCTGCTGACCGCACACATGAGCGGTGACACCGTGGGGTGGCGCGACCGGCTCTACTCCGGCTTCGCCGACAACGCAGAACTATTCGCCGCCGGCCTACCGCTGCGCAACGTCGTCGACAAGTCCCTCGGGTTCGTCGCCGGGTGACCCGGTGACCGCGGGCGTCCGGTCGTATCCCTTGCGGTCGTAGATCGCGATCACCAGAGCGCCGAGGACCAGGCCGATGACGAGCCCGAGCAGCGTCATGCCGAGTCCGTGGGCGAGACCCGAGTTCCAGCGTGAGTCGAAGTAGAGGATCGAGCGCACGGCGAGATACACCTGATGCATCGGTTCGAATTGCGCGAGCCACCCGAAGAGCGCAGGTGACGCCTGGATCGGGATGGTGGCGCCGGCGGACGGCAGGCCCAGGATCACGAAGACGACGAGGTTGAGGATCAGCCCCGGAGTGCCGAAGATCGACAGCACCGACACCGCGGTGATCCCGACGGCCGAGATCGCCAGCACTCCGAAGAGCCACAGACCCAGCGCATTCGGGATCGGCATGCCCAGTGCGGTGGCGATCGCGACGTAGAGACCGGACACCACGAACCCGATCACCACCATCGTGAGCCATTTCGCGGCGAGCACGCGCAGGCGACTGTCGGTGGATCGGCGACGCTGCAGGAAGGTGGGGCCGAACTCGAGCGGCACGAAGCCGAGTGCGCCGTCGACGAGAGCGCTGGCGATCATCGCGCCGGTGAAGCCGGCGAGCACGAGCAGCAGGGCGTAGTAGAAGGCGGACAGCCCGAGCCCCGTGCCGTCCGGAAGTGGGTCGTAGGGAGTGACGACGATGTCGACCGGCGCAGCCAGTGTGAGGGCCGCGGCCCCGGAGAGGGTGGCGCCCGCGGGGAGTGCCTCGGTCACTTGCGTCGTGAGTCGTTCTCCCAGAGTGCCGTTCGCGGAGTCGAGCGCCGTGTCGCCGATGGTGGTCATGAGGGAGGAACCGAGTGTGCCGGCACGCGGATTGGTCATGATCGTCACGATGGGTCGCTCGATGTCGCCCGCCACGACGGAGGCCTGCGTCAGGATCGACACTCGTTTGGTGAAGTCGCTCGGCACGACGATCGCGCCGTAGACGTCGCCGTTCGCGAGGAGGTTCTGCGCCTCCGCGATACCGACCTGCTTCAGATCGATCTTCTCCGCATCGATGCCGTCCGCGATGCCCTGGCCGATCTGTTGCCCCAGGTTCGCCTGCTCACCGTTCGGCAGCACGTCGCCCTCGTCGCTGACCACCAGTGCCACCGGGAAGTGGCGGAGGTTCTCCTTGGGGTCGAGGATGCCGCCGAGGTACAGCGCCGCGAGCAGCGACATGACGACGGAGACCGCGACGACCGGCAGCACCCAGGTGGTGGGGCGCCGGAATGCGGGCGCAGCGGCTTCGGGGGACATGGCGGGCCTTCCGTCGGCAAGTTCTCGGGGACCGATACACATCTGTATCGTCTCGTTCGATACGATAGTGCATCATGGCGGCGACTTCAGGCAACGTGACCGCGAGAACAGGCAGGACCGCCACTCGCAGCAGAGCACAGACTCGCGAGCGAGTGCTGGACGGCGCCCTCGAGGTGTTCGTCGAACGGGGTTTCGGGCGATCGACCCCGGAACAGATCTGCGAGCGAGCGGGATTCACTCGCGGAGCGTTCTACTCGAACTTCTCGTCGATGGACGAGGTGTTTCTCGAACTGTGGACGCGACAGGCGTCGGGACTGATCACGCGGGTACGCGGAGTGGTCGACGCCCTGGAGTACGACGCGTCCGACGGGCGGTCCTTCGAGGAGATCGTCGTGGCAGCGCTGAGCGGACTGGTCGGCGACGTGTCGTGGCACGTACTCATGGCGGAGTTCGGCGCCCACGCGGCGCGGAACCCGGGGCTGGCGGCCGTGGTGACCGGGCATCGGGCCGCGCTCCGTGACGCCCTGCGTCCCATGATCGTTCACGGTCTCGCGATCCACGGGCGCGAGGTGGCGGTGGACGACGACACCCTCGGTCGGGGTGTCGTCGCCGCCTACGAAGGAGCGATGGCCCAGGCGATGATCGAGCCGGCCAACCCGGTGCCCGCGCGACTCGCCCTCGAGCTCGTGGCCGCGGTCATATGGTCGTTCTCGCGCGAGCGCTGACTCCGCACATGGTCGTTCTCGCGCGAGCGCCGACTCAGAACGCCCGCTCGTACTGCGGAGGTGTGGCCGGGGTGATGTCCGCGCCGAGCTCGCGTGCCGCACGACGGGCCCAGTAGGGGTCGCGCAGCAGTTCGCGCGCCAGGAACACGGCCACGGCCTCGCCGGACCCGATGATGTCCTCGGCCTGCTTGGGCTCGGTGATCAGTCCGACAGCGGCCGCGGGGATGCGCGTCTCGCTCTGGATGCGCCGGGCGAACGGCACCTGGTAGCCGGGTTCGACGGGGATGGACGCCTTTGCGACGTTGCCACCCGTGGAGACGTCGACGAGATCGACACCATGATCCTCGAGCTGCTGGGTGAGCAGGACGGTCTGGTCGGGCGTCCAGGCCTCGGAGTCGACGCCGCGCTCCTCGCCGGTCCAGTCGGTCGCGGACACGCGCACGAAGACGGGCTTGTCGGCCGGCCACACCTCGCGGATCGCGTCGACCACGCGCAGGGTCAGGCGGATGCGACCCTCGAAGCTGCCGCCGTACTCGTCGGTCCGGTGGTTGCTGGCCGGGGACAGGAACTGGTGCAGCAGGTAACCGTGCGCCGCGTGCACCTCGGCCACGTCGAAACCGGCGGCCAGCGCGCGTACCGCGGCGGAGCGGAAGTCGTCGACGACCTTGTCGATGTCCGCGGTCGTCATCTCGCGCGGAGCCGGGTAGTGGCCGAACTCGACAGCGCTGGGTCCGACCGTCTCCCACGCGAGGGAGTCGTCCGCCGCCAGCGGCTTTCCGCCACGCCACGGTGCGTCGGTGGATGCCTTGCGACCTGCGTGGGCCAACTGGATCGCGGGCACACTGCCGTGCTGCCGGATCTCGGTGACCACCTCGGCCAACGCGTTCGCCTGCAGGTCGTTCCAGATGCCGAGATCCCACGGCGTGATGCGGCCCTCTGGGCTCACCGACGCCGCCTCGGTCATCACCAGGCCGACGCCGCCGACGGCACGCGAGACGAGGTGAGTCCGGTGCCACGGTGTGACCGCGCCCGTCGAGGGTCCCTCCGCGTCCGCCGAGTACTGGCACATCGGCGACATCCACACCCGGTTGGGGAAGGTGACCTCACGCAGGGTCAAGGGCTCGAACAGCAGGCTCACAGTCATCTCCTCGTCTCGTCCGACACGCGCGCCGTCCACGACGACAGCGCTCAGGATGAACGAACAATTCGGCCGGGCGATCATTCCCGTCGGCCGGATCGTCCCGGGTGCGCTCGGGCGTACGGGCTGGTGGGAGCGTGACCTACCCTGGACGGCGTGACTGCCACCACCAGCGCCGAGGTGTCCACCCCCGATGCTCTCGAAGCGGACGTGCACGCCGCTGCTGCCCGCGCCCGGGTCGCCGCGCGCGCACTCGCTCTGCTGACGACCGCGCGCAAGGACGACGCGCTGCACGCCGCGGCGGACGCCGTCCTGGCCTCCGCCGACGCGATCCTCGCCGCCAACAGCGAGGACCTCGCACTCGCCGAGGCGTCCGGCACCCCGCCCTCGCAGCTCGACCGACTGCGGCTGACCCCCGACCGCATCGACGGCATCGCCGCCGGACTGCGCCAGGTGGCGTCTCTGCCGGATCCCGTCGGGGAGCTCCTCGAGGGTCGGACCCTGCCCAACGGACTCGAGATCCGGCAGCTCGCGGTGCCGCTCGGCGTCGTCGGCATGATCTACGAAGCCCGGCCCAACGTCACGGTCGACGCGTTCGGGCTCACTCTGAAGTCGGGCAACGCCGTCCTCCTGCGGGGGTCGTCCTCTGCCGCGCGATCGAACGCCGCGCTGGTGGGCGTTCTGCGGGCGGCCCTGTCGGCGCTGGACCTTCCCGCCGACGCCGTCCAACTCCTGTCCAGCGAGGATCGCGCGACGGTCACGCACCTCATCCGGGCTCGCGGACTCGTCGACGTCGTCATCCCGCGCGGTGGGGCCGGCCTCATCTCGGCGGTGGTGCGCGACGCGACGGTGCCCACCATCGAGACCGGTGTCGGCAACTGCCACGTCTACGTGCACGCGTCCGCGGACCTCGACATGGCCGAGCGCATCCTGCTCAACGCGAAGACACGTCGAGTGAGCGTGTGCAACGCCGCGGAGACGGTGCTGATCGACGCCGCCGTGGCCGACGTGGCGGTGCCGCGTCTGGTGCAGGCGTTGTCGGACAACGGCGTACGTGTCCACGGTGATCTTCCCGGTCTCGTTCCGGCCACCGAGAACGACTGGGCCGACGAGTACCTCTCCGACGACATCGCCCTCGCCGTCGTCGACGACCTGGATGCCGCCGTCGCGCACATCGACAGGTACGGCACGGGACACACCGAGGCGATCGTGGCATCGGATCTCGCTGCCACGCGTGCGTTCTCGGCTCGGGTGGACGCAGCGGCCGTCATGGTCAACGCCTCCACCGCGTTCACCGACGGTGAGCAGTTCGGCTTCGGAGCCGAGATCGGCATCTCCACCCAGAAGCTCCACGCCCGCGGCCCCATGGGGCTGCGGGAACTCACCTCGACCAAGTGGATCGTCCAGGGCGACGGGCACATTCGGCCGGCCTGACCCGCCTCCACTACCTCTCTGGAACAACCGAAAGGCCCGGC
Organism: Rhodococcus sp. NFXS4; assembly: GCF_058139645.1. NCBI lineage: Bacteria > Bacillati > Actinomycetota > Actinomycetes > Mycobacteriales > Nocardiaceae > Rhodococcus > Rhodococcus sp. NFXS4. The sequence continues at coordinate 1,580,806 of NZ_CP192221.1, forward strand.
GTGACGCAGACGTACTCCGACAACGTTCCGTTCTTCTCCGACGTCGACGACGTGGCGACCCGCCTCGCCGCCACGGGGTACCTCGCCGACAAGGCGACCGCCACGGCGGTGTTCCTCGCCGATCGTCTGGGCAAGCCGCTGCTCATCGAGGGCCCGGCAGGCGTCGGCAAGACGGAGCTGGCTCGCGCCGTCTCGCAGGCCGCGGGAGCCGAACTGGTCCGCCTGCAGTGCTACGAGGGCGTCGACGAGGCGCGGGCACTGTACGAGTGGAACCACGCGAAGCAGATCCTGCGCATCCAGTCGAGTTCCGGCGCGGGGTGGGACGAGACACGCCACGACGTGTTCTCCGAGGAGTTCCTGCTGTCGCGGCCCCTGCTCACGGCGATCCGTCGATCGGATCCCACCGTGCTGCTGATCGACGAGACCGACAAGGCGGACATCGAGATCGAGGGCCTGCTCCTCGAGGTGCTCAGCGACTTCGCGATCACCGTGCCGGAGCTCGGCACCATCTCGGCGACCAGGCGGCCGTTCACGGTGCTGACCTCCAACGCGACACGCGAGTTGTCGGAGGCGCTGAAGCGTCGCTGCCTGTTCCTGCATCTCGACTTCCCGGACGCCGACCTGGAGAGGCGCATCCTGGCCAGCCGGGTCCCGGAGCTGCCGGAGGCGATGGCCGAGCAGATGGTGCGCATCGTGCAGGTGCTGCGGGACATGCAGTTGCAGAAGCTGCCGTCGGTCGCCGAGACCATCGACTGGGGCCGCACCCTGTTGGCTCTGGGCATGGACGAGGTGAGCGACGCGGCCGTGCGGTCGACGCTCGGCGTCATTCTCAAGCACCGCTCCGATCAGGACCGCGCCGTCGCCGAACTCCGACTCGGCTGACCCGTGACCGGGACGGTGGACATCTCCGGCATCCCCGCACACCTGGTGGGGTTCGTGGAGGCGCTGCGTCGCCGCGGTATCGACGTCGGCCCGTCGGAGACGGTCGACGCGGGCGCGGTGCTGGCCGTTCTCGACATCCTCGATCGGGAGGTGGTGCGGGAGGGTCTCGCGTGCGCGCTGGTGCGCAGACCCGGCCATCGCCCCGCGTTCGACGCGCTCTTCGATCTGTGGTTCCCGGCCGCGATCGGTGCGCGGACCGCCGACGAGGAGAACACGGTCGGCCCGCCTCTCGCCGAGGACGGCACCGTCGATCTCGACGCTCTGAAACACGTGCTGGCGGAGCTGCTCGCGGACGGTTCCGCGGAGGCCATGGCGCAGGTCGAGCGCCTGGTGGGCGACATCGTCGAGACCTACGGCAAGTACAGCTCCAGCCGCGGCGAGTCGTTCTCGGAGTACCAGACGCTGCGCACGGTGGAGCCGTCGACGCTGCTGGCGAAGATTCTCGACGGACTGATCGGCCGCTCCAGCGGTCCCGGTGCACCCACGACCGGCGAGTTCGAGTCCGAACTGGCCCGTCGGACGGCCGCGGTCCGCATCGCGGAATTCCGGTCGATGATCGAGAAGGAGACCCGTCGCCGCACCGCCGAGGTGCTGGGCAAGGAACGGGTGGCGTCCTACGGCGTCCCGCGCCTGGCCGAGGACGTCGACTTCCTCCGCGCGTCCGAGTCGGAACTGGCGGCCCTCCGCAAGAACGTCGCTCCGTTGGCGCGGCTCCTGGCGAGCCGACTGGCGGCCCGTCGACGGCGGTCGCGAGCGGGGTCGATCGACCTGAGGCGCACCCTGCGCAAGTCCTTGTCCACGGGCGGCGTCCCCATCGACCTGGTCAACCGCAAGCCCCGCACCGCGCGGCCCGAACTGGTGATCTTCTGCGACGTCTCGGGATCGGTCGCCGGCTTCAGCCAGTTCACCCTGCTGCTCGTGCACACATTGCGCGAACAGTTCTCCCGAGTGCGTGTCTTCGCGTTCATCGACACCGCCGACGAGGTGACCCGGTTCTTCGACGCCTCGGCCGGACGCGCGTCGCTCGCCGAGTCGATGTCGCGCATGATCGCGGAGTCGGAGCTGATCACCTACGACGGCCATTCCGACTACGGCCACTCCTTCGAGACCTTCACCGCGCATCACCTCGATGCCATCGGTCCTCGGGCGTCGCTGTTGATCCTGGGCGATGCCCGCACCAACTACCGCGATCCGCGCACCGAGTCCCTCGCCCGCATGGTCACCGTCGCCCGGCACGCGCACTGGCTCAACCCCGAGCCGAAGGCGCAGTGGGGGACCGGTGACTCGGCCGCCGACGTCTATCGGCGGGTGATCTCGATGCACGAGTGCCGGTCGGCGGCGCAACTGGCCGAGGTCGTGTCGCGGCTCCTGCCCACGGGATCCTGACGTCTCTCGGTTCGGCCGAATCCTCTGTTCGGGGCAGGTCCACGTAGAGTCGTCACTCGTGCAGGAACCGACGACGCCGCCCGAGGGCCGACGCCCGCGACGTCTCGGCGTCATGGGTGGCACGTTCGACCCCATTCACCACGGGCACCTCGTGGCCGCCAGTGAGGTCGCCGACCGGTTCCAGCTCGACGAGGTCGTCTTCGTTCCCACCGGCCAGCCCTGGCAGAAGCAGGACCGGACGGTGAGCCCGGCGGAGGACCGCTACCTCATGACGGTGGTCGCCACCGCGTCCAACCCTCGCTTCTCGGTCAGCCGCGTCGACCTCGACCGTGCCAAGCCGACGTACACCGTCGACACGCTTCGCGATCTCGCCGACCAGCATCCCGGTGACCAGTTGTTCTTCATCACCGGGGCCGATGCTCTCAGCAGCATCATCGGGTGGCAGAACTGGCAGGAACTGTTCGAGCTGGCCCGCTTCGTCGGCGTGTCCCGCCCCGGGTACGAACTGGGTGCCGACCATCTGGCCGAGTACCTCGATCGGTTGCCGAAGGACGTCCTGACCCTCGTGGAGATCCCGGCTCTGGCCATCTCGTCCACGGAATGTCGACGGCGTGCCGCCGAGAACCGTCCCGTCTGGTACCTCGTGCCGGACGGCGTCGTCCAGTACATCTCGAAGCGGGACCTGTACCGCCCCGCCGGGGAGGAGCGTCACGACGGCATCGCGACCGTCTCCGAGCCCGCACCCCAGCACACCGGCACTTCCGCCACCACCGCATCAGCCCTACCAGGAGAGAACACCACGTGAGCGCTACACCCGAGGCCATCAGGGTCGCCAGCATCGCCGCACTCGCGGCGGACGAGAAGCTCGCCGCCGACGTCATGGCCCTCGACGTCTCCGACCAGCTGGTCATCACCGACTGCTTCGTCATCGCGTCGGCACCCAACGAGCGCCAGGTCAACGCCATCGTCGAGAACATCGAGGAGAAGCTCCGCGAGGCGGGCAGCCAGCCCGTTCGTCGTGAGGGCACTCGCGAGGGCCGATGGGCACTGCTCGACTACGTCGACGTCGTCGTCCACGTGCTCCACAACGACGAGCGTCACTTCTACGCCCTCGAGCGTCTGTGGAAGGACTGCCCGGTCCTCGAGATCGAGGGTCTCGGAGCCACGGACACCTCGACGCAGTACGGCACCGACGATCACGGTGTCGACGACGCCCTCGACCACGGTGTCGATCGCGTCACCGAACCGGACGAGTGACGTCCGTTCGTCGGTTGGTGCTGCTCCGGCACGGTCAGACCGAGTACAACGCGGCCTCGCGCATGCAGGGTCATCTCGACACCGACCTGACCGAGCTGGGTCGCACACAGGCCGAGGTCGCCGCTCGAGCGTTGGCTTTGCTGCAGCCACACCGCATCGTCTCGTCCGATCTGCGACGGGCACACGACACGGCGACCGCGCTCTCGACGGCCACGGGTGTTCCCGTCGAGCTCGACGAGCGGCTCCGGGAGACGCACCTCGGTGACTGGCAGGGGCTGACGCACCTCGACGTCGACGACGTCTCACCCGGCGTCCGCGAATCGTGGCGCGCCGACGCCGAGTTCCGTCCGCCGGGCGGCGAGTCGCGCGTGGACGTCGCCGAGCGCTCGATGCCGCTGATCCAGGAGCTGCTGAAGGACCCGGAGTGGACCACGGCGCCCGTCGTCGTGGTCGCCCACGGTGGAACCATCGCCGCGCTCACGGCCGCACTGCTCGATCTGCCGGTCGACCGGTGGCCGGTGCTCGGGGGACTGGGCAACGCCAGCTGGGTGCAGGTCGCCGGACACGGAACGGACGACGTCTCCTGGCGCCTGGACGTGTGGAATGCGACGGCCGCCGTGGCGGGTGACGTTCTCTGATGTCCGAGGCGGATCGCCCGGTCCTGCTCGTCCTCGCGGACTCGCTCGCGTACTACGGTCCCGAGGGCGGACTGCCGGCCGACCATCCCCGCATCTGGCCCACGCTCGTCGCGCGCGAACTGGGCTGGGACGTCGAGCTCGTCGGCCGCATCGGCTGGACCTGCCGCGACGCCTGGTGGGCACTCACCCAGGATCCCCGTGTGTGGGCGTCGATACCGCGTGCCGGGGCGGTGGTCCTCGCGACCGGCGGGATGGACTCGTTGCCGTCACCTCTGCCGACGGCCCTGCGGGAGCAGATCCGCTACGTCCGACCGCCCATCCTGCGGCGCGGTGTGCGCGCCGCCTACGGGTGGCTGCAGCCGCGGCTCTCACACCTGGGCCGTCCGGTGGCACTGCCGCCGCATCTGAGTGTCGACTACCTCGAGCAGATCCGCGCCGCCCTCGCGGCCGTGCGTCCGGACGTCCCCGTCATCGCGACGCTCCCGTCGGTACATCGGTGCGACGCCTACGGACGAGTGCACACCGGCCGCGAACCAGCGGTGCGCGCGACCACGGCGTGGGCGGTGGGACACGATCTCTCGCTCGTCGACCTCAAGGCGGCCGTCGAGGAGAACATCGTGTCCGGGAACGCGAATCCCGATGGTATTCACTGGGGTTGGGACGCACACGTACGCGTCGCCGAGTCCGTCGTCGCTGCCGTGCGCGCCTCCGCCCGCATCTGATCCACAGGGTCGTGGCCGTCCACAGGTGAGCCCGGCGGCGGCTCGTCTCGTCCTGGCCCGGGCCTACCGTCGCGGGCATGGCACCCGAGATCGCTGCTCCCGAGCCGGCCGACCCCGACGGCGGCCGGTCCGACGCGGTGCATCGCCGCGCGGGTCTCGTCGGCTCGCGCTTCCGGATCGATCCGGGGTCCCGCGGCGTCCGTGCCCTCGCCGTGGCCGCCGTCCTTCTCGTGGGCGCCGTGGGGGCGGTGGTGATGCGAGATTCTCCGCAGGTCACCGCGGTGCCGCCGCTTCCCACTCTGATCACCGAGTCCGAGACGCCGACGACGTCGGCACCGGAATCCGCGGGAGTCGTGGTCAGCGTGCTCGGCGCTGTGATGCGCCCGGGACTCGTCACCGTTCCCGCCGAGTCCCGCATCGCCGATGTCGTCGCGGCCGCGGGTGGGCGCCGGGACGACGCGGACCTCTTCGGGCTCAATTGGGCGGCGAAGGTGTCGGACGGTGACCAGGTGGTGGTGGGGTCGACGACGGGGTCGGTACCGCTCGCTCCGGGGCCCGTGTCCGTGGCCGGTGAGGGGTCGTCCGATGCCGGCGGGAAGGCCCCGGGTCTGGTGTCGCTGAACGAGGCGACGGAGGCAGAGCTCGATGCCCTGCCCGGTGTCGGTCCGGTGACCGCGGGCGCGATCGTTCAGTGGCGCAACGAGAACGGCGGCTTCACGTCCGTCGATCAGCTGTCCGAGGTGAGCGGTGTCGGCCCCGCTCGGCTCGAGAAGCTGACGCCCCTGGTCACGGTGTGACCGACGCACCGGCCGTGGATCTGCGGCTCGTCCCGAGTGCGGTGGGGGCGTGGGCTGCGACCGTGGTGGCCGTCGGCGCGGGGTGGCGGCCCGCGGCGGCTCTGGCCGCGGTGTGCGTGCTCGTGGCGGTCGTCGGCTGGTGGTGCCGGCGTCGGCACGGCTGGGGATCGGTGGTGATGCTCGTCGTCGTGGCGGCCTGCTGCGTCACCGCGGCGTTCGCGGCGATGTCGTCCCTGCGGATGCACGAGGTGACGACGGGCCCGGTCCGCGAGGGCGCGCTGGGCGGTGCGTACGCGACGGTCGAGGGCGTCGTCACGGACGATCCACGTCCGATCACGGGCTCGTTCGCGGATCAGGTGCTCGTGCCGATACGAGCGAGCCGAGTGACGCTGCGCGGCACCGTCGTCGATGGGTCGGCCCGGATCACCGTGTTCGCGCCCCCGGATCCGTGGCGGGCACTGGAACCGGGTGTGTCGGTGACGTTCCGGGCGCGGCTCGCGGCTCCCGATCGTGTGGGCGCGGTGGATGCCGTCGCACGTGCCACCGGGCTACCCGAGGTGGGGAGCGCGCCGGCCCTGCTCCGGTGGTCGGGCGTGGTGCGACGTGCTCTCGCGGAGGCCGCTGCCATCGCTCTGCCACGTGAGGAGGAGGGCTGCTCCCGGGGATGGTGGTGGGGGACAGGTCGGGACTCGACGTCTCCGTCCAGGACTCGTTCACGGCGGCCGGAATGTCCCACTTGACGGCTGTCTCGGGCGCCAATTTTTCTTTCGTCATCGGGTGTGTCGTCCTCGGCTCTCGGCTGCTCTCGGCCGGGCCTCGAACCACCGCGGCGCTCGCGGGAATCGTCCTCGTCGCGTTCGTCGTGGTGGCGAGACCGTCACCCAGCGTCCTGCGTGCGGCGGTCATGGGTGTGCTGGGTCTGCTGGCGGTGATGACCGGCCGCCGTCGCCATGTGATGCCGGCCCTGTGCACCGCGGTGCTGGTGCTGCTGGCCGTCGATCCGGGACTGGCGGTGTCGTGGGGGTTCGCGCTGTCGGTGACCGCGACGGTCGCTCTCGTGCTGCTCGCCCCGGTGCTGACGGCGATGGTGAGCCGCGCCGACGCACCGCCCGGTCGCCGACGTCCGGTGCTCGACGCCGTGGCCGTGGCGCTGGCGGCGCACCTGGTGACCGCACCGCTGGTCGCCGCCATGGCTGGAACGTTCTCCGTCTACTCGGTGGCGGCGAACGTGCTCGCCGCACCCGTCGTCGGGCCGGTCACCGTGATCGGCGCGCTGGCGGCCGTGGTGGCCGTCGTGAGCGTGGAGGCCGGGGCTGTCGTCGCCGGGGTGGCGTGGGTGCCGCTGCGGTGGTTGCTGGCCGTGGCCGCGTACACGGCGGACGCTCCCGGTGCGACGGTGCTCACTCCGACCGGGCCGCGGGGCGCCGCCGTCGTCGGGGGATGTGTCCTCGCCGCGGCGGGCGCGGCGGTGCTGGTCCGGCGTCGGTGGCTGTCGGCCCACCGTGGCACCATCGACCGGTGAGTTCGACAGCGAGCAGCACCCGTCCCGAGCCCCTGCACCTCGTCCTGGGCGACGAGGAGCTCCTCGTCGAGCGTGCGGTGTCGTCCATCGTGGCCGCGATGCGCGCGGCAACGGTGGGGGCCGGGGCAGAGGTGCCGGTCGACCGTCTGCGGGCGGGGGACACGACGGTCGCCGAGCTCGCGGAACTGCTCAGCCCCTCCCTCTTCGCCGAGGATCGCGTGGTCGTCTTCGAGGCGGCCGCGGAGGCCGGTAAGGACGCGATGACGCTGGTTCTCGACGCCGCGGCGACGCCGGTGGACGGTGTGGTCCTGGTCGTTCTGCACTCCGGTGGAGGCCGGGCCAAGGCCATGGTGGGGGCGCTGCAGAAGTCCGGTGCCGTGGTCCACGAGTGCGCGAAGCTGTCCAAGGCGTCGGAGCGCGTCGACTTCGTGCGGGCCGAGTTCCGCTCCCACTCGGAGACACGCGTCGCTCCCGATGCCATCGCCGCGCTCGTCGACGCGGTGGGGTCCGATCTCCGCGAACTGGCCGCCGCGTGCTCGCAACTGGTGTCGGACACGGCGGGGAAGGTCGATGTCGCGGCGGTCCGCCGCTATTACTCGGGCCGTGCGGAGGTCACGGGCTTCGACATCGCCGACAAGGCCGTGTCGGGTGACCGCGCCGGCGCCCTCGAGGCACTGCGGTGGGCGATGTTGGGCGGCACACCGCACGTGCTGCTCGCGGACGCACTGGCCGAGGCCGTTCACACGGTGGCGCGGGTCGGTTCGGCGGGCCGCGGCGATCCGTTCCGGATGGCGTCCGAACTGGGGATGCCGCCGTGGAAGATCAAGAAGGCGCAGGCGCAGGCCCGCATGTGGGATCCGCAGCGCATCGCCGAGGCACTGCAGGTGGTGGCAGCGCTCAACGCGGACGTCAAGGGCCAGGCCGCCGATGCGGACTACGCGGTGGAACGCGCCGTGAACGTGGTGGCGGGGCTGAGTTCGCGCTGACAGCGCCGCCCGGGCACACGACTACGCCCCGGACATCGTGCTCACCCGGGGCGTAGTGCTGACAAGCTACTGCACAGGAACTCTCGAGAAGAACTGCACAGGGACTCTCGAGAGGAGCCGCGAGGGCTCGGGAGAGATCAGAGCTTGTTGAAGGCCAGCGACAGTGCCGACTTCTTGTTGGCAGCCTGGTTCTTGTGGATGACGCCCTTGCTGGCTGCCTTGTCGAGCTTGCGGCTCGCAGTCAGCAGGATCTCCTCGGCCTTGGCCTTGTCGCCGGCTTCGGTCGCCTCACGGAAGGAGCGAATCACGGTGCGGAGCGACGACTTCACCGACTGGTTGCGCAGGCGCTGACGCTCGTTGGTAGCGATTCGCTTCACCTGGGACTTGATGTTGGCCACGCGTAGTTATCCTTCGTCTCTTCTCGGTCCGGGACGGCTGACTCCGGGGAACACTCTCGAGCCGTACGTGCAGTGCTTGTGAAAGCTGGTGACGGTGGGTGCGCACGAGCGTGCCCACGTCCGACGTACGAGACTACCAGCGTCGGTCCGGTAACCCAATTCGGTGATCTCGCTGCAGGGAGTCGGTGTGCACGTGACTCGTGAGGTTGCATGGAATTAACGTGTCCACCGTGCTCCAGGGGTACCTGTGAGGCAGCATGGCGACCATGAGTCCCCGATCAAGCGCTGCACCACAGGCGAAGAAGAGCCGTTCGCAGTCGCAGTCCTCGTCCGGGCCGAGCGTCTTCGACGGTTACCGGGACATCGGGAAGTACGGACTGGCGTTCGACGAGATGTTCGACGGCGACGGCGGGCTGCGTGGACCGTACAAGGGAATCCACAAGGCGCTCGCGCCGTCGGACGCCGCGGAACTGGACGCCCGCTCGGACGCCCTCGGCCGCGCCTTCGTCGATCAGGGCATCACGTTCGCGCTCGAGGGGCAGGAGCGTCCGTTCCCTCTCGACCAGGTGCCCCGGGTCATCGCGGCGTCCGAGTGGAACAAGCTCGAGCGCGGGATCAAGCAGCGGGTCAAGGCACTCGAGTTCTTCCTGGCGGACATCTACGGGGAGCAGGAGATCCTGCGTGACGGCGTGGTCCCGAAATCTTTGGTGACGTCGTGCGAACACTTCCACCGCGAGGCGTTCGGCATCGTGCCGCCCAATGGTGTGCGCATCCACGTCGCCGGTATCGACCTGATCCGGGACGCCGAGGGCACGTTCCGTGTCCTCGAGGACAACCTGCGCTCGCCGTCGGGGGTCTCGTACGTGATGGAGAACCGCCGCACCATGGCGCGCGTGTTCCCCGACCTGTTCGCCAGCCACCGGGTGCGTGCGGTCGGTGACTACGCCACGCACCTGCTGCGCGCCCTGCGTGCCGCTGCCGCGATCAACGAGGCGGACCCCACCGTCGTCGTCCTCACACCCGGCGTCGCGAACTCTGCGTACTTCGAGCACTCCCTCCTCGCCCGGCTGATGGGCGTCGAGCTGGTCGAGGGCCGCGACCTCTTCTGCCGCGACAACGTCGTCTACATGCGCACCACCGAGGGCGAGCGCCAGGTCGACGTGATCTACCGCCGCATCGACGACGACTACCTCGACCCCATGCAGTTCCGACCCGACTCCGTTCTCGGTGTGGCCGGGCTGGTCAACGCTGCACGTGCCGGCAACGTCGTCATCTCCAGCGCCATCGGCAACGGTGTCGGCGACGACAAGCTCACCTACACGTACGTGCCGACCATCATCGAGTACTACCTCGGCGAGAAGCCGCTCCTGGCCAATGTCGACACGTACCGGTGCTGGCTGCCGGACGAGTGCGAGGAGGTGCTCGACCGTGTCGACGAACTGGTGATCAAGCCCGTCGAGGGCTCCGGCGGATACGGCATCGTGTTCGGTCCGGACGCGTCGCCCAAGGAACTGGCCACGATCAGCAAGAAGATCCGGGCCGATCCGCGCGGATGGATCGCGCAGCCGGTGGTGCAGCTGTCGACGGTGCCCACCAAGATCGGTGACCAGCTCGCACCGCGGCACGTCGATCTGCGGCCCTTCGCCGTGAACGACGGCGACGACGTGTGGGTGCTGCCCGGCGGTCTGACCCGCGTGGCGCTGCCCGAAGGCTCCCTGGTGGTCAACTCGAGCCAGGGCGGCGGCAGCAAGGACACGTGGGTGCTGGCCGGCCGCGCCACCAAGGAGGACGAGCGCGAGCTCGGCGGGGCGGAGATCGTGTCCGAACCCCCGTCGTCACCCACCGCAGAGCAGGGCCCCGAGCTCAACAGCCAGCAGATTCAACAGCAGCAGCAACAGCTGACCTACTCCCCGAAGGACGGTGCCCGCTGATGTTGGCTCGTAACGCCGAATCGCTGTACTGGATCGGCCGCTACGTCGAACGCGCCGACGACACCGCGCGCATCCTCGACGTCACGGTGCACCAGCTGCTCGAGGACGCGACCGTCGATCCCGACCACACCTCCCGAGTGTTGCTGCGGGTGTTGGGGTTCGAGCTCCCCGACGAGCGTCTGGACGTGTGGTCGCTGACGGAACTCGTCGCGTTCTCCCGCGAGGGCAACGGCTCCATCGTCGACTCGTTGTCCAGCGCCCGCGAGAACGCTCGCGGCGCACGCGAGGTCACCTCGAGCGAGATGTGGGAATGTCTCAACACGACGTACAACGCACTGGGTGAACGCATCCGAGCGTCGAAGCGTCTGGGCCCCCACGAGTTCCTGGGGTTCATCGAGGAGCGCGCAGCGATGTTCGCCGGCCTCGCCGACTCGACGCTCAGCCGCGACGACGGCTACCGGTTCCTGCTGCTCGGTCGCTCCGTGGAACGCATCGACATGACCGTCCGCCTGCTGCTCGCCCGTGCCGGCGACCGACCGTCGTCGCCGGCGTGGGTCACGGTGCTGCGGTCGGCCGGTGCACACGACACGTATCTGCGTACCTACCGTGGCGCTCTCGACGCTCAACGCGTCCTGGAGTTCATGCTCCTCGACCGGCTGTTCCCGCGCTCGGTGTTCTACGCACTGAGCGAGGCCGAACACTCGCTCGACAGCCTCGACCATCACCCCGACATGCGCGTCGGATCCCGTGCCGAGGCGCAGCGACTTCTCGGCCGCGCTCGCAGTGAACTCGAGTTCCTGCAGCCGGGTGTTCTGCTGGAGGACCTGCAGGACCGTCTGATGTCGTTGCAGGAGACCTGCCGCGAGGTGGGTGAGGCGATCTCCAAGCAGTACTTCCACGCAGCGCCCTGGGTCGCCTGGACGGACGCCGGAAGCCGAACGGACGAAGCACAATTGGAGGGTGAACTGTGAGCTGGCGGATGCGCGTCGTGCACACCACGGGGTACAACTACGACGCACCGGTCACGTCCTCGTACAACGAGGCGCGACTGACGCCGCGGAGCGACACCCGGCAGAACGTCATTCTGAACCGCGTCGAGACCGATCCGGCGACGAGGTCGTACCGGTACACCGACTACTGGGGCACCGCGGTCACGGCGTTCGATCTGCACGCTCCGCACACGTCCCTCGAGGTGGCCGGGTCCTCCGTCGTCGAGACGGACGCGTTCGTCCCGCCGGAGGAGACCCTCGACTGGGAGGACCTGGCCGCAGACCCCGTGGTGGACAGGTTCAACGAACTGCTCGGCCACAGCACCTACGTCCCTCGGAACCGTCAGCTGACGTCCGTCGCGAAGAAGTTGGCGAAGGATCTGGGGCCGTACGACGCCGTGGTGGCCGTCTGCGACTGGGTGAACCAGGAGATGTCCTACGTTCCCGGCACCACCGGGGTGCACACGTCCGCGGTGGAGGCGTGGGCCGAGAAGAAGGGCGTCTGCCAGGACTACGCACACCTCACGCTGGTGTTGCTCCGCAGTATCGGCATTCCTGCCCGCTACGTCTCGGGCTACCTGCACCCGAATGCCGAAGCGGTGGTCGGTGATTCGGTCGAGGGTCAGTCACACGCGTGGATCGAGGCGTGGACCGGATCGTGGTGGGGGTACGACCCGACCAACGGTGTCCCGGTGAACGAACAGCACGTCTCGGTGGGAATCGGACGCGACTACGCCGACGTGCCACCCCTCAAGGGAATCTTCTCCGGTGGCGGGTCCACGGAACTCGACGTCGTCGTGGAGATCACCCGGCTGGCCTGACGCCCGATCCGCCCAACAGCGAGCGCGTCAGTCTCTGACGCTCGTCCACGCAGGCGGTGAGCACCGCGGCGACGTCGTCGTCGGTGATCACCGTCGTGTGCCCGTCGGCCCCATGGTCGTCGCGTTCGATCGCGGCCACCACGGTGCGGCGCACGAGTTCTCGGACGTACGAGGCGGTTCCACCCTCGGTCGCCTCCACCAGCGGTGTGAGATCGGCTGCCACGTCCACGGCCGACAGGTAGAGCCGTGCCAACCGTTCGCGACCGCGGGTGTCGGGCAACGGGATCTCGACCGCGAGGTCGATACGGCCGGGCCTGTCCCGGACCGCTCGCTCGATGGAGTCCGGTCTGTTGGTGGTCAGGACGAACGTGACGTCCGCGTCGCCGTCCATGCCGTCCATCGCATCGAGCAAGGCGAACAGGAGCGAGTTCACACCCGTTTCCTCGCGCTCCCGGGCGATGAGATCGACGTCCTCGACCACCACGACCGACGGGCTCAGGCGGCGTGCGAGGGTGGTGGCCTCGGCGATGTGGCGCATCGCGGACCCGGTGAGCACGATGACCGTGCTGTCCGGCACGAGTCCGAGCAGGTGGCGGACCGTGTGGGTCTTGCCGGTTCCGGGTGGGCCGTACAGGAGTATGCCGCGACCCACGTGTTGGCCCGCTTCACGTAGTCGTGCTGCCGAGGACCCGACGGTGACGAGATGGCGAGTCATCGCCTCGAGGGTGCCGTCGGCAAGGATCAAGTCCTCGCCCGCGACGGTGGGCCTCGCCATGAACCTCACGAGGCCGTTGCCGCGTCCACCGCCCCCTCCGAGGGTCAGGACCTGCCCGCGCATGACGTCGTGGTCGGTCATGAGCGAGAGGAGGGCGTCCAGCGTGCTCGCACCGGCGTCTCGATCGCCGGACAGCACCTCGATCTGGAGTGGAGCCTGGTGGGCCGGGTCGGGAATGTGGAGCGCGACCGCCACGGGAATACCGCCGGGAGAGTGGGTGTCGAGCAACCCGAACACCGGGACGGACATCGTCGACGCGGGACCGACGTCCACCGACCGGTACTCGACCGATGCGCCGCGACAACTGCCACCGCGACGGCAGGAACTCAGCATGGCGACGAGATCGTCGTGGTACCGCTCGTGGCCACGAACCGACGACCACCGTTGTGCCGCACATGATGTCGACTCCTCCGGGCGGTCATCGGCATAGGCCTCGACGGCGAGGACGAGGGTCGCGGCCTGATAGGCGGGGAGTGAGCGGCGATGCGAGATCACCGCATCCGGAGGCGCCGCCAGGTGCGAGAAGATGTGCAGCGCAGGCTCTTCGAGCGGACCGGTGTCTAGTGCCCGGGCGCGATGGGAGAGATGGGACAGGGCTCCGCTGACGATGTCGAGGGAGTCCGGGGAATGCGTGAGGGTCACAGTGAACGCACTACCAGTGCGGATGGTTCGAAGGAATGTGACGCGGGATGTGGCGCCCGTGAGGAAGGGGAAGAGGGGGGCGGAGAATCACATCCGCATGGACACGGTAGCACCGCGGCATGGATGTGCGCCAGAGCCGGCCGCAGCTGACGACCCTCGCGGCGTCCGGGCGGAGGTGATTCACTGGAGACCATGTCGGCCACCGGATGGTTCCTCGTCGCCCTGATCGTTCTCGTCGCCGCCGTTCTCGCGTTCCGACTTCGCGGACGCGCCGCATCCGGCAGGCCCACGACCTCCGGCGAGGTCGGAACGGTCGGCCTGGACGACGGTGCTCGCGCCGAGATTCATCGACTGCTGGCCGCCGACAAGAAGATTCAGGCGATCAAGGTCTATCGGGAGCGAACTGGCGCCGGACTGCGCGACGCGAAGGTGGCGGTCGAGTCCCTCGAACGCGGTGAGTCCCTCACGCCGGGCCCGGCGCAGTGGGACGACCTCGTTCCACGCCTCACGGCACTGAAGAACGAGGGACAGGCGATCGCCGCGATCAAGTTGCTCCGCGAGCGGACCGGGTTGTCGCTGCTCGAGGCCAAGAACGCCGTCGATCGACTGTGATCCGAGTTCAGTGCCAGGAGAAGTCGGAGCGCAGGCGCTGTGCCACCAGGTCGAAACGATCACGGGGGAGGACGGCTCCCTCTCGTCGGATCCCGCCCTCGGGAACGTCGAGCACGCGGTCGAGACGGACCCAACTCGGGCGTCCCTGCGCGTCCCACGGCCCGCCGCCGAGGCCGAGCCAGTCGCGGTCGCCGTCGTGCTTGCTCTGACTCGAGAGCATGAGGCCGAGCAGAGTGGAACCGTCGCGGCCGACCACGAGCACCGGTCGATCCTTGCCCTGCGACGGATCCTCCTCGTAGGCCACCCACGTCCACACGACCTCGCCCGGATCCGCGGCGCCGTCCAGCGCGGGGGAGTACTCGATGCGCCGTGCGCGCATGGCGGTGGGAACCGAGGTCGACGTCACGGGCCGTCCCGACGGTGCTCCGGTGGGTGACGTGCCACCGGCACCGGACGCGCCGATGCGTGAACCCAACGACTGCGTCACCTTGTCGAGGGCGCCGGACCGCTGCAGCTGCCGGAACAGGCGCGGGCCTTCCGCCACTGCGAGTCGTCCCAGTTTCTTGCCGATCGACGCCAGAGTTGCCATGCCGACCAGGCTACCGAGACCCGAGGACGTAACTCACCACCCGTGAATGAGGTTCGGCTACCCTAAGTCCGATTTCGGGAGATTCCCGATGTGAAAGAGGGTTGTCGTGAGGCGTGGAAGTGTCGGACGTGTGGGTTACCGCACGGTGGTGGCCGTCGGACTGAGTGTCCTGGCGCTGGTGTCGGCGTGCTCGTCCGACACCGAGAGCGGATCGACCGAGGGGTCGGTGACCGTGACTCACGCCTACGGCGAGACCGTCGTGCCGGCCGATCCGCAGCGTGTGGTCTCGGTCGGACTGACCGAGCAGGACACCCTGCTGGCTCTCGGCGTCGTTCCCGTCGGTGTCACGGAGTGGTACGGAGAGCAGCCGGACGCGACGTGGCCCTGGGCTCACGATCTGCTGGGTGACGCCCGGCCCGAGGTGCTCACCCAGGACGACGGCATCCAGTTCGAGAAGGTCACCGCCCTCGAACCCGACCTCATCATCGGCACCAACGCCGGCATGACGCAGGACGACTACACCCGGTTGAGCGCCATCGCCCCGACCATCGCCCACAGCGACGTCGATTCCCCCTACTTCGAGCCGTGGGATCAGCAGACCCGCACCATCGGAGCCGCGCTCGGCAAGCCCGACGAGGCGGAGGCGCTCGTCGAGAACGTCCGCACCCGGTACCGAGAGGCCGCCGAGGCCCACCCCGAGTTCGCGGGGAAGAAGGCCGTCCTCCTGCAGAACGCGATCTACGACGGCAACGCCATCGCCTATCAGGACGGTCTGAGCACCGACTTCCTCACCTCGCTCGGGTTCGAGATCCCGTCCGAGCTCGACGCCTTCGTCCAGGAGGAGGACGCCCAGGCGTACATCCCGTTGGAGAACCTCTCCGTGCTCGACACCGCCGACGTGCTGCTCTGGGCCACCGAGTCCCCGGAGGACCGCGCGACCCTCGAGGCCGACCCGGTGTACTCGTCGTTGCAGGAGGTGCGGGAGAACAGGCTCGTCTTCACCGACGCGATCACGGCCGGCGCCATCTACTTCACCTCGCCGCTGAGCCTGCCGTACCTGCTCGACTCGCTCGTACCGGCATTCGAGAGCACCCTCGCGGGTGCCGGAGCGGCCACCACCACGGCCCCCGCCTGACCCCTCCGGCCTGCCCGCCCCACCTGCACGACCGGCCTCCGGCCTGCCCGCCCCACCTGCACGACCGGCCTCCGGCCTGCCCGCCCCACCTGCACGACCGGCCTCCGGCCTGCCCGGGACCCCGGCCGTGGTGACGTGCAGATATTCTGTACGTCACCACGGCCGTCTCGTCAGGAGTACCCCATCACCAATTTTGCGGACACGACGTTCACGGATCCCACCAGGATCCGTAACTTCTGCATCATCGCCCACATCGACCATGGCAAGTCGACGCTGGCCGACCGCATGCTGCAGCTCACCGGTGTCATCGACGACCGGTCGATGCGCGCGCAGTACCTCGATCGCATGGACATCGAGCGTGAGCGCGGCATCACCATCAAGGCGCAGAACGTCCGCCTGCCGTGGAAGGTGGGGGACACCGAGCACGTCCTGCACCTGATCGACACCCCCGGGCACGTCGACTTCACCTACGAGGTGTCGCGTGCACTCGAGGCGTGCGAGGGTGCCGTGCTCCTCGTCGACGCTGCACAGGGCATCGAGGCGCAGACGCTCGCCAACCTCTACCTGGCACTCGAGAAGGATCTGACGATCATTCCGGTGCTGAACAAGATCGACCTGCCCGCGGCGGACCCCGACCGCTACGCCGCGGAGATCGCCCACATCGTCGGCTGCGAGGCGGACGACGTGCTGCGCGTCTCGGGCAAGACCGGCATGGGCGTCGAGGCATTGCTCGACGAGGTGGTCCGTCTGGTGCCCGCGCCGGTCGGCGACGCCGACGGCCCCGCACGCGCCATGATCTTCGACTCCGTCTACGACGCGTACCGCGGCGTGGTGACGTACGTGCGCGTGGTGGACGGCAAGATCCTGCCGCGCGAGAAGGTCACCATGATGTCGACCGGTTCGACGCACGAGCTCGTCGAGGTGGGCATCGTCTCGCCGGACCCCAAGGCGACGAAGGGCCTCGGCGTCGGTGAGGTGGGCTATCTCATCACCGGCGTCAAGGACGTGCGTCAGTCGAAGGTGGGAGACACCGTCACCAGCGCCCGCAACGGCGCGACCGAAGCGCTCACCGGATACCGCGAGCCACGGCCGATGGTCTACTCGGGTCTCTACCCGGTGGACGGGTCCGATTACCCCGATCTGCGCGACGCCCTCGAGAAGTTGCAGCTCAACGACGCCGCCCTCACCTACGAACCGGAGACGTCCGTCGCTCTCGGGTTCGGGTTCCGCTGCGGATTCCTCGGTCTGCTGCACATGGAGATCACCCGCGAGCGCCTCGAGCGCGAGTTCGGGCTCGACCTGATCTCGACCTCGCCCAACGTCGTGTACCGGGTGGAGATGAACGACGGCGCCGAGCACATCGTCACCAACCCGTCGTACTGGCCGGAAGGCAAGGCGCGCGCGGTGTTCGAGCCGATGGTCAAGTGCACCATCATCTCGCCGAGCGAGTTCATCGGGTCCATCATGGAGCTGTGCCAGAGCCGCCGCGGTGAGCTCGGCGGCATGGACTACCTGTCGGAGACCCGCGTCGAGCTGCGCTACACCATCCCGATGGCCGAGATCATCTTCGACTTCTTCGACATCCTCAAGTCGCGCACCCGCGGATACGCGAGCCTCGACTACGAGGAGATCGGCGAGGAGTCGGCCAACCTGGTGAAGGTGGACATCCTGCTGCAGGGCGAGGCCGTCGACGCGTTCTCGGCCATCGTGCACGCCGACGCGGCCGGTGCCTACGGCAACAAGATGACCACCCGACTCAAGGACCTGATCCCGCGCCAGCAGTACGAGATCCCGATCCAGGCGGCGATCGGGTCGAAGATCATCGCCCGCGAGAACATTCGTGCGATCCGCAAGGACGTCCTGGCGAAGTGCTACGGCGGTGACATCAGCCGTAAGCGCAAACTGCTCGAGAAGCAGAAGGCCGGCAAGAAGCGGATGAAGACCATCGGTCGTGTCGACGTGCCACAGGAGGCGTTCGTCGCTGCCCTGTCCACCGACGCGTCCGCGGACAAGAAGAAGTAGGTCCGCGGTCGCTCCCGCGGGGACACCCATGACCAGGACCCCGCCGGCCGGCACCGGGTCCGCCGCCGACGACGATCCGCCGTCGCTGGCCGACGCGGACCTGCTCCGTACTCCGCCGGCGACGCCGCGCGGAGTGCGCACGCGCGCTGCGCTCGTCGCGGCGGCGCGGGTGGTGTTCGAGCGTGCCGGGTACCTCGACGCCCGTCTCGTGGACATCACCGCCGAGGCTCGCTGCTCGTCCGGCACGTTCTACACCTACTTCGCGAGCAAGGAAGAGATCTTCGCGGCGGTGCTCGAGGTGTCGCAGGACGACATGATGCACCCCGGTACCGAACACGTGCCGGACGACGGTGATCCGGTCGCCGTCATCGAGGCGAGCACGCGCGCGTACTTCGAGGCGTACGAACGCAACGCGAAGCTGATGGAACTGCTCGAACAGGTGGCGGCCATCGACATCCGGTTCCGGCGGCTCCGACGCAACCGTGCCGACGCGTTCGTCCGTCGCAACGCGCGCAGCATCGCCGGTCTCCAGCGACGAGGCCTGGCGGACAGCGGCGTGGATCCCGTCGTCGCATCACTTGCGTTGTCGGGCATGATCTCCCGGCTGGCGTTCACCCATTTCGTGGTGGAGCCGTCCCTCGGCGAGCCGCCGACGTGGTCGTCGGATCAGCTGGTGCACGCGGCGACGCGCCTGTGGGTCAACGCCCTCCGACTCGACTGACCGTCAGGAGTGCGGGTGGCCGTGGGCGGGCTGGAACTGCCCGGCCTGCGCTGCCTCCTCCGCCCGGATGACGTGCACCACGGCGTTGATCAGCGCGAGGTGGGTGAACGCCTGCGGGAAGTTGCCCAGGTGCCGGCCCGTCTTCGCGTCGATCTCCTCCGCATAGAGCTTCAGCGGGCTCGCGAACCCGAGCAGCCGTTCGCACAGTCGCTTCGCGCGGTGCAGTTCGCCGATCTCGACCAGTGCGGACACCAACCAGAACGAGCAGATGGTGAAGGTGCCCTCCTCGCCGGAGAGCCCGTCGTCCGTGGTGTCGACGCGGTAGCGCAGTACCAGGCCGTCCTCGGTGAGCTCGTCGGCGATGGCGAGCACCGTCGCCCGGACGCGCTCGTCGTCCGAGGGCAGGAACCGCAGGAGCGGCACCAGCAGTAACGAGGCGTCGAGTGAGTCGTCGCCGTATCGCTGGGTGAAGACTCCGCGCGAGTCGACGCCGTGCTCGAGAACGTCGGCCTTGATCTCGTCGGCGATGCTCGACCATTCCTCGGCGTACGCCTTCTCGCCGTGCAGCACAGCAAGTTTCGCTCCGCGGTCGAGCGCCACCCAGCACATCACCTTGGAGGACGTGAAGTGCTGCGGTTCCCCACGTACCTCCCAGATGCCCCGGTCGGGCTCGCGCCAGTGCTCGATCGCTTCCTCCACCTGACGCTTCAGCAAGGGCCACAGCGACTCCGGAACATTCTCCCGCGAGCGCACGTGCAGGTAGACGGAATCGAGCATCGTGCCCCAGATGTCGTGCTGCACCTGGTTGTAGGCACCGTTACCGATGCGCACGGGGACGGCTCCGTCGTACCCGGACAGGTGTCCGAGCTCCTCCTCCTCGAGCGTGCGTTCGCCGCCGATGCCGTACATCACCTGCAGCGGAACGGGTTCGCCGTCGGGGCCCGACGTCACGTCGGAGATGAAGGCGAAGAAGTCGTTGGCCTCGCGATCGAGCCCGAGCGTGTACAGACCCCACAGGGCGAAGGTGGAGTCGCGTACCCAGGCGTACCGGTAGTCCCAGTTCCGCTCTCCGCCCGGCGTCTCCGGCAACGACGTGGTGCTCGCGGCGAGCAACGCGCCGGTCGGTGCGTACGTGAGACCCTTGAGGGTGAGCGCGCTGCGCTGCAGGAACCCGCGCCACGGATGGTCGGGAAAGCGGCCGATGGTGATCCACTGGCGCCAGCACTCCGCCGTCTGCCACATCTTCTCGGCGGACTCCTCGAAGGTGCGGGGAGGGTCGAGCGTCGACCACGACAGCGCGACGAAGACGTTGTCGCCCTCCGTCATCCGAGTCCGGGCGCGGGCCTCTCGCCCCTCGAGGCCGATGCGCAGATTGGTGGTCAACTTGAGAGTGGGTTCGGTGCCGTCGCCCGCCGTGGCGGTGGCCGTCGCCTCCTCGTAGACGTTGCCGGTGTACTCCCACACGGCAGGCTTGCGGTGGTAGTCGAACGCGGGCTCACAACTCATCTCGAGCTCGACCGTTCCGCTGACACACTTCACACTGCGGATGAGGCAGTGCTCGGCATCCCAGTCGGACGGGGCCCGGCGGTGCGTGCGGGAGCGCTCGTCCGTGTTGTGCCACTTGCCCATCACCAGAGCGTCGCGGACCACCAACCATCCGGTCTCGGTCTGCCACGTGGTCTCGACGATCAGACCGCCCGGGAGATAGCGCCGCGCCGCGGGCACGTTCTGACCGTACGGGCCGATGCGGAACTGCCCTGCGCCGCGATCGAGCACCGCTCCGAAGATGCTGGGGGAGTCCGGTCGCGGAATGCACATCCACTCCACCGCACCGTTGCGAGCGATCAGACACGTGGTCTCGCAGTCCGACAGGAAGGCGTAGTCGTCGATCGGCGGAAACGTCGTGCGATGCGGCAGCCACGTCTGGGCCGTGCCGGGAACGGTGTCGAGCGCGCCGCCCTCCTCGGCCGGCTCGGCCGCGCCGGGGCCGAAGACGGCTTCCCCCGCGCTGGCGACGCGGGGGACCACGGACTGTTCGTCGAACGGGCTCATCCGCCCATCATGAAGCCGTCCGGCGCCCCAGTCCACCGCGGAGAGCGAGGGACTACTGTCGTGAGGTGTGAACGCAGTGGCCACGTGGTGGGACGGAGTCGAACTCTGGATCGCCGGGTTGCCGTTCGTGCCCCAGGTCGCCGTCGTCCTGCTGGTGGTCGTGCCGGCAGCGGCACTCACCGCGTACGTCGTCGACATCGTGTTGTCTGCGCTCTTCGATGCCAGGCGGCGCTACTTCCGCCGGACGCCCGCCGACCGGGATCCCGCAGCCGTGACCACCGGCAACTCCGACCCCCGAGAGAAGTGACACCGTGCCCCGCTCCCGTGTGACCCTGGCCCTCATCGCGCTGATCGTGCTGGTGATCGTCGCGTGGCTGTTGACTCGGTAGCAGGCTCTCTCCGACTTTCTGCTAAATTCTCGGCTGTGTCCGACGCAGCCCCGCACCCGATCCGCCATGAACTGGCGCTGATCGCTGTCGGCATGCTCGCGGTCGCTGACGTCGACTGTCGCTGACCCCACACGGCGCGCCCTCACCGATTCCGGCGCGCTCCGCTCGTCAGTTCCGTCCCTCACCGCTGTTCATGTCCGTGCCGCCGCGCGCTCGCGTGTGCCGCACTCCTCGAGAGGTCCACCGTGTTCCCATCACGTCGTGTCCGCCTGCTGTCCGCCGCCTCCGTCGCGGCCGCCCTTACCCTGACCGCGTGCTCCACCGGGTCCTCCGACACCGTCGGTGAGACCGCCGCGTCCACGTCCGGTCCGTCGCTCACCCTCGTCGGGTACGCCGTGCCCAAGAACGGGTGGGATGCCATCGGCGCCGCGTTCGCCTCCACCGAGAACGGTGACAACGTCACCATCAACGCCGACTACGGCGCCTCGGGCAACCAGTCGCGCAAGGTCGCCGACGGCGCACCTGCCGACATCGTCAACTTCTCGGTCGAGCCCGACGTCACCCGACTGGTGAAGGCCGGCAAGGTCGACGAGGCCTGGAACCAGAACGCCTACGGTGGCGTGCCGTTCGGCTCCGTGGTGTCCATCGTGACGCGACCGGGCAACCCGAAGAACATTCGCACGTGGGAGGACCTGATCCGCCCCGACGTGCAGGTCATCAGCCCCAGCCCGCTCAGCTCCGGCTCGGCGAAGTGGAACTTGTTGGCGCCCTACGCCTCCGTGAGCAACGGCGGCCAGGATCGCCAGGCCGGCCTGGACTACGTCACCGAACTGGTGAAGCACTTCCCGGTGCAGCCCGACTCCGGCCGCTCCGCGTCCGAGGCGTTCCTCCAGGGCCAGGGCGACGTCCTGCTCAGCTACGAGAACGAGGCGCTGTTGCTCGAGGGGCAGGGTCAGCCGGTGGAGCACATCGTTCCGGACCAGACCTTCCGCATCGACAACCCCGTCGCGGTCGTCAACTCCAGCGCGAATCTCGAGCAGGCCAACGCGTTGAACGACTACCTCTACACCGCGGACGGCCAGAAGATCTGGGCCGACAGCGGTTTCCGTCCCGTCGACCCCGCAGTCGCCGCCGACTACACCGACAAGTTCCCGACGCCGCAGAAGCTGTACACCATCGACGACCTCGGTGGCTGGGCTGCGGTGGACAGTGACCTGTTCGGTGAGAACGGTGCCATCAACGCGATCTACAAGGCATCGAGCTGACCATGACGACAGAGGTCGCCGGTCGGCGAAAGTTCCTCCCTCGCCGGCCGGCCTCCGGCCTTCCCGCCTCTCGCCGGCCGGACTCCCATCTTCCCGGGGGATCGCTCACGCTCGGCACCGTCGTCCTGTGGCTCTCGATCATCGTCCTGCTGCCCCTGGCGGCCGTGCTGAGTCGCTCCCTGTCCGACGGACCCGCGGAGTTCTGGGACGCGGTCACCGATCCGCGGGCGCTGGCCACTCTGCGCGTGACGGTGCAGGTCTCGGTGGTGGCGGCGCTGATCAACGTGGTGATGGGCACTGTCATCGCGTGGGTGTTGGTGCGCGACGACTTTCCGGGCAAGTCGGTCGTCAACGCACTGATCGACCTGCCGTTCGCCCTACCCACCATCGTCGCGAGCCTGGTGCTCCTGTCGCTGTACGGGCCGATGAGTCCGGTGGGCATCACGTTGAACGCCACGAAGGCCGGTGTCGTGCTCGCCCTCGCCTTCGTCACGCTGCCGTTCGTCGTGCGCGCGGTGCAGCCGGTCCTCATCGAGCTCGACCGGGAAGTGGAGGAAGCGGCCGCCTCGCTCGGTGCGAGCAATCTGGTGATCTTCCGGCGGGTCGTGCTGCCGGTGCTGCTGCCGTCGATCCTCTCGGGTGCCGGACTGGCCTTCTCGCGGGCACTCGGCGAGTTCGGATCCGTCGTCCTCATCGGTGGCAACATTCCCGGCGAGACGCAGATCGCGTCGCAGCTCATCCGCGAGCAGATCGAGACCGATCAGCCCGTCGACGCGGCCGCGATCTCCGTGGTGCTGTTGCTCATCGCCTTCGTGGTGCTGTTCGTGCTGCGCATCTCCGGTAGTCGCCTCGCCCGGCGGGAGGAGCAGAAGTGAAGCTGTCCACCGGAACTCGACTGAGCCTCCGTACGGTCGCGTTGCTCTATCTGGCCGTGCTGGTGGTGTTCCCGCTGGGTGCGATCCTGTACCGCACGTTCGAGAACGGCATCGTCTCGTTCTTCCAGCTCATCACCACACCGGCCGCACAGTCGGCGTTGCAGTTGTCGCTGATCATCGTCGCGATCGTCGTGCCGCTGAACGTGGTGTTCGGCGTCGTCACGGCCCTGGCTCTCGCGCGCGGCAACTTCCGTGGCAAGGGTCTCGTGCAGGCGGTCGTCGATCTCCCGTTCGCGGTGTCCCCGGTCATCGTGGGTGTCGCGCTCATCCTGCTGTGGGGTGCCGGCGGCTGGTTCGGCTTCCTCGCCGAGTGGGGCATCACGATCATCTTCGCGCTGCCCGGCATGGTGCTGGCCACCATCTTCGTCACGCTGCCGTTCGTGGTGCGCGAGGTGGAACCGGTGCTGCACGAGATCGGGCAGGAGCAGGAGGAGGCCGCGGCCACGCTGGGCGCGACGTCGTGGCAGACCTTCTGGCGCATCACACTTCCCGCCATCCGCTGGGGGCTGACGTACGGCGTCGTCCTGACGGTCGCCCGCGCGCTCGGCGAGTTCGGTGCCGTCATCATCGTCTCCACCAACCTGCCGGGCATCTCGCAGACGCTGACCCTGCTGGTGAACGCCAGGTACGAGGACTTCAACCAACCGGGCGCGTACGCCGCGTCGACACTTCTCATGGTCGTCGCCGTCATCGTGTTGCTGCTGATGACGGTTCTGGACCGCAAGCGAACCAAGGAATGAGCACCGTGACGACGACGACCACGACGACAGAGAAGCGCACGGGCGGCATCGAGATCTCCGTCCGGGGAGCGCGGAAGAACTACGGCGACTTCGCGGCCCTCGACGACGTGTCCCTCGACATCCCGTCCGGATCGTTGACGGCGCTGCTGGGGCCCAGCGGGTCGGGCAAGTCGACACTGTTGCGGTCGATCGCCGGACTCGAGGAGCTGGACTCCGGCGTGGTGGTCATCGCCGGCGACGACGTCACCACCGTCAGTCCGCAGAAGCGCGACATCGGATTCGTCTTCCAGCACTACGCCGCGTTCAAGCACCTCACCGTGCGCAAGAACGTCGCCTTCGGGCTCGAGATCCGCAAGCGGCCCAAGGCCGAGATCGACGAGCGCGTCGATCAGCTGCTCGACATCGTCGGCCTCTCGGGTTTCCAGACGCGCTTCCCGGCGCAACTGTCCGGTGGACAGCGTCAGCGCATGGCCCTGGCCCGCGCGCTCGCCGTGGATCCGCGGGTGCTGCTGCTCGACGAGCCGTTCGGTGCCCTGGACGCAAAGGTGCGGGCCGATCTCCGCACGTGGCTCCGTCGACTGCACGACGAGGTGCACGTCACCACGGTGCTCGTCACGCACGATCAGCAGGAGGCGCTGGACGTCGCCGACCGGATCGCGGTCATGAACAAGGGCCGGATCGAACAGGTGGGCGCCCCTCGCGATCTCTACGACACCCCGGCGAACGATTTCGTCATGTCCTTCCTCGGCGAGGTGTCGCGGCTCAACGGCCAGCTGGTCCGTCCGCACGACATCCGGGTCGGCCGCACACCGGATCTCGCGAACGCGCAGCAGACCGGCACGGCCGAGAACGCGGGGGTGTTGCGGGCGACCGTCGAGCGTGTCGTGCACCTGGGCTTCGAGGTGCGGGTGGAGCTGCGCAACGGCGCCACCAACGAGCTGTTCTTCGCGCAGATCACCCGCGGCGACAACGAGGCGCTGGGGCTGCAGAGCGGGGAGACCGTGTACGTGCGTGCCACGCGCGTGCCGGTGATCCCCGGCTGACTCACGCGCGGTCGACGCACCCCGACCGGACACTCACCGTCGGGCCACGGAACGCCGGATCACCGCATCGCGTGACCATCGCCAGCACGTCGCCGGCGTGGATGTCCGACGGCAGGTCGAGCGCGGGGCACACGCAGCGCCCCGACCGGGTGCAGAGGCAACACGGAACCGGTCGGCACACCGGATGGCGCGAGGCGACGCGGACGGACACCGGGGCGACACCCGAGTCGGCACCGGTCGTGACGACGCGGAGGAGCCCTCGGTACACGTCCACCGACCGGACCCGGGTCACCGTCACCACCGCGGTGTCCGCTCGGACGGCCACGGCGTCGCCGTACTCGTCGCACAGATCGTCGAGGAACGTCTCGGCGCGCCCGTCGCTTCGGACACACAGCCTGCCCCCGTGGGTGTGAATCTCCCCGGGCCACAGCGCACGAGCATCGTCCGGAGACGACAGCGACGGCAGTAGTTCACGCAAGGTCATGACTCGACCCTGCATGCTCCACTGCCGTCGTCGGCGGTTCCTGACGTCGTCTCGACGCGGGGGCGTCTCTTCCTTACGCGTTCGATGCGCGCAGCACGGCTGCCGCGACCTCGGCCGGCGTCGCGGTGTCGTCGGCATCGACGTGATGATCGGTGACCGGGATCCCGGCCGCAGCGATCTCGACTCGCGCGGCAGCGAGATCCTCGCCGTCCGCCGACGAGATGGGCACGATCGCGACCACTCCGGCATCCGCGAACAACCGGGCCAACCGGGCGAGTTGCACCGTCGCGGCGCGGGTTCCGGCTGCGGCGTCGATGTCGAGGACTCCGCGGACGTTGTCACCGCCGACGATGTAGGCGGTGCGACCGGAGGCGGTCAGTGCGTCCTCGAGCGCGACGGCGACGGCGGCCTTGTGCGAGGACGGGTGGCCGGTGAGCCAGATCGTCGCACCGTGCTGACCGGTACGGCGGACACGCTCGTCGCGGGTGATCGACGACGGAACCCAGGACGGGGTGTCCGAGCGGTCGAGCACCGCGCGGGACCCCTCGATGATGCCCGCGGCCACGGTGTCGTTCGTGTGCTCGTCCAGCAGGATGAACGCACCGGAGTCGCGGTTGTCCGCGTAGTCGTCGGTCACGATCACCGCACTGGTCCGCAGCGTCACCCGTGCGATGTCGTTGAGCGACAGGTTCTCCGAGCCGGGATGCTCGTCGAGCGTCTCCGGATCGAGTCGCGAGTGGATGCGCTGCACCGTCGCGCGCACCGTGGTGGTGGTGTGCTTGATCGCCAGTCGGTCGCCGACACCGAGAGGTGCCTCCGCCAGCCAGCACACGGTGGCATCGAATTCCCGTGCGAGCGTGGGCAGGTGGGCGTCGGGCTCGCCACTGACCAGGACGTCGCCGCGGGCCACGTCGATGTCGTCGGCCAGTTCGACGGAGACGCTGAGCGGAGCCACGGCGACGTCGCGGGCGTCGTCCAGCGTGTCGAGCGCCGTGACCACACTGCGCGATCCGGACGGCAGCGCGACGATCGAGTCGCCGATCTGCACGGTGCCGGCGGACAGCCGGCCGGTGTACCGACGGCGTTCGCCGTCGGTGGGGCGAGAGACCCACTGCACGGGCAACCGCAGCTCCGTGGCGACCGGTGCGGGAGCGACCAGGTCGATGCTCTCGAGGTGATCGAGCAGAGTGGGGCCCGTGTACCAGGGCATGGTCGAGGACGGCCGAACGACGTTGTCGCCCAGCTTCGCCGCGATCGGGATGACCAGAATCTCCGTGCCGAGGCGGGCACCGAGGTCGGCGAGCTCGCGCTCGACGTCACGGAAGCGGGACTCGTCGAAGTCGATGAGATCCATCTTGTTGACGGTCGCCACCAGGCGGTCGACACCCACGAGCGTCGCGATCCGGGCGTGACGACGCGTCTGCCGCAACACGCCGGCGCGGGCGTCCACGAGCAGGATGGCGACGTTCGCGTTGGAGGCTCCCGTGAACATGTTGCGCGTGTAGCGCTCGTGTCCCGGGGTGTCTGCGAGGACGTAGCTGCGACTCGGCGTGGAGAAGAAGCGGTAGGCGACATCGATGGTGATGCCCTGCTCGCGCTCGGCACGCAGACCGTCCGACAGGGCGGCGAGGTCGGCCACGCCCTCCTCGTCGGTCACGGCGTCGAGGTGATCGAGCGGAAGACTGTCCGTGTCGTGCAGCAGCCGCCCGATGAGGGTGGACTTGCCGTCGTCGACGGAGCCGGCTGTGGCGATGCGCAGCAGCTGACGCGGGGCGGTGGGAGCCGGGAACACCGGAACGTCCGACACCGGAAGCGGATTGGTGATGGTCATCAGAAGTACCCCTCGCGCTTGCGATCTTCCATCGCGGCTGTGGACGTGCGGTCGTCGGCGCGGGTCTCGCCGCGCTCGGACACAGTGGCCGCGGAGATCTCCGTGATCACCCCGGCGATGTCGGTGGCGTGCGAGCGCACGGCGCCGGTGATGGTGAGGTCGCCCACCGTGCGGTAGCGCACCATCTCGACGGCAGCGGTCTCGTGCTCGGTCGGGGAGGTGAACTCCGAGGTGGCGAGCAGGATGCCGTCGCGCTCGAACACCTCGCGCTCGTGGGCGAAGTAGATGGACGGCAGCTCGAGCTGCTCGAGCTCGATGTACCGCCAGATGTCCAGCTCGGTCCAGTTGCTCAGCGGGAACACGCGGACCTGCTCACCGCGCTTGATGCGGCCGTTGTACAGCGACCACGGCTCGGGGCGTTGGGCCCGCGGATCCCACTGGCCGAACTCGTCGCGGAAGCTCAGCACACGCTCCTTGGCGCGCGCACGCTCCTCGTCGCGCCGCGCACCACCGAACGCGGCGTCGAACTTGTTCTCCTCCAACGCGTCCAGCAACGTCCGGGTCTGGAGACGGTTGCGTGAGCCGGAGGACCCGCCGACCTCGCGGACGCGACCGGAGTCGATCGACTCCTGGACGGACGCGACGACGAGGCGATGGCCGCCCTCCTCGAGTCGTCGGTCGCGGAACTCGATGACCTCGGGGAAGTTGTGTCCGGTGTCGACGTGCATCACCGGGAAGGGAACGGGGGATGGGCGGAACGCCTTCTCCGCCAGGCGCAGCAGGACGATGGAGTCCTTGCCCGCCGAGAACAGCAGTACGGGTCGTTCGAGCTCGGCGACCACCTCGCGGATGATGTGGACGGACTCGGCCTCGAGTGCCCGGAGCTCGTCGACGTGGGTGACGTCCACGCTCGTGGCGGCTGTCATCGGGTTCCTTCCTCGGTCGAGTGCAGTCCGCACTCGGTCTTGGTGCTGCCGGCCCAGCGACCGCTGCGCGGGTCCGCTCCGGGAGCGGGCTTGGCCGTGCACGGTGCGCACCCGATCGACGGGTAGCCCTCGTCGACGAGCGGGTTCACGAGGATGCCGTGCTCGTCGATGTAGGACTGCATCTCGTCGTCGGACCACGCCGCGATCGGGTTGATCTTCACCAGGCCGAACGCCTCGTCGAAGGAGATCAGCGGCGAGTTGGCGCGCGTGGGTGCCTCGACGCGGCGGATGCCGGTGACCCAGGCGCTGTAGTTCGCCAGCTCACGCTTCAGCGGCACGACCTTGCGCAGTGCGCAGCAGCGTGCGGGATCGCGGGCGAAGAGATCCTTGCCCTCGAGCCTGTCCTGCTCGGCCACCGACACGGTCGTCTTCGCGTCGATGACGTTGACCCCGTAGACCGACTCGACGGCGTCACGAGTACCGATGGTCTCGGCGAAGTGGTAGCCGGTCTCCAGGAAGAGCACGTCGACACCCGGATGCACCTGCGCGGCCAGATGGACCAGCGCGCCGTCCTGCATGTTCGACGCGACGATGTAGTCGTCGCCGAAGGTGTCCTCGGTCCAGCGCATGAGCTCGTCCGCCGAGGCGCCGTCCATCTCCCGCGCACCCCGCTCGGCGATGGCGCGGAGCTCGGACTCGGTCAGGTGGCGATGGGTGGCGACGCTCATGAGACAACCTTTCGCGGGCGGACGGTCCAGGAGACAACGCGAGGGCGGGACACGCGATTCCCGTGCTCGCTCACTGCAGATCCGCGTCGTCGGCGCGTACGGCCCACTGCGCGAACCGCTCGCCCTCGTCGCGCTGCTTGACGAAGTTGCGGACGACCCGGTCGATGTAGTCGCCCAGCTCGGCGCTGGTGACCTTGTGCTGGCGCAACTTCCGGCCGAAGGCACTGTCGAAGCCGAGGCTTCCACCGAGATGGACCTGGAAGCCCTCCACCTGTCCGCCGTCACCGTCGTCCACCAGTTGGCCCTTGAACCCGATGTCGGCGACCTGCGAACGAGCGCACGAGTTGGGGCAGCCGTTGATGTTCACGGTGATGGGGACGTCGAGTTGCGCGTTGACGTCGGCCAGCCGCTGCTCGAGTTCGGGGACGAGCACCTGCGAACGCTTGCGGGTCTCGGCGAAGGACAGCTTGCAGAACTCGATGCCGCTGCACGCCATCAGGTTCTTGCGCCAGATGGACGGCCGCGCCGGCAGACCCAGCGCGTCCATCTCGGCGATGAAGTCCTCGAGCTTCTCGTCGGAGATGTCCAGGACGATGAGCTTCTGGTACGGGGTGAACCGGATGCGATCCGACCCTGCCCGCGCGGCCGCGTCGGCGACCTTCGTCAGGATCGTGCCGGACACGCGGCCCGCGATGGGGGCGAGTCCGACGGCGTTGAGGCCGTTCTTCAGCTTCTGGACCCCGACGTGGTCGACGGGCCGGGTCGGCTTCTCGGGGGCGGGGCCGTCGAGCAGCGGCCGCTTCAGGTACTCGGTCTCGAGCACTTCCCGGAACTTCTCCACGCCCCAGTCCTTGACCAGGAACTTCAGCCGCGCCTTGTTGCGCAGACGCCGGTATCCGTAGTCGCGGAAGATCGAGACGACGCCTTCCCACACGTCGGCGACCTCGTGCAGCGGCACCCAGACCCCGAGCCGCTGCGCGAGCATGGGATTGGTGGACAGACCGCCGCCGACCCAGACGTCGAGGCCGGGACCGTGCTCGGGATGGTTCACCCCGATGAAGGCGATGTCGTTGACCTCGTGGACCACGTCCTGCTGGCCGGAGATCGCGGTCTTGAACTTGCGGGGGAGGTTCGAGTACTCCGGCCGGCCGATGTAGCGCTCGACGATCTCGTCGATGGCGGGCGTGGGATCGAGGACCTCGTCGAGCGACTCGCCGGCGAGCGGGGAGCCCAGCACGACGCGCGGGCAGTCGCCGCACGCCTCGGTGGTCTTCAGACCGACCGACTCGATGCGGCGCCAGATCTCGGGGACGTTCTCCACCTCGATCCAGTGGTACTGCACGTTCTCCCGGTCGGACAGATCGGCGGTGTCGCGGCCGAACTCCTGCGAGATCTCACCCAGAGTGCGCAACTGCAACGCGCTCAGTGCACCGGCATCGCAGCGGATGCGCATCATGAAGTACTTCGCTTCGAGCAGGTCGATGTTCTCGTCGCCCGTGAAGGTGCCGTCGTAGCCCTGCTCGCGCTGGGTGTAGAGCCCCCACCAGCGGAAGCGCCCGCGCAGATCGGCCTTGTCGATGCTGTCGAAACCCTGCTTGGAGTAGATGTTCTCGATCCGCGCGCGGACGTTGAGCGGGTTGTCGTCCTTCTTGCTCTGTTCGTTCGCGTTGAGCGGTTCCCGGTAGCCGAGTGCCCACTGGCCCTCGGACCTCCGCTTGGCGGGACGGGTCGACCGTGCGCGCGGCGCAGCGGTGTCGGGGGTGTTCGTCATGGGCGCTCCAAGGTCGGGCGCCGAACAGGAAGGGGTGTCTCGGAGGGCTGGTCCGCACACCTCGTCCCTGACCGGCCGGGGGGTGTGCGGGCTGGCGGGAGGGTCAGACGAGCGGCCTCAGACAGCTGCAGACGCGTGCGAGATCGACGTGGCGCCGAGCCACGAGCATGATCTCCACGACTGTCATGAGCCCCATTCTGCCACGACGCGGGTGCCTCCCCCGACCAGGGCGTCGACGAGGAGGGAGGAGGACACTGGTCCGGTGATCCCCGTTCCACTCGCTCCTCCCGCTGTCGGTGTGCTCGCACCCGAGTCGTTCGTCGATCGTCCGGCCGCGCCGTTCGGCCTCTACCTCCATGTGCCGTTCTGCGCGACGCGCTGCGGTTACTGCGACTTCAACACCTACACCGCCGGGGAGCTCGGAACGTCGGCGTCACCGCAGTCCTGGCTCGACGGGGTGCGCCGCGAGCTCGACCTCGCCGCGGCGACGTTCGCGCGGGAGTCGGGCAGCGTGCCCAGCGTCGACACCGTGTTCGTGGGCGGCGGAACGCCGTCGCTGCTCGGTGCCGACGGCCTCGCCGATCTCCTCGGTGCCGCGCGCTCGTCCTTCACGTTCTCGGCCGATGCCGAGGTGACGACGGAGTCGAATCCCGAGTCGACGTCGCCGGCCTTCTTCGACGGAATCCGCGCGGCCGGCTACACACGTGTGTCGTTGGGCATGCAGTCGGCGGCACCGCACGTGCTCGCGATCCTCGACCGCACCCACACCCCGGGACGCGCCGGGGACGCGGCACGGGAAGCGGCGGCGGCCGGGTTCGACCACGTGAACCTCGACCTCATCTACGGAACGCCGGGAGAGAGTGACGACGACCTCGACGCGTCGTTGACGGCGGTGCTCGACGCCGGTGTCGACCACGTGTCCGCGTACGCGCTCATCGTCGAGGACGGGACGGCCCTGGCGAGACGGGTGCGCCGGGGCGAGCTCCCGGCTCCGGACGACGACGTGCTGGCGTCGCGCTACCAGCGGATCGACGCGCGTCTCGGCGCGGCCGGCTTCGGGTGGTACGAGGTGTCCAACTGGGCGCGGGGCGACGGTGCGGAGTGCCGGCACAACCTGGGGTACTGGGACGGCGGTGACTGGTGGGGCATCGGTCCCGGCGCACACAGCCATGTGAACGGGACGCGGTTCTGGAACGTCAAGCATCCGGCGCGATACGCGGAGACGCTGGCGAACGGGGCGCTGCCGATCGCGGACAGCGAATCTCTCACGAGCGACGAGCAACACATGGAACGTGTCATGTTGACCGCGCGGCTGCGGGCGGGAATGGCCGCGGGTGACCTGTCAGCGGACGAGGTGGCCCGTGCGGACTCGATCGCCTCCGACGGGCTGCTCGTCCGTCACGACAATCGGTACATTCTCACCGACCGTGGGCGGTTGCTCGCCGACGGGGTCGTGCGCGACATTCTCGAGTGAGTGCCGCTCAGGCCCCGATCGCGTCGTAATCGAACACCCGCGCGTGCAGGACGACACGGTTTCGCAGCGCGGCCCGTACCGCCCGGTGCAGGCCGTCCTCGAGGTACACGACGCCGTGGTAATGCACGGCATGGGGAAACAGGTCCCCGTAGAACGTGCTGTCCTCGGACAGCAGACGGTCGAGTTCGAGCACCTTCGTGGTGGTCACGATCTCGTCGAGGCGCAACTGACGTGGCGGAATCTTGGACCAGTCGCGGAGCGACAGACCGTGCTCCGGATACGGCTTGCCGTCGCGCACTCCCTTGAAGATCACACCGGTCACAGTAGTGACTCGGGCGAGCGGAATGGGGCACCCGCGCGTCGCCGACTAGAATCGGCTGGTCCCGCACAGCCACCGGTCCCGAGCGTAGGAGGGTTGCGATGTCGAGTACGGAGGATCGACGTTTCGAGGTCCTGCGTGCCCTGGTCGCCGACTATGTCGCGACGCAGGAGCCCATCGGATCGAAAGCACTGGTCGATCGACACAACCTGGGAGTGTCCAGCGCGACCGTGCGCAACGACATGGCCGTGCTGGAGGCCGAGGGCTACATCACGCAGCCGCACACCAGCTCGGGTCGTATCCCCACCGACAAGGGCTACCGGCAGTTCGTCGACCGCATCGCCGACGTCAAGCCGCTCTCCGCGGCGGAGCGACGGGCGATCCTGCAGTTCCTCGACACCGGCGTCGACCTGGACGACGTGCTGCGGCGCGGTGTTCGCCTGCTCGCCCAGCTGACCCGTCAGGTCGCCGTCGTGCAGTACCCGACCCTGTCCGCGTCGTCGGTCCGCCATCTCGAGGTGGTGGCCCTGACGCCGGCGCGACTGTTGCTGGTGCTCATCACCGACTCCGGCCGCGTCGATCAGCGCATCGTCGAACTCGGCGACGTCATCGACGACGAGGACCTCTCGCGTCTGCGGTCGCTGCTCGGCGGCGCGCTGGAGGGCAAGCGTCTCGCCCTGGCGTCGGCCGCGGTGGCCGAACTCGCCGAGACGGCGCCCGAGGATCTGCGCGACGCCGTGGTGCGCTCGTCGACCGTGCTGGTCGAGACGCTCGTCGAACACCCGGAGGAGCGGCTCGTGCTCGGGGGGACCGCCAACCTGACGCGCAACGCCGCCGACTTCGCCGCGCTCAGTGGGTTCCCGGGGTCGTTGCGCTCCGTGCTCGAGGCGCTGGAGGAACAGGTCGTGGTGCTCAAGCTCATCGCGGCGACCCAGGACACCGGCCGAGTGACCGTCCGGATCGGCGAGGAGACCATGGCCCCGGAGATGCGGGGCACCTCGGTGGTCTCCACCGGCTACGGCTCGGCGGGCAACGTGCTGGGCGGTATGGGTGTGCTCGGCCCCACTCGCATGGACTACCCGGGAACGATCGCGTCGGTCGCGGCTGTTGCTCGATACATCGGAGAGGTGCTGGCCGAACGATGACGGCCGGTGCACTCACCTGCCCCACCCGAACTTTTCCCGACCCACCTTCCACCAAGAGGATATGAGTACACACGTGGCACGCGACTATTACGGAACTCTGGGCGTCGACAACAAGGCGTCGGACCAGGAGATCAAGCGCGCGTATCGCAAACTCGCGCGTGAGTTCCACCCCGACGTCAACCCCGACGAGTCGGCCCAGGCCCGCTTCAAGGACATCAGCTCCGCGTACGAGGTGCTGTCCGATCCCGAGAAGCGACGCATCGTCGATCTCGGTGGCGATCCGCTCGAGAGTGGCGGCGGAGGCGGAGCAGGCGGCTTCGGCGGTGCCGGCTTCGGCGGCGGACTGGGCGACGTGTTCGAGGCGTTCTTCGGCGGCAACGGCGGCGGCACCCGCGGACCCCGCGGTCGCGTCCAGCCCGGCTCGGACTCGCTGCTGCGCACCACGCTGACGCTGGAGGAGTGCGCCACCGGCGTCACCAAGCACATCGCCGTCGAGACGGCCGTGCTGTGCGACGTGTGCACCGGTTCCGGGACCAACGGCGACTCGACGCCGGTCCGCTGTGAGACGTGCAACGGTGCCGGCGAGGTCCAGTCGGTCCAGCGGTCGTTCCTCGGACAGGTCATGACGGCGCGTCCGTGCCCCACCTGCCGCGGCGCGGGCGAGACGATCCCCGATCCCTGCCGCAAGTGTGGCGGCGACGGGCGCGTGCGTGCCCGCCGCGAACTGGCCGTGAAGGTGCCGGCCGGTGTCGGCAGCGGGATGCGCATCCGCCTCGCGGCGCAGGGCGAGGTCGGCCCCGGCGGCGGTCCCGCCGGTGACGTGTACGCCGAGGTGGTCGAGAAGTCGCACGACGTGTTCGTCCGCGACGGCGACGATCTGCACTGCACCATCCGCGTGCCGATGGCGGACGCCGCCCTGGGCACGTCCGTCAGCGTCGACGCGATTCTCGACGGTCCCACGACGATCACCGTCGACCCCGGCACGCAGCCCGGCTCGGTGCAGGTCCTGCGCGGTCACGGCATGCCCAAGCTGCGCAGCGGTGTCCGCGGCGATCTGCACGCGCACCTCGAGGTGGTCGTCCCGGCCCGCCTGGACTCCACGGAGACCAAGTTGCTGCAGCAACTGCGCACTCACCGCGAACGCGACAACGCCGAAGTGGTCACCACCGCATCGCAGCACACCGGGGGACTGTTCTCCCGTCTGCGCGACGCCTTCAGTCGCTGATCGGGCGGGGGACCACTGGTGGCGGCGACCGTCTACTTCCTCGATCCGCTGCCGTCTCCGGGGGAGTCGGGCGCGTTGGACGGGGCCGAAGGTCGGCACGCGGCCACGGTGCGCCGGACGACCGTCGGTGAGCGGCTGGTGCTGTCGGACGGCCGCGGCTCGCTCGCGGCCGTCGAGGTCACCGGCGTCGAGAAGGCCCGGCTCTCGTTCACGGTGCTCTCCGTCACCACCGCGGAGCCGCCCCGGCCCACGGTGACCGTGATCCAGGCGCTCCCGAAGTCGGAGCGCTCGGAACTGGCCGTCGAGACGGCGACCGAGGCGGGTGCGGACGCGATCGTGCCGTGGCAGTCGCTGCGCTGCGTGTCGCGATGGGACGGCCCGAAGGCCGTCAAAGGTGTCGCGAAGTGGCGGAACGCTGCCTCCGCGGCCGCCAAGCAGGCGCGGCGTGCCTTCGTTCCCGACGTCGCCGACCTGCACGACACTCGGATGGTGCGCAGCCTGGTCGAGGGCGTCGTCGCACGTGGGGGCATCGTGGTCGCGCTGCACGAGGCTGCGCCCGGGGCCTTCGCGGACCTCCCGTTCCGCGGCGCACCCGAGGTGGTGCTCGTCGTCGGACCCGAGGGCGGGCTCGACGACACGGAGATCGACATGCTCGTCGGTGCGGGCGCGACGCCCGCGCTCCTGGGGCCGACCGTCCTGCGGACATCGACCGCGGCGGCCGTGGCGTTGGGCGCGCTCGGCGTCCTGACCGATCGCTGGTCCGGCGCGCCCCCTGCTTGATCTGCGGCGCGGGCCGCTGGTGCACGTGCTCCGGTTTCCGCAACCCGCTCCTGTTGTGACCGGAGCAGGTTGTTGCAACCGGAGCACCTGGCGCCGCCCGGCCCGTGTGCGGGAAGGGCCAGCTACGAGGGTTGCGCGCGACATACTGGAATGCGCTTCTCGGGGGAGACGTTAAAGTGGTGAGAGGTTCCCGTCGCGGCGAACCGAGTATCGAAACCCGAGAGAAGGCCATAGCCACCACGTGAGTGACAACATCCCTTTCGTCGGCACCAGAGGTGACGATGCGCAGGACACCACTCGTGCGTCCCGCGCGCAGAAGCGGCAGTCCTCACGCCCGGTTCTGACCGAGGCGCGTGTGACCGAGTCCATCGAACTCGACCCCGCCGTGATGTTCCCTCTGCTCGGGTCCGCCGACGGTAACCTCCGGGCGCTCGAGCAGGTGCTCTCCGCCGAGATCCACGTACGCGGCAACGTCGTCACGTTCGAGGGGGCACCGTCCGACATCGCCGTCGGCAAGCGGGTGCTCACCGAGCTCGCCGCCGTCGTGGTCGCCGGCGGACCGGTCACTCCGGACGCGGTGCGGCGCACCGTCGCGATGCTCAGCCGCGGCGTGAGCGAGTCTCCCGCCGAGGTCCTGAGCCTGGACATCCTGTCCCGACGCGGCAAGACCATCCGGCCCAAGACGCTGAACCAGAAGCGCTACGTCGACGCGATCGACGCCAACACCATCGTGTTCGGCGTGGGTCCCGCCGGAACGGGTAAGACCTACCTGGCCATGGCCAAGGCGGTGCAGGCTCTGCAGGCGAAGCAGGTCAGCCGCATCATCCTCACGCGCCCGGCCGTCGAGGCGGGGGAGCGACTCGGGTTCCTCCCCGGCACACTGCACGACAAGATCGATCCGTACCTGCGTCCGCTCCACGACGCGTTGCACGACATGATGGACGTCGAAGCCATCCCGAAGCTCATGCAGGCGGGCATCATCGAGGTCGCACCGCTGGCCTACATGCGTGGCCGCACGCTGAACGACGCGTTCATCATCCTCGACGAGGCGCAGAACACCACGGCCGAGCAGATGAAGATGTTCCTGACCCGCCTCGGCTTCAACTCGAAGATCGTCGTCACCGGTGACATCACCCAGGTGGATCTCCCCGGGGGATCGCGTTCGGGACTGCGTGCCGCCACCGAGATCCTGGTGGACATCGACGACATCCACTTCGCCAAGCTCGACAGCAGCGACGTGGTCCGGCACCGACTGGTCTCCGACATCGTCGACGCCTACGACCGTTTCGACGCCGCGGACGCCAAGTCCGCCAACCGCGCTGCGCGTCGCAGTGGCGGTCCCCGCGCCGCGCACCACTGATGTGGGCGTGCACGGGCACGGGGGCGTCGCCGCGCACTAGTACGGTGTTCGCATGAGCATCGAGGTCTCCAACGAATCCGGGATGGACGTCGGAGAAGAGGATCTGATCGCGGTCGCGCGCTACGCCATCGCGCAGATGGACGTGCACCCGGCAGCCGAGCTGTCCATGGTCCTCGTCGACTCCGCCACCATGGCCGATCTCCACATGCGCTGGATGGACCTGCCAGGTCCCACCGACGTGATGTCGTTCCCGATGGACGAGCTCGAGCCGGGCGGTCGCCCGGACTCACCGGACCCCGGTCCGTCGATGCTCGGAGACATCGTGCTGTGCCCGTCGTTCGCGGCGGACCAGGCCGAGAAGGCCGGGCACCCGCTCGAGCACGAACTCGCACTCCTCACCGTGCACGGTGTGCTGCACCTCCTCGGCTACGACCACGCGGAGCCGGACGAGGAGAAGGAGATGTTCGGCCTGCAGAACAGCATCCTCGAGGACTGGTACGAGAGTCTGCGCCAGGCCGAGCGCGACGCTCTGTCGGCTGCGCGGGACGCGAAACTGTTGGGCAGCACCGGCTTCGCGAATCCCCGGAC
This sequence comes from Rhodococcus sp. NFXS4, assembly GCF_058139645.1. Classification (NCBI taxonomy): domain Bacteria; kingdom Bacillati; phylum Actinomycetota; class Actinomycetes; order Mycobacteriales; family Nocardiaceae; genus Rhodococcus; species Rhodococcus sp. NFXS4. The sequence continues at coordinate 1,618,746 of NZ_CP192221.1, forward strand.
CGATGCTGGTGGTGAGTCGACCCGGTGACCAGCGCTCCGGCACTGATCGTGCTCGCGGTTGTCCTCGTCCCTCTCGGTGGCCTCTTCGCCGCCATCGACTCCGCCGTCAACACCGTCTCCTCCGCACGCGTCGAGGAGATGGTGAAGGAATCTCGGGGCGGGGCGAGCGAACTGCTCCGCATCCTCGAGGACCGTCCGCGGTACGTCAATCTGATGGTGCTGCTGCGCATACTGTGCGAGATCGGGTCCACGGTTCTGCTCGCCGGAGCGTTGCTGGACCTGCTCGCGCCGGCGCAGGCCCTGGCCATCGCCGCCGGCGTCATGGTGGTGGTCGACTACGTCGTCATCGGCGTGGGGCCCCGCACACTCGGCCGCCAGCACGCGTACTCCATCTCGCTGGGGTCGTCCTACCCGCTGCGCGCCATCGGCATCCTGCTGGGCCCGGTGAGCCGGTTGCTTATTCTCGTCGGCAATGCGATCACGCCCGGCCGCGGCTTCCGCAACGGTCCCTTCGCCTCCGAGATCGAACTGCGGGAACTGGTCGACATGGCGCAGGAGCGCGGCGTGGTCGCCGACGACGAGCGCCGCATGATCCAGTCCGTGTTCGAGCTCGGCGACACCTCCGCACGCGAGGTGATGGTGCCGCGCACCGAGATGGTGTGGATCGAGCGTGACAAGTCCGCCGGACAGGCGACCACCCTCGCCGTGCGGAGCGGGCATTCGCGGATCCCGGTGATCGGCGAGAACGTCGACGACATCCTCGGCGTCGTCTATCTCAAGGACCTCGTGCAACAGACGTACACGTCGTCGGACGGTGGTCGCAGCGTGCGTGTCGACGAGGTCATGCGTCCCGCGGTGTTCGTCCCGGACTCCAAGCCGCTGGACAGCCTGCTGGCCGAGATGCAGAGGGACCGCAAGCACATGGCCGTCCTGGTGGACGAGTACGGCGGCGTCGCCGGACTCGTCACCATCGAGGACGTGCTCGAGGAGATCGTCGGCGAGATCGCGGACGAGTACGACACCGACGAGGTGGCCCCGATCGAGGAACTCGAGGACGGCCGCTTCCGGGTGTCGTCCCGGCTTCCTCTCGAGGACCTCGGCGAACTGTTCGACATCGAGATCGACAACGACGAGGTGGACACCGTCGGCGGCCTGCTGTCCTACGAGATCGGGCGCGTCCCGCTGCCGGGCGCCCGAGTCGAGGCACACGGGTTGATCCTGGTGGCCGAGGGCGGCTCCGATGCGCGCGGACGAGTGCGCGTGAGCACCGTGACCGCCGAGAAGCTTCCCGAACCGGACGCCGACGACGAGGACTCCGAGTCGTCGGACGAGAGAGACGAGATCGACCATGACCGAGACTGACGATTTCCACTCCGGGTTCGTGTGCTTCGTAGGACGGCCCAACACCGGCAAGTCCACCCTGACGAATGCCCTGGTGGGGGCCAAGATCGCCATCACGTCCTCCCGGCCCCAGACCACACGCCACACCATTCGGGGCATCGTGCACCGGGACCACGCGCAGCTGATCCTCGTGGACACCCCGGGCCTGCACCGGCCGAGGACCCTGCTCGGGCAGCGTCTGAACGACCTGGTGCGCGACACCTACTCGGAGGTCGACGCCATCGGTCTCTGCATCCCGGCGGACGAGAAGATCGGCCCCGGCGATCGCTGGATCCTGGAGCAGGTCCGCCACAACGCGGGCAGGACAGCGCTGGTCGGTCTGGTGACCAAGATCGACAAGGTCTCCAAGCAGCGCGTCATGGAGCAGCTGATCGCCGTCTCGAACCTGCTCGGTCCCGACTGCGAGGTGGTCCCCGTGTCCGCCGCGTCCGGCGAGCAGGTGGAGGTCGTCGTCGACGTCTTCGCGAAGGTGCTGCCGCCCGGGCCTGCGTTCTACCCCGACGGTGAGCTGACGGACGAGCCGGAGGAGACCCTCATGGCCGAGTTGATCCGGGAGGCAGCGCTCGAGGGGGTGCACGACGAGCTCCCGCACTCCCTCGCCGTGGTCATCGAGGAGGTCGGGCCCCGCGAGGGGTCGGACACGATGCTGGACGTGCACGCCATTCTCTACGTCGAACGTCAGTCGCAGAAGGCGATCGTCATCGGCAAGGGTGGGGCTCGACTGCGCGACGTGGGCACCGCGGCTCGCGGTCAGATCGAGAAGCTGCTCGGCACCCGCATCTACCTCGACCTCCGCGTCAAGGTGGCCAAGGACTGGCAGCGCGATCCCAAGCAGATGGGCAAGCTGGGCTTCTGACCCCGCGCTACCGTGCCGCGATCGAATCGTCGCGACACGGTAGCCGGGTGCAGGTTCAGGACAGGTGCTCAGGCTCCGTCTGGGTCTTGTGGTGCTCGTCGGAGCGCATGGCGTCCTGGCCGCCGTGCCCCACTCCCGGGCTGCCGGCCCTGGCCGGACTCAACGAGACGACGATCGACTTCGACGTGGGGCAGTTGCTGTCGGTCGCCGACGAGTCCAGCGGAACCAGCGGGTTGGTCTCCGGGTAGTAGGCGGCCGCGGACCCCTTGGGCGTCTGGTACTCGACGATCCGGAAGTTCTCGGCGACGCGCACCACGTCGTCGTCGTCCCACTTGGTGGTGATGTCGACGAAGTCGCCGTCCTTCATGCCGAGTTCCGCGATGTCGCCGCGGTTGACGAACACGACGCGGCGGCCGCCCTCGATTCCCCGGTACCGGTCGCTGAGTCCGTAGATCGTGGTGTTGAACTGATCATGGCTCCGGAACGTCTGCAGCAGAAGATGTTTCGGCGGCACCTGCAGAGCCTCGATGGGCGAGACGAAGAACTCGGCGAGGCCGGACTCCGTCTGGAAGGTCCGCGAGTCCCGCGGCGGGTGGGGGAGGACGAAGCCTCCGGGGCGCCGAGCGTTGACCTCGTAGCCCTGGCATCCCGGAACCACCCGCGAGATGTGCTGACGGATGGTGCGGTAGTCGTCGCGCATGCCCTTCCAGTCGAGACCGTAGCGGTCGCCGATCGTGGCTTCCGCGATCTGCGTGATGATCTCGACCTCGGACTTGACGTGCGGGCTCGGCGGATCGAGCGGACCGCGGGAGGAGTGCACCGAGCACGTCGAGTCCTCGACGCTGATCCACTGCGGCCCGCTGGCCTGGATGTCCTTCTCGGTGCGGCCCTTGGTCGGCAGGATCAGCGCCACGTCCCCGGTGACGAGGTGCGAGCGGTTGATCTTCGTCGAGATGTGCACCGTCATGTTCGTCTTGCGCATGGCATCGAAGGTGACGGTGCTGTCCGGCGTGGCCTGGGCGAAGTTGCCGCCGAGACCGAGGAAGAACTTCACCTTGCCGTCGCGCATCCCGCGGATCGAGTCGATCGTGTCGAGACCGTTCTCGCGGGGCGGATCGAAACCGAACTCGCTCTCGAGTGCGTCGAGGAAGTGCTTTGGCACCCGCTCCCAGATGCCCATGGTGCGGTCGCCCTGCACGTTCGAGTGACCGCGCACGGGCAGCACACCCGCGTTCGGCTTGCCGATGTTGCCCTGAGCGAACGCGAGGTTGGTGATCTCCTTGACGGTGTTCACGGCGTTGCGGTGCTGCGTGATGCCCATGGCCCAGCAGAAGACGGTGGCCTTCGAGTCGCGCAGGAGCTTCGCTGCGTCGGTGATCTGGGCTCGGGAGAGACCGGTGACCGTCTCCACCTCGTCCCAGTCGACCGCCGAGACGTGCTGCTTCCACAGATCGAAGTTGTTGGTGTACTTCTCGATGAACTCGTGATCGAGGGCGTCCCACTCGACAAGCAGCTTGCCGATGGCCTGGAAGAGCGCCAGGTCGCCGTTGATGCGGATCGGCAGGTGCATGTCCTCGAGATCGGTGCCGGGTCCCACCATGCCCCGCGGGGTCTGCGGGTTCTTGAAGTTGATGAGGCCGGCTTCGCGCAACGGGTTGATCGCCAGGATCTTGGCGCCGTTCTGCTTGGCCTTCTCCAGCGCGGACAGCATGCGCGGGTGGTTGGTGCCCGGGTTCTGTCCGGCCAGGATGATGAGGTCCGCGCCATACACGTCGTCGAGCACGACGCTGGCCTTGCCGATGCCCATCGACTCCTGCAGGGCGAACGACGTGGACTCGTGACACATGTTGGAACAGTCCGGCAGGTTGTTGGTGCCGTACGCGCGAACGAAGAGCTGGTACACGAACGCGGACTCGTTCGACGCGCGGCCCGACGTGTAGAACGTGGCCTCGTCCGGGTGCAGCGAGCGCAGCTCCTCGCCGATGAGGTCGAAAGCCTCGTCCCACCCGATCGCCTCGTAGTGGGTGCCGCCCGACCGCTTGACCATCGGGTGCGTGATGCGTCCCTGCTGACCGAGCCAGTGCTCACTGTGCGAGTCGAGGTCGGCGATGCTGTGGCGCGCGAAGAACTCCGGGGTGGCGCGGCGCTTGTCGGCTTCCTCGGCGACGGCCTTCGCGCCGTTCTCGCAGAACTCCGCGGCGTGACGGTGACCCGGATCCGGATCGGGCCACGCGCAGCTCATGCAGTCGAAGCCCTCGGCCTGGTTCAGGTCGAGCAGGGTCCGTGCGGTCCGCACCGGGCCCATGCGCTCGAGCGAGCGCTTCATCGAGACGGCGACGGCGGTCGGACCGGCGGCATGCGTCTTCGGCTTCTCGATCGACAGGTCGGCCTCGTCGTAGTCCCGAGAGTCGTGTGTGCGTGTCATCGATCCGTCACTCCTTCATGTCGCGCGTGCCCCCTCTGGTCGAGGGTAGTGCGCGGCGCCGACACGACCGGTCGGACGACGCGCTTCCACTCCTGTCTACCCGCGCCGACGATTCCGTACCCGTCGCCTAGCGTGAGGCCATGACGAGAACTCGCACCGTGTCCGATCACGTCGACGTCGCGGCATCGCCCGACGAGATCTACGCACTGGTCAGCGATCCGACGCAGACGCATCGGTGGAGCCCCGAGAACACGGGAGCGGTGGTGGACGAGCCGCGCCGTGGAGGTACCTACGAGGGCATGACGTTCGTCGGCCGCAACAAGCGCGGCCGGGCGACGTGGAGCACGCGGTGCGTGGTGACGGCCGCCGAGCCTGCACGGCGATTCGCGTTTCGGGTGGAGGTCATCGGACCCGGCAAGCCGATCGTCCGCGCACGGAACGCGAGCTGGGAGTACACCTTCGCACCGGTGGACGGCGGCACTCGCGTCACCGAGACGTGGACGGACGATCGGCCGTGGCCCGACGCGGTGGCCGCGCTGTTCGACAAGGTGGCCACCGGGGGCAGTTCCTTCTCGTCCTTCCAGCGCCGCAACATCGCGCGGACGCTGGCGAATCTGCAGGCCGAGCTCGGCGCTCCCTGACCTCGCCCGGTCGTCCTGCGTGGGACAATGACACGGTGCCGGCGAGCAGAGGTGGAGTGTGAGGTCGTATCGCGATCATGCCGTCGTCCTGCGCCAGCACAAGCTCGGTGAGGCCGACCGCATCGTCACGCTCCTCACGCGCCGCCACGGACTGGTGCGCGCAGTGGCGAAGGGCGTGCGCCGCACGACGTCGAAGTTCGGCGCCCGGCTCGAGCCGTTCGCCTACATCGACGTGCAGCTGTATCCCGGTCGCAACCTCGACATCGTGACCCAGGTGCAGACCGTCGAGTCGTTCGCGTCCGACATCGTCGCCGACTACGGCCGCTACACCACCGGGTGCGCCGTCCTCGAGACCTCCGAGCGACTGGCGGGTGAGGAGCATGCTCCGGCGCCTCGTCTGCATCACCTGACCGTCGGCGCGCTGCGCACCCTGGCCTCCGGGGCTCGCGACTCGGAACTGGTGCTGGACGCGTTCCTGCTGCGGGCGATGAACTTCGCCGGGTGGGCTCCGTCGCTGGACGAGTGCGCGACGTGCGCTGCGCCCGGTCCGCATCGCGCGTTCCACGTCTCCGCCGGGGGAGCGGTGTGCACCCACTGTCGCCCCGCCGGGTCCAGCACACCCTCGGTGGGTGTGCTCGACCTGATGTCGGCCCTGCAGAGCGGCGACTGGGCGGGTACCGAGGCGTCGACCGATTCGATGCGCGTGCAGGCGAGCGGTCTGGTGGCCGCGCACCTGCAGTGGCATCTCGAACGGCAACTGCGGACGCTCCCGTTCGTCGAACGCAGTGGCGGGTCCGGGACCGCCGGGTCCGCACCTGCCGGAGAAACTCCGGTCGGGCAGGATGAGACCCGTGATCCGTCGAAGTCCACGCGAGCAGCCCACCCGGCGTGAGGTCCGCGCGCCCGATCCGCACCCGTCCGGTGCCCGCGCGCCGATCCTGCAGCCCGAGTTGATTCCCCGCCACGTGGCGCTCGTCATGGACGGCAACGGACGCTGGGCGCAGGATCGCGGACTGCCCCGCACAGCCGGTCACGAGCGCGGCGAGGCCGTCCTCATGGACACGGTCTGCGGATGCATCGACATCGGTGTGCGGTGGCTGTCCGCCTACGCGTTCTCGACGGAGAACTGGCGTCGCAGCCCGGACGAGGTGAAGTTCCTCATGGGCTTCAACCGCGACGTCATCCGCCGCCGCCGCGACGAGATGCACGAGATGGGGGTGCGCGTCCGCTGGGCGGGGCGCCGACCTCGTCTGTGGCGCAGCGTCATCAACGAACTCGAGACGGCCGAGGAGCTCACGAAGGACAACACCGTCATGACGCTGACGATGTGCGTCAACTACGGCGGCCGCGCCGAGATCGTGGACGCAGCCCGCGAGATCGCGCGTCGCGCAGCAGCCGGACAGCTCGATCCCGACAAGATCTCCGAGGCGTCCTTCGCGAAGTACCTCGACGAACCGGACATGCCCGACGTCGATCTCTTCCTGCGGCCGTCCGGCGAGCAGCGCACGTCCAATTTCCTGATCTGGCAGTCCGCCTACGCGGAGATGGTGTTCCAGGAGAAGCTCTTTCCCGATTTCGATCGCCGCGACCTGTGGGCTGCGTGCGTCGAGTACGCCTCGCGTGACCGCAGATTCGGTGGTGTGAAATGACGGAGCAGGACATCGTGGCGGCCCTGCAGGACCGTGCCCGGCTGGCACTCGGACAGTTCGCGGACGTGTCCGTGGGTGACGACGGATCGCTCGGGTTCAGCTACGCGGGCGCACTCTGCTCGCTGCGTGCGGTCGCTCTGAGTCCGGGACTCGAGGTGCTCGCTCTGACGGCCGTGCTGGCCTGGGACCGTCCGTCGTCGGGAACGCTGCGGGCGCGAGTGGCGGTGCGCAACAGCGAGTCCCAGTTCGGCTCGATCTCGCTCACGACGCACGGGTCGCAGGCCGACGTCGTGATGCGCTACACGTTCCCGGCGTCGGGACTCGACGACGAACCACTCATGACGATGCTCGTCCTGGTGCTCTCGGGTGTGGAGAAGGCGCGCGTCGGCCTGGTGCCGTGACTCATCGCGCGGCGCACTCGCTGCAGGTGCCGAAGATCTCGGCGGTGTGGCTGACGTCGCTGAAACCGTGCTTCGACGCCACCGACTTGGTCCAGCGCTCCACGGCGGCACCTTCCACCTCGACGGTGAAGCCGCAGACGCGGCACACCAGATGGTGGTGGTGACCGTCGGAGCACCGGCGGTAGACGGACTCACCGGAATCGGTCCGCAGGACGTCGATGGTGCCGGCGTCCGCGAGGGCCTGCAGGGTGCGGTAGACGGTGGTGAGGCCGATACCGTCGCCACGCTTGCGCAGTTCGTCGTGCAGCTCCTGCGCCGACCGGAACTCGTCGACGGTCTCCAGCAGTTCGGAGATGGCGCTGCGCTGCTTGGTCGAGCGCACACCGATGGTGCGGGGAGCGGTCACGAGTGGTTCTCCTCCTGAGCGTGGGCGACGGCGTCGACGACGATGTGGGCGAGGTGGTCGTCCACCAGGCGGTACAGGACCTCGCGTCCGGCACGCTCACCGCGGACGACGCCCGCGGCCTTGAGGACACGCAGGTGCTGGCTGATGAGGGGCTGCGTGACGCCCAGCGCACCGACCAGCTCGTGCACGCACCGTTCCGACTCGCGCAGTTGCAGCACGATCGCGATGCGCACCGGAGCAGCGAGTGCACGCAGCAGGTCGCCTGCGCCGCCCAGCACGTCCTTGGACGGCAGCGGAACGGGGCTCGGAGCCGCGGGAGGGACCACCGTGTCGTCGATGCTCATGAAGGTCCTCCTGCGCTGTCGGGTGGCGCTTAATGGAAACAGTAACCACTTTCGACATCTACTCTGATATGCGCGGACGTGCATGTCAACTCACCGGTGCTCGAAGACCGGGACGTCGCCGGATAGTCTGATGTGTCGCGAGCAGAGGGACACCCCCTCGCTCGGCAGTACTACCGACCACCCGAGATGGAGAGCTGGCCCCGTGGCACCGAAGTCCAAGATCGATACCGTCGCCAACCTGGCCAAACGCCGGGGACTCGTCTATCAGTGTGGCGAGATCTACGGCGGAACCAAGTCGGCCTGGGATTACGGCCCCCTCGGCGTGGAGCTGAAGGACAACATCAAGAAGCAGTGGTGGCGCAACATGATCACCAGCCGCGAGGACACGGTGGGTCTCGACTCGTCCGTGATCCTGCCGCGCGAGGTGTGGGAAGCGTCCGGCCACGTCGAGACGTTCTCCGATCCGCTGGTCGAGTCGCTCCACACCCACAAGCGCTACCGCGCCGATCACCTGCTCGAAGCGTACGAGGAGAAGCACGGCCACCCGCCGGAGAACGGACTAGCCGACATCCGTGATCCCGAGACCGGGGAGCCCGGTTCCTGGACGGAGCCGCGCGCGTTCTCCGGACTGCTCAAGACGTTCCTCGGACCTGTCGACGACGAGGCCGGACTGCACTACCTCCGCCCCGAGACGGCGCAGGGCATCTTCGTCAACTTCGCCAACGTGCTCACCACGTCGCGCAAGAAGCCGCCGTTCGGCATCGGCCAGATCGGCAAGAGCTTCCGCAACGAGATCACGCCCGGCAACTTCATCTTCCGCACCCGCGAGTTCGAGCAGATGGAGATGGAGTTCTTCGTCAAGCCCGGCGAGGACGAGCAGTGGCACCAGTACTGGATCGACTACCGCATGAAGTGGTACACCGATCTGGGCATCGACCCGGAGAACCTGCGCCTGTACGAGCACGCGCAGGAGAAGCTGTCGCACTACTCCAAGCGCACCGTGGACATCGAGTACCGCTTCGAGTTCCAGGGCAGCGCGTGGGGCGAGCTCGAGGGCGTCGCCAACCGCACCGACTTCGACCTGTCGACGCACTCGAAGCACTCGGGCACCGACCTGAGCTTCTACGACCAGGCCAACGACGAGCGCTACACCCCCTACGTCATCGAACCTGCTGCGGGACTGACTCGTTCGCTCATGGCCTTCCTCGTCGACGCGTACCACGAGGACGAGGCGCCCAATGCGAAGGGCGGCGTGGACAAGCGGACGGTGCTGCGACTCGATCGTCGTCTGGCGCCGGTCAAGGCCGCCGTGCTCCCGCTGAGCCGCAACGCCGACCTGACACCCAAGGCCAAGGACCTCGCGGCGACTCTGCGACAGAACTGGAACGTCGAGTTCGACGACGCCGGCGCCATCGGTCGCCGCTACCGTCGCCAGGACGAGATCGGCACCCCGTTCTGCATCACGGTCGACTTCGACACTCTCGACGACCAGGCGGTCACCATCCGCGAGCGCGACAGCATGGCGCAGGAGCGGATAGCCCTCGACCAGGTCGAGAGCTACCTCGCTACCCGACTGCTGGGCTGCTAGCGCTTTTCCAGAGCAGCGATCATCTGCTCCTCGGTCTCTTTCCCGACCCGCTCGAAGGCGATGCCTGCGAGCGGGTCGGCCAGTTTCGCGAGGCCGTTGAACTCGATGTTCGCGTGATAGGTGATCTCGGTGGAGGTCGGGCCGGCCTCGTTCAGCGTGATGTCGTCAGTGCTCGTCGCGGTCTTGTTCGTGCCCTTCAGGACGATGTGGCCGGGCTCGTCGACCTCGAGACGGTAGGTCAGCTCGGTCGAGATGCCGTACAGCTTCGACGTGTTGTTCCATTCCGTGCCGACGGCGACCGGTCCGGGCGTGGACTGCGTGCACTCCACGGTGCCCGGATCCCATTCGGTGGCGTTCGCGAAGTCGCGCAGGTACGCGGCCACGTCCGCCCGTGATCGGGTGACGGTGAAGGTGCGGGTGACATCGACCATGGGTGGGGCTCCTGATGCTAGGTGGGTGACTCCAGAGTGCCCGTTCGCGCGCAGTACTGAAACACCACGTCAGCGGACACAGGAGTGCTGCTGGTACTCCACCAACTGGCGCTGCACCGACACGGGTACCGGGATGCGGGTGTAGACCGGCACACCGTCACCCACTGCGATCCACGCGGGGAACACGAAGGGCTTCCTGGCGTCCGCGATGACATGCGGTTCGCAGGACGCCGTCGACAGCGTGACCGGGACGTCGATGCTCGCTGTTCCCGACGCCAGCGTGACCGGCACCTCCTCGCTGCTCAGCGCGTAGAGGAGGCTGCCGCGAATCTCGTCGAGGCGCAACGGGTCGTCACCGCCTCGGCGATCCAGGGTGAGCACCGCCGACAGAGGCGCCGCGGGGTCCGCCGGTGGAGGGCCGGGAACCAGGGTGACCGCGACGATGTCGGCGAGTTCGGCGGCGGCACATTCTTCGGCGTGGATTCGGTTCAGGGTGTCGTTCTGCGACGCGAGCGGCACCTCGACCGCGATGTCGTCACTCGTCTCGACGACCGCTGTCGCCGGTTCCGCTCCGACATCGCACAGCGCTGTTCCGTACGGCACGGTGACGTCGATGCGGGAGCCTCGGTCGAGCGTGATCTCGCGAGGTGTCGCGTCGACCGTCTCGAAGCCGGGAGAACGCAGTGCGACCGACCGGACGGTGACCGGCTGCTCCGACGCGCCGGTGAGCGTCACCTGAAGCTGTCCGCCCACCGCGTCGTCGTCGCGGCTCCGGTAGGTGGATGCGCTCACGGGGGCGCGGACCTCCGGCGGCGACGGTGCGCAGCCGACGAGGAGAGTCAGGGCGAGGGCGCTTGCCGCGACCCGAGCGGTCACCGGCTCAGAAACGTCCGCCGGACGAGCGTCCGATGCGTCCCGAGCTGCCGGAGCCGCCGAACGAGCGCGGACCGCCGCCGAATCCGCCGTAGCCACCGCCACGACGGTTCCCGTACGAGCGGCCCCCGGAGAAGCCGCCCCGCAGCACGCTGTCGATGAGCACGCCGGTGAGGATGCCGCCCGCCGAGGACGAGCCGCCGTACCCACCGCTGTGCCGAGGGCGCTGTGTCGCCTCCCAGTCGGCGACGTCCGCCTGAGCGAGGTGCGACGCCTGCGCAGCGAGGGACAGGGCGGCCGCGGCGTGCTGCAGAGCGCGTGGCGCGTCCGTGGCACCCAGCTGCTGGGCGGCTTGGACGTGCCGTTCGGCCTCGGCGAGCCGCGTACGCGCCTGGACCTTCACCGCGCCGCTGCGGGCGCCGATGTACTCGCTCGCGGCCCGCACCTGTGCCTGCGCCGACGCGAGGTCCCGGTCCAGTCGAGCGCGGGCATGGTCGTCCTGTTCCTTGCTCTGTGTGGCGACGGCGAGTGCGGAGTCGAGTTGCGCGTCGGCTGCGACGAGGGCGTTCATACTGCCCAGCGGATCCTGCGTGCCGCGGGTCCGTGCCCGACCCAACGCCTCGGCGACGGCGGCCCGTGCCGCGGCGAGTCGGTCTCCGCCGTGCGAGGCGAGGCGGTCCGCCGATGCGATGTCGGCTTCCGCGTCGGCCATCGCCGCGTCGAGCCCGGAGCGCGCGGCCTCGATGTCGGCGTCGGCGTGCTCGACGGCGTCGAGCAGCGATCGGGCGCGCGACAGCGCACTCTCCGCGGTGCGCACCGCGGCCACCACCGGTCCCTGGTGACCCACCGGTTGCGCGGCGGCATCACGCCCCTCGTCGATGCTCGCGTCGGCGAGCTCGAGCTGTTCCTTCGCCAGGTCGACGTTGTTCGCCACCGGCGCGAGGACGGAGCTGTCGTACCGCCCCGCGAGGCTCGTCAGGGTCGCCGCCGCCGCGTCCAGCCGCGCCGTCTGCTCCACCTGCCCGCGCGTGAGCGCGTCGAGACGGGAGTCCGCGTCGATCAACAGGTTCCGGATCTCGTCGAACTCGGCGACCTTCTCGTCGAGGTGCCGGTCCGCGTCACTGCACGAGGTGATGATCGACAAGAGCATCTGGCGCCGCTCGTCGGGCGACTCGGGGATCGCGTCGTCCAGACGCTGCCTCGTCTCGAACGCGGCCGCGAGCGCGCGGCGGGCGCCGTCGAGAGCCTCGACGAACGGGCGAGCCGCGGCCTGTCCCAGTTCGCCGACGGCAGTGGACAACTCGTCGGCACTGGCCCGGATCGCCTCGTCGGTCTCCACCAGCAGAGCGCGGGAACGCTCGTCCAGGACGTCGAGCGGGAGAGCGGCGAAGGCCGCGGGGTCACTGCCGTCCAACTGCTCGGCGGCCTCCAGTGCATCGGCTCGCCGCCGCCGTGCGCGCAGCCGAGTGAAGGCGAAGGCGCCCAGTACGAGGACGAGGATCACGCCGACGGCGACCCAGAGACCTGCCGATCCCGAGCCGGTGGTCGACGCCGCCTTGCCCAGGCCGGTGGCTGCCGCCGTCGCCGCGCCCGCCCAGTTCTCCTCGCGCAGCGCCGGTTCGATCGAGGCCTGCTCGAGTTCGGAGATCTCCGAGTCCGAGATGCTCGACAGTGCCTGGGGAACGTTCAGGACGTACGAGCGGGCCTGCGTCGCGACCGCCATGAGCACATCACGGTCCCCGAAGTCGCTGGTGGACGCCGTGCGCTCACCCCACGAGGTGGCAGCCTGGCCCGAGAAGTCGTCGACGAAGACCACCCAGAGCCGGAAGCCCTGCTCGTCGTAGAGGGTGTCGACGGCGGACTGCACCTCTGACACCTCACCGGCATCGAGTGCGCCGGCCTGATCGGTGACCTGCTCGGGCACTCGGAACGGTTCCTCGGCGGAGGCGGGCACGCCCACACCGACCACGGCGAGGACGAACAGGATCGCGGTGGTGGCGGCACGCAGGAGCACTCGGACCCGGGTCATGGTGGGAACCTACCGGGAGCGTGGCCGAACGGTGCGAACGAGGACGAGAGACCCGTGACAACTGTCATGCCGCGGTCGTGACGCACGAACGAGGGTTCGTCCCTCGCATCGGAGCAGTGTTCTTCTCATGACCACACCAGCGATTCACCTCGACCATCTGCGGAAGTCGTTCGCCGGGCCGGGCCACACCCGTGTCCAGGCCATCGACGACCTGTCACTCGGCGTCCACCCGGGCGAGATCGTCGCGTTCCTCGGGCCCAACGGCGCCGGCAAGACCACCACGATCGACATGATGCTGGGCCTCGGTCGACCCGACGAGGGCTCCGTCGCCCTCTTCGGCGGATCGCCCGAGGACGCCGTCGCGACGGGCCGCGTGTCGGCGGTGATGCAGAGCGGGGGACTGCTCAAGGACATCACCGTCGAGGAGACCGTTCGCCTCATCGGCACCCTGTACTCGTCCACCCGGCCCGTCTCGGAAGTCCTGGCACGCGCAGGCATCGCGGACATCGGGGGCCGGATGGTGGGGAAGTGCTCCGGCGGTCAGCAGCAGCGGTTGCGGTTCGCGCTCGCCCTGCTCCCGGATCCCGATCTCATCGTGCTCGACGAGCCGACCACGGGCATGGACGTGGAGGGCCGACGTGAGTTCTGGGCCGCCATGCGCGAGGACACCTCGCACGGACGCACGGTCCTGTTCGCCACGCACTACCTCGACGAGGCGGACGCCTACGCCGACCGCATCGTGCTGCTGCGCGACGGGCGCATCGTGGCGGACGGCACCGCGGCCGAGATCAAGAACGTGGCGTCCGGCCGGCGGGTCTCGGCGATCCTGCCGGGCGCGCGGGCAGCCGATCTGCTGGCCGTTCCCGGCGTCGACGACGTCGAGATCCACGGTGACCGGCTCACCGTCCACGCGACGGACTCGGATGCAGTCGCTCGATACCTGTTCGCACACACCGCAGCTCGCGAGGTGGAGATCGTTCCCCACACTCTCGAGGACGCGTTCCTGACCCTCACCACCGACACCACCGGGAGCCTCGCATGACCGCCACCGATTCGACCACCACCACCACCACCACCACCACCACCACTGTCCGGACGCTGCCGGCTCGGGGCGGATTCAACGCCGGCTTCCTCGCACTCGAGATGCGCCGGATGTTGCGGAACCGCCGCACCGTCGTCTTCGCACTCGTCGTGCCGCCGATCTTCTTCCTCATCTTCGGGCTGCAGGGTGATCTGAAGACCGAGTCGGCAGGATCGGCGAACGTCACCGGCTACGTCATGGTGAGCATGGCCCTCTACGGCGCGATGCTGGCCACCACGAGTGGCGGCGCCATGGTCTCGATCGAACGCGGACTCGGATGGAGCCGTCAGCTGCGGCTCACCCCGCTGACCCCCACCGCGTACATCGCGGTGAAGGTCGTCGTCGCCATGGCGCTCGGGCTCGTGTCCGTGGCCGTCGTCTTCGCCGTCGGTGCGGCGACAGGCGCGACTCTTCCCGCCGCGGCATGGGTGGAGTGCTTCGTGCTCGCCTGGATCACCTCGATCGTGTTCGCGGCGTTCGGCCTCTTCATGGGGTACCTGCTGCCGTCGGAGAACGTGATGCAGATTCTCGGACCCGGTCTCGCTGTGCTCGCGTTCGCCGGTGGTCTCTTCGTCCCGGCGAGTGGATGGTTCGAGACCGTGGCGAAGTTCGTCCCCACCTACGGGGTGGCCACGTTGGCGCGATCTCCGCTCGGGGACACCTCGTGGACGTCGCTGGTGGAGGCGCTCGTCAACGTCGCGGTGTGGACGACGATCTTCGTGATCGGCGCGATGACGATGTTCCGCAAGGACACCGCCCGCGTATGACACGTCCGGACACCAGGGGGTCTAGCGTGGCGGCGGTGAGCAGGACCACCGCCGCCGCGCTCGGCCGTCGTCAGGGCCTCGTGCAGTCACTTCGGTCGCACTTCGTCATCGAGCCGCGCGAGGTGAACGTCGACGACAGCGAGGGGACGCGACTGCGCGCCGCCGTGCGCCGAGGCTGGATCTTCAGTGCGGTGTGGCTGGCCTACCTGATCTATCCGGTACGGGCGGTGTGGAGTTACGACGGGCCCGTCCACTGGCAGGTGGCCGCAGCGCTGTGTCTGCTCGCCTTCGCCGCGGTGTTCCTGGGTGGTTTCCGCGACTTCCGGGGACGGCTGCATGCCGAGGCGCAGGTGCGGGTGCCCCGACAGTGGGCTGTGGTGGTGGCGCTGATGCTGCTGCTGGTTCCGGTCGCTCCCGCAGCCGGTGACTCCGTGTTGACGGGATGCGTGTTCGTGGCGGTTCTCGCCGTCATGACCCTTCCTCCCCGGTCCGGTCTCCTCGTTCTCGCTGCGAACGTCGCCGCGGTCGAGGTGCTTCCCCGTGTCGTCCCGAGTTGGACCCCGGACGATTCCGCCGGGTTCACCGTGGCGGTGGCCGCGTTCGCCGCCTGGGGAATCAGCCAACTCGTCGCTCGCAACATCCAGCTGACCGAGGCGCGCCGCCGCCTGTCCGACCTGGCCGTGGTCGAGGAGCGCGAGAGAGTCGCTCGCGACGTCCACGACATCCTCGGCCACTCGCTGACCGTCATCACCATGAAGGCCGAGCTGGCCGGGCGACTCGTCGAGGTGGATCCGGCGCGTGCCGCCGTCGAGATCGCCGACGTCGAGAGCCTCTCGCGCGCAGCGCTCGCCGACGTGCGATCGACGGTGGGCGGGCTGCGTCACCTGCGACTCGACACCGAGATACGGGGAGTGCGCAGCGCCGTCGAAGCGGCAGGGATGACACTGCACATCGAGGGGTCGGTGCGTGACGTGGCGGAGGAGTTCCGTGAGCTGTTCGCCTGGGCGCTCCGGGAAGCGGTGACGAACGTGGTGCGTCACAGCGGCGGAACCGAGTGCCGGGTGCGACTCGATGCCCGCCGGATCACCGTCGCGGACAACGGCATCGGGCCGCAGGGCGAGTCCACGGGCACCGGCCTGCGGGGACTCACCGACCGCGCGGACGCCCTCGGCGCCGCCGTCCGGGTCGCACGGGGAAGTGACGGCGGGTTCACTCTCACGGTGACGGCGCCGTGACGATCCGACTCCTGCTGGCCGACGACCAGGCCCTGGTCCGTGGCGCTCTGGCCGCCCTGTTGGGACTCGAGCACGATCTCGACGTCGTCGCGGAGGTGGGGCGCGGCGACGAGGTGGTGCCCGCAGCGCTCGAGCACCGTCCCGACGTGGCGCTTCTCGACGTCGAGATGCCCGGGGGAGACGGCATCGCGACCACCGCCCTGCTGCGGGCGGCAGTCCCCACGTGTCGCGTGCTCGTGGTCACCACCTTCGGACGGCCCGGGTACGTGCGGCGGGCCATCGACGCCGGTGCCGGCGGATTCGTGGTCAAGGACACGCCCGCTCGCCAGCTCGCCGAGGCGGTCCGGCGGGTCCACGCCGGGATGCGCGTCATCGACCCGGCACTGGCGACGGAGACGCTGACGGCCGGGAACTCGCCCCTGACACCGCGGGAGCGGGACGTCCTGTCCGCGGCGCGCTCCGGGACCACCGCCGGGTCCATCGCCGCCGCGCTGCACCTCTCCGAGGGCACGGTGCGGAACCATCTCTCCGCCGCCATCGGGAAGACCGGTGCCACCACGCGCGCCGAGGCCGTGCGCATCGCGGAGGACAACGGGTGGTTGTGAGGCGCGCCGGACCGATCTCCGCGGGTGCGGCTGGCAGAATCGACGTGTGAGTACCGACTACCGCTACGACGACCCGTACGTGCCGCAGCCCGATCGTCTCGGCTTCGGCGGCACCGTCGCGCGCTGGCTCCGTCGGCTCGTGGCGGGCGTGGTCCTCGTGGGAGTGCTCCTCGTCGGTGGGACCGCCGTGCGGGTGTGGCAGGTGGCTCGGATCGACGATCACACGCCGTCGGACGCCATCGTCGTGCTCGGCGCGGCCCAGTACGACGGCGTCCCCTCGTCGGTCTTCGAGGCGCGACTCGAACAGGCGTCGGCGCTGTTCTCCAGCGGGGTCGCTCCGCTGATCGTGACGGTCGGTGGCAAGCAGGTGGGCGACAACTACACCGAGGCGGCGTCGGGTCGGAACTACCTGATGGACCAGGGTGTTCCGGGCGAGGACATCGTCGCCGTCGAGGAGGGGTCGGACACCCTGCTCAGCATCGAGGCCGTCGCGGCGGAGTTGCAGTCGCGAGGACTGACCGACATCACCCTGGTGAGCGATCCGTGGCACTCGCTGCGCACCCGCACCATGGCGCGCGACGCCGGTCTGGACGCGTGGACGTCGCCCACCCGCCAGGGCCCCGCCGTGTTCACCCGCGAGTCGCAGATCCACGGGATCGCCAGGGAGACAGCGGCTCTGCTGTGGTACCAGCTGACGCACTACTCCGCGGACTTCCAGTACACGGCCAGCCAGTGACGCAGTACGACGCGGCGGACCTCGAACGACTGGTGGCGGAGGGGCCGAAGACGGCCGCGCTGGTGCTCACCGAGACACCCGGCGATTCGCGAGGACACTTCGCCCGTGATCGCGCCCGGGTGCTGCACTCGGCCGCGTTGCGACGCCTCGCCGACAAGACTCAGGTCACCGGTCCCCGTGAGGGCGACACGCCCCGCACCCGATTGACGCACTCTCTGGAGGTCGCCCAGATCGGGCGCAGCATCGCCGACGGCATCGGGTGCGACCCCGATCTGGTGGAACTGGCCGGGCTGGCCCACGACATCGGCCACCCGCCCTACGGCCACAACGGCGAGCGAGCTCTCGACGAGGTGGCCGAGTCCTGCGGCGGGTTCGAGGGCAACGCTCAGAACCTTCGGATCCTCACGGTGCTGGAACCGAAGGTCCTCACCGAGGACGGCGCCAGCGCCGGGTTGAACCTCACTCGTGCCTCGCTCGATGCCGCGATCAAGTACCCGTGGCTGCGGCCGCGGCCGGGCGCGAAGTTCGGCGCCTACGACGACGACGCCGACACCCTCACCTGGATCCGCGAGGGCGCACCCGAGGGTCGTCAGAGCCTGGAGGCGCAGGCGATGGACTGGGCCGACGACGTCGCGTACTCGGTGCACGACGTGGAGGACGGCATCATCGCCGGGCGCATCGACCTCCGGTCGCTGGCGGACCCCAGCGAGCAGTCGGCCCTCGCCGAGATGTCGGTGAGCGAGTTCCGCGGCTTCGACCGTGACCACATGCGCGAGGCCGCTCAGCGGTTGTCGGAGATGCCGGTGGTCACCGATGCGTCCGGCTACGACGGCACTCTCGTCCGCTCGGTGGCGCTCAAGCGGATGACGAGCGAACTGGTGGGCCGATTCACCACCGCCGCCATCTCCAGCACCCGGGAGGCGGCCGACGGCAGGCCCGTGCGGCGCTACGAGGCGGATCTCTGCGTGCCGTCGCTGGTCCGAGCGGAGGTGGCGTTGCTCAAGACGATGGCGCTGCGTTACGTGATGTCCGACGCCGGGCACCGGCTCCGGCAGGACCGTCAGCGCGATCGCATCCACCGCGTCGCGGCCTGGCTGCTGTACTCGGCACCGACCTCGCTCGATCCGATGTTCGTTCCCGTGTGGAACGCCGCCGCGGACGACTCCCAGCGCATCCGCGTCGTGGTGGATCAGATCGCGTCCTACACGGAGTCGCGGCTCGAACGGGTGGACAAGAGCAGCCTCGGAGCGCAGGCGTCCTGGGGTTAGCGGGTCCGGGTCGGTACGGCGGGGGAGCCGTGTCGGACCCGGCACTAGACTGGGCTCGTGGCCGGCCGGATACCTGAACGCGATGTAGCCGCCATTCGCGAACGCACTCGCATCGAGGACATCGTCGGCGAGTACGTCGCACTGAAGGCTCCGCGAGGCGACTCCATGAGCGGGCTCTGCCCGTTCCACGACGAGAAGAACCCGTCGTTCCACGTCCGGCCGAATCACGGCACCTTCCACTGCTTCGGCTGTGGTGAGGGCGGCGACGTGTACACGTTCCTGCAGAAGATCGAGCACATCACGTTCGTCGAGAGCGTCGAGCAACTCGCGGATCGGCTGAGCTACTCCATCTCGTACGAGGGTGGCGGCACCTCGGTCCAGCGTGATCGTGGGACCCGGTCCCGCCTCGTCGCGGCCAATGCGGCAGCGCAGCAGTTCTACGCCGAGCAACTCGGATCACCCGAGGCGCAGGCGGCGCGGGACTACCTGACGCAGCGCAACTTCGATGCCGCTGCGGCACAGGAGTTCGGGTGCGGGTTCGCCCCGAGTGGGTGGGACACGCTCACCAAGCATCTGCTGAACAAGGGCTTCGAGTTCAAGGAACTCGAGGCGGCCGGGCTGTCCCGCGAGGGCAAGCGGGGTCCGATGGACCGGTTCCACCGTCGATTGCTGTGGCCCATCCGCAACCTGTCCGGTGACGTCATCGGCTTCGGCGCACGCAAGATCTTCGACGACGACACGATGCCGGGCAAGTATGTCAACACCCCGGAGACGTTGCTGTACAAGAAGTCTCAGGTGCTGTTCGGCCTCGACCTGGCGAAGAAGGACATCGCCAAGGGGCATCAGGCCGTCGTCGTCGAGGGCTACACCGACGTCATGGCCATGCACCTGGCGGGAGTCAAGACGGCGGTCGCCTCGTGCGGTACCGCTTTCGGTGACGAGCACCTCGCGCTCCTGCGTCGGCTGCTGATGGACGACAAGTTCTGGCGCGGCGAGATCATCTACACCTTCGACGGGGACTCCGCCGGTCAGGCCGCCGCGATGAAGGCCTTCTCGGGAGACCAGAAGCTCGCCGGCCAGACGTTCATCGCGGTGGCTCCGGACGGGATGGATCCGTGCGACCTGCGCCTCGAGAAGGGGGACGCGGCGGTACGTGATCTCGTCGCGCGTCGTACCCCACTCTTCGAGTTCGCCATTCGCGGCGCTCTGTCCGAGTGCGATCTCGACACCGCCGAGGGACAGGTCGAAGCCCTGCGCCGCACCGTGCCTATGGTCGCCCAGATGAAGGACCGTGCGCTCCGCGACAACTACGCGGCTCGGCTCAGCGGCTGGGTGGGCTGGATAGACGAGCGCATGGTGGTCAACCGGGTGCGCGAGGAAGCGGCCAAGATCGCGAAGGGTGGCGCTCCGGCGCCGCTCCGGCGGCCGGTGCGCAGTACCGAGACCGAGAAGGCCGCGCCGGTCGGACCGGCCCATCCGGCGCGCAACGACCCCACGCTGTGGCCGCAGCGCGAAGCCCTCAAGGCCGTCATGCAGCACCCCGGTATCGCCGGGTCCGTGTTCGATTCGCTGCCGCCCGAGACGTTCGGGCACCCGGCGTACGCCGCGGTGTCCGAGGCGGTCCGCGAGGCCGGTGGAACGGCCGCGGGGCTCGGGGGCGGGGAGTGGCTCGACGCCGTCGGCAAGAAGGCGGAGCCGAAGGGATTGCGCTCCCTGGTCACGGAACTGGCCGTCGAGGCCATGCCCATCTCCGACGAGGCGACCCCGCGCTACATCTCGGGGGTGCTCGCGCGTCTGCAGGAGGTGTGGGTCGGCCGGCAGGTGGCGGAACTGAAGTCGAAGCTGCAGCGCATGTCACCCATCGAGAAGCCGGACGACTACAACGCGCTGTTCGGCGACCTCATCGCGCTCGAGCAGTACCGCCGCAGCCTGTTGGAGCAGGCCGTCGGCAGCACCACGGACGCGGAGTTCCCCGCCGTCTAGAGCTTGTCGTGCGGGATGTAGAGCTGAGTGTCGTCGACCTGCTTCATCGGCTCGAGCTTCGGCTGCGTGCTGAGGGTGTCGGCCAACTTCTGGCGTCCGGCCGACACGACCTTCTTCGTCGCGGGGCTCGACGCCACCGCCTTCGTCGCGCGGCTGATCTGTTCGTAGCGCGCCCGCCCCGCCTTGGTGCCGAGCACGTATCCGGCAGCGATGCCGGCCAACATTCCCATCATGTGAGCGTGAGTCCTTTCGAGACGTCTGAGACCATCCTGCCCGACGTGACCGGGCACGGCGAACTCCCCGGGGCGGGTGCGGCGAAACGAGAAGAGCCCGTGACCGACAACGGTCACGGGCTCTGCGTGCTCCCCCATCTGGACTTGAACCAGAAACCCTTCGATTAACAGTCGAATGCTCTGCCAATTGAGCTATGGGGGAATGTTCGTGGCTCCGACAGCACCCTCTCGGATGCATCCTCGCCGAGAAGAGACTCTAACCCATGGCACCCGTCGACCACCAAATCGCCTCGTCCTGGCACCACCACACCCGGCCTGGTCAGGGTAACCTAACTCGGAACGACGACCTCGACTGCGGGAGCCCCGACGATGACCGACGACACCGAGCCGACCTTCTACTGGGCCGAGGTGGTGGACCGGACGACACTGAGCCCCAACCTCGTTCGCCTCACCTTCGGCGGAGAGGACCTGCGCCGGTACCGCCCGGCCGGTGTGGCCGACGAGTGCGTCGCGCTCTACTTCCCGGCTCCCGGCGACGCTCGGCCGCCGGCCATGCAGTGTGTCGACGGGGTGTGGTGGTACCACGACGACGCCACCCGTCCCGAGGGACGCAACTACACGGTGCGACGGGTGACGGACGCCGGTGAGCTGGTGATCGACTTCGTCGCCCACGACGGCGGGGTGGCCGCCTCCTGGGCGCTGTCGGCGCGACCGGGCGACGTCGTGGTCGTCACTCCACCGCGGCACTGGTTCGCGCCGCCGGCGGACACCGCGTGGTTCCTCCTCGCGGCGGATCTCGCCGGGCTTCCGGCGCTGGGCCGAGTGCTCGAGGAGTTGCCCGCGAACACTCGGGCCCATGCGATCGTCGAGGTTCTCGACGAGGCCGACGTGCAGACGTTCGAGTCGGCGGCCGAGGTGACAGTGCAGTGGTGCGTCGGGTCCGGTAACGGGCACGGTCCCGGAGTGCTGCCGGACGCGGTGCAGGCGTGGGAGTTCCCGCCGGGCGCGGGTTACGTCTTCTTCGCGGGGGAGGCCGCGGACTCGCGTGCCGTCCGCAAGTACGTGCGCCGCGAGCAGGGTATGGGCGTCGACCGTTTCGACATCATCGGCTACTGGCGCGTGCGAGCCGAGCAGTGGCTCGCGAAGTACACGGCGGTGGAGAAAGAGGTGTCCGCCGTCTACGTGGGCGCGCTGCAGGAGGGCCGTTCGGAGTCCGAGGCGGCTCTGATCTACGACGAAGCGCTGGAGAAGGTGGGGCTCTAGAACGCGGTCCACGCGCTCCCCGGCGTGCAAGGATGCCCCATGAGCTCACTGCAGCCGTTCCACGTCATCGTTCTCCTGCTGATCGTGCTGGCGGTGGTGGGCCTGATCTACGCACTGGTGCGGCGGCGCTGACGCCCACCCTCCCGGCGCACTCCTCGGCGCGAAAACTCCAGGAGCACCGCACCCGAAGCGACTCCTGCCACGATGTCGGTCCACATCCGGTCCGCCCCGGCGACGGCCAGGACGAAGCCGAGCACCCCGAGAACGGTCAGCACCGAGCCCAGGACGTCGAACAGTCGCAGGTGCCACAGGCGCGCCAGGACGACGAAGTGCACGCCGACCACGACGGCCACCCAGGCGACCCCGGCCTCGGGCAGTCCGAGAGGCCCCGCCACGATGCGGATGCCGACGAAGAGCAGCACCACCTCGGCGAGCACGATCACGACGTAACCGCGTCCGAACGGTGTGACACCCGCGGGCACCGTGGCCACGGGATTGCGCGCGATTCCCACGAGAACGGTGATCGCGGCCGCCGCAGCGGCCACACAGAACGCGAGACGCAGGAGTGTCGGCGACGACGCCGAGTTGACCACCACGAACACGAGTCCGAACACGGCGCCGATGAGGGATCCGAGCTTCTGTGGGGGCAACCGGCGTCGGGTGGTCATGGACTCAGTGTGGACGGTCTCCGGTCCGCGCGGTCACTTTCCGCGGGGGAGGTGCGGTCCTGGAGTGGAATACATTGCCCTCCGAATCGTCTTTGGGCTCGCGTGCGATGCCGAAACGCCACATCAACGGCCCGACGAGTCGATCGAAGACCGCCGGCACCAGCGAGTAGCCCGCCGACGCGAACTTGTTGACGAGGCCGAACACCGCATCGGCGTCCCGCTCACGCTGTGGGCGCCGGACGACCGCCGCGACGGCACGGGCGATGACCTCGGGCTCCGCGACGGGGGGAGGCGGCGACCCCGCTCTGCCGACGACGGTGGCGGCCTGCGCGTAGATCGGCGTGTTCACGGCACCGGGTGCGACGGCGCTGACGTGGACGCCGGGATACTGCCGAACCTCCTGCTGGAGAACACGGGTGAGGCCGCGCAGCCCCCACTTGGACGTGACGTAGGTGCCCATCCACGGCACCGCGATACGGCCCAGCAACGAGCCGATGACCACGAGGTGGCCGTGCTCCTGGTCGCGGAACACCGTCAGCGTCGACCGTGCGACGTTCGCGGACCCGAGCAGGTCGACCGACACGGCGTGATCGAACACCTCTGCCGGGGTGTCGAGGAACGTCCCGTAGGACATCACGGCGGCGGAGTGCACGCAGACGTCGAGGCGGCCGAACTGCTCGACGACCTCGGTGACGACCTTGGTCACGTCGTCGCCGCGCACCACGTCGACCGGCTTGACGGCCACCGCGGCGGCGCCGCGTTGCAGGCATTCGTCGGCCACGGCGGCCAGGCCGTCACGGCCACGGGCACACACGACGATGGACCAGCCGCGCTCGGCGTAGAGGTGGGCGGTGGCGCGGCCGATACCGCTGGACGCGCCGGTGATCAGGATCGTCCCGGCGGATCGACGATCGGTGGGAGAGATGGACTGGGTCATGGATCACCTCGGGTATCGACGCGCTGCCGACGTCGGCGCGCGTCCGGAGAGTCGACGGCCGAGACCGTCGATGGTGACGCCAGTTCTCGACGCCGTCGACGCCGCGGATGTGACCGGCGGCGTCCCAGAGCAGTACCCCGAATTCGGAGTCACGAGCAGGACGAGACCGATCAACGCCGATATTTCTCGCGATACATCGCGTTGTCCGCCCGCCTCATCAGTTCGTCGAGGTCCGGGCCGACACCGCCGGGGGCGGGGTTCCACACCGCGACCCCCGCACTGACGGAGAGCTGCGCGGCGCCGAGCCCGTCGAGGGCGGTCGCCCCGAGGTCGAGGACCTCCTGTTCGCCGACCCCTGGGAGGACAACCACGAACTCGTCGCCGCCGACGCGGGCGATCAGATCGTCGGAGCGAAAACTTCTGTGGAGAATGCCGGACAGTCGTACCAGCGCCGTGTCGCCCGCGTCGTGGCCGGCTCGGTCGTTGATCTCCTTGAGACCGTCGAGATCGAGATAGAGGACACCGACGGGCACGGCATCACGTTCGCAGTCGGCGAGCGCGGGCGAGGCGCCCCGCGCGAGACCGCGCCGGTTCAGCAGCCCCGTCAGGTCGTCTCGGTGAGACAGCGAATCGGCTCGAGCGCGTGCTCGATCCACCGACCTGTAGCGCTCCCACAGCAGACCGATGGTGCGGATCCGCACGTAGTGGATCAACCCCGCCACCAGAACGGTGCGCACGATCGCGGCCGCGAAGGTGCGCACCCCGGCGTCTCCGATCCCGTTGACCGAGGCAAGGGCGATCCAGGCCAGTACGCCCCCGGTGACGACGACGACCACGTGCCATCGTCGTTGCAGCAGCGCGGCGGCGGCGACGATGGAGAGCGCGAGTCCGAAGGCGGGGAAACCGGAGTCCGCATCGGCGTTGCCCAGAACGGGACTGGCGATGATCAGGGCTGCGGCGACGAACGTCACGACGTCCGTGTGACGGTAGAACCACACGGCCCGCGGCGTGTGCAGTGCCCAGAACGTCGTGGCCGCGAGCGCGGCGACCAGCAGGTTGTAGGACTGAACCCACCAGTGGACCGCATAGTCGGGGTCCGTCACCACCCACAGGAACACCGCTCCGTACAGAACGGTGCTCAGCACGCAGATCGCGGCGAGGCCCTGGACGACCACCACGTCCGATCGCACCGGATCGCCGTCGTGAGCGCTCTCGCGCCACTGCCGACGCGCTCGGCGTGCGGACGCCACCAGCGCGCCCGCCCCCGTGTCACTCACTCGCGCAGACCACCCTCGCTCCGGGCTCCCATGGCCCGTGTCACCACCACGCTACCGGGCGGACGAGTCCTCGCCACGTGAGAGGCGCAGGGCGCGACCACGTTCGACGTGTTCGCGATCGGTCTCCTCGTTCTTCTCCGAGACGCGCGTGTCGCGCGGTGGAAGCTGCAGATGGTCCTCGGCCTCGATGCCGGCCTGGAGTTGGCGGCCGCGTTCGAGTTCGGAATCGAGTTCCGCCCCGAACAGCAGAGCGAGGTTCGTGATCCAGAGCCACAGCAGGAAGATGATCACGCCGGCCAACGAGCCGTAGGTCTTGTTGTAGCTGCTGAAGTTCGCGACGTAGAAACCGAAGAGCACGGACGCGAGGATCCACACGACGATGGCCATGCCGGCCCCTGTGCTGATCCATCGGAACTTCGGCTGCTGCACGTTGGGTGTGGCGTAGTAGAGGATCGCGACGGCCAAGACGATCAGCGCGAGGACGACGGGCCACCGCGCGATGTTCCACACCGTCAGTGCGGTGTCGCCGGCACCGATCGCGTCACCCACGGCCGTGGCGACGGGACCGCTGACGGCCAGCATGAGTCCCGCTGCGGCGATGCAGATCAGGCCGACCAGAGTGACGACCAGCATGACCGGGCGGAGCTTCCAGATCGGTCGGCCCTCGTCCACCTCGTACATCCGATTCATGGCGCGGCCGAACGCGCCCACGTAGCCGGACGCCGACCAGAGGGCGCCGGCCAGACCGATGATCAGGGCGAGTCCGGCGGTGGGCGCCTGGACGAGCTGCTCGACCGGTCCGCGCAGTGTGTCGACGGCGGACGAGGGCCCCAGGTCGGACACGATGTCGAGCACCGCGGTGACGGTGCGCTCGCCCTGCCCGAACACGCCGAGAAGGGACACGACGGCGAGAAGAGCCGGGAACAGCGACAGCACTGCGTAATACGTGAGAGCAGCGGCCAGATCGGTACACTGGTCCTTGGAGAACTCGCGCGCGGTCTTGCGCAGGACGTACAAGAACGACGGCTTGGTGAGATCGGTGGGTGAATCGGGCTTCCGAGGATCGTCCGGGTCCGCGTGGGCCGGGTCGTCACCCGTCGTCTGCTCTCGGGTCATGGACTGCGGACTACCCGCACTCACCCGACGCAAACCGCCGCCGGGTCACGCGGACAGCGGCGGGGTCGGGGCGTCGTCAACCTCGTGCACGCCGCGGACGAACTCGGCGAGAGCGTCCTGCGCGGTGTGTCGAGGCGCCCACTCCAGCAGGTCGCGGGCGCGACCGGAGTCCATGATGGGAAGCCGCAGCACCGCGTCGAAGAGGCCGGGGTCGGTGGGAACGAGGCGTGCGGTGAACAGAGCATCGAGGGCGAGTCGCACCGCGGACGCGGGCAGAGGGATCAACCGCGCGCGGAGAATCTCCGCGAAGGTGGCCGGGGTGATGACGGGGTCCGCCGCGAGGTTGAACGCGCCCGACACCTCGCGCACCGCCGCCGCGGCGAATGCTCGTCCGACATCACGGGAGTGCACTCCCTGGAACACCAGATCCGCGATGTCAGGGAAGACCGGGACGAACGCGGGTCGCACCAGCCGGGCCGGGACGAAGGGTCCGCCGAACAGTCGACGCTGCTCCGTGGACGCCGACGCCTCGAAGACGAAGGCCGGGCGCATCCGGACGACCCGGAGGTCGGGATTCCGCGTCTCCACCCGGTCGAGCACACGCTCGAGATACGACTTCTCGCGCGTGTAGGCCGCGCCCTGCCAGCCGTGCGTCGGCCAGTCCTCGGTCACCCGAACGTCTTTCGATCCCGGGGAGTAGGCACCGACCGACGACGCGTGCACCAACGCGCTCACTCCGGCCGCCGCCGCGGCGTCGAAGACCCGCATCGCGCCGACGACGTTGACGTCCCAGGTCTGCACCGGATCGCGCGACGGCTGGAACTGCCACGCCAGGTGTACGACGACGTCGACTCCGTCGAACAGCGGGACCAGGTCGTCCCGTGCGATGTCCGCCTCGACGAACGTCGTCCGTGCGGGAGCCCACGCCGGACGACCGTTCGCCGGCACGGGCGAGCGCCGCGCGATCGCACGGACCGCGGAGACCGCCGGGTCGTCGACCAGCGCGTCGACGACCGAGGTCCCGAGGTTTCCCGTCGCTCCGGTCACGGCCACGACGAGCCCACTGCGTTGTTCCGGCATGTCGTGGCGATACCCGTGCGTCGGGGAGCCAAACGGGTACCCCGGCTCCCGCGTCGCCGTTCAGCGCCGTGACTTGACCCGATACATCGCGTTGTCGGCGCGCCTCGTCAGGTCGTCGAGATCCGGCGCGTGTGGTCCCGGACTCCACACTGCCAGTCCGACACTGACGGACACCTCGGTGGTCATCGAGAGATCGCGGATGGACGCACCCAGATCCAGCGCCACGGTCCGGTCCGTGTCGGGGAGAACCACGACGAATTCGTCACCGCCGACGCGGGCGACGATGTCACTGCCGCGGAACGCGGTCCCCAGCATCTCGGCGAGTCGTACCAGTACGGCATCTCCGGCATCGTGCCCGAGGGTGTCGTTGACATCTTTGAGACCGTCCACGTCGAGGTAGAGAACGCTCACGGGCCGAGACTCTCGTCGGCACCGATCGAGTTCGGTCGCCGCACGTCGCTGAAGGCCGCGACGGTTCGCCAGGCCGGTCAGATCGTCGACGTGCGACAGGGAGTCGGCCCTGGCACGTTGCTCGTCGACCATCCGATACTTCTCCCACAGCAGGTCGATGGTCTTCATGCGGAAGTAGTGGATGACCGCGACGACGAGAACGGTTCGCAGCACCGACACCGCGAAGGTCTGCACGCTCACGTCGGTGCCGTGAGCCACCGCCAACGCCGTCCACGCGCACACCGCCAGCGTGGTGAACGTGACGATGTGGGCGCGACGTTGGAGTATTCCGGCGAAGGCCACGATGGCCAGAACGAGTCCGAAGGCCGGGTACGCAGACCCCGCGCTGGCATAGGCGAGGACCGGACTGCCGACGACGAGAATCGCGGCCACCAGGGTGACCGCGTCCGTGTGCCGGTAGAAGATGCCGGCACGCGGGGTGTGCAACGCACACCAGGTGACTGCGGCGGTCACCGTGACCCCGAAGGTGTAGGTCTTCGACCACCAGGAGAACGCGTAGTCGTCGGCCGTCGTCATCCAGACCAGGACAGCGCCGAACAGGAGCGTGCAGAGTGCCGTGATGGTGGCGAGTCCTTCGACGATGACGAGGTCGGAGCGCACCGGATCACCCGCGCGCGCCGTGGATCGCCACACCGTCCGTGAGTGCTGCGCACGGTCCGTCCACGAACCGGGACCGGTGATTCTCGCCATGTAGACCGTCCTCGTGACCAGCCCCCGTCACCCGCTTCCAGGTGAAATGTACTCGACCCGACCCGTTCGTGATCCCGTTCGCGCGACCAGCCGGAACCGGACGTCAGGGAGCGTCGGTGAGGTACCCGCCGCCGCGGGGGAAGTACTCCGCCGCGGGGATCGTGCGGTCGTCGTCCTCCGTGCGCACCGCGTCGATCACGAGCGCTCGGTTTCGGCCGAGGTGGGCGTTCGGGCCGGAGACGATCGCCATGCCGTCACCCTCGTGGATGAAGACGCGACCGGGTGTACCGCCGTAGATGCCCTGCGACACATGCGCTTCGACAATGCGGAGCCGACGGCCACGGTGATGGGTCCACGCGTTGGGGTAGGGGTCGGACTGAGCGCGGACCAGACGGTCGATGTCCTCGGCCGGCCACGTCCAGTCGATACGGCTGTCGATGTCCGCACGCTTGTGGAAGAACGTCCGCTGCGAGAGGTCCTGCGGGGTCCACACCGCGGTACCGCTCTCGATCGCGCCGAGCGCCTCGAGCAGTACCTCGGGAATGAGGTCGATGGTCGCCTGCACCAACTGGGTCGCGGTGTCGCGCGGGCCGATCGGGACGGACCGCTGGATGACGACGTCGCCGGTGTCGAGTTCGTCGTCCATACGGTGCGCGGTCAGGCCGGTCTCGGCCGCGCCGCTGATCAGCGACCAGATCACGGGGGAGAAACCCGTGAACCGGGGCAGCAGTGAGTCGTGCAGGTTGAGGGTGCCGTGCGGCGGCATGTCGTAGATGGACCGGGGCAGCTTGGTGCGCCAGTTGTTCGCGACGATGATGTCCGGCTTCGCCTCCTCCAGTGCGACGCGCAGCGCATCGTCCGGAGTGAGGGCGAGGTGGACCGGCACGTCGTGGGCGCGTGCCAGATCTTCCACGGAATCCGACCAGATCGACTCGTACGAGTGCTCGCTGGGAGGATGGGTGACGGCCAGGACCACCTCGTGATCGGACTCGATGACCGTCCGAAGCGTCGTGTGTCCCCAGGTCTGATAGCCGAACATCGCCACTCGCATGCTGGTTAGCCTAACCTTCCCCGGCTACCTCTCGGCATCAGCCCCTGAGCATCACCGGGACGCCCTGGTAGGGCTGCAGGGTCATCGGGAAACTGCCCAGCTCGTCGACGACGGCGATGTCCTGGTCGGTGAACAGGTCCACCACCGTGGCCCCGCCGGTGAGGTGCTTCGACTGCACCGTCGCGTGGATCTCGTCGCCCGTGAAGTTCAGCACCGTCGCCGAGATGGATCCGTTGCCCAGCTGGTGCACCAGGACGAGCAGTCCCTTGTGCGACACGGACGGGACGTCGAGCTGGGTGGCCGTCGCGATGCCGTACCTCGTCCGCACATCGAGGATGCGGGACAGCTGACGCGCGAACGACGTCGAGTCCTTCATCTGCTCCGGCAACGAGCCGTAGAGACTGCGGCCGCGGGGGATCCCGGACTCCGACCGGGTGGCGTCGGGCGAGGTGTTCATGAGGTCGTGCGCCCCACGGTTGATCCAGCGGGTGTCGCCCTCGCGGATGAGATCGGCGACCTCCTCCGCCGGCACCGGGAGGATGCCGGTGAGGTCCCAGCCGGACAGCGCGAACACGCCCGGTTGCAGCGCGTTGTACATGGCCAGCATGAGATGGGCGCGCTTGACCGTCTCGATGTCGGTGTCGTCCATCCGGTCGAGGTCGCGGATGCCCAACGACGCCGTGATGACCGACGCGGTGGTGCAGGCGATCCCGTTGTTGGTGAACGTGCGGTTGTACGGCGCCCACCGGCCGGTGAGTCGTTCGCACAGTTCGGCGCGGATCTGGTCACCCAGATCGCCGCCCTTGATCACGTCGCCGCCGTACGAGAACTCGTCCTCACGGTGCAGGGTCGCGAAGTGCACCAGCTCGAAGGTCATCTCGTCGTGATTCTGCAGCGCGTGCACCAGCGAGGCGGTGTCCACACCGTGGTCCCGCGCCAGATTCATGGTGAGCCTGAGGAACTCGGTGTTCCCCATGACGAGCGCGTGGTGATAGGCGGGGCGGTTGATGAAGTCGTAGGACAGATCGGCGCCGCTGCTTCCCATCGCCTTGATGTCGTCGATGGTGAGGTTCAGCTCCTGGAAGGTGAAGCCACCCATCTTGCGCACCACACTGGAGATGAGGTGATTGGCGGCCTCCGAGAGCGGGTGGCCCTCGGACCATCCCGGACCCTCGGTCCGGCGCTCGACTCCGAGGAAACCGTTGGCGTCGAGACGCAGTGCGCCGGCGCCGAGGTCCGCGATGGAGTGGCAGGCGTCGCCGATGACGAGGCGCATACCGGCGAACGAGGGATCGAGCCAGTTGATGGAGGGCTGACCCGCCTTGAAGTAGTGCAGGTACACCCAGCGGCGCTCGACCCCGTCGACTCCGCGGATGACCGGCGTGGCACTCCAGTTGGTCTCCTTGACGCCCATCTCGTAGAAGATGACGCGCTGGAGCTGGCCGACGATGTACCCGGCACGAGCGAGATTGGCCTCGGACTCGGCATCGATGTTCACCGAGTCCTGGCCCGCCTTGACGCGGGGGAGCAGGTGCCAGTCTTGCGGCTCGATCTCCACCATGTGGTAGATGCCGGGGTAGTCGGAGACGTTCATCTCCGCCAATCGGAAATCGGCGCCCTTGCCGGTGTGTCCGGGGACGATGTCGTCGATGACGATGCCCTCGTAGGCGGACGCGACGACGCACAGCCGCCGGAACTCCTCCTCGGAGCCGAACGCCGGGTCGATCTGCATGCTGACGCGGTCGAAGTGGCCGTCGACCGACGGTGTGGCATGCCACCCGTGCAGTCCGCCGGCCTCCTTGACGGGGCCGGTGTGCACTGCCGTGATGCCGATGTCCGAGAACACCTGCCACAGGGCCTCGTCGCCGAGCGTGCCGAGGAAGCTCTGTCCTGGAGCCGCGATGAGCGAGATGGGGTACGCGGTGAACCACACGGGTGCGCGCTCGACGGCTCCGCGCGGATCCGGCGACGCGTAGGGGTTCTGCCACATGCTGCCCTTGCCGGACAACTGTTCCGCGATCAGCTTGGCATCGTGCAGCATCGACCGGTCGACGAGCCACGACACGTACTCGGGATTGGAGGCGTCGGCGTCACCCTGGGGCAGCGCGCCCGCAGTGCGGTACGCACGACGCACCGACGGCTTCAACGGGCGAGGCCTGGCCGGGTAGAAACTCTCGTCGTACGTGATCTCGCTGGGTTCGTGCTGAACTTCCGGATCCACTGTTCCTCCGATGTGACGGGACGCGCGGACATCTTCGATGGGAAGCTCCCACAGGCGTGCCTGGTCTGCATGCCGTCCGGGGAACTACCCGAGGGTCGACGAACCGAAACGCCGACCGCACCTCAGACTACGCACGGACCGACGGAGTGTGCCGAACACGCCTCGGTGGATCGGCGGGCGTGTGATCGAATGGTGCAATGGACACGGAAGGGCGGGCCGAAGGTGGCCTGACACCCGAACGACTCGGTGAGATCGTCGGCTCGCTGGGTCGACGCATCGAGGACACGGACGAGCTCGGCGAGTTGCTGCAGCGGTCGGTGGATCTCGCGCACGACGTCATCAGAGGCGCCGACAGTTGCGGCGTGACAATCGATTACGACGGCACCACGTACACGGCGGTCTACACCGACAGAACCACCCTCGCGGTGGACGAGATGCAGTACGAGACCGGCGAGGGTCCATGCCTCGAGGCGTCCCGTACCGACACCACGATCGTCGTCGACTGCGACAGCACCGAGCAGCGGTGGCCGGAGTTCGCGGCCGCGGCGCGCACCGAGGGTGTGCACTCGTTCCTCGCCTCGCCCATCAGGACTCTCGACGGCGTGATCGGCTCGTTCAACCTGTACGGCTCGTCCGCCGACGCCTTCGACGACATGGACGCCGACATCCTGGACAGCCTCACCACCACGGTGGGACGGGCCATCGGAGAGCATGCTCGCTACACCGACGCCACCACCACGGTGAGCGGACTGCGCGACGCCATGGCGCGACGCGCCCCCATCGAGCAGGCCAAGGGCATTCTGATGGCGATGCGCGGTCTCGACGCGGACGCCGCGTTCGACGTGCTCTCGCGTGAGGCGCAGCGCCGGAACGTGCGAGTTCGCGAGGTGGCCGCCGACTTCGTGCGCGACGCCACCAGGACCGATCCGGCCGGCTGACGGTCAGCCGGCGCGTCGCTCCAGCAGCATCGAGGTGACCTCGTTCGCGCTGGCCGGGTGGGCGAGCCAGAAGCCCTGGGCCAGATCGCAACCACTGTCCCGCAGACGGTCGAACTGGGCCTGTGACTCGACACCCTCGCCGACGACGGCGACGTCGAACGCGTGTGCCAGGGACACGATGGCGGACACGATGGCCTCGGGCTGCTTGCCCGGCATGGCCTGGATGTACGTCTGATCGATCTTGAACGCCTCGATGACGGGATACCGGCTGAGGTAGGTGACGGAGCTGTGGCCGCTGCCCAGATCGTCCAGGAGGATGGACACGCCCATCTCGTGCAGTTCGGTGAGGGCGTCCCGCACCTGCGCCGTGTCCGCGAGCCACACCGTCTCGGTGATCTCCAGGCCGAGTCGGCCCACCGGCAGACCGGAACTGGCGAGGATGCGGGCGACGCTGGCCACGAACTCGGGCTGGCGAAGCTGCAGGGCGCTGACGTTGACCCGCACGCCGACGTCCGAGATGGCCTGCCACTCCGCCGCCTGCACGCACGCGGTGTGCAGAGCCCACAGGCCGAGGGTGTTGATCTGGCCCGTGCGCTCGGCGATCCGGACGAAGGTCTCCGGGCTCACCGAGCCGAGGGTGGGGTGCTGCCACCGCGCGAGTGCCTCCACGGCGGTGATGCGGCCGGTCGCGATGTCGAAGATGGGCTGGTACGCGAGCGTCAGGATCTGGCTGTCGAGAGCCGACCGGAGATCGGCCGACAGAGCCAACTGGTTGCGGCGGTGCTCTCGATCGTCGGTGTCGAACACCGCGACGTTCCCGCGACCGGTGTCCTTCGCGCGATACATCGCCACGTCGGCGCGGCGGATGAGCTCGTTGCCGGGCACGGTGTCGTCCGCCAACGCGACGCCGATGCTCGCGGTGATGCGCAGTTCGTTGCCGTCGACGACGATGGCCGCCCGCACGGCGTCCGCGTAGGCCTGCGCCACGGCGATCGACTCCTCCGGACCGGAGAGGTTCTCGCAGACCGCCACGAACTCGTCGCCGCCCAGGCGAGCCACGGTGTCGCCGGGGCGCGATGCCCGGGTGAGGCGGTTGCCGATGGACACCAGAGCCGAGTCGCCCGCCTCGTGCCCCAGCCCGTCGTTGATGGACTTGAAGTCGTCGAGGTCGATGAGCATGACGGCCGTCGTGGTGGCCTTCGCGACGCCCCGCTCGACGGCGGACTCGATCCGGTCGTACGCCAGCGCGCGATTGGGGAGACCCGTCAGTGGGTCGCGGAGGCTTCGGTAGCGCAGTTCGCTCTCGACGCCGACACGATGCACGGCTGCGGACACGACGTCGGACACCGTGTCGAGGGCGCCGGTGTCGAGCATCGGATTGTCCGGGACCAGAATCGGCGGCCCCGCCGTCGTGATGTCGATGAGCGGCACGGACGACCCGGTGGCGGACGAGAGATAGCGCGAGTCGACCCCGAGGACGGTCAACACACCCCACGGCTGGCCGGTGCCGTCGATCGGCACGGCGACCGCGTTCTCGACACCACCTGCGACGAGGGCGGCGACGTCGAACCTGGACTCGTGCGCGTCCCCGGACCACACGATCCGGGTGGCCGATCGGCTGGCGAACGCGGTGATCGAGGACGGCCCGGTGGCGCACAGAACGTGCGGTGCGTCGTCCCCCGTGGCGGCGACGATCTCGAGAGTGGCAGGCAGGTCGTGCGCGCGGGTGATGACGGCGCACCGCGCCCCGTACAGCGTCACGACGGCGTCGGTGGCCGCCGACAGAAGGTCGTCGAGCCGGCCGCGCAGAGCGAGCCTGCTCAGCTCGGCGACGACCCGCTGCTCGGACGCCCGGAAGGTCGACGCGTCCAGAGCCTTCTGCAGGAGATGGTCGTCGGCATTCTGTGCAGAGGCGTCGCGATGGATCGAGACGACCAGGGACGAGTCGTCGTCGTGGCCGCGTACGGCGAATGCTGAGGTGGACACCGCGAGCCTTTCTCCTGTGAGGTGATGCACCAGTTCTGTTCGGCCGAGCCACGTTCCGTGGAGTTGCACAGCCGACAGGATGTCCGCGAGCGTCGTGGGGGGAGTGGGGACGACGACGGCGTCCACGGTCGGATCGTCCGGCGGCCCGTGCTCACCGCCGTCGAGGCCCAGAGTCCTCGACGCCTCGGGATTCGCGTGGACGATCCGTCCATCGGACGTGGACACGAGCACCACGTCGGGGGAATGGTCGAACACCGTCGCGAGACCGAGTCGCGAGGACATGAAGGCCTCCGACAGCGTCGGGCGCGGGTCTGATCCATCCTCGTCGGGCATCATCGTCGTTCCTCACGGCTCTGCCGTCGGTCCTGCCTCTCTCGTCACCGTTCGGAGTCGACGAACAGACGGGTAGCCGGGTCGATCGCTTCGAAACAAACCTAGAGTTCAAAATATAGCAGACGAACAGCCGAAACGACGGTGTGTGCGTGTCGGGACAACGGTGTCCCGGCGTGCACTGATGGATTCGCCCCTCAGCCGCAGCGTCTCCAGCTAGTACCCGTGATTGCCCTGCCCGATCGACCACAAGGCGCGGTGCGACGCTGACAAGCCGATCGGTTCACGCTGGCCCTTCGCAGAGACCTCGGCATCACTGCAACCTGCGCGCATGAACGACGAGGCGTTTCGGCATGGCTGTTCTTCAGTTGCGGCGCGGTAGTACTGCGTCTGTCCAGACGTTCCCGTCGAACCAGCGCACCAGGTTCGCGTCCTGCTGGTCCGGGTACCAACCCGGCGCCGGTGTCCCTGGCTGCTGCGGCGCTGGCGGGCTGATCTGCACGGGCTCGGGCCGCTTGTCGCCGACTCGCACCAGCGCCCGGATGAGGAGGAACAGAAGCAGTAACGGGGTGCCCACGATGAGGATTGCTCCGGTGCTTGCTGCGTTGAGTTGGACGAGCAGGAAGACGACGACGATGGGCCCGCCGATGCCGAGAATGATGCCTCGCTGCCGTTTCTGTGCTTCGTCCATGCCTGCCTCCTGTCGATCCCGCAATCGTGCCATGTGGTCTGGTGTCGTTGATGTCTGATTCGACCGTTGATTCTGCGGAGTGGGCAGAAAGTGGGCACGGACCGGCGGCTCGATGGTCGTGCGAACACGGGTCAGGCGGCGACTGCCGTCCTGACCTGTGCGAATTCCGAGTGGGGCGGGCGGGGCTCGAACCCGCGACCAATGGATTATGAGTCCACGGCTCTAACCGACTGAGCTACCGCCCCCGGCGCTGACGCGCGCTCACGATACCTGGGCAGGATTAGCGACGGCGGCCGCGGGTACGCGTGCCGCATGACCGAACCGAACGGCGACTCGCCCGTGTCCGACGAACCCTCGACCTCCTCGGAGAGGCCCTACGACTCCTCGCGCGACCCCGACGCGGACCCGTCGGAACTGGACGACGCGGCCGGAACGCAGCCCGACCAGGCGGAGGGCTGACGTTCAGCTCGGTGTGAGCGTTCCGACTCGCAGCATCTCGAGGACGACGTCGGCGGGCTGGGGGCGGGCGTAGAGGTACCCCTGCGCGCGCGAGCACCCCAGTTCCAGCAACACGGCACGGGCGTCGACGTCCTCGAGCCCCTCCGCGATGAGGTCGAGGTCGTAGGCCCGAGCGAGGGCGGTGACGGCCTCGACGATCGCGCGGTCGTCCCTACTGGTCGCGAGGTGGGTGACGAACTCGCGATCGATCTTGACGGCGTCGACCGGCAGCGTCTTGAGATGCGAGAGCGAGCTGTACCCGGTGCCGAAGTCGTCGATGGCCACGCGTACCCCGAGTGCACGGATGTCGCGCAGAGCCCGTGCGGCCAGGACGATGTCGTGGACCACCGCCACCTCGGTGATCTCGATGCACAGGTACTGCGGCTCGAGGGAGTACCGGGACAACGCCTCTCGTACGGTGTGCACGAAGTCGAGCGAGACCAACTGTGCGGGTGACACATTGACCCGCAGTGCGATGTCCAGTGTTCCCAACGTCGAGCGCCACGACGCGTACGTTCTGCACGCGGTGTGGAGCACCCACCGTCCGAGGTCGGTGGCCAGGTTGACGGCCTCGGCGATGGCGATGAACTCGACGGGCGGCAGCATGCCCCGGGTGGGATGCTGCCACCGCACCAGGGCCTCGACCGCGGTGATGCGGTCGGTCGTGAGGTCGATCTCGGGTTGGAAGTACAGGAGCAGTGACTCGCCCTCGATCGCTGCGCGCAGATGCAGCTCGATGTCGTTCTGCAACTCGTTGCGTTCGCGGATCTCGGAACTGAACAGCGAGACCTGATTGCCCCCGGCCGTCTTGGCGGCCAGCGCAGCCTGGTCGGCGTCCGCGATCACCGAATCGACCGTACCGCTGCCGGGGATGCCCAGTGCAACACCGATACTGGCGGTACGTGAGACGTACTCGCCCGCCATGTCGACCCGTGCGGTCACCACGGTGAGAATGCGGCAGGCCTCGGCGTACGCGTCGTCCTCCGTCATCGGACCGGGAAGAACGACCACGAACTCGTCGCCGCCCCACCGTGCGAGAAGAGTGTCCGCGTCCGAATGCCGCTGCAGCCGTGCACCGACCGTGCGGAGGAACGTGTCACCGGCCGAGTGCCCCAGGAAATCGTTCAGGGCCTTGAGGCGATCGAGGTCGAAGTAGAGCACCGCGAATGCGTCACCGCCCCCGGCGAGTCGAGCGGACAGCAGCTCCGAGACACCCCGCCGGTTGAGCAACCCCGTCAACGCGTCGTGCGTGGCGGCCCACCGCAGGTGCTCCTCGGCGTCGATCCGAGCCTGCAGTTGGGAGAAGAGGGTGGCGATCGCTTTCAGCGCCTCGACCTCCTCGTCGGACCACTCGCGGTCGCCCGACGCGACCAACCCCAGGGTTCCGGTCGTCGTGTCGCGGGTGACGAGCGGGACCGATGCCATCGAGATGCTCTGGTAACCGGAGGCGCTCTCGACGCGTCGGCGGTAGTCCTCCATGGCGGGATCGGGGCGGAAGAGCAGCGGCTCCTTGAGGTGCTCCGTCGCGGCGAACACGGGGTCGGCGTCACGAAAGGTGACGGTCCCCAGTGGGTCGGGATCAGGGACGTCGGTACGAGCGGGCCACTCCGCCACCATCACGGTGGCACGGCGTTGCGCGTCGTGATGCCGGAGATAGGCGGCGTCCACGTCGAAGTAGTCGACGAGATTCGAGAGGACCTTCTCGTAGCCCGCACCGACCGTGGCGGCGTTGACGCCGATCAGATGGGTCGCCACACGGGTCACCAGCACGTCGAAGCTCGGACGGCGCTCCAACGTCGGGTCTCCTCGCGTGGCTGCGGAGCGCTGGACTGCACTCGTTCAGCCGACTGTACCGCGAAGAGTGCCGTCAGCGAGGTCGACGCCGACTTCGAACGGCGGGAATTGCGCAGTGAGACAGTCGCAATACGAGGCCGACCGGTTTGTCTCGCGGCTGACCAGCGGTATCGAGGAAGCGGTGACGCAGTGCGCGTAGTCGCTCGGCGTAACGCGGGGACAGAGCGTCGAATTCGTGCTCCTCCGAGGCGTAGAGGAACACGGGAGACACGGGATGGACTGCCAGACCGTGCAACTCGGCCGTGATCCACGCACGCTCCACTGCACCGCCGGCGACGACGTGATCGCGGCCGGTGGGTCCCGGCGCGAACACGACGAGTACCGCGGACGTGGTCGCCATCCGATCGCGCGTGTCGTCGCCCAACGCCCTGCCGGTGTCCCAGTCCGCGAGAAGACGCATCACGTCGGGTCGTCGGGCGACGTCGAGCTTGACCAGGTCGGTGGCGTCGAGGGCCAGAGTGGCGACATCGATACCGGTGTCCGGATCGTCGTCGCCGGGCCACCGCAGTTCGGACATCATCTCGGCGTGCAGCGTGGTGGTGAGGTAGCGGAGTCGGTCCGATTCCGCCAGGATCTCGCCGATCTCGGACAGCGCCGCCCGATCCGTGATCACGACCGCTGAGCCGTCCTCCGCTGCAGCCGCCGCGCACAGGTCGCGCACGACCTCGTCGGCCAGGGCGGTCGGTGTGCCCGGGTGACGGTTCGTCGAACGCCGCATCATGGCCTCGTGGAGGGGAGCGAGGGCAGTGTCCGGCCTTCGCGCCACTGTCAGGTCGACGCGTACGCGACCGTCGCCCTCGTCGACGACGGTCGGCACCGCCGTGAGTCCGGCTCGGGCCGCGGCGACCCGAGCGTTGAACACCGCGGCGCCCACGGCGATTCGGCTCCCGCGGTGCGCGACATCGAGACCGGTGGTGCGTAGAGGATCGAGCGTGATCGTGACGACGTCGTCGGACGTCGTCACGATCCACGGCTGAACGTTGCCGCCGGACGGTGCGCGCCGAGCGGCCTCCACCATCGAGTCCACGACCGAGGTCGGTGTCGTGGGCGCCGTCGTCGGTGCCGGCTCGTCGATGGGGTCCCCGGCGCTCTCGGTCGTTCCGAGGGTGTCGAGCGCGCCGTCGACGTCGATACGAGTGCGACCGGACGGCATGGATTGCCCCAACACGATGCGCCGCACCACCGCTGCGACCGTCGCTCCTCCCAGAGCGACGTCGCTCCCGAGCTGCGGCCACGTCGAGATCGTGCGGTCGACTTCGACCATGGACGCGGCGAACCGCGCGGACACGTCGGATGCACCGAGGATCGACATGACGTGGGGTGCCTTGTCGCGCGTGCTGAGACCGGTGAGGGCGCCCGACGAGAGCGTGCCGACGGCGCCGTGGAAGATCGGACGATCGGGCTCGAGATCGAACCGTTCCACGTCGAGAAGACCGCGGTCGCTGGTCTCCATGATCACCGGGATGCGATGCCGCTTGGCGGCTTCACGCAGCAGGACCTTCACGTCGAGGGAATCGCATTCCTCGACGACGATGTCGAGGCCGTCCAGGAAGTCGTCGACCGTGTCGGCGGTGATGCCGCGTGCTTCGACGCGCACGGACAGGTAAGGGTCCAGCTCGGCGATGCGCCGGGAGACGATGTCGGTCTTGCTCTCGCCCAGGTCGAGAACGGTCGACGGGATCCGGTTGAGGTTGGAGAGCTCCAACTCGTCGAAGTCGGCGACCCGCAATTCCCCGCACAGTCCCTCGAGGGCCAGGGTGTGCGCGACCGCGTGCCCCACGCTGAGACCCACGACGCCGATCTTCGCCGCGCCGAACCGGTCCTGCTCCTCGGCGGTGATCTTGTTGCGGTTGCGGTCGAGCCGGAGCCGCCGGAACCCGCGAGGCCCGAGAACGCGGACGAGCGTGCGGCGCCACGGATAGTGCACCCAGCGAGGGGATTCGTCCAGAACGTCGGCATCGGGCCGGGGGACCAGAGCGGACAGTCCCCGTGCCTGGGCGTCGAGTGTGTCGAGAACGACGGTCACACCGTCGCCGAGCAGAGACTCGACGACCGCTCGATCGTTCTCCGAGTGTGGATCGAGAACGAGTGCAGCAGAGCCTGTCAGCGCATCGGTCACGAGTCGCTCCTTCGTGTCGGGCCTATGTCGTTCCCGTGGACCAGGTGTGGACCAGTTGCGCTGCCGCGTCGTCGATCCGTCGAGCGTGATGCGCGTGAGCGGTCTCTCGGAACGTGTTCAGATCCCACCAGAGGGCCCTCGTGCTGTAGCGGTCGTCCGGATACGGCGTGGGGTCGATCGTATCGGCCACCACGGCCCCCGACTTCTGCCACATCGACACGGCATGGTCCGCAGCGGTGGAGAGTGCGAAACGCACCCCGAGCAACGAGCACGCCAGCGGCCCTGCGTGCGCGATCATGTCGACGAGACGCTTGTCCCGTGGCGCTGCACGATCCACCCAGCCCGATTTGAGCTCGATGACTCCCTCTCGCAGACGGTCGTTGACAGCGTCTCGCAAGACGTTCCGCGCCAACGGGTTCCGTTGCCACTCCAGGTCGGCGTGCGTCTGACGGGCGTGCTCGTACGGACCCTGGACACGGATGCCGGCGAGCATGCGCCCGGACGCATCCAGGGCGCACAGGAAGATGGTCGTGTTCCGCCCGTCGCGGATGGTGTCGTACTCGAGGGCGACGGACACGTCGTGCCGCTCGTAACTGATGCGAGCACCTTCGAGGTAGCGACGCCACAGATCCGGGCGGGAGGTGGGGGAGGTGGCGACCACGGTGCACTCGAACACCGGATCGTCGTAGTACCCGAAGGCGTGTGTGGGGCGTGTGTGCGTGGTCGAGAGTGGCGGGGCCGTCATGGTCTGGCGCTCCTGTACTCGGGATGGTCGTCCACCGGGGTTCAGCGGTCGTGCCTCCGGCTCGGCGAGTCAGGCCGCGGGGGCGACCGGTGTCGACTCGACGAGCAGGTATCGACGGTCCCCGACCTGTACCCGGGAGAGTTCGAGATCCACCTCGACGGCCCCACCGTCCTTGTGGACCAGCCGGAGCCGAGCGTCGGCCGAGCCGTCGAGGGCGGCATACGCCCGCGCGGTCGCATCGGCGAGGGCCTCGGTGTCGGCAGGATGGAGCACTGCGGACGATCCGAGCAGCGCGAGCTCGCCCGAGTCGTAGCCGAGCAGGTTGCTGCACGCGGAGTTGTAGAACGCGAGAGCGCCGGAGCCGTCGTGCAGCGTCGTCGCCCGGTCGGACCGCACGACTCGGTAGTACAGGGACGAGAGGTCAGGGGCAGCCGTGACCGGGCTCGCTGTCGTATTCATCGATACCAGGTCCGACATGGGACCGATAGTGGCACAGTGACTTACGGTTCTGCCACGGTGCAACTGAGGCGAAACCGGTAAAGAGTCGGTTTTTATGTGTGATGTCATGAGTTGCAGGTCACTGCATTTTCGGATCAGATGTTGATCAGAATGCGCGGAAGATGCCTCGAGCTGCGAGTACGACACGCTGCATCGACCGGGTGGGGTGGTGACGGCCGTGCGGGGGCATCGGGCCGATCAGGGGATTTCAGGAGAAGTCATGGATGGGATGGAAGGTCGGACGAGTGTCCGGCGGCCCCTCAACACGCTCGTGTCCGAGTTGGCGACGCGGTTGCTCGGTGCCGACTCCGCGAACGTCGTCGAGGCGTACCGGGCGCTGCTCCGAGACCTGTCCACCGATTTCGGGATGGACACGTGCTTTCTCCGGCACAACGACGAGCGCATCGACGCGTCTATTCTCGTCGCGGAGTGGCCCCCGCGGCCCGTCGTTCCCGACCCGGATCCGTTGGGCGTCGTGTACTTCGACAGAGCGGATCCCGTGTTCGCCCGGTCGCGCAGCCAGACCGAGGTCGAGATCTACAGGCCGAGCGATCAGCCCGAGAACTACCGCGACCGGGTGAAGGACGCATCAGGGGTTCCGGCGACCACGATGGTCGCGGTACCCCTGGTAGGCGACGGCCGCACCCTGGGCGTCCTGGGTTTCGTTCGATTCGCCGACCGCCAGTGGACCGCGGAGGAGCTCGAGGCCGTCACTGCGGTCGGAGCGATGCTCGCTCAGGTGCAGAGGCGCGTGGCCGCGGAGAACGAACTGCGCCACACCGCGATGATCGACGAACTGACCGGGCTGATGAACCGTCACGGGCTGACCGAGCTGCTCGACGGGCGCGCCGGCGACGGCACCGCGGTGGGCGTGCTGTTCGTGGACATCGACCGGCTGGCCGCTCTCAACGACTTCCTCGGCCATCGCATGGGTGACGAGTTCCTGCGCACCGTCGCGGACCGCATCCGCCGCCGACTGCCGGAGGGGGACGTGGTGGCGAGGCTCGGCGGGGACGAGTTCGTCGTCGTCCTCGGTGGTGCGCCCACGGCCGAGGACGGTGCGGAGCGTGCGGAGATGGTCCGGTCGGTGGTCGCCGAGCCGATGGTGGTGGGGGACGACAGGGTGACCCGCACCGCAAGTATCGGCGTGGCCGTGGGAACCGCGGATCCGTCGGAGATGCTGCGCCGGGCGGATCAGGCGGCGCTGCACGTGAAGTCGTCGGGTGGCAACGGCGTCGTCCTCTACTCGGACGAGATCGCGGCGACCAACGACCTGCGGACCGACGTCGAGCTGACGCTGGGCCATGCCATCTCTCACGACCGGTTGGTGCTGCACTTCCAACCCGAGGTGGACCTGCGTTCCGGTGAGATCACCGCAGTGGAAGCTCTCGTCCGCTGGCCGCATCCGACCCGCGGCATGCTCGGGCCCGACGTGTTCGTGCCCATCGCCGACGCGGCGAACCTCGCCCCGGAACTCGGGCGCTGGGTCATCGATGCGGCGTGCCGGGCGTATGTGAGCTGGCGGGACGCCACGGGTCGCACCGACCTGGTTCTGCGCGTGAACATCTCACCGGTCCACCTCGCCGTGCGCGACTTCGCGCAGGAGGTGGCGGACGTCCTGCGGACCCACGGGATCGACCCGGCCTGCTTCTGCCTGGAGCTGTCCGAGGTCGCGGTGGTGGATTCGGTGGCGCGATCGGGCGCAGCCCTCACCTCCCTGCGCGACAGGGGAATCAGGACGGCCATCGACCACTTCGGTGTCGGCTACTCGTCACTGCTGCATCTCAAGAGGTTGCCGCTCGACGTGCTCAAGATCGACAGGCACTTCACCGACGGGCTCGGCGTGGACGGCGACGATCGTGCGCTCGTCTCGGTCATGATCGGACTTGCTCGGTCACTCCGGCTCGACGTCGTCGCCAACGGAGTCGAGACGTCCGCGGCGGCGCGCACTCTGGTCGAGCTGGGCTGCCACCGCGCGCAGGGTCACGCCATCTGTCCGCCCGTCGACGAACCCACCCTCCGCTCGCTGCTCGTCGACGGGACCCGGCTGCTCGACGTGTCCTGATCGTCGGTCCTGACGAGCCGGAGCGTCACCGGGACACCGTTGAGGACGGCATTTCCCGCGACGCCCTCGACGCGGTCCGGATCGGTGAGGTCGTTGACGCTCGGTCCGCGGACGTCGCGGGCCACCGTCAGTCGCACACCGTCGCGGTCATGCCCGAAACCGTGCGGGATGCTCACGACGCCGGGCATCACCGAGTCGCTCGCCGTCACCTCGATGCGCACGGAGCCGGCGGCGGACACGACCTCGACGGTGTCCCCGTCGGCGATGCCGAGACGGTCGAGATCGGCGGGATGTGCCAGCAGACCGTGGCGCGGCTTGCCCTTCACGAGACGCGGCGCGTTGTGCATCCACGAGTTGTTGCTGCGAACGTGGCGGCGCCCGATCAGGAGCAGTTCGCCGTCCACGGACGGCGTCGCGGCGAGTAGAGCGCTCCGCAGTCTGTCGATGTCCGGGGTGATCACGTCGTGCATCAGACCGATACGCCGATCGCGGGTGAGCAGCTTGCCCGGCAGACCGGGACGCAGCGGACCGAGGTCGGTGCCGTGCGGGTTCTTCCGAAGTGTCCGCAGAGTGACCCCGCGAGCGCGCAGCAGCAGGAGTTCGACCGTTCGGGCGGGGGACAGCCGAGTGCGCACCTCACGGACCACGGCCGCGGCGTTCACCCGACCCAGGGTCCGCGCACGCGTTCCGCGGCGGCGGACGGCGGCGTAGCGCAGACTCAGATCGCGGAAGATCTCCCAGTCGTGGCGCGCGTCGGCCTCTTTCGGCAGGACGGCCGGATTGAACTTGGCGGTGTTCCGCACCGCGAACGTCGAGAAGATCAGGTCGTAGTGGTCCCGCTCGAGGGCCACCGTGGACGGCAGGATGATGTCGGCGTGGCGTGAGGTCTCGTTGACGTAGATGTCGAAGGACACCATGAAATCGAGCCCGGCGAACGCGTCGTCGAGCCGGGGGCCGCCCGGCATCGACAGCACCGGGTTGCCCGACGCCACCACCATGGCGCGGACGCGCCCGGGCCCGTCGGTGGTCATCTCGTCCACGAGGGTCGACGCCGGGAGCTCGCCACTGAACTCGGGCAGATCCCGCACCCGGCTGCGCCACTTGTCGAAATGACCGCGGCCGGTGATCTTGTTCGCGATCAGGTCGACGGCCGGATCGGTGAACAGCACGCCGCCGACCCGGTCGAGATTGCCGGTCAGGATGTTCAGGACGTGCACTGCCCACTGGCACACGGTGCCGAACTCCTGGGTGGAGACACCCATCCGGCCGTAGACCGC
The DNA here is from genome assembly GCF_058139645.1 of Rhodococcus sp. NFXS4. NCBI lineage: Bacteria > Bacillati > Actinomycetota > Actinomycetes > Mycobacteriales > Nocardiaceae > Rhodococcus > Rhodococcus sp. NFXS4. The sequence continues at coordinate 1,663,473 of NZ_CP192221.1, forward strand.
GGCCGATCCGGCGCTCACGAGATCGCGTGCCAGCGTGCGGATCACGTCGGCGTCGATACCGGTGAGGGGTGCCACGGCCTCGGGCGTGAACGCCGCCACCGCCTCGGTCACACCCTCGACGCCGTCGACGTACGGGGCGGGGGTTGCGGCGCCGTCGGCCAGGACGACGTGAACGAGCGCCAGCAGCAGATGCGCATCCGTGCCGGGACGGATGAAGTGGTGGGTGTCGGCGACGTCCGCCGTCTCGGTGCGCCTCGGGTCGATCACCACCATGCGCCCGCCCCGTGCGCGCAGTTCCTTCACCCGCTTTCCGAAATCGGGCACCGTCATCATGGATCCGTTCGACGCCATCGGGTTGGCGCCCAGGACGAGGAAGAAGTCGGTGTTGTCGATGTCGGCGATCGGCTGACGGAGCTGATGCCCGTAGAACAACATGTTGGTCAGCTGGTGCGGCAACTGGTCCAGCGACGTGGCGGAGTACCGGTTGCGGGTGCGCAGCATCGACAGGAACGGGATGCCGTGGGTCATGGCGCCGAGACTGTGCACGTTGGGGTTGCCCGCGTAGACACCCACGGCGTCGGCGCCGTGCTCGTCACGGATGGCGGACAGGCGTCGTGCCACGAGGTCCACCGCCTCGTCCCACCCGATCTCGCGCCACCCCGACTCGGTGCGCTGCAGCGGTCGGCGGACACGGTCGGGGTCGTTCAGGATGTCGACGAGCGCGGTCGCCTTGGGGCAGATGTGTCCGCGGGACAACGGATCCTTCTTGTCCCCGCGGACGGACTGCACACCCTCGTCGGTCACCGTGTACTCGAGTCCGCACATGGCCTCGCAGAGGGTGCAGGTGCCGTGGGCGGTGCGGGTGGTTCCAGCCGAGGTCATTCCACGCACGCTAGTCGCGTGTACCCGGACGCATCGAGATTCTGTGACGAGTGTGAATTACAGTCGGGCTCGTGGTCACCGGCAACGCATCCGAGATTCTGTCCTCACTCACCGACTGGCCGGTCCCGGCGGTGTCGGCCGCGGTGATCACCGACGGTCCCGACGTGGCCGCGCAGCACGGTGATCGGGACCGCGTGCAGGAACTGGCCTCGGTCACCAAGCTCCTCGTCGCCTACGCGGCGCTCGTCGCGGTGGAGGAGGGTGCCGTCGAGCTCGACGAGGCGGCGGGACCCGAAGGATCCACCGTCCGACACCTTCTCGCCCACACCTCGGGAGTCGCGTTCGACGATCGACGGCCCACCACGGCGCCGGGGACGAAGCGCATCTACTCGAGCGCCGGCTTCGAGATCCTGGCGGAGCACGTGACCGAGCGTTCCGGCATCGAGTTCGGGGAGTACCTGTCCGCCGCCGTGCTCGAACCGTTGGGTATGACCTCGACCGAGCTGCACGGGTCGGCCGGCCACGGAGCCCGCTCCAATCTCTGCGACATGGAGGCGTTCGCGGCAGAACTGCTCGCACCGACGCTCGTCTCCCGCCAGACCGTCGACGAGGCGACGAGCGTGCAGTTCGAGGGACTCGGAGGCATCCTCCCCGGGTACGGGTCGCAGCGACCCAACGACTGGGGTCTGGGCTTCGAGCTCCGTGACCACAAGTCGCCGCACTGGACGGGGGAGACGAACTCGGCGCGCACGTTCGGGCACTTCGGGCAGTCGGGAACGTTCCTCTGGGTGGACCCCGAAGCCCGCGTCTCGTGCGTCGTGCTCGCCGACCGCGCCTTCGGGGACTGGGCCAAGCCGTTGTGGACCGCGTTGGGTGACACGGTGCTCGCGGGCGTGTGACCCGCCGCGACACGCCGCCGGAACCCACCCGACACACCGAACGACTGGTGTAACAGGGGTAACTCGAGGCACACTGGTAGAAGCCGTACATCAGCAGACGCGTCAGGCCGTTGGGGAAGACGTCCCTCGTCGAAGCTGGAGGCAACGGTGAACGCACTGAACCAATTCGCGGACTCGACCACGGGTGTCGTCTACATTCACTCGTCGCCGGCCGCGCTGTGCCCGCATGTCGAATGGGCGCTGTCCGATGCGCTCGACTGCCGAGCAAATCTCAAGTGGACCGCGCAGCCCGCATTCGACGGTCAACTGCGGGCCACCACCAACTGGACCGGCCCCGTGGGCACCGGCGCCCGGTTGGCCAGCGTGCTGCGCTCATGGCAGATGCTGCGTTTCGAGGTCACCGAGGACCCCAGTGAGGGTGTCGACGGTGAACGCTTCGCGCACGTGCCCGGCCTCGGCCTGTGGCACGGCGCCACCAGTGCCAACGGCGACGTCATGGTGGGCGAGCAGCGGCTGCGGTCGATCCTCGAACAGGGACGCGGCGACGTGTACGCGCAGCTGGATCACGTTCTCGGTACCGCCTGGGACGCGGAGCTCGAACAGTTCCGTCTCGGTGGAGTCGGCGGCGAGGTCACCTGGCTCGCGAGTTAGTGGGCCTCCGGCCCCGTGAGCCTTTTGCGCATCCAGGGATGCGCAAAAGGCTCACGGGGCGACGCCACTCAGAGCGGGATGTTCTTGTGGCGACCACGGCGCGCCGGGGCGTCCGCCAGCGCGCGGGTGAGAGTGCTGCGGGTGGCGGCCGGATCGATGATCGCGTCCACGACGCCGATGCCCACGGCCCGCTCGACACCACCGGCGATGGCCTCGTGCTCGGCCGTCAGACGGTCGTGCAGCGCCTCGCGCTCGTGATCGGGCGCCGCTGCCAGTGCCTTCTTGTGCAGGATGCCCACGGCCGCCTTGGCGCCCATGACCGCGACCTCGGACTCCGGCCAGGCGTAGACGGCCGTTGCTCCGAGAGCCCGTGAGTTCATCGCGATGTATGCGCCGCCGTAGATCTTGCGGGTCACCAGTGTCACGCGGGGCACGGTGGCCTCGGCGAACGCGTGCAGCAGTTTGGCGCCGCGGCGGACCACGCCCTCCCACTCCATGCTGACGCCCGGGAGGTATCCCGGGACGTCCACGACGACGACGAGCGGGATGCCGAAGGCATCGCACAGGCGGACGAAGCGGGCGGCCTTCTCGGCGGACTCGGAGTTGAGGCACCCACCGAGGCGGATCGGGTTGTTGGCGATGACACCGACCGAGCGACCGCCGAGGCGGCCGAGCCCGGTGACGATGCTGCGCGCCCAACCACCCTGGAACTCCTCGAAGGACGACTCGCCCTCGACGTTGTCGAGAAGCTCGTTGATGACCGGGTGCACGTCGTACGCGCGGCGGTTCGACGCGGGCAGGAGTGCCTTGAGATCGGTGTCGCCGTGCTGGGCGGCGGCCAGGTCGAACTCGCCCTGCTCACTGAACATCGACACGAGCCGACGTCCCCGTGCGAGGGCGTCGAGTTCGTCGTCGGCGACGATGTGGCAGACGCCGGACTTGCGGAAGTGGGTGTCGGGCCCACCGAGCGAGGCCATGTCGACCTGCTCGCCGGTGACGCTGCGCACCACGTCGGGACCGGTCACGAAGACCCGGCCCTCGGGGGCCATGATCACGACGTCGGTGAGCGCGGGGCCGTACGCGGCGCCGCCGGCGGCGAATCCGAGCACGACCGAGATCTGCGGAACGGTGCCCGACGCACGCACCATGGCCTCGAAGACCAGCCCGACGGCGTGCAGAGCCTCGACGCCCTCGGCGAGACGGGCCCCACCGGAGTGCCAGATGCCGACGATGGGCGCTCCGGAGTCCAGGGCCTCGTCGATGGCGGAGACGATGTGCTTGCAGCCGTCGACTCCCATGGCGCCGCCCATGACGGTGGCGTCGGAGCAGTAGGCGATGGTGCGGACTCCGTCGATCTCACCCGAGGCGGCCAGCACACCGGACTTGTCACGGTCGTGCAGCGGGGTGGTCGTACCGGAGTCGAAGAGCTTCTCGAGACGAGCGAGGGGGTCGCGCGGGTCACGCGACGAGGAGTGGCGGGTGTGCGGAGCGAGGACGGTCATCGTGTTCTCCCCTTCATACTGCCGCTCCCGGCAGGGGAGTGGTGGTGCGGGCGAAGATCCGGCGACCGCGGTCGCCGGACCTCCGCCCTCGTGCGCGTACGACTGTCACGCCGTGACGGCTGCGGAGCCGTCAGTGGCGTCCGAAGGCGAGCGCAACATTGTGCCCACCGAATCCGAACGAGTTGTTCAGTGCGTATTCGATCTCGCCGCGACGGGCCTCGCCCGACACGACGTCGAGGTCGATCTCCGGATCCTGGTTGTCCAGGTTCAGCGTGGGCGGAACGATCCCGTCCCGGATGCTGAGCACTGTCAGGATCGACTCCAGGGCGCCGACAGCGCCGATGGAGTGCCCGAGGGCCGACTTCGGTGCGTACACCGATGCGTGGTTGCCCACCGCAGCGTTGATCGCGGTGGCCTCGGCCGTGTCCCCGATGGGAGTGGCCGTGGCGTGGGCGTTGACGTGCGAGATGTCCTGCGCCGTCAGTCCCGCCGTCTCGATGGCCCGGCGCATCGCACGCGCCGCACCGGTTCCGGCCGGATCGGGAGCCACCAGGTGGTACCCGTCCGAGGTGATGCCGGCGCCGAGAAGGCGAGCATGGATCGTCGCGCCGCGAGCCTTGGCGTGCTCCTCGCTCTCGATCACCATGAGCGCACCGGACTCGCCGAAGACGAAGCCGTCACGATCCTTGTCGAACGGCCGCGAGGCCGCCTGCGGATCGTCGTTACGTGTGCTCATGGCACGCATCATCGAGAAGGCCGCGATCGGTACCGCGTCGATGTGTCCCTCGACCCCACCCGTGACCATGATGTCCGCGTCGCCCATGACGATCATCCGCCATGCGTGAGCGATCGCTTCCGATCCCGACGAGCATGCCGACACCGGTGTGATGACACCGGCGCGTGCACCCAGGTCGAGCCCCACGACAGCCGACGGTCCGTTCGGCATGATCATCTGCACGGCGAGCGGGGACACCTTGCGGTACCCGCCCTCGCGCATCTTCTTGTCGGCGTCGAGCAGTGCGTCTCCGCCGCCCAGGCCGGTGCCGATCGAGACGCCGAACCGCTCCGAGTCGACCTCGGGGCTGCCGGCGTTCTTCCACACCTCCTTGCCCAGGACGTATGCCATCTGCTCGACGTAGCTCATGCGTCGTTGCTCGACGCGAGAGAGAAGAGTCGATGGATTGACGGCCAGATGGCCGCCGATGCGAACCGGAAGGTCGAACTCGGTGACGAAATCGTCCTCGAGCACGTCGATGCCGCTCTCCCCGTTCAGCAGTCCCTTCCACGTCGCGTCGACGTCACCGGCGATGGAGGTGGTCACCGCCAGGCTGGTCACGACGACGTTGCGGAAGCCCCCGTTGGCTGTGCTGGGCGTGGTCACGGTCGTGCTCACTCGCCTGCGGAGTCGCTCTGGTTGTCGAGCTTCGCCTTGATGGCCTCGGCGGCCTCGGGGTTCTCGGCTTCGAGCTTCTGGATGTAGTTCACGGCGTCGCCGACGGTGCGGAGGCTGGCGAGATCCTCGTCGGGGATCTTGACGCCGTACTTGTCCTCGGTCTGCACTGCGATCTCGACCATGGAGAGGGAGTCGATGTCCAGGTCGTCGACGAACGACTTCTCGACGGTCACCTCGGACGGCTCGATGCCGGTGACCTCTTCGATGATCTCGGCGAGTCCGGCGATGAGTTCTTCCTGCGTGGCCACGGAGTGGCTCCCTTCGTGTAAGGAACTGTGCACACGACGCGACTGTGCGCCGGTGCGGATGCTGTCTCGACGAACGCTCGTTCTCGAGTCGGGCCGGCTACGTACCGGCCCCGCTCACCTCACGACGTGCGGTGAGCGATGCGCATCCCCGGCCCGGTCCGTGACGGACCGGCGGGGTTGCGCGCAGTAACCTAACCGACCGATACCGGGGCGGTGAGGCCGGAGACGTCCTCCGGAGTCTTGAGGGCGACCGTCGGGGTGCCGCGCATCTCGCGCTTGGCGATCCCGACGAGGGTGCCGGCCGGCGGGAGCTCGACGATCGAGGCGACCTCGGCCGCGCGCAGCGTCGCGGTGCACAGATCCCACCGGACGGGCCGGGTGACCTGGCCTGCGAGCTTGGCCAGTGCGTCCGCGCCGGAGGTGACCTCGCGGCCGTCGAGGTTGGAGAGCAGGCGACGCGTCGGCTCGGACGGCGTGATGGAGGCAGCTGCGGCGACCACGGCGTCCTGCGCGGGTGCCATGAAGCGCGTGTGGAACGCGCCGGCGACGGGCAGCGGGCGAATGCGCGCCTTCTCGGGCGGGTTCGCGGCGAGCTCGGCGAGGTCGGTGAGGAGACCGGCGGCCACGATCTGGCCGGCGGCGTTCCGGTTGGCGGCCTCGAGGCCGAGCTCGGTCAGACGCTCGAGGACCGCGTCCTCGTCGCCACCGAGCACGGCGGACATGCCGGTCGGAGCCAGTGCGCAGGCCTTGGCCATCTCGGCGCCGCGGATCGCGGCGAGAGCGACGGCGTCGTCGGCGGAGATGACGCCCGCGACGGCGGCTGCGGCGAGTTCACCGACGGAGTGGCCGGCGACGACCATGTTCTCCGGCAGTCCGTGCGTGCGCTCGATCTCCTCGAAGGCGAGGAGCGCAGCGGCCACGACGAGCGGCTGGGTCACGGCGGTGTCGGTGATCTCCTCCGCCGTGGCGGTGGTTCCGAGCCGCGTCAGGTCGAGGCCCGACGCCTGCGACCAGAGGGCGAGACGATCCGCGGCCCCGGGGAGTCCGAGCCACGGCACGAGCATGCCGGGTGTCTGAGAGCCCTGTCCGGGCGAAAGCACTGCAATCACGGAACTAAGAAAACACTGTGAAGGCCGTTTCAGGAGATGTTCTACGCGATGAACCTTGTCGGTCGTATTTGTCAGAACCCTACAAACGCCCTGCAGGATGGGTCGCATCGCTCCTGGCGCAAGATCCGTTACTGTATGAGATTCCCAAATGTTCCGGCTGTGACTGTTGTTATCGGTGATGGGCTTTCGTTATGGGATTGCGACAGGCGACCCACTGTTGCCGCGATTCTCAGGACGTACGCATCCCGGGCATTGGTGGGATCCCGACCAGTCACCTCCGCGATTCGCTTGAGCCGATATCGCACAGTATTTGGATGAACAAACAGTGACCTGGCACACGTCTCGACCGCTCCGCCGCAATCGAGATACGCATCGAGCGTGTCCGAGAGTGCCGATCCGGCAGCCTGGAGCGGCTGGACGATGAGCTCGTTGAGCGACGTGACCGCCGCCTGATCGCCCAGCAACGCTCGTTCCGGCAGTAGTTCACCCGCGTGCACCGGCCGCGGTGCTCCCCGCCATCCGACCACCGCCTGCATCCCCGCGAACGCCTCCACGGCACTCGAGTGCGCGGCGCCGAGGGTGCGGGTCGTCGGGCCGATGACCACCGGGGTGTCGGAGAAGTTGCGCATGAGGTCGTCGAGGAAGGCGGCACTGGTCGGGTCGCCGGAGAGATGACCGGAGACCACCATGACCAGACGCGTGCCCTGCACCACGGCGAGCGCGGCGCGATGGTGGCGCTGCGCCACCGTGTGCACGGTCCCGACGACGGAGACGCCCTGATCCGGTGGAGGCGATCCGACGAGCACGGTGGCCGGCGCGGTCGCGTCCCAGTTGAGGGTCGCGGCGCGCGAGAGCATGTCCGAGCCCGTGTCGCCGCGGACGACGGCGTCCACCACGAGGGCCTCGAGCCGGGTGTCCCACGCGCCACGCGACTCGGCCGCGCTCGCGTACACCGACGCGGCGGCGAATCCCAGCTCGCGCCCGTAGCGCAGCACTGCTTCCGTGAGCGCGACGAGTTGCTGATCGTTGCGCGCCAGGGCCGGGAGCCACTGCTCGAAGAACTCCATGGCGACCCGGACCATGTCGACGGTCTGCCGCAGAGTCAGGCGCCGCGCCAGATCCTGCGGGATGACCTGGAACGCGTCGAGACTGAAGCGAATGTCGCTGTCGGGGTTCTGCAACCACTCGAGGAAGTTGACGACGGCCGTCTGCACGAGCATCTGCACACTCGCGCGCTGCGACGCATCGAGGTCGCTCACGAACGGCAGCTGATCCTGCATCTGTGTCAGCGCCTCGGTGGAGAGCCTGCTGGAGAACTGCTTCACCCGTCGCAGCAGTGCATCGGGAAGCGGGACTCGTTGTTGTCTCGCGCGGATCGCGCCACCGGGTCGGTGGGCCTCCGCGGCGGCGCGGCGGAGCTCGCGGCGTTCCCGGACACGCTCCGATTCCCCCTCCGGCGAACCGTCGGGGGAATCGGGAGCGATGTCGGCCATGGCCACGAACTTACGCGGCGTGCCTGGTGCAACTGTCAGGCGACGCCCGGATCGGCCGTGGAGATCGGAGCGGCCAGGACGTCGTCGATCTGGTAGCGCTCGGTTGCCTCGACGGCCTTGTCCTTGTCCACCTCACCCGAGCGGGCGAGCGCGGACAGCACGGCGACGACGATCGACTCGGCGTCGACGTTGAAGTGCCGCCGTGCCGCGGTGCGGGTGTCGGAGAAACCGAACCCGTCGGTGCCCAGCGTCGTGTAGTGGCCGGGAACCCACTGACGGATCTGATCCGGGACAGCACGCATCCAGTCCGACGCGGCGACGAAGGGTCCCTCCGCCTCCTGCAGCTTGCTGGTGACGTACGGGACGCGCGGCTCGTCGCCGGGGTTGCGCAGGGCCTCGGTCTCGGCGTCGACACCGTCGCGGCGGAGTTCGCCCCAGCTGGTCACCGACCAGACGTCCGCGGACACGCCGTAGTCCTCGGCGAGGAGTTCCTGCGCACGCAGCCCGGACGGCATGCCCACACCGGAGACCAGGATCTGCGCCTTCGGGCCGTCGGCCTTGCCCTTCTGGAACAGGTAGATGCCCTTCAGCAGACCCTCGACGTCGAGGTTCTCCGGCTCCGCCGGCTGGCGGTACGGCTCGTTGTACAGAGTGATGTAGTAGAAGATGTTCTCTCCACCGAATCCCTCCACACCCTCGGTGCCGCCGTACATCCGGCGCAGACCGTCCTTGATGATGTGCGCGATCTCGAACGAGAACGCCGGGTCGTACGCGACGGCCGCCGGGTTGGTCGCCGCGAGCAACAACGAGTGTCCGTCGGCATGCTGCAGGCCCTCACCGGTGAGGGTGGTGCGGCCGGCGGTGGCGCCGAGCACGAAGCCGCGGGCCATCTGGTCGGCAGCGGCCCAGAGGCCGTCGCCGGTCCGCTGGAAACCGAACATCGAGTAGAAGATGTACAGCGGGATCATCGGTTCGCCGTGAGTGGCGTACGACGTGCCGACGGCCGTGAAGGACGACGTCGAGCCGGCCTCGTTGATGCCCTCGTGCAGGATCTGGCCGGTGACGTTCTCCTTGTAGGCGAGCATCAGTTCCGAGTCGACCGAGGTGTAGAGCTGGCCGTTGCGGTTGTAGATCTTGAGCGACGGGAACCACGAGTCCATACCGAAGGTGCGGGCCTCGTCGGGGATGATCGGCACGACGCGATGGCCGATCTCCTTGTCGCGAAGAAGTTCCTTCATGACGCGGACGAGCGCCATGGTCGTCGCGACCTCCTGCTTGCCGGAGCCCTTCATGATCGACTTGTAGGTCGAGTCGGGCGGCATGGGCAGCGGCTTCGCCGACGTGCGACGCTCCGGGACGTATCCGCCCAGGGCCTTGCGGCGATCGAGCATGTACTGGATCTCGGGGGAGTCCTCGCCCGGGTGGTAATACGGGGGCAGGTACGGATCCTTCTCGAGCTCCTCGTCGGAGATCGGGATGTGCTGGATGTCGCGGAACGCCTTCAGGTCGTCCAGCGTCAACTTCTTCATCTGGTGGGTCGCGTTGCGGCCCTCGAAGTGCTTGCCCAGCGTGTAGCCCTTGATGGTGTGCGCCAGGATCACCGTCGGCTGGCCCTTGTGCTCCATCGCGGCGGCGTACGCGGCGTGGACCTTGCGGTAGTCGTGGCCACCGCGCTTGAGGTTCCAGATCTCGGCGTCGCTCAGATCCTTGACCAGTTCCTTGGTCCGCGGATCGCGCCCGAAGAAGTTGTCGCGGACGTAACTGCCGTCGTTGGCCTTGTACGTCTGGAAGTCACCGTCGGGAGTGGTGTTCATCAGGTTCACCAGCGCGCCGTCGCGGTCCTTGTGCAGGAGCGTGTCCCACTCGCGGCCCCACACGACCTTGATGACGTTCCAGCCGGCGCCGCGGAAGAACGACTCCAGTTCCTGGATGATCTTGCCGTTGCCGCGCACCGGGCCGTCGAGGCGCTGCAGGTTGCAGTTGACGACGAAGGTCAGGTTGTCCAGACCCTCGGTGGCAGCCACGTGAGCGAGGCCTCGCGACTCCGGCTCGTCCATCTCGCCGTCGCCGAGGAACGCCCACACGTGCTGATCGGTGGTGTCCTTGATGCCGCGGTCGGCGAGGTAGTGGTTGAAGCGCGCCTGGTAGATGGCGTTCATCGGGCCGAGGCCCATCGACACCGTCGGGAACTCCCAGAAGTCCTGCATCAGACGCGGGTGCGGGTACGACGGCAGGCCGCCACCCTGATCCGCGTGGCTGTACTCCTGGCGGAAGCCGTCCATGCGTTCGGCCGGAATGCGACCCTCGAGGAACGCGCGGGCATAGATGCCGGGGGAGGCGTGGCCCTGAATGAAGATGTGGTCACCGCCGCCCGGGTGGTCCTTGCCGCGGAAGAAGTGGTTGAAGCCCACCTCGTACAGAGCAGCGGACGAGGCGTATGTGGAGATGTGGCCACCGACGCCGACGCCGGGGCGCTGCGCGCGGTGCACCATGATCGCGGCGTTCCAGCGGATCCAAGCGCGGTAGCGGCGTTCCATGGACTCGTCGCCGGGGAACCACGGCTCGTTCTCGGTGGGGATGGTGTTGACGTAATCGGTCGACGTCAGCGCGGGAATGGACACACGCTTCTCACCGGCACGCTCGAGCATGCGCAGCATCAGGTAGCGGGCGCGCTGCGGCCCGGAGCGCTCGAGGAGCTGGTCGAAGGATTCCATCCACTCGTCGGTCTCGTCACTGTCGATGTCCGGAAGGTACGACGCCACCCCCTCTCGGATGACGCGAACACGGCCGTCCGTGCTCGCCTTCCTGGCGACAGCGCCCATCGCGGCGTCTGCCGCGTCGGTGCGCTCTTCCTTCGTCGATTCCGACAACGTGTGTTCTCCTCGATGTGGCGGGAGCATGGTGTGCTCCCGGTCCAGTGCGAGCCGGTCCTGTGACGCCGGCCCGCTGTGCAGCTTCACGGTGATCTGGGTCAATCTCGGGTGATCGAGGTCAATCCTGCCCCATCGGACCCCGCTTGGTGCAGGTGGTTCCCGATTGGGTAAGCGTGAAATCAATGCAACGGAAAAACGCGCAGATCGCCGCGTCGGCTTGCGCCGGGGCGCCCGACCCTGTTCGCTTTGACTACTGCACACTTTGCTGTATCGCCCGGTCGGTCTCGATCGGGTTCACGACTCGAAGGAGGACACGACCGTGGTCGCCGCGGCGGACGCCCAGAACTATGCCCAGAAGCTCGGAGTCACCCGCGACATGGTCGTGCAAGAGTTGGGTTGGGACGAGGACACCGACGACGACTTGCGGGCCGACGTCGAGGAGATGATCGGCGGCGAGACCGTCGACGAGGATTCCGACGAGGTGGTCGACGTCGTGCTGCTGTGGTGGCGCGACGGGGACGGAGACCTGGTCGACGCCCTCATGGACGCCATCACCCCCCTCTCCGACGACGGTTTCGTGTGGGTCCTCACTCCCAAGACAGGCCAATCCGGCCATGTCGAGCCCAGCGAGATCGCCGAGTCCGCACCCACCGCGGGCCTCACCCAGACCTCCACCACGAACCTCGGTGCGTGGATCGGCAGTCGGCTGGTGCAGCCCAAGGCTCAGCCCACGAAGCGCTGATGACGCTCGAGGTGGGAGTCGAGGCTCCCGACTTCACGTTGAAGGACCAGAACAACCAGCCCGTGACGCTGTCGGACTATCGCGGCACCAAGAACGTGCTGCTGATCTTCTTCCCGCTCGCGTTCACCGGCACGTGCCAGGGTGAACTCTGCCGGGTGCGCGACGAGCTGCCGAAGTTCGAGAACGACGACACCGCGGTGCTCGCCGTCTCGGTCGGTCCGCCTCCCACGCACAAGATCTGGTCCGCCGAGCAGGGATACACGTTCCCGCTCCTGTCGGACTTCTGGCCGCACGGCGCCGTGGCGCAGCAGTACGGCGTGTTCAACGAGGACCTCGGGTTCGCCAACCGCGGAACCTTCCTCATCGACACGTCCGGAGTGGTGCGGTTCGCCGAGATGATGGGTCCGGGCGAGGCCCGTGACCAGGGGGCTTGGGAGAAGGCCCTCGCCACGCTAGATTCTTGAGCGCGTTCCCCGGCTCGGTCGGGGAACGACGGGGCGTATAGCTCAGCGGTAGAGCTCTGGTTTTACACACCAGCGGTCGGGGGTTCGAACCCCTCTGCGCCCACATCATGGACATGCGGCCCAACTGCGAACGGTGCGACGTGGATCTGCCCCCGTCGTCCGTCGACGCCCATGTCTGCACCTACGAGTGCACCTTCTGCACCGCCTGCGTCACGCGCCTGTCGAATGTGTGCCCCAACTGCGGTGGCGGCTTCGCCCCGCGTCCGGTTCGACCGGCTCGCGAATGGCGGCCGGGGTTGTCGGTGGCGCTGCGACCCGGATCGACCGTGCGAGTGCACACGCCGTACACCGAAGCGGAGCTCGACGAGTTCGTGGACCGGGTGAAGGGTGTGCCGCCGACTGAGCGGTGAGTGGGTTGTCGTGCGCTGGTGCCGCCGGGCGCTGCGCACAGCGTGCGCGGAGCACCGGGCGGTGCGCGCGGGGGAGCGCGACGGGGCGGCGCCGACCGGTCAGAACACCTGTCGGTACAGCTCCTCGATCTGCTGCGCCGTGGGGACCACCGGGTTGTTGTTCGGCGAGCCCGAGGCAAGTGCCTGCTCCGCCATCAACGGGACGAGCTTCTCCCACTTGTCCGCATCGAGACCGTGCGCGCTCGGGGACGGCACTTCGACTGTTGCGCAGAGCTTCTCGATGTAGCTGACCAGTGCTGCCGAAGCTACGTCGTCGCTGTCGCCTTCATGCGCGGCACCGAGTTGCCGACCGCACTCGGCGTACCGCTCGGGGGCGCCGGGGATGGAGAACGCGGTGATCGCGGGGAGCAGCATCGCATTCGACAAGCCGTGTGCGACATGGAAGTGGCCACCGATGGGTCGGCTCATGCCGTGCACCAGACACACGCTGGCGTTGGAGAACGCCATCCCGGCCTGGGTGGACGCGGCCATCATCGCGGCGCGCGCCTCGGCGTCGTCCCCGTCGGTGTACGCGCGTACGAGGAACCGTCCGATGGTGCGCATGGCGTTGAGGGCCAACGCATCGGAGATCGGGTTCGCCTTCTTGCTGACGTACGCCTCGATGGCGTGGGTCAACGCGTCGACACCGGTGTCCGCGGTGAGGCGTGGCGGCATGGACATCGTGAGTTCGGGGTCGACGACGGAGGCGATGGGGAGGAAGGACAGGCCGGGGCACAGCATCTTCTCGTCCGACTCGCTGTCGGTGATGACGGTGAACTGCGTTGCTTCCGAACCGCTTCCGGCCGTGGTCGGGATGGCGATGATGGGCAGCGCCGGTCCGGTGTACGGGCCGGGTGCCTTGTAGTCGCGCATGACGCCGCCGCCCTTGCTCAGCACCGACAGTGCCTTCGCGGTGTCCATGGGGCTCCCGCCGCCGAAGCCGATGACGGCGTCCGCGTCGTGCGCTGCGACGGCGGCGACCCCGGCGGTGAGGGAGTCGGTGGTGGGGTCGGGAACCGTCTCGGCGAACAGCGCGCCGGTCTTGCCGGCGGCCGCGATGATGCCCATGACGCGGTCCGCTGCACCCGTGCTGACAATGAACTTGTCGGTCACGAGGAGGGGGCGCTCGACTCCGAGGTCGTCGAGTACCTGGCCGAGGTCCTCGACGGCGCCGGGTCCCATACGCAGGAAGCGGGGAAAGGAAATGGATGTCGACATCGTCGTCGTGCTCCTTCTCGTGGTCGGGCGTGCGTGAAGCGGAAATGCCGATGCCGCACCGCCTCCCGAACTGCGGAGAGACGATGCGGCGCGGCGTGGACCTGACTAGTCGTTCTCGGGGAATCCGAGGTTGATGCCGCCGTGGCTCGGGTCGAGCCAGCGGGAGGTGACGGCCTTGGCGCGGGTGAAGAAGTGCACGCCCTCGGTGCCGTGGGCGTGGGTGTCGCCGAAGAGGCTGTTCTTCCAGCCACCGAAGCTGTAGTACGCCATGGGAACCGGGATCGGCACGTTGATGCCGATCATGCCGACCTCGACCTCGTTCTGGAAGCGTCGGGCGGCGCCACCGTCGTTGGTGAAGATGGCGGTGCCGTTGCCGTAGGGGTTGTCGTTGATCAGCTGCAGCGCCTCGTCGTACGTGTCGACGCGGACGACGGAGAGCACCGGTCCGAAGATCTCGTCGGTGTAGATGCTCATCTCGGGGGTGACGTGGTCGATGAGGGTGGGTCCGAGCCAGAAGCCCTCGTCTCCGCCGTCGGCCTTCACGGTGCGGCCGTCGACGACGATGGTGGCGCCGGACTCCTCGCCCGCGTCGACGTAGGAGGCGACCTTGTCGCGGTGCGCCTTGGTCACCAGTGGGCCCATGTCTGCGCCGCGGGTGCCGTCGCCGGTCTTGAGCGGGGTGGTGCGCTCGGCGATCTTGGCGACCAGCTCGTCTGCGATGTCGCCGACCGCGACGAGGGCGGAGATGGCCATGCAGCGCTCACCGGCGGAGCCGAAGCCGGCGTTGACCATGGCGTCGGCAGCGAGGTCGAGGTCGGCATCGGGGAGCACGATGGCGTGGTTCTTGGCGCCGCCGAGGGCCTGGACGCGCTTGCCGTGCGAGGTGCCCGTGGCGTAGACGTACTGCGCGATGGGGGTGGAGCCGACGAAGCTGATGGACTTGATGTTGCGGTTCTCGAGCAGCTCGTCGACGGCCGTCTTGTCACCCTGGAGAACGTTGAAGACGCCGTCGGGCAGGCCCGCTTCCTTCCACAGCTCGGCGATCCAGATGCTCGCCGTCGGGTCCTTCTCGGACGGCTTGAGCACGACGGTGTTGCCGGCGGCGATGGCGATGGGGAAGAACCACATCGGCACCATGGCCGGGAAGTTGAACGGGCTGATGATGCCGACGGGTCCGAGCGGCTGGCGCAGGGAGAAGACGTCGACTCCGGTGGAGGCGTTCTCGGTGAAGCCGCCCTTGAGCAGATGCGGGATACCGCAGGCGAATTCGACGACTTCCTGGCCGCGGCTGATCTCGCCGAGCGCGTCGGAGAGGACCTTGCCGTGCTCGGCGGTGATGATCTCGGCGAGTTCGCCCTTCTTCGCGTTGAGCAGTTCGCGGAAGTTGAAGAGGATCGCGGTGCGCTTGGACAGCGAGGTGTCGCGCCAGGCGGGGAAGGCGGCGGTGGCCGAGTCGATGACGACGCGGGCATCCTCGACGGTGGCGAGAGCGAGCTCGCCGGTGACCTGACCGGTGGCCGGGTTGGTGACGGGGGAGGTCTTGTCGGAGGTGCCGGCGAACGGCTTGCCGTCCACCCAGTGCGTGATCGTGTTCACGGAGATTCCTTCGGTCGAGTGCTGGCCTGTGACCTGAGTCTCCCTAGCAGAATTGCGTCTGTCAAAGGCCAAAGGCGCACTCTCGCGTGCAGATCTGCACGTGGTGGGTACGCTCACGGCATGTTCTCCGCCGATCACCTCCGCTTCTTCCTGGAGGTCTCGCGCCACGGGCGCCTCAACGACGCCTCGCGAGTGCTGGGTGTCGACCACACGACGGTGGGCCGCCGCATCACCAGTCTGGAGAAGGCGGCGGGCCATCGACTCTTCGATCGCACGCCGTCGGGCTGGCGGCTGACGGAGGCGGGGCGGCGCCTCGTGGGCTACGCGGAGACGGTGGAGTCGACGCTGATCGCGGCGTTCGAGGACCAGACGACGTCCGTGGGATCGCTGACCGGCTCCGTGCGGATCGCCGCCCCGGACGGTTTCGGTGCCTTCGTGCTCACGCCGCAGCTGACGCGGCTGCGCCGGGACCACCCCCGACTCGACGTCGAGCTGGTCACCGCCACGGAGCACGACGCGCTGAGCACCCGCGGCTTCGACGTCGCCGTGAGCCTGGAGCGGCCGTCACCGCGATTCATGTCATCGCGGAAGCTGGCGTCGTACGAGCTCAAGCTGTACGCGTCACCGTCCTACCTCCGCGCCGCGCCCGCACTGGAGAGCCTCGACGACCTGCGTCGGCACGTCCTCATCTGGTACGTCGACGCGCTGTTGGACGTGGTGCCGCTGCGCATCCTCGACGCCATGCACCTCGACGGTCGACCGCAGTTCCAGACCAACAACATCACCGGGCACTGGCTCGCGGCCCGCCACGGGCTCGGGATCGCACCGTTGCCCAACTACATCGGCGAGCCGGACGACCAGCTGGTCTGTGTGTTGCCCGACGAGTTCGCCGTGCGACGCGACTACTGGACCGCGATGCCTCGCGACCTCACGCGACTGGCGCGGGTGAAGGCCGTCGACGAACTACTGCGATCGATCGTCGCCGACGACGTGCACCTGCTGGCACCGGATGCGGACGATCAGTGAGCCCGTCGCGGTAGTGCGAAGACCAGGACGAACGCGAGCACGGCGAATCCGGCGCTGACTCCCATGGCGTGCGCCGCGCTGTCGGTGAACGCCGTCGCGACGGCGTCCTCACCGGGGCCCATGACGTTCAGCGAGCCGAAGAGGACGCTGCCGATGATGGCGATGCCGATCGCGCTGCCGACCCGCTGCATCGTCGAGATGACACCGCTGGCGGCGCCCGCGTCGGGCCGATCGACCGTCGCGACGATGAACTGCGCATTGGGAGCGATGAAGGCGCCGTTGCCCAGGCCTGCGATGAACAGGGGCAGCAGCAGCTTCCAGTTGGTCAGGGCCGACGCATCGGTGAACAGCAGGACCAACCAGGCCCACACGAGTCCCAGGGTGACGAGGGCCGTACCGAGCACCAGGACGTTACGGCCGAGACGTTCGGCCAGCCTGTTGGACTGCGACGACGAGATGATGCTGCCGATCGCGAACGGGATCGACACCACGCCCGAGGCGAGCGCCGAGTTGCCGAGACCGGTCTGCCACAAGATCGAGATGGTGAAGAAGATCGACGTGAAGGCAGCGAAGTAGACGAGGGCGAGAATGACCCCGCCGGTGAACGCGGGCCGGGTGAACAGTCGCGGCGGGACAAGAGGGGTGCGGCCGGCACGCGAGTAGCGCACCTCCCACGCGCCGAACAGCCCGATGAGCACGATGCCGGCGCCGAGTGTCACATACGTCCAGGTCGGCCATCCGGTGTCCTGGCCCTCGATGAGGGGGACCAGGATCGCGACGAGACCTGCCGTGACGAGTGCGAGACCCACCCAGTCGATACCGCGCGCGGGGGCGTCGGGGGAGTCGATCCCGGAGCGGGTCGGCAAGATCTTCGCGGCCAGGATCAAGCCGATGAGTCCGAACGGCAGGTTGACCCAGAAGACCAACCGCCACCCGCTCTCGCTGCCGGCGGCCTCGATGATCAGACCGCCGATGATGGGGCCCAGTGCGGACGAGACGCCGATGACGGCGCCCATGATGGCGAAGGCCTTGCCCCGCATCTGCGGCGGGAACAGCAACTGGATGTAGGCGGTGACGGCGGGGACGAAGATGCCGCCCGCGAGTCCCTGCACGATGCGCGCCGCGACGAGCTGCAGATCGTTCTGCGCGAGTCCACACGCGAGGCTGGCCATCGTGAAGAGGGCGAGTCCGGTGAAGAACACCCACTTGTGGCCGATGCGGTCGCCCACCCGACCCGCCGGGATCAGTGCCAGGCCGAACGCGAGCGCGTATCCGGAGATGATCCAGGACAGGGTGGCCTCGGACGCGTCGAGGCTCGTGCGGATGGTGGGGAGCGCGACGTTGACGATGGTCGTGTCGAGCAGGGCGATGAACATGCCCATGAGCAGGACGATCAACGACTGCCAGGCGCGTCGGGAGACCGCGGGGGCCGCGTTGTCGGCCGAGGTGGAAGTGGTGGACACCCGAGAAACCTTTCGCACAGGACAGGAACTGACGACCGTATTCGGTGAAGACGTGAGTCTCGGACCGGTCGTGGCCGCATTCTCTAGAGTTGCGTGCACCACGGAGCGCGGCGCACGGGGTGCAGCGTTCCCCGCGGGACGCGCACGCAATCACCGCTTCGCCGGTGACGGAAACGAGGGGGATCTTCGATGACACATGCGTTCACGGACGATGCGTTGGGGCGCGACGACGCGGTGGGGCTCGCGCTGCGAGTGCGCCGGCGCGAGGTCTCCGCCGCGGAACTCGCGTCGGCGGCACTCTCGCGCATCGAGAAGATGGCCGAGTTGGACGCGCTGGTGGGGCCACCACTGACGACTCCCGTCGTCGGCGACCAGGCGGGGCCGTTCGCGGGTGTGCCGACGCTGATCAAGGACAACAGCGACGTCCGAGGGCTGCCGACGGGCCAGGGCTCCGAGATCATCCGTGCTCGTCCCGCGGACCGGCACGGTCCCGTGGCCCGCGAGATGCTCTCGATGGGGTTCGGTGTCATGGCCAAGACGACGCTGCCGGAGTTCGGTCTCAGCGCGTCGACCGAGTTCCCGACCCGGCCGCCCACCCGGAACCCCTGGAACACCGAGTACTCGACGGGCGCGTCCTCGGGCGGATCCGCGGCGCTGGTGGCGGCGGGGGCGGTTCCCCTCGCACACGGCAACGACGGCGGCGGCTCGATCCGGATCCCAGCGGCCTGCACGGGGCTCGTGGGCCTCAAGCCGTCGCGCGGCAGGTTCGTGCTGCCGGCGCTGGAGAAGCTGCTGCCCGTCGCGATCGTCTCCGAGGGCGTGCTGACGCGCAGTGTCCGTGACACCGCCGCGTTCTGGGCAGCGGCCGATCACGCGAGTGCACGACGCCTGCGACCGATCGGCACCGTGACGGGCCCGTCGGCGCGGCGACTGCGGGTCGGTGTGATCCGGCAGTCGCCCGCGGGCGGCCCCACCGACGTCGAGACGCTCGCCGCGCTGGACGACGCCGCCGCGCTCCTCGATCGCCTCGGTCACACGGTGGACGAGATGACCACCGTGCCGATCGACCCACGCTTTCCCGAGGACTTCGTCGAGTACTGGTCGTTCCTCGCCTACGTTCTGCAGAAGACGACGCCGCGTCTCGAGGGCCGCACGGAACGCGACTTCGACACGCTCACCGTGGGACTCGCGGACCGCTTCCGTCGTACGCGGTACCGATTGCCGTCGGTGGTGCGTCGACTGCGCAGGGCCGGTGCCGACTACGCCTCGATGTTCGCGAGCGTCGACCTGGTGCTGTCCCCGGTGCTCGGGCACACCACGCCGCGGCTGGGGCATCTGTCGCCGCACGTGCCGTTCGACGAGTACCTCGAGAGGCTCACGTCCTACGCCGCGTTCACTCCGCTGCACAACGTGGCGGGAGCGCCGGCGATGTCGCTGCCGCTGGGGCGCTCGAGCGCCGGACTGCCGGTGGGGGTCATGTTCTCCGGTGTGCAGGGCGACGAGCGAACGCTGCTCGAGGTGGCCTTCGAGATCGAGGGCGCGGCACCGTGGCGTTCCCTCGCCGACTGACACGAGAACGTCGCCCGTTCTCCGTGTTGCGACCCCCGACGGGCCGGCGGGTGCCTAGTGTTCTGGGACAGGGGGCGACCCGAGCCCGCTGACAGGCACGAACGTCGGAGGAACACATGTCCGCAGGGCTCGTCGACATCCTGATCCGCATCAGCTACCTGTTCCGCGGCTGGAGCTTCTAGTCAGGCGTTCGGGTTCGCCACGTTCTGCAGTCGCACCTGACCGCGGGCGATCTCCTTACCTGAGTCGGCGCTGGTGATGATCACCTGCCAGAGCTGCTGTACCCGACCCTGTTGCAGCGGGGTGGCGACCACGTCGACCCGCCCCTCGGTCATCGACCGGAGGAAGTCCGTTCCGTTGTGGACGCCGACGGCGAACTGTCCGCGGTCCGAGACCGCCACGCTCGCACCGATACTCGCGGCCGATTCGACGGCCGAGGCGTAGACGCCGCCGTGCACGACGCCCCACGGGGTGTGATGATCGCTCGTCAGATCGATGTGTCCGCGTACCTCGGTGCCGGTGGCCGTGGTGACCTGCAGCCCGGCTGCGGCGGTGAAGACGGTGTCGGCGAAGTTCTGTAGGTCGGTCATGGGGTCTCCTGTGTAGGCGGACCCACAGTCAACCCCAACGAGCTCAGCGTCGGTCGACGTGTCCACCGAACACGATGGAGGCGTCGGCGAGTGTCACGCTCACGGTCGGCGTGCGTCCGTGCAGGTGACCCAGCGGACCGTCCGATGCGAACGTCCACGTCGTCGACAGCGCGCGGGTGGTCGCGTAGATCGTGTTGCGGGACACGACGGTGCGACCGCCGAGGTGCTGTGCGGTGGTGAGCGGAATGCGCGGCGTGCCCGGTGTGAGTCGGCGCCCGACCCGCGCGTCGAGCGCCGCGACGGGGGCACCGTCGAACGTCATCGACGCGGTGACACGCGGCCCGCTCGTCTCGCGGCGGAATTCGCCCAGATGCTTCGGTATGGACCACAGTTCGCGCCCACCGGTGCGGGACTGCGGACTGTCGACCCAGATGTGCGGGATGGTGGCCATGACGGTGAGGCCGCGCCGGACGAGTACCGAGCCGATCAACTCGTCGTAGGACAGGACGCCGCCCGAGGTATAGCGCACGAAGGCCGCGGAGACGACAGCGTGCCCGCCGACCGTCACCAGCCGGGCATCGGCGTCGGACACGGCGGACACCACGTCCTGCGGGAGCTCGTGGACGGGAACGCGGTAGACCGACACCAGCAGGGTGCCGCCGAGGTACCAGGGCTCCGGCGGATACAGCTCGCCGTCCGCGCCGGTGTGCCAGTCCTGCGTCCGCGTCGACTCCGTCATGCGCACAGGGTAGCCGAATACGTGGACGTCCGACTATCTGACCATGACGCGGCGGATAGGATCGCAGACGATGATCACCGCACCCGCCGTCGGAATCGTGTCCGGATACCTCGCCGACCTGATGCTGGGGGATCCACGACGCCGTCATCCCGTGGCCGCCTTCGGATCTCTCGCCGCCGCCCTCGAGACGCGGACGTACCGGGACGACCGACTCGCCGGAACCGTCCACACCGCACTGCTCGTCGGTGGAGCCGTCGGCGCGACGGCCGCGGCGGATCGACTCGTGCGCGATCACCCGGTTCCGCGAGCGACGCTGACGGCCGCCGCGGTCTGGGCGTGTCTCGGCGGAACGACGCTGGCCCGCACGGGTCTCGCGCTGGCCGACGCCCTCGACGCCAACGATCTTCCGGCCGCGCGGGCGATTCTGCCGTCGCTCTGCGGGCGTGATCCCGCTCTGCTGGACGACGCGGGCGCGGCGCGGGCGGCGCTCGAATCGGTGGCCGAGAACACGTCGGACGCGACGACGGGCGTGCTCTTCTGGGCCGCGGTGGCAGGGGCTCCCGGCGCTGTCGGCTACCGCGCGGTCAACACCCTCGACGCGATGATCGGCTACCACTCGCCGCGCTACGAACGGTTCGGATGGTGTGCCGCCCGGCTCGACGACGTGGTCAACCTGATCCCCGCCCGACTCACCGGACTCCTCACGGCAGCATCGGCGCCGACGGTGGGTGGGACGCCGCGGGACGCCCTGGCCGCGTGGCGCGCGAGCGCGTCCGACCATCCGAGCCCGAATGCCGGAGTGACCGAGTCGACTGCCGCGGGCGCCCTCGGAGTACGGCTCGGCGGCGAGACGGCCTACGCGCACGGTGTCGAACAGCGGCCCGTCCTGGGCCGGGGAAGCGTCCCCACGACGAACGATCTGCGGCGTGCGGTGCGCCTGTCGGCCGCGGTGCAGGCGAGCGCCGCGGCGGTGTCAGCGCTTCTTGCCGTAGCGATCGGTCAGCAGCGTCGTCGACTCGGCCGCGGGCGCCGACTTCCTTCGTAGGCCTCGCCGCGGCTTCAGCAGCGCGTCCAGTCCGTCGTCGTACTCGTCGGGAGCGGCGGTGGGCTCGAGATCGTTGCTCGGTTCGAGATCGTCACTCGACTCGGCGTTGCCACGCCGCCGTTCCTTGATCTCGGCGCGCACGAAGTACGCCAGACCCAGCGGAGCCATGATGCCGAACGCCAGCCACTGCAACCCGTAGGACAGGTAAGGCCCGGCGTCGAGCTGCGGCAGCGCGAGAACACCGAGACCGCCGGGCTGCGCGTCGGCGAGCTGCACGTACCCGTCGACCGGATCGGTGCCGGTCAACTCACCGACCTGGGCGGGCGTGATCGTGTAGACCTGCGGGACCCCGGGACCGGCGACGGCGGGCTTGTCCGGAACCGACGGTTCCGAGACGCGCAGGCGGCCCTCCAGCGTGACGGTGCCGGCCGGCGGGGGATCGAAGGTCGGGACGTCGATACCCGTGGTGGGCAGCACGTAGCCGCGGTTCACCAGGATCGTGGGCCCGGCGTCGGTGACGAACGGGGTGAGGACCTCGAAGGCCGGGGTGTCGTCGACGCTGCGCAGGCGGACCACCACATCGCTGTCGGCGTCGTACGTCCCGGTGACCACGACCCGTCGCCAGTCGTCCTCGGGGGCGACGACCTGCTCGGTCAACAGGTCGGCAGCATCGACCGGTTCCGCGTCGAAGGAGCGGCTGATCTGCTCGTTCCGCGCCGACGTGGTGGTGTTCTTGCCCAGTTGCCAGGGCGCGAGAACGGAGAAGCAGAGGTACGCGAAGAGGATGACGACAGCCGCGAGTGCCAACCACCCGGGACGGAGAAGGAACGACAGTCGGCGCACGACTACACAGCGTAGTCGTCGCGTCGCGACGGGGGTGTCAGTGCTGCGTGAGGGCCTCGAGTAGACCGGGGACGGCCGCCTCGATCTGCTCGCGCACCGTCCGGAAGTCGCCGTCGTCGCCATAGTACGGATCGGCCACCGAGTCGGAATCGGCGTCCGGGTCGAACGAGCGCAGCAGTGCCAGCCGGTCCGCGGGGACGCCGAGGCGACGGAGGTCGCGCTCGTGAGTTCGATCCAGCGCGACGACGAGGTCCGCACCCAGGATCTCGGCATCGACGGTGCGGGCGCGATGGGCCGACGGGTAGCCGTGCGACTCCAGCTCGGCAGCGGCGCGCGGGTCGGCGGCGTCGCCGACGTGCCAGTCGCCCGTGCCGGCGCTGGTGACGCGCACCCGGTCGTCCATCCCGGCATCCGCGAGGGCCTGCGTCACGATCTTCTCGGCCATCGGCGACCGACAGATGTTGCCCGTGCAGACGAAGGTCACGTGCACCGTCATGCCGCGTCCGTCGTGAGCGAGGAGAGCAACGTGGTGAGTTCCGCCGCCGATCCGACGGACCACGAGGCCGCGTCGTGCTCGGACTCGAATCCATATCCCCACCGGACCAGGACGACGGGGATGCCCCAGTGCCCGGCGCCGAACACGTCGTGGTCGCGGTCGCCGACCATCACCACCGACGCGGTACCGCCCTCGGCCGTGGACCGAGCCGGGCGCCCCACCTGCTCGAGTGCGCGCGCGACGACGTCCGCCTTGGACCGGCGGCTGCCGTCGTCGCTGGCGCCCGCGATGAAGCGGAAGTAGTCGGCCAGGCCGAAGTGTTCGAGAATGCGCCGTGCGAATCGTTCGTTCTTCGACGTCGCGACCGCCATCGGGACACCGGCGGCCACGAGCGCGTCCAGCACGTCGACGATGCCCTCGTACACCCGGTTCTCGGACCAGCCGCGGCTGTCGTAGTACTCCGTGTAGGCGGCGCGGGCGCGCTCGACCCTGTCCTCGTCGAGACCGAGGGACCGGAACGTGTCGATCATCGGCGGACCGATGACGTGCGCCCGGACGTCGTCGCCGGGCGGCGGGCTCCCCACCGTCGCGAGCGCGTGATCGAAACCGGCGAGGATGCCGGGTGCGGAATCGGTGAGGGTGCCGTCGAGGTCGAAGAGGACGAGGTCGACGGCTGTGGTGGACATGGGGGTCAGTATATGGAGCGCCTACAGTCACCCGAGTGACAGGCGACGCCCGTATCGATCCGCTGCTTCGCCACCACGGCGACGTGGAGGTCGAGGCGGGCATGCTCGACTTCGCGGTGAACGTTCGTGGGTCCCGGCCCCCCGAGTGGTTGCGGCGCAGACTGATCGAGGCGGTCGACCGACTCGCGGCGTATCCGTCCGAGGCCGAGGACCGGCGGGTTCGTGACCGAGTGGCGTTGCGCCACGGTCGATCTCCGGACGAGGTGCTGTTGCTCGCCGGAGCGGCCGAAGGATTCGCGATGCTGCCTCGGCTGCGCCCGCGCCTCGCCGCGGTCGTCCACCCGTCCTTCACCGAGCCGGAGTTCGCCCTGCGCAGTGCCGACGTCCCGGTGCATCGGGTTGTCCTGCCCGCGCCGTACCGGCTCGTCGACGCCGCCGTTCCGCACGACGCCGACCTGGTGGTGCTGGGCAATCCCACCAACCCGACGTCGGTCGGCCATCCCCGCGCGGACGTGCTCGCACTCCGGGCGGAGGGACGCGTGCTCGTCGTGGACGAGGCATTCGCCGACACCGTGCCCGGCGAGCCCGAGTCCCTGGCGTCGCAGTCTCGTCCCGACGTTGTGGTGCTGCGCAGCCTCACCAAGTCGTTCGCCCTCGCGGGGCTGCGGTGCGGGTACGCGCTCGGAGCGCCGGACGTCCTCGCCACACTGAACCGGGGCCGACCCCACTGGCCGCTGGGCACCCTGCAACTGGCCGCGATCGAGGCGTGCTGCGAACCCGACGCCGTCGCGTCCGTGGACGCCGACGCGCTCGTGCTCGCCCGCGAGCGGCAGTACCTCGTCGAACGGCTCCGCGTACTCGGGGTGGAGGTGACGGCACCGGCGACGGCGTCGTTCGTGCTCGTCCGCGCGGAGAACGGCGCAGCGATCCGGGCCGCGTTGCGGGACCGCGGCATCGCGGTCCGCCGAGGCGACACCTTTCCCGGCCTCGGCCCGGATCACCTGCGGATCGCGGTGCGGGGCGCGGACTCCGTCGACCGACTCGCCGACGCGTGGGGTGACGTGGTGCGCGAGATGGGCACACCTAGGGTCGAGTGATGGCATCGACGGGAACCGCAGCGCCCACCCTGGCCGAGATCATCGACGTGCTCGACGCGGCGTACCCGCCCCGGCTCGCCGAGAGCTGGGACTCGGTCGGTCTGGTGTGCGGCGATCCCGCGAACTCCGTGACCACCGTGATGTTCGCCGTCGACGCCACGGCCGCCGTCGTGGACGAGGCGATCACCGCCGGTGCCGATCTGCTCGTGGTGCACCACCCGCTGCTGCTGCGCGGCGTGGACACGGTCGGTGCCCACACGCCCAAGGGCGCGTTGGTGCATCGCCTGATCACGGCGGGGTGCGCTCTGTTCACCGCCCACACCAACGCGGACTCGGCGCAGCCCGGAGTGTCCGACGCGCTGGCGACACTGCTGGGCCTCACCGATCTGCGCCCGCTCGACGAGAAGTCGGACGGGGGCCTCGACAAGTGGGGTGTGTACGTCCCGGTGGCCGACGCCCCCGCCGTGCGGCAGGCCATGTTCGACGCGGGCGGCGGGTCGATCGGCGACTACCGCGAGTGCAGCTGGAGCGTCGTGGGCGACGGCCAGTTCCGTCCCGTCGACGACGCGCGGCCGGCGATCGGCACCGTCGGCACCGTCGAGTCGGTCGAGGAACGGCGTGTCGAGATGGTCGCTCCGCGCTCTGCACGCCCGGCCGTTCTCACCGCGCTGCGCTCGGCGCACCCCTACGAGGAAGTGGCGTTCGACGTCGTCGAGACGGCCGGGTTGCCGACCGACTGCGGGCTGGGCCGGATCGGGACGCTGGCCGAGCCGATGTCGTTGCGCGCCTTCGCCGACCGCGTCGGCAGCCGGCTCCCGTCCACTGCCTGGGGAGTGCGCGCCGCCGGCGATCCGGACGCGACGATCCGGCGGGTGGCTGTGTGCGGTGGCTCCGGGGACTCGATGCTCGGCGCCGTCACCGCAGCGGGTGTCGACGCCTACGTGACCTCCGACCTGCGACACCACGTGGCGGACGAACACCTGCGGGCCGGCGGACCCGCGCTGATCGACGTCGCGCACTGGGCGGGGGAGTTCCCGTGGTGCGCCCAGGCGCGCGACCTGCTGGACAGCGCGTTCGGTGATCGCGACGGCTGGACCACCCGGACACTGACGATCAGAACGGATCCGTGGAGCATCGGCGTCCGTCCCCCGCGGGACTAGTACCGTGACACGCGTGAACGTCGACCCGAAGATCCAGCTCTCCCTCCTCGACCTGGCCGCCATGGACACCGAACTGGCCCAGCTCGCACACCGTCGACGCACTCTTCCCGAGCAGGTCGAGCTCGATGCACTCGAACGCGAGCGGATCGACCGCAAGGACGCAGCCGTGGGCGTGCAGATCTCGCTCGACGATCTGGACCGGGACATTCGCAAGCTCGAGGGCGAGGTCGACGCCGTGCGCCGCCGCGAGGAGAAGGACCGCGCTGCGCTGGCCTCCGGCGCGGCTCCCGCGAAGCAGCTCAGCGAACTCCAGCACGAGCTGGGCAGCCTCGAGCGCCGCCGCGGCATCCTCGAGGACGAGTTGCTCGAGGTCATGGAGCAGCGCGAGGCGTCGCAGAGCGACTACGAGCACGCCGGTGCCAATCTGACACAGGTCGAGGACACGATCGTCGACGCCACCCGTCGACGCGACGACGCGCTCGCCGACGTCGAGAACGCCGAGCGCACTCGGTCGGCGCAGCGCGAGGAGCTCGCCGCGCAGCTGCCCGCCGAGGTGTCCGCGATGTACGAGAAGCAGCGTGAGAGGTCGGGCATCGGTGCCGCCCTGCTGCGTGGTCGGCGCTGCGGTGCGTGCCGGATCGAGCTGGATCGCGGCGAGATCGCGCGCATCGCCGGCACCGCGCCCGACGTGGTCGTGCGGTGCTCGGAGTGCAACGCGATCCTGGTGCGCACCAACGAGTCCGGTCTGTGAGTCCCCATCCCGACTCCGTCCTGGTGGAGGCCGACGGGGGATCGCGAGGCAACCCCGGGCCCGCCGGCTACGGCGCCGTCGTGTGGGATGCGGCGCGAGCCACGGTGTTGGCCGAGCGCCGCGAACACCTGGGGGTGGTGACGAACAACGTCGCCGAGTACCGCGGACTGATCGCCGGTCTCGAGGCGGCCCGCGAACTCGGGGCCTCGCGCGTCTCGGTGCGGATGGACTCCAAGCTGGTGGTCGAGCAGATGTCCGGCCGCTGGAAGGTCAAGCACCCGGACATGATTCCGCTGCGCGCGCGAGCAGCCGCTGTCGCGGACACGTTCGACGACGTGCAGTACGCGTGGATCCCGCGCGCCGAGAACTCGCACGCCGACCGGCTGGCCAACCAGGCGATGGACGGTGAGGACGCGCTGCTCACCGGTGCGGCCGAGGTCGCGAGCGCGCCGACGCCGGTGTCGGAACGGCCTGCCTGGCAGTCCGTCTCGGGTGCCGCGACCCGCACGATCCTGCTGCGGCACGGCCAGACCGCCCTGTCGGTGGATCGTCGGTACTCCGGCCGAGGCAACCCGGAGCTCACCGAGCTCGGGCGAGCGCAGGCGGCGGCCGCGGCGCAGCGTGTCGCACTGCTGGGCGGCGTCGACGTCGTCCTGAGCTCACCGCTGGGCCGGGCGTTCGACACCGCGTCGGCCGTCTCCCGCGCGATCGACGTCCCCGTCACCGTCGTCGAGGATCTGACGGAGACGGACTTCGGCGAGTGGGAGGGCCTCACCTTCCTCGAGGCCACCGAGCGCGATCCCGAGCTGCATCGGCGGTGGATGGGCGACACGTCCGTCGCGCCTCCCGGCGGCGAGAGCTTCGACGCCGTCCTCGAACGGGTGCGCCGGGTCCGCGAGCAGATCGCGACCGAGTACGCGGGGAAGACCATCGTCGTGGTCTCGCACGTGACGCCCATCAAGACGCTCCTGCAGCTCGGCCTGGACGTCGGCCCGTCGATCCTCTACCGGATGCACCTCGACCTGGCGTCCATCAGCATCGTCGACTGGTTCGACGACGACGCGGCCTCCGTACGCCTGGTGAACGACACGTCCTTCCTCTGGGCCTGATGGAGGAACCGACACGTCGTTCCTCTGGGCCTGATGGAGGAACCGACACGTCATTCCTCTGGACCTGACCACTACACCTGCAGGGCGAGCCACAGGGCGACGGTCGCCGCGACCACGGTGATCGGTGTGGTCACCAGACCCACCACGGTGAACGTGCGCAGGCTCGGCGGCTCGCCCTCCGCGCGAGCCACGCGGCGCCACAACATGATCGCGAGCGACCCGACGTAGGTGAGGTTGGGCCCGAGGTTGACGCCGATCAGCATGGCGAGCAGCGCGCCCACCGGTGCAGCGCCTGTCGTCGACGTCAGTGCGGCGAGCAGCAGCAGCGTCGCGGGCAGGTTGTTGAGCACGTTGGAGGCGACCGCGGCCACCGCGGCGACGGTCAGGAGCGCGAGCAGCGTGGACGACGTCGGCAGGATCTCGGTGACGGCCTCGCCCACCGGACCCCCGGCGAGTCCCGCGACCACCACTCCGAGCGCGAAGACGAACACGCAGAACCAGAGATCGAGTGCACGCACGATCGCGACGGGAGTCGTCTCGGACCGGCGCAGCGCAGGAACGGCGAGCACGATCGCGGCCGCAGCGGCCACCCACACCGGTTCGAGGCCGAGCGACCCACTGATCGCGAAACCCACCAGAGCGCAGCCGATCACGACGAGGGCGAGCGTCGGCGCCGCCACGGACGGACCGTCGTCGTCCGGCGGGTTCTCCACCTCGCGCAGGTCGCCGCGGAACAACCAACGGAACGCCGCGTACTCGAGCGCGATCGCGACGACCCACGGCGCTGCCATCAGCGCGGTGAAGTGCAGGAACGACAGACCGGTGGCCGAGAACACCAGCAGGTTGGTCAGATTCGAGACCGGCAGCAGCGTGGAGGCCGAGTTCGACAGGTGTGCCACGGCATACGACGCCGGCCGTGGCGACATCCCGGCGCGGCGGGCGGCGGCGATGACGACCGGGGTGAGCAGGACGACCGTCGCGTCGAGACTGAGCACTGCCGTGGTGAGGGACGCGGTGACGAACACGAGCATCAGGAGCCGCGTGGGGGAGGATCGCGACCGGGCGTGCAGGACGGACGCGATCCACGTGAACACACCGTGCGCGTCGGCGAGGTGAGCGAGAGCCAGGATCGCCGCGAGGAACGCCACCGTGGGGGCGAGCTCCGCCGTCTCCTCGAGTGCGTCGCTCGTCGACACGACTCCGAGCAGGATCGCCAGTGCCGCGGCCGGAACGGCGATGGTGGCCTCGGGGAGTCCGCGAGGGCGAGCGATGGCGAAGACCAGGACGGCAGCCACCAGCAGCGCGGCCACGACGGTCCGCGCGGTGGAATCGGTGATCACGCGAGGATCTTGCGCAGCGTGCGGAGGTTTCGCGTGGTCGTCGTCGACTTGTAGGACGCGCGCGCACTGGCCTTGCCGACGACACTGGACAGGGTGTCACCGCGCACGACCTCCCAGAACAGGACGTGATGCGGCCCGAGTGTCGACCTCTCGACGACGGGGTCGGCCGTCTCGCCGATCGCCGCGAGATCGGTGGTGGACACACCGTCCGTCGAGAAGATCACGTACGGGTGGCGTACCGCCTCGTCGGTCTCCCACGGGAATGCGGCGACGATCTCGGCGAGCTGCTCCACGGTCACGACCACCACCCACGCCTCGTAGCCGAAGGCCTGCCGCAGGACGCCCTCCACGTCGGAGCGCACCACGGCCGGGTCCTGCGTCGTCGCGGTGAGCACCACGTTGCCCGACGCGAGAACGGTGCGCACCGCGGTGTATCCGGCGTCCTCCAGCGACGACCGCAGGGCCGCCATGGAGATGCGGATGCCGCCGACGTTGATGCCGCGCAGGAGGACGACGAAGGTCATGCGCGTGACTCTAGATCCCCGGTCCGACCGTCCGTCCGCTCGGCACACCCACCCCCCGCGAGTACGTCCGAACTGTCGTGATCGGGGCTCGCCCAGCGACGGTTCGGACGTACTCGCGGGGGTCGGAGCGTGGGTGGGACGGGGGTGGCGGAGCGGCTACCATGACGGGGCGGACGAGTTGGCCGGGCGGCCGCGGCACGGAGAACTGACGACCGGCGTCGTCAAGCTTCGAGCCGAGGAAAGTCCGGACTCCACAGAGCAGGGCGGTTGCCAACAGCAACCCGAGGCGACTCGCGGGACAGTGCCACAGAGAAGAGACCGCCGACCGGTCCTCGGATCGGTCGGTCAGGGTGAAACGGTGCGGTAAGAGCGCACCAGCACCCCGGGTGACCGGGGTGGCTCGGTAAACCCCGCCCGGAGCAAGATCGAAGGTCGCACCGCCGTTCGCGGTGGTGCGTCTGCGCAGGTGTCCGAGGGCTGCTCGCCCGAGCCTGCGGGTTGATCGCTCGAGGTACCCGGCGACGGTGTGCCCAGATGGATGGTCGCCACCCGGGATTCGTCCCGGGGACAGGATCCGGCTTACACGCCGACTCGTCCGCGCACACGACCAGCACGGACCGCTGCGTCGGAGGGCGGACTAGAACATACGTTCGATGTCCTCTACAGTGAGTATCGGCGGGCCGGCGGTAGGAAACTACGGGAAGCGTCGGCCCGCCGCCACGTATCGAGTCCTCCTGAACGACGAAAGGCCCCGTCCTCGATGAGGGCGGAGCCGTTCGTGAGCAGAGTGGATCAGATGGGGTCGACCACCAGCAGGGTGGCCCAGTACGTCGCGGCGTCATGGCCCATCAGCGGCAACAGTTGATCGAAGAGAAGGGTCGACATGTCGTACTCCTATCGGGTGCGTGGTCCGGCTCCGGTCCGGCGTGTGTACCCGGACATGCGAGAAGTGTAACGCGGCCGCAGGTCCCGCGGTGTGTGCGGTCGGCGCGTCGCCGACCGTGAATCACGGGGCCGCAGAACGCGAAGTCTGTTCCGTCGGGGCAGATCTGGGGCACACTGTCGATCATGAGTGACGACGACGATCAGTGGTACTTCCGCATCAGCGACAAGGCTGTCGTGCAGGGTAAGGAGGCCGGTGCGATGGACCGCATGGGCCCCTACCCAGACAAGGCCACCGCCGAGCGCGCCCTCGAGATCGCCGCGGAGCGCAACAAGGCCGCGGACGACGCCGACGACACCTGGTCTTCGTGACCGCATCGGCGCGCTCGTGACCGCGTCGGTATCGAGGCGGGCCGTTGCGCCTCGGGTCGACGGAGTCGACTTCTCGGCCGTGCGCGCCGAGTTCGACCTGCCGACCGGGTACCCGCCCGACGCGGTCCCGGTGGCGGACTCTCGTCCGACGCGGCGCGACGCGACCGACCTCGAGTTCGTGACCATCGACCCGCCCGGGTCGATGGATCTGGACCAGGCACTCGTCGTCCACCGCACCGACGCGGGTTTCCGCCTGTACTACGCCATCGCCGACGTCGGTGCGGTCGTCGCGCCGGGAAGCGTGCTGGACGAGGAGGTGCGCCGCCGTGGACAGACGCTCTACCTCCCGGACGACAGCGTGCCGCTGCACCCTCGGCAGATGTCCGAGGACGCGTCGTCCCTCCTGCCGGACCGGGTACGGCCGGCCGCGCTGTGGACCATCGACACCGACCCCGCGGGGACGGCGACGTCCTGGCACGTCGAGCCCGCGACGGTGCGCTCACGGCAACGGTTCACCTACGCCGAGGTGCAGTCGGCCGTCGACTCCGGGACCGTGCATCCGTCGCTGACGGCGCTGCAGGATCTCGGTCGGGCGCGGCGGGCCCTCGCGGTCGAGCGCGGAGCCATCGAGCTCGCGCTGCCCGAACAGGAGGTCGTCGCCGACGGTTCCGACCGCGGCGGATGGCGCCTCGAGATCGCGCCGCGCACCGAGGCCGACGCGTGGAACGCCGAGATGTCCCTGCTCACCGGAATGTGCGCCGCCGCGATCATGCTCGAGGCGAAGGTCGGCATCCTGCGCACTCTCCCGCCGCCGGGCGCGTCGGACGTCGAGGCACTGCGGGCGGTGGTGCGGGCACTGGGCCTGCAGTGGCCGACCGGTGCCTCGCCCGGCCAGGTTCTCGCCGGCCTGGACCCGGCGGCTCCCACGACTCTCGCCGTGATGACCGAGGCGACCACGCTGTTGCGCGGTGCCGCGTACGTCGCCTTCGACGGTGAGACACCCGAGGAGCCGGACCATTCCGGGATCGGTGGCCCGTACGCCCACGTCACCGCGCCGCTACGTCGGCGCGTCGACAGGTACGCCACCGAGGTGTGTCTCGCTCACTGTGCCGGAACCGCTGTCCCCGACTGGGTGCTCGCCGAGTTCGCAGAGCTGCCCGACGCGATGCGGCGCAGCGATTCGCTGGCGTCGAAGGTGGACCGTGCGTGTATCGACCTCGTCGAGGCCAGGGTGCTGGCGGACCGCGTCGGCGACACCGTCTCGGCGGTCGTGCTGCGCGGACGAACCGACAAGCGGCCCGCCGAGGTCTTCGTTCCCGAGTACACCGTCGTCGGCCGGTGTTCGGGAGACCCGGCCGAGGGCACGACCGTCACCGTGCGGGTGGGGCCGGTGGACGTCGCGACCCGGCGAGTGGAGTTCTCGGTCGGGTAGGCCGGAGGCCGGTCGTCGGTGGTCGGGTAGGCCGGAGGCCGGTCGTCGGGTAGGCCGCTCAGGTTGTCAGCCGAGCGAGGCTGCGCGGCGCCGCAGCTTCGTCCACGCGCGGGGGAGCGGCTCCAGCGCGTCCGCGCTGTCGTGTCCCTCGTTCGCGTACAGGACACCGAAGGTGAAGGTGTCCTCGCCTCGCTCGGCCGCGGAGGCGGCTTCGGTCAGGATCGTGGCGCGCGACACCGCACTGTCCTGGACGTCGCCGAGGACGGACTGCACCTTCTTCGCTGCCTTCGCGACGTCGGCGGCCGTCGTGCGTACTGCTCCGTCCGAGAGTGCGCCCGCCGCTGCCTCGGCCGCGTAGCGCAGCTTCTTGGCGTTCTTGCGCACGTCGTGCAGAGCCTCGGCACGCTCGTCGCCGGTGAGCGCGGCCGCGTGAGCCTCGGCTCGGGCGATCGTGCGGTACTGGCCGCGAAGCACCTTCCGGAAGACCTTGTCCGCGCGGCCGTCCGACGGACCGACGGTGGGTGCTGCCAGTAGTGCATCGAGCGCGTCGAGCAGGGCGAAGTAGCGCTCGCCGCTCAACTCCCGCACGATCTCCTCGTGCGCGAGCGTGTACAGCCGCCTCTGGGTGCCGACGAGGGTCTCGACCACGGGACCGCGCACAGCGTCTGACGGCAGCGCCGCGAGCGCCGCGTCGTAACGGGCCGCCAGCACCTCGGCGTCACGAGCGGTGCCGAGAATGTCGGCGAGCCAGGACAGTTCGCCACGGACCGCGTCGACGGACGGTCGGTCGAGCAGATCGCGGTAGGACCGCAGCACGCTGCGCAGCCGCCGCGTGGCGACGCGCATGGCGTGCACCGCGTCGTCGGCGTTCTCCCGCACGCGCGGATCCGCCGCGAGGAGAGCGGACACGTCGGTGGCCAGGGCGGCGAGCAGCGCGGACCCGGCGGTGCCGTCGGGGGTGGCATCACCGGTGCGCAGATTCGCCAGGCGGGATCCGAGTGCCCGAGCGAGCTTGGACGGTGAGGAGCCGGGGTCGGCGCCGTGGGAGAGCAGGTACGTGCTCACCTTCTCCAAGGTTCGGCGGTCACCGTCGAGCAGCTCCACCTCCCATTCGCGCCACCGAACGGTGGTGTCGTCCAACAAGTTCCGAGCGGTGACGGTGTCGTCGCACAGCTCCGCGGCGGTCTCGTGCCTCTTCGTGGCCACGACGGTGACGATGCGGCGGGTCTCGATGCTCGCGACGGGCACGAGCGGTTTGCCTCGCACGTGCGCCGTCACACGATCGGCGACCTCGGCCGGCACGCGAGCGGTGTTGCCGCCCGCGGACAGCGGGCTCCGCAGCTCGAGACGCTCGTCGGACGAGACGGGCATCTTGATGTGCCATCCCGCGTCGGAGCTTCCGGTCCGTCGACGCACCGTGATGCGTCGACGCGCCAGATCGAGATCCGGGGTGTCGAAGTACGTGGAGACCGGGTGTGTCAGCTCCGGCGCGGACGCGGACACGATCGACTTCGCCCCCGTGAGCTCGGGAACCGGCGTGTCCATGCCGACGTCGAACTTGGCCTCGATCTCCGTGTGCGCATCCGCACCACCTGAACTCATGGTGACATCTTTACCACCTGCAGGTGAACGGCCGGTTCGTCAGCGGCGGAAGGAGTCCGTCGCCTCGACGAGGTGATGGATGATTCCCGGTTCCGCGGCGGAGTGCCCGGCGTCGTCGACGATGTGGAGTGTCGACGACGGCCAGGATCGATGCAGATCCCAGGCGCTCGTGGCCGGGCACACCACGTCGTAACGGCCCTGCACGATGACACCGGGGATGTGGGCGATGGAGTCCATGTTCGCCAGCAACTGATTCTGTTCCAGGAACCCCTGGTGCACGAAGTAGTGATTCTCGATGCGCGAGAACGCGAGTGCGAACCGCGCCTCGGAGTTCTGCTCCACGCGTTCCGGTTTCGGGAGCAGGGTGCTGGTGGCGCCCTCCCACGTGGACCAGGCGACCGCCGCGTTCAGCGCGGTCTCCGGGTCGGACGAATGAAGGAGTCGGTGGTAGATCTCCACGGGGTCGCCGTCGCGCTCCGCCGCCGGGATCGGGGCGAGAAACTTCTCCCACAGTTCTGGGAAGAGGTGTCCCGCGCCGCCGCGGTAGTACCAGTCGATCTCCGACTCACGCAGCAGGAAGATGCCGCGCAGCACCAGTGACGTGACGCGGTGCGGGTGCGCCTGGGCGTACGCGAGCGACAACGTCGATCCCCACGACCCGCCGAACACCGACCACGTGTCGATGCCGAGATGCTCACGCAGGACCTCCATGTCGGCGATGGAGTGTCCGGTGGTGTTGACGGAGAGATCGGCGCCGTCGGCGACGTGCGGCGTGGACCGACCGCACCCGCGCTGGTCGAACAGCACGATCCGGTAGGCCTCGGGATCGAAGTAGCGACGCTGATCGGGACCCGTGCCGCCGCCCGGTCCGCCGTGCACGAACACCACCGGAGTGCCGTCGGGGTTGCCGCTGACCTCGAAGTGGAGGTGCTGACCGTCGCCGACATCGAGCATCCCCGAGTCGTGCGGGTCGAGTTCGGGGTAGAGGGACCGGCGCGCCGTCATCGTCACAGCCCCACGAGGCCCGACGCGAGATCGGGAATCTCGAGGATGTCGACGACCTGGCTCCGGACGTCGGAGCACGCGTCGGTCGCGGCCGTGTCGACGATCCCGCGGTTCTGGATCACTGCGGCGTTCAGTCCATAGCGTGCCGCCCACGTCTGCACCAGGATGTTCAGGCCGCCGCGGCCCACGGTCGGGCCCTGCACGCGCCAGTTCGACAGCTGTGCCTCGAGGTCGGTGCACAGCGACTGAGCCTGATCCTCGGACACCGTCGGGGTGGCCGCAGCCGCCGACGTGGTCGTCGTGGGAGCGGCCGTCGTCGACGCAGTGGTGGTGTCCGTCCCGCCTGCGCACGACGTCAGGGTCACGGTCGCTGCTGCCAGAACACCCGCCGCGGCGAGTCCATGTCGCATCATCATGGCCCCGAGTGTGCCACCCGGGTGCTTCCCCGACCGGCTCGCCCGCGTCGCTCGCCAGGGGTCGCAGTCCTAGAAGCTGTGCTCCTGCGCGGGGAAGGCCCCCGACCGCACCTCGGCGGCGTAGGTCGACGCCGCGGCGCGCAGCTGGTCGCCGACGTCGCCGAAACGCTTGACGAACTTGGCGGTGCGACCGCTGGTGAAACCGGCCATGTCCTGCCAGACGAGAACCTGGGCGTCGCACTCCGGACCGGCACCGATGCCGACGGTGGGGATCGTCAGCTTGCGCGTCACCTGGCCGGCGAGATCGGCGGGCACCATCTCCATGACGACGGCGAAGGCGCCGGCCTCCTGGACGGCGATGGCGTCGGCCACGAGCTGCTCGGACGCGTCGCCGCGGCCCTGCACGCGAAAACCACCGAGTCCGTTGACGCTCTGCGGGGTGAAGCCGATGTGCGCCATCACGGGGATACCGGCGGCGGTGATGGCGGCGATCTGCGGGG
Organism: Rhodococcus sp. NFXS4; assembly: GCF_058139645.1. Classification (NCBI taxonomy): domain Bacteria; kingdom Bacillati; phylum Actinomycetota; class Actinomycetes; order Mycobacteriales; family Nocardiaceae; genus Rhodococcus; species Rhodococcus sp. NFXS4. The sequence continues at coordinate 1,699,699 of NZ_CP192221.1, forward strand.
CGACACGCTCGCCGCCCTCGAGCTTGACCGCGTTGGCCTGGCCCTCGCGCATGAAGCGGACTGCGGTCTCGACGGCCTGCTGCGGAGAGATCTCGTAGGTGCCGAACGGCAGGTCGGCGACCACGAGTGCGTTGGGGGCACCACGGACCACGCCGCGGACCAGGGGGATGAGCTCCGCGATGTCGATGTGCACCGTGGTGTCGTAGCCGTAGACGACGTTGGCGGCCGAGTCGCCCACGAGCAGGACAGGGATGCCGGCCTCCTCGAAGATGCGCGCGCTCGAGTAGTCGTAGGCGGTGAGCATGCTCCAGCGGTCGCCGGAGGCCTTCATCGCCTGCAGGTGGTGGGTGCGGGTCTTGCGGCCCGTGGGTGCGGATCCGTACAGCGGGGTCTCAGCAGCAGACATCGAGCGTCCCTTTCGTCCTCGAGGCCCGCTCGGCGGGTCCCCGGGTAGAGGTGATGACGCGTTCAGTCTGCCACCGCCGGGTTCCGCGGCACGAGTGCGCTTGGTCACACACCACGCCGTGCCACCATCGAGAGGTGTCCTCCCGTCGCGCGTCCGTCCGTCTCGCCGTCTTCCTCTCGGTTCTCGCGGTGTTGGCCGCGGCGTGCGGCTCCGATGTCGGCGGCACTCCCACCGACGACGAGGGTGGGTCCGTGCCCGTCACGACGACGGAGACGCGTGCCGATCAGCCGTCGACGCTGGACGCCTTTCGGGCGCAGCGTGTCACGTGGGGATCGTGCGAGGGATTCGTGACCGACGGGTCCGAGTTGGACCCGAGCCTGCAGTGCGGCCGGGTGACCGTGCCGATCGACTACGACGATCCGGCCGGGCCCACCGCCTCACTGGCGTTGTCCCGGTCGGCGGCGACGGGGGAGAAGGTGGGCTCGATGCTCGTCAACCCCGGCGGACCCGGCGCGTCGGGCCTCTCGACTGCGACGGTGGCGCGGGGTACCGCCGTCGAATCGTCGTTCGACGTCATCGGATTCGACCCTCGGGGCATCGGTGCGTCGGTGCCGGCGGTGCGCTGCGACACTCCGCGGGAGTTCGACGCCGAGCGTGCGGACAACGACGTGGACACCTCGCCCGCCGGAATCGCCGAGACCGAGAAGGAGAATCAGGACTACGCCGCGCGGTGCGCCGAGCGCAACGATCCGGTGTTGCTCGAACACCTCACGTCGGCCGACGTCGCGCGGGACATGGACGTCGTCCGGTCGGTGCTCGGCGACGATCAGCTGACGTATCTCGGATTTTCGTACGGGACGCGGCTGGGCTACACCTACGCCGAACTCTTCCCCGAGAACGTGCGCGCGATGGTGCTCGACGGCGCTCTCGACCCCGCTGCGAACGCGGCCGACGAGGTGGTCGCCCAGGGCGCAGGCTTCCAGTCGGTGTTCGACGCCTTCGCGGCCGACTGCGCGGGACGGTCCGACTGTCCACTCGGTACCGACCCGGCGGGAGCCGTGCGTTCCTTCCGGGCCCTGGTCGATCCGTTGGTGGACCGGCCCGCGAGCACCGAGCTCACCGGGCCGGAGGGTGCCCGCTCGCTGAGCTACGACGACGCCGTGACCGGAGTGCAGCAGGCGCTCTACAGCACCGAACTGTGGGGACCGTTGCGGCGCGGACTGACTCAGCTGGAGAACGGTCAGGGCGACATCCTGCTCTCGCTCGCCGATCTCTACAACGGGCGCCTGAGCGACGGCACGTACAGCAACACCAACGACGCGTTCACCGCCGTGCGGTGCGTCGACGATCCGCGGGTGACCGACCGGGCGGAGGAGGGCGCGCTCGACGCCCGGTTCCGCGCCGCCGCGCCGTTCCTGGACGACGGCCGGGGCAACGGCACCGCGCCGCTCGAGCCGTGCGCCTTCTGGCCGGTCCCCTCGGCGGCCGACCCGGGGCCGGTCTCGATACCGGGACTCGCACCGACCGTGGTGGTCTCGACCACCGACGATCCCGCAACCCCGTACGAGGCCGGGGTCGCTCTGGCCGCGCAGCTGGGCTCGTCGCTGATCACCTACGAGGGGAATCAGCACACCGCCTCGTTCGCCGGGATCGCCTGCATCGACGACGCCGTGTCCGCCTACCTTGTCGACCTGACGCCTCCACCAGCAGGTCTGCGCTGCTGAGCCGTGACCTCACAGTCGTCGCCACCGCGCTGTGAGGTCCAGAAAGTGCGACCGGTTTCACGATGTAACACGGATTTAATGCAACGTGCCTAGCCTGACGGTCATGGATCGCCAAAAGGAATTCGTGCTTCGCACTCTGGAGGAGCGCGACATCCGGTTCGTCCGTCTGTGGTTCACGGACGTGCTCGGCTACCTCAAGTCCGTGGCCATCGCTCCGGCCGAACTCGAGGGCGCGTTCGAGGAGGGCATCGGCTTCGACGGCTCGGCGATCGAGGGCTTCTCGCGAGTCTCCGAGGCCGACACCGTGGCCAAGCCCGACCCCACGACGTTCCAGATCCTGCCCTGGACCACCAGCAAGGGCGAGCAGCACTCCGCCCGCATGTTCTGCGACATCGCGATGCCCGACGGGTCGCCGTCCTGGGCCGATTCCCGGCACGTGCTGCGTCGCCAGCTCTCCAAGGCCGCAGACCTCGGATTCAGCTGCTACGTGCATCCCGAGATCGAGTTCTTCCTGTGCAAGGAACTGCCCGACGACGGTCGGCCCCCCGTCCCCGCGGACAACGGCGGCTACTTCGACCAGGCCGTCCACGACGAGGCGCCGAACTTCCGGCGTCACGCCATCGACGCCCTCGAGTCCATGGGCATCTCGGTGGAGTTCAGCCACCACGAGGCCGCGCCCGGTCAGCAGGAGATCGACCTGCGCTACGCCGACGCCCTGTCCATGGCCGACAACGTGATGACCTTCCGCTACCTCGTCAAGGAGGTCGCGATCGACGAGGGCGTGCGTGCGACGTTCATGCCCAAGCCGTTCAGCGATCAGGCCGGCTCGGCCATGCACACGCACATGAGTCTGTTCGAGGGCGAGACCAACGCCTTCCACAACCCGGACGACCCCATGCAGTTGTCCGAGACCGGCAAGGCCTTCATCGCGGGCATCCTCGAGCACGCCAACGAGATCAGCGCGGTCACCAACCAGTGGGTCAACTCCTACAAGCGTCTGATCCACGGCGGCGAGGCCCCCACTGCGGCGTCCTGGGGTCCGTCGAATCGCTCTGCGCTGGTACGCGTTCCGATGTACACGCCGAACAAGGCGTCGTCTCGCCGCGTCGAGATCCGCAGCCCCGACTCGGCGTGCAACCCGTACCTCACCTTCGCCGTGCTGCTCGCGGCCGGACTGCGCGGTGTGGAGAAGGGGTACACGCTGCCGCCCGAGGCCGAGGAGGACGTGTGGTCGTTGACCTCCGCCGAACGCCGCGCCATGGGCTACCGGGAGCTGCCCAGCAGCCTCAACGAGGCGCTCGCCGCCATGGAGGGCTCCGAGCTGGTGGCCGAGGCGCTCGGCGAGCACGTCTTCGACTACTTCCTGCGCAACAAGCGTCGTGAGTGGGAGTCGTACCGTTCGCACGTGACGCCATTCGAGCTCAAGACCTACCTGGGTCTGTAGCGACTGCGCGATTGTCGACTGGACGGGGCTGTCGAGTAACGTCGACACGCCATGAACATGTCGGAATGCACCACCGTCCCGAGATTCGTCGACCCGCGGTTCGTCCACCCGACGTTCGCTGACGCCGACCCGGCGGTCGACTCGTACACCGTGGTGGAGGCTCGCCCGTGATTCCGCCCAGTTCCCGTTCCACCGTGCCCAGCCCCGGACGGCTCGGTCTCGTCGAGGCGTCGGCCCCGGCGAACCTGTCGCTGCTGGGCTGGACCGACGAGGACAGCACCGAGCTGCTGTGGTCGCTGTCGCGCTCGCCCGACGCCGATCTCGCGCTGCGCACCCTCGCGCGCCTCGCCGAGGATCTCGGTGACAACTGGTCCGACCTCGACGCCCGCCTGCGCACCGACAAGAGTCTGCGCGGCCGCATGTTCGCTCTCGCCGGATCGTCCAGCGCTCTCGGTGACCACCTGGTGTCCGAGCCGGAGAAGTGGCGCCTGCTCACCACCTGCACGGAGTCGTTGCCCACGGCCGACGAGCTGCGCGACTCGATGCTCGCGAGCGTCGGTGCCGTCGCGGAGACGGGCGACGACGCCCTCGGTCAGGTGTTCCGGGCCGAGCTGACCGGACCCAAGGCCATCATCGCGCTGCGTACGGCGTACCGCGACCACCTCATGATCCTGGCCGCCGCCGATCTCGCGGCGACCGTGGAGAACGAGCCCGTCGTGCCCTACGAGGTGGTCGGTCGTCAGCTGTCCGATCTCGCGGACGCGGCGCTCACCGCGGCACTGTCGGTGGCCGTCACCGTCACGTTCCCCGACGGGCCCTGCTCGGTCCGACTCGCGGTCATCGCGATGGGCAAGTGCGGTGCGCAGGAACTGAACTACGTGAGCGACGTCGATGTCGTCTTCGTCGCCGAACCCTCCAACTCCCTCGCCACCCGCATGGCCGGCGAGATGATGCGCATCGGCTCGTCCGCCTTCTTCGAGGTCGACGCCGCACTGCGTCCCGAGGGCAAGCAGGGCGAACTGGTCCGCACTCTCGACTCGCACCTGGCGTACTACCAGCGGTGGGCGAAGACCTGGGAGTTCCAGGCGTTGCTCAAGGCGCGCGCCATGACCGGTGACGCCGAGCTGGGCCAGGCCTACGTCGACGCGGTGACGCCGATGGTGTGGGTGGCCAGTGAGCGCGAGGACTTCGTCCCCGAGGTGCAGGCGATGCGCCGCCGCGTCGAGGAGATGGTGCCGGCCGAGCTGCGCGAGCGCGAGATCAAGCTGGGGCGCGGCAGCCTGCGTGACGTCGAGTTCGCCGTCCAGCTGCTGCAACTCGTGCACGGACGAGCCGACGACTCCCTCCACGAACGCGGTACCGTCGCCGCGCTGTCCGCTCTCGCCACCGGCGGCTACATCGGGCGTGACGACGCGGCAAACCTCACCGCGTCCTACGAGTTCCTCCGCCTCATCGAGCACCGGCTGCAGCTGCAGAAGCTGCAGCGCACGCACCTCCTGCCGCCGGACGACGACGACGAGGCGATGCGCTGGCTCGCCCGCGCCGCCCACATGCGTCCCGACGGCAACCACGACGCGACCGGCGTTCTGCGCCAGGAGATCCGTCGCAACGCGCAGCGGATCCGGCGGTTGCACGCTCGGCTGTTCTATCGCCCTCTGCTCGAATCGGTGGCCCGGCTGGACAGCGACTCGCTGCGCCTCAGTTCGGATTCCGCGATCCGGCAGCTCTCGGCGCTCGGCTACTCGGCTCCACAGAACGCGCTCGGACACCTGAGCGCACTCGTCGGCATGGGTGCGCGCAAGGGTCGCATCCAGTCCCTGCTGCTGCCGACGCTGCTCGAATGGCTGGGCGACACACCGGATCCCGATGCGGGCCTGCTGGCCTACCGACGGCTGTCCGAGGAGGTCGCCGAGCAGTCCTGGTTCCTGCGGCTGGTCCGCGACGAGGGCCCGGTGGCGCAGCGCCTGATGCAGGTGCTCGGGTCGTCGGAGTACCTGCGCGGTGTGTTGGTCAACGCGCCGGAGGTCATCCGGCTCTTCGCCGACGGATCGACCGGCCCCAAACTGCTCGACGTCGATCCCACCGAGACGTACGGCGCCATCCTGAAGTCCCCTGCGCGCTACGACGATCCGGTACGCGCGGTCGCGGCGGCGCGGTCCCTGCGTCGCTACGAACTGGCGCGGGTCGCTTCGGCGGACATCCTCGGACTGCTCGAGGTCCCCGAGGTGTGCCGGGCGCTGTCCTCGGTGTGGGCAGCGGTCATCAACGCCGCCCTGGACGCGGCGGTCCGTGCGTCCGTCGCCGAGCGCGGCGGCACCGCTCCCGCGTCGATCGCCATCATCGGCATGGGTCGACTCGGTGGTGGTGAACTGGGCTACGGGTCCGACGCCGACGTGTTGTTCGTGTGCGAGCCGGCCGAGGGCGCCGACGACAGCGACGCCGTCAAGTGGGCCAACGCCATCGCCGATCGTGTCCGCAAGCTCCTGGGTTCGCCGAGCCAGGACCCGCCGCTGGAGGTGGACACCGGACTGCGTCCCGAGGGGCGCAACGGGCCTGTCGTGCGCACACTCTCGGCGTACGACGCGTACTACTCGCAGTGGGCGCAGCCGTGGGAGGTGCAGGCCCTGCTCCGCGCCCACCAGGTCGCCGGCGATCAGGACCTGGGAATCCGGTTCCTGCTCATGGCCGACCGCATCCGGTACCCCGAGGGCGGAGTCTCCGAGGACGCCGTCCGCGAGATCCGGCGCATCAAGGCCCGGGTCGACGCGGAGCGACTGCCCAAGGGAGCCGACCCGAAGACGCACACCAAGCTGGGGCGCGGGGGACTGGCCGACGTCGAGTGGACCGTGCAGTTGCTGCAACTGCGTCACGCCCACCGTATTCCGGCGCTGCACAACACGTCGACCCTGGAGTGCCTCGACGCGATCGGCGCCGCGGAGCTCATGAGCCCTGGCGACGTCGACCTCCTGCGCCAGGCGTGGCTCACGGCCACGAAGGCCCGTAACGCGCTGGTCCTGGTGCGCGGCAAGCCGACCGATCAGTTGCCGGCTCCCGGCAAGGTGCTGTCGGCCGTCGCGCAGGTGGCCGGCTGGCCCAGTGGCGACGCGGGGGAGTTCCTCGACAACTACCTGCGCGTCACCCGTCGGGCCAAGGCCGTGGTGGAACGCGCGTTCGGTTCCTGACCCGTACCGGTTCTGCACAGAGAACGACCCCGCTCGGCCGACTGTGCCGGGCGGGGTCGTCTTCTGTGCAGTATGTGTACCTCGGTGTCAGTCGGCCCCGGCGGTGACGAAACCCTGCTGCACCATCCAGTCACGCGCCACCTCGGCGGGTTCCCGGCCGTCGACGTCGACCTGCTTGTTCAGCTCGGTGATGGCGTCGATGGTGAGCGCCGCGGACACCGGCGCGGTGATCTCCGCGATCTCCGGGTAGCGGTCGGCGATCTCCTGACGCAGGTTCACCGTCGCGTTGTAGCGCGGGAAGAACAGCTTGTCGTCCTCGACGACCACCAGGTCGAGGCCCTTGATGCGGCCGTCGGTGGTGAACACCTCGCCGAACTTGCACTGCGAGCCGTCCGCCGTCGCCTGGTAGATGATGCCCGTCTGCAGGATCTGGCGGTTCACCGCGTTCGCGTCGAAGCCGTACGCCGCCGCCATGCCGGGGAAACCGTCCTGGCGGGAGTTGAACTCGGTCTCCACGCACACCGCCGCGGCGGCGGGATCACGCTGCACCAGGGCGGCGTAGTCGGACAGCGTCTTCACGCCGGTCTCCTGCGCCGTCTGCTGGTTCATCGCGAGTGCGTACGTGTTGTCCATCGGAGCCGGGTTGACCCAGACGATGCCGTTCGCCTTGTCCGCGTCGCGCACCGCGTCGTACTGCTCTGTCGCGTCGGGAATGGGAGTCTCGTTGCCGAGGTAGTTGATCCAGCCGGTGCCGGTGTACTCGTAGGTGACGTCGACCTGGCCGCTGATCATGGCCTGCCGCGTGCTGTTGGATCCCGAGATGTTGGTCAGGTCGCGGACGTTCGCCCCCGCCGCCTCGAGCGCGAACTCCAGGATGTAGCCGAGGATGATCTGCTCGGTGAAGTCCTTGGAACCAACGGTGAGCTCGGCGCCTTCGAGACCCGGCTGCGCCGTGATGCTTCCGGGTTCGACGGCCAGGGGCACCGCGCTGCCGGACTGCAGCCCGCAGCTGGTGAGGGCGAGGGTGGAGACCGCGCACAGTGTGATCAGGGTACGGCGCATCAGCGCAGTCCTTTCGGTCCGAGGAAGGCCTCGGCGAGAGCGCCCAACCAGTCGACGAGCAACGCCAACGCCACCGCGAGCACGGCGCCCACGACGAGGATGAGCGGCTGATTGAGCTTGTACCCGGTGTCGATGAGCACGCCGAGGCCGCCGGCGCCGACGAGGAAGCTCAGCGTGGCGGTACCGACCGCCAGCACGAGAGAGGTGCGCAGGCCGGCGAGGATGTACGGCACCGCGAGTGGGAACTCGATGCGCCACAGGATGCCGGAGCCCGACATGCCCTGTCCGCGTGCGGCATCGATATAACTGGCGTCCACCTGCTGGAACCCCAGCATGGTGTTCCGCAGCACCGGGAGCAGCGAGTAGAACGCGATGGGCAGAACACCGACCCAGAACCCGGTGCTGCCGGTCGCCAGGAACAACAGCACCAGCAGGCCGACGGCAGGTGCAGCCTGGCCGATGTTCGCGATACCGATGAAGACGGGAGCGAGCCGTCGATAGCCGTTGCGAGTGAGGATGATTCCGAGGGGCACCGCGATCAGCACGACGAGTGCCGTCACGACGAACGTGATCAGGACGTGCTCGAGAACGCGCTGGGAGATCGTGGCGACGTTGATCGTCGCCGCCTGCGTCGCCGTGAGATCACGCGTGAGGGCGTAGACCAGCGTGACCACCACGAGGACGAGAACCAGTGCGGGCTGGACGACCAGACGGATCCGTTCGGCTCGCCGCGCTGCCCTGGCCGCGGACTTCGCATCGCCCTCTGCGTCGGCGGGATCGTCGACGACGGACGCCTCGACCGACGCCGTCACGACGACGCGCCCGAGACGGACGCCGCGCCCGCGTCGACCACGTCGTCGTGGTCGTGCGCGTGCTGCGAACGGATGGTCTTGATGGTGTCGATCAGTGCCTCGATGGTGACGGTGCCGACGTACTCGCCGCGCTTGCCCGTCACGGTCGCCGTCGCGTTGCCCTCGGCGAGCAGGGCCTCGAGCGCGTCCTGCAGCGTGGACTGGATCGACACGAGCTCACCGATCGGCACACCGACGTCGCGGAGGCTGCCCACGCCGGCGAGGTGACGACGGTCGGTCCACCGGATGGGCCGCTTGCGGGAGTCGAGGATGAGACCCCACGCCTCCGGATCGGTGCCGAGCGCCCGGTTCATCGTCTCGACCGGCTCGTCCTCACCGAAGGCAGGAACATCGCTGAGCTCGATGTCACGCACACGCATGAGGGTGAGCTGCTTGAGAGCCGCACCGGCGCCGACGAAGCCGGCCACCGTCTCGTCGGCGGGATTGGCCAGCACGGCCTCGGGGGTGTCGTACTGCAGGATGCGGGACTGGTTGCCCAGGACGGCGATCCGGTCGCCCAGCTTGACGGCCTCGTCGAAGTCGTGTGTCACGAAGACGATGGTCTTGCCCAGCTCGGCCTGCAGGCGCATCAGCTCGTCCTGCAGGAGGCCGCGGGTGATGGGGTCGACGGCACCGAACGGCTCGTCCATCAACAGCACCGGGGGGTCGGCCGCCAGAGCGCGGGCCACACCCACGCGCTGCTGCTGCCCACCGGAGAGCTGGCGCGGGTAGCGCTCGCGGTACTGGCCCGGATCGAGTCCGACCAGATCGAGCATCTCGTCGGTGCGGTCGGAGATCTTCTTCTTGTTCCACCCGATGAGCCCGGGGACCATGCCGACGTTCTGCGCGATCGTCATGTGCGGGAACAGGCCGGCCTGCTGGATCGAGTAGCCGATGGTGCGTCGCAGCTCGTTCGGATCGATGGACAGCGCGTCCTTGCCGCCGATCGTGATCCGGCCGGACGTGGGCTCGATGAGGCGGTTGATCATCCGCATCGTCGTCGTCTTGCCGCAGCCCGACGGTCCCACCAACACGACGACCTCACCCGCGGGGATGGTGAGCGACACGTGGTCGACCGCGGCGGCCTTCTGGTTGGGGTAGGACTTCGTCACGTCCTCGAGGACGATCTCTGCTCCGGTGGTGGTGCGAGTCGTGTCAGTCACGGATACCCCTCGAGGTGGTGAGTTTGCCGATCAGGACGTAGATCCCGTCGAGGATCAGCGCCAGGATGACGATCAGGACGGTGCCGGTGAGGGCCTGGGGAACTGCGGTGGGGCTGCCGACGCGGGCGAGGCCGGAGAACAGGAGATTGCCGAGGCCGGGGCCCTTGGCGTACGCGGCGATGGCGAGAATGCCCATCGCCATCTGGGTGCTGACGCGCATCCCCGTGAGAATCGACGGCCACGCGAGAGGAATCTCGATGCGACGCAACACGGTGGCTCGGCTCATGCCGATACCGCGTGCCGCATCGCTGACCGCCGGATTCACCGCGTCGAGTCCGACCACAGTGTTCCGGATGATCGGCAGCAACGAGTACAGCACCAGCGCGGTGACGGTCGGCTTGACGCCGAGACCGAGAATGGGAATCAGCAGTCCCAGCAGCGCGAACGACGGGATGGTGAGCACCGTGCTCGCGAGAGCGGTGGCGACGGCGGAGCCGGCGGGACTGCGGTAGACGAGAACTCCGATGGCGACACCCAGGATGGTCGCGATGACGACACACTGGACGACGGCGGAGACGTGAAGATAGGAATCGATCGCGAGCTGCCTTCGGCGGCCGACGATGAAGTCCCACAGAGCATCCATCAGGTGCAGATCCTTCGCTCGGCAACAGGAGAGACGCGACTGTGGTGGTGCCACGACGTCCGGCGGCCGGGTGGATCGTCACCCGGAACACAGCGGACACCCGTGTCTACCCCGAAAGTTCAGAGTTCAATCCAGCTTTCGGTCGAGTCGTGTCCGCATCGTTCCCGAATCGTCCCGGAAACGACGCGAGCCCGCGCCGGACAGGGTCCGGAGCGGGCTCGACGTGGTGGAGCGTGACTCAGCAGTCGTAGTACAGCTGGAACTCGTACGGATGCGGACGGAGGTTCACCGGCGCGATCTCGTTCTCACGCTTGAGCGAGATCCAGGTCTCGATCAGGTCGGTGGTGAAGACGCCACCGGCGGTGAGGTACTCGTGGTCGGCCTCGAGGCGGTCGATCACGGCAGGCAGCGAGGTGGGTGCCTGCGGGATGTTCTTCGCTTCCTCGGGCGGGAGCTCGTAGAGGTCCTTGTCGACGGGAGCGAGCGGCTCGATCTTGTTCTTGATGCCGTCCAGGCCGGCCATCATCTGCGCGGCGAACGACAGGTACGGGTTACCGGACGCGTCGGGCGCGCGGAACTCGAGACGCTTGGCCTTCGGGTTGTTGCCCGTGGTGGGGATACGGACGGCGGCCGAGCGGTTACGGCCCGAGTACACCAGGTTGATGGGGGCCTCGTAGCCCGGCACCAGGCGGTGGTACGAGTTGATCGTCGGGTTCGTGAACGCCAGCAGCGACGGCGCGTGGTGCAGGATGCCGCCGATGTAGTGACGAGCGAGATCCGACAGACCCGCGTAGCCCTTCTCGTCGTAGAAGAGCGGCTTGCCGTCCTTCCAGAGCGACTGGTGGACGTGCATGCCCGAGCCGTTGTCACCGAAGAGCGGCTTCGGCATGAAGGTCGCGGACTTGCCGTGCTGCCAGCAGGTGTTCTTGACGATGTACTTGAACAGCTGCAGGTCGTCGGCTGCACGCAGCATGGTGTTGAACTTGTAGTTGATCTCCTGCTGACCGCCGGTGCCGACCTCGTGGTGGCCGCGCTCGAGCTCGAAGCCCGCGTTCTGCAGGTTGGTGGAGATGGCGTCGCGGATGTCGACGTAGTGGTCGTACGGCGCGACGGGGAAGTAGCCGCCCTTCGGGCGGACCTTGTAGCCGAGGTTGGGGGACCCGTCGGCCTCGGTCTCGGCGCCGGTGTTCCAGGCGCCGGAGCTCGAGTCGAGCTCGTAGAACGCACCGTTCATCTGGGAGTCGTAGCGCACCGAGTCGAAGATGTAGAACTCGGCCTCGGGACCGAAGAACGCGGTGTCGGCGATGCCGGTGCTGGCGAGGTACTCCTCGGCCTTGCGCGCGACGTTGCGGGGGTCGCGGCTGTAGGACTCGCGGGTGTACGGATCGTGGACGAAGAAGTCCATGTTCAGCGTCTTGGCGTGACGGAACGGGTCGATCTGAGCGGTGCCGTAGTCGGGCAGCAGCATCATGTCCGACTCGTGGATCGACTGGAAGCCACGCACGGATGAGCCATCGAACGCGAGACCGTCTTCGAGGGTGTCCTTGGTGAACGCCTTCGCCGCGATCGAGAAGTGCTGCTGGATACCCGGGAGATCGGTGAAACGGATGTCGACGTACTCGACGCTCTCGTCCGCTATGTACTTGATGACCTCTTCGGCCGTGGTGAAATCCACGCTGGAACTCCTTCTTGTCGAGTGCTGGTCCGCGACGTCTGTGTGAGTGCGGCAGCTGCGCCACGCCGACGGTAGGGAAGTGGTGTTGCCTCACCGTCAAGTCCGTGTTTCGTCGGTGTTACGCGTCCCGTCGTCGCAGCTGGTGGCCGGTGGGAAGACCCTCCCGCCGGGGCGACACCTATCCTGGAGCAATGGCCCCGCACTCACACCAGTATGGAGAACACTCATGGCACGGATGACCGGATCGTGGCTCTCGGGCCCCGCCGCCGCGCTGCCCGACGGTGACCACGAGCAGCAGGCCTACCAGGGCGAGTACCTGGGACTTCCCAAGGTGGGGCCGGGTTCGCTGGCGCCGACACCGAGGCGTGTCGCGGCGTTGGCCATCGACTGGCTGATGTCGATGGGTGTGTCCGCGCTGTTCCTCGGCGGCAGCGTCGCCGGTGGCAACCTGTCGACCCTGACCCTGGGAGTGTGGTTCCTGCTCGGATTCGTGTCGGTGAGCTTGTTCTCCTTCACGCCCGGTCAGTTCTGCATGGGCATGCAGGTGGCGCGCATCGACGCTCCGGGCCGCGTGGGAGTCGTGCGCGCGCTGGTGCGTCAGGTCTTCATCGCCTTCGTGGTGCCCGCCGTCATCACCGACATCGACAGCCGCGGCATGCACGACCGCGCGACGGGCACCGCACTCCTCATGTCCCGGTAGTGGGGCCGGAGGCCACTAGCGACGCTTGATGGTGCGCTGCACACCCTTCATCTTCGCGCCGCCCGGCATCGGTCCCTTGGGGAGTGCCGGGCCACCGCGGGCGCCCAGCGCCGAGAGCCGTGACTCGATGGTCTCCATGCGCTTGCTGTCGATGTTCTTCGGCAGCTTGGTCAGGTACTTCTGCAGCTGCGAGAGCGGCACCTGGCCCTCGTCGTTGCCGACGACGACGTCGTAGATCGGGGTGTCGCCGACGAGGCGTGCGGTCTTCTTCTTCTCCTGCGCCAGCAGTGCCTTCACGCGCTGCGGTGCGCCCTCGGCCACCAGGATGACGCCGGGACGACCGATGACGCGGTGCACGGCGTCCAGCTGCGTGGTGCCGGCGATGGCGGTCTTGACACGCCACCCGCCCTGCAGGTTGTCCAGTGCCCACGCGGCGGCGCCGGCCTGGCCCTCGGCCTTGCCGTACACCGACTTCTGCACGCGGCGACCGAAGATCACGAACGCGATGAGCACACCGATGAGGAGCCCGAACGGCAGCAGGAGCCACTCGATCCCGAAGATCAGCCCGATCAGGAAGAACAGCACCGCCATACCGACGACCGATCCGATCATCAGCGGCAGGAGGAGCTTGTCCTCCTTGCGCTGCATCTGGAAGGCCTGCCACAACTGGGAGCGCCGTTCCTTCGAGGCCTGCTTGCGTGCTGCCTTCGCCGCGGCCTTCGCCTCTTTCGAGGCCTTGCCCTTGCCTGCTGTACCGCCGTTCGCCATGGCTCCCAGGATAGGCGCAGACGCAGCGCGGCCCGCCATCCGGTAGGACGGCGGGCCGCGTGGTGTCGCTGGGGGTGTGGGGTCAGCGGGCTGCCAGGCGCGCCATCAGCGAGCTGGCTTCCTGGGACGCCTCGCCACCGTGCTCGAGGTGGGACATGTTCTCGGAGATCGCACGGCCGTGGTGAGCCATGGCCTGCGCGTAGAGGCGACCCGCGCGGTACGAGGAGCGGACCAGGGGACCGGCGAGGACGCCGGCGTAGCCCATGGCCTCGGCGGCCTTGGAGTGCTCGACGAATTCCTCCGGCTTGGCCCACCGGTCGACCGGATGGTGCCGCGGCGACGGGCGCAGGTACTGGGTGATGGTGAGGATGTCGCAGCCGGCGTCGTGCAGGTCCTGCATCGCCTGCGTGACTTCCTCGTAGGTCTCGCCCATGCCCAGGATCAGGTTCGACTTGGTCACCAGGCCGGCGTCGCGCGCCGCGGTGATGACGTCGAGGCTGCGCTGGTAGCGGAACGCGGGACGGATGCGCTTGAAGATGCGCGGCACCGTCTCCACGTTGTGCGCGAGCACCTCGGGGCGCGAGGAGAAGACCTCGGCCAGTTGGTCGGGGTCGGCGTTGAAGTCGGGGATCAGCAGCTCGACACCGGTGTTGGGGTTGAGGCGCTTGATCTCACGGACGGTCTCGGCGTACAGCCAGGCGCCGCCGTCCTCGAGATCGTCGCGGGCGACACCCGTGATGGTGGAGTAGCGCAGACCCATCGCCTGCACCGACTCGGCCACGCGGCGCGGCTCGTCCCGATCGAGGTCGGCAGGTTTGCCGGTGTCGATCTGGCAGAAGTCGCAGCGACGGGTGCACTGCTCACCGCCGATGAGGAACGTGGCTTCGCGGTCTTCCCAGCATTCGTAGATGTTGGGACACCCGGCCTCTTCGCACACCGTGTGCAGTCCCTCGCGCTTGACGAGTCCCTTGAGTTCGGAGTACTCGGGGCCCATCTTCGCGCGGGTCTTGATCCACGACGGTTTGCGTTCGATCGGGGTCTCCGCGTTTCGGATCTCGAGGCGGAGAAGCTTGCGTCCGTTCGGAGCTTGTGCAGGAGAGTTCTCGGGTGCGACGGTCACCGCATCGATGCTACTCGCGGGGGGTCATCCGCCGAAGTTCACCGTGGTGAAGCGTGGCGTGGGTGCGACGGGCGTTCTGTCCAGATCGTGCACCGCCAACGGCAGGGCACCGTCGAGTGCGTCCAGGATGCGCTGCGTGACCGCCGGAGTGACCTCGTCGACGGTCACGTCGCGGCCGAGTTCGTCCGACAGTGTGGTGACGCCGGCGTCCGCGATACCGCACGGAACGATGGTGCCGAAGCCCTCCAGGGACGCATTGCAGTTCAGGGCGAAGCCGTGCAGAGCCACACCCCGCTGCACGCGGACCCCGATGGCAGCCACCTTGCGTTCGGGCTGCCATCCCGGACCAGAATTTCGGGCTCCGCGCACCTCGCCGGCCGCGAGCCAGACGCCGGAACGGCCGTCGATACGCCCGACCTCGAGGCCCAGATCGGTGCACACGGCGATGAGTGCCTCCTCGATCAGCCGGACGTACCGAACGACGTCGACGGGCTCCGCGAGCCGCACGATGGGATAGCCGACCAGCTGCCCGGGACCGTGCCAGGTGATCTTGCCGCCACGGTCGACGTCGATGACGGGGGTGCCGTCGCGCGGCCGATCCTCGGGAGCCGTACGCCGACCCGCGGTGAAGACGGCGGGGTGCTCGAGAAGCAGCAACTCGTCGGCGCCGACGTTCTCGGCACGACGGCCGGCGACCTCGCGCTGGATCTCGAGAGCGTCGAGGTAGTCGATCGTGCCGAGCGAACGCACGAGCATCGGCCGGGAGTCGGCGCGGGCGGAGCGGGTGATCATGACATCGAAGAGTACGCCTCCGGGTCAGCCGACGGTGTCCGCGAGCGCCTCTCCGATGGTGTTGTGCTCGAACGTGAATCCGTGCTTCTCGAGCACCGCGGGGATGGCTCGCGGATTGTGCAGGATGGCCTCGTTCGCGAACTCGCCGATGATCGCGGAGATCGCGAACCCGGGCACCATCCACGGTGCCGGGCGATGCACCGCTCGCGACATGGCGCTGTTGAACTGGGCGTTGGTCACCGGTGCGGGACCCTGGAGGTTGACCGGTCCGGTGATGTCCTGATTCTCCAGGGTGAAGACGATCGCCCGGACCTCGTCCGTCAGCGAGATCCACGGGAAGTACTGGCGGCCGCTGCCGAGCCGACCGCCCAGCGCGAAGAGGTACAGCGGGCGGAGCTTGCCCATCATGCCGCCGTGCCGGGACAGGACGGCAGCGCTGCGCAGGAACACCACCCGGACGCCGTTCGAGGCCGCGAAGGACGTGGCGTCCTCCCAGTCGCGACACACCTCGGCGAGGAAGCCCGTACCGACCGGCGCCGTCTCGTCGACCACGGTGTCGCCGGTGTCACCGTAGAAGTTGATGCCGCTGGCGTTGACGAGCGTCGGCACCTTCGCCTCGACGACGGCGCGGGAGATCACCTCTGTGGGGACGATGCGACTGTCGCGGACGGCCTGCTTGTACGCACCGGTCCACCGCTTGTCACCGATCCCGACACCGCACAGGTTCACCACGGCGTCGGCGCCCTGGAGAGCCTCCGGGTCGAGTGACCCGGCGGTGGGATCCCAGCCGATCTCGTCCGGTCCCGCGGGTGCGCGGCGGACGAGGCGGAAGACGTCGTGCCCTCCGCTGCGCAACGCCGCCACGAGCGACGTGCCGATGAGTCCGGACGAACCTGCGATGACGATGCGCACGAGTGACTGCCTCCTGGGACGGCGACGGGGGCACCCACTGCACGGTGTGCAGTGGGTGCCCCCTCGTTCGACAGGTCACAGATTCCCGGAGGTCGGGGCTGCGAAGTGTCGGGGACTTCCGAGATTACCGAAGAAGCGTCAGAGGCCGAGGTCGGCTTCGAACGCGCCCTCCTCGAGGCGGTGCTTGATGGTGGTCAGGAAGCGACCCGCATCGGCGCCGTCGACGAGACGGTGGTCGTAGGTGAGCGGCAGGAACGCCATGGAGCGGACACCGATGGACTCGCTGCCCGAGGCGTCGGTCACCACGACCGGGCGCTTGACGATGGCCCCGGTGCCCAACATGGCGGCCTGCGGCGGAACCAGGATCGGCGTGTCGAACAGGGCGCCCTGGCTGCCGATGTTGGTGATGGTGAACGTGCCACCGGACAGCTCGTCCGGCTTGAGGCCGTTCGACCGTGCCCGTGCCGCGATGTCCGCGATGGCGCGTGCGATGCCGGCCAGCGACAGGTCGCCCGCGTTGTGGATGACGGGGGAGAGGAGGCCCTGCTCGGTGTCCACCGCGATGCCCAGGTGCTCGGCGTCGTGGTACGTGATCTCCTTCTTCTCCTCGTCGATGCTCGCGTTCACGTTGGGGTGAACCTTGAGCGCCTCGACGACGGCCTTCGCGAAGAACGGCAGGAACGTCAGGTTGACGCCCTCGCGCTCCTTGAACGTGGCCTTGGCGCGGGTGCGCAGTGCTGCCACCTTGGTCAGGTCGACCTCGAACACCTGCGTGAGCTGCGCCGACGTCTGCAGCGACTCGCGGGTCTTCTTGGCGGTGATCTGCCGGATGCGGTTGATCTTCTGCGTCGAACCGCGCAGGTGCGCGAGTTCGGGCCGCACGCCGGCAGTGGACGGTGCCGAGGGCGTGGCGGACGCGGCGGGAGCTGCGGCAGCCGGAGCGGCCTTCTCCTCGGCCGGGGCCTTCTTCGCCTCGGCTGCGGCGAGGACGTCCTGCTTGCGGATGCGTCCACCGACGCCGGTTCCCGACACGGAGTTCAGGTCGACGTCGTTCTCCTGCGCGAGCTTGCGCACGAGCGGCGTGACGTACGGGCTGGAACCGCCGGCGTTCGAGCCGCCGGCCGGCGCCTCGGACTCCGACTTCGAGGAGTTCTCGGACTTGCTCTCGGACTTCGGCTCCGGCGTGTAGACCTCGCCGGCGGGCTCGGGATCGGCCTGCTTGGCGGGCTTCTCGGCGGGCTTCGCTTCGGCCTTGGGTTCCGGCTTCTTCTCGGGCTCGGGCTTCTTCTCGGGCTCCGGCTCGGGCTCGGGCGCGGACTCCTTCTTCGCGGGAGCACCGGAACCGATGACGGCGAGCCGGCCGCCGACCTCGACGGTGTCGTCCTCCTCGGCGCTGATCTCGAGCAGGGTGCCGGCGACCGGGGACGGGATCTCGGTGTCGACCTTGTCGGTGGAGACCTCGAGGAGCGGCTCGTCCACGGCGACCTCGTCGCCGACGGCCTTGAGCCACCGGGTGACGGTGCCCTCCGTGACGGACTCGCCCAGTTCGGGCATCGTGACGGGAGTGCCGTCGCCGTCACCGGTGGAACCGCTGCTCGCACCGCCGTCGTCGTCGCTGTCGGGTGCGGGCGCGTCGGCCTCGCTCTCGCCCTCGACGGACGCCTGCTCGGCGGCGTCGGACGGGCCTGCGTCGGCTTCGTCGCTGCTCGAGTCGTCGCTGCTCGAGTCGTCGCCGTCGGACGGTGCCTCGTCCGCGTCACCGATGACACCGAGCTCACCGCCGATCTCGACGGTGTCGTCCTCCTGCGCGACGATCTTGGTCAGGACACCCGCTGCCGGAGACGGAATCTCCGTGTCCACCTTGTCGGTGGAGACTTCGAGCAAGGGTTCGTCGACTTCGACCGTGTCCCCCTCCTGTTTCAGCCACCGTGTGACAGTCCCCTCGGTGACGCTTTCACCGAGAGCTGGCATCTGGACGGAGAAGGTCATGTCTGTTGACTCCTCGACAAGTTGTAGTACGGGTGTAGCGGCTCGTGGTCGCTAGCGGGTGTGGTGTCTAGCCGGTCGCGGTACGTGGACCATTGTGGCCGCGTCGCACCGTTCTCGCGGCGAGTTGTGCCGGTAACGGGTGACGCGCACCGTGAGATGGTTCACGCGATGCCCGATCATCCTGTCACTTCGTGAGACGGTTCGCGCTCGGTGGGGTCGGCGTGCCGTCCGGATGATGGTGTGGACCGGATTGAGTGCATTTCGTGCACGCGAGAGTCGCGTGCACTGCTCGGCGGATGGAGGAGACACCGTGGGACTGTTCGACAGATTCAAGCGCCCGAGTCGATCCCGAGGCGGAGCGTCGTCGTCCGACAGAGCGCATCTCGCCGACTGGACGGCCGGCCGCATCGGCGTCGAGGCCTACGTCGAACCGGAGACGACGGTCACTCCGATCACCGTGGTGCTGGTCGCGAACGACGGTGAGTGGACCCGCCGCGCGGTGGGCGGCGAGAAGGGCGCGCGCACGCTGGGCGAGGACCTGAAGATCCCGGTCTACGACGTGCGCAAGACCGGGTATCCGCAGCGGATGCGGGACCACGACGCCCGACAGAAGATCATCCGGAGGCGCGAGCAGGGAGCCTGAGCTCCCCGCTCGCGCGAGCGGGTCAGCCCTGCTCGGCGATGTCCTCGAGCACCGAGATCATGGTGCGCACCGGGACACCGGTGCCGCCCTTGCTCGTGTAGCCGTGCGGCCCGCCGGTGTTGAAGGCCGGCCCGGCCACGTCGATGTGCGCCCACTGGACGCCCTCGGCGACGAACTCCTTCAGGTAGAGCCCGGCCGCGAGCATGCCGCCCCACCGGTGGTTGGTGACGTTGGCGAGGTCGGCGACGCGGGAGTCGAGATCGGGTCGCAGTTCGGCCGGCAGCGGCATCGCCCAGGCGTTCTCGCCGATGCGCTGCGAGATGGCGGCGACGCGGTCGCGGAACACCTCGGTGCCCATGACACCCGGGGTGCGTGTGCCGAGGGCGACCATCTGCGCTCCGGTGAGGGTCGCGGTGTCGATGAGGTAGTCCGGCTCGTCCTCGCAGGCGCGCACGATGGCGTCGGCGAGAATGAGGCGGCCCTCGGCGTCGGTGTTGATGACCTCGACCGTGGTGCCGCCGTACTGGGTCAGCACGTCGCCGGGACGCTGCGCCGTGGACGACGGCATGTTCTCGGCCATCGGCACCGTCGCGGTGACGTCGATCGGCAACTTCAACTTGGCCGCCAGCACCACCGTCGCGACCACGGCGGCCGCGCCGGCCATGTCCGAGGTCATGTTCTCCATGCCCGCCGCGGGCTTGATCGAGATGCCGCCGGTGTCGAACGTGATGCCCTTGCCGACGAGAGCGACGGTGGGGGACTTCTTCTTTCCGCCGGACCAGGACAGCCGGACCAGACGCGGCGGGCGGGACGAGCCCTTGCCGACGCCGACGATGCCGCCGTAGCCCCCGCGCTCGAGTGCCTTCTCGTCGAGCACCTGCACGGTGAGGCCGGCCTCGGTCCCGAGGGCACGGGCGCGCTCGGCGAACTCGGCCGGGAAGAGGTGGCTCGGGGGCGTGTTGACGAGGTCACGCGCGGTGGCGACCGCCTCGGCGACGGCCTCGGAGCGCGCGAGTTCGGCGCGAGCCTGCTTGTCGCGCGGCGATCCGACGAGCAGATCCACCCGCGTGATCGGTGTCGCGTCGTCCTTGGGCGCCGACTTCTGCTTGTACTCGCTGAACTGGTAGGCGCCGAGGTAGAGGCCCTCCGCGGCGGCGGCGAGGCCGACGGCGGACAGGGTCGTCGCGACGTGGCCGATGCCGGTGAGCGCGCGCGCCGCCGATCCGGCCGCACGACGCAGCACGTCGTCGGTGCGCTCGGCGGCAGTGCCCAGACCGACGGCGAGAACGCTGGCGGCGGGCAGGGACGAGGGTGCGGGAACGCGGGTGACCTGATCGGCCCGGCCGGTGGCGCCGAGGGCCGTGACCGCGGCGAGGACGTCTGCGGCGGCGTTCCCGAGGAAGTCCTCGCCGACGATGCGGACACCGTCGTCGGTCTTCTCGAGTCCGACGACGACGACCTCGACGACCTTGTCGATGGTTCCGGCGAGGACCAGTTCGGGTCCGAGTGTGCGCTGCGACTGACTGCTCACGTGCTGCTGCTCCTGATGGTCGGGGACGGTCGGTGAGGGTGGAGCGACGCAGTCGATCGTATGCCGACCCCGACATCGGGCTCGTCTGAGTTAGCGTTCCCCACCATGAGCGAAGAGTTGTTGCACGGTCCGGTCCACGAGGCGCACGTCGCCCTCGGAGCCACGTTCGCCCCCTTCGGCGGGTGGACGATGCCGGTGTCGTACGCGGGCACCGTCTCCGAGCACACGTCGACGCGCACCACCGCGGGGTTGTTCGACGTGAGTCACCTGGGCAAGGCGGTCGTCTCCGGTCCCGGTGCCGCGGCGTACGTCGATTCGGTGCTGACCAACGCGCTCGACCGCATCGGGCCCGGCCAGGCGCAGTACACGTTGTGCTGCACCGAGAACGGCGGAGTGGTCGACGACCTCATCGCCTACCTCGTGTCCGACGACGAGGTGTTCCTCGTGCCCAACGCGGCCAACACCGCCGCCGTGGTCGAGGTGCTCGCGCAGGGTGCCCCGGCCGGCATCGAGGTCCGCTCGGCGCACCGGGAGTACGGCGTCCTCGCCGTGCAGGGACCGCGGTCGGCCGACGTCCTCGCCGCCGTCGGGCTGCCGTCCTCCCTCGATTACATGGCGTTCGAGGACGTCGCGTTCGGATCCGGCTCGGTACGGGTCTGTCGCACCGGCTACACGGGGGAGCACGGGTACGAGCTGCTGCCGCAGTGGGACACGGCCGCGTCGCTGTTCGAGGCGCTGCTGGGCGCGGTGCGCGAGGTGGGCGGCGAGCCCGCCGGTCTCGGAGCGCGCGACACGCTGCGCACCGAGATGGGCTACCCGCTGCACGGGCACGAGCTGTCCGTCGACATCAGTCCGCTGGAAGCGCGCTGCGGCTGGGCGGTGGGTTGGAAGAAGGACGAATTCCGCGGACGCGACGCCCTCGTGGCGCAGAAGGAGGCGGGCGCACCCCGCACCCTCGTCGGCCTCCGCGCCGTCGGACGCGGTGTGCTGCGTCCGGATCTGACCGTCCTGCGCCCGGGGAATTCGGTCGGCACCGGAGAACCGGTCGGTGCGACCACGTCCGGCACCTTCTCGCCGACTCTCAAGGTGGGCATCGCGCTCGCGTTGCTCGACACCGCGGCGGGCGTCGCCGTCGGTGACGCGGTCGACGTGGACGTGCGTGGTCGGGCGATCGCGTGCGAGGTGGTCAGGCCGCCGTTCGTCGAGGCGCACGTGCGGTGAGATGCCACACCACGCTGCTTTAGAGTGTTCGGCATGACTGGCCTGGAATTCACGCGTCACGAGCACCCGTCGCCCGCCACCGCGGAAGCGCGGGCAGCGGTGTTGCAGGCGCCCGGGTTCGGCGTGCACTTCACCGATCACATGGTGGCCATCGACTACGACGCCGGCACCGGGTGGCACGACGCGGTGGTGACGCCCTACGCGCCGTTCCCGATGGATCCCGCGGCCATGGTTCTGCACTACGGCCAGGCCATCTTCGAAGGTCTCAAGGTCTACCGCCAGCCCGACGGCAGTCTCGCGTCGTTCCGCCCCGGCGCGAACGCGGAGCGCCTGCAGAGCTCGGCCGCGCGGTTGGCGATGCCGGCCCTGCCGGTGGAGCTGTTCCGCGAGTCCATCGAGCAGCTGCTCGCCGTCGACCACGAGTGGGTGCCCGTCGCCGGCGGCGAGGACGCGCTCTACCTGCGGCCGTTCATGTTCGCCACCGAGGCGGGGCTGGGCGTGCGCCCGTCGTCCTCCTACCGCTACCTCCTCATCGCCTCGCCCGCCGGCGCGTACTTCCCGCGCGGGGTCAAGCCGGTCAGCGTGTGGCTCTCCACCGAGTACGTGCGCGCCGCGCCGGGCGGCACCGGAGCCGCGAAGTTCGCGGGCAACTACGCGGCCTCCCTGCTGGCCCAGGCGCAGGCCGCGGACCAGGGCTGCGACCAGGTCGTGTGGCTCGACGCTCTCGAGCGCCGCTACGTCGAGGAGATGGGCGGGATGAACCTGTTCTTCGTCTTCGGCTCCGGACCCGACGCGCGGTTGGTCACGCCGTCCCTGTCCGGCTCGCTGCTGCCCGGCATCACGCGTGACTCGCTGCTGGCGCTCGCCACCGACGCGGGCTTCGCCGTGGAGGAGCGCAAGATCTCCACGGACGAGTGGCAGAAGAAGGCGGAGTCGGGCGAGATCACCGAGGTCTTCGCGTGTGGCACCGCAGCCGTGATCACCCCCGTCGGCAGCGTGAAGTCGGCCGAGGGCGACTTCCGCATCGGTACCGGAGAGCCCGGCGAGGTCACCATGGCGCTGCGCGACACACTCACCGGAATCCAGCGCGGCACCTTCGCCGACACCCACGGCTGGATGAGCACGCTGCGCGACTGATCGCTCAGCCGACGAGGCAGAGCACGAGCACCACGGCGGTGGTCAGCTCGATGCTCGCCCCGAGCACGTCACCGACGAGACCGCCGAATCGCCGAACGCAGTGCCGGGCGAGCAGAGTGACGGCAGCGAGTGCCACCGCGACGGCTGCCACTCCCTGCAGCGGGACGCCGGGGACGGCGAGCAGCCCGGCGGCGAGTGCCACGAGGACCCACAGGGTGAGCACGGCGGGTGACTGCGACGCCGCGACGAGTGAGCCGAAGCCACTGCCGGTGGCGGCGGGCACCGAGCGGCGGCACACGATCACGACGGCGCACCGGGACACGACGGCAGCGACCACGATCGCGAGAGCGTCTCCCCGAGAGACGAGTTCGCCCATGGCCACCGCCTGCACGCCGAGAGTCAGAACGAGGGTCGCGGCCCCGAACGGTCCGGTGGACCCGGACTTCATGATCGCCAGCGCACGCTCGGCCGGGCCGTAGGACCCGAGTCCGTCCGCGGTGTCCGCGAGCCCGTCGAGATGCATTCCGCGGGTCAGCAGCGCCAGGGTGCCGACGCCCAGCAGTCCCGCGAGCGTCGGCGGCAGGTCGGCTGCGGCGCACGACCACACCACCAGTGCGGCCGCGCCGCCCAGCGCCAGGCCCACGAGCGGGACGATCCCGATCGCGCGGCGTGCGTCGTCGCGATCGACGGCGTCCGGACCACGCACCGGCAGCACCGTCAGCCAGGAGAACGCCAGGCGCACCGGGTCCAGGAACATCAGGGCCGCGTGCTCACTCCGGCATCGGAGAACGTCGCCATGTCGGCGAGTGTCGCGACGGCACCGGACAGGATCGGCAGCGCGACCATCGCCCCCGAGCCCTCGCCGAGGCGCATCGACAGGTCGAGCAGGGGATCGAGTCGCAGGTGTGCGAGCGCCAAGGCGTGTGCCGGTTCCGTCGACCGATGGCCGGCCAGCCACCACGACGAGGCGCCGACCGAGAGATCGTTCGCGACCAGTGCCGCCGCCGTGACGACGACGCCGTCGAGCAGCACCGGTGTGCGACGCACCGCGGCCTGCACCAGGAAGCCGGTCATCGCGGCGAGATCGGCGCCGCCGACGGTGCGCAGCAGTGCGATCGGGTCGCGGGTGACGGGACGCGCACGCCGCAGGGCGTCACGGATCGCGGCGGTCTTGCGGATCCACCCCGCGTCGTCGATGCCGGTACCGCGGCCGACCGCCGCCACCGGTTCGGTGTTGGTGACGGCAGCGATCAGCACGGTGGCGGGGGTGGTGTTGCCGATGCCCATGTCGCCGGCGATCAACAGGTCGGCGCCGCCGTCGACCTCCTCGTCGGCGATGTCACGGCCCGCTGTCAGGGCGGCGATCACCTCGTCCTGCGACAGTGCGTCCTCGCGGTCGATCGACCCACTGGAGCGACGCACCTTGTGCGACGACACGGAGTCGTCGGTGTCCGCGTCGACCGCGATGTCCACCACTCGCACGGTCGCACCGGACACCGTCGCCAACGCGTTGATCGCGGCACCGCCGGCGGCGATGTTCGCGACCATCTGCGCCGTCACCTCGGGCGGGTACGCGGAGACCCCACCGCGGGCGATGCCGTGATCGCCGGCGAAGACCACGGCGCGAGCCCGAGCGAACCGATGCGGAGGGCTCACGCCCTGGCACGACGCGACCCACACGGCGAGGTCCTCGAGACGGCCGAGCGAGTCCGCGGGCTTGGTCAACGACGACTGCCTGGCTCTCGCCTCGCGGGCGATCTCGGCGTCGGGTGGATCCACCGGACGGAACAGTGCGGAACTCTCGGTCACCACGTGCCTCTCGATCGGTCGGTGGGTCGGTCACTCGGTCGGGTGAGGGGGACGGACAACCCGGCCACCACCAACGTCACCGCGTCACACACCTGCGCGAGACGGGCGTTCGCGGCACCGATCTCGTCGCGGAAGAGTCTGCCCGCCCGCGACTCCGGGATCACGCCCAGACCCACCTCGGGGGAGACGAGCACCAGCGGACTCTCGAACCGGTCGACGGCCGTCACCAGGTCATCGACCGCGGCCACCACCGTGCCCCGCGGCGAGTCCCACGCGCGCAGATCGTCCAGCGCGCCGGTGAGCCAGGTCCCCAGGTCGTCGACCAGTGTGGGCACGTCGTCCCGCAGGGCCTCGGACAGTGCCGCGTACGAGGTGATCTCGACCGTGGACCAGTGCTCCGGCCGCGTCCGTCGATGCGTGTCGATGCGGGCGTCCCAATCGGCGTCCGCACTGTTCCGCCGCCCGGTGGCCACGTACCGGACCTCGGCGTGACCGGCCAGCAACGACTCCGCATGGCCGGACTTGCCGGATCGGGCACCTCCGAGGACGAGCGTGCGCGTCACCGCGGGTGCGCTCAGACCGCGTCGCCGGGGCCGACGCGAGGCTTGGGGGCACGCATCTTGCGGACCTGCGACGCGCGGACGAACGAGTACCAGCCGAGCTTGAAGCCGCCGTCCGGAGTCTCGGGGAAACGGTCCCGCACCTTGTTGTTGACGCGGCGGCCGAGCAGATAGCCGTCGATACCCATGAAGATCATCATGATGAACAGCGCGAGCGTGACGATCGACTGCACCTCGGGGCTCAGGAACAGTGCCACGAGAAGGATCAGGGCCATCGGCATGAAGAGCCCGACGAAGTTGCGACGCGAGTCGACCAGGTCACGCGCGTAGGCGCGGACGGGGCCCTTGTCGCGGGGGAGGAGGAACTTGTCCTCGCCGGCCATCATGCGGGCACGCTGGTCCGCGGCCTTCGCGCGACGCTCGGCCGAGGCGGCCTTGCGCTCGTCCTTGCTGCCCCGCGTCGCCTTGCGTCGCGCCCGGGCCTCCTTGGCCGTCAGCGGTGCCGGTGCGACCGGGCCACGGCGGCGGCCCTCGGCCTCACGCCGGGAGGGCGTGGGACGGCCCTTGCCGAGGCTGACGTTGCCGCGGGTCTGCGCCGTGCTCTCGTCCAGGCTCGTCGACTCGTGGTCGACGGGGGTCTGGGTGTCGGACTTCTCACTCGACTTACCGAAGGGCAGCTTCACCCCCACAGGTTATTCGACGTTCACCACCACGCGAACACCGCAGTCGTGGGCTCTCACGACCGACGCTCCTCGTTAGAGTGTTCCGATGCGCGTTCTCATCGCCCCCGATTCCTTCGGAGACACCCTGACCGCGGCCGAAGCAGCCGACGCCATCGCGGCGGGGTGGTCGAGCGCGCGCGACGACGAGCTGGTACTCGCGCCCCAGTCCGACGGCGGACCCGGGTTCGTCGACGCACTCGCGGCCGACGGCGGCGAGGTGATCGAGTCGACCGTGTCCGGACCCCTCGGCGACGTCGTGACCGCGCGCTGGTTGCTCGACGGCGCGACCGCCTACGTGGAGGTCGCGCAGACCGTCGGTCTCGGACTGCTCGGTCGCTCGCCGGATCCGGAGTCGGCCGTCGCGGCGTCCAGCAGGGGAGTGGGGCAGATCGTCGCGGAGGCGCTGACCCGTGGTGCGACCACCGTGGTGGTCGGTCTCGGTGGCAGCAGCTCGACCGACGGCGGCGCGGGCATGATCGAGGCTCTCGGGGGACCCGACGCGGCGGTCGCGGCTCTCGCGGACGTCGACCTCGTCGCGGCCACGGACGTCGACAATCCGTTGCTGGGTCCGGCCGGTGCGGCCGCGGTGTTCGGACCGCAGAAGGGTGCGGACGCGGACACCGTGCGCGTCCTGGAGGAGCGGAACGCCGACTGGTGCGTCGAGCTTGATCGCGTCGCCGAGCGCGCGGTGGCGGACCTGCCGGGGGCGGGTGCGGCCGGCGGCCTGGGCGCCGCGTTGCTCGCGCTGGGAGCGACCCGCACGTCCGGGGCCGATCTGGTGGCCGAGCGCACCCGTCGCCACGAGGTGATGCCGACGGTCGACGTGGTGCTGACGGGCGAGGGGAAGTTCGACTCGCAGTCGTTGCGCGGAAAGGTGGTGACCGCTCTCGCGGGGTCGGCTCGCGAGCACGGTGTGCGCACGGTGGTCCTCGCCGGTCAGGTGCGTCTGGGCGAGGACGACATGCGCGCGGCGGGCATCGAGTCGGCGCACTCGGTGACCGATTTCGCCGGATCGGTCGACCTCGCCATGTCGGACGCGCGTGCCCAGCTGACCGGCCTCGCCGCGGACGTCGCCCGCACCGGCTCGTGGGCGTGACCGCCCCGGCGATCGTGTGGAATAGCGGGGTCGGGAGTACCGTTGACTGTGTTCGCCGGCGTTGTCGCCGAGAGGGCACGAACGATAGGGAGAACCCATGACTGTGCAGAACGACGTCGCCACCAGTGACGTGACCACCACCGACACCGAGACGCACGCCGTCCTGATGACCGAAGCGGCCTCGTCCAAGGCCAAGGCACTGCTGGATCAGGAAGGCCGCGACGACCTGGCGCTGCGCATCGCGGTTCAGCCCGGCGGGTGCGCAGGGCTGCGCTACCAGCTGTTCTTCGACGACCGCTCGCTCGACGGCGACCTGGTCAAGGACTTCGGCGGCGTCACGCTCGCCGTGGACCGGATGAGCGCGCCGTACGTCGAGGGCGCATCGATCGACTTCGTCGACACCATCGAGAAGCAGGGCTTCACGATCGACAACCCCAACGCCACGGGTTCGTGCGCGTGCGGTGACTCCTTCAACTGAGTCCCGAGTAGTCTCCCGCCGTCCCCGGCACCCTGCGTGGGTGCCGGGGACGACGTGTGTCCGGGGTGCGTCGTCCCGGGGCGTCCGTCTGATGGGGTTCACCCACTCGTCACCCGGGTAAGGTTCACAGCAGTTCTCCTCCACCTGCTGCGAAAGGCCCTCGGACGTGACCATTGCGGTGTCCGGCTCCATTGCTACCGACCATCTGATGCGGTTTCCCGGTCGGTTCGCCGACCAGTTCCTCGCCGATCAGCTGGCACACGTCTCGCTGAGCTTCCTCGTCGACGACCTCGTCATCCGCAAGGGCGGGGTGGGCGGCAACATCGCCTACGCCATGGGTGTTCTGGGCGGCGCACCGCTGCTCGTCGGCTCGGTCGGTCCCGACTTCGCCGAGTATCAGACGTGGCTCGAGGACAACGGCGTCGACTGCTCCGCCGTCACCCTCTCCGAGACGGCTCACACCGCGCGTTTCGTCTGCACCACCGACGAGGACATGGCACAGATCGCCTCGTTCTACCCCGGCGCGATGACCGAGGCCGGCGACATCTCCGTCCACACCGTGGCCGAGGGTCGCGACCTGGAACTCGTCCTGGTCGGCGCCAACGACCCGGCCGCGATGATGCGCCACACGGCGGAGTGCCGCGAACTGGGCATCCCCTTCGCCGCGGATCCGTCGCAGCAGCTCGCACGCCTCGACGGAACGCAGGCCACCGAGCTCATCCAGGGTGCCGAGTACCTGTTCACCAACGAGTACGAGTGGGGCCTCCTCCGTCAGAAGACCGGGCTGACCGAACGCCAGATCCGCGACACCGTCGGCCTGCGCGTGACCACGCTCGGCAAGAACGGCGTCGAGATCGTCGGCGCCGACGGCACGGACATTCGCGTCTCCGTGGTCCCGGAGACCAGCAAGGTCGACCCCACCGGTGTCGGTGACGCGTTCCGCGCCGGCTTCCTCGTCGGCCGCGCCAACGGGCTGGGCCTCGAGCGCGCCGCCCAGCTCGGATCGTTCATCGCGGTGCTCGTGCTCGAGACCACCGGCACCCAGGAATGGACGCTCGTCCGTGACGACGCGATCAAGCGCCTCACCGACGCATACGGCGACGAGGCCGCGGCCGAGATCGCCGCGATCCTCCCGCAGTAGTTCGCGTCTGCCGGCTAGAGCCGAACCGGGTACGTGGGTTCGGCGATGGCCGGCACGATGCGCTTCTCGACGAAGATGCCGTGCCACACCATGAAGATGAGCACGGTCCACAACCGGCGGCTGTGATCGCTGCGTCCCTCGCGGTGGTCGTTCAGCATGCGGGTGATCGCGGCCTTGTCGAGCAGGTGATCGGTCTGGGAATCGGCGATCTGCTGGTGCGCCCAGTCGAAGAGCTCGGTGCCCCGCAGCCAATGCCGAAGCGGCACAGGGAAACCCAGCTTCGCGCGGTTGAGCACATGATCGGGCACGATGCCGTCGAGTGCTTTGCGTAGCGCGTACTTCGTCGTCGACTTCGTGATCTTCTGCTCCAGCGGCAACTGCTCCGCCACCCGGAACACCTCGTTGTCGAGGAACGGCACGCGCAACTCCAACGAGTTGGCCATCGTGATCTTGTCGGCCTTCACCAGGATGTCACCGCGCAGCCACGTGAACAGGTCCAGATGCTGCATCCGCGCCACCGGGTCCCAGCCGGCGGACTGCGCGTAGATCGGCGCCGTCACGTCCTGATGGGTCCACTCGGGCCGGAACTCCCGCAACACCGACCGCAGCTGCGCATCGTTGAAGCTGCGCGCATTGCCGTAGTAGCGCTCCTCCAGGCTCATCGACCCGCGGTTCAGGAGACTCTTGCCGCGGGTGCCCTCCGGGATGCGCTCACTCAGTCGACCGGCGGCGCGTCGCAGGGAGGGTGGCAGCTTCTCGAACGGTGCGAGCGACAACGGCTCCCGGTAGATGGTGTAGCCGCCGAACAACTCGTCCGCACCCTCGCCCGACAGCACCACCTTGACGTGCTTCCGTGCTTCCTTGGCGACGAAGTAGAGCGGCACCAGCGCCGGGTCCGCCACCGGATCGTCGAGATACCAGACGATCTCGGGGATCGCCGCGGCGAACTCCTCGGGCCCGACGACCTTGATGACGTGCTTGGCGCCGATCGCAGCGGCCGACTCGGCCGCGACGTCCACCTCGGAGTAGCCCTCACGCTCGAAACCGGTGGTGAAGGTGACCAGATCCGGGTTGTGCCGCATGGCGAGCGCGGCGATCGCCGTGGAGTCGATGCCGCCGGACAGGAACGAGCCCACGGTGACGTCGGCACGCATGTGCTTGGCGACGGAGTCCTCGAGCGCCTCGGCGATCTCGCGGTAGCGCGCCGCCTCGGTGCCCGACGGGACGGGACGCACCGGGAACGTCGGCCGGAAGTAGCGAGTGACGGTCGGCTCCGAGCCGGGGGTCAGGCGAGCGGTGCAGCCGGACTCCAGGCGACGGATGCCCGCGTGGAGCGTCTCGGGTTCCGGCACGTACTGCAGCACCGTGTAGTGCTCCAGGGCGCGGGGGTCGAGCTCGTCGGACACGCCCAACGACTCGAGGAGTTCGAGAATGCTCTTCTTCTCGCTCGCGAACGCGGTGCCCGCGGCGCCCGTCGAGTAGAACAGCGGCTTGATGCCGAACGGGTCACGCGCGAGGAACAGTTCCCGCTTCTCGGTGTCCCACAGCGCGAAGGCGAACATGCCCCGCAGGCGTCGAACGGCATCGTCGCCCCAGAAGTGGAACGCGGCGAGAATGGCCTCGCCGTCACCCTCGGTGGCGAACGTCGCGCCGTGCTCGCGTGCCAACGTCTCGCGCAGTTCGAGATAGTTGTAGATCTCGCCGTTGAACACCAGCGCGTAGCGCTCCGGACTCTCCGCGGGACCCCAGCGGAGCGGCTGGTGCGAGTGCTCGATGTCGATGATCGAGAGCCGGTTGAAGCCCAGCGCCAGATCGTCGTCGTGCCACGTCCCCGGCTCGTCCGGCCCGCGGTGTCGCATGCAGTGCGACGCGTGGCCGACGGCATCGACGACGTCTTCCGCGGATGCGTTCGACGTCAGCAGTCCCAGCAGTCCACACACGGTCGGTACGCCTCGTTTCGTTCGGGTGTCGGCCCGGTAGCGGGCCTGGTCACAGGCGTCGCCGGGACCTCGACGGCCCGACGCGCATCGGTCCGAGTATGCCGCAGTGCGGCGGGAACGCCGAAGTGACCGGCCGGGCCCGGTGTCGCCGCCCAACTCGCACCCGACCCGACACGAGAACCGAGCCCGCTTTGGTCTACGCTGCGTAGTACACGAGTACCTCGTGCGTGTGAGCGACTTCGGTGGCTCGTCCGGACGGTTCTCGTACTCTCCATCTGGCAATCAGGAAGGCGTGATCGTGGCGCAGCGTGGTGGTGGATCCGGTCGTCGGACGACACGACGAGTCGGATTGGTGGCCTCTCTTGCAGTGGCCGCCGTGGTGCTGTCGGGCTGCGGCATCGACAATTCCGTACTTCGATTCGGATGGCCGTCGGGCGTCACGCCGCAGGCCGAGCGGATGCGCGAGCTGTGGACGTGGTCCGTCATCGCGGCGCTCATCATGGGCGTCATCGTGTGGGGCCTGACCTTCTGGACGGTGGCGTTCCACCGCAAGAAGAAGGACTCGCCGGAGTTCCCGCGCCAGACCGCGTACAACGTCCCGCTCGAGCTGTTCTACACGGCCGTGCCGTTCGTCATCATCGCCGTCCTCTTCTACTTCACGGTCGTCGTGCAGAACTACGTCCAGGAGAAGCAGGACAACCCCGACGTGGTCGTCGACGTCACCGCGTTCCAGTGGAACTGGAAGTTCGGCTACCGCACCGTCGACCTCAAGGACGGGCAGCCGCTGTACGACGGCACCGACCAGGAGCGCGAGCAGGCAGCAGAGGAGGCCGGCACCCCCGAGGGTGAGGAGCCGGGCCCGCTGTTCGGCCGCGAGAAGTCCGACCAGTCGTACCTGCACTACAACGAGGTCGAGACCGTCGGCTCCAGCTCCGAGGTCCCGATCCTCGTGCTCCCCACCGGCAAGCGCATCGAGTTCGAGATCGCGTCCTCCGACGTCATCCACTCGTTCTGGGTTCCCGAGTTCCTGTTCAAGCGCGACGTCATGCCGAACCCGGACGAGAACAACTCCGACAACGTGTTCCAGATCAGCGAGATCGAGCGTGAGGGTGCCTTCGTCGGGCGCTGCGCCGAGATGTGCGGCACGTACCACGCGATGATGAACTTCGAGGTTCGCGCGGTCAGCCCCGAGGCCTTCGAGAACTACATGGCGGCGCGTCGCGACGGCCAGACCAACGCTCAGGCGCTGGAGTCCATCGGCGAAGAGCCTCGCGCGACCTCCACCTCGCCGTTCAACACCGACCGCACCGTCAAGGCTGCGACCGTGGCAGAAGGAAACTGACATCCCATGAAGATCGAAGCGAAACTCTTCGAGATCCTGACCGGGTTCTTCATCCTCGTCGGAATCCTCTACGGCGTGTTCACCGGCTTCTCGCGGACCGGCATCGAGTGGGCCGGCCTCACCGCCATCGCCCTCTCGGCGGGCCTGACGCTGATCGTCGGAACGTACTTCCGGTTCGTCGCTCGTCGACTGGACACCCGTCCCGAGGACTACGACGACGCGGAGATCGCCGACGGTTCAGGCGACCTGGGCTTCTTCAGCCCCGGTAGCTTCTGGCCCATCATCCTCGCCGGATGCGCCGCCTTCATGGCCCTGGCGTTCGCGTTCTACGAGCCCTGGATGCTCGCGGTCGGCGCCCTCGCCATCATCGCCGCCGCAGCCGGACTGGTCTTCGAGTACCACGTGGGACCCGAGAAGCACTGACACAGCTCCACCTTGAACGCCCCCGGCCTGTGGTCGGGGGCGTTCGGCGTCGGTGGGGTGGGATAACGCCCTCCTGGTGAGCTTCTCGCGCCTCCGGTGTTCCCGCACCCACGCTGCGTCGTCGCACGTCGCACATCGCACATCGCACGTCGCCTTGCCGAGCAACGCGCATGCGTGACGCGACGAAGGGTGCGGGAACTGGTGCCCTGCCGGCCGCTCGCGCGATGACGACGACGTGTTCGAGAACTTCGACGAATCGATGATCGAGTTCGAGGCCGCGTCGATCCTCACCCGGCACTGCGGCGCGGGCGATCTCCCCGTGCTGTTGCTGCACGGGCACCCGCGTACGTCGGCGACGTGGCACCGTGTCGCCCCACTGCTGGTCGACGCAGGACATACGGTCGTCTGCCCGGACTTGCGCGGGTACGGACGCTCGCAGGGCCCGGCGCCGACACCCGACCACTCCGCACACTCGAAGCGGGCGATGGCCTCGGACATGGTGCAGGTGATGGCCGCACTCGGGCACCGACGCTTCGCCGTGGTCGGTCACGACCGTGGAAGTTACGTGGCCCTGCGCCTGTCCCTCGACCACCCAAGCCTCGTGGCCGCGCTGTCCCTGCTCGACTGCATCCCCGTCAGCGAGCACCTCGACCGGGCGGACAGTCGATTCGCGACCCGATGGTGGCACTGGTTCTTCTACGCCCAGCCCGACCTCCCCGAGCGCGCCATCACTGCCGATCCCTCTTCGTGGTACCGCGGCGATCCGGCCCTCATGGGAGTGGAGAACCACCGTGAGTGGCTGACGGCGATCCACGATCCCGATGTCGTACGCGCGATGCTCGAGGACTACCGAGCAGGACTCACCGTCGACGCCGACCACGAACGCGCCGACCGAGCGCAGGGGAGGACGTTGGCCGTGCCGGTGCAGGTGCTGTGGTCCACACAGGACGATCTCGAGGAGTTGTACGGCGATCCGTTGACCATCTGGCGTGCGTGGGCGCCGGGCGTCGTCGGGCACGGCATCGATTCGGGACACCACATGGCCGAGCAGGCCCCGCACCACCTCGTCGACGCGCTGCTGCCGTTCCTCGCCTCGGCGGGGCGGTGGGATTCAGTGCAGTAGCCCGCGCTCCACACGGTCCAGTGCACCGGATCTGCTGGGGCGGGGTATTCGTGTGCAGTGATCCGCGGTGGGCGCGGATCACTGCACACAAGAGGGGTGGGTGGCATCCCGATCCGCCGGCGCGGATCTCGGACTGCGCTGACACCCCGCCTCGCCGAGCGACGACGGGTGCGGGGACGAGCGGTGGGGGAGGGGACAGACGAGAAGAGGCGCCACCCGAGTGGGTGGCGCCTCTTCTACCGTTCAGCGGGTCGCTCAGTGCCCGTTGGACTCCGGTCCGTGACCGTTGCCGTTGGACGAGCCGTTGCCGTTCGAGTGGCCGTTGGACGAGCCGTTGCCGTTCGAGTGCCCGTTGCCGTTCGAGTGCCCGTTGCCCTGCGACAGGATCTTCGCCTGGTAGGTGCGGAGCATGGTGAGCTGATCGTGCTCACCCTCGTGCGACAGACGCTCGTGCAGCCGGTGCTCCTCGTCCGAGTCCGGAGTGAAGATGCTGCCCGAGCCGGGCTTGCCGGCGGAACCGAGCTTGTTCATCTTCTTCGGGATCGCAGCACCCTGGTACTCGAGCGGGATCGGGTGGCCGTGATCGTCGACCGGGCCGAGGGGCTGGTGGATCTCGACGTAAGCGCCGTGGGGCAGGCGCTTGATGACGCCCGTCTCGATGCCGTGCTCGAGCACCTGGCGATCGCTGCGCTGGAGACCGATGCAGAAGCGGTAGGTCAGCAGGTAGACGATCGGAGGCAGGACCACGAGGCCGATGCGGCCGATCCAGGTCATCGCGTTCAGGGAGATCGAGAACTTGTACGCGATGATGTCGTTGACGCAGCTGAGCGTCAGGACCACGTAGAAGGCGATCGCCATGGCGCCGACCGCGGTACGCACCGGAACGTCGCGGGGACGCTGCAGCAGGTTGTGGTGAGCGTCGTCCTTGGTGAAGCGCTTCTCGATCCAGGGGTACGCGATCATGATCGCGAACACCGCACCCATGATGACGGCGACCCAGAAGACGGCCGGGATCATGTAGTTGCCGATGTAGAGCTCCCACGCGGGCCACAGTCGAGCCAGGCCGTCCGTCCACATCATGTAGAAGTCGGGCTGCGAGCCGGCCGAGACCTGCGACGGGTTGTACGGGCCCAGGGCCCACACCGGGTTGATCTGCAGTACGCCACCCATGACCGCGAGGACACCGAAGGTCATGGCGAAGAAGGCGCCGGACTTGACCGCGAAGACCGGGAGGATGCGGACACCCACCACGTTGGTCTCGGTGCGGCCGGGGCCGGGGAACTGCGTGTGCTTCTGGTACCAGACGAGCGCGAGGTGAGCTGCGATGAGCGCCAGGATGATGGCGGGCAGGAGCAGCACGTGCGCGACGTACAGGCGCGGGATGATCAGCGTGCCGGGGAAGTCACCGTTGAAGATCAGCCAGTGCATCCACGTTCCGATGACCGGGATGGAGATCGTGATGCCCGAGAAGGCGGCGCGCAGGCCGGTACCGGACAGCAGGTCGTCGGGGAGCGAGTAGCCGAAGAAGCCCTCGAACATCGCCAGG
Organism: Rhodococcus sp. NFXS4; assembly: GCF_058139645.1. Taxonomy (NCBI): domain Bacteria; kingdom Bacillati; phylum Actinomycetota; class Actinomycetes; order Mycobacteriales; family Nocardiaceae; genus Rhodococcus; species Rhodococcus sp. NFXS4. Next base: position 1,734,842 of record NZ_CP192221.1, read on the forward strand.
ATGAGCAGCAGCGAGCCGATGACCCAGTTCGCCTCACGCGGGCGACGGAACGCACCGGTGAAGAAGATGCGCATCATGTGCACGATGATCGAGCAGGCGAACAGCAGAGCTGCCCAGTGGTGGATCTGACGGATGAACAGACCGCCGCGCACCTCGAAGGACAGGTCCAGCGTGGTGGCGTACGCCTTGGTCATCTCGACACCGCGCAGGGGAGCGTAGGCGCCCTGGTAGGTGGTCTCCGTCATGGAGGGGTCGTAGAAGAGGGTCAAGTACGTACCGGACAGCAGCAGGATGACGAAGCTGTACAGCGCGATCTCGCCCAGCAGGAACGACCAGTGGGTGGGGAAGACCTTGTTGATCTGACGACGCATACCCGCTGAGAGGTGATAGCGGGAGTCGACGTCCTCGGCTTGCTTCGCAGCGAGCGTGGCGATGGATGGACTCATCGTGAACCTTCCGATGACGACGCAGCAGAAGCGCTCTCCTGCTCGTGTACTCCGGCCGGACGTTCCCAGTAGGCGGGTCCGAGCGGCTCGATGAAATCGCCCGCGGCGACGAGGTAGCCCTCGTCGTTGACCGTGATGGGCAGCTGCGGAAGAGCGCGGGCGGCCGGTCCGAAGATCGGCTTGGCGTACTCCAACGCGTCGAATTGCGACTGGTGGCACGGGCACAGGATCCGGTTGGTCTGCTGCTCGTACAACGATGTGGGGCACCCGAGGTGGGTGCAGATCTTCGAGTAGGCGAAGTAGTCGCCGTAGTTGAAGCTCTCCTGGCCCTTCCGCTTGATGGTGCGGTCGGCGTCCTCGGTACGCAGACGGATGAGCATGACCGCGTTGCGGATGCCCTTCAGTGCGTGCGAGAGCTCCTCCTCGTTTCCACGCTCCGACTCACGGAACGGGAAGACGGTCTCCATGGCGCCGGCGTCAAGATCCTCCGGGCGGACGAGAACGATGTCGTCGACGCGTCCGGTGTAGCGACGCAGGTAGACGGTCTCGCCCTCGTAGTTCGGCGTCCAACCCGAGACCCAGAGCGAGGACTCGTCGCCCTCGGCCCACGGGTTCTTGATCAGACCGCCGAGCGGGAGGATCGACATGACGCCGAGCGCGCCGCCGCCGAAGACGAGGCTGCGCTTGATCATCTTGCGTCGACCCAGCGTGGAGGTGTCGAAGGAGTCGCTGAGCTCGGCGACGACCGTCTTCTTGTCCACCTCGCTCGATCCACCGTCGTGGCGGTCCTGGATGGACACCTCTTCGGGGATGAACTTCTTGGTGAACTGCACGGCACCGACGCCGACACCGATGATCGCGAGACCCATGGTGAGACCGATGAGCGGTGTGTACAGGCTGTACAGCCCGTAACTGTCCTCGCCCATGCCGGCGTACTGCCACGGCCAGAACAGGTAGATGGCGATGAAGGCCACTGCCGACACACCCGCCAGGAAGAACCAGAGGCTGACGCTGCGCTCGGCGCGCTTCTCGGCCTTGGTTCCGGGGACGGGCCAGCGTGCGCGACGGAACGCCACGTCCACGTGATCGAGGTTGGTGCCGAGTGCGACGAGCTCGTCGCGGCTCATGGCGGCCAGTTCCTCGTCCGTGTACTTGCGGTCCGGGTCGAAGCCCTCGGGGAACTTGTTCGGATCGCCGGGCACGCCGTCGTCCTTGCGGTTGTCGTCGCTCATGACCTCACTCCGATCCACAGTGCTGCTGCGACGACCGCTCCGATGCCGACCACCCAGATGGCGATGGCTTCCGTACCGGGGCCGAAGCCGCCGAGTCCGTATCCACCGGGAGGCTGCGTCTCGGAGGAGGACTTGACGTACGCGATGATGTCTTTCTTCTCTTCGGGCGTGAGCTGGCGGTCCGAGAACTTGGGCATGTTCTGCGGGCCGGTGACCATCGCCTGGTAGATCTGCTGCTCGTTCGCCGGGTCGAGTGTGGGTGCGTACTTGCCCGAGGACAGCGCGCCGCCGCGACCGGTGAAGTTGTGGCAGGACGCGCAGTTGAGGCGGAAGAGCTCGCTGCCGCGGGCGATGTCGCCGCCACGGAGGGAGTCCTGCGCGATCTCACCGTTGTCGGTGCGCACCACCGTGGGTCCGCCGCCGTTGGCCTGGATGTAGGCGCCGAGGGCGTCGACCTGCGACTGGTTGTACTTCGGGGGCTTCCGCTCGGCCTGGGCCTCGTTGCGCGCCATCGGCATGCGACCGGAGGAGACCTGGAAGTAGACGGCTGCTTCGCCGACGCCGATGAGGGACGGTCCGCGGTCCTGGACACCCTGGAGGTTGGCGCCGTGGCACGTCACGCAGGACGTGTCGTAGATCTGCTGGCCTTCGCGCACCATGGCCGCGCTGTCTTCCTGCGCGGTGGCGACCTGAGCGTCGGGGGTGAGGGCTGCGGCGAGGAAGCCCGCGCCGACGAGACCCATGAACAGCGCCATGGCGCCACTGACCCGGCGACGGGTACGACGCTTGCGACGCGCCTTGGTCGCCGAGGCGTCCGGCGTACCGGCGGACACGACGGTGCCGTCGTCGTCGGGAGTGGCGGGGGGAGAGGAACTCATCTGTATCCCTTGTCGTGTCGGGACGGCTTGTCGGATGCGACCGATGAGGCTGTCATCGGGTATTCGACGCCTGCTCGGTCAGCGGATGAAGTAGATCGTCGCGAACAGCGCGATCCAGACGATGTCGACGAAGTGCCAGTAGTACGACACGACGATGGCGGCGGTGGCCTGGGCCGGCGTGAACTTGCTGACCAGGGTGCGGGCGATCAGGAAGACGAAGGCGATCAGACCGCCGATCACGTGCAGGCCGTGGAAGCCGGTGGTGATGTAGAAGACGGAGCCGTAGACGCTGCTCGAGATCGAGGTGCCCTCGTGAACGAGGTGGTAGTACTCGTAGCCCTGGCCGGCGACGAAGAACGCGCCCATGGCCAGAGTGATCGTGTACCAGCGGCGCAGTCCGAACACGTCGCCACGCTCGGCGGCGAACACGCCCAGCTGGCAGGTGAAGGACGATGCGATGAGCACCGCGGTCACGGGGACGGCCAGCGTCAGGTTGAGCTCGGTCGGCTCCGGCGGCCACTGGCCGGGAGCGGCCTGAGCCCGCGCGACGAAGTACATCGCGAAGAGGCCGGCAAAGAACATCAACTCGCTGGACAGCCACACGATGGTGCCCACGCTGACCATGTTCGGTCGGTTCAGCGAGTGGACACGCTGGGTGATGGCGGATCCCGAAGTACCTACTGCGCTCGTCACATCGAGAAGTATGACTCGTCGTAGTACGGATGGCATAGCCGGGGCGGTATTGGCGAGTCGAGCATCGTTCGCGCGCGCGTGACACAGAATGCCTCCTCGTGGTCCGGTCGGCCCGTCTTCCTGGACTTTCTGTTCAATAGTACTCGTCTGTGCACGTCGGACCGGGTTCCGTCGACCCCCGCGCCCGTGATGTATCCCGCACGCCGGAGTCTCGACCCGAGCTTCAGACTCGATGCCTCCCGAGCGACTCCGGGACCGGTTCCGGCGGCATCTGGCACTGTCGTGACATGACTTCGGGCTCTGGTCGTGGGCGGACACGGTGGTGGCAGCGGCTGTTCGGACGGGCGGCTCCGGAGCCCCTCGACCCCACTCGCGCGGACCTCGTCGTGGTCGCGTCGTGCTTCGACGACGTGGAGGCGTGCTCGACGACCCTCGAGCGCGCGGCGCACACGGATCCCCTCTGGTCCGCGGACGACGACGTGGTGTTGCGCCACCACCTGCTCCTCCCCGCCGATCAGATCGCCGACGCGGTGTCGGTGGCGGCGCAGGACGGTTACAGCGAGGCGACCGCAGGTCCCATGGCGCAGACTCCCGGGCATCTGCCCGGCGGTGTCTCCGACGCGACCGTCCTGGTGCTGCAGCGGGTGCAGGTGCTCGACGCGCTGCACTGCTCGCAGGAACGGTCACGGATGGCGGGGTTGGCCCAACGGCGCGACGGGGTGGTACTGGGCTGGGACGCCCTCCAACCGGCTGCCGAGGACGCATCGCCGGAGCACTAGGCTTCCCGCTCATGAGCGCTGGGGATGGCACGCGTACATGGGCACAGGTCCTCGGGGCCCTGGCATCACGCCAGGACCTGACGGGTGCCGACACGGCGTGGGCGATGGACGAGATCATGTCGGACAACGCCACCGCGGCCCAGATCGCTGCCTTCGGTGTCGCCCTCAAGATGAAGGGCCCCACGTCGGACGAACTGCGCGGACTGGCCGACTCGATGCTCGGCCACGCCAAGCGCGTGCCCGTGGACGACGACGTCGTCGACATCGTCGGTACGGGCGGCGATCGGTCCCACACGGTGAACATCTCGACGATGGCGTCGGTGGTGGTGGCGGCCGCGGGAATCCGGGTGGTCAAGCACGGCAACCGGGCCGCCTCGTCCAAGAGCGGTGGAGCCGACGTGTTGGAAGCGCTGGGCGTGCGTATCGACCAGGGGCCGGAGCGGGTCGCGGCGAGTGTCGCCGAGCTGGGCATCGGGTTCTGCTTCGCGCCCGTGTTCCACCCGGCGCTGCGCTTCGCCGCGGCGCCTCGCAAGGAGATCGGCATCCCCACGGCGTTCAACGTCCTCGGGCCGCTGACGAACCCTGCGAGTCCGCGCGCCGGTCTGGTGGGATGCGCGTTCGACGATCTGATCGACGTCGTCGCGGGCGTGTTCGCGGCGCGCGGCAACTCCGTCCTCGTGGTGCGCGGCGACGACGGGCTGGACGAGATCACCACGTCGACGACCACCTCGGTGCGCGTCGTCCGGAACGGTGTCGTCGACCACGCGGTGCTCGATCCACGCGATCTCGGTATCGAGCGAGTGCCGCTCGACGCCCTCCGAGGCGGGGACGCCGCACACAACGCGGACGTGGCGCGTCGGGTGTTCGGCGGCGAACGAGGCCCCGTGCGGGACGCGGTGCTGGTCAATGCAGCAGGTGCCATCGCGGCGTTCCGCGGCGTCGACGGTTCGCTCGAGGACGCGATGGCCGGTGCGTTGACGACGGCAGCCGCCGCGGTGGACGAGGGAGCCGCTCAGACGCTGCTGACGCGATGGGCGGCGTTCACGTCGGCCTGAGTCACTCGCCGATGGAGAAGCCCGCGTCGACGTCGGCGCTCGAGTAGGACTTGAACGCGATGTGCGTGTCTGTCCGCACCACGCCGGTGACGCGGTTGACGCGCTCGGTGATCACCTCGGCGATCTCCTCGTGCGTACGCACCTTGACCACGGCGATCAGGTCTACGTCGCCGGCGCACGAGTACACCTCGGACACACCCGGTACGTCGGCGACGGCACGCGCGGTCTCCGGAATGGAGTGCACCTCGGCGTGGATCAGAACGATGGCGGTGATCATGGTGAACCTTCCGAACTGTCGTGAGAGGGCGAACTGCGGGTCAGCCTAGTTCTCGGCCGTGCGGTCATCCCCAGGCCATCGTGCGTTCCTTCTCGCGGCGTCCGACGTCGCGCACGGCGGCGCACCACTGTGCCCATCGCCCCGCTCCGTGCGCCGGTTCGCACCATCCGTCCGTGGTGTCGACGATGCGGACGCCACCCGACTCGAGCCACCGCGCGATCAGCGCCACCTCCTCCGGCGTGGCACCGCGTAGGGGAGTGGCGTCCGGCACGACGGTCTCCGCACCGGCGACGAGTGCTTCCACCACGGGCATGGGCGCGACGCCGCGGCGGGAACGACCGGCACTGGCGAGACGTCCGTGCCGGACGACGACGAATTCCCACCCGCCGTCGTCGGCGCGGCGCGCGGCGATCAACTGCTCGATGGCCGCGAGTGCCTGCAGCCGCTGCACCGACCGCAGGGCCGTCAACAGGGTGGCCGCGCGGTCGCGCAGGCGGGCCGCGGACTCGAAGAGCAAATCCTCGGACAGTGCGTCGATCCGGGCGGCGACGGCATCGAGCACCGCTGCGTCGGCACCCTCGGTGAGAGCGCGGAAGGCGACGGGCGCGTCGGCGTACTCCTCGGGAGTGAGCGGGCTCGCCGTCGCCGCCGTGCATCCACCGACGGCCTCGGTGGAACAGTCGTGCACCGCCGAGGCGGCGATGCGGTGGGTGCAGGAGCGCAACCGGGTGTGCTCGGCGACGAGAGCGGCGGCCTCGGCTGCCGCCCCGCGAACGGAGAACGGTCCGAGCGCGCCGGGCGCCGGTGTCCGGACGATGGAGATGCGCGGGAACGCCTCGCTCGTCAGGGTCAGCCACCAGCCCTTGCGGGGGTACTTCGATCGACGGTTGTACGGGGGCGTGTGCGCACTGATGAGCCTCAGTTCGCGCACGCCGGCCTCGATGGCATGGCTGCACTCGACGTGGTCGACCCGGGTCGCGAGGGCGACCATCTCCTTCATGCGTCCGCGGGTCTCGGATCCCGTGAAGTAGTTCCGTACACGGCGGTGGAGGTTCCGTGAGGTGCCGACGTAGAGCACCTCGTCGGACGGTCCGCGGAAGAGATAGACACCGGGGGCGTGCGGAAGGCCCGCCGCGAGCGTGCGTTTGGCGCGGTGCGCCGAGGACACCGTCGGCAGGTAGTCGACGAGTTCGGCGTAGCTGTGGACGCCCTGGTTGCCCACCCGTTCGATCAGCCCGTGCAGGACGTCGACGGTGGCCCGGGCGTCGTCGAGTGCCCGGTGGGTGGGCCTGGTGGACACCTGGAAGAGGGTGGCCAGCGAGGACAGCTTGACCGACGGTGCCTCGTCGCGCGTGAGCACCCGCCGGGCGAGCGTGACGGTGCACAGCACCCGGAACGACGGCCACGCCAGATCCATTCGCGTCGCCGCCGCGCGGAGGAACGCGGTGTCGAAGCGCGCGTTGTGCGCCACCAGCACGCTGCCGCGGGCGAACTCGACGAAGGTGGGCAGGACCCGCTCGATACGAGGGGCGTCGAGAAGCATCGCACCGGTGATGCCCGTCAACGCGACGATGGCGGGCGGAATGGACCGGCCCGGGTCCACGAGCGTCGCCATCTCACCGATCACCCGGCCGCCGCGAACCTTGACGGCACCGATCTCGGTGATCGCGTCCTCGCCCGGTCGGCCTCCGGTGGTCTCGAGGTCCACCACCACGAAGGTCGTGTCCCGCAACGACTGGTCCAGTTCGTCGAATGCGAGCTGCACACCGCGTGCATGCCCCGACACCACAGTCGCCCCATCAGTCACGTGCGTCACCGTAGGTGGTGCCACCGACAGGAACACGGTCCGTCCACGACGAGCACGCCGTGTCGGTGCACGTCGTTAGCGTCCGTTTCCGAGGCGTGATCGAGCGTCGGATCGGGTGTGATCCGGGCTGAACATCACGGCGAGAGACCGTGAACCACAATGAGACGGAGATCACATGATTGTCGATTGCGGCGAGTGCACCGTGCGCGGAGACGCGTGTTCGGACTGTGTCGTCTCGGTGTTGCTGGGGGTGCCGGGCATGCCCGCGGCGTCGGCCGGCGGCCCGCGTGACGCCCCCTTCGCCACGCGCAGAATGCGTCTCGAGCAGGACGAACAGGAGGCGATGGCCGTTCTGGCGGAAAGCGGGTTGGTGCCCCGGTTGCGGTTGGTAGGCAGAGAAATTCCCTCACCGCAGGAGACCGGCCACGACCGACCCGCTGCGGGGCCGGAGCACGCCGCGGGGTGAGTCGGACCGTGATCGTTTCGCGACACGAGTCGGCTGGGCTCGACATCGGGGATGCCGTTTCGTAATCTTTCCGAGACATTGCGGAGTCGAGCAGAGCCACCAGGGACTGCGCCGCAAGGTCACCGCCTAATCGGCCGCCTCTTCCGGGTGGTCGTACCGGGAACCCACCGTTACACCGGGGTGAATCCCGTCGCAGTCGCACCAGCGGCTCGTCGGGTAGGGCTGATCTTCCCAGCCCGAACCCGTCAGCTAACTCGGTCGGCGGATATCAGGAAGAAACGGAGCACATCTTTTCGTGGCGAAACACCGCAAACCCAGCACTGCCTCGCGGCCGGTCCGCAACGTTCTCGTCGCCGGCGCGCTCACCGCAGGCGCTGTCGCCATCCCCGCCGCCCCCGCCTTCGCGGCACCGGTGGAGATCCCCGGTATCGGCACCTTCGAGGTCCCGGACCAGATCCTGAGCCAGCTTCCCCCCATGCCGCAGGTCCCCGCGCTTCCCGGCCCGGCCGCACCGCAGTCCAGCGCCGCGCAGGTCGCCGTGCAGGCAGCCGAGAGCAAGGTCGGCGCACCGTACGTCTACGGAGCCGCAGGCCCCAGTGCGTTCGACTGCTCCGGTCTCATGAAGTGGGCGTACCAGCAGGCCGGTATCGAGCTTCCCCGCACGAGCTACGACCAGGCCGCGGCCGGCGTGCCCGTCTCGCAGGCGGATCTGAAGCCCGGCGACGTCGTGTCCTTCTACGGCGGCTCGCACTCCGGCATGTACGTGGGCAACGGCAACGTCGTCCACGCGTCCACCGAGAGCCAGCCCGTCAAGATCGCTCCGCTGTCGTCGATGCCCTTCGACGGCGCACGTCGCTACGCCTGACGCAGCGACACCTTCGCTCGACACCCTGACGCCGCACGAAACCGATCGCCCGGTCGGTTCCGTGCGGCGTCAGTCGGTGAATCCGCCGTTTTCGACGGGTTCTCGGGCTTCGTGGACAGAATCATCGTTCGCGTCGTAATCTTTCCGTGACGTCCTCGGCCATCATCCGCGCCGCCGAGCGACCCGGACTCGTCCAGATCGGAGAACCGTTCATCGTGCCGTCATCGGTCCACCCCCGCGTTCGTCCCACTTCTCGTACGAGACTGCGTGGACTGGTGATCGCGAGTGCGATGACAGCGGCGATCGCCGTGCTCCCCGCCGGTCCCGCCGGCGCCGACCCGGTTCCCGGCGCGTCCGCCTCCGAGGCGGTCACGAAGCTCACCGATCTCTCGCGCGAGTCCGAGCAGACCACCGAGGCGATGCACAACGCCCAGATCGAGCTCGACGCGAAGCTCGCCGCCCAGCAGGAGGCGGACGCTCGACACGACGCGGACCGTGCCGCTCTCGACGCGGCCACGGCGCAGATCGACACGGTGCGGCCCGCAGTCGACAAGATCGCCCGTGCCAACTACCAGGGCGCTCGGACGAACCGGCTCTTCGCGGTCATGGTCAGTGATTCCCCGCAGCAGTTGCTCGACCAGATGTCCGCTCTCGACATCATCTCCACCGACGCGGCCGCCACCGTCGGCACCTTCCGGGAGGCCAGCGACGCCGCAGCGGCAGCCGAGGCGGCGTCACAGCAGTCCGCCGACGCGGCCCGGGTGGCCACGGAACAGGCGAAGGCTGTCAGCGACGACCTGCAGGGCAAGCAGAGCCGTCTTCAGAGCGAGATCGCCGATGTCGTCGCCGCGTTCGGTTCGCTGTCCGACACGGAGAAGCAGGGGCTGGCCGGCGCCGCGTTCCCGCCGGGCTTCGATCCCTCCGCCATCCTCGGCGCCCTCCCGCCGGGATCGCAGGCCGGAGCACTGTCGGCCGCGTTCACGCAGATCGGTAAGCCGTACGTGTGGGGTGCGACCGGCCCGGACGGGTACGACTGCTCGGGCCTCGTGGTGTGGGCCTACAAGCAGATCGGTAAGACTCTCCCGCGGTCGAGTCAGGCGCAGGCCGCCGGCGGCACCCCCGTCGACAAGGCGAACCTCCAGCCCGGCGACGTGGTCCTGTTCTATCCCGACGCATCGCACGTGGGTCTCTACGCCGGTAACGGCAACGTGGTCCATGCATCGACCTTCGGTGTTCCCGTTCGTGTCGAGTCGATGGCATCGTGGCCCTTCTACGGCGCTCGCCGCTACTGACGGTCCGCGCCCTGGCGGCGCTGGGCCTGGTTCTCTCCCTTCTGGTGGCGTGTTCGCCGTCGGCACCCGACGAGCAGACGCCCACGACGACTGCGGGCCCGGACGCCCGCACCGTCGGTGTCACGGCACTGCTCGATTCCTGGACGGCCGCACTGCGCTCCGACGACGAGGCCGCGCTGCGCGAGTTGATCGACTCCGACGCGGACCCGGGATTCGCTGATCGCGAGATCGCCCGCGCGCAGGCGCTGCGCGGTCTGCCGCTGTCCGACTTCGGCTACGAGATCACTCCGGGTCCGGAGACTCCGGTGCCGATCGATCGAGCGGATGCACTCGCGGCCACCGAGGTGTGGGCGCCGAACGTCGCACTGCGCTACGCCTGGGCCGACGCCGACATCGGTTCCACGAGTCGCGACATCGCACTCGTCGTCGCTCGTCGGGGCGACACGTGGCGTCTGGTCTCCGATGCCGACCTGCCGCAGTACGGGCGCACCACGTGGCGTGGCCCGTGGGACTTCGGGCCGGTGGTCACGGAGCGAGTCGCCACCGGGTCGACCACGTCGCTCGTCGTGGGTCACGAGGCGCAGCGCGCCTTCATCGACGACCTCGCCGCGGAGCTGCCCTCCGCGGTGGCGGCCGTGACCGAGTTCGCCGGGCTCGGATGGTCTCGCCGCGCGATCCTGACGGTCACCGGTTCCGATGCCGAGTTCATCAGTGCGGCAGACGGATTCACGTCCACCGATGTCGCGGCCTCGACGATCGCGGATCCGGTCCGCGGGGGCCTGGTCACCGGCCAGCGCATCGTCTTCGGCCCGACTGCGCCGGACCGGCTCACCGACTCGACCCGCCGCACCGTGCTGCGCCACGAGCTCACCCACGTGGCCACGCGCGCGGTCACCGGGGAGGACGCGCCCCTGTGGATGCTCGAGGGTTTCGCCGACTACTCGGGTTATCGAGGCTCGGGACTGTCCTTCGACGAGATCGCGCCCACCCTCGCGGCCGTGGTCCGCGCGGCGGGACCGCCCAGGGTCCTCCCGGTGGACTCGGACTTCGCCGCAGGTGGCAGTCGCGGATCGATCGCGTACGAGTCCGCCTGGTCGGTGGCCTCGTTCGTCGCCGACCGGTTCGGGGAGCCGGTGCTCCGGCAGCTGTACGACCGTTTCGCGGCCGGACCGACCGATCCCACCGTGACCGACTCGGTCTTCTCGGCCACGCTGGGCTTCGGCACCGTCGACTTCCTCGCGCAGTGGGGGCAGTGGGTGGCGGAACAGGCCGCCGGGCAGAGCTGACGGCGGTCTCCGTCTACGGTGGTCCCATGCGTCGAACGCTGCTGGTGACCAATGACTTTCCTCCGCGGCGCGGCGGCATCCAGTCGTATCTGCACACCTTCGCCCAGCTGTTGCCCGCGGACGAACTGGTGGTCTACGCACCGCGGTGGCGTGGCGACTCCCACGTGCGGTTCGACGCGGAGCAGCCCTTCGAGGTGGTGCGGCACCCGACGACGTTGATGCTTCCGACACCGGACGTTGCCCGTCGGGCGGCCAGGCTGGTGGCCGACCGACAGTGCGACACGGTGTGGTTCGGGGCCGCTGCTCCGCTCGCCGTGCTCGGACAGCACCTGCGCCGTGCCGGAGCCGAGCGCGTCGTGGCCTCCACCCACGGTCACGAGGTGGGCTGGTCGATGCTGCCGGCGGCGCGGCAGGTGCTCGGTCGTATCGGCTCGACGACGGACGTCGTCACCTTCGTCAGCCGTTACACGCGCGGCCGATTCGCCGCGGCCTTCGGGGCGGACGCGGCCCTCGAACACGTGCCGCCGGGGGTCGACTCGACCGTGTTCGCGCCCGACACGTCGGCACGGGAGACACTGCGCGCGCGCTACGGCCTGGGTGATCGGCCGACCGTCCTGTGCCTGTCGCGGTTGGTGCCGCGCAAGGGACAGGACATGCTGATCCGGGCGCTACCGGGGATTCGCGCGGAGATCGACGGGGCCGTGTTGGTCGTCGTCGGCGGCGGTCCGTACGGCGACACCCTGCGGGCTCTGGCGCAGTCGTGCGGGGTGGCGGATCACGTCGTGTTCACGGGGTCGGTGCCGGCCGAGGAACTGGCGGCACACCACACCCTCGCCGACGTGTTCGCCATGCCGTGTCGCACCCGCGGTGCCGGTCTGGACGTCGAGGGCCTGGGCATCGTGTTCCTCGAGGCGTCCGCGTCCGGCGTGCCGGTGGTCGCGGGCCGGTCGGGTGGAGCGCCGGAGACCGTCGTCGAGGGCGTCACCGGCACAACCGTCGACGGCACCTCGGTCGACGACGTCCGGCGCGCCGTCGTGGACGTGCTGTCCGATCGTGACCGCGCCGCGGCGATGGGGGCCGCGGGACGCGAGTTCGTCTCCACCGAGTGGCGGTGGGACGACCTCGCCGCCCGACTGGCTCACTTGCTGTAGATGGCCTCGATGTCGCTCGCGTAGGACTTCTGGACCACGGCGCGCTTGAGCTTCATCGTCGGGGTCAGCTCGCCGCCCTCCTCGGTGAAGTCCGCCGGCAGGATCCGGTACTTCTTGATGGACTCCGCGTGCGAGACCGTCTTGTTGGCTTCGGCCACGGCAGCATCGATCTCCGCGACGAGGTCGGGATCCTTCGTCAGGTCGGCGACGGTGGCGCCCTCGTCCTTGCCGTTGCGCTGCTTCCAGCCGGGGAACGCGTCGGGGTCGATGGTGATGAGCGCGCCGATGAACGGCTTCTGGTCACCGACGACCATGGCCTGACCGATGAGCGCACTGGCCCGCAGCGAGTCCTCGAGGCCGGCGGGTGAGACGTTCTTGCCACCCGCCGTCACGATGATCTCCTTCTTGCGCCCGGTGATGGCGATGAAGCCGTCCTCGTCCACGGCGCCGAGATCGCCGGTGTGGAACCACCCGTCGGTCAGCGCCTCGGCGGTGGCGTCGTCGTTCTTCCAGTAGCCCTCGAAGACCACGCCGCCCTTGAGCAGGATCTCGCCGTCGTCGGCGATGCGGACGGCGTTGCCCGGCAACGGCTTTCCGACGGTGCCGATGCGCTGTTCGTCCGGCGTGTTCACCGCTGCCGCGGCGGTGGTCTCGGTCAGGCCGTAACCCTCGTAGATGGTCACACCGATGCCGCGGTAGAAGTGCGCGAGGCGCTCACCCAGCGGGGCGCCGCCCGAGATGGCGAGTTCGCACTGCCCACCGAGCGCTGCGCGAAGCTTGCCGTAGACCAGACGGTCGAACACAGCGTGCTTGGCGCGCAGCACGATCGACGGGCCACCGGTGTCCCGCGCCGCGCTGTAGGCGACGGCGGTGTCGGCGGCCGCGTCGAAGATCTTGCCCTTGCCGTCGCCGTGAGCCTTCTGACGCGCGGTGTTGTACACCTTCTCGAACACGCGCGGGACGCTGAGGATGAAGTGCGGTCGGAACGAGCCGAAGTTGTCGACGAGGTGCGGGATGTCGTGGGTGTGCCCGAGTGTCGCGCCCTGGTCGAAGGCGGCGATGGACACCGCACGTGCCAGCACGTGGGCCATCGGCAGGAACATCAGGGTGGTGCGTCCCTCGGTGAGCATGCGGCCGATGGAACTGGCGGCGATACCGCGGGACTCGGCGATCAGGTTGGAGTGCGTGAGCACGCAGCCCTTCGGCCGTCCCGTGGTGCCGGAGGTGAAGACGAGCGTCGCCGGGTCCGAGGAGCGCAGCGCCGCGACGCGGTCGGCCACCGTCGCGTCGGTGATCTGGGCACCGGCGTCGGTGAGGACGTCGATGGCGCCGGGCCGCTCGGCGGAGGCGTCGATCTGCAGGACCGTCGCGACACCCGGCAGCACGGGAAGGATGTCGGTGAGGATGTTCGTGTGGGCCACCGTCTCGGCGATCATCGCGGCGGCGCCCGAGTTCTCGAGGATCCACCGCACCTGGTCCGACGAGGACGTCTCGTACACCGGAACCGTGACGGCGCCGGCGGACCAGATCGCGTAGTCGAGCAGGGGCCACTCGTAGCGGGTCGACGACATGAGGGCGACCCGGTCGCCCTGCTTCACGCCGGATGCGATGAGCCCCTTGGCCACTGCGCGAACCTGGGCCGCGAAGTCCGCTGCGCGGACGTCCGACCACCCGTCGCGGGTGGCGCGGCGGTACACCACGACGTCGGGCCGGGTCTTCTCGTGCGCGAACACGGCGTCGACCACCGACGCGTCGTCCTCGATGGTGAATGGTGCCGGGACGGTGAACTCGCGCACGGATTCCTCCGATGTCGTAGCGGTTTCGGACGAGGCTTCACAGTAATCCTGTCCATTCCCCGGATGTCACCGGCACGTGCTCGTCGACCGAGGTCGTCGACGCCGTCGACGAGGGCACGTGGGATTCTGGTCCGCATGAGCAGTGTGCAGGTCGCCGACCAGACGTTCGTCGCAGCGCGGGCCGAGGACGTCGCGGCGCTCGTGTCGGACACCCGTCGATGGCGGGCCTGGTTCCCGGGTCTCACCGTCACGGTCCAGGAGGACCGGGCCGATAAGGGTGTCCGATGGGTCGTCGCGGGACAGCTCCGGGGAACCATGGAGGTGTGGCTCGAGCCGATGCTCGACGGCGTCGTACTCCACTACTTCCTGCACGCGGAGCCGACCGACGGAGTGCAGGAACCGTCCACCCATCGCCGACGAGTACTGGGCAAGCAGATGTCGTTCGAGATCAAGGCGCTCCTCGAGGCCGGGCGGGCGGCGGGAGAACCGCCGGTCCCGGGGCTTCGGTCCTGACTCGCGGGTACTCGCGGCGACAGGAACCGACCCCGCCGTTCGGGCGGTGCCACCGGACGGTCGATCATGTGGGTACACGGACGCCGATCAGGTGACGGCACGCGGCGCGGAGGGAACGAGTTCCATGGCAGACAAGACCACGAAATCGATCGTCGTCGGAGCGGCGCCGGACGAGGTGATGGCGGTCATCGCCGATTTCCCCAGGTACCCGGAATGGGTCACCGCGGCCAAGTCGGTCGAGATCCTCGAGGAGGGGGAGTCGGGCCGGGCTCGCCGGGTCCGGTTCGTGCTCGACGCGGGCATGGTCAAGGACACCTACGAGCTCGAGTACGACTGGCGGCCGGACGGCACCGCGGTGTCGTGGACGCTCGTCGCGGGGGAGATGCAGAAGTCCCAGGTGGGGTCCTATGTGCTCACCGAGAAAGGTGCCGGAAGCACCGAGGTGACCTACGAACTGACGGTCGATCTCGCCATTCCCATGATCGGCTTGTTCAAGCGCAAGGCGGAGAAGGTCATCACCGACACCGCGTTGAAGGAATTGAAGAAGCGAGTCGAAGGCTGAGCGATCGCGTTTCCGAGACCGCCGCGCGGATCACGTTCGTCGTCGGAGCCGGCGGTGCGGGCAAGTCCACCGTCGCCGCGGCCCTGGCCGTCGACGCACACCGCGCCGGTCGGCGTGTGCTTCTCGCGTCCGTCGACGGCGCGGATCCGTCGGACCTGGTGCCCGACGTCGCAGTCGAGGTGCTGCGCATCGACCCCTCGGCCGTTCTCGAATCGCAGTACCGCCTGCTGACCACGGCTCTGGCGATGGCCGGACGCCACGACCACGGCGCCGGTCCGACGCTGCCGGATCCCGAGGAGCTGACGTCGCTGCCGGGCGCCGAGCCGCTCACCGCGCTGCTCGAGGTGGTGCGCGTCGCCGACAGCGGCGAGTGGGACGACGTGATAGTCGACTGCCCCGGACCGATGTCCTGGCGGGAGATCGTCGCGACCCCCGGAGCTGTCGCGGGGTACGTCGAACGCATCTGGCCACGTCATGCCCGCGTCGTGGCCTCGACGGGCCAGGACGTCCGCGCGGCCGTCCTGGTGGAGCTCGTCGATCGTGTCGTGGCGGCGGCGACGTCGGTCACCGCCGTGCTCGAGGACGACGGACGGACCTCTGCTGTCGTCGTCTCGCGTCCGACTGCGCGGTCCTTCGCAACGGCGCGAGAGCTGGTGGCCGTCACCAGTTTCCACGGCGTCCGCGTCGATCGTGTGGTGGCCGTGGGGGTGATCCCGGACCTGGGGGCCGGGGCGCCGTCGTCCGTGCTGGGCACGCATCCCGGCGTGTTCTGGATGGACCGGGCGCACGCGGAGCATCGCGCGGCGCTGGCGGAGTTCCGCGGCGCGGTGGGCGACCTCCGCGTCGACGTCGTGTCGGCCCAGCCCACCGAGCCGGTAGGGTCGACTGCTCTGGGGGCCGTCGCGGCCGACCTGAACGGGCAGGTGGCGGCCGGACACGGCGGCGCGCTGCCCGCGCTGTCGCCGCGGGTGCGGCACGAGTCCGGGCAGGGCCTGGACTCGGTGTACGTGATGGACGTCCCGCTGCCGTTCGTCGACACGGACTCGGTGGCGGTGGGTCGGGTGGAGGACGACGTGATCGTGAGTGCGCAGGGCAGTCGACGACGACTGCGGTTGGCGTCGGTGCTGCGTCGGTGCGTGGTCACCGGTGCCGGCGTCGACGACGGCGTGCTGTCCGTGACCTTCGCCCCCGACCCGGCGCTGTGGCCGGAGAACCTGCAGAAGACGGACGTACCGGGGGAGTCCGGCGATGGATGAGGGCCGGCGGGACCTGGCGGCCGAGCTCCGGGTGCTGGCCGAGTTGCTCATCGACCGGGTCGAGCCGGTGCTGCGCCGCCTCGACACCGAGGACGCGCCCGAGTGGCAGGGCTGCTCCTGGTGCCCGTTCTGCGCTCTCGCCGCCGCCCTGCGCGGGGAACGCCACGATCTGCTGACGCTGGTCACCGGTGAGATGGACGGTCTGATCGACGTGCTCCGGGACTTCCTGCAGACCCACGGTTCGGGGCGACACACGCCCGGCGCCGCGGAACGAGCCGACGCGCCGGAGGGCGCTGCGCCACCCGTCGTTCGCCCCGCGAGCTACCAGCCGATTACGGTGACCAGGACGCGTGAACCCGACCCGGCACGCAGACCCGATCGCGACCGGTGACACCGGTCGCCCGCCACCACGTGAGGATGCCGCAGACGTGAGCGCCCAGTCCCGGTCCAGCCGGCCTCTGACCATCGGCATCGACGTGGGCGGCACCAGCATCCGCGCGTCGGTGGTCGACGTCGACGGCCAGGTGCTCGACTCCACCCAGGCGCCCACGCCGCAGTCCTCCCGCGCACTCGAGAACGGCATCGACCGGGCTGTGCGCGAACTCGCGAGCCGCCACGACATCGCGGCCGTCGGTCTCGCCGTCGCCGGGTTCATCAACTCCGACCGCACCGTCGTGCGCTTCGCCCCCCACCTGCCGTGGGTGAACCGCCCGGTCGCGCGAGAGATGACGGAACGCCTCGGCATCCCGGTCATCCTCGAGCACGACGCCAACGCCGCCGCGTGGGCGGAACACCGCTTCGGTGCGGCCGCGGGCGGTGGGAACGTCGTCATGATCGCGATCGGCACCGGCATCGGCGCCGCACTCCTCATCGACGGCAAGCTCTACCGCGGCAGCTACGGCATCGCGCCGGAACTCGGCCACCTGCAGGTGGTTCCCGACGGGCGTCAGTGCGCGTGCGGCAAGCGCGGCTGCTGGGAGCGCTACTGCAGCGGTACCGCATTGGTGGACACGGCGATCGAGCTCCTCGCCGCCAACCCGCGGGGATCGACGGTGCTCGCGCGTGAGGCCTTCCTCGATCCCGGATCCCTCACCGGTCGACGCATCGCCAACGCCGCGCAGGACGGTGACCTGGTGGCCATCGAGACGATGTCCGAGTTCGCACGGTGGCTCGGCATCGGACTGGCGCTGGTGTCGGACGTCTACGACCCCGACCGGATGGTCATCGCCGGCGGCGTCGCCACGTCGTCCGCGCTGTTCCTGGACACCGCCCGTGAGCACTACGCCGCGCAGATCACGGGCGCCGGCCACCGGCCCCTCGCCCGGATACGCGGAACCCAGTTGGGGGAGGCCGCGGGCATGATCGGCGCGGCCGAGCTGGCGCGCGTCGAGGTGGGCGCGGCACGCGCCTGACCGGTTCGGCGGAGGGATTCGTGTCCGGCCGATGGCCGGGTGATGACGGCGGTGTGAGATGTGTCCGAGCTGACGCTCGAACTGTGGCTGGTGTCATAAAGCCCCGGTACAGTTACGCCCACGAGATGTCCGAGCGGGCCGCGGGCATCGCGGTGCGGGTCGCGGGTACTTCGAGAAAGGCATGTCGGGCATGTGGTACTGGATATTCAAGTACGTCCTTCTCGGGCCGGTGTTGCAGGTGATGGGCCGTCCTCGCGTGGAGGGCCTGGAGAACATCCCCGACGACGGGCCGGTGATTCTCGCCAGCAACCACCAGGCGGTGTTCGATTCGTTCTACGCATGCCTGGTCGTGCCGCGTCGCATCACGTTCCTCGCGAAGAGCGAGTACTTCACCGGCAAGGGCCTCAAGGGCCGCTTCCAGAAGTGGTTCTTCTCGTCGGCGGGACAGGTCCCGATCGATCGCACCGGTGCCTCCGCCGCGCAGGACGCGCTCGACGCGGGACTGCGCGTGCTGGCGAAGAACAAGGTGCTGGGTATCTACCCGGAGGGCACGCGCTCGCCGGACGATCGGCTCTACAAGGGCAAGACGGGTATGGCGCGTCTGGCTCTCGAGAGCGGCGTCCCGGTGATTCCGGTCGCGATGATCGGCACCGCGAAGATGAATCCCATCGGCTCGCGGATTCCGCGCCCCACCAAGCTCGGCGTGAAGTTCGGTAAGCCGCTGGACTTCTCGCGGTACGAGGGCATGGCCGGCAACCGGTTCGTCGAGCGCGCCGTCACCGACGAGGTGATGTACGAGCTCATGAAGCTCAGTGGTCAGCAGTACGTCGACGTGTACGCGGCGAGCATGAAGAAGACGCCCGCCCCCGTGGTGGATCCGGCTCCGTCGACCGAGGCCGCGCGCATCCCCGACACCCGCGCGGGCTGAGTCAGACCGCCTCGGCGGTCACCCCGGGGCGTTCGGGACTGCGTCGATCGCGCAGCGGCACCGCCGCCACCGCGATCACGAACACCAGTCCCCACCACACGTAGGACGAGGCCTGGATCTGGTCCCACAGGGGCCAGCCCAGGCCGTTCCAGCGTCCGGGCGCGAGGCGCCAGTGCGACGGATAGTGCAGCAGCACTGCGCCGATCACGGCGAGGGCCACCAGTGCGGGGGCGCGCCGCGTCACGCCGACGTGCACCAGGACCATCAGCATCGGCACCGTCCACACCCAGTGATGCGACCACGACACCGGTGAGACCAGCAGGCCCAGAGCGGCATTGACGCACAGGGCCAGCAGGTACTCGTGTGCCGCCAGAGCGCGTCGCATCGCGACGAGGGCCACCAGCCCCACGACGGCGCTGCACACCATCCAGACGATCGTCCGCGGGCCGTCCGCGAGACCCAGCCGCGCGAGCATCCCGGTGAGGGACTGGTTCGAGATGTACCCCGGCCCGCCGATGCGGTCCGAGTCGAGCAGCACCTCGGTCCAGTACTGCACCGAGTCGCGGAACGTCGCGACGAATCCGAGTGCCGTGAACCCGAGGAACGACAGGCCGGTGACCACGGCCGCCCGGTACTGCTTGCGCAGCAGGAAGTAGAGGACGAACACCGCCGGCGTGAGCTTGATGGCCGTGACGAAGCCGATGAGCAGACCGCGCGGCCACGGGGTGCGCTTCAGCAGGACGTCGAGGACGACGAGGCACATCAACACGACGTTGATCTGCCCGTAATCGAGGGTGGACCACACCGGTTCGAGCGCGAACGCGATCGCGGTGATGCCGCCCGTGACCCACGCCGTCGTCCCGGCCGACAGGTGCACCAGAGAGCGCAGGCACACCGCCACCGTGACGGCGAGCAGGATCATCGTCATCGCCGTCATGATCAACGAGGCCGCCGGCAGCGGGAGGACCGCCATCGGCGCGAAGGACACCGCGGCCATCGGGGGATAGGTGAACGGCAGCGGGATGTTCACCGAGGTGCGCGGCAGGACTCCGTAGAGATTCACGCCGTCGAGCAGAGCGCGGCCACCGATGCGGTACACGTCGAGGTCGAGCCGGTAGATCGCACCCCACTCCCGCAGCGGGGGCAGACCGACCACGTTGAACGCGATGCCCGCCACGAGCCCGACGCACACCGCGACCTTCGCGATCACGGCGACCGGTCGGGGCAGCGATGCCCCCGGCCCGGTGTAGGGAGGGGCGGACGGCAGAGTCCACGTCATGGTCGGGGTGGATCCTTTCGGTGACCTAGGCTCGCAGACGTGCGTTACTTCTACGACTGCGAGTTCATCGAGGACGGCCGCACGATCGATCTGGTGTCCATCGGGATCGTGGCGGAGGACGGGCGTGAATATTACGCCGTGTCCACGGAGTTCGATCCCGAGCGCGCGGGCACCTGGGTCCGCCGCAACGTCCTGCCGAAGCTCCCGCCGTTCTCGTCGCCGCTCTGGCGCTCGCGCAGCCGCATCCGCGACGACATTCTCGAGTTCGTGTCGGCGCCGCACGGCACCGTCGGACCGACCGTCGAGATGTGGGCCTGGGTGGCGGCGTACGACCACGTCGCGCTGTGCCAGCTGTGGGGTTCGATGACGGCGCTCCCGCGGATCATGCCGCGGTACACGCGGGAGTTGAAGCAGTACTGGGAGGAGCACGGGTCGCCCGCGCTGCCGCCGGTGCCGGACGACTCGCACGACGCGCTCGCCGACGCCCGGCACAATCTCGCGAAGTTCCGGGCCGTCGAGGCCGCGAGAGCGTGGTCCGGTCGGGAGTGACACACCGCTGGTCCCGGCCGTCGGAGCGGGCGACTACTCTGTACGCGTGAACTGGACTGTCGACGTTCCGATCGAACGCTTGCCCGAGCTTCCCCCGCTGCCCGAGTCGATGCGCGAGCAACTCGACGTGGCGCTGGCCAAGCCGGCGGCGCAGCAGCCCAGCTGGCCCGCCGATCAGGCGGAGGCCATGCGCAAGGTCCTCGAGAGCGTGCCGCCCATCACGGTCGCCAGCGAGGTCGAGGCGCTGTCGGAGAAGCTCGCGTCCGTCGCCCGCGGCGAGGCGTTCCTGCTGCAGGGCGGCGACTGCGCCGAGACCTTCGTCGACAACACCGAGCCCCACATCAAGGGCAACATCCGCACGCTGCTGCAGATGGCCGTCGTGCTCACCTACGGCGCGTCGATGCCCGTGGTGAAGGTCGCGCGCATCGCCGGCCAGTACGCCAAGCCCCGCTCCTCCGACGTGGACGCTCTGGGCCTGAAGTCCTACCGCGGCGACATGGTCAACTCCCTCGTGGCCGACGACGCCGTCCGCCAGCACGACCCGTCGCGCCTGGTCCGCGCCTACGCCAACGCCAGCGCCGCGATGAACCTGGTGCGCGCGCTCACCGGCGCCGGCATGGCCGACCTGCACAAGGTGCACGACTGGAACCGCGAGTTCGTGCAGAACTCGCCGGCCGGTGCCCGGTACGAGCAGCTCGCCTCCGAGATCGACAACGGTCTCAAGTTCATGGACGCGTGCGGCGTCACGGATCCGAACCTGCACCAGGCCACCATCTACGCCTCTCACGAGGCGCTCGTGCTCGATTACGAGCGCGCGATGCTGCGTCTGGACAACGACGACGAGCACGCCAAGCTCTACGACCTGTCGGCACACTTCCTGTGGATCGGCGACCGCACGCGGCAGCTGGACGGCGCGCACATCGCGTTCGCCGAGCTGGTCTCCAACCCCATCGGACTGAAGATCGGTCCCAGCACGACGCCCGAGATGGCCGTCGAGTACGTCGAGCGGCTCGACCCGACCAACAAGCCCGGCCGGTTGACGCTGATCTCGCGCATGGGCAACGGCAAGGTTCGGGACCTGCTGCCGCCCATCATCGAGAAGGTGCAGGCCACCGGTCACCAGGTCATCTGGCAGTGCGACCCCATGCACGGCAACACGCACGAGGCGTCCACCGGCTACAAGACGCGCCACTTCGACCGCATCGTCGACGAGGTCCAGGGCTTCTTCGAGGTGCACAACGAGCTCGGGACGCACCCGGGTGGCATCCACGTCGAGCTCACCGGTGAGAACGTCACCGAGTGCCTCGGCGGCGCCCAGGACATCTCGGACCTCGATCTGTCCGGACGGTACGAGACGGCCTGCGACCCGCGACTGAACACGCAGCAGTCCCTCGAGCTGGCCTTCCTCGTCGCGGAGATGCTGCGCGGCTGATCGCCGGAGCAGAACTCAGGGCAGCGCGGTCAGAGTGACCGTGCTGCCCTTCTGCACTCGGTCGCCCTGACCGGGCGACTGGGCGATGACGAGCGAGCGATCCGTCTGCGCGACCTGGCGCACCACCACGGTGAGCCCCAGGCGTTCGAGTTCCGACCGCGCCGAGCCGACGGTACGTCCGAGCATCGAGGGCACCTCCACGGCCGTCGACACCCGCAGCGTGACGGTCGATCCCGCGGTCACGGACGTGCCGCTCGCCGGGTCGGTCCCGATGACACGGCCACCGTCGACGTCCTCGTCGAAGACGGAGTCCACCGTCGCCACAGTGATGCCGACCCGATCGAGTTCTGCGCGCGCCTGCTGCTCCGTCTCGCCCCGGACGTCGGGAACGTCGACGGGGGGAGCGCCCTTGCTGGTCACCACCCGGACCTCGCTGCCCACCGGCAGGACCGTCCCGGGCGCGGGGTCGAGTGCGGCGACCGCACCGACGGGTGCGGCGCTGCTGAAGGCGTCACCGCCGTCCACGGGGACGAACGTCCGCTCCCGCAGTGCCGCCTCCACCGTGGTCGAGTCCGCGTTCCCGAGGGCCGGGACGGTGGGCCTGCCCTGAGAAACGAGAAGGGTCACGGTCTCGCCCCGGGCGATCCGTGACCCTGCGGGAGGATCGGTTCCGAGTAATCGGTCCACGGGATCGCTGTCGGTGTAGCGGCCCTCGACGGTCGCCGAGAGATCGGCCGCCTCGATGGCGGAGACGGCGGTGGATCGGTCGAGCCCGTCGATCGCCGGCACCGCGGTGAAGCGGCCGGACCCGGCCCACCAGCCGACGGTGCCGAGCAGGACCGCCACGATCACGACGATCGCGAGCCATGTGAGTGCGACTCGACGCGACCTGCGCTTGTCCGCGTCGAAGTCCGGGAACGCGAAGGCTTTCCGGTCCACCGGCTCGGCGGCGGTGGACCGCGGTTCGTCGGCGCCGCGGGGAGTCGCGGTGGTCACCATCCGCGTGTGCTGAACGCCGCCGGTGGACGGCTGCCCGCGGTCGGAGGCGGCGGAGAAGTCGTCCGCGGGGACCGACACGATCTCCGTCTCCGGAGTACGCGGAGCCTGCGGAGCGTAGGGGCGCGGAGCGTTCAGCGTCTCGGCGCTCAGATGCTCGGCCGACCGCGACGGGGACGGCACCCGGTAGTGGGGCAGTGCGAGGGTCCTGGTGACCGAGCGCACCGCGTCGCCCATCGTGCCGGCGTCGCGGAACCGCTCCTCGGGCCGCCGCGCCGTCGCGTCGCGCACCAGTGCGTCGAAGTGGGGCGGCACCCCTGCGATCACCGAGCTCGGCGGCGGAACGTCGTTCTCGATGCGCTGGTACGCGATCGAGAGGGAGGTGTCTCCCTGGAACGGCGTGCGTCCGGTCAGCAGTTCGAAGAGCAGGATGCCCGCCGAGTACACGTCGCTGTGCGCGTCGGCCGATCCGGTGGTCACCTGTTCGGGGGAGAGGTAGGCGGCAGTGCCGAGGATGACGCTGTTGGACGTCGTCGTCGACGCGGCCACGGCGCGCACCAGACCGAAGTCGGCGATCTTGACCTCGCCCGCGTCGGAGATCAGCACGTTCTCCGGCTTGACGTCGCGGTGCACGAGGCCACCGCGGTGCGCGACCGCGAGTCCGTCGAGCACCGGTTGGAGAACGGCGGCGACGGCGTGCGGGGGCATCGGTCCGCGTTCGCGGAGCAACTCGCGCAGCGTGCCGCCCTCGACCAGTTCCATGACCAGGAAGGCGTGCTGACCGTCGCGACCGTGATCGTGGACGGCGACCAGACCCGGGTGGCTGAGCCGGGCGACCGCGCGCGCCTCGAACTCGAAGCGACGCACGAACTCTGGGTCGGCGGCGAACTGGGGATCCATGATCTTGATGGCCACGGGCCGGTCCAGACGCAGGTCGAGACCCCGGTAGACCGTGGACATACCGCCGCGGGCGATCGGCGCGTCGACGCGGTAACGACGGTCCAGCAGCGCGCCGAGCAGCGACGGACCTGACGTTGTCACCTGCGTCCACTCTCCTGTCGTGTTCTCGCATCGATCGATGCCGATCATTCGATGGTAGCCAGTGTGACGGATGAGGTAGCAGTCACGTGTGCGGGAACACGGCGCGGGAGGCGGGCGTCGGCGAATTGTCCTGGCGGCGGGCCGTGACTACCTTTGACCGCGTGAGTGCCATTCCCTACTGCGACGACGTCCTGCCTGCCGACGAGGCCGTGATCGCGATTCCCGACGCCGCCGAGATCATGGGCATCCCCGTGACGAAGCTCTACCAGATGGTGCGTGAGCACAAGCTGATCGCGGTGCGCCGCGATCGAGTGGTCTCGATCCCCGCGAAGTTCGTCGGCGAGGACGGCGAGCCGATCAAGTACCTCGCCGGTGCGATCGCGGTTCTGCTCGACGGCGGCTACAACCACCCGTCGATTCTGCGGTGGCTCTTCACCCCGGACGACAGTCTGCCAGGCATGCCGGCCGACGTGCTGCGCGGCGACCACGCCCGCGAGATCATCCGCCGCGCCCAGGCCATGGCCTTCTAGCGCTCGATCGGATCAGGCGGCGCGTGACCCGAGCCGCGGGAGCCGTTCTCCGGCTCTGACGAGAAGACCTCGACCGGCCGCGGTCGCGGCGACACGAGCGCGCCGAGGAGTGCCCACGCGAGAGCGGACGGACAACGACCGGTACCCGTCGTTCTCCACGGCCTCGAGGATGTCCTGGTACAGCGCGAACGCGACCCGGATGCCCTCGCGCGCCCGCGGTTCCAGCAGGGCGATGCCGGGCTCGGCGGTGCGGTAGAGCGCGCGGGTGGTGGCGATGATGTCGGCCAGAGCGCGGCGGACCCTCGGATCGACGGAGTCCGTACGGCGGCACCACCACAGCAGGTCCTCGTCGACGCCGTAGGCGGTGAGCACGTCGCCGGGCAGATAGATGCGGTCGCGCGCGAGATCCTCGCCCGCGTCGCGAACGAAGTTCGTGACCTGGAAGGCCTCGCCGAGAGCGGACGCCGTCGGGCGGGCTTCCTCGACCGGACACACGGTGCCGAGGACGGGGAGCATCTGCAGCCCGATCACGGCGGCGGAGCCGTACATGTACGTCGACAACTCGTCCATGGTGGCGTAGCGATCCTTGTAGATCGCCGAGTGCGGTACGTCCATCAGCATCGATGTCATGAAGGCAGTGAAGTACTCGGACGGGATGTCGTAGCGACGTGCGGTGTCGAACAGGGCCGCCAGGATCAGCTCGTTGCGCCGGTCGGGTCCGGGCGGGACCGACGTCGGCGGGGCGATGGTCGAGGCGAGACCCTCGTTCAGTCGCTCCTCGATGCGGGTGAGCAGCGCCAGGTCGAGTGCGACCGCCGTGTCGTCGCCGCGCTCGGCGATCATGTCGACGTCGATGATGTCGTCGACCATGCGTGCGAACGCGTACAGCGCGTGCACCGCGGGCCGACGGTCGGTCGGCAGCAGGCGGGTGGCGAGGAAGTACGTCTTACCGTGTTCGGCTGCCACGTCCCGGCACAGCGCGTAGGCCTCGGGAAGATCGGTCACTCGGTCAACTCCTGGCTGGGCTGGTCCGGACGGGGCTGGTCCGGGCGGGCGGTCTCGGCGCGGACGCGCGGGGCCGGGACGAACGTGTTCTCGTGCTCCGGGTGTGTGACGGCCCGCAGGCGGAGGGGATCGACCGTCCGGAGCGACAGCGCGGCGACCACTGCGGCGAACGTCGCCAGTACGACGTGCGGGAACGTGTAGAGACCGATGGACCCGTCCGGCTGGAACACCAACATGAGCCAGGCGGAGAGGCCCACCAGCACGGTCAGAGTGGTCGCCGACATGGTGAGACCCGCGGCGACGGCGAGTGGCCACGAGTAGTACCAGGGGAGAGCGGCCGGGGACAGGATCACGATGGCCACCAGCGACACGAGGATGCCCAGCAGTGCGCCGCGCTCCGAGTGGCGCGATCGCCACCACGCCGCGGCCAGGATCGCGGCCAGAGCCACCGCGCACAGCATCCTGGTCACCTCGAGCACGGGGCCGAGCCGAGCGCCCGTGAACCACCCGGTGAAGACCGTGACCAGGTGGGCGAGGATGGTCGGCAGCGAGAGCCAGTTGATGATCTTGGCCGAGCCCGAGAGCGCCGTCAGCCAGCCGATGCCGACGCCGGCCACCAGGGACGCGACGACGAACACCGCGACGAACACGGCGAAACCGATACCTGCGGTCTTCGCGAACACCAGCAGGACGTGCTGGCGTCGCGGCGGGTCACCACGCTCGGCCCGCGCCTCGTTCTCGGTGCGGAGCCGGTCGCGCTCGTGGAGCATCCAGATCCACACCAGGAAGGGCAGCGCGATGCCCGCGGTGGCCTTGATCGCCACGGCGACCGCGACGAGCCCCATCCCGGCGACGTGGTGCCGGTCGAGGACGGCGGCGATGCCGGCCGTCATGAGACCGACCATGAGCATCTCGTTGTGGACGCCGCCGATCAGGTGGATCAGGACCAGGGGATTGAGCACGGCGAGCCACAGGGCCACGGCGGGATCCGCGCCGAAGTGTCGGGCGATGCGGGGGACCGCCCACATGGTGAGGGCGAGCCCCGGCAGCATGGTCAGGCGCAGCAACATCGTCCCGGCGATCACGTTGTCGCCCGTGAGCGAGGTGATGCCCTCGCCCAGCAGGAGGAACAGCGGGCCGTAGGGCGCGGTGGTGGTGGTCCAGACGTTGCTCACGTTGTCCAGCAGCACACCGGGATTGGCGACGGGACCGACGGCGTACGGGTCGAACCCGTCCCGGAGGAGGGCGCCCTGTGCGAGGTAGGAGTACGCGTCGCGGCTGAACATCGGGACCGCGAGCAGGAGCGGCGCGATCCAGAGCGGCACCACCCAGCGCAGCTGCCGCACCGTGGTCCGGTGACCGAGAGTGGCGCGTCCGAGACGGACCCACGCGGCGATCATGAGCAGCACGCCGATCCACACCATGACGGTCGACAACACGAGTCCGTGCCCGAAGCGGAGCCAGGACAGGTGCATCGCCTCGAGCAGCGGGTCACGACGGCGCACGGCACCCGAGCCGAAACCGCCGAAAGTGATGAGCGCGGACCCGGCCAGACCCACCAACGTGGCGCGGCCGGCGCGTCCCCCGAAGAACCGTCGTGTCGATCGCCACGACGACTCGTCGGTGGCGTCCGCGGCCCGGAGTGGGGAGGACGTCGTCATGTTCCTCCCCGGAAGACGCGACATGCCGGCGACCGTGCGGAAGCCGGGCTGAACTCACGTGAGTTTAGAGGCTCCGGACCGGAAGACGAACCGGCCCGCCGTCAGACGGCCACACGGGCCGAGCGACGCACGGACGGATCGATGCGTTCGGCGGCCAGTCGACCCGAGATCAACACCGTCGGCACACCCACTCCGGGGGTGGTCCCACACCCGGCGAGGACGACGTTGTCGATGCCCTTGACCAGGTTGCGGCGCCGGAACGGGCCGGTCTGGCGGAAGATGTGCGACGCCGAGAACGGGGTTCCCGCGACCATCCCCTGCGCGAGCCAGGTGGCCGGCGTGTCGATGTGGTCGATCTCGAGGTGCTCGGACACGCCGGTGTAACCGCGGCGATCCATCTCGAGCAGGATCTCCCGCACGTAGGGGTCGGTGATGGCGGACCAGTCCAACGGCGCGCTGTCGAGATTGGGGCAGGGCGCGAGGATCGAGATGGGCTCCTGCTCGACGCCGTCGTGCGTGACGCGCAGAGCCGGATCGGTCAGCGAGGTCCGGGTGATGAGCAACGACGGGTCCGACATGAGTGTGCCGCGCCCGCGCGAGGCGGTGAGCTCCTCGAACGTCTCGTTCCAGTTGTGCCCGAAGTCGATGACGTGGTGCGAGCGGGACGACCACCGCGCGGTGACGTCCACCGGCACGCGGCCGTGCACCACGACACAGGACGGTGACGCCCGGATCTTGCGGCGCACGGTGATGCCGGCGGTGGCGAGAAGGCGATCCGTCACCAGGAGATCCGGCGTGAGGATCAGGGAGTCGCACGTGTGCCGCTCGCCGTTCTCGGTCACCACCGCGCGAGCGCGGGTCCCGCCCTTCTCGATGGCGGCCACGCCGGTGGAGAGCAGCAGCGTGCCGCCCGCACTCACGAACGCGTCGGCCATCGCGTTCGCGATCGACTGCATTCCGCCGTCCGGGAACGACACACCCAACGACGTGTCCATGTGCGAGATCGCGGAGTAGACCCCGAGAGCTTTGGCGGGCGCGACACCGGCGTAGAGAGCCTGGAAGGTGAAGATGCGGCGCAGTCGCGGGTCGTCGATGAGCTTGTCGATCCGCTTTCCGAGTTTGCCGAATCCCCCGAGACGCAGCAGGGTCAGCGTGTTCGCTCGCGCCGTGCGCTCGCCCACGAGGTCGAGCGGTGAGTCGAAGTTGTCGTCGATGTAGCGGTCGAACTCCGCGTCGAACATCGATCCGATCCACGCGCGGAGCGTGCGGTAGCGCCGAGCCTCGTCCGGCCCGCACTTCTCGCCGACCTCCGCGATCATCCGCTCGGGATCGGAGTGGACGTCGATGGTGGTGCCGTCGGCGAAACGGGTGTGGTACGCCGGATGCAACGGTGTCAGACGCAGGGGAGGCGTGGTGGACTCGCGAGTCGCACCCACCGCGGCGAGCGCCTGATCGATCAGGTCGGGCATCGTGAGAACGCTCGCGCCCGTGTCGATGCGGTAGCCCGGCGCCGCGACGGAACCCACCCGGCCGCCGACGGTGTCGGACCTCTCGATCACGGTGACCTCGCGACCGGTGCCGCGGAGGTGGAGCGCCGCGGCGAGGCCGGACAGACCGGCGCCCACGACGATCACGTGATCGGTGGGTCCGGACACGGTGGCATGCGTCATGAGGTTCTCCTGGTGGCGGTGTAGGCCATGGCCGTGAGCCGCCTCTTGGCGTCCTCGGTGACATCGGACGCGTTCAGCGCCGCCAGGGCGCTGTCGGTCAGTGTGGTGATGCGGCGCTCGACGTCGTCGACGGCACCGAGATCGATCATGTGCGCACGCAGGTCGTCGACGGCAGCCTCGGAGAGGTCGGTGCCGATTCCCGCGCGCAGAGCTGCCGCGGTGGCGGGATCGCGTTCGTCCGCCGCGTCCAGGGCTGCGGCGAGGAGCACCGTCCGCTTGCCCTCACGCAGATCGTCGCCGGACGGCTTGCCGGTCACGGACGGATCCCCGAACACTCCCAGCAGGTCGTCCCGCAGCTGGAAGGCGATGCCGATGTCCGCACCGAACGTGCTGTAGACCTCCAGCAGGTCGGGGCCGGCGCCGGCGAGCGTGCCGCCGATGAGGAGAGGGCGTTCCACCGTGTAGGCCGCCGTCTTGTAGCGGTCGATCTGGAGCGCGGCCTCGACGGAATCGTCTCCACTGGCCTCCACGGCGATGTCGAGCAGCTGTCCGCCGAGCACCTCGGTGCGCATCGCGGACCACACCGGAGCGAGGCGTGCCGACGTGGCGGAGTCCAGTGCCGCCGCGCGGACGAGATCGTCGGCCCAGCAGAGCGCGATGTCGCCCAGCAGGATCGCGACCGACTCGCCGAACTTGTCCGAGTTCCCGCGCCACCCGGCCGCGCGGTGCCGTTCGGCGAAGGTGACGTGGACTGTGGGGAATCCGCGACGGGTCGAGGACGCGTCGATGATGTCGTCGTGCACCAGCGCGCACGCCTGGACGAATTCGAGGGCGGAGCACACGTCGAGGACGGCGTCGGCCTCGGCGGCGTGCGGATCGCCGCCCGCACCCAGGAAGCCCGTCCACGCGAAGGCGGGGCGGATCCGCTTGCCGCCGCGGAAGACGAAGGAGGTGAGCTCTGCCACGGCGTCGGTGTAGACGGGACCGACCGAGTCCACCGTGGCCTGCTGCGTCGCGACGAAATCGCGCAGGGACGTCTCGACCGCATCGACGAACGTCCCCAGGGGCCACTGATCACGGTCGTCCGCGGCGGACTCCGCGTCGAGCGGTCGGTGGGCGGCGGGGCTGTGCGGTGCGGCGGACAGAGTTTCCTCCGGTGTTCGGGGCGGCGGACGGTGTCCGCAGGCAGTCGGTCGGGATGCGGTCGGGTCTCGGGCGCAGCGTCCTGGCACCCCCGACTCTATCCGGGTATTCGGACACGGCGCCGGTGCGGACGACCTGGGGGCCCGAGCAGGTCGGCGCGGGAATCTATGCTGTGAGGCGTGACAGACGAATCCTCCCGCGCGCGGGTCAGCCGCACTCCGTCGGTGATCGACCGGTTGAATTCCGCGGCGCACGGGAGTGTTCCGTTCTCCGTCGAGTTCTCGCCTCCTCGCGACGAGGCCGCCGAGAACCGCTTGTGGCGTGCCGTGCGCACCTTCGAGCAGATGCATCCCGCCTTCGTGTCCATGACGTACGGGGCGGGCGGATCCACGCGTGATCGCACGGTGCGGGTCACCGGCGAGCTGGCGGAGGTCACCAACCTGCTGCCCGTGGCCCACCTCACGGCCGTGGGGCACAGCCGCACCGAGCTGCGCGCGATGGTCGGGGCCTACGCGGACCGCGGCATCTCCAACATTCTCGTGTTGCGCGGCGACCCTCCCGGCGATCCGCTGGGTCCGTGGGAGAAGCATCCGGACGGCGTCGAGTACGCGGAGGAACTGGTGCGGTTGGTCTGCGAGCTGGGCGACTTCCACGTCGGTGTCGCGTCGTTCCCCGAGGGACATCACCGCGCGCCCGATCTCGACCACGACACCCGCCATCTGGTCGCGAAACTGCGTGCGGGCGCCGAGTACTCGATCACCCAGATGTTCTTCGACGCCGAGGACTATCTCCGCCTGCGTGACCGTGTCGCCGCGTTCGATCCGGAGCAGGGCGCCAAGCCGATCATCCCCGAGATCATGCCCATCACGTCGCTGCGCAGCGTCAAGCGTGCGATGGAGCTGTCGGGATCTGCGCTGCCCGCATCCGTCGAGAAGCGCCTGTCCGCCGCGGCCGGTTCCGACCCGGACGAGAACCGGGCCGCCGTGCGCGCGGTGGGCATCGAGATCGCCACCGAGATGGGGGAGCGACTGATCGCCGAGGGCGCCCCCGGCCTGCACTTCATCACGCTGAACTTCGCGAAGGCCACCAGTGAGGTCGTCGGCAATCTCGGGCTCGCCCGCCCGGTTCCGGAGGGCACGGGTGGGATCGGT
This sequence comes from Rhodococcus sp. NFXS4, assembly GCF_058139645.1. Classification (NCBI taxonomy): domain Bacteria; kingdom Bacillati; phylum Actinomycetota; class Actinomycetes; order Mycobacteriales; family Nocardiaceae; genus Rhodococcus; species Rhodococcus sp. NFXS4. The sequence goes on from NZ_CP192221.1 coordinate 1,765,993, forward strand.
ACCGGATCAGTGCCGGGTGGCCAGAACGCGCGACTTCCACACGAGAGTGCCCTGGCGGCGTCCCCGGTCCGATGAGGCCAGCAGCGCCGAGCCCGCCGCGATGGACAGTGGGTGCAGTGCCGAGGTGACGACGTCGCGGGCGAGCGAGTCGTCGCTGCCCTCCGCGCGCCGCGCAGCGATGCGCGACACCCATCCCGCCAGGTACCCGGCGACTCCCCACCGGCGGGTCGATCCGCGCGCGGCCATCGCGATCGGTGGCAGGACCCATACGGCTGTGGCGATCGCCGAGACGGCGAGAGTGCCTGCAGCGCCGCCGAACTGGGACCAGAGCCACTTCGCGTGACCGGCACGCACCTGCGCGGCGTCGGTGTACATGCGGCACGTCGCGACGCGCCCGCCGTACGCCACTGCCGTCGGGAGACCGCGGGAGCGGACGTGCCGCACCAGCGTCAGATCGTCGGCCACCGCGAAGCGTGTGCACTCGTGTCCGCCGACCACGCGGTAGGACGGTGCGTCGAGCACGAGGAACTGCCCGTTGGCCACGCCCATCGACGGCCGACGGCCTCGATTGGCGGCCCGGACGAGGAGGGTCACCGACCACGACCACGACAGCAGAGGCTGGACGACCCGCTCGATCGTCGTCACCGCCGTCTCCGCGGGCCACGGGCAGAGCATGGCCACGTCGTGCTCGCGGAGAACGGACGCGGCGGCGTCCAGTGCATCGGGATGCAATCGCACGTCCGCGTCGAGGAAGACGACGAGGGTCGGATCGGTGGTCGCGAGCGCGCGGCGGCCGAGGTCGAGGCAGGCGAGGGACTTGCCCATTCCCGGCGCGTCGGCCGGCTCGGTGGTGCGGCCCGCCAGGATCCGGAAACGCGGATCGTCCCCCACGACGGCCCGGGCGACGTCCGCGGTCCCGTCGGACGAGTCGTCGTCCAGCACGAGCACGGTCATCGCGGACCGGGAGCGCTGAGCCATCAGATCCCGCAGCAGGTCGGGGAGACGGTCTGCCTCGTCACGGGCAGGAATGCAGACCGTGATGCGCTCACCGGCCCGCACCGTCGCCGCGGACGAGGGCAGCACGCGGGGTGCGGTCGCTGCGTTGATCAGGGCGATGCCCGCGGTGGCGATCGAGGCGAGAGAGCCGACTCGGACCGCGTTCCGGGCTCGGCGCCGGGCGGTCACCGGCGGCCGGCCGACTCCGCATCGCGTCGGCGTCCGCCGGAAGCGTCGCGGGCGACGTAGGCCATGCCGCCGACGATGGCCGCGATACCCACGGTGACACCGAAGACGATGCCGGCCCACCCGGCGAAGCTGCGCGTGTTCGGATCCGAGTAGCGCACCTCGGCGCGCAGGGTGCTGCGCTCGCCGGCGGGGAGCTTCCAGGACACCACGTTGTCGCCCTCGCGGGCGCCGTTGGTGGTGGTGACACGGGCGGGGAAGGCGATGGTGAACTGCACGTCGCTGCCCTCGGCGGGTACGGAGCTCAGATCGACCTGGCCGGCGAGAGTGACGAGGTCACCCGCGCGGACCAAGGACAGCTGGTAGAGGCCGACCGACTGGTCGGACAGTGCCGCGAGCTGCTGCACGTCACCGAACGTGAGGTCGCTGAACAGCGCCTCGCTGCCGACGTACCCGTCCGAGTCGTACGGCTGCACCCGGATCTTGCTGCCCAGGCTGTCGGGGACCTCCATGCCCGGTCCGGTGTCACCCTCGGCCGTCGGCACCGTCGCGGCGACGATGCGGCCGGACACCCGGTCGTTCGAGGACACGCCCATGGACACCTGTGCCCGGAGGCACCCGGCCAGCAGCGGAACCGTCAGCAGGGCGAGCACGAGGACGGAGACCACGCGGCGCGGTACGGAAACGCGCGGCGACGTGCGAGGAGCAGCGGGGTGGGGCACAGCGGTCATCGTGCCAGGCCGCCGCGACACCGTCAGTGAACGGGTCGGTCGGCGCGGCGTGGCGCGTCGCGAGCGATGTCCGACCGGGGTCGGGACAGGGCGAGGAGGAAGGGGACACCGACGACGCCCATGGCGACGAGGCCGTACAGAGCGGACCAACCGAGGTCCGGCAGGAAGACCGCATGGGCGAGAGCAGAGCCGAGCCACGTCCACACGAACAGCCCCCACGGCACCAGCGGGCTCACCGTGGGTGTGCGCATCGGTGACCGCCCCAGGACCTCCATGGCGACGGCCATGAGCGCCGCGACGAGCAGCCATCCCACATAGTTGGTCCACGGGATGCCGTCGAGCCCGGGCAGGGGAGCGAAGGGACTGCACCAGGTCCACTGACCGTCGGCCACCATCTGAGGGTCGAGATACAGATCCCACCCCACGACGCCGACGGTGGTGAGTCCCACGCGGGTGAGCACCGGTCGGCGCATCCGCTGCGCGACGACGGTGGCGGCGCACCACACCGGGTAGAGGCCGGCCGTCCAGGCGAACGGAACCACCACCGGCACGTGGGCCAGGGAGGGTCCGATGCGGTCCTGCGCGTACTCGTAGCACCCGAAGGGCATGCCGGTTCGCGTGCCGATGATCTCGGCCGTCAGGCCGATCCCGGCGGTGAGCAGCACCATGAGCGTGGCCCACCCGGGCCCGCGTGCGCTCGCTGCGTGCGTGACGCAGGCGGCGGCGAGCAGAGCGACGACACAGAACGTCACGGCGTCCTTGACGCCGCCCGAGACGAGCGGGTAACTGATCTGCGCGAGGACGGCCGCGACGGCGAAGCCCACCGCGACGGGTGTGGCTCGCCCCGACGCGCGGAGAGTGTCTCCCGACCTCATCGGCGGCCCGGGAGAGCGGCGCCCAGACGCGACGCCACGCGCTTCAGAGGACTGCCCGCGCGTTCGGCGATCGCGAGCCGGGCGGCACTGCGGCCGCTGGATCCGGAGACACCGCCGCCGGGGTGCATCGAGGCGCCGGTCAGGAAGAACGACGGGGCTCCGGGCACGGTCATGTCCGCGAGCGCCGGCATGGGGCGCCACATCATCATCTGGTGCAGTGACATCTCGACGTGCATCACGTTGCCCCCGACGAGCCCGAGTTCCTGTTCGAGGTCCCACGGGGACTGGGTGTGCCGCTGCAGAATGCTGTCGGCGAAGCCGGGGGCGTACTTGTCCACCTCGGCGACGATCCGATCACCCTCCAGTTCCGCCACCTCGGGGCTGCCGCCTCGCCAGCTCCGACCGTCGGCCAGTCGGTACGGGTGCCATTGCGACCACAGCGAGACCTGGTGTTCGCCGGGCTTCGCGATCGACGGGTCGACCGCGCTGAAGCTCATGGCCAGCACCACCGGCGCCGGCGGGAGATCGCCTGCCGATGCCGCTCCGTGCGCCCGACGGAGCTGGGCCCGGTCGTGTACCAGCAGTTGCAGTCCGCGGCTGGACGACTCGACGCCGGGAGCGCCGGGATACTGCGGCAACGACGACGTCGATGCGCGGACCACCATGCCGATGCCCGGCCCCACGTCGATCTGCCGTCGCCACGACTCCGTCGTCGCCGTGTCGAAACCGCCGGCGTCGAGGAGGTCGAGCGTGGTCAGGATGTGGCACCCGGCGATGACCGTGCGTGCGCGCACCTCCTCGCCACTCGCGGTGCGGACCGACCATCCGTCTCCGACACGCGTGACCGACACGACGGCGTCACCGAGGGTGACGGTGCCTCCGTCGGCCTCGATCTTCGTCTGCAGCGCGACGCTCAGCGCGCCACTGCCGCCGACGGCGCGGCCGGGCGGGGTCGTGTGCATCAGAGCGTTGAAGGCCACCATCGGGGCCGTGCCGGGCTCGGACATCGGCGGACCGGACTGGGCGCCGAACCACGCGAGAGCCGCTTTCAGGCGCTCGCTGTCGAACCACCGGTTCAGAAGCGAGTCGCCCGACGCGAGGAACTCGCGGGACAGGGCCGCCGCACCGCCGCTCGCGTCCATGCCCCAGAAGGAGGACAGCAGAGCCCTCCCGGTGGGCGGACTCCCGAACGACGTCATGACACGTGCGCTGCGGGGCCCCCACAGTGCGACGAACGCGCGGTACGCGTCCGCGTCCTTGCGTCCGCACGCCGCCTCGATCGAGGCACAGGTGGCGTCGAGATCCACGGAGAACACGATGCCCGGCTCGTCGGTGCCGGGCGGAGGCGGCGCGAACGCCCACGGGTCGCAGTCGAGATAGCGCAGGCCGTGATCGGCGAGACGCAACTCCTCGATGATGCCGGTCTGCCGGATCATGATGTGCGCGGACGAGCCCCGATCCACCTTGTGGCCGGGGAAGCGCTCGACCGTGGAGGCCGCGCCTCCGACGACGGTGTCTCGTTCGAGGACGCGGACGGACCATCCGGCATCGGTCAGGTAGGCGGCGGAGACGAGTGCGTTGTGACCCGATCCGACGACGGCGGCATCGATCACGTGGTCGGCCCCTCTTCTGTGGTGGTGTCGAGACCGAGTCCGGTCCCGGGTGTCAGGGGTAATTCGCGGCCGAGCACCGCGAAGGGTCGGGCGTCCCCGGCGAAGTGGAATCGGCGCACGACGTCCTGGAACCCCGTCCGCCGGTAGAGACGCCATGCTCGATTGTCCTCGCCGGTGACCTCGGGGGTGGAGAGCAGCACGGAACTCTCCCGGCGGCCCGCCATGAGGGCGAGCAGGAGCCGTTCGCCGAGACGGTGCCCCTGAGCCTCGGGGGAGACGTGCAGCTCGGTCAACTCGACGTAGTCCGAGAGGACCCGCTCGGCGTTCTCGGCGGACCACCCCGCTCGTCGCATTCCGTCGCGGACCTGCTGATGCCACCACTGATGTGGCGCTCCGCGATAGCAGTAGGCGATCGCCACCAGGTGGTCGTCGTGTGAGACTCCTCCCACCGCGCCCCACCCCGGCCGCAGGATGTGCTCCGCCCACATCGGCGCCCGATGCAACTCGGTTCCGCGCGGGTAGCCCATCGCGGCGACGTAGACGGACAGGGCTTCGGTCAACCGTCGGCGCATGTCCTGCGGGGTGAGTTCGATCAGACGAATGCCCTCGTCGGAGGGGCCGCCTCGGGCGTCGTGAACGGTACTCACCTCGATCCCTCGCATCGTGTCGGACGTCCGCGCTACAGTGAAGTCATCGAACACGCGTTCGAACGAATCGACCTCGGGTCGATCGGCCCGACATCGGGTCGATCGCGCGAGACGGTCCGGAGAACATGTCCGACCTCCATGCTTACATCGCGCTCGATCGGCCCGCTCAGGGGAGTAACCGACAGGCCGACGGTGTTGAGAAGGACGTGGGACGCCGATCGGTTCACGTGTCGGAGAGGGAGGCAGCGCAATGGCTCGGAGCACGGGTGGTCACACTGCGGCACGCCGCAGCTCTGCAGACCGCACGGAGGGTGGTGAGACGATGACGAACGGCACGGTGGTCTCGTTCGACGCCTCCGCGGCGCCGTCGCGCACGCACGCCCGCGCCCGCATGTTGCTGCGTCGTGCGGACGCCATTCTCGGTGACGCGGCCGGTGCACCGTCGGCGGCCGACATGTTCCTCGAGTCCTACGTCGCCGCGTTGCGCGGTGCCGGCGCCCTGCTCGACGCGGTCGATCCGGTGCCCAAGCGTGGGGCGTCCCGCAGCGCCTGGGTGCGCATGCGGACGGCTGCGCCGGAGTTCACGGAGTGGGCGTCGTACTTCGCCGCGTATTCCACTCTGCGTGCGTCCATCGAGGCGGGCTCGGCCGATCGGCTCGACGCGGCCGAGGCGGACGAGTTCTTCTCGCAGGTGGGACGCTTTCTGCACCGCGTCGAGGACCGTGTGACCTCGCGGTCCGACGCGGTCGCGGTGCCCGCGTAGACCTGGTCGCCACCACGGAGCGACTTTTTCTCGCATACTGGTGGTGCAGGTAGGTGGCTCGCCGCCGATTCTGCTCGTATCATCGACAACAGGTAGCCGGACCGATCGGCTACCTCTCACTTCTGGCCAAGAAGTGAGAGCCACCATCCAGTGCCGGGGGAGGTACCGTGCCACTCTCCGAGCACGAGCAGCGCATGCTCGACCAGATCGAGAGCGCTCTCTATGCCGAGGACCCCAAGTTCGCGTCGACCGTGCGCGGCGGACGGATTCGAGCCGCATCCACGCGGCGTCGTTTTCAGGCCGTCGCTCTGTTCGTGATCGGCCTCATTCTGCTCATTGCAGGCGTGGCCCTCCCGTTCAAGCCCGGTGGATTCCCGATCATCAGTCTCGTCGGCTTCGTGTTCATGTTCGGCTCCGGCGTTCTGCTCTTGCTGCGCAAGCCCACCGCGCCCCAGTCCGAGCAGTCCGAGGGCGACAACCCGCCGGCACCGGGAAGCGGCCCGCGCCGTTCCGGTTCCGCACCGCGCCGAGGTCCTCGCAAGGGATTCTCCTCGCGGATGGAGGATCGTTTCAAGCGACGGTTCGACCAGGAATGAGAGAGACCGGAGCGGTCACATCGATCGCTCCGATTCTCGCGTGAGGGGCAGCGCGCCTCTCACACCGATGCTGTGACACATCAGCGCGGCACCCACCACGGGTGCCGCGCTGATGCCGTTCAGGGACCCGTGGGTGTCGATCCCCCCACCGCGCCCCACCGAGGGTGGTCTCGGCCCCCAGATCCCCACCACGCCCCACCCGGCACCCCTGGCGACTCCGCCGCGCGCGGTCACCCGGGCCCGTGACGCGCGAACGTGCCGTTCGACCTGCATTTATCCGGTTCACGGGGGTCGCGGAACGGTGGGGGACACCTCCACTACGCGCACGTGGGTCCTCCCGCTGCCGGACCGACTTCGCTGCTCTTTGTGCGTGCGACCTGGCCCTTTAGTGACGAGTCACTGAAATGTTCCGCCGTGTCGATTGAATGTGGGGGAAAGTGGGGTAATGTGGCGGACAGCGGGGATCGATGGAGTCCCGCGAACTGCACGACACGGGGTCGAGGAGGTGCCGAGTGTTTCTCGGTACCTACACGCCCAAGCTCGATGACAAGTTTCGACTGACGTTGCCGGCGAAGTTTCGCGAAGACCTGGCGGGAGGAGTGATGGTGAGCAAAGGGCAGGACCACAGCCTGGCCATCTACCCCCGTGACGTGTTCGCGGAGCGGGTGGCGAAGCTGTCGAAGGCCTCGCGGTCGAACCCGCAGGCGCGCGCGTACATCCGCAACCTCGCGGCCGGTACGGACGAGCAGCGGCCGGATTCGCAGGGTCGCATCACCATCGGGTCCTCGCACCGCGAGTACGCGGCGCTGTCGAAGGACTGCGTCGTCATCGGCTCGATGGATCATCTCGAGCTGTGGGACGCCGCGTCGTGGGAGCGGTACTCGCAGGAGCACGAAGAAGATTTCTCGCAGGCAGTGGACGAATCGCTCATGGACATGTTGTAGCCACACCCGGCCGGCGGCGAGTGCCGCGTGGCCTCTGCCCGAACCGGGCCTTGACGTACTTCCCCAACGCCAAGTACCGGTCGGACCCTGACGTACTTCCCCAACGCCAGGTTCCACTGTCGGACAGAGACCTCGACGCACTCACCGCTCCACCTGGCACGACACACAGCTCGAATGCGAATCAGGCGGGAGATCACCACCATGGCGGAGGACGAGCAGGCATCCGCCTCGCCTTTCTCGCACGTTCCGGTCCGTCTTCCTCGGGCCGACGAACTTCTCGGACCGGCGTTCGTCGCCGCTGCTGCGAACGACCGCGATCCCGTCTACATCGACGCCACTCTCGGCCTCGGCGGTCATGCCGAACACTTCCTCACCGCGTATCCGCGGTTGCGTCTCGTCGGTCTCGACCGCGACCCGGACGCGTTGGCCATGGCCGGAGAACGGCTGGCTCCCTTCGGTGACCGCGTCTCGCTGGTCGCGACCACGTACGACGGTATCGAGGTCGCGCTGGCGTCGGTCGGCCTCGGCGCGACGGACAGCGTCGACGGGATCCTCTTCGATCTCGGCGTCTCGTCGATGCAGCTCGACTCCGCCGATCGTGGCTTCGCCTACTCCGTGGACGCACCGCTCGACATGCGGATGGATCCCACGACGGGTCGGACCGCCGCGGACATCCTCAACACCGCGTCGCACGGTGAGATCGCCCGCATCCTCAGCACCTATGGCGAGGAGCGCTTCGCCGGCCGCATCGCCTCGGCGATCCTGCGCCGCCGGGAGACGGAACCGTTCGTCACCAGCGGGCCTCTCGTCGAACTGCTCTACGCGAGCATCCCGGCGGCGACGCGTCGCACCGGCGGACATCCGGCGAAGCGGACCTTCCAAGCACTGCGGGTCGCGGTGAACGAGGAACTCGACTCGTTGCGAGACGCCATCGCACCGGCTCTCGACTCGCTGGTCGTCGGGGGACGCATCGTCTTCATGTCGTACCAGTCCCTCGAGGACCGCGTGGTCAAGCAGGAGCTGACACCGCGCACCCGCTCCACCACGCCGGAGGGGCTCCCGATGGAGCTGCCGGGAAGCGGACCCGAGTTCCGGCTGCTCACTCGCGGCGCCGAGAAGGCCTCGCAGGACGAGATCGACGACAACCCCCGCGCGGCTCCGGTCAGACTGCGCGGCGCAGAACGCATTTCCAGGAGGTCGTCATGAGTGTTCCGGTGGACGTGACCGGATCGGACGGCAACCGCCGCGCCGGGTCCTCGCTCGAGACGGTGCGCGCACCGCGGCCTCCCGCTCGCACGGGCGCGGCCAAGCGCGCGTACGACAAGCGTCGCCAGCGTGCGATGTCCCACGAGTCCGACCCGCGCGCGCAACGACCCACCCGATCCGTCGCGGCTCGGATCCCGTTCGTGGCCAGCATCATCGGGCTCCTCGCCATCGGACTCGCCTCGACACTGCTGTTGAGCACACGCGCTGCGGAGGACTCGTACCTGCTCAGTGCGGGGCGTGCCACCAACGAGGAGCTGACGGAACGGGCCGCCGCGCTGCAACGTGACGTGGAGACAGCGAACTCGGCTCCCGAGCTGGCCCGTCGCGCGACCGCACAGGGAATGATCCCGACGAAGGACGTTCCGCGACTGGTGGTCCTGCCGGACGGCGTCGTCCAGGTGATCGGTACGCCGGCACCGGCCGCCGGTCCACCGGCTCCCGACTTCGCGGCCGCCACCCCGTCGGGCGGTGCGGCGACTCCGAGTGCGCGCCCCGGGGCACCCGCGTCCGGCGGGGAGGCGCTCACACCCGTCGGGCGCCCGGGTACGTCGCCGAGTGCGTCCGCGACCCCGACCACGTCGGCACCGGCAGCATCCACCACGCCGGCCCCCACGACGTCCGCACCCGCGGCACCGACGACCACGCCAGTGCCGGAGAATGCTGCGCCGCAGCCTCTTCCGGCTCCCGCCGCCGCGGTGGGCGAGCAGCAGGTACCCATCGCAGGAGGCGCTCGGTGACCACTCGACAGCCGTACCGGAGCACTGGCCGCGACCACGGCGACCCACGCGCTCGGCCGGCCACCGGCTCCGGTCCTCGCGGTCCTCGTCCGCCGCGTCGACAGGGTCCACGCAAGTCCGAGACGTTCGACTTCCGGTTCCGCTACGGCCGTTTCGCGATGTTCGCGATCCTGGGCGTCGCGACGCTGCAGTTGCTGTGGATCCAGGGCATCGACGCCCCGTCGCTGTCGGCGCAGTCGGCCAGTCAGCGCACCACCACCATCGTCGATCCGGCGACACGAGGGTCCATCACGGACCGGGACGGCAATCCCATCGCGTTCACGATGGAGGCGAAGGCGCTGACCTTCCAGCCGCAGCGAGTGCGTGTGGAGCTCGAGGAGGCGAAGGCGAAGGACGACACGAAGCCGGATCCGGACGATCGCATCCGCGAGGTCGCTGCCGGTGTCCACGGCATCCTGGGCGACCTGGTGTCGGAGAAGGACCTTCTCGACAAGATGACCGGATCCTCGTCGTTCGAGTACCTCGTGCGCAGCATCGATCCCGCCGTCGCGGCGACCATCGCCGAGCAGTACCCCGAGGTCGGCCTCGAGCGGCAGGACATCCGCGAGTACCCGGGTGGGGCGCTCGCCGCCAACATCGTCGGGGCGACCGGCTGGGACGGCCACGGCCTGCTCGGCCTCGAGGACTCCCTCGACCCGGTGTTGGCCGGTACCGACGGCTCCCGCACCTACGACCGCGGCAGCGACGGCGCGGTGATTCCCGGCAGTTGGCGCGACCAGCAACCCGCCATCGACGGCTCGAATGTGGAGCTGACGCTCGACAGCGACATCCAGTACTACGTTCAGCAGCAGGTCCAGCAGGCCAAGGATCTGTCGGGCGCCAAGAACGCGTCGGCCGTCGTCCTGGACTCGCACACCGGCCAGGTGCTGGCCATGTCGAACGACGGCACCTTCGACCCGGCCATCGGCGTGGGCAACAACTCGCCGACGGCGCAGATGGGCAACCTCGCGGTGTCCAGCCCGTTCGAGCCGGGATCGGTGAACAAGATCGTCACGGCGGCGGCCGCCGTCGAGGACGGTCTGACGAACCCCGACGAGGTGCTGCAGGTTCCCGGCAGCATCACGATGTCCGGTGCGACGGTCAAGGACGCCTGGGATCACGGCGTCGCGCCGTACACGACCACCGGTGTGTTCGGTAAGTCCTCCAACGTGGGCACGCTGATGCTCGCGCAGCGGGTCGGCGAGGATCGCTACGCGGACATGCTGGACAAGTTCGGGCTGGGACAGCGCACCGACGTGGGCCTGCCCGGCGAGAGTGCCGGCAGTGTCCCGGCCCGCGACCAGTGGTCCGGCGGCACGTTCGCGAACCTCCCGATCGGGCAGGGCCTGTCCATGACCCTGCTGCAGATGACCGGTATGTACCAGGCGATCGCCAACGACGGCGTGCGCATCCCGCCGCGCATCGTGTCGGCGACCGTCGGCAAGGACGGTCAGCGCACCGCGGAGCCGCAGCCCGAGGGCGTGCCGGTGGTCAGTGCCGACACCGCGCGCACCGTGCGCGACATGTTCCGGGCCGTCACGCAGAACGACACCGGCAACCAGCGCGGCACCGGTGTCGCCGCCGGTATCGAGGGATACCAGGTCAGTGGCAAGACCGGCACCGCGCAGCAGGTCGATCCGGAGTGCAAGTGCTACTCCAACTCGAACTACTGGATCACCTTCGCCGGCATCGCGCCGGCGGACGATCCGCGCTACGTGATCGGCATCATGCTCGACGCCCCGACCCGCAGCTCCGATGGATCGGGCGGGCAGTCCGCCGCTCCGCTGTTCCACTCGATCGCGTCCTGGATGCTGCAGCGTGACGCGGTGCCGCTCTCGCAGGAAGGTCGTCGGCTCCTCCTGCAGGCGGACTGATCCGTCGACAGTGCAGGGCGTTCACCTGCACCGGGGCGGACTTCGCCATGGCACGTCTCGTGGCGTGCCGACTCGCCGGTAATCTGATGCGTCGGCCGCCGACCACCGGTCGGCGGCACTCGCATGTTCGGCGCCGAGGCAGTCACCGCACCGGCCCGAACACCCACCGTCCGCCCGTCACCACAGCAGAGGAGCGTCTCGAAGTGCCCAGCTCGACTCTCCGCCCGCAGCGGCCCACGGTCACGTCGGCGACCGAGCTGGCCGGAGAGATCGGTCTGCGCCACGGAGTGCTCGTCGACGGTGCGCTGGTCGACGCGACGGACGACGTCGGCGTCACGGGCATCGAACTGCGCGCGCAGAGCATCCTGGCGGGCGATCTCTTCGCGGCCCTGCCGGGCGCTCGGTCGCACGGCGCCGCCTTCGCGGGCGAGGCGCTCGAACGCGGAGCGGTCGCCGTGGTCACCGACGACGAGGGTGTGGCCCTCATGATCGGTTCCGGCGTGCCCGACGGCACTGCCGTCCTGGTGCATCCGCAGCCCCGCTCGATCCTCGGCACGCTGTCCGCGGCGGTGCACGATCGGCCGTCCGACAAGATGACGGTCATCGGCATCACCGGCACCTCGGGGAAGACCACCACGTCCTATCTGGTGGAGGCGGCGCTGCGCGCTGCCGGACGCACTCCCGGGCTCATCGGCACCATCGAGACCCGTATCGGCACCGAACCGGTGCCGTCCGCGCTGACCACGCCCGAGGCTCCGAATCTGCACGCGATGTTCGCGGCGATGTACGAGCAGGGGGTGGACACGGTCGTCATGGAGGTGTCCTCCCACGCGCTGTCCCTCGGCCGGGTCGACGGCACCACCTTCGCGGTGGGCGCGTTCACGAACCTCTCGCAGGACCACCTCGACTTCCATCTCACCTTCGAGGACTACTTCGCGGCCAAGGCCCGGTTGTTCGCCGAGGACTCGCCGGTCCGCGCGGATCGCGCCGTCGTCTGCGTCGACGACCGGTGGGGCCGGCGCATGGCGGAGATCGCGGCGGCCGGGGGCCGAGCCGCCCCGCTCACCGTGGCGACCACGACCGAGGGGACGGCCTCCTGGTCGGTGACGTCCTGGTCGTCCGGGCCGGACGGCACCCAGCAGTTCGAGGTCGCCGCACGGGACACCGTCGTGTCGGCGTCACTCCGGATGCCGGGGCGCTACAACGTCGCCAACGCCGTGGTCGCCGCCGCCGTGTGCGCGGAGGTCGGGGTGGATCCGGCGGTCGCCCTCGCCGCGATGGCCGAGGTCGACGTGCCCGGCCGCATGCAGCGCGTCGAGCGTGGTCAGAACTTCCTGGCCGTCGTCGACTACGCCCACAAACCCGCCGCACTCGAGGCGGTGCTGGCCACTCTGCGCGCTCAGACCGACGGCCGCATCGCCGTCGTCGTCGGCGCCGGGGGAGACCGCGACGCCGAGAAGCGGCCGCTGATGGGCGAGGCCGCGGCGCGCGCCGCAGACCTGGTCGTCATCACCGACGACAACCCCAGATCCGAGGACCCGGCCGCCATCCGCGCGGCCGTTCGGCGAGGCGCCGACGCCGTCGGCGGTAGCGCCGAGGTGCGCGAGATCTCTCCGCGCGACGAGGCGATCCACGCCGTGGTGCAGTGGGCGAAGGACGGCGACGTCGTCCTGATCGCCGGCAAGGGCCACGAGGTGGGGCAGGACGTCGGCGGCATCAAGTACCCCTTCGACGACCGCCGTGTGCTCGCCGACGCCCTCGACCGACAGAAAGGCTCGATGTGATCCGACTGTCCCTGTCCGCCGTCGCGGACATCGTGGAGGGCACACTGCACGACGTCCCCGATCCCTCCGTGGAGATCACCGCCGGCGTCGAGTTCGACTCCCGGAAGATCACCGAGGGCGGACTGTTCCTCGCTCTGCCCGGCGAGCGCGTGGACGGCCACGATCATGCCGCCGGTGCCGTCGCCGCCGGTGCCGTCGCGGTGCTCGCAGCGCGGCCGGTGGGCGTTCCCGCCATCGTCGTCGAGCACGAGGACGGACCCGGCGCGGCCGTTCTGGACGCACTCGGGAAGCTGGCCGCGGCGTCCGTCGCCGAACTGGCCGCCGGCGATCTCACCGTCGTCGGTGTCACCGGAAGCTCGGGGAAGACATCGACCAAGGATCTGATCCGCGCGGTGCTCGAGCGTGCGGGCACCGTGGTCGCACCGCCCGGCTCCTTCAACAACGAGCTCGGGCATCCCTGGACCGTGCTGCGCGCGGACGCCTCGACACGGTTCCTCGTCCTCGAGCTGTCGGCGCGGGGACGCGGCCACATCGCCGCGCTGGCCGCGATCGCACCGCCGCGGATCGGTGTGGAACTCAACGTCGGCACCGCGCACCTCGGCGAGTTCGGCTCGCGCGAGAACATCGCCGAGGCCAAGTCCGAACTGGTGCAAGCGCTTCCGGCTGCGGAGGCCGGTGGTCTGGCGATCCTCAACGCCGACGATCCGCTGGTGGCAGCGATGGCGTCGAAGACCACCGCTCGCGTCGTCACCTACGGGTCGGACACCAGTGCCGACGTCCACGCGCTGGACGTCCGCCTCGACGAGACCGCGCGCGCGTCGTTCACCATGGTCACGCCGTCGGGGAGCGCTCCGGTGTCGCTGCTGGTCCACGGCGAGCACCAGGTGGGCAACGCATTGGCGGCGGCGGCCGTCGGCCTGGACTGCGGCATGGACGTCGAGACCGTCGCGGCCGCGCTGTCGGGCGCGGAGGCCGCCTCGGCCCGGCGCATGGACGTGCGCACGCGCGCCGACGGCGTCACCGTCGTCAACGACTCCTACAACGCCAACCCGGATTCGGTACGCGCCGCGCTGAAGGCGCTCGTCACGATGGCGCGCAGTGGCCGCGACAGGGGTCGGCGGTCCTGGGCCGTGCTGGGTGAGATGGCCGAACTCGGCGACGAGTCGGTGATCGAGCACGATCGGATCGGGCGCCTCGCGGTGCGTCTGGCCGTCAGCAAGATCATCGTCGTGGGAACGGGTCGCCCGTCGCACGGCCTGTACCAGGGTGCCGTCATGGAAGGGTCCTGGGGCGAGGAGGCCCACCTGGTTCCCGATGCCGACGCCGCGATCGCGCTGCTGCGCGACGAGGTTGAGCCGGGTGACCTGGTGTTGGTGAAGGCGTCCCAGTCGGTGGGGTTGTGGACCGTCGCGGAGGCATTGCTGAGCGAGCAGGGGGAGACTCGGTGAGACAGATTCTGTTCGCGGGCGGTATCGCGCTGGCGGTGGCGATCCTGCTGACGCCCGTGTTGATCAAGGCGTTCTCGAAGCAGGGGTTCGGCCAGGAGATCCGGGTCGAGGGTCCTGCGAGCCACCAGTCCAAGCGCGGCACGCCCACCATGGGCGGCGTCGCGATCCTCGCCGGTCTGTGGGCCGGCTACTGGGGCTCGCACCTCATCGGCATCGGCTACGACGCGGACGGGCCGTCGGTGTCGGCGCTCCTGGTGCTGGGTCTGACGACGGTGCTGGGCGTGGTGGGCTTCCTCGACGACTTCATCAAGATCCGCAAGCAGCGCAACCTCGGACTGAACAAGACGGCCAAGCTGGTGGGTCAGCTGTTCGCCGCGGTGATCTTCGGTGTCCTCGCACTGCAGTTCAACGGTGCCGGCGGACTGACGCCGGGCAGCGTCCAGCTGAGCTACGTGCGCGACATCGCGACCGTCTCCATGGGCGGCATCGTCTTCATCCTGTTCTGCTACCTCCTCGTCAGTGCCTGGTCCAATGCAGTCAACCTGACCGACGGCCTCGACGGACTCGCGGCCGGATCGATGACCCTCGTGCTGGGTGCGTACACCGTCATCACGTTCTGGCAGTACCGGCAGGCGTGCACCACGAGTCCGGGACCCGGCTGCTACGACGTGCGTGATCCGCTCGACCTGGCCCTGATCTGTGCCGCTGCGGCGGGTGCGTGCATCGGCTTCCTGTGGTGGAACGCGGCGCCCGCCAAGATCTTCATGGGCGACACGGGCTCGCTCGCGCTCGGTGGCCTGCTCGCCGGCCTGTCCATCGTCACCCGGACCGAACTGCTGATGGTCGTCATCGGTGCGCTCTTCGTGGCCGAGGCCGCGTCCGTCGTGATCCAGGTGGCGGTCTTCCGGTCGAGCCGCCGACGAGTGTTCCGGATGGCCCCGTTCCATCACCACTTCGAGCTCGGAGGTTGGGCCGAGACGACGGTGATCATCCGTTTCTGGTTGTTGGCCGCCATCTCGTCGGCCGTCGGACTGGCTCTGTTCTACAGCGAGTACCTCTCGGCGATCGGCGACTGACGTGGTGTTGCACGATCCCCGCGAACCCCTCACGTCACCGCTCGACCTCCGGGGTCGCCGGGTTCTCGTCGCCGGTGGCCGGGTGTCCGGCCGCGCCGTGATTCCCGCGCTGCTCGAGGTGGGAGCCTCGGTGACGGTGGCCGACTCGGACGCGTCGTCCCTCGAGGCCTGCGCCGATCTCGGGGTGGACACGGTGTCGATGGACGCGATCGCCACCGACCGCGACGCGGTGGCCGAGAGCGCCCTCGTCGTCACCAGCCCGGGATTTCGCCCCGATTCGCCGTTGCTCACCACCGCGCTCACGGTCGGCGTGCCGGTGTGGGGCGACATCGAGTTCTCCTGGCGTATCGATCAGGCCGAGGTCTACGGGCCGCCGCGCACCTGGTTGGTGGTCACCGGGACCAACGGCAAGACCACGACGACGTCGATGCTCGCGGCCGTCCTCGACGCGGCGGGAGTGGCGTCCGCGGCGTGCGGCAACATCGGCGTACCGGTCGTGGACGCGCTGCGACGCGACCCCCGGGCGGACGTGCTCGCCGTGGAACTGTCCTCCTTCCAATTGTTCTGGGCGCCGTCGGTGAGACCCGCGGCCGGGGTGGTGCTCAACATCGCCGAGGACCATCTCGACTGGCACGGCGGCATGGAGGCCTACGTCCAGGCGAAGCTCCAGGCGCTGCACGGCGACGTCGCCGTGGTGGGGCTGGACGACGCGATCGCGTCCACGCTGCGAGCGCGCGCCGCGGCTCCGATCACGGTCGGGTTCACTGCGCACGACCCTGCTGCCGGCGATGTCGGTGTCGTGGACGCCACGATCGTGGACCGTGCGTTCGGTGACGCCGAGTCGCTGGTGGAGACGGACGCCATCGAACCCGCAGGGCCCGCGGGACTGCAGGACGCGCTCGCCGCGGCGTCGCTCGCGCGCGCGGCCGGGGTCTCGGCCGAGCACATCGCGGCCGGTCTGCGGTCGTTCCGCGTCGGACCGCACCGCGCCGCCGTGGTGCGTGAGCTCGGTGGGGTGCTGTTCGTCGACGACTCGAAGGCCACCAATCCGCACGCCGCGAGGTCGTCGATCCTCGCGCACGAGCGCGTCGTGTGGCTCGCGGGCGGTCTGCTCAAGGGCGCGGAGGTCGACGATCTCGTCGCCGAGGTCGCCCCGCGGCTCGTCGGTGCCGTGGTGTTCGGCCAGGACGGCGACGTGATCGCGGCAGCACTCGGGCGACACGCGCCGGATGTGCCCGTGGATCGGGTGCCGTCGGGAGACGATGCTGGAGTGGCCGATGCGACTGATGTGACTGACGGTGACGAAGTGATGGCACAGGCGGTGCGAGCAGCCGCGCGCCGCGCCGAGCCGGGAACCACCGTGCTCCTGGCACCCTCGACCGCCTCGTTCGATCAGTTCCGGGACTACGGGCACCGCGGCGACAGCTTCGCCGCCGCCGCCGCGAGCCTCGGCCCGCACGATCTCGCTCCCACCGCCGACCACGGCACGCCGGCATGAGCCCGGCCCGCGGCGCCACGACACCCCCGTCGCGCGCCGGCGGACCCGTGACCGAGCCGGTCACCGCCGCCCGCCCCGGCCGTACGGCTCCGCGTCGACGACCCGTCCGCGCGAAGTTCGAGACATGGGTGGACCGGCCCCTCGCGTCCTTCCACCTCATCGTCACCGTGGCGGCACTGCTCACCATCCTCGGACTCGTCATGGTGCTGTCCGCGTCGTCCGTCGAGGCCTACGCCGAGGACGGTTCCGCGTACACGATGTTCACCCGGCAGGCCATCTTCACCGTGGTCGGCCTGGTGCTGTTCGTCGTGGCGCTGCGCCTCCCCATCCGGATCCTGCGCAAGATGTCGTTCCCGATGTTCGTGGTGTCGGTGATCCTGCTGGTGCTCGTGCTGATCCCCGGCATCGGAACGGTCGCGCAGGGCACCCGCGGATGGTTCACCATCGGCGGAGTCGGCCTCCAGCCGTCGGAGATCTCGAAGGTGACCTTCGCCGTGTGGGGCGCGCACCTGCTGGCGTCGCGCCGGGCGGAGCGTGCCGACCTCAAGGGTCTGCTGATTCCCCTGGTGCCCGCCGCGATGGTGATCTTCTTCCTCATCGTGATGCAGCCCGACCTCGGTACCACCGTGGCTCTGGGCATCATCCTCATGGCTCTGCTGTGGTTCGCGGGTCTGCCGGTCAAGGTGTTCGGATCGGTCGTCGGCGGCCTCTTCCTGGCGGCGGTGGTGCTCGCCCTGACGGCTGGGTACCGCTCCGCGCGTATCCAGCAGTGGCTGAACCCCGGCAGCGACCCGCAGGGCACCGGATACCAGTCGCGGCAGGCGCTGTACTCCCTGGCCGACGGTGGGTTGTTCGGTCTCGGCCTGGGTCAGAGCCGAGCCAAGTGGAGCTATCTTCCCAACGCGCACAACGACTTCATCTTCGCGATCATCGGCGAGGAACTCGGCCTGGTCGGGTGCATCGCGGTCATCGGACTGTTCGGGCTGCTGGTCTTCACGGGCCTGCGCATCGCGGCGCGGGTGCCCGATCCGTTCATGAAGATCCTGGTGGCGACGTTCACCGTCTGGATCCTCGCGCAGGCCGCCATCAACATCGGCTACGTCATCGGGCTCCTGCCCGTGACGGGACTGCAGTTGCCCCTGGTGTCCGCGGGCGGAACGTCCACCGCCATCACACTTCTGGTGCTCGGGCTGCTCGCCAACATCTCGCGACACGAGCCCGAGGCGGTGGCCGCACTCGCGTCGGGTCACGACGGGAAGTTCGGCAGACTGCTCAGACTGCCGGTGCCCGAGCCCTACTCGCCGGTCAAGGCGTCGCAGGCGCGAGGCGGACCGCGTGGTCCGGGCCGACAGGGGGTGGCGGGACCCGCTGCGCGCCAGGCGTTGCCGCCACAGGCGCGACGACGCGAGTCCGAGGCCCGCGCGGCACGCCCCGCTCCCGAGCGACACACGTCCGGACGCCCGTCCGCGCGGGATCCCCGACGGGGCGCCGCGGACATGGCACGCAGCGCCGCTGCCCGCGACGCACGATCACGAGAACGGAGACATCACCGGTGACAGGCTCTTCCGGCGTGTCTGTCGTCGTCGCCGGCGGCGGCACGGCGGGACACATCGAACCAGCTCTCGCAGTGGCCGACGCCCTGCGGGAGCTGGACCCGTCGATACGGGTGACGGCACTCGGAACCGAACGCGGGCTCGAGACGACGCTGGTACCCGCTCGCGGTTACGAGTTGGCGCTCGTTCCGCCGGTGCCGTTGCCGCGCAAGCTGACCCGGTCGCTGTTCGCGTTGCCGGCGAACGTCGTGCGATCGGTCCGCGCCACGCGTGCGGTCCTGCGCGACGTCGACGCCGACGTGGTGATCGGCTTCGGCGGGTACGTCGCGCTGCCGGCCTACCTCGCCGCTCGCGGCACGGTGCCCGTGATCGTGCACGAGGCGAATGCGCGGGCCGGTATCGCGAACAAGGTGGGCGCCCGCCTGGCGACGAGAGTCCTCGCCGCCGTCGCCGGCTCCGGGATCCACGGCCGCGGGTCGTCGGAGGCCGAGATCGTGGGCATCCCCGTCCGGCCGACCATCACCGAGCTCGACCGGGCCGCACTGCGCGCCGAGGCGCGTGCGCACTTCGGACTGCCGCAGCACGGTCCCGTGCTGCTCGTGTTCGGTGGGTCGCAGGGCGCCCGATCGCTCAACCTCGCCGTGTCCGGCGCGTCGGCCGCGCTCGCGGCCGCCGGCGTGTCGGTGCTCCACGCGCACGGCCCGAAGAACACCCTCGACGTCGCCACGGCCGATCCGGACGCCCCGTACGTGGCGGTGCCGTACCTGACCCGCATGGACCTCGCCTACGCCGCCGCCGATGCCGTCGTGTGCCGGTCCGGCGCGATGACCGTCGCGGAGGTCTCGGCCGTCGGTCTGCCCGCCTTCTACGTACCCTTGCCCCATGGCAACGGGGAACAAGAACTCAACGCGGCCCCGATCGTCGCGGCCGGCGGTGGTGTCGTGATCGCCGACGCCGACCTCACGCCGGAGTTCGTGGCCACCGACGTGGTGTCGCTGCTGACCGATCCCGATCGCGTGTCGGCCATGAGTGCGGCCGCCGCGGGCGCGGGTCATCGAGGCGCCGCCGCGGAGGTCGCGCGCATCGTTCTCGAGGTCGCCGGACGAGGTGGTCGGGCATGACGCGACACACCGTCGACGCGACCCTGCCGCCCGAACTGCAGCGCGTGCACATGGTCGGCATCGGGGGAGCGGGCATGTCGGGGATAGCCCGGATCCTGCTCTCGCGCGGTGGCCAGGTGTCGGGCTCCGACGCCAAGGAGAGTCGCGGCGTGAAGGCGCTGCGCGCCCGCGGTGCCCAGATACGGATCGGGCACGACGCGTCGGCGCTCGACATGCTCGAAGGCGGCCCGACGGCGTTGGTCACGACGCACGCGGCCATCCCGAAGACGAACCCGGAGCTGGTCGCGGCCGCCGAGCGTGGTGTGCCCGTCCTCCTGCGTCCGGCCGTGCTCGCCTCGCTGATGAAGGGTTTCCGCACCGTCCTGGTGTCGGGGACGCACGGCAAGACCTCCACCACGTCGATGCTCGTCGTCGCGCTGCAGCACTGCGGTGCGGATCCGTCCTTCGCCGTGGGCGGCGAGCTGAACGAAGCGGGTACCAACTCTCATCACGGCACCGGCGAGGTCTTCGTCGCGGAGGCGGACGAGAGCGACGGGTCGCTGCTGCAGTACGACCCCGACGTCATCGTCGTCACCAACGTGGAGGCGGATCACCTCGACTACTTCGGCAGCGAGGACGCCTACGTCCAGGTGTTCGACGATTTCGCCGCTCGTCTGTCCGCCGGCGGTGCCCTGGTGGTGTGCACGGACGACCCCGGGTCGCGGGAGCTGGCGCGTCGGGTCGCCGCGAAGGCGACCGACGGTGTGCGGGTTCTGACGTACGGCTCCGAGGACGCGCAGGTCGACGGCGCCGAGGTGTCCGCGACGCTGCTCGGGTGGGAGCCCGAGGACACCGGCGGCGTGGTGCAGTTCCGGCTGGCCGGCGAGGACCGTGCCCGCACCGTGCGCCTGGGTGTGCCCGGCCGGCACATGGCGCTGAACGCGCTGGCCGCCATCGTCGCCGCGCGCGAGACCGGGGCCGGAGTCGACGAGATCATCGAGGGGCTGGCCGGGTTCGCCGGTGTGCACCGACGGTTCCAGTTGCAGGGCCGTGAGCGCGGCGTGCGCGTGTTCGACGACTACGCCCACCATCCCACCGAGGTCCGCGCGGTGCTCGGTGCCGCGGCGGACCTGGTGCGCACCGCGGACACTGCGACCCCCGGTCGCGTGATCGTCGTGTTCCAGCCCCACCTGTACTCGCGCACGGTGACCTTCGCGGACCAGTTCGCGGCCGCCCTGGATCTGGCCGACGAGGTGGTCGTGCTCGACGTCTACGGCGCGCGCGAGGAGCCGGTTCCCGGTGTCAGCGGAGCGACGGTGGCCCGGTCGGTGACCAAGCCGGTGCACTACCAGCCCGATCTGTCCGCGGTGCCGCGTCAGGTGGCGCACCTGTGTGTCGCCGGCGACATCGTGGTGACGATGGGCGCGGGCGACGTGACCATGCTGGGAAGCCAGATCCTCGACGCTCTCCGCTCCACCCCGGCGCGGCGCTGAGTTCGGGACGTGACATGGCAGGACGACAGACCGTGAACGCGCGCGGTACCGGCCGCACCCGACCCGCGGCCACACCGCGTCGTGTCGGTGCGGAGCGGTCGACGCGGTCGCGCACGTCGACGCGGGCGCCGGCGCGCGAACCGCGTGTCGGTCGCCGCGGCAAGCTGTTGATCCTTCTCGCGCTCGTCGCCTCGGTCGCCTTCGTGGCGGTGTCGTACTTCGGTCCGCTGTGGGCGGTCTCCTCCGTGCAGGTGAACGGCAACGCCGCGGTCTCGCGCGAGCAGGTCGTGCAGACGCTGCAGGTCGCGGAGGGGACACCCCTGCCGAGAGTGGACACGGATGCTGCCGCGGCGCGGGTCGCCGCCATCCCGAAGGTCGCGTCGGTCCGGGTCCAGCGCGTGTACCCGTCCACGGTGCGGGTCACGGTCGAGGAGCGCGTTCCCGTCGTCTTCTTCGACGCGGCAGACGGTACCCATCTGATGGACGCCGAGGCCGTCGACTTCGCGGTGGAACCGCCCCCGCCCGGGGTGGTGCGCATGGTGGTGGCCAGCCCGTCCTTCGGCAACCTCGAGACCCGTGCGGCCCTGTCGGTGCTCACCGCGCTGCCCGGTCCGCTGCGATCGCAGGTGGCACAGATCGACGCGCCGACCATCTCGGCGGTGTCGTTGACGCTGTACGACGGCCGGGTCGTGGTGTGGGGGAGCAGTGAGGACACGGAGTACAAGGCGTCCATCGCTCTGCCACTGCTCACTCAGCCGGGTCAGACCTACGACGTGTCGAGTCCGGATCTGCCGACCATTCGGTGACGGTGACGTCCCACATAATTTTCCTGCGCGTGTCGGCGCGCCTAATGGAACCCGCCGAGCGGTGTCTCTAGCGTTTCACCCAGTCGATCACTTGACATAACTATGAACCTATGGTTTAGGTTGAGGGTTTGCCTCGACTGCATCATGCACACCAACCACGGAAGGCGAGAGCCCATGACGCCCCCGCACAACTACCTCGCCGTAATCAAGGTCGTCGGCATCGGCGGCGGCGGCGTCAACGCGGTCAACCGCATGATCGAGCAGGGACTCAAGGGAGTCGAGTTCATCGCGGTCAACACGGACGCGCAGGCGCTGCTCATGTCGGACGCCGACGTCAAGCTCGACGTCGGTCGCGAACTCACCCGAGGCCTCGGCGCGGGTGCCGATCCCGAGGTGGGCCGCAAGGCCGCCGAGGATCACAAGGACGAGATCGAAGAGGTGCTCAAGGGCGCCGACATGGTGTTCGTCACCGCGGGCGAGGGTGGCGGTACCGGCACCGGTGGAGCCCCCGTCGTCGCGAGCATCGCGCGCAAGCTCGGCGCCCTCACCGTCGGTGTGGTGACGCGGCCCTTCTCCTTCGAGGGCAAGCGACGCGGCGGTCAGGCCGACGTCGGCATCCAGGGTCTGCGCGAGTCGTGCGACACCCTCATCGTCATCCCGAACGACCGGCTGCTGCAGCTCGGCGACGCGGCCGTCAGCCTCATGGACGCGTTCCGCTCCGCCGACGAGGTGCTGCTCAACGGTGTCCAGGGCATCACCGACCTCATCACCACTCCCGGCCTCATCAACGTGGACTTCGCCGACGTCAAGGGCGTCATGTCCGGTGCGGGCAGCGCCCTCATGGGCATCGGGTCCTCGCGCGGCGAGGGGCGCGCCATCAAGGCGGCCGAGTCGGCCATCAACTCGCCGTTGCTCGAGGCGTCCATGGAGGGTGCACGCGGAGTGCTCCTCTCCATCGCCGGCGGATCCGATCTCGGTCTGTTCGAGATCAACGAAGCGGCATCGCTGGTGCAGGAGGCCGCGCACATCGACGCCAACATCATCTTCGGCACCGTGATCGACGATTCGCTGGGCGACGAGGTACGCGTCACCGTCATCGCCGCCGGTTTCGACGGCAGCGGTCCGGCCCGTCGCCCCATCGAGGCACCGCAGAGTCAGTCTCGCGGCGCCACCGTGGGAACGGCCCGCGCGGGCGAGACGCGTACCGAGGACGACGGTCCCGCCGTCTTCCGCGACGCGCCGTCCTCGTCTCTTCCCCCCATCGGCGAGCGCGCCGCGCGTGCCACCGGACATCCCGTCCGGGTGGAGGACGAGGGCGACGACGACGTGGACGTGCCCTCCTTCATGCGTCGGTGAGCATCTCCGACCGCGGCTACCGTGTCCGGCGCGTGACGACGTCACGCGCCGGAGGCGTGTCCGAACCGCCCTACGATTCCTTCAATCTCGGTGATCACGTCGGTGACGACCCGGCGCACGTGGAGGCCAATCGGCGTCGTCTCGCCGAGAAGATCGGTCTGTCTCCCGAGCGTCTAGTATGGATGGACCAGATCCACGGTCGATCCGTCGCGACGGTGGACGGACCGGTCTCCGGACCGGTCGAGGCCACCGACGCCCTCGTCACCACCCAGCGCGACCTCGCGCTCGTCGTCCTGGCCGCCGACTGCGTGCCGCTCCTGTTGTCCGACGATGCCGCGGGCGTCGTCGCCGCCGTTCACGCCGGCCGCGTCGGTGCTCGGATCGGCATCGTCCCGCGCGTTCTCGACGCCATGGTGGCCGCGGGCGCCGCCGTCAACCGGATCGAGGCGTTCCTCGGCCCGGCGGCCGGGGGAGACGACTACGAGGTGCCGCGCACCATGCAGATCGACGTCGAGACCCACCTGCCGGGCAGTGCGACGCGTACTCGCAAGGGCACACCCGGTCTCGACATCCGGGCGGGCCTGCGTCGCCAGTTGCTCGAGGCCGGCGTCGCCGGAGTGGCCGCGGATCCGCGCGAGACCATCACGGACCGTTCGCTGTTCAGCCACCGCCGGGGGTCGCCCACGGGGCGGCACGCCGGTGTCGTGTGGATGGACACGACCTCGTGACCGCGCCGGACGATCGGCGGACGTATCTCGAGGACCATCTCGCCGAGGTCCGCGATCGGCTGTCGCGCGCCTGTGCGGCCGCGGATCGCGCACCCGATTCCGTGACCCTGCTTCCCGTCACCAAGTTCTTCCCGGCCTCCGACGTCGCACTGCTGCGCGAGCTCGGGTGCACCGAGTTCGGCGAGTCGCGCGAGCAGGACGCGTCTCCCAAGGTCGCCGAGATCGGCACCGACGGTGTGCGCTGGCACATGATCGGCCGCCTGCAGCGCAACAAGGCGAAAGCTGTTGCCGCCTGGGCACATGCGATCCACTCGGTGGACACCGACCGTCTGGTCACCGCACTCGGCAAGGCGGTCGCGGGCGCGGTGGACAACGGTGACAGGACTGCGGATCTGGACGTCTACGTGCAGGTGAGTCTGGACGGTGACACGCATCGCGGAGGCGTGGATCGCGACGACCTGGAGGCACTCACCGCGCAGGTGTCCGAGACCTCGGGTCTGCGACTCGCCGGGCTCATGGCGGTGCCCCCGTTGGGTGCGGACGCCGACGCGTCGTTCGAGGATCTGCAGCGTCTTCACACGCAGGTCCTCGCCTCACATCCGGGCGCGGCCGGACTCTCGGCCGGGATGACGGGCGACCTGGAAGAGGCTGTCCGACACGGGTCCACGTGTGTGCGTGTCGGAACCGCAATCCTCGGTCCACGGCCGATAACCTCGCCTTGACGACATGAACACCATCGTCACCACGGACTTACTCCAGTCACACGAGTACCAGCCACACCGCCACGCCAGGAAGGTCGACCGATGAGCACGTTGCACAAGTTCAAGGCTTACTTCGGCATGGTCCCACTCGACGATTTCGAGGACGACTACCTCGACGACACGGATGCGCCCGTCGCATCCCGGTCGTCGCGTGGCGGATACGGAAAATCGATGGACGACCATGACTACGCCGATCGCGACTACGCCGAGCCGGCGTTCGTCGGTGGTCGCCGGGACGAGGACGACGACTACGAGCGTCCCGAGCCCCGGCACAGTGCTCGGGTGGCGCCGCTGTCGTCGCGCTCCGGTGGCGGATCCCGCTCCGGCGGCGCGATGCGCACCTCCACCCGCGGCGCCCTCGCGATGGACACTCGCATGGACCCGCACTCGGAGCTGCGTCGCAGCGAGCCCCGTCACGCCGAACCGCGCGTGTCCGACCGCCGCCAGGCCGCACTCGACGACGGGGGCCCCATGTCGACCATCACCACGCTGCGTCCGCGCGACTACAGCGAGGCGCGCACGATCGGCGAGCGCTTCCGTGACGGCACGCCCGTCATCATGGATCTGGTCGAGATGAGCAACGCCGACGCCAAGCGCCTCGTCGACTTCGCCGCGGGCCTCGCGTTCGCGTTGCGTGGTTCGTTCGACAAGGTCGCCACGAAGGTGTTCCTGCTCTCACCGGCCGACGTCGACGTCTCCGCCGAAGAGCGTCGCCGGATCGCCGAGACGGGCTTCTACAACCAGCAGTGACGTCTCACACGGCGCGGTGGGCCGGTCTCGCGGTGCGAGATGGCCTCCCCGTGTCGCGAGATGGCCTCCCCGTGTCGTGAGATGGCATTGTGGTGTCGTGCGTGATCAGAAAGTTGTGTCGGTGTCGGTCTCTCCTGCGTCTCGCAGGACGGTGAGCTGAGTGTTCGCGGTCCTGTACTTCATCCTCTTCGTCTTCTGGCTGTTGCTCATCGGCCGGATCATCGTCGAGTTCATCCGATCCTTCGCACGTGACTGGCGTCCGACGGGTGTGGTCGTGGTCGTACTCGAAGCGATCTTCACGGTCACCGATCCGCCGGTCAAACTGCTGCGGCGCATCATCCCGCCACTGAATCTGGGCGGTGTCCGGCTCGACCTGTCCATCATGGTGCTGCTCTTCATCGTCTTCATCCTGATGCGCGTGGTGCAGGGCGTCGGCTGACGGTGAGTTCCGTCGACGGCGACAGTGTCCCGTGTGACAGAATGTTGCTCGAAGGTGCACGATGAGTGACCATTGCTCTTTGTGCGATATAACTGAATGTCCTGGTTGCCCCCACTACGGCAGCCGGGTGCAACTGCCACTGTTGATCGAACGAATGCTCGCGTACATCGCTTGTCGATGCTCCACCGCTCTCGAGACGCGTGAAGGGACCCTTCCATGCCGCTGACTCCCGCCGATGTGCACAACGTCGCGTTCAGCAAGCCGCCCATCGGTAAGCGCGGATACAACGAGGACGAGGTCGATGCATTTCTCGATCTCGTCGAACAGGAGCTGTCGCGCCTGATCGAGGAGAATGCCGACCTGCGTCAGCGGGTCGGAGAGCTCGATCAGGATCTCGCCGAGGCCAAGAGCTCGGCAGCGTCGCGTCAGAGCACCCCTGCCCCCGCGCCTGCTCCCACCCCCGCACCGGCACCGCGTCCGGAGCCCGCCAAGCCGGCACCGGTCGTCCAGGCCGCTCCGGCACCGGCTCCTGCCCCCGCCGCGGCGTCGTCCGCCGGCGATTCGAACATGCAGGCTGCGAAGATCCTGGGTCTCGCCCAGGAGATGGCCGATCGCCTCACCGGTGACGCGAAGACCGAGTCCGAGCAGCTGCTCGGGAGCGCTCGCGCCAACTCGGACCGTCTGGTCAGCGAGGCGCAGAGCCGCGCCGAGTCCCTCGTCTCCGAGGCTCGCCAGAAGGCCGATGCACTGCTGTCCGACGCACAGACGCGCTCGGAGACTCAGCTGCGCCAGGCCAAGGAGAAGGCCGACGCGCTCGAGAGCGATGCTGAGCGCAAGCACACCGAGATCATGGCGACCATCAACCAGCAGCGTTCGGTCCTCGAGGAGCGCATCGAGCGCCTCAAGACGTTCGAGCGCGAGTACCGGGTCCGCCTCAAGTCCTACCTCGAGTCCCAGCTGCAGGAACTCGACCAGCGTTCGTCCGCACTGCCGGTCGACAGCGGTCAGGATCCGTTCAGCAAGGACAACGGCCAGTCGTCGAACTTCGGACAGTCGTACGCCAAGGGCAACAACTGATCCGTCCTCGTCGAGGCTGTTCCGGGGGGAACCAGCGGGGGGATCGAGGGTGAACGGATGAGTGCGTGCTTGTTCTGACGCTGGTTCTGGCGGGCGTCGGGTTCGCGTTACTCGTCGTCTCGCTCGTCACGGGATCCGTGGTGTGGGCCTGGGCCTGCA
The DNA here is from genome assembly GCF_058139645.1 of Rhodococcus sp. NFXS4. Taxonomy (NCBI): domain Bacteria; kingdom Bacillati; phylum Actinomycetota; class Actinomycetes; order Mycobacteriales; family Nocardiaceae; genus Rhodococcus; species Rhodococcus sp. NFXS4. The sequence continues at coordinate 1,793,288 of NZ_CP192221.1, forward strand.
TCACGGTGTGTCTCGTGGGTGCGGTCCTGCTGCTCGCCGGTGCCCTCGCGGGCCGGCGGCGGTAGAATGCCTCACGTCGAAGTACAGGTAGGTCCAGCGATGATCCGGCCATCACCGGGGAGCTGTCCGGAAGAACGGTCTCGGCCCGCACGGGTCGGTGCTCAGTAGAACCGGACGGGTCGAGCCCGTCACAGCTCGATCGGAGAGTGGGTCGCCTCGGCGGCCAAGCGGGGTGGTACCGCGGCTCCCGGCGCAGAGTGCCGGTCGTCGTCCCCGTGCCGCATCGAACGGGCACAGGAGCACCGCAGCCATGACCACCGACGACACCACGACGCCCGACGCGGGGTACCCCCGCGTCCGCTACGCCTCGGAGTCCGGCAGTCCCGATTTCCCGGCTCTCGAGCAGCAGGTCCTCGCGCACTGGGACGCGGACGGCACGTTCCGAGCCAGCGTCGACGCGCGTGCCGACGCCGACGAATTCGTCTTCTACGACGGGCCGCCCTTCGCCAACGGCCTCCCGCACTACGGCCATCTCCTCACCGGCTACGTGAAGGACCTGATCCCGCGTTTCCAGACCATGCGCGGGCGCAAGGTGGAGCGACGGTTCGGCTGGGACTGTCACGGTCTCCCCGCCGAGCTCGAGGCGGAGAAGCAGCTCGGCATCACCGACAAGAGCCAGATCGACACGATGGGTCTGGCGGAGTTCAACGCGTACTGCAAGCAGTCCGTTCTGCGGTACACCGGCGAGTGGCGCGACTATGTCACGCGCCAGGCGCGGTGGGTGGACTTCGACAACGACTACAAGACGCTCGACCTGGACTTCATGGAGTCGGTCATGTGGGCGTTCAAGGAACTGCACGACAAGGGCCTGGTGTACCAGGGCTTCCGCGTGCTGCCCTACAGCTGGTACGAGCAGACGCCGCTGTCGAACCAGGAGACCAGGCTCGACGACGCCTACAAGATGCGTCAGGACCCAGCGGTCACGGTGCGGATGACGTTGAGCGCGCCCGGCTCCCCGCTCGACGGTGCGGACGCACTGATCTGGACCACCACCCCGTGGACCGTGCCGTCCAACCTGGCGATGGCCGTACGCCCCGACATCGACTACGTGCAGATCGAGGACGGCGAGGGCGGCCGTGTCGTGCTCGCCCGAGATCGGGTGTCGCACTACGCCCGTGAGTTCGGCGATGAGCCCGTGGTGGTGTCCGAACACACCGGTGCCGATCTGATCGGTCTCGCCTACGCGCCGCCGTTCGATTTCTTCCTCGGTCACGAGAACAGTCACCGTGTGCTGTCGGCCGACTACGTGACCACCGACTCCGGTACCGGAATCGTCCACCTCGCACCGGCTTTCGGTGAGGAGGACATGGACGTAGCGACGGCCAACGGTATCGAGGTGGTGCAGCCGCTCGACGCCGGCGGCAAGTTCACCGCGATGGTGCCGCCGTACGAGGGTCTGATGATCTTCGATGCCAACCCGGTGATCATCAAGGACCTCAAGGCGTCGGGAAAGCTGGTGCGGCACGAGACCATCGAGCACTCGTACCCGCACAGCTGGCGTTCGGGTCAGCCGCTGATCTACATGGCGGTGCCGTCGTGGTTCGTCTCCGTCACCAGTTTCCGCGACCGGATGGTCGAGCTGAACCAGGACATCACGTGGGTGCCCGAGCACATCCGCGACGGCCAGTTCGGCAAGTGGCTCGAAGGCGCGCGTGACTGGAACATCAGCCGGAACCGCTACTGGGGCAGCCCCATCCCGGTGTGGGTGTCGGACGACCCCGCGTACCCGCGCACCGACGTGTACGGCAGTCTCGACCAGATCGAGGCGGACTTCGGCGTCCGTCCGACCGACCTGCACCGGCCGTTCATCGACGAGCTGACCCGTCCCAACCCGGACGACCCCACGGGCAGGTCCGTCATGCGTCGAGTCCCCGAGGTACTGGACTGCTGGTTCGAGTCGGGCTCGATGCCGTTCGCCCAGGTGCACTACCCGTTCGAGAACGCCGAGTGGTTCTCCACGCACAACCCGGGCGACTTCATCGTGGAGTACAACGGTCAGACGCGTGGGTGGTTCTACACCCTCCACGTCCTGGCGACGGCGCTGTTCGACCGGCCCGCCTTCCGGACGGTCGCCGCACACGGCATCGTGCTGGGCGAGGACGGGCTCAAGATGAGCAAGTCCAAGGGCAACTACCCGGACGTCAACGAGGTGTTCGACCGCGACGGCTCCGATGCCATGCGGTGGTTCCTCATGTCGTCCCCGATCCTGCGGGGCGGCAACCTGATCGTCACCGAGCAGGGCATCCGCGAGGGTGTGCGGCAGGCACTGCTGCCGATGTGGAACGCGTGGAGTTTCCTGCAGCTGTACGCGTCGAAGCCGGGGACGTGGCGGACCGATTCCACCAACGTGCTCGATCGCTACATCCTGGCCAAGTTGGCCGAGACCACGCGCGTCATCACCGAGGCGTTGGAGGCGGTCGACATCGCGGGGGCGTGCGACGAGTTGCGTCAGTTCTGCGACGCGCTGACCAACTGGTATGTGCGGCGCTCGCGTCAGCGCTTCTGGAACGAGGACGCCGACGCGATCGACACTCTGCACACGGTGCTCGAGGTGCTCACCCGCGTCGCGGCCCCGATGCTCCCGCTCGTCAGCGAGGTCGTCTGGCGGGGACTCACCGGTGGGCGCTCCGTGCATCTCGCGGACTGGCCGGTGGTCGGTACCGAGTTGCCGGCCGATCCCGAGCTGGTCGCGGCGATGGACGAGGTCCGCACCGTCTGCGGCGCGGCACTGTCGCTGCGCAAGGCGAAGAACCTGCGCGTCCGCCTGCCGCTGCAGGAGCTCACCGTCGCCGCCGACGACGCCGAGCGGCTGCGCCCGTTCGCGGACCTCATCGCCGACGAGGTGAACGTCAAGCGTGTCGATCTCACCGAGAACGTCGACGTGCACGGCCGTTTCGAGCTCGTCGTCAACGCCCGCGTGGCCGGTCCGCGTCTGGGCAAGCAGGTGCAGGCGGTCATCAAGGCGGTCAAGGCAGGGGAGTGGAGCGAGACCGACGGCGTCGTCACGGCGGCAGGTCTCGAGCTGCTGCCCGAGGAGTTCACCCGGCGCCTGGTCGCGGCGGAACCGGAGTCGACGGCGGCGCTCCCGGGCAATGCCGGGCTGGTCGTGCTCGACTCGGAGGTGACCGAGGAGCTCGAGGCCGAGGGGTGGGCCAAGGATCGCATCCGCGAGTTCCAGGACGCCCGACGCTCCGCGGGTCTGGACGTGTCCGACCGCATCGCGGTGACGGTCGACGTTCCCGCCGAGCGCCGGTCCTGGTTCGACACGCACCGCGACCTCATCGCCGGCGAGATCCTGGCCACCGATCTGCAGGTCGGCGATCCGGGTTCGGCAGCAGTCGATCTCGGCGACGGAGTGCGGGCATCGCTGGTGAAGGCCTGACGGTGTGAGCGGCGGGTCGGCCGAGCGCAGCAGACGCTGGGTGTTGCATCTCGACATGGACGCGTTCTTCGCGTCGGTCGAGCAGCTCACCCGGCCGACGCTGCGGGGCCGACCCGTGCTCGTCGGCGGCGGCGGTGGTCGAGGCGTCGTGGCGGGATGCAGCTACGAGGCACGCGTGTTCGGTGCCCGGTCGGCGATGCCGATGCACCAGGCTCGACGACTCGTCGGATCCGGTGCGGTGGTGGTGCCGCCCCGCGGCAAGGTCTACTCGGCTCTCTCCACCGTCGTCTTCGACACCGTGCGGCGCGTCGTGCCGGTGATCGAACAGCTCTCGCTCGACGAGGCGTTCGGTGAGCCCGCGGAGTTGGCGGGAGCGACCGTCGCCGAGGTGGAGGAGTTCTGCGCCGCGCTGCGTGCGTCAGTCCTGGACGCGTCCGGGCTCGTCGCCTCCATCGGAGCAGGAGCGGGCAAGCAGATCGCGAAGATCGGCTCGGGCCTCGCGAAGCCGGACGGCATCCGGGTGGTCTCTCCGGCGGACCAGGCCGCCCTCCTCGAGACTCTGCCGGTGCGGAAGTTGTGGGGCATCGGGCCGGTGGCCGAGGACAAGCTCCGCCGACTGGGAGTGCACACGGTCGGTGCGTTCGCCGCGATGCCGGAGGCGGAGGCCGCGTCCGTGCTCGGTTCCGCCGTCGGCCCCAGCCTGCACCGTCTCGCACGTGGTCTCGACGATCGACCCGTGGCGGAACGCGCCGAGTCCAAACAGGTCAGTGCAGAGACCACCTTCGCCACCGACATCGTCGACATGGCCGGGTTGCGATCCGCCATCGTCGCCAGCGCGGAGGCCGCCCACACCCGATTGACGAAGGACGGGCGGGCGGCCCGCACCGTCGTCCTCAAGCTCCGCAAGTCCGACATGAGCATCGTGACCCGTTCGGCCACACTGCCGTACGCGACGGTCGATCTGGCGACGATCGTGGCCACCGCGCAGCGGCAGGCTCTCGATCCGCGCGAGCTCGGCAGTATCCGACTCGTGGGCGTGGGCCTCGCCGGGCTGTCGACGGTCCGGCAGGAGTCGCTGTTCCCCGAACTCGACCAGGAGGGCCTCGACGTCGACTCCTCGGTCACCGCGGCCGAGCCCGCGCCGGTCGTCACGAGCGACGTCCTGCTCTGGCGGCCGGGGCTCGACGTCCGACACGACGAGTACGGCCACGGGTGGGTGCAGGGCGCAGGGCACGACGTGGTGACCGTGCGGTTCGAGACGCGGAGCACGGGCCCCGGGGTGGCGCGGACCTTCTCCGGAGACGACGAGCACCTCGCGGTGGCGGATCCGATGGACAGTCTGGCCTGAGGCTCACCGATCGAGTCCTGTGACCCATCCGCGGGGCGCGCACCGCCGAATACGCGTGACTGCGGCGTCTGTCGCCGCACCCGTACGACGAGGAGTGCCCGTGCCCGGCACCGAGTTCACGCTGCGAGCCTCGCTCCCATGGTGAGCGATCAGCGGCACCCGCTAGCGGGTCTGCGCGGAGCCGAGTGGGTCGCCGTCTGTGCAGATCTCCTGCACGCGGACGGAGCGACCGCGGTACTCACCTCCGCGCACGCCCCGGACAGCAGGCGCGTGCTGTACCCGACCGCCCACGATGCCGTGCAGCTGGCGGATCTGCAGTACCTCCTGGGCGAGGGACCCCACGCGGAGACGATGGCGGACGGTCGGATGCACAGTGTGTCGGTCGACTCGGCGGCGGATTGCGCGCGATGGCCCCTGCTGGTCGACTGTCTCATCGAGTCTGGGGTGCGATGGGTCCGGACCGTCGCGCTCGGAACAGCCAGCCGGGTCGGCACCCTGCAGTGCCACGGACGCGGTCCCCTCGGCACACCCGACGAGAGGACCGTCGCGGCGGTGGGCAGACTCGCCGATGTGCTGGGCGACGAACTGGTCACCTCCGGCCTGGCAGGCGTACCGGCGGATCCGGGCGGTGAGTGCGACCTGATCGACGAGGCCATCGGTGTCCTGGCCGGTCGTCACCGGATCGACGCGCCCGCGGCGTCGGCCGTGCTGCGGGCGGCGGCGTTCGCGGCGGATCGCACGGTGGCTCTCCAGGCCCGAGCCGTTCTCGGCGTCTGAGCGGTGTGTCGGCAGCATCCGTCGACGCCCGGGACGACACGAGGGGGTTTCGGCGTCCGAACTGCTCGTCGTGACGGTCTTCCGGCGCTCGTTCCTTCCGTGTCTTCGGCGTTTCCGGTGACATGCGGGAAATGCGTTCGTGCAATTGTGATGTGTGCGAACAAGTACTGTCACCCGACATTTCCGTCCGTTACTGTGACCGAGTCCACTGACCTTCGGGGAAAGGCTCGTCATGAATGTCAGACTTCTCGCTCGGGTGTGTGCAGCGGCGTCTGTCGCCGCTGCGGCCCTGGTCGTTCCCAGCGCTGTGGCCACCGCGGCGCCGTGTACGGACGTCGACGTCTCGTTCGCACGCGGGACCGGTGAACTGCCCGGACTCGGCATCACCGGTGGACCTTTCACCAGCAGTGTCACCTCCACGCTCGCCGGACGGTCCGTCAGCACCTACGCCGTGAACTACGCTGCCGACTTCTCGCAGGCCAGCGCCGGGCCCGGCTCGCGTGACCTGGTCGCGCACATCACCTCCGTCGCAGCAGCATGTCCTGCAACGCAATTCATCATCGGTGGGTACTCACAGGGTGCCACTGTGGTCACCAATGCCGTGGGTCTGCGCACCCCGAGCAGTCTCACCGGTTCCGTGCTGCCCGCCGGCGTCGCCGACAGGGTCAAGGCCGTCGTCGTGTTCGGCAACCCGTTCGGTCTGACCGGGAGGACCATCGAGTCGGCGAGCGGAACCTACGGCCCGCGCGCCCGCAGTTTCTGCAACTTCGGAGACCCGGTGTGCCAGATCGGCGGATTCAATTCCTTTGCGCATCTCACCTACGCGAGCAATGGCAGCGCGGGTCAGGGTGCGACATTCGCAGCCTCCCGAATCAGCTGAATCGCTCATTGTTCGACTGATCGGAGCTCGGTGGACCGAATGTGCGCGGTGCATGCAGGTTCGGCGTCGAACCCGGCATCCTCCACCCGGCCAGGGGTTCGCCCCGTGCGCAGCGCGCGGTGTTCTGCGCAGGATGCAGAGTGCGCGCTACCCCGTGCGGTGCGCGCGGCGGCCACCGCGCCGGCCGACGCCGCCCACCCTGTGACCCCTCTCGAGGGCGCGACGAGCTTTACCGTTTCCTCAGAACTGGTCGGTAAGGTCTGGCCCGACGCTCGATACCGAGTCAACTCACGAGATGTAAGGACGTACACGTGAAGCTTCCCCGTACCGGACGCGCACTGGTGGCAGGCATGGCAGTCGCCGCCGCCCTGACGATGACGGCGTGCAGCAGCGGCGAGGACGGCGGCACCACCGACGCCACCACGTCGGCAGCCACCACCTCCAGCGCAGTTGCCGAGGCACCGTCCGATCTCCCCCCGGTTCCCACCGCCGAGGAGCTGAACACGCGCCTGCAGGAGAGCCTCGATCCCAACGTGCCGCTCGAGCAGAAGGTCCAGTACGTGCAGGGCGCGGAAGCTGATCCGGAGCTCATCAACAAGGTCGCCGAGGCCGCTCGCGTGAACAACGCGAAGATTCAGGTCCTCGACGTGACCGATCTGGGCGACGGCACGCTCAGCTCCAACGCCACCATCGATCTCGGTGGCCAGGTCAACCCGCTCCAGGTCGCCTACGTGGCCGAGGACGGGGAGTGGAAGCTGTCGAAGGACAACGCTTGCGCGATCGTGTCGCTGGCGCAGCTGACCTCGCCTGCCTGCACCGCCTGACACCGCAGTACCGACCACACGACGCCGGCATCACCTTCGGGTGGTGCCGGCGTCGTCGTGTCTCAGCGCAGCCGGTCGGCGGCGGTGCGCGCGAGCGTCCGCACCAGGTCGGGGTCGACGGGCTCGGTCCCGGTGGCCACCAGTTGGCTCAGGGTGGATCCGGAGACGGTGAGGATCGCGTCCGTCGTCAGAGACACGCCGTCGCTGCTCACCGCGAGTCGCACCGCCACGGAGGCGTCGCCGATCGGGGCGACGTCGGTGAGCAGGGTCGAGGCGCCGACGCGGTAGTCCACCCGCACACCGTCGGCGTCCGTGCCGCTGAAGGTCGCGCATCGTGTGAGCGAGTCCTGCACGGCCGCGAACGCGGTGAGGGCGCCGGGACCGTCGTAGCTCGCGGCGTCCTGGTCGATCGACGAGAAGTCGGGTCCGCCGTAGGAGACGGATGCGGCGCTGATGACGCCGGGCACCTGGGTGGCGATGGGCGCCAGCACCGCGGCGCACTCGGCGGGGTCGGTGCTCGACCGGTCCTCGGCCGTCGCGCCCGGAGCGCTGGGGTCGAGCGGAGGCAGGTCGTAGCCGGTGTAGCCGGGTGGGAGGTCGGCGATGCCCAGGAGCCGACCGGCGAGCAGAGCGTTGTCGGTGATCGGGCCGGTGCCGGTGGCCGACGGCGGAGGGACCGGAGTGAAGGCGGGGAGCCCGACGGTGGGCGCCTCGGGCGTGGCCTCGCTCGGTGTGTCGCCGACGTCCCGATCGGTGCCGCATCCGACGAGCACCACCGCGAGCGCTGCCGTGACCGCGCCCAGTCGTCTCAACTCCACGTCACCGTGTTGCTGGTGGTCTGCTTCAGCGTCGTCTGGCTGTTGGCGTCCCGGTAGACCTGGTCGCCGCCGACGGCGACCGTGCCGCCCAGGGGAAGCGGCTTGGACGGATCGATCCGCAACTGCCCCTGGCCGGTCATCACGAACGACTCGATGTTCAGGGTGCCCTGCTCGTCGGGCAGCTGCCAGATCGGTTCCTCCGGCGACTGGGTCACGGCGACGTCGACCGTCGCGACGCCGTCGTCGAACGAGGTGAGTGTCGCCGTCGTCGTCTGCAGCAGCGAAATCCCGCTGACGACCTCCTGGGTGACGGTCCATCTCGCGCCGACGCCGATGGCCTCTGCCGGGAACGGGACGGCGCGGTACACCGCCTGGGACAGCGCCTGCTCGACGGCTGATCGAGCGATGTCCCGGGCGTCCGGCGACGGATCGATGGTGAGTGCGGTGACGGCACCCGACGGCGTGGTCGCGAAGCCTGCGGACGATCCCGCGGTGGGCCCGAGGCTCGCCTGCAGGGTGGCGTCCGACGTGGTGGCGGCACCGAGTGTCATGTCGACCTGGAGTCCGTCGGACCCGGCCGCCGAGCGTGAGGTCGCCGTCATCGGCAGCGTCAGCGGCGGGGTCGAGAAGTCCTGCGCCTCGGCAGCGTCGATCTGCTGGCTGATGGTCGACTCGGCCACGAGGGTCGCGGTCTGCTCTGCTTCCGACGGGGTCGCGGTGACGACGGTCCGCGGCTCGGCTCCGGCATCGACCAGCGTGGTGGTGACCGCGGAGACCGGGAGGGTGACCGCGGACGTGCTGGGGGTCAGCTCCTCGGTCGCGGGTACGTCGGTGTCGGTCCCGCACGCCCCGAGCGAGAGGACGACGGTGACCGCTGCCGCGGCGACGAGGGTGGTGGAGCGTCGGCGGGGTCGTGTCGAGAGCAGTGTCACGCGCCCGAGGTTAGCGTCGGATCCTGAGCGGCCGGTGAGCGGTGAGGGCAGGTAGTGGACAATGGTGGGGTGACCGACGTGGAGAATCCGGACCGACCCCTGGCCCGACGTACCCGACGGCTGTTCGCTGTCGCGGCGGTCGTGCTCGCCCTGGACCTGCTCACGAAGATCGTCGCGGTCGCCGTCATCGAGCCCGGTCGACCGATCGAGATCATCGGTGACACCGTCACCCTCCGCATGGTGCGCAACGCGGGCGCGGCGTTCTCGATGGCCACGGGCATGACCTGGCTGTTGACGCTGGTGGCCGTCGCCGTCGTGGTGGGTGTGATCCGCATCGGACGCACTCTTCGCTCCGGCTGGTGGGCCGTGGGCCTCGGCCTGGTGCTGGGCGGCGCGCTCGGCAATCTGATCGACCGATTCTTCCGCTCGCCCGGCCCGCTGCAGGGTCACGTCGTGGACTTCGTGTCCATCGGCTGGTGGCCGGTCTTCAACGTCGCCGATTCCTCCATCGTCTGCGGGGCCGTCCTGCTGGTGATCATCACGCTGTTCGGGATCGAGCCGGACGGGACTCGCCGTGCCGACGACAAGGGTGACGACCCCGCGGTGACCGAGAGCGCAGCGGCGACGGAGTCGGAGAAGAAGGCGTGAGGGAGACACGGTCGATGCCCGTTCCGGACGGGCTCGACGGCATGCGCGTGGATGCGGGACTGGCTCGGCTGCTGGGGTTGTCGCGGACCGTCGTCGCGACCCTCGCCGAGGAGGGCGCCGTCCAGGTCGACGGTTCCACTGTGGCGAAGTCCGACCGTCTCGGCGGCGGCACGTGGCTCGAGGTGGAACTGCCCGAGCCCGCGCGTCCGTTGACCATCGAGGCACAGCCGGTGCCGGGCATGGAGATCCTGTACTCGGACGACCACATCGTCGTCGTGGACAAGCCGGTCGGAGTGGCCGCGCACGCGAGCGTGGGCTGGACGGGACCGACGGTGATCGGTGGTCTCGCGGCCGCTGGATTCCGCATCTCGACGTCCGGGGTCCACGAGCGTCAGGGCATCGTGCACCGTCTCGACGTCGGGACGTCCGGCGTGATGGTGGTGGCCACGTCGGAGCATGCGTACACCGTGCTCAAGCGCGCGTTCAAGGAGCGCACGATCGACAAGCGCTATCACGCTCTGGTGCAGGGACATCCGGACCCGAGCAGCGGAACCGTCGATGCGCCCATCGGACGACACCGCAGCAACGACTGGAAGTTCGCCGTCACGGCGGACGGCAAGCCCAGCATCACCCACTACGACACGGTCGAGGCGTTCCAGGCCGCGAGCCTGCTGGACGTGCACCTCGAGACAGGGCGCACTCACCAGATCCGGGTGCACTTCTCGGCGCTGCGGCATCCGTGCTGCGGTGATCTGACCTACGGTGCCGATCCGCGCCTGGCCGAACGACTCGGCCTCGAACGCCAGTGGCTGCACGCCCGCGCACTCGGGTTCACTCATCCCGGTGACGGCCGCTACGTGGAGTTCTCGAGCCCGTACCCGGCGGATCTGCAGCACGCACTGGACGTGTTGAGAGCGGGCTGAGACGCGTGCGCGCCGTGTCCGCGGCGTCGGTCGTCGCGTTGATCGTCGCGGTGCTCGTGCTCGGTGTCCTCGACCCGGTCCGTGGTTCGTCGGTTCGCACCGATGCCCTCGGTCCCGACAACGACGAGACCGCCGCGCAGTACGTGGCCCGGGTGGACCCGCCCTCCGGCGACGGAGATCGGTGGGCGCTGGTGTCCTTCACCCGGTCGATGCGTGCCGACGAGATCGCGCCCACCGTCGACGGAATCAGGGTCTCGGTCGTCTATGCGCACGTGCCGATCGACCGCGTGCAGACCCCGCTCGTGGTGGTCCCGGTGCCGGACACCGACTCCGTGCTCGCGTCGTCCGTCCGTCTCGCCGCCGGCCTCGTTCCGCCCGGACGCGACCAGCGCGGGAACGCGATCGCGACGGTGGTGCGCGCACGCCTGCAGGCCGACTGTGACTGCGCCGCAGGAGTTCTGGTACGTGCGAGTGTTCCGGAACTCGCCGCGCTCGCGGGCCTGGACGGCATCCGCGCGGTCGAGGCATTGCCGGGGGACGCGGTCTACGGCCGGTTCGCGGTGGCACCGCTGCATCCCGAACGCGACGGCGACGCGGTGCAGCCCGACGACGGCCCGGTTCCCGCCTCCTGACCTCAGGACCCGAGTAGGCCGAAACCGAGCACCGCCGAGTCGTCCGCCCAGTCCAGATCGTGAATGCGGATCCCGCCCATTTCGTTTCCGCCGACGGTCGTGACCGTGTCCCCGTCCACCGCGACCACGATGTTCGTGTGCTGGCCGACGAGCAGATCCCCGACGGGCCCACCCGACTCGTACAGGACGACGTCGCCGACCGCGGGGGAGTGGTCGCCGACCGGCGCGAAACGGCCCTGTTCCTGGTAGTACTCCGTCAACGTGTAGACACCGGGAATGCGCCACCCACCCGAATGCGGATTGGTGAACGGCTGTCCGGCCTGGCGCATCACGTGACTGACGAAGTCGGCGCACCAGGCCTCGTCGACGCCCTCGGAGTAGAACGTGGCGGGACGGGGATCGCGATACTCACGCTCCACCACCTCGAGCACACGCTGCTGCGCAGGGGACAGGGACGCGTCGGCCGCGGGGAAGTCGGCGGTGTCCCACGGGTACCACCGCTCGGGCGCGGTCCACAGCACCGCCGCGACGGCGACCACCGCGAGGGCGACGACGCCGGCGACGGTACGGCGGACGCGGGTGCTGGTGGGCATGCCTCGACGCTACCGAGCCGGGTCTCCGTGGTCAGGATCGCGGCGCCGATCTTCACGGAACCCTCACATGATGGACTGGGGACATGAGACGTGTGGGGCGCCGACATCTGATCCGTGCCGTCGGCGGGTCCGCCGCCGCGGTGCTCGTCGTCGTGCTCGGATCGGCGGCGTGGGTCGCCGCCTCGTCCCACGGTCGGCTGTACTCGGCGGACACCGCGCCGCGCGCTCCCGTCGCCATCGTGCTGGGCGCTCGGGTCCAGGAGGGCGAACCGTCGTCGTTTCTCGCCGGTCGTCTCGACGCGGCACTCGATCTGGTGCGGCGCGGTACCGTGCGCGCACTTCTGTTGTCGGGCAACGCCGCCGGCACGTCGGGTGACGAGGTGGAGGTGATGACGCGCTACCTGGTGCGCCGCGGCGTCGATCCCGACCGCATCGTGGCCGACCCGTACGGTCTGACGACCCACGACACGTGTCGACGCGCTGTGGCGACGTACGGAGTGTCGACGGCCCTGATCGTCAGTCAGGACACCCATGCCGCACGTGCGGTGGCCCTGTGCCGAGCTGCGGGGATCGATGCCGGCGGTGTCGTCGCTCCCTGTGACTGTTCCCGGCGCTCGCTGCTGCGGCAGTTCGTACGCGAGATGCTCGCGCGTCCCAAGGCCGTGCTGGACGTGCTCCGCGGCTCCGCGCCCGCGGTGCAGTCGCCACCGACCGACGCGGTGCGCCGCGCCGTCGAGATCGGCTGAGGCGAGTCACTCGGATCACCTCGAGCCCAACCCTGTTCGCACCGTCGCACCGCGAGCAGTCTGGAGACCCGAGCGCGAGTGTTCCTGTCGCGATGCTTGCGGCGACAGCTCCGGCGCATCGAGCTCAGTCCGTTCGTCTCGCGGACGACGTCGTTGCGCGGCTTCGTGTTCGACGTGGCGACCGGTGCGCTGCGTGAGGTTCAGCCGGCCTGATCGAGCGTGTCGGTCAGCCCGCGCTGCCGCGGCGGGCCTTCTCCAGCGCGGCCAGTGTCGACATGACGGTGGCGCGCTGACGTTGCAGGTCGCTGAGCCGGGCACGCGCGGGCAGACCCGACGACGCCTCGGCGTCGGCGATGCCGGCCTCGATGGCGGTGAGCTGCTCGAGCAGACCGGTCACGCGATCGGCGAGCACGGCGACGTCCACCGTGCTGACGGCACCCGACGGAGCGGAGGACGACGAGCGGGACGGGGTGGTGCGGACGGCGGCGGACGCACCGGCGCGGGCCGAGGCCTTCCGGACGTCGGCGGCCGCGGGACGCTTCGGCAGGCGGACCCGGTCGAGAGCGGCACGCGCACTGCGAGCCGCGGTGCGGTGCTCGAGCTCCTCGTCGTCGTCGGACGTCACCGCGCCGCCCAGGGGACGCAGGCCGTACATGCCGATGAAGCGACGCGCCGCGTCGATCGTGTTCTCGTGTTCACGGCACTCACCGCACCGGGGCTCGTCCCGGTAGATCTCGATGTCGGTCCGGCTGCCGCACCACACGCAGCCGCCGGGACTCCACCGCCGGGTGACGGGGGTGTCGTCCGCAGCGGTGTCGTGGGGTGAGGTGGTGGTCATCGTGGAGGAGGCGCCGGAGCCGAAATTTCGATCGTCGATCACGTCGAACCAGCGTAGTGCACGACACGAGGCCCGAGGAGCGGGAGCGGCTGTCGCCTCGTGCTTTTCGCGTCGTCGGTGACCAACGTCATGACACACCCGGCTCCGCTCGGTCGTGTGATCGGCGTGTCGCGTCAGCAGACTCGTCGGTCTTCCCCCGGGGCTCCCGACCGTCCATACTCGGCAGTCGTGAGCACACTCGAAGTCACGACCGTCGCCGACGGCGTGCACGTCGCGTTCGGGCCGGACGTCAACTGGACACTGTTGGTCGACGGCGAGGACGTGACGCTGGTCGACTCGGGATATCCGCGGTACGTCGGTGCGGTCGTCGAATCGCTGCGTCGTGTCGGTCGGCGTCCGGAGGACGTGCGGGCGATCCTGCTGACACACGCGCACATCGACCACATCGGCGGTGCCGGCCACTTCGCCTCGACCTACGGCACGCCGGTGCTCACCTCGGACACCGAGGCGCGGCATGCCCGACGTGAGTATCTCGAACAGGCATCGCCGCTCGACGTGGCGCGTAACGTCTGGCGGCGCGGTGCGCTCGCATGGACGGTGCGCATCGCTCGCGCGGGCGGAACCGAATCGGGCGCCGTCGCCGACGCCGAGGGGTTCGACTCGGTCGTCGGATCCGTGCCGGGTGGGCCGTTGGACCTGCCGGGCGGGCCGGTGCCGCTCGACAGTTCGGGTCACACGTCCGGTCACACCGGGTATCACGTGCCGGGTGCGGGGGCCGTTCTGTCCGGTGACGCCCTGGTCACCGGACACGCTCTGAGCGTTCGGACCGGACCGCAGATGCTGCCGCCCCTGTTCGCGCACGACCGGCCGCGGGAGTTCGACGCGCTCGACGCTTTCGTCGGCCTGGACGCCGACGTCCTGATTCCCGGACACGGGGGAGTGCATCGCGGGTCCGTCGACGACGCGGTGCGGCGGGTCAGGTCCGCACGCGCCTGAGTCGACTCCGGGTCAGCGGGGTCGCCGAATGCGGATGGGGCCCTTCGCCGTCGACGGGTCGACCACGTTCCCGCCCTGCGTGATCTCCGCCTCGCCCGCGGCGACGAGACGGCGGGCGGCGCGGCGGACGGGTTCCATCAGGGGGCGCCAGTCGTCCGGCGACACGGCGCGAGCCACGTCGGAGGGACAGATCGACGAATCGCGGGCGCGACTGTCGAGCAGCCGCCGGATCGCGTCCTCGAGACCGTCGTCGGCTCCCGCGGAGCCCGTGCGTCGGCACGCGTCGCTGCAGTACTTCACCGAGTCCCAGTCGCGTTCCCACTTCTTGCGCCACTCGATCCGTCGACCGCAGACGGCGCAGGTCTTGTCCGCCCGAGCCTCGGCCTCGCCGCTCGGCGCCTTCTTCCTGTGTGCCACCTCGTCGATTGTGCACCGGTCGGGGATAGCGTGAGCGCGTGCGCAGTCTCACGTCCTCTCTCGGCTCCCGGCGCGGTGGAGCTCCCCGGTCGTCCTCCAGCGTCGGCATGGCCAGCGGTGTCGGTGCGTACGGACTGTGGGGACTGTTCCCGGCCTTCTTCGGCGCGCTGTCCTTCGCCGGACCCGTCGAGGTCCTCGCGCACCGCATCGTGTGGACGTTGGTGCTCATGCTCGTCGTCCTGGCGGTGTTGGGACGACTGTCCACGCTGCGCGGTCTCCCGGCGCGCACGTGGGGTGTGGTGGCGTTGTCGTCGGCGTTCATCTCGATCAACTGGGGCGTCTACATCTTCGCGGTCTCGCAGGACCGTGTGGTCGAGGCAGCCCTCGGATACTTCGTCAATCCGCTCGTCAGTGTCCTGCTCGGCGTCGTGGTGTTCCGGGAGCGGTTGGGCCGTGCGCAGATCGCGGCCCTCGCGCTGGCCTTCGTCGCGGTGGTCGTGCTCACCGTCGACTACGGACGGCCTCCCGTCATCGCCCTCACCCTGGCCTTCTCGTTCGCGCTGTACGGCGTCATGAAGAAGGTGGTCCGGCTCGAACCCACCACGTCGCTGACCGCGGAGGGGCTCGTGGGGGCGCCGATCGCGATCGGTTACCTGGTGGTGCTGAGCGTCACCGGGGGAGCGAGCGCCCTCTCGCTCGGGGTGCCGCACGCCCTGCTGCTCGTCCTCGCCGGGCCCGTCACCGCACTGCCGCTGCTGCTGTTCGGGGTCGCCGCGCAGAAGCTGCCGTTGGTCACCCTCGGTCTGCTGCAGTACCTGACACCGGGCCTGCAGCTCGCGTGGGGAGTGCTGGTGCTGAACGAGGACATGCCCGCGTCGCGGTGGATCGGTTTCGCACTCATCTGGTGCGCGCTGGCGATCTTCACGGTCGACTCCGTGCGGCGTCTGCGGGCGCATCGCGTGGCGTCGGTGCCGGTCGAGGCGGCGTCCGCGGACGCCCCGCGCTAGTCCTCATCCGTCACAGTCGTCACACGCCGCGTGTGCGGAGAATGTTGTCGGCCCGACGACCTAGAGTGGCTCCCGTGTCGGACTTCGTTCATCTCCACAATCACACCGAGTACTCCATGCTGGACGGGGCGGCGAAGATCGCGCCGATGTTCGCGGAGGCCCAGCGCCTGGGGATGAGCGCGGTCGGGATGACCGACCACGGCAACATGTACGGGGCCAGTGAGTTCTACAACGAGGCCAAGAAGGCCGGGGTCAAGCCCATCATCGGGATCGAGGCCTACATCGCCCCGGAGTCCCGTTTCAACAAGAAGCGCGTGCTGTGGGGAGACCGCAGCCAGAAGTCGGACGACGTCTCGGGCAGCGGCGCGTACACGCACATGACGATGGTGGCGGAGAACGCGACGGGTCTGCGCAACCTGTTCAAGCTGTCGTCCCTCGCGTCCACCGAGGGGCAGCTGGGCAAGTGGGCGCGCATGGACGAGGAGATCATCGCCAACCACGCCGAGGGCATCATCGCCACCACCGGTTGCCCGTCCGGCGAGATCCAGACCCGGCTTCGTCTGGGCCACGAGCGTGAGGCGCTCGAGGCGGCGGCCAAGTGGCAGGAGATCTGGGGCCCCGACAACTTCTTCCTCGAACTGATGGACCACGGTCTGTCGATCGAGCGGAGGGTGCGAGAAGGACTGCTGAGCATCGGGGAGCAGCTCGGCATCCCGCCGCTCGCGACCAACGACTGCCACTACGTCACCAAGGACGCGTCGGTCAATCACGAAGCGCTGCTGTGCATCCAGACCGGTAAGACGCTGAGCGATCCCACCCGGTTCAAGTTCGACGGCGACGGCTACTACCTCAAGTCCGCGGAGGAGATGCGCGCCCTCTGGGACGACGAGGTGCCCGGCGCGTGCGACTCCACGTTGCTCATCGCCGAACGCGTCCAGTCCTACGACGAGGTGTGGGAACACCGCGACCGGATGCCGGTGTTCCCGGTGCCGGAGGGCTACACGCAGGGCACCTGGCTCCGCAAGGAGGTCATGGACGGCCTGCACCGCCGCTTCCCCGACGGTCCGACGGAGGAGTACCTCTCCCGTGCGGACTACGAGATCAGCGTCATCCTCGAGATGGGCTTCCCCGCCTACTTCCTCGTCGTCGGTGACCTCATCAACCACGCCAAGGAGGTCGGCATCCGCGTCGGCCCCGGTCGAGGTTCGGCGGCCGGGTCGCTCGTCGCCTACGCGATGGGGATCACCAACATCGACCCGCTCCCGCACGGTCTGCTGTTCGAGCGGTTCCTCAATCCCGAGCGCGTCTCCATGCCCGACATCGACATCGACTTCGACGATCGCCGACGCGGCGAGATGGTGCGCTACGCCACCGAGAAGTGGGGCAGTGATCGTGTCGCGCAGGTGATCACGTTCGGCACCATCAAGACGAAGGCCGCCATCAAGGACTCGGCCCGCGTGCAGTTCGGGCAGCCGGGCTTCGCCATCGCCGACCAGATCACCAAGGCACTGCCCCCGCCCGTGATGGCGAAGGACATCTCGGTCGCGGGTATCACCGATCCGACGCACGAGCGGTACAAGGAGGCCACCGAGGTCCGCTCGCTGATCGACTCGAACCCCGACGTCGCGAAGATCTACCAGACGGCCAAGGGTCTCGAGGGGCTGATCCGCAACGCCGGCGTCCACGCCTGCGCGGTCATCATGTCCTCGGAGCCGCTGACCGACGCCATCCCGGTGTGGAAGCGTCCGCAGGACGGCGCCATCATCACCGGCTGGGACTACCCGTCCTGCGAGGCCATCGGCCTGCTGAAGATGGACTTCCTGGGGCTGCGCAACCTCACGGTCATCGGTGACGCCATCGACAACATCAAGGCCAATCGCGGCATCGACATCGATCTCGACGCCCTGCCTCTCGATGATCCGGCGACGTTCGAACTGCTCTCGCGCGGAGACACTCTCGGCGTGTTCCAGCTCGACGGCAGCGCGATGCGGGACCTGCTGCGCAAGATGCAGCCCACCGGATTCGAGGACATCGTCGCCGTCCTGGCGCTCTACCGGCCCGGTCCGATGGGCATGAACTCGCACAACGACTACGCCGATCGCAAGAACGGTCGTCAAGAGGTCAAGCCGATTCACGCGGAACTCGAGGAACCGCTGAAGGTCATCCTCGGCGAGACGTACGGCCTGGTGGTCTATCAGGAGCAGATCATGCAGCTGGCGCAGAAGGTCGCCGGCTACTCGCTCGGCCAGGCCGACCTGCTGCGGCGCGCCATGGGAAAGAAGAAGCTGTCCGAGCTGGAGAAGGCGTACGCCGGATTCCGCCAGGGCATGCTGGACAACGATTTCTCCGAGGCCGCCATCAAGGCGCTCTGGGACACCGTGCTCCCGTTCGCCGGCTACGCGTTCAACAAGTCGCACTCGGCGGGGTACGGGCTGGTGTCCTACTGGACGGCGTATCTCAAGGCCAACTACCCGGCCGAGTACATGGCCGGACTGCTCACCAGTGTCGGCGACGACAAGGACAAGGCGGCGATCTATCTCGCCGACTGCAGACGGCTCGGCATCACCGTGCTGCCGCCGGACGTCAACGAGTCCGAGCTCAACTTCGCCTCGGTGGGCGAGGACATCCGCTTCGGTATGGGCGCGGTGCGCAACGTGGGCGCCAACGTCGTGGCGTCCATCATCTCGGCGCGCAAGGAGAAGGGGAAGTTCACCGACTTCTCCGACTACCTGGCCAAGATCGATGCGACTGCCTGCAACAAGAAGGTCACCGAGTCTCTCGTCAAGGCCGGTGGTTTCGATTCGCTGGACCATCCACGCAAGGGTTTGATGCTGATCCACGCCGACGCGATCGACTCGGTGCTGGGCACCAAGAAGGCGGAGGCCATCGGCCAGTTCGACCTGTTCGGCGGCGTCGACGCCGACGAGTCCATCACCTCCGTCTTCAACGTGAAGATCCCGCCCGAGGAGTGGGACAGCAAGCACCGTCTCGCTTTGGAGCGGGAGATGTTGGGGCTGTATGTGTCCGGGCATCCGCTGAACGGAGTCGAGCACGTGCTCGCGGCTCAGTCGGACACCGCCATTCCCACGATCCTCGAGGGCAGTCTGAAGGACGGCACGCAGGTCACGGTGGGCGGCATTCTGGCGTCGGTCAACCGACGGGTGAACAAGAACGGTCTGACCTGGGCGTCCGCCCAGCTCGAGGATCTCACCGGCGGTATCGAGGTGCTGTTCTTCCCGCAGGCGTACTCCGTGTTCGGTGCGGACGTCGCCGAGGACGCCGTGGTGCTGGTGAAGGCCAGGGTGTCGGCTCGGGACGATCGGATCTCGCTCATCGCGAACGACATCGCGGTTCCCGATCTGTCGTCCGTCGGTGTCGCCAAGCCCGTCGCCGTCAGCTTGCCGACGCGTCAGTGCACCGCGGACAAGGTCGGGGCGCTCAAGCGGGTGCTGGCCAGCCATCCCGGCACCACCGACGTGCACCTGCGCCTCATCAGTGGCGACCGGGTCACCATGCTCAAGGTGGACGAGAAGCTGCGCGTCACACCGTCATCGGCGCTGATGGGCGATCTCAAGGCGCTGCTCGGACCCGGCTGCCTCACCGTCTGACGCTGCCTCACCGTCTGACGCTGCCTCACCGTCTGACGACGGCCGACCGCTCGACGGCTGCCGCGAGGTAGGCATCGGGATCGACGCCGAACGGGTTGTCCCGCAAGCCCTCCGCGATGACGTCGCGGTAGCGGTCGGCCGGCACTCCGCGTTCTCGCACGTGGCTCGACGTCAGAGTCATCGCCGGGACGCCGTCGATGTCGTCCAGGCGCAGCGCCGCGTCGTACTTGCCGCGGTGCGGCTCGGGCGACACCTCGACCGGCAGCAGCGCCCACGCTCCCGGCCGTGTCGGTAGGGACGCGCGGACGTCGAGTGTCTGCTCCGTCTGCGCGTTCTCCACCGTCGAGATGTGGTCGAGGGCGGCCCAGTCGAGCAGGTAGGCGCGGGCAATGCTGTCGGAGTCGGGGGAGGGTGTGAGCGAGAGGAACGCGGACGCTCCGGTCCACCGGGCCGAGACGCCGGCGAAGTACACCGCATGCGGCACGGTGATCCACCGGTGTTCGCGAGGAAGCGAGAGTGTCCGCGGGGCGGCGTGCGCACCGAATCTGCTGTCGGCCGCGGAGCCGCCCAAGTAGGCGTCGAGGCGTGCGGGCAGGGTGTTCGAGCCGTAGCCGACGTACCAGACGAGTTCGTGACTGTTCACAGGGACGGACGGTACCGTCGGATCGTCACGTCGAACTCGACCGAGAGGGATGATCCCATGATCACGAACTTCATCAACGCCGTGCTCGAACTCGTCGGTGGCATCGCCGCCGGAAGCAGCGGTCTCTACCTGGCCCCCGGTGTCCTGCCGTTCGGTTCCTGACATACGGCCGGACCACACGAACGCCGACGGGGCGCCCACGTGGAGTGGGCGCCCCGTCGGTGTCTGTCCGTGATCAGTGTCGGGTGCGGAACCGCTCGGTCGCGCCGAGGGCCCACCACAGCGTCACGCCGACAGCGGCGGAGGTGAGGACTGCCGTCTGCATGCTGACTGTCAGTGCGAGAGCGGCGAAGAGGATGACGGCGACCATGATGCTCTCGAGCTTGTAGAGCGGCCAGTCGGTGCCGGCCACGTCCACGGTACGAACGCTCGTCGAGTGCCGCGGGCGTGTGAACTGCAGGTCGACCGTGGTCATACTCGCCTCCCGAACCATTCGTGTTCCGTGTGCCGTGCGTTGGTCCCCAGGCTACACGTACATGGAAGTTAGGGCGACCGAAACCTCCTGATCACCCTGCGGATGGTTGCCGGAGACCGCCGAGGTGTGTGTACTGGGATCATGCCGCTGCACGGAGAGTACGAGCCGAGTCCGTCCACCTGGGCCGCCGATCAGGCCGACCTGTACGAGAGCTCGGGAGGGACCGAGGGCACCGAGATGCGGGGGATGCCCGTCATCCTCCTCACGACAATCGGGAACAAGACGGGCAAGCTCCGTCGGACCCCTCTGATGCGCGTGGAGCACGACGGTGCGTACGCCGCCGTCGCGTCGCTCGGCGGCGCGCCCAAGCACCCCGTCTGGTACTTCAACGTGCTCGCGAACCCCCACGTCGAACTGCGGGACAAGACCGAGAAGTGGGACATGGTCGCGCGCGAGATCCACGGCGAGGAGAAGGCGCAGTGGTGGGAGCGTGCGGTCGCGGCCTACCCCGACTACGCGGACTACCAGAAGAAGACCGACCGCGAGATCCCTGTCTTCGTGCTCGAGCGGGCCTGAGCGCTGATTCGTCACCCCCGCCGGCGGCCGCTCCGCAGGTGAGGGTGGGTCGGTGGTCGTCGCACCACCGTGGCAGCATGTCCGTGTGACCGAGACGACGAGCCGTACCGACGCCGCTGCGCCGACCGCAGACGACATCGATGCCGCGGCCGTCCGGCTGCGGGACGTGGCCACCCGCACCCCGCTCGAGTTCTGCGAGCGGTTGTCCGAGCAGACGGGTGCGCGGATCCACCTCAAGCGCGAGGATCTCCAGCGCGTGCGCTCGTACAAGTTGCGCGGCGCGTACAACCTCATGCTGCAACTCGACGACGACGAGCGCGCGGTCGGTGTCGTGGCGGCGAGCGCCGGCAATCACGCGCAGGGTGTCGCGTTCGCGTGCCGGGCGCTCGGCATCCGCGGTCGCATCTACGTGCCGACCAACACCCCGAAGCAGAAGCGCGATCGCATCGCCTTCCACGGCGGCGACATGGTGCAGGTCATCAGCGTCGGTTCCACCTTCGATGCGGCCGCGGCGGCCGCCCTCGCCGACGTCCGCACCACCGGTGCCACCATCGTGCCGCCGTTCGACGACCCGAGAACCGTGGCGGGACAGGGAACCATCGCCGCGGAGATCCTGGAGCAACTCGGTGCCGCTCCGGACGTTGTCGTGGTCGCGGTGGGCGGTGGTGGGTGCATGACGGGCATGTCGGCGTACCTCGCCGAGCGGTCGCCGAACACCTCCGTCGTCGGTGCGGAACCCACCGGCGCCGCATCCATGGCGGCGGCGCTCATGGCCGGCGGCCCCGTCACACTCGACGAGATCGACCCGTTCGTCGACGGCGCCGCCGTGCGCCGGATCGGCGATCTCCCGTACCGGGTCGTGTCGTCGCTCGGCGCGACCGTCGCCTCGCATGCCTCGGTGACGGTCGGTGCGGGCCACGACGGACGCGGGTCGGTGGTGGTCACGCAGGTGGACGAGGGTGCCATCTGCACCGCGATGCTGGATCTGTACCAGAGTGAGGGCATCATCGCCGAACCCGCCGGAGCGCTGTCGGTGGCCGCGCTGTCGCAGATCGACATCCCGGCCGGCTCGTCCGTCGTGTGCCTGATCTCGGGCGGTAACAACGACGTCTCGCGCTACGGGGAGATTCTCGAACGGTCGCTCGTGCACAAGGGGCTCAAGCACTACTTCCTCGTCGATTTCCCGCAGGAGCCGGGCGCACTGCGCACGTTCCTCGACGTCGTTCTCGGTCCGGAGGACGACGTGACGCTGTTCGAGTACGTCAAGCGCAACAACCGCGAGACGGGTGCCGCGCTGGTGGGTATCGAGCTCGGTTCGGCCGCGGGCCTGTCGTCCCTCCTCGAGCGGATGGAGACGTCGCCGATGCACGTCGAGCATCTCGAGCCCGGGTCTCCCGCATACCGCTACCTGACCTGAGTCATCCGGCCGACCCCTGACCGCTCGGGTCGACACTGCTCGAACCGCCACCGAGGAGCCGTTCGACCACGTCACGGTGCAGGTCGGGCGGCGTGTGGGGGAGGCCGAGCAGCGCGGCGAGGTAGATGCCGTCGCCCACCAGCCGCACGATCTCGGCCTGCACCGGATCGGTCACCTCGCGCTGCAGCGCGCGGTCCCACATGCCCATGACGTCGATGACGGCCTGCTGCACCTCGCCGGGTCTGCCGTCGATGCTGCGCAGCGCGGCGAGAGTGGAGCGGTAGAGCGCCACCTCCTCGGCGGACGAGGCGTCCGGTGGCTGGAGATACCACTGCGCCAGCGAGGTGCCGGCGGCCTCCGCCTCGACGCGTTGGACGTCGGATCGTTCACCGAGGCGACGCACCAGCGCGGCCATCATCGCGTCCTTGCTGGGGAAGTGGTACAGCAGACCACCTTTCGAGACGCCGGCCCGAGAGGCCACCGCCTCGAGGGTGGCCTTGTCCGCGCCGTCGTCGAGGAGCAGCGTCTCGAGGGCGTCCAGGATGCGGTCGCGTGTGTCGGCTGCCATGACACGCACTGTACCGGCCGGACGGTTGTTGCTACGCTGTCGGTGTCCGTCGACTGTACCGTCCGGACGGTAAACGAAAGAGGTGTCTCGTGTCCGTGTCCCCGGCAGCGTCCGTGCAGCCGAATCCCGACGATCTCGTACCGGCCGGCGCCACCCGCCGCGACTGGCTCGGTCTGGTGGTGCTGGCCGGTGCCGTGATGCTCATCGCCGTCGACGGCACCGTCCTCGACATCGCGCTGCCGTTCCTCAGCGCGGATCTCCGCCCGAGCAGCACCGAGCTGCTGTGGATCATCGACGTCTACTCGTTCGTCCTCGCCGGCCTGCTGGTCACCATGGGCACTGTCGGCGACCGCATCGGACGACGGCGGTTGCTCCTGATCGGCGCGGTCGGCTTCGGGCTGTCCTCGGTGCTCGCCGCCTTCGCGGTCGACCCCGCGATGATGATCGCGGCCCGGGTGCTGCAGGGCATCTCGGGTGCCACGTTGATGCCCGCCACCCTGGGCCTGATCCGCACGATGTTCCAGGTGCGGCGTGAACGCACGCTCGCGATCGGTGTCTGGGGTGCCATGGCCGGCGGCGGCGCGGCGGCGGGTCCTCTGGTGGGCGGGTGGCTTCTCGAGCACTTCTGGTGGGGCTCGGTCTTCCTGATCAACGTGCCGATCATGATCGCGCTGGTCGTCGCGGGTCCGTTCACCATCCCGGAGTCCAAGGATCCGGAACCGGGCCGATTCGACGTACCCAGCGCCGCGCTGTCGATCCTGGGCATCGTTCCCGTCGTCTACGCGATCAAGGAGACCGCCGCTCACGGGCCGCACCCGTCGATGATTCCGGTCGCGCTGGTCGGTCTGGCCGCGGGCACCGTCTTCGTCCGCAGGCAGGGCCGACTCGCCGCTCCGATGATCGACCTGACGCTGTTCGCGCAGCGTCGCTTCGCGACGGCCGTCGCGACGAACCTGCTGTCCGTCTTCGCGCTCGCGGGAGTGCTGTTCTTCGGCTCGCAGTACCTGCAGTCGGTTCTCGGCACGTCCCCGCTGGAGGCCGGTCTGATCATGCTGCCGGGAACGGCGACGAGCATCGTCGCGTCGCTCGCCGCCGCACATCTCGTACGCCGATGGGAGGCGGGCACCGTTCTCGCCGTGGGACTCGGGGTCTCCGCGGCGGGGGCACTGCTCCTGACACGTCTCGGTCAGACCGACGGCATCGCCGTGTTCATGGCGTCGTTCGTCCTGGTCGGTGTCGGCGCGGGCCTCGCGCTGACGCTGACGTCGGATCTGGTGGTCGCCTCGGTTCCCGCGCCGCGCGCCGGCGCAGCGTCTGCGATCTCCGAGACGGCGTACGAACTCGGGATCGCCCTCGGCGTCGCGTTGCTCGGTTCGGTGGTGATGGCCGTGTTCCGTGGCGGTATCGACACGTCGGCGCTCGACCCGGACACCGCGTCGGGTGCCCGCGAGACCATCGGCGAGGCGGTCTCGCTCGCGCGGACGCTACCGGCGGATCTCGGTGACGCTCTGACCAGTTCGGCCGGCGCCGCCTTCGTCGACGGGATGCACGTCGCGGCGGTGGCCACCGCGATCGTGCTCGTCGCCAACGCTCTCCTCGTGGCTCTGGCTCTGCGTGGCTCGGACGCCGGCGACGCGCGGGCCGAGCCGGACAGTCACTCCAACGGAACTCACTCCAGCACGACGAAGGAGTGACCCGGAACGGTCGTCGCCGACGCGGTCGCGTTCGGCGTCGGCTCGTCCCACCACAGCAGCGGTGAGCCGCCCACCGGCACTGTCACCGGCGAGTCGGTGAGGTTGCACGCGATGCTCAGACCACGGCCCGCGGTGGGGTGCGCCCGGTGGATCACGATCCATCGGGCGTCCTCGTCGTAGTCGACGTGCACGCCGGTCAACCACGGGTTCGTGATCTCGATGCGCTGGGCGCGCAACGCCAGAAGTGCTCGGTAGCAGTCGAGTACGCGGGCGTGATCACCCTCGGTCACCTCGTCCCAGTTCAGCTTCGAGTTCTCGAACGTCGCGGGATCCTGCGGGTCGGGGATGTCCTCGCTGTCCCACCCGTGGGACGCGAACTCGGCCTTGCGGCCCTTCGCGGTGGCCTCACCCAGCTCGGGTTCGGGATGGGAGGTGAAGAACTGGAACGGGGTGGAGGCGTCGAACTCCTCACCCATGAAGAGCATCGGGGTGAAGGGGGACAACAGGATCAGCGCCGCCTTGACCGCCAGCTGCCCCGGCGTGAGTGAGAAGCCGGGACGATCGCCGATTGCGCGGTTGCCCACCTGATCGTGCGTCGTGGTGTACGCGACGAGCGAGCTCGCCGGGAGCACCCGTCGGTCCAGGGGTCGACCGTGCACGCGGCCACGGAAGGTCGAATACGTCCCGGCGTGGAAGAAGCCCTGCGTGATGGTGGTCGCGAGGCACTGCATCGAGCCGAAGTCACCGAAGTAGCCCTGACGTTCGCCGGACACCGCTGCGTGCACGGCATGGTGGACGTCGTCGTCCCACTGGGCAGTGAGGCCGTACCCGCCGCCCGCTCGGGGAGTGATGAGCGTCGGGTCGTTGAGGTCACTCTCCGCGACCAGGCTCAGGGGTCGACCGACGTGCGCCGACAGGGCCTCGGTCTCCACGGCGAGCTGCTCGAGGATGTGGGTGGCCGTGGTGTCGGCCAGGGCGTGCACCGCATCGAGACGGAGCGCGTCCACGTGGAACTGCTCGAACCACCGCAGTGCGTTGTCGATGATGTAGCGCCGCACCGTGTCCGACTCCGCGCCGGCCACGTTGACCGTCTGTCCCCAGGAGTTCGCACCCTCGGACATGTACGGGCCGAACTTCTCGAGGTAGTTGCCCGACGGACCCAGGTGGTTGTAGACCACGTCGAGCGTGACGGCCAGCCCCCGGGCGTGGCAGGCGTCGACGAACCGCTGGAAACCTTCCGGACCGCCGTAGCCCTCGTGGACGGTGTACCACAGGACGCCGTCGTAGCCCCAGTTGTGTGTCCCGTTGAAACCGTTGACGGGCATGACCTCCACGAACGTCACGCCGAGGTCGACGAGGTGATCGAGTCGGTCGATCGCCGCGTCGAACGTCCCCTCCGCGGTGAAGGTGCCGATGTGCAGTTCGTACAGCACGCCGCCCGCCAGCGGGCGACCCGTCCACGCGTCGTCGGTCCACGCGAAGGTGTCCGCGGAGTACAGCGCCGACGCCTCGTGCACGCCGTCCGGCTGCCGCGGCGAGCGCGGATCCGGGATCACCGCATCGTCGTCGTCCAGGACGAAGCCGTACCGGGCACCGTCGGCGGCGGGCACCTCGGCGCTCCACCACCCGTCCTTCTCGGTCATCGGGTGCAGGTCGCCGTCGAGGTGCAGTCGGACCCGCTCGGGTGTGGGTGCCCAGACCGCGAACGTCCGGGGTCCAGTGGTGCGGGAAGCGGCGCGAACCGGAGTGCTCATGGACGCATCCTTACCCAGTAGCCGGGCCACCGACACCAGACCGGCGGGGGAGTTGCACCACACCCGGGTCGTCGGGTTCTGTCGCGGTGGTCGCGGTGAGTGCATGCTGGTGGTGTGGACGACGACATGCACGCCCGGTCCGACGACATCTACGAGCTCCCGATGTTCCCGCTCGGCTCGGTGGTACTTCCGGGGGACGACGTGCCGTTGCACGTGTTCGAGCCCCGCTACCGCGCGATGGTGCAGCACTGCCTGGACACCGAGTCGCACTTCGGGGTGGCGCTCATCGAGCGAGGCCACGAGGTCGGCGGCGGGGACGTGCGCGGCGTGGCCGCAGTATCGACCCGGATCGACCGCGCCCTCCCCACACCGGACGGGCGCTTCGTGCTCGAGTGCCGCGGAGTCGACCGGATCCGCGTGCTGGAGTGGCTGCCGGACGATCCGTACCCGCGGGCGCGTGTCACCGCCTGGCCCGATCTCCCGGCGGGCGACGAATCGCTGGACGAGGTGTACGACCTCGTGCAGGAGCGCACCGACCGGCTGTTCGAGATCCTGACCGGCATCGCACGCTCGCGCGATCTGCCCACACCCGAGGCGCCGCGTGTCGACGCGGACGGAACGCGCTCCGTCGCCGAGGTCTGGGAGTTCGCGTCGTCCCTGCCGCTCGGCTCGTCCGATCGCGCGAAGGTGCTCGCGGCAGAAACGGTCGGACGACGACTCCACGTCCTCGCGACCGCTCTCGAGGACGTCATCGCGATCGCCGAGTTCTCCGCGCTGCCCGATCTCTGACCGTCCGACGACGCGGTCGGGGCCTCGATCCGACAGTCGTGGTCCGCGGTCGTTGCTCGCCCACTAGGGTTCTCGGGGCGGGGGTACGCAATCGACACAGGAGGACCCGAGTGGCTCACGAGCGAGCGGGACAACGGGCACAGGCATCGGATCTGGTCGATCTGTCGCATCTGGTGACGGCCTACTACAGCGTGAAGCCGGACGTCGAGAATCCCGATCAGCAGGTGGTCTTCGGTACCTCCGGACATCGTGGATCGTCCCTGGACGGCGCCTTCAACGAAGACCACATCGTGGCCACGACACAGGCCATCGTGGAGTACCGGTCCGCGCAGGGCACCACGGGACCGCTCTTCCTCGGTCGCGACACCCACGCGCTCTCCGAGCCCGCGTGGGTCACCGCCGTGGAAGTTCTCGCCGCCAACGACGTTGCGGTGCTGGTGGATTCGGCAGACCGCTACACGCCCACCCCGGCGGTGAGCCACGCGATCCTGCGTCACAACGCCTCGGGTCCGTCGGCGCTCGCGGACGGCATCGTCGTCACGCCGTCCCACAACCCGCCGCGCGACGGCGGTTTCAAGTACAACCCGCCGAACGGTGGACCCGCCGACAGCGACGCGACCTCCGTGATCGCGGCGCGCGCCAACGAGATCCTGCGCTCCGGTGTGTCGTCCGTGAAGCGCGTGTCTCTGGCGTCGGCACTGGCCGGGTCCGTGCAGAAGTACGACTTCCTCACCACCTACGTGGACGATCTCCCGTCCGTCGTCGACATCGATGCCATCCGGTCCGCGGGTGTGCGCATCGGCGCCGATCCGCTGGGCGGTGCGAGCGTCGACTACTGGGCGGCGATTGGCGAACGGCACCGCCTCGATCTGACCGTGGTCAACCCGCTCGTCGACGCGACATGGCGGTTCATGACCCTGGACACCGACGGCAAGATCCGGATGGACTGCTCGTCGCCCAACGCGATGGCGTCGTTGATCGGCGCCCGGCACGACTACGACGTGTCGACGGGCAACGACGCCGATGCGGACCGGCACGGCATCGTCACCCCCGACGGCGGACTGATGAACCCGAACCACTACCTCGCGGTGGCGATCGACTACCTGTTCTCGCACCGGCCGGGATGGCCCGCCGAGGCGGCGGTCGGCAAGACCCTCGTCAGTTCCTCGATGATCGACCGCGTCGTGGCCTCGCTCGGTCGCACCCTGCTCGAGGTGCCCGTGGGGTTCAAGTGGTTCGTGCCCGGTCTCGTCTCCGGTGAGATCGGGTTCGGCGGCGAGGAGAGCGCCGGCGCCTCGTTCCTGCGGACGGACGGATCCGTCTGGACCACCGACAAGGACGGCATCATCCTGGCCCTGCTCGCCTCCGAGATCACCGCGGTGACCGGGAAGACACCGTCGACCCGCTACCGGGAGCTCACCGAGCAGTTCGGTGACCCGTCCTACGCACGCACCGATGCGCCCGCGACGCGCGAGCAGAAGGCCGTGTTGGCGAAGCTGTCGGCGGAGCAGGTCACCGCGACCACCCTGGCGGGGGAGGACATCACCGCCACACTCACCTCGGCTCCCGGCAACGGGGCGGCTCTGGGCGGACTCAAGGTCACCACGGACAGCGCCTGGTTCGCCGCTCGGCCGTCGGGTACGGAGGACGTCTACAAGATCTACGCCGAGTCCTTCCGCGGTGCGGATCACCTCGCCGAGGTGCAGAGCGCCGCACGCGATCTCGTGTCGTCCGTCCTGACCGGGGAGTGAGCGCCGCAGCAGGGGCCGGTGCCGGGACGCGGGGGACCGCCCCCGATCCCACCCGCGACATCTGGATCCTCGTCTCGGCCGCGTTCGTCATCGCACTCGGCTTCGGCATCGTCGCGCCCGCGCTCCCGGGGTTCGCGCTCGCCTTCGGGGTCGACGAGTTCGCGGTCACCGTCATCATCAGTGCCTTCGCGGCGACACGGCTGATCTTCGCGCCCGCCAGCGGATCGCTCGTGCAGCGCATCGGCGAGCGCCGGGTCTACCTCACCGGTCTCGTCGTCGTCGCGGTGTCGACCGGGTTGTGCGCACTGGCCCAGACGTACTGGCAACTCCTCCTCTTCCGGTCGCTCGGCGGTATCGGGTCCACCATGTTCACCGTGTCCGCGCTGGGACTGCTCATCCGGATCGCCCCGCCCGATCGCCGCGGGCGCGTCTCCGGCATGTACGCGTCGAGCTTCCTGGCCGGCACAGTCCTGGGCCCGTTCGTGGGCGGCATCGTGCTCGGTGTCGGAGGTCTGCGGGCGCCGTTCGTCTTCTACGCCGTGACGCTGGTCGCGGCCGCCGCCGTCGTCGCGGTGGGCCTACGAACACCCGCCGCGACCACGGAGGCCGATCGGGACGCGGCGGTCGTGCTGCGGTTCGCCGACGCCCTGCGCTCCCCGACGTACCGGTCGGCCCTGCTGTCCAACTTCGCCAACGGATGGGCGGTGTTCGGAGTGCGCACGGCCATCGTGCCGCTGTTCGTCGTCGCCGCGCTCGGACGCAGCGATTCCATGGCCGCCGTGGCCCTCGCGGTGTTCGCGGTGGGCAACGCGGTGGTGTTGGTGCCGGCGGGGCGATGGTCCGATCGGTACGGGCGCAAGCCGTTCCTCGTCGCCGGGCTCCTGCTGTGCGGCGCATCGACCGCGACCATGGGCATCTCGGGATCGACGGAGGTGTTCCTCGTGATCACCTTCGTCGCCGGGCTCGGGTCCGGGCTGATCACGCCGACCCAGCAGGCGGCGGTGGCCGACATGATCGGCTCGCGCGCCCGTGGAGGCCCCGTCCTCGCCGCATTCCAGATGGCCATGGACGTGGGCTCGGTCATCGGGCCGCTGGTCGCCGGTGTACTCGTGACGGAACTCTCCTACGCGGCCGCGTTCGGGACCTCGGGTGCCATCCTGCTGATTGCCGCGGTCGGCTGGATGGTGGTACCCGACACGCGGTCCGGGCGGGTGTCGCTGACCGGGAAGCCCAGCGCGGTGACGATCGATCCGGACGGCGACTCAGGCGGTGCCGACACCGATGAGGGATCCGACGGCGTAGGTCGCCGCGACGGCGAGTGAGCCGAACAGTAGTTGGCGGAGCGCTCCGACGACGGTCGACCGCGAGGTGAAGTGCGCGGCGAGCGCGCCCGCGATCATGAGGCCCACGGCGCCGCACGCGAGCCCGAGGGCGAGGACGTCCGATCCCAGCAGGAACGGTATGAGCGGAATGATCGCGCCGATCGAGAACAGGACGAAGGACGATCCGGCCGCCACCCACGGTGACGGCTTCTCGGTGGGGTCGACACCCAACTCCCGCGAGATGTGCAGATCCACGGCACGATCGGCGTCCGTGTGGATCTCGCGCGCGGCGACCGTGGCCGTCTCGGTCGACATGCCCATGTCGGTGAGCATGCCCACCAACTCCGCCTGTTCGGCCTCCGGGTACTTCGTGAACGCGGCGCGCTCGGTGGTCACCTCGGCATCGATCTGCTCGTTCTGCGTGGACACGGACGTGAACTCGCCGAGTGCCATCGAGAACGCTCCCGCGACGAGGCCGGCGATGCCGCTGAGGACCAGCGTGTGCGTCGAGACGCCCGCACCGCCGACACCCGCGATGAGCGAGGTGTTGGTCACCAGTCCGTCCATGGCCCCGAACGTGGCGGCCCGCAGCCAGCCTCCGGAGACGTCGGCATGTGTGTGATCGATGTCGTGGGGCAGGCCGGGCCCTCCCTCGACGGGCGCGGCGGACGCCTGCGGATCACGGGGCTCGATGTGGGTCACGGGGCGAATGTACGCGCGCCGGAACGTCTCTACCAGCAAGCATTGGCATACCTGACATCCAGTTCTCAGCACACTGTCAGTCGCGCGTGACACAGTATTCGCGTGAATGCCTCGAAATCGTCGTCATCGAAATCGTCGAGCAAGTACACGCCACAGAAGTCGTCGAGCACGTCGACCTATGTTCTGGGCGGTCTCGCTCTCCTGGTCATCGCGGCCGTCGTCATCGGCGGAGTGTTGTGGCAGAACTCCCGCAGCCAGCCGCGCGCCGACGGATACGGGTCCGTGCAGAATGCGGCGGTCACCTCCTCGGTCGACGACGACGGCGTGGTGCGGCTGGGTCTCCCGGAGGCGACACGCACGGTCGACATCTACGAGGACGCGATGTGCCCGTACTGCGCCGAGTTGGAGAACACCTACGGCCAGGAACTCGCGCAGAAGATCGACGAGGGCACCATCGCGGTGCGCTATCACATGCTCGACTTCCTGAATCAGTTGTCGCCCAGCGGTGACTACAGCACCCGTGCGGCCGCCGCATCGCAGTGCGTCGCCGCCACGGGCGACGGGCCCGCCTACTCAGCATTCCACTCGGCCCTGTTCTCGCCGGACTTCCAGCCGGAGGAGAAGGGCAGCGCGGACCACACCGCCGACGAGCTCGCCGCCCGCGCCACGGAGGCGGGAGCCTCCGACGAGGCGGCACAGTGCATCACCGACGGAACGCGAGTGGCGGACGCCGCCACCGACGCTGCGACGGGAAGCGCGGCGCTCGCAGCTGCCGGCGCGCGAGGCACTCCCACCGTCATCGTGGACGGCGCGATCGTCGACACCACCACCAACTCCGCCTGGGTGTCCGATCTCGGCTGACGCTGATTTGGACCTCGTCGAACCGATGGTGTAACTTCGGTCGAGCGTTCTTCGAGCGGTGCGAAACACTCTTTCTCACGGTCAGAAGAGCACGGGGCTATGGCGCAGCTGGTAGCGCACCACACTGGCAGTGTGGGGGTCAGGGGTTCGAGTCCCCTTAGCTCCACCGAGTAACGGCTCCACCGAAGTAGACGGACACGCGAAAGGCCCCGTACCGGTCAGGTACGGGGCCTTTCGCGTGTGATGTGGTGTCAGTGCGCTGCGTCGTACGCGCTCTGCACCTCGGAGGGAATGCGACCGCGGCTCGACACCGTGAATCCCGCGTCCACGGCCCATTCGCGCACGGCCCTGGTCTGTTCGGGACTGCGTCGTCCCATCGGCTTCGTGCTGCGTCGTCCGCTGTGCGTTCCGGCCGACACCTTCGCCGCGTGCTCGATGTAATAACCCAGAACACGTCGGAACTCGGCGGCATTGTCGGGCCCGAGGTCGATCTCGTAGTGCGTGCCGTCGACCGCGAACGTGATGTGTTCGCCATCGTCCTCGAGAGGTGTTCTGTCGATGTCGTCGACCAGCTGAACAACGACCTTCTTCGCCATGTCTTCTGCTTTCGTCGCTGAGCTCGGTTAATCACGCTTTGCCGAGACCATACCGTGTGAACCGCCCTTCCAATTCGGTCGGGGGCGCCGCGATACACGTCATTTTCTCGGGGCGCGGAGCCATTGTGCACGGATATCGCGATTCACGCTGTCCGGACTCGCGAACGGTCACGACGGGGTCACGGACGGCTACCGATCATCACACGTTCAACCAATTCGCCGTGCCATTCTTGGAAATCGCGAGAACATCGTGTCGGCGCACGTGCGCCGAGGTGGGAAGTGGGGTGTATGCGATCGTCGGTTGCACGACACTGTGGTGTCTCGATCCTCGCGGTCGCACTGGTCTCCGTGGCGGTCCCGCCGGGGGCCGCTGCGATCCCGGTGACACCGGACGCACCGCTCGCGGGCACCGTGATCTTCCTCGATCCCGGACACCAGGGAACGGGCCACGAGGAGAACCTCGCGGCGCAGGTGGACGACGGCCGGGGCGGTACGAAGGACTGCCAGACGAGCGGGATGACGGCGCTCGGCGGAACGCCGGAACACACCATCGTCTGGGACGTGTCGCAACTGGTGGCCTCGCGCCTCGAGAGGCTGGGTGCCGAGATCGTGCTGAGCCGGCCGGACGACACGGGATGGGGTGGGTGCATCACCGACCGCGCGCGAGCGGCGAGTGCATCGGGCGCCGCGGTGGCGGTGAGTGTTCACGCCGACTCCACCTCACTCCGGTCCGACGACGCGCATCACGGATTCCACGTCATCGTCCCGGCGCTGCCGGTGCCGTCCGCCGACGTCGACGAGGTGCAGTCCGGTGAGGGACGGCGTGCATCCACCGCCATGCGGGACGCGTACGAGCGAGCCGGATTCACACCGGCGAACTATGCGGGGGTGGACGGGCTGCAGGTGCGATCCGACGTGGCCGCCCCCGCTCTCACGACCGTCCCCGTCGTCTTCCTCGAGATGGGCAACGGGTCGAACCCGTCGGATGCCGCCGAGCTCGAGAGTGCCGAGGGTCGCGCGTCCCATGCGGCGGCGATCGCGACCGGGATCGTCGATTTCGTGGCGGGAAGGCCGGAGGCCGGTCGGTAGGGGCTGGGAGGCCGGAGGCCGGTCGGTAGGGGCTGGGAGGCCGGAGGCCGGTCGGTAGGGGCGGGGAGGCCGGAGGCCGGTCGGTAGGGACGAACAGGTGGGGCCGGAGCCGGCTGACGTACCCTGACGCGGTGTCTCGCAGCGCTGTTCCGGTCGTCCTCGTCGCCGGGTACCTCGGATCCGGTAAGACGACGTTGCTCAACCATCTCCTCCGCCGCAATCACGGCATTCGAATCGGTGTGGTGGTCAACGACTTCGGCGCCGTGGACATCGACTCGATGCTGGTCGCCGGGCAGGTCGACTCGATGATCACCCTGGGCAACGGCTGTCTGTGTTGCGCCGTCGACACCGAAGATCTCGACGAGATGTTCGGAGCCCTCACCGCGACCAGTGCCGCCGTCGACGCGATCGTCGTCGAGGCCAGCGGTGTGGCGGAGCCAC
This sequence comes from Rhodococcus sp. NFXS4, assembly GCF_058139645.1. Lineage (NCBI taxonomy): Bacteria > Bacillati > Actinomycetota > Actinomycetes > Mycobacteriales > Nocardiaceae > Rhodococcus > Rhodococcus sp. NFXS4. The sequence goes on from NZ_CP192221.1 coordinate 1,827,395, forward strand.
GTGCTCTCATCAGGATGGTCGTCGCGAGCACCGACTCGCGGATCCGGTACGGCGGCATGGTGATGGTCGTGGACGCCCTGCACGTGCTCGAGTCGACGGCCCGGCACCAGCACCTCGCTCAGCATCTGGGTCTCGCCGACCTGGTGGTGGTGAACAAAGCGGATGCGGTGGGACCCGGACGCATCGACGAGGTGCTCACGCTGGTGCGCGACGCCGCTCCCGCTGCCCCGACGGTGGTGACGTCGCACGGAGCCGTGGACGTGTCGCTCCTTCTCGATCCGCCGGAGCGCCCCGACGACGGGCCCCGGCAACTCGCCCTCGACGATCTGTTGCGGGAGCAGGACGATCCCCACGACCACCTGCACGCGAGTTACGAGACGTTCAGCGTCGAGACCAGCGACTGCCTCGATCCGCGGGCGTTCTTCGAGTTCCTCGAGAACCCGCCGCCGGGGCTGTACAGATCCAAGGGATTCGTTCGATTCGGCCGTGGCGCGGCGCGATTCGTCGTCCAGACGGTCGGCGTCCACATCGACGTCGAGACCGCCTCGTCCCGTGGAGACACCGCGCTGGTCTTCATCGGCTCGGGACTCGACGTCGCGGCGGCGCGTGCCCGGATCGAGGCGATGATCCGCACCGAGAGTGCGACCGACGCAGAATCACTCGTGGTGCACAGGTTCCTGCGCACCGGCGACCGCTAGAGCCCCACCCACTCGCTGGTGCCGCCGGGGAACTGCTGGCGCTTCCAGATCGGCACCTCGGTCTTGATGCGATCGACCAACGCCTGCAACGCTGCGAATGCTTCGGCGCGATGGGGAGACGCGACCGCGGCGACGAGAGCGGTGTCACCGATCGTCAGGTCGCCGACGCGGTGCACGGCCGCCGTCGGCAGGCCGGACGACGCGGCCGCGTCCTCGCAGCAGCGACGCAGGAACTTCTCGGCGTCGGGGTGGGCTCGGTACTCGAGTGCCGACACCGACTCGCCGTGGTCGTGGTCGCGGACGACTCCCCAGAACACCAGCACGGCACCGTGTTCAGGACCCGAGACGGCGTCGGAGACCTCCGCCGGATCGATCGGATCGCTCGAGATCCGGGCGAGAACCGTTGTCATTCGTGAGCACCGCCTCCGCGTACCTGGGCGACGAGATGGTCCACGATCGGATCCAGCACCGTCAGTCCGTCCTTCACTCCGCCGGGTGATCCGGGCAGGTTCACGATCACTGTCTTCCCAGCGACGCCCACCAACCCGCGGCTGATCGAGGCGTGCACGGTGGCTGCCAGTCCCGTACGTCGGATCTCCTCCGCGACGCCGGGTAGTTCGCGGTCGAGCAGTGGCCGGGTGGCGTCGGGTGTGGCGTCGGTGGGGGAGACGCCCGTGCCGCCGGTGCTGATGATCAGGGCGGGTCCGCCGGTGAGGGCGTCTCGTAAGCCCGCGGCCACGTCGGCGTCTGCCACGACGAGAGGCCCCCGAACGTCGAAACCGCGGTCACCGAGCCACGACACGATGCGCGGTCCCGTGGTGTCCTCGCGCGTCCCGGCTGCGCCGCCGGTGGACGCGACGACGACGACCGCAGTTCGATCGCCGAGAGGCGTTGCTGTGGAGGAGGTGTCGGGCTGGTGGTCGTCGCGCGTCCACACGCCGCGCTTGCCACCCTCCTTGCGGATCAGACGCACCGACTCGATCGACGCTGCCGGATCCACGGCCTTGACCATGTCGTGCAGCGTGAGCCCGGCGATGGACACCGCCGTCAGTGCTTCCATCTCGACGCCCGTCCGCCCGGTCGTGACGGCTGTGGCCTCTATCGTGATCGTGTCGTCGGTGAAGCCGAAGGACACCGCGACCGAGGACAGCGGAAGCGGATGGCACAGCGGAATGAGATCGGACGTCCGCTTCGCTCCGGCGATGCCGGCGATGCGCGCGGTCGACAGGACATCGGCCTTCGGCATGCCGTCGGCACGCACCAGGGCGATCACGTCCCGAGTCGTCCGCAGGGACCCGGCGGCGACCGCGGTGCGCGTGGTCTCGCTCTTCCCGCTGACGTCGACCATGCGGGCCCGGCCGTCGGAGTCCAGGTGCGAGAGCCCTGTGGAGGAACTCCCGGACGAGTGCGCAGCGGATGAATTGTTCACAGCGGCCACACTCGCACACTGTTGCCCGCGGGCACCTCGACGGTGTCCGCGGGGACGTCGACCAGGACATCGGCGGCGGCCATCGACACCACCAGGTGCGACCCCGGTCCGGACGACACCACGACGCCGGTCTCCGTGAGTCGGCCCCGCAGGAACTGACGCCGTCCGGGCAGGGATCGGACGGCCTCGTCGGCGATGCGCTCGGTGACGGTCGCGTCGGGGAGGCCCGAGAGCCTCCGGATCGCCGGACGGGCGAAGACGAGGTAGGACACCAGGGTGCTCACGGGATTGCCGGGGAAGCTGATCACCGGGGTGCCGTCGAGGTCGGTCCACCCCTGCGGCCCACCGGGCTGCATCGCGACGTGGGTGAAGGTTCCCCCGCGGGGGCCGAGCACGTCCCGGACCACCTCGAAGTCGCCCATCGACACACCCCCCGAGGTGATGATCACGTCCGCGTTCTCGGCGGCCTCGGACAGCATCGCGGAGAACTCGTCGGCGGTGTCGGTACTGCGGCCGCGGAACGTCACCACGGCGCCGTCCGCGGTCACCGAGGTCGCGAGCGTGAGACCGTTCGAGTCGTACAGCTGACCGGGTCCGAGTGCACTGCCCGCCTCGACGAGTTCGGCGCCGGTCGCGATGACCGCGACCCGCAGCCGGGGGCGGACGGTGACGTCGGATCGGCCGACGGCCGTGAGAGCGCCGAGGTGACGGGGGCCGAGCGTCGTGCCGGCCGGGACGACGACCGACCCCGCCGCGATGTCGCTGCCCTGCTCCCGCACGTACTCACCCGAGCGCCGTGAGCCGAGGATGCGGACACCGTCCCCGTCCATCTCGGTGTCCTCGACGGGGATCACCGCGTCGGCGCCCTCGGGTACCGGAGCGCCGGTCATGATCTTGCGTGCCGTGCCCGACCGATGCCGTTCGTCCCCGGCGTCGCCGGCGGCGAGAACGCCGGTGACCGGCAGTGTGACCGGTACGCGGGCAACCGATTTCGCGTCGACCGCGTATCCGTCCATCTGGGAGTTCCGGAAGTTGGGGACGTCGATGAGGGCCTCGATGTCCGCGTGCGTCACGCGGCGGAGCGCATCGGTGAGCGGAACCGTCTCCGGGGGGCGAGCGGACCACGCGCGGGTGATCATCTCGTCGATCCGAACGGCGTGATCCTCGACCGAGCGTGCCGACGTCGTGTGCGCATGGCCCATGCGGTCATCCTAGAGCGGGAATGAGGACGGTCGGGTTCCCGTTGCCCCGAACGGGCATACTGACGTGAACGGCGAGTGGAGGTGATCGGATGACGACGGTGAGCATGGGGATTCCCAGCCTGCCCGGTGTCGTGCGCGCGCCGTCCATGGTCGGCCGTCCGGACGTTCCGCACCTGCTGGACAGTTTCGGTCGCATCGCGCGGGACCTGCGCATCTCGGTCACCGAGAAGTGCTCGCTGCGATGCACCTACTGCATGCCGGCCGAGGGACTGCCGAACCTGGAGTTCGAACAGCTGCTCACCGCGCAGGAGATCGCCCGCCTCGTCGGCGTCGCCGATCGACTCCTCGGTGTGCGCGAGGTCCGCTTCACCGGCGGCGAGCCGTTGGTCCGCAAGGACATCGTGGACATCATCGCCCTGACCTCTCAGCACGCACCCGGTGTCGAACTGTCGATGACCACCAACGGCATCGGCCTCGAACGCCGAGCGGAGCGTCTTCGCGAGGCGGGTCTGACCCGGGTCAACGTCTCTCTCGACACGATCGACCGCAAGCACTTCGCATCGTTGACCCGGCGGGACCGGCTGCCCGCCGTGCTGGGCGGCATCGACGGGGCCCTGGCGGCCGGACTGACACCGGTCAAGATCAACGCCGTTCTCATGCGCGAGACTCTGCACGGCGCTCAGGACCTGGTGCAGTGGTGCCTGGACCGAGGTGTCGATCTGCGGTTCATCGAGCAGATGCCGCTCGACGCCGACCGGGAGTGGGCGCGCTCGACGATGGTGTCGGCGGCGGAACTGCTCGATCTGCTCGGGGAGCGGTTCACGCTCACCGAGATCGGCCGCACCGATCCGTCCGCGCCCGCCGAGGAGTGGACTGTGAACGGTGGCCCCGCCACGGTGGGCATCATCGCCTCGGTCACCCGGTCCTTCTGCGCCGACTGCGACCGGACCCGGTTGACGGCGGAGGGGACCGTGCGGTCCTGCCTGTTCAGCGACTCCGAGACCGATCTGCGGGTGGCGTTGCGCGGGGGTGCGACCGACGAGGAGATCGCGGACCTCTGGCGTGGAGCGATGTGGAACAAGTGGGCCGGCCACGGGATGGAACGTGAGGACTTCGTGCCGCCGGAACGCTCGATGGGTGCCATCGGTGGTTGAGTCCGTGACTGTGGACGTGCGGTACTTCGCGGGGGCCGCGGACGCTGCGGGCACCACGCAGGAGTCGTACGACCTGAGGGTCGGCGCGACCGTGGCGGACGTGAAGTCGGCGCTGCGTGGACGCCACGGGCAGAAACTGAATCGTGTGTTGGACGTGGCGGTGTTCCTCATCGGCGACGAGATGGTCCGCGACGAGGCCTACCCCGTCGGCTCCCGGATCGACGTCCTCCCGCCCTTCGCCGGCGGCTAGAGATGGCGTTCGTCAAACGGCGTGAAAACGCGCATCCCGACTTCTTCGCCGCCGAAGCTGCAGGTCTGCGGTGGCTCGCCGACGGGGGAGCGCCGACGGTCGACGTCCTCGAGGTCGCGGCCGACCACATCGTTCTCGAACGCCTCGACTCCGTCCGGCCGACGCCGGACGCTGCTCGCCGCTTCGGCGCACTGCTCGCCCGCACCCACGACAGCGGTGCCCCCCGGTTCGGCTCGCCGCCTGCAGGTTTCGACGGAACGCTGTTCATCGGATCGCGCACCATGTCGTCGGTGGAGCACGACCGCTGGGGTGAGTTCTACGCGCAGGAACGGGTGCTGCCGTATCTCCGTGTCGCGGTCGACGCCGGCACAGTCACGCGGGACGAGGCCGACCTCGTGGAGCGTGCCTGCTCCGTCGTCGCGGACGGGTCGTTCGACTCGACCGACCCTCCGGCGCGTCTGCACGGCGACCTGTGGACCGGCAACGTGCTCTGGACGCCCGGCGGCGTGACGCTCATCGACCCCGCGGCGCACGGCGGACACCGCGAGACGGACCTCGCGATGCTGTCTCTCTTCGGCTGTCCGCACCTCGAGCACCTTCTCGACGGCTATCAGGAGCAGCACGAGCTCGCTCCGGGTGCCGAGGAACGGGTGCCTCTGCATCAGCTGCATCCCCTCGCCGTGCACGCGGCGGGTCACGGCCGGAGCTACGGCGTGGCACTGGCCGACGCCGCGACGCGAACCCTCGCGCTGGCCTGAGGTCAGGCGGAGGCGATGCGGCGGGCGAGATCCTCCCAGCCGTCGGCGAGGCGCTCGGTGGTCATTCCGGCGTCGCGTTGCAGGTGCAGCACCAGAGTGGCCTCGAGCGGGGCGAGCAGCGCGTAGGCCAGCAACGTGACATCACCCGACACGCCGATCTGCCGCAGCAGTGTGCTCACGTGGGTCAGGCCGACGGCGTGGGCGGGCGCGGAGAAGCGCGAGACGGGCGAGTTCTCGGCTGCCCGCAGCACCTCACCCTGCACGGCGACCAGGTCGAGGCGGGCACGGCCGAACGCGACGAGTCGATCGAGCGGTGGTGCGCCGGGGCCCAGCGGGGGAGGACCGAAGAGGAAGGCCTGTTGGAGTTCGGTCTCGGTGTGGTCCAGAAGAGCGAACATCAGACCCGCACGACTGCCGAACCGACGGAACACGGTGCCCTTGCCCACACCTGCGCGGGCTGCCACGGCGTCCATGGTGACGGAGTCCGCTCCGCGCTCGTCGACCAGCCCGATCGCGGCGTCGAGAAGCAGACGGCGGTTGCGCGCGGCGTCGCAGCGCTCGCTGTCGTCGGCCGCCATCGGCAGAGGGGCATGTGTCACATCGTCAGGATAGCGCGTCACGGAAGAAAGTGGACTACGGTCCGGTTGTAGATCACGGACACACTTCGTCGAAAGGACCCACCCATGAGCCGCGTCATCGCACTCGTCGGCAGCCTCCGCGCCGCCTCCATCACCCGTCGTCTCGCCGAGACCGCCGCGTCAGTCGCACCCGAGGGCGTCGAGGTCGTCATCCACGAGGGCCTCGGAGACCTTCCGTTCTACAACGAGGACATCGACACCCCCGAGTCGGTCGCCTCGCTCGACACCGTGACCGCTCTGCGCGCGGCCGTCCAGGACGCCGACGCCGTGTTGCTGCTCACGCCCGAGTACAACGGCACCATCCCCGCAGTACTCAAGAACGCCATCGACTGGCTCTCCCGCCCCTACGGCAGCGGCGCCATCTCCACCAAGCCGACCGCCGTCATCAGTTCCTCGCCGAGCTCGAACGGCGCCCGGTGGGCCAAGGAGGACACGGAGAAGGCGGCGCGGATCGCCGGCGCGAGCGTGCTCGATGACGTCGATCTCGCCATCGGTGGCGTGGTGGCCGCGATCGACGGGGGCCATCCCCGTGACAACTCACAGATCGCCGCGGACATCGCCGAGGTCGTCACGGCGCTCACCCGCGCGGAGCTCGTCGACGCCTGAGGCTCGAGGCCCCGTCTGCAGCGCGGTCTCGCGACGCGCCCGAGGGGTCGCGACACGCCGGAGTTTTCCGCGTCCGACCAGGTAATTCCACCAGTGTCATTACAAAGTGTGGTGTTGCCTTGCACTGTCGGACACTAGGTGTAGTGTCTTGAACACCGAGAGGCCACAACGGCTCGAGGCCCGCATCACCCCCTTTTCGGAGGGGTGGATGCGGGTCCGGCGCGGTCTCTCGGACAGGTTGTCAGTGGTGTGCACGGCAGAGTCGGCGGGTCTCGCTTTCTCCAGTGCGATCCCACAGCAGCAGTGCAGGACAGCTCTCGGGCGAACAGCGAGCGCATCCGGACACAGGATGCGGAGAAGAGGATTCATGAGCGCCACCACCGTCACCGTCTACACCAAGCCCGCCTGCGTGCAGTGCAAGGCCACGTACCGCGCTCTCGACAAAGAGGGCATCGAGTACGACGTCATCGACATCTCGCAGGATCCCGAGGCACGTGACTACGTCATGGCGCTCGGCTACCTGCAGGCACCTGTCGTCGTCGCAGGCGAGGACCACTGGTCCGGCTTCCGTCCCGACCGCATCAAGACCCTCGTCACCGCCGCTGCCTGAAGCGCGTCCGCCGCGCCTTCCGACGAGGAGGCCGGCTCGGGTGAGTTCCCGACTCACCGCTGACGGCCGACCCACCCGGTCCGCGCCGTCGCGAATGTCGAAGAAGTGCGCAGAGTCGGCGGAGGATGGAGCATCGTGTCCGAATCGCTGGTCTACTTCTCGAGCGTCTCGGAGAACACCCACCGGTTCGTGGAGAAGCTCGAGATCCCCGCGACGCGCATCCCCGTCCGCTATCCCCGCGACGACGTGGAGATCGACCGTCCGTACGTCCTGATCCTCCCGACCTACGGCGGCGGCACCACCGCGCTGGGGCGCGACACGAGTTACGTCCCCAAGCCCGTCATCCGGTTCCTCAACGACGAGCACAACCGGTCCCTCATTCGCGCCGTCATCGCCGCGGGCAACACCAACTTCGGCGATTCGTACTGTTTCGCCGGGGACGTGGTCTCGGCAAAATGTCAGGTCCCGTTCCTCTATCGCTTCGAAGTCATGGGTACCCCGGAGGACGTGGAGCGGGTCCGCACCGGACTCGCCGAGTTCTGGGACCGGCTCGACGCGACCTGCACCATCTGATCGTCCGCACCAGTACCGCCCATCATCGATCTCAGGAGTACGCACATGGCACCGACCATCACCGACTCGTCTCCCGCCGTGTCGCGCCGTGACGACTCGGAGCTCGACTATCACGCTCTGAACGCGATGCTCAACCTGTACGGGCCGAACGGCGAGATCCAGTTCGAGAAGGACCGGGACGCCGCGCGGGCGTACTTCCTGCAGCACGTCAACCAGAACACGGTCTTCTTCCACAACCTCGACGAGAAGCTCGACTACCTGGTGGAGGAGAACTACTACGAGGCAGAGGTTCTCGACCAGTACTCGCGATCCTTCGTCAAGGGTCTGATCGAGCACGCCTACTCCAAGAAGTTCCGGTTCCCCACCTTCCTGGGTGCGTTCAAGTACTACACGTCCTACACACTCAAGACGTTCGACGGGAAGCGCTACCTGGAGCGCTTCGAGGATCGCGTGTGCATGGTCGCGCTGACGCTGGCCGCCGGCAACGAGACTCTCGCGACCGACCTGGTCGACGAGATCATCGCCGGCCGCTTCCAGCCGGCCACTCCCACGTTCCTCAACTCGGGCAAGAAGCAGCGCGGCGAGCCCGTCTCCTGCTTCCTCCTGCGCATCGAGGACAACATGGAGTCCATCGGTCGCTCCATCAACTCGGCACTGCAGCTGTCCAAGCGTGGTGGCGGAGTCGCGTTGCTGCTCAGCAATATTCGTGAATCCGGTGCGCCGATCAAGCGCATCGAGAACCAGTCGTCGGGCGTCATCCCCATCATGAAGCTGCTCGAGGACTCGTTCTCGTACGCCAACCAGCTCGGAGCGCGGCAGGGTGCCGGCGCGGTGTACCTGCACGCGCACCACCCGGACATCTACAAGTTCCTCGACACCAAGCGCGAGAACGCCGACGAGAAGATCCGCATCAAGACGCTGTCCCTCGGCATCGTCATCCCGGACATCACGTTCGAGCTGGCGAAGAAGAACGAGGACATGTACCTCTTCTCGCCGTACGACGTCGAGCGCATCTACGGCAAGCCCTTCGCCGACGTGAACGTCAGCGAGACGTACCACGAGATGGTCGACGACGCGCGCATCCGCAAGACGAAGATCAAGGCGCGCGAGTTCTTCCAGACCCTCGCCGAGCTGCAGTTCGAGTCGGGCTACCCCTACATCATGTTCGAGGACACGGTGAACCGGGCCAATCCCATCGAGGGCAAGATCACGCACTCGAACCTGTGCTCGGAGATCCTGCAGGTCTCGACGCCGTCCACGTTCAACGAGGATCTCTCGTACAGCCATGTGGGCAAGGACATCTCGTGCAACCTGGGTTCGCTGAACATCGCGAAGACCATGGACTCGCCCGACTTCGCGCAGACCATCGAGGTCGCCATCCGCGGCTTGACGGCCGTGTCGGACCAGACCCACATCTACTCGGTGCCGTCCATCGAGCAGGGCAACAACACCTCGCACGCCATCGGCCTCGGCCAGATGAACCTGCACGGCTACCTCGCTCGTGAGCGCATCCACTACGGCAGCGAGGAGGGTGTCGATTTCACCGACATCTACTTCTACACCGTGCTGTTCCATGCGCTGCGGGCCTCGAACCGTCTGGCGAAGGAGCGCGGCAGCTACTTCGGAGGCTTCCCGCAGTCCAAGTACGCGTCGGGCGAGTTCTTCGACAAGTACACCGAGCGCGCCTGGGAGCCCAAGACAGCGCGTGTCCGAGAGTTGTTCTCCCAGTCGGGAATCAGCATCCCGACGCAGGACGACTGGGTCGAGTTGAAGGCGTCGGTGCAGCAGCACGGCATCTACAACCAGAACCTGCAGGCCGTCCCGCCGACCGGCTCCATCTCGTACATCAACTACTCCACCAGTTCCATCCACCCGGTGGCGTCGAAGATCGAGATCCGCAAGGAAGGCAAGATCGGCCGCGTCTACTATCCGGCGCCGTACCTGACCAACGACAACCTGGAGTACTACCAGGACGCGTACGAAATCGGCTACGAGAAGATCATCGACACGTATGCGGCAGCGACGCAGCACGTCGACCAGGGCCTGTCCCTCACGCTGTTCTTCAAGGACACCGCGAGCACCCGCGACATCAACAAGGCGCAGATCTACGCGTGGCGCAAGGGAATCAAGACGCTGTACTACATCCGGCTGCGCCAGATGGCCCTCGAGGGGACCGAGGTCGAGGGTTGCGTCAGCTGCATGCTCTAGTGGGCTTCGCCCCCGTGCGCCTTGTGCGCATCTGACGATGCGCAAAAGGCGCACGGACGGGTGTCGTACCGGTCGTGCACCATCCCCGCATGCGCATCCGGGGTGACGAACATGAACTGCATCGACTACTGGACGATCAGTCAGGCCTGTTCACGCAATCGCAGGTGACGGCTCTCGGCTACAGCCGAGACAGAGTTCGGCGGCACGTCGAGTCGGGCCGCTGGGCGATCGTTCTTCGGGGCGTCTACGCCATCGCAGCAGGTCCGCTCGATCGGGAACAGACTCTGTGCGCCGCCCTGCTCTACGGCGGCCCGGACTCCTTGCTCAGTCACCGGAGCGCAGCGGAGGAATGGGGTCTGCGGCGAGTCTCATCGGGTGCACGCGCCCATGTCACGGTTCCCTACGGCCGTTCGGCGCCGTGCCAGAGTCCCACCAGGGTTCGCTCCCGAGTGACGGCGACGGGACCGGTGGCCCGCGTCGGGTCAGTTCTACATCCCGGGGTCGTGGTGCATCGGTCCCGCGCTCATGCACACATCGTGCACGACGGGCCGCTACCGAGAACCCGTGCGGCCGACACGGCGATCGACCTTGCGACATCCGAATCGACTGCGCGCGAAGCGATGACGAGTCTGGTGTCCTCCGTGAGCAGTCGGATCGTGCGCCTCGACGACATCCGTGAGCGACTCGAGAAGCGTCGCCCCTACCGCTACCGTGTGGCCCTCGAACAGGCTGTGCGGTACATGTCCGACGGGGTGCAGTCCGTTCTCGAACTCGCGTACGCACTCGAGGTCGAGCAGGCGCATGGATTTCCCGTCGGTGCACGTCAGAGCCCTGTTCGCGTCGACGGGCGGACATTGTTCGAGGATGTCGACTATTCGAACGTCGGCGTCGACCTGATCGTTCGCCTGGACGGCCGTCGGTTCCACGCGATGCCCGGCGTGGCCTTCCGCGACCGTCGACGCGACAACGCCGCGGAACTTGCCGGCCGCCCGCGTCTGGTCTTCGGGTACGACGAGGTGGTCGACGATCCCTGCGGTGTCGCACGTGAGGTGACGACCGTCCTCCGTCGTGAGGGGTGGGTAGGCGAGTGGTCGGGCTGCGCCCGTTGTGAGCCTCGTGCGCATCTCTGAACGCGCATGAGGCGCACGGGTCGGAGACACACGGTGTTGTGTTGGCCCCCGGGGCATGCCACAACGGGTAGTGTTGCCGTCAGTGACAATTCGCGGCCACGGCCGCATTTCTCGCAGTCCCCGGCGCACCGCAGGTGCAGCCGTGAAGCAGAGTCATCGATCAGCAGGTAGGTACCCATGGTGAAGCTCATCGATCGCGTCTCCGCGATCAACTGGAACCGCGTCGTCGACGACAAGGATTCCGAGGTCTGGGATCGGCTCACCAGCAACTTCTGGCTGCCCGAGAAGGTGCCGATCTCGAACGACATCCCGTCCTGGGACACGCTGACGGACCACGAGAAGCAGCTCACCATGCGCGTCTTCACGGGTCTGACGCTGCTCGACACGATTCAGGGCACCGTCGGCGCCGTGTCGCTCATCCCGGACGCCATCACTCCGCACGAGGAGGCGGTGTACACCAACATCTCGTTCATGGAGTCGGTGCACGCCAAGTCCTACTCGTCGATCTTCTCGACGCTGTGCTCCACGCGCGACATCGACGATGCGTTCCGCTGGTCGGAGGAGAACCCGAATCTGCAGCGCAAGGCGTCCATCGTCATGGACTACTACAAGGGCGACGACCCGCTGAAGCGCAAGGTCGCCTCGACCCTGCTCGAGTCGTTCCTCTTCTACTCGGGCTTCTACCTGCCGATGTACTGGTCCTCGCGGGCCAAGCTCACCAACACTGCCGACCTCGTGCGCCTGATCATCCGCGACGAGGCCGTGCACGGGTACTACATCGGCTACAAGTACCAGCGCGGACTCGAGACCCGCTCGCCCGCCGAGCGCGAGGAGCTGAAGAACTACACGTTCGATCTGCTCTTCGAGCTGTACGAGAACGAGACCGAGTACACGCAGGACCTCTACGACGAGGTCGGTCTGACCGAGGACGTCAAGAAGTTCCTGCGCTACAACGCGAACAAGGCGCTCATGAACCTCGGCTACGAAGGCCTGTTCCCGAAGGACGAGTGCGACGTCAACCCGGCCATCCTGTCGGCGCTCTCACCCAACGCCGACGAGAACCACGACTTCTTCTCGGGTTCGGGAAGCTCGTACGTCATCGGCAAGGCAGTCAACACCGAGGACGACGACTGGGACTTCTGACCCACCTCACCTCGGGGCACCGTCCGCTTTGCGGGTGGTGCCCTGAGTCATGTCTGGTGAGCACGTCTCGAGTGCGAGGTGCTCCGGTTCCCGCAACCCGCTTCGGTTGTAGCAGGAGCGGGTTGCGGAAACCGGAGCACGTGCGCCGTTGCGCCCTCCTGCAACGGTTGTAGCCACCTTCACCGGTTGTGACCGGTGAAGGTGGCCGAAATCGGTGAGGGTGTACGGGCGCGCCCGACACTGAGCAGCGGTGCACACAGGACGCGACAGGACGGCACGGTCCGGCGCCACCTACCGCCGGAACCAGGCCTCCGGGCCGTGGTCCAGCGCCTTCGCGATGCGGAGAGTCGAGGTGTCGGTGATGTCCGCGGGCAGCGCATCGCGCGCGAACCACTGCACGTCGAGGTTCTCGTCGTCCGCGACCCGCGCCTCGCCGGCGACGTACCGGGCGAGGAAGCAGACGTCGAGGTACTGGGTGCGGTCGCCGTTCGGGTAGACGATGGGCTCGGTGACGTCGACACTCGTCAACCGCACGAGCTCGGCCGTCACGCCCGTCTCCTCCAGGATCTCCCGGAGGGCGGCCGGTCCGGGTTCCTCGCCGGGCTCGAGGACGCCGGACACCACGGCCCAGAGCTCGTTGTCCTTGCGACGCGTCAGCAGCAGCCGATCGTCGGCGTCGAGCACGACGGCACTGACACCGGAGAGCCAGAGCGGATCGTGACCGATCTTGGCGCGCAGGGTGGTGATGAACTCGGGTATCGGCACTCCCGGAACGCTACCGCCGACGCGTCAGACGTAGCCGTTCAGCGTGTTCGACACGTCGGTGAGGACCGCGCCCGCAGCCACGAGGCCCTCGCCCGACCACACCGTGTCGTCGACGCTGAACACGCGACTGTCCGTCGCGGCGCCGAGGTCCTTCCAGGCGTCCGAGTCCATGACCTCGGTGCCGCGTTCCAGCCCCGCCTGTCCGTCGAACATGACGTAGATCAGGTCGCCCTCCGCGTCGGACAGATCGTCCTGCGGGAGTGCGCGGGTCTCGCCTAGCTGAGGCCCCGGTCGTCGCACGCCCGCCTGCGCGAGTACCTGCCCCGCGAAGCTGTCGTCGCCGAGCAGTTGTGTGCCGTCGGCGCCGAAGCGCACGAGAGACGCCTCGGTGATGCGGGAGTTCTGCTCGCGGCCCACGGTCTCGGCGCGTGCGCGGTACTGCTCCGTCGCACGGGTGGCGGCGTCACGTCGTCCCATCGCCGCGGCCGCGAGCGTGGACCGTTCGAGCCACGACGACGACGCGCGCGTGAGAACGGTCGGGGCGATGCCGTCGAGTTGCGCGGTGACGGCGGGGTCGAGGGCGTCGCCGCCGATGATGACGTCCGGAGCCAGTGCTCGGATCGCGTCGACGTCGGGGGAGCCCTCGGGTCCGACGCCGGCGATCTCGGCGATGCCGGTGCCGAGGTAGTCCGGGCGCAGCAGGCCGGACGGGGGAGCGGTGGGAGCGAGCGGCGCCGTGGGTGCGCCGACGACGCGCTCCCAGGTGCCGACGGCGCACGACGCGTCGAGTGCCGTCATGGTGAGAACCACGACACGTTGCGGATCGGCGGGCACCGTGGTCGCACGGCCGCTGCCGACGACGAGCCGGGTGTCACCTTGCTGACCGACCGAGTCGACCGGCTGCGGGAGCGCGCACAGGCCGGCGGTGTCACGTTCGATGCCGACGACGCCGGCTCCGGCCACGTTCGTGGTGGTCCGCACAATGGTGGAGGCGTCGTCACTCGAGGTGTCGCCGCAGGCAGAGAGGGCGAGCATCGCGGGAATCGTCGCGAGGGCGACGACCGATCGAGCGTGACGACGAGAGCGATCCGACATGGCCGAGACCTTACGGGCAGTCCGGAAGCCGGTCGCTCGGCGAGTGGCGGGCAGGCCGTGCTCCGGTCGTGGAGGCCTTCGGAAGAGGGCCTCCCGCGGGCCGGAAAATGCGACACCCGGGTGGAAGTACGACACTTCGTAGGACCCGTGCCGCAGTTCGTGTGTCATGGGGTTACGATCCATAGAGCGCACGAATTTCATGCGTCCACCTCGGGCACGGGGAGACGCGCTTTCAGGAGGATCAGTGACTGCCCTAGCGCCCCAGCCAGTCCCCGAGCTGACGGCTTCACGGCCGTACCCGCCCCGTATGGGGCCCAAGGGATCGTTCATCCACAAGATGGTGACGACCACCGATCCGAAGACGCTCGGGATCATGTACATGGTCACGTCGTTCGGCTTCTTCTTGTTCGGTGGCGTCCTCGCACTGCTCATGCGTGCGGAGCTCGCCCTCCCGGGCATGCAGTTCCTGTCGAACGAGCAGTACAACCAGCTCTTCACCATGCACGGCACGATCATGTTGCTGCTGTACGCGACGCCCATCGTGTTCGCGTTCGCCAACTACATCCTCCCGCTGCAGATCGGTGCGCCCGACGTGGCGTTCCCACGTCTGAACGCGTTCAGCTACTGGCTGTACCTGTTCGGCGCCCTCATCGCCTCGGCGGGCTTCATCACCCCCGGTGGCGCTGCAGACTTCGGCTGGACGGCCTACACGCCGCTCACCGACGCCGTGCACTCGCCGGGCGTGGGCGCGGACTTCTGGATCATGGGCCTCGCGCTCTCGGGCCTCGGCACCATCCTCGGTGGCGTGAACATGATCACGACGGTCATCTGCCTGCGTGCCCCGGGCATGACCATGTTCCGGATGCCCATCTTCACCTGGAACATCTTCGTGACGATGATCCTCGTGCTGCTCGCCTTCCCGCTGCTCACCGCGGCACTGCTGGGACTGGCGGCCGACCGACACCTGGGTGCGCACCTGTTCGATCCGGCCACGGGCGGTGTGTTGCTGTGGCAGCACCTGTTCTGGTTCTTCGGTCACCCCGAGGTGTACATCATCGCGCTGCCGTTCTTCGGCATCGTGTCGGAGATCTTCCCGGTCTTCTCCCGTAAGCCGCTGTTCGGTTACACGGGCCTGATCTACGCCACCATCGCCATCGCGGCGCTGTCCATCGCCGTGTGGGCCCACCACATGTACGCGACCGGTGCGGTGCTGCTGCCGTTCTTCTCCTTCATGACGTTCCTCATCGCCGTCCCGACGGGTGTGAAGTTCTTCAACTGGATCGGCACGATGTGGAAGGGCCAGCTGACGTTCGAGACGCCGATGCTGTTCTCGGTCGGCTTCCTGGTCACGTTCCTCTTCGGTGGTCTGTCCGGTGTGCTGCTCGCCAGCCCGCCCATCGACTTCCACGTCACCGACTCCTACTTCGTGGTGGCGCACTTCCACTACGTGCTGTTCGGCACGATCGTGTTCGCGACCTACGCCGGTATCTACTTCTGGTTCCCGAAGATGACGGGCCGGATGATGGACGAGGCTCTCGGCAAGTGGCACTTCTGGGCCACCTTCGTCGGCTTCCACGCCACGTTCCTGGTGCAGCACTGGCTCGGCGCCGAGGGATTCCCGCGTCGCTACGCGGACTACCTCCCGTCCGACGGCTTCACGGTGCTCAACTCGATCTCGACCGTCGGTGCCTTCGTCCTCGGCGCCTCGACGCTGCCGTTCCTCTGGAACGTCTTCAAGAGCTACCGCTACGGCGAGGTCGTCACGGTCGACGATCCGTGGGGCTACGGCAACTCCCTGGAGTGGGCGACCAGCTGCCCGCCGCCGCGCCACAACTTCGTGGAGCTCCCGCGCATCCGCTCCGAGCGCCCCGCGTTCGAGCTGCACTACCCGCACATGGTCGAACGCATGCGAGACGAAGCGCATGTGGGACCGGGCCACGGTGGAGGCAAGACCACCGAGGTGCTCGAGCAGGCACGCCGCGCGCCGATCGCGACCAGCGATCACGAAGGTTCGGGCGACCGCGACAAGTAGTCCTCTCGTTCCACGACCGTTCCAGCGACGAGCCCCTCTCCTCACGGTGAGGGGCTTTTCGTGTGACAAGGAGATACCTCGATGGTGGAGACACCACCCCCGCCGACGTCCGTGCTCGTGACGGTCACCGGCGGTGACAAGCCCGGTGTCACATCCGTGCTCTTCGCCTCGCTGGCGCGACACGACGTCAGCGTCGTGGACGTGGAGCAGGTGGTCATTCGCGGTCGCCTGACGCTCGGTGTCCTGGGCAGTTGCCCCGGGGACGTCGAGAGCTTGCAGGAGCACCTCGAGGAGGCCATGGGCACGGTGGGTGTCCACGTCGACGTCGAGGTCGGGGGAGCGCACGGTCGTTCGCCCCTCTCCACCCACGTCGTCGTCGTGCTGGGACGGCCCGTCACCGCGCGAGCCATCAGCGTGCTGTCGAGCGAACTCGCGCGACAGGGCGCCAACATCGACTCGATCCGCGGTATCGCCGACTACCCGGTGACGGGACTCGAGCTGTTGGTCTCGGCCCGTCCGCAGGAGGAGGGCGGGCTGTCGAGCGACGAGGCCGACGAGGCGTTGCGGTCGGCGCTCGCGACCGTGGCTGCCGGAGTCGGTATCGACGTCGCCGTCGAACGGTCCGGACTGGCTCGTCGAGCGAAGCGCCTCATCGTGTTCGACGTCGACTCGACGCTGGTGCAGGGCGAGGTCATCGAGATGCTCGCGGCGCGGGCCGGAGTCGAGGACGAGGTCCGAGCCGTCACCGAGGCGGCCATGCGAGGCGAGATCGACTTCGCGGAGTCACTGCACCGTCGAGTCGCGACCCTCGCCGGGTTGGACGCATCGGTCATCGACGACGTCGCCGAGGATCTCGAGCTCACGCCGGGCGCGCGCACCACCATTCGGACGTTGCGACGACTCGGCTATCACTGCGGCGTGGTGTCGGGCGGTTTCCGGCAGGTGATCGAGGGCTTGGCGCACGAGCTCGAACTGGACTTCGTGAAGGCGAACACCCTGGAGATCGTCGACGGCAAGCTCACCGGGCGCGTGATCGGCGATGTCGTCGATCGCGCGGCGAAGGCGGTGGCGCTGCGCCAGTTCGCCTCACAGGTCGGCGTGCCGATGGAGCAGACGGTGGCGGTCGGCGACGGTGCCAACGACATCGACATGCTCACCGCGGCGGGTCTGGGCATCGCCTTCAACGCGAAGCCGGCGCTGCGCGAGGTCGCGGACGCGGCGCTGTCCTATCCGTTCCTCGACGCGCTGCTCTTCGTCCTCGGTGTCACCCGCAGTGAGATCGAGGCCGCCGACTCCCTCGACGGCGGGGTTCGCCGCATCCCCATCCCGTGATCGACGAGGGTCCCGTGGAGGACGTCCGGCCGTCCACCCTCGAGGAGCGCCACGCGGTGCTGGTGGCCGGGACGAGTGCGGCCGGTTCCTACGGCTCGCGAGTCGATCCGCCCGATCCTGCCGACGTGCGCGCGATGCCGCTGGTGCTCCACATCCCCAAGGTCGATCCGCCGGCCCGGTCCGACCTGCTGGCCGCGGCGGCGTCCGCGACGCTGCAGGTGTGCCTGGACGAGCGCATCGCCGCGGGCGGTCCCTGGCACGAGGAGTACACGGCGTGGCTGGGTGCGCGGATCCGCAAGGTGTCCCGTCGTGCGCGTGGCGCGCAGTGGACGGCGGCGCAGGAGGTGGACGGCGTGACCGTCGACGTGGGCGGGGCGTCGGCTCGGGCCTACGTGCCGTGCCGTGTGGGTGATCTGGACCCGAGGCTGCGCAAGCTCCAGGTGGGAGGCACCGACCTGCCGGCCGACGACCCGGGATCGCACGCCGAGGGTGCCGTGCGGCTCTGGGTGGACGCGGAGCTCGAGATGACCGTCGGCAAGACCGCCGCCCAGGTGGGCCACGCCGTGATGCTCGCTGCCGGTGCCATGACGGTCGAGGACGTCCGGGCGTGGCAGGACGCGCAGTGGGCCGTCAGCGTTCGTGATGCCGATGCCGAGACCTGGTCTCGCCTCGTGGCCGAGTGCGAGCGCGGCACCGCCGTCGGCGTGCGGGACGCGGGCTACACGGAGGTCGCCCCCGGGTCGATGACCGTGATCGCCGAGCTGGACGTCCCGCGCACCGCCTGAGTCAGGACGGGATCGTCGAGATGTAGACGAGCACGATCGGACCGGCCACTCGGACGGTGCTTCCCGCGGTGACGGGCGACGCGTCCACCGGTCGACCGTCGGGTGTCGCGGAGTCGAAGACGGGAACGTAACCGGGAGCCTCGTTCGGCCCGTGTCGACGGTGATCGGGGAGGACGATGTTCGCATCGCCTCCCGAGTGCACGACCAGCAGAGCCGAATCGAAGGTCTCCGCCTCGACCCCTGCGTGTCGGAGCGCGGGGATGCGCACGTCGGATCCGTCGACCCAGGCCTGCAGGGTCCGGGCGTGATCGTCGTTCCACCGATCGCCGACGATCTCGGCCCCGTCGTGGTCGAACCACATGAGATCCGGTTCGCCGCTGGGTGTGTCACGACCGGCGAAGAACTCCTGTTGGCGCAGAACGGGTGCCGATCGACGCAGCCGCAGTGCTCGTCCCAGAGTCGCCGTCAGGGCGTCGTCCCGTCTCGACCAGTCGATCGCGTGCGCATCCGCGGCCGATGTTCCCTGCGGCACGCAGTAGGCATTGTTGTTGCCGTGCTGCGTGTGTCCCAGTTCGTCGCCGGCCAGGAACATGGGTGTCCCGGTGGACAGGGCCAGTGTCGACAGCAGCGCACGCACGTGTCGATCGCGCGCCGCGAGCACGGCGGGGTCCTCGGTCTCGCCCTCGACGCCGTGATTCACCGAGAGGTTGTTGTCGGTGCCGTCGCGGTTGGACTCGCCGTTGGCCTCGTTGTGCTTGGCGGTGTAGGACACCAGGTCTCGCGCGGTGAAGCCGTCGTGAGCGGTGACGAAGTTGACGGACGCCCACGGCCTGCGTCCGGTCGGCGCGAAAAGATCCTCGGATCCCGCGAGGCGGGACGCCAGCTCACGCACACCGCCGTGCCCGGCGAAGAAGCGGCGCAGCGTGTCTCGGTAGCGGTCGTTCCACTCGCTCCACACGCCGCCGAACCCGCCGACCTGGTACCCGGGCCCGGTCGCGTCCCACGGCTCGGCGATCAGCTTGGCGCGGCACAGGATCGGGTCGGCGGCGATGGCGCTCAACATCGGGGCGTGCGGATCGAAGCGCCATCCGCCCGGCCTGCCCAGAGTGCTGGCGAGATCGAAGCGGAAGCCGTCGACCCCCAGTTCGGTGACCCAGTACCGCAACGAGTCGCAGACCATCCGGACGACGGCCGGGGACGCGGCGTCGACGGTGTTGCCGCATCCCGTCAGATCGATGTCGTGACCGCGGGCGTCCAGCAGGTAGTACCCGCGCGCGTCCAGGCCGCGCCACGAGAGGGAGGGGCCGTCGACACCGCCCTCGCAGGTGTGGTTGTAGACGACGTCGAGGATCACCTCGATACCCGCCTCGTGCAGCGTGTCCACCATCGTGCGGAACTCGGTGACCTCGGCGCCGGGGACCGAGGCGTACGACGGTTCGACGGCGAAGTACGAGCCGGTGCTGTAGCCCCAGTGGTTGCGCATCCCTCGGGCGCGCACACCGGGTTCGGTGAGGCACGCGTGCACCGGAAGCAGTTCCACCGCCGTCACACCCAGCGTACGAAGGTGCTCGAGCACCGCAGGGTGAACGAGTCCGAGGTAGGTGCCGCGTAGATTCTCGGGGACGTCCGGATGGGCACCGGTGAACGACCCGACGTGCACCTCGTACACGACGGTGCGGTCCCAGTCGGTCTCGAGTCGCGGTGCGTCCGAGGCCGGCAGGGGAGCGGTGACCACCGCGAGGGGAGCGTGTCCCAGCGAGTCGACCGTCGACTGCGGTCCGAACGGGTCGTCGCGATACGGCAGGAGGGCTCGCGCGTCGCCGAGGCTGCCGACGATGCGCCGTGCGTAGGGGTCGAGAAGGATCTTGTGCGGATCGAACCGGTGACCGGCCTCGGGATTCCACGGTCCGGAGACGCGGTAGCCGTAGACGGATCCGACGCCGGCCTCGGCGACCACACCGTGCCAGATGCCGTACGTGCGCTGGGTGAGGAGGTGACGCGACTCCCGTGAGTCGGGGCCCGGCCCGTCCACCAGACACACCTCGACGGCGTGCGCGTCGGGTGCGTGCACGGCGAAGCAGACGCCGCCCTCCACGGGGTGGGCGCCCAACGGGAAGGGCCTGCCCGACGCGGCGGCGGACTTCGGTGAGTTCTGTTCGTGCGACACGCGTGCTGATCCTGCCGTGGATGCACCCCGCGCGTGCGGGAAGATGGAAGGCGTGTCCTCTCCTGACCCAGACCTGCTCGTCGAACTCGCCGATGTCTCCGTCGTCCGCGGAGGGACGACCCTCGTCGGCCCCGTCTCCTGGAACGTGGAGCTGGACGAGCGGTGGGTGGTCCTCGGACCGAACGGTGCGGGCAAGACCACGCTGCTGCGCGTCGCCGCGGCGGAGATCTACCCGACCTCCGGTACCGCGCACGTGCTCGGCGAGACGCTCGGGCACGTCGACATCTCGGAACTCAAGCCGCGCATCGGCCTGTCGTCCTCTGCTCTCGCCGGACGCATCCCGTCCGACGAGGTGGTGGCCGATCTGGTCGTGTCGGCGGGGTACGCGGTGCTCGGTCGCTGGCGTGAGAAGTACGACGAGGTGGACGACGAGCGTGCGGTCGACATGCTCGAGACGGCCGGTATCGAGCATCTCGCTCGCCGGACCTTCGGGACGCTGTCCGAGGGCGAACGCAAGCGTGTCCTGATCGCCCGCGCTCTGATGACGGACCCCGAGTTGCTGCTGCTCGACGAGCCGGCCGCGGGTCTCGACCTCGGAGGCCGCGAGGATCTCGTCGCCATCCTCACCGACCTCGCACTCGACCCCGACGCCCCCGCGACGGTGCTGATCACGCACCACGTGGAGGAGATCCCACCGGGCTTCACCCACGCGATGCTGCTCAAGGAGGGCGGAGTCGTGGCGCAGGGTCTCATCGACGACGTCATCACGGAGGAGAACCTGTCCACCGCGTTCAGTCAGGCCATCGCCCTCGAGCGCACCGACGGGCGCTTCTTCGCGCGGCGCAAGCGGTCGCGGTCGTCCCATCGGCGAGCGCGGTGACCGAACCGGTCGCGCTGCGGGACGCCTCCACCGTCATCCTGCTGCGCGATGCGCCGGCAGGGCTCGAGGTCTTCTTGCAGCGGCGAGTCGGACGGATGGCGTTCGCCGCCGGCATGACGGTCTTCCCGGGCGGCGGTGTGGATCCGACCGATCGCACGCCCGCGGACGGGGAGGACCGGTGGGCCGGCCCGTCACCCGCGTGGTGGGCGGCACGGTTCGGCACCGACGACGACGCCGCGGCGCGGGCCCTGGTGCTCGCCGCGGTGCGCGAGACCTTCGAGGAGTGCGGTGTCCTGTTCGCCGGGCCCGACGCGCACACCGTCGTCGCGGACACGTCCGATCACGCCGACCGGCGTCGTGCCGTCGAGAAGCATGAGATCTCGTTCGGTGAGTTCCTGGCCGAGACCCGCCTGGTGGTGCGCTCCGATCTGCTGCGCCCGCACGCCCGTTGGATCACGCCCGAGGGCGAGACGACCCGTCGGTACGACACCCGCTTCTTCGTCGCGGCGCTCCCGTCCGGGCAACGTCCCGACGGCGAGACGTCCGAGGCCGTCGACGCCGCGTGGGTGCGGCCCGCGGATGCCCTCGACGAGTTCCGTCGCGGCGACCGCATGCTGATGCCGCCCACCTGGGCGTGCCTGCGGCATCTCGCCGGTCACGGGTCGGTGGCCGAGGCCATGGCCGCAGAGGCCGATCTGGCGCCGGTGCAGCCCGTCATCAGCGGATCGGGTGGATCCGTGCGGGTGAACTTCGACGGCGCCGACGAGTATCGCGCCGACCTCCCCCCACGCGCCGAGCGGACGTCGAACAGCTAGCGTGCTGGCCATGGCTGAATTCGTGACTCTCGACGTGACCGACGGCATCGGCACCATCCGGCTCTCCCGGCCGCCGATGAACGCTCTGAACCGCCAGGTGCAGGGTGAGCTCCTCGAGGTGTCGCGGGCCGCCGCCGAGGATCCGGACGTCAAGGCGGTCATCGTGTACGGCGGTGAGAAGGTGTTCGCCGCCGGCGCGGACATCAAGGAGATGGCGGAGATGTCCGCGGGCCAGATGACCGACGCGATCGGTGCTCTGCAGGCCGGTCTCGGAGCGATCGCGTCCATCCCGAAGCCCACCGTCGCCGCCATCACCGGATACGCCCTCGGCGGCGGTCTGGAGGTCGCCCTCGGTGCCGATCGCCGCATCGCGGGCGACAACGCGAAGCTCGGCGTCCCCGAGGTGCTGCTCGGCGTCATTCCCGGCGGTGGCGGCACCCAGCGACTCGCCCGGCTGATCGGCCCGAGCCGCGCGAAGGACATGGTGTTCACCGGCCGTTTCGTCGGGGCCGAGGAGGCGCTCGCCGTCGGTCTCGTGGACGAGGTGGTGGCCCCCGATGCCGTCTACGAGGCGGCGCGCACGTGGGCCGGTCAGTTCGTCCGCGGTGCCTCGCGCGCCCTCGCCGCAGCCAAGGCGGCCATCGACGAGGGTCTGGACACCGACCTCGCGACGGGCCTGAAGATCGAGGCGCACGTCTTCGCCTCGCTGTTCGGTACCGAGGACCGCGCGATCGGCATGGCGTCGTTCCTCGAGAACGGCCCGGGCAAGGCCGACTTCACCGGCAACTAGCCTCCCGCACTCGTTCAGATAGGGTTCCCTTCCATGACCGCTCGTGAACCGCACACCGACACCGCCGCCTCGACCGCACCGTCGGATCCGGCGCCGCGCCCGCACGCGAGTGCCGAGGAAGTGCAGGCCGCACGGTCGGACACCAAGCTGGCCCAGGTGCTCTACCACGACTGGGAAGCGGAGACCTACGACGACAAGTGGTCGATCTCCTACGACCAGCGCTGCATCGACTACGCCCGCGGCCGTTTCGACGCGGTGGCCGGATCCGAGGCCCTGCCGTACGGTCGCGCGCTGGAACTGGGCTGCGGTACCGGCTTCTTCCTGCTCAACCTCATGCAGAGCGGCGTCGCCGCGACCGGGTCGGTCACGGACCTGTCGCCGGGCATGGTCAAGGTCGCGCTGCGCAACGCCGAGAACCTGGGCCTCGACGTGGACGGCCGCGTCGCCGATGCCGAGACCATCCCGTACGAGGACGACACGTTCGATCTCGTCGTCGGTCACGCGGTGCTGCACCACATCCCGGACGTGGAGCAGTCTCTGCGCGAGGTGCTGCGCGTGCTCAAGCCCGGCGGCCGGTTCGTGTTCGCGGGCGAGCCGACGACGGTGGGCAACTTCTACGCGCGGTGGCTGGGGCGTCTCACGTGGGAGGCCACGACCCGCACGACGCGGTTGCCGTTCCTCGCGGACTGGCGTCGCCCGCAGCAGGAGCTGGACGAGTCGTCCCAGGCCGCGGCACTCGAGGCCGTCGTCGATCTGCACACCTTCGACCCGACGGAGCTCGAGAACATCGCCGTCGCCGCGGGTGCGGACGACGTGCAGGCCAAGACCGAGGAGTTCGCCGCAGCGCTGCTGGGCTGGCCGGTCCGCACCTTCGAGGCGGCGGTGCCGGCGGAGAAGCTGGGTTGGGGCTGGGCGAGGTTCGCGTTCAACGGCTGGAAGTCGCTGTCCTGGCTCGACGAGAACGTGCTGCACCACGTCGTGCCCCGTGGCTACTTCTACAACGTGATGATCACGGGCACGAAGCCGGACACCGGCGCGCTCTGACGCGTCGGTGGGATACTCGTTCGACCTCGACGACGTCGAGTACCTGGCCGGGGCGTCCGACGCGCTGGCCGCGGTCGGTGACCGTGCGCTGACACCCGCCACGCTGGTCTCGGACATCGGCCGGATCCGCAGCGCCTTCGGTGACCGCGCCGCCGCGCTGATCGAGACGGTCACCCTGCGCCGCAAGGCCGCGACCAAGCTGCCGTTCGCCGGAACGTGGTTGGTCACCGACGACGCGGTGCAGCAGGCCACCACCGAACAGGTGTCCCGGCACCGGGCCGAGCGGCTGCGCGGACGTCGCATCCACGACGTCACCTGCTCGATCGGCACCGAACTACATACCCTGCACTCGGTCGCGGACATCGTGGTGGGCAGCGATCTCGATCCGGTGCGGTTGGCCATGGCACGACACAACGTTCCCGACGTGGCCGTGCTGCGTGCCGACGCGGTCGTCCCCACCACGCGCGGCACCGTCGTCGTCGCCGACCCCGGCCGCCGCGCCGGCGGCCGCCGCCGTCACGACCCCGCAGCCCTCGAACCCCCGCTTCCGGACCTCCTCGACGCCTATGCCGGCCGCGACCTGGTGGTCAAGTGCGCACCGGGTCTCGACGTCGACCGTCTCGACCTCGCGAGCCGACACACGCGGGCCGAGGTCGAACTCGTCTCCCTCGACGGCGCCGTCCGCGAGGCGTGCCTCTGGCTGGGGGAGGTGGCGGACCCCGCTGTGCGTCGCCGCGCGACGGTGCTCCGGTCGGACGGTTCCGCGTGGGAGGTGACGGACGCCGACTCGGACGCCATCGACGACGATCGTGCCCCGGGCAGGTACATCGTCGATCCCGACGGCGCCGTCGTGCGGGCCGGTCTCGTGCGCCACTACGCCGCGAGACATGGACTGTGGCAACTGGATCCACGCATCGCGCACCTCACGGGAGACGCGATACCGGAGGGGACGACGGGCTTCGAGATCCTCGACAGGTTGCCCTTCACCGAGAAGGTGTTGCGCAAGCGGCTCGCGGAGCTGGGATGCGGGTCGCTCGAGATTATCGTCCGTGGCATCGACGTCGATCCTGCGTTGCTGCGCCCCCGGCTCGATCTCCGGGGCACCGTGCCGCTGGGGCTCGTGATCACCCGGATCGGGCGCTCGGGGGTGGCCTTCGTGTGCGGGCCGCGCACCGGGCCTCAGCGGAACGAGTAGAGGGATCCCAGCGCGGTCGGGACGACCACCTCGCCGTCCGAGCCGACGACGACTCCGGGGCTGTAGCCCTCGGCGCCGGGGAGCGCGTCGGTGTCGACCGTCTCGCCGGTGGCCGTGTCGAAGGTGACGAGTGCGAGCCCGTCACCGTCGCCGACCACCGTGTAGCCCGTGGTGCCACCCGCCAGTGCGGAGGAACCCTGTGTCACGAGATCTGGCCGCTCCCACACCGTTTCGGGTCGCTCGCCCGCATCGCGGATCGCCCGCAGATGCGACCCCGCGCCGCCCGCGGGGACGATGGTGCCGTCCGCAGCGACGGACACACTTCCTGCCGCGCGGTCACCGACGAAGTAGGACCAGATCTCGGAGCCGTCCTCGGTGGAGTACGCCCGCACGGTGCCCTCGACGTCCGTGAGGTACACGCGGTCACCGTCGGGTGACACCACGGGGCTCGATGTCACGGCGGCGGGAAGCAGGGGCGACGACCACGCCTCGGTGAGCCCGGGGGAGTCCCCGCCGGTATAGGAGAGCGCCACGAGCTGGGGAGCGATGGCGCCGGCGCGCCACAGGACGAGGTAGACGGTCGAGGACTCCAGATCGACGGCCGGTGCCGCCGCGACGGCGCAGTCCGGCCCACCGCCCAGGCAGGCCAGCAGACCGTCGTCCGCGGGCCGCAGCGTGGTGTTCGGCGCGTCCAGGGGCGTGGGATTGGGGTTCAGGTCCAGTACGGGTGCGACCGCGTTCCCGGTCTGGTTGCTCAGCACGTTGATCTGACCGAACTGGGTGACCACCAGGACGTTGCCGTCGGGCAGGAACTGCGGGGTGCGCGGTACCCCGTAGACCGGTGTGCGCCAGCGCAGTTGACCGTTCTGGTTGATCGAGCTCATGCTGCCGTCGTCACCGGCGTAGAGGTTGGACGCCGAGTCGGCGACCGCGGTCGACGAGACGCCGGAGGGTCCGAGCGAGTTGCAGAACCGCTTGCGTCCGGTCTCGCCCTGGAACGATCCGAGCGCGCAGCCGGCGTCTCCGGTCATCGTCACCGTGATCTGACCGTTGGGCGCGACGGAGGGACGTGTGGACGTGGGAGCGCCGAGAGGGCGGGTCCAGTCGAGAGCGAGGGAGCGACTGCCCTCGGTGGTCACGGAGGCGGAGTTGTGGGCGTCGGCGAGACCGCCGCGCCAGCCCTCGTCGCCCAGGATGTCGATGGGCCCGGAGTCACTGCCACAGGCCCCGAGGGCGAGGGCGCCGACCGCGAGGAGAGCGGCACCGGCTCGACGAGTGCGCACCGAGGTACGCGGGTTCTCGTCGTGCATGCACTCTCCTGATGTCGGGTGATCGGCTCGCACGAGACTAACGGCTGAAACGATGCGTCACGGTTCCGACCCCCGGTGGTCGGCCCCCGGGTTCCCTGCGGCGACGCCGACAGTAATGTGCCGCCCATGACCAGCATGTGGAACGCGCCGTTGCGCACCCGGTGGCGAGGATCGCGGCGACGTGACCCCGACCAGGCGCGCTTCCTCACGCTCGCGTCGCTACGCTGGGTGATCAGCCACAAGGCGTACACGCCCTGGTACCTGGTGCGGTACTACCGCCTCGCGCGTTTCAAGGCCGCGAACCCGCACGTGGTGCTGCGCGGAATGGTGTTCCTCGGCAAGAACGTCGAGATCCACGCGACGCCCGAGCTGGCGCGACTCGAGATCGGTCGCTGGGTGCACATCGGTGACGGCAACGCGATCCGCTGCCACGAGGGGTCGCTGCGCATCGGTGACAAGGTGGTGTTCGGCAAGGACAACGTCGTCAACACCTATCTCGACATCGAGATCGGTGCGTCCACCCTCGTCGCCGACTGGTGCTACATCTGCGATTTCGATCATCGGACCGAGGACATCACGGTGCCGATCAAGGATCAGGGCATCGTCAAGTCGCCGGTGCGGATCGGCCCGGACACGTGGATCGCCGCGAAGGTGACCGTGCTGCGGGAGACCGTCGTCGGTCGCGGCTGCGTCCTGGGCGCGCACGCGGTGGTCAAGGGTCACGTGCCCGACTACGGGATCGCGGTCGGCGCACCCGCACGAGTGGTCCGGAACCGTCGCACCGACTGGGAGGCCGGCGCGGAGGACCGCGCGGCGTACGTCGCCGCACTGGAGGACATCGCCCGCAAGAAGTCGCTCGGGAGCGAGTGACTCAGTCCCGTTCGGGCAGTGGACGTTCGCTGATCGTGGGCCTGCCCAGCGGAAAGCGCACCCGGCGCTTCGCGGTGGAGTAGACCGTGGCGGTCTCGCGGGCCACGGAGTGCCAGTCGAAGTCGGACGTGAGTCGCGCACGTGCCGCGTCACTCCGGGTACGTGCCGCAGCGGGGTCGTCGAGTGTGCGCCGCACCGCCGTCGCCAAGGAGCCGACATCGCCGGGAACGAAGGACATCCCGGTGACGCCGTCGACGACGGCTTCGCCCAGGCCGCCCGCGGTGGAGGCGACGAGCGGTGTGCCGGCCGCGGCGCCCTCGAGGGCGATGATGCCGAAGGGCTCGTATCGACTCGGCAGCACCAGCGCGTCCGCCCGGTGCAGATGCCCGAGAACGCCGTCGTGGCCGAGGGATCCGACGAACGTCACCGCCCGGCGCACCCGGTGCACACGCGCCAGATCGACGAGGTGGTCGAGCTGGGTCCCGTCGCCGACGACGGTGAGCGTGGTGCCGGGGTGCGTCCGTCGGACACGGGGGAGTGCCGCTATCAGATCCTGCACCCCCTTCTCGTACTCCAACCGACCCACGAAGAGCAGGGACGGGGCGCCGGTGCGCGCCGCGCGAGGACGGTACGTCCAGGTCCGGGTGTCGATGCCGTTGCGTATCACGTGGACCGGGGACGGAAGCGGACCGAAGAGGCGGACCACCTCGTCCTCCATTCCCGCGGAACACGTGATGACGGAATCGGATTCGTGCGCCAGCCACCATTCCACGGAGTGCACCTGGCGGTTCACGCGGCCGGAGACCCATCCGCTGTGGCGTCCGGCCTCCGTCGCGTGGATCGTCGAGACCAGCGGGACGTCGTAGTACTCGGCGAGCGCGATCGCCGGGTGCGCCACCAGCCAGTCGTGGGCATGGACGACGTCGGGAACCCACCCCTCGCCGATGCCGGGCTTGGAGAGTGCGAGGCCGGCGCGCACCATCGCGTGACCCATCGCGAGCGTCCACTCCAGCATGTCCACTCCGAAGGTGAAGTGCGCCGGATCCTCGGCCACGGCGACGACGAGCACGCCCTCGGCTACCGAGCTCACGGTGGGGTGGGTCGCCGCGTCGGAACCCGTGGGGCGGCGGGAGAGGACCACCACCTCGTGTCCGGCCGCGGCCAGTTCCACCGCGAGATGGTGGACGTGGCGACCGAGGCCGCCGACCACCACGGGCGGGTACTCCCACGAGATCATCAGGACCTTCACGCCCGCACCTCCCGACCCGTCGGTTGCAGACGCCGCGCATCGAGGTCCGGGAACAGATCGTCCGCCTGGTTCCACCCGGATGCAAGGTCGGCGGCTCGTGCGTGATGCCCGTGCACGCGGGCGTCGGCGATCTCGCGCACCGCGTGAGCGTGCTTGTGGGCGCGGTCGCGGGCGTACTGCGCGGCCGAGTCCTTGCTCACCATGAAGGCCCAGTCGCTCGAGACGGTGAGCATCGTCTCGCGCAGGAGCTGGTCCGCGACACGGTCTCGCAGACCGCCGGGGGGTGCCGCGTCGACGGCGTCGAGCGCGGTGGCGGTGACCTCGGCGTTGAGATCGACCAGGTCGCGGACGGGATCGCCCGCCCACACCCGCCAGTCCTTCCCGCTGCCCCAGGAGGTGTCAGGGAGGTCGACGGGGTCACCGACGTAGCCGTCTCGCTTCGCGCCCGCGAGTGTCCCGACGCGGATGCCGGCCTCGGGGAGCGCACGCAGGATGCCGGCCAACCATGCCGGACCCTCGTGCCACCAGTGTCCGAAGAGCTCGGTGTCGAAGGCGGCGACCACCAGTGCCGGGGACCCGGTGCGCGCGTGTTCGGAGCGCAGCCGGCGGCGAACCACGTCGACGAAGTCCTCGACGTGCGAGCGGACGGCTGCTGCGGCGCGCTCCGGTTCGTACGGTGCCTTGTCCGGGCCCGCGACGCTTCTGCCGGTGACCCGGGACGGCTTCAGCCCGGTGTCGTGGTCGTAGGTGTGGAAGTCGCGGTACGCGGAATAACCGGGATAACCGGACTTCGGTGACCACACGCGATAGCTGACCGGGAGATCGCGACCGAACGCGACGACGTGGGTGTCGCCGACCGGACGGCCGCACGTCGTGTCTCCGTGCAGAGCCGGGCCGTCGACCATGAAGTGTCCGACGCCCGCGGCGGCGTAGTCGAGTTCCATCCCTGCGGTGAAGGCGCACTCGGGTGCCCAGATGCCCTCGGTGCCGCGGCCCCACCGGCGTACGGCGTCGGCGCGTCCCTCGCGGAGCGCGAACGTCCGTAGTCGTGGGTCGAGCAGAGGTTGGAACGGGTGCATCGACGGCCCACCGAGCAGTTCGACGGCGCCGGAGTCGGCCAGTTCGCGCAGTCGGGGGGCGCCGCCGTGGCGCCAGCGGGTCTCGAACTCGTGCAGAGCGGCAGCCGATCGCCGGTGTTCGCGGTGACCGAGCGCGCGGCGGTCCGGGTCACGGGACCCGGCGGCTTCGGCGGCGCGGAGCTGCCAGTTGCCGAGCCAGTGATGCATCCCGTCGAGGCTGTACGGATCGTCCAGTTGGGCGGCGAGTACCGGGGTGACGCCCAGGGTCAGCAGATCGGTGCGGCCCTCGTCGGCCAGGGTCCGCAGTTCGCGGACCACGGGCAGGTACGAATCTGCCCACGACTGGTAGAGCCACTCCTCCCCGACGGGCCACCGCCCCTGGTGGGCGAGCCACGGGAGATGGGAGTGCAGGACGAGCGCGAACATGCCCGGTTCGTCGGCCGAGGTCGCGCTCGTCACGTGCTGGACGGTTTCCGGGCCACCGCGACGAGATCCAGGCTCTCGTCGATCGCCTCGGCGTGGATGTCGAAGTCGTCGACGGTGATGCCGGCGACGTCGGAGACGAGGGTCGCGGGCCACGGCTCACCGGCGAGTGCGCGGTCGATCTGCGCGTCGATGAACGATCCGCCGTGGGTCGCGTCGAGTGCGCGCAGTCGCTCGCCGTGATGCACGCCGGTCATCGAGTCGATCTCGAATCCCGTGTCGGACAGCAATTCCCGTAGTTCCGCGGCTGCGAGCTCGCGGGTGTGGAAGGGGTTCAGCGGGGTGTCCCGGCCGGGGGAGAACGTGATGCGGTTGGGAGTGCTGACGAGGAGGACGCCGCCGGGAACCAGAACCCGGAGGCACTCCCGCAGGAACTCGGCCTGGTCCCACAGATGTTCGATCACCTGGAAGTTGACGACGACGTCGACGCTCTCGCCGCGCAGCGGCAGCATCGCGAGGTTGCCTCGGGTCATGGCGACCGACGGGTACCGGCGAGCGACGTGTTCGGCGGCGCTGCGGTCGTAGTCGAGACCGATCACCCGTGTTGCCGTCCGCGCGATCATGTCCGCGCCGTAGCCCTCGCCGGAGCCCGCCTCGAGCACCACTCGGTCGGCGCAGGCCGGTGCGAGACGGCGGTACACGACCTCGTGCCGACGGAACCAGTAGTTCTCCTCGGCGATGCCGGGCACGGTGCGCTCGCCGGTGAGCGGGAGGGGTGTCTCGGTCGACACGGTCGTGTCGGTCGCGGCGTCGTTCATCCGGGCGACAGTAGTTCCCACCTGCCCGGTCGAGCGACGCCGGTCGGCGGTCCGAGGGGCCCCGGGGGGTGATTTCTCGGCCCGACAGGAGTAAGTTACCCATCAGTAACCACGAATGGGGTAACGTCCGTGACACGTCGGTTCCGGGGCTTCGGCCCACCGCGCGCAGCGTGAACTCCGAATACGTTTCGGGCCCCGCGCTACGAGATCAAGACCTGATTCACCGAGACAGGACACAGGAGGTCGACGAAGACCCATGACGAACATCGTCGTACTGATCAAGCAGGTTCCCGACACGTGGTCCGAGCGCAAGCTCTCGGACGGCGACTACACGCTCGACCGCGACGCGGCCGATGCCGTGCTCGACGAGATCAACGAGCGCGCCGTGGAGGAGGCACTCCTGATCAAGGAGCGCGACGGCGGCGAGGTCAAGGTTCTCTCGGCAGGACCCGACCGCGCGACCGAGGCCATCCGCAAGGCCCTCTCCATGGGCGCGGACAGTGCTGTGCACGTCAACGATCCGGCCATGCACGGTTCCGACGCCATCCAGACCGCGTGGGCTCTCGCTGCCGCACTCGGCCAGGTGGAGTTCGAGAACGGTGAGGCCGCAGATCTGGTCATCGCCGGCAACGAGGCGACCGACGGCCGCATCGGCGCGGTCCCCGCCATCATCGCCGAGTACCTCGGCATCCCGCAGCTGACCCAGATGCGCAAGCTGGTCGTCGCCGACGGCAAGGTCAGCGGCGAGCGCGAGACCGACGAGGGCATCTTCGGCCTCGAGGCGGATCTCCCCGCGATCGTCAGCGTCACCGAGAAGATCAACGAGCCGCGCTTCCCGTCCTTCAAGGGCATCATGGCCGCCAAGAAGAAGACGGTGCAGGTCCTCACCCTCGCCGACATCGGCGTCGATCCGGAGACCGTGGGCGTCGCGAACGCGGGCACCACCGTCACCACGGTGACCCCGAAGCCGCCGAAGACCGCTGGTGAGCGCGTGAACGACGAGGGCGACGGCGGAACCAAGGTCGCCGAGTACCTCGTCGCGCAAAAGATCATCTAGATCCCCGTCACCAGCACACATTCGTCTCACTGCAGTACAGGAGAAACACCATGGCAGAGGTACTCGTACTCGTCGAGCACGCAGACGGGGCACTGAAGAAGGTCACCAGCGAGCTCATCACGGCCGCCCGCGTTCTGGGTGAGCCGTCCGCGGTGGTCACGGGAGCGCCGGGCACCACCGACGCGATCGCCGCCGCACTCACCGAGGCCGGCGCCGCGAAGATCTATGTCGCGGAGTCCGCCGACGTCGACGGCTTCCTCGTCACGCCGAAGGTCGACGTGCTGTCGTCCCTGGCCGAGTCGGTCTCGCCCGCCGCGATCCTCACGTCCGGTGGCATCGAGGGCAAGGAGGTGGCGGGTCGTCTCGCCGCTCGCCTCGGTGCCGGACTGCACCAGGACGTCGTGGCGATCAACGCCGACAAGTCCGCCACGTACTCCATCTTCGGTGGCGCGTTCACCGTCGAGGCGAAGACCAACGGCGACGTCCCGGTCATCTCGCTCCGCCCGGGTGCCATCGACGCCGAGCCGCAGGCCGGTGCCGGTGAGCGTGTCGACGTCGAGGTTCCCGCGCAGGAGGAGGCCGTCGTCAAGGTCACCTCGCGTGAGCCCGTCGCCGGCGGCGACCGCCCCGAGCTCACCGAGGCGTCGGTCGTCGTCTCCGGTGGTCGCGGTGTCGGCAGCGCGGACAAGTTCTCCGTCGTCGAGGACCTGGCCGACTCGCTCGGTGCGGCCGTCGGCGCGTCGCGTGCAGCCGTCGACTCGGGCTACTACCCGGGCCAGTTCCAGGTGGGTCAGACGGGCAAGACCGTCTCGCCCCAGCTGTACGTCGCGCTCGGCATCTCCGGTGCGATCCAGCACCGCGCCGGCATGCAGACGTCCAAGACGATCGTCGCCGTCAACAAGGACGAGGAAGCACCGATCTTCGAGATCGCGGACTTCGGCGTCGTGGGCGACCTCTTCGACGTCACGCCTCAGCTCGCCGAGGCAGTGAAGAAGCGCAAGGGCTGATCCCCTCAGCAGTACCCGAGAGCCCCGCTACCGTTCGTCGGTAGCGGGGCTTTCGTCGTTCGTGCACCTTCCGGTCACGTCGTGTTGTGAGTGCCGTCGAGTGGGCTCGATAGATCTATGTGCCATGACATCAGATGTGTGCGACTCGGCACCGACCGTCATCACCCCGTCCTCGGCCGACGAGCACGTGCTCGTCTCCGACAAGCACCACTCACTCGTTCTCGGATCCACCCCGGAACACGTGCTCGCGGCGCAGCGGTTGCGCGCCACCGTGTTCGGCTCGGAAGCGGGGTACGAGTCGACCGCCTTCGACGGCGGCCTCGACGCCGACCGCTTCGACGACCACTGCGATCACCTGCTCGTCGTCGACAACCGCACCGGCGATCGTGTCGGCTGCTACCGCATGCTCACCCCGGACGGTGCGGAGCGCGCCGGCGGGTACTACACGGCGACGGAGTTCGACATCAGCGAACTGCGTGCACACGAGTTGCGGACGGTCGAGATGGGTCGTGCATGCGTCCTGGAGGGCCATCGATCCGGCTCGGTGCTGGCGCTGATGTGGTCCGGGATCCTCCGGTACATCGACCTCGGTGGCTACGACCGGGTGATGGGCTGTGTGTCGGTCCCCATGGCACTCGGCGACGGGGAGCCGGACGGCGCGCACGTCAAGGGCGTGTACGACCTCGTCGAGAAGCGGCACCGCTCCGAGGTCCGCGCGTATCCCCGGACCCCCGTGCGCGTCGACGGTGTCGCCCTCGCCGACATGACGGCGCCCGCCCGCACCTCGGTGCCGGCCCTGATGCGCGGCTATCTGCGCATGGGCGCCTCGATCTGCGGGGAGCCGGCCCACGATCCCGATTTCGGCGTCGCGGACTTCGTCACCCTCCTGCACATGAAGGACGCCAACGTCCGCTATCTCGACCGGCTCCGCTCGGCCGCGGCGACCGCGGAGTCGCACGCGTGACGACACACGCCTGGATGCCCGCCAGCCCGTGCGGGACGGGGTGCCATCCGGCGGTCTCGGCGACCGTGGGCACCGCACGCGTGGTGGTGCGCTGCGTCCTGGTGGCGGTGCTGCTCGCCGTGGTCCCGCTCCTGCTGGCGGGCCGGGTGTTGCCGGCGGGCGGTCGACGCGCCACCGCACGTGCCGGAGCCAGGGGACTCCTAGGCGCGCTCGGTGTCCGGGTGACTCTGGTCGGCGACCGCACGGCCGAGCCCACCGGCGTCGGAACGCTCGTCGTCGCCAATCACGTGTCCTGGACGGACGTCCTGGTGCTGGCAGCCTGTTTCCCGTGCCGCTTCGTCGCCCGCGCGGACCTCGTGGACTGGCCCGTCCTGGGTCTGCTCGCACGCATCGTGCGGGTCGTCCCCATCGCCCGTGAGCGACTCCGCTCCCTGCCCGGCACCGTCGACGAGGTGACCGAGGCCTTGCGATCGGGAGCCACGGTGGTCGTCTTCCCCGAGGGCACCACCTGGTGCGGAACCGCCTACGGATCGTTCCGTCCCGCCCTGTTCCAGGCGGCCATCGACGCCGGTGCGGTGGTGCGGCCGATCGCGGTCACCTACCGCGACGTCGACCACCGTCCGACGACGGCCACCGCCTTCGTGGGCGACGAGACCATCGGCGAGTCGATGTCGAGGATTCTGCGGCTCAAGGGCGTCCGTGCCGCCGTGCGGGTGTGCGAGGACATCGCGCCCATCGACGATCGTCGACTGCTGGCGCGCAGCGCGGAGTTGGCCGTGCGCCGACACCAGGACGAGACGGCAGTTCCGCCCCTGCGCGTCACCCGCACGCGACTGCCGCGCCGGGATCGGCTCGCCCAGCCGGTCCGCCCCGGTGAGTACGCCGGAACCGTCGTGCGGGCGAACTGACGCACGGCAGTTCGGGCGTGCTCGCGCGGGGGAGAGGCGGGGTCCGCGACCGGTTATCCTGGACCACGTCATGCCACAGCCCCCACGTGTGCCCGGAACGCCGGTGTACCTCGATCATGCCGCGACCACTCCGATGGTCCCCGCGGCGATCGAGGCGATGACGGAGATCCATCGGACCGTGGGAAACGCGTCGTCCCTGCACGGATCGGGGCGCACGGCCCGCCGCCGCATCGAGGAGTCGCGGGAGTCCATCGCCGCGGCGCTGGGCGCTCGTCCGTCCGAGGTCATCTTCACCTCCGGCGGCACCGAGAGCGACAATCTGGCGGTCAAGGGCATCTTCTGGGCACGCCGAGCGCGTGATCCTCGTCGCGTCCGCGTGATCACCAGCTCGGTCGAGCATCACGCCGTGCTCGATGCCGTGGAGTGGCTGGAACGTCACGAGGGCGCCGCGGTGTCCTGGTTGCCGGTCGAGGCCGACGGCCGCGTCCTCCCGTCGACGCTGCGCCGAGAACTCGAGCTGCACGCCGACGAGGTCGCCGTCGTGTCGATCATGTGGGCGAACAACGAGGTGGGCACCATCATGGCGATCCGCGAACTCGCTGCCATCGCGGCCGAGTTCGACGTGCCCATGCACAGCGACGCGGTCCAGGTGGCCGGTGTCCGTGAGCTCGACTTCGCGTCCAGTGGTCTCTCCGCGCTGTCCATCGCGGCACACAAGTTCGGCGGACCCCAGGGCGTCGGCGCGCTGCTGCTCGGACGCTCGGTGCCCTGCGAATCACTGCTGCACGGAGGCGGTCAGGAACGCGACGTCCGGTCCGGGACGCCCGACACGGCAGGTGCCGTGGGCATGGCGGCCGCCCTCGACGTCGCCGTCGCCGGACGGGCCGACACCGAGGCGCGGCTCGTGGCGTTGCGCGAGCGTGTCATCGAGGGTGTCCTCGACGCGGTGCCCGGCGCGTCGGTCAACGGTGCCCGCGGCGCGGACAGACTTCCCGGCAACGTGCACGTCACGTTCCCCGGATGCGAGGGCGATTCACTGTTGATGTTGCTCGACGCCTCCGGTGTCGAGTGTTCGACGGGATCCGCGTGCACGGCGGGTGTCGCGCGGGCGAGTCATGTGCTGCTGGCGATGGGCGTCGATGCGGCCGATGCCCGCGGATCACTGCGGTTCTCCTTGGGCCACACCAGCACCGACGCCGATGTCGACGCACTGCTCGAGGTCCTGCCGCGCGTCGTCGAACGTGCGCGGGCCGCCGGCATGGCGTCCAGTTCGAGATGACGAGAAC
The DNA here is from genome assembly GCF_058139645.1 of Rhodococcus sp. NFXS4. NCBI lineage: Bacteria > Bacillati > Actinomycetota > Actinomycetes > Mycobacteriales > Nocardiaceae > Rhodococcus > Rhodococcus sp. NFXS4. The sequence goes on from NZ_CP192221.1 coordinate 1,863,665, forward strand.
GTCGAGACGAGAAGAGTGGTGACATGAGAGTTCTGGCAGCGATGAGCGGCGGCGTCGATTCCGCCGTGGCGGCGGCGCGTGCCGTCGATGCCGGCCACGAGGTGGTCGGGGTGCACCTGGCGCTGTCCACCGCTCCCGGCGCTCTGCGCACCGGGTCGCGCGGGTGCTGCTCCAAGGAGGACGCCGGGGACGCGCGCCGCGCCGCGGACGTGCTCGGGATCCCGTTCTACGTCTGGGATTTCGCGGATCGGTTCAAGGAGGACGTGATCGACGACTTCGTCGCGTCCTACGCCGCAGGCGAGACCCCGAACCCGTGCCTGCGCTGCAACGAGAAGATCAAGTTCGCGGCGCTCGCCGATCGGGCCGAGGCGCTCGGTTTCGACGCGGTCGCCACCGGCCACTACGCCCGGCTCGAGGACGGCGTGCTGCGTCGTGCGGTCGATGCCGACAAGGACCAGTCGTACGTGCTGGGCGTCCTCACCGCGCGCCAGCTGTCCCGTGCCCTGTTCCCGATCGGGGACACCCCGAAGGCGGAGGTGCGTGACGAGGCCGCCCGCCGCGGTCTCGCCGTCGCGGACAAGCCCGACAGTCACGACATCTGCTTCATCCCGTCCGGCGACACCCGGGCGTTCCTCGGCGCCCGTATCGGCGTGCGCCCCGGATCGGTGGTCGACGCGGACTCCGGCGCGGTGCTCGCCGAGCACGACGGTGTGCACGGGTTCACCGTCGGCCAGCGCAAGGGCCTGGGCGTCGAGGGACCGGCCGCCGACGGCAAGCCGCGGTACGTCACCTCCATCGAGCCCGAGACCGGGACCGTTCGGGTCGGCTCGGCGAGCCGCCTCGACGTGTACGGCATCGATGCGAGCACACCCGTCTGGACGTCCGGCACGGCGCCCGAGGGCGACGTGGACTGCGTCGTCCAGGTCCGGGCACACGGCGGACTCGCGGACGCCGTCGCTCGTGTCGACGGCGACACCCTGCGCATCGGTCTGCGGTCCCCGCTCACCGGAGTCGCACGTGGTCAGGCAGCCGTGCTGTACCGCCCCGACCCGGCAGGCGACATCGTGGTCGGCAGCGGCACCATCGCGGGAACCTCCGCCGAGTCGCCACTCACCGCGTCCGCTCGCCCGTGACGGATCCTGCTGCCGCTCTGGCAGGCGTGGCGACGGGCGTCGGCTCGTGGCCGGGAACGGACATCGCGAACGCCGTCACGACGGTGATCGGCGAGCTCCCCGACCTGCCGCACGTCGTGGAACTCCCGGCGCGAGGTCTCGGCGCCGACATGATCGGGCGCACCGGCGTGCTGCTGGTCGACATCGAGATCGATGCGGCCACCAGCGGATACCGCGTGAGCCGACGGCCGAGTACGACGAGCCGCCGGGCCCGCGACTTCCTGACGGAGGACCTCGACGTTCTCGAGGAGCAGTGGGAACTGGCCGGGCTGCGCGGATCCGGCCGCGCCGTCAAGGTGCAGGCCGCGGGCCCGCTGACGATGGCCGCGGACATCGAGCTGGCCTTCGGTCACCGCGCCTTGACCGACCGCGGTGCGGTGCGCGACATCGCCGGGTCGTTGGCCGAGGGAGTGGCCGCGCACGCCGACGAGGTCGCGAGGCGGCTCGGCGCCGAGGTGGTCGTCCAGTTCGACGAACCTCGCATCGCGGCCGTGCTCGCCGGTCGCCTGCAGGGCGTGACGAGCCTCGAGCAGATCGCCGCGGTGCCGGCGCCGGAGGTGGCCGACCTGCTGGGCTCGGTGGTGCAGCGGGTGAACCGACCCGTGATCGTGCACACGTGCTCCGCCGACGTCCCGTTCGAGGTCTTCGGACGCAGCGGGGTGCACGGCGTCTCGTTCGATCTGTCCCTGCTGTCCACGTCGCGGTACGACGCGGTCGGCGAGTACCTGGAGAGCGGCGGGGTCGCCGTCCTGGGGGTGCTGCCGGGAACCGACCCGGAGAGGTACCCGGCGTGGCGCGAGAGTGCGGCGCCCGCAGTGGAACTGATGGATCGGTTGGGCTTCCCGAGGCGGTACCTCGCCGAGCGCGTCGCCGTCTCACCCACGTGTGGGTTGTCCGGCGCGAGCCTGCCGTGGGCCCGGCACGCTCTGACGGTGCTGCGCGACGTCCGCGCTGCTTTCACCGAGGATCCCGACGCGCTGTGACACCGGCCTTCGTCACCGGGAACGGTGTCGGAGCGCTCCGATAGTCTGCGATCGTGGACGAGATCGAGACACCGCCGGACCTGGTCCCGGCCTCACCCGAGCAGAAGCAGGAGTGGGACGCGCTGGCCGAGGAGGTCCGCGGTCACCAGTTCCGGTACTACGTGCGGGACGCGCCGATCATCTCGGACGGGCAGTTCGACGAGTTGCTGAAGCGCCTGCAGGCGATGGAGGAGGAGCATCCGGATCTCCGGACGCCCGACTCGCCGACGCAGCTCGTCGGTGGCGGCTTCGAGACGGATTTCACGGCTGTCGACCACCTCGAGCGAATGTTGTCCCTGGACAACGTGTTCGACGCGGACGAGCTGCGTGCCTGGGCTCGCAGGGTCGAGGTGGAGGCGGGGGAGAACCTGCACTACCTCTGCGAGGTCAAGATCGACGGTGTCGCGCTCAATCTGGTGTACGAGAACGGCCGACTGGTGCGCGCCGCCACCCGCGGTGACGGACGCACCGGGGAGGACGTGACGCTCAACGCGCGCACCATCGACGACATCCCCGAGGTGCTCACCCCGTCGGACGAGTTCCCGGTCCCGACGCTGCTCGAGGTGCGGGGCGAGGTGTTCTTCCGACTCGAGGACTTCCAGGCGCTCAACGCCTCTCTCGTCGAGCAGGGCAAGCCGCCGTTCGCCAACCCGCGCAACTCCGCCGCGGGGTCGCTGCGGCAGAAGAACCCCGCGGTCACCTCGCGGCGGCGGCTCGGCATGATCTGTCACGGGTTCGGCCGGATGGAGGGCTTCGCCCCCGCCGCCCAGTCCGTCGCGTACGACGCGCTCGCCGCCTGGGGTCTGCCGGTCTCGACTCACACCGCACTGGTGCAGGGCGTCGACGCGGTGGTCGAACGCATGGAGTACTGGGGCGAGAACCGGCACTCGGTCGAGCACGAGATCGACGGCCTCGTGGTGAAGGTCGACGAGATGGCGTTGCACCGCCGACTCGGATCCACGTCACGCGCACCCCGCTGGGCCATCGCCTTCAAGTATCCGCCGGAGGAGGCCACCACGACGTTGCTCGACATCCGGGTCAATGTCGGTCGCACCGGGCGAGTGACGCCGTTCGCGTTCATGGAGCCGGTGCTCGTGGCGGGGTCGACGGTGTCCCTCGCGACGTTGCACAACGCGTCCGAGGTCGTGCGCAAGGGCGTGCTGATCGGAGACACCGTGGTCATCCGCAAGGCGGGCGAGGTGATCCCGGAGGTGCTCGGTCCGGTGGTCGACGCGCGCACCGGGGACGAGCGGGAATTCGTCATGCCGACGCACTGCCCCGAGTGCGGAACCGAGCTCGCACCGGCCAAGGAGGGCGACGCCGACATCCGCTGTCCCAACTCGCGCTCGTGCCCGGCACAGTTGCGGGAGCGGGTCTTTCACGTCGCGGGCCGTGGTGCATTCGACATCGAGGTGTTGGGGTACGAGGCCGCGACGGCGCTGCTGTCCGCACAGGTGATCGAGGACGAGGGCGATCTGTTCGATCTCACCGAGGACCAGCTCACCCGGACGGATCTCTTCCGAACCAAGGCGGGAGCGCTGTCCGCGAACGGTCGGCGATTGCTGGACAACCTGGGGCGAGCCAAGGATCAGCCGCTGTGGCGGGTGCTCGTCGGATTGTCGATCCGCCATGTCGGGCCGATCGCCGCCCGCGCCCTCGCCGCCCGCTTCGGGTCGCTCGAGGCCATCCGGGCGGCGACGGAAGAGGAACTGGCCGCCGCCGACGGGGTGGGCCCCACCATCGCCCGCGCAGTCGTCGAGTGGTTCGACGTCGACTGGCACCGCGCCATCGTGGAGAAGTGGTCGGCGGCGGGCGTGCGCATGGAGGACGAACGCGACGAGAGTATCGAGCGCACGCTCGACGGTCTGTCGATCGTCGTCACCGGATCGCTCGCCACGTTCACGCGTGACGACGCGAAGGAGGCGATCCTGGCCCGCGGCGGCAAGGCGGCCTCGTCGGTGTCGAAGAAGACGGCGTTCGTGGTCGTCGGCGACGCGCCCGGATCCAAGCACGACAAGGCGCTCGAACTCGGTGTTCCGGTGCTCGACGAGGACGGGTTCCGCACGCTGCTCGGCGAGGGGCCCGACGCGGCCCGCGCGCTGGTCGCCGGGGCGGACTCAGCCGAGGACGGTGGCGACGATGCCGGCCAGGTAGCCGAGCCGGGCGATCTCTGACGGTCGGAAGTCCGGTCCGCCGGGTCGTCCGAGCACCAGCACGGTGCCCGACGATCCGAGTGGCGCCGCGGCCAGTGTGGTGTCCATGTCCTTCCACGACTGCGGAACCCATGCTCCGGTCGGGTCGAGGACTGCCGGCTTCTCGAGGGGCATCCACGGCATGTCGTCGGCCCGCGACTCGGGCGCCCCGGAGCTGCCGACGATGACGGCCGGACCGTGATCCGACATGCCCACCACGGTGCTCCATCCGACGCGCAGCACCCGCGGCGCACCGTCCACGAGCACCTGCAGACGGTCGTCGTGCGCCGTGGCCACCTGATCGATGAGCTCGAGCTCGCGGTGTGTGTCCAGGATGCCGGCGTAGGGACGGATGGAGTCCACGCGGACGTCGGTGAGCTTCTCGGCCGCGGTGATGAGTGTGTCGGGGAGGGCGCCCGGCGCGACGTCCACCACCAGATCGTCCACCGCGAATCCGGCTCCGCGTTCGATGACGTCGAGCGACAGGATGTCGGCCCCCACCGAACCCAGGGCGACGGCGAGCGACCCGAGACTGCCCGGACGGTCGGGCAACTGGACCCGCAGGAGATACGACACGCCGACATCCTCGCACTCGACGCCGTCTCCATCGAGTCGCACGCGGCCCACGGGAAGGTGGAGGACGGCCGGGCTCGCCGTCCCTCGCCGCGACGCGAGGCCGTGACGGTGGGGTGGTCGCCACGAACTAGGCTGCTCGGCATGCGTTACGAATCGAAGGGGGCCTGACGGACGTGTCTGCCATATCCCGCGACGAGGTCGCCCACCTCGCACGACTGTCCCGGCTCGCGCTCGAGGAGCACGAACTCGATGCGTTCGCCGGTCAGCTCGACGCCATTCTGGGCCACGTGAAGGCGGTGTCGGAGGTCGACGTCTCGGACGTCGACGCCACAGCGAGTCCGCTCGCTGTGACCAACGTCACCCGGCCTGACGTCATCGTCCCGGGTCTCGGCCCGGACAGTGCCCTCGCCGAGGCGCCCGCGTCCGAACAGAGCCGCTTCGCGGTGCCGCGCATCCTGGGAGAAGAGTGATGACCGCCGCCGAGCAGACCGATCTGATCCGGTCCACCGCGTCCGACCTGGCCGCGAAGATCCGCACCCGCGAGGTCTCCGCCGTGGAGGTCACTCGCGCCCACCTCGATCGCATCGCCGAGGTCGACGGAACGCTGCACGCCTTCCTGCACGTCGCGGGGGACGAGGCGATCGCCGCCGCCCAGCGCGTCGACGACGCGTTGGACGCGGGTGAGACGCCCGCGTCGGAGTTGGCCGGCGTCCCGTTGGCGCTGAAGGACGTGTTCACCACCACGGACATGCCCACCACCGCCGGCTCGAAGATCCTCGAGGGATGGGTCTCGCCGTACGACGCCACGGTCACCGCGAGGCTGCGTGCCGCGGGAATCCCGTTGCTGGGCAAGACCAACATGGACGAGTTCGCGATGGGGTCGTCCACCGAGAACAGCGCGTACGGACCCACCCTGAACCCGTGGGACACCACTCGGGTGCCGGGTGGATCGGGCGGCGGTTCGGCCGCGGCGCTCGCCTCGTTCCAGGCACCGTTGGCCATCGGTACCGACACCGGTGGCTCGATCCGGCAACCGGCCGCCGTCACCGGAACTGTCGGGTGCAAGCCGACGTACGGCGGCGTCTCCCGGTACGGGCTCATCGCCTGCGCCTCTTCCCTGGATCAGGGCGGTCCCTGCGGGCGGACGGTGCTCGACACCGCGTTGCTGCACCAGGTCATCGCCGGACACGACCCCCGCGACTCGACGTCGGTCGACGCGGCGGTGCCGGACGTCGTCGCGGCGGCGCGCCGCGGCGCGGGTGGAGATCTGACGGGCGTGCGCGTCGGCGTCGTCAAGGAACTGCACTCGGACGCCTATCAGCCGGGGGTCATCTCCTCCTTCGACGCCGCCGTCGAGGTGCTCACCTCGCTGGGCGCCGAGGTGGTGGAGGTGTCGTGCCCCAACTTCGATCACGCCCTCGCCGCGTACTACCTCATCCTCCCGTCGGAGGTGTCGTCCAACCTCGCCCGCTTCGACGCGATGCGCTACGGACTGCGGGTCGGTGACGACGGAACGCACAGTGCCGATCAGGTCATGGCGATGTCGCGTGCCGCCGGGTTCGGCCCGGAGGTCAAGCGCCGCATCATGATCGGGACGTACGCGCTGTCCGCAGGCTACTACGACGCGTACTACGGCCAGGCTCTGAAGATCCGGACGCTCATCGCCCGGGACTTCGATCGTGCCTACGAGAAGGTGGACGTCCTGGTGTCGCCCACCACCCCGTCGACGGCGTTCGCGCTGGGCGAGAAGGTCGACGACCCCATCGCCATGTACCTGTACGACCTCTGCACCCTGCCGACCAACCTGGCCGGTCACCCGGCCATGTCGGTGCCGTCCGGTCTCGCGGACGGTCTCCCGGTCGGGCTGCAGATCATGGCTCCGGCGATGGCGGACGATCGCCTCTACCGGGTCGGTGCGGCGTACGAAGCCGCACGGGGAGAGTTTCCCCAGCCGTCCGCGATCTGATCCGACCGTGCCTCCGCGCGCCGGAGGTAGCAAGATGGTGACGAGCATCGTGCGCGGCGACCCCGCGTCGACACCCGCGAACGAGAGGCACCGACCCATGCGTATCGGAGTACTGACCGGCGGCGGCGACTGCCCGGGACTCAACGCGGTCATCAGGGCCGTCGTACGCACGGCGGACGCCCGCTACGGGTCGTCGGTGGTCGGATTCCTCGACGGCTGGCGCGGCCTGCTCGAGGACCGTCGTATCCAACTGCGCAACGACGATCGCAACGATCGACTGCTCACCAAGGGCGGCACCATCCTGGGGACCGCACGCGTCAATCCCGAGAAGCTGCGGGCGGGGCTCGACCAGATCAAGCAGACGATGGACGACAACGGCATCGACGTGCTCATCCCCATCGGCGGCGAGGGCACGTTGACCGCCGGACACTGGCTGTCGCAGGAGGGCGTGCCCGTCATCGGGGTTCCCAAGACCATCGACAACGACATCGACTGCACCGACGTCACGTTCGGTTTCGACACGGCACTCACCATCGCCACCGACGCGATCGATCGGCTGCACAGCACCGCCGAGTCCCACCAGCGCGTCATGCTCGTCGAGGTGATGGGGCGGCACGCCGGCTGGATCGCGCTGCACTCCGGCCTCGCGTCCGGCGCCCACATGACACTGATCCCCGAGCAGCCCTTCGACGTCCAGGAGGTGTGCGATCTGGTGAAGAAGCGGTTCCAGCGCGGGGACTCCCACTTCATCTGCGTCGTCGCCGAGGGAGCGACGCCCAAGGAGGGGTCGATGGAGATCCGCGACGGAGGAATCGACGAGTTCGGCCACGTCCGGTTCACCGGTGTCGCACAGCAATTGGGCGTCGAGATCGAACGCCGCATCAACAAGGAGGTCCGCACCACGGTGCTGGGCCACGTACAGCGCGGCGGCAAGCCCACTCCCTACGACCGCGTCCTCGCCACCCGTTTCGGCGTCAACGCCGTCGACGCCGTGCACGCGGGGGAGAAAGGCAAGATGGTCTCCCTCCAGGGCGCCGAGATCGGCCTGGTGGACCTCGAGGAGGCCGTCCGCCAGCTCAAGCGGGTTCCCGAGAGTCGCTACCTGGACGCGGCCGCCTTCTTCGGCTGACACCGAGGGGGTTCGGCCCACCGGTCCGCAGTAAACTAGGCACCATGACTGCTGCCACCTCATCGCACTCGACGAGCCTGATGGACTACGACGAGGTGATCTCCCGGTACGACCCCGTGCTGGGCATGGAGGTGCACGTCGAGCTCGGTACCGCCACCAAGATGTTCTGTGGATGCCCCACCGAGTTCGGTGCCGAGCCCAACACCCAGGTGTGCCCTGTGTGCCTCGGCCTGCCGGGTGCGCTCCCGGTGGTCAACGCGGCTGCCGTCGAGTCCGCCATCCGGATCGGCCTCGCGCTGAACTGCTCGATCACGCCGTGGGGTCGGTTCGCGCGGAAGAACTACTTCTACCCGGACCAGCCGAAGAACTACCAGATCTCGCAGTACGACGAGCCGATCGCCACCGAGGGCTATCTCGACGTGGTGCTCGACGACGGGTCCACGTGGCGGGTCGACATCGAGCGCGCCCACATGGAGGAGGACACCGGCAAGTCGTTGCACGTCGGCGGCGCCACCGGTCGCATCGACGGAGCGAGTCACTCACTGCTGGACTACAACCGGGCCGGTGTGCCTCTCGTCGAGATCGTCACCAAGACCATCGAGGGCGCCGGCGACCGCGCGCCCGAGGTGGCCCGCGCCTACGTCACCGCGCTGCGGGAACTGATCCGCGAGCTCGGCGTGTCCGACGTGCGGATGGACCAGGGCTCGCTCCGGTGCGATGCCAACGTCTCGCTGATGGAGAAGGGCGCCACCGAGTTCGGCACCCGGACCGAGACCAAGAACGTCAACTCCCTCAAGAGCGTCGAGGTCGCCGTCCGCTACGAGATGCGCCGTCAGGCAGCAGTTCTCGCGGAGGGCGGCGAGATCGTGCAGGAGACGCGGCACTTCCAGGAGGCCGACGGCAGCACTGCGCCCGGTCGCAAGAAAGAGACCGCGGAGGACTACCGCTACTTCCCGGAGCCCGATCTCGAGCCGGTCGCCCCGGACGCCGCCTGGGTCGAGGAACTGCGCGCCACCATTCCCGAGGCGCCGTGGATCACCCGCTCTCGCATCCAGAAGGAGTGGGGCTGGTCCGATCTCGTCATGCGCGACGTCGTCAACGCCGATGCGCTCGGCCTCATCACCGCGACCGTCGACGCCGGTGCAACACCTGACGCCGCCCGCAGCTGGTGGGTGGCGTACCTGTCGCAGCAGGCCAACACCCGCGGCGTCGACCTCGCGGACCTGGCGATCACCCCGGTTCAGGTGGCCCGCGTCGCCGCGCTGGTCGCCGACCGCACACTCACCAACGCCAACGCCCGCAAGGTGGTCGACGGTGTCCTCGATGGTGAGGGTGACCCCGACGCCGTCGTCGAGGCACGCGGACTCGCTGTCGTGCAAGACGATTCGGCGCTCGAGACGGCCGTGTCCGAGGCGCTCGCGGCCAACCCCTCCGTCGCGGAGAAGATCCGCGGCGGCAAGGTGCAGGCCGCCGGTGCCATCGTCGGTGCCGTCATGAAAGCGACCAAGGGCCAGGCCGACCCCGCGCGAGTCAAGGAACTCGTCATCGCCGCCTGCAGCTAGAACGACCTCCGGCCTTCCCGCTAGTCGCTCCCGCCGCCGCCGGCCGGCACCGGCACGATGACCACTCGGTCGTCCGTCGGCACCGGCTGGCCGCCGTCCTTGTTCACGGTGGTCACCCACACCTGGCCCTGAGCGCCGAGCGACGCACCACGCAGGCGGCCGTACCGGTCCTGTGCGGTGAGGGTCGGCGGCGTCGTCACCGCGTTGGTGTCCGGGTCCACGGGAACCAGTGCCAGCGCACGGGCACCGGACATCGACACGGCCACCGAGCCGGGTGCGGCTGCGCATCCGCCGACGCCCGGCTTGTCCGGCCACGTCCACACGGGACTGACGACGGCACCCTCGGGCGTGATGCGGGACAGCCGGTCCTCGGTGGCCGTCGCATCGGTCACCCAGGTGCTGCCCGTGGCGTCGATGCAGACGTCGCCGGCGCGGCCGATGCCGCTCATGACGACGCGGGGAGCCGAGGTGGAGTCGACACGCGGGTCGGTGACGGCCAGAACCTTGCCTGCGAGCGACGCCGGGTTCGCCGCAGCGGCGGGATCGCCCCCGTCGCCGGTGATCACCCGGAGTTCGTCGGGTGACGAGAAATCGAGGGCACCCGAGCTGGTGGTCCCGCGGGGGATGCCGGCGAGCACGGTCTTCGGGACGTCTCCCGCCGCGATGCGCACCACGCGGTTGTCGGTCGCCGTCGTGATGTACGCGTAGAGGAGGCGGTCCTCGTCGTAGGTGGGGGACAGCGTGATGTCGAGCAGTCCGCCGTCGCCGTCGCCGTCGACCGGGACAGTCACGACGGGTCGGGGCGCCTGGCCCGGAGCCACCTGGAAGATGGTGCCGGTGCGACGCTCGCCGACCAGGGCCGATGCCCCGCCGGGGAGGACGACGAGGCCGGACAGGGTGTCGAGACAGGTCGCGACCACGTTGGGATCCGGATCCACGCAAGGGCCGGTGGCCGGCGACGGCGCGGGCGGCGTGCTGGAACCCGGCGCTCCCGGCTCCACCGGTTCGATGTCGGCAGCGCCGAACGTGGGTTCGGGGGAGAACTCCGTCGAGGCGGAGTCGTCGAAGCGTGCGCATCCCGCGGAGGCCGTGACGATCGCCATCACCGCCGCGCCGAGCACGAACGATCGCCGGGCCGCGCGCCGAGTCCCACCCACTGTCATGAGATCCCACGGTACGGGTCGCGCCTGCGCCGGGAACGGGCCCGCCGCATCTACGCTGATGCACGTGAGTGAGAAGTCCGATGACACAGGCCGTTCCCCGTCCGGTTACGAGCCGGCGGCGAGTCCCTACGACCAGCCGACCGAGCGGATAGGCGGGGGCAGCGGAGCACAGCTCCCGCGCACCGACGACGAACTCGACGCCGAGCGGTCGCGTACCGCGCATCCCACCGAGAAGCTCACCGGCTACCCCGGTGACACGACGACGGCGAGTCGCACCGAACCGGCCTACGACGACAGCGCGACGCGCGCGATCCCGGTGGCCGGAACCGATCGCACCGCGACCCCCGCCGAGGTGCGGCCCGAGGTGGTCCCGGAGCGTCGCGGCACGCTCGATCTCGGACTGCTGATCCTGCGCGTGAGCGTCGGCGCGATCGTGCTGGTGCACGGTCTGCAGAAGCTCACGGGATGGTTCGACGGTCCCGGGCTCTCGGGCTTCCAGGAGATCGTCGCCGGGTCCGGCTACGACCAGGCACGTCTGCTGTCCATTCTCGGTGCGGTCGGCGAGGTCGCCGGCGGTGCGCTGCTGATCCTCGGCCTGGCCACGCCTCTCGCGGGTGCCGCAGTCCTGGCCGTGATGATCAACGCCTGGCTCGTACGTCAGGTCGGCGAGCCGGGGTTGCAGTTCTTCGCCCCTACAGGAGTCGAGTACGAGACGCTGCTGGTGCTGGCGTCGGCGTCCATCATCCTCACGGGCCCCGGACGGATCGCCGTGGACGGCGGACGTGGATGGGCGCGCCGCCCCTTCATCGGGTCGTTCCTCGCGTTGGCCATCGGCATCGGCGGTGCTGCAGCGCTGTGGATCTTCCTGAACGGCGCCGACCCCTTCGCCTGATCCGTGCGTCACCGTCCACAACTCGGCCGGATCGACGGGATTCCGTCGATCCGGCCGAGTTGTGGTCGTTCAGGCCCGCGGTTCGGCCTCGTCCTGCTCGACGGCGGACTCGGCCTCGACCGGTTCGTCCTGAGCGGGCTCCTCGACCGGCGACGGATCCGGCACCGCGCCGCCGCTCGCCGCGGACAGAAGCGGGAGCTTGTCGACGGTCACGCCCGGCATCCGGACGGTCGAGCCGTCCTCGAGGGTCGCCTTGCCCCACCCGAGCTTCGGGAACAGCAGTCCCGTCACGGACGACCACGGCACCGTGGTGGAACGGAACGCCCTGCGCGAGACGAACCGCTCCGGAGTGACGGTGGTCCGGACGCGGATGATCCAGTACCCCAGCAGGACCGGGAGCGCGAGCATCCACCCGAAGAGCTCCGGCGCCCCGACCACGGGGAACGTGACCCCGAACAGGAACAGCGCCACGCCGGACAGCGCCAGGGCCGGGATGCGGAACACCGTGGGGGCCGCGGGGGAGGCGTCGGAAGTGGGGCTCTCGGTATGGGAGACTGTCACCGGTGGTTCGGACTGCTGCGAAGACGACACCCCTCCATCTTCGCACTGCATAACGCCATCCCACATAATGGGACAACGAGTTCGGTAAGTTTGACTGGCACCGCATCACGCGCCTAACGTCACACGCGTGAAGCGTGAAGAGTTCCTCGTAATCGGCAGGCGCGTCGTCGCCTGAGCCGAAACGTCTTCACGCTCAGCCACGACGCGCCACCCTCGTACAGCATCTGCTGGCGAGGGTTTTTTCTTGCCCGGATGAAGTTCTAAGGAAGCACCAGTGAGCGCACCCACCGCCCGGCCCGGCCCGGCACCACGCAAGGCTCCGCCCGCCGCCGATCGTCCCACTCCGTCCGCGACGCCGCAGCGTCGTCCCCTCGCGCCCGAGCGCGTGACCGGAGCGAAGTCCGTCGTCCGCGCACTCGAGGAGCTCGAGGTCGACGTCGTCTTCGGCATTCCCGGTGGTGCCGTACTTCCCGTCTACGATCCGCTGCTCGACTCGGCGAAGGTCCGGCACGTGCTGGTGCGACACGAGCAGGGTGCCGGCCACGCCGCCACCGGCTACGCGCAGGCCACCGGCCGCGTCGGCGTGTGCATCGCGACGTCCGGTCCCGGCGCCACCAACCTGGTGACGCCGCTGGCCGACGCGCAGATGGACTCCGTCCCGGTCGTCGCCATCACCGGACAGGTCGGCCGCGCGCTGATCGGTACCGACGCCTTCCAGGAAGCCGACATCTCGGGCATCACGATGCCCGTCACCAAGCACAACTTCCTCATCACCGACCCGCTCGACATCCCGCGCATGATCGCCGAGGCCTTCTACCTGGCGTCCTCCGGACGACCGGGCGCGGTGCTCGTCGACATCCCGAAGGACGTCCTGCAGGCGCAGACCACCTTCTCGTGGCCGCCGGAGATGAAGCTGCCGGGCTACCGCCCGGTGACGAAGCCGCACGGCAAGCAGGTGCGTGAGGCCGCGCGGCTCATCGCGGCAGCGAAGAAGCCGGTGCTGTACTGCGGCGGCGGCATCATCAAGTCGAACTCGTCGCCCGAGCTCCTCGAGCTGGCGGAGCTCACCGGCATCCCCGTCGTGACGACGCTGATGGCGCGGGGCGTCTTCCCGGACAGCCACGACCTGAACCTCGGCATGCCCGGCATGCACGGAACGGTCGCCGCGGTCGCCGCACTGCAGAAGAGCGATCTGCTCATCACGCTCGGCGCTCGTTTCGACGACCGCGTGACCGGGCAGCTCGACTCGTTCGCTCCCGAGGCGAAGGTGGTCCACGCCGACATCGATCCCGCGGAGATCGGCAAGAACCGGTTCGCCGACGTGCCGATCGTGGGTGACTGCCGCGAGGTCATCGTCGAGCTGATCGAGGCGATCCGCGCGGACCAGGCCACCGGCACCGCGCTGGATCTTGCCGACTGGTGGACCTACCTCGACAACGTGCGGCGCACCTACCCCCTGAGCTACGACCGTCCGTCGGACGGTGCGATGTCGCCCGAGTTCGTGATCCAGTCGATCGGCAAGTTCGCCGGACCCGACGCGATCTACTGCGCCGGGGTCGGACAGCACCAGATGTGGGCCGCTCAGTTCATCAGTTACGAGAAGCCGCGGACGTGGCTCAACTCGGGTGGACTCGGCACGATGGGCTACGCGGTCCCGGCCGCGATGGGCGCCAAGATGGGTCTGCCCGACACCGAGGTCTGGGCCATCGACGGTGACGGCTGCTTCCAGATGACCAACCAGGAGCTCGCGACCTGTGCGGTCGAGGGCATCCCGATCAAGGTCGCCGTCATCAACAACGGCAACCTCGGCATGGTGCGGCAGTGGCAGACGCTCTTCTACGAGGAGCGCTACTCCAACACCGAGCTCGGCACGCACGGCGCCGTCCGCATCCCCGACTTCCTCAAGCTCGCCGAGGCGCTGGGATGCGTCGGACTGCGGTGCGAGCGCGAGGAGGACGTCGACGCGGTGATCGCGCAGGCGCGTGCGATCAACGATCGCCCGGTCGTCATCGACTTCATCGTCGGCAAGGACGCCCAGGTGTGGCCGATGGTCGCTGCGGGCACCGGCAACTCCGAGATCATGGCCGCCCGCGGCATCCGTCCGCTGTTCGACAACGACGAGGAAGCGGCGCAGGAGCCCGGCTCGGTCGGCGACGTCACCGAGGCGGCCCAGGGCGCGAATTCGAAAGGCATCGACCTGTGAGCACCAGTCACACCCTGAGCGTTCTCGTCGAGGACAAGCCGGGCGTGCTCGCACGCGTGGCGTCGCTGTTCTCGCGCCGCGGGTTCAACATCGCCTCCCTCGCGGTGGGGGGCACCGAGGTGCCCGAGATCTCGCGCATGACCATCGTCGTCACGGTCGACGAGTTCCCGCTCGAGCAGGTGACGAAGCAGCTGAACAAGCTCGTCAACGTCATCAAGATCGTCGAGCAGGAAGCCGATTCGTCGGTCGCCCGTGAGCTCGTGCTCATCAAGGTCCGCGCCGACGCGAGCGTGCGGAGCGAGGTCATCGAGACGGTGAACCTGTTCCGCGCCAAGGTCATCGACGTCTCGCCGGAGGCAGTCACCGTCGAGGCGACCGGTACCCGCTCGAAGCTCGAGGCGTTGCTCCGGATGCTCGACCCGTACGGTGTTCGCGAGATCGTCCAGTCCGGCGTCGTCGCGGTGGGTCGTGGACCGAAGTCCATCACCGCGTCCCGCTAGTCACCCAACCCAGTAGTTTCGATTACCCGGTCACATGCGACCGGGACAGATGTAGGAGGAAACCACAGTGGCAGTCGAGATGTTCTACGACGACGATGCCGATCTCTCGATCATCCAGGGCCGCAAGGTCGCTGTGATCGGATACGGAAGCCAGGGCCATGCGCACTCGCTCAGCTTGCGCGACTCGGGCGTCGACGTCCGTATCGGTCTGAAGGAAGGCTCCAAGTCGCGTGACAAGGCTGCCGAGCAGGGCCTCGGCGTGGGTACGCCGGCGGAGGTCTCCGAGTGGGCCGACGTCATCATGCTGCTCGCTCCGGACACCGCCCAGGCGCAGATCTTCAAGGACGACATCGAGCCCAACCTCAAGGACGGCGACGCGCTGTTCTTCGGCCACGGCCTGAACATCCACTTCAAGCTCATCGAGGCCCCGGCCAACATCACCGTCGGCATGGTCGCCCCCAAGGGACCCGGCCACCTCGTGCGCCGTCAGTTCGTCGACGGCAAGGGTGTTCCCGCCCTGATCGCCGTCGACCAGGATCCGAAGGGTGAGGGCCAGGCTCTCGCGCTGTCCTACGCCCGCGGCATCGGCGGCACGCGTGCCGGCGTCATCAAGACCACGTTCAAGGAAGAGACCGAGACCGACCTCTTCGGTGAGCAGGCCGTGCTGTGCGGCGGTACCGAGGAGCTGGTGAAGACCGGCTTCGAGGTCATGGTCGAGGCCGGCTACGCGCCCGAGATGGCGTACTTCGAGGTGCTGCACGAGCTCAAGCTCATCGTCGACCTCATGTACGAGGGCGGCATCGCGCGCATGAACTACTCGGTGTCCGACACCGCGGAGTTCGGCGGCTACCTCTCCGGGCCGCGCGTCATCGATGCCGGCACCAAGGAGCGCATGAAGGCGATCCTGGCCGACATCCAGTCGGGCGAGTTCACCAAGCGCCTCGTGGCCAACGTCGAGAACGGCAACACCGAGCTCGAGGGCCTGCGCAAGCAGAACGCCGAGCACCCCATCGAGGTCACGGGCAAGAAGCTGCGCGACCTCATGAGCTGGGTCGACCGTCCCATCACCGAGACGGCCTGACTCTCGCATTCCTGACACGGGGCATCCGCGGTCGAGTTCCTCGACCTCGGGTGCCCTGCGTCGGGTCGCGGCTCGGCCACTAGGCTGACGCCCGCACGAATCCGGAACCACACCTCTTCTCCGTCACCTGATCAGGGAGTTCTCCACGTGAGCCAGCCAGGCCGCCCCGTCGTCCTCATCGCCGACAAACTTGCGCAGTCCACCGTCGAGGCTCTCGGCGACGGAGTCGAGGTCCGGTGGGTGGACGGTCCGGATCGTCCGGCCCTCCTCGCCGCGGTCCCCGATGCCGACGCCATCCTGGTCCGCTCCGCGACCACGGTCGATGCCGAGGTGCTCGCTGCCGGTACCAAGCTCAAGATCGTCGCCCGCGCCGGCGTCGGCCTGGACAACGTCGACGTCCCCGCAGCCACCGAGCGCGGCGTGCTCGTCGTCAACGCCCCCACGTCCAACATCCACACCGCTGCCGAACACGCGGTGACGCTCCTGCTCTCGGCTGCTCGCCAGATCCCCGCCGCCGACGCCACACTGCGTCAGCACGAGTGGAAGCGCAGCAAGTTCAACGGCGTCGAGATCTTCGGCAAGACCGTCGGCGTGGTCGGGCTCGGCCGTATCGGTCAGCTCTTCGCGCAGCGTCTCGCCGCGTTCGAGACGCACATCATCGCGTACGACCCCTACGTCTCGCCGGCTCGTGCCGCGCAGCTCGGTATCGAGCTGGTCAGCCTCGACGAGCTTCTCGAGCGCGCCGACATGTTCTCCGTGCACCTGCCGAAGACCCCCGAGACGAAGGGTCTGATCGGCAAGGAGGCGCTCGCCCGGACCAAGAAGGGCGTCATCGTCGTCAACGCTGCCCGCGGTGGACTGGTCGACGAGCAGGCTCTCGCCGACGCGATCACCAGCGGCCACGTCTTCGCCGCGGGTATCGACGTCTACGCGAGCGAGCCCTGCACCGACAGCCCGCTGTTCGAGCTCCCGCAGGTCGTCGTCACCCCGCACCTCGGTGCCTCGACCACCGAGGCCCAGGACCGCGCCGGCACCGACGTCGCCAAGTCCGTCCTGCTCGCCCTCGCCGGCGAGTTCGTGCCCGACGCGGTGAACGTCTCCGGCGGTGCCGTCGGCGAGGAGGTCGCGCCGTGGCTCGACATCGTGCGCAAGCAGGGCGTCCTGCTGGGTGCGCTGTCGGACGAGCTCCCGACGTCGCTGTCCGTCGACGTGCGCGGTGAGCTGGCGTCCGAGGACGTCGACATCCTCAAGCTGTCGGCGCTGCGGGGACTGTTCTCCGCCGTCATCGAGGACGCGGTCACCTTCGTCAACGCACCGTCGCTCGCCGAGGAGCGTGGTGTCACGGCCGACGTGACCAAGGCCAGTGAGAGCCCCAACCACCGGAGCGTCGTCGACGTCCGTGCGGTCTACGGCGACGGGACCGTCGTCAACGTCGCGGGCACCCTCACCGGTCCCCAGCACGTGGAGAAGATCGTCAACATCAACGGCCGCAACTTCGATCTGCGCGCCGAGGGCAAGAACCTCATCGTGACGTACGACGACCGTCCCGGCTCGCTCGGACGCATCGGCACCGCCCTGGGCGACGCCGGTGTCGACATCGCCGCCGCGGCACTCAGCCAGGACGCGGAGGGCGGTGGCGCCACCATCCTGCTGCGTGTCGATCGTGATGTGGCGCAGGACGTTCGGGACGCCATCGCCGCCTCCGTGGGCGCGACGACCATCGAGCTGGTCGACCTGTCCTGATGTCGACGCCGAACGAGGGGACATCGATGAAGCTGGGTGTCGTGGCCGGAGACGGCATCGGACCGGAGGTGGTGGCCGAGGCACTCAAGGTGCTCGAGGTGGTCGCGCCCGGTGCGGAGACCACGGAGTACGACCTGGGTGCACGGCGCTATCACGCGACGGGAGAGATCCTGCCGCCGTCGGTTCTCGAGGAGCTCCGCGGTCACGACGCCATCCTGCTCGGCGCCATCGGTGATCCGTCGGTGCCCAGCGGTGTGCTCGAGCGCGGATTGTTGCTGACCGCGCGATTCGCGCTGGATCACCACATCAACCTGCGCCCGTCCAAGCTGTACCCGGGTGTCGTCGGTCCGTTGGCGGGCAACAAGCCGGTCGACATCGTCGTCGTGCGGGAGGGCACCGAGGGCCCGTACACGGGCAACGGCGGCGCCATCCGCGTCGGCACTCCGCACGAGGTCGCCACCGAGGTCAGCCTCAACACGCGGTTCGGTGTGGAGCGCGTGGTCCGTGACGGCTTCGCGCGAGCGATGGGTCGTCGCAGGCACGTGACCCTGCTGCACAAGACGAACGTGCTGGGGTTCGCGGGATCGCTGTGGAAGCGGACGGTCGACGAGGTCGCCGCCGAGTTCCCCGACGTCGAGGTGGCGTACCAGCACATCGACGCGGCGACGATCCACCTGGTGACCGACCCGGGCCGCTTCGACGTGATCGTCACCGACAATCTCTTCGGCGACATCATCACCGATCTCGCGGCCGCGGTCGCCGGTGGTATCGGTCTGGCCGCGAGCGCGAACATCGATGCGACGCGGACGAATCCGAGCATGTTCGAGCCCGTGCACGGCAGTGCGCCGGACATCGCCGGCAAGGGAATCGCCGATCCGACGGCCGCCATCCTGTCGGTGTCGCTCCTCCTCGCACATCTCGGCGAGACCGAGGCGGCGGCGCGCGTCGAGTCCGCCGTCGCGCAGGACCTGGCGACGCGCACCGCCGGGGATCCGGGCACGACCGCGACGATCGGCGATCGGATCGCCTCACTGGTGTAGTCGGTCTCGCGCTTCTCGCGGAATGGTCGGTACCGCGAGAAGCGCGATCGCCGCGGACACCCCGAACGCCACCGCGTACGACGTGTGCGTGATAAGTGCGCCGAACACCGGGGGAACCGCCGACGCGGCGATGAACTGACTGGTGTTCTGCGCGCCGAGTGCTCGCCCGCTCCAGAACGGACCCGCCCGCTCGGCCACGGCGGTGAATGCGAGCCCGTTGGGTGACACCGTCGCCACCGACGCGACCACGAGTATCACCACCGATACCGCGAGGCCCGCGGCGTCCGCGATCGCCAGCGCGGCCATCACGGCCACGACGCCGACGGCGACCCACCGCATCGGTCCGAGTCTGCTGCCCACCCGGTCCGACACTGCGCCGGCGGCGATGCGTCCTCCCGCTCCGAGAATTTGCGAGACGGTGATCAGGACACCGGCGGCCTCCGGGGACCAGGCCCGTTGGTCCACGAGCCAGACGAGGGCGAACGTCCACACCACGTACTGCGGCACCACCAGCGCGACCGACGCACCGTGTATGCGCCAGAGATCGCGACGCCCGCGGTAGGGGTTCGCGAGGAGATCGGCACTCGAGGCGGCCGATCGGGAGGGCCGCGGCGGATCGAACACACCGACGAGGCAGGCGAGAGCGGAGAGGGCGGACGCGACCGCGGGAAGGAGCATCGCGGTTCCCACTCCGTGATCGCGGGCGATACCGGGAATCAGCAACGCGGACAGTGCGACTCCGAGAGGGAGTGACATCTGCCGGATGCCCATCGCCAGGCCGCGGCGGTGGGGAGGGAACCACCCCACCACCACGCGTCCGGTGGCGGAGTTCACGCTGGCGGCGGCCATGCCGCCGAGCAGCAGGAAGACGGCCAGCGCCACCGTGGATTCCGTCGCGGCGGCGCAGAAGGCGGCCATCGACGTCAGCACGGAACCAGCGATCAGGGATCGCCGTTCGCCCACGCGGTCGACGACGGCGCCCCACGCGAACAGCGTCAGGACGATGCCGGCCGTCGGCATCGCCACGACCAGACCCGCCGACGCGAGCGAGAGTCCGCGCTGATCCCGAAGTGCGGGGATGAGGAAGGCGGCGCCGTTCAGAAGCAGTGCCGTGGAGGCCGTCGCGAGCATGCCGATCACGAGCATCGCCCACCGACCCGCCGTGGACGTGGTGTAGCGCTGGACGCGACTCATACCGGCTCCGTTCTCACTATGTGGGACAACATTCTCGCCTGTTGAACTCCCGGTCGCCGATGCTACCCCGTAGGTGATCGTCGTTCGTCGCCCGCCGGTGTCCGCTCGACGCCGCTCGATAGACTTCCGCCATGCGTCTTGGTCGAGTAGCGAGTCCCGACGGTGTTGCATTCGTCGCCATCGAAGGCGACGGAGACGAGAGGACGGCGCGAGAGATCGCGGAACATCCCTTCGGCACACCCACCTTCACCGGCCGGAGCTGGTCCCTGGCCGATGTCCGCCTGCTGGCGCCCATTCTGGCCAGCAAGGTGATCTGCATCGGCAAGAACTACGCGGCGCACGCCGCGGAGATGGGCTCGGACGCACCCGAGGACCCGGTCATCTTCATCAAGCCCAACACGTCCATCGTCGGACCCGGTGCGAACATCGTGCGTCCGCCGACGTCGTCCGAGGTCCACTTCGAAGGTGAGCTCGCGGTGGTCATCGGCCGTCCGTGCAAGGACGTCCCGGCAGCACGCGCTCTCGACGTGGTGCTCGGCTACACCGTTGCGAACGACGTCACGGCCCGCGACAACCAGCGCCACGACGGTCAGTGGACCCGCGCCAAGGGTTACGACACCTTCTGCCCACTCGGCCCGTGGATCGAGACCTCGCTCGACGCCTCGGATCTCGCTCTGACCACCACGGTGGACGGCGCGGTGAAGCAGAACAGCCGCACGTCGCTACTGCTGCACGACGTGCCGAAGATCATCGAGTGGATCTCGTCGGTGATGACGCTGCTTCCCGGTGACGTCATCCTGACCGGCACCCCGGAAGGCGTGGGGCCGATCGTGGCGGGCGAGAGCGTGTCCGTCGAGATCGAGGGCATCGGCACGCTGACCAATCCGGTGGTGGACAAGTGACCGCCGCGAGTATTCCCGCATCCGACGTCCGCGTCCGGTTCTGCCCGTCGCCCACCGGAACCCCGCACGTCGGGCTGGTGCGCACGGCGCTGTTCAACTGGGCGTTCGCCCGCCATCACGGCGGCGCATTCGTGTTCCGCATCGAGGACACCGACGCGGCACGTGATTCCGAGGAGTCGTACCAGGCGCTGCTCGACGCACTGCGGTGGCTCGGACTCGACTGGGACGAGGGTCCCGAGGTCGGTGGGCCGTACGAGCCGTACCGGCAGTCGTTGCGCCGCGATCAGCACCTCGCCGTGGTGCAGCAGCTCGTCGACGCGGGGGAGGCGTACGAGAGCTTCTCCACACCGGAGGAGGTGGAGGCGCGGCATCTCGCGGCCGGCCGGGATCCGAAGTTGGGCTTCGACAATCACGACCGCACGCTGACCGACGAGCAGCGGGAGGCCTTCCGCGCCGAGGGACGCAAGCCCGTCGTCCGGTTGCGTATGCCCGATCACGATCTGTCGTGGAACGACCTCGTGCGCGGCGAGACGACGTTCCGCGCCGGCACGGTCCCCGACTTCGCGCTCACCCGCGGCAACGGTGTCCCGCTGTACACGTTGGTGAACCCCGTGGACGACGCGCTGATGAAGATCACGCACGTCCTGCGCGGTGAGGATCTGCTGTCCTCGACCCCGCGTCAGGTCGCGCTGTACGAAGCCCTCGTGCGCATCGGTGTGGCAGAACGCATTCCGCAGTTCGGGCACCTCCCGTTCGTGATGGGGCAGGGCAACAAGAAGTTGTCGAAGCGCGACCCCGAGGCCGATCTCTTCCTGCACCGGGAGCGCGGGTTCGTCCCCGAAGGTCTGCTGAACTACCTGGCTCTCCTCGGGTGGGGATTCTCCGAGGACCGGGACGTGTTCTCGCTCGACGAGATGGTGGGTGCCTTCGACATCTCGACGGTCAACTCGAACCCGGCCCGCTTCGACCAGAAGAAGGCCGACGCCATCAACGCCGAACACATCCGGTTGCTCGAGCCGGCCGACTTCGCCGCGCGCCTGCGGGCGTATCTCGAGACGCACGGCCATCCGATCGGGGTGTCGGACGCAGCGTTCGCCGAGGCCGCGGAACTGGTGCAGACGCGCATCGTCGTGTTGTCCGACGCCTGGGGACTGCTGAAGTTCCTGCTTGCCCCCGCCGACGAGTTCACGGTCGATCCGGCATCGGCAGCCAAGAATCTGGGCGCCGACGCGGCACCCGTTCTGGACGCGACGGTGAGCGCCGTCGAGGGCGCACCGGAGTGGACTGCGGAGGCCTTGGAGTCGGCTCTCAAGGTCGCGCTGATCGACGAGATGGAGCTGAAGCCGCGTAAGGCGTTCGCGCCGGTGCGCGTGGCGGTGACCGGTTCCCACATCAGCCCACCGCTGTACGAGTCGATGGTGCTGCTGGGCCGGGAGCTGACGCTGGCGCGCTTGCGGTCGGCCCGTGCGTCGATCGTCTGAGGTGACTCGGGGCAGTTCGGGCGAAAGGGTGTGGTGATGAGCTTCACCGATCGGATCGACAGATTTCAGCAGCGGCATCCCGCCATGGGATTCCCGTTGGCCGTGTTCTACAAGTTCTTCGACGACCAGGGCGGCTACCTGGCAGCGCTCATCGCCTACTTCGGTTTCATCTCGCTGTTCCCGTTGCTGCTGCTGTTCTCCACCGTCCTGGGCATCGTCCTGGCCGGTGATCCCGAACTGCAGCAACGGATCATCGATTCGGCCATGAGCCAGATCCCCTTGATCGGTGAACAACTCGGCCAACCGGAAGGGCTGAGCGGGGGGACCGGGGCCATCGTCATCGGTGTCCTGGGATCGCTCTACGGCGGCCTGGGTGTGGCGGTGGCCGCACAGAACGCGATGAACGTCGCCTGGTCCGTCCCGAAGAACGATCGCCCCGATCCCGTCCGGGCGCGGGTGCGCGGCTTCGGCCTGCTGCTGACCGTCGGGACGGCCGTCATCGGCGTCACGGTCCTGAACGGTTTCAACGCGGCGGGCTTCTTCGGCACGGTCGCACAGGTGCTCGTCACGATCGCGGCGATCGTGCTCAACACCGCCACGTTCGTCGTGGCGTTCCGGCTCGGGACCACGCGTGCGGTGAGCGTGCGCGACGTGCTTCCCGGAGCCGTCATCGGCGCGCTGCTGTGGCAGGCCCTGCAGTCCTTCGGTGGGCTGTACGTCCAACGCGTCGTCGGCGGTGCGGACACTACCAACGGTGTGTTCGCGATCGTCCTCGGGCTGCTCGCGTTCCTCTACATCTCCTCGCTGGTGTTGGTGCTGTGCATCGAGGTGAACGTCGTGCGGACCGACAGGTTGCACCCGCGCGCTCTGCTCACCCCGTTCACGGACAACGTCGAACTGACCGACGGTGATCGAGACGCGTACACGGCACAGGCGGAGGCGCAGCGAAGCAAGGGTTTCGAGGAGATCGAGGTCACCTTCGGCGAGCCCGACGGGTCGCAGTCGACCGACTCAGCCCGCTGACCAGCCGATTTGGTGAATGCGGGATGGTGTTTGGTAGTGTTCTCCACGGCTCGAAACGGCCCGGAGAACGCGGCCGGACCAGGCCATTGGGGTATGGTGTAATTGGCAACACAGCGGTTTCTGGTACCGCCATTCTAGGTTCGAGTCCTGGTACCCCAGCAGAGAAACACCCGATTTCGTCGGATGCTCTCGGCCGGTTATGCTCTTCCGGTTGCTCCACCTGATTCACAGATGAAGATCCTGGCCCCGTCGTCTAGCGGCCTAGGACGCCGCCCTCTCAAGGCGGTAGCGCGGGTTCGAATCCCGTCGGGGCTACAACAGTCGAGGACCACCGCGATGCGGTGGTCCTCGAGTCGTTTCCGGGGAAGCCGTGCCCTCACGCTCCGGTGGTGAGGCCGTGTCGGTGTGTCGTAGGTTCACTGGGTGTCCTCACTACTCATCGCTGTTCCCGTCTACGGCCAGATCGACTACACCCACGCTGTGGTCCAGGATCTGCGACGCGAGAACGCCACCTTCGTGATCATCGACAACCGCGGTGACTACGTCCCGCTCGCCGACGAGCGCGTCGTCACGCCCGGCCGCAATCTCGGCTGGGCCGGCGGATCGAACCTCGGGTTCCGCATCGCCTTCAGCGACGGCCACACCCATGCGATGACGCTGAACAACGACACGCGATTGTCCCGCGGGTTCCTCGACGCGGTGACCGATCCGCAACTGCCGACCGATGCAGGCATCGTCGTGCCCGTCTACGACGACGCGTACGGCCACCGAGACATGAAGACGACGTACTCCGGGCTGGCCGAGGACTACGTTCCGGTCGACAGGTACCGCAAGTGCTACGCCGTGGACGGAACCGCCATGACCATCACCAAGGACACCTGGCTCGCACTCGGCGGGTACGACGAACGCAACTTCGGGTCCACGGGCTGGGGTGCGGACGTCGACTTCTGCATCCGTGCTGCAGCAGAGGGATTCGGCAGTTATGTCACCGAGCGCGCGTTCATCAACCACTTCGGCCGAGCAACGGCCATCGCGATGATGGGAAACCGCAAGTACCTCGCCAAGTCCGCGGTGGGCATGGTGGGCGGTGTGCTGCGCCTGCACCGAGGCAACGTGAGGAACTGGCTGTCCACGCCGCAGCCGACGGTGCACGAGTTCCGGTAGCCCGGCACCGACGCTCCGCCTCAGAGGCGTTTCTGCACGGCGTCCGCGGCCGCGAGAAGGTCGGCGGCCCAGCGCGCTCCGGGGCGGCGCCCCATGCGGTCGATCGGGCCGGACACGGAGATCGCGGCGACCACGCGGTCGTCGCGTCCGCGGATCGGTGCGGCGACGCTGGCGACGCCGGGCTCGCGCTCGGCGGCGCTCTGCGCCCAGCCGCGCTTGCGTACCTCGGCGAGCACCCGCTCACCGAAGGCGGCGTCGGGGAGGACGCTGCGCTGTAGTGCGGGGTCGGCCCACGCCAACAGCACCTTGGCGCCGGAGCCGGCGGTGAGGGGGAGGCGGGCGCCGACGAGCACGGTGTCGCGCAGCCCGGTGGGAGGTTCCATGGAGGCCACGCACACGCGCACCGTGCCGTCGATGCGGTAGACCTGCACGCTCTCCCCGGTGATCTCGCGCAGCCGTGGCAGCACCGTGGCCGCGGCGTCGAGAAGAGGGTCCTCGGCGGTGTGCGCGAGTTCGGCGAGCGCCGGCCCCGGTCGCCACAGTCCGTCGGTGTCACGGCTCAGCATGCGGTGCGTCTCGAGTCCGATGGCGAGCCGATGCGCGGTGGCGCGGGGGAGTCCGGTGGCGGAACACAGGTCGGCGAGGCTGCACGGTTCGAGTGACGCAGCCTGCAGAACGCTCATTGCTTTGTCCAGAACGCCGATGCCGCTATGCTGTCCCATGTAGCGATACTAGCGTCTCACAAGGTGAGATGGTGATCGTCGTCGGTCGAAAGGTGGAGTCATGGCAGCGAAGACCCTGGCGGAGAAGGTCTGGGATCAGCACGTCGTCGTTCGCGGCGGTGGTGAGGGTGACGCGACCAAGCCGGATCTCGTCTACATCGATCTCCACCTCGTGCACGAGGTCACCAGCCCGCAGGCGTTCGACGGACTGCGTCTGGCCGGTCGGCCCGTGCGCCGGCCCGATCTGACGATCGCGACGGAGGACCACAACGTCCCGACGGTCGACATCGACCAGCCGATCGCGGATCTCGTCTCCCGGACGCAGGTGGACACCCTGCGGCGCAACTGCGAGGAGTTCGGCATCCGCCTGCACTCGATGGGCGACATCGAGCAGGGCATCGTGCACATCATCGGGCCCCAGCTCGGTCTGACGCAGCCGGGAACCACTGTCGTGTGCGGGGACAGCCACACCTCGACGCACGGCGCGTTCGGCGCCCTCGCGATGGGCATCGGCACCAGTGAGGTCGAGCACGTGCTGGCGACCCAGACACTGTCGTTGCGCCCCTTCAAGACCATGTCGGTCACGGTGGACGGCGAGCTCGGTGACGACGTCGGCAGCAAGGACCTGATCCTGGCGGTCATCGCACAGATCGGTACGGGCGGTGGGCAGGGCTACGTCATCGAGTACCGCGGCGAGGCCATCCGGAAGATGTCGATGGAAGCGCGGATGACCATCTGCAACATGTCCATCGAGGCGGGCGCGCGCGCGGGCATGATCGCCCCCGACGAGATCACGTTCGAGTACATCAAGGGTCGGCCGCACGCTCCCTCCGGTGAGCTGTGGGAGCAGGCCGTCGCCGACTGGTCCACGCTCGTCACCGACGACGGCGCCGTCTTCGACAAGGAAGTGCGGATCGACGGGTCGGCGCTGACTCCGTTCGTCACGTGGGGCACCAACCCTGGTCAGGGCGCCCCCCTCAGTGCGTCGGTACCCGATCCGGCCGAGATCCTCGACGAGGGCGAGAGTCAGTCCGCCGAGAAGGCGCTCACCTACATGGGTCTGGAGCCGGGCACGCCGTTGCGCGACATCGCGGTCGACACCGTCTTCCTGGGGTCCTGCACCAACGGTCGGATCGAGGATCTCCGTGTGGCAGCGAAGATCTTGGACGGCCGTACCGTTGCCGACGGTGTGCGGATGCTCGTCGTTCCCGGCTCGATGCGCGTGCGCGCACAGGCCGAGGACGAGGGACTGGGCGCGATCTTCACTGCCGCAGGGGCGGAATGGCGCCAGGCGGGGTGCTCGATGTGTCTCGGCATGAATCCCGATCAGCTCGCTCCGGGTGAGCGATCGGCCTCGACGTCGAACCGCAACTTCGAAGGGCGCCAGGGCAAGGGCGGCCGTACGCACCTCGTCTCGCCGGCCGTCGCCGCCGCCACCGCGGTGCGTGGACGGTTGTCGGCTCCCGCCGATCTCGGCTGAGTCGACCGAGAATCCGTCCGCCCCGTCCCTTTTACGCCCCGTCAGGAGCTCGTCATGGAATCGTTCACCACGCACACCGGAATCGGTGTCCCGCTGCGCCGCAGCAACGTCGACACCGACCAGATCATCCCCGCCGTGTACCTCAAGCGCGTGACCCGAACGGGTTTCGAGGACGGGCTCTTCGCGGGGTGGCGCACCGATCCCGGTTTCGTCCTCAACACCCCGCCGTTCGACAAGGGTTCGGTTCTCGTCGCCGGACCCGATTTCGGCACCGGGTCCTCTCGGGAGCACGCCGTGTGGGCACTCTCGGACTACGGATTCCGGGCCGTGATCGCGTCCAGATTCGCCGACATCTTCCGCGGAAACGCCGGAAAGGCGGGTCTGCTGGCCGCCGTTGTCGAGCAATCGGATGTGGAACTGCTGTGGAAATTGCTCGACGAGCGCCCCGGGACGGAACTCACCGTCGACCTCGAGACGAAGACGATCAGCGCCGGAACACTGGTGGTGCGCTTCGATATTGACGACTACACGAGGTGGCGTCTGCTGGAGGGGCTGGACGACGTCGCGCTGACGTTACGCCAGGTAGAGGCCATTTCCGAGTTCGAGAAGTCGCGTCCGGAATGGAAGCCGAAGACACTTCCGGCGCCCGATCAGGCTCGGTGATTCCGGGCCGAAAAGGTCCTTCCCGCGACACTCATTGTGGCTGCGACGATTACAGCCGAACAGACTGTTTTGGCGTGGCTCGTGGACTCGTGCGCATTTCCGGTTTACCGTGGTACTCAGTCGGTCCGACGACGGGCCAATCAGTATGCGGAGGAATCACCGATGAACAAGGCAGAACTGATCGACGCCCTGACCGAGAAGACAGGCGCGGATCGCCGGAGCGCCACGGACGCTGTCGAGAACATCGTCGACATCATCGTGCGCGCCGTGCACCGCGGCGAGTCGGTCACCATCACCGGCTTCGGTGTCTTCGAGCAGCGTCGCCGTGCGGCCCGCGTCGCTCGTAACCCGCGCACCGGCGAGACCGTCAAGGTCAAGCCGACGTCCGTTCCCGCGTTCCGTCCCGGTGCTCAGTTCAAGGCCGTCATCGCCGGTGGCCAGAAGCTGTCCGCCACGGGCCCCGCCGTGAAGCGTGGCGCCTCCGCAGCCCCCGCGAAGAAGACTGCGGCAGCGAAGAAGACGGCAGCGGCGAAGAAGACCGCGGCCAAGGCTCCCGCGAAGGCGGCGACCAAGGCTCCCGCCAAGACGGCGGCCAAGAAGACCACGGCCACCAAGGCACCGGCCAAGACAGCGGCGAAGAAGACCACCGCCACCAAGGCACCGGCCAAGACGGCGGCCAAGAAGACCACCGCCACCAAGGCACCCGCCAAGACGGCAGCCAAGAAGACCACCACGGCCGCCGCGAAGAAGACCACGGCGACGAAGGCACCGGCCAAGACCGCAGCCAAGAAGACCACCCCGGCCAAGAAGGCCGCGCCCGCGAAGAAGGCGCCCGCCAAGAAAGCGCCGGCGAAACGTACTGCACGCAAGTAACGTTCCCGTTCGGCACGAAGGAGCCCCGGACCATCGGTCCGGGGCTCCTTCGTGTTCGTGTCGGCCGTACCGGCAGTTCAGTCGTGCCGGCTACGCGGGAGTGGCGAATCGGTGTAGTCCGCTGCCACCAGCACACCACCGACGAAGCTGAGCACCCAGACGCTGGCCTTGCGTGATCGGGTGCGGGAGAGTTCGACGCCGTCGCTCTCGGCCCACCACTCCATCAGGTTCGGAATCACCTTGCCCTGACTGCAGATCACCGGGACGCCGGACGTCGAGGCGATGATCTCGCGTGCGCGCTGACGTCCCTTGTCGGGATCCTGCGCGTACCCCTCCTCGGTCAGCGTGGGCTCCAGGGCCAGATCGACTCCGACGGACTCGGCCCACGGCGCGATGGTCTGGACGCACCGAGCACGCTCGGCGGTGAATCCGTCGGTGCCGCCGTAGGCCTGGATCAGAGGAACCAGTGCGGCCGCCTGGCGGACCCCGACGCTGTCGAGAGGCCGTTCGGCGTCGTCCCCCTTGTAGCGAGCCTTGCTCCCCGCCCGCGCATGGCGCACCAGCACAGCCGTACTCGTCGGGACCGGGTGCTGCGCGAAACGGCCGACGACGTCCCGGTCCGCCTCGTAGGTCGCGAGATCGCGAGCCTCGGCGGGTGTGAGCCACCGCAGTTCGTCGACCTCGTCGTTGACGGCGAACTCGCCGTCCACGACTCGAGCGGCCCAGTAGTCCACCTGCTTGATCTTCTTCGAGCGCGGGAGCGGGTAGGTGGTGGTTCCGAGACCGTGTCCGAGAACGCACCGGAAACCGGTCTCCTCCCACACTTCTCGGACGGCGGCGACAGCGGGTACCTCGTCGGCCTCGACCTTGCCCTTCGGAAGGGACCAGTCGTCGTAGCGGGGTCGATGCACCAGCGCCACCATCGGCTCGTCGCCCTCGGGGCCCGGACGCCACAGCACCGCACCCGCGGCCAGGACCGGATCAGGCGTCTTCGATGCGCGTGAGCTGCTCATCGACCCACCTCACGATCCGGTGTAGCGACGCTGGCGCATGAGGGACACCTGGTGATCCCGCACCGTCTCGCCGCTCGCGGGGGACGCCGTCCAGGCGCCGTCGGACTGCAGTACCCAGCAGCGGGTCGTGACGTCCATGGCCGAGTCGAGCATCGAGTTCAGCTGACCGGACAGCTTCGGGTCCTTCACCTGAGCCATGACCTCCACGCGTCGATCGAGGTTGCGGTGCATCATGTCCGCGCTGCCGATCCAGAACTCGTCGATCGCCTCGAAGTGCAACACACGCGAGTGTTCGAGGAACCGTCCGAGAATCGACCGCACCTGAATGTTCTCGCTGAGACCGGGTACGCCCGGCTTGAGAGCGCAGATACCGCGCACGACCACCTCGACCTGGACGCCCTCGGTGGACGCCCAGTACAGCGCGTCGATCACCTGCTCGTCGACGAGTGCGTTGGCCTTCAGGCGGATTCGGGCTTTCGCGCCGTCCTTGTGCGCCCGCACCTCGGCCTCGATGCGCTCGACGATTCCCGCCCGCACACCGAACGGCGCGACGAGGAGGTTCCGGTACTGCTCCTTGCGCGAGTAACCGGTGAGCGAGTTGAACAGGTCGGTGAGGTCGGCGCCGATCTCGTCGGCGGCCGTGATGAGACCCACGTCCTCGTAGAGTCGGGCGGTCTTGGGGTTGTAGTTGCCGGTGCCGATGTGGCAGTACCGGCGAATGGTGTCGCCTTCGCGGCGGACGACGAGGCACGTCTTGCAGTGGGTCTTCAGGCCGACCAACCCGTAGACCACGTGCACGCCGGCCTGCTCCAGTTTGCGTGCCCAGGCGATGTTGGCCTGTTCGTCGAAGCGCGCCTTGATCTCCACGAGAGTCACGACCTGCTTGCCGGCCTCTGCCGCGGCGATCAGCGCGTTGACGATGGGGGAGTCGCCCGACGTCCGATAGAGGGTCTGCTTGATGGCGAGCACGTGCGGATCGGCTGCCGCCTGCTCGATGAAGCGCTGCACGCTGGTGGAGAACGAGTCGTACGGGTGATGCAGCAGCACGTCCCCGTCGCGCAGCGTGGAGAAGATCGACTTGGGCGTCTCGCGCTCTCCGAAGGCGGGGTGCGTCGCCGGCACGAACGGTGCGTCCTTCAGGACGGGCTTGTCGACGCCGTAGAGCTGCATGAGGCACGACAGATCGAGCAGTCCCGGCACCTGGATGACGTCGCCGGGATCGACGTCCAACTCGCGCAGCAACAGGCTGAGCATGTGGTCGGTCATGTCGTCCGCGACCTCGAGGCGCACGGGCGATCCGAAACGGCGGCGCGCGAGTTCGCGCTCGAGGGCCTGCAGGAGGTCCTCGTCCCGATCCTCCTCCACCTCGAAATCGGCGTTGCGCGTGATGCGGAAGGCGTGGTGCTCGACGATCTGGAGTCCCGGGAACAGAACGTCGAGATGCGCCGCGATGAGCTCCTCCATGGGAAGGAACGCGGGCACGGCGCCGACGTCGCCTCGGTGCAACTGCACGAACCGATCGACGTTGTCCGGGACCTTCACCCTGGCGAAGTGCTCGCCGCCCGTGGTCGAGTCCTTCACCGTCACAGCGAGATTGAGGCTCAGTCCGGAGATGTACGGGAACGGGTGGGCGGGATCCACGGCCAGCGGGGTGAGGACGGGGAACACCTGCTCGGTGAAATACCGTGTCAGACGGGTCCGCTCGTCGGAGGTGACCTCCGACCACCGGATGACCGAGATTCCCTCGTTCGCCAGCTCCGGCAGGATGCGGTCGATGAAGGTGCGGGCGTGACGGTCGGCGATCTCCTGGGTGCGCCGGGCGATCAACGCCAGCTGTTCGCGGGGGGAGAGTCCGTCGGCGGAGCGGACGGACAGGCCGGTCTCGTCGCGGCGCTTGAGGCCGGCCACCCGCACCATGTAGAACTCGTCGAGGTTGCTGGCGAAGATGGCGAGGAACTTCGCCCGCTCGAGCAGCGGCAGCGACGAGTCCTCCGCGAGTGCCAGCACCCGTGAGTTGAAGTCGAGCCAGCTCAACTCGCGGTTGAGATAGCGGTCCTCCGGGAGCAGGTCCACCGGCACCGCGGTGTCCGATGTCGCGGCCGGCGGTGCCGTGGGTGCGGAGGGTGCGCGGCTGGCCAGCGGCGCGCTCCACTCACCGTCGACGGCGTCACCGGGTGCTGCGGAACTCGTGGGGGCCCCGGAACGGGAAGGGGCGTCGGTCGTGTTCTCGGTCGCCTCGTTGGTCACGCGTCGATCATCCCTCACGCGGGCCGTGCGCGAGTAGTCGACCGCGTGCGAATTCGCGACGGGCCTCGCCCGGCCGTGTCAGCGCGCGGCGGTCCAGCCGAGCTCGGCGAGCAGCGCGGCGGTGTGCGGCCCCACCCCCAGGTCGAGGGCGGCGCGGACGTCGTCCGCCGTGTCCACGTCCAGACGCAGACCCGGCCAGGTGCCGCGGAGAGGGAACGCCCCGGAATCGACGTGGCGCGAGGCCGAGTCCGGACCGAACCGTGGTTCGAGGCGCCGGGGGCGACCCCGCACGATCAGGGCCGACGTTCCGGTTCCGGTGTGATCGATCACCACCGAGCGGGTGTCCGGGGGAGCGGCGGCGTAGGCCGCGACCAGTTCCGCGGTGCGCAGGGCGGGGAGGTCGGCCTGCAGGGCGATCACGTCGCCGCCGTGGGCGTCACTGATCGCGTCGTCCGCTGCGGACAGGGCGCGATTGAGTCGCTCCACGGTGGTGGCGGCACCCGACTCGGGTTCGGACACCGTGTGTCCGCCGAGGGCGACGGCGACGCTCGCGACGCGAGAGTCCGGCGTGACGACCGACCATCCGGTGACGACGTCCGCCGCTGCGGCGGCCGACGCGGTGTCGCGCAACATCGCCAGCACGAGTTCGGCGCGTTCGTCGCCGGGGAAGGTCGTGGACAGTCGGCTCTTCGCGTCGACGAGGTTCTTCACCGCGAGCACGAGATGGACACCGCGCCGTGGGGCGGTGTCGGTCGGAGGTCGACTGGGCGTGCTCATGACCGTCGATCCTGCCAGCAGTCATTACCGCCGACTTCGTTCGGCAGGCCTCCGACATCGCTACTGTGAGCCGCCAGGGCTGCCGAGCGGGCGACGGCCTCGTGTCGATCGAGGAAAGGCTGGGTCATGGTCAAGGCAGCGGTGCTCGGTTCCGGTTCGTGGGGAACCGCGTTCGCGAAGGTGCTCGCCGACGCGGGCACCGACGTGACCATGTGGGCGCGTCGAGAGGAACTCGCGACGTCCATCCAGGAGAACCACCGGAACGACGACTACCTTCCGGGAGTCGCACTGCCGTCGGCCATTCGAGCGACTCACGACGCCGCGGAGGCGTTGGACGGGGCCTGCACGGTCGTCCTCGCGGTGCCCTCGCAGGCCTTGCGCGCCAACCTGGCGGAGTGGGCTCCGCTGATGGGGTCGGACGTCACCCTGCTCTCGCTCGCCAAGGGCATCGAGACGGGGACCCTCATGCGCATGTCGCAGGTCATCTGTCAGGTCACCGGTGCGGACCCGAGTCGCGTCGGCACGTTGTCGGGACCGAACCTCGCCAAGGAGATCGCCGCCGAGCAACCCACCGCGACGGTCATCGCGTGCCCGGACTCCAATCGCGCGATCGCGCTCCAGTCGGCGTGTGCCACCAGCTACTTCCGCCCGTACACGAACTCCGACGTCATCGGGTGCGAGATCGGCGGTGCGTGCAAGAACGTCATCGCCCTCGCGTGCGGCATGGCGGCGGGTATCGGTTTCGGGGAGAACTCGGTCGCCAGCATCATCACCCGCGGTCTCGCCGAGGTGACCCGTCTCGGTGTCGCGCTCGGCGCCAACCCGTCGACGCTCGCGGGTCTCGCCGGGGTGGGTGACCTCGTCGCCACGTGCTCGTCCCCGCTCTCGCGTAATCGCACGTTCGGCGAGCGGCTGGGGTCGGGTGGCTCGCTGGAGAGTGCGCAGGAAGCGGCGCACGGTCAGGTGGCCGAGGGTGTGAAGTCGTGCACATCCATCCGAGCTCTCGCGGAGGCCTACGACGTGGAGATGCCCCTCACCGACGCGGTCCACCGGGTCTGCCACGAGGGCCTCTCCGTTCCGGACGCCGTCCACAGCCTCCTGGGGCGTCGTCACAAGCCGGAGTGAACCGCGGCGGTGCGCGTCACGCCTCGTCCGGGGTTCGCCGGTACGGTGCTCACGTGACCGATCCCATCAAGGTCGCCGTGATCTACGGCGGTCGAAGCAACGAACACTCCGTCTCCTGCGTCTCGGCAGGAAGCGTCATGCGTCACCTCGACTCCGACCGTTTCGACGTGATCCCCATCGGGATCACGCGCGCCGGAACGTGGGTCGAGGGCACCGCCGACCCGACGGAGTTGCAGATCCGGGATCGCGTTCTCCCGTCGGTCGCCGGTGCGGGCGTCCCGCTCGCTCTCGGAGTCGATCCCGAGAACCCCGGTCGCATCACGCGCTCCGTCGACGGGACGGCCGAGGACATCGGTGCGGTCGACGTCGTCTTCCCGGTGCTGCACGGTGCCTACGGCGAGGACGGCACGGTCCAGGGGCTGTTCGAGGTCGCCGGCGTCCCCTACGTGGGACCGGGAGTCCTCGCGAGCGCCGCGGCGATGGACAAGGAGTTCACCAAGAAGCTGCTCGCGGCCGAGGGCCTTCCCGTCGGGCGCCAGGTCGTCCTGCGCCGCGATCGCGAGACCCTGACCTCCGACGAGCGCGACGTCATCGGTCTCCCCGCGTTCGTGAAGCCGGCCCGCGGCGGATCGTCGATCGGGATCACGCGCATCGTCGACTGGGACGAGTTGGACGACGCGGTGACCGTTGCGCGAGAACATGATCCAAAGGTCGTGATCGAGGCCGCCATCGTCGGCCGCGAGGTGGAGTGCGGTGTCCTGGAGATGCCGGACGGCTCCGTCCGCGCCAGCGTCGTCGCCGAGATCCGCATGGACGAGGCCTCGGCGTCGGCCGGCGGTGCGACGTTCTACGACTTCGACAGCAAGTACCTCGACGACGTGGTCGAGTTCGACATCCCGGCCCTGCTGGACGACGACGTCTCGACGGTGCTGCGGGAGATCGCGGTCCGTGCCTTCGCTGCGCTGGATCTGCAAGGTCTCGCGCGCGTCGACTTCTTCGTGACCGACGACGGTCCGGTGATCAACGAGATCAACACGATGCCCGGCTTCACGGCCATCTCGATGTACCCGCGGATGTGGGAGGCGACGGGCGTCGGCTACTCGGAGCTCGTCGGCACTCTCGTCGACACCGCGCTCGCACGGGGGACCGGACTGCGGTGAGAGGTCGGCCCTGCCGGATCAGTTGATCGGAGCGGGGTCCAACGGCGTCTGCGGAAGGGCTCCCGACACCGCGGCAGACAGGGCCTGGATCGGTGTGGGGCCCGTGCCGTCGGGGATGGTGGCCGCGGCGTACACGCCCCGGTCGACGACGAACCATGTGCTCGCGGCGAGGCCCTGATCCGCGCCCGACACCCGGAACCACTGCACGCCGTCGACGACGTCGAGAGCGGCGGCCTGATCGAATTCCGCCGGACGCTCGAGCCCGCACCGCAGCACGATGGGGTCGGTGACGTCCTCGGACTGCCAGGCGGCCGCACCCACGGGCGCGGGGTCGGCCAGCTCGGCGCGGGTGAACGAGTCGAACGTCTCGGGCAGTGCGCCGAGCAACGTCGCGCACTCGGTGCTCTCGGCAAGCGGCGAGGGGACCGCGCCGAGAGCGACGGGCTCGCGGACGGGAGTTCTGTTCGCCATGACCGCCGCGACGATGATGCCGACGACGAGCGCGACGGGCAGGGCGATCGCGGTGGCGATCAGAGCGGGGTGCAGACCCGTGGCCGACTCGTCCGTCGCGGTCGGTTCGTCCTGCGTCATCGTGCTCCCTCGTGTCGAACGGTCTCGGCGGAAACGTTACCCGCGCCCTGACGGGGGCCCGGATGCGTGACGACGACGAGGCCCCGTGGGATGCTGCACGACGGTGATCCACGACGGTGATGGAGGAGTTCTGTGTCACAGGCGGACGATCCCGCGACCGGGACGGTGGGGGACCTCGGTGAGTTCGCACTCATCGGCCGCGCGACGGCCGGCCGTGTCCACCCCCCATCGGTCGCGATCGGGCCGGGGGACGACGCGGCGGTGATCGCCGCCCCCGACTCCCGCGTCGTCGTCACGACCGACATGCTGGTGGAGGGTCGACACTTCCGCCTCGACTGGTCGAGTCACCACGACGTCGGCCGAAAGGCCATCGCGCAGAACGCCGCGGACATCGCCGCGATGGGCGCGCGGTGCACGGGATTCCTCGTCTCGATGTCGTGCCCGTCGACCACCGCGGTGTCGGACGTGGACGCGCTCACCGCGGGTCTGTGGGCGGAGGCGACGCGAGTCGGCGCGTCGATCGTCGGCGGGGACGTCACGGGAGGGGACCGGCTGGTGTTGTCGATCACCGCGCTGGGTGACCTCGAGGGTCGACCCCCGGTGCTGCGGTCCGGTGCCCGGCCGGGGGACGTGCTCGCACTGTCCGGACCCACCGGCCGGTCCGCTGCCGGGTGGGCACTGTACGAGGCGGGCTCGACCACCCACCCGGATCTGCTGGCAGCACATCGCGTCCCGACGCCCGATCCCGCCGACGGTCCGGCCGCGGCGCGCGCGGGAGCGTCGTCGATGTGCGACGTGTCCGACGGCGTGATCGGCGACGCGGGACATCTGGCGGCGATGTCCGCTGTGCGGCTCGACATTTCGTCGGCCGACATGGAGATCCCCGAGGACGTGGTGCACGCCGGCACCGAACTCGGCGTCGACCCGCTGCACTGGGCTCTCGGCGGCGGGGAGGACCACGTGCTGCTCGCGACCTTCGCCTCCGACGACGTGCCGACCGGCTGGCGCCGGATCGGATCCGTGAGTGCGGGAACAGGAGTCACGGTGGACGGTGTGCGATGGGAAGGACCTGCGGCATGGACGAGCTTCTGACGGTCACGACCACTCGGCTCGACGACCCGGACGTGGTCGCGATGATCGACGAGGTCCAGCAGGAGTACGTGCGCCGCTACGGCGGCCCCGACGAGACGCCGCTCGACGTCCGGGAGTTCCTGCCGCCGCACGGCGTGATGCTGCAGGCCGTCCTGGACGGCGCCGTCGTCGGTATGGGCGGCTGGCGGACCCACGAGCACGGAGGACCCGAGGCGGAGGGCCTGCGCACCGGCGACGCGGAGATCAAGCGCATGTACGTCCGCACCGAGGCGCGCGGCGCGGGCGTCGCGCGTGCCCTGCTGCGGACGATCGAGGACACCGCCCGCGACGCTGGCCGGCTACGACTGGTCCTCGAGACCGGACTGCGTCAACCCGAGGCCATCGGCCTCTACACCTCGAGTGGGTATCGACCGCTCGTACCGAAGTTCGGCCTCTACCGGCACGAGGAGCAGTCGGTGTGCATGGTGAAGGATCTGACCGGATGACATGCTGGAGCCATGACCGTCTACGCACTCGGTGACCGTGAACCCGACATCCACCCCACCGCCTACGTGCATCCCGATGCCGTCGTCATCGGTGCGGTGACACTCGCTGCGGGAGTGTCGGTGTGGCCCGGGGCGGTGCTGCGCGGCGACTACGGGACCATCACCGTGGGGCAGGACACGAACATTCAGGACGGCACCGTCGTGCACTGCACGCCGATCCACCCGACCGTGATCGGCGCCGGGTGCGTCGTCGGGCACAACGCGCACGTCGAGGGGGCGACCATCGGAGACGCGTGCCTCATCGCGTCGGGCAGTGTCGTCCTCAACGGCGCGTCCATCGGATCCGGCGCGATCGTCGGCGCCGGCGCCGTGGTCCCCTTCGACGCCGTCGTGCCCGAACGTCGGATGGCACTGGGGGTTCCGGCCAAGGTCCGCGAGAGCCACGAGGTGGCGGAGGGGCACGTGGACGTCAACGTCGCGATGTACAAGGCCAATGCGGAGTACTACCGGGGCGCGCTGCGCGTGCTGTCGTGACGGCGCCCGTCGCGGATCCGGGGTGGGCGTCCGCGCTCGGTCCGGTGGCCGACGACATCGCCCGGATGGGCGACTTCCTGCGCGCCGAGAACGCCGCCGGGCGAGGCTACCTGCCCGCCGGGGAGGACGTGCTGCGCGCCTTCAGCCGCCCGTTCGAGGAGGTGCGTGTGCTGGTGCTGGGACAGGATCCCTATCCGACGCCGGGACATGCTGTGGGACTTAGCTTCTCGGTCGCGCCCGACGTGCGGCCGGTCCCGCGCAGCCTCGCGAACATCTTCACCGAGTACAGCGCCGATCTCGGCCTGCCGACACCCAGTACCGGTGATCTGTCTCCGTGGGCCGATCGTGGTGTGCTCCTGCTGAACCGTGTTCTGACCGTGGAACCGGGCAAGGCGGCGTCGCACCGGCGCAAGGGCTGGGAAGCGGTGACGGCGCAGGCGATCACCGCTCTGGTGAACCGACCCGGCCGCCCCCTGGTCGCGGTCCTCTGGGGACGCGACGCCGCGACGGCCAAGCCGCTGCTCGGGTCCACGCCCACGGTCGAGTCCGTCCATCCCTCACCGCTGTCCGCGTCGCGGGGGTTCTTCGGGTCACGGCCGTTCAGCACCGTGAACGACCATCTCGCGACGCTGGGCGAGGAACCCGTCGACTGGCGTCTGGACTGAGGCGGCCGTCAGTGGCCGAAGGACGGCCGGCGCTTCTCCACGAAGGCGTCGACACCCTCGATACCGTCCGCGGTGGACGCCTGGTGAGAGATCGAGTCGGTCTCGGCGTCGAGCTGATCGGACAGCGTCGCGGAGTCCGAGGCGAGCAGTAACCGCTTGGTCGCACGGGACACCTCGGTGGGCCCGGCCGCGAGAGAGCGCGCCACCCGCTCGGCCTCCGATGCGATGACGTCGTCACCGACCAACCGTGTCAGCAGACCCAGGCGGTAGGCCTCGTCCGAGCCGAGAACGCCGTCGGTGAGCAGGATGTCGCGCGCGCGGCGGGTGCCGATGATGCGGGGGAGCGCCCACGTCAGACCGCCGTCCGGAGTGAAGCCGAGCGCCGGATACGCGGGACGGAGCCGGGTGGATCGACCGCCGATCGCGATGTCGGCGTGACACACGAGCGACATGCCCGCGCCCGCTGCCCAGCCCGGCACTCCCGCCACGACGGGGACCGACACCGAGGTGAGCGCGCGGACGAAATCGTGGAACGTGTCGGCGAGCTGCCGGACGAACGCGCTTCTGTCGGGCGCCCCGTGGAAGGCGCGCACGTCGCCACCGGCGCAGAAGTTGGATTCGGCGCCGACGAGCAGCACGGCGCCCACGGACTCGTCGAGATCGGACAGCGACGCAGCGCCTGCGGCCATCGCCTCGCCGTTCAGCACGTTGCCGCCGCGGGGCGTCGCCACCCGTACGTACAGGACACCGTCCTCGACGGTGACGGGGGACGTGGCCGGGGGGTCGACTGATTCGGTCATCGTTCGAACTTAGACCAGGACCGCTCGGCTCCGGAAACGACAGAGTCGCCGGAGATGACAGAGGCCCCGATACCGAGGTATCGGGGCCTTGTCGTGAAAATTCGTGCGGGAACGTCAGCCCCGGACCACCTTGCCGGCCTTGAGGCACGAGGTGCACACATTGAGCCGACGAGAGTTACCCGGCGCGACCTGCGCGCGGACGGTCTGGATGTTGGGGTTCCAGCGACGGTTGGTACGGCGGTGCGAGTGCGAAACCGACTTACCGAAGCCGGGTCCCTTGGCGCATACGTCGCAGACGGCAGCCATAGTCGCGAACTCCTTGGTATTCGAGGTGAGACCGGGACACGATTCGAACCGTGGCCGGTGTGGGGCAAGATCTTCGTACAACTGCGCCCGATACCTCCGGGCATGCCGGACGCGTCAGACGCAACCCTGCAAGACTAGCCGCTCGGGTGCCCCGAGTCCAAACCGGCCCGCACGCGCCGATGCCGCAGGTGCCTGGTGGAATGGTCGCACAGATGGCGGCAGCATCAGGACGGGAGCAGCGCGGTGGTTCAGCTCGGTGACCGGCTCGACCACGTACTGGGTCGCAGGGCCGCCGATCCGCTCGAGACGGCGTTCGGTCTCGTCACGGTCGAGGACCTGCTGCGTCACTACCCCTTCCGCTACGTGACACAGGGTCAGGAGCTGGCCCGCAAGGACCCGGACGACGGTGAACGCATCACCGTCGTGGGGACGGTGTCCAAGGCGGACCTCGTGCCCATGAAGGCGCGCAAGGGCCACATGCTCAAGGTCGTGCTCACGTGCGACGG
The DNA here is from genome assembly GCF_058139645.1 of Rhodococcus sp. NFXS4. Classification (NCBI taxonomy): domain Bacteria; kingdom Bacillati; phylum Actinomycetota; class Actinomycetes; order Mycobacteriales; family Nocardiaceae; genus Rhodococcus; species Rhodococcus sp. NFXS4. Next base: position 1,903,270 of record NZ_CP192221.1, read on the forward strand.
TCAGAACGTCTCCGCCACCTTCTTCAACGGTCACAAGGTGCGTCACAACATCACGGTGGGGTCGCGCGCGATGTTCTCGGGCACGGTCAAGTGGTTCCGGACGTCCTGGTCGCTGAACCACCCCGGTTACCTGATGCTCGAGGGCGACGAGGACGACCTGGTGGGGCGCCCGCACGGCGGTGGCGAGCTCGCCGGCATGGCTCGCGGCGCCACGGACAGTTCCGGTGCGGTGAACATGTCCATGCTGTCGCTTCCGTTCCTTCCCATGTACGCGGCGACGCGGGAGGTCGAGAGCTGGACCTTCCTGCGCTGCGTGCGTCAGGTCCTGGACCAGCTCGATCGCGTCGAGGATCCGCTGCCCGAGACGGTGCGCGCCGAGCACGCGCTGATGAGCCTCGACGACGCACTGCGGGTCGTGCACTTTCCGGAGTCCGAGGACGACATCGAGAACGCGCGCTACCGTCTGCGCTTCGACGAGGCGACGGCGTTGCAGTTGGTGCTCGCCGAACGGCGCCACTCGGTGGCGGTGCGCACGGCGCCGGCCTGCGCGCGCGTGGCCGACGGTGTCGCCGCCGCTTTCGACGAGGTGCTGCCGTTCGAGCTGACCGACGGGCAGAAGGAGGTCGCCGAGGAGATCGAGAGCGACCTGTCCCGCACTCGGCCGATGAGCCGGCTCCTGCAGGGTGAGGTGGGATCGGGCAAGACGATCGTCGCTCTGCGCGCCATGCTGCAGGTGGTGGACGCGGGACTGCAGTGCGCGTTGCTGGCACCCACCGAGGTGCTCGCCACACAGCACCACCGGTCGATCACGCGGCAACTCGGGGCGCTCGCGACGGCCGGGGAACTGGGTGCGCCCGACCGCGCCACCCGAGTGGTGCTGCTGACCGGATCGATGTCGACGGCCGCGAAACGTGCCGCGCTGTTGTCGATCGTGACCGGAGACGCAGGCATCGTCATCGGCACTCACGCACTCATCCAGAGCACGGTGTCGTTCTTCGACCTCGGGATGGTGGTGGTCGACGAGCAGCACCGCTTCGGAGTCGAGCAGCGGGACGCGTTGCGCGCGAAGGCGAGAGAGGGCGTCAGCCCGCACCTGCTGGTCATGACGGCCACGCCCATTCCGCGGACGATCGCCATGACCACGCTGGGCGATCTCGAGACGTCCACCCTGCGTGAGCTTCCCCGCGGACGCGCGCCCATCCGCACCTCGGTCGTTCCCGCCCAGCACAGACCTGCATGGGTCGAGCGAGCGTGGAGCCGGATCTCCGAGGAGGTGGCCGCCGGCCGCCAGGCCTACGTGGTGTGTTCGCGGATCGGCGACGAGAAGCCCGAGGATCTCGGCAAGGACACTCCGGACACCGCGTCGGCGGTCGATGTGTACGAGTCGCTCCGCGCCGGCGCTCTGGCGAACCTGCGCGTCGGGTTGCTGCACGGGCGGCTGCCCACGGAGGAGAAGGACGAGGTGATGTCCGCGTTCAACGACGGCGACATCGACGTCCTCGTCTGCACCACCGTGGTGGAGGTCGGTGTCGACGTCCCCAACGCCACGGTCATGGTCATCGTGGACGCCGACCGGTTCGGCGTGAGTCAGCTGCATCAGTTGCGTGGCCGCATCGGTCGTGGCGGCCACCAGGGTCTGTGCATCCTGCTCACCGAGCTCGCACCGGGCACCCCCACCTACGCGAGGCTCGACGCCGTCGCGGCGACGACCGACGGGTTCGAGCTCGCCGTTCTCGATCTACGGCAACGCCGGGAGGGCGACGTGCTGGGCGCAGCGCAGTCGGGCACCACGACGACCCTGCGACTGTTGTCACTCCTCGATCACCTCGACATCATCACCGCGGCCCAGACCTTCGCCCGCGACGTCGTCGATCGGGACCCGGGGCTCGTGGAGCACCCCGGTCTCGCGGCGATGATGCGATCCGCCGTGGACGCGACCAGGGTGGACTTCCTCGACAAGGCGTGAACGCCCGACCCGGTCAGTGCATGTGGCTTCCCCCGTTGATGTCCAGTGTGGTGCCCGTCAGGTAGGACGCGTCCTCCGACGACAGGAACGTGATGATCGCGGCGACCTCACGAGCAGTGGCGACGCGTCCCACCGGGATGCCGTCGGCGATCGCCTGCTCCTGCTCGGGCGTGCTCCCCACCCGGATGGCGGTGTCCGCGGCGCCCGGCGTGACAGCATTCACCGTGACACCGGTGTGTCCGATCTCGCGGGCCAGCGCCTTGGTGAAACCGAGAACCGCCGCTTTCGCCGAGGAGTAGGGCACCTTGCCGAACACGCCGCCGCCGCGTTGAGCCGACACCGACGACATGTTGACCACGCGTCCCCACCCGGCATCGATCATCGCGGGGAGGAAGGCCTTCGTGACGAGGTAGGTGCCGGTCGCGTTGACCGCCATCACCTTGTTCCACAGGTCCAGCGTGGTCTCGAGAAACGGCACCGGTGACGTGATGCCGGCGATGTTCGCCAGGGCGCCCACGGTGGGGAGCGATCCCGACTCGACCTCGGCGGCCACGGCCGCACGAGCTCGCTCCACGGACGACTCGTCCGCCACGTCGACCTCGTGACCGAAGGCCCGGACGCCGTACGCATTCGCCATGTCCGCGGCGACCTTGGCCGAGGCCTCCCCGTCGAGATCGAGGACGACGACTGCCCAGCCCTGCTCGGCGTACAACGCCGCGGTCGCGCGGCCGAGGCCCCGTTCCGAGGCAGCTCCGGTGACGACGGCGGTACGGCTGACGGTGGCCGGTCGGGCCAGAGTGTCGAACATGGTGATCTCCGATACGGGTGTGGGGGAACGGCTGTCGAGGCTGGTGTCACGGTTCGAGAGGGGCGACGGCCGGTGTCGGCCGCCTGCGAAGGCTCGTCGTGATGCAGCACACAGTAAGACCCGAACTGCGGTTCAGTCAACTGTTGCACACCAACAGTTGACTGTTGACAGTAAACGTGTGGTGGGTCACACTCGTAATCGATGACGGCATCCGTCACCCTTTCCTCACACCTCCAACACCTCGAAAAGGGGTAGTCATGAGCAGCGAGACTCTGGCCATGCGCGGGCAGGTCCACGGCACACCCGACGCCAAGCGCGTCGCCGTGGGGTCGTCCGTCGGCGCGGTGATCGAGACGTACGACTTCATCGGTTTCGGCACCGCCGCGGCGCTCTACTTCGGAACGGCGTTCTTCCCGGGCCAGAGTTCGGTGGCCGGCACCCTGGCCGCCTTCGCCACGCTCGGCGTCGGCTTCGCGGCACGCCCGATCGGAGGCATCATCGGCGGCCACCTCGGTGATCGTGTCGGGCGCAAGCCCGTTCTGGTGGCGTCGCTCATCGTGATGGGACTCGCGACGTTCGTCATCGGTCTGTTGCCCACCTACGCCCAGGTCGGCGTCGTCGCGCCCGTGCTGCTGGTCATCGTCCGCATCGTCCAGGGACTGGCGTTCGGTGCCGAGTGGGGCGGAGCGATTCTGATGAGCTACGAACACGCCCCGTGGCGGCGCAAGGGCGCGTTCACCGGCATCGTGCAGGCGGGATTCCCGGTGGGTCTCCTGCTCGCGAACCTGGTGTTCCTGTTCAGCGTGCACCTCGGCGGCGACTGGGCCTGGCGCGTTCCGTTCCTCGCCAGCATCGTCCTCGTCGTCGTCGGGCTGATCATTCGATCCAAGGTCCCGGAGTCCCCGGTGTTCGACGAGGTCAAGGAGTCCGGCCAGGTCCAGCGTGCGCCGATCGTCGAGTCCGTGAAGCAGGACTGGCGCAACATCCTGCGGGGTATCGGACTGCGCATCGCCGAGACCGCCGGCTACGCCGTGTCCATCACCTACATGATCTCGTACCTGCACAACGAGGAACTGGCGACGAAGTCCGAGACCCTGACCGCTCTCTGCATCGCGTCGGCGCTGGGCATCGGCGCGACCGTCGGTTGGGCGACTCTGACGGACAGGATGGGCCGCCGACCCGTCTACATCGGAGTGTGTGCGTTCGGGGTGTTGTTCGGAATCCCGATGTTCCTCCTCGTCAACACGGGCACCTTCATCCTCGTGGCCGTCACCTTCGTCCTGGCCTACACCGTGTGCCAGAACGCGCTCGCCGGTGCGCAGGGCGCGTGGTTCCCCGAACTCTTCACGGCGAGTCGCCGAGCGTCCGGAGCCTCACTGGCCTACCAGATCTCGGCCATGGTCTCCGGCTTCACTCCGTTCATCACCACGCTGCTCTTCGTCTCCTACGGCTGGATGGGGCCGGCAGTCCTCTTCAGCGTCTACGCGCTGATCGGTCTCCTCGCCGCCCTGTCCACCCGTGAGACGTGGGGCCCCACCGAACGACGACTCGCACTCCAGGCCGAGCTCGACGAGAACCTCGTCGCGACCGCCACCTCTCGAAAGGAATCGCTGTGACCGTCACCGACAGCATCACCACCGACCGCACGACACGGATCCGCGCCGCGGAGCGATTCGCCTACGCCATGCGCCATCACGTCCTCGACATGGGCGAAGCGCAGGGTCAGGGATACGTGGGTCAGGCACTGGGAGCGGCGGACATGTTCGCCGCCGTCTACAGCGGACGGCTGCGCTACCGCCCGGCGGATCCGCACTGGGCGGAGCGGGACCGCTTCCTGCTCTCGACCGGTCACTACGCCATCGGGCTCTACGCGGCGCTCGCGGAAGCGGGCACGGTGAGCGTCTCCGAACTCGAGACCTACGGCTCCGACGATTCGCGGCTCCCCATGTCCGGAATGGCGTCCTACACGCCCGGGATGGAGATCAGCGGGGGCTCGCTGGGACACGGACTGCCGGTGGCGGTGGGAATGGCTCTGGGACTGCGTCACCAGGGGTCGCCGTCACTCGTGTTCAACTTCCTGTCGGACGGGGAACTGGACGAGGGCTCCACGTGGGAGGCCGCGATGGGAGCCGCTCATCACCGACTGGGCAACCTCGTCGCACTCGTCGACATGAACGCACTGCAGGCCGACGGGCCCACCGCGGGAGTCCTGGGCATCGAACCGGTGCAGGACAAGTGGGCGGCCGCGGGATGGTCCGTCCACCGTGTCGACGGCAACGATGCGGGCGCGTTGCTGGACGCCCTGGACGACATCGCGACGCGGACGTCGCCGACCGGCACCCCGTCGGTCGTCGTGTGCGACACGCGGATCGGGTTCGGCGTACCCATGCTCGAGACCCGCGAGAAGGCGCACTTCATGCGTATCGACGAGGACGAGTGGAGCGTGTGCCGGGATCAGCTCACCGCTCGCTTCCACGACGCAGAATTTCACGAGGGAGACCACTCATGACCACCGCATCCGCCCCCAAGCTCAAGACGTCGGCGATGATCGCCTCGTTCGTCGACGAGGGTCAGCGCACCACGGCGGCCCCGTTCGGACACGCGCTGGTCCGTGCAGCGGAACAGGATTCGCGCATCGTCGGCCTCAGTGCCGACCTGGCGAAGTACACCGACATGCACATCTTCGCGCAGGCCTTCCCCGACCGTTTCTTCCAGATGGGGATGGCGGAGCAATTGCTGTTCGGCGCCGCGGCGGGCATGGCGGAGACCGGCCTGGTTCCTTTCGCGTCCACCTACTCGGTCTTCGCGGCGCGCCGCGCGTACGACTTCCTGTGCCTCGACGCGGCCGAGCCGAATCTGAACGTCAACATCGTCGGGGGACTCCCGGGCCTCACCACCGGCTACGGGCCGAGTCACCAGGCGACCGAGGACATGGCGATCTTCCGCGGAATGCCGAACCTCACCATCGTCGACCCGTGCGATGCCGTGGACATCGAGCAGGCCGTTCCCCAACTCGCCGCGACTCCGGGCCCGACCTACCTCCGGTTGCTCCGCGGGAAGGTCGCGTCGGTACTCGACGAGTACGACTACACCTTCGAACTGGGCAAGGCCAAGGTCATTCGACCGGGCAACGACGTCGTGCTGGTGTCGTCCGGTCTGATGACCATGCGTGCGCTCCAGGCCGCCGAGCGACTCGCGAAGCACAGGGTGGACGTGTCGGTGGTGCACGTGGCGACGATCAAACCGTTCGACGCGGAGACCGTCCTGCGCGAACTCTCGACCGACCGGGCCGCATTCACCCTCGAGAACCACACCCGCATCGGTGGGCTCTTCGAGACGGTCGCCTCGGCGTGCGTCGAGTCCGGCACGGTGCGTCAGGTGACTCCCATCGCGCTGCCCGACGAGTTCCTGGCCGCCGGCGCACTCCCCACGCTCCACGATCGTTACGGGTTGTCCACCGACCGCATCGAGGAGCGTGTTCTCGCGGCGTTGCGGTGAGCAGTGCCGGATCGACACGGGCGGCCGTTACCCTGAGATCACTGTCGACCGGCAGCTGTCGACATCACCGTTTCGAGGAGGTCTCCATGGCCGCACAGCCCGCCACGCTCCTGGGGTTGCAGAAGACGAATCTGCGCGATCAGGCTCTCGACGCGCTGCGTCGGGCCATCACCAGTGGCGAGCTGCGTCCGAGTTCCGCGCTGGTGGAGACGGAGTTGTCGGAGCGCCTGCAGATCAGCCGAGGCACGTTGCGCGAGGCACTGCGGCAGCTTCAGCAGGAGGGGCTCGCCGTCATCGGCGCTCGGGGTCGGCTGTACGTGCGGCATCTGGACGACAAGGAGATCAGGGACATCTTCGTCGTGCGCGCCGCGCTCGAGTCCACCGCTGCCGCACTGCTCGCGGAGCGAGACGATCGGCAGGAGTCGGTCGCCGGCCTGTCGAGCGCGCTCGACCTGATGGACGCCGCCGGTGACGGTGATCTCGAGGCCCGGATCGAGTCCGATCTCAGTTTCCACCGACTGCTCTGCCGGCTCACCGGCAACGAGACCCTGGTGCACTCGTGGACGTCCCTCGAGGGTTCGATCCGCATGTCCATCATGTGGGCCGGCAAGTCTCGCGCGGTCGGGAACATGGACACCGACCGACACCGCCGCATCGTCGAGGCGATCGGATCGGGCGACGGCGCGGCTGCCAGCGCCTCGGTGGCGGAACACATGACGTGGGCCGCCGCGAATCTCTCCGCCGACATTTCTGCATAGGAGATGCGAGCGGCGTGGACGTGATCGGCGCTACTGTCCCGGCACCACGACGGCTGCTCGCTGCGCTCCGCACGTGTCTCATATCTGGACAAGTCATAGCTCCGTCTCGCCCGTACTGAAGGTAGGTTGACCGGAATGTTCTCCAAGGTGCTGGTGGCAAATCGCGGCGAGATCGCGATCCGTGCGTTCCGTGCGGCGTACGAACTCGAGGCGCAGACGGTGGCGGTGTTCCCGTTCGAGGACCGGAATTCGGTGCATCGGACGAAGGCCGACGAGGCGTACGAGATCGGTGAGCCGGGGCATCCGGTGCGCAACTACCTGTCGGTGGATCTGATCGTCGACGCGGCGGTGCGTGCGGGTGCGGACGCGATCTATCCGGGGTACGGGTTCCTGTCGGAGAATCCGGAGTTGGCGGCGGCGTGTGCGGCGGCGGGGATCACATTCGTGGGTCCGTCGGCGGAGGTGTTGGAGCTGACGGGTAACAAGGCGCGGGCGATCGCGGCGGCGAAGGATGCCGGGTTGCCGGTGTTGGCGTCGTCGGAGCCGTCGACGGACGTCGATGCGTTGGTGGCGGCATCGGAGTCGATGACGTTCCCGGTGTTCGTCAAAGCGGTCGCGGGCGGTGGTGGCCGCGGTATGCGGCGGGTGGCGGAGCCGTCGGGGTTGCGTGCGGCGATCGAGGCGGCGGCGCGGGAGGCGGAGTCGGCGTTCGGTGACGCGACGGTGTTCCTGGAGCAGGCGGTGGTCGAGCCGCGGCACATCGAGGTGCAGATTCTCGCGGACACCCACGGCGATGTGATCCATCTCTTCGAGCGTGACTGCTCGGTGCAGCGCCGTCACCAGAAGGTGGTGGAGCTGGCGCCGGCGCCGAACATCTCGGACGAGCTGCGGGCCCGGTTGTGCAGTGACGCTGTGGCGTTCGCGCGGAAGATCGGGTACTCGTGTGCGGGCACGGTGGAGTTCCTGGTGGACCGGGACGGTAACCATGTGTTCATCGAGATGAATCCGCGGATCCAGGTCGAGCACACGGTGACCGAGGAGATCACCGATGTCGACCTGGTGCAGTCGCAGTTGCGGATCGCCTCGGGGGAGTCACTCGAGGATCTGGGGTTGCGGCAGGAGGACATCCGGATCCGGGGTGCGGCGATGCAGTGCCGCATCACGACGGAGGACCCGGCGAACGGGTTCCGCCCGGACACCGGCCGCATCACCGCGTACCGCACCCCGGGCGGTGCGGGTATCCGTCTCGACGGCGGGACGACGTTGGGTGCGGAGGTGTCGGCGTACTTCGACTCGATGCTGGTGAAGCTCACCTGCCGTGGTCGCACGTTCGAGGACGCGGTGGCGCGGTCGCGGCGGGCGTTGGCGGAGTTCCGTATCCGCGGTGTCTCGACGAACATCGGCTTCCTGCAGGGACTTCTGCAGGACGAGGACTTCCGTGCGGGCAACGTCACGACGTCGTTCATCGAGGAGCGACCCGAGCTGTTGACGGCGCGGTCGTCCGGCGATCGCGGTACCAAGATCCTGACCTACCTCGCGGACGTGACGGTGAACAAGCCGCACGGCGAGCGTCCGAGCACGGTCTACCCACAGGACAAGCTGCCGGACATCGATCTGTCCGTCGCGCCGCGCGACGGGTCTCGGCAGCGTCTGCTCGAGCTCGGTCCCGAGGGCTTCGCCCGCGATCTGCGTCAGCGAAAGGCGTTGGGCGTCACCGACACCACGTTCCGTGACGCCCACCAGTCACTGCTGGCGACACGCGTGCGGACGTCCGGGTTGTTGATGGTCGCCCCCTACGTCGCGCGGACCACACCCGAACTGTTGTCGATCGAGTGCTGGGGCGGTGCGACGTACGACGTGGCGCTGCGGTTCCTGCACGAGGATCCGTGGGAGCGGTTGGCGGCGCTGCGGGAGGCGGTGCCGAACATCGCCCTGCAGATGTTGCTGCGCGGGCGTAACACCGTCGGCTACACCCCCTACCCGGAGCGGGTGACGACAGCATTCGTCGAGGAAGCGGCGGCGACGGGTGTGGACATCTTCCGCATCTTCGACGCGCTGAACAACGTCGATCAGATGCGCCCCGCGATCGACGCCGTCCGTGAGACCGGCACGACGATCGCCGAGGTGGCGATGTCGTACACCGGTGACCTGTCGAACCCCGACGAGAAGCTTTACACCCTCGACTACTACCTGCGGTTGGCGGAGCAGATCGTCGACGCCGGCGCGCACGTGTTGGCGATCAAGGACATGGCGGGGCTTCTGCGGGCGCCGGCGGCGACGACGTTGGTGACGGCGCTGCGCAAGAATTTCGACCTGCCGGTGCACGTGCACACCCACGACACCCCGGGTGGTCAGTTGGCGACGTACCTGGCGGCGTGGGAGGCCGGGGCGGACGCTGTGGACGGGGCGTCGGCGTCGATGGCGGGCACGACCAGTCAGCCGGCGTTGTCGGCGATCGTGGCGGCGGCGGCGCACACCGAGCGGGACACCGGGTTGGATCTGGCGGCGGTGTGCGATCTGGAGCCGTACTGGGAGGCGATCCGGAAGGTGTACGCCCCGTTCGAGTCCGGGCTCCCCGCCCCGACCGGGCGGGTCTACACCCACGAGATTCCGGGTGGGCAGCTGTCCAACCTGCGTCAGCAGGCCATCGCGTTGGGTCTGGGGGACCGGTTCGAGGACGTGGAGAAGGCGTACGCGGACGCGGACCGGTTGCTGGGCCGGCTGATCAAGGTGACGCCGTCGTCGAAGGTGGTGGGCGATCTGGCGTTGCACCTGGTCGGTGCGGGGGTGTCGATGGAGGACTTCGCGGCGGATCCGGGGAAGTTCGACATCCCCGATTCGGTGATCGGGTTCCTGCGCGGCGATCTGGGCACCCCGGCCGGTGGGTGGCCGGAGCCGTTCCGCACCACCGCGTTGGCGGGGCGCGGCGCCGGGCGTGGGGAGGCGACGTTGACGACGCAGGACGAGGTGCTGCTCTCCGGCACCAGTGCCGAGCGGCGTGATCGTCTCAATCATCTGTTGTTCCCGGGGCCGGCGAAGGAGTTGGCGGAGCACCGGGAGAAGTACGGGGACACCTCGGGGTTGTCGGCGAATCAGTTCTTCTACGGATTGCGTCAGGGCGACGAGCATCGGGTGCGCCTGGAGAAGGGTGTGGATCTGCTGATCGGGTTGGAGGCGATCTCGGAGCCGGACGAGGCGGGGATGCGGACGGTGATGTGCATCCTCAACGGTCAGTTGCGGCCGGTGTCGGTGCGGGACAGGTCGATCTCGGCGGATGCGCCGACGACGGAGAAGGCGGATCGGGACGATCCGTCGCATCTGGCGGCGCCGTTCGCGGGTGTGGTGACGTTGACCGCGGAGGTGGGGCAGTCGGTGTCGGCGGGGGAGACGGTGGCGACGATCGAGGCGATGAAGATGGAAGCAGCCGTCACCGCGCCGCGGGCGGGCACCGTCACCCGTCTGGCTCTGTCCGGTGTCGCGCAGGTCGAGGGTGGGGACCTGATCTGCGTCATCGCCGTCGGCGACACCACCGACCGCTCCTGACAGGGTTCTCGCAGTGACCAGGATCGTGGCCGGGACGGCCGGCGGGCGTTCGCTCGTCGTGCCGTCCCGCGGCACCAGACCCACCGCCGACCGGGTCCGAGAGGCGCTCTTCAGTGCGCTCGAGAGCCGGATGTACCTCGACGGTGCGTCGGTGCTGGACCTGTACGCGGGGTCGGGCGCTCTCGGCCTCGAAGCGCTCTCGCGCGGAGCCGAGCACGTCCTCCTCGTCGAGAACGACGCGTGCGCGGCGGCCGTGGTCGCCCGGAACATCGAATCCGTGGGACTGCCGGGAGCGCAGGTGCGGACCGCGCCCGTCGCGGCTGTCGTCGGTGGGACACCGGAGCGCCGCTACGACCTCGTGCTCGCCGATCCTCCGTACTCCGTGTCGGACGGCGCCGTGTCCTCGGTGTTGGACCGACTCGTCGAGGGCGAGTGGCTCGCCGAGGACGCCCTCGTGGTCGTCGAGCGATCCTCGCGCTCGCCCGCGACGCTGTGGCCCGCTGGGCTCGTCGAATTGAAGGCCAAGCGCTACGGCGAGGCTCGCATCGACATGGCCCGGTTCGAGGTCGCGCAGATCGAGCACCCCGCACGGGGAAGCTGATACGTTCACCCACCATGAGCCGCGCCCTGGTCCCGGGATCCTTCGATCCGATCCACAACGGTCATCTCGACGTGATCTCGCGCGTCGCAACGCAATTCGACGAGGTCATCGTCACGGTGGTGGTGAACCCCAACAAGAGTGGACTCTTCACCGTCGACGAACGGGTCGAGATGCTGGCGCAGGCCACCACTCATCTGCAGGGTGTGCGCGTCGCGACGTGGCAGGGGTTGCTCGTCGACTTCGCGTCGGAGTCCGGGGCCACCGCCATCGTCAAGGGTCTGCGCAACGCCGCCGACTTCGACTACGAGGTGCAGATGGCGCAGATGAACCGGCGACTCACCGGCGTGGACACGGTGTTCCTCGGAACCGACCCGGTGCACAGCAGCCTGTCGAGCTCGCTCATCAAGGAGATCGCGCGACTGGGCGGAGACGTCACGACGATGGTCCCGGCCGCCGTGCACGACCGACTGCTGGCCCGGCTCGCCGAGCGCTCCTGACCGGGCCGGACGGCGACACACCGGGGGACAATCGTGCGGACCGGTGCGCGTACCGGGCACACTGACACCGGAGATCGCGCCCGACGGGCGTGGTCGCCGAAGTCAGAGACTGTCGATCGAAGTGAGGGCCGAGCACGGTGTACCGGGTATTCGAGGCGCTCGACGAGCTCGTCGCGATCGTCGAGGAGGCGCGCGGCGTCCCGATGACCGCGGGATGCGTCGTCCCGCGTGGTGATGTGCTGGAGCTGCTGGACGACGTCCGAGACGCCATTCCGGGTGAGCTCGACGACGCGCAGGACGTGCTGGACCACCGCGACAAGCTGGTGTCGGACGCACGGACCGGTGCCGAGAAGACGATCTCGTCGGCCGACGCGGAAGCCACCAGCACGGTGGAGAACGCGCGGGACGAGGCCGATCGACTCCTGGCCGACGCGAAGGCCCACGCCGACCGGATGGTCGCCGAGGCCACCGCGCACGCCGAGAGCCTCGTCGCCGACGCCACCGCGCGCGCCGACGCCACCATCGCGGACGCGGAGCACGAGTACGAGACGCTGACCGAGCGCGGCCGCGTCGAGTCCGCTCGCTCGATCGACGCCGGCAAGGCGGCCTACGAGCGTTCCGTCGCCGAGGGTCTCGCCGAGCAGGAGCGCCTGGTCTCGCAGACCGAGGTGGTGCAGTCCGCGCACGCGGAGTCCGCTCGGGTCATCGACGCGGCGCACGCCGAGTCGGATCGTCTGCGTACCGAGTGCGACCTCTACGTCGACACGAAGTTCGCGGAGTTCGAGGAGATCCTCTCCGGCACGTTGCGGTCCGTCGGTCGGGGACGTCAGCAGCTCCGCACCGGCAGTGGCGTTCCGAGTTACGACACCGATTTCGCCGACTCGCGTGGTGAGGGCCGCTCGCGCTACTGACCGCCACGCGGATCCCTCCTCGCAGGGAGGACCGGTGTGATTTGGCGCTGACCTGACGCTCCCGTATCGTGGAGTGGTTGCCCGCACCGCCCGTGAAAGGATCGTTCGTTGTCTCCCGCTGCTCGTCGCCACTCCGCCGAACCCGTCTCGGGGCTGGTGGTGGACACCCGTCGTCTGGGTCGCCGCGCAGGGTCGATGATGCCGGTCGCGCGCACCGTTCCCTCCCCGTCGCGCATCGGTCTGGACCTGATCGCGATCCAGGAGGGGGCCGACATCGATCTCGATCTCCGGTTCGAGTCCGTGTCCGAGGGTGTGCTCGTCAGCGGCACGGTCGACGCCGACACCGTCGGTGAGTGCTCGCGGTGCCTCGAGCCGTTCACGTCCCACGTGCAGCTCCATCTCACGGAGCTGTACGCGTACCCGAACAGCGTCACCGAGGCCACCACGGACGAGGACGATCTCTACCGGGTCGAGGACGACGCGATCGATCTCGAACCACTGATCGTGGACGTGGCGGGGCTCACCCTGCCGCTGCGGCCCCTGTGCACCGAGGACTGCCAGGGACTGTGCCCGGAGTGCGGCATCCGCCTGTCGATTGCGGAACCGGGTCATGCGCATGAGACAATTGATCCTCGCTGGGCCGGTCTCGCGGCGAAGCTGCAGACCGACACCGACCAGACCTAGTCGGCCGGCGCACCCTGCGCCTGCACGACCCGTGCTTCACCAGCACGACATTGCACCGAACGAGTACGAGGAGAAGTAGAAGTGGCTGTTCCGAAGCGCAAGATGTCGCGGTCCAACACCCGATCGCGACGCAGCCAGTGGAAGACCACTGCACCCACCCTCATCACCTGCCCCAACCGCGGGTGCGGCGAGAAGACCCTGCCCCACACGGTGTGCCCGAACTGCGGCACCTACAAGGGTCGCCAGGTCACCGCGGCAGTCTGACGGTGACCTCACAGTCGCCAGCGACAGACCGGAGCGGCGAGGACGATCATGCATCGCTTCTCGCCGCTCTTGGCGTGTCTCTGGACCACAACCTGCTCGTCCACGCTCTCACCCACCGCTCGTACGCGTACGAGAACGGTGGGCTGCCCACGAACGAACGCCTCGAGTTCCTCGGAGACTCCGTTCTGGGTCTGAGCATCACCGAGCAGCTGTACAGCGCCCACCCCGACAAGTCGGAGGGCGAGCTGGCCAAGATACGCGCGAGCGTGGTCAACATGCACGCGCTCGCCGAGGTGGCTCGCCAACTGGGTGACGGCGGACTCGGTGCGCACCTGCTTCTGGGCAAGGGCGAGGAGATGACCGGTGGGCGCGACAAGCCGTCGATCCTCGCGGACGGCATGGAATCGCTTCTCGGCGCCATCCACGTCGAGCACGGCATCGACGTCGCACGCGAGGTGGTGCTGCGTCTGTTCGACGCGTTGCTCGAGCGTGGACCGCGTCTCGGTGCCGGCCTCGACTGGAAGACCAGCCTGCAGGAGCTCACGGCCGAGAAGGGTCTCGGTGTTCCCGCGTACGAGATCACCGCGACGGGACCGGACCACGACAAGGAGTTCACGGCCACCGTGCTCGTCGGCGGATCGCCGCACGGGCAGGGCGTGGGTCGCTCGAAGAAGGAAGCCGAGCAGCGCGCCGCCAGCGCGGCCTGGAACGCTCTCAGTGAATCGGCCTCCGCAGCGCTGATCGCCGGCCCGACCCCGGAGATGTCGTCCGACCGGAATGCCTGAACTTCCCGAGGTCGAGGTGGTGCGACGCGGACTCGCGTCGCACGTCGTGGGGGAGACCCTCGTCGACATCGAGGTCCTGCATCCGCGTGCCGCTCGACGGCATCTCGAGGGAAGTCTCGATCTCCAGTCGCGACTGGCCGGCACCACCGTCGTGTCCGCCGAGCGCCGTGGCAAGTACCTCTGGCTCGTGGTCGCCGCGAACGACGACGCGACCGGGCCGCTCGAGTCGATCGTGGTGCACCTGGGCATGAGCGGGCAGATGCTCGTCCAGCCCGCGGACGCACCCGACGAGAAGCATCTCCGCATCCGCGCCCGACTGGGCAGCGGCACGGATCTGCGATTCGTCGATCAGCGGACGTTCGGCGGGTGGGCCGTCGCCGACCTCGTGGAGGTCGACGGCTCCCGGGTCCCGGTTCCCGTGGCGCACATCGCCCGCGACCCACTCGACCCCCAGTTCGACGCGGAGTCCGTGGTGACGGCGATGCGGGGGAAGCACACCGAGATCAAGCGCGCGCTCCTCGATCAGACCGTCGTGTCGGGCGTGGGCAACATCTACGCCGACGAGTCGTTGTGGCGCAGCAAGATCCACGGCAATCGACTCACCGATTCACTGACTCGTCCGGCGCTGCGCAGGTTGCTGAACAACGCGCACGCTGTCATGGGGGAGGCACTGGCGCAGGGCGGCACCTCGTTCGACGCGCTGTACGTCAACGTGAACGGTCAGTCGGGGTACTTCGACCGGTCACTGGCCGCATACGGCCAGGAGGGACTCCCGTGCCCTCGCTGCGGCGCTCCCATCCGCCGCGAGAAGTTCATGAATCGGTCGTCCTTCAGCTGTCCGAAGTGTCAGCCGGCGCCGAGGGTTCGGCGGGGATGATTCCGGTGCGTGGCGTAAAGATCGCATCAAAGCGCCTGCTCGCAGCGTCAACAGAGCGTCAGTAAGGCCGAGATGGGCGCGTAGGGGGTGGACGCTGGCGTAGCTGCCGAGCATCCGCCGGCAGTTCGTCGCCGTTTCACGAGGATTGCATCCATGGCTGACCTGGCCTACCTACTCACCGCGGCAGCAGGTTTCGCTGCGCTGGTGTTCACCGTTCTTCGACTCGGGCGGTCCGCATGACCGCGGCCGGAATCGAGAGCGTGATGTTGATCGTGGTCTCCGCGGCACTTGCGGTGTACCTGCTGATCGCGTTGCTCGACCCCGAGAGGTTCTGAGCCGTGACTCCCGCACTTGCGGCAGGGCTTCAGATCGCGGCCGTCGTGATCGTGCTCGCTGCCGCCTACGTTCCCCTCGGCGACCACATGGCGCGCGTCTTCACCACTCCGCGAGATGAACGTGCTCGTGACGAAGTGGTCAGCTCTGCCGCACGACAGGCTGCGGGATCGACGATCACCACGACCACCACGCTCGACGCGCCGAAGCCGACGAGCAGGTCGGTATCGGCGACGGCGGACTGGCGGGTGGAATACCTGCTGTATCGCGTGTGCCGGATCGACCCCCGCTCGGAACAGACGTGGGTCGGCTACGCCTTGTCGCTGCTGGGCTTCTCTGCTGCCGGCGTCTTCTTCCTCTATGCCCTCCAACGTGTTCAAGGTGTTCTGCCGCTGAACAACTCGCTGCCGGGCGTCAGCCCGTCGGTCGCGTTCAACACGGCAATCTCCTTCGTCACCAACACCAACTGGCAGTCGTACTCACCCGAGACGACGATGAGCAATCTGACTCAACCTCTCGGCCTCGCAGTACAGAACTTCGTCTCTGCCGCAGTCGGACTGGCTGTGGCCGTCGCGGTGATCCGCGGGTTCGTCCGTGTGCGCAGCGGAGGTGAACTCGGAAACTTCTGGGTCGATCTCACGCGCGGCGTACTGCGGATCCTGCTGCCGTTGTCGTTCGTCGTGGCGCTGATCCTGCTGACGCAGGGCGTCGTCATGTCGTTCCACAGCGGTTTCGCCTCGACGGGTCTGGACGGCAGCTCGATCACGAACGCACTCGCTCCTGTCGCCTCTCAGGAAGCGATCAAAGAGCTCGGTACCAACGGTGGCGGAATCCTGGCGGCCAACTCGGCGCACCCGTTCGAGAATCCGACGCCGCTGTCCAACATCGTCGAGATCATCGCCCTGCTGTTGATCCCGGTCGCATTGACGCGCACCTTCGGAACCCTCGTCGGAGAACGCAAGCAGGGTCTGTCGATCCTCGCCGTCATGGCGTTGCTGTGGGCCGGCATTCTCGCCGTGACGCTCGCTGCGGAATCCGGTACTCGTGGCGTCGCTGCGCAGGCCGCCGGCGCCATGATGGAGGGCAAGGAACAACGATTCGGCATTCCCGGCTCGGCCCTGTTCGCAGTCAGCACCACCGGAACATCGACCGGTGCAGTCAACTCCGCGCACGACGCCATGTCTCCGCTCGGCGGTGGAGTCGTCATCCTGAACATGCTCTTCGGCGAGGTCGCACCCGGCGGAGTCGGGACCGGCCTCTACGGAATGCTGGTGCTGGCCGTCATCGCCGTGTTCGTGGGTGGGCTTCTGGTCGGACGCACGCCCGAATACCTCGGGAAGAAGCTCGGCAAACGCGAGATCACGATGGCAGCGCTGTCGGTACTGGTCATGCCGGCGCTCGTTCTGATCGGGACCGGTGTCACGGTGATCCTCGGTTCCACCAGCGGAGCGCTCGGCAACAGCGGCGACCCTGGAACTCCGGGTTCGATCCATGGGTTCAGCGAGGTGCTCTATGCCTACGCCTCCGCGTCGAACAACAACGGAAGTGCGTTCGGCGGACTGACCGTGACCGACGACTGGTTCCAGACCTCCCTCGGCATTGCCATGTTGCTCGGCCGATTCCTTCCGATCGTGTTCGTTCTGGCTCTCGCCGGCTCACTCGTGACCAAGCGTCGAAGTCCGGCCGGACCCGGGACGCTCCCCACCACGGGACTGCTGTTCGCCGGTCTTCTCACCGGCACGATCGTCCTCGTCGCTGCGCTCACATTCTTCCCGGCGCTCGCGCTGGGCCCCTTCGCGGAGGCTTTGCAATGACCCTCGTCAACGACCATCCCACTCAGTCGGAGGCGACACCCGACGACGGCGCGCCGGCTCCCGTCACATCCGGCTACTTCAGCCCCACACAGCTGTGGACCTCGTTGCCCACCGCATTCCGCAAGCTCGATCCGCGTCACCAGGCCCGCAACCCGGTCATGTTCGTCGTTCTGGTCGGCTCGGTCATCACCACTGTCATGGCGATCGCCGACCCGTCGGTGTTCTCCTGGCTCGTCACCGGGTGGCTCTGGTTCACCGTGGTGTTCGCGAACCTCGCCGAGTCCGTTGCCGAGGGTCGCGGCAAGGCCCAGGCGGCCAGTCTGCGCAACGTCAAACGGGACACGCTCGCGAATCGTCGGCTGCCCGACGGGTCCGTCGAGAGCGTGCCCGGCACCGAACTGAAGGTCGGTGACGAGGTGGTCGTCACCGCAGGGGAGGTCATTCCCGGTGACGGTGATGTGGTCGACGGCATCGCATCGGTGGACGAATCCGCCATCACGGGTGAATCCGCACCGGTGGTGCGCGAATCGGGCGGTGACCGAAGCGCCGTCACCGGCGGCACGACCGTGCTGTCGGACCGGATCGTCGTGAAGATCACCGCCGCACAGGGTGAGACGTTCGTCGACCGGATGATCGCGCTCGTCGAGGGTGCGTCGCGACAGAAGACTCCGAACGAGATCGCTCTCAACATCCTGCTCGCGTCCCTGACCATCGTGTTCCTGCTTGCCGTCGTGGCCATCGGTCCCATGAGCATCTACGCGGGGTCGGCGCAGGATCCAGTCAAGCTCATCGCACTTCTCGTCTGCCTGATTCCGACGACCATCGGCGCACTCCTGTCCGCCATCGGCATCGCCGGTATGGACCGACTGGTGCAGCGCAACGTTCTGGCCATGTCGGGCCGCGCGGTCGAGGCCGCCGGCGACATCGACACCCTGCTCATGGACAAGACCGGCACGATCACCTTCGGAAATCGCAGAGCCACGGCACTGCATCCGGCACCCGGGGTCGATGTTCGGGAACTCGCCGACGCGGCTCGCCTGTCGTCGCTCGCTGACGGAACACCCGAAGGACGCAGCATCGTCGAACTCGTCGCACGCGACTTCGGCGGGGATGTGGATCCCACAGCTGGGGGTGAGTTCGTTCCCTTCACCGCTCAGACCCGCATGAGTGGGCTGGACGTCGACGGTCAGCAGATCCGAAAGGGCGCCTCCGACAGCGTGTTCGCCTGGGTTCGCGAGCAGAGTGGCCACGCCGCCGACACTGCGGTACGTGATTCGGTCGAATCGGTGTCCGAAGCGGGCGGTACACCGCTCGTCGTCGCGGTCGCCGAATCCGGGTCGAGTGCCCGAGTTCTCGGAGTCGTCGAGTTGTCGGATGTGGTCAAGCCTCACATCGCCGAGCGATTCGAACGGTTGCGCGCCATGGGCATTCGGACCGTGATGGTGACCGGCGACAACCCCCTCACCGCTCGGGCCATCGCTGCGGAAGCCGGGGTGGACGACTTCCTCGCCGAAGCGACACCGGAAGACAAACTGGCCTTGATCCGCCGTGAACAGAACGGTGGTCGGCTGGTCGCGATGACGGGGGACGGCACCAACGACGCTCCCGCGCTGGCTCAGGCCGACGTCGGCGTGGCGATGAACACCGGCACGTCCGCAGCGAAAGAGGCGGGCAACATGGTGGATCTCGATTCCGATCCCACGAAGTTGATAGAAGTGGTGGAGGTCGGAAAGCAACTCCTCATCACCCGCGGAGCGCTCACCACGTTCTCGTTGGCGAACGACCTCGCCAAGTACTTCGCGATCCTGCCGGCACTGTTCTCCACGGTGTATCCGCAGCTCGACACGCTGAACATCATGCGGCTGGCAACGCCGCAATCAGCGATCGTCTCGGCCGTGGTGTTCAACGCCTTGGTCATCGTGGCGCTGATTCCTCTTGCGCTGAAGGGTGTTCGGTACACGCCGTCCACCGCGTCGACACTGCTCGGCCGCAACCTCGCCGTCTACGGCGTCGGCGGTGTGATCTCGCCCTTCATCGGTATCTGGCTGATCGACCTCGTGGTCCGACTCGTTCCTGGAATGGGCTAGCAATGCGTACATTTTCGGTGTTCTTCAAACAGATCGTCGCCGGATTCACAGTTCTGCTGGTGTTGACGGTTCTCCTCGGAATCGGGTACCCAGCCGCGGTGTGGGCCATCAGTCGCATCGGGTCCGACTCGGCGGAAGGCTCACCCATCCGTGATGCCTCGGGATGTGTTGTCGGCAGCTCGCTCATCGGCGTCGACACCGTGGTCGCAGACGGACGACCCGATCCGTATTTCCACACGCGCGTCACAGGGTCGGTCGCCGACGACGACGCCTTCGCCGCGGGCGACCCCTCCGCCGCTCTCCCTCTGAACCAGGGTCCGAGCAGTGACATTCTCGCGTCGTTCATCGAGCAACGTCGTGCTGCGATCGCCGAGCGTGAGAACGTCGATCCGGTGGCGGTGCCCGTCGACGCGGTCACCGGTTCCGGTTCGGGTGTCGACCCGGACATCAGCCCGGCGTACGCGGAGCTTCAGGTCCCCCGTGTAGCGGCAGCAACCGGCAACTCCCGGGACGAGGTCCGCGCGCTGGTGGCCGCGAACACCGACGGTCGTCAGTTCGGATTCCTGGGACAGGCGACGGTGAACGTCGCCACGCTGAACGTCGACCTGGGACTGACTGCACCCGACTGCTCGACCACGGGTGGATGATGAGCACGTGAGCATGCACGCCGACGCCGCGGACGAACGCACGACACCGGGGGGCAGGGGAGAACTGCGCATCTATCTCGGCGCGGCGCCGGGCGTGGGAAAGACGTTCGCGATGCTCGGCGAGGCGCACCGTCGCCAGTCCCGTGGGTGTGACGTCGTCGCCGGCGTCGTCGAGACTCACGGACGCACTCGAACGGCAGAAATGCTGGAAGGCATCGCGGTACTGGCGCCGACCATGGTCGAGTATCGCGGAGCCTCGGTCCCCGAACTCGACGTCGACGGCGTCGTGGCCAGAATGCCGGAAGTGGTCCTCGTCGACGAACTGGCCCACACGAACACTCCGGGCAGTCGCAACGCCAAGCGCTGGCAGGACGTCGAGGAGTTTCTGGCCGCCGGGATCGACGTGGTGTCGACTCTGAACGTGCAGCACCTCGAGAGTCTCAACGACGTGGTCCAGCGCATCACCGGTGTGGTGCAGCGAGAGACGGTTCCCGACGCTGTCGTGCGAGCCGCGGCCCAGGTAGAGCTGGTCGACATCACCCCGGAAGCGTTGCGACGCAGACTGTCACACGGGAACGTCTACGCACCCGAGAAGATCGACGCGGCATTGAGCAACTTCTTCCGCCGTGGAAACCTCACCGCTCTGCGGGAGTTGGCGCTGCTGTGGTTGGCGGACCAGGTCGATGCGGCGCTGGCCCGCTACCGCGCCGACAACGCCATCAGGGACACCTGGGAAGCGCGAGAGCGTGTCGTCGTCGCGGTGACAGGCGGACCCGAGTCCGACACTCTCGTGCGCCGCGCCAGCCGGATCGCCGCGAAGTCCAGCGCCGAACTCATGGTGCTGCACGTGGTGCGAGGTGACGGGTTGGCGGGGGTGTCCGCCGCGCACATGGGTGCGGTGCGGACCCTGGCCGGCGGTCTGGGCGCCTCGATGCACAGTGTCGTCGGCGACGACGTGCCCGTGACGTTGCTCGAGTTCGCCCGCGGGGTGAACGCGACGCAACTCGTGCTCGGAACGTCGCGCCGGTCACGGTGGGCACGGGCCGTCGACGAGGGCATCGGATCGACCGTGGTGCAGAACTCCGGCGCGATCGACGTCCACATGGTCACGCACGACCACGCCTCCACCGGAGTCCGGCGACTGTCGTCGCCGACCGTCCGGCGCCCGGTCGCCTGGATCGCCGCGCTCGCCGTACCGGCGGTGGCGGCGGGATTGATCTCGCTCGTGGACGACCTTCTCGATCTCGGCGGCGAGAGCGCGCTGTTCTTCATCGTCGTGCTGGCGGTGTCCCTGCTCGGCGGTGTGGCCCCCGCGATCCTGTCGGCGCTGTTCTCCGCCCTGCTGCTGAACTTCCTCTTCACCGAACCGCGCTACAGCTTCACCATCGCCGAGCCGGACAACTTCGTGACCACGGTGGTGCTGCTCGTCGTCGCCGTGGCGGTGGCCGTGCTCGTCGACGCGGCCGCCCGGCGGGCACGGGACGCCCGCAGCGCGTCGCAACAGGCGGAACTGCTGGCGCTGTTCGCCGGATCGGTGCTGCGTGGAGCCGACCTGCCCGCTCTGCTCGAGCGGGTGCGCGAGACGTACGGGCAGCGCGCCGTGGCGGTGCTGCGCTCGGGGCACGGCGTCGTCAGTGCAGTGGGGGAGAACCCGCCCACGAGCGTGGACGCCGCCGACACCGCGGTGGAGGTGGGCGACGAGGAGTACGCCCTCGTCCTCGCGGGGCACCGCACCCGCGCGACCGACCGGCGTGTCCTCACGGCGGTCGCCAATCAGGCGGTCGGCTTGATCCGCCAGAGCGAACTGGCCGCGGAGGCGAGCACCGCCGCGGCCGCCGTCGAGTCGGACACACTGCGGCGGGCACTGCTGTCCGCCGTGGGACACGACCTGAGGACGCCGCTGGCCGCGGTCAAGGCCGCCGCCTCGAGTCTGCGCAGCGAGGACGTCACCTTCTCGCCCGAGGACACCGCGGAGTTGCTGGCGACGGTCGAGGAGTCGGCGGATCAGCTCACCGCGCTGGTGGAGAACCTGCTCGACTCCTCGCGCCTGGCCGCCGGCGTGGTGCGGCCGGTGTCGGCGCGTGTGTTCCTCGACGAGGTGGTGCACCGCGCCTCGGCCTCCGTCGGTCCGGCGCGGTCCCGCCTGCAGGTGGAGGTGGGGGATCTGTCGGTGCTGGCGGACGAGGGTCTGCTGGAGCGAGTGGTGGCGAATCTGATCGACAACGCTGTGCGGTACGCACCCCACGGCGAGATCCGCGTGTCCGCTCGTGTGGACGACGACCGCGTCCGGCTCGCCGTGGCCGACCACGGGCCCGGTATCGCGGACGGCTCGGAGGAGACCGTCTTCGACGCGTTCCAGCGGCTCGGGGATCGCGACAACACCACCGGCGTCGGCCTCGGACTGTCCGTGGTGCGCGGCTTCGTCGAGGCCATGCACGGCACGGTGTCGACGCAGCGCACCGTCGGCGGCGGGCTGACCGTCACCGTCGACCTGCCGGCGGCGTCGTGACCGAGGACGGGGGAACGACCGAGACGCCGCGGCCGGGACCGCCGCCCACCCGTGTCCTCGTCGTCGACGACGAGCCGCAGTTGCTGCGGGCGCTGCGCATCAATCTCGGGGTGCGGGGCTACGACGTGTCGACGGCGTCGACCGGAGCGGGAGCTCTGCGCGCCGCCGCCGAGAGGCATCCGGACGTGATCGTCCTCGACCTGGGTCTGCCGGATCTCGACGGCCTGGAGGTGCTCGCCGGACTTCGCGGGTGGACCACCGTGCCCGTGATCGTGCTGTCCGCCCGCTCGGACTCCGGCGACAAGGTCGACGCGCTGGACGCGGGTGCGGACGACTACGTGACCAAGCCGTTCGGCATGGACGAGTTCCTCGCCCGGCTGCGCGTCGCGGTTCGGCGCGCCGCACGCACGGCGGACGGCGACGGCGAGGCGGTCGTCGTGACCGACTCGTTCACCGTGGATCTGGCCGCGAGATCGGTGACGCGCGACGGGCAGCCGGTCCACCTCACCCCCACCGAGTGGGGCATGCTCGAGATGCTGGTGCGGCACCGCGGCAAGCTGGTCGGACAGCGAGAACTGCTGCGCGAGGTGTGGGGTCCGGCGTACGAGACCGAGACCCACTATCTCCGGGTGTATCTCGGTCAGCTGCGGCGCAAACTCGAGCCCGATCCGGCGCATCCACGCCACCTGCTGACCGAGGCCGGCATGGGGTATCGCTTCCGAACCTGATGCGCCTCACCGCCGGCGGCCCACCGCTCCGATAGGTTGGCCGGTGTGCTGGTCGACGGAAGAGACATCCCGGTCACCGGGAGCGTCCTGCAACCGTTGACCCGGCGAACGAGCGACATCCTGCGGGTGGTGACCGCGGCGATCGTCCTGGGGGCGATCGTCGTCGGTTCGTTGGTGACCCGCAACGAGTGGACAGCGCTGGAGCGCTCGATCTCCGACATCGTCGGCGTGCTCACCCCGAGCCAGTCCAATGCCGTCTATCTCGTGTACGGCGTCGCCATTCTGGCTCTTCCGTTCACCGTGCTCGCCGGACTGGTGGCGGCACGCCGCTGGCGGCTGCTCGCGGGTTACGTCGCTGCGGCCGTGGTGGCCGCACTGGCGTTGTCGGTCAGTGGCAGCGGGATCTCCGCGCCGAAGTGGCACATCGACGAATCGACGCGCCTGGACACCCTGCTCTCGCAGATCCTCGACGATCCGCGCTGGATCGCCATCGTCGCGGCCGTGCTCACCGTCTCCGGCCCGGGGCTGCCGATCCGCTGGAAGCGGACGTGGTGGGTGCTGCTGCTGGCTTTCGTCCCGATCCATCTGCTCATCAGCACCGTCGTCCCCGCGCGCTCGCTGCTCGGTCTCGCCGTGGGGTGGCTCGCCGGATCGCTCGTGATCTGGGTGGTGGGCACCCCGGCACTCGAGGTGCCGCTCGCCGAGGCCGTCCGTGCCCTGAAGCGCCGGGGAGTCGACATCGCCGGGTTCGTCGTTCTGCGCCCGGCGGGTTCGGGTCCCCTGGTGCTCTCGGGACGGATCGGGCCGGTGGGCCACGACGTCGTCGTCGAGCTGTTCGGTCCCAATCAGCGCAGCCGCGGCGCCCTGCGTCTGCTGCGCCGACTGGTGACTCTGCGGTCGTCGGAGAGCCCGCCCCTGCACGCCTCACAGCGCCGCGCGGTGGAGCATCGCGCGTTGATGGGCATCGCGCTGAACGACCTGGGCGTGGCGGCCTGTGTCCCGACGGCGGTGTCGGCCCTCGAGCGTGGCTGGGTCCTGTACGCCCACAGCGTTCCCCGCGGTCGGCGCGTGGACCCCGAGCGTCCGCAGGATGCGCACGCACTGTGGCGGACTCTGGGAGTGCTGCGCTCCCGGCAGATCTCGCACGGAGACCTCCGGGTCGACGACATCCGGATCGACGAGGACGGCACCGCATTGCTCGGTGGCTTCGACACCGCGGAACTCGGCGCGTCGCAGGCCCAGTTGCACTCGGACGCCGCGCAGCTGATGCTGACCACCGCATCGCTGTACGGGCCCGACGTCGCCGTCGACGCCGCGATCGACAGGCTCGGCCCGGCGGACGTTCTCACCGCCTCACGCCGGCTCACGCCGTCCGCCATCCCGACCCGCGTGCGCCGGGCGGTGCACGACGCCAAGGGGGTGCTCACGGCGACGCGCGACACGGTGCTGGCCCGGACCGGGACCTCGGCGATCGCCACCGAGCAGGTGACGCGGTTCTCGCGTAACCAGGTCGTGCAGTTGGTCCTGCTCATCGCGCTGGTCTACGTCGCGTATCCGTTCATCAGTCAGGTCCCGACCTTCGCCTCCGAGCTGGCCTCGATCGACTGGTGGTGGGCACTGCTCGGTCTCGCGATCTCCGCCGCGACCTATTTCGGAGCGGCCGCGGCGCTGTGGGCGTGCGCCTCGGGCGCCGTGGGTTTCCTGAACACGACGATCATGCAGGTGGCCAACACGTTCGCGGCGACGACGACTCCGGCGGGTGTCGGCGGACTGGCGCTGAGCGTCCGCTTCCTGCAGAAGGGCGGGTTGACGCTCACGCGCTCGACCGCCGCGGTGGCCCTGCAGCAACTGGTGCAGGTGATCTCGCACGTGACGCTGCTCGTGGTGTTCAGCGTCGCGGCGGGCCAGTCCGCCGACCTGTCCCGCTTCGTCCCGAGCGCCACGATCCTGTACCTCATCGCCGGTGTCGCGTTCGGCGCCCTCGGCGCCTTCCTGTTCGTGCCCACCCTGCGGCGCTTCCTGCGCACCGCGGTGCGGCCTCAGCTCGCGGAGGTCTACTCGGACCTCTCGGAGCTCGTGCGGCATCCGGCACGCTTCACCGTCATCGTGCTGGGCTGCGCTGCAACCACTCTCGGTGCTGCCTTCGCGCTGTGGGTGAGCATCGAGGCGTTCGGCGGGGGCACCACCTTCATCACGGTCACCATCGTCACGATGATCGGTGGGACGCTCGCCTCCGCAGCCCCGACGCCGGGTGGCATCGGCGCCGTGGAAGCCGCTCTCATCGGCGGTCTGGCGGCGTTCGGGTTGCCCGCCACCATCGCGGTGCCGTCCGTTCTGCTCTATCGCGTGCTCACGTGCTGGATCCCGGTGTTCCTCGGCTGGCCGATCATGCGGTGGTTGGCGCGCAAGGACATGATCTGATCCCGGCCGTCACGACATCCGCAGTGCCAGATAGAAGTTCACGCGGTCCTCGAGTCCGGAGAGATCCCGACCGGTGAGTTCCTCGATGCGCTGGATGCGGTAGCGCACCGAGTTGACGTGCAGGTGCAGCCGGGTCGAGCACGCCGTCCACGATCCGTTGCAGTCGAGGAAGGCTCGCAGAGTCGGGACGAGATCGCTCTGATGGCGGTCGTCGTACTCCACGACAGGATCCAGCAGACGCGAGCGGAACAGCCGTCTCATCTCGTCCGGCACGCTCGCCAGGAGCAGCACCAGATCCGCCAGTTCGTCGTGCCCCACGATGCGGACCCCGTCGCTGCGGCCGGCCGCGAGCCGGCGGGCATACCTGGCTTCGTCGACGGCGCCGCGGAGTTCGCCCGCCGTCACCGCGCTGCTGACGCCGAGCGAGACGTCGCTGCCGGCAAGTCCGGGAACGAGGCGATCCATCCCCGACCGCACTCGCGGCGTCAGGTCGTCGTCGGTGGGAACGATCGCGACCACCTCACCGTCCGTCACACCGATCGCGCCGCCGCTCGGGAGCAACTCGCGCAGGACCACCCGGAGTTCGCCGGGGCGGAGGGGGCCACTCGCGACGGCCGCGGCGACCACCGCGTACCGAGCGTCGGTGTCGAGGCCGACCACCGTCATCTGGGCGAGGGTGTCCGCGACCGATCCGCCCGCGGTGATCACGCGGATCAGCTGGTGCGCCGAGCGTCCGGACGACCCGAGGCGGTCGTCGGTGCGCTCACGTTCGAGCGCGACGATCGACGCCACGTCCTCGGCGAGTGCGAGCCGCTCGGGAGTCCAACTGCGCCAGTCGCTGCGGAAGGCCACCATCGCGTCGGCGACGCGCGACGTCCGGTCACCGTCGACGGCGAGGAGGGACAGGCCGTGGGACACCACGGGAAGTGCTCGCGCCGTGAGGAAGTCGTGCGCCAGATCGTCGGGACGGATGTCGTCGGGAAGCGGATGGGACGAGGCCACGACGCGCCCGCCGGGGGTGAGCACCCAGCACTCCAGTCCGAGATCCTCGGACACCAGGTCGAGAAGTGGCCCGATGCCGTCCCCGGCGCCGGCGCCCGACACCAGGCGGCGGTGCCGGTCGAGGACCGACCGGAGATCGGTCGCGCGCTCGCGCGAGAGCGAGCGCACCACGCTCTCCGTGATCGTCGCGAAGGCCACGGCGGCGGACACCCGGAACAGGGGCAGCCCGTGTCGGCGGCACGACTCGACGAGATCGGCGGGCACCACGCCGTCGTACGAGGCCGCCAGTGCGGCGACGCCGGCACCGGTGATCGCACGGACGAAGACGTCCGAATCCTCGGGTCTCGTGTGCCACATCAGTCCGGTGAGGACCAGTTCTCCGCCCTCGAGATAGCGACCGGGATCGAGCATGTCGGTCGTCACGACCCATCGGATGACCGTGTCTCGTCCGTCGTCGGACACGAGGGGGTCGAGTCCGAGATGGGGCATGTCGAGTAGGTCGTGCACCTTCATTCGGAGGAACCTACAGTGAATCGCGTGTGATGCGGGTCATAGTCTGTCGTTCCTGCGTCTCGTCCGCCGGACGGCGGGCGGGTGTACTTCTCCCATGGACTTTCTTCGGCCACAGACCTGGGCGGACGCACTCGCCACCGCAGCCGATCGACCCGATGTCGTCCCCGTGCAGGGGGGTACCGACGTCATGGTCGAGATGAACTTCGATCTGCACAGACCGACGGCGCTGCTCGACCTGAACCCGATCACGGAGCTCACCACCTGGGAGGAAAATCCAGACGAGTCGCTCCGCGTCGGTGCCGGCATGCCGTACGTGCGGATCATCGCCGAACTGGGCGATCGGCTGCCGGGAATCGCGCAAGCTGCGCGCACGGTCGGTTCGCCCCAGATCCGCAACAGGGGGACGGTCGGCGGCAATCTCGGGGGCGCATCGCCCGCCGGCGATCTGCACGCGCCGCTGCTCGCCTGCGGCGCGATCGTCGAGGCCGAGTCGGCCGCTCGGGGCACACGCATGATTCCGGCCGATCAGTTCTACGTCGGCGTCAAGCGTCACTGCCTGGAACCGGACGAGTTGATCCGCGCGTTCCACGTGCCGCCGGCCACCGGGCCGCAGTACTTCTCGAAGGTCGGCACGCGCAACGCCATGGTCATCGCGGTGTGTTCGTTCTCGCTCGCCCTGTTCCCGGCCGAGCGACGTGTCGGGACGGGTATCGGTTCGGCCGCCCCGACGCCGCGCCGCGCCACCGCCGCCGAGGAGTTCCTCGCTGCCGAACTCGACTGGGACGGCCCGCTCGACGACGCCGTCGCCCGCCGGTTCGGCGACCTGGTCCGTGAGGCGGCGAGCCCGATCGACGACGTACGCGGTACCGCCGACTATCGGCGACATGCGCTGGCGGTCATGGCGAGACGCACTCTCGCCTGGTCGTGGCGCGACCACAGGAACAACGGAGAGGCGGCGTGAGCATGAGAGTGAACTGCACGGTGAACGGCACCGACCAGAGCGCGGACGACGTGTGGGAGGGCGAGAGTCTTCTCTACGTGTTGCGCGAGCGCATGGGCCTGCCCGGATCGAAGAACGCGTGCGAGCAGGGGGAGTGCGGTTCCTGCACCGTCTATCTCGACGACGTGCCGGTGTGCTCGTGCCTGGTGGCGGCCGGCCAGGTCGAAGGTCGACGCGTGCGCACCGTGGAGGGACTCTCCGACGGGGAGGCGCTGGGCCCGATCCAGAAGGCCTTCGTGGAGTGCGGCGCCGTCCAGTGCGGCTTCTGCACACCCGGGCTGGTGGTCCAGGCGCACGACCTCGTCGAGCGGGTGCCCGATCCGTCCGATGCGGAGATCCGCGAAGCCCTCGCCGGAAACCTCTGCCGCTGCACCGGTTACGAGAAGATTCTCGACGCCGTCCGACTCGCCGCCTCACGAAGGGCCGATTCCCGATGAGCGTTCGCATCGTCACCAACGCCTACATCGCACCCGTGGTCGGTGCCGAGATCCCGCACGGGTACATCGTCGTCGACGGGCCGCTCGTGACCGCGATCGGCGCGGGTCCCGCGCCGATCGTTCCCGGCGCCGAGATCATCGACGCGCGTGGCGGACTGGTCACGCCCGGTCTGGTCAATGCCCATCACCACCTGTACCAGTGGGCGTCGCAGGGACTGGCGAAGGACAGCACCCTCTTCGAGTGGCTCGTGACCCTCTACCGGCCCTGGGCGAAGATGGACGCCGAGGTGGTCGGCGGGGCCGCGCTGGCGGGGCTCGGCTGGCTCGCGAAGTCCGGGTGCACCACCAGCACCGATCACCACTACATCTTCCCGAAGGGACGGGGCGATCTGTTCGCCGCCGAGATCGACGCGGCGGCGCGGATCGGACTGCGATTCCACCCCTGCCGCGGGTCGATGGACCGGGGCGTGTCGGACGGCGGGCTCCCTCCCGACGAGGTGGTGGAGAAGCTCGACGACATCCTGACCGCCACCGCGGACGCGATCGACACGTACCACGACGCGTCGTTCGGGTCGATGCTGCGGATCGCCGTCGCGCCGTGCTCCCCGTTCTCGATCAGCAAGGACCTGCTCGTGGAATCGGCGAGCCTCGCCCGATCGAAAAGTGTTCGGCTGCACACACATCTGTCGGAGACGGTGGACGAGGAGGAGCACTGCCTCGCCCAGATGGGCTGCACGCCCGTGCAGTACATGGAACAGGTGGGGTGGCTGGGCGACGATGTGTGGTTCGCCCACGCCGTCCACCTGCACGACTCCGACATCACCTCACTCGCGGCAACGGGTACCGGCGTCGCGCACTGCCCCAGTTCGAACGCGCGACTCGGCGCGGGAATCGCCCGTGTCGCCGATCTGCTGGACGCCGGCGCGCCGGTCGGTCTCGGCGTGGACGGATCGGCGTCCGCCGAGATGGTCTCGCTCGCCGGCGAGATCCGTCAGGCCGTGTACATGCAGCGGGCACGCTACGGACCGACCGCGCTGAGTGCCCGCCAGGCTCTCGAAGCAGCGACACTCGGTGGCGCCACGGTCCTCGGCCGGCAGGACGAGATCGGGTCACTCGAGGTGGGCAAGCTCGCCGACCTCGCGATCTGGCGTACCGACGGCTTCTTCGCCGCGATAGACGATCCCGTCGTCGCGCTCGCGTACGGGCAGACGCCGCCCCTGGGCCACCTGATGGTCGGCGGTCGGACGATCGTGGAGGACGACACGCTGATCAGCGTGTCGCAGGACGAGGCGGCGGCGGCCGGAGCGAACGCACACCGTCGTCTCATGGCTCTCGCGAAGGACGTCCTGTGAGCGCCCCCGGACGGACGCGCCCCGGCGCCTTCCCCGCACCCGTGGACGCACCGGGCCTCGGACGCGTGGGAGACAGTCCGCTCCGCCCCGACGGGACCCTGAAGGTCAAGGGAGAGTTCGCGTACTCGTCCGATCTGTTCATCGACGGCATGCTGCACGGCGCCACCCTGCGGAGTCCGCATCCCCGCGCGCGCATCGTGTCCGTGGACATCTCGGCGGCGCTCGCCCTCCCCGGCGTGGAGGCCGTGCTCACCCACGAGGACGTGCCGGGACGCCCGTGTTTCGGCCTCGACGGCACCTGGGACCAGCCTGTCCTCGCCTTCGGCGAGGTGCGTCACGAAGGCGAGCCCATCGTCCTCGTCGCGGCGGATCACCCCGAGACCGCGCGCCGGGCGATGGAACGGATCGAGGTGGTCTACGAGGTGCTCGAGCCACTGTGCGACGCCCGCCGTGCCGCACTGGATCCGACCTACCCGAAGGTGCAGGAGCGCGGCGGAATCGCACGCCACCAACCGGTGCGCGTCGGCGACGTGGCCGCTGCGCGTGCGCGGGCCGACGTGATCGTCAGCAGCGCCTTCTCGGTCGGCATCCAGGACCAGGCCTTCCTCGGACCCGAATCGGGTCTCGCGGTTCCCGGCGACGACGGCGGGGTGGACCTGTACGTCGCGACGCAATGGATGCACAACGACCTCGAACAGATCGGGCCGTGCCTCGGACTGCCGAAGGAGAAGATCAGGATGACGCTCTCCGGAGTCGGGGGAGCGTTCGGCGGGCGCGAGGACCTGTCCATGCAGATCCACGCGGCCATGCTCGCGATGTACACGGGCAAGCCGGTCCGGATGGTCTACAACCGCTACGAGTCGTTCTTCGGGCATGTGCACCGGCACCCGGCGCAGATGCACTACGAGTACGGCGCCACGAGCGACGGCCGGCTGTTGTTCGCGGACGTCGAGATCATCCTCGACGGCGGCGCCTACACGTCGGCCACGCTGAACGTCGTCGGCAACGCTGCGTCGCTGGGCGTGGGACCGTACGTGATCCCGAACATCGAGATCGACGCGTACGGCGTCTACACGAACAACCCGCCGTGCGGCGCGATGCGCGGATTCGGCGCCGTACAGGCATGTTTCGCGTACGAGTCGATGATGGACCAGCTCGCCGAGGCGTGCGGTCTGAGCCCGGTCGAGGTCCGCCGCGTCAACGCCGTCGCACAGGGTTCGCTCCTCGCCACCGGTCAGGTGATCGAGGCTCCCGCGCCCCTCGCCGAGATGCTCCTCCGGGCCGAGGCGATGCCCATGCCGGTGCCACTGGACACCTCCGACATCCGCAACCTTCCCGGAGGCGCGTCGCAGACCACGCACGGTGAGGGCGTCGTGCGGGGAGTCGGCTACGGAGTGGGACTCAAGAACATCTGCTTCTCCGAGAACTACGACGACTACTCGACGGCGCGGGTCCGACTCGAGGTCATCGGCGGCGAGGTCACCGCTCTGGTGCACACGGCCGCCGCCGAGGTGGGACAGGGCCTGGTGACACTCGAGGCGCAGATCGCCCGCACCGAGCTGGGGGTGTCGCGCGTGACGATCCATCCTGCCGACACCACCGTCGGGAACTCCGGGTCGTCGTCCGCGTCCCGCCAGTCCTACATGACCGGCGGTGCGGTGAAGGCCGCGTGCGAGGCGGTCCGGGAGGCCGTGTTCGTCCTCGCCGGACTGCATCTCGGTCGCGCCGCGACGGACCTGACTCTCGACGGCGGCAAGGTCGTCTCCCGCACCGACGGCGTCCTGGCCACGATCGAGGACGTTCTCGGCGACCGAGTGGTAGAGCAGACCCGCGAGTTCCACCACCGTCCCACCACCGGCATGGATCCGGTGACCGGGCAGGGCGCGAGCCACACCCAGCTCGCGCTGTGCGTGCACCGCGCGGTGGTCGACGTCGACGTCGAGCTCGGTCTGGTGAAGGTCGTCGAGATGGCCGCCGTCCAGGACGTCGGCAGGATCCTCAACCGGCTCTCCCTCGAGGGGCAGATCCACGGCGGATCGGCTCAGGGACTGGGCCTGGCTCTGATGGAGGAGATCGTCGTCGTGGACGGGCTGGTGAAGAACCCGTCGTTCACCGACTACCTCATCCCCACCATCCTCGACATGCCGCCGATGAAACTCGACATCCTGGAGAACCCGGACCCGCTGGCGCCGTACGGCCTTCGCGGCGCCGGCGAGCCTCCGACCCTGTCCTCCACCCCCGCAGTCGTCGCTGCCGTTCGCGACGCCACCGGTCTCGCCCTCACACGAGTACCGATACGACCCGAACACATCACGGACCCGGGAAGGCCCTGACCTCATGACGAAACTCGATCCCGCGACGACGGTGGGCAGCGGCGGACGCCGCTCCCGACTCGACACCTTCTTCTCCATCACGATGCGCGGCTCCACGATCACCCGTGAGATCCGCGGCGGCATCACGACGTTCGTCGCGATGGCCTACCTGATCGTGCTGATCCCGCTCATCATCGGCGACGCGCAGGACGTCACCGGTGCGACCCTCGACCCGGCACAGTTGAGCACCATGGTCGCGCTGTCGGCGGGGCTGACGACCGTGCTGATGGGCGTGGTGGGCAACGCGCCGCTCGCCATGGCGGCAGGGCTGGGAGTGACGCCGATCGTGGTGTTCCAGGCCGCGCCGTTCATGACCTGGCCCCAGGCGATGGGGCTGGTCGTCCTCGAAGGTGTCATCATCGTCGTCCTCGCGCTGACCGGTGTCCGCCAACTCATCATGGACGCGATCCCGCGCGTGCTGAAGCAGGCCATCGGAGTGGGCATCGGAGCGTTCATCGCTCTCATCGGTCTCGTCGACGCCGGGTTCGTCGGCTACGGCGACAACGCCTCCACCGCAGTCACACTCGGAATCTTCGGCAAGCTCGCAGGCTGGCCGGTCCTCGTGTTCTGCGTCGGCCTCGTGGTCATGATGGTGCTGTTCGTCCGGCGCGTCCCCGGTGCGATGCTCATCGGCATCTTCGTCGCCACCAACCTCGCCATCGTGCTGAACTCCGTGGTCGACATCGACCCACGCGCATGGGGTCCCGTGGTGCCCTCGGTACCCGATTCCATCGTCGCCACACCGCGATTCGACCTGCTGTTCGAGGTGGACGTGTTCGGCGGCTTCGCCCGCGCCGGCGTCGTCACCGCGTCGGTCGTGTTGTTCACGCTGGTGCTCTCGGGCTTCTTCGACGCCATGGGAACCATTCTGGGAGTGGGCGAGGAAGCCGGTCTCGTCGACAAGCAGGGCCGGCTGCCCGGACTGAGCCGCATCCTCACCGTCGACGGCATCGGCGCCATCCTCGGCGGCGCGATCAACGGGTCCGCGAACACCGCGGTGGTCGAATCGGCCGCCGGAGTCGCGGAGGGTGCTCGCACGGGACTGGCCAGCGTGGTCACCGGTGGACTGCTCACCAGCCTCATCTTCTTCACACCACTCGCCGGCGTCGTCCCGGTCGGCGCGGCAGCACCTGCCCTGGTCCTCGTCGGCGCGTTGATGATGACTCACGTCCGCAAGATCGACTGGGAGGACACCGAGATCGCGATCCCGGCCTTCCTGACCATCGTGCTCATGCCCTTCACGTACTCGATCACGGTCGGTGTGGCGGCGGGGGTGTTGTCCTACACGATCATTCGCCTGGCCAAGGGAAAGGTGCGGCAGACGCACTGGCTGCTGTACGTCATGAGCGCGGTGTTCGTCGTGTACTTCGCGCTGCACCCCATCGAGGAAGCGCTGGGCATCTCCTGATGCGGGACATCGCGGACCGGTTGATCGCATGGCATGACGCGGGGCTGTCCTGCGCCGTTGCGACCGTCGTCGCCGTCTCGGGCAGTGCGCCCCGGTCACCCGGTGCCGCGATGGCCGTCGCCTCCGACGGGCGGGTGGTGGGGAGCGTGTCGGGCGGCTGCGTCGAGGGTGCCGTCTACGCGCTCTGCCAGGAGGTCCTGGACACCGGCGTCGCGGTCCGGCAGAGTTTCGGCTACAGCGACGACGACGCGTTCGCCGTCGGGCTCACCTGCGGGGGCGAAATCGAGGTTTTCGTCTCGCCGGCGCCCGACCCCGCGGTCCTGCGGTCGTTCGACGGCGCCGTCGCCACCGTTCAGCTCCTCGACTCCGTCGGCACGGTCCTGGCCGTGCGGCCGGACAGGCACCTCGGATCGACCGGCTTCGCCGACATCGACCGCATCGCGGTCGACGAGGCCCGCGCCATGCTGGACACCGGGACCACCGGAATCCGTTCCGTTCGTTGCCGACCCGGTGTGGAGATGTTCGTCGCGTCGTATGCCGAGCCGCCGCGACTGCTCGTCTTCGGTGCCATCGATCATGCCGGCGCTCTGGCCCGGCTCGGTACCTTTCTCGGCTACCGCGTGACGGTGTGCGACGCGCGCCCGGTGTTCGCCACACGGGCACGGTTTCCGGACGCCGACGAGGTGATCGCCGAATGGCCGCACTCCTATCTCGCGCGCACCGAGGTCGACGCGCGCACGGTGGTGTGCGTCCTGACCCACGACGCGAAGTTCGACGTGCCGCTGCTCGAGGTCGCGCTCAGGTTGCCGGTGGCGTTCGTCGGGGCGATGGGATCGAGGCGGACCCACCGTGACCGGCTGGCACGGCTGCGCGAGGTGGGGATGACCGAGACCGAGCTGTCTCGACTGCGGTCACCCGTCGGCCTCGACCTGGGTGCGAGTACACCCGAGGAGACCGCGGTGGCCATCGCGGCGGAGTTCGTGGCGGCGCGGCGCGGCGGCAGCGGCATGTCCCTGACACTCGGGGACGGCCCGATCCACCACGCGACCGTGCCCGACCGTCGTCAGGCGTAGCCGAGTTGTGTGCAGTGATCCGCGGTGGGCGCGGATCACTGCACACAGGCGGACCGGGAACGACCGTGCCGCCCTGCGCGTCGAACCACTCGTGATCGACAGACTGCTCGCGGCTCAGGACGGCGTGGTCACGTCCGCACACGCTCGAGCTGCCGGCCTGAGCTCGGACGCTCTCGAACGACGAGTCCGCTCGGGACGGTGGCGACGGGTGAGTCCCGGCGTGTACGTCGCCCTCGACCGACCGTTCACCGACACAGCACGGGTGCGGTGCGCAGTGTGGTCGACCACCAGCGGAGTGCTCACCGGGACGAGCGCCGCGTTCTGGTTGGGCCTGACGACGCATCTCCCGCCGCTGGTCGAGGTCACCGTTCCGCTCACCGCGTCGGGACGCCCCGCGTCGGGGGTTCGGTTGCGCCGCCGCACTCTCGATGCGGCAGACATCGTCGAGGTCCGCCGTGTCCGCGTCTCCGGTCTGGCGCTGACGGTGCTCGAGGCATCCGTCGTTCTCGGCCAGGAGGTCATGGACCGGCAGCTGCAGCGGCACGCGACTCTTCTGGGCCTACGGCGGGCGCAGGACCGCAATCGCGGACGACACGGCAGCACGGAAGCAGAGCGGTTGTTGCGGGCGGCCGAGTCCGGCGCTCGATCGGAGGCGGAGCGACTCGTTGTTCGCCTGCTCACCGTATCCGGGCTCCGCGGGTGGGTGGTGAACCATCCGTTCGGCGGGTACGTGCTCGACATCGCGTTCCCGGTGCAGCGCTTGGCGATCGAGATCGACGGGTGGGCATTCCACTCCGACAGCGCGGCCTTCCAGCGTGACCGTATCCGGCAGAACGTGCTGAGCGCGTCGTGGACGGTGCTGCGCTACACCTGGCGCGACCTGACCGAGCGTCCCGGCGACGTGATCGCGGAGATCCGCGCGCTCGTCGATCGTGTGCAGTGATCCGCGGTATCCGCGGATCACTGCACACAAGCCAGCGCTACTCGGTGGGACGCGAGGACGACCAGCGTTCGCGGGCCGCGGTGGCCGAGGCGTCGTCGAGCTCACCGAACAGCCGCAGCCGCGACAGTCCGCCGTCCGGGTAGACGTCCAGACGCAGGTGCGTCGCGGCAGGCGAGGCATCCAGGGCGAACCGGTGCCGGGTGTCCGGAGCCACGGCCGTCCGCGGTAGCAGTTCGTGCCACGCGCCCTCGTCGTGGACGTCGGCGGTGCGCGCGTCCACGGTGGTGATCCGGACCCACCCGGGCGCGTTGCCGACGTAGTAGCTCGTGTCCACTTCGAGGTGGCGGGGAACACCCGCGGCCGCCAGTGCGAACACCGCGAAGTCGTTGCCTCCGTGTCGTCGTCGCGCGTTCTCCCAGCCCTCACCCATGTTGCGGGCGCGGCCCGGCATGATGATGTTGGCCGGCGAAGAGTAGAACGCGTCGGAGCACTCCGTCAGGACGGCGCCGTTCTCCGCGGCGAGCAGGTCGACCGTCCCCGTCAGGAACCTCGGGTCCGGGACCACCTCGCCGTGCACCCGGAGTCGGGCCACGCCCCCGTCGGGAAAGATGTTGAGGCGCACATGTGTCCACCGGTGGCTATCGTCGACGACGTAGGCGTTCGCGGTGCCGCCGAGTGCCGGCGATCTCTCGACGAGGGTGTGCCAGTCGGCCTTCTCCAGCTCCTCGCTCGACGGGTGGCCCTCGACGCAGGCCCCGTCGACGGACACGAACGGCGGGTAGTTGCCGAGGAAGTGCGCCGTGTCGACGACGACGCTGTGCACGATGCCGACGGCACCGAGCCGGACGATCGCCCAGTCGTGTCCATCTTCGCGGCGGCGGCGGGTCTCCCATCCGTCGTAGACCTTGCCCTTGTGCCCGAAGTCGTGGGGGTCGAAGAACGGGGGTTCCGGCCGGATCAGGTTCTCCCGCTGGGCGAACAGTTCGTCGTTCGCCGCGCTGACGCTTCCTCCCAGGGCGCGGGAGGCGAGGTCGACATGGGCGGTGAACGCAGCGGTGGTCATGAAACTCCTTCGGTGAGGTACGAGGTGGCGATGGTCGCGCCGATCCGCCGGAGCAGCGTCGGAGCGTGGCGCATCGACGCGGCGAGATCGGGTTCGAGATCGGCGAGCGAGTAGGAGCGGACGATGCCGTGGTCGAGTAGGCGATCGGGTGCGAGCGTGATTCGGCCGGCGACGGCGATCACCGGGATGCCCTCGTCGCGGGCGACGTGGGCGACGCCGACCGGGACTTTGCCGTGCAGGCTCTGCTCGTCCAGCGATCCCTCACCGGTGACCACGAGGTCTGCCGACGCCAGCCGGCGACGGAAGTCGACCAGGTCGAGCACGGTATCGATCCCGGACCGCACCGTCGCCCCCAGCACTGCCATCGCGCCGAAGGCAGTTCCGCCGGCTGCGCCCGCACCGGGCCGATCGGCGTGGGCAGCGCCCGCGACCTCCGCCCATCGCGTCATCGCCTGCTCGAGGACA
The DNA here is from genome assembly GCF_058139645.1 of Rhodococcus sp. NFXS4. Classification (NCBI taxonomy): domain Bacteria; kingdom Bacillati; phylum Actinomycetota; class Actinomycetes; order Mycobacteriales; family Nocardiaceae; genus Rhodococcus; species Rhodococcus sp. NFXS4. The sequence goes on from NZ_CP192221.1 coordinate 1,940,629, forward strand.
CGCACTGCGTCCGGGCCGGCGCCCTTCTGTGGTGCGTACACGGCGGTGGCGCCCGCCGGGCCGAGCAATGGATTGTCGACGTCGCACGCGAGCTGGAAGGAGACGCCGGCCACCGCGGACGTCATCGCGTCGAGATCCAACGTCGCCGCCTCGCGCAACGCCGCACCGCCGCCGGTGATCTCACGGCCACGGGCGTCGAGGATGCGCACACCCAGTCCGCGGAGCATGCCGGCGCCGCCGTCGGTGGAGGCGCTGCCGCCCAGCCCGATGACCACGGTCCGCACTCCGGCGGCAAGCGCGTGGGAGATGACGGTTCCGAGTCCGAACGTGCTCGCCGCCAGAGCATTCGGGGTTCCGCCCGGTAGTAGGGACAATCCCACCGTGGAGGCGAGTTCGACGACCGCGGTGGCTCCCCGCCGCGCGTACGAGGAGTCGACAGGCATGCCCGTCGGACCGGTCGTGGACACGGGCACGCGGTCCCACCCGGCGGCGACGGCGGCGTCGACCGTGCCGTCGCCGCCGTCCGCCACCGGCAGTCGCACGACGTCCCACGACGGTGCGGTGGTCGCGATGCCCTCGGCCAGAGTATCGGCGACCTCGATCGCCGTCGCCGACCCCTTGAACTTGTCGGGCGAGAGGAGAACGCGCGGCATCCTCAGTCCAACATCAGCAGTGCCGTGGGTGCATCGGCGGACGATCGCGCGAGATCCTCGAACTCGCCGACATTGTCCAGCTCGGTGCCCATCGCGATGTTCGTGACGCGCTCGAGCACGATCTCGACGACGACGGGAACCTTGTGCTCGGCCGCCAGGGTGCGGGCCGAGACGAGTGCGTCCGCGATCGCATCCGGGTCGGTGACGCGCAACGCCTTGCAGCCCAACCCCTCCGCGACGGCAACGTGATCGACGCCGTAGCCCTTGGGGATGCCCGGTTCACCGTCGACAGGATCTCGGTGGTTGATGTTGTCGAACCCGAGCTGCACACAGAAGTCCATGTCGAAGGCACGCTGGGCCTGTCGGATCAGACCGAGGTACGAATTGTTCACCAGCACGTGCACGTAGGGCAGGTTGAACTGCGCGCCGACGGCCAACTCCTCGATCATGAACTGGAAGTCGTAGTCGCCGGAGAGACCCACGACCGGTGTGCTCGGGTCCGCCGCGACCACACCGAGCGCGGCGGGGATCGTCCACCCCAGTGGACCGGCCTGGCCACAGTTGATCCAGTTGCGCGGCTCATAGACGTGCAGGAACTGTCCGCCCGCGATCTGCGACAGCCCGATCGTCGTGACGTAGCGGGTGTCCCGGCCGAAGACACGGTTCATCTCCTCGTACACGCGCTGCGGCTTGATCGGGACGTCGTCGAAGTGCGTGCGACGCTGCATGGTCCGCTTCCGCGTCGCGCACTCCTCCACCCAGCCCGTGAGGTCGCGGAGCGCACCGGCCGCGCGCCGGTCCCGTGCGACGGCGACGAACTGTTCCAGTGCTGCCGCAGCGTCCGAGATGATGCCGTAGTCGGGGGCGAACACCCGTCCGATCTGAGTCGGCTCGATGTCGACGTGGACGAACGTCCGCGTCCCGCGGTAGGTGTCCAGGCCACCGGTGTGTCGGTTGGCCCACCGGTTCCCGATGCCGATGACGAAGTCCGAGGCGAGCAGCGTCGCGTTGCCGTAACGGTGCGAGGTCTGCAGCCCGACCATCCCCGCGGCGAGCCGGTGATCGTCGGGAATGGTGCCCCAGCCCATCAGCGTGGGGATCACGGGGACGTTCAGGATCTCGGCCAACTCGACCAGCAGGTCCGACGCGTCGGCATTGACTATGCCGCCGCCGGCGACGATCAACGGTCGATCGGCGGCGAGCAGCATGTCGATCGCCCTCTCGGCCTGCGCCCGCGAGGCATGCGGCTTGTGCACCGGCAGTGACTGATACGTGTCGGGGTCGAACTCGATCTCGGCCATCTGCACGTCGATGGGCAGGTCGATCAGGACGGGACCGGGGCGCCCGGACCGCATCAGGTGGAACGCCTGCGCGAAAGCGCCGGGCACCTGCGCGGGCTCGAGGACCGTCATGGCCATCTTCGTCACCGGTGCGGCGATCGACGCGATGTCGACGGCCTGAAAGTCTTCCTTGTGCAGTCGGGCCACCGGTGCCTGGCCCGTGATGGCCAGTACGGGAACGGAATCCGCCATCGCGGAGTAGAGACCGGTGATCATGTCGGTGCCGGCGGGCCCGGAGGTGCCGATACAGATGCCGATGTTGCCGGCCTTCGCTCGGGTGAATCCCTCCGCCATGTGGGACGCGCCCTCGACGTGGCGGGCCAGGACGTGCCGGATGCCGCCGTGCGCCCGCATGGCCGAGTAGAAGGGGTTGATCGCGGCGCCGGGCAGACCGAACGCCGTGGTGGCGCCTTCGAGTTCGAGAATCTTGACCGCGGCGTCGGCCGCGCGCATGCGGGTCATCGGCTCGCCTTCCCGGACAGCTGCTCGACGCCGCGGAACAGGGCCGAGTGGTCGAGTCCGCCATCGCCGTTAGCGCGTGCCGACGCCATCATTTGAGCGAGCAGGGCGCCCATCGGCGTGACGACACCCGCCTCGCGTGCCGCGGAGCCGACGATGCCGAGGTCCTTGTGGTGCAGGTCGATCCGGAACCCGGGCTCGAACGATCGGTCGAGCATCTTCTGTGCCTTCTGCTTCAGGACTGCCGATCCGGCGAGGCCGCCCCCCAGAACCTCGACGGCGGCGCGCATGTCGACGCCGTAGGCCTCGAGGAAGACGATCGCCTCCGCGAGCACCTGGATGTTGCCGGCCACGATCAATTGGTTGGCGGCCTTGACGGTCTGCCCGGAGCCGTTGGGTCCGACGTGGACGACGGTCGAGCCCACCACCTCGAGAATGGGCCTGGCCGACTCGACGTCCTCGGCGCTGCCGCCCACCATGATCGACAGGGCCCGGTTCTCGGCGCCGGCCTGACCGCCCGACACCGGCGCGTCGATGATGCGGAACCCTCGTGACCGGGCCTCCTGCGCCAGCGCGCTGGTGACGTCCGGTCGGATGCTGGAGAAGTCGATGATCAGGGCGTCTGCAGGTGCGTTGTCGAACACCCCGCCCTCGCCGGTGAGGACGTCCTGGACGTCGGGGGAGTCGGGCACCATGACCGCGATGACGTCCGCGCCGGTCACCGCCTTGGCGATCGACTCGGCCGCGGTGCCGCCGGCCTCGACCAGTGGTGCGGTGCGGTCGGGTGTGAGGTTGTACCCGACCACCTGATGGCCGGCATGTGCGAGGTGGACGGCCATGGGGCTGCCCATGATGCCGAGTCCGATGAATGCGATGGTGCTCATGGCGGATCCTTACGTGGAGTGCGAGTGGGTGAGCCAGTCGAAGGCGGTGTCCCGAGCGGCCTTGTATTCGAGTCCGATGACACCGCGGTAGCCGTTCTCGGCGAGGCGCGCGAGGTGCGCGTCCAGATCGAGGGCGCCGCTGCCGGGTGAACCGCGACCGGGCGAGTCAGCAATTTGGACGTGTCCGATCAGGGCGGCCCGGGTGTCGATGACCGCGGCGACGTCGTCACCGTTGACGTCGAGGTGGTACAGGTCGGCGAGCAGTCGGAGCGAGTCGACGCCGCGGGCGGCGACCCGGTCGATCACGGCGACCGCGTCCGCGGCCGTCGTCAGCGGGTAGGCGGGAGCTCCGCTCACCGGCTCGATCAGGACGACTCCACCGAGTCGGGCGACGGCGGTGCCGGCGGCCACCAGGTTGTCGGTGGCGACGCGGTCCTGTTCGACGGGATCGACCCCCTCGAGCCGATTGCCATAGAGCGCGTTGAACGCTCGGGTACCGAGTCGCTCACCGATTCCGACCGTGACGTCGATGTTGTCGCGGAACGCCGCGATCTGTGCCGGGTCTGACAGGATTCCCCGATCGCCGGCCGGCATGTCGCCCGCGGCGAAGTTCAGCCCGGTCAGTCGGACCCCGGCATCCTCGACCGCGGTGACGAAGGCGTCCACCTCGCGGTCGGCGGGCACGGGAGAGGCGAAGGGCCACCAGAACTCGACGGCGTCGAAGCCGAGATCCCGAGCGAGCCGAGGGCGCTCGAGGAGGGGCACCTCGGTCAACAGGATCGAGCAGTTGACCGCGTACGTCCACGTCTCGCGGCCGCTCACGAGACGTCGCCGGACGACGGGGCGGTGAGCCCGCGGTACCGCCGCCAGCTGCCGGCGGCGGTGATGTCCGTCAGGCCCGTGTGGTCGTCGAGCAGTATGCCGGGCCGAAGACCCACGGCGAGAACGGAATCTCCGTTCTCGAGCTGCACGACCGTCAGTTCGAGCTCGGGGGGCTCGTCGGGCAGGAACCGAGCGCGGATGTCATTCATCGGGACGTCGTACAGCTCACCCTCGATGGCGGCGCCGCCGTCCGGGGCGAGAACCAGGGCCGGGAACTCGTCCCGTACCGAGTAGAAGCGGTAGTCGGGTGTGGTGCGCACGGTGCCGAGGAAGGTGTGGGCGGCGACGTTGTGGTGCAGAACGCCACCACGCATAGCGTCGCCGTTGCAGAAGAGTCGAGCCATCGAATGGACCTCCAGAATCCGTAATGTGGAATAAGTATTCCGCGGATGCGTCGAGTGTCACGGGTCACAGTAGGGATGTCAACCCCCTCGGCCGTGCCGTGCGAGGCGCTGCAGATCGAGGGTTGACAGCGCGTGTGACCGCTGTCACTCTTCGTTCTATGGAATTGCTGTTTCGCGATACGGAATCCAAGAGCCGCGCGAATGACGGCGGAGAAGAGCACCTCCGTCACTGCCTCGACATCCCCCGGTGGGGCCGGGCGCTGCTCGCGCTGACGCCCTTCGCGGACGAGAGATCGCTGCACACCGCGGTGATGTCGGTGGCCGCCCCGTTCACGCCCGCCGAGATCGACGGTGCGGTCCGGCACCATCCGCGCATCGGGGACCGGCCCGTCGGTGACGACGCCGGCGCCGCGTTCGCACGCTCGGAGCAGTCCGGCGTGGACAGCTCCGATGCGCGGGTCGTCGCTCGGCTCGCCGCCGGCAACGAGGAGTACGAATCGCGATTCGGTCGGGTGTTCCTCGTCAGAGCGGCCGGCCGGAGTGCCTCCGACGTGCTCGCCGAGCTCGATCGGCGACTGGGTCACGACGAGTCGACCGAACTCTGCGAAATCGAGGACGCTCTGCGTCAGATCGCCGCTGTGCGGCTCCTGGGACCGGGTGTCCTGTGACCGAGCCCGCTCACGTCACGACGCACGTACTCGATGCAGCCGATGGGGTTCCCGCACAGGGCGTGTCGGTCGTACTGGTGCGTGAACGCGACGGCGTGACCCTGGCCTCGCGCGTGACGGACGCGCAGGGGCGCATCACCGATCTCGGTCCCGCCCGCCTCGAACCGGGCGTCTACCGGCTGACCTTCGACACCGCGTCCTACTTCGCGCGCGGGGGCCGTCCGACCTTCTATCCACGGATCGACATCGCCGTCGACATCCGTTCCGCCGACGAGCACTACCACGTACCGATTCTTCTCAGCCCGTTCGCGTACACGACCTATCGAGGGAGCTAGACATGAGCACGATCGTTCTCGGAGCCAACCAGTACGGCAAGGCCGAATGCCGCCTCGTGCGCATCGACAGGGAGACCCCGCGCCACCGCATCACCGACATCTCGGTCACGTCGCAGTTGCGAGGAGATCTGTCCGCGGCGCACACCGACGGCGACAACGGTCATGTCGTCGCGACCGACACACAGAAGAACACCGTGTACGCGTTCGCACGCCACGGGATCGGTGCCATCGAGGAGTTCGCGCTGCGTCTCGGGCGGCACTTCACCACCGATTTCGACTGGATCACCGGCGGCCGCTGGGAGATAGAGCAGTACTCGTGGGACCGCATCCCGACGGGACCGGAAGGGCACGATCACTCCTTCGTCCGTGCCGGCGACGAGAAGCGCACCACCATCGTGACCGTGGACGGCGACGACACCTGGATCGTCTCGGGCCTCAGCGATCTGGTGGTGCTCAAGTCGACGGGCTCGGAGTTCTGGGGCTTCCCCACCGACAGATACACCACTCTGCAGGAGACGACGGATCGCATCCTCGCCACCTCGGTGAGTGCACGGTGGCGGTACCTCACCACCGAGCTCGATTTCGACAAGACGTTCACCGACGTCCGCTCCATCATGCTCGAGACCTTCGCGACGGTGCATTCACTGGGGTTGCAGCAGAGCCTGTTCCAGATGGGGACGAAAGTTCTGGAGGCGCATCCCGAGATCGGTGAGATCAGATTCTCGATGCCCAACAAACACCACTTCCTCGTCGACCTGGAACCGTTCGGGCTCGACAACCCCGGCGAGGTGTTCTACGCCGCGGACCGGCCCTACGGGCTCATCGAGGCCACCGTCGAACGTGACGACGCCCCCGACGCCGGCCGGGCGTGGGACACCGTTCCCGGATTCTGCTAGGAGACGGCGATGACACGCGCAGCGCACGATCCCGCCCGCCCGGAGGACGAGCGGCTGAGTCTCGGCAAGACCTACGTCTACGGCCTGCAACACATCCTGACGATGTACGGCGGGGTCATCGCGCCTCCGCTCATCGTCGGCGGCGCCGCCGGTCTGTCCGGTACCGACATCGCGATCCTGGTGTCGGCGGCCCTGTTCGTCAGCGGCGCGGCGACTCTTTTGCAGACACTCGGGTTGCCGTTCGTGGGCGCCAAGCTACCTCTGGTGCAGGGCATCTCGTTCGCCTCCGTGTCCACGATGGTGGCCGTCGCGAGTGGGCCCGGTGGGCTGAACGCGGTGTTCGGCGCCATCATCGCCGCCGGTGCCATCGGCATCCTCGTCACACCGTTCTTCAGCAGGATCGTCCGCTTCTTCCCACCGGTGGTCACCGGCACCATCATCACGGTCATCGGGATCTCGTTGCTGCCCGTGGCCTGTCGGTGGGCCATGGGTGGGACGGAGTCCGCGCCGGACTGGGGGTCGACCTCGAACATCGGGTTGGCCGGTGTCAGTCTCCTCGTCGTCCTCGTCGTCAGCCGGTTCGCGCAGGGCACAGTGTCGCGCCTGTCCATCCTGATCGGCATCGTCGTCGGCACGATCGTCGCGTCGCTCGTCGGCGAGGCCGACTTCGGTGACGTGGGCACGGGCGCGATCTTCAGTGTCCCGGAGCCGTTCGCCTTCGGGACGCCCGTCTTCCAGATCGGGGCGATCATCTCGATGGTCGTGGTCATCCTGGTGATCATGACCGAGACGACGGCCGACATCCTCGCGGTGGGCGAGATCGTCGGCACCGACGTCGATTCCCGCCGCGTCGGGGACGGTCTCCGGGCCGACATGCTCGCCACCACCGTTGCCCCGATCTTCGGAACGTTCCCCGCGAGTGCCTTCGCACAGAACGTCGGCCTCGTGGCGGTGACGGGCATCAAGAGCAGGTTCGTGGTCGCCGCCGGTGGATCGGTCCTGCTGGTGCTCGGGTTGTTTCCCGTCCTCGGACGTCTCGTCGCCGCGGTACCACTGCCCGTGCTGGGCGGCGCCGGCATCGTGTTGTTCGGTTCGGTGGCGGCGAGCGGCATTCGCACCCTGTCGAAGGTCGACTTCGACGGCAACCTGAATCTCGTGATCGTGGCCGTGGCCATCGGATTCGGCGTGCTTCCCATCGCCGTGCCCGGATTCTGGTCGGCGTTCCCGGAGTGGGTGCACGTGGTGTTCGACTCGGGAATCAGCGCGGCGAGCATCGTCGCGGTGATCCTCAACATCTTCTTCAACGAGATCACTGCCGGTCGACGGTCGTCGCCGTCGGTGGTCGCAGCGGCACCACCCATCGTGGTCGAGCGAAGGGAATGAGCCGTTTCTTCCGCCTGGTGGAATAGGCTCGGCGGCATGGAGTCCAGTGGCGGCGTGCAGTCGGTCGAGCGCGCGTTCGACCTTCTCGAGATCATGGCCGGTGCGGGCGGGTCGGTCGGTGTCAGCGAGCTGGCCGAGGCGGCCGAGCTGCCGATGCCGACCATCCATCGTCTGCTCAAGACCCTGGTGGCGCTGGGATACGCACGCCGACTCCCGTCGCGCCGGTACGCCCTGGGGACACGGCTCATCGCCCTCGGTGAGCGATCCGCCAAGCTCATCGGCTCGTGGGCTCGTCCCTATCTGGCGGAGCTCGTGTCGATCACGCACGAGACGTCCAACATGGCGTTCCTCGAGGACGACATGGCCGTGTACGTCGCGCAGGTGCCGTCCGAGCATGCGATGCGCATGTTCAACGAGGTGGGTCAGCGCGTGTTCCCGCACAGCACCGGGGTGGGAAAGGCGTTGCTCGCGCAGCTGCCCGACGAGGAGGTGCTCGCACTGCTCGCCCGGACGGGGATGGCGCCGAAGACGGTGAACACCCACACCACACCCGCGGCGCTCCTCGCAGATCTCGCCGTGATCCGCGAGCGCGGCTACTCCGTGGACGAGGGGGAGCAGGAGGTGGGGGTGCGGTGCTTCGCGGTTCCGGTGATCGGCGCCCCGACACTCACCGCGATCTCGATCGCGGGCCCGTCCGCCCGCGTCACCCCCGACACCGCGAACGACTATGTGCCACTGCTCGTCTCGGCCGCCGAACGACTGGCGAAGGACCTGGCCGCGGACGGTCTCGGTCGCCGCTGACTAGACTCGGTCCATGGCTGAACTGTGGGTCGATCGCACCGGGACACGTCGTTACACCGGCAAGAGTTCGCGCGGTGCCGAAGTGCTCATCGGGTCCGAGGACGTCGAGGGTGTCTTCACTCCCGGTGAGCTGCTCAAGATCGCTCTCGCGGCGTGCACGGGCATGAGCTCCGACCGTCCCCTCGCCCGCCGGCTCGGTGACGACTACGACGCGACCGTCCGGGTGTCGGGCGTCGCCGATCGTGACGAGGAGCGCTACCCGCGGCTCGAGGAGGTGCTGACGGTCGACCTCAGCGCCCTCGATCCGGAGGCCAGGGAACGGTTGCTCACCGTCGTCACCAAGGCCGTCGACAAGGTGTGCACGGTGGGGCGCACGTTGAAGGCGGGCACCGAGGTGGACCTCCGTATCGAGGTCGAGGAGTGACGGCAGTCGACCTCGAACGGCTGAGCGCGTGGGTCCACGGCAGTGTCCAGGGCGTCGGTTTCCGCTGGTGGACGCGGTCGCGCGCGTTGGAACTCGGGCTCGTCGGATCAGCGACCAACACGTCCGACGGCCGGGTGCACGTGGTCGCCGAGGGAGATCGAGCTGATCTCGAGGCGCTGCTCGCCGCTCTGCGATCGGGTGACACCCCGGGCTCGGTGACCACCGTGGTGGACAACTGGGAATCCGCTCGCGGCGGACTCGACGGGTTCGTCGAACGCTGAGAGAGCAGGGCTGGGTAGTCTGAACCGCCATGCACCTCAAGAGTCTGACGCTGAAGGGCTTCAAGTCCTTCGCCTCGGCGACGACTCTGCGTTTCGAGCCCGGCATCACCTGCGTCGTGGGGCCCAACGGATCGGGCAAGTCGAATGTCGTCGACGCCCTGACCTGGGTCATGGGGGAGCAGGGCGCGAAGGCGCTGCGCGGCGGCAAGATGGAGGACGTCATCTTCGCCGGCACGTCCGGCCGCGCCCCGCTGGGCCGGGCCGAGGTGACGCTGACCATCGACAACAGCGACGGCGCGCTGCCGATCGACTACTCCGAGGTCTCGATCACCCGCCGCATGTTCCGCGACGGTGCCGGCGAGTACGAGATCAACGGCAGCTCGTGCCGACTGATGGACGTCCAGGAACTGCTCAGCGACTCGGGTATCGGCCGTGAGATGCACGTCATCGTCGGTCAGGGTCGACTCGCCGCCATTCTCGAGTCGCGGCCGGAGGACCGTCGCGCCTTCATCGAGGAGGCCGCCGGCGTCCTCAAGCACCGCAAGCGCAAAGAGAAGGCCGTCCGCAAGCTCGACTCCATGCAGGCCAACCTCGCGCGTCTGACGGACCTCACCACCGAACTGCGTCGGCAGCTCAAGCCCCTGGGCCGACAGGCCGAGGTGGCCCGGCGCGCGCAGACCGTGCAGGCGGACCTCCGCGACGCGCGCCTGCGCATCGCCGCCGACGATCTGGTGACACGCCGGACCGAACTGGCGGAACAGTCGCACGACGAGACGAAGGCTCGCGAGGAGTACGCCGCTGTCCAGGACGCGTTGGCCGAGGGCGAGGCGGTGCTGGCCGAGGGCGAGCAGGACCTCGCGCGACTCACCCCGAGCGCGGAGGCGGCGGCGCAGACGTGGTTCCAGCTGTCCGCTCTCGCCGAGCGTGTCGGCGCCACCGTGCGCATCGCGACCGAGCGGGCACGTCACCTCGGTGACGAGCCGGAGGACCGCCGCGGTCCCGACCCGGACGAGCTCGAGCAGCGTGCGGACCGGGTCGCCGAGGAGGAGCTGCAGCTGACCGAGGCGGTGGAGTTCGCGCGCGCCACCCTCGATGCCGCGAGGGAGCAGCTCGCGGAACGGGAAGCGGCCGCGGCGGACGCGGAGCGCGCCCACGCCGCTGCCGTGCGCGCCGTCGCCGACCGCAGGGAGGGCCTCGCGCGGCTCTCCGGTCAGGTGGACGGGCTGCGCGCTCGGGCCGAGTCGTACGACACGGAGGTGGCCCGTCTCGCGACCGCGATCGAGGACGCGAGGCACCGCGGCGACGCCGCACAGGCCGAGTTCGACATCGTCCAGGAGAAGGTCGGCGAACTCGACGCCGGTGAGGCGGGACTGGACTCGCAGCACGAGAATGCTGTCGAGGCACTGGCCATCGCCGACGCCCGCGTCGCGGAACTGCAGACGGGAGAACGGGAGTCGAGCCAGCGAGTGGCATCGCTGCGCGCCCGGATCGACGCTCTCACGATGAACCTGGAACGCGGCGACGGCGGTGCGTGGCTGGGGGAGAAGCAACAGCACGGCGTCGTCGGCAGGTTGGGCGATCACCTCACCGTGCGGCCGGGGTACGAGGTGGCTGTGGCCGTGGCGCTGGGAGCCGCGGCCGACGCCGTGGTGGTCTCGTCGGTCGAGAACGCCCGCGAGGCGGTGTCGGCGCTCAAGAGCGAGGACGCCGGCCGCGCGGCGATCGTCTACCCCACGTGCGCGGCGTCCGAGGAGCGGACGATCGGCTCCGGCACCTCGATCCTGTCGGTGATCGAGGCGTCCGAGTCGGCGCGCGGCGCGCTCGCCTCGTTGTTGGCGGGCACCAGCGTCGTCGACACGCTGGAGGAGGCCACCGCCCTGGTCGAGGACAGCGCCGACGTGCGCGTCGTGACACGCGGCGGCGACCTGGTGGGGCGCGGGTGGATCACCGGTGGGTCGGACCGCCGACCCAGCACGCTCGAGGTGCAGGCGGCCATCGACGAGTCGGTGACCGAACTGGCGACGACGGAGCGTCGGACCGAGGAACTCGCCGCGGCGCTGTCCGGGGCGCTCGCCGAACAGGCGGACCGCCGGGAGGCCGCCGATCAGGCGTTGGCCGCGCTCACGGAGTCCGACGCCGCGATGTCCGCGGTGTACGAGCAACTCGGCCGACTGGGCCAGGTCGCCCGTGTCGCGCATGCCGAGTCGACCCGGCTGCAGTCCCAGCGCGAACGGGCCGAGCATCAGCGGGACGAGGCGGTGACCGCGCTCGCCGAACTGGAGGAGCGCGTACGCCGGGCCGAGGACGACCAGGGCGGCGACGCCGACGGGGACGGTGAGGCGGAGGAGTGGGCGCGGGCCCGCGAGGACGCTGCCGCAGCGGTCACCGAGGTGCGCTCCGTGGAGGTCGAGGCCAGATTGTCCCTACGCACCGCCGAGGAGCGCGCCGACTCGGTCCGCGGCAAGGCCGACCAGCTCCGTCGGCAGGCACGGATGGAACGAGAAGGCCGTGCGCGGGCCGAGCGGGCACGGGCACGCCGCGTGCAGTCCGCTGCGGTGGCCGCCGCGGTCGCCGAGGCCGGGACTCGTGTCGCCGGACGGCTGGAGCGCGTCGTGGCGGACGCTGCCGTGCGCCGCGACGAACTGGCTCGCCGTCGTTCCGACCGAGCTGCCGAGCTGGACCGGACGCGGGAACAGGTTCGCGCCCTCGCCGCGCGCGCCACGCAGTTGACCGACGCGGTGCACCGCGACGAGGTGGCCAAGGCGCAGGCGGTGCTCCGCATCGAGCAGCTCGAACAGAACGTGGTGGAGCAGTTCTCCATCGCGCCCGACGACCTGATCGCCGAGTACGGACCCGACGTCACGCTGCCGCCGACCGACCTCGAGATGGCGGAGTACGAGCAGGCCAAGGAACGCGGCGAGCAGGTGGTGGCCCCGGCCCCGATGCCGTTCGACCGCGCGGAGCAGGAGCGCCGGGTCAAGCGTGCGGAGAAGGACCTCGCGACGCTGGGCAAGGTCAACCCGCTGGCGCTCGAGGAGTTCGCCGCCCTGGAGGAGCGCTACAACTTCCTGTCCACCCAGCTCGAGGACGTGAAGTCGGCGCGCAAGGATCTGTTGGGCGTGGTCGCGGACGTCGACGCCCGCATCCTGCAGGTGTTCACCGAGGCCTACGCCGACGTCGAGCGCGAGTTCGTCGGCGTCTTCGCCAAGCTCTTCCCGGGCGGTGAGGGCCGACTGGTACTGACCGACCCCTCGGACATGCTCACCACCGGCATCGAGGTCGAGGCCCGTCCGCCGGGCAAGAAGGTCAAGAGGCTGTCGCTGCTGTCCGGCGGCGAGAAGTCGCTCACCGCGGTCGCGATGCTCGTCGCCATCTTCCGGGCCCGGCCGTCCCCGTTCTACGTCATGGACGAGGTCGAGGCGGCGCTGGACGACACGAACCTCCGTCGCCTCATCGGCCTGTTCGAGCAGCTGCGGGAGAAGTCGCAGCTCATCGTCATCACGCACCAGAAACCCACCATGGAGGTGGCCGACGCGCTTTACGGCGTGAGCATGCGCGGCGACGGCATCACGACGGTGATCTCGCAGCGGTTGCCCAAGCGTGCCGTCCTCGAGCCCGCGGGGGAGGTGGCGACTCCCGAGCCACCGTCCTGACAGGATGGTCGACGTGACTACCGAACTGTGGATCGTCGTGGCGGCCGTCCTCGCACTGCTCGTCGTCGTTCTCGTCGTCGGGTTGGTGTTGCAGCGTCGTCGCCGCATCTCCCTGGCCCGTCCGGACACCACCGAGCAGGTCCGCGAGGTCGACCGATCGGGTGGCTACAAGGCCGGGACCGGATTCGACTTCTCGCAGGGCACGGCGGCTCCGCCCGAGCCGGCGCCCCGGAAGCCGATCCCCGAACCCACCCTCGAGCGCACCGACACCGACGATCAGCCGCGGGTCGGTGACGACGCGTCGGTTCCTCGCGACGCACCCAAGCGGGGCATCACCGACATCTCGCTGCCCGACCCGGTGCTCGACGAGCCCGCTCCGGCCACGGAGGCACCGACTGTCGAGACCCCGCCCGTGGTCGTCCCTCCGGTGGAGGAGGAGACGCCGGCAGAACCGGCGAGCTCCGCTCCGGTGCTCGACGAGATCGAGCCGACGTCGGGCCGCCTGACCAAGCTGCGCGGTCGACTGTCGCGATCGCAGAACGCCGTGGGCCGGTCGTTGCTCGGACTGCTCGGTGGCGGCGACCTCGACGAGGACTCGTGGGAGGAGGTCGAGGACACCCTCCTCGTCGCCGACCTGGGGAGTGCGGCGACCGCCGAGATCGTCGCGACGCTGCGTGAACAGATGGCCGTGCGCAACGTGCGGACGGAGCCCGAGGCCCGCGCCCTGCTGCGCGAGGTGCTGATCGAGCAGCTCACCCCGTCGTTCGACCGCTCGATCCGTGCGCTGCCGCACGGTGACCGGCCGTCGGTCCTGCTCGTCGTCGGCGTCAACGGCACCGGCAAGACCACGACGACCGGCAAGCTCGCCCGCGTCCTGGTGGCGGACGGTCGTCGGGTCGTGCTGGGCGCGGCCGACACCTTCCGCGCCGCGGCGGCCGACCAGCTGCAGACGTGGGCCGAGCGCGTGGGTGCCGAGGTGGTGCGCGGCAAGGAGGGCGCGGATCCGGCCGCCGTCGCGTTCGACGCCGTGACGCGCGGGATCGCCGACGGAGTCGACGCCGTGCTCATCGACACGGCGGGCCGACTGCACACCAAGACCGGACTGATGGACGAGCTGGGCAAGGTCAAGCGCGTCATCGAGAAGAAGGCGCCCGTCGACGACGTCCTGCTCGTGCTCGACGCGACCATCGGTCAGAACGGTCTCGCGCAGGCCCGGGTCTTCGCTCAGGTCGTCGACATCACCGGCGTCGTGCTGACCAAGCTGGACGGCACCGCCAAGGGCGGCATCGTGTTCCAGGTGCAGCGTGAACTCGGTGTCCCGGTGAAGCTCGTGGGCCTCGGTGAGGGCGCCGACGACCTCGCTCCGTTCGAGCCCGGCGCGTTCGTCGACGCTCTTCTGGGCTGACCGCGAGCCCCGCTCGGGCCGCCGAGAATTCGACTCTCATCGAGTCCTCGGCGGCCGAATCGGGTGAAAAGACCGAGACGCAACACGGTCGCAACATGATTCGGCTGTGCGTTCACACCGACGAAACACCGCAGTGTCGTCGCCGAAACGTCGAGTGAGCACCCTTCTCCTCAGGTCGTCAGCCGCCATCGGCTGGGGCGAGGAAGAAGGAGGAGGCTCAAGGTGGATTTTCCCACTATCGGTGCGCCCGACACCGGTGACACCGCATGGATGCTGACAAGCGCGGCATTCGTGTTGCTCATGGTTCCGGGTCTTGCGTTCTTCTACGGCGGCATGGTCCGCGCGAAGAGCGTGCTGAACATGATCATGATGAGCATCAGCGCGATGGGCGTCGTCGGCGTTCTCTGGGTGCTGTATGGCTACTCGGTCACCTTCGGCGAGGACAAGGGCAACCTGATCGGTGACCCGTTCCAGTACTTCGGGCTCAAGGGCCTGATCGGCGGAACGTACCTCGCCTCCGAGGACGAGGCCGGTGTGCTCACCGATGCCGCGATCCCGCTCGTCGGCACCATCCCCGCGACCGTGTTCGTCTCCTTCCAGGCCATGTTCGCGATCCTGACGGTCGCGCTCATCTCCGGCGCGGTCGCCGACCGCATGCGCTTCGGACCGTGGCTGCTGTTCGCCGGACTGTGGGCGACCCTCGTCTACTTCCCGGTCGCGCACTGGGTCTTCTCCTTCGACGAGGTCACCACCACGACCGGTGGCTGGATCGCCAACAAGCTCGCGGCGGTCGACTTCGCCGGCGGTACCGCCGTCCACATCAACGCGGGTGCCGCGGGTCTGGTGCTCGCCGTCATCCTGGGCAAGCGCAAGGGATGGCCGGGTACTCCGTTCCGCCCCCACAACCTGCCGTTCGTCATGCTGGGTGCCGGCCTCCTCTGGTTCGGTTGGTTCGGCTTCAACGCCGGTTCCGCCGTCGGCTCCAACGGCATCGCCGGTGCCACCTTCGTCACCACCATCGCGGCCACGGCCGCAGCCATGCTGGCCTGGCTCCTCACGGAGCGCATCCGTGACGGGCACGCGACGAGTCTCGGTGGTGCGTCGGGCATCGTCGCCGGACTCGTGGCCATCACCCCGGCCTGCTCCTCGGTCAACATCCTCGGTGCACTCGTCATCGGCGTCGTCGCCGGTGTGCTCTGCGCACTGGCCGTCGGCCTGAAGTTCAAGTTCGGTTTCGACGACTCGCTCGACGTCGTCGGCGTCCACCTCGTCGGCGGTCTGGTGGGCACGCTGCTCGTCGGACTGGTCGCCACCTCCGAGGCGCCGGCCGGTGTCGAGGGGCTGTTCTACGGCGGCGGATTCGACCAGCTGTGGCGTCAGGCAGTCGGTGCCGGTGCGGTGCTGCTCTACTCTCTGGTGGGTACGACCATCGTCGCGCTCATCGTCAAGTACACCGTGGGCCTCCGGATCGACGACGATGGTGAATCCATGGGAGCCGACGAATCGGAACATGCCGAGACCGCCTACGACTTTGCGGCACTCGGTGGGTCAACACTGGGACGCGTTCCCAGCAAGGAGGCGTGAGACATGAAGTTGATCACTGCAATCGTCAAGCCGTTCACTCTCGAGGACGTCAAGACGGCTCTCGAGCAGGCAGGCGTTCTCGGTATGACCGTGAGCGAGGTACAGGGGTACGGCCGACAGAAGGGCCACACCGAGGTCTACCGCGGTGCCGAGTACTCCGTGGACTTCGTTCCCAAGGTGCGCGTCGAGGTCGTCGTGGACGATGCGGCCGTGGACAAGGTCGTCGAGGTGATCGTCGAGGCAGCCCGTACCGGCAAGATCGGTGACGGCAAGGTCTGGGTCTCGCCCGTGGAGGCCGTCGTGCGCGTGCGCACAGGCGAGCGTGGCTCCGACGCTCTGTAGTTCCCGTCAGTCCGGCCGCGGGTCCGCCTCGTTCGACGGGGCGGATCCGCGGCCGATCTGTTTCTCGGCGACACGACACCAGAAGGAGTGAGCCCCGTGGGAGGTTCCGAAGCAGCGGCGGATCTCGTCCGAGCGCGCGAGCAACTGCTCGCGGGCCAGGGCCGGAATCGACGACTGGACGCGACGGCGCTGCGCCAGGCGCTCGTCGATCTGCACGAGTTCTGGCTGACCACCAAGGGTTCCGAGGTGGGTATCAAGCCGGACAGCGGATTCGCCATCGTCGCCGTCGGCGGGTTGGGTCGCCGCGAGATGCTGCCGTACTCGGACCTGGACCTGGTGCTGTTGCACGACGATCTCGATCCCGCGCTCGTCAGCGGTGTGGCCGACCAACTCTGGTACCCGCTGTGGGACGCGCACATCAAGCTCGATCACAGTGTCCGCACGGTTCCGCAGGCTCTGGACGTCGCCGCCCACGACATGACCGCGGCCCTCGGTCTGCTCGACGCCCGACACATCGTGGGCGACGCCGAACTCAGTTCGATGTTGATCGACGGGATCCGGCGTCAGTGGCGCATCGGGATCCGCGATCGGTTCGACGAGTTGCACGCGCTGACCCGCACTCGCTGGGGGCGTAGCGGCGAGATCGCCCACCGGGCCGAGCCCGATCTCAAGAGTGGACGCGGCGGACTGCGCGACGTGCAGCTGCTCGACGCGCTCTCCATCGCGCAGCTCACCGACGCGATGCCGGGCCTCGGGCCCGAATCACCGGGCGGTGGACTGGATTTCGCTCACCGACGGATCCTCGACGTCCGTACCGAGCTGCACCGGGTGGCGGGCCGTGCCCGTGATCAGCTGCGAGCGCAGGACGCGGACGAGATCGCCGCCGCGCTCCGAATCGGCGATCGGTTCGATCTCGCACGCGTACTCAGTGATTCGGCGCGCACCATCGTCTACTCGACGGACGTGGGCCTGCGTACCGCCGGGAATGCCATACCGCGACGCGGACTCTCGCGTCTCCGCCGGGTACCTGTGCGTCGGCCCCTGGACGAGGGGGTCGTCGAGCACGCCGGCGAGGTGGTGTTGGCGCGGGACGCCCGCCCCAACAAGGATCCGGGACTGATCATGCGTGTCGCGGCGGCCTCCGCGGTGACCGGGATGCCGATGTCCGCGTCGACCCTGGGTCGGCTGTCCGACAGTGCACCGGAACTGCGCGAGCCGTGGCCGAAGGAGGCACTGAACGACCTGCTGGTGGTCCTCGGCTCCGGCCGCCGCGCCATCGACGCGATCGAGGCTCTGGACCGGACGGGCCTGTGGGGGCGTCTGCTTCCCGAGTGGGGGGCGGTGCGCGACCTCCCGCCGCGCGACGCCGTGCACACCTGGACGGTGGATCGCCATCTCGTCGAGACCGCCGCTCACGCGAGTGGTTTCACCACCCGGGTCGCGAGGCCGGACCTGCTGGTCCTCGGGGCGTTGCTGCACGACATCGGCAAGGGCCGCGGGGGAGACCACAGCATCGTCGGCGCGGATCTGGCCACGCAGGTGGGCAAGCGGCTCGGTCTGTGGCCGTCGGACGTCCGGCTGCTCGAGGCGATGGTGCGCCACCATCTGCTCCTGCCGGACACCGCGACCCGACGCGACCTGGACGATCCCGCGACGGTGCAGCGGGTGGTCGACGCGCTGGACGGCGATCCGATCCTGCTCGAACTCCTGCACGCGCTGGCCGAGGCGGACTCGCTCGCGACGGGACCCGGTGTCTGGGGGGACTGGAAGTCCTCGCTCATCGGTGAGCTCGTGCGGCGCTGCCGCATGATCATGGCCGGTGAATCACTGCCGACGCCCGATCCGATCGACGCGGCGCTCGCGGCCCGCGCCGCCGAGGGCGGAGTCGACGTCGATCTGCAGCCGTCGGACAGTCCGCACACGTTCGAGGTGACGGTGACCGCGCCGGACAGGCTCGGCCTGCTGTCCAACGCGTCGGGCGTGCTCGCTCTGGCCGCGCTGCGGGTGCTGTCCGCGTCCGTGGTCAGCGCGAACGGGTTCGCGATCAACCGCTTCGTCGTCACGCCCACCTTCGGGGCGCCGCCCCAGCCCGGCCTGCTGCGCCAGGAGCTCATCCGGGCACTCGACGGGGACCTCGACCTGCTCGCGCAACTCGACCTCAAGGAGGCCGGGGCACGGATCGCCGCGTCGGACGGCGATCTCGGAGCGCTCGACTCGTCGGAGGTGCTGCTGTACGCGCAGGCGCCGCCGCGGGTGCTGTGGTTCGACGGTCCGGACGGTGACTCCGTGATCGTGGAGGTCCGCGCCGAGGATCGGCTCGGGCTGCTGTGCCGGCTCTCGTCCGTCTTCGAGAAGCACGGTGCCGACGTGCGCTGGGCCAAGGTCACCACCCGCGGATCCTCGGTGGTGGACGCGTTCTGCGTCGACACCAGCGGGGCGTCGGAGGGCGGCGCCGGATCGCGGGCACAGCGCGAGGAGCTCGAACGCGCGCTGCTGGCCGTCGTCCCCGCCCTGCGTCCGAAGGAGCCCGAGTCGGACGACTGAGGTACGCGTCGGGCCGGGCCACCGCCGGGTCGATCGACCGTTAGTCTGGTCGACGGAGTCTTCACTTCTCTCGCGATGTTCAGGAGTATCGGTGTTCGAATCACTGTCCGACAGATTGACCGGAAGCCTCAAGGATCTGAGAGGCAAGGGTCGGCTCTCGGGCGCCGACATCGATGCGGTGTGCCGCGAGATCCGCCTGGCACTGCTCGACGCCGACGTCGCGCTGCCGGTCGTGCGCGCTTTCATCACTCGGATCAAGGAGCGCGCGAAGGGCGCCGAGGTCTCCGCTGCTCTCAACCCCGCGCAGCAGGTCGTCAAGATCGTCAACGACGAGCTCGTCGGCATCCTCGGTGGCGAGACCCGGCGGGTGGAGTTCGCGAAGAACCCGCCGACCGTCATCATGCTGGCCGGTCTGCAGGGCTCCGGTAAGACGACACTCGCCGGCAAGCTCGCCAAGTGGCTCAAGGACCAGAACCACACCCCGCTCCTCGTGGCCTGCGACCTCCAGCGCCCCGGTGCGGTGAGTCAGCTCCAGATCGTCGGCGAGCGTGCGGGCGCCGCCGTCTTCGCGCCGCATCCGGGCACGTCGATCGGCGGCGGCGAGAATGCCCTCGGCGTGACCGCGGCCGATCCGGTGGAGGTCGCTCGCGCCGGTGTCGCGGAGGCCAGGGCCAAGCAGTACGACGTCGTCATCGTCGACACCGCGGGCCGTCTCGGTATCGACACCGAGCTCATGGGCCAGGCCGCCGGTATCCGCGACGCGACGAACCCCGACGAGATCCTGTTCGTGCTCGACGCGATGATCGGCCAGGACGCCGTCAGCACGGCGCAGGCCTTCCAGGACGGTGTCGGCTTCACCGGCGTCGTGCTGACCAAGCTCGACGGTGACGCCCGCGGTGGAGCCGCGCTGAGCGTCCGCGAGGTCACCGGTCGACCGATCATGTTCGCGTCGACGGGCGAGAAGCTCGAGGACTTCGAGATCTTCCACCCGGATCGCATGGCGAGCCGCATCCTCGGCATGGGCGACCTGCTCAGCCTCATCGAGCAGGCCGAGACCGTCTTCGACGCGAAGCAGGCGGAGGACACCGCCGCGAAGATCGGGTCCGGCCAGTTGACGCTCGAGGACTTCCTCGAGCAGATGATGGCGATCCGCAAGATGGGACCGATCGGCAACCTGCTCGGCATGCTGCCCGGTGCCGGTCAGATGAAGGACGCCCTCGCGTCGGTGGACGACAAGCAGCTCGACCGCGTGCAGGCCATCATCCGCGGTATGACACCCGCCGAGCGGGCCGATCCGAAGATGATCAACGCCTCCCGTCGTCTGCGCATCGCCAACGGTTCCGGTGTGAAGGTCTCCGACGTCAACCAGCTCGTCGACCGCTTCTTCGAGGCCCGCAAGATGATGGCGTCGATGGCCGGCCGCATGGGCATGCCCGGCGCGCGCAAGCAGGTTCAGCGCAGCAACAAGAAGGGCAAGAAGGGGAAGAAGGGCGGTCGCGGACCCACACCGCCCAAGGGCGTGCGGGGAGGCTTCCCCGGTATGCCGGGCGGAATGCCCGCGGGGATGCCCGATCTGTCCTCGATGCCGAAGGGCCTCGACCAGCTTCCGCCGGGCCTCGAGGGCATCGACCTGTCGCAGCTGAAGCTCCCCAAGAAGTAGGGCGGAGCACGCGGTGCGCATCTCGCCGAGTCTGCATCTGCGCGGCGTCGTGCTGCCCGGCCACGACGAGGTGGACGTCTGGGTGCGAGACGGCCTCGTCTCACTGGATCCGGTTCCCGGTGCCACCACGGTGGCGCGGGGCGGCTGGATCGTTCCGGGTCTCGTCGACGCGCACTGCCATGTCGGTATCACGTACGGCGGCGGGCACGAGGATCACGACGGCACCGTCGCGCAGGCCACCACCGAGCGCGAGGTGGGTGCGCTGCTGCTGCGTGACGCGGGATCGCCCGTCGACACCCGCGCACTCGACGACCACGAGGATCTGCCGCGCATCATCCGCGCGGGTCGGCACATCGCGATGCCCAAGCGCTACATTCCCGGCCTCGCCGTCGATCTCGAGGACGAGTCGCAACTGCCCGAGGCCGTGGCTCAGCAGGCGCGCCTCGGCGACGGGTGGGTCAAGCTGGTCGGCGACTGGATCGACCGCGAGGTCGGCGACCTCGCACCCTTGTGGGACGACGCGGTCCTGCGCCGGGCCATCGACGCCGCCCACGCCGAGGGCGCCCGGGTCACTGCGCACGTCTTCGGCGAGGACGCGCTGCCCGGGCTGATCGGTGCCGGCATCGACTGCATCGAACACGGCACCGGCCTGACCGACGAGACCATCGAGATGATGGTCGAGCACGGAACCGCACTGGTGCCCACGCTCATCAACATCGAGACCTTTCCGTCGATCGCCGACTCGGCCACCCGCTACCCGCGCTACGCCGATCACATGCGCGATCTGCACGCCCGAGTGGCGGACACGGTGGGGCGCGCGCACGACGCCGGAGTCCCGATCTACGCGGGCACCGACGCGGGCGGCAGCATCGAGCACGGGCGGGTGGCCGACGAGGTGGCGGCGCTGGTGGGCGTGGGCCTGTCGCCGACCGACGCCCTGGGTGCGGCCAGTTGGACGGCGCGGCGGTGGCTCGGGCGTGCGGGCATCGAGCACGGCGCACCCGCGGATCTGGTGTTCTACTCCACGGACCCACGAACCGGGCCGGACGTCCTGTCGGCGCCGGACGTGGTGGTGTTGCGCGGCCGGATCTGGTGACCGGCGGCTCCGATGGTCAGCGTGCTCGGTAGCGGCGTTCCGGGCGCCCTGCCCGGCCGTACTGCAGACGGACGTCCAGCACGCCGCAGGCCAGATAGTGTTCGAGGTACCGGCGCGCGCTGACTCGCGAGATGCCGACGGCTTCAGCGCATTCCGTGGCCGACAGCTCGGCTCCTCCGGTCATCTGCCCGAGTACCACGCCGCCGGTCTCCGGCGACAGACCCTTGGGCAGCCGGGCGGCGGCGTCCGAAGTCGACTGGTCCGGCCGCGCTGCGGCACCGAACAGCGAATCGACGAGTGACTGATCAGCCTGCCCGGAGGACAGGGCATCGAAGCGCGCGGCGAAGGCGTCCAGCTTGTCGCGCAGCTGCGGATACTCGAAGGGCTTGATCAGGTAGTCCGCGGCGCCGCCGCTCAAGGCATCCGCGACGGTGTCGAGTTCCCTTGCGGCGGTGATCATGATGACGCCGACGGGATTCTTCTCGGCCCGCAAGGCACGGAGCACGTCGAGTCCCGAGGCGTCGGGCAGGTGCACGTCGAGAAGGACGAGGTCCGGGGTCAACTCGGTGATGCTGGTCCGGGCTGCCGCCGCGGAGTGCGCGACACCGACCGCCGTGAAGCCAGGTGTGTGGTCGACGAAGCGGCGGTGGATGTCCGCCACCATGAAGTCGTCGTCCACCACCAGCACCGTGGGCACTCGGGGTACGTCCTCTCTCGTCGGGTCGGGAATGTGCAGAACCTAACCGAGCGGCATGCGGACGCGGAAACGGGCACCGCCGGAATCTGCGTCCTCGATGGTCGCGGTGCCGCCGTGCTGCACGCTGACCAAGCGGACGAGCGCGAGACCGATGCCGCGTCCGCCGGGAACGTCCGTCTTGGACGTCACGCCCCGCGAGAAGATCAACTCGCGCATCTGCGGGGGAACTCCGGGGCCGGAGTCGACGACCTCGACACACAGTTCCGGATCGTCACGGACGAGCACGGTGATGGAGCGATCGCCGTGGTCGCGGGAGACGTCGAGCGCGTTGTCCACGAGGTTGCCGAGGACGGTGATGACGTCCGTCGACAGCGCCGGATCGAGCGCACCCAGATCCGACTCCGGATCCAACACGAGCCGCACCCCGGCCTCGGCGGCGAGCGACGTCTTCGCGATGAGCAGTGCCGCCACCGCCGGGTCGTGGACGTGCGCCGTGATCGAATCGCTGATCTCCGCGCGGCGGCGGGTGAGCGTGCCCACCAACCGGGTCACGTCGTCGTAGCTGCCCAGCTGTGCCAAGCCGGAGATGGTGTGCAGCTGGTTCGCGAATTCGTGGGTCTGGGCGCGCAGGGTGTCGGTCACACTCTTGTGCGACGTCAGTTGGCTCTGCATCGAGGCGAGTTCGGTGCTGTCACGCATTGTGGTCACGGTGCCGATGTGCTGCCCGCGGTTCTCCGCACGGCGACTGGTGGCACTGCGGCGATTGAGGGCCAGGACCCGCGTCGAGGTGGTGACGACGACGTCCTCGACGTCACCGTCGGACAGAAGTACCTCGCGTATCCCGGCGTCGATGTCGACCTCGGCGACGTGATTCCCGACGACGCTCGGCTGTAGATCCAGCAGGGCGCACGCGCTGTCGTTGATCATCGTGATCCGGCCGTCGTTGCCGACGGCGATGACGCCTTCACGGATGCTGTGCAGCAACGCTTCTCGGTGGTCGGCAAGGCTCGCGATCTCGGTGGTCTCGAGCCCGAGAGTGTGGCGACGGATGCGCCGGGAGAGCAGCCACGATCCCGCGGCACCGACGCCGGCGCCTATTCCGAGATAGATCAGGAGGCGAGCACCGGAGTCGGACAACAGCATCCACGTCGAGGGATAGTTCTCCGACACGGTGACCACAGCGATCACACCACCGTCGGTGTCGAGGATCGGCACGTGTCCGGCAATGGAAGGGTGGCCCTCCACGTCGACGTCGCCGTACCAGCCGCGGCCGCCGAAGACGTCGCTGTCACCGAGTTCTGCGGCGGATCCGACGCGGGTCGGATCGGTGGACACCAGAACCTCGCCTTCGGTCGAGACGATCTCGGCCAGGGTGGCTCCGGAGAGAGACACCGCGCGGTCGACATCCGGCGCGAGCACTTGTTCCACCAGCGGCGCGTTCAGCTGCTCCCGCACGATCGGGGTGGAGGCCAGGCTCTCCGCGACGGACAGCATGCGCCCGCCCTGGATGTCCCGGAACTCGGTGGTCGACTGATGAATCGAGATCGCGGCCACGGCCCCCAACACCACGGCGACGACGGCCAGTTGCAACACGAGGAACTGGCCGGCCAGCGACCTGCCGCGCGCGTGCCGGACCAGGGCGGTCCGGGTCGACCGTCGTGACCACAAAGAACTCAACTTTCCTTGGTAACGAATGGGTGACCTGAATCACTGAAACATCCATGATTGCTCTCGATCACAGTCTTACATCACGATCGAGACGAATCGAGGACCGATGCCGAGAAGGCTGACAGCCGTTCTGGCGCTCGTACTCCTGCTGGCGGGGTGCGGCGTCACGCGGGGCGACGAGGGCGAAGGTCTGCACCGCATCCGCATGATGGTGCCCAACAGCCCCGGCGGCGGATACGACCTGACGGCGCGCACGGCCGTGAAGATCATGGAGGACGACGACATCACCGGTCGTGTCGAGGTGTTCAACGTCATCGGCGCCGGTGGCACTGTCGCCATGGCCCGTCTGATGAACGAGTCGGGTAACGACGACCTCATGATGATGATGGGCCTGGGTGTGGTCGGCGCGGGATACACGAACGGGTCCGCTGCCCGAGTGTCCGACGCGACTCCGCTGGCCAAGGTGGTCGAAGAGCAGGAGGGCATCCTGGTACCCGCCGATTCGCCGTTCACCACGGTGAACGAGCTGGTGGAAGCGTGGCGCGCGAATCCGGGGTCGGTGACGATCGGTGGCGGCTCGTCGCCTGGCGGCCCGGACCACCTGTTCCCGATGGAGACCGCGCAGGCGGTGGGCGTCGATCCCACCGCGGTCAACTACATCTCCTACGACGGCGGCGGCGATCTGCTGACGGCGTTGCTGGGCAACAAGATCACCGCGGGCACGTCGGGTCTGGGGGAGTACGTCGACCAGATCGAGGCGGGCCAGGTCCGTGTTCTCGCCGTCTCGGGAGCGGAGCGCGTTCGCGGGGTCGACGCCCCCACGCTGCGCGAGGCCGGCATCGATCTCGAATTCACCAACTGGCGCGGCATTCTCGCGCCGCCCGGACTCTCCGACGAGGTCCGCGCCGAGATGGTCGAGGCGCTGACAGAGCTGCACGCCACGACGGAATGGAAGGACGCACTGATGACCAACGGCTGGACCGACGCTTTCGAGACGGGACCGGGCTTCGAGCAGTTCCTGCGCGAGCAGGACGAACGGGTCGAGTCGACTCTGACCGAACTGGGGCTGGTGTGACGGCCACGGTGGAACGACCGGACGACGCGGCTCCGCAGAACCGTCCGGACTGGGCGCAGTTCGTCGTCTGCGCGGTCATGCTGGTGGTGGGGATCTTCCTGATCGTCGACGCCCTGTCCCTGACGGCCGAGTTCGCGAAGGTGGACCCGGTGGGCCCCAAGCTGTTCCCGCTCGTCATCGGCGCCGGCCTGCTGGTGTGCTCCGTGCTGCTGGCCATCGCCACCGCGCGCGGCAGCAAGGGCACCCCCGACGACGGTGAGGACATCGACACGTCCACGCCGGCCGACTGGAAGACGGTGGGACTGCTGGTTGCCCTGTTCGTCGCCACGATCGCACTGGTCGACGTTCTCGGCTGGGTGATCATGGGCGCCGTGCTGTTCGGCGGCGCCGCGACGATCCTGGGCAACAGGCATTGGATCCGCAATCTCGGGATCGGTCTGGTGCTCTCGCTCGTCAGCTTCTACGCGTTCTACGTCGGACTCGGGATCCCGCTGTCCGCAGGCATCCTGGACGGAATTCTCTGATGGACAATCTGAACTGGCTCATGGAGGGGTTCTCCCAGGCTGCGACGCCGATGAACCTGCTCTACGCCTGCATCGGTGTGCTTCTCGGCACCGCCGTGGGAGTGCTCCCCGGAATCGGCCCGGCCATGACGGTCGCGCTGCTGCTCCCCATCACCTACAACGTCAGTCCCAGTGCGGCGTTCATCATGTTCGCCGGCATCTACTACGGCGGTATGTACGGCGGTTCGACGACCTCGATCCTGCTCAACACGCCGGGTGAGTCGTCGTCGGTGATCACGGCCATCGAGGGCAACAAGATGGCGAGAGCGGGTCGAGCTGCACAAGCGCTCGCGACCGCTGCCATCGGGTCGTTCATCGCCGGCTCGATCGGCACGATGCTGCTGGTGCTCTTCGCCCCGATGGTCTCTCGGTTCGCCGTATCCCTGGGTGCGCCGTCCTATCTGGCCATCATGCTGCTGGCCCTCGTCGCCGTGACCGCGGTCCTCGGCTCGTCCAAGCTCCGCGGGTGCATCTCGCTGCTGCTCGGACTGTCCATCGGACTGGTCGGCATCGACTTCCTGACCGGCCAGCCGCGTGCCACATTCGGTATCCCGCAGCTGTCGGACGGCATCGACATCGTCGTGATCGCCGTCGCCGTGTTCGCCCTCGGCGAGGCTCTCTGGGTCGCCGCGCACCTGCGTCGCAAGCCGGCCGAGGTCATTCCCGTCGGGCGTCCGTGGATGGGTAGAAGCGACTGGAAGCGGTCGTGGAAGCCCTGGCTGCGCGGAACCGCGTACGGCTTCCCGTTCGGTGCTCTTCCCGCCGGCGGCGCCGAACTACCGACATTTCTGAGCTACATCACCGAGAAGAAGCTGTCGAAGCATCCCGAGGAATTCGGCAAGGGCGCCATCGAGGGCGTCGCCGGACCCGAGGCCGCCAACAACGCGTCCGCGGCCGGCACCCTGGTCCCGATGCTCTCACTGGGGCTGCCCACCAATGCCACCGCCGCGGTCATGCTCACAGCGTTCGTCTCCTACGGCATCCAGCCCGGCCCTACGCTGTTCGACAAGGAACCGCTGCTGATCTGGACGCTCATCGCCAGCCTCTTCATCGGCAACTTCCTGCTGCTCGTGCTGAACCTGCCGCTCGCGCCGGTGTGGGCCAAGCTCCTGCGTACTCCGCGTCCGTACCTGTACGCCGGCATTCTGTTCTTCGCCGTCCTGGGTGCGTACGCCGTCAACCTGCAGTGGCTCGACCTGGCGATGCTGTTGATCTTCGGCCTGTTGGGGCTGATGATGCGGCGCTTCGGACTCCCCGTGCTCCCGCTGATCATCGGTGTGATCCTCGGACCGCGCATCGAACGTCAGCTCCGCCAGACGCTGCAACTCAACGAAGGCGACTGGAGCGGCATCTTCACCGAGCCCATCGCCGTGGTGGTCTACGCGATCATCGCCGTCCTGTTGATCGCGCCGTTGCTGGCCCGTCTCGTCCGACCCCGTGTGTCCGCCACCGCGGACCGGGAACTTCAGAAGGAGAACGCATGATCGTCGTCGGCTACACCCCGGACAAGTATGGCCGAGCCGCCCTCGAGCACGGCATCGCCGAGGCGAAGGCGCACGGCACCGAGGTGACCGTGGTCAACGCCTCGAAGGGCGATGCGCTGGCCGACCCGCACTTCGCCGACTCCGCGGCGGTGGACCAGTTGCAGAGCACGCTCGAGTCGTCCGGCGTGCCCTTCACCGTCGAGCAGGACACCACCACCGATCCGGTCGAGGCTCTGCTCACCGCGATGGAGAAGCCCGACGCCGACGTCCTGGTCATCGGCATCCGGCACCGCACTCCGGTGGGCAAGCTGTTGATGGGCAGCACCGCGCAGCGGATCCTGCTCACGTGCCCCAAGCCGGTGCTGGCGGTGAAGCCGGAGGACTGACGGGCGGGTCCCCGGGGACGGGAAGGCCGAGGATTATGAGGGGCGGGCAGCGTCTGGCAGAATAAGTCGCTGTTCGCCCGTCTCCGGTTCCGTACCGAGCGGCGGTCACAACACCCATCCACCGCAAAACCGGGTGCGCATGCCGTGCGCATCGCTGAATTGCGCCGTGACCAGCGGTCGCGTCCTGCGACCACATCGAAAGAGGCTTCGTTTCACATGGCAGTCAAGATCAAGCTCACCCGTCTCGGCAAGATCCGCAACCCGCAGTACCGTGTCGTCATCGCCGACGCGCGTACCCGTCGCGGTGGCCGTGCCATCGAGACCGTCGGCAAGTACCACCCGAAGGAAGAGCCGTCGCTGATCGAGATCGATTCCGATCGCGTGCAGCACTGGCTGAGCGTGGGCGCACAGCCCACCGAGCCCGTCGAGGCACTCCTCAAGATCACCGGTGACTGGCAGAAGTTCAAGGGCCTGCCGGGCGCCGAGGGCACGCTCCGCGTCAAGGAGCCGAAGCCGTCCAAGCTGGACCTGTTCAACGCTGCGCTCGCCGCCGCCGACAACGAGCCCGTCGCCGAGGCCACCACGCCGAAGAAGAAGAAGGCCGCCAAGGCCGACGACGCCGAGAGCGCACCGGCAGACGAGACCGCCGACGCCACCGCCGAGTCCACCGAGAAGTAGGACCCACCTGTGAGCACCATGGTCGCCGACGCCGTCGAGCATCTGGTTCGCGGCATCGTGTCCAATCCGGACGACGTTCGTGTCGAGATGATCACCGGTCGCCGTGGCCGGACCGTCGAGGTGCACGTGCACCCCGACGATCTGGGCAAGGTCATCGGCCGTGGCGGTCGTACCGCCACCGCGCTCCGTACCCTCGTCTCGGGTATCGGCGGCCGTGGGATCCGTGTCGACGTCGTCGACACCGATCGCTGATCACCGACGTGGAGCTCGTCGTGGGCCGCGTGGCCAAGTCGCACGGCATCAAGGGCGAGGTCGTCGTGGAGGTCCGCACGGACGATCCTGACGAGCGGTTCGCTCCGGGATCCGTTCTGCACGGCCGTGCGCGTCGCGACAACAGCACGACCGACTACACGGTGGAAGCCGCCCGGGAGCATTCCGGGCGGCTTCTGCTGCGTCTGAAGGGAATCGACGATCGCAGTACCGCCGACGCGATGCGCGGCACCCTGTTCGTCGTCGACACCGCGGATCTACCCCCGTCCGACGATCCGGACGAGTTCTACGACCACGAGCTCGAGGGCATGACGGTGCAGTTCGCTCCGGATCACGAGTCGGCGGGCACGGTGATCGGCACGGTCAGCGAGGTGCTGCACTCCGCTGCGGGGGAGTTGCTGTCGATCACGCCGGCCGACGAGAACGTCGGCCGCGAACTGCTCGTACCGTTCGTGTCCGCGATCGTGGTGTCGGTCTCCCGCGAGACGCGGATCGTCGAGATCGACCCGCCCGAGGGGCTGCTGGACGGCGAGTGAGCATGCGTATCGACGTGGTGACGATCTTCCCCGAGTACCTCGAGCCCATGCGTACCGCGCTGCTGGGCAAGGCCGTGCAGAACGGTCTGGTGACCCTCGGTGTCCACGACCTCCGGGACTGGACACACGACGTGCACAAGGCGGTCGACGACTCGCCCTACGGCGGCGGCCCCGGCATGGTCATGAAGCCGACGGTGTGGGGAGACGCGTTGGACGACGTCATGCGCGACGCCGACCCGATCCTGGTGGTGCCCACGCCCGCCGGAGTGCCCTTCACCCAGCGCACCGCCGAGAGATGGTCGCGCGAGGATCATCTGGTGTTCGCATGCGGCCGCTACGAGGGCATCGATCAGCGAGTCTTCGACGACGCGGCGACCCGGGTGCGCGTCGAGGAGGTCAGCATCGGGGACTACGTGCTCATCGGCGGCGAGGCCGCGGTGCTGGTGATGACCGAGGCCGTGACGCGGCTGCTGCCCGGCGTCCTGGGCAATCAGCTCTCGCATCAACAGGACTCGTTCTCCGACGGTCTCCTCGAGGGGCCGGGCTACACCCGACCGGCCACGTGGCGCGGCCTGGACGTGCCGCCGGTCCTGTTGTCCGGCAACCACTCCCGCATCGAACAGTGGCGGCGGGAACAGTCGCTCGAGCGCACCGCTCAGCGCCGGCCCGACCTCCTGCCCTGACGCGATCTCTCAGGCGACGACCCCGGTGGGGAACAGGATCTTCAGCGCGCCGGTGACGGTGACGCGCGCGTGCTTGGCGCCGTCGTCGTCCGTCACCGCGGTGTCCGCCGTCGTCTCCGCGCTGCCGCCGTCCGCGCCGTACCAGGGATCCTCCCGCGAGAGCACCGCCACCACGTAGCGTTCTCCGTCGCCGACGAACCCCGTGCTCAGGTGGATCCACCGACCGTCGACGCAGCACATCCACCCTTGCTTGACCCCGCGGACCGTCTCGCCGGGGAGTGCCCGCGGGATGCCGAAGGTCTGGGGATAGCCGTCTGCCCCCTCGGGGGTGAACGCCTCGAGGTCTCCGACGACGGTTGCCCGGTCCGCCGGGTTCAGTCCGCCGGTGCCGTCGAGGACGGCGTCGTAGTACCGCACCAGGTCCGCCGCGGTGGTCCGGGTGTTCCACCAGATCCCGTCCGCCGACGCGGCGGTGGCGGGCAGGCCGTAGCGGCCGGCGACGCGTGCCACGACGTCGGATCCACCGGCGGCGTCCCACAGGACCTGTGCCGCACTGTCGTCCGACGACGAGAGCATCGGCGCGATGAGGGCACGGGACTCCTCGTCGAGGGCGAACTCGCCGCGCGACGAGCGGTAGAGCAGATCGTCGGCGATGAACAACTTGACCACCGACGCCGTCTCGATCGGATCGTTGTCACCGGAACCCATGTACGTCCCGGTCTCCCGGTCGAGGAAGCCGATGGAGAGCGTGGCGCCGCGAGCGGCCGCGCCGTCGAGTGCTTGCTGCAGGCGGCCGGTGAGGTCCGGTGCCATGGGCATCTCGGGTTCGGGGAACTCCGGTGCGACCGGGATCGTCGTCGCGGCCGGCTCGGCCGGCTGCGCGCAGGCCGCCGCCATCGTGGTGGCGAGCGCCACCGCCGCCATCATGGTGGAGGCTCGTCGCAGGCGCGCCGAAGGAGTTGTCACGTGACTACCGTTCTGTCATCGAGTGCCCCCACATTCGAGAGTGGACGTACCGGGCGCGGGGGCGCTCGGAACCCGGGGCGGCACCGTCACTCCACGGTACCGGCGCGGTAGGGTCCATCGCCGTGACGACCGCTGTGAAATCTGTCAATCGCCGGATCGCCGATGAGCTCGACGTCGCGGAGGAGCGCGTACGCGCCGCCGTGGACCTGCTCGACGGGGGTGCGACGGTGCCGTTCATCGCGCGCTACCGCAAGGAGGTCACGGGCACGCTCGACGACACCCAGCTGCGCACGATCGACGAGCGACTGCGATACCTGCGCGAGCTCGACGAGCGCCGCGCCGCGATTCTCGAGTCCATCCGCTCGCAGGGCAAGCTCGACGACGCGCTCGAGGACTCGATCGTGCTCGCGGACACCAAGGCGCGCCTCGAGGACATCTACCTCCCGTTCAAACCGAAGCGCCGCACCAAGGCGCAGATCGCGCGCGAGGCCGGCCACCAGCCCGTGGCGGACGCCCTGCTGTCCGATCCGACCACCGATCCGACGTCCTTCGACGAGGAGCAGCTCGCCGGTGCGCGCGCGATCCTCGTCGAGCACTTCGCCGAGGACGCCGACCTCGTCGGGTCGCTGCGCGAGCTGATGTGGACCCGTGGCCGGTTGAC
The DNA here is from genome assembly GCF_058139645.1 of Rhodococcus sp. NFXS4. NCBI lineage: Bacteria > Bacillati > Actinomycetota > Actinomycetes > Mycobacteriales > Nocardiaceae > Rhodococcus > Rhodococcus sp. NFXS4. Next base: position 1,971,930 of record NZ_CP192221.1, read on the forward strand.
CAGCGCGATGCGACCGGGCAAGGAGACGGACGGTGCGAAGTTCTCCGACTACTTCGCGTTCTCCGAGTCCTTCACCTCCGTTCCGTCCCATCGAGTACTGGCAGTCCTGCGCGGGGAGAAGGAGGAGGTGCTCTCCCTCACGATGGATCCGGAGCCGAACACCGACGAACCCGCACCCGGTACCGCGTCGGTGTACGAGACCCGCATCGCGGCGCGCTTCGGTATCGGCGACCACGGCCGTGCGGCCGATCGGTGGCTCCTGGACACGGTGCGATGGGCTTGGCGGACCAAGCTTCTGGTCAGCCTGGGCATCGACACCCGCATGCGCCTGCGGCAGTCCGCGGAGGAGCGCGCGGTCGACGTCTTCGCCTCCAACCTTAAGGACCTGCTGTTGGCTGCGCCCGCCGGCAGTCGCACCACCATGGGCCTCGACCCCGGGTTCCGCACGGGAACCAAGGTCGCGATCGTGGACCCCACCGGCAAGGTCCTCGCGTACGACACCATCTATCCGCACAAGCCCCAGGGCAAGTGGAACGAGGCGCTCGCGACGCTGGCCGCACTGGCGGCGAAGCACCGTGTCGATCTGCTGGCCATCGGCAACGGCACCGCGTCGCGTGAGACCGACGCGCTGGCGGCGGAACTCATCGCGAGGTACCCGGACGCGAACCTGACCAAGGCGATGGTGTCCGAGGCCGGCGCCTCCGTGTACTCCGCGTCCGCCTACGGGTCGCGCGAACTGCCCGATCTCGACGTCTCGATCCGCGGCGCGGTCTCCATCGCCCGTCGTCTGCAGGATCCCCTCGCGGAACTGGTGAAGATCGACCCGAAGTCGATCGGCGTGGGGCAGTACCAGCACGACGTCTCGGAATCCATGTTGGCGCGTTCCCTGGGCGCCGTCGTCGAGGACGCGGTGAACGCGGTCGGCGTCGACGTCAACACCGCCAGCGTGCCTCTGCTCGCGCGCGTCTCCGGCGTGGCCACCACTCTCGCCGAGTCGATCGTCGCGCACCGCGACGAGAACGGCCCCTTCCGATCCCGATCCGCACTGCAGAAGGTTCCGCGGCTCGGGCCCAAGGCCTTCGAGCAGTGCGCCGGGTTTCTCCGCATCACCGACGGCGACGACCCCCTCGACCGGTCGAGCGTGCACCCCGAGGCGTATCCCGTGGTGCGCCGCATCGTCGACAGGGCCGGCATGGGAGTCCGTGAGGTGATCGGCAACGAGCGAGTGCTGCGGTCCCTGCGCCCGCAGGACTTCGTCGACGACCGGTTCGGACTCCCGACCGTCACCGACATCCTGTCCGAGCTCGAGAAGCCCGGCCGCGATCCGCGTCCGGAGTTCGCCACCGCCACCTTCGCGGCCGGTGTCGAGAAGGTCGCCGACCTCCGACCGGGCATGGTGCTCGAGGGAGTGGTGACCAACGTGGCGGCCTTCGGCGCCTTCGTCGACGTGGGCGTGCACCAGGACGGACTCGTCCACGTCTCGGCGATGTCCGACCGCTTCGTCTCGGACCCGCACGACGTCGTCAAGTCCGGACAGGTCGTGCGCGTGAAGGTCATGGAGGTCGACCTGCCGCGCCAGCGGATCGGCCTGTCCCTGCGACTGACCGACGAGATCGGCGGTACGGCAGCGGCATCGGCTCCACGCGGCGGGTCGGGAGGCCAGGGCGCCCGGAACCGGCAGAAGACCGGAGCCGGACCGCGCAAGGGAGCGCAGTCCTCGGCACCGGCCGCGGCAACGGGATCGATGGCCGATGCCCTGCGGAAGGCGGGCTTCGGAAAGTAGAGGGTGTCGCGGCGGCGCGGATAGACTTCCTCGTCACAGGACGGGCACGGCAGGAAGGCGCTGCGATGGAGCGGTGGATGCACCACGTCTCCGACGAGGGGCGCATCCCGCTGCTGTTCTTCCTCGTCGGGTTCATCGCCGGGTTCGTCTTCATCCGGTTCAGCGTCCGCATGATCCGCGCGCAGGTGTCCTGGTGGCCGGGCAACGTCACGCCGGGCGGACACCACGTGCATCACGTGGTGTTCGGTGTGGTCGCCATGCTGGTCTCGGGTATCGCGATGATCACCGTGTACGTCGACGGCACCCAGACCACGGGCGCGGCGCTCGCGGCGTTCTTCGGTATCGGTGCGGCACTGGTACTCGACGAGTTCGCGCTCATCTTCTATCTGGAGGACGTGTACTGGGCCGAGCAGGGCCGCACCTCCGTCGACGCGGTCTTCGTCGCCGTGGCCGCCACCGTCATGCTGCTGTTCGGTCTCAAACCGCTCGAGTTCTTCGACGTCGCCGGCTTCCGTGACGATCCCAGCGTCGCGGTGCGGAGCATCATCGTCGTCCTGGCCGCGCTCAATCTCCTCCTCGCCGCGATCGTCCTCGCGAAGGGCAAGATCTGGACCGGGCTCGCCGGCCTGTTCTTCCTGCCGCTGCTCGTGATCGGCGCGATCCGGATCGGCCGGCCGGGGTCACCCTGGGCGCGCTGGCGCTACACCCGACGCCCGCGGCGGATGGAGAAGGCCCTGCGGCGCGAGCGCAACCTGCGCCGTCCCGTCGTCCGCGCGAAGATCTGGATGCAGGACGCCATCGCGGGCACGCCCGACGTCGCGCACGTGCGCGCCGCTGCCGAGGACGAACTCGATCGCATCGTCCTTCCGGCGCCGGCGCCGGGGGAGTCGCGCCCCGATCGCGAATCGGTCGGCGCGGGCTGATCCGGCCGATTTCGTCGGGCACCGGTTCTCTGGCACAATCGTGGGGTTGCCTGACACCGGGCGTGCTACTCGCATGCCCGGCATCCGGTGGACACCTATTCGGAGTACGAACCAGTCGAGCGTCGACGGCATCCGCCGACGGCAGCCGCTCGGGTCCTCTGCTCGAGATCTCGTCACAGCAAGGATGAACCATGAACACCCTGGATTTCCTGGACAAGCAGTCGCTGCGCAGCGACATTCCCGAGTTCCGCCCGGGCGACACACTGAACGTGCACGTGAAGGTCATCGAGGGCTCCAAGGAGCGCGTGCAGATCTTCAAGGGCGTCGTCATTCGGCGTCAGGGTGGCGGCATCCGCGAGACCTTCACGGTCCGCAAGGTGTCCTTCGGCGTCGGCGTGGAGCGCACCTTCCCCGTCCACACCCCGAACATCGCCCAGATCGACGTGCTGACCCGCGGTGACGTGCGTCGCGCGAAGCTGTACTACCTGCGCGAGCTGCGCGGCAAGGCAGCCAAGATCAAGGAGAAGCGCTGATCTTCGGCGTTCCACTCGCTGGACGGCCGGACACAGGGGACTCGTTCCCCGGTGTCCGGCCGTTCTGCGTCCCGGCCGTTCTGCACCGCGGCGCTGCCGCTAATCTTGACCCGTGACGGACGAGCGCGCGGGCGACGACAACGACGAGGCGCAGCGAACCAAGAAGCCACGGTCCTTCTGGCGTGAGCTCCCGATTCTCATCCTGGTCGCCCTGGTGCTCAGCTTCCTCTTGCAGACCTTCGTCGCGAGGGTGTACCTGATCCCCTCGGAATCGATGGAGCCGACCTTGCACGGCTGCACTGGTTGCACCGGTGACCGCATCGTCGTGGAAAAGATCGGGTACCGCTTCGGCGATCCGACGGCCGGTGACGTCGTCGTGTTCCGCGGACCGCCGTCCTGGGACGGCGACTACGTCTCCACGCGGTCGTCCAACGTCGTCGTCCGCGGCGCCCAGGAACTCGGATCCCTCGTCGGCCTGGTCGCACCGGACGAGAACGATCTGGTCAAGCGCGTCATCGCCACCGGCGGTCAGACCGTCGAGTGCTGCGACGAGCAGGGACGCGTTCTCGTCGACGGCAAGCCGCTCGACGAGCCGTACATCACCATGGACTTCGACTTCGTGCCCGGCACGCTCACGTGCGACACCCCGATCCGTTCCGGGCGGTGCTTCGGGCCCGTCACCGTGCCCGAGGGCAACGTGTGGGTCATGGGTGACAACCGCAGCAACTCCGCCGACTCGCGCTTCCACGTCGCCGACGAACTGCAGGGAACCATCCCGCTGGACAACGTGATCGGCAAGGCGCAGGCCATCGTGCTGCCGCCCGGTCGCTGGGGTCTCATCGACGATCCGGACATCCAGGGGCAGTGAGTTCGGGGCCCATGAAGTCGACCACGCGGCTCTCCCGGACGTCGTGGCCGCCGCGCACCGTCATCCGGCGTGCGGGTGGTATGCGCACCATGGAGTCGGCACTTCTCCGGTCGGGTCTCGGGCCCGTGGCGGGCGTGGACGAAGCGGGTCGTGGCGCCTGTGCGGGCCCACTGGTCATCGCCGCGTGCATCCTGGGCGATCGCGCCCGCGCCGCGCTGGACCTTCTGGACGACTCGAAGAAGTTGAGCGAGAAGACGCGGGAGTCGTTGTTTCCGAAGGTGATCCGCTGGGCGACGGCATACTCGATCGTCACCGTCCCCGCGGCCGAGATCGACCGCATCGGTATCCACGTCGCCAACATCGAGGGCATGCGCCGCGCGGTCGCCGGACTGTCGGTCGACCCCGGGTACGTCCTGACCGACGGTTTTCGGGTGCCCGGGCTTCCCGCGCCGTCACTCCCGGTGATCGGTGGTGACGCCACCGCGGCATGTATCGCCGCCGCGAGCGTGCTCGCCAAGGTGCATCGCGACCGCATCATGCGCTCACTCGACGGAGACATTCCCGGCTACGACTTCTCCGTACACAAGGGCTACAACACGACGCTGCACACGGACGCCCTCGCCCGTCTCGGGGCGAGCCGGGAGCACCGTCGCTCGTGGTCGAACGTCGCCTGCCTCGAGGATGCCGGCGCCGCACCGACGGTGTCGCCGCAGGAGCGGGGTCGATGGGAACACGAGGGCGCCGATGCGCGATGATGGCGGCATGAGTGCCGAGGATCTCGAGAAGTACGAAACCGAGATGGAACTGTCGCTGTACCGGGAGTACCGCGACATCGTCGGCCAGTTCACCTACGTGGTGGAGACCGAGCGTCGCTTCTATCTCGCGAACTCGGTGGAGATGATCCCGCGGAACGCGGACGGCGAGATCTACTTCGAGGTGCGGATGTCCGATGCGTGGGTGTGGGACATGTACCGACCCGCGCGCTTCGTCAAGCACGTCCGGGTGATCACGTTCAAGGACGTCAACATCGAGGAACTCGACAAGCCGGATCTGCGACTTCCTGAGTGACGGGGACTTCCCGAGTGACGGGGACTTCCCGAGTGAATCAGCGCTGATCCGTTCCCAGGATGCGCGCGTTCAGGTGCCACCCCTCGTAGCCGTCGTCCACGCCGCCGCGCTGGTCGTGCTCGATCGACGCGCGCGGAATGGACAGGATGCGTGCCGTCCGTAGCGCCCACGAGTAGTCGCCGCACCCCACCTCCCTGGTCGATTCCCGACCCAGCGCATCGTTCGACGTCCACAGCAGTGCATAGGGGTGAGCGGGCCGCCGATCGTCCGGCACGCGGCGGAGAAGGAACTCACTGCTGGACGGCGTCCCGCTCGCCGACGAGTCGCGTGCAGTGTTCATGACCCGATCATCGCAAACCCCACGGCCGAGCGCCGCGCAACAGGGGGTTTCGGTGGTCCGTCATCCCCGGGTCGAGCGTCGTCCCCGGGTTTTCTGCGGCCGCAGGTCGGCGCCGCGGCACGGTCGCCGCGTGCCTGCACAGTCGTGCTCCGACACCGGGTGTGCCCACCACCGGGCACCGGGTCGGCGAGGGGAGCCATGGCGACGAACGCGGAAATGGGCAGAGCGGGCGAGGAAGCTGCCGCGTCGTATCTGACGACGGTGGGTCTGCGCATTCTCGACCGCAACTGGCGGTGCCGGCACGGCGAGGTCGACATCATCGGCGTGGACGGCGACATCGTCGTGTTCGTCGAGGTGAAGACCCGCTCCGGCGACGGGTACGGCACTCCGGCCGAGGCGGTCACGCCGGCGAAGGCGCAGCGCATCCACCGGCTGGCCGGGCTGTGGCTCGCCGAGCGGTCCGGTCCGTGGGTGCCGGTGCGGTTCGACGTCGTGGAGGTCGTGATCGCCGACGGCCGGGGGCCTCTGCTCTCGCATCTGAGGGCGGCGTTCTGATGGCGCTGGGACGGACGTTCTCGGTCGCCGTCACGGGCATCGACGGCATCCTCGTGGAGATCGAGGCCGACGTGGGGCGGGGCCTGCCGGGCGTGCACGTGGTCGGACTCCCCGATGCGGCGCTGCAGGAGTCACGGGACCGAGTGCGGGCCGCGGTGAACAACTCCGGCCAGAGCTGGCCCGCGTCCAAGGTGGTGCTCGCGCTGTCGCCGGCCACACTCCCCAAAGTGGGATCCGTGTACGACCTGGCACTGGCGTGCGCGGTGCTCGGCGCCGCCAAGGTGGTGCCGCCGGGTCTGTTGGCCTCGACGGTGCTGGTGGGTGAGCTGGCACTCGACGGGCGGGTGCGGAGCGTGCGAGGGGTCCTTCCCGCCGTGCTCGCCGCACGCGGAGCGGGATGGACCCGCGTGGTGGTGCCGCAGGACAGCCTCGCCGAGGCGGGCCTGGTGGGCGGGATCGAGGTCCTCGGTGCCGCGCATCTGCGGCAGGTGATCGAGTGGCTCTCGCACCGGTGCACTCTCCCGGAACCGATGCCGACACGGCCGGGTCCCGAGCCCCGGTACGGCGATCTCGCCGACGTGGTCGGACAGTCCGAAGCACGCTGGGCTCTCGAGGTCGCGGCCGCCGGCGCACACCATCTGATGTTCACGGGACCGCCCGGTATCGGCAAGACGATGCTCGCGGGTCGGCTGCCCGGCCTGCTGCCGCCGCTGACGGAGGGTCAGGCCCTGGAGGTGACGGCGGTGCACTCCGTCGCGGGGACACTCACGGCGGAGTGTCCGTTGATCACCACCGCCCCGTTCATCGCGCCGCATCACACCACCTCGGTAGCGGCACTGGTGGGCGGCGGAAGCGGCATGGCGCGACCGGGTGCGGTGAGCCGGGCGCACCACGGCGTGCTCTTCCTCGACGAGTGCGCCGAGATGTCGGTGCGCGTGCTGGAGGCACTGCGTACCCCGCTGGAGGACGGCGAGGTGCGCATCGCGCGGCGCGACGGGGTCGCCCGCTATCCCGCTCGCTTCCAACTGGTGCTGGCGGCCAATCCGTGTCCGTGCGCCTCGCCGCGGACCGCCGACTGCGTGTGTGCGCCGAACGCCCGTCGGCGCTACCTCGGCAAGCTGTCCGGACCACTGCTCGACCGGGTGGACCTGCGGCTGTCGATGCAGCCCGCTGCGACCGGAATGTTGACCGACGACGTGGGGGAGACGACCGAGGTGGTGCGCGGCAGAGTGACGGCAGCGCGGCAGGCGGCGGCGGAACGGTGGTCCGAGTTCGGCTGGCAGACCAATGCCGAAGTACCCGGGTCGGCACTGCGACAGCGCTTTCGGCTCGAACGCGAGGCGTTGATCCCGATCGAACGGGCGCTGCGGCGCGGTGGCATCACGGCGCGGGGCGCGGACCGCATCCTGCGCTTGGCCTGGACGCTCGGCGACCTCGAGGGGCGGATGTCTCCGGGACCCGAGTGCGTGGCGTCGGCGATGAGTTTTCGCGAACAGGGGAGTGGCGTGTGAGTGGAGCGGAGAATCCGGAGACGCTGGCGTGGGCGTACGTCTCGACGGTGGTGCAGGGTCCGTCGCGCGCCGTCGAGCAGCTCATTGCCTCGCGCGGAGTGGTGGACGCCGCGGCGACGATGCGCACCGGGGACGTTCCGAAGGCGGTGTGGGACCGCGTGTCGGCGCGGGCACATCTCGACACCGCCGCGGCGAGCCTCGACCTGATGGCTGCGATGGACGGTCGACTGGTGGTGCCGTCGGACGAGGAGTGGCCCGCCTGGCGGTTCCTCGGATTCGAACGGCCGGACGGGGCTCTGCCGACTCGCGACGGCGGTGCGCCGTTGGCGTTGTGGGTGGTGGGTCCGGCGCCGGTGGCGTCGTCCACGGAGCGGGCGGTGGCCGTGGTGGGAACGCGCGCGGCGACGAGCTACGGGGAGCACGTGACGGGTGAGATCGCGGGAGACCTGGCCGTGGACGGGTGGACGGTGGTCTCCGGCGGCGCGTACGGCATCGACGGTGCGGCGCATCGCGCCGCGCTGGGCGTGGGCGGCTGCACGGTGGCGGTGCTGGCGTGCGGCGTCGACCGGGCGTACCCGGCGGGGCACGAGCGTCTGCTGCGGAGAGTGTCGGAGACGGGTGCGGTGGTGTCGGAGTATCCGCCGGGCACACCACCCGCCCGGTACCGCTTCCTCTCCCGCAACAGGCTGGTGGCCGCACTGTGTGACGGCGTGGTCGTGGTCGAGGCGGGATGGCGCAGCGGGGCGCGTAACACGGCGTCGTGGGCACGGGCACTGGGGCGACCGGTCATGGCGGTACCGGGGCCGGTGACGTCCGCGTCGTCGACGGGGTGCCACCGGATGATCCGCGAGGGCGAAGCGCGTCTGGTGACGGGTGCCCGGGACGTGGTGGCCGAGGCGGGTGCGGTGGGTGCGGGTGTCGAGGACGACGACGACCGGGACGCCCTGTTCGGCCGCGATCTCGATCGCCTGCCGCAGACTCCCGCCCGCGTGCTGGACGCGTTCCCGGCCACGGGAGCCCGAACGGTGCAGCAACTGTCCGTGGACTCCGGCGTGCCCGTGTCGGCGGTGCGGTCAGCGCTGGTGGTCCTCGAGATCGAGGGACACGCCGGCCGCGACGAGGCGGGATGGGTGCGCATCGAGAAGATCCGGTGAGGGCTGTGCCGGGAGCAGGTCCTCTGCCCGCAGGGAGGTGCCGGGCAGGATCGCGTCGCGCAGGTCCGGCTTGACGCCGCTGATGATCCAGGTGCACAGCGCGGCGAGCTGAGCGGACACGAGCGGCGGTACCGCGTCCCCGATGTGGCGGTACATGTTCGACAGCGATCGCGCGCGGAACACGTAGTCGTCCGGAAAACCGTTCAGCAGGGCCAACTCTCGCACCGTGCACAGCCGGTCCTGCTCGGGGTGGGTGTAGCGGCCGTTGCCGAAGTGGGCGCACTCCCGTTTGACGGTGGGCGCGGGACGGTCCCACCACAGTCGGCCGTAGACGTCGGGGTGCGACCCCAGGCGCCCGGCGGCGACGAGGCGCTGCATCGCGGGCGTCAGGTGGTCGTCGCCGCCGGGGGCGGACCTGAGGTCGAGCCAGGAACCGCCGTCGTGGGGGAGGGCGTGGAGGCGGCGGCGGGTCGACTCACGACCGATGCTGGGCGAGAGGTGCATCGGATCGCCGGACGCCGTCTCACCGGCCTCGACGCGGGGCAGGTGGCCGATCGCGCGACGCACCGTGATCGCCTCCGGTGCGATGGTCGTGCCCTCCCACAATTCGGAAAGAGTGTGCAATTCGTGATCGCGCCGCACCGCGACCACCAGGGATCTCTCGCGTCGTTGCGGTAAGCCGACCGTACTGAGCATGTGCACCGAGGCATCGACGTCGTAGCCGAGGTGATCCAACCGCAGAGCCAACGCGTCGAGATGACCACGGAAATTACCGCCGACCAATTCTCGTGCGTTTTCCATGACGAGGACGATCGGGCGCAGAGCCTCGACGGAGTCGGCGACACGGGTCACGAGCGAATTGCGTGGATCGTCGGTGAGATGATTTCGAGGATTTGCACGGGAGAAGCCGGTGCACGGCGGGCACGCGCTGAGTACGTCGAGTGGTCGTCCGTTCAGACGCGGGGCGAAGAGTCGCGCCAACTCGGCCCCGGTGACAGCGGAAAGATCCACGGCGTGCGGCACCGTTCCGATATTCGCCTCATAGGACGCATTGCATTCGAGAGATCCGCGCGCACTGCTCGGTTTACCCAGTTGTGCGTCCGCCGCGCCGACGACATCGAAGGCGCCGTGTCGTGCGAAGCCGCAACTCATTCCGCCCGCACCGCTGAAGAGATCGACGAAAGTCAGCGAACCGGACGGTCTCGTCGTCGACGACACGGCACGCGTTTCCGAGAAACTCTGTGCGGTCATCCGTGAACCCTTCGTGGCCGACGTCGACGGGAGTGGCCGCGTCGAGTTTGCGTCCGTCACAGTACCGGCGACCGCGGTGAGCCCGATCGTCCCGTGTCGGTCACGAACAACAGGTCGTCGAATTCACGACCGAGATATCGTGATTCGGATGTTGTCAGGGCGGTGTCGGGTCGGTGTCACGATGTCGGCCATCTCGGCTGTTATCTTGGAGGAAATTCTTTCTCCACCCGGTACCGAGGAGCGCAGAACAATGGCACGACGCACCACCGTCCAAATGATCGACGATGTCGACGGTTCACTCATCAAGGACGGGCAGGGCGAGACGGTCGAGTTCGCGGTCGGAGGCGTGTCCTATTCGATCGATCTCAACAGCAAGCACGCCAACGAGTTGTACGACCAATTCGCATTCTGGATCGAACACGCGGAGAAGGTGGGCGGCAAGAAGTCTCGCCGGAACGGGTCCGCCGCGGCGCCGAAGAAGGGCCGCCAGAATCTGCAGGACGTGCGGGCGTGGGCCAAGGAGAACGGCTTCGAGGTCAGCACCCGCGGGCGCATCAGCCAGGAGATCCAGGACGCGTACGACGCCGCGCACTGACCTGTCGTGGGGCCGGTCGGCGAATTAGGGTAGGCTAACCACGTCTTGCGCCCCACCGGCGGCAAGGCCCGTACCCGATGGAGGTGCCCTGTGGCGCGACGACTGACCACCCTGACCGTTCTCCGCACCGAGCGGCTCACCCCGCACATGGTGCGCGTGGTGCTCGGCGGTGCGAACTTCGACGAGTTCGCGCCGTCCGAGTTCACCGACAGCTACGTCAAGCTGCACTTCGGTGACGCCGACGAGCCGACGTTGCGCACCTACACGGTGCGATCGGTGGACACGCAGGCCCGCGAAGTCGCCATCGACTTCGTCGTCCACGGCGACGAGGGTGTCGCCGGCCCGTGGGCGCTGAGCGCCGCGGCGGGGGACCAGCTCTCGTTCTTCGGTCCCGCCGGCGCGTACTCGCCTCGTGCGGACGCAGACTGGCACCTTCTCGCCGGCGACGAGACGGGCGTGCCCGCCATCTCCGCAGCACTCGCGGCGCTTCCCGAGGGAGCCGTCGCGCGAGTGGTGCTCGAAGCAGCGAGTCCGGAGGACCGCGTCGAGATCGCGGCGCCGACCTCTGCCGACATCCGCTGGGTGTACCGCGACCAGGATCCGGGTGGCTCACCGCTGGCCGCCGCCGTCCGTGCGGTGGAGTGGCTGCCCGGTCAGCCTCATGTCTTCGTGCACGGTGAAGCGCAGTCCGTGATGCACGAGATCCGGCCTTACATCCGCAAAGAGCGTGGCGTGACTGCGGAATGGGCCTCGATATCGGGATACTGGCGTCGTGGCCGCACCGAGGAGGGATTCCGCACCTGGAAGCGAGAACTCGCTGCCAGCGAATCCTGACGATCTCGCGCTCCTCGCGAGATTCACCGAGCATCTCGCTCTGCAACGCAACCGCTCCGAGCACACCGTGCGCGCGTACGTCGGCGACGCCCGTGCTCTGATCGGCTTCTGTCGAGACGCGCACGGTGATCCGTCCGCGGCACTCGACGACGTGATCACACTTCGCTCACTGCGCTCGTGGCTCGCCTCGATGTCGGTCGCGGGAGTGTCCCGCTCGACTCTCGCGCGTCGAGCGAGTTCGGCGCGCACCTTCACCGCGTGGTCGTGCACCGTCGGAGCACTCACCGCGGACCCGGCGGTGCGGCTGTCGGCACCGCCGTCGCGTCGGACGCTCCCGGGCGTGCTGCGTGAGCGTGACGCTCGGGACGCGATGACGGCCGCGACATCCGGTGCCGACCAACAGGATCCCATGGCCCTGCGCGACAGGGTCGTCGTAGAGCTCTTGTACGCGACCGGAATCCGGGTCGGCGAACTGTGCGGTCTCGATGTGGACGACGTGGATCTCGACAGACGGGTGCTCCGCGTCCTCGGCAAGGGCGACAAGGAACGCGTCGTACCGTTCGGCGCGCCCGCGGAGGACGCGGTGGTGCAGTGGTCGACCGTGGGCCGCCCCGCCCTGGCCACACCGGACTCCGGCGCGGCCCTGCTCCTGGGGCGTCGCGGCGGACGCCTGAATCAGCGGCAGGCGCGCTCGGTGGTGCACGAGGTGCTGTCCGCCGTGCCCGGTGCCCCGGACCTGGGTCCGCACGGCCTCCGACACTCCGCCGCGACCCACCTGCTCGAGGGCGGCGCCGATCTCCGCGTGGTGCAGGAACTGCTCGGGCACGCGTCGCTCGCCACGACGCAGATCTACACCCATGTCTCCGTGGAGCGGCTGCGCGCGGTCCACGATCAGGCGCATCCGCGAGCCTGACGTCGGGTCCTGTCGACCACCTCGCACGCTCGTGCACGTTTGGTACCGTCTGCACGGGGGATGTGACCGTGCCGGCGCTGTGAACCACACCGTTCGTCCCTGATCGGCAATCGGAGCAGACCGTCGACAGGAGGGTGGGGACCGTGGATCGTCGAGACGACAGCCCGCACTCCTCAGGTCCCGGCAGCCGGGCGGGTACGAACGGACCCTGGTCTCCGCCCGAACCGGAACGATTCTCTCGGCCGTCCGTTCCGCCCTCCCACGTTCCCGCACCGCACCATCCGGGCCTCGCCGATCCGCGACGCGACTCGGCCGCCTTCGGTGCGGAGAGTCCGGTGCGCCGACCAGGGTCGCCCTTCGTCTCGCCGGCCCCGTCCTCCACTCGGCCGGGGTGGCGCCGCACCCTGGATCGCGTCCTGGGCAGTGGGCGACCGGGTGGCCGTGGTGCGGTCGCCTCCGAGGCGGAGCGTCGCCACCAGATCGACCGCATTCGACAGCCGCTGCGCAGCGATTACCGGATCGCCTTCCTGTCCCTCAAGGGCGGGGTGGGCAAGACGACCGTCACCGTCGGGCTGGGGTCGGTGTTCGCTTCCTTGCGACGCGACGACGTCATCGCCGTCGACGCGAACCCCGACTTCGGAACGCTGGGGGAGCGCGTCCCGCGGCAGACGATGTCCACGGTGCGCGATCTCCTCGCTGCCCGGCCGACAATCCGGAGTTACGCCGACATCAGGGAGCACACCTCCCAGTCGTCGAGTCGTCTCGAGGTCGTCGCGGGGGAGCGTGACCCGGCCGCGTCGGAGGCGTTCACCGAACAGGACTACCGCGCGGTCATCGACACCCTCCGAGCGCACTACAACCTGATCCTCACCGACTGCGGCACGGGCATCATGCACTCGGCGATGGAGGGGGTGCTGTCGCTGGCGCACGCACTGGTGCTCGTCAGCTCGCCGGCGGTCGATGGCGCCAAGAGCGCCGCCGCGACCCTCGACTGGCTCGGGCTGCACGGGTACGCGCACCTCGTCGAGCGGACCGTCGTCGTCATCAGCGCCCACCGACCGGGCGCCGCGAGCATCGACATGGACGAACTCACCCGGCACTTCCTCGCGCGCTGCCGCGCCGTCGTGGTGGTTCCCTTCGACGATCATCTGGCGGAGGGCTCCGTCGTCGATCTCGATCGACTGCGCCCCCGCACGCGCGCCGCCTTCATGGACCTGGCGGCGATGATGGCGGACGATTTCCCCGACGCGGAGGGCCGGCACGCGTCCGCGCCGCAGTCGACGCCGCAGCGTCACCGCGCGTACTGAAGGCGCCTCACTCGGGCTCGGCCAGGGGTTTCAGCACCACCACACCGCGGTCGACGAGAGCCGTGGGATCGAGGTAGTCACGGCCGCGACGCGCTCCCCAGTGCAGGCACCAGGCGGCGCCGCACCCCTGGTGACCTGCCTCGAGGACACCGATCGGCTGACCTCGTCGCAGCCGGGTGCCGACCGTGACGGTGGGCGTGACCGGCTCGTACGTCGTCCGGAGGCCGCCGGCATGGTCGATCGAGACGACGGGGCGGCCGGCGACCGCACCTGCGAACACGACGACGCCGTCCCCGGCCGCGACGACGGTGTGTGTCGGATCGGAGCCCGCATCGAGGTCGACGCCGCGATGGCCCGGCAGCCACCGCTCGGGTGGCGGGTCGTACGGGGTCACCACGGCGGGACGGGGCTGCAGCGGCCAGTCGAACGGGCGTCCGTCCGTCTCCGCGGCGGCTACGGATCCGGACGCCAGCAGGGCTGCCGTCAGCGCCGCGGACACGAGCGCCGAACGCGGCGACCCACGGCGGGCGGAGCGGAGACAGGTCATCCCCGCACTCTTGCGAACGCGACGACAGTGGTCCCGCGTCGAGCCACCGCACCCGGGGACGGACCGTCCTCCGTGCACAGGCGGTCGACCCGGTTATGACCTGCGGCGTCGCGGACGTACACTGACTTCTGCGGCCTGTCCACACGGGTCGACTTCGCGCGCTCGTCGCGCTTCGGTACGGAACGGCACCTGTCGATCCTCCACCGGAGCACGGGTTCGTCGGCTGGTCCTGCACTGCAGGTCCGACGGACGACGAGCGCCAGGGCACGACACACCTGCGGTACGACGGACCCACGGGTTCGGCGATCGACGGTGCTCGCGCATCAACCGGCACACGAAAGAGAGATCCACAGCTATGGCTGTCGTTACCATGAAGCAGCTGCTCGACAGCGGCACGCACTTCGGGCACCAGACCCGTCGTTGGAATCCGAAGATGAAGCGATTCATCTTCACCGATCGCAACGGCATCTACATCATCGACCTGCAGCAGACGCTGACGTACATCGATCAGGCGTACGAATTTGTCAAGGAGACCGTCGCCCACGGTGGCACCGTTCTCTTCGTCGGGACCAAGAAGCAGGCACAGGAGTCCATTGCGGCCGAGGCGACTCGGGTCGGAATGCCCTACGTGAACCAGCGCTGGCTCGGCGGCATGCTCACCAACTTCACCACTGTCCACAAGCGTCTGATCCGGCTCAAGGAACTCGAGTCGATGGAGCAGACCGGTGGCTTCGAGGGCCGCACGAAGAAGGAAATCCTCATGCTCACGCGTGAGATGACCAAGCTCGATCGCACCCTCGGTGGTATCCGGGACATGTCCAAGGTCCCGTCGGCGATCTGGATCGTCGACACCAACAAGGAGCACCTCGCGGTCGCCGAGGCTCGCAAGCTGAACATCCCGGTCATCGCGATCCTGGACACCAACTGCGACCCCGACGTCGTCGACTACCCGATCCCGGGCAACGACGACGCGATCCGTTCCGCAGCACTCCTCACCAAGGTCGTGGCGTCCGCCGTGGCCGAGGGCGTGCAGGCGCGTGCCGGCCGCAACGCCGGTACGGACGAGAAGCCCGAGGTCGGTGCCGGCGAGCCCCTGGCCGAGTGGGAGCTCGAGCAGCTCTCGCAGGCCTCCCCGGCCGCCGAGGCGACGCAGCAGGCCGCTGCCGAGACCCCGGCAGCCACCGACGCACCCGTCACGGAGGCTCCGGCCGCCGAGGGCGCGAACGGTGCGGCGGCTCCCGCCGAGACCGAGGCACCCGTCGCGGACGTTCCCACCGCGCAGAATTGATCACGGTCGAGACCCGGTGTGCCCGTTAGTGGCGCACCGGGTCTCGTTCTGATTCACCCCCTCTCTCGTCACACACGAGACGCATCACCCGTGCGTCTCCACGAGCAATGCAAGGAGGCTCGCCCACGATGGCGAACTACACTGCCGCCGACGTCAAGCGGCTCCGTGAGCTGACCGGCTCCGGCATGTTGGACTGCAAGAACGCGCTCGCCGACAACGACGGCGACTTCGACAAGGCCGTCGAGCAGCTCCGTATCAAGGGCGCGAAGGACGTCGGCAAGCGCGCCGAGCGTTCCACCGCCGAGGGTCTCGTCGTCGCGAAGAACGGTGTCCTCCTCGAGATCAACTCGGAGACCGACTTCGTCGCCAAGAACGAGGAGTTTCAGAACTTCGCGCAGTCCATCGCGGACGTGGCGGCCGAGGGCAAGCCGGCCGACGTCGACGCCTTAAAGGCGCTGCAGCTCGACGGCAAGACCGTCGACGCCGCACTGCAGGAGCTCTCGGCCAAGATCGGCGAGAAGCTCGAGATCCGTCGCGTCGTCTCCTTCGACGGTCCGGTCGCGACCTACCTGCACAAGCGCAGCTCTGACCTCCCGCCCGCCGTCGGTGTCCTCGTCGAGTACACCGGTGAGGGCGAGGCCGCAGCCGAGGCCGCTCGCGGCGCAGCGATGCAGGTCGCCGCGCTCAAGGCCAAGTACGTCACCCGCGACGAGGTCCCCGCCGACATCGTCGAGGGCGAGCGACGCATCGCGGAGCAGACCGCCCGCGAGGAGGGCAAGCCCGAGCAGGCACTGCCCAAGATCATCGAGGGTCGCGTCAACGGCTACTACAAGGACGTCGTGCTGACCGAGCAGTCCTCGGTCCAGGACAGCAAGAAGACCGTCAAGGCTCTTCTCGCCGACGCCGGAGTCACCATCACGCGCTTCGTGCGTTTCGAGGTCGGCTCCAACTGAGCCTCGTGACACCCGAGTGACGTCATGACCGTGCCGTCCACCCCGATGGGTGGACGGCACAGTCATGTGCGCCCCGTGCCGACGCATGGGGCAAGATCAGGCGCAACAGTGTCGTGCGGACACCGACCCGCACACGCCCCACGGACAGGAGCCTTCATGACCGAGTCGTCGCCCGCCCGCACCGGATTCTCCCGAGTGCTGCTCAAACTGGGCGGTGAGATGTTCGGTGGTGGCCAGGTCGGGCTCGATCCCGACGTGGTGCAGAAGGTGGCGGAGGAGATCGCGGACGTCGTCCGTTCGGGTGTCCAGGTCGCCGTCGTCATCGGCGGCGGGAACTTCTTCCGCGGAGCCGAGCTCCAGGTGCGCGGTATGGACCGGTCCCGCTCCGACTACATGGGCATGCTGGGCACCGTCATGAACTGCCTCGCCCTGCAGGACTTCCTCGAGAAGCAGGGCATCACCACGCGCGTGCAGACGGCCATCACCATGGGGCAGGTCGCCGAGCCGTACATCCCGCTGCGCGCCGAACGCCACCTCGAGAAGGGGCGCGTGGTCATCTTCGGAGCCGGCATGGGCATGCCCTACTTCTCCACCGACACCACGGCGGCGCAGCGTGCGCTCGAGATCGGCGCGGAAGTGGTGTTGATGGCCAAGGGCGTCGACGGGGTCTACTCCGCGGACCCGCGAGAGGATCCGACCGCCACGATGTACACCGAGATCTCGCACCGCGAGGTCATCGAGAAGGGGCTGAAGGTGGCCGATGCCACAGCCTTCAGCCTCTGCATGGACAATGGGATGCCGATCATGGTCTTCAATCTGCTCACCGAGGGAAACATCGCGCGAGCGGTGTCGGGTGAGAAGATCGGAACCCTGGTCAAGTGAGTCACCACGTGCAGTCGCTGCACACTCGAGGTTTTCGGAAGGAACGGTCGTGATCGACGAAGCGCTCTTCGACGCCGAAGAGAGAATGGAAAAGGCCGTCACGGTCGCGCAGAACGATCTGTCGTCCATTCGGACGGGTCGCGCGAACCCGGGGATGTTCTCGAAGATCGTGGTCGAGTACTACGGCTCGCTGACCCCCATCACCCAGCTCGCGGGCATCAACGTGCCCGAGGCGCGCATGGTGATCGTCAAGCCGTACGAGCAGGCCCAGTTGGGCCCCATCGAGACTGCGATCCGCAACTCGGACCTGGGGTTCAACCCGTCCAACGACGGACACATCATCCGGATCTCGATCCCGCAGCTCACCGAGGAGCGGCGCCGCGAGTACGTCAAGCAGGCCAAGAGCAAGGGTGAGGACGCGAAGGTGTCCATCCGCAACGTCCGCCGCAAGGTGATGGACGAGCTCAAGCGCATCCAGAAGGACGGCGAGGCAGGCGAGGACGAGGTCACGCGTGCGGAGGCCGAGCTCGACAAGACCACCGCGAAGTACGTGGCGCAGGTGGACGAGATCGTGAAGAACAAGGAAGCGGAACTGATGGAGGTGTGACCTCCGCACGTCCCGGTGGCCCAGATGAAGTGAAACGAGAAGCAGTGTCCGTATCGGCCGACAACGGTTCGACCGCCGATCCCGCCCCGAAGACCTCGCGGGCGGGCCGCGACCTCCCCGCGGCGATCGCGGTCGGCGGCGCACTGGGCGTGTCGCTCATCGTCGTCCTGGTCCTGGTTCCGCTCGTGTTCATCGGCATCGCCGCGGCCGCGGTCGCCGTCGCCTCGTGGGAGGTGACGAAGCGGCTGCGGGAGTCCGACATCTCCGTGCCCCGGATCCCGGTGATCCTCGGAGGTCAGGCGATGATCTGGCTCGCGTGGCCGTTCGGCGCACTGGGCGCGCTCAGTGCGTTCGCCGCGACGGTACTTGTCACGATGGTCTGGCGCCTGTTGTCCGGTGGTCTGGACGTGGCACCGAAGAACTACCTGCGCGACTGCGCGATCTCGATCTTCGTCCTGTCGTGGCTGCCGCTGTTCGGTGCGTTCGCGGCGTTGCTGACCCTCGAGGACGACGGCGGCTCGCGCGTCCTCGTGCTCATGATCGCGGTGGTGTGTTCGGACGTCGGCGGCTACGCGGCCGGAGTCCTGTTCGGACGGCACGCGATGGCGCCGGCCATCAGCCCGAAGAAGTCCTGGGAGGGGCTCGGCGGATCGCTGCTCTTCAGTGTCGTCGGGTGCGTCCTCACCGTCACGTTCCTGCTGGACGCGAACCCGTTCGTGGGGGCCCTGCTGGGCGTGCTCATCGTCTTCTCCGCGACGCTCGGCGACCTGGTCGAGTCGCAGGTCAAGCGGGAGCTCGGGATCAAGGACATGGGGACGATGCTTCCCGGTCACGGCGGACTGATGGACCGCCTCGACTCCGTTCTGCCCAGCATCCTCGTGACGTGGATCGTTCTGACGATCTTCGTCTGATCCTGTGCCCGGTCGCGACGGCGTGATCGCCAGTCCGAACATCTGGAACTGGCCCGATGTGTACGAGGCCGAGAATCGCGCCCAGGACGTCACCGGCGAGATCGAGGCGGTGCTGCGGGATCTCACGCCGTGGGCGGGACGCGACGTCGTCGACGTCGGATGCGGAACCGGATTCCATCTGCCTCTGTTCGCCCGCGAGGCACGGTCCGTGGTCGGTGTCGAACCACACCCACCACTGATCGAGCGTGCTCGGCACCGGGTCGCGGGCTCCGCTGTGCGGGTGCTCCGGGGGACTGCGGATCGGCTGCCGCTGGAGGACTGCTCGGCGGACGTCCTGCACGCCAGGACGGCCTACTTCTTCGGGCCGGGATGCGGGCCGGGCATCACCGAGGCCATGCGCGTCCTGCGCCCCGGGGGTGTGGTGGTGGTGGTGGATCTCGACGCCACGGTCGATCCGTACGGAGGATGGATGCGCCGCGACCTGCCGCACTACGACCCCCTCACCGTCGAACGATTCTTCGCCGCGCAGGGTTTCGACCTGCGCCGGGTCCGGACGCGGTGGTCGTTCGCGGACCGCGAGGAGGCCGCTGCGGTGCTGGGAATCGAGTTCTCGCCGCGGGTGGCCGCTCGCGCGCTGCGGCAGCTCACCGGCACGTCCGTCGAGGTCGGATACCGGGTGCACACTCGTCGCAGACCGCACGGACTCGAGACGGCCTGAGCCGCCGCGTCGGCGATCAGGAATCGAGAAGCAGCCCCGATGCGCACCGGCTACCGTGTCCGCTGACCCGTTCGCTGCACCACGAAGGACATCAGCCATGGCCACGAAGTCGAGTACCGCACGGCACGTCGCCGACACCCACGATGTCATCCGGGTGCAGGGGGCGAGAGTCAACACTCTGCAGAACGTGAGCGTCGACCTCCCGAAGCGCCGTCTGACGGTCTTCACCGGCGTGTCCGGATCGGGCAAGAGTTCGTTGGTGTTCGGCACGATCGCCGCCGAGTCCCAGCGCATGATCAACGAGACGTACAGCGCGTTCGTGCAGGGGTTCATGCCCAGTCTCGCGCGGCCCGACGTGGATCTGCTCGACGGTCTGACGACGGCCATCATCGTGGACCAGCAGCGGCTCGGCGCCGATCCGAGGTCCACCGTCGGTACCGCCACCGACGCCAACGCGATGCTGCGCATCCTCTTCAGCCGTCTCGGACAGCCGTACGTCGGCTCCCCGCAGGCGTTCTCGTTCAACGTGGCGTCCATCTCCGGTGCGGGAGCGGTGACGGTGGAGAAGGGCGGACGTCAGACGAAGGAGAAGCGCACCTTCAGCATCACCGGCGGGATGTGTCCGCGGTGCGAGGGGCGCGGCTCCGTCTCCGACATCGACCTCACGGCGCTCTTCGACGACAGCAAGTCGCTCAACGAGGGTGCGATCACGATCCCCGGCTACAGCATGGAGGGGTGGTACGGGAGGATCTTCCGCGGCTCCGGCTACTTCGATCCGGACAAGCCCATCGCGAAGTTCACCAAGCGCCAGCGCGAGGACCTGCTGTACCGGGAGCCGACCAAGATCCAGGTGGACGGCATCAATCTCACGTACTCCGGACTGATTCCCCAGATCCAGAAGTCGTTCCTGTCCAAGGACGTCGACGCGATGCAGCCGCACATCCGGGCGTTCGTCGAACGCGCGGTGACCTTCGCCGTGTGCCCGGAGTGCGACGGCACGCGGCTCAACGAGGGTGCACGGTCCTCGAAAATCGACGGCGTGTCGATCGCCGACGCGTGCGCCATGCAGATCAGCGATCTCGCGACGTGGATCCGCGGAGTGTCGGCA
This sequence comes from Rhodococcus sp. NFXS4, assembly GCF_058139645.1. NCBI lineage: Bacteria > Bacillati > Actinomycetota > Actinomycetes > Mycobacteriales > Nocardiaceae > Rhodococcus > Rhodococcus sp. NFXS4. The sequence continues at coordinate 1,992,579 of NZ_CP192221.1, forward strand.
CCGTCCGTGGCCCCGCTGCTCACCTCGCTGGGAGACACCCTCGACTCGTTCCGGGAGATCGGACTGGGCTATCTGAGTCTCGACCGGCCGGCGGGCACGCTCTCCGGTGGTGAAGCGCAGCGCACCAAGATGATCCGACACCTCGGATCGTCGCTCACCGACGTCACCTACGTCTTCGACGAACCCACCACCGGACTCCATCCCCACGACATCGCCAACATGAACGATCTGTTGATCCGGTTGCGCGACAAGGGAAACACGGTGCTCGTCGTCGAGCACAAGCCCGAGACGATCGTCATCGCCGACCACGTCGTCGATCTCGGACCCGGCGCCGGAACGGCCGGTGGCACGGTGTGCTTCGAGGGCACCGTCGAGGGGCTGCGGACGAGTGACACCATCACGGGCCGGCACTTCGACGACCGCGCCGCGGTGAAGGACGCGGTGCGCACGTCGACCGGAGCGGTGGAGATCCGCGGCGCCGATTCGCACAACCTGAAGTCGGTGGACGTCGACGTGCCCCTCGGTGTCCTGGTGGTCGTGACCGGGGTCGCCGGGTCGGGCAAGAGTTCGTTGATTCACGGCTCGCTCTCGGGCCGCGAGGACGTCGTGGCCGTCGATCAGGGCGCGATCCGCGGCTCGCGGCGCAGCAACCCCGCGACCTACACGGGCCTCCTCGAGCCGATCCGGAAGGCCTTCGCCAAGGTCAACGGAGTGAAGCCGGCTCTCTTCAGCGCGAATTCGGAGGGAGCGTGCCCGACGTGCAACGGCAACGGGGTGATCTACAGCGACCTCGCGATGATGGCCGGAGTCGCCACCGTGTGCGAGCTGTGCGAGGGCCGACGGTTCCAGAACTCGGTCCTCGAGTACCACCTCGGCGGCCGCGACATCAGCGAGGTGCTCGCGATGTCGGTGGCGCAGGCACAGGAGTTCTTCGCCGGCGGTGACGCTGCGCTACCGGCGGCGCATCGAATCCTGACCCGGCTGAACGACGTGGGCCTGGGCTATCTGAAGATCGGTCAGCCGCTGACCACACTGTCCGGCGGCGAGCGTCAGCGGCTGAAGCTGGCGACGCACATGGGGGACAAGGGCGGCATCCTGGTCCTCGACGAGCCCACGACGGGACTGCATCTCGCCGACGTCGAGCAGTTGCTCGCCCTGCTCGACAGGCTGGTGGACGCCGGGAAGTCGGTGATCGTCATCGAACATCACCAGGCCGTGATGGCCCATGCGGACTGGATCATCGACCTCGGACCGGGCGCCGGGCACGACGGTGGCACCGTGGTCTACGAAGGAACACCCGCGGACCTGGTCGCGGCACGGTCCACCCTCACGGGTGAACACCTCGCCGCGTACGTCGAGCGGTGACCGTCAGCCGATCGAGAAGACCGCGGCCTGAGCGGTGATCTTCTTCGCCTTGGCCAGGCGGGGGAGATCGCTGCCGTCGCGCACGCCGGAGCCGTCCTCACCGAGCTGGGCGATGACGTCCCGAGCCCACGCCACATCGGCAGCGCTGGGTGCGAGTTCGCGGTTGACGATGGGGCCCTGATCGGAGTGCATGCACAGCTTGCCGGTCATGCCCATGGAGACGGTGAGCTGGCTGTCGCGGCTCAGCATGCTGTCGTTGACGGCGAGGGTGGGGCCGTCGATGGGGCCGGGAAGCCGGGCGGCGCGGCTCGACACGACGAGCCGGGCGCGCGGATAGGCCATCGCCATCGGGTCGTCGCTCATGCCGGTGTCGCGCCGGAAGTCGCCGCTGCCGAACGCCAGGCGGAAGGTGGCCTCGGCGCGCGCGATCTCGGGGGCAGCCTCGAGACCCATGGCCGACTCCACCAGCGCCACGATCCGGCAACCGTGACCCAATCGGTCGGCGGTGGCCTCGACCTGGCTTCCGCTCTCGGTCTTGGCGAGCATGACGCCCTCGAGGGTGTCGATGCCGCGCAGCGCGTCGAGATCGTCGGCCCAGTACGGCGTGGTGGCGTCGTTGATGCGTACCCAGGCGCGGCCGCCGGCACGGAGCCAGGACACGACGGCATCGCGTGCGGCGGGCTTCGCGCCCGGTGCGACGGCGTCCTCAATGTCCAGGATCACGGCGTCGACGGCGGACTCCGCGGCCGGGGTGAAGAGTTCCGGCTTGCTCGCAGGAACGAGAAGCCACGAGCGCGCCTTGTCGGCGGCCACTCCAGATAGCACGGGGTTCTCCAGGAAGGTCGTCACGTGTGCAGTCCTCGCTCGGTGTGTCGCTCGTGGGTCGCGTCGAGCTGCGACTCGTACCGTTCGACCACCACTGTGCACGGCAGACCACCACACGTGAAGGTTGTGTCAATAGTGTTCACGTGCGCGACGGAACACCGACGGCCGCGACGTGAGATCGCTCACGACGGCGGCCGAGAAACTACTTGCGCTTGGCGGCCCGGCGGACCTGCAGGATGCGCACTCCACCCGCGGTGGCCATGACGAGCGCACCGGCGACCGCGGCGAGGAGCATGCCGATGCCGATGGGCAGGTCGAAGGTCCAGCCGAACAGGTGAATCGGGACGCTGTCGAGGTTCTGGATGATGAACACCATCAGGACGACCAGGATGATCGCGCCCACCACGAGACCGGTGTAGAGCGCCGCCGCACGGGTGTGCTTGACGCCGTCGGGCGTCTTTCCCTGCGCCAGGCGGGTGTCCGTGGGCCCGGTCTGCTCGACGGGGAGACCCGCGGCGGTGGAGGAGGTGTCCAGAGGAGCGTCCGTGCCGGTCAGGGCGTTCGGATCGGATGCGTCGTGCGATGAGCGGGCCATGTACAGATCATGCTGTACGGAGGTGGCGAATGCACGTCTGCCCCGACCGTGCCCGACAGTGTCGCCGAACAGTGAGAGAATGGTGCTCACTATGGCACCCATCGCTCTCCCTCTCGTGTTCGACGCTCCCCGTCGCGGCATGCCCGCGAAGCACCTCGCCGACCTCGACGCGGACCAGCGTCGAGCGGCCGTCGCCGAGCTGGGCCTGCCGGCGTTCCGCGCCGACCAGCTGGCGCGGCAGTACTACTCCCGGCTGGAGGCGGACCCGGCGAAGATGACCGATCTTCCGGCGTCGGTCCGCGAGAAGGTCGGGGACGCGCTGTTCCCGACGCTGCTCACGCCCGTCAAGCACATCGCCTGCGACGGCGGGGACACGCGCAAGACGCTGTGGAAGGCCGCCGACGGCACACTGCTCGAGTCGGTTCTCATGCGGTACCCGGATCGCGCGACGCTGTGCATCTCGAGCCAGGCCGGGTGTGGCATGGCCTGCCCGTTCTGCGCCACCGGCCAGGCCGGCCTGCAACGCAACCTCTCCACGGCCGAGATCGTCGACCAGGTGCGGAGCGCTGCGGCGGATCTCCGCGACGGTGCGGTCGAGGGCGGCGAGGGGCGACTGTCCAACGTCGTCTTCATGGGGATGGGGGAGCCGCTCGCGAACTACAAGCGCGTCGTCGCGGCGGTCAAACGGATCGTCTCGCCCGCGCCGGAGGGCCTCGGCCTGTCACAGCGCTCGGTGACGGTGTCCACCGTCGGGCTCGCGCCCGCGATCCGCAAGCTGGCCGACGAGGGTCTGACGGTGACGCTGGCCGTGTCGCTGCACTGCCCGGACGACGAACTGCGCGACACGCTCGTCCCCGTCAACAACCGCTGGCCCATCGCCGAGGTCCTCGACGCGGCGCGCTACTACGCCGACACCACGGGGCGACGGGTCTCGATCGAGTACGCGCTGATCCGCGACATCAACGATCAGCCGTGGCGAGCGGACATGCTGGCCAAGAAGCTCAAGCGCGCCCTGGGGGCGCTGGTCCACGTGAACCTGATCCCGCTCAATCCGACACCCGGCAGCGAGTGGGACGCCAGTCCGAAGCCGGTGGAGCAGGAATTCGTGCGACGCGTCCGTGCGCACGGAGTCTCGTGCACCGTGCGTGACACGCGGGGTCAGGAGATCGCGGCGGCCTGCGGGCAGCTGGCCGCCGAGAACTGAGCCGTCAGGAGCGGCGCGGCTTGCGGCGGAGCAGGATGTCGCGGACCAGCAGGCCTGCGATGGCCACGGCGAAGCCGACGAGCCAGATGTCCTCGACCCGGCCCGTGTGGTTACCGATGATCATGACCAGCAGGATCGCGACGGTGACCCAGCCCGCGATGCGCGAGGTACGGGGGCCTTCGCCGCTCCACCCCCACTCCGCGGACGGCACCTCGGCGGTGCTGACCTTGGTCGTGGGAACGCGCTCGACGTCCGAAGCCTGGTTGCGGCTGATGTCGGTCACGGCCGATCCTCCTGAAAGTCTGTGATGCAGGTGGTCCCTGGTGGGCTGAATCCTAGCGCGCTGTACGACCGGCCGTCGTAGGGGCAGTCGCCACGACGTGTCAGGCGGTGAGGGCCGCTATGTAGCGACCGGTCGCGATGCGCTGGGTCGCCCTGTTGAGGGGCCCGCCCAGTGCGACGACCCTGTTGCCGGGCCGCGAGAAGGCGCGGATGTGGGCGGTCACGGCGTCGGTGACCGGATCGTGTCGGACGGTGAAGCGCTCCTCACCCGACTCGGGGTGACCCGGCAGCGTGCCGTACGCGAAGCCCCGGTGGTGCGACTCGTCGATCACCTCGACGACCCGGCACGGGATACGGACCGGACCGAGCAGCAGGACCACCACGGTGTCGACGGTCGCCGACGCCGCGCTCGACCGCACCCGCAGCCCGGCGCCGCGATGCATGTCCCACTCGACGATGCGGCGTCCGGCCCGCTCGAAGAGTTCGAGGCCGGCCCCGATGCGCTTCTCCACGTCGACGTGGTGGTAATCCGCCGGCATCGACTCGTGCGCGGTCCCTCCGATCTCGGCGTACGTGAGGGGCGTCGAGAAGTACGAGTCCGGATCGGCGGACGGGAGCAGGGGCACGCGGTCCATCCTCACACGGTGAGACGCAGTTGCCCGCTCACCGTGCTCTCAGTGAGGTCGTCCACACTGTCCAGGTGACGGAACAGAAGGCACGTGGGACCGACGGACCCGTGCGGGTGCTGGTGCTCGGCAGTACGGGGTCCATCGGCACCCAGGCGCTCGAGGTGATGGCGGCTCGACCGGACCGTTTCACCGTGGTCGGGCTGGCCGCCGGCGGAGGCAACGTCGATCTGTTGCGTCGGCAGATCGCCGAGACCGGTGTCCGCGACGTGGCGGTGGCCGACGTCGACGCTGCGCGGACCGTGGACACGCCGGGGCTGCGCTCGGGGGCCGACGCGGCGACGTCGTTGGTCCGCGAGGTGCAGGCCGACGTGGTCCTCAACGCGCTCGTCGGGTCTCTCGGTCTGCCGCCGACGCTCGCTGCGCTGGAATCGGGAGCTCGACTGGCGTTGGCGAACAAGGAGTCTCTCGTGGCGGGCGGCTCGCTGGTCACGTCCGCGGCGGCTCCGGGCCAGATCGTTCCCGTCGACTCCGAGCACTCGGCTCTCGCCCAGTGCCTGCGCGGCGGTCGCGCGGACGAGGTGGCCCGACTGGTGGTCACGGCGTCCGGTGGGCCGTTCCGCGGCTGGGATCGCGAGGGACTCGAGTCCGTGACGCCGGAGCAGGCCGACAAGCACCCCACCTGGTCGATGGGTCCGATGAACACGTTGAACTCGGCCACCCTGGTGAACAAGGGCCTCGAGGTGATCGAGGCGCATCTGCTGTTCGGCATCCCGTACGACCGCATCGACGTCACCGTGCATCCGCAGTCCATCGTCCACTCGATGGTCACGTTCACCGACGGATCGACGCTCGCTCAGGCCAGCCCGCCGGACATGAAGCTGCCGATCGCGCTGGCACTCGGATGGCCTGATCGCATCGCCGGCGCCGCGACGGCCCTGGACTTCACCCGAGCCCACACGTGGGACTTCGAACCACTCGACGACGAGGTGTTCCCCGCGGTCGAGCTCGCGCGCACCGCCGGCGCGCTGGGCGGCTGCATGACGGCGGTCTACAACGCGGCGAACGAGATCGCCGCCGAGGCGTTCCTCGACGGGCGCCTGTCGTTCCCGCAGATCGTGGACGTCGTGTCCGACGTGGTCGACGCCGGACGCGGCGACTGGTCCGCGGAACCGTCTACGGTGGACGACGTTCTCGCAGCGGACACGTGGGCTCGGGGCACCGCCCGCACACTCGCCGCCACACGATCGAAAGGCTGAACGAGAAGATGGTGTTCGTTCTCGGTGTGATCGCCTTCGCGATCTGCATCGGCATCTCGATCGCGCTCCACGAGTGCGGGCACATGTGGGTGGCCAAGGCCACCGGCATGAAGGTGCGCCGCTACTACATCGGGTTCGGGCCCAAGATCTTCTCCTGGCGTCGCGGCGAGACCGAGTACGGACTCAAGGCGATCCCGGCCGGTGGCTTCTGCGACATCGCGGGCATGACGGCGGTGGACGAGCTCGCTCCCGACGAGGTCGAGCGCGCGATGTACAAGCAGAAGACCTGGAAGCGCCTCGCCGTGATGTTCGGCGGGATCGCGATGAACTTCGTGCTGGCGTTCGTGCTGGTGTACACCCTCGCCCTCGGCTGGGGTCTGCCCAATCGCGACACGACGGCCACCGTGGCGGGGACCCAGTGCGTGGCCCCGCAGAACGTCGAGGGTGACATGGCGCCCTGCTCGGGTCCCGGTCCCGCGGGTGCCGCGGGCATCCGGGACGGTGACGTCATCACCGCCGTGAACGGCGAGTCGACGCCCACGTTCGGCGACGTCGTCGCGGCGATCCAGGACGAGCGTGGATCGGTGTCCGTCACGGTCGAGCGGGCCGGTGAGACCCTCACCGTGCCCGTCGACGTGCAGGAGACGGACCGTCTCTTCGCCGTCGAGAACGGCGCACCCGACGCTACGGAGCTGCGCACGGTCGGCGCCATCGGCGTCGCCCGCACCCCACTCACCCTCGACTACGACGCGGTGTCCGCCATCGGCGGATCGGCCTCCTACACGGTGTTCATCGCGGGGCAGACGGTGCAGGCCATCGTCGATCTCCCCAGCAAGGTGGGGGCACTGTGGACGTCGATCACCGGTGGTGAGCGGGATCCGAACACTCCCATCAGCGTGGTCGGTGCCAGCGTCATCGGCGGTCAGGCGGCGGAACGCGGCCTGTGGGAGGTCTTCGTCACGCTGCTGGCGACCCTCAACTTCTTCCTCGGTGCCTTCAATCTGCTCCCGTTGCTCCCGCTCGACGGCGGTCACATCGCGGTGACCGTCTACGAGGGCATCCGAAACAAGATCCGCTCGCTGCGGGGGCTGGGCAAGGGTGCGCCCGTGAACTACCTCAAGCTGATGCCGGTGACGTACGTCGTCATTCTCATCGGCGGCGCGTTCATGCTCCTGACCCTCACCGCCGACATCGTGAACCCCATTCAGATCTTCCGCTAGAAGCGCAGGTCCGGCGTGACGGCGCGAACACACGGCGGTCCTCCCGGCGCGACTACAGTGGGGAGAGTCAGTCGGCACCAGATGCCGTCAGAAGCTCGAAAGGATCGAAGTGACCGTTGGACTGGGCATGCCGGCCGGACCCGTACCGGTGCTCACACCGCGACGGAAGACTCGTCAGCTTCAGGTGGGCAGCGTCGGTGTCGGCAGCGACTCGCCGATCTCGGTGCAGTCGATGTGCACCACCAAGACTCACGACATCAACTCCACCCTGCAGCAGATCGCCGAACTCACCGCCGCGGGATGCGACATCGTCCGCGTCGCGTGCCCGCGTCAGGAGGATGCGGACGCTCTGGCGACCATTGCGCGCAAGTCGCAGATCCCCGTGATCGCGGACATCCACTTCCAGCCGCGGTACATCTTCGCGGCCATCGATGCCGGGTGCGCCGCCGTGCGCGTGAACCCCGGCAACATCAAGGAGTTCGACGGCCGCGTCAAGGAGGTCGCGAAGGCGGCCGGTGACGCGGGCATCCCCATCCGTATCGGAGTCAACGCAGGATCCCTCGATCCGCGCCTGATGCAGAAGTACGGCAAGGCCACGCCCGAGGCGCTGGTGGAGTCGGCGCTGTGGGAGGCCGGCCTCTTCGAGGAGCACGGTTTCGGCGACATCAAGATCTCGGTCAAGCACAACGACCCGGTCATCATGGTCGAGGCCTACCGTCAGCTCGCCGCCAAGTGCGACTACCCGCTGCACCTCGGCGTGACCGAGGCCGGGCCGGCGTTCCAGGGCACCATCAAGTCCGCCGTCGCCTTCGGGTCGCTGCTGGCCGACGGCATCGGCGACACGATCCGCGTCTCGCTGTCCGCGCCGCCCAACGAGGAGATCAAGGTGGGGACGCAGATCCTGCAGTCCCTCAACCTCCGTCCCCGCAAGCTCGAGATCGTTTCCTGCCCGTCCTGCGGACGCGCACAGGTCGACGTCTACACCCTCGCCGACCAGGTGACGGCCGGACTCGAGGGCATGGAGATCCCGCTCCGCGTCGCCGTCATGGGCTGCGTCGTCAACGGTCCCGGTGAGGCGCGCGACGCCGATCTCGGTGTGGCGTCCGGAAACGGCAAGGGACAGATCTTCGTCAAGGGCGAGGTCATCAAGACGGTGCCCGAGGCGATGATCGTGGAGACCCTGATCGAGGAGGCGATGCGTATCGCCGAGTCGTACGAGTCCGACCAGGAAGCCGCCGGCGGATCGCCCGTCGTGTCGGTCAGCTGATTCTCCTCGTCTGCGGCGACATTTCCTGGCAGTGTCACCATGACAACGGGTGTGCTCGGTGTGGATCGGTGGTCACGGAGGTGGCGGGATGCTCAAGCTGCTCGGCGCTAAGGCGCTGACGAGCCGCGACACGAACGAGGTCGTCCGTGTGCTGCGCAGTGATCCCGTCGCATCGTGCATGGTGCTGGCACGTGTCGAGGAATCGGGCGTGGAGCCCCGCGACAACCACGGTGAACTGTGGTCACGCGGAGGTCCGGCATCGTCCCTGTGTTTCTCGGGAGCCAATCTCGTGCCGTTGTTCGGTACCTACGACGATCTCCGGAGTTTCGCCGAGCGCGCGTTGCGCTCTCCCCGCGTCTGCTCGTCGCTGGTGGGGCGAGCCGAACTGACGCTGCCGTTGTGGGACATGCTCGCCGCGGACTGGGGGACCCCGCGTGAGGTGCGTGCCGAGCAGCCACTGCTGGCGTTGACGAGCGCGCCCACCGCCGTGGACCCCTACGTCCGACGCGTCACCGTCGACGAGCTGGACGTGTACCTCACCGCTGCCGTGGCGATGTTCATCGAGGAGGTGGGCGTCGATCCGCGCGCGGGCGACGGCGGACGCGGCTATCGGCGGCGCATCGCCTCGTTGATCGCGGCGGGTCGCGCCTGGGCGAGGTTCGAGGAGGGCCGCGTCGTCTTCAAGGCCGAGGTCGGATCGCTGTCCACCTCGGTCGGTCAGATCCAGGGCGTGTGGGTGCACCCGCTCTACCGCGGGCGCGGGCTCGGCACCGCGGGAACCGCATCCGTGGCGGCCGCGGTGGTCGACAGCGGCCGTACGGCCAGCCTGTACGTCAACAGCTTCAACGTGCCCGCCCGCCGTGCCTACGAGCGTGTCGGGTTCGAGCGCGTCGCCACCTTCTCCACAGTTCTGCTCGACTGACACGCTGGCAGGGTGAGGGCCGCGGGCGTCCCGTCGCCCTACGATGAGAATCGATGACCTCTCGTGAACACGGCCGTGCCACCCGCGTCCTGATCGTGCTCGTCGCGGCGATCACCGCGGTGGCGGCCTCGGCGTGCACCCCGAAACCGCAGGGCCCCGAGTCCGCGGCCGATTCGTTCGTTTCCGCGCTGGCCCAGCGTGACAGTGCCGCCGCGGCGCAGGCCACGGATCGGCCGGACCTCGCGACCGCCGCCGTCGATCAGGCGTGGGACGGCCTACAGGCCGAGTCGCTCGACGCGGCGACCGGCGCGGTGAGCGTGAACGGCGACACCGCGACCGTCGACTACACCTACACGTGGCACCTTCCGAAGGACCGCACCTGGACCTACGACGGGGCCCTGCAGATGGGCCGACGCGACGGGGCCTGGGTGGTCCGGTGGAACTCGACCGATCTGCACCCCAAGCTCGGGGACACCCAGTCGATGGTGCTGCGGTCCACGTCGGCGCCGCGGGCGCGGGTCAACGAGCACGCGGGGTCCGACGTCCTGGTGCCCGGGGTGGTCCAGGGGGTGTCCTTCGACGCCGCCGAGTCGACCGACGTGGTGGGCACGGCGCGCACCCTCGAACGCATCCTGAAGCCCTTCGACGCGTCGATCACGGCGCAGTCCATCGTGGAGTCGGCGACCGCGACGCAGGGCCCTTACCGCCTGATGACCCTCCGGGACGAGGACTACGACGCCGTCGCGCCCGGTCTGCTCGCGTTGTCCGGGGTGTCGGTGACGGAGCAGTCCGACCTGGTCTCCACCGATCGCACGTTCGCCCCCGACCTGGTGAGCCAGGTGAAGAAGACCGTGATGGACCGCGTCGACGGTGCCGCGGGCTGGAGCGTCGTGGCGGTCAACACCAACGGCGCGGACACCGGTGTGTTGACCGAGACGGCGCCGCAGCCGGTTCCGTCGATCAGTATCAGCCTCGACCGTCCGGTGCAGGTGGCCGCACAGAACGCCGTCAACGTGTCACGGGACCAGGCGATGATGGTGGTGATCCAGCCGTCGACAGGCGACATCCTCGCGGTGGCGCAGAACCCGGCGGCGGATCGCGACGGTCCCGTGGCCTCGACCGGCCTCTACCCACCGGGCTCCACCTTCAAGATCATCACGGCCGGTGCGGCCATCGAGGAGGGACTCGCGACGCCCGAGACCACCGTGCCGTGCCCGGGCCGCATCGTCATCGGCGAGCGCAGCGTGCCCAACTACAACGAGTTCTCCCTCGGGGACGTCTCGATGAACACGGCCTTCACGCGCTCGTGCAACACCTCGTTCGCGAAGCTCGCCAGTGAGATGTCCGCGAGTGCTCTCACCGACGCGGCGGCCATGTTCGGCGTCGGGCCCGACTACGGCGTCGTGGGTCTGCCCACCGAGTCGGGATCCGTCCCGCCCGCAGAGGAATTGGTGCAGCGCACCGAGGACGGGTTCGGACAGGGAAAGGTGCTGGTGTCGACGTTCGGCATGGCTCTCGCCGCCGCGACCGTCGCACACGGATCGACGCCCGTTCCCCGGCTGATCCAGGGGGAGGAGACCACGATCGACGGTGACCACCCGCAGATCGAGCCGGCCATGGTCGACGGACTCCGCGGGATGATGCGCTCGGTGGTCACGAGCGGCACCGCGGACCGGATCGCCGACCAGGGCGAGGTGTACGGCAAGACGGGTGAGGCCGAGGTCGACGGCGGATCCCATGCCTGGTTCGTCGGATATCGCGGTGATCTCGCGTTCGCGACCCTGGTCGTGCGCGGCGGCAGCTCGGACAATGCCGTCGCCGTGACGCGGGACATGATCACCGCGTTGCCCGCCGGATACTGACCGCGACCGGCGGCGACTACGCTGGTGCCATGTCCGTCCGCACCGTTCTCGAACCCGGCACCGTCTCACCCGTTCTCGATGTTCCCAAGTCCGTCGAGCGCCCCGAGTACGCGTGGAAGAAGACTGCGCGCGAAGGCCACGAGCCGTGGGTGCAGACCCCGGAGACCATCGAGAAGATGCGTCTGGCGAGCCGCATCGCCGCGCAGGCACTGCAGGAGGCCGGAAAGGCCGTCGAGCCGGGCGTCACGACGGACCGACTCGACCGTATCGCCCACGAGTACATGGTCGACCACGGCGCGTACCCGTCGACGTTGGGCTACAAGGGTTTTCCGAAGTCCTGCTGCACCTCGCTCAACGAGGTCATCTGCCACGGCATCCCCGATTCGACGGTCGTGCAGGACGGCGACATCGTCAACATCGACGTCACGGCGTACATCGACGGGGTGCACGGTGACACGAACGCCACCTTCCTCGCCGGGGACGTCTCCGAGGAAGCGCGCCTGCTCGTGGAGCGCACCCACGAGGCCACCATGCGGGCGATCAAGGCGGTCAAGCCGGGTCGCGCTCTGAACGTCGTCGGACGGGTCATCGAGGCGTACGCCGATCGTTTCGGGTACGGCGTCGTCCGGGACTTCACCGGCCACGGCATCGGCACCACCTTCCACAACGGCCTGGTGGTGCTGCACTACGACGAGCCCACCGTCGAGACGGTGCTGGAGCCCGGGATGGTCTTCACCATCGAGCCGATGATCACCCTCGGCGGCATCGACTGGGACCAGTGGAACGACGGCTGGACCGTCGTCACGCGGGACCGATCCTGGACCGCCCAGTTCGAGCACACTCTCGTCGTCACGGAGACGGGCGCCGAGATCCTCACCCTCTCTTGACCCTTCGCGGCGCCATTCTGGTCGCGGGAACCACCTCGGACGCGGGCAAGAGTGTCGTCGTGGCGGGGTTGTGCCGCCTCCTCGCTCGACGCGGTGTGAGGGTGGCGCCCTTCAAGGCGCAGAACATGTCCAACAACTCCGTCGTCACGTTGGACGGAGGGGAGATCGGCCGTGCGCAGGCACTGCAGGCCCGGGCATGCGGTCTCGAGCCCAGCGTGCGGTTCAATCCGATACTGCTGAAGCCAGGCGGGGACAGGACGTCGCAACTGGTTGTTCGCGGCCGGGCCACCGGCACCGTGGGCGCCGCCGACTACATGACGCACCGACAGCATCTGCGCTCGGTCGTGGCGGAGGAACTCGACGCTCTGCGGGCCGACTTCGACGTGGTGATCTGCGAGGGCGCCGGCTCACCCGCCGAGATCAACCTGCGGGCCACCGATCTGGCGAACATGGGACTGGCGCGCGCTGCGAACCTTCCCGTGATCGTCGTGGGCGACATCGATCGCGGGGGAGTGCTGGCCCACTTCTTCGGCACTCTGGCCGTGCTCGACGCGGCGGATCAGGCACTGATCGCGGGGTTCGTCGTGAACAAGTTCCGCGGCGATCCCGCGCTGCTGCAACCGGGACTCGACACCCTCGAGACTCTCACGGGCCGACCGACGTTGGGCATCGTTCCGTTCAGCGACGAGTTGTGGCTCGACGCCGAGGACTCCCTCGGGACCGTGGCCGACGCACCGCTGGGCCGGCCCGCTCCTCCGATCGGATCGCAGTGGCTCCGCGTCGCCGCCGTGCGGTTACCGCGCATCTCGAACTCCACCGACGTCGAGGCCCTGGCGTGCGAACCGGGGGTGACGGTGCACTGGGCGACCGAGGCCTCCCGACTGGCAGATGCCGATCTGGTGGTGCTCCCCGGCTCCAAGGCCACGGTCCAGGACCTGGACTGGCTTCGTCGCACCGGTATCGCAGACGAGCTGGCGCGGCGCGTGGCTCGCGGTGCTCCGGTCCTCGGGATCTGCGGCGGTTACCAGATGCTGGGGAGAACGATCACCGACGCCGTGGAGTCGGGTGCCGGGCAGGTGCAAGGGCTAGGCCTCCTGGACCTCGACATCGCATTCGCTGCGGACAAGGTGCTCTCCCGGGTCAGCGGGCGTGCCGGCGCGGTCCCCGTGACCGGCTACGAGATCCACCACGGCCGGGTGACCCGAAGCGGCGACGAGCCCTGGTTCACGGGCACCGACGGTGAACCGGAGGGCAGCATCCGTGGACGGGTACGTGGCACTCACTGGCACGGCCTGCTGGAGAACGACGACTTTCGTCGGGCCTTCCTCACGGAGGTGGCGGAGCAGGCCGGCCGCACCGGTTTCGTGGTGGCCCCGGACACCGATGTCGACGCGATGCGCACCGCCCAGGTGGATCTGTTGGCCGACCTCATGGAGAGCTCCTTCGACATCGATGCGCTTCTCACGCTCGTCGCCGAGGGCGCTCCCGCCCTGCCCGAACTGCGCGTCACGCAGTCGTCCGCCGCAGAATGACGCGTGTTCCCAGACCGGCCGCGGACGCGACGAGGAGTGGCAGCAGCACCATGGTCAGCAGCCGCGGTGCGTCGGCGACGGTCTCGATGACCGCGCCCCACCACCCCTGCCAGGTTACGACGAAGATCACGGCGCCGATCAGAACAGCTTCGGCCAGCACAGCCGTCCAGATGCCTGTCACCCGCCACCGCACGTAGATCGCGCCGGCCAGCATGCCGATGAGGTTGCACATCAGGAACGCCGCGATGAGGAAGAACAGTTCGATGGCGGCACTGCCCGCGAGAGGTGTTGCCAGAGAGAACGTCTGCATGCGCACACCGAAGCCGTCGGTCGCCGACTCCACCAGGGAGAGTGCGAACAGGCCGATCCCGAATATCAGGGCATGAACGACGGCGACCGCGACGGTGGCGGCGAAGAACTCTCTCCGTGTCACGCCCAGCCCGAGAGTGAAGGGAAACACCTGCGTGAGGATCTGAGCGAACAGAGTCAGGCCGAAGATGAAGACGAAGGTCGCCCCGCCGGTCTTGATCGACATGCTGCCATCGGGGACCAGGGAGAGAACGGCCCAGGTGATACCGACGATGACGGCCAGGATGCCGAGCGGCCACGCGAAGGCGAGCGTCCGGTAGTGGGTGTGGACGCGCATCACGGAGACGATGCGATCGCGAGCGGGGGCGGCGGGGGTGTCGAGCGCGGTAGTCATGACGGGACGTCCTCTCGGGTGTCGGACATGGCGGGCAGCGCGGTCCGACCGCGTGCGGTGCAGTGGACGACGAACTGTTGCAACGACACGGGTTCGATGCCGAGCCCGTCGGCAGCGGCCCGGACGAGGTCGGCGTCGCCGAGGGGCCCCAGTACGGTGGTGCGGGCCATCGATCCGAACGACTCACGATGCAGCACAGCGTGATCCGCCACGAGTCGCTCGACGGCGGTAGCGGATCCGCCGATGGTCACGGCGCGTCCGCGAAGGTTCTCCGCATCATCATCGACCACGACGGTGCCGTCGCTGATGACGACGACACGGTCGATGAGGTCGCTGACCTCGTCGATGAGATGGGTCGACAGCACGACGGTTCGCGGGTGGTCCGCGAAATCCGCGAGCAGGTGGTCGTAGAACATCTGCCGGGCCACCGCGTCGAGACCGAGGTACGGCTCGTCGTACAACGTCAACGGCGCGCGAGATGCCAGACCCACCACAATGCCGAGCGCCGACGTCATGCCGCGAGAGAGTTTCTTCACCTTGCGCCCACGGGGGAGGTCGAAGTCGTCGGTCAGTCGACGGGCAAGGTCTTCGTCCCAGTCACGCATCAACATCGCCGCGGACGACAGGACCTGGCGGACCGTGAAGTCCTCGGGGTACTTCTGGCTCTCCTTGACGAAGCAGACGTCGCGCAGGACGGTCGCATTCTCGTACGGGCGGGCGCCGAACACTGTCACGTCACCGCCGTCCTGCCACGTCTGACCGGTGAGGATCTGCATCATCGTCGTCTTGCCGGCGCCGTTGCGCCCCAACAGTCCGTGGATGCGGTGCTCCTGCAACTCGAAGGTGACGTCCTCGAGTGCGGCGACGTCGCCGAAGGTCTTGGTGACACCGCGGACGGTCGCCACTGCCGCGGTCATCGCCGTGCCTCCATGGTCACGGAATCGACAGTCGACGCTCGCGACTGGGCGTCGATCATGTCCTGGAGTTCGGCGGTGCCGAGGCCGAGTTTGCGTGCCTCGGCCACGAGCGGCCGGACGTACTGCTCGGCGAAGCCCTCGCGTCGACGGAAGCGGAGCGCATCTCGTGCGCCCGAGGTGACGAACATTCCGATTCCTCGCTTCTTGTGGAGAATTCCGGCCGTGACCAGATGGTTCAGGCCCTTGCCTGCGGTGGCGGGGTTGATGCGGTGGAAGGCTGCCAGCTCGTTGGTCGAGGGAACCTGGCTCTCCTCGGCGAGCGAACCGTCGATGATCGAGTTCTCGATCATCTCGGCGATCTGCAGGAAGATCGGCCGGCCGTCGTCCATCACCGGGACCACCGCGCCCGGAGGCGCCGCAGCCTCATTGGTTCATTACTCATGTAATGAACCGTACAACCTTCGGCTCGGTCGTGGCAAGGGCTGCGAACGTGCAGGGTCGGGTAGCGTCGGGTCCCATGCAGCAGCAGACCGTCTCCCTGCCCTCCGGCGATCTGACCGTGCGAATCGATGGGCCGGACAGTGGCCACGCGGTGCTGTTGCTCCCGGCCGACGACGACGGCGCAGACGTCTTCGACGACACGGCGGCGCGGCTGACGACATCAGATCTGCGCACCGTCACGCTCGAGCCCGGCGTGAGTCCGAACGACACCGATCTCGTGGCGCTGCTCGATGCTCTCGGGTTGCCGTGGGTCAATCTGGTCGGCAGGGGAGAGGGCGCCGACCGCGCCTGGTCGCTCGCCGCCCGCACGTTCGGGCGCGTGTCGAGCCTGGTCGTCATCGACCGGGGTCACCCGGCTGTTCGTGACGACTCCGGTTGCCCGGCAGTCGAATTGCGTACGACGATGGTGGTCGTGGACCCGACCTTCGCGGAGGAGGCGTCCGCGACGAGCCGCTACGTCTACGGCGACTACCGCGTCGTCACGCTCGACTCGTCGACCCCGGACGCCGCGGCCGCAGCACTGGCCACCGAGATCGTGATGCGCACCAGCGCCTGGTGATCATTCGCCGGGCGCGGTGAGGTAGTCGTTCCCCTGCGAGTCGCGGATGTGGACGATGCCGTTGTGAAGCTTCCGGTAATGCCACTGCCCCCGTGTCTTCAACCCGTGATGCCGGCGGCACAGGGGTTGAAGGTTGGCGGCGACCGTCCATCCGCCTCTCCGGGGGTCGGTGTGGTCGAACGGGACGACGTGGTCGAGGTCGCACTCCTCGCTGGGCACAGCGCAGCCTGGGTGCACGCACGCCGGATACAGGGCTGTCACCAGCGCTGCGACCGCCTCGGACGGCCGGTAGGTCAACGCGTCGGCCGGGGGTACGGCGAAGCCACCGTGGCCGGCGGGGTCGGCTACGGCGCGGTCCAATGCCGTTGGTGGGAGCGCGCGGAGATACTCGACCTGCTCCCTGGCTTTGCGGGCTGTCGTGCTGCCCAGCTTCCCCGTGGTCGGTGTCCAGCCTGCGGGCATGCGGCGGGTTCGGCGGACTTCCCGCCCGGCGGCGGGCACCGGCGGGCCCGGTGGTTCGGAGTCGGTCGGCGGGTCGTGCTCCGGGCATCGGCACCTGCACCCCGCCCGCGGTTCCGCGACCTCCGCGGCGGTGATCATCGCCTGCCACGTCGCATCCCCGGCGATCCTCCGTGCAGTGTCCGCAGGAACCGGACCCCAACCGACGAGGTGACCGGGTTCCCCTGCCAACCCCGCCGCCGTGGCGGCGTCGAGGACGATGACGGCATGATGGGCCGGTGCGGCCGGCGACGGCGCGTGGGCGCAACTCTCGTCAACGCAGTCGCACGGCAGAGGTGTGCCGGTGATGATCGCATGCGCAGCGTCGAACAACCGCGCCGGCAGCGAACTCGGATCGCACACCCCTCGGGCCGCCTCGACGATGGCCCGCTTCATCCCGGCAATCTGCTCTGCGGGGCCACGAACCTTCAGCTCGGCTTGACCTCGCGGCAGCTTCCTTACCGAGACGTACCGTTCCGTCGTCGCACGCTCCCGAGCGATGCGGTGCCACTCCGCGTCGAACTCCGCGAGAATCCGATCGACCGCCGCTGCCACCGCACCCGGAGTGCACCTCGATGCGGCAGCGATCACCCGTTGCAGCAGTGCTTCGGTGGCGTTCGGAACCCCGGCAAGGGATCGGCACACCGTCCGGAACGCCGCATACGCCAACAGGCCCGCATCGAACGCCTCCGCCACCGCAGGATGCGCGGTGCGGGTCAGGAACAGCCACTCGGTCACCGTGCGCGTCGACACCGACAACGCCGCCGCGACCTCCGCCACCGCACAGGTCTCAGCAGCCTCGGCGTCGAACACCCCACCCGGACCGAGCACTGCCGGCCGGCGCGACGACTCCTGCACGTACGCACACGACGCCCTGACTGAAAGCGCCAGAGCGGCCTGAGCATCACTCTTGGCAGCCGTCAGCTGGTCCACCGACAGTGTTGTCTCGTACATCGATTCACCCCCCGGTGACGTCCGAACGCAGCGCCCCCCGACGCCAGATCAGACGGTAGCTCACCCCACCGACACACTCCGGGCCAGGAATGTCACGCCAGACGGACACGCCAGTCTTCTACGTCGCACTGCCCGTCATCGCCGTTGCCCGCCGCGATCACGGTGCCGTCCGACCTCAGCCCGAGGGTGTGCGTCGACCCGGCCGCCACTGCGACGATGTCTCGCCACGACGCGACATCGCACTGACCTTGATCGTCGTATCCCGCCGCGACCACGTGACCGTCGTCGAGCAGACCCACTGTGTGCCGACTGCCGGCCGATACCGCGACGACGCCGACCCAGTCGTTCGCATTCCCACCGCTCGCGCCGACGATCGCCACTCTTCCGTCGACGGTCAGAGCGACGGAATGGAGATGGCCCGCCGCGACCGACCGCACGTTCGTCCACTCTGTCACCGAACACTGACCTCGCGAATCGGTGCCTGCCGCGATCACGGTTCCGTCCGAGCGCAGTCCGACGGAGTGCCAGTCCCCGGCAGCGACCGCCACGACACCGGCCCACGACGACACCTCACACGCACCCTCGTCGGTGCGACCTGCGGCCCTGACGGTGCCGTCTGCAGCCACACCCAGTGTGCGTCGCCACCCCGCCGCAACGCCCACGATGTGCGACCAGTCGGTGACGTTGCACTGTCCGTGCGCGTTCCAGCCGGTCGCCACGACAGAGCCGTCGGCTCGCAGCCCCACGGTGTGCGACTGTCCGGTGTTGCGAGCGGTGTGCACGTTCCCTGCGGCCACGGCCACCACGTCGGACCATTCCTCGACGCGGTGACCCGTCACGTCACCCGCGAGAGTGACCGAGCCGTCGGCGCACAGTCCGACGGAGTGGCGACGTCCCGCGGCGAGGACATCCGCGTGTTGTCGCACCCGGCGTCCGATCAGTCGAGATCGAGTCCGAGGAGCGCGTTCTCGACCACCTCGGGCAGTGCCGGGTGGATCCAGTACTGGCCCCGTGCGACGTCGCGGACGGACTGCCCGAACGTGAGGGCCTGGATCAGCGGTTGGATCACGGTCGGCGCCTGCTCACCGATGATGTGCGCGCCCAGCAGACGGCCGGTCGCGCGGTCGGCGATCACCTTGCAGAGACCCTCGTCGTCCTCCATCGCCCAGCCGTACGCGACGTCGGCGTACTTCTGGACCTTGACCGCGATGTCGTATCCCTGGTCACGAGCCTCCTGCTCGGTGAGCCCCACCTCGGCGATCATCGGATCGGTGAACACCGCGGACGGGACGTAGCGGTGATCGAAGCGCTTCCACCCCGTCGTGTCGTCCCACGACGGCTTCAGGACGTTCTCCTGCACCACACGCGCCTCGGCATTGGCGACGTGCTTGAGCTGGTACGGCGACGAGACGTCGCCGAGTGCGAAGACGCCCTCGGCCGACGTGCGGCCGAACTCGTCGACCGCGATGCGGCCGTCGTCGTGCAGGTCGATGCCCGCCTCGTCGGCGCCGAGCTGATCGGCGTTGGGAGCGCGACCGATCGCCACCAGCAGCGCGTCCCCGCGTACCTCGGTGCCGTCCGACAGGGACACCACGACGTCGTCGCCGTCCTGACGGACACCGGTGGCATCGACCGAGAGCCGGACGTCCCACTTGTCCTGCGCGAGCGTGGTGAACTGCTGCGAGATCTCGAGATCCGATTTGCGGAGGAGGCGCTCCTTGCGTGCCAGGACCGTCACGTGCGAGCCGAGGGCCGAGAACACGTGCGCGAACTCGGCGGCGATGTAGCCCGACCCGAGCACGATCAGCCGCTCCGGAAGGGACGGCAGCCGCATGATGTCGTCGTTGGTGTGGAACGTGACGCCGCTGTCGCGGATGAAATCGGGGACGGTGGCACGCGAGCCGCTCGCGACGACGACTTTGTCGGCGGTGACGACACGGCCGTCACCGGTGTCGATACGGCGCGGTCCGACGAAGCGCGCGTGGCTGCTGAACAACGTCACGTTGGGCGAACCTTCGCGGCGGTACTTCTCCCCGCCGTCCGCGATGGGGTCGATCCGGCCGAAGACGCGGTCCACGATGTCGGTCCACCGCACCTTGTCGATGTGGGCGTCGATGCCGTACTTCGACGCCGTGGTGACAGCGCGGGCCACCTCCGCCGCGTAGACGAACATCTTCGTCGGGATGCATCCCACGTTGATGCAGGTGCCGCCGAAGATGGACTCCTCGAACATCGCGACGCTCGACCCGTCGAAGCGCTCGTCGAGAATCGAGTTACCGGACCCGGTTCCGATGATCGCGAGGTCGAAGTGCTGGACGTCGGACCCGGTGTCCTCCGTGGCGCTCACGATCCGGTCGCCAGTTCTGCGTGGTCGCCGCCCGAGGGCGCGTCGGACAACCCGCTGCCGCGGTGCCGCAGCCAGTCGTCCATCTCGGCGAAGGCGCGTTCCAGCGGCTCGGGTGTGGAGAGGAAGACGTCGTGGCGGGCGCCCTCGATCGGGACGATCGTCGTGCGGTTGCCCAGGCATCCCGCCCACCGCGCGATCTGTCGGACGTCGAGAACGGCGTCCGCGGCGTCGACGTCCGGCACGTACGTCTTGGAGAAGCGCGTGACCTTGGATCGGAGGATGAGGGACGGCACGCCGATGTCGAGTCCCCGGTGCAGTTCCGCGTGGCCGCGACGGACCGCGCGGATCCAGCCGAGCTTGATGGGGAAGCCTGCCAACGGTTTCCACGACAGGTCGTAGTCCCACTCGCCGTTGCCACCCGAGCTGATGGAGAGGCCGTAGGTGTCCAGACCCTGACCCGGCAGCGCGCGCAGGGGAGCGACGCGGCCCAGGACACCGATCGCGACGGTTCCGACACTGCGCACCAGAGGCGGGCCCTGGAGGTCGAACCACGGACTGTTCAGCACCAGACCGGAGATGCCGGCGGCAGCGGCGCCCCCTCGGGTGCGTTCGAGACGATCGAGCCACAGCGGGACGATGAGGCCGCCCGTCGAGTGCGCCGCCATCAGGACCTCGGCGCCCGTCTCCTCGCGCACGATCGCCAGCGCCCGGTCGAGTTCCTCGTCGTACAGCGCCAGGTCGGACACGAAGTGCGGCGACTGCCCCTCGCCGATGGAGCGTCCGCACTTGCGCAGATCGAGTGCGTAGAACGCGTGTCCCAGATCGGCGAAGTGCTCGGCCAGATGGCGCTGGAAGAAGTAGTCGGTGAAACCGTGCACGTAGAGGACTGCGTCCTTCGGCGTCGCGGAACCCGTCACGGACCGCGTCAGGCGCACGAGTGTGGCCCGCACCTCGCCCTCGCCGTCCGGGTCGGAGCCGAGCGGTATGGTCAGTTGCTCGTAATCGTCACCGAGTACATCGGGCGCCCATGTAGTCACACTCACACAGTAATGGCCGCTTCGCAGGGGTGGCGAGGGGCACAATCGGGTACAGAGACGGCGACCGTCGCGGTGACGCGGCACGGCGCCGCGGACAGCAGCATCCGCACCGCACTCCCTGTCGGGAGTGCCGATGGACGAAGGAAGTCGATCCAGCAGTGGGCGAACACGATCAGAACAGTCAGTCCGGCACCAAGTCGGGATCGAAGGTGGAGAGGACCGACGTCGTCCTGATCGGCGCGGGCATCATGAGTGCCACGCTGGGCACGCTCCTCCGTCAGGTCGAGCCCACGTGGTCCATCTCCGTCTTCGAGCGTCTCGACGCCGCGGCCGCGGAGAGCAGCGACCCGTGGAACAACGCCGGTACGGGCCACTCCGCCCTCTGCGAACTCAACTACACCCCGCAGGGCAAGGACGGCTCCGTCGACATCAGCAAGGCGCTGAACGTCAACGAGCAGTTCCAGGTCTCGCGGCAGTGGTGGTCGCACGCGCTGGAGGCCGGCGTGCTCGCCGACCCCAAGAACTTCATCAACCCCATCCCGCACGTCAGCTTCGTGCACGGCGAGGACAACGTGAAGTACCTGCGAGCGCGGTACGACGCGCTCTCGGGCAACCCGCTGTTCCCCGGTATGGAGTACATCGACGACGAGACCGAGTTCGCCCGTCGCCTCCCGCTGATGGCGAAGGGGCGCGACTTCAGTGATCCGATCGCGCTCAACTGGTCCGACGGCGGCACGGACGTCGACTTCGGCGCACTGACCAAGCAGCTCCTCAACCACCTCGCGGTGGAGGGCGCGTCGGTCAACTTCGGACACGAGGTCCGCGATCTGTCCAAGAACTCCGACGGCACCTGGACCGTCAAGGTCTACAACGGGCGGACCGGCGTCACGCGCAAGATCGTCACCAAGTTCGTCTTCGTCGGCGCGGGCGGCGGCGCCCTGCACCTCCTGCAGAAGTCGGGCATCGCGGAGGCCAAGGGCTTCGGCGGTTTCCCCGTCAGCGGTGAGTGGCTGCGGTGCACCACCCCCGAGCTCGTCGAGCAGCACTCCGCCAAGGTGTACGGCAAGGCCTCGGTCGGTGCGCCCCCGATGTCGGTGCCGCACCTCGACACCCGCGTCATCGGTGGCAAGCCCGGACTCCTGTTCGGGCCTTACGCCGGCTGGTCACCCAAGTTCCTCAAGCAGGGGAAGATGACCGATCTCGTCAACTCGGTCAAGCCGAACAATCTGTTCTCGATGCTCGGTGTCGGTGTCACCGAGATGGCCCTCACCAAGTACCTCGTCACCGAGCTGCTGCAGTCCGAGACCGACCGCGTGGAGACGCTGCGGGAGTTCATGCCGTCCGCTCAAGGCAAGGACTTCGAGCTGGTCACCGCCGGACAGCGAGTCCAGGTGATCCGTCGCAAGGGTCGCGGCGGCGTGCTCGAGTTCGGCACCGCCGTGATCAACGCGGGCGACGGCACCATCGCGGGCCTGCTCGGGGCGTCACCCGGTGCGTCCACCGCCGTGCCGGCGATGCTGGACGTGCTGAAGCGCTGCTTCTCCGACAGGTACAGCTCGTGGGAGCCGACCCTCAAGGACATGGTTCCGTCCCTGGGCACCAAGCTGGCCGAGAACCCGCGTCTGTTCGACGAGATCTGGTCGCACACCACGCGAGTGCTGCAGCTCGACACGACCTCGGCCACCGGCCGGCAGGTCGCGCACTCCGGAACTGTGTGATACCACCATCACATGACGACGGCGACTGCAACACTCAAGCGATCCTGGGCACTCGACCTGTCGAACGAGACCCTCTACGAGCTGCTCAAGCTGCGCGTGGAGGTGTTCGTGGTGGAGCAGGCCTGCGCCTACCCCGAGCTCGACGGTAAGGACCTGCTCTCCGACACCCGCCACTTCTGGCTCGAGCGCGACGGCAGCGTGGTCTGCACACTGCGTCTCCTCGAGGAGCACGACGACGGCGAGAAGTCGTTCCGCATCGGGCGCCTGTGCACGCACCGCTCCTCGCGCGGGCAGGGCCACACCACGCGTCTGCTGCGGGCTGCGCTCGCGGAGGTCGGGTCGTCCCCGTGCCGCATCAACGCGCAGAGCTACCTGGTGGAGATGTACGCAAAGCACGGCTTCTACCCGGACGGCCAGGAAGTCCTCGAGGACGGCATCCCGCACACGCCCATGCGGCGCGGCGGCGGCAGTCCCTGGAGCGAAGGCGACAAGAACTGACTCGCCTGCACCGACACTGAACAACCGACGAACGTCTCGGAGAAGCCCGTGTGACTCGGGCGCGGTCCCGCCACTGTGACGTGGTCCGGCCTCCTTCAGGAGGTCGGACCACGGAGCCAGATCGCCGAGCGTTCGTGTCACTGCTGCGTGAGGAGACCACGCGCAGCTTCGTCTCGACTCCTCGGCGCGGTCACCGAGGTCGAACAGGACCACACGCGTGAATCCCGGATATCCGTTCTCTGCCATCGTCGGTCAGGACCGACTGCTGTTGGCGCTCTCACTCTGTGCCGTTCACCCCGGCATCGGCGGCGTGCTCGTACGCGGTGAGAAGGGCACGGCGAAATCGACCGCCGTGCGTGCGCTGACGGCGCTGATGCCTCCCGTCACGGACTCGGCGGGCACCCGGCCCGCTCGGCTCGTCGAACTGCCCGTCGGTGCGACCGAGGACCGCGTCGTCGGGTCCATCGACTTCGAGCGCATAGTCCGCGACGGCGAACGCGCCTTCACCCCCGGCTTGCTCGCGTCCGCGGACCGTGGCCTTCTGTACGTCGACGAGGTCAATCTTCTCCACGATCATCTCGTCGATCTGCTGCTCGATGCGGCAGCCATGGGCCGTGTACACGTGGAGCGCGACGGCATCTCGCACTCCTACCCGTCGACCTTCGTGCTCGTCGGCACCATGAACCCCGAGGAGGGGGAGCTGCGCCCGCAGCTGCTCGATCGCTTCGGCCTCGCCGTGGACGTCGCCGCCTCCCGCGATGTCGACACGCGGATGACGGTCGTCCGTCGCCGACTCGACTACGAACGCAACGCCGTCGCGTTCGCCGAGGCGCATGCCGACGCCGACGCGGAGATCGCGGCCCGCATCGCCGGTGCGCGGGACCGTGTCGCCGACGTCGAGCTGCCCGACTCGGAACTGCGTCGTATCGCGGCCGTGTGTGCGGCCTTCGACGTCGACGGGATGCGCGGTGACCTCGTCGTCGCGCGCACCGCGACCGCTCACGCCGCGTGGCGGGGCGGCACCACGGTGACCGAGGACGACGTGCGCGTCGCCGTCGAACTGGCGTTGCCCCATCGGCGTCGGCGCGATCCGTTCGATGCTCCCGGACTCGCGGACGGCGAGCTGGACGACGCGATGTCGCAGGCGGACGAGGACGTGCGACGTTCGGAACCGGAGCCCGATCCCGATCCCGACCCGGACGACGGCGGAGGCGCACCCGATCCCGCTGCCGAGGACGGTGCTCCCGAACAGTCGAGCTCCGACGATGCACCGTCGGCCGACGAACCGCCCCCGCGGCCGTCGACCGGTGGCAGCTCCGGAACCGCCGCGTCCGGGGACGGCTACGATGCCCGGCTCCTGCAGATCGACGGTGTCGGCGACGGCGCACCCGGCCGTCGCTCACGCGCGCGGGTGTCCTCGGGTCGTGTCGTGCGTGCGACCGACTTCACCGGCGGCTCACTCCATCTCGTCGGCACTCTGATGCGTGCCGCGGAGCGCAGGGGAGCGGCCGAGTCCGGCCGGTTGTCCATCGCGGGCGGTGATCTGCGCGGCGTCGATCGCGAAGGGCGCGAAGGCAATCTGATCGTCTTCGTCGTCGACGCCTCCGGCTCGATGGCGGCGCGCGACCGCCTGTCGGCGGTCACTGGTGCCGTCGTGTCGTTGCTGCGCGACGCCTATCGACGCCGCGACCGCGTCGCCGTCGTCTCGGTGCGGGGCAGCGACGCGGAGGTGATCCTCCCGCCGACCCGGTCGGTGGACGTCGCCGTCGCCCGACTCCGCGACGTACGCACCGGTGGCAGAACGCCGCTCGCCTCGGGCTTCCTGACGACACGCGACGTCGTCGCACGTGAGCGGGTCCGGGAGCCGGGGCGTCGTGCCCTCGTCGTCACCCTGACCGACGGCCGAGCCACCGGTGGACCCGATCCGGTGGGACGAGCCCGTCACGCCGCCGCACTGCTGGCCGCGGACAAGGTGGCCTCCGTGGTCGTCGACTGCGAGTCCGGCATGGTTCGCCTCGGACTCGCCCGTGACCTCGCGACCGCCCTGCGCGGCACCTACATCTCACTGCCCGAACTGTCGTCGGCGAGCGTGGCCGGCGTCGTCCGGGCCGCAGCCTGAGGAGATCGTCCATGCCACAGGGAGTTCCGGCACCCGGCACCGTTCCCGACGACGGCCTGACCACCAGGCAGCGTCGCAACCTCCCCATCCTCGCCGTCCACACGGGCCCCGGTAAGGGGAAGTCCACCGCCGCGTTCGGCATGGCGATGCGCGCCTGGAACCAGGGCTTCGACGTCGCGGTCTTCCAGTTCGTCAAGAGCGCGAAGTGGAAGGTCGGCGAGGAGTCGGTGTTCCGCACCCTCGGTGATCTGCACGACGAGACCGGCGTCGGCGGCGCCGTGGAGTGGCACAAGATGGGCTCGGGATGGTCCTGGTCGCGCAAGCGCGGCGACGAGGTCGACCATGCCGAGGACGCACGCGAAGGGTGGGCGGAGATCGCGGCGCGCATCCGCGACGAACGGCACCGCTTCTACGTCCTCGACGAGTTCACCTATCCGCTGCACTGGGGGTGGATCGACGTCGACGACGTGGTGCGCACCCTCACCGACCGGCCCGGCAACCAGCACGTCGTCATCACGGGCCGCAACGCACCCACCGCGCTGCTCGACGCCGCCGATCTGGTCACCGAGATGTCGAAGATCAAGCACCCCATGGACGCGGGTCGCAAGGGTCAGCGCGGCATCGAATGGTGAACGACCTGCCCGCCGTCGTCATCGCGGCCCCCTCGTCCGGCAGCGGAAAGACCACCATCGCCACAGGCATCATGGGCGCACTGCGCGCCGCCGGCCGGCGGGTTGCTCCGTTCAAGGTCGGCCCGGACTACATCGATCCCGGGTACCACGCCGTCGCAGCAGGACGGCCCGGTCGCAACCTCGACGCCGTCATGACGGGCCGCGACACGATGGTGCCCGCGCTGCGCTGGGGTGCGAGCGGTTGCGACATCGCGGTCGTCGAGGGCGTCATGGGTCTCTTCGACGGTCGCATCGACCCCCACGCCACCGAACCCGCTGCGGAGGGGTCCACGGCCGCGGTCGCCGCCGCGATCGGTGCGCCGGTGATCCTGGTGGTGGATTCGCGAGGGCACAGCCAGAGCATCGGCGCGCTGGTCCACGGGTTCTCGACGTACGACCCCTCGGTCCGCGTCGCCGGGGTGATCCTGAACCGGGTCGGCAGTGAGCGACACGAGGCGGTGCTGCGACAGGCCTGCGACCGGGTCGGCATTCCCGTGATCGGGTCGGTGCCTCGCGCCGGCGCGCTCGAGGTGCCGTCGCGTCACCTCGGCCTGGTGACCGCAGCCGAGCACGGCTCCGCCGCGGTCGACGCCGTCGCGGCGATGACCGAGCTGGTGTCGCGCCATGTCGACGTCGACGCTCTCGCTCGCATCGCGGCGACGGCGCAGGTTCCGACGGCGGAGCCGTGGAGTCCGGACGCCGCGGTGGGGGTGCGGATCGAGGGTCCGCGTCCGGTGGTCGCCGTCGCCGGTGGCCCGGCGTTCACGTTCGGCTACGCCGAGCAACCGGAGGTGCTGCGTGCCGCGGGAGCGGACGTGGCGGTGTTCGATCCGCGCCACGACCGGTTGCCCGAGGGTGCCACCGGCCTGGTCGTTCCCGGCGGCTTCCCCGAGCTCCACGCCGCCGAGCTGGCCGCCAACGAGCCACTGCTGCACGACATCCGGGCTCTAGCCGACGCCGGGTGGCCGGTGCACGGTGAGTGTGCGGGCCTCCTGTACCTGGCCACCTCGCTGGACGGGCACCGCATGGCGGCAGTGCTCGACCTCGACGTCGAGTTCGGGTCGCGGCTCACCCTCGGCTATCGAGACGCGGTGGCGCTGACGGGGTCGGTGATGTTCGACGTCGGCCAGCGCATCACCGGCCACGAATTCCACCGCACCCACGTCGTCCGGTCGGGATCGTTCGAACCCGCGTGGGCCTGGCGGCGCGACGGCAGCACCGTGCAGGAGGGATCCGTCGGCGCCGGCGGACGGGTGCACGCGTCGTATCTGCACACCCATCCGCTGGCGACGGCCCGGGGATTCGCTCGGTTCGTGGCGGCCTGCCGGCCGAACTGACCCACAGCGTCTCGGCGCCCGTCTGGTTGCATCTCACAAACTTCTGGTGTCTACTGTCGGTCGGATACATACCGAAAGATTGTTTGCACCCGGTTTCCTGGGGAGTGCATCCGGCGAGAGGGTCCTTCACATGGTCAGCAGAATGTTCGGTAGCGCACGCGTCTCGTGGGCGAGTGTCGGATCCGTCGTCGTCGCAGCGGCGGCGCTGGCCGTGGCGTCACCGGCCGCAGCCGGTGCCACCGAGATCAAAGGGTGCGTGATCACCTCGCCGGCAGACGGCACGGTCTGCACCGGTATGGACCTGAGCGGCGCGGATCTCGCGGGCTTGAATCTGTCGGGAGCCGACTTCTCGGGCTCGAACCTCAGTGGAGCGGACCTGTCCGGCGTGGTCGGATTCGGCGGCCGCTTCACCGGCGCGAATCTGCGGGGTGCGAATCTCGCGGGCTCGTCCTTCGGCCGCGCGGACTTCCATCACGCGTCGCTGGCGAACGCCGACCTGACGAATGCAGCACTGTCGGACACGATGCTCGATCAGGCAGATCTGACGCGGACGGGCTTGAGCGGCACGGATTTCACCGTGTCCTACCTGCGAGACGCTGATCTGTCGCATGCTCGGTTCGCGGGCACGAAGTTCTTCGGCGCCCAGGTGTGCGGCGCCAACATCTTCGGTACCGACCCGTCGGCTGCGAGCAACCTCGACACGTCCTGCACGGTGTCCGAGGGTCCGGCAACCCCCCTTCCCGTTCCGGCACCTGTGCCCGGTGGGCTCTTCGGTAGTTGATCGACGTCGTCCACCGATCACGCCGCGAGCAGTCCCTCCAGGTAGTCCAGGAGCCGTGACACCTCCCGCGGGGCGCCGAGGACGACTACCTTGAGCCGGTCGCGTTGCGCGTCGTAGGCGGTGTTGACGCGCAACGGTTCACTGTCGGGTCGCGCGTCCCCGGTGGCTCTGGCGAGCAGTGCGGTCAGCCGATCCGCGGTCTCGCGGTCGACGGTGTCGATGTCGACGATCGAGGTGACCTCGACGCGATGCTCGGTGCGCAGTGTGGAGGCGGCCTGCCCGGTGAACGTCTCGAGGTCCTCGCCGGAGATGCGGTACTGCTTGCCGATGCGGACGGCGGGAAGGCGACCGGACCGCACGTAGCCGCGGACGGTGCGCACGTGCAGCCCCAGCATGTCGGCGACATCGTCGACCGAATACATCCGCACAGTCATCCAAACAACGTAAACATCCCCTGTCGCACACGTCAATTGGGACATCTACGTGCCCCGTGGCGGCTTTTCCCGGACATGTCGTCGGGAGACTTTTCCGACAGGTTGCCGGTGAACGGCGCGGAAATCGGGCATTGGTGGCAATCTGGATCGAATGACCGACATCGACCAGAGACTGATCCTGGGGCCGTTCGTCCGCTACGTCAGTACCGATCGCGCGACCTTCTGGGTGGAGACGTCGCACTCCTGCACCGTCACGGTCACCACGTCCTCGGGCGCCTCGGTGGACGAGCGCACGTGGGGTCTCCACGGGCACCACTACGCCCTCGTCGCCGTCGAGGATCTGCCGCAGAACTCCCTCGTCGACTACACCGTCGCGATCGACGGCGAGCAGGTGTGGCCCACTCCCGACCGCCGGGCCGTCGTGCACACGATGTGCGACGACGAGCCCGTCACCGTCGCTTTCGGATCCTGTCGGCGGGGTGACACCTACAGCGACGAGGCGCTGACGCGCATCGGTGCCGACGCGCTGGTCGGGCTCGCCGACCGCGTCGCGAGCGAAGAGCCCGACACCTGGCCGGATCTCCTGGTCTTCCTCGGCGATCAGGTCTACGCGGACGATCCGTCGCCCGAGATCGTCGAGCGCCTGCACGCCCGGCGCGAGGCCGGCGAACGTGCTGCCGGCGCCCGCTCGGAGGAGGTCGAGGACGAGATCTGCGACTTCGAGGAGTACACCTGGCTCTACCAGGAGTCGTGGGGCGACGACCGCGTCCGCCAACTGATGGCCACGGTCCCGACGTGCATGATCCTCGACGACCACGATCTGCGGGACGACTGGAACTCCTCCGCGGACTGGCGCGCGGAGGTGACACAGGCGTCCTGGTGGGAGGACCGCGTGATCGGCGCCTTCTCCTCGTACTGGGTCTACCAACACCTGGGCAACCTGTCCCCGCGCGAACTCGAGGACGACGCGATGTACGCGGCCGTGCGATCCGCCGCGAGCGACTCCGAGCGTGAGACGCTGCTCGCCGAGTTCGCCCTGAAGGCGGACGCGGAACCGTCCTCGGCGCGCTGGAGCTATCACCGCGACATCGGCAACACGCGTCTGGTGATGATCGACAGCCGATGTTCGCGTGACCTGTCGCCCGAGCGCAGGGCCATGGTCGACGACGTCGAGTGGGCATGGGTGCGCGAGCACACGCTGAAGTCGGGCAAGGAGCACGTGCTCCTGGGTTCCTCGCTGCCCTTCCTCATGCTTCCGGGGCTGCACGCGGTGGAGCAGTGGAACGAAGCGGTGGCGCAGGGCGCGTGGGGGAAGCGGTTCGGTCGGATCGGGGAGAAGCTGCGTATCGCGCTCGATCTCGAGCACTGGGCCGCGTTCGGAAAGTCGTTCGGCGACATGGTGGATCTGGTCGACGAGGTGGTCGTGGGGCCGGACGCGCCGAAGTCGGTCGTGTGGTTGTCGGGTGACGTGCACTGCTCCTACGTCGCGAAGGCGGAGACCCGCGTGTCGACGTCGACGTCTCTGTACCAGCTGACGATGTCGCCGTTCCGTAATCCACTGAACCTGCCGATCCGGGCGGTCAACCGCCTGGCGATCCGTCGCCCGGTGGCGAGGATGCTCGCGCGCCTGGCGCGCGGAGCCAAGGCGGAACCCGTGCACGCGGAGTGGAGCACGGAGGCGGGTCCCTGGTTCGACAACGGGGTGATGTCGTTGACCACGGACTCGCAAGCGCTGCGTCTCGAGGTGAACCACGCTGCGGTGGTGAACGGGCGTCAGACGCTCAGCACCACGGCTCGCTACGACCTCACGCCGTCCGGGGTGCGGCAGCGCTGATCGTGCCCGTGCCACGACAGGTAGGGTCTTCCGACGTGGACGCGACCGATTCTCCCTACCTCGCAGGGCTCGATCTGGCCGGTCGTCGCGTGGTCGTCGTCGGTGGGGGCAGTGTCGCGCAGCGGCGGCTCCCGCTGCTGGTGTCGTGCGGCGCGAAGGTCGTCGTCATCACCCGCGAGGCCACCCCGGCCGTCGAGGGCATGGCGAGCTTCGGTCAGATCGAGCTGGAGCTGCGCGACTATCGCGACGGCGATCTGCACGAGGCCTGGTACGCCATCGCCTGCACCGACGAGGCCGAGACCAACGCGGCCATCGTCGCGGAAGCGGCGCGCTCCCGGATCTTCTGCGTGCGCGCGGACGTGGCGAGAGACGGCACGGCGGTCACGCCTGCCAGCGCGGAGTACGACGGTCTGACCGTCGGCGTGCTCGCCAGCGGAGAGCATCGCCGGTCCGCCGCCGTGCGCAACGCCGTGCTGGACGGGCTGCAGTCCGGGGCCATCGCGGACGCACCGGAGAAGTCGATCGCGGGGGTCGCACTCGTGGGCGGTGGACCGGGAGACCCGGACCTCATCACCGTGCGGGGACGCCGCCTGCTGGCGCGTGCCGACGTGGTGGTGGCCGACCGTCTCGCGCCGCCCGAGCTGTTGGCCGAACTGGGACCGCACGTCGAGGTGATCGACGCGTCGAAGATCCCGTACGGCCGGTTCATGGCACAGGAGGCCATCAACGACGCGTTGATCACGCATGCCCGCGCCGGCCGGTTCGTGGTCCGACTCAAGGGCGGCGATCCCTACGTCTTCGGTCGCGGATACGAGGAACTCGAGGCGTGCACCGCAGCGGGCATTCCCGTCACCGTCGTTCCCGGCATCACCAGCGCCATCTCGGTGCCGTCCGCCGCCGGTATCCCGGTCACCCATCGTGGCGTCACGCACGAGTTCGTCGTCGTCAGCGGTCATCTGCGCCCGGATCACCCGGACTCCCTGATCGACTGGCCGTCCCTGGGCCGGCTGCGCGGCACGATCGTGCTGCTCATGGCGGTCGAGCGCATCGGAGCCTTCGCGGACGTGCTCGTCGAGAACGGGCGCCCCGCGGACACGCCGGTCGTGGTGGTCCAGGAGGGCACGACGCGGTCGCAGCGGGTGGTGCGGGCAGATCTGACCACCGTCGCCGAGCGGGTGCGTGCGGAGAACGTGCGCCCCCCGGCCATCATCGTCATCGGACCGGTGGCGGGATTCGACGCCGCGGCCGTGATCGGCGCAGCCTCGTGACCCGGCCGATGACCTATCCCGTGACCGAGCGGGCCTTCGGACTCGCGATCATCGCGCTCAGCGGCATGCAGTTGATGGCCGTGCTCGACGGCACCGTGGTGAACCTCGCGCTCGCTCCGCTGCAGGCCGAACTCGGCCTCAGCGATGCCGGTCGCAACTGGGTGGTCTCGTCGTACGTCCTGGCCTTCGGCGGGCTCATGCTCCTCGGCGGGCGCATGGGCGACGCCTTCGGACGCAAGCGCATGTTCCTCGTCGGAGTCGCGCTGTTCACGGTGGCGTCCGCGGCCTGCGGACTCGCGCAGAACGAGGCGATGCTGGTGCTGGCCCGCGTGATCCAAGGCGCCGGCGCCGCGGTCGCGTCGCCCACGGCGTTCGCACTGGTGGCCACCACGTTCGCGCCGGGGCCCGTCCGCAATCAGGCCATCGCCATCTACGCGGCCATGACCGGTGTCGGCTCCTTCTCCGGTCTCATCATCGGCGGCGCGCTCACCGAGGTCTCGTGGCGGTGGATCTTCCTCATCAACGTGCCGATCGGTCTCGCGATCCTGGCCCTGGGATGGCGCGCGCTCACCGAGACGGCCGGCGAACGGGCACCCCTCGACGTGCCGGGGGCGATCCTCGCGACGCTCGGATCCACCGGTGTCGTGTTCGGCATCGTCGAGGGTCCGGAACGAGGCTGGACGGACGTCGTCACCCTCACCGCGATCGTCGTCGGTCTGTTCCTGCTGCTCGCGTTCCTCACCGTCGAGCGGCGCGCCAGGAACCCACTGCTGCCCTTCGAACTCTTCCGCGACCGGGACCGCGTCGCCACCTTCGTCGCCATCTTCTTCTCCGGCGGCGCCCTGTTCGCGATGACCGTGATCGTCGCGGTGTTCGTCCAGGACGTGTTGGACTACAGCCCGCTGCGCGCCGGCATCTCGTTCATCCCGTTCGGTGGCGGCATGGCGCTCGCCGCCGTCGCGTCGTCGTGGCTGGCGCCGCGGGTCGCACCACGCTGGATCATCGCGACCGGCGCGGTCCTCACCGTCGGGTACCTGATCTTCGCGTCGACCATCACGGTGGAGTCGACGTACTGGAAGAACCTGTTCCTCCCCATCGGCGGCATCGGTTTCGGCGTCGGACTGGCGGTCATCGCCCTCCCGCTCTGCGCGATCGCCAACGTCGACCAGAAGAACATCGGGCCACTCACCGCCATCTCGCTCGTCGCGCAGAACCTGGGTGGCCCACTCGGCCTCGCTGTGGTCAGCGCGATGGCGGCGTCGAAGACGCTCTCACTGGGCGGTCGGACGGGCTCGGCCGTCGACATGACCCGGCCGGAGATCGTCGCGTTGGGAGAGGGCTACACGTTCGCTCTTCTCGGCTGCGCCGTTCTCGCCGCGGTCGCCGCCGTCTCGGCGTTGTTCATCCGCTACAGCGCGGCCGACGTCGCCCAGGCCAAGGCAGCCCAGGACGCGGTTCACCGCTGACGGTCGGCGGGCAGGTCCGCCTCGTTCGCCGCCGCGCGCCCGGACTCCCATCCCGCGAGGTCCAGCCGGGGTCCACGGACCGACCGGGTGGCCGGGAACAGTCGCTCGACCTCTGCCTCGACGGCCACCGTCTGCGTCGCCAGCATCGGCAGCAGATCGCCGGACCGTCGACTCGCCTCCTCGAGGGCCAGCGCGTCCGACTCGGCGAGGCGTTCACCCAGCCGCACGGCGTAGGCCCACAGGAACGCGGTGTCGAACCCGGATGCCGCCTTCTTCCGCCGAGCCGGTCGGGGAGCGCGAGCCAGAGCGCGCGCCGCCTGCACCGAGAGGGAGGTGAAGAGCATCTCGGTCTGCTCCACGTCGACGGGTGCACCCACCACCGTCGCGAGGGCGTGATCGGTGTCCCAGACCACCCGGGTGCGGTTGACCGTCGCCACCACGTGCAGCAATTGGGCACGCGCATCCGCGTGCGGATTGTCGACGTGCACACGCCTGCTCACGACGTCGGTCCGGCCCTCGGCGAGCACGAGGGTGTCGACGGAGTACTTCGTCATCAGTTCCTGCGCCTTCGCGGTGAACGCATCGGCCTCCTCCTCGAACTCGGTCGAGTCCGCCTTGGCGAGAAGCCCCCTGATGCGCCCGAGCATGCCGGACCCGACGACGGTGTCGGGCGGCAGCAGGTGTGCGGTCCGGGCCGACGGCCACTGCGACGGCAGCGCGCCGATCCGGGTGAGTCGGGGCAGGCTCTGCCACCGCCCGAGCAGCGTGAGCACGGCGATCCACTGGTCACTGACGGCGATGTAGTCGGACGCACCGCCGAGGCGCAGACGCGCGGCGAGCAGACTCGGAGACGCGTCGACGGGCGACTCGACGTCCGGGCGCAGCGCCCGGATCGCCTCGACCTGGCGCACCCAGCTCTCGGGTGCGCGCGAGGTGGCGTCGGAGAGTTCGGCCTCGTGCAGGAGGGCCGCCGCGGCGAGTCCGGTGACCTCGGCGGTGCAGTGGCGGCGGACGACGTGCAGCAGGTCGAGCGGTTGCCACCCCTCCTCGTACAGCGCCGTGATCGTGGACAGGAGCGTGACGGACCCCTGAGCGAGGGGATCCGCGTCGGTGCAGGCGACCAACTGGTCCGCGACGTCGTCCACCACGCGTTGCGAGGCGGTGCGACCGACGGCGGCATCGGCGCCGCGCTGCAGCAGTTCCGGGACCGGGTTCATTCGGTCAGCACGATCACCTCGGTCGGCGATGCGACCTCGGCTCGGAGTCCTGCACGGACGGCGACCGCGGCGACGGCCCGTGCGCTCGTGGGTTCCGCGCGGGTGACGGTCAGCGCCCGTGCCAGCAGTCCCTTGTGATGCTTGTTGAAATGGCTGACGACGGTGCGGGATCCGTCGGGTTGCTCGGTGAGCACGGTGGCGGTGACCGCGCCGGGTATGGGGCCCAGGTCGCGGTAGATTCCCGAGCGCAGATCGACGACGAGACCGTCGGCCGCGGCGGTGACCGCCGCGGGCAGCACCGGCTTCCACAGGGCGCGGAGCGTGGGGAGCCCGGGCAGTGCGGACCCGCCCGAGAGCCGGTACGCCGGAACCGGATCGTCCGCTCGCACCGCACCGAAGAGGGCGGACCCGATCGCGAGGCGCTGCCGAGCCTTGGCCTTCTGCGCCCGGGTGAACGATGCCGCGTCCAACGCGTCGAACAACACTCCGGTGTAGCGCTCGAGAGCCGGTCTCGTCGCCGAGACCGTCAGGGCCGCATTGCGCTCGATCTCGTCGTCCTGCTTCGGCGAGAGTCCCAGGGCCGTGCGGGAGGCCGCGGGATCGTCGGCGAGCGACACGAGAGCGTTCACCAGCGTCGATCGGACGTCGGTGAGCTGCGGAAGCCACAGCCGGTCGAGATCGAGCGGATCACCGCGGCCGCCCGCGGACTTGGTTTCGGACGGTGGCAGAAGAACGAGCACGGCAGGAACGGTACCGACACACCCACGGACTAGGCTGTGCGCCTGTGATCACCCGTCTGTCCCACCTGTTCCTGCGCACGCTCCGCGACGATCCCGCCGATGCCGAGGTACCGAGCCACAAGCTCCTGGTGCGCGCCGGCTACGTCCGCCGCATCGCTCCCGGTGTGTACTCGTGGCTGCCGCTCGGGCTCCGGGTGCTGCGCCGCGTCGAGCAGGTGGTGCGCGAGGAGATGAACGCGATCGGTGGCCAGGAGATCTCGCTGCCGGCGCTGCTGCCGCGCGAACCGTACGAGGTGACCAACCGCTGGACCGAGTACGGCGACGGGCTGTTCCGGCTCAAGGATCGCAAGGGCGTCGACATGCTGCTCGGGCCGACGCACGAGGAGCTCTTCGCGCTGACGGTCAAGGGGGAGTACAGCTCCTACAAGGACCTGCCGGTCACGCTGTACCAGATCCAGACCAAGTACCGCGACGAGGAGCGTCCGCGGGCCGGCATTCTGCGCGGCCGTGAGTTCGTCATGAAGGACTCGTACTCGTTCGATCTGGACGAGGCGGGTCTGAAGACCTCCTACGAGGCCCACCGCGAGGCGTACCAGCGAATCTTCGAGCGCCTCGGTGTCAGCTATGTCATCGTCGCGGCCACGTCCGGTGCGATGGGCGGGAGCGCGTCCGAGGAATTCCTCGCGGAATCGGTCGTCGGCGAGGACACCTACGTGCGGTGTGTCGAGTCCGGGTACGCCGCGAACGTCGAGGCCGTCACGACGCCGGCTCCGCCGTCGATCCCCCTCGAGGGCCTGCCGCAACCGACGGTGCACGAGACCGGCGACACCCCGACCATCGCGACGCTCGTCGACTGGGCGAACGGTGCGGATCTCGGCCGCACGGTCACCGCGGCGGACACGCTCAAGAACGTGCTGCTCAAGACACGCATCCCCGGCGGTGAGTGGGAACTGCTCGCCATTGGCGTTCCCGGTGATCGTGACGTGGACGAGAAGCGCCTCGAGGCCTCCCTCGCCCCTGCCGAGTTCGTCATGCTGGGCGACGCGGACTTCGCCGCCAATCCGTTCCTCGTCAAGGGGTACATCGGACCGAAGGCCTTGCAGGACAACGACGTGCGTTACCTCGTCGACCCTCGCGTCGTCGACGGTACGGCGTGGATCACCGGCGCGAACGAGAAGGGCAAGCACGTCGTCGATCTGGTCGCGGGCCGCGATTTCGTCGCGGACGGCACCATCGAGGCCGCCGAGGTGCGCGACGGTGATCCCTCTCCGGACGGCCGCGGCGCACTGGTGTCCGCTCGCGGCATCGAGATCGGCCACATCTTCCAGCTCGGTACCAAGTACACCGACGCCTTCGCGGTCGACGTCCTCGGCGAGAACGGCAAGCCCACCCGCCTGCTCCAGGGCTCGTACGGCGTCGGCGTGTCCCGCCTGGTGGCTGTCATCGCCGAGCAGATGCACGACGACAAGGGTCTGCGGTGGCCCGCGTCCGTCGCACCCGCCGACGTGCACATCGTCATCGCCAACAAGGACGTGGGCGCGCGCGAGGGTGCCGAGGCGCTCGCCGTCGAACTCGACGCGCACGGACTCGAGGTCGTCCTGGACGACCGTCCCAAGGTGTCTCCCGGTGTGAAGTTCAAGGACTCCGAGCTGATCGGTGTGCCGCTCGTCGTCGTCCTCGGTCGCGGCTGGGCGGACGGCACCGTCGAGCTGAAGGATCGCTTCACCGGTGAGGCTCGCGACGTTCCGGCCGAGTCGGCGGGCCGGGAGGTCCTGCGCGCGGTCGGGCGACCCGTGTGAGCACCTCGTCGTCGAGCGAGTCTCTCCCTGCCGTCCTGACCCGGCTCGTCGACGCTCGCCGAGTCCTGCTGATCGCGCCGACACACGGGCGCTCGGCCGCTCTCGCGGCCGACGCGGTCGGCGAGCGCGGATCCGTCGTGGTGCTCGCCGCGGACGAGAGTGTCGCGGCCGTCCGGGCCGACGCGGAGGCGGCACGAGGCCGGGTGGAGATCGTCGCCGGCGATCCCGCCGGATCGTTGCCGCAGCTCCGCACGGACGACGACACGACCTTCGGTGTGGTGTCCGCCGACGTCTCGAGGGCCGGTGCGGCCGAGGCCGTGCAGTACCTCGAGTGGGCGCTGGTGCTCGGTCGACCCGGGACCGCCGTGGTGGTCACCGGTGACGCCGACGGGGCGACGTGGACGGCGGTGCAGGACATGGTCGACGGTCACCCACGGCTCGCCGCGGCGTCGTGGACCGCGGGCACCGCGGTGATCGTCGCCGCCGTGACCGATCAGCCCTGAGTCGAGGTCCCGACCGGCGGAGGAGTCAGGTCGCCGGAGTGCCGGGAAAGGCCACCGTCGACGGGAAGATGCCGAGGATCGCCTTCCACGCCGAGGCACGCCGAGCGGAGTCCGTGAGGGCCACGATGCCGATGTCGCGGGTGTGCCCGGACTGGGCCCGTTCGACGACCGACCGCCAGGCGACTGCGGCGTCGTCCTCGACCTGCGCCGCGAGCCGTGCCGCCGCCACCGCGTCGGTCACCGGGAACGGCACCGTGTACCCGGCCGCGGGCTCCGGTGCGGTGACGCTGGCCGCGGTCAGGGCGTCGATCGTGCCGTCGCGCCGCGCTCGGTGGTCGGCGGCGTACTGCGCGACCATCGGATCGCGGGTGGGGTTCGAGAACGCCGCGATGACGCCGTACGCGAAGACGGCGGCGAACTCCACGTTCAGCGCGTCCACGAGGGCCTGCTGCTCCGGGCCGAGATCACTCATCCGGCCACCGCCGCGGACGCCAGCGTGCACGCGGCACTGATCGACCCGAGCAGGCCCGCTCGGTAACCGGACAGCGCACGCGCGTCGTCGGCTGCGCTGCGGCCCGCGTCCGACAGCGCCGTGGACAAGTCGATGAGAGCCGGAGCCGACACCGGCTCGGCAGTGCCGGTCGCCGCAGTGGCGGTCCCGGACACCGTGGGCGGGGGAGTGAGACGTGCGATCTCGGTGTCGAGTGCGTCGGCGTGGGCGGTCCGCTGATCGGCGATCACGGTGAGAGTGTCGACCGCCGCCGGGTTCTGCGCGATCGCCGCCGCCGCGGCGGCCGCGTCGCGGCGGGCCCGGGCGGCATGAGCCGCGAGCGGATCGGGCTGCGCCGCCTCGTCGTCCTGCGTACCGTCCGAGCACGCGACCGTCGAGGCGAGGATCGTCGTGCCTGCGACCACTGCCGCCGCACCGCGCAACATCGTGCGCCGCGAGAGCGTCGGGAGACTGCGGCCGTGCAGGAAGACCGGTCGGTGCGGAACTGTCGGTGGCACCCGGTCATCGTGCCAGACACGGACACCGTCCCCGCGCCGGACACGAGCACTCTCGGCGCGACGACGCAGCGTGTCGGGAGACGCGCCCCGGTCGCGGTATCGTGGTCCCTTCCCAGTTCGCCGGTGGCGAGCTGTACAACTTCAGCGAGGAGTGGTCGAGCGATGCCGGTTCCATCCAGGGAGAGGGTCGTCGCACTCCTCTCCGCACACGTGGCGGGCCCGGGGTTCACCGACGGCGATCTCGATCTCGAGGACGTCACCGTGTCGAAGGCCGGTGCCCACAGCGTCGTCAAGGTGATCGTCGATCGGGATTCCGGATTCGAGCTCGACGCGCTCGCTCGGCTGAGCCACGAGATCTCCGACATCCTGGACGCGGCAACCGAATTCGGGGACACCGCGTACAACCTCGAGGTGACCACGCCCGGTGTCGACCGACCCCTGACCGAGCCTCGCCACTGGCGTCGTGCTCGCGGCCGGATGGTCACCGTCGTGCTCGGGGACGAGACGATCGACGCCCGCGTCGGGGAGCTCAGGACCTGGGAGGGCGGTACGACCGAACTGGATCTCGTTCTCCGCTCGCGCACCGGTCCGACGCTGCGCACCGTGCCGCTCGACGCGGTCACGTCGGCCACCGTGCAGGTGGAGTTCAAGAAGCCCAATCCTGCGGAGCTCGAGATGGCGGGCGGCGTCACGCCCGGACGCTTCGATCCGCTGAACCCGCCGGAGGAGCCCGTCTCCGGTGACGAAGACGACGACACAGACGACGAAAGCCGATAACGACGTGAACATCGACATGACTGCCCTCCGCGCGATCGAGGCGGAGAAGGGCATCACCATCGACGCGGTGATCGAGACGCTGCAGAGTGCGCTGCTCACCGCGTACAAGCACACGGCCGGTCACCGGTCCGACGCCTACATCGACGTGAATCGCAAGAGTGGCGAGGTCCGCGTCATGGCACGCGAGACCGACGAGAACGGGAACTTCGTCTCCGAGTGGGACGACACCCCCGAAGGGTTCGGTCGCATCGCCGCGACCACCGCGCGTCAGGTCATCCTGCAGCGACTCCGAGACGCCGAGAACGAGAAGTCGTTCGGTGAGTACTCGACGCACGAGGGCGAGATCGTCGGCGGTGTCATCCAGGCCGACGCACGGCTGAACGCACGCGGCACGGTCGTGGTGCGGATCGGCAGCGACTCCGAGGGCGTGGACGCGACCATCCCGCCGGCGGAGCAGGTGCCCGGTGAGACGTACGAGCACGGCGACCGGATCAAGTGCTACGTCGTGGGCGTCACCCGCGGCACTCGCGGCCCGCAGGTCACCCTGTCCCGGACGCACCCCAACCTGGTCCGCAAGGTGTTCGCGCTCGAGGTGCCGGAGATCGCGGACGAGTCCGTGGAGATCGTGTCGGTGGCCCGCGAGGCGGGACACCGGTCGAAGATCGCCGTGCGGACGTCGGTGTCCGGCCTCAACGCCAAGGGCGCGTGCATCGGTCCGATGGGCCAGCGTGTCCGCAACGTCATGAGCGAGCTGGCCGGCGAGAAGATCGACATCATCGACTACGACGACGATCCCGCCGTGTTCGTCGGGAATGCGTTGTCACCGTCGAAGGTTGTCTCTGTCACGGTCGTCGACGCGGCTGCCCGCGCCGCTCGTGTGGTGGTGCCCGACTACCAGTTGTCGCTCGCGATCGGCAAGGAAGGTCAGAACGCGCGGCTCGCCGCGCGCCTGACCGGGTGGCGTATCGACATCCGGAGCGACGCCGCGCCGACCGAGGACGATCACTGAGTCGGCGCGCGCGAGCGGGCGACGTTCCGAACCGGACCGAATCCGCGTTAGACTGTGACACGGCTCGACACGCGTTGTCCGACGACACCGCGTCCGCACCAGCTGGACCGGTGCGTACGTGCGTAGGATGCAGACAGCGCGAGTCGCCTTCCGCCTTGGTGCGGATCGTCGCCGGCGTCTCCGACACCGGCACGGTCGGTGCCGTGGTCGATCATCGCCGCAGACTGCCCGGCCGGGGTGCATGGTTGCATCCCGACGCGACTTGTCTGCAGCAGGCGGAGCGACGTCGAGCCTTCGGGCGTGCCTTGCGCGTGACCGGTCCGCTGGACCTGTCCGCGCTTGCCCGAGAGTTCGCACCGTGACGGTGTGGACCACACCCGATCGACCGGCCGAACGGTCGCGGCACCTCGCCGCGCCACGAGGAGAACAGGTACACGAATTCATGAGCACACCGTGAAGCACCGACGATGAACATCGTTTCGAGATAACCCGAGGTCGTGCGGGCGCCTGCCATAGGAGCCGCGCTCGACCTCTCAGTGAGGAGAGCAGTGGCAGGCAAGGCCCGCGTGCACGAGTTGGCTAAAGAACTCGGTGTCACCAGCAAGGATCTACTCGCTCGGCTGAAAGAGCAGGGCGAGTTCGTGAAGTCGGCGTCGTCGACCGTGGAAGCACCGGTCGCGCGACGTCTCCGTGAGTCTTACCCGTCCGCGTCCGGCGACGCGGCACCGTCGACCGGCGCCCGTCCGTCCGGAAACGGCGCAGGCCCGAAGCCGGGCGGCCCCCGCCCCGGTCCGAAGCCGGCTCCGGCGGCCCCCGAGGCACCGGCCGCAGCAGCACCCGAGGCGCCCGCCGCGCAGGCTCCGGCCCCGTCGGCTCCCGCCGCCCCGGCACCCGCTGCCCCGGCTCCGACACCCGCAGCACCTGCCGCTCCCGCGGCACCGGCTGCTCCGGCGGCACCCGCCCCCGAGGCACCGGCAGCGTCGGCGCCCACAGCGCCCGCTGCTCCCGGCCCCAAGCCGGGACCGAAGGCACCGCGCGTCGGCAACAATCCCTACTCGTCCGCACCCGTCGAGCGCCCCGCGCCGCGTCCCGCTCCGGGACAGGCCGGTCCTCGACCCGGCGCCCCGCGTCCGGCTCCGGGCCAGGGTGGACCTCGTCCGGCCGGCGGCGCACCCGCTCAGGGTGGAGCAGGTCGTCCCCCCGCAGGTCAGGGTGGACCTCGCCCCGGCGGACCCCGTCCCAATCCCGGATCGATGCCTCCTCGCCCGAACCCGGGTGCCATGCCGAGCCGCTCGGCTCGTCCGGCTCCCGCAGCCGGCGGTCGTCCGGGTCGTCCCGGCGGCGCACCGGGCGGTCGTCCCGGCGGTGCCGGTGGCGGCGGCGGTTACCGCGGTGGCGGCGGCGGTGCACCCGGCGCTCCCGGTGCCGGCGCACCTGCCGGTGGCGGCTTCCGTGGTCGTCCCGGTGGCGGTGGCCGTCCCGGCCAGCGCGGTGCCGCGGCAGGCGCGTTCGGTCGTCCCGGCGGCGCGGTCCGTCGTGGCCGCAAGTCGAAGCGGGCGAAGCGCGCCGAGTACGAATCCATGCAGGCTCCCGCAGTCGGTGGCGTGCGGTTGCCCCGTGGCAACGGTGAGACGATCCGTCTCGCTCGCGGCGCATCGCTGTCCGACTTCGCGGACAAGATCGACGCGAACCCGGCTGCACTCGTGCAGGCGCTGTTCAACCTCGGCGAGATGGTGACGGCGACTCAGTCGGTCAACGACGAGACGCTGGAACTGCTCGGCGGCGAGATGAACTACGTCGTCCAGGTCGTGAGCCCGGAGGACGAGGACCGCGAACTGCTGAACTCGTTCGACCTCACCTACGGCGAGGACGAGGGCGGCGAGGACGAGCTCGAGCAGCGTCCCCCCGTGGTCACCGTCATGGGTCACGTCGACCACGGCAAGACGCGACTGCTGGACTCGATCCGTAACGCCACCGTGCGTGAGGGCGAGGCCGGTGGCATCACGCAGCACATCGGTGCCTACCAGGTCCTCACCGAGCTCGAGGGCAACGAGCGTCTGGTCACCTTCATCGACACCCCCGGGCACGAGGCCTTCACGGCCATGCGTGCCCGTGGTGCCAAGGCCACCGACCTCGCGATCCTCGTGGTCGCGGCCGACGACGGCGTCATGCCGCAGACGGTGGAGGCGATCAACCACGCC
The DNA here is from genome assembly GCF_058139645.1 of Rhodococcus sp. NFXS4. Classification (NCBI taxonomy): domain Bacteria; kingdom Bacillati; phylum Actinomycetota; class Actinomycetes; order Mycobacteriales; family Nocardiaceae; genus Rhodococcus; species Rhodococcus sp. NFXS4. Next base: position 2,035,321 of record NZ_CP192221.1, read on the forward strand.
CAGGCAGCAGACGTGCCGATCGTGGTCGCGGTCAACAAGATCGACAAGGAAGGCGCGAACCCGGACAAGATCCGGCAGCAGCTGACCGAGTACGGCCTCATCGCCGAGGAGTACGGCGGCGACACGATGTTCGTCGACATCTCGGCCAAGCAGGGCACCAACATCGATGCCCTTCTCGAGGCAGTGCTGTTGACGGCCGACGCGGCGCTCGATCTGCGCGCCAACCCGGACATGGACGCACAGGGTGTCGCCATCGAGGCACATCTCGACCGTGGTCGCGGACCGGTGGCCACCGTGCTCATCGCTCGCGGAACCCTACGTGTCGGTGACTCGATCGTCGCCGGCGATGCCTACGGTCGCGTCCGTCGCATGGTCGACGAGCACGGCGAGGACGTCATCGAGGCGCTCCCGTCGCGTCCCGTCCAGGTCATCGGCTTCACGTCGGTGCCGGGTGCCGGTGACAACCTGCTCGTCGTCGACGAGGACCGGATCGCCCGTCAGATCGCGGACCGCCGCAACGCTCGCAAGCGCAACGCGCTGGCAGCGAAGTCGCGCAAGCGGATCAGCCTCGACGATCTCGATGCCGCACTGAAGGAGACGTCGCAGCTCAACCTGATCCTGAAGGGCGACAACTCCGGCACCGTGGAGGCCTTGGAGGAGGCGCTCGTCGGTATCGCGATCGACGACGAGGTCGAACTGCGCGTCATCGACCGCGGCGTGGGTGGTGTCACCGAGACCAACGTCAACCTGGCGTCGGCGTCCAACGCGATCATCATCGGCTTCAACGTCCGTGCCGAGGGCAAGGCGACGGAGCTGGCGAACCGCGAGGGCGTGGACATCCGGTACTACTCGGTGATCTACCAGGCGATCGACGAGATCGAGAAGGCCCTCAAGGGTCTGCTCAAGCCGGTCTACGAAGAGGTCACGCTGGGCCAGGCCGAGATCCGCGCGCTGTTCCGTTCCTCGAAGGTCGGAAACATCGCCGGTTGCCTCGTCACCTCGGGTCTGGTGCGCCGCAACGCGAAGGCTCGACTGCTGCGTGACAACAACGTGGTCGCCGAGCTCGTCACCATCTCGTCGCTCCGGCGCGAGAAGGAGGACGCCACCGAGGTCCGCGAGGGCTACGAGTGTGGTCTGACGGTGACGTACTCCGACATCAAGGTCGGAGACGTCGTGGAGGCGTACGAGCTTCGGGAGAAGCCGCGCGACTGATCGACGAGAACGTACAGGTGTGGCCCGCGGCATGTCCGCGGGCCACACCCGTTCGTCGAAGACGGTGTCCGACCCTGCTATCGATGAGGTGCTCGTGTTTCTCGGTGCTCTCGAACTCGACATCCTGCTCGGCGACGTACATTCGCTGAAGGAGAAACGTTCGGTGATCAAGCCCGTCGTCGCTGCCCTGCAGCGCTTCGGTGTGTCGGCCGCCGAGACCGGGGAACAGGAGCGTTACCGTCGTTCGATGGTGGGTGTCGCCATCGCCACCGGGGACGTCGCCCACCTGCACGAGGTACTCGACTCGTGCGAGCGACACGTGGCCGAGAGGCCGGAACTACAACTACTCGCAGTTCGGCGCCGAGTGTTCGGGCCAGAGGACTGATGGACGAAGGAGACGCATCGTGGTGGACCAAGCCCGCGCTCGTAAACTGGCCAAGCGCATCGGTGCGATCGTCGCGACGGCCATCGATCACGAGATCAAGGATCCGCGGCTGTCGTTCGTGACGGTCACCGACACCAAGGTGACCCCGGACCTGCACGACGCCACCGTCTACTACACCGTGCGCGGCGAGACGCTCGACGCCGAGCCCGATTTCCAGGCTGCCGCTCTGGGTCTGGAGAAGGCCAAGGGCGCTCTGCGCACCAAGGTCGGTGCCGGTACCGGCGTGCGCTTCACCCCGACGCTGACCTTCCGTGCGGACACGGTGCCCGACACCGCGCGCCACATGGAGGAACTGCTCGAGCGTGCCCGCCAGATCGACGACAAGGTGGCTCAGGCCGCTGCGGGGGCGCAGCCCGCCGGTGATCCGGATCCGTACAAGGTGCCTCGAAGCGACACCGACGAGCTCTGAGACCCCGGTGACCGACACGCTGCGCGCAGACATGCAGAAAGCCGTCCGTCTTCTCGAGGACGCCCGGACGGTGACTCTGCTGTGCCACGTGCAACCCGACGCCGACACCATCGGCAGTGCGCTCGCCCTGGCCGTCGCGCTCTCGCGACGCGGCGCGCGGCCGACCGTGTCCTTCGCGGCGCCCGCCTCGTTGCCCGAGTCGATGATCGGTCTGCCGGGAGCGGAGTTCCTGGTGCCGCCCGCCGAGGTCCCGACGGACGCGGACCTGGTGGTCACCGTGGACGCCGGCAGTCGAGGCAGGCTCGGGTCACTGGGTGACCGGTTGGACGGCGCCGTGTCCCTGGTCGTCGACCATCACCGGTCCAACACCTTCTACGGCACGCATCACGTGATCGATGCGAGTGCGGAGTCCACCACAGCGGTGGTCGCCGTGCTGTTCGACGAGTGGGGCGTCGAGATCGACCGGGACCTCGCGCACTGCCTGTTCGCCGGCCTCGTGACCGACACCGGATCGTTCCGCTGGGTCCGGCCGGGCTCCCACCTGCTGGCCGAGCGACTTCTCGCGACCGGGATCGACGGCGCCGCCATCTCGCGCCGCCTGCTCGACACCCACCCCTTCGCCTGGCTGCCGATGCTGGGCGCCGTCCTCGGCTCGGCGCGCCTGGTGCCGGACGCGGCCGGCTCGCGAGGGCTCGTCTACGCGATCGTGCGGCTCGAGGACTCTCGCGGACTGCGTCCCGAGGAGATCGAGAGCGTCGTGGACATCGTGCGCACCACCGCGGAGGCCGAGGTGGCCGCCGTGTTCAAGCAGAACGAGGCGGGCTGGGCCGTGTCGTTGCGCGCGAAGAGCAGTGTCGACGTCTCCGTCGTGGCGTCCGCGCTGGGAGGGGGCGGCCACAAGTTCTCCGCCGGCTACACCGCGACGGGCCCGATCGAGGACGACGTCGACGCCCTGGTCGCCGCGCTCGGGTGACCGATCGCTCCGCCGTGGACGGGCGGGTGTCCGCTCGCACCCTGTTCGGCCTCGCGTTCCCTGCACTCGGCGTCCTGGTGGCCGAGCCGCTGTACCTGCTCTTCGACTCCGCGGTGGTGGGTCGACTCGGTGCGCTCCCACTCGCGGGTCTGGCCGTCGGTGGCCTCGTTCTCGCCCAGGTGAGTACGCAGCTGACGTTCCTCTCGTACGGGACGACCGCGCGCGCGGCACGGCTGCACGGTGCGGGCCGGGACGACGACGCCCGCAACGAGGGCGTCCAGGCCACGTGGCTCGCAGTGGTGCTGGGCCTCCTGCTGATCCTGGTGGTCCAGCTCTTCGCGAATCCGATCCTGTCGGTGCTGGGCGGTGGGGGAGACATCACCGCCGAGGCCACCACGTGGCTCCGGGTCGGCGTGCTCGGCACCCCGTTGATCCTCGTCACGCTCGCCGGGAACGGGTGGATGCGCGGCGTGCAGGACACCGTGCGGCCGTTGCGGTACGTGGTGGCGGGGCTCGCACTGTCGGCCGTGCTGTGTCCCGTCCTCGTGCACGGTCTGATCGGCGTTCCGGCCCTCGGCCTCGTCGGATCCGCCGTGGCCAACGTCATCGGCCAGGCCGTCGCCGCGACGCTGTTCGTCTCCGCCCTGATGCGCGGGCCGCGGACCTGCTCGCTCCGGCCGGATCTCGCGATCATCCGCCGCCAGCTCGTCCTCGGCCGGGACCTCGTGCTCCGCTCGTTCGCCTTCCAGGCCTGCTTCCTGTCCGCGGTGACCGTGGCGTCCCGCTTCGGTGCCGGTGCGGTCGGGGCCCATCAGGTGGTTCTGCAGTTGTGGAATCTCGTCGCGTTGATGCTGGACTCGTTGGCCATCGCCGCACAGTCCCTGGTCGGCGCCGCGTTGGGAGCGGGCCGTGGCCGCGCCGCGTCGATGCTCGCCTCGCGGGTGACCGCGTGGTCCGTCGGTTTCGCCGTGGTGCTCGCAGGACTGTTCGCCGCCACCCACGCCGTGATCCCGCCGCTCTTCACGTCCGACTCGTCGACCCTGACGAGCATCGACGGCATCTGGTGGTTGTTCGTCGCGCTGATCCCCGTCGCCGGCGTCGTGTTCGCCCTCGACGGTGTGCTGCTCGGGGCCGGGGATGCCGTCTTCCTGCGGAACGCGACTCTCGCGAGCGCCGTCGTCGGATTCCTACCGCTGATCTGGCTCGCGGCGATCCTCGACTGGGGGTTGCCGGGAATCTGGGTGGGCCTGATGGTGTTCGTCAGCCTGAGAGCGGTCTCCGTGGTCTGGCGGACCGCGTCGGGCGCCTGGATCAGAACGGGGACCGATACCGTCGGGAGCCGAACATCAACCGCAGAAGGGTCGTGAGTGTGCCAGCCAAGTTGTGGGCCGTCAGCGACATCCACGTCGGTCACAAGGGCAACCGGCCCGTCACCGAGGCCATCGAACCGGAGAGCCCCGAGGACTGGCTGATCGTCGCCGGAGACGTGTCGGAGAAGACGGACGACATTCGCTGGGCGCTCGCCGAGCTGAGGTCGAAGTTCGACACCGTGATCTGGGTGCCGGGAAACCACGAGCTGTGGACCACGGTCAAGGACCCGGTACAGATGCACGGTGAGGCGCGCTACGACTACCTGGTCACGATGTGCCGGGAACTGGGTGTGCTGACGCCCGAGGACCCGTTCCCCGTGTGGGAGGGGGAGGTCGGGCAGGCCGGAGGCCGGTCGGGATATGTGGGCCCTGTCACGCTGGTGCCGATGTTCGTGTTGTACGACTACTCTTTCCTGCCCGCGGGCACCACGAACAAGCTCGACGGTCTGGCCCTGGCGCGCAGCCGCAACGTGGTGGCCACCGACGAGTTCCTCATCACCCCGACGCCCTACGCATCCCTCGACGCGTGGTGCGCGGCGCGGCTGGCGATCACCGAGAAGCGGTTGGCCGAGGTGGACACCTCGATCCCGACGGTGCTGATCAACCACTGGCCGCTGGTGCGGCAGCCCACCGAGGTGCTGTTCTATCCCGAGTTCGCCCTCTGGTGCGGAACCACGGCGACCAAGGACTGGCACACCCGCTACAACGCCCTGTGTGCGGTCTACGGCCACCTCCACATCCCACGGACGACGTACTACGACGGCGTCCGATTCGAGGAGGTGTCGGTGGGCTACCCGCGCGAGTGGAAACGCCGCGGACTCCCGGATCAGGTGCTGCGACAGATCCTTCCGGTCCCCGAGTACCCGCCGGGATCGTTGAACAAGTTCGGCGGCCACTTCACGGTCACGCCGGAGATGGAAGCGGAAGTGGAGAAGATGCGAGCGGAGAAGCGACTGTGACGACGGCACGAGAGACCTCCCTGCTCGGCGGGCTGCTCGCGCGCGGCGTCGTCGCCGAGGAGCTGTTCGAGGATCCGCCCGGTCTCACCCCGCACCCCCGCGAGGCGCATCTCGTGGAGAAGGCCGTCGACAAGCGCAAGCGCGAGTTCACCTCGGCGCGGCACTGCGCCCGACTCGCGATGGGCCGGCTCGGACTCGAGCCCGGTCCGATCCTGCGCGGCGAGATGGGATCGCCGGTGTGGCCGGGCGGCGTCGTCGGCTCGCTCACGCACTGCGACGGCTATCGCGCCGCCGCCGTGGGCTACGCGTTGCAGGTCCGCTCGGTGGGCATCGACGCGGAACCGCACGAACCGCTGCCGGACGGCGTGCTGAAAGCCGTGAGCATCGAGGCCGAGCGTGAGGTCCTGGCCACCCGCACCGACGACGAGGTGCAGTGGGACAAATTGCTGTTCTGCGCGAAGGAGGCGACGTACAAGGCCTGGTACCCGCTGACCGGGCGGTGGCTCGGATTCGAGGACGCGCACATCACCTTCGAGCGCGATGCCGGCTCGGCGGGACGCTCGACCGTCACCGGTACCTTCCGCTCCCGGCTGCTGGTCCCCGGCGACACCACCAGCGGCGCACCGCTCACCTCCTTCGACGGACGCTGGGCCGTCTCCGACGGCCTCGTCGTCACTGCGATCACGGTCTTCTGACGGCCGGCCTCCGGCCTTCCCGCGATCTTCTGACAGACTTCTCCCTCGTGCCAGCTCACCCCAAACCCCCCACAGGACTCGACGGCGCCGGACTTCTGGTGGTGGACAAGAGTGGCGGAGTCACCAGCCACGACGTCGTCTCCGCCTGTCGCAAGGCCTTGAAGACGCGCCGCATCGGACACGCCGGCACGCTCGATCCCATGGCGACGGGGGTGCTGGTGCTCGGTGTCGAGCGAGCGACCAAGATGCTGGGTCTGCTCTCGCTGACCACCAAGGAGTACACCGCGACCGTCCGCCTCGGAGCCGCCACCACCACCGACGACGCCGAGGGCGAGACGGTGTCGACGGCGGACACGAGTGCGGTGACGGACTCCGGGATCGACGAGGCCGTCGCCGCGCTGACCGGGAAGATCAGTCAGGTCCCGTCGAGTGTCAGCGCCATCAAGGTGGACGGCAAGCGCGCCCACGCTCTCGTTCGGGAGGGCGAGGACGTCGTGCTCGAACCGCGCACGGTCACCGTCTCCCGCTTCGACGTCCTGGAGCGTCGCCGGGGGAGCGACGTGATCGATCTGGACGTCCACGTCGAGTGCACGTCCGGGACCTACGTGCGGGCGCTCGCGCGAGACCTGGGTGCGTCCCTGGGCGTCGGCGGCCACCTGACCGCGTTGCGGCGCACCCGGGTCGGACCGTTCACGTTGGAGCACGCCCGCACTCTCGACGAGGTGCGGGACGACCCGCACGTGAGCCTCGACATCGACGCTGCCGCTCGCACGGCGTTCCCGCACCGGACGGTCACGTCGGACGAGGCCGAATCGTTGAGCCAGGGACGCTGGCTCGACCCGATCGGGATGCCCGGCATCTACGCGGCACTGGACGAGAACGGCCACACCATCGCCCTGGTGCAGGAACGCGGCAAGCGGGCCAGCACCGTGATGGTCGTGCGGCCGGCCACGCTGCGCCCCTGAGTTCGTCGGGGCGGTCCGGCGTCAGTCCGTGGTCATCCAGATCGCCTCGGCGGCAACATGACCCAGGTCGAGTACCGTGTCGGCCACCTGCACGGCCACGGTCCCGGCGAAGTCGCGGCGCTCGACCATCGTGATCGACAGGTCGAGGGTGATGCCGATGGAATCGAAGTACCGCAACATGTCCGGATCCGAGTCGGAGATGCGGGTGACGTGGCCCTTCTGGCCCGCGACGAAATCGCTGAGCGGTACCGCCGGCGGCGCGGGAATGGTGCCGTCGATGGTAGGGATGGGATCACCGTGCGGGTCGCGTGACGGCCGACCGAGTTTGGCGTCGATGCGCTCGACGAGCAGGTCCGACACCGCGTGTTCGAGCACCTCGGCCTCGTCGTGCACCTCGTCCCAGCCGTAGCCCATCTCCTCGACCAGCCAGGTCTCGATGAGCCGATGCCTGCGGACCATGCCGATGGCGGCGCGCCGCCCGGCCTCGGTGAGTGTGATGGACCCGTAGCGGGCGTGGTCGACGAGGCCCTGATCGGCGAGTTTGCGTACGGCCTCGGAGACCGTGGACGGCGAGACGCACATCCGGGAGGCGAGCATCTTGGTGCTCACCGGCTCGTCGGAGTACTCGCTCGCGGTCCAGATGACCTTGAGGTAGTCCTGCGCGACGGTGGAGAGGGCAGGGGCTGGCACGCCGACAGCTTAGCCGTCGGTGCGCCGGACGTGACCGGTCGATCGTCGGCCCGTAGGCTCCTGGTCGTGGAGAGATGGCGAGGTCTCGACGATGTCCCGGCCGACTGGGGCAGATGTGTTCTGACGATCGGCGTGTTCGACGGCGTACACCGCGGCCACGCCCAATTGATCGACCGCGCCGTGACATCGGCGGCGGCACGCGGAGTGCCGAGTGTGCTCATGACCTTCGATCCGCATCCGATGGAAGTGGTGCGTCCGGGCAGTCACCCGGCCCAGCTGACCACCCTCACCCGGCGTGCCGAACTGGCCGAGGAACTGGGCATCGACGTCTTCTGCGTCATGCCTTTCACGCCGGAGTTCATGAAGCTCACCCCCGATCGCTACATCCACGACATCCTCGTCGAGCGGCTGCACGCCGCCGAGGTCGTGGTGGGGGAGAACTTCACGTTCGGCAAGAAGGCCGCCGGCAACGTCGATCTGCTCCGGTCCGCCGGCACGCGGTTCGGGTTCGCGGTCGACGGTGTCACTCTGCTGGCCGAGGAGTCGGTCACGTTCTCCTCCACCTACATTCGCGCCTGCGTCGACGCCGGTGACGTCGCGGCCGCCGCCGACGCGCTCGGTCGACCCCACCGAGTCGAGGGCGTGGTGGTGCACGGTGACGGCCGTGGCCGCACCATCGGCTACCCCACGGCCAACGTCAAGCCGCCCATGCACGCCGCCATCCCGGCGGACGGGGTGTACGCGTCGTGGTTCACGGTGCTCGGACCCGGACCGATCATGGGTACCGTGACTCCCGGAAAGCGTTGTCGCGCAGCGGTGTCGGTGGGGACCAATCCCACGTTCTCGGGACGCACCCGCACGGTGGAGGCGTTCGTCCTGGACGGCGACGCCGATCTCTACGGGCAGCACGTCGCGGTGGACTTCGTCGAGCGTCTGCGCGGCATGGAGGCCTTCGCCTCGGTGGACGAGCTGATCGCGCAGATGGATCTCGACGTCGACCGTGCCCGCGACATCCTCGCCGCCCTGGACGCCTGAATGAAGAGGTGTCGTTCGGGCCTCGGCCACTGAGGTAGGATGGACGACTGTTGTTCGCTGCGGTCCGCGGCGGCTGCAACACCGCGCCCTCGGGTGCGGCACCATCCACGCGCGGACGGCACTGCATCAGGAGTTTCACTGTGGCTTTGACCACCGAACAGAAGAAGCAGATCCTCGGCGAGTACGGCGTCCACGAGACGGACACCGGATCGCCGGAAGCCCAGGTGGCGATGCTCACCAAGCGCATCCAGGATCTCACCGAGCATCTCAAGGTGCACAAGCACGATCACCACTCGCGTCGCGGCCTGCTGCTGCTCGTGGGTCGTCGTCGTCGTCTGCTCAAGTACGTGCAGAAGGTCGATGTCGCGCGGTACCGCTCGCTCATCGAGCGTCTGGGACTGCGTCGATAATTTCCGTCATGGTTCACGCGATCGCGCCGGCGAGGCAGCCCACGGCTGTTCCTCGTCGGCCGTTCGTCGTGGACCGGTAGTGTCACAGCAGTACTCCCTCTCCGGGAGTGCACAGCACCACAGGTAGGCCGCCGACTCGGCGGTGAGCACCATCAGCCGTTCGTCCCCGACACACGTCGCGGTGTCGGTCTTCGGTAGTGGTCTCTCGGTTTCCGGACGCGCGGAGCGCGACCCGGCCCGGGGGACTTCGATCGTGGGCCGCCTCCGCTCGCACGTCGACTCGGGGACGCCGCACCGGACCACCGGGTTCGAGTGCGCGCCCGGGTGGGCACGGCGAAGACGAGAGGACGAGAAGACTTCCATGTCAGAGACCACCACGAACACCGCAGCGGCCACCGAGGTCGACGAGGGCGTGTTCGAGACCACCGCCGTCATCGACAACGGGTCGTACGGCACCCGCACCATCCGCTTCGAGACCGGCCGGCTGGCCAAGCAGGCCGCCGGCGCCGTCGTCGCATACCTGGACGACGAGACCATGCTGCTCTCGGCCACCAGCGCCTCGAAGCACCCCAAGGACCACTTCGACTTCTTCCCGCTCACGGTGGACGTCGAGGAGCGGATGTACGCCGCCGGCCGCATCCCCGGATCGTTCTTCCGTCGTGAGGGACGCCCCAGCACCGACGCCATCCTGACCTGTCGCCTGATCGACCGGCCGCTGCGTCCGACGTTCGTCGACGGACTGCGCAACGAGATCCAGGTCGTCATCACCGTGATGAGCCTCGATCCGAAGGACCTGTACGACGTCGTGGCCATCAACGCCGCGTCGGCGTCCACCCAGCTCGCGGGCCTGCCGTTCTCCGGCCCCATCGGCGGCGTCCGTGTCGCCCTGATCGACAAGCAGTGGGTCGCGTTCCCCACCAACGAGCAGCTCGAGAAGGCCGTGTTCAACATGGTCGTCGCCGGCCGCGTCGTCTCGGGCACCGGTGCGGACGCCGACGTCGCGATCATGATGGTCGAGGCCGAGGCGACCGAGAAGGTCATCGCCCTCGTCGAGGACGGCGCGCAGGCGCCCACCGAGGCCATCGTGGCCGAGGGCCTCGAAGCAGCGAAGCCGTTCATCGCATCGCTGTGCGAGGCGCAGAAGCAGCTCGCCACGGCGGCCGCCAAGCCCACCGGCGACTTCCCGCTCTTCCCCGCGTACCAGTCCGACGTGTTCGAGGCTGTCGAGGGTGCGGCTCAGATCCCGCTCAACGAGGCACTCACCATCGCCGGCAAGACCGAGCGCGAGAGCAAGCTCGACGAGGTCAAGAATCAGATCCTCACCAGCGTGGGCGACCGGTTCGAGGGCCGCGAGAAGGAGATCGGCGCAGCGTTCCGCTCGCTGACCAAGAAGCTCGTGCGTCAGCGCATCCTGCGGGACCAGTTCCGCATCGACGGCCGCGGCATCACGGACATCCGTGAGCTCTCCGCCGAGGTCGCCGTCATCCCGCGCGCCCACGGCAGCGCGTTGTTCGAGCGTGGCGAGACCCAGATCCTGGGCGTCACCACCCTCGACATGGTCAAGATGGCCCAGCAGATCGACTCGCTCGGACCCGAGACCAGCAAGCGCTACATGCACCACTACAACTTCCCGCCGTACTCCACCGGCGAGACCGGACGCGTCGGATCGCCGAAGCGTCGCGAGATCGGCCACGGAGCCCTCGCGGAGCGCGCGCTGCTCCCCGTGCTCCCCAGCCAGGAGGAGTTCCCCTACGCCATCCGTCAGGTCTCGGAGGCGCTCAGCTCCAACGGCTCCACGTCGATGGGCTCGGTCTGTGCGTCGACGCTGGGCATGCTCAACGCCGGTGTGCCGCTGAAGGCACCGGTCGCCGGCATCGCCATGGGTCTGGTCTCCGACCAGGTCGACGGTGAGACCCGCTACGTCGCCCTCACCGATATTCTCGGTGCGGAGGACGCGTTCGGCGACATGGACTTCAAGGTCGCCGGCACCCGCGAGTTCGTCACCGCCCTGCAGCTGGACACGAAGCTCGACGGCATCCCGTCGCAGGTTCTGGCCGGTGCGCTGTCGCAGGCCAAGGACGCGCGCGTCACGATCCTCGACGTCATGGCCGAGGCCATCGACGCGCCGGACGAGATGAGCCCGTACGCACCGCGTGTCACCGCGATCAAGGTCCCCGTGGACAAGATCGGCGAGGTCATCGGGCCCAAGGGCAAGATGATCAACTCGATCACCGAGCAGACCGGCGCCAACATCTCGATCGAGGATGACGGCACCGTCTACGTCGGTGCTGCGGACGGCCCGTCCGCACAGGCCGCGATCGACATGATCAACGCCATCGCGAACCCGCAGCTGCCCAAGGTCGGCGAGCGGTTCCTCGGAACCGTCGTCAAGACCACGGCATTCGGCGCGTTCGTCTCGCTGCTCCCCGGTCGTGACGGCCTGGTGCACATCTCCAAGCTGGGCAGCGGCAAGCGCATCAACAAGGTCGAGGACGTCGTCAGCGTCGGATCGAAGCTCCGCGTGGAGATCGCCGACATCGACAACCGCGGCAAGATCAGCCTCGTCCCGGTCGAGGACGACGCGGCAGCCGCCGCGCCGGCCGACGATCAGGTCGCCACCTCCGACGAGGTCAGCGCTGAGTAAGAAGTACACGAACGCGGCGGCGCGGTCTGCGGAGCTCTCGGGCTCCCGGCCGCGCCGCCGTGTGCGTACACCCGAACCGTCCGGCGTCCGCCGCACGGTGTTGCCGGGCGGCGTCCGAGTCGTCACGGAGTTCGTTCCCGGCGTGCGGTCCGCCTCGGTCGGCGTCTGGGTCGCCGTCGGTTCGCGCGACGAGGGCCGGACCGTCGCCGGTGCCGCGCACTTCCTCGAGCACCTGCTGTTCAAGGCCACCCCCACCCGTACGGCTCTGGACATCGCGCAGGTGATGGACGGAGTCGGCGGCGAGCTCAACGCGTTCACGTCCAAGGAGCACACGTGCTTCTACGCGCACGTGCTCGACGAGGACCTGCACCTCGGACTCGACCTGGTGGCGGACGTGGTGCTCCGCGGTCGCTGCCGCGCCGAGGACGTCGATGTCGAACGCCAGGTGGTGCTCGAGGAGATCTCGATGCGCGACGACGACCCCGAGGACCTGCTCGGTGACGCCTTCCTCACCGCGCTGTTCGGTGACCACCCCATCGGTCGTCCCGTCATCGGATCGGTGGAGTCCATCGAGTCCATGACGCGGAATCAGCTGCACTCGTTCCACACTCGGCGCTACACCCCGCCGCGCATGGTGGTGGCGGTCGCCGGCAACGTCGACCACGACGACGTGGTGGCGGGGGTCCGTCGCAGTTTCGCCGACCGGATCGCCGGTGCCGCCGAACCGGCACCGCGGCGTGGGGGAGCGGGCCGCATCACCGCGCGCCCGGCCCTGAGCCTGACGACGCGGGACAGTGAACAGGCGCACCTGTGCCTGGGCGTGCGGGCGTTCGGACGCCACGAGGGTCATCGGTGGGCGTTGTCGGTTCTGAACACCGCCATCGGTGGAGGGCTCAGTTCGCGTCTGTTCCAAGAGATCCGGGAGGAGCGCGGTCTCGCGTACTCGGTGTACTCGTCGGTGGACACGTTCTCCGACACGGGTGCGTTCTCGGTGTACGCCGGATGCCAGCCCGAGAATCTCGGCGAGGTCACCTCGGTGATCCGCGACGTGCTCGCGTCGGTGGCCACCGACGGCATCACGGACGCGGAGTGCGCTCGCGCGAAGGGGAGCATGCGCGGGGGACTGGTTCTCGGACTGGAGGATTCCGGATCGAGAATGAACCGGATCGGTCGCAGCGAGCTCAACTACGGCGACCACAGGTCGGTGGAGGAGACGCTCGCGCGCATCGATCAGGTGACCAACGACGAGGTCCGCGATGTCGCCCGGACCCTGCTGGCGCGGCCCATGGCGGCCGCCGTGGTCGGGCCGTTCTCGAAGGTGACGAAGCTCCCGGCCTCGGTACGCGGAGCCGTGGCCGGGAGCTGAGGCGTCTCAGGCCAGGTGAACGGTGGCCATGGCCTTGTGGCCGAGGATGCGCTTGCCCTTGTAGCGCGCGTCGATGGAGACCACCGCAGTCCGGGTCGCCTCGTCCTTCGACTTCACCGTGCCGTCGATGACGATCTCCGACTTGGACACCGGGTCGACCATGACGGGGCTGGTGAAGCGCACGGTGCAGTCCTTCAGGGCACCCGGGTCGCCGAGCCACTCGGACACGAAGCCGGTGCCGAGGCCCATGGTGAGCATGCCGTGGGCGACGACGGTGTCGAGCTCGAGCAGCGACGCGAAGTGGTCGCTCCAGTGCACGGGGTTGTTGTCGCCGACCACGCCCGCGTAGTTCACGAGATCGCCGCGCGAGAGCAGCACTGTCCTGGTGGGCAGTGCGTCGCCGACCGCCACGTCCTCGAAGCGCCGACGGGCATGGCCGGTGTGCGGGACGACGACGGGCGGGGCGTAGACCGTCTCGAGGTCGTCACCGCCGGGATTGACGTCGGCCACCTCGTCGGAGGTGGACAGGGTGAACATGCCGTTCATGACCATGCCGCGCGCGACGTCCGCGATGCTGTCGTCGCCGTCGTCGGCGCGCCCGATGAGCAGGGTGGTGTACGTGATCTGCGCCAGCTCGTTGCGCTGGTTGGTGATGACGGTCTTGGTCACCATCATGTCGCGGCCGACGACCGTGCGGAAGGAGTCGAGCGAGACGTCGCACGTGAGCCGGTCGCCCGCCAGAATCGGCGCGAAGTACTCGGCATGCTGGTCGGTCTGCAGCATCCGGCTGAGGTCGTATCCGGTGGCGATGCGCTCGAGCAGCTTCTGCTGGGCGATGATGCCGACCAGCGAGAAGAACGTGGGCGGCGCCATCAGCGCCGGATAGCCGACCTCGAGTGCGCCCTCCTCGGTCCAGTGGACCGGATGGAAGTCGCGGACGGCTTTCGCGTACTCCCGCACCTTCTCGCGGCCGACCTCGTAGTAGTCGTCGGCGCGGTAGTGGTAGCCCACCATGTCCAGCGCATGCTGCGCCGGGTCGAACGTGGTGTCGCTCGCGACGGCGTCGGTGGCCAGGATCTCGGCAGTCATGACGGCAACCTATCCCCGGCGACGAGCGCTGTGCAGTGCCAACGGAGTTCTCCGGGCTGATCACAGAAAAGCGACTTCGAGATTGTTATACGCACCCAATGCTGATCGGCATGCGGAGAATCAGGCCCCGAGACTCTTCCTCATCCTGGTGAACGATCGGGCGTTGTTCATCGCCAGGACGGCGACGACGTCGTCCGCTCGCTCGTACACGGCGACGAACGAGCCGGCCTCCGGGTCGCCCTCGACCACGCGCACCGAATCGGTCGACTGGCGACGGCCGGCGAACTGGATGCGAGAGCCGTACTGGTCCGACCAGAAATACGGAACACCGGACGGCGCGGGCTGCGCCCCCACGATCGACCGCGCCACTCGCCGAGCCTGGGTGACCGCGTGCGACCAGTGTTCGCTGCGATGGTGGTCCTGCAGCACCTCGTCGAACGCGCGAGCGCAGTCCCCGATCGCGTAGACGCCCGGAACGGTGGTGCGGCACTGCGCGTCGGTGACGAAACCGCCGTCGATGGCGAGACCGGACGCTGCCGCCCACTCCGTGTTGGGGATCGAACCGATTCCGATCACCACGACGTCGGCGGGCAGTACCGTCCCGTCCCCCAGCAGGACGGAGGTGACGGCCCCGTCGCGGCCCTCGAGAGAGTCGACGGCGGCGCCGAGCAGGAGGGTCACGCCGTTCGCACGATGCAGATCGACGCAGACCTCCGCCATCGTCAGGCCGAGCGGGCCGGACAGGGGAGCGGTGGACGCCTCGACGATGGTGACGGAGATGCCGAGGCCGGCGGCCGTGGAGGCCACCTCGGCTCCGATGAATCCCGCGCCGATCACCACCATGGTGGTCGCCGTGGCCAGCGACGAGCGCAGTGCGGCGGCGTCGTCCAACGTGCGCAGCGTGTGGACGCCGCCGAGGTCGTCGGCGCCCAGCAGGGTCCGTGCGCGCGCGCCGGTCGCGATGACGACGACGTCGGCACTCACCTCCCGCCCGTCCGCGAGCTCCACGCTCCGACCGGTCATGCCGACAGCCGGTGTCCCGAGCACCCAGTCGACGTCGAGCGCATCGGGTTCGGGAACGAGCCACGGGTCGGGAGCCGATCCCTGCAGGAAGGCCTTGGAGAGGGGCGGGCGATCGTACGGCAGGTGGGGCTCGTCGCCGACGACGGTGACGCGACCCGTGAACCCGTCCTCGCGGAGAGCGGTCGCGACGGTCGAGCCCGCGAGCGACGCCCCGACGACCAGGACGGAGTTCACCGTCTCGACGTCGGGCCTGTCGGGGGTCGTCACGAGCCGGGGAGGTCGAGCACGACCGCGCCGTCGACGACGTGCACCGCATATGTCCGAACGGGAGTCTTCGCCGGTGTGCCCGAGGGGGCGCCGGTCCGCAGATCGAAGCACGACTCGTGGAGCGGGCACTCGACTGCGCAGTTCTCCACCCATCCGTCGGCGAGCGAGGCGTCCTGGTGTGTGCACGTGTCGTCGATCGCGAAGAGGCCCTCCTCGGTGTGGAAGACGGAGATCGCGGTGTGACCCGGCGGGGTGACGGTGGCGACCTCGCCGACGGGGAGGGCCGATGCGGAGCAGACGGCGACGCGATGAACGGTGTCCGGCATGATGCCTCCCGCAAGTGTGACGGTGTTGCGTCGATCGCAACTGTGATCGATCTGCGCAACAGGATGCACCAGGACGATCCACCGCGTCAATCGCTGCACCGGTGTGTCGAACCACAGCGTGCCGGGTTGACAGCCCGGCCCGGGGCGTCGAGTCTGTGTTGCGTAAACCACCCATCGTTGCGCTGATCGCAACAGGTCCCAGGGGGACGCTCGTGACACCTCGTATCGTCGTCATCGGCGCCGGCATCGTCGGGACCTCCCTGGCGGACGAACTGACCGCCCGTGGGTGGACTGACGTCACCGTGCTCGACCAGGGGCCGCTGTTCTCCACCGGCGGATCCACGTCGCACGCCCCCGGGCTGGTGTTCCAGACGAATCCCTCGCGCTCCATGGCCCACTTCGCGGCCTACACGGCCGACAAGTTCCGCGCACTCACGCACGACGACGGGCCGTGCTTCGACACGCTCGGCGGCCTCGAGATCGCGACGACCGAGGCTCGGTGGACTGATCTGCAACGCAAGGCCGGGTGGGCGCGCTCGTGGGGCATCGAGGGACGGCTCGTCGACGCCGCGGCCGCAGCGGCTCTGCACCCGCTCGTGGACCCGGACGTCGTGCTCGGCGCGTTCCACACTCCGAGCGACGGTCTCGCCCGGGCGGTGCGGGCCGCCGAGATGCAGGCGCGTGCGGCGCAGGCCCGCGGGGCGGTGTTCCGGGGGGACAGTCCGGTGACCGAGATCCTCCAGGCGAGTGGACGTGTGACGGGAGTGCGGACCCCGCACGGCGACGTGCCGGCGGACATCGTCGTGTCGGCCGCGGGCTTCTGGGGTGCCGAGCTCGGGCGCACGGTGGGACTCACGGTTCCCCTGGTCCCGATGGCGCACCAGTACGCCTACACCGGACAGATCGAGGCGCTGGTCGGCCGGAACACCGGTGCGACGGACGCGAGTCTGCCGATCCTTCGTCACCAGGACGGCGACCTCTACTACCGGGAGCACGGGGATCGTCTCGGTATCGGCTACTACGGCCACGACCCGATGCCCGCGGACATGGGCGCGCTGTCGTGGGACGCGGACGGTGACGCGTCGTCCGTGGCGCCCCCACCGATGCCGTCGATGCTGCCGTTCACCGAGGACGATTTCGCGCCGGCCTGGCGTGAGTCCGCGAGAGTGCTTCCGGCGCTGCGGGAGTCGAAGGTCGAATCCGGATTCAACGGCATCTTCTCCTTCACTCCCGACGGTCACTCGATCGTCGGGGAGCACCGGGATCTGGCCGGCTTCTGGGTGGCGGAGGCGGTGTGGGTGACGCACTCCGCCGGTATCGCGCGCGCTCTCGCCCAGACCCTGATCGACGGCGCCTCGGAGATCGACCTCCACGAGTCCGATCTGTATCGCTTCGAATCGGTCGAGCGCAGTCCCGCCTTCATCGCCGCGACCAGCGCGCAGGCGTTCGTGGATGTGTACGACATCGTGCACCCCCGCCAGCAGCGCACGGCGCTGCGAGGACTGCGGCGCAGCCCGTTCCACGCCGCGGAGGTCGCGCTGGACGCCCGCTTCGTCCAGGGCGGAGGCTGGGAGCGCCCCGCCTGGTACGAGAGCAACGCGGGCGAACTCGCGGCGCTCCTCGAGACCGGGTTCCACCTTCCGGTCCGCGACGAGTGGTCCGCGCGTCACTTCTCCGACATCGCCGTGGCCGAGGCCGCGGTGACGAGGAGCCGGGTCGCGATGTACGACATGACACCGCTCACCCGGTACGACGTGGAAGGACCCGGCGCAGCCCACTTCCTGCAGCACCTCACCACCAACGACGTGGACACCGCGATCGGCCGTGTCACCTACACGCTGATGCTCGACGAGAGAGGCGGGATCCGCAGCGACCTCACGGTCGCGCGACTCGGCGCCGATCACTATCGCGTCGGAGCGAACGGTCCACTCGACCTCGATGCGATGCTGCGCCGCGCCAGGACGGGAACGCCCGACGGTCCGGTGACGGTGCGGGACGTCACCGGAGCGACGTGTTGTGTCGGAGTGTGGGGTCCCCGTGCCCGCGCGATGGTGGCACCGCTGGCCGACGCGGATTTGGGACACAAGGCCTTCGGCTACTTCCGCGCAGTGCGGACGTACCTCGGTGCGATTCCCGTGATCATGATGCGGGTGTCGTACGTCGGCGAACTCGGGTGGGAGATCTACACCGACGCCGAGTACGGCGGCGCCCTGTGGGACCTGTTGTGGGAGGCCGGGTCCGACCACGGGGTGATCGCTGCCGGTCGGCTCGCGTTCGACAGCCTGCGACTCGAGAAGGGGTACCGCGCGTGGGGGCACGACATGACCTCCGAGGACACCCCGGCCGACGCGGGCGTCGAGTTCGCCGTCAAGGACGCCACGGACTTCGTCGGTCGGTCGGCCCTGGCCGCTCGGCCCGCGACGCGACGGCTGCGGACCCTCGTGTTCGACGACCCGGACGCCGTGGTGCTCGGGAAGGAGCCGGTCTCGCTCGACGGCATGGTCGTCGGGTACGTCACGAGCGCGGGATGGTCGGCGACCCTCGGGCGGTGCGTCGCGTACGCCTGGCTTCCGCTGGACACTCCACTCGGCACCGCGGTGTCGGTGACCTACTTCGCCGCCGCACTGGGTGCGACGGTGTCCGACGACGCGGTCGTCGATCCCGCCGGACAGCTGATCAGGAGATGAGCCACGTGAGCTACGACGTCATCGTCATCGGACTCGGCGGCATGGGCAGCGCCGCCGCCTTCCATCTGGCCGACCGCGGACAGCGGGTGCTGGGGCTCGAGAAGTTCACCCCCGCCCACGACAAGGGATCGAGCCACGGCGGATCGCGGATCATCCGGCAGTCCTACTTCGAGGACCCGGCCTACGTCCCGCTCCTCCTGCGGTCCTACGAACTGTGGGACGAACTGAGGAGCATGTCCGGGAAGGAGGTGCATCGGATCACCGGAGGACTGTTCCTCGGGCGCGAGAGCTCGGTGACGTTCTCGGGCTCGCTGCTGGCGTCACGGCAATGGTCGCTGCCGCACGAGATCCTGGATGCCGCGCAGGTGCGCGAGGCGTTCCCCACCTTCGATCCCGACCCCGACGAGGTGGCACTGTTCGAGGCCGCCGCGGGTTTCGCGAGGCCCGAACTCACCGTTCAGGCCCATCTGGACCTCGCCGAGAACCGCGGTGCGACATTGCAGTTCGGTGAGACGGTGCTCGGCTGGGAGGAGTCGGGGGACGGTGTCACCGTCACCACCGACAAGGGGACCCACACGGCGGGCCAGGTGGTGATCTGCCCCGGTGCCTGGGCGCCGCAGTTGCTCGAGCAGTTCGCGGTACCGATCGTCGTCGAGCGCCAGGTACTGCACTGGTTCGGCGCGAGCGCCGGTACCGCCGCGTACGAGAACAATCCGATCTTCATCCACGAGGCCGCGGACGGTATGCAGGACTACGGTTTCCCGGCGATCGACGGTCCCGACGGCGGCGTCAAGGTGGCCTTCTTCCGCAAGGGCATCGAGTGCACGCCGGACACCATCGACCGTACGGTGCACCCGCACGAGATCGAGGCGATGCAGACCCGGGTGCGGCAGACGGTGCCCGGCCTCGACGGGCCGAGCGTGCACTCCGCGACGTGCATGTACTCCAACACTCCGGACGAGCACTTCGTCATCGCGCGGCACCCCGACGCCACCAACGTCACCGTCGCGTGCGGGTTCTCCGGCCACGGTTTCAAGTTCGTGCCCGTCGTCGGTGAGATCCTGGCCGACCTCGCTACCACCGGGACGACCGCGCACCCCATCACCCTCTTCGATCCCCGCCGATTGGTGACCGTATGACAAGCGCCGCGCCCCGCACTCAGTCGTTGATCCCCACTCTCCCCGGATCCTGGTACACCAGCGCGGAGACGTTCCTGGCCGAGCAGGAGCACGTGTTCGAGACGATGTGGTTCTGCGCCGTCCGCAGTGCCGATCTCGCGGCACCCGGCGCCTTCCGCCGCGTCGACGTGGGCCGCGAGAGCGTGCTGGTGGTGCGCGGGCGTGACGGGGCCCTGCGCGCGTTCCTCAACGTGTGCCGCCACCGCGGCGCACAGATCTGCACGGAGGAGTCGGGCCAGGTCAAGCGTAATCTGCAGTGTCCGTACCACGCCTGGACGTACGGGCTGGACGGGAAGCTCGTGGCCGCTCCCAATCTGTCCGCGTTGTCGGACGGGTCCGGTGCCCCGCTCGACCGTACGGAGTGGGGTCTGATCCCCGTCGCGCTCCGGGAGTGGCTCGGCTACGCGTGGCTGTGCCTTGCGGACGAGCCGCCGTCCTTCGAGGACGAGGTGATCGGCGCGGTCACCGAGCGGCTCGGCGACCCGACGGCCATCAACCGGTACGACATGCCGTCTCTCGAACTCGGTCGCCGCGAGGTCTACGACGTGGCGGCCAACTGGAAGCTGATCGTCGAGAACTTCATGGAGTGTTATCACTGCGCCACGATCCACCCGGAGCTGACCGAGGTCCTCCCCGAGTTCGCGGACGGGCTCGCGGCCCAGTACTTCGTCGGCCACGGTGCGGAGTTCGGCGCGGAGATCGACGGATTCACCGTGGACGGGTCCGCGGGGTTCGGCGCCCTGCCGACGCTCTCGGAGGATCAGGACCGGCGGTACTACGCCATCACGATCAAGCCGACCGTCTTCGTCAACCTGGTTCCCGACCACGTGATCCTGCACCGCATGTACCCGGTGTCCGCGGACCGCACCGTCGTCGAGTGCGACTGGCTGTACACGCGGGACGTCGTCGAGTCCGGCCGCGACGTCAGCCGATCGGTCGAGTTGTTCCATCGCGTCAACGTGCAGGATTTCGACGCATGTGAGCGAACCCAACCGGCGATGAGCTCACGGGCATACCGTGACGGTGGCGTTCTGGTGCCGGCCGAGCATCACATCGGGCTCTTCCACGACTGGCTGGCGGAACGCCTGCGGGAGGACGGGCGCCTGCAGGGGTGACCGATCGGTGAAAGGGTGGGGCAGTGAATCAACAGACCGAGCACGACGTCGATCCGACACTGTTCGAGCGCGTTCTCCTCATCGGGGGTGAGTGGGTCCCTGCCACCTCGGGGGAGACCCGAGACTGCATCGACCCCGCGACCGGTCGCGTCCTGGTGTCGGTCGACGAGGCCTCGCCGGACGACGCCCGCGCCGCCGTCGCCGCGGCCCGTGCCACCTTCGATCGCGGCGACTGGCCCGCAACCCCGGTCGCGGAACGCTGTGCGGTGCTCGACCGCGTGGCGGATCTCCTGCAGCGCGACAAGGAGCGACTGTCGGTCATCGAGACCCTCGACACCGGGAAGACGTTGGCGGAGAGCCGCATCGACATCGACGACGTCACCTCGGTGTTCCGGTACTACGCTCAGCTCGCCGCCGTCTCGAGCGATCGTCTCGTCGACGTGGGTGATCCTGCGGTCATCTCGCGCGTGGTGCACGAGCCGATCGGTGTCTGCGTGATGATCGCGCCCTGGAACTACCCTCTGCTGCAGATCTCGTGGAAGATCGCGCCTGCGCTGGCTGCCGGCTGCACGATGGTGCTCAAGCCGAGCGAGGTCACCCCGCTGAGCACCATCGCGTTCACCCATCTGCTGGAGGAAGCGGGGGTGCCGGACGGTGTCGTCAATCTGGTACAGGGCAGCGGCGCGACCATCGGGCCGGCGCTCACGGACAATCCGGACGTCGACTTCGTGTCGTTCACCGGTGGACTGGCGACCGGCAGTGCGATCCTCGCGAGTGCCGCGCCGCACGTGACCAAGGTGGCGGTGGAACTCGGGGGCAAGAATCCGCACATCGTGTTCGCGGACGCCGCCGACGAGGACACGTTCGACGCCTCCGTCGACCAGGTGCTCACCGGCGTCTTCCTGCACTCCGGCCAGGTGTGTTCGGCCGGAACACGTCTCATCGTCGAGGACTCGGTGGCGGATCGGTTCGTCGACGAGATCGTGCGCCGCGCCGAAGCCATCCGGATGGGACCGGGAACGGATCCGTCCAGCGAGACGGGGCCACTGGTCTCCACGACTCAGCGCGACAAGATGGAGGCGTTCGTCGAGACCGCCCTCGCGGAGGGTGCAGTTCTGCGCACGGGCGGCCGCGCACCGTCCGATCCGGCTCTGGCGGACGGAAGTTACTTCCTGCCCACGGTGTTCGACCACTGCTCTCGTGAGATGGACATCGTGCAGCTCGAGACGTTCGGGCCCATACTGACCGTCGAAAGGTTCACCACCGAGGAAGAGGCACTGCGACTGGGCAACGACACGGACTACGGTCTCGCGGCCGGTGTGCGCACCACCGATCCCGAACGCGGCGAACGCATGGTGCGCGGGCTGCGACACGGAACCGTGTGGCTCAACGACTTCGGGTACTACACGGCCGCGGCCGAGTGGGGCGGTTTCAAGAAGTCGGGCAACGGGCGCGAACTCGGGCCCGCGGGACTCCACGAGTACCAGGAGACCAAGCACATCTGGAACAACACCGCAGCACCTCGGGCGGAGTGGTTCGGCACCACCAGCTAGTTTCTTCCATTCTCACGTGAGCGAGGCGACATGGTGTCTTCCACTTCCGACGTCGAGGACGGCGGTCTCGGCGATTTCGGATACAAGGAATCTCTCGACCGCAGTCTGGGCAAGTTCGCGAGTTTCGCGGCCGGCGTCAGCTACATCTCGATCCTGACCGGCACGTTCCAGCTGTTCTACTTCGGATTCGGGTCCGCGGGCCCGGCTTATCTGTGGTCCTGGCCCATCGTCTTCGTCGGGCAGATGGCCGTGGCGCTGTGTTTCATGGAACTCGCGGCCAAGTATCCGGTGGCGGGCTCGGTCTACAACTGGGCGAAGCTGCTCGGCAGCCGCATCGTCGGATGGTCGTCGGGGTGGCTCATGCTCACCGCGTCGATCGTCACGTTGTCGGCGGTGGTGCTCGCCCTGCAGGTGAACCTGCCTCGGTTGTGGTCCGGCTTCCAGCTCATCGGGGACGGCACGGGGGAGTACGACTACGCCACCAATGCCGTCGTTCTCGGCACCATCATGATCGCGTTCACGACTCTGGTGAACGCCGCGGGCATCCGGTTGATGGCGCGGATCAACAGTGCCGGCGTCTTCATCGAACTCGTCGCGGCCGTGCTCATCGCCGTGATCCTGGCGTTCAACATTCAGCGCGGCCCGGAGATCTTCTTCTCCACCAACGGGTACGGAACCGAGGAGAGTGCCGGGTACCTGGGCGCGTTCCTCGTGGCGTCGCTGGCGTCGGGCTACGTGATGTACGGCTTCGACACGGCGAGCTCGCTCGGTGAGGAGACCGTCGAACCGCGGCGTACCGCCCCCAAGGCGATCCTGCGGGCCATCCTCGCGTCGTTCGTCATCGGCGGCGCCATCCTCGTGTTCGCCGTCATGGCGGCGCCGGATCTGAACGATCCCGAGCTGGGCACGCCGCAGGGTGGACTGCAGTCCATCGTCACCTCGGTGCTGTCCGGACCCCTGGGAACGGTGTTCCTGATCTGCATCCTGGTGGCCGTCACGGTGTGCTCGCTCGCGGTGCACACGGCGGCGATCCGCCTCACCTTCGCGATGGCGCGTGACAACGCGCTGCCGTTCGGCGAGCGGCTGGCCACCGTGCATCCGAAGTACCAGACGCCCGTGGTGCCCGCCGTCGTGATCGGTCTGCTCTCGATCCTGATCCTGGTGATCAACGTGGGGCAGCCCAAGATCTTCACGGTGCTCACGTCGATCGCGATCATCATGATCTACCTGGCGTATCTGATGGTCACGGGACCGCTCTTGAAGAAGCGACTGAAGGGCGAGTGGCCGCCGAAGGACCTGAAGGAGGGTGGCTACTTCACGATGGGTCGCTGGGGTCTGCCCGTCAACATCTTTGCGGTCGTGTG
Source organism: Rhodococcus sp. NFXS4 (assembly GCF_058139645.1). NCBI lineage: Bacteria > Bacillati > Actinomycetota > Actinomycetes > Mycobacteriales > Nocardiaceae > Rhodococcus > Rhodococcus sp. NFXS4. The sequence goes on from NZ_CP192221.1 coordinate 2,059,096, forward strand.
GGGCGCCGGTATGGCGCTGAATCTGGCGTGGCCGCGCGAAGCCGTCTACGGGACACCCTGGTACAACACCTGGGGTGCGTTCGTCTACATCGGTGTCATCCTCGGGCTCGGATATCTGTGGTACTTCACCGTCGGTCGCGGACACATCGGTACGTTGACGTCACACGCAGCGACCACCACAGCGGGTACGGCGGAAGGCGAGAAGGTATGACGGACGCGATCTTCGACTACGTCATCGCGGGCGGTGGAACAGCGGGATGTGTTCTCGCCGCACGCCTCAGCGAGGATCCCACCGTGACCGTGTGTCTAGTCGAGGCGGGACCCACGGACGTCGGGAACGACGACATCCTGGTGCTCGACCGGTGGATGCATCTGCTCGACTCCGGCTACGACTGGGACTATCCCGTCGAGCCGCAGGAACGCGGCAACAGCTTCATGCGCCACGCGCGGGCGAAGGTGTTGGGCGGCTGCTCGTCTCACAACTCGTGCATCGCGTTCCACCCACCGGCCGGGATCCTGGACGACTGGGAGGCCATGGGCGCCACGGGCTGGAACGCCGAGTCGATCCTCCCGTACGTCTCGCGCGTCACCGGACCGGTGACGCTGCGGGACGTTCCGCCACTCGATCCGTGTGGTGCCGCCGTCCTCGAGTCCGCGGCCGGCGTGGGACTGCCGACCGTGCAGTTCAATCGCGGTGAGACGGTGCTCAACGGGGCCGGCTGGTTCCAGATCAACTCGTCCGACGACGGGTTGCGCATGTCCACCTCGCACGCGTACCTGCATCCGATCATGGCGACGCGCCCCAATCTCGAGGTCCGCACGGGCTGCTGGGTCAGCGAGATCGTCATCGACGACTCGCTCACGGCCACCGGAGTGCGGTATCAGCGTCCTGATCTGACGGGGCACGACGTCGTCTCCGCACGCCGTGAGGTCATCGTCACCGCGGGTGCGATCGACACTCCGAAACTGTTGATGTTGTCGGGAATCGGGCCCTCGGTGCACCTGCGCGAGATGGGGATTCCGGTGCGTGTCGACTCGGCGGGCGTCGGCGCGAACCTCGACGACCACGTCGAGGGCCTGGTGTTCTGGGAGGCGTCGAAGCCGATGGTCACCACGTCGTCGCAGTGGTGGGAGATCGGCCTGTTCGCCACGACCGAGGACGATCTGACGTATCCGGACGTGATGATGCACTACGGCAGCGTGCCGTTCGACATGAACACCCTGCGCTGGGGCTACCCCACCACGGACAACGGCTTCTGCCTGACTCCCAATGTGACACAGGGCCGTTCACGCGGAACCGTCCGACTGCGCTCACGCGATTTCCGTGATCGCGCCAAGGTCGATCCGCGGTACTTCACCGACAGCGAGGGGCACGACGACCGCGTGATGCTCGCGGGTCTCAAGCTCGCTCGACGCATCGCCGACCAGCCGCAGCTGAAGGACTGGATCGCCCGCGAGTTGGCGCCGGGGCCGGACGCCGTCACCGACGACGATCTCCTCGACTACGTGCATCGCACTCACAACACCGTGTATCACCCGGCCGGCACCGCGAAGATGGGTGCCGCGTCGGATCCGATGGCGGTGCTCGATCCCGAATTGCGCGTCAAGGGCGTGCACAATCTGCGGGTGGTCGATGCGTCGGCGATGCCGAAGCTGCCGGCGGTGAACCCGAACATCACGGTTATGACGATGGCGGAACGGTGTGCCGACCTCGTCACCGGCTGACACGCTCGCAGAATTCCTCGCCGGTCACTCGCCGTTCGACTCGCTGACCAGAAGCGATCTCGCCGATCTGGCGGCGACGGCGTCCACCGCCGAGTACGCGGCGGGCGACGTCGTGGTCGGACCGGGTGTCGACGACATCGACGCGGTGTGGGTGGTGTGGTCCGGCAGCGTCGACCTGCTGCACCCCGACGACGTCGACGGCGCCGCGCCGCTCGACACGATCGAGCCGGGTGGGCTGTTCGGCTTCTCGGCCATGCTCGTCGGTCTGCGCACGACCTTCACGGCGACGGCGGCGCGGCCGTCGGTCGTCGTGCGCCTGCCGGGTCCGTCCGTGCGACCGGTGTTCGCGAGCCCTGCGGGCGTGACGTACCTGGCTCGCACGATCGCGCAGTCCTTCGGCGGCCGGTCCATCGCCTCACCGAGTCCCGACGGCGCCGGTCTGTCGGCGGCGCCCGGCGGCACCGCGGCCGCCCTCGTGCGTCGTGCGGCGGCGACCGTGGACGCCGACACCTCGATCCGCGACGCGGTCTGCCTGATGACGGAGCGCGGGTCGTCGTGCGTGGTGATCCCGACGACGCGGGGCCGGTACGGCATCTTCACCGATCGAGACCTGCGGACGCGGGTGGTCGCCGCCGGTGTGCCGGTGGACACGCGGATCGGATCCGTCATGACAGCGCCGGCGGCCGTGGTGGACGCGGACCGGACGCCCACCGGCGTCCTGTTCGAGATGCTCGAGCTCGGCGTGCAACACATGCCGGTCGTCGATGTCCGGGGCGGTCTGGTCGGTGTCCTCGAGAGCGCCGATCTGCTGGCCAACTCGACCACCCGCAGCTTCTCGTTGCGTCGGCACGTCGAGGCAGCCGTGTCCACCGACGCGTTGATCGAGGTGAGTGCGGGTCTGCGTCCGCTGATCGTCGATCTGTGGCGCACCGGGACCACCGCGGGGGCCGCGTCCGGGATCCTGTCCGTGGTGGTGGACGCCCTCGTCCGTCGTGCCGTGGAGCTGGCGATCGCGGCATCGCCGACCCCGCTCCGCGGCCGAGATCTCGCGTGGTTGTCGCTGGGAAGCGTCGGACGACGGGAGGCGATGCCGTCGTCCGACGTCGACAGCGCGTTGTCGTGGAGCGACGGCCTCGCCGGCCGAGAGGAGGCGCTCCGCCGCCTCGCCCGCGCCGTGCACCGCACGCTCGACGCCTGTGGACTGCCCGCCGACACCAACAACGCGATCGCGTCCAGCCCCCGCTTCGCCCGGTCGGCCTCCGCGTGGCGCGCGGCCGCGAGCGGCTGGCTCGACGACCCCCTGGGCGATCGCGGCATCGTCATGTCCTCGCTCCTGGTCGACGGCCGGGTGGTGTGGGGCGATCCCGATCTCCACTCGGTTCCGGACGCGTACCGCGAGATGGCCGTCGAGCATCCCGAGGCGCTGCGGCTCCAGCTCCGCGATGCGCTGGCCACCCGAGCACGGGTGCGGTCGGTGCGGGACGTGCTCGCGCGGCGCGGTACGACGGTGGATCTCAAGTCGCACGCGGTGTCGCCGATCGTGAACCTGGCGCGGTGGGGCGGTATGAGTGTCGGCGTCGCCTGCGCGTCGACACCCGCCCGGCTGACCGCGGCGGCGGGCAACGGATTGCTGTCGGAACTGGACTCACGCGTGCTCGTCGACGTGTTCGAGCGGCTGCAGCACCTGCGTTTCGGCCATCAGGTGAACTGCCTGAGCGACGGGCGCACCCCGACGGACGTCGTGGCCCTCGGTGAGCTGACACCCCTCGAGCGCAGCATGGTGATGGACGCGATCCGGGAGATCGCGTCGGTCCAGCGCAGGGTGGGCCACGTGGCGTCCACCGTCGGTGTCCCCGTGCCCCGCGCGGTGCGCGACCGCTGACACCCGGTGCCGGATAGAATCGGACACCATCATGGCTTCTTCCGAGATCTCCGTGTCCGACACGTCCGGCACCGACGACGGCGACGACGCGGGGAGAGCGGTGACGCGCGGTACCGCGGTGCAGTCGGTCGACCGCGCTCTCGAGGTCCTCGAGATCGTCGCTCGACTCGGGACGGCCGGTGTCACGGCCATCGCCGACGAACTCGGGGTGCACAAGTCCACCGTCTCGCGGCTGCTGGGGGTGTTGGACGCCCGCGGCTTCGTGGAGCAGGTGGGTGAACGGGGCAAGTACCGGCTGGGGTTCACCATCGTCCGCCTCGCCGGGTCCGCGACGGCCGAACGCGACCTCGCGAAGGCAGCGCAGGGCATCTGCGACATGTTGGCCGAGAAGGTGGGGGAGACCACCAACCTCGCGGTGCTCGACGAGGACCGCGCCGTGAACATCGTCAAGGCTCGGTCCGAGTCCGAGGTCGCGCTGCGTACGTGGGTGGGCCAGGGCAGCCCGGTCCACGCCACGTCGAGCGGGAAGATCCTCCTCAGCGGACTGTCGCGGGACGAGGTGCGTCGGCGGCTCCCGTCCCGGTTGGACTCCTTCACGGAGACCACGGTGACCTCGTCGACCGCGCTGGAGCAGGAGCTCGAGGCGGTGCGCTCGCGGGGCTGGGCCTCAGTGCGTGAGGAACTCGAGATCGGTCTGAACGCGGTGTCCGCGCCCGTGCGTGACCACACCGGGGACGTCGTGGCTGCGCTCAGCGTCTCGGGTCCGGCCTACCGGCTCGAACCGGACGACTTCGCGTCCGTCGCGGCGGACGCGATGAGTGCGGCCCTCGAGATCAGCCGCAAGCTGGGATACGGCGGCGACTGACACCATGACTTCTCACAGTCTCGGCGGTGAGTGTTACGAATGGAAACATACTTCAGGTATGGTTACGGAGTCCTTGACCTGATCGCCGATAGTTTCCTCGGCAGTTGGCGGTGTTGCGGTATGACCGGTCTCCACCCGCGCGGCGTGCTCGACGCACCGCCGTCGTCGGCGCTCCAGAGCGGTGTCGTCGCCGCGATCGACGCGGTGGCGCGGCGGAACCCGTCGAGTCTCGCGCTGGTCTCACCCGCCGACTCGATCACCTACGGCGAGCTCGCCGTGGCCGCCAGAAACCGCGGAGCCGCGCTGCGCCGTGCCCACTCCCGCGACCGCGTCCCGCTCGCCGTACTCGCCGACGGCTCGGTCGACGCGGTCACCTCCGTCCTGGCCGTCCTCGCCTCCGGGCATCCCCTGTTCGCCGTCGACGCCGAACTCCCCGACGTGCTCCGCGCGCACGCCTGCGCGGCCGTCGGCGCCGTACCGGCCGCGTCGGTGACGTTCGATGCTCGTCGCGACGCCGTCGTGGATCACGAGGGTGTCTGGTGGGAGTCGCCCGCCTGGGACCAGGGTCTCACCGAAGCCGGCCGGCCCACCGCACTCGACGCCTGGCGGCCCGCCCTCGTCGCGCTCGGTCCGGGCACGACCGGACGCGTCACCGTCACGCACGAGGAGTTGGCCGCGTCGGTGTCCGATCTCGCCGTCCGTGCGGGGCTCGCGCCGGGCACTCTCTTCGACCTGTCCCACCCGTCGGCCTCGGTCGCGGGTCTCGTCGGACTTCTGGCCGGTCTGGTCACCGGCTGCACCGTCAGCGCGCCCGGACGGGGATTTCCCGCGGCGGTGTGACGCCCGGGCCTCCGGTGCGATGCACGTCCGCGTCCGTCGGGGCACACTGTGGCGGTGACCGACGCCGCAGATCAGCCTGCACACCCGACCGTCGAGCACTCTCGGCTCGCCGAATCGCCCGGAGCACAGAGCGCCTGGCGTACCTGGGGCCCGTATCTCGCGGGCCGTCAGTGGGGCACCGTGCGCGAGGACTACTCCGAGGACGGCAACGCCTGGGAGTCCTTCCCCTTCGACCACGCCCGCTCGCGCGCCTACAGATGGGGCGAGGACGGCCTCGGGGGCATCTGCGACCGCTTCGGCTTCCTCAATTTCTCGGTGGCCCTGTGGAACCGGCGCGATCCGATCCTCAAGGAGCGGCTGTTCGGACTCACCAACGGTGAGGGCAATCACGGCGAGGACGCCAAGGAGTACTGGTGGGCGCTCGACGGAACGCCCACCCACAGCTGGATGACCTGGCTCTACCGCTACCCGCAGGCCGAGTACCCCTACGAGGGGCTGCGTGAGGCGAGCCGCGCGCGCACACGCATGGACCGCGAGTTCGAACTGGCCGACACCGGGGTGCTGGACGAGAACCGGTTCTTCGACGTGGTCGTCACCTACGCCAAGGCGTCGCCGGACGACGTGTGCATCGTCGTCGACGTCACCAATCACGGGCCCGAGGCCGCATCGGTCGACGTGGTGCCGCATCTGTGGTTGCGCAACACGTGGTCCTGGGGGCGCGACGATCGCACCGCCTCCATCGTCGACGTCACGGCGGACGCGCTTCCCGGAGACATGGCCGTGGTGCGTGCGGAGCACGGTTTTCTCGGCCGGTACCACCTCGCCGCTCAGGGTGATGCGCGAGTGCTGTTCTGCGACAACGAGACCAATGCGGTGGAGCTGTTCGGCGCCGCGGAGAACCTCTCGGCCTGGACGAAGGACGGCATCGGGCGGCGCATCGTCGAGGGCGACGAGTCGGCCGTCAATCCGGACGGCACGGGGACGAAGAGTGCGTTCTGGTACTCGCTCGACGACGTGGCGCCCGGCGAGACCCGCAGCATCCGTCTCCGGTTGAGCACCGCGGTGCCGGACTCGTTCACGTTCGGCCCCGGCTTCGACGCGGTCCTCGCCGACCGACGGTACGAGGCGGACCAGTTCTACGACCACGTCATCGGCCCGGATCTGTCCGCGGCCGACCGCCACGTCGCACGGCGCGCCTACGCCGGCCTGCTGTGGTGCAAACAGCTCTACCGCTACGACGTACGCGAGTGGGCGCAGGGTGATCCGGTGGGAGCGTCGGCGCCGCAGTCGCGACTCGACGCGACCGCCCGCAACCATGCCTGGTCGCACTTCTCGCTCGCGGACGTCGTCTCCATGCCGGACGAGTGGGAGTACCCGTGGTTCGCCGCATGGGATCTCGCCTTCCACACCATCCCGCTGGCGCACGTCGACCCGGACTTCGCCAAGGAACAGCTCGTGCTCATGTGTCGCGAGTGGGCGATGCACCCCAACGGTCAACTGCCCGCGTACGAGTGGGAGTTCGGAGACGTCAACCCGCCGGTCCACGCGTGGGCGGTGTGGCAGGTCTACCGCATCGACGGACACCGCGACCGTGAGTTCCTGGTCCGGGTGTTCACCAAGCTGTTGTTGAACTTCTCGTGGTGGGTCAACCGCAAGGACGCGGGCGGCTCCAACATCTTCGAGGGCGGCTTCCTCGGGATGGACAACATCGGGATGTTCAACCGCTCGGAGCCACTGCCTCCCGGTTTCCGACTCGAGCAGTCCGACGCGACCAGTTGGATGGCGTTCTACTGCCAGCAGATGTTCAAGATCGCGATCGAACTGGCACGCCACGACTCCGCCTGGGACGACGTCGCGACGAAGTTCTTCGCGCATTTCCTGTCCATCGCGGAGGCCGTGGGATCCTTCGGGTCGGCGCAGATGTCGCTGTGGCACGAGGAGGACGGATTCTTCTACGACGTCCTCGCCCCACCGCACGGTGACGCGGTGCCGCTGCGGGTGCGCTCGATGGTGGGCCTCCTGCCGATCCTGGGGGCCACCGAGATCCCGTCGTGGGTGCCGAAGGAGTGTCCGGACCTGACGTCTCGCTTGCGGTGGTTGCAGCACCGGAGACCGGATCTGGTGTCCCCGATGATGTCGCGCAACGACAACGGGACCTGGCGCATGCTCCTCGCCCTCGTGGATCCCGATCGGCTGCGGCGCATCCTCGAGCGCATGTTCGACAGCGACGAGTTCCTGTCGTCCTTCGGTATCCGGTCGCTGTCCGCGTCCTACCGCGACGGCGTCACGATGGAGGTCGAGGGCCGATCACTGTCCATCGAGTACGAGCCGGGGGAGTCCCGCACGTCGATGTTCGGCGGGAACTCGAACTGGCGCGGCCCGGTGTGGTTCCCCGTCAACGTGCTGCTCGCCGACAAGCTCCGCGCCTACGGTCGCTACTTCGGCGACACGTTCACCATCGAGATCCCCACCGGGTCCGGCGTGCAGCACACCCTGGTCGAGGCCGCCGAGATCATCGAGAACGGCCTCGCGGACCTGTTCCGCGTGCGCGGATCCGGTCGGCCGTCGGACGGCGATCGCATCGAGTCCTCGGACGATCCGCTGTGGTCGGAGCATCCGACCTTCAGCGAGTACTTCGACGGGGACACCGGAGAGGGGCTCGGCGCCAGCCATCAGACCGGCTGGACCGCTCTGGTCGCGCATCTTCTCAATCCCAGAGTGCCGCAACCGCCGACGCCGCCGGGTTAACGTGGCGGCATGAAGATTCGCGGAGCTGTCCTGGAAGAGATCGGCCGTTCGCGGCCGTTCGCGGAGTCGCGTCCCCTGACGGTGTCCGAGCTCGAGCTCGATCCTCCCGGTGAGGGGGAGATCCTCGTACGCATCGAGGCGGCGGGGTTGTGCCACTCCGATCTGTCTGTGGTCGACGGCAACCGCGTGCGCCCCGTCCCGATGCTGCTGGGGCACGAGGCCGCGGGCATCGTCGAGGGCGTCGGCCCGGGGGTCGATCTCGCGCTCGGCACGCGCGTGGTGATGACCTTCCTGCCTCGATGCGGTGAGTGCTCGGGGTGCCGGTCGAACGGGCGCACACCGTGCATCCCCGGGAGCGCGGCCAACAACGCCGGCACTCTGCTCGGCGGAGACGTGCGGCTGCGCCGCGACGGCGTCGAGATCAAGCACCATCTCGGGGTGTCCGGTTTCGCGACGCACACGGTGGTGGACCGCCGGTCGGTGGTGCCCGTGGGCGACGACGTCCCGCCGGCCGTCGCCGCGGTGCTCGGGTGCGCGGTGCTCACCGGCGGCGGCGCACTGCTGAACGCCGCGTCCCTCACCGAGGGCGACACCATCATGGTGGTGGGGCTCGGCGGAGTGGGCATGGCCGCGGTGCTCACCGCGGCCTCGCTCGGACTGGGCGACGTCATCGGGGTCGATTCGATGCCGGAGAAGCTGGAGACGGCCCGCGAGTTGGGCGCCACGTCCGTGTACACCCCGCAGGAACTGGCCGAGTCCGGCGTGCGTGCCCAGATCGTCGTGGAGGCCGCCGGCAACGCGCGCGCCTTCGAGACCGCTCTCGCTGCCACGGCTCCGGGCGGCACCACCGTGACAGTGGGCCTGCCGTCGCCCGACGCCCGAGCGTCGATCTCGCCCCTCACGCTCGTGGCCGAGGCGCGGACCATCGTCGGGAGCTACCTCGGGTCCGCCGTTCCCGAACGGGACATTCCGACGTACGAGCAGATGTGGCGCGAGGGCCGCTTCCCGGTGGAGAAACTGGTGTCCTCACGCATCACGCTCGACGGGATCAACCGGGCGATGGACGAACTGGCGGACGGCAAGGCGATTCGTCAGGTCATCGAGTTCGACCACTAGGCTGTCCCCGACGGTTCCAGGTGAGGGGTGAACAGGTGACAGAGGCGATACGTGTCGGAGTACTCGGCGCGGCCGGCAAGGTCGGCCAGGCGGTGTGCGAGGCCGTCGAGGCCGCGGCCGACACGGAGCTCGTCGCTCGCGTGGACAAGGACGACCGGCTCGAGACGTTCGCCGAGAACGGCGCGCAGGTCGTGGTCGACTTCACCCATCCCAGTGTCGTCATGGACAACCTGCAGTACCTGATCGGCGCCGGGATCCATGCCGTCGTGGGCACCACCGGGTTCGACGACGAGCGACTCGATCAGGTGCGGTCCTGGCTCGCGGACTCGCCCGCGACCGGAGTGCTCATCGCTCCCAACTTCGCCATCGGCGCCGTGCTGTCGATGGCGTTCGCGCAGCAGGCGGCACGCTTCTTCGACTCGGTCGAGGTGATCGAGCTGCACCACCCGAACAAGGCGGACGCGCCGTCCGGCACCGCGTACCGCACGGCGGCGCTCATCGCGGACGCGCGGCGCGCGGCGGGAGTGGGCCCGAGTCCCGACGCGACCACCACCGAACTCGACGGTGCGCGCGGCGCCGACGTCGACGGAGTGCGTGTGCACTCCGTGCGCCTCGCCGGTCTGGTGGCGCACCAGGAGGTGCTCCTGGGAACGCAGGGCGAGACTCTCACCATCCGGCACGACTCGATCGACCGCACCTCCTTCACTCCCGGTGTGTTGCTGGGCGTCCGGTCCATCGCGGCGCGGCCCGGGTTGACGTTGGGCATCGAACCGCTGATGGATCTGTGATGAGCAGCGGGAAGTCCGGAGGACGGTCGGAGTGAGCAAGTATTCGCGAGTGGTCGCGATCATCGCCGTGATGGTGTTGGTTCTCGGCGTCTACTTCGTCATTCTGGGCGGGCGCGGGATCGACTTCATCCAGCTCGGCGGTCCGGTGAACATCGGGCTGGGTATCGGTGTGCTGATCCTTCCGCTGCTGGGCCTGTGGATCGTGGCGGCGACGCTGCGGGCGGGTTTCCGGCACCAGCACCTCGCCCGTCGGATTCACGACGAGAATCTCGAGCTGGACGTCGACGACCTTCCGCGCATGCCGTCCGGGCGCATCGAGCGCGGCGCGGCGGATTCGCTCTTCGCGGACGTCAAGGCGGAGTACGAGAAGTCGCCCGACGACTGGCGCACGAACTACCGTCTCGCCCGTGCGTACGACTACGCGGGCGATCGCGGGCGCGCACGCGAGATCATGCGGCGCGCCGTGGAACTCGAGCGCACCGAGAGCGCGTGACCGTCCTGCTGGTGGTGCACCACACGGTGTCGCCGCCCATGGCGGAGATGCTCGAGGCGGTGCTGGCCGGGGCGCGGGATCCGGACATCGAGGGCGTCGACGTCCGGGTGCGCCCGGCCCTGGGTGCCACGATCGCCGACGTGGTCGACGCGGACGGCATCCTCCTCGGCACTCCCGCGAACTTCGGGTACATGTCGGGTGCTCTCAAGCATTTCCTCGACACGGTGTACTACCCGACGCTCGGGTCGATGAACGGAAAGCTCTGGGGCGCCTGGGTGTACGGCAACAACGACACTGCGGGCGCGGTGCGCGCACTGACGAGCATCGTGAGCGGATGGGGCCTCGAGCCGGCCGCGGTGCCCGTCGAGGTGACCGGGTTCGACGCCGCTGCGCGGGAACGGCTCGTCGAACTCGGTGGCACGGTGGCCGCGACGATCATGCCTGCCTGATCACTCCGGAAGGGTCAGCGGGGATGCGGGATCCGGCGCGCTCTCGACGAACGCCGGCGGGTTCGCCGTGTCGAACGTGGTGGGCAGGGTCGCGCACGTCGCGCCGGGCTCCGGGAAAGTGTTCGGATTCAGGCGCAGTGCCGAGACGAAACGGTCGATGCGCTCGTCGTCGCTGCTCTCCACTGCCAGGCGATGCCCCCACGACTGCAGCGAGATCCGGCGATCCATGCCCGGATACGGCGACATCATCAGGTACGGCTCGCCCTCCACCCGCGCGGCCAGGGCTGCGATCTCGCCGTCGTCGAGCGCTGCGGGGTCGTATGCGATCCACACGGCACCGTGTTCGAGGGAGTGCACCATGTTCTCGGTGCGCACGGCCTCCGGATAGACCACGCCGGTGCACGTCGCCCACGCGTTGTCGTGTCGACCGCCCATCGGCGGTGAGAAGGCGTACGCCACACGGTAGTTCGGCAGTACGTGGTAGGCGGGCGGGTAGTCGACCACCTCGATGCCGTCGAGCGCGAGAGAGGGGTCGGGATTGTCGGCGGTGGGCACCCACGCGTCGGCCGTCGGACGTCCCTCGACGGCCCTGCCGCAGCCCCCGGCGAGGAGGGCGGCCGACAGGATCAGGGGAACGAGCGCCGACCGATGCATGATTCGAGAGTATCCGTCCGGCCGCACCGTCCTGCTCGTCAGCCGTTCCGCACCACCGCGACGACGAAGACGCGTCGGAACGGGAAGAAGGTGGTCCCGTCGGATCGTGCCGGGTAGGCCTCGGCCAACAACGGAGCGAGGTCGTCGCGGAACTCGTCCCGACCCTTCTCGTCGAGGAGGTCGAAGATCGGGGTGAGAGCGGTGCCGGAGACCCAGTCGAGAACGGGCCGGGCACCACGGAGTTGCTGGACGTACGTGGTCTCCCAGGCGTCCACGGCGCAACCCCGGGCGGCCAGCAGGTCGGCGTACTGCTCGGGATCGTCCACGGCGTTCGCGTGCCGCAGCTCGAGAGTGGGAAGTCGCGGTGCCCAGGCGTCCGATGTCGCGAGGTCCCGGATGATGCGGTGCGACGGTGCATCGAAATTGCCGGGCATCTGGACGGCGATCACGGCACCGTCCGGCAACTGGCCGGGCCAGCGCGCCAGCAGTTCCCGGTGTTCGGGCACCCACTGCAGAGTCGCGTTGGAGACGACGACGTCGGTGTCGGAGGACGGCACCCAGTCCCGCACGTCGAGCACGGTGGCGTCCAGACCGGCAGCGCGCGCGGCCGCGACCATGTCCGGCGAGTTGTCCGACGCCTCGACGGCGGCGTCCGGCCAGCGGTGCGCGAGCAACGCCGTCGCATTGCCCGGGCCGCAGCCGAGATCGGCGACGCGCCGGGGACTCCCGACAGAGATGCGTGCGAGCAGTTCGCGGAACGGACGGGTGCGCTCGTCGGCGAAGGTGAGGTAGTCGGACGGGCTCCACATGATGGCTCCTTCGACGGGCCGGCAAACAGTACGCTTGTACTGTTACGCACGTTACGCCGGAGTGAGCAGTACTGTCCACCGGCGCTACGGTCGCTGGACACGTGAGGGTGAGGAGGCTGCCGGTGCCGCACACGAGTGCGCCGCGATCAGGTGTGGCGTTGCTCGTCGTCGCCGCCGTGCTGTGGGGGACCGGCGGTGTTCTCGGAACCGCGCTGGGTCGCTCCGCGGACCTCCCGTCCACCGCGGTCGCCGCGTACCGGCTCGGCCTCGGCGGGCTGATGCTCCTCGCGGTCGTGGCCGCGACCGGGGGCGTCCTGCCGCGCGGCCGACCTGTGTGGCGTCGCATCGCCGTCATCGGAACACTCGCCGCGGTCTTCCAGGGTGCCTACTTCGCGGCCACCATCACGGCGGGCGTGGCGGCCGCGACCCTGGTGACCATCGGGTCGGCTCCCGTGGTGGTCGTCCTCGTGGAGTCGCTGACGGCACGTCGCCGCCCGGCGGGTGCCGTCGTGCGGACCGTCGTCGTCGGTGTCGCGGGGCTCGGGCTGCTCGTCGGTTCCCCGGCCGACGGCGATCTGCGGTCCACCGTCGTGGGCGGCGCTCTGGCGGTGGTGTCGGGCAGTGCGTTCGCGACGATGACCCTCGTCGGTCGTCGACATGCCGCGCAGGGCGACGACACCGTCGTCACCGGATGGTCGTTCGTGCTGGGCGGGGCGCTGCTCGCGGTGGCAGCGACAGCCACGGACCGCACGGCGCTGCTCCCGGTCGTGTCGGTGACGAGCATTCTCCTCGTGCTCAGCTTCGCCCTCGTCCCGACGGCTGTGGCCTACAGCGCGTACTTCCGCGGACTGCGGACCGCGGCGGCGTCGACGGCGGCGGTCGTCGCACTCCTCGAACCTCTCACCGGTACCGTCCTGGCAGTGATCCTGCTGGACGAACGACTCACGGCGGTGGGCGCCGTCGGTGCGGTGCTGCTCCTGGTGTCCGTCGTCGACGCCGGAGTGACCCACGCCCGGACGAACGCGGGCGGTGCCCATGCGTGAGCTGTCCGCGGCGGCAGCGCGTCGCACGGCCGTCGCGGCCCAGGGCTTCGGTCGAGCGCGGTCCGGTGCGGTCTCCGGCAGGCGCGCGGTGGCGGGTGTGGTGCGCTCGACGAAGTTGCTGCAGATCGATTCGGTGTCCGCGGCGGTGCGGGCGCACTACGCGCCGGTGTTCAGTCGTGTCGGCCCCTACGACCGTCAGGCGCTGGACGATGCGGCGTGGACCGACACGGCGCGATCGCCGCGCCTGCTCGTCGAGTACTGGGCGCACGAGGCGGCATTCCTGCCCGTCGCCGAGTGGCCGCTGATGCGGTGGCGGATGGATCAGTACGAGCACGGTCGGTGGGGCGGCGCCGCGAGGGTCGCTGCGCGCAGTCCCGGACTGGTGGAGGACGTGCTCGACGCGATCCGCGACCAGGGGCCCGTCACCGCGCGAGAGCTCGAAGTTCTGTTGGATCGCCGGAGACCCGGCCCCAAGGGGCCGTGGTGGGACCACAGTGACGTCAAGGTGGTGTGCGAACAGCTCTTCGCCGGCGGCGTGTTGTCGGTACCGCGGCGGGAACGGTTCACGAGGCTGTACGACCTCGCCGAGCGCGTGCTGCCCCCGGACGTCGTGTCGCGACGGGTGGACGAGGTGGACGCGGTGCGTCAGCTCGTCGAGAAGTCGGCCGAGGCGATGGGGGTCGCCACGGCGGCCGACCTGCGCGATCACTACCGGCTGTCGGCGGCCCAGACCACTCGGGCCGTGGCCGACCTGGTGGACGCGGGCGTGCTGGTGCCCGTGACCGTGACCGGGTGGCGGGATCAGGCTTTCCTGCATCGAGACACCCGGGTACCGCGGTCGGTCGAGTCGGCCGCACTGCTGTGCCCGTTCGATCCGCTGATCTTCGGGCGTCCGCGCACCGAGCGTCTCTTCGACTTCCACTACCGCATCGAGATCTACACGCCCGAGCCGAAGCGGACGTACGGGTACTACGTCTTCCCGTTCCTGCTGCACGACGAGCTCGTCGCCCGCGTCGACATCCGGGTCGATCGCTCCGCCGGAGTGCTCACGGTGCCCGGTGCGTTCACCGAGCCCTCCGTCGACGCCCGCGGCCGCCGTGGCGAGGTGGCGGCGGCGCTGGCCGCGTCGGTGACGGAGATGGCGCGATGGCTGGACGTGGCCGACGTCGTGGTCGGTGACCGTGGTGATCTCGCGGCCGACCTGGGCCGCGAGGTACGCGCCGTCTCTCGATGACTCCGCCACCCCATAGTCTGTGTCGAATGTCCCAGCGTCCAGTGTCAGAGCATCGAGCCGGTGCCCCGTTGTCCGTTCAGCTCGTGGCCGCGACGTCCTTCACCCCTCCGTCGGAGGTGCCGTGGGGGACCGACGCCGACGGCGGTCAGGCGTTGGTCGAGTTCGCCGGCCGGGCCTGCTACCAGAGCTGGTCGAAGCCCAATCCGCGCACCGCGACCAACGCCGGGTATCTCAACCATCTACTGGCCGTGGGGAACTGGTCGGTGTTCGAGCACGCGTCCGCGAGTTTCTACATCACCGGCATCTCACGATCCTGCAGTCACGAGTTGATCCGGCACCGCCACTTCTCCTTCTCTCAGCTCTCCCAGCGTTCGGTGTCCGAACGCGACGCGCTGATGGTCGTGCCTCCAGCTCTCGAGTCCGACGCGACGTTGCGTGAGTTGTTCCAGAATGCGACCGACTCGTCCCGTGCCGCGTACGACGCGTTGCTGTCCGCACTCGAAGCGGAGACCGGTGCGGACTCGCCTGCGGTCGTCGCCGGGAAGCAGGCGCGGCAGGCCGCGCGCTCAGTGCTCCCGAACGCCGTGGAGACGCGCCTGGTGATGACCGGGAACTACCGGTCGTGGCGGCATTTCGTCACCATGCGGGCCTCCGAGCACGCGGATCTCGAGATCCGACGGCTCGCGGTGGCCTGCCTGCGGCGCCTCGTCGAGGTCGCACCCGACGTCTTCGCCGACTTCGAGATCGAGACACTGGCCGACGGAACGGAAGTCGCCAGGAGTTCGTACGCGGGGGAATAGGCGGCGCGGGTCGTGGGGGTCCGGCGGCCGGACGGGGACCGGGTAACCTTCCTGACCATGACCATCGGTGACACCGCGAGGACTGTCGACGCTGCGGGGACTGTCGACACTGCGGCACGAGTGCAGACGAGCAGCACGCCCTCGCCGTTCGGTGCCGTCTCCGTCGCGATGGTGACACCGTTCACTCCGGACGGTGCTCTCGACATCGACGCCTCCGTCGCACTGGCCGCGCATCTGGTCTCGAGCGGGTGCGACAGCCTCGTGATCTCGGGAACGACGGGCGAGTCGCCGACCACGACGGATCGCGAGAAGGCCGACCTGCTGCGCGCCGTGGTCGCTGCCGTCGGAGATCGCGCTCGCATCGTCGCCGGCGCCGGTACCAACGACACCGCGCACAGCATCGAACTCGCTCGTGCCGCCGCCGACGCCGGGGCACACGGACTGCTCGTCGTCACCCCGTACTACTCGCGCCCGCCGCAGGCCGGCCTGTACGCCCACTTCGTCGCCGTGGCCGACTCGACCGATCTGCCCGTCATGCTGTACGACATCCCGCCCCGCTCGGTGGTGCCGATCGAGACGGAGACGTTGCGTCGCCTCGCCGATCATCCGCGCATCCTCGCCGTCAAGGACGCGAAGGGCGACCTCGCCGCGGGAGCCGAACTCATCGCCTCGACCGGTCTCGAGTACTTCTCGGGCGACGACCCGCTCAACCTGCCCTGGCTGTCCGTCGGGGCCGTCGGCTTCGTCAGCGTCATCGGGCACCTCGTGCCCGGCAAGCTCCGGGATCTCCACTCCGCCTGGGCCGCGGGCGACATCGCCGCAGCGCAAGCCATCAACGTCGGTCTGCTCCCGATCGTGCGGTCGTTCGCCCGACTCGGCGGCGTCACGGGCTCCAAGGCGGGCCTTCGTCTTCTCGGCATCGACGTGGGGGAGCCCCGTCTGCCGCAAGTTCCACCGTCCACCGATCAGATCGATGCTCTGGCAGCCGATCTTCACCGTGCAGGAGTTCTTTGATGACTCGACCGCCCAGGCGGCGCAGTGCCACCCGTAGTGCCGGACCGCCCGCGGAACTTCCTCCGCAGGAACAGCAGCCCGCTCCTCCTGCACCGAAGGCCGAGGCCGCGCCCGTGCAGGACGCCCCCGCGGCGCAGGCGCCGGCGAAAGCCGCTCCCGTGAAGGAGGCGCCCGTGAAGGACGCGCCGACCGGCCGCGACCGCCAGTCGGGCGGCTCGCGATCGTCGAACGGCAACTCGGGCTCGGGTGGGGGCCGCGGTCCTCGGTCGCGTCCCGCGCGCACCCCGCAGAACTCCGCTGCCATCCAGCGACCCGATGCGCGCACGGTCGTGGACAAGACGCAGCGACTCGGAGCTCCGCCCAAGGCACCGAAGAACGGTCTCCGCGTCGTCGCCCTCGGCGGCATCGGCGAGATCGGCCGCAACATGACGGTCTTCGAGCACAAGGGCAAGCTGCTCATCGTCGACTGCGGTGTGCTCTTCCCCGAGGACGCACAGCCCGGTGTCGACCTGATCCTCCCGGACTTCCGTCACATCGAGAACCGGATGGACGACGTGGTCGCCCTGGTGCTCACCCACGGTCACGAGGACCACATCGGTGCCGTGCCGTTCCTGCTGCGCCTGCGCCCGGACATCCCGGTCATCGGCTCCAAGTTCACGTTGGCGCTGCTGGCGGCGAAGTGCCGTGAGCACCGCCAGAAGCCGAAGCTCGTCGAGGTGCGCGAGGGCGAGAGCACGAACCACGGACCGTTCGAGCTCGAGTACTTCGCGGTCAACCACTCGATCCCCGACGCGCTCGCCGTCGCCATCCGTACCGATGCCGGTGTCGCGCTGCACACCGGCGACATCAAGCTCGACCAGCTGCCGCTCGACGGCCGCCTGACCGATCTCGGCGGGTTCTCGCGACTCGGCGACGAGGGTGTCGACCTCTTCCTGGTGGACTCCACCAATGCCGAGGTGCCCGGATTCGTCACGCCCGAGCGTGAGATCGGCGGTGTCCTGGACACGGTCATCGGCAAGGCCAGGAACCGCGTGATCGTCGCGTCGTTCGCGAGCCACGTGCACCGCATCCAGCAGGTCATCGACGTCGCACACCGCTACAACCGCAAGGTCGCCTTCGTCGGGCGGTCGATGGTGCGCAACATGGCCATCGCCCAGGAGCTCGGGTACCTGACGGTGCCCTCGGGTGTCGAGGTCGACATGGACACCGCGACGAAACTCGCGGACGACAAGCTGGTCCTGGTCTCCACCGGCTCGCAGGGCGAGCCGCTCTCCGCGCTGTCCCGGA
The DNA here is from genome assembly GCF_058139645.1 of Rhodococcus sp. NFXS4. Classification (NCBI taxonomy): domain Bacteria; kingdom Bacillati; phylum Actinomycetota; class Actinomycetes; order Mycobacteriales; family Nocardiaceae; genus Rhodococcus; species Rhodococcus sp. NFXS4. The sequence continues at coordinate 2,076,843 of NZ_CP192221.1, forward strand.
TGGCGCGGGGTGAGCATCGTCAGATCAACATCCGCGCCGACGACCTGGTCGTCCTCGCGTCGTCGCTGATCCCCGGCAACGAGAACTCCGTGTTCGCCGTCGTCAACGGGCTCGCGAAGCGTGGCGCCAAGGTGGTCACGCAGCAGAGCGCCAAGGTGCACGTCTCCGGCCATGCGTCGGCCGGCGAGCTGCTGTACCTCTACAACGCGGTCCGTCCCACCAACGCGATGCCCGTACACGGCGAGTGGCGGCACCTGCGCGCCAATGCCGCTCTCGCGGTGTCGACGGGTGTGCCGGAGGAGCGCGTGGTGTTGGCCGAGGACGGCGTCGTCGTGGATATGGTCGACGGCCTCGCCGAGATCGTCGGCCAGGTGCCGGTCGGCCACGTGTACGTCGACGGCCTGTCCGTCGGCGACGTGGGCGACTCGACGTTGTCCGACCGCCTCGTCCTCGGTGAGGGCGGCTTCATCGCCATCACCATGGCCGTGGACACCACCACCGGCAAGTCCGTCGGCACTCCCGAAGTCTCGGGTCGCGGCTTCTCCGACGATCCCGCGGCACTGAAGGAAGCGGCGCAGCTGGTCGAGGCGGAGTTGGTGCGTCTCGCCGGCGAGGGTGTGCGGGACACGCACCGCATCGCGCAGTCGGTCCGCCGCATCGTCGGTCGCTGGGTGGCGGACAAGTACCGCCGCAAGCCGATGATCGTGCCGACCGTGCTCGAGGTCACGCCGAGCTGACACGGTCGCACTCGACAGGCCGGCCCCGGGGACACCCCGGCGCCGGCCTGTCGTGTCTCTCGCCCCGTCGTCGGCCGGCTAGGCGAGCAGGTTGTACAGACCGACGAGGCCCAGCAGGACGATGCAGGCACGCAGCACCCGCGGTGACAGACGCCGGCCGTACCGTGCTCCCACCGCGCCGCCGATCAGGGAGCTGACGGCGATGAGACCGGCTGCCGCCCAACTGATCCGGTCGAAGGCGAAGATGATGAACGATGCCGCCGCCACGACGTTGACCACGAGCGACAGCAGATTCTTGGCCGCGTTCATGCGCTGGATGTTCTCCGGCAGCAACGCGCCCATGACGCCCATCAGCAGAATGCCCTGGGCCGCGGTGAAGTAGCCGCCGTAGACACCCACGGCGAACGTCCCGATCACCAGCAGCACGAAGCGTCCGCGGCCGATCCCGGCGGCGGTGTCCGGCTCGGAGCGCTTCTGGGCCCAGGCCTGGATGCGGGGGCCGGTGACCACCAGGACCAGCGCCAGGATCAGCAGCACCGGAACCACGGCGGTGAAGGTCTTCTCGGGCAGGTGCTGCAGGAGCCAGGCACCGAGCACGCCGCCGAGCAGCGATCCGGGGAGCTGCCAGCGCAACCGCGACCACTGGCCGCGTAGTTCGCGTCGGTAGCCCCATGCGCCGGAGGCGCTGCCTGCCACCAGTCCGATCGCATTGCTCATGGTCGCCGTGACGGGTGGGTAACCGAAGGCGATGAGAGTGGGGAACGTGATGAGCGTTCCTGACCCGACGACGGCGTTGATGCCACCGGCGGCGAACCCCGCGAGCAGCACGAGGACTATTTCGGAGACGGGCACACCGGCGACCGTACGACACGGCTAGATTCGTGTGTCATGAGCCTTGCGCACGACGAACGTCTGGAACTGGCCGACACGATGGCGAAGGTCGGTCCGGACGCTCCCACCCTGTGCGGTGACTGGACCGTCCGGGATCTTGCGGCGCATCTGGTGATCCGCGAACGCCGCCTGGATGCGGCTCCGGGCATCTTCCTACCGCCGCTGGCGGGGTACACGCGCCGCGTGCAGGACTCGGTCGCCGCGGGGGAGTGGGTGGGTCTCGTCGACGACGTGCGCACGGGACCTCCGGTGTGGTCGCCGTACAAGCTCCTCGACGCGCAGATCAACCTCGGGGAGATGTTCGTCCACCACGAGGACGTCCGGCGGGCCGACGGATCCGCACCGACTCCGCGAGAACTGAGCGCCGAGATGCAGACCGCCCTGTGGGGTCTGCTGGGTCTGCTCGGCCGTGTCGCCTACAGGGGAGCCCCCGTGGCCGTGGACGTGGAGACCCCGGACGGTCGTCGGCGGACGTTCGGGAAGAAGTCGGCCTCGCGCCGGGTGGCGCTGCGCGGGGAGCCGTCGGAGCTGGTGCTGCATGCGTTCGGCCGCGATGCGGTGGTGCTGGAGTTCGACGGCGACCAAGCGGACGTCGCCGCGGTGAAGGGCCTCGACCGCGGCGTGTGACAGCGGTCGAGCTGTTACTGGTGTTGCGGATGGTCCGGATGGGGTCGACCGACTAGCCTGACGGGTATGGCAGGCAAGACGAGTACGCGCGCGTCCCGATCCGGCGCGGCCGGATCGAGCAAGGCAGGCACCGGCACGAGTGGTGCCTCCACCGGACGCGGGCGGACGGTCACGACGCCGCGCAAGCCCACCGCCCCCCGGTCGTCCACCGGGCGCACCCCGGCGACTCGCTCGTCCGGTACCGCACGGTCGTCGTCCGGAGCCCGACCTCGCAGCGCCCCCAAGCGCACGATCTCGCCCGGTCGCGCGGCCCTGAACTCCGTGGGTCGCGGCATCGGCAAGGGGTGGGGCCTCGCCGCGCGCGGACTCGGTGCCACCACTCGCACCGTCGGCAAGGCCGCCGACATCGAACACGGCCACCGCCGCGACGGCATCGCCCTCGGGTGCCTCGCGGTCAGCGTGGTCGTCGCCGCCGGTCTCTGGTTCTCGGCCGGTGGCCCGGTCGGGGAGTGGATCGAGATCGGGCTGCGCGCCGTCGTCGGCAGCGCGGCCATCCTGCTGCCGCTGCTCGGCATCGGCGTCGCCGTAGCCCTGATGCGGACCGAACCCGCTCCCGACGACCGCCCCCGGCTCGTCCTCGGGTCTCTGCTCGTCGGCCTGCCGATGCTCGGACTCTGGCATCTGGGTTCCGGATCACCGGACGACCTGGCCGGGCGTGCGTCCGGCGGCGGCTTCGTCGGCTTCGTCGTCGGCGGTCCGCTCAGCAGCGGGGTCACCGTCTGGCTCGCCGTGCCGCTGCTCCTGCTCGCGGTCCTGTTCGGCGTCCTTCTCCTCACCGGGACGACCGTGCGCGACATCCCCGCGCGTCTGCGGACCCTGTTCGGTACGGCGAACCGCGGCGACGAGTACAGCGACTACGAGGACTGGGAGGAGGAGTCGCACCTCGGTGACTTCGCACCGAACGGGTACGACTCCGCGGGCTACGGCTCCTCGTACGACGAGTACGACCCGGCCCTGTTCGACGCCGACGGCTACCCGGTCGACGAGAAGCCGGCGAGGTCGCGCCGCCGCCGATCGTCCGCGCCGACCGACGCGTACCCGGTGGAGGAGTCGGCACCGGTGGACGACGCTCCCACCGAGTACGTGCCGGTGCCGCCGCCCGTCCGCACGCGTGCGAAGGAACCGGTGGTCGAGCCGACGCCGAAGCCGAAGCCCGCTCCGGTCGTCGCGGCGACTCCGGCGAAGCCGAAGGAGGACGACAAACTCGTCGTGGACCGGGTCGTCGACGGCGACTACGTCCTGCCCTCGCTGTCCCTGCTGATCGACGGCGACCCGCCGAAGACGCGCAGCCAGGCGAACGACGCGATGATCGAGGCGATCTCCGAGGTCCTCGAGCAGTTCAAGATCGACGCCGCCGTCACCGGCTTCACCCGCGGACCGACGGTCACGCGCTACGAGGTCGAGCTCGGACCGGGCGTCAAGGTCGAGAAGATCACGGCGCTCGCCCGCAACATCGCGTACGCGGTGGCCACCGACAACGTGCGTCTGCTGGCCCCCATCCCCGGCAAGTCGGCGGTGGGCATCGAGGTGCCCAACTCCGACCGCGAGATGGTCCGCCTGGCCGACGTGCTGACGGCGCCCTCGACCCGCAAGGATCACCATCCTCTGGTCATCGGCCTCGGCAAGGACATCGAGGGCGACTTCGTCAGCGCCAACCTCGCGAAGATGCCGCACCTCCTGGTGGCGGGCTCCACCGGCTCGGGCAAGTCGAGCTTCGTCAACTCCATGCTGGTGTCGTTGCTCGCGCGGGCGACGCCGGAGGAGGTCCGGATGATCCTCATCGACCCCAAGATGGTCGAGCTGACCCCGTACGAGGGGATCCCGCACCTCATCACGCCGATCATCACGCAGCCGAAGAAGGCTGCCGCGGCCCTCGCCTGGCTGGTCGAGGAGATGGAGCAGCGCTACCAGGACATGCAGGCAAACAGGGTGCGCCACGTCGATGACTTCAACAAGAAGGTGAAGTCGGGCGAGATCACCGCACCGCTCGGCAGCGAGCGCGTCTACAAGCCCTACCCGTACATCCTCGCGATCGTCGACGAGCTCGCGGACCTGATGATGACCGCGCCGCGGGACGTGGAGGAGGCGATCGTCCGCATCACGCAGAAGGCGCGCGCGGCCGGCATCCACCTCGTGCTCGCGACCCAGCGCCCGTCCGTCGACGTCGTCACGGGCCTGATCAAGACCAACGTCCCGTCCAGGCTCGCGTTCGCCACGTCGTCGCTGACCGACTCCCGCGTCATCCTGGATCAGCAGGGTGCGGAGAAGCTCATCGGTATGGGCGACGCCCTGTTCCTGCCGATGGGCGCGGGCAAGCCCACCCGTCTGCAGGGCGCCTTCATCACCGACGAGGAGATCACCGCGGTCGTCGACTTCGCCAAGAACCAGGCGGAGCCGGAGTACCAGGAGGGCGTCACCGCGCAGAAGGCCGCGGAGAAGAAGGACGTCGACGCCGACATCGGCGACGATCTCGACGTGCTGCTCCAAGCCGTCGAACTCGTCGTGACGAGTCAGTTCGGCTCGACGTCCATGCTGCAGCGTAAGTTGCGCGTCGGCTTCGCCAAGGCCGGCAGGCTCATGGATCTGATGGAGACGCGCGGCGTGGTCGGCCCGAGCGAGGGATCGAAGGCCCGCGACGTCCTGGTCAAGCCCGACGAGTTGGACGGGCTGCTGTGGTCGATCAAGGGCGGGGATCCGGGAGAGTCGGACAATCCGGACGAGTGACGGTGGCCCCGTTGTGAATTGACTCTCACGCTAGCTGAGTTTTACCTGTGCATTACCCTTCGCGTGCCTCCATACGGCCGGGGCTGTGGCATGGTTGTTCTCAGGAGGGGAGTATCCCCAGCTTGCGAAGGACCCGTCAGCACGATCGAGCCCTGCCTCGATCCGGGTCATCGGCAGACACAGTGGTCACACGAGACATCATCACTGGTTCTGTGGGAGAGACCTCCGGAGCCCACCCATGGACTACCGGAGGTAGTTGCTCACATGAATGTCTCGTCCACAGTCTGGATCGTCACCATCGTGGTGATCCTGGGACTCTTCGTCTTCGACTTCTTCGCTCACGTGAAGACCCCCCACGAGCCGACCTTCAAGGAATCGGCGACGTGGTCCGTCGTCTACATCACGATCGCCATCATCTTCGGCGGAATCGTGTTCTGGCAGTACGGCGCGACCTACGGCGGTGAGTACTTCGCCGGGTACGTCACCGAGAAGGCGCTCAGCGTCGACAACCTGTTCGTCTTCCTCATCATCATGACGACATTCGCCGTACCGCGTCAGTACCAGCAGAAGGTGCTGCTCATCGGCATCGTGATGGCGCTCGTGATGCGCGGTGGCTTCATCGCCCTCGGTGCCGCGGCCATCAACAACTTCAGCTGGGTCTTCTACCTCTTCGGTGCGTTCCTCATCTACACGGCCTACAAGCTCATCAAGGAGGCCGGGGAAGAGGAGGAGAACGAGGTCCAGCAGGACACCAAGATCATGAAGTTCGCCAAGAAGATCCTCCCCACCACGGACGAGTACCACGGTGATCGTCTGACGGTGAAGATCGACGGCAAGCGCGTGGTCACCCCGATGCTGCTGGCCCTGGTCGTCATCGGTTTCACCGACATCCTGTTCGCGTTGGACTCGATCCCGGCGATCTACGGTCTCACCACCGAGCCGTACATCGTCTTCACGGCCAACGCGTTCGCCCTCATGGGTCTGCGCCAGTTGTACTTCCTGATCGGCGGACTGCTCGATCGCCTGGTCTACCTGTCCTACGGCCTGTCCCTGGTACTGGCGTTCATCGGCGTCAAGCTCGTCCTCCACGCGCTCCACGAGAACGAGCTCGGCTTCATCAACGGCGGCGAGAACCTGTCGGTCCCCGAGATCAGCACCGGAGTGTCGCTCAGTGTCATCATGGGCATCCTGATCGTCACCACCGTGGCCAGCCTGCTCAAGACCCGCGGCGACGCGAAGCCCGCGGTGAAGGACGGCGAGACCGGAAGCCCGGTCCTCGGCGACGACACCACGGCCGCCTCGACCGGTACCACGTCGACCGGCGTCACGGACACCGAGCGCGACTCGCGCTGATCCGTCCCGCACGAGAACAGCCCGGCACCGAGAGGTGCCGGGCTGTTCGTGTGTCCGGTGGGTGCCGGAGGGGGGTCACTCCGCGAGGACGCCCATCACCGGCTTCCACTCCTGGATCGCCACGGCGTCGACGAGCTTCTCCACCGCGAACGGGTCCTCGGCGAACAGCGTGCCCACCTGGTCCGCACTCTCACCCTTGACGATGATGGTGGCGCCGCTGTCGTCTGCGTACGGCCCCGCCACCACCACGATGTCGCGAGCGAGGAGATCCCGCAGCCAGTCGCGGTGCTCGGCGCGGACGCGGTCGCGTCCCTCGGCGGTGGCCGACGAGTAGGTGTAGTTGACGAGGAAATGGGCCATCGATGTTCTCCTGCGGTGTGAGCGGGTGGTGGGTGATCTAGAGCGTGAGCAGCATGCGGGTGTTGCCGAGAGTGTTCGGCTTGACGTAGCTGAGATCGAGGAACTCGGCGACACCGGTGTCGTACGAGCGACACATCTCCGCGTAGACCTCGGCGGTGACCGGGGTCCCGTCGATCTCGGAGAACCCGTGGCGGGCAAAGAACGGCACCTCGAAGGTGAGCACGAAGATGCGGGAGAGCTGCAGTTCGCGGGCGACGTCGATCAACCGGGACACGATGAGGTGGCCCACGCCGTGGCCCTTGACCGACGGATCGACGGCGACCGTGCGGATCTCGCCGAGATCCGCCCACAGCACGTGCAGCGCGCCGCAGCCGGCGACGACACCGTCGACCTCGGCGACCCAGAACTCCTGGACCGCCTCGTAGAGGGTCACGAGATTCTTCTCGAGCAGGATCCGGCCCGCGTAGATGTCGATGAGTCGCTTGATCTCCGGGATGTCGGAGGTGCGGGCACGGCGCAGGCGCACGCGCTCGGTGGTGGACCCGGACGCGGTCCGGACGTCTGCGCGATCTTGCGCCGCCCGGGAGTCCGTCTCCGGATCGAGGTCGGAAGTCATGGGGTGAACAGTAGTCATCGGGCGTACCGATATTGTGACCGTGTGTCCCGCGCCGGTAACTCACGTCACGTCCCGAGAGCGGGCTCGGCGACGTGAGCGCTCAGTACGACGTCGGTCGTGGCCCCGGTGACGCGTCCGCGCCGACGCCGGACGCCGTCGTCGGCTCGGGCCCGCTCACTCCGGCTCCACTGCTCAACATCGCCAACGTCCTGACCGTCCTGCGGATCGCGCTGGTCCCGGTGTTCCTGTGGGCTCTGTTCGCGGACGGTGGCCAGGAGACCGGGTGGCGGCTCGCGGCCTTCGGGATCTTCGTCGTCGCGGCGATCACCGATCGCATCGACGGCCAACTGGCGCGCAAGCACGGGCTCGTGACGGAGTTCGGCAAGATGGCGGACCCCATCGCCGACAAGGCACTGATCGGGGCGGCCCTGGTCGGACTGTCCATGCTGGGGGACCTGCCCTGGTGGATCACCCTCGTCATCGGTGCCCGCGAGATCGGCATCACGCTCCTGCGGTTCGCCGTCCTGCGGCACGGTGTCATCCCCGCGGGACGCGGCGGCAAGCTCAAGACCCTCGTCCAGAGCGTGGCCATCGGGGTCTACGTTCTGCCGCTTCCCGACGCTGTGATCCCGGCAGCGATGGTGCTGATGATCGTGGCCGTGGCGCTGACCGTGATCACAGGCCTCGACTACGTGGTGCAGGCAGTGCGGCCGCGGGTCCGGACACCACACGACGGGCGATGAGCCGTCCGGTGCTCCGCCGCGTGCGGATCGCGGGCGGGGGTTAGGGTTCTCTCACCCGTTCCGACGGGTGTCCACACGCGTCGCGGGAACCGATCGGACCGTTCCGGCGTTGTAGGTGGACGAGGGTCGAGCGACGGTGCACCGACAGGCGTTCCCGCGGTCGACCACGACGTAGTTCGAACACGATGAAGGAGGGGCCACATGGCGCTGCTCTTGCGTGAGGCATTGGGCGACAGTCTTCGCCGCACACGGGTCGCTCAGAGCCGCACGTTGCGCGAGGTCTCCAACACGGCGCGCGTCAGCCTCGGGTATCTCTCGGAGGTCGAGCGTGGCCGCAAGGAGGCGTCGAGCGAACTGCTCAACGCCATCTGCGATGCCCTCGACGTCCCACTGTCGGACGTTCTGTTCGATGTGAGCGAATCGCTCACGGACACGATGGCGAGTGCGGCCGCGTCGACGGGTGTTCCCGCCGAGCGCGGTGCGGCCCACATCTCGGACGAGACGCGCGTGGTCATCCCGGCCCCGACCGCGCGAGCACTCGCCGCTGCCTGATCTTCGCGTCCCGTTTCCGACCATTCGTGGTTCGACATGGGATCATGGCGGGTACCGATCACAGACAGACCGCGTGTCCCGGACACGCGCAGCATCACCGGCGGTGACGGTCGCCAGCCGGGTCGCGTACGCGGCGGATCACATGGAGGCAGGAAGAACCGATGGCCAATCCTTTCGTCAAGGGCTGGAAGTATCTGATGGCTCTGTTCAACTCCAAGATCGACGAGAAGGCGGATCCGCAGGTCCAGATCCAGCAGGCCATCGAGGACGCTCAGCGTCAGCACCAGGCGCTCTCGCAGCAGGCCGCGTCGGTCATCGGTAACCAGCGCCAGCTCGAGATGAAGCTCAGCCGCCAGCTCGACGAGGTGGAGAAGCTGAACGCCAATGCGCGCCAGGCCGTCACCCTCGCCGACCAGGCCAATGCGGCTGCCGACGTCGAGAAGGCCACCCAGTACACCAACGCCGCCGAGGCGTTCGCGGCCCAGCTGGTCACCGCCGAGCAGAGCGTCGAGGACCTCAAGGTTCTGCACGACCAGGCGCTCCAGGCCGCCACCCAGGCCAAGAAGGCCGTCGAGCAGAACGCCATGACGCTGCAGGCCAAGGTCGCCGAGCGCACCAAGCTGCTCAGCCAGCTCGAGCAGGCCAAGATGCAGGAGCGCGTCAGCGAGTCGCTCCGCTCGATGGACTCCACGCTGTCCGCGCCCGGCAACACGCCCAGCCTCGACGCCGTCCGGGACAAGATCGAGCGCCGCTACGCCAACGCGCTCGGCTCCGCCGAGCTCGCTCAGAACTCCGTGCAGGGCCGCATGATGGAGGTCCAGCAGGCGAGCGTCCAGATGGCCGGACACAGCCGCCTCGAGCAGATCCGTGCCTCCATGGCGGGCGACTCGCTCACCGCCGGCCCCTCCGCGGACGGCGTGTCCACGCAGAAGAACCTGTCGTCCCCGCAGGCGACCCCCGAGCCTCCTCAGGCCAACTGATCTGCCTGCACGAGACCCTCACGGAGCGTTGATGTCCGGACACGGCGACCCGCACCGACGGCAGATGTGGCACGAGCGGCCCGCTGCACCGGCCGAGGTGGGGCGCGCTGCCGACCTGGTGCGCGCTCGAGCCCGTGGTGCCGTCGACGTCACGCGGCCGTTCCTCGACGCCGCCAAGTCGTGGAACGACCCGCGGAAGAAGGCCGAACGGCGGATCCGTCGGACTCGCCGGCGGGCCACGCTCTTCGGCGCGGCGTCCGGGTCCATGGGCGTCGCCACCGTCACGGTGGCGGCCACGTCGGCACCCGATTGGATCGTCGTCGGGGGATCGGGCACCACGGTGTTGTTCGCGGTGCCCGCCGTGGCCGCGGCGGCGGCCTACCGACGGCTGCGGGCCCAGCCACTGCCGGCAGCAGCGCCGGTCCGCCGTGCTCTGCCTCCGGTGGGCTCCGCCGCTCGCGAGCCCATCGAACGTCTCGCGGCCGCCGAACGCAGTCTGCACGAGCTGACGGGCATCCTCGCTCGATCCGGGGCGGTCGCCGCGGACGACGTGCACGACACGACTCGGATCGCCGCGGCCGCGTCAGCAGCTCTCACCGAGGTCGCGCACGACATCGTCGCGATGGAGAGAGCAGCGCTGGGAAGTCCGGCTGCAGCGGTCCATCTGTCCGGGTCCATCGGGTCCACCGCGGCCCGGTTGACGGACGGTGTGCATCAGTTCGACGGACTCGTCGCCGCGGCTGCGTTGCTCACCGCACCGGGCTCCTCCGGTTCGCTCACCGCACTCGACGCGCGACGGGACGCCCTCCAGTTCGCGTCCGATCGCCTCGAGGGCTGGGCATTCGGCCTCGAGAACCTGCAGAAGCCCTGACCTCGGCGACGGTCTCACCCCGACCGCGACCCTGAGATCGACGTACCGTCCTCGGGGTCGACCCCGATCTTCACCCTGAACTCCGGGACGATTCGGTGCTGTGCCAGTTCGGTTCTGGCAGTGTCGAACTCGTCGACGGATCGCCGGTGAACTCCACCGCGGCCGGCGACGGGAGTCCCCGACGAGAAGGAGTTCGACATGTTCTGGAAGATTTTCGGTGCGATCGTTCTGGTGTGGATCGGCATCGTCGTTCTCGGCGCCCTGCTGAAGGCGCTGTTCCCCCTGGTGGCGCTGGCCGTGGTGGGAACCGGTCTCTACTTCCTCTTCCGCGCGATGAGCGGCGATCGCGACTCGGCGAAGTCACCCTTCTGACGTCCCCGGTGCCGCGCTGACCTAGGCTTCGCCCATGCTCGTCGCGGTGGTCGCCGGCCCCGATGCGGGGCACGCCTTCCCTGCCATCGCGCTCGCGAAGGCGCTGACGGCCGCAGGAGAGACGGCCGTGGTCTACACCGGCCATCGGTGGCTCGACGCCGCGCGAGCGGACGGGGTGGACACTCGCCTGCTGCCGGGACTGGAACCGCGGCCCGAGGACGACGACGCGGACGCCGGCCGCAGAATTCACGAGCGAGCGGCCCACATGTCCTCGATGCTGCTGCCGGTGCTCTCCGAGTCGGCTCCCGATCTGGTGGTCTCGGACATTCTCACGGCCGGCGGCGGTCTCGCCGCCGAGCGGCTGGGAGTTCCCTGGGTGGAACTGTCTCCGCACCCGCTCTACCGGCCCTCCGTGTCGTTGCCCCCGATCGGGAGTGGCCTCGCACCGGGCACGGGACTGCGAGGTCGGTTGCGGGACACCGTGATGCGAGCTCTGACCGACCGCTCCGTCCGAGCGGGGCTGGCGCAGCGCGCTCGGGCGCGCGAGGGCGTCGGTCTGCCCGCGTCGGACCCCGGCCCCGCGCGGCGCCTCGTCGCGACCATCCCCGCGCTCGAGGTGCCGCGGACGGACTGGCCGGCCGAGGCGCGGGTCGTCGGTCCGTTGTTGTGGGAGCCGACGACCGCTCTCCTCGACCCGCCGCCGGGGACCGAACCGCTGATCCTGCTGGCACCGTCGACGGCCGCGACCGGCGCCGTGTCCATGGTCGAGGCCACTGTCGAGGCGACGGCGGCCTCACGTGCGCGCGGCCGGAGTCGTCGACTGGTTATCACCACGGTGGACGACGTTCCGGCCGGTCTACCGTCCTGGGCGGTGGGCGGACTGGGGCGCCAGGACGCGCTGCTGCCGCTGGCGTCGGTCGTGGTGTGCGGCGGCGGCCACGGGATGTTGGCGAAGGCGCTGTCCGCCGGCGTCCCGGTGGTCGTGATCCCCGGCGGGGGAGATCAGTGGGAACTGGCCAACCGCGCGGCCCGGCAGGGAAGCGCCACGATCGTGCGTCCGGTGTCCGCCGACGCCGTGGCGGAGGCGATCGACCGGGTGCTGAACGACTCGACGTACGCCGCCGCGGCAGGTCGTGCCGCGGCGACCGCCGCCGCGGTCGAGGATCCCGTCGCGGTGTGCCGCAGCGTGATCGTCGACTCCCGCCCGCGCTGAGGGGGAGCGCGGACGTCCCGGGTTACGGTGACATGGTGCGCCTGACCGACTTCCACGACCGTGTCGCCGAACAGTTCGGAACCGTGACCGGGGACTCGATGCTGGTCGACCACCTGCTGCTGAGCCTCGGGAACCGCACCGCCGCGCAGGCCATCGAGGACGGCGAGGATCCGAAGGACGTGTGGCGTGCACTGTGCGTCGAGTTCGACGTTCCCCGATCGCGGTGGTGAACCTCCGGCGTGTCGCTGGGTATCGAACACCTGTTCGCTTATAGTCGTGTGCAGAGTCGACGGGAATCGCACGGCAGCGGTTCTTGTCGGTACCCCCCTCTACCTTGGCGACAGATCGACGGGGTACAGACGCTTCGGGGACAAGAACTTCGAGAAGGAGACCATGATGGCTGCAGCTGCATACGATCGGGACAAGGCGCTCGATCTCGCGCTCGCGCAGATCGACAAGAACTTCGGCAAGGGGTCGGTCATGCGTCTCGGCGACGAGGCCCGTGTGCCCATCGCCGTCATCCCCACGGGTTCGATCGCGTTGGACGTCGCGCTCGGCATCGGCGGACTCCCGCGCGGCCGCATCGTCGAGGTCTACGGCCCGGAGTCCTCGGGTAAGACGACGGTCGCGCTCCACGCGGTCGCCAACGCACAGGCCGCCGGCGGCATCGCCGCGTTCATCGACGCGGAGCACGCTCTCGATCCGGACTACGCCGCCAAGCTCGGTGTCGACACCGACGCGCTGCTGGTCTCCCAGCCGGACACCGGTGAACAGGCGCTCGAGATCGCGGACATGCTGATCCGGTCCGGTGCCATCGACATCCTGGTCGTCGACTCCGTGGCAGCCCTGGTTCCCCGTGCCGAGATCGAGGGCGAGATGGGTGACAGTCACGTCGGTCTGCAGGCCCGCCTGATGAGCCAGGCCCTGCGCAAGATCACCGGCGCCATCAGCTCGTCCGGCACCACGGTCATCTTCATCAACCAGCTGCGCGAGAAGATCGGCGTCATGTTCGGCTCGCCCGAGACCACGACGGGCGGTAAGGCGCTGAAGTTCTACGCATCGGTGCGCCTGGACATCCGTCGTATCGAGACGCTCAAGGACGGAACCGACGCAGTCGGTAACCGCACCCGCGTCAAGGTGGTCAAGAACAAGGTGTCGCCGCCGTTCAAGCAGGCCGAGTTCGACATCCTGTACGGCAAGGGCATCAGCAAGGAAGGCTCGCTCATCGACATGGGTGTCGAGCACGGCTTCGTGCGCAAGTCCGGCTCCTGGTTCACCTACGAGGGTGATCAGCTGGGCCAGGGCAAGGAGAACGCACGCAAGTTCCTGCTCGAGAACACCGACATCCGTGACGAGATCGAGAAGAAGATCAAGGAGAAGCTCGGCATCGGTGCAGACGTGCGTACGCCCGACGAGGCCGTCGCTGCTCCGGTCGACTTCTGACAGCAGGTCTCTCGACTGTGAACGACGACGAGTTTCCGGACTCGCGTGCACCGGGCGCCCGACGTACGTCGGGCGCCCGGTCCCGTTCCGGCCGCCGATCGGGCGAGACGCCGCCCCCGGGCGGGGGCACGGCGGTGCAGGCCAAGGATGCCGCGTTGCGGTTGCTCACCGATCGCGCCCGGAGCCGCGTCGAGCTCGAACAGCGGTTGGCCGCCAAAGGATTCACGGACGAGATCATCACGTCCGTGCTCGACAGGCTGACCGAGATCAAGCTGGTCGACGATCGCGACTTCGCCCATCAGTGGGTCCGCTCGCGACACACGTACTCGGGCCGAGGCAAGCAGGCGCTGCGCAGAGAACTACGCACCAAGGGCATCGATCCGGTGCTGGCCACCGAGGCACTCGACATGATCGAGCCCGAGGACGAGCGGGAGCGTGCGCGCGAACTGGTCGTCAAGAAGCTCCGAGCCCCGGCTCTGCTGTCCGCTCTGAACGAGGAGATCGAGGATCCGCGGGAGCGGCGTGCGCAACGCGACAAGGTGGTGCGCAAGCTCGTGTCGATGCTCGCGCGTCGCGGGTTCGCCCAGGGCATGGCCTTCGACGTGGTTCGGACAGAACTCGAGGCCCTCGGAAACGATTCCGAAGGCCTCGAGTACTAGAACGTCAGACTGTCGCGCCACCCATGGCGGCACCCTGATCGACAGGAACCGGACTCTTCTTCGCTCGTCGCAGTCGCTTCTCCACCTTCGTGGCGAGGTACGTCAGCAGCGAGTTCAGGATGATCATGATGATGGCCACGATGATCAGCGCCGGCAGGAAGTTGCCGTAGAAGGCACCGACCTGCTGGCCCGACCGGACCACCTCGACATAGCCGATGATGTAGCCCAACGCGGAGTCCTTCAGCGCCACCACCATCTGCGAGATGATGGCCGGCAACATCGCGGTCACGGCCTGGGGAAGCAGGATCATGCGCATGATCTGGCCCTTGCGCAGGCCGATGGCCATGGCCGCCTCGGTCTGACCCTTCGGCAGGGACTGGATGCCCGACCGCACGATCTCGGCGATGACCGAGCCGTTGTAGAGCGTCAGGCCCGTCACCACCGCGGCCAGGGCCAGGTAGCGGGACTTGAACACCTGGTACTCGGCGAAGAACTGGTACAGGAAGATCATCAGGATCAGCACCGGGATGGCGCGGAACAGTTCGACGAAGAATCCGGCGACCAGCCGCACCGGCCGGTGGTCGGACAGGCGAGCGATCCCCAGAACGGCGCCGAGGATCAGCGCGAACACGATGGACAGCCCCGCGGCGATCAGCGTCCCCTGGATGCCGGGAACCAGGTACGTCGTCCAGGTCGAGGACTCGGTGAAGGGACTCCACTTCTCCGACGTCAACTGGCCTTTCTCGTCCAGCTTCGCGTAGATCACGTACGCCGCCAGCAGTACCAGGACGAGCACGACGGCCGAGATGATGTGATTGCGCACCTTGGCGCGGGGCCCCGGAGCGTCGTAGAGAACGGTGGCGCGTTCGGCGGAGGCGACCTTCTTGGGCGGTGCCTCGGTGCTCAGAGGTGCGTTCGCTGTGGTCATCGGGCAACCGCCAATCGCTTGCCGAGGTAGCCGAAGAAGAGGCCGGTGGGGAAGGTCAGGATGACGAAGCCGAGCGCGAAGATACCGCCGACGACGAAGATCGCCGCCTCGTTCTCGATCATTTCCTTCATCAGGATGGCCGCTTCGAGGACGCCGATCGCCGCGGCGACGGTCGTGTTCTTCGTCAGGGCGATGAGCACGCTGCCCAGCGGGCCGATGACCGCACGGAACGCCTGGGGGAGCACGATGAAGCGCAGGTTCTGCGAGAACGTCAGACCGAGCGAACGCCCGGCCTCCGCCTGACCGACGTTCACGGTGTTGATTCCGGACCGCAGCGACTCGCACACGAACGAGGCCGTGTAGATGCTGAGACCGAGAACGGCGAGCCGGAAGTTGTTGTCCGCCTGGCCGGTCGGGGACGCCTGATCGGCGAGCGTGACGCCCAGGGTCTGGTAGAGGCCGAAGGCGCAGAACAGCAGGATCAGCGTGAGCGGGGTGTTGCGGAAGATGGTGACGTAGGTGGCACCGATCCACCGCGCGACGGGAACGGGGGAGACCCGCATCGCCGCGAGCAGGGTGCCGAGGACGAGAGCGCCGATGGCGGAGAGCACCGTCAGCTTGATCGTCATCCAGAACGCGTCGAGGAGTTCGGGCGCGTAGTCACTCAGTATGTCCACCGGCGACTCCTTCCGAGAGCGGTGACGAGTCGAACGGGCGGTTCACCGGTGTGAACCGCCCGTTCGGGTCTCGCGAAGAGTGGTGATCAGTAACGATCGACGGTCGGCTGTGCGGGCAGCGGGTACCCGGACGGTCCGACGGTGTCCTCGAACGCCTTCTGCCACGACCCGTCCTCGATCATGGCGTCGATCGCGTCGTTGATCTTGGTGCGGGTCTCGTCGTCGCCCTTGGCCAGGCCGATGCCGTAGCGCTCCTCGGTGAACGGCTCGCCGACCACCTTGAGCTCACCCGGGTACTGAGCCGCGTAGCCGGCCAGGATGATGTCGTCGGTCGTGACCGCGTCGACGGCGCCGTTGCGCAGTGCCTCGACACAGGCGGAGTAGGTGTCGAACTCCTGCAGCTGCACGTCCTGCGCGTACTGGTCCTTGACCTTCTGCGCGGGGGTGGAGCCGGAGACGGAGCAGAGGCGCTTGCCGCCGCTGAGCGACTCGGGGCCCGTGATGTCGGTGTTGCCGTCGGCGACGAGGAGCGACTGTCCGGCGACGAAGTACGGTCCGGCGAAGTCGACCTTCTCCTTGCGGGCGTCGGTGATCGAGTAGGTGGCGACGATGTAGTCGACCTCACCGTTCTCGATCAGCGTCTCGCGCTGCGCCGACGGCGACTCCTTGAACGTGATGTTCTCGGGCGTGACACCGAGCTTGCCGGCGACGTACTTCGCCACCTCGACGTCGAAGCCGCTGAACGAGCCGTCGGGGGTGCGCAGGCCGAGGCCCGGCTGGTCGAACTTGATGCCGACGGTCAGCTTGCCGCTCTCGGCGCTGGACGACGCGCTGGTGGCCTCGTCGCCACCACACGCGGTGGCGGCGAAGGCGAGCGCGAGTGCGGCGACGCCGACACGGGCGGTACGGGTGATTCTCATCGAGATCCTCCAGAAGGTGGGACGAGCGGGTGGGAGATCAGTGACTCAGGATCTTGCCGAGGAAGTCCTTGGCGCGATCGGACTTCGGTGTGGTGAAGAAGGTCTCGGGATCGGTGTCCTCGACGATCTGGCCGTCGGCCATGAAGATGACACGGTCGCCGGCGCGTCGGGCGAAGCCCATCTCGTGGGTCACCACGACCATGGTCATGCCCTCCTTGGCCAGCGAGGTCATGACGTCGAGCACCTCGTTGACCATCTCGGGGTCGAGGGCGGACGTAGGCTCGTCGAAGAGCATGACCTTGGGATTCATCGCGAGGGCACGAGCGATGGCGACCCGCTGCTGCTGGCCGCCGGAGAGCTGTGCGGGGTACTTGTCCGCCTGGTTGGCGATGCCGACGCGCTCGAGCAGACGCTGCGCGGTCTTCTCGGCCTCGTCCTTCTTCATCTTGCGGACCTTCGTCGGCCCGAGCATGACGTTCTCTCGAATCGTCTTGTGCGCGAAGAGGTTGAAGGACTGGAACACCATGCCGACGTCGGCACGCAACGCGGCGAGCGACTTGCCCTCGGAGGGGAGAGCCTTGCCGTCGACCTCGATGGTGCCCTCGTCGACGGGCTCGAGCCGGTTGATGGTGCGGCACAACGTCGATTTACCCGACCCGGAGGGGCCGAGGACGATGACGACCTGGCCGCTGGGAACGTCGAGTTCGATGTCCTTGAGGACGTGCAGATCACCGAAGTGCTTCTGCACGCCGTGCATCGCGATCATGGGGGCAGACGATGCTGTGGACGAGCGATGTTCGCGCTCGCCGTCAGGGTGGGTCATGGCGATGACCCTAGAGGTAGTTTCCTCCGCCACTGCTCGTTTTGGTGCGGGGACCGCGGATATGTAATGGAAACTTTACTCGGACCGCTCGGTGGGTCGGGTACGTGCGCCGCCGTACCCTGGGGGGGTGGACACGATCGACACCCAGACTCTGCCTGCGCGGTCCGGGACTGCGCGCACCTACGAGGTGCGCACGTACGGCTGCCAGATGAACGTGCACGATTCCGAGCGACTGTCCGGCCTTCTCGAGGAGGCCGGTTACGAGAAGGCCGACTCCGGGTCGTCCCCCGATCTCGTCGTCTTCAACACGTGTGCGGTACGGGAGAACGCCGACAACAAGTTGTACGGCAACCTCGGCCAACTCCGGCCGGCCAAGGACGAGAACCCCGACATGCAGATCGCCGTCGGTGGGTGCCTCGCACAGAAGGACCGCGACGTCGTGGTCACGAAGGCGCCGTGGGTGGACGTCGTGTTCGGCACCCACAACATCGGATCCCTGCCGGCGCTGCTCGATCGGGCGCGCCACAACCAGCGCGCCGAGGTCGAGATCCTCGAGTCGCTGGACGCGTTCCCCTCGACTCTCCCGGCCAAGCGCGACTCCGCCTACTCCGGGTGGGTGTCCATCTCGGTGGGGTGCAACAACACCTGCACCTTCTGCATCGTGCCCGCACTGCGCGGCAAGGAGGTCGACCGCAGGCCGGGCGACATCCTCGCCGAGGTGCAGGCCCTCGTCGACGAGGGCGTGCTCGAGGTGACGCTGCTCGGACAGAACGTCAACGCGTACGGCGCCTCCTTCGCGGATCCCGAGCAGCCGCGTGACCGGGGTGCGTTCGCATCGCTCCTGCGCGCGTGCGGGGAGATCGACGGTCTCGAGCGCGTCCGGTTCACCTCGCCGCATCCCGCCGAGTTCACCGACGACGTCATCGAGGCGATGGCGTCGACGCCCAACGTGTGCCCGACGCTGCACATGCCTCTGCAGTCCGGATCGGACCGCGTGCTGCGTGCCATGCGCCGCTCGTACCGCAAGGAGAAGTTCCTCGGCATCATCGACCGGGTGCGCGAAGCCATCCCGCACGCGTCACTGACCACGGACATCATCGTGGGCTTCCCCGGGGAGACCGAGGAGGACTTCCAGGAGACCCTCGACGTCGTCCGTCGCGCTCGCTTCAGTAGCGCCTACACGTTCCAGTACTCCAAGCGACCGGGAACGCCGGCCGCCGACATGCCGGATCAGGTGCCGAAGGCCGTCGTGCAGGAACGCTACGAACGGCTCGCCGCTCTGCAGGAGGAGATCTCCCACGAGGAGAACCGTCGCGTCGTCGGAACCGAGGTGGAGTTGCTCGTCGCCGACGGGGCCGGACGCAAGAACGCCGTCACCGAGCGGATGAGTGGACGCACCCGCGACGGGCGACTCGTGCACTTCACCCCGACGGGCGCCATCGACCGCGCCGTCCGGCCCGGCGACGTCGTCGTCACCACGGTGACCGACGCGAAGCCGTATCACCTGGTCGCCGACGTCCCGGTGCGCTCGCACCGGCGCACCACGGCCGGCGACCGACACGAGCGGGGCACGATGCCCCGGACCGCACCGGTCGGTGTCGGGTTGGGGTTGCCGTCCGTCGGCGCCCCGGCGCCCGAGCCGGTCACGACGATGGGATGTTCACTGTGAGTACCGAGCCGACGACCGGGTCCGATCCGGCGGCCGCCGAGAAGCGGATCTCGGGGCGTATCGACCCGGGGGTCCGCGCCGTCGTCGTGGCAGTGGTGGTGTTGTTGCTGCTACTGAGCTTCGCACTGCCGCACACAGGTTCGGCCAACGCGTGGGACGTGCTGGTGCACGACGAGGACGCCGTGGCGGAGTCGGTGGCACTGCCGTCACGCATCTTCGTGTGGCTGACCCTGGTGTTCGCGGTCGGCTTCTCGGCCCTCGCCCTGGTCACTCAACGCTGGGCGCTGGCCTGGGTCGCGCTCTACGGGTCCGGGGTGGCGACGGTGCTGGGCATCCTGGCCATCTGGTCGCGTCAGACCGTTCCCGTCGGCCTCACCGGGGCCGGCCCCGGGCTGGGCCTCGTCCTCGGCTGGTTGCTCGTGGTCGTGCTGGCGTTCCACTGGTTCAAGGTGGTGTGGAACCGCTCCAACGCTCAGTGGGCGGCTGCCGCCGCCCGGCGGGACGCGGCCGTGATGGACGAGGCGCGGCGCGAGAACGTGCTGGACACGTCCCGGCGCCGCGACAACTGATCCTCCGGAGTCACAGACCGCCGAGGGCGCTGTCGGCGGCGTCGGCCCACTCGCGCCACTGCTGTGCCTGCGCACGGGCCTTCTCGGCGTCCTTGGCCTTGCCCGCGGCCTCGGCCTTCTGGGCCTGCTCCTCGAACTGCGCGACCCGCTCGCGGAACTGAGCCGCGCGCGCCATCGCCTCGGGGTCGGTGCGTCGCCACTCGGAGTCGGCGGCGTCGCGGACGCGCTTCTCGATCGCGCGGAGCTTGCCCTCGAGATCGTGCATCTTCTCGCGCGGGACCTTGCCGATGGCGTCCCACTTGTCCTGCAATGTCCGCAGTGCTGCGCGGGCCGCCTCGATGTCCTTGGACGGGTCGATGTGACCGGACTCGGCCAGCAGCCGTTCCTTCGCCTCGGCGTTCTGCTCGAACTCCGCGTTCTGCTCGGACTGAGCCGCGTTGCGTGCCTCGAAGAACACGTCCTGGGCGCCCTTGAATTTCTGCCACAGCGAGTCGTCGGCGTCGCGGGGAGCCCGGCCGGCGGCCTTCCACTCGGTCAGGAGATCGCGGAACACCTGCGCGGTGCCCACCCAGTCGGTGGACGACGACAGTTCCTCGGCCTTGGCGACCAGTTCTTCCTTGCGCACCTTGGCGGCACCGCGTTCGCGGTCGAGATCGGCGAAGTGCGCGCCGCGGCGGCGGTTGAACGCCTCTCGTGCCTTGGAGTAGCGCTTCCACAGGGCGTCGTCGACCTTGCGGTCGACGCCGCGGATGGTCTTCCACTCCTCGAGGATCACGCGAAGACGGTCACCCGCGGCCTTCCACTGCGTGGATTCGCTGCCGATGGTCTCGGCCTCGACGGCCAGCGCCTCCTTGCGTGCCGTCGATTCGGTCCGCTCGGAATCCTTGCGCTTGCGATGCTCGGCGGCGACCTCGTCGGAGTGTTCGATCACGGCCTGCAGGCGGGTCGCCAGCGCGTCGATGTCGCCGATCACAGCAGCGGTGGGCAGGGTCTCGGCGAGCGCGACGGCGGCGGTCTTCGTCTTCTTGGCATCGCCGGCGCCGGAGGCGAGTCGCGCCTCGAGGAGTGCGACCTCGGTGGCGAGATCGTCGTAGCGGCGCCCGAAGTGTGCGAGGCCCTCGGCCGCGTCACCGGCCTGCCAGGAACCGACCTGCCGCTCTCCGTCGGTGGTACGTACCCACGCGGAACCGTCCTCGTCGACCCGGCCCCAGCGGGACGGATCGGTGACGACCGGGACGACAGCGGGCGTCGTCGGCACGTGGTGTGCAGCCGGATGCGGCGTCGGGTGCGACTCCCCGTCGCCTGTGGACGACGACGGTGCGGACGGATCGGCCGGGGCACTGGGCCGGGTGGGCGCCGGGCGCGGTGCGCCGCCGGGTCGAGGACCCGGTCGGGGCCCGGGCCGGGGAGGTGTGGGGCTCGCCTGCGCCTCGCCGGGGGCGTTCTCGGTCGTCTCGTGCTCGGTCATAATTCTCTCCGTCTCTGCCGCGCGTCACGGCTGCCTGGCGCTACGTGGTTCTCTGCTCGGTCGTTCTCGGCCCATTCAACCCCCTCCGCGCGTCGGCGACCATGCAAACCCCGAGGGACGCGTGGAAAAGGGACGCCCTCGGACGGTCGACTACCGTGGCGTCCGTGCTGTCCGCCCTCGCCTTCGTCCCGTCGCCTCCGTTGCTGCTCGCGGAGCTCGCCGGTTCCGCCACAGGCGAACTGGACGATCTGCGTGCAGCCGTGCGCGAGGTGTGCGACGACCTGGGACAGTCCTGTCACGACTGGATCGGGGTCGGGGTCGGTGCGACCACGACCTGGATCGACGGCGATGCCGCGGGTACGTACGCCGGTTTCGGGGCCGATGTCGTGGTCGGTCTCGCCCCGGATCGCGGGCCTGTCGATCGCGCGATGGAGTTGGCCGCGCTGACCGTCGGGCTGCTTCGCGAGCAGGCTGTTCCGCAGTGGTCGGTCCCCGTACAGCTCGTCGCTCGGAACGCGAGTGTCCAGGACGTGGCGGCAGTGGCGCTCGACCTGCGCGGCCGCGTCGACGCCGCGCCCGGCCCGGTGGGGCTGCTCGTCGTCGGTGACGGGGCGACGACCCTGACCGACAAGGCGCCCGGCGCGTTCGACGACCGGGCCGAGGCGGTGCAGCACGCGATCGACGATGCGCTCGGCAGAGCCGACGTCGATGCGCTGGCGTCCCTGGACCCTGCTCTGTGTGATGCCCTCGGCGTGGACGGGCGGGTGGCATGGCAGGTGGCGGCCACGCTGGTCGGACCCGCACGAGTGGTGCCGCACAGTCTCTTTCGCGGTGCCCCCTACGGAGTCGGGTATCACGTCGCCTCGTGGTCGCTGTGACGCGACCGACACCGGTCGCGGTGATCGGACCCACGGCCACGGGCAAGTCGGCCCTCGCGCTCGATCTCGCCGAGCGCCTCGGCGGGCACATCGTGAACATCGACGCGATGCAGCAGTACCGAGGCATGGACATCGGTACCGCGAAGACGCCGGTGGCGGAGCGTCGCGGCATCCCGCACCACCGACTCGACGTCCTGGACGTCACGGAGACGGCAACGGTGGCGGCGTACCAGGACGCCGCGGTGCGGGAGATCGAGGAGCTGCTCGAGCAGTCCGTCGTGCCCGTCGTCGTCGGCGGATCGATGATGTACGTCCAGGCTCTGCTGGACCGATGGCAGTTCCCGGCCACGGATGCCGCGGTGCGTGCCGAACTCGAGGCCAGGCTCGCCGCCGAGGGGGTCGCGGCGCTGCATCGCGCACTCGCCGAGTCCGATCCGGCGGCCGCGGCATCGATCCTGCCGACCGACGGCCGACGCATCGTCCGCGCGCTCGAGGTGGGACGCCTCACCGGGAAGCCGTTCGCCGCGTCGGCGCCCACCATCGGCGAGCCGCGCTGGGACACCGTCGTCCTCGGCATCGACCGTGACACCGACGAGCTGGACGCGCGCATCGCGGCACGCAC
The DNA here is from genome assembly GCF_058139645.1 of Rhodococcus sp. NFXS4. Classification (NCBI taxonomy): domain Bacteria; kingdom Bacillati; phylum Actinomycetota; class Actinomycetes; order Mycobacteriales; family Nocardiaceae; genus Rhodococcus; species Rhodococcus sp. NFXS4. The sequence continues at coordinate 2,099,598 of NZ_CP192221.1, forward strand.
CGACGCGATGTTCGCCGAGGGGCTCGTCGCCGAGGTCGAGACCCTCGTGGGGCAGGGACTGCGCGAGGGAGTCACCGCCCCGAGGGCGATCGGCTACGCGCAGGTGCTGCAGCTGCTGGACGGCGAGATCGACGAGGCGGCCGCGCGCGAGGCGACCTTCGTCGGTACCCGTCGCTATGTTCGCCGCCAACGGTCCTGGTTCGGTCGTGATCCCCGCGTGCACTGGCTGCGCGGGGGCGCATCGGACCTGCTGGACGCCGCACTGCGCACGAGGGGAGAACACCGATGAGCGATGCGCTCGTCCTGTCGAGGAACGCGCGGTTCCAGCAGTGGCAGTCCTACCTCGTCACCCGCGGCAAGCGCACCAAGGCGGGAGTCTTCCTCGTGCAGGGAGTGCGGCCGGTCACACTGGCCGTCCAGCACGAGTGGCCTCTCGAGTCCGTGCTCTATCGAACCGGCGACTCCCTGTCGTCCTGGGCCACGTCGACCGTGGACCGCTGCCGGGCCGCAGGCGTGCCCGCGGTGGGTGTCGCGCCGGAGTTGATGGCGGAGCTCGGCAAACGCGTCGATCAACCACCGGAGATCCTGCTCCTCGCACGGTCCCGGCTCCTCGATCCCGGCCACTGGACTCCGACGGGCGACGCGCCGGTGGTGGTCGCGTTCGACCGGCCGACGTCGCCGGGCAATCTCGGCACCCTGATCCGGTCCTCGGACGCCTTCGGAGCGTCCGGGCTGCTGGTCAGCGGGCATGCCGCGGACCCGTTCGATCCCGCATGCGTCCGCGCGACCACCGGCTCCCTGTTCGCACTCCCAGTGGGGCAGGTCGGAGGTCCGGAGCAGGTTCGCGCGATGGTGGACAGGCTGCGGCAGCAGGGCACCGACATGACGATCGTGGGCACCGACGAGACCGGCACGGTGGCAGCGCACGAGCACGACTTCACAGGAGGAACGGTGCTGGTGGTGGGCAACGAGACCCGCGGCATGAGTGCCGCGTGGCGGGATGCCTGCGACGTCGTCGTGTCCATCCCGATAGGCGGCGCGGCGAGCTCCCTCGGAGCACCGTCCGCCGGCGCCGTCGGGCTGTACGAGATCACCCGCCAACGGCTGATCGCGCGGACGTCCGCGCCGGTGGGAGACTGATCCCATGCAGTTCACCAAGGGACACGGAACGCAGAACGATTTCGTCGTGCTGCCGGATCCGGACGCACTCCTCGATCTGAGCGCACACCGTGTGGCGACACTGTGCGATCGCCGAGCCGGGCTCGGCGCGGACGGGGTACTGCGGGTCGCCCGCAGCGGTGCTCTCGTCGACCGCGGCGTGCTCGACGCGCTGCCCGAGGGCGTGTCCGCCGGCGACTGGTTCATGGACTACCGCAACGCGGACGGGTCCATCGCGGAGATGTGCGGCAACGGTGTCCGGGTGTTCTCCCATTACGTTCGTGCGGCCGGTCTCGTGGACTCGGACGAGTTCGTCGTCGGATCGCGCGCCGGCGGAAAACCGGTCACGGTGCACTCGCACGACGCCACCGACGCCGTGGTCACCGTCGAGATGGGCACCCCGCAGGTCTTCGAGACCTCCGACACCGAGGTCGACGGCAGGTCCTTCACGGGCATCGGCGTCGACGTCGGCAATCCGCACCTGGCCTGCGTGTCCGCCGATCTCGATGCGGAGACCCTCGGCGACCTCGACCTCACGGCGCAACCCACCTTCGACGGTGCGGTGTACCCGCACGGGGTCAACATCGAGTTCGTCACCGTGCCGAAGGACGGTGCGGTGAGCATGCGTGTCCACGAGCGCGGCGTGGGGGAGACCAGATCGTGTGGCACGGGCATCGTCGCCGCCGCGGTCGCGGCCCTGCGCTTCGACGGGTCCGGCGACGGCGAGCTGGCCGTCCACGTTCCCGGTGGTGTCGTGTCGGTGCGCGTGTCGAACGGTTCCGCGTCGATGCGGGGGCCGTCGGTGCTGGTGGCGTCGGGGGAGCTGTCGGACGCCTGGTGGGCGGGGCTGGAAGCGTGACGGCCGGGGTGCGGGTATTCCCCGCGACACGGTTGCGTAAATGACAATGCACGTCAGGACGTTCTCGTGGATCATGGGTCTCGTATGACGACAACGAATGCAGCGGCCGACAGGGCCGACACGACAGGTTCCTCCCACAGCGACGGGTTCGAGCAGGACGCCGAGTGGTCCACCGGCGACATGCAGCTCGACGATCGCAGCGCACTGCGCCGTGTGGCCGGACTCTCCACCGAGCTCACCGATGTCACCGAGGTCGAGTACCGCCAGTTGCGGCTCGAGCGCGTGGTGCTCGTCGGTGTCTGGACCAGCGGTTCCGCCGAGGAGGCGGAGTCCAGCATGACCGAACTCGCGGCTCTGGCCGAGACGGCGGGTTCCGAGGTGCTCGAAGGGCTGGTGCAGCGTCGCGACCGACCCGACGCCTCCACCTACATCGGCTCCGGCAAGGCGAAGGAACTGCGCGAGGTGGTCATCGCGACCGGCGCGGACACCGTCGTGTGCGACGGTGAACTCACGCCTGCGCAGCTGACGGCACTGGAGAAGATCGTGAAGGTGAAGGTCATCGACCGCACCGCGCTGATCCTCGACATCTTCGCTCAGCATGCCTCCTCCCGCGAGGGCAAGGCGCAGGTCGCCCTGGCGCAGATGGAGTACATGCTTCCGCGTCTGCGCGGCTGGGGTGAGTCCATGTCGCGTCAGGCGGGTGGCCGCGCCGGCAGCAACGGCGGTGTGGGCCTGCGTGGTCCCGGTGAGACGAAGATCGAGACCGATCGTCGTCGCATTCGCGAGCGCATGGCGAAGCTACGTCGCGAGATCCGGGGCATGAAGCAGGCCCGCGACACCAAACGTGAGCGCCGGCTGCAGGGCAACGTGCCGTCCATCGCCATCGTCGGCTACACCAACGCGGGGAAGTCGTCGCTGCTCAACGCGTTGACCGGATCCGGTGTGCTGGTGCAGAACGCACTGTTCGCGACCCTGGATCCGACCACGCGCAAGGCGACGCTCGAGGACGGCCGCGAGTGCGTGCTCACCGACACCGTCGGCTTCGTCCGCCACCTGCCGACCCAGCTGGTCGAGGCGTTCCGCTCCACGCTCGAGGAGGTGACGGACGCCGATCTGCTGCTGCACGTGGTGGACGGGTCCGACCCGCTCCCCATCGGGCAGATCGAGGCGGTCCGCGAGGTCATCGTCTCGGTGGTGCGCGAGCAGAACGCCGCGGCGCCCGAGGAACTGATCGTGGTCAACAAGATCGACGCCGCGGATCCCGTCACGCTGACGCAGCTGCGGGGCCTGCTGCCGGGTGCGGTCTTCGTGTCCGCGAAGACCGGTGAGGGCATCGAGGAGCTGCGGACACGACTCGGCGAGCTGGTCCGCCCGCCCGAGGTGTCGGTCAGCGTCCTGCTGCCCTACGACCGCGGCGACCTGGTGTCGCGCATCCATGCGGACGGACGGATCTCGAGCACGAGTCACGAGAGCGGCGGTACGCGCATCGACGCGACCGTGCCGACGGCGCTGGCCTCGATACTCACGCGATACGCCCACAGCGCGTGAGCCGTCGGTTCGCGCCGGTGCTCGGCGCTGCCGTGGTGGCGCTCGTGGCAGCGTCTCCCGCGGCGGCGCAGACCGAGGCACCGGATGCGGAGCCGTACTGTGTGCCGACCGATCCGGGACTGTCCGAACTCTCGGGTATGACGGTGCTCGACGGGACGGTGTACGCGATCGAGGACAGCGGCGCCGACGACCGTGTCGCGCGCCTCGACTCCGAGTGTGCTGTCGCGGAGTGGCTTCCGAATCCGGTGGATCCGTACGACGTCGAGGATCTCTCGTCGTTCGAGGGGTCGTTGTGGCTCGCGGACATCGGCGACAACGACCGTCGACGCGACGCCGTGGCGCTCACCCGGATGGATCCTGCGGCCGGTGGTGCCGGTGAACTGCACCGGCTCACCTATCCCGACGGTGCGCACGATGCCGAAGCACTCCTCATCGGGCCCGACGGCCGTCCCGTCGTCGTCACGAAGGACGGTCTCGGAACCGGTGCCGTGTACACCGCGGACACGTCGGTGTCCGATCTCCCGAGTCCCGGTCCCACCCCGCTGCGCCGCGTGGCCGACTTCGCGCCGTCCGCGACGACCACACCCGGGGGTCCGCCGCTGCTCGACGGCAGTCGCCTGGTCACCGGCGGCGCCGTGAGCGCCGACGGGTCCATCGCTGCCGTGCGCACCTACACCGATCTGTACCTGTGGTCCGTGCGGGACGGTGACGTGGCCGCGGCCTTCGCGTCGGCCCCCGCCCGCGTCGTCGCGCTCCCGCCGCAGCCGCAGGGCGAGTCGATCGCCTTCACCTCGGACGACGAGGTGCTGCTCGGGTCCGAGCAGGGTGTGGACACGGCTGCAGCTCTTCCCGCCGTCCTCGTCCTGCGCGATGTGGCACCCTCCGCCGAGGCCGGCCCGGAGGCCACCGAGACCGCGGACTCCGAATCACCCGCCGAGCCCACCGGGTCCATCCTCGTTCCGTTGATCGCCGCCGCGGCGTCGGTCGGTGTGGTCGTGGTGCTGACCCTGTTCTTCGTGCGTCGACTGTTCCGGTCGCGGTAGACACAGAAGCACACATGACGACGGCCCCCACGGTGTGTGGGGGCCGTCGTCGTCTGTGCGGAAGATCAGGCGTCGAGGTCCGACGCGACCAGTGCGGCGACCTTGTCGAGCGTGGCCTGATCATCACTGGTGATCGTGACCTCGGTGCCCTTGGTGGCCCCCAGCGTCATGATCATGAGCGCGGAGCCGCCGTCGACGGCCTCTTCGCCCTCCACCTCGAGGGTGACGTCGACGCCGGAGTCGGCGACCGCCTCGGCGATGACGGCGGCGGGACGGGCGTGCAGGCCGATGGCGGATCCGACCGTGACCGTGGTGCTGGGCATCGTGGTGATCTCCTTCTTCGTCAGGTGAGTGCTGGTGTCGATACTGCCAGCTGTGGGGGTGGTGACGTGGGTGTCAGGCTGCGACGGCGACGGGTTCGTCGACGATCTCCGCAGGCTTCTTGCCGGCGAACTGCTTGGCCGCGGTGATGAGCGCCGCGGAGACCACGGTGCCGATCGCCAGAGCCAGCAGGAACAGGAAGAAGTTGTTCATCGCGAAGAACACCAGCAGTCCGCCGTGGGGCGCGCTGAGCGTCGTCCCGAAGGACATGATCAGGGCGCCGGTCACAGCGCCGCCGGCCATCATCGAGGGGATGACGCGCAGAGGGTCGGTCGCGGCGAACGGGATCGCACCTTCGGAGATGAACGCAGCTCCGAGAAGCCATGCAGCCTTGCCGTTCTCGCGTTCTGCCTCGCTGTAGAGCTTCGGACGCAGAGTCGACGAGAGTGCCATGGCGAGCGGGGGAACCATGCCGGCAGCCATGACGGCGGCCATGATGCGCAGCGATGCCTCGTTGTCGACGCTGAGCCCGGCGGTGGCGAAGGCGTAGGCGGCCTTGTTCACCGGTCCACCGAGGTCGAAGCACATCATGAGGCCCAGGATGATGCCGAGGATGATGACCGACGAGCCCGAGAGGCCGTTGAGGAAGTTGGTCAGGCCGGTGGTGATGGCAGCGAGCGGGCGACCCAGCACGAGGAACATCAGACCGCCGACGACGAGGGTCGCACCCAGCGGGATGATGACGACGGGCATCAGGCCACGGAGCCACGGCGGCACCGCGATCCGGCTGATCCACAGCGCCACGAAGCCGGCGATGAGGCCACCGACGAGGCCACCGATGAAGCCGGCACCGACGAACAGGGCCACCGCACCGGCGGTGAAGCCGGGAGCCAGACCGGGACGGTCCGCGATGGCGAAGGCGATGTAACCGGAGAGGGCCGGGACGAGGAAGCCGAAGGCCAGGCCGCCGAGCTGGAACAGCACCGCGCCGATGAAGATGCGGAGCCCGCCGTCGGGCAGGTTGGTGAGGCTGTTGTTGGTCATGATGTCCTCGGCGACACCCTTGATCTCGTATCCACCGAGAAGGAAGCCGAGGGCGATGAGGAGTCCACCGGCCGCGACGAACGGGATCATGTAACTGACACCGGTCAGGAGGATCTGGCGCAACCGGGTGCCCCAGCCGAGTCCACCGGCAGCGGCCGCAGCGGACGCTCCCGGTGCGGTACCGGAGACGCGTGCGGCGTTCGGGTCACCTCCGGCGCGCAGAGCCTCGGCAACCATCTTGTCGGGCTCGTTGATCGCGCGCTTGACGCCGGACTCGATGACGGGCTTGCCCGCGAAGCGCTCGCGGCCCTTGACGCCCACGTCGGTCGCGAAGATGACGGCCTCGGCCGACGCGATGAGAGCCGGGTCCAGTGCCGTGGAGCCGCTCGAGCCCTGCGTCTCGACGTGCACGGTGACGCCCGCACGGTCGCCGGCGTCCTTGAGGGAGTCGGCGGCCATGTAGGTGTGGGCGATGCCGGTGGGGCACGCGGTGATGGCGACGATGTGCTTGGCAGCGTCCGCCGTGGCGGTCGGAGCGGGAGGAGCGGTCTTCGTGGTCGTGACGGGAGTCGCAGCCTTCGGAGGCTTGGGGGCCAGAACGCCCTCGACCAGTGCGACGACGTCGGCAGGGGTGGCCGCCTCGCGCAGCGACGTCACGAATGCGGGCTTGACCAGCGCGCGTGCGAGCGAGGACAGCAGCTTCATGTGCTCCGCGCCTGCGCCCTCCGGTGCGGCGATGAGGAAGACCAGGTCCGCGTCGCCGTCGGGTGCGCCGAACTCGACCTTCGGGTTCAGGCGAGCGAATCCGAGCGATGCCGTCGTGACCGCGGCGGAGCGGCAGTGTGGAATCGCGATGCCGCCGGGCAGGCCGGTGGCCGACTGCGCCTCACGAGCCATCGCGGCGTCACGCAGGGCGTCGGCATCCGATGCACGGCCCGCGTCGGTGAGGACGCGAGCGAGGCGGGCGATGACATCGTCCTTCGTCGAGCCGAGATCGGCGTCGAGCAGGATGAGGTCCTCGGCGATGATGCCGGGCTTGGCATCGTGAGCCGTGGTGGGACTGGACATGTCGTTTCCTCTGGGAGTGGAGTGGAGCTGGGGGATCAGGACTGGGGTTTTCAGGACTGGGGTACGGCGGGTGACGAGTCGAGGGTGTGGACGGGGACGGCAGTGACGTCGACGTCGGACGGCGTCGGCAACCGGGTGCCCGGTAGGGCGGCGGCTGCGGATCCGTAGGCGACGGCCCGGGCGAGTCGACCGGCACCGTCCTCGCCGTCGAGATCGGCCAGGATGTATCCGGCCAACGACGAGTCGCCCGCGCCGACGGTGCTTCGCGGGGTGATCGGGGGAGGGGTGGCGAACCACGACCCTGTCGCGGTGACCAGGACGGCCCCGGACCCACCGAGTGTCGCCAGGACGGCAGCCACTCCGCGGTCGACGAGAACGCGCGCGGCCTCGACCGTGGGATACGGGTCACCCTGTGCGGCACTGGCTTCGAGAGCCGCGCCGTCGTGTCCGGTGAGGTGTGCGAGTTCTTCCGCGTTCGGCTTGATCAGGTCCGGTGCCGTGGCGGGGAAGCCCGCGGCGAGCGCCGAGAGGGGATCGTCGGAGGTGTCCACGGCAACCTTGGCCGACACCTCGTGCAGCGCGGTGACGAGGCGGCCGTACCAGGTGGCGTCGATTCCGGGCGGGATCGATCCGGACAGGACGACCCAGTCGGCACGCTGCGCGAGTTCCAGGACCGACGCCATCAGGGCGTCGACCGTCTCGGGTGCCAGTCCGGCCCCGGGCTCGTTGATCTTGGTCGTCGTGCCGTCGGACTCGCTGATGGTCAGGTTCGTGCGCGCGACACCCGACGTGGGTACGGCGTGGTACCGGACTCCGAGGGTGCCGAGCGCGCTGAGCAGCGGATCGGAACCGCTGCACGGGAGCACCGCTGTGGCGGTCCGTCCGGCGGAGGTGACGACGCGTGCGACGTTGACCCCCTTGCCGCCGGGCTCCGTCGTGGTCAGTGCGCTGCGATGCACCGATCCGCGCACCAACGGCACGTCGAGGGAGACCGTGCGATCCATGCTGGGGTTGGCCGTCAGGGTGAGGATCATGCGACCACCACCTCCAATCCGTGTTGCTGCAGACGGGTGCAGTCGGTGTCGGTGATGCCGTCGTCGGTGACGAGGACGTCCACACAGTCGAGTGCGGCGAAGGACATGAAGAACTGCAGGCCGATCTTGGCCGAGTCCGCGACGACGATCACGCGGTCCGCCGCGCTCACCATCGCGCGCTTGACGGCGGCCTCGTCGGTGTCGGGAGTCGAGAGACCGTGGCCGACGCTGATCGCGTTGGTGCCCATGAACGTCACGTCGACACGCACGGTCCCGAGCACTCGCAGGGTGTCCTCGCCGACGGTCGCCTGCGTGACACCGCGGACGCGGCCACCGAGCAGGTGGAGATCGAGGGACGGAACCGCGGCGAGACGCGTCGCGATGGGAAGCGAGTTGGTCACCACCGTCAGATCCGACTCGACGGGGATCAGCGCGGCGAGGCGACCGGTGGTGGTGCCGGCATCGAGCGCGATGGATCCGCCGGGTGCAGGCAGGTAGGCGAGGGCGGCAGCGGCGATGCGGTCCTTCTCCTTCGCGCGGGTGTGTTCGCGCTCGGCCATCCCTGGCTCCACCGCGGTGACCGACGTGGCGGGCACCGCGCCACCGTGGACTCGGCGCACGACGCCCATACGGTCGAGCGAGGCCAGGTCACGGCGCACGGTCTCGGTGGTGACACCGAACGTGTCGGCCAGGTCGGCGACGGAGACGCGACCGCGCTGTCCGATGAGGCCGGCGATGGCGTTCTGCCGCTCTTCCGCGTACATCGTGTTCACCGCCCCTCCGTCCGATCCGTTGTTTCACTGTTGGTTTATGTTGTTTTACGCCCGTCTCTGTTGACATGTCAAGAGGTTCGAGTAATCTGAGTCACAAGAGCCATCGCGGGAGACGCGATGCACAGCGGGTAGGCGAGATGCCCCCGCACCACCGCGCAGCAGGAGGAAGCAGATGACGGGATCGCTCACCGTGAACGAGGCACAGCCGACGGCCCACGCGGTGCAGGGCACGCCGGTGGTGCCCGGCGTCGGCTACGGCCCCGCGATCCGCCCGGCGCCGCGCCCCTCACGTCCCGACACGGCCGTCGAGATCGCCGAGGACGCGCGCGATGCAGAGAAGGAGCGCTTCCGCGCCGCGGCGGCCGAGGTCGGTCGACGTCTGCAGGCCCGTGCCGCACTGGCAACCGGCTCCGCGTCCGAGGTGCTCGCCGCCAACGCCGCGATGGCCGAGGACCGCGGGTGGATCGGCGCCGGCGTCAAGGCCATCGGCAAGGGTTCCGACGCCGCGTACGCCGCCGTCACCGCGACGGACCAGTTCGTCGCCATGTTCGCCAAGCTCGGCGGACGCATGGCCGAGCGCATCACCGACCTCATGGACATCTGCGACCGCGTGATCGCCGAGCTGTCCGATCTCCCGGAGCCCGGCGTGCCCACCCCGTCGGAGCCCTCGGTTCTCCTGGCGGAGGACCTCGCACCCGCCGACACCGCGGGACTCGACGCCACGCTGGTCGTCGGCCTCGCGACTTCGCTCGGTGGACCCACCAGCCACACCGCGATCATCGCCCGTCAGCTCGGCATCCCGTGCATCGTCGCGGCGACGGGCCTCGACGACGTCCCCGCCGGGACGCTCGTCATGGTGGACGGCACCACCGGCCGCATCGAGATCGAGCCCGATCCGTCCACGGCACGCTCCGCGGTCGAGGAATCGGCCACCCACCTCGCCGAGGTCGCCGACTGGAGCGGGCCGGGCCGGACGTCCGACGGTCACCGTGTCGACATCCTCGCGAACGTGCAGGACGGCGCCGGCGCTCGCGCAGCCCGGTCGACCGCGGCCGACGGCGTCGGACTCTTCCGCACCGAACTCAGCTTCCTCGACCGCGACGTCGAGCCCACCGTCGACGAGCAGGCCTCGATCTACGCCGAGGTGCTCACCGCGTTCGAGGGCACCAAGGTGGTCGTCCGCACGCTCGACGCCGGCTCGGACAAGCCGCTGCGCTTCGCGAACCACGCCGACGAGGCCAACCCGGCCCTCGGAGTGCGCGGCATCCGTATCGCCGAGGGCAATCGCGGCATCCTGCACCGCCAGCTCGACGCCATCGCGGCCGCGGCGGCCTCGACCGAGTCGTCCCCGTGGGTGATGGCCCCGATGATCGCCACGTCCGCCGAGGCGCAGGCCTTCGCCGCCGACGTGCGGGAACGCGGGCTCACCCCCGGCGTCATGATCGAGGTGCCCGCCGCGGCGCTGCTCGCGGACCGGATCCTCGATCACGTCGACTTCCTGTCCATCGGAACCAACGACCTCGCGCAGTACACGATGGCGGCCGACCGCATGTCCGCCGACCTGGCCGCACTGACCGATCCGTGGCAGCCCGCAGTCCTGACGCTCGTCGCCCACGCGGCGAAGGCCGGCGCAGCGGTGAACAAGCCTGTCGGAGTCTGCGGAGAGGCCGCCGCGGACCCGTTGTTGGCCTGTGTCCTCGTCGGCTTCGGCGTCACGTCCCTCTCGGCCGCGTCGGCCGCCGTGGCCGGTGTCGGCGCGAAGCTCGGCACCGTGACCCTCGAGCAGTGCAAGGCCGCGGCCGAGGCCGTGCTGTCCACCTCCAGCCCGGCCGAAGCACGCGAGGTTGCCGCCGGCCTGCTCGGGTGATGCGCTCCCGCCCTCCGACCGGCCTCCGGCCTTCCCGGTGACCTGCCGACCGGCCTCCGGCCTTCCCGCATGACATCATTTCCGCCGTGACGACAACTCGATCCAGGCAGTTCTTCCCTCGCTGGTCCGTCCACGGTGACGGTCGCACCGTGGCGCCCGACGCGGTCGTCGCTCCGGACGAACGGCTCTCGTGGCCGCGCACGATCGGGATCGGGATGCAGCATGTCGTCGCGATGTTCGGCGCCACTCTGCTGGTGCCGACCATCACCGGGTTCCCGGTCACGACGACGCTGTTCTTCTCCGGTCTGGGTACCGCGATCTTCCTGTTGGCCACGCGCGGCCGGATCCCGAGCTACCTGGGCTCGTCCTTCGCCTTCATCGCACCCTTGGCGGCGACGGCGGGCGACGGTCCCGCTGCGCAGCTCGGCGCGGTGCTCGTGGTGGGCGTGGTGTTGTTCCTGGTCGGCCTGCTCGTCCGGTTGGCGGGGAGCCGCGTCCTCGACGCCGTCATGCCGCCGCTCGTGACCGGCGCGATCGTGGCGCTCATCGGCCTGAACCTCGCGTCCACCGCCGCGACCTCGTACGAGGCTCAGCCGCTCGTCGCGACCGTGACCCTCGTGGCGGTCCTGCTGGTCACCGTCGCGGTGCCGGGGCTGATCGGTCGCCTCGGCATCCTCGTCGGCGTCGTCGTGGGGTGGGTGTTCGCTGCCGTCACCGGTGCTCTCGATCCCGCACGCGTCGACGCACTCGGTAGCGCGTCGTGGATCGGACTGCCCGAGTTCACGGGCCCTTCGTTCCAGCTGTCCGTCGTGCTCGTCGCACTGCCCGTCGTCGTGGTGCTCGTCGCCGAGAACGTCGGTCACGTGAAGGCGGTCGCGGCGATGACGGGTCGGTCCCTCGACGACGTCGCCGGTGACGCCCTCATGGCGGACGGCGCGGCGACCGTCCTCGCCGGTGCCGGTGGTGGTTCGGGCACCACGACCTACGCGGAGAACATCGGCGTCATGGCCGCCACCCGCGTGTACTCCACCGCTGCCTACTGGGTCGCCGCCGCCACGGCGCTGGTGCTCTCGTTCTCCCCGAAGTTCGGCGCTCTGATCTTCACGGTCCCGAGCGGTGTCATCGGCGGCGCGACGCTCGTGCTCTACGGTCTCATCGGCCTTCTCGGCGTGCGGATCTGGCAGGAAGCGGGGATCGACTTCACCAAGCCGCTCAACCTGATGGTCGCGGCGGCCGCCCTCGTCGCCGGTGTCGGTGACTTGACGCTGACCATCGGATCCGTCGAACTCGGCGGCATCGTGTGGGGCTCGGTCGGCATCCTGGTCGCGTACCCGGTGCTGCGCGCGCTGTCGGAGCGGCGACGAGACTGAGCGGTCTGTGCCACGCTGAAGCGGTGAGCCACCCACACCTCGACCCGATGCGACCCGTGCGCCTCGCGCCGGACGAGTGGCCGTCGACGCCGGCGTGGAAGGTTCCGCTGATCGGCGTCGTCTGGGTTGCAATCGTCGTGGCGACCTTCGCGCTGCCGAACTCTGTTGCTCGTGCGGCCGTTGCGGCTGTTGCCCTGATCGTTGCTGTGGTTCTCGCCGTTGCGTCGACGAGGCGGACCGTGCGCGAGAGCGGCGACCAGCGCATCTCCTGGTTGCGCGGCCCCGCGGTGCGTCGCCGTGACGTCGACCTGCTGCGGAGTGCCAGTGGTTCGGCGGTGGTCGTCGTCGGCTTCGCTCTGAACGGCGTGCCGGGTCAGTACTGGTGGGTGACTCTGGCAATCGTCGCCTGGGTTCTGCCGCCCCTCGTCCTGCAGGCTCGGCACAATCGCCGCGTCTAGGCTGGCTCCGTGCCGCATGCCCTCGTCTCGACCCGACACGTCGATGCGGAAACGGTGATCGAGCGGAGCAGGTTCCTCGCCCGCGTGGTCACCGTCCACACCGAGTCCGAGGCGCTCGACGTGGTCGCTGCGGTGTCGGCAGAGTTCCCCGATGCGGGCCACCACTGTTGGGCTTTCGTCGTCGGCGCAGATCAGGAGCACCGTCGTCAGCGCGCATCGGACGACGGCGAACCTGGCGGTACGGCAGGTGTTCCGATGCTCGGCGTGCTGACCGGCCGCGACCTCGTCGATGTGGTGGCCGTCGTCAGTCGGTGGTTCGGGGGCGTCAAGCTCGGCGCCGGTGGCTTGGTGCGCGCCTACTCGGGCGCGGTGAGTGCGGCGCTCGACCGCGTGGAGGTGGGCGAACTCGCGCGAGTCGACGTTCTCGAGATGAGCTTGTCCCATGCTGATGCCGGTCGGGTGGAGGGCGTTCTGCGAGTGCACGGATTCGCCGTCGACGACGTCGCCTACGGATCCGACGTGCGGCTCCGGGTGATCGGTGACGGCGACCGGATCGACGGTGTCCTCGCGTCCGCGACCAGCGGCGGTGTGGTGGCCGAGCGCGTCGGGCACCGATGGGTGCTCGAGCTCTAGGGCGGCTGGGTGCGCTGAGCCGCGGATACCGCGGCTCAGCACACAGGATTCGAGTCAGTGACGCCGTGTCAGCTGCGCGGGCGGAATCACGCCGGGGTAGTAGAAGTAGTGGTGAGGCGACTCGACGAGATCGGAGGAACGGATACCTGCCACTTCCCAGACATCGACCGGCCCGCCGGTGTTGTTCATCCGGACGAACCAGTCACACTCCCACTCGTCTCGCGCCAGAAAGCATCCCTGCTGCTCGGGCTCAGTGCTGCCTGCGATGCCCCGTGCCGCACCCATGCGCTGCCAGTCCAGCCCGAACCGCGAGATCGAGTTGCGGTTACGTGACGACGAGACATGGAAGTGAGAAGGCATCGCGCAGAGGTTACGGAGCCGATTGCGGACGGGCCAGGTGATATCGGCTGACGCCGAGGTCACCGAACGTGCTCGCACTGGTCATCGACCCCGCTCGTACCTGGTTCTAGGCTCGAGACAGATCCGCCGTACGCACGACGAGGAGAATCATGAAGCGCACGTTGTTCGAGCCCGAGCACGACCTGTTCCGCAGCTCGTACAAGAAGTTTCTCGAGCAGCACGTCGCGCCGCATCACGCGGAGTGGGAGACGCAGAACATCGTCGACAGAGGTGTCTGGGTCGAGGCCGGCAAGCAGGGCTTCCTGGGCATGGCAGTGCCGGAGGAGTTCGGCGGCGGCGGAGTCAAGGACTTCCGCTACAACGCCATCGTCACCGAGGAGACCACGGCCGGTGGGTACAGCGGCATCGGGTTCACGCTGCACAACGACGTCGTCGCTCCGTACCTCATCGAGCTGACGAACGACGAGCAGAAGCAGCGCTGGCTGCCCGGCTTTTGCTCCGGTGAGCTGATCACCGCGATCGCGATGACCGAGCCGGGCACGGGCAGTGACCTGCAGGGCATCAAGACCAAGGCCGTCCGTGACGGTGACGACTGGGTGCTCAACGGCTCCAAGACGTTCATCACCAACGGCATCAACGCCGACATCGTCATCGTGGTGGCGTGCACCGATCCGGAGAAGGGCGCGCAGGGCTTCAGCCTGTTCGTCGTCGAGCGCGACATGCCGGGCTTCGAGCGCGGCCGCAACCTCGACAAGATCGGTATGAAGGCGCAGGACACCGCGGAGCTCAGCTTCACCGACGTCCGCATCCCTGCCGCCAACATGCTCGGTCAGGAGGGTATGGGCTTCATCTACCTGATGCAGAACCTGCCGCAGGAGCGCCTGTCGATCGCCGTCGTCGCGGCTGCCGCGATGGAGTCCGCGCTCGCGATGACGATCCAGTACTGCAAGGACCGCAAGGCGTTCGGCAAGCCGATCGGCAAGTTCCAGAACACGCGATTCGTGCTGGCGGAGTGCGCGACCGAGACGACTGCCGTCCGCATCATGGTGGACAAGTACATCGAGCAGCTCAACGCGAACGAGCTGTCGGTCCAGGAAGCAGCCATGGCGAAGTGGTGGACCACCGAGAACCAGGTCAAGCTCATCGACCGGTGCCTGCAGCTGCACGGTGGCTACGGCTACATGAAGGAGTACCCGATCGCCAAGGCGTACATGGACTCCCGCGTGCAGACCATCTACGGCGGCACGACGGAGATCATGAAGGAGATCATTGGTCGCGGTCTGGACCTGTAGGAACCTCGAACACGACGACGCCGGCGCTGGACATCCAGCGCCGGCGTTCGTGTGTCCGGAATCAGAGCTTGCGCATCACGGTGACGACCTTGCCCAGCACCACGGCGTCGTTCCCGGGAATGGGCTCGAACAGGTCGTTGTGGGGGAGCAGCCAGACGTCCCCACCAGTCCGCTTGAACGTCTTGACGGTGGCCTCTCCGTCGATCATGGCGGCGACGATGTCCCCGTTGTCGGCCACGTTCTGCTGACGCACGACCACCCAGTCACCGTCGCAGATGGCGGCGTCGATCATCGACTCACCGACGACGCGGAGAAGGAACAGCGAGCCGGACCCGACGAGCTCGCGCGGAAGCGGGAACACGTCCTCGACGGCCTGCTCCGCGAGAATCGGACCACCCGCGGCGATACGTCCCAGGACGGGGACGAAGGTCGGTGCGGGCAGGCGATCGTCGTCCGACGACGGTGTGTCCGCGCTGTCGAGGTGATTCGTGGTGTCCGTGGCGACGAGATCGTCCTGCGCGACGGCAGAGACCTCTTCGGGGCGCCCGTTCTCGCCCGGCAGACGCACGTCGACGGCGCGGGGACGGTTGGGGTCGCGGCGCAGGAACCCCTTGCGTTCGAGGGTGCGCAGTTGATGCGCGACCGACGAGGTGGACGTCAATCCGACGGCGTCACCGATCTCCCGGATGCTCGGCGGATAGCCGCGCTCGACGACCGACGCACGGATCACCTCGAGCACTCGCCGCTGACGTTCGGTGAGACCGGACTCGGTGTCGGCGGTCGTGGCCGAGCCGGTCGCTGACGCGCGCCCGCCGACCGTGCCGGATGAGCTGTCGTCCTTCATCGAGATACCTCCATCGGTAGCAGTGGACGTGGGGCAGGTGGTGCTGGTGTCACGTCCGTTGTGCGTGTGTCGAACCTAAACCGAAACGGGACTCGGATCAAACACCTGTTCGAAGCGTGTCGCGTGTTCGATGCACTTTGTCGGACCGGACTGCTATACATCGAACATGCGTTCATTCGAACGCGTGGGCGAATGTGTTGTTCGAACACCTCGGTGCATCGGCGACGCGGACGGCCACCGGCTATCCACGAGGAGTGGTTGCAATGACTCGAAGTGACCTGCTGACTGTCGGCACCGCACGTTCCATCGACATGCATGCACCCGTTCGCACGCGCTGGACCTGCGACGACGATTCCTACTGGGGTGTGGCCGACCGCGCGGCCGGGTCCACGACGACCGACGTGCGCGAGCGCACCACGGTCCGCCGCAGCCCCGCTCCGCGCGACTCCCGCCGCCCCGACGGCGGCACTGTCGACTACCGTCGCCGCTCGAACGGTGTCTCGCAGGTCGAACACCGCACTCGTCGGGGGCACGGATTCGCGACGCCCATCGCTGTGGCGCTGATCACAGCAGTGTCCGTTCTGGGGCTGGTGGGGTTGGCGAACATGCGCTCCGCCGACGTTCCGGCACAGCCGTCAATCTCGGAGCAGGTGGAGATGGGCGTCGTCTCCGGACGCTGACACCGGCCGGACACGCCCCCGGGGCCGCGGAAGGCCGTCCCGGTACGCTGGACACACCGAGAGCCGCCGTGGCGCTCGGGAAATGCCCGAGCCATCGAGGGGTCTCTGTCCGATGCACTGCCCGTTCTGCCGTCACCCCGACTCGCGCGTCGTCGATTCGCGTGAAGCGGAAGAGGGCCAGGCGATCCGGCGGCGTCGTTCCTGCCCCGAGTGCGGTCGACGCTTCACCACGGTGGAGACAGCAGTGCTCTCCGTCGTGAAACGCAGTGGCGTGAGTGAGCCGTTCAGTCGCGAGAAGGTGGTCAAGGGAGTCCGTCGGGCCTGCCAGGGCCGCCAGGTCGACAACGACGCGCTCGTCCTCCTCGCCCAGCAGGTCGAGGACACGGTGCGGGCTTCCGGGTCGGCCGAGATCCCCAGCAACGAGGTAGGGCTCGCCATCCTCGGGCCACTGCGCGATCTCGACGAGGTGGCCTACCTCCGATTCGCCTCCGTCTACCGCTCGTTCAGCAGTGCGGACGACTTCGAGCGCGAGATCGAGGACCTTCGTCGCCACCGCGCCGAGCACGATGCTGCCCTCGCCGAGGACGCGGAGCCCGCCGCTCAGCGGTGAGTCAGCGCCGCACCGCACGTCGGACGTCGTCGATGGCCTTGCGCACCCGCTTCTCGCTCACCGGGTACAGCGTTCCCAGGGTCTGAGCGAACAGGTTGACCCTCAGCTCCTCGATCATCCAGGCGATCTCCCGCACGGCATCGCTGCGGCCCACCGAGTCCGGTACCGACCCGAGCAGGGCGTCGTAGTCCGCATAGACGCGGTCCAGCACGTCCATCCCCGCCGCGTCGCGGCGAGCGCTGGACGGGAATGCGCGAAGTCGGCGCTCGGCCGCCTCGAGGTAGCGCGGAAGATGTGGCAGGTGCGCTTCGCCGGTCTCGAAGACGTATCCGGGGAAGATCAGCCCGTCCAGCTGCTGGCGCACGTCGTCCGCGGCATCTCCCGTCGCGTCGTCGAGTGCAAGGCGGACCCTCGTCGCGGCACCGAGAGATGGTTCCGCCACCCGGAGCACCGCGGCCGTCCGGCCGGCGAGCTCGCCCCGGACCGCCTTCTCCAGCACCGCATACGCCTCGGGCGTGGACACCGGGCCGCCGTGCTTCATCATGAGCTCGTCGGCCGCGAGGGTGCGGCAGTCCTCGACGAACGCCTCGATGCTTCCGTGCGGATTCTGCCCCAGCGCGAGCCGCTGAGCCGGGGAGCGTCCGGTGAGCAGGTTCTTCGTCGACAATGGGATGGCGTCGAGCAGGAGGCGTCGGGTGCCCTCGCGCATCGCTGCTCGCTGCTCGGCGGCGGTGCCCAGGACACGAACGGCGACCCCGCCCTTCTCGGGAACCAGGGCGGGATACCCGGTCACCTTCTGCGAGTTGACCGTTCGGGTGACGGTGGGCTCGAGTGTGCCGATGGTCTCGGACGTCCACCGTGTCACCGGGGCCTTCTCCGAGTCCTTGGCGGCGACGCCGACCGCAGCGGCCGCGGCAGCACCGAGTCGGGTGCGCAAGGCGGAGAGGGACGTGTCCTTGTCCAGTCGACGGCCGCGATCGTCGACCACCACGAACGTCATCTTCAGGTGGCGGGGCAGCGCGGACGGGTCGAAATCCGACGGTGCGATCGGCACGGCGCCCATGCGGGTGAGTTCACGCGACAGTGCGACCAGTAGTGGTTCCGTCCTCGGTCGCATCGCCGCGACGGCGGCCACCGCGTGGTCGGGCGCTGGGACGACGTTGCGGCGCAACTCCTTCGGAAGAGTCTTGATCAGGGCCGTCACCAACTCGACGCGCATGCCGGGGACGAGCCAATCGAATCCGACGTCGGCGACGCGGGGGAGGAGGGCGATGGGAATGGTGATGGTGACGCCGTCGTCCTCCTTGCCCGGCTCGAACTGGTAGGTCAGGGGGAACTGCGCCTCGCCCTGACGCCAGGCGTCGGGGTAGTCGCCCTCGACGACCGCGGCGGCGTCCGGGTTGACGACGGTGGCGCGGTCGAAGTCGAGCAGGTCCGGCGTCGTGCGGGACGCCTTCTTCCACCACCGGTCGAAGTGACGGGCCGACACCACGGTCGCAGGTACACGCTCGTCGTAGAAAGCGAAGAGGGTGTCGTCGTCGACGACGATGTCGCGTCGGCGGGCGCGCGACTCCAGTTCCTCGGCGTCGCTGCGCATCTCCTGGTTCGCGTGGAAGAAGCGGTGGTGCGTCCGCCACTCGCCCTGTACGAGAGCGTGGCGGATGAACAAGTCGCGAGACACCTCGGCATCGATACCGCTGAAGGTGACGGGCCGGCGGGCGGCGAGAGGAATGCCGTACAGCGTGACGCGTTCGTAGGCCATCGCCACTTCGCGCTTCGTCGACCAGTGCGGCTCCGAGTACTGGCGTTTGATCAGGTGCGGGGCCAGCTTCTCGGCCCATTCGGGTTCGATGCGCGCACCCATCCGGGCCCAGAGTCTGCTGGTCTCCACGAGTTCGGCCGCCATGATCCAGCGCGGCGGCTTGCGGAACAGACTCGAACCGGGGAAGACGGCGAAGGTCGACCCACGTGCTCCGAGGAAATCCTTCTTGTCGCCCTCACGAAGACCGATGTGCGACAACAGGCCCGGCAGCAGTGCCTGGTGGATCACGGCATGGTTCGGCTCCGAGGAGTCGCCCGCGTCAGGCATGGTCCAGCCCAGGCCGCGCGTGATCTGGCGCAGCTGACCGTGCAGGTCCTGCCATTCGCGGATGCGCAGGTAATGCAGGAATTCCGATCGGCACATGCGTCGGAACTGGTTGGAGGACAGCTCTCGGCGCTGGTCTCCCAGATACGTCCACAGTTGCCACAGTGCGAGAAAGTCCGAACCCTCCACCACGAAACGCTTGTGCATCTCGTCGGCGGCCTGCTGATGCTCCGCGGGCCGCTCGCGCACGTCCTGGATCGAGAGCGCCGAGACGATGACGAGAACTTCCCGCAGGCATCCGTTGCGGTTGGCCTCGACCAGCATGCGCGCCATGCGCGGGTCGACCGGGAGGCCGGCGAGCTCCTTGCCGAGCGAGGTGAGCACGGGCCCGTCCTCGCCCTGCGACTCGAGCGCCCCGAGTTCGTCGAGCAGGCCCAGGCCGTCACGGATGCTGCGCGGGTCCGGTGCCTCGACGAACGGGAACGCGTCGATGCGGCCCAGTCCCAGCGAGGCCATCTGCAGGATCACCGATGCGAGGTTCGTGCGCAGGATCTCGGGATCCGTGTACTCGGGGCGGGCCTCGAAGTCCTCCTCCGAGTACAGCCGGATGCAGATGCCGTCCGCGACGCGACCGCACCGGCCGGCACGCTGGCGGGCCGACGCCTGCGAGATGGGTTCGATCGGCAGACGCTGCACCTTGGTGCGCAGCGAGTACCGCGAGATGCGCGCGGTTCCGGGGTCGACGACGTACCGGATGCCGGGCACGGTGAGCGACGTCTCGGCGACGTTGGTGGACAACACGACTCGTCGACCGGTGTGGCCGGTGAAGACGCGGTGCTGCTCGGCTGCCGACAGCCGGGCGTAGAGCGGAAGAATCTCGACGTTGCGCAGTCGGCGATCCTTCAGAGCATCGGCGGTGTCGCGGATCTCGCGCTCGCCCGACAGGAACACGA
This sequence comes from Rhodococcus sp. NFXS4, assembly GCF_058139645.1. Lineage (NCBI taxonomy): Bacteria > Bacillati > Actinomycetota > Actinomycetes > Mycobacteriales > Nocardiaceae > Rhodococcus > Rhodococcus sp. NFXS4. Next base: position 2,119,599 of record NZ_CP192221.1, read on the forward strand.
GGACATCGCCCTCCGGTTCGGTGAGCAGTTCCTCGACGGCGTCGCACGTGGCGTCGACCGGGTCGAGTTCGATGGTCTGCTCGCCGTTCTCGACCGTGAGCGGCCGATACCGGACCTCGACGGGGAACGTCCGGCCCGACACCTCGACGATCGGCGCGTCGACCCCGTTCACCGCGAAGTGGTGCGCGAAGCGGCCAGGGTCGATGGTGGCCGAGGTGACGATGACCTTCAGATCGGGACGCTGGGGGAGCAACCGGGCGAGATAGCCCAGGATGAAGTCGATGTTGAGGCTGCGCTCGTGCGCCTCGTCGATGATGATCGTGTCGTACCGACGCAGCAGCCGATCCCGTTGGATCTCGGCGAGCAGGATGCCGTCCGTCATCAGCTTGACGAGGGTGTTGTCGCTGGAGTGGTCGGTGAAGCGCACCGTGTAACCGACGGCGTCGCCGATCTCCTGCCCTAGTTCGTCGGCGATACGTTCCGCGACCGTCCTGGCGGCCAGTCGCCGGGGCTGTGTGTGTCCGATGACGCCCTGGACGCCGCGACCGAGCTCGAGGCAGATCTTGGGAATCTGTGTCGTCTTGCCCGAGCCGGTCTCGCCCGCGACGATGACGACCTGGTTCTCTGCGATGGCGGCTGCGATGTCGTCCTTGCGGGCGGACACCGGCAGTGCCTCGGGATACGTGATCGTGGGAACGGAGGCTCGACGAGCCGCGATCGTGGCTTCGGCGCGGCCGATGTCGGCAGCGATCGATGCGAGTTCGGCGGGCTTGCGGCTGCGGTCGAGCCGACGGCGCAGCCTGTGCGCGTCACGGAAGGTGAGGTCGGACAGGCGGGCCGTGAGGTCGCGGCGGGTGGGTCCGGAGGACGGGGGAGCAGATGTCGACATGGCTCACGCCAGTTTATCCGTCACCGCTGCGTCAGGATGCGTGGCCCGTCGTCCGTGATCGCGATGGTGTGCTCGGAATGGGCGGTCATGGATCCGTCGGCCGACCGGAGGGTCCATCCGTCCGGGTCCATGACGAGCTTCGCCGTCCCGCGGGACCACCAGGGTTCCAACGCGAGTGTCATGCCCGCCCGGAGTGTCAATCCCGATCCCGCACGGCCGGCGTTGGCCACGTGCGGGTCCTCGTGCATCGTCCGGCCCAGGCCGTGACCACCGAAATCGGTGTTGACCTGCTTTCCGGTCTCCCGGGCGACGTTCTCGATCGCCGCCGAGATGTCCCCGAGTCGCCCACCGACGACGGCCGCGGCGATGCCGGCATCCAGTGCGCGCCGGGTGCTCTCGATCAATTCGACGTCCGCGGGATCAGGGTTGTCGCCGACGACGACGGTCAGCGCCGAGTCGGCGACCCATCCGTCGATGGAGACAGCGAAGTCCAGGCTCAGGACGTCCCCAGCGGCGAGCGTGTGGTCGAACGGGAGGCCGTGCAGTACACGGTCGTTGACCGACAGGCAGATGACGTTGCGGAACGGCCCGCTGCCGAACTCGGGGGCGTAGTCCCAGTAGCAGGACACCGCGCCGCGGGTGGCGACGAGGTCGCGGCAGTGATGCTCGAGATCCATCAGGTTCACGCCGGGCTGCGCCTGCTCCGACAGCGTCGTCAGTGTCTCGGCCACGAACGCGCCGGTCACCGCCATCTTGTCGATCTCGGCAGGGCCCTTGAGCTCGATCATCCGTCCATCGCTTCCTGTCGGTATTTCAATACCAACGAACGGTAGCAGACCGGTACAGGAATACCGCTATGCTGACCTCGTGGTCCGCATTCCCCTGAGTCCCGAGCAGGTCGAGGCCGGTCGTCGCCTCGGCGCCGTCCTGCGCGCCGCACGAGCGGGACGAGACCCCGAGATCGTCGCCCGTGACGCCCGGATCTCACCCGAGACGCTCCGCAAGATCGAGGTGGGTCGGATCGCGAGCCCCAGCTTCGGGACCGTGCTGCAGATCTGTGCGGCACTGGGACTGCCGGTCTCCGACGCGGTGGACGCATGGCAGGGCGACAGGGAGCATCGCGTCGCGATCTAGTGCTTCGTTGCTCGGCGCCGAGGACCGCGCTCGTGTGAGGATCGCTCCATGACTCCGCCGGACGATCGCGTCGCCACCCCTGTCGCGCTGCGCGTTCTCCGAGTCGTCGCCGCGCTGCTCGGGCTGGCCGCCCTGATCTGGATCCCCGTCCGGTCCGCGGACGTCCCCGGATTCTCGCTAGCCAACTTCTTCAGCTACTTCACTGTGCTGAGCAACGTGCTGGCCGTCGTGGTCTTCGTGATCGGCGGGGTCGTCGATCCCCGCTCCGAGACCTTCGACAGGCTTCGCGGGGCGGCCACGACCTACATGGTGATCACCGGGATCGTGTACGCGGTGTTGCTGTCGAACGTCGACGTGCAGATCCAGGACGCGTGGACCAACTCGGTGCTGCACCGCATCGTGCCCGTCCTCATCGTTCTCGACTGGATCCTGGCGCCACCACGTCGTCGCAGCGCGGAGAGCGGGCCGGTGCTGTGGTTGGTCTTTCCCGTGGTCTACGGGGTCTACAGCCTGATCCGCGGGCCCATCGTCGAGTGGTACCCGTATCCGTTCCTGGACCCGCGGGAGCGGGGGTACGGCCCCCTCGCGATCGGGCTCGCCGTCCTGGTCGTGGCGTTCCTGCTCATCGCCCTGGCGGTCGACAGAGTGGGCGAACTGGCGGCGTCCCGCCGGTCGCGGAAGCACGCCACGAGTGGCCTAGGCTGACCTCTCGTGACCACTCCCCAGCACACGTCCTCCGCGTTCTGGCACGGCTTTGCCGACATGCACACCGTCGAGTCCGGCGGCCGATTCGTCGTCGCCCGAGGTGAGGGCGCGCGCATCTGGGACACGGCCGGCACCGAGTATCTCGACGGCACCGCGGGTCTGTGGTTCACGAACGTGGGTCACGGCCGCACCGCCATCGCGGACGCCGTGGCGCGGCAGCTGTCCACGCTCGCGCACTACTCGACGTTCGGCGACGTCGTTCCCGACGTGACGCTGGAACTCGCCGACCGCCTCGCAGCGATCGCGCCCGTCGCGGGCAGCAAGATCTTCTTCACCTCGGGCGGCTCCGACTCGATCGACACCGCTGCCAAACTGGCCCGGCGTTACTGGCACCAGATGGGCAAGCCCGGCAAGACCGTCGTCGTCGGCCGCCAGAAGGCGTACCACGGCATGCACGTCGCCGGCACCGCACTGTCCGGACTCCCGCTGAACCGGGAGAACTACGGCGAGCTGATGACGGACGCGCGGACGGTCGCGTGGGACGAGGGCAAGGCGCTGCTCGAACTGATCGAGAAGGAGGGCGCGGACACCATCGCCGCGTTCTTCGCCGAGCCGATCATCGGTGCCGGCGGGGTCTACCTGCCGCCCGAGGGCTACCTGCACGAGGTGCGTCAGATCTGCCGCGACCACGACATCCTGTTCGTGGCCGACGAGGTGGTGACCGGATTCGGTCGTATCGGCGGAGCGTGGTTCGCGTCGTCGAAGCTGGGCCTCGAGCCCGACATGATGTGCACCGCGAAGGGTCTGACGTCGGGCTACGTGCCGATGGGTGCGGTCTTCGTCGCCCCGCGGGTCGCCGAGCCGTTCTACGAGGGCGGCGCCTGGTGGCGCCACGGCTACACGTACGGCGGTCACGCCGGCGCCGCTGCCGCGGCCATGGCCAACCTCGACATCATCGAGAACGAGGACCTGCTGACGCACGCGTCGCGCCTCGAAGCCACGCTGCACCGGCATCTCTCGCCCCTGGCCTCGCACGACCTGGTCAGCGAGGTCCGCAGTGGGATGGGTGTCGTCGCCGCGGTGCAGTTCGCCGATCCGTCCTACGCGATGCCGTTCGTCAAGACTCTGCGCCGCGAAGGTGTCTCCGCGCGAGCGGCCGGAAACGGCGCGATCCAGTTCTCGCCGGCGTTCGTCATGACCGACGAGCAGGTCGAACAGATGGCGTCCGCCACCGCGCGGGCGCTGGACGCCACGGTGAGCTGAGCGTCGTGGCAGTTCCCGATCACTGGATCCCGCACGCCCGCGAGGACGGCGAGGTGATCGGGTGGATCGACATGCAGTCGCAGGCACCCGATCTGGTGCCGGTCGACCGGCTCGGCCGACCGTTGGCCGCGGTATCGGAGTGGCCAGAGGCCGAAGAGGCGCTCGAGCCCCGCGGCCTCCGATTCCTGATGGACAAGTTCACATATCAGGGTCGAACGGTGCGGATCCGGACCGTCGACGATCACCGCATCGTCGTGACCACAGCAGTCTCGGACGCGGTGGGAGACGTGGGTGAGGAGTTCGTTCTCGCCTTCCCTGCAGGGGCAGAGTTGCGGGAAGGTCCTGCTCGCTGACTTACCCGGGGTGTACGGATGTTGCAGCATCAGCGGCTCCCGGGGATGTCAGCAGATTCTTGAAACCGTAGCTTGTGTGACGCACAGCAGTCGGCACGTGTCGAGCGTGTCAGTCCCGCGTCGCTGCGTCGACCGAACCCAGCCGGCTGGCCATGCGACTGGTGTCGATGGGCAGGTGTCGACTGCCGAGGAACTCCTTCAGAGGGACATCCGCTAGGAAGTCCGTTCGGATGGACGCGTCGTAAAGGATGTCGACGAGACTGCCGAAACGATGAGCAGCGTCGCGGGCGAGTCGGCTCGGCCCCGGGATTTCGCTGATCACCCACCGGGGGAAGCGTTCTGCCAGGGCGAGGAAATCTGTCGGGGCGTGGGGCCGGACGCATAACGAGTCGAAGGTGAACCACACCAGGTCTGCGCGCACGGCGAGTGTCTCGACGGTTCGACCGCCGATAGTGAGAAGCTCGGCCTCTCGAGGTTCGGGAGTAGGCATCCGGCTCGGCTGGGTGTCCTCGAGGCTGATCCACCGACCTGCAGCGAAGCCGGTGCGTGTCGACGGGGGTTCGACGGTGCGGTAATCGATCGGTCCGTCGACACACACGACGTTCATCGACCGTTCGATGAGACGGATTGCCGGCTCGAACATGTTGTGGAACAACGGGTTCGGAAGTAGTCCGCTGGGAGCGTAGTTCGATGTCGCAACGACAACCGTCGAACGCTCGAACAGCGCTGTCAGGAGTCGACTGACGAAGATCGCGTCCGCTGGATCGTGGACGTGCAGTTCGTCGAAGCACAGGGCATCGACGTCGCCGACGAGATGGTCCAGTGCGGCAGCCAGGTCGTGGCGGTTCTTGTGTAGAACCGTATGGAGGTCGGCGAGAAAGCGATGGAAGTGAGTGCGCGTCTTCCGGTCGGTCGACGCCAGCGCGAAATACTGATCCATCAGCCATGTCTTGCCGCGACCGGGCGGACCCCACAGGTAGACGCCGCGATTCCGAAGCTGTTCGAGCGCGTCGGCCGCGGCGAGCTGATACATGTCCAGGGTGAGGCCGTCGGCGTGCGCGGCCGCACGGATCGCCCCGGGCGCGACCAGGTTGTCCCGAACAGATCGACGAAGCCGCACCGCTAGACCGTACGAAACTCCTTCACGTCGGGATACGTGTGTTCGGACACGTAGTGACCCGTGCACTGTGCACTTTTCGGCACCCGATCGTCGGAAATTCTGCCAATCGGCAGAATCGACCACGATCGGGTGGCATCAGATGCGGCCGAGGACCTGCGCCACTGCGGAAATGGGTCGCGCGCGGGGCCGTCGAGCACCTACCGTGCAAGGGCCCGATCGAAAGGGGATCACCCATGCGCGATGTGACGTACTACGTGGCGACGAGCCTCGACGGATTCATCGCGGCTCCCGACGGCACCTGGAGCGCGTTCCTCGACGAGGGCGACCATATGGAAGTGCTCCTGGACGAGTTCGCGGACACTCTTCCCGGACACGTGCAGGACGCGCTCGGGATCCATTCGGACGCAACGATGTTCGACACGGTGATCATGGGGTGGACGACATATTCCGCGGCCCTGGACGTCGGCATCGTCAGCCCCTATCCGCACCTGCGGCAGTTCGTGGCATCCCGGCACCGCCGATCCGAGTCCGACGACGTGACCGTCACGAACGATCCGGCAGCCACCCTAGACCGACTTCGTGGGGAGGACGGCGCCGGGATCTGGCTGGCGGGTGGGGGAGCGCTGGCGGGTGACCTCGTCGACCGGATCGACCGACTCGTCCTGAAGATCAACCCGGTTGTTCTCGGAGACGGTGTGCGCCTGTTCGCCGGTGCTCGGTACGCCGATCGATCGTTCGAGCGCACCCGACTGCGGGCGTTCGACTCCGGTGTCGTCATCGCCGAGTACACCCGTCGAGCGGGGGTCGGATCATGAGCGACCGGGTGTGGCTGATCACCGGTGCGAGTCGAGGGCTCGGTCGCGCGCTGGTGGACCGTGTGCTCGACGTGGGGGACACCGTGATCGCGACCGTGAGGGGCGAGGCGGACCTTCCCGCACACGAGAGACTCGTCGTCGATCACCTGGACGTGCGCGATCGCGGCGCGGCGCGGGCGGTCGTCTCCTCCGTCGTCGAGAAGTTCGGCCGCCTCGACGTACTGGTCGACAACGCGGGTCACGGGGCGGTGGGTGCCATCGAGGAGACGACGGAGCAGGAGGCCCGCGACATCGTCGACACGAACTTCTTCGGTGCGCTCTGGCTCAGTCAAGCGGCTGTCGAGGTCATGCGGCCTCGGCGGTCCGGCCACATCGTGCAGATATCGACCGTCGGAGCCGTCGGCACGATGCCCACCCTGGGTCTGTACGCCGCGTCGAAGTGGGCGCTCGAAGCCTTCAGTGAGGCGATGGCAGCTGAGGTGAAGGATTTCGGGATTCGCGTGAGCATCGCGGAGCTCGGCGCGGTCGACACCCAGTGGGGCACAGGAAGCATGCGATTCAGCGCTCCGTCTCCCGACTACGACGATCTGCGGACCGCGGTGTTCGGCACTCCCGCCGTGCCGTGGCCGCGAGAGGGGACGGGCGGTGGGACGGCGCCCGCGGATGCTGCGGCGGCGATCGTCGACCATGTCCGCAGCCCGGGCGACGACAGGCTGCGACTGCTGGTGGGCGATGACGCGCCCGGACAGGTTGCCGAGGCGCTCGCGCGCCGACTGGGGGACTATCGGCGCGACGAGCGTTTTCCCGCGACTGCGCTCGCTCGCTCGATCACCACTCCGATCGGCTACGAGGTGACGATCGAACGCTAGCGCTTCGTGGACGTGGCCACGGCCAGCCGCTGGTGCAACCGCTCGCGCACTTCGTCCGGTTCGTACTGACGACGCTGACGCTCGTTGCGGGCGACGAGGACGCCGGACGCTGCCACGCCGACGGCGCCGGCGAGACCTGCGACCTTCAGCAGACCGCGCACGGAGATCTTTCGGGATCGTGCAGCCATTCATGAAGGCTAGCGCCACGAACTAGGCTCGTCGTCGATGAGCGTCGACGGAGTGTCCTCAGTCAACCTCGCCACCGCCGTGGAGACCACGCGGACAGGCGATCTCTGGATCTTCCGCGGCCGGTCGGCGGCGGATCGAGCGATCCAGACGCTGACGAACAGCCCGGTGAATCACGTGGGCATGGCCGTGGTCCTCGACGACCTGCCGCCCTTGATGTGGCATGCCGAGTTGGGCCAGTCACTGCCCGACATGTGGACCGGGCGCCATCAGCGCGGCGTGCAGCTGCACGACCTACGCGACGCCGTCACTCACTGGGGCGAGCGCTACGACCAGAAATGCTGGTTCCGGCAACTGCAGTCGCCGATCACGCGTGAACAAGAAGACGAGCTGATGCGGACCATCGCGCGACTCGACGGCACCGCATTCCCGACCACCGCGAAGCTGGCGGGTAGATGGTTCGCGGGGCGGCTCCCTGCGGTGTCGGCCAAGGACGACCGTCGACTCGAGACCGCCTACTGCGCGGAGGTGGTGGCCCTGACGTACGAGGCGATGGGCCTGCTCGATCCACGAGAGTCACCGACGCCGCTGAAACCTTTCGACAAGGTGGGCCTGAAGCCACCGCGGCGCCGCGCGAACTGGTACGACCCCGGCCGGTTCTGGAGCGGCGATCACCTTCCCTTGGCGGAGGGCGTCGAGCTGGGGCGTGAGATCGCGGTCGTGCTGGACTAGAGAGTGCGCGACTCGTCCACCACCACCCGCCCGCCGAGCTCCACCCACCCGTCGTCGGACAGCGTGGTCGACAGCACCGACCCGCGGCCCTGCACGATGCTCAGATCGCGCCCGAGCAGTTCGGTGACCCGGACGGCGGCCGCGCCCGTTGCTTCGTCCTCCGGGACGCCCATGTCGGGGGCGAACATGCGTGACCTGATCGCCCCGCGCTCCTCGTCCACCCATGCCCAGACGTAGTGGTGGCCCGTGGTGAACTCGGCGGGGTCCACGGCCAGAACGTCGTCGGCGCCCCGGACCTGACGGAACTCGAAGTGTGGTGCCCATTCGGGCCGTGCACGGACGTAGGTGGTGTCGCCGGCGACTCGGACGGCAACCTCGCCCGCGGGGACGAGCAACGTCTCCACCGGAGTGCCGCGGCCGGCCAGCCATGCTGCTGTGCCCACGGTGGGGTGCCCGGCGAACGGCAACTCGACGGCGGGCGTGTGGATGCGGAGGGCGGCGGAGTCGACGGGGCCCTCGGGAACATCGACGAACACCGTCTCGCTGTACTGCAGGTCGTGCGCCACGGACTGGCGGTCGACCGGGGCAACGGACACAGCGTCGACGATGCCGAGGGGGTTGCCCCATCGACCCTGGTCGTCGGTGAACACCCGCACGACATGGACGTCGAATGACATGGTCTTCCTCTCAGCCTGCGGTGACGGTGATGTCGTCGAACACGATCTCGGCGAGGGCGTCGGACTCCTCGACGTCCACCGTCGCGTCCAGCGACCAGCCGTGGTCGCCGTCCGGATCGTCGAGAACCTGACGCGCAGTGGTCTCCTCGCGGGTCTGGACGAACGAGAACAAGTGCGGTCCGCGGGCGGCGGGCGTCATGCCGATCTCGCCGTACTCCTCGAAGTAGGGCTCGAGCTCGTCCTGCCAGTCGACCTCGTCGCCCAGCTCCTCGAGGAGGTCCCAGCGACGACGGGACGCCAGCTCGACGCGTCGGAACAGGGCATTGCGCACCATGATTCGGAACGCTCGGGGGTTCGCAGAGATGGGTTTCGGTGTGTCTGCTCCGTACGCGACGACGGGTGTGCCGTCCTCCTCGAACGTCGGATCGGTGAGGTTCTCCCACTCGTCGAGAAGGCTGGAGTCGACCTGGCGCACGGTCTCGCCGAGCCACTCGGTGATGTCCTGCACGTCCTCGGTCCGCGCCTCCGGTGGAACCGTCTGTCGCAGAGCGCGATACGCGTCGGCGAGGTACCGCAGCACGGAGCCCTCCGAGCGGGAGAGGCCGTAGTGTGAGATCAGCTCCGTGAACGTCATCGACTTCTCGATCATGTCGCGCACCACGGACTTGGGGGAGAGGCCGAACTCGGACAGCCAGGGGTGCCCACCGCGGTAGATCTCGAAGGCGGGGCCCAGAAGATCGGCCAGCGGCTTGGGCCACGTGACCTCCTCGAGCAGCTCCATACGCTCCTCGTACTCGAGACCGTCCGCCTTCATCTGCGCCACCGCCTCGCCGCGCGCCGCGTGTTGTTGGGCCATCAGGATCTGGCGGGGGTCGTCCAGGGTGGCCTCGATGACGGACACCACGTCGAGCGCGTAGGACGGCGACTCCTGGTCGAGCAGCTCGAACGACGCGAGGGCGAACGGCGACAGCGGCTGATTGAGAGCGAAATCGCGCTGCAGGTCGACGGTGAGCCGTGCGGTGCGCCCGTCCTCGTCCGGCTCGGGAAGCTGCTCGACGATGCCGGCGTCGCGTAGACCCCGGTACAACCGCACCGCCTGGAGAATGTGTCGCCGTTGGTTCGCCCTGGTCTCGTGGTTGTCCTCGAGCAGATGCCGCATCGCGTCGAAACAACTGCCCGGGCGGGCGATGACGTTGAGCAGCATCGAGTTGTTGACGGTGAATTTCGACGTCAGCGGCTCGGGGCTCGCCGCCACGAGCCTCTCGAAACTGGGCTTGCCCCACGAGACGAACCCGTCCGGTGCTTTCTTGCGCTGGATCCGCTTGAGCTTCTTGGGATCGTCGCCCGCCTTGGCGACGAGTCGGGCGTTCTCGACCTCGTGTTCGGGTGCCTGCACCATGACGGTACCCAGGGTGTCGTACCCGGCTCTGCCTGCGCGACCGGCGATCTGATGGAACTCGCGGGCGCGCAACTGGCGCGTGCGAACACCGTCGTACTTCGTCAGTCCGGTGAGCAGCACGGTGCGGATGGGCACGTTGATTCCGACGCCGAGAGTGTCCGTTCCGCAGATCACGGCGAGCAGACCCTCCTGCGCCAGCTTCTCGACGAGCCGCCGGTAGCGCGGCAGCATGCCCGCGTGGTGCACGCCGATGCCGTGACGGACCAAGCGGGACAACGTCTTACCGAATCCGGTGGTGAACCGGAAGCCACCGATGGCCTCGGCGATGGCCGCACGGGTCTCCTTGGAGGCGACGGTGATCGAGGTGAGCGCCTGAGCCCGTTCGAGTGCCGAGGCCTGCGTGAAGTGCACGACGTAGACGGGTGCGAGGTGCGTGGAGACGAGTTCCTCGATGGTCTCGACGACGGGTGTGAGTCGGTAGGAGAACATCAGCGGCACAGGGCGTTCGGAGCCCTCGACGACGGTGGTGACCCGTCCGGTCCGGCGGGTCAGGTCGTCGCGGAAGAAGGAGACGTCGCCGAGAGTGGCGGACATCAGCAGAAACTGGGCGTGGGGGAGTTCGATGAGCGGCACCTGCCACGCCCAGCCGCGATCGGGCTCGGAATAGTAGTGGAACTCGTCCATGATCACCTGGCCGATGGACGAGTCCGGCCCCTCCCGCAGTGCCATGTTGGCGACGATCTCCGCTGTCGCACAGATGATGGGTGCCGACGCATTGACCGAGGCGTCGCCCGTGACCATGCCGACCTTGTCCGCACCGAAGATCTCGCACAGTGCGAAGAACTTCTCGCTGACGAGCGCCTTGATCGGCGCCGTGTAGAACGATCGGATGCCGGCCGCGTACGCGGCGAAGTGAGCGGCGATGGCCACCATCGACTTTCCCGACCCCGTGGGGGTGGCGAGCACGACGTTGTTGCCGGAGACCAACTCGATGACGGCCTCGTCCTGCAGCGGATACAGCTCGAGTCCACGGTCGGAGACCCAGGTGGTGAACGCGTCGTACAGATCGTCGGCCGACGCGGAGTCAGGAACCATCTCGGTCAGCAGCATCACTACAGGTTACGTAGCCGACCTCTCGTCCGACCCCATGGCACCCAGGACCGCCTGCCTCGTCGTCGCACTGCCGGTGATGGCGTCCTCGCCGACACCGGAGACGAGCATCTGCCGCCATCGCTGTTCGTCGAACTTCAGCGGCATCGTCGTCCCGAGGAAGTTCTCCAGGACCTCGAGGAAGCGCATCGGATCGTCGCGGTACGGGAAGTGGCCGGCGCCGGCGAAGACGTCGAGGCGGGAGCCGGGCATCGCGGCGTGCGCGAGCGTCGCGTGGGCGATGGGGATGACCGTGTCCTGATCACCCCAGATGAGTTGCACGGGCAGGTTCTCGGTCAGGTAACACCGGTCGAGCATGGTGACCACCTGCCCGCGCCAGTCGACGACGGCCCGCAGCGTGCGCAGGTAGGCGTCGTAGGCGGTGGAGTCGAGGAGGTTGCCGAGGACGCGGACCAGATCGGGCGTGTCGTGCAGGACGGCTCCCGGATGCAGGGGAGTGCCGTCCAACTGGTCGATCGCAGCGCCCGCCATGCGCAGCAGGCGCATGGCTCCGGGCAGGCGCAGCAGTTTGAACGCCTCGTTGACGATGGGCGTGGACATGAGTCGCAATGCCGGGTGGACGTCCTTGGTGACGCCGCCCGCCGAGACGAGGACGAGGCGCTCCACCATGTCCGGGTACTGGTACGCGAACTGCATGGCCACACCGCCGCCGAGCGAGTGGCCCACCACGGACACCGCATCGATGTTCAGGGTGACGAGCAGATCGCGGATGCCGTTCGCGTACGCGGCCACCGAGTAGTCGGCACGAGGCTTGTCGCTCAGTCCGTGCCCGAGCAGGTCCGGCGCGATGACGGTGTACTTCGACGCGAGATGGGGGAGAACGTCCAGCCAGGTCTCGGAGCTGTCACCGATGCCGTGGATCAGCAGCAGTACCGGCCCTTCTCCCGCCATCCGGAAGGCACGTCGATAACCGTGCACCGTGCGGAAGTGCAGCCGCGGCTCCGCATCGGGAACCGGACGCAGGGCGCGGCGGCGTGTGTCGGACATCCCGGCCCCTCTCGATCGGCGGCACCGTGTGTGTCGCCGACCGAGCCTAAACCGGGATCCTCACCGTTCACACAGCCCTCGGGTTACGGCTGGGTAAGAACTCGTGACGTCAGGAGCGGTCTGTTCCGTCCTCGGGACCCTCGGGCGACGGCTCGTCCTCGACGAACTCGGTCTGCTCCGCGAGGAACTTCTCGAACTCGGCACCCAGTTCGTCGCCGCTGGGCAGTTCCTCGTCCGCGGCGAGGAGCGTCGACTGCTGCTCCTGCGCCGTGACGAAGGTGTCGTACTGACGCTCGAGTGCCTGGACCACGGACTGGACCTCGGGGTTGCCCTCGACGTGCTGGTCGACCTGCTCGCGTACCCGTGCCGCCGATTCCGTCAGTGCGTTCAACGGGATGGTCAGCTTCGACGATTCCGCGACCAGCTCGAGCAGCGTTTCCGCCGCACTCGGGTACGCCGTCTGTGCCAGGTAGTGCGGCACGTGCACCGAAAAGCCCATCGACTCGTGGCCGTGCTGAGCCATGCGGTACTCGAGCAGGGACGAGGCGCTGGCCGGCACCTGCAGCTCGCCCGACCACTTGTGGTGCTCACCCACCAGGTCGGTGTCGCTGGAGTGGGCGGTGACGCCCAGCGGCCGGGTGTGCGGCACCGCCATCGGAATGGAATTCAAGCCGATGGTGCGGCGCACTCCCAGTTGCTCCGACAGCAGACGCACCGCGGTGGTGAACTTCTCCCACTTCAGGTCGGGCTCGAGACCCGCCAACAGCAGGAACGGAGTACCCACGGCGTCCTGCACCGCGTAGAGGTTGAGGTGTGGCTCGTCGTAGTCGGAGAAGTGGTCGGCGGAGAACGTCATCATCGGGCGACGCGAGCGGTAGTCGAGAAGCTCGTCGACGTCGAAGGACGCCACCAGTTCGGTCTCGAGGGTCTCGCGCAGATGCGTGGTGGCCAGCTTGACCGCGTGACCTGCGTCGGAGAAACCTTCGAGGCCGTGGACCAGCACCGGGCCCACACCGTCCTCGGACGACACTCGGGGCGCTGGAAACTCCAGCTCGTACATTCTCGACTTCTCGTCCATGCCGGTGTCCTTCCTCGTCGCCGTGCGTGTCCTGCCGGGTCACCACTGTGCGGTTACCCCATTTTCCCACAGCGACCCTGCGCGACCGGGCTTCACCCGTTTCTCCTCCCAACGACGGCGGGGACCCCGACATTCCCCGCCGTCGCCGGTCAGCGCGTGAAGGCCTCCAGAGCCCGGATCTTGTTGGCGACGTCCAGTGCCGCGACTTTGTACGCCTCGGACATGGTCGGATAGTTGAAGACGGCGTCGACCAGATAGTCGACCGTGCCCCCGCACCCCATGACCGCCTGGCCGATGTGCACGAGGTCGGTCGCGCCGGAACCGAAGATGTGCACGCCGAGGACCCGTCGGTCGACGGTGGACACGATCAGTTTCAGCATCCCGTGGGAGTCTCCCGCGATCTGTCCGCGCGCGAGTTCGCGGTAGCGGGACACGCCCACCTCGTAGGGAACCGAGTTCTTCGTCAGTTCCACCTCGGTCGCGCCGACGTAGGACACCTCCGGGATGGAGTAGATGCCGATGGGTTGGAGGTCGGTGAGCTTGTTCCCCGGCTCGCCGAAGGCGTGATAAGCAGCCAGTCGGCCCTGATCCATCGACGTCGCGGCCAACGCGGGGAATCCGATGACATCACCGACCGCGTAGATCGTGTCCACCTTGGTCTGGAAGTCGTCGTCGACGTCGATCCGTCCTCGGGCGTCCGCCTCGAGTCCGGCCTTCTCCAGATCCAGCCCGTCGGTCATGCCCTGACGTCCGGCCGAGTACATCACCGTCTCGGCCGGGATCTTCTTCCCGCTCGCCAGCGTGGTCACCGTTCCCGACGGACCCACGTCGACGGCCGTGACCGCCTCGCCGAAGCGGAACGTGACCGCGAGGTCGCGCAGGTGGAACTGCAGCGACTCGACGATCTCACGGTCACAGAAGTCGAGCATGGTGTCGCGCTTCTCGACCACGGTCACCTTGCATCCGAGCGCCGCGAACATGGATGCGTACTCGATCCCGATGACGCCGGCTCCGACCACCACCATCGACGACGGGATGAACTGCAGATCCAGAATGCCGTCGGAGTCCAGCACTCGGTAGTTGTCGAACTCGACGTCGTCGGGACGGGCAGGCGCCGTCCCGGTGGCGATCACGACGTTCCGCGCGCCGACCGTGATGCGCTCGCCGCGGCTGCGGTCGTCCACCGCGATGGTGTGCGCGTCGAGGAACCTGCCCTCGCCGGTGATCATCTCTATTCGGTTGCGCAGTAATTGCGATCGGACGACCTCGACCTCCTTGCCGATCACGTGGGACGTCCGGGCCAGCAGATCCGACGGCGTGATGTTCGCCTTGACGCGATAGCTCGCTCCGTAGAGCTCGCGTTGATTGAGGCCTGTCAGATAGAGAACCGCCTCGCGCAGCGTCTTCGACGGGATGGTGCCCGTGTTGACGCACACGCCGCCGAGCATGCTGCCCTTCTCGATGATGGCGACGCGCTTGCCCAGTTTCGCCGCCGCGATCGCGGCCTTCTGCCCTCCCGGTCCGGAACCGATGACTACCAGGTCGTATTCGAGTTGGTCCGACATGCCCCAACAAGTAGTCCCGTCAGGAGAATCCGGTGTGCCGTGCGTGTCACGACTGGGTGAACACCTCTCCGATGCAGCAGTTCGCACCTGTGCATCGTTAGGGTGGCGGTCACGTTCGCAGCACCCGGCAGTACCGACAGATGGAGGCAAGAAATGCCACAGCAGGTCCGCGGCGTCGTCGCTCGGAGCAAGGGTGCTCCGGTGTCCCTCGAGACGATCGTCATTCCCGATCCGGGCTCCAACGACGTGGTCGTGCGGGTGCAGGCCTGCGGCGTCTGCCACACCGACCTGCACTACCGCGAGGGGGGCATCAACGACGAGTTCCCGTTCCTGCTCGGCCACGAGGCGGCCGGCATCGTGGAGACGGTCGGCGACGCGGTCACCCACGTCGAGGTCGGCGACTTCGTGGTGCTCAACTGGCGCGCGGTGTGCGGTCAGTGTCGTGCCTGCAAGCGCGGTGAGCCCTGGTACTGCTTCGACACGCACAACGCCTCGCAGAAGATGACACTCGAGGACGGCACGGAACTCTCGCCCGCACTGGGCATCGGCGCCTTCGCCGACAAGACCCTCGTGCACGAGGGCCAGTGCACCAAGGTCGATCCCTCCGCCGACCCCGCCGTCGTCGGACTGCTCGGCTGCGGCGTCATGGCGGGCCTCGGTGCGGCGATGAACACCGGCAACGTCGGTCGCGGCGACTCGGTCGCAGTGATCGGCTGCGGTGGTGTCGGCGACGCCGCCATCGCCGGTGCCCGGCTGGCAGGAGCGGGCACGATCATCGCGGTGGACCGCGACAAGGGCAAGCTCGAGTGGGCGACGGGCCTGGGTGCCACGCACACCGTCGACGCCTCCGACGTGGACGCGGTCGAGGCCATCCAGGAGTTGACGGGCGGCTTCGGTGCCGACGTGGTCATCGACGCCGTCGGACGTCCCGAGACGTGGAAGCAGGCCTTCTACGCCCGCGACCTGGCCGGCACCGTCGTCCTGGTCGGTGTCCCGACGCCGGACATGACGCTCGAGATGCCGTTGATCGACTTCTTCAGTCGCGGCGGTTCACTCAAGTCCTCCTGGTACGGCGACTGCCTTCCCGAGCGCGACTTCCCGATGCTGGTCGACCTGTACCAGCAGGGTCGTCTGCCGCTGGAGAAGTTCGTGACCGAGCGCATCGCGCTGGACGACGTCGAGGCGGCGTTCGACACCATGGCCAAGGGTCAGGTCCTGCGTTCGGTGGTGGTCCTGTGACCACGCCTTCCGGCTTCCGTGTCGAGAAGGTCGTCACCACGGGCACGTTCGAGCTCGACGGCGGATCCTGGGCCGTCGACAACAACATCTGGATCGTCGGCGACGACTCCGAGGTGGTGATCGTCGACGCAGCGCACGACGCGGCCCCGATCATCGACGCGGTCGGTGGCCGGAAGGTCGTCGCCGTGGTGTGCACCCACGGACACAACGACCACGTGACGGTCGCGCCCGAGCTCGCGGAGCGGCTCGACGCACCGATCCTGCTGCACCCGGCAGACGACGTGCTCTGGGAACAGACGCACCCGGGACTGGCTCACCGTGATCTGGCGGACGGGGACCGGATCTCGGTCGCCGGCACCGAGATCGAGGTCCTGCACACGCCGGGTCACTCACCGGGATCGAGTTGCCTGTATCTCCCCGAGGCCGGTCAGCTCTTCAGCGGCGACACGTTGTTCTCCGGCGGGCCCGGTGCCACCGGGCGGTCCTACTCGGACTTCCCGACGATCATCGGCAGCATCCGGGAACGACTGTTCGCCCTGTCACCGGAGACGGTGGTCAACACCGGACACGGGGACGGGACGTCCATCGGCGACGAATCGCCCCATCTCGAGGAATGGATCGCACGCGGATCCTGAGCCGAGTGCCGGGTAACGAACCGGACACCCCTCGGTGTGGCCCGCGGGCGGGCGGGCGCCGGTGTGGCAGCGTCGAGGCCACGCACGGTCACCGGACGCCCGGGGACCTCACCGACAGGGGAGACATGCAGACGCGAGCGACGAGTACCGGTGCCACCAGCAGAGTGTCCGCGGTGCGTGCCGGTGCGCTCGTCGCCCTCGCCGCCGCCGTGCTGGCGGGATGCGGTGGCTCCACGGTGAGCGGGACGCCGGAGGCCGGCGGTCCGCCGCCCTCCGCCGCGCCGTCCAGTGCACCCGGCTCGTCGTCGTCGACCACCACCACACCGTCGAGCTCTTCGTCCAGCACCTCGGCGAGTCCCGACGCGGCGGGATCGCTGTCGGCCCTGCTCCTCGATCCCAGCACCTTCACGGCGCCGTACCAGGCCGTGGTGTTGCCCCCGCAGGCCGTGGCGCAGGCGGCTCAGGACCTCGACGGCATCGCGGCCGACGCGTCCGTCGAACCGACGGGATGCAAGCCCGAGGCACGATCGTCCGATCCCGACTCGACGGCACTGCTCGTCGCGACCGATCCCGACGACCGGGCCACCATCTCCATCGAGTTGTCGCGGGTGGACACGACGCTGGAGGATCGGAAGGCACTCTGGGAGCAGTGCTCCGAGGTCGAGGCCACCTCAGCCGGTGTGACGAGCCTGGTGACCACCGACATCGTCCCGCCCCCGCCCATCGGTGCCGACGACACCCTCGCGCTACGTCGTACCGTCACCTCCGGTGGCCAGGCGGGCGAGGTCACGCAGTCCATGCTGTCGCTGCTCGCCCAGGTCGACGACGTCCGCGTCACGGCGACGTACATGTCCTTCGGGGAACTGACGCCCGACTCCGCCACGCTCGACCGGACGTTCACCGCCGCGGTGCAGAAGGTCAAGGCCGGGGGATAGCCCATGTCATGGGCAGTGCCCGAGCTGTTCCGGGTCCTCGACCTCACGGGTGTCTTCGCCAATGCCCTTCTCGGCGGCGCCGTCGCTCGGGCCTTCCGCTTCGACCTGGTCGGCTTCTCGGTTCTCGCCATCGTGTCGGGGCTCGGCGGCGGCATCATCCGCGACACGCTGCTCCAGGCCGGGCCGCCCGTCGCACTCACCGACTACCGCTATCTGACGGTGGCGCTGATCGGTGCCGTCGTCGCGTTCGCCGTGCGCTTCGAAGGGCGTGGGTGGGACCGCGTCTTCCCCTACGTCGACGCGCTGGCACTCGGTTGTTGGGCCGCGGCGGGAGCGCAGAAGACCTTGGGCGTCGGGCTCGGGTGGCTCCCGGCCATCGGGCTCGGCGCCGTCACCGCGGTGGGCGGCGGTGCGATCCGCGACGTCGCGGTGGGGCGCATCCCCACCATCTTCGGTGGCAACACGCTCTACGCGTCGTGCGCCCTGATCGCGAGCGCCACCCTCGTGGTGGTGCAAGCTGCAGGGCAACCGACGATCGCTCTGATCGCCGCGACCGTGGTCGGCGCGGCCCTGTGTCTCCTCGCGCGCCGTCGCGGCTGGATGTTGCCGGAGGAAGTGGTGTGGCGCCGTCCGCGGCGCCGACGAGGCCGATGAGTCAGGGGCTGTCGACGAGGACGGTCATGGGCCCGTCGTTGACCGACTGCACCGCCATGTGTGCGCCGAACACACCTGTCGCGACCGTGATGCCGCGCGCACGGAGCGACGCCACCACCGCATCGACCAGCGGTTCCGCGATGTCGCCCGACGCCGCACCGTTCCACGACGGCCGACGGCCCTTGCGCGTGTCCCCGTACAGCGTGAACTGGGACACGACGAGGACCTCGGCTGCGTCGGGATCGTCCGAGACGGATCGTTCGTCCGGCAGGATGCGGAGATCCGCGATCGTGCGGGCGACGTGCTCGACGTCCGCGGCGCCGTCCGACGGTGACACCCCGACGAGGGCCAGGAGTCCGGCGCCGATACGTCCGACCTCCACGCCGTCGACTCGAACGGTCGCTTCGCTCACTCGCTGAATCACTGCGCGCACGGTTGCCTCTCGTCGTCTCCTGACGAGTGTGGCAGCCGCGCGAGCGTCCATCCCCGGGCGCGGGCCGATCCACAGGCCGTTTCATCGGCCCAGGTCGACCCCGGAGGACCTGTCGGCCGCACGCGGACAGTCCTCCTCATGACTCGACGCCCGTACCCCGTTCCCCGCCATCGATCCCCGTCGTCCACGACGGCGGACCACCCCGTCGTGACGTCGGTGGGCGACCTCATCGCCGCCGTTCCGGCTCTGCTCGGCTTCGTGCCGGCGCGGTCCATCGTGCTCATCTGCCTCAGCACCGGCAGCCCCACCGTCGTGGAGATGTGCATGCGGCAGGACCTCTCCGACCGGCTCGACTCACCCGAGCTCGCCGACGTGATCGAGCGGTGCGGCGAGGTCTGCACGAGAGAGGGTCTGGACGCGGTCGTCGCGGTGCTGATCACCGGGTCGAAGTTCACGATGCCGTACGAGGTGGTGGCCGATGCGCTGCGGGACACACTCGACCCGCGCGGGATCGACCTGTTCGGTGTGCACCACGTGTCCCACCTGGCGGTCGGTCAGCGGTGGCGCAGCCTGGGTGGTGATCCGCGGTGCGGCACGCTGCCCGATCCCGGCTCGTCGCAGGTCGCGGCGTGCCGAGTGATGGCGGGACGGCAGATCCGCACGTCCCGGTCGGAGATCGCGCTGCTGCTGCAACCCGTTCCGGAGTCGGAGTGCGAACGGTTCCGCAACAGCCGACTGCGGGTCGAGCTGGAGGACGGGCCGGTCGGCCACTCGGACCTGCTGGCGGACACGGTCGTCTTCCTCGAGGCACTGCACGCCTCCGACGAGCTCGACCACCTGACGGCGGCACGCATCATGGTGGCGATCAGCACGATCGCGGTGCGGGACGCCGTTCTCGGCCTCGCGACGACCGCGCTGGGACCCACGGCCGAGGCGGTGTGGGTCGAGCTGACGCGGCGGGTCAGCGGACCGGACCGAGCGCACCCCGCGACGATGCTGGGGGCGTGGGCGTACCTGCGCGGAGACGGACCGCTCGCCGGGGTGGCGCTGCAGACGGCGTTGACCGCGGATCCGGAGTACCGCTTCGCGCAACTGCTGGACACGGCTCTGCAGAACGGTGTGCGACCCACCGTGGTGCGTGAGCTCGTGCTGTCCGCGCGGTCACTGGCGGAGGACCTGGGGGTCGAGTTGCCGCCGGACGCGGTGTGAGGCCCGGGGTCAACGACGGGCGGAGTGCGCCCTGTCGCCGAGAGACTGCAGGAACGCCCAGGCGTCCGCGACGATCACGTCGAGATCGGTGAGCTCGGGCTTCCAGCCGAGCTCGGCCATGGCCTTCTCGCTCGACGCGACGAGCACTGCCGGATCGCCGGCTCGCCGGGGTGCGTCCGTGACGGCGATGTCGACCCCGGTGACGCGGCGGCACGCGTCGATGACCTCGCGCACCGAGAACCCTTCGCCACTACCCAGATTGAAGATCCGGTGACTCCCGGGGACGCTCTGGGACAGGGCGCGCAGGTGCGCGTCGGCCAGATCGCGGACGTGAATGTAGTCACGGACGGCCGTACCGTCCGGTGTCGGCCAATCGGTGCCGAACACCGAGATGGACTCACGGTGTCCGAGAGCGACCTGCAGGACGAGAGGAATGAGGTGGGTCTCGACGACACGGTTCTCGCCGAGGCCGGCGTGTGCTCCGGCCACGTTGAAGTACCGGAGGCTGGTCGCCCCGAACCCGTGCGCCGCCGTGTATCCCGTGATCGCATGGTCGATCGCGAGCTTGCTGGCTCCGTACGGGTTGGTGGGCCGAGTGGGGAAGTCCTCCGTGATGGGCGTGCGTTCGGGCTCCCCGTACGTCGCGGCGGTCGAGGAGAACACGAGGCGCGGAACCTGGTGCTCGACGATGGCATCGAGCAGTTCCAGCGCCGCACCGAGGTTGCCGCGCCAGTACTTCTCCGGCTTCTCCACCGACTCGCCGACCAACGACTGAGCCGCGAAGTGGAGGACCCCGTCGACCTTCTCGCGTCCGAGCACGGACGAGACGACCTCGGCGACGGGGCCCTCGACGAACTCCGCACCCGAGGGCACCCCGTCGGCGTTGCCGGTGGACAGATCGTCGACCACGACGACGTCGTGATCGTTCTCCATCAGGACGGCCGCGCACACGCTGCCGACGTAGCCGGCGCCGCCGGTCACCACGAACTTCACTCGAACTCCGATTCCTGTGTCTGGGAACTCCGCGAGAGACCCGAGCAGCTAGATGGTGCGGACCTGAACGGCGTGCGCCATCTCCTCGGACAGGTCGACGTCGTCGTGGCCCGGCACGGTGATGGTGACCGCGCCCGGCGTGACGGACACGGTGACGCGCGCGTCCGGGACGACTCCGGCCTCGCGCAGGCGCGCGATCGTGTCGGGGTCGGACTGCACGTACTCCGCGAGGCGGCGCACCACCACGGCGGTGGGCGTTCCGGGCGCGATGTCGCTGAGGCGCACCAGATCCTCCGGCTGCTCGGTCGGCCGGGACGAACCCAGCAGTGCCAGACCGGGAATCGGGTTCCCGTACGGCGAGGTGGTCGGGTTGTCCAGCACCTCGACGAGGCGACGTTCGACCTCCTCGCTCATGACGTGCTCCCAGCGGCAGGCCTCGGCGTGCACGTCCTCCCAGCGCAGGCCGATCACGTCCACGAGCAGCCGCTCGGCGAGCCGGTGCTTGCGCATCACGGCGACCGCGAGCTCGCGGCCCTTCTCCGTCAGCTGCAGATGCCGGTCGCCCGCGACCAGGAGCAGCCCGTCGCGCTCCATCCGAGCCACGGTCTGGCTCACGGTCGGTCCGCTCTGCTCGAGGCGCTCGGCGATGCGGGCGCGCAGGGGAACGACCCCTTCTTCTTCCAAGTCGTAGATGGTCCGGAGATACATCTCGGTGGTGTCCACCAGATCCTTCACAATCACACCCTTCGTCGTCGTGGATTCTACCGGTACGGACGGTTCACCGGTGGGTCCAGGTGCGGCGTGGTGAGCCGCGGTGCGTCCGCCCTGCCACGACCCGTCGAGCACGTGTGCGCGAGTCGATCACGAACGCCGAATCGGACACGTAGGTTGAGGGCCATGACTCTGCAGTCGTCCTCGACATCGCAGTCGCCTCCGGGGCAGCCCGCTCTGGTCTGGAGCGCGGACTACCTGAACTACCGGTGGAGCGACGACCACCCGATGAATCCCACCCGTCTCGCACTCACCATGGATCTGGCACGGGGGATCGGTCTTCTCGAGGGGACCGAACTGCTGCCGCCGGAGGTCGCGTCGGACAGTGAGCTGTTGCGGGTGCACACACCGGGGTACGTCGAAGCGGTCAAACGCGCGCCGCGTGACCTGCCGCTGGGTTCGCGGGCGTCCGAGGTGCTGCACGGTCTCGGATCCGAGGACAACCCGGTGTTCCCCGACATGCACGAGGCCAGCGCGGTCATCGCGGGTGGCACCCTGACCGCCGCGCGGGCCATCGCGTCGGGACGCTCGCGCCGCGCGGTGAGCATCGGCGGGGGCATGCACCACGCCATGGCCGACTGGGCGTCGGGCTTCTGCGTCTACAACGACGCGGCCATCGCCATCTCGTGGCTGCTCGACAACGGGTACGACCGCATCGCCTACATCGACGTGGACGCTCATCACGGTGACGGTGTCCAGGCGGCGTTCCTCGCCGATCCCCGCGTCATGACGGTCTCGGTGCACCAGCACCCGGCCACGCTGTGGCCCAACACCGGATGGTCCACCGAGGTGGGTGCCGACGCCGCGGAGGGCACCTCCGTCAACGTGCCGGTCCTGCCCGGCACGGGAGACCGGTTGTGGTTGAGAGCGTTTCACGCGGTGGTGCCCGGAGCGGTGGCGGCGTTCAAGCCGCAGATCATCATCAGCCAGTGCGGCGTGGACAGTCATCGGGAGGATCCGCTCGCCGATCTCGGACTCACCGTGGACGGGCAGCGCGCCGCGTTCCGTGCGATGCGCGACCTCGCCGACCAGGTCTGTGAGGGTCGGTGGCTCGCGGTGGGGGGTGGCGGATACGGGTTGGTGCGGGTGGTGCCCCGTGCCTGGACCCATCTCATCGCCGCGGTGCTCGACCGCGATCTCGATCCGACGACGTCCATTCCGGACGAGTGGCACGAGAAGGTGCGGCTCGCCGCGCCGAGCATCGACCTGCCGTCCACGATGAGCGACGACGGCGACGTGGACTACCCGCCGTGGGACGGGCCGGGTGGTTCCCCGGAGTCGGGTGTCGAGCACGTCGATCGCGCCATCCAACGCATCGACACCGCCATCGTGGCCACCCGCCGCGCCGTCTACCCGCTGTGGGGACTCGACCCGGAGGATCCGCGTGACTGACGAGACACCCGCACCCGAGACACCGACAGCGCAGACGGCACCGGACGCGCCGACGCCGCCGGATCCGAAGGAGCTCGAGCGGCAGCGGGCCGAGAACTACCCGCGGCACTGGGCCGCCGACGTGCTCGCGTCCGACGGCCGCGTGGTGCATCTGCGGCCGATCGTGCCCGGTGACGCGGACACCCTGGTCGAGTTCCACGGCAAGCTGTCCGAGCGGACGCGGTACCTGCGCTACTTCGGTCCGTACCCCACCATGCCCAAGCGCGACATCCTCAACTTCACGACGGTCGATCACACGTCGCGGGTGGCCCTCGTCGCGACGCTCGGCGACGAGATCATCGCCGTCGGCCGGTACGAGCGCCTGCCGCAGGGCGACGGCAACTCCGCCGAGGTGGCCTTCGTCGTCGCCGACGCGCACCAGGGTCGTGGGCTCGGTCCGATCCTGCTCGAGCATCTGGCGGGGGCGGCCGCGGAGAACGGGGTGCGCCGCTTCGTCGCCGAGGTGCTCGCGGAGAATCGCAACATGGTCACCGTGTTCCGGCAGGCCGGCTACCAGGTCAGTCGCAGCTTCGACGGCGGCGTGCTCAACCTGGACTTCGACATCGATCCCAGCGACGCGCTCGTCCAGGTGCGCAACTCCCGCGAGCGCGCGGCCGAGGCCCGCAGCGTCCGCAACGTGCTCGGCCCACGCTCCGTCGCCGTCATCGGTGCCTCGACGGACCCCGAGAAGGTGGGCAACGCGGTGTTGACCAACCTGCTGCGCGGGTCGTTCACCGGACCTGTCTATCCCGTGAACGCGGAACACACGTCGGTGCGCGGAGTGCGCGCGTACCCGACGGTGCGGGACATTCCCGACGAGGTGGATCTCGCGGTGGCCGCCGTGCCGGCCGACCAGATCGACGCGGTGCTCGACGACTGTCTCGCCAAGGGCGTGAAGGCGCTGGTGGTGGTCTCGTCCGGGTTCGGTGAGACGGGAGAGGACGGGCGCGCGAACGAACGGCGCCTGGTGCACTCCGCTCGTGCACACGGCATGCGCCTGGTCGGCCCCAATGCTCTCGGCGTCGCGAACCTCGATCCCGCGGTGTCGCTCAACGCCACGCTGGCGACGGACCTCCCGGGTCGCGGACGCGTGGGCTTCTTCTGCCAGTCGGGTGCCCTGGGTATCGCCATCCTGGCGCAGGCGTCGAAACGGCTCCTGGGACTGTCGACGTTCGTCTCCGCCGGCAACCGCGCCGACCTGTCCGGCAACGACCTGCTGCAGTACTGGGACCAGGACGAGGCGACCGAGGTGGTCCTGCTCTACCTCGAGAGCTTCGGCAACGCCCGCAAGTTCTGGCGCATCGCGCGCCGGGTCGCGCGGTCCAAGCCGATCGTCGCCGTCAAGAGCGGACGCGGAGCCGTGCCGCCCGCGCTGGCGACCGGCACGGACATCGACGACACGATCGTGCGTGCCCTCTTCGAGCAGGCGGGGGTGATCCAGGTCGACTCGATCGCGGAACTGTTCGACTGCGCCATCCTTCTGGGTTATCAGCCGCTGCCGGCAGGTCCGCGGGTCGCGGTGGTGGGCAACTCGACGGCGCTCGGCGTCCTCGCCGTCGACGCCGCACGCGACAGCGGCATGACCGCACCGGACCCGGTCGACGTGGGCGCGCAGGCCACGCCCGAGGAGTTCGCGGCCGCGGTCACCACGGCGCTGCGGTCGGACGACGTGGACACCGTTCTCGCGGTCTTCGTGCCTCCGGTCGCCGTCCGTGTCGCCTCCTACGCCGAGGCACTCGGCGCGGCGGTCCGCGGCGCCGACAAGCCGGTGCTGACGACCTTCCTCGCCGCCGAGGGCATTCCGGACGTGCTGGCGGTCCGCGGCGACGACGGAACGCCGATCCGCGGATCGGTGCCGTCGTATCCCGACCCGGCGCGGGCGGTCTACGCGCTGCAGAAGGCGTGGCGGTACGCCTCGTGGCTGAATCGACCGGCCGACAGCGTGGTGCGGCCCGGCGGCGTCGACGCCGACGCGGCGCGCGCACTGGTGGCCGGCTGGATGGCGGCCAGTCCTTCGGGGCGGTGGCTCTCGGACGTCGAGACCGAGCAGTTGCTGCGGTGCTACGGCGTGGAGATCGCCGCCTTCCGCACGGTGACGGACGAGGCCGAGGCGGTGGAGGCGGCCCGCGAGCTGGGAGGACCCGTCGCGGTGAAGGCCACCGGCGATCAGTGGCGACACCGCCCCGACCTGAGCGGTGTCCGCCTCGACGTCGTGGGGCCGGACGCCGTCGCCCGCGCGTACCGGGATCTGTTCGAGGCATCGGGCACCCCGGTGATGCAGGTGCAGCGGATGGCGACCAAGGGGATCGGGTGCCTGGTGCGGGTCCAGGACGATCCGTCGTTCGGCTCACTGGTGTCGTTCGGGCTGTCCGGCATCATGTCGGATCTGCTGGGAGACAGGGCGTACCGCGTGCTCCCACTCACCGAGAGGGAAGCCGCGGAGCTCATCGACGCGCCGCGGGCGGCGCCGATGCTGTCGGGGTACCGCACCGCGTCCCCGGTGAACAAGGGCGCGCTGGTGGACGTCGTGCTCCGGGTCTCCACACTGGCGGACGATCTGTCCGAGGTGCGCGAGCTGGTGTGCGACCCGGTCCTCGCGTCACCGAGTGGCGCGGAGACCACCGACGCACGGATCCGCATCGGGCCCGAGCCCAGCCGTATCGATCTGGGCCCCCGTCGCCTGCGCTGAGCCCGTGAACGACGACAGCCCCCGGCGAGAGCCGGGGGCCTGTCTCGTGATGCGGGGGTCGATCAGCTGGCGTAGGACCGCAGTCGCTCGGCGCGGTCGCCCTGACGCAGCTTGCCCATGACCTCACGCTCGATCTGGCGAACGCGCTCACGCGAGAGGCCGAACAGCTTGCCGATCTGGTCGAGGGTGCGCGGCTGACCGTCGTCGAGGCCGTAGCGCAACCGGATGACCTGCTGCTCACGCTCGTCCAGCGTGGCGAGCACGCTGCGCACGTCGGTGTGCAGCAGCCCGGCGATCACGGCGTTCTCGGCGGACGTGGCCTCCGAGTCCTCGATGAAGTCGCCCAGCGGCGCCTCCTCGTCGCTGCCCACGGGCATGTCGAGCGACACCGGGTCTCGGCTGTGGTCGAGCAGATCCGCGATCTTCTCGACCGGGATGCCGGACTCCTCGGCGAGCTCGTCGTCTGTGGCCTCGCGGCCGAGCTGCTGGTGCAGCTCACGCTTGATCCGCGCGAGCTTGTTCACCTGCTCCACCAGGTGCACGGGGAGACGAATGGTGCGGCTCTGGTCCGCCATGCCGCGCGTGATGGCCTGACGGATCCACCAGGTGGCGTACGTCGAGAACTTGAAGCCCTTGGCGTAGTCGAACTTCTCCATCGCACGGATGAGACCGAGGTTGCCCTCCTGGATGAGGTCCAGCAGCGGCATCCCGCGGCCCGTGTATCGCTTGGCGAGTGAGACGACGAGACGGAGGTTGGCCTCGAGGAGGTGTGCCCGAGCGGACTGGCCCTCGCGGACGATGAGCGCGAGGTCACGCTTCTTGGCGGGGGAGAGGCGTTTCCCGGTCGCGAGCACATGGGTCGCGTACAGACCCACCTCGATCTTCTTCGCCAGATCGACTTCCTCCGCGGCCGTCAGCAGAGCCGTGCGGCCGATACCGTTGAGGTAGACGCGAACGAGGTCCGCTGCCGGGCTCTGTGCATCCAGGTCGGCATCACTCGGTCGAGGGCGAATGGTGGTGGGGCTGGTCATGACGTGCCTCCTGATCGGTGGTGTCTCACTGGCTACAACGCCGGGACACGTCAGAAAAGTTCCCGAAGCCCACCTCCGTCAAACACTCTGAGCTGCGGTTTCACCACCTCAGCCCTGAGAAGTTGCTGAGAGAAACGACTGCTCGGCTCAGGTGGGGATCACCAACCCGTGCACGATGAGCCCCGCGACCAACGCGACGACCGAGTCCGTCAGCTCCGCGGCGTCCACACCGCGTGCGGCCGCGAGAAGCTCGGTGAGGTCGCCGACCGTCAGTCCGCCCGCGCGCATCCCGGCCAGGAGTGCCGCCCCGTCCGCATCGATCTCGTGGGACCACGCGGGCCCGTCGCCGCGGTGGACCCGGCGTACGACGGTGGTCCACCCACCGTCCGGATCGGGGGTGGAGACCTCCTCGAGTGCCGTGGTCGGGGCGACGGCCACACACTCGTCGAGCAGATCGTGTGTGCGGAGCCAGTCCACCCGGTCCAGGACGTCGAGTGCCTCGTCGCCGAGGGGATCCTCGTACCCGTGCATCAGGTCCTCCGCGAGGACGCTGGTGGGCCGGTCGGTCCGGCGGAGGTACACGAAGCCGAAGCCGACACCCGTGACGCCGGCGGCGTCGAGGTGATCGAGCCAGGCGGTCGCCGTCTCGTCGACGGCCGGGTCTCGCAGATCGAGTCCGCCGTCCCGCAGCCACGTGCCCACGTAGAGAGCGGGGTCCGCGATGTCGCGCTGCACTATCCACGCGTCGACACCGTGGTCCGGCAGCCAGGAGGCGACCCGTGACCGCCAGTCCTTACCGTCCACGTGAACCCAGGAGGCGAGCAACGACGCGGTCCCGCCGGGAGCGAGATGGTCCGGTGCCGCTCCCACGACGAGGCTGCTGGCACCGTCGAGGTCCAGGCCGGAATCGCGGTAGGAGTGGGAGACTCGGCCCGATCCGACGACGAAGGGCGGGTTGGCGACGATGCGATCGAAGGTCCGCCCCGCGACGGGTGCGAACCACGAGCCCGGGATCGTCTCGAAGTCCAGACCGTTGAGGGCAGCCGTCATGCGGGTGAGGGCGATGGCCCGATCACTGACGTCGGTGGCGGTGATCGACCGGGCGTACGGCGCCGCGTGGAGCGCCTGGATGCCGCAGCCGGTACCGAGATCCAGGACGGTGGGCAGACTCCCGTCGACACGGGTGGGTGTCCCGCGGACCAGCGACAGCGACGCGTGCCCGACGCCGAGCACGTGATCGGATCCGATACGGACGTCGCGCATGCTGCCGTCGATGTCGGACACCACCCACCGCGTGCCCGTGCCGAGATCGAGGGGGCGGATGTCGAGCAGACTGCGCACGGTGTCGCTGCCGGTCTCGAGGAGGCCGGCAGCAACCGCTCCGTCGAGTGTCGTCGGCGCGAGGGCGGTGGTCGCGGCATCGATCGCCACGTCGTCGGAGAGCAGGAACAGCAGGACGAGAGTGCCGAGGGGACCGAGTTCTCCGCACCGGCGTCGCACCGGTGCGGGTTCGCCACGTCCCAACGCGGCATGAACCGAGTCGCCCAGTGCCTCCAGGATCCCGTCCGCAGTGAAGTCCGCTCGGTCGAACGCGACCCGCAACGTGGACGCGAGGTCGACGAGGCGGTCCGCGTCCACCGGGACGGACGGGGGAGGCGAGGTGCGGTGGTTCGAGTCGGTCACCGCGTCAGTGTGTCAGCAGACCGATCTCGGGACGGACCCGTCTCAGGACGTGGCGCGCGGATTCGAGATCGCGCGGCGGTCGAGATCGGGTTCCTCGTCGAGGTTCACCACCGGGTGGCTGCGGGCCTCCAGCGCGGTGGAGTCGGTCGCCCGCCAGCCGTAGCGGCTGGGCTCGTCCGCGGTCCGCGGCGGTCGGTCGTTGGCGATCAGGACTGCCATCCACGGGAGAGGAATGGACACGCCGACGATGGCCATGGCGATCCACGGGTTCTGCCACGCGCCGTACGACAGCGCCGCGAGGACCAGCGCCGGGATACGGAAAGACATGATGAAGAGGTATTTGCGCACGCGCGCTCGGTGCTGTTCCTCGACCGACGTTCGTGCCTCGGTGATCAGTACGGCCTCGCGAACGCTGTCGCGGGGTGAGATGCCGTCGTGTGCCATGACTCCACTGTGTCACTACTGAACGAAGTGTGCAGTAATCGGAGGTGGTGAGATGTGCGACGCGCGTGTCGGGAACAACCGTCATAATCGATGCATGAGCACGCAGACCAAGGAACGCCCCGACGTCAGCACCGACGAGACCACCGACGACGACACTCCGAAGTTCTTCCACTACGTGAAGAAGAACCGCATCGCCGAGAGCGCGGTGATGGGCACCCACGTCGTCGCACTGTGCGGCGAGGTCTTTCCCGTCACGAAGTCGGCCAAGCCCGGGTCACCCGTGTGCCCCGACTGCAAGAAGGTCTACGACGGCTTGCGCAAGGGCGAGTGATCCTGCCGATCACGCGTCACCTGACGCTTCTCCGGTGACTCGCCGCCGTCCCGATCCGACCGTGCGATGCGGATCGGGCCGGTGGCCAGCCGGCCGAGAGCGCCGACGGTGCCCGCACCCGGATCGGCTGCTTTCTCGGCGATCCATCCCTTGACCTGGTCCATGCGTGTGGCGCGCGCCGGCCAGAACTCCTGGACCGTGGCGTTGAACTCCGCCCCCAGCACCACCGCGAATCCCAGGAAGAACGTGAAGAGCAGGAAGGCGATCGGAGCCGCGAGCGCGCCGTAGGTGTAGCCCGTTCCGGTCACCCAGGACAGGTAGGTGCGCAGCACCGCACTCGCCAGCATGAAGAACACTCCGGCCAGCAGCGATCCGCCGAGCAGGCGGTGCCACGGCAGCGAGGTGTGCAGAGCCACCTTGTAGAGCGTCGTCAGGCCGACGATGAGCAGCAGTCCGACACCCGGGTAGTACGCGATGTCGATCACCTGCGAGCCGATCTCGAACCACGACGACGGCAGCACCCGACCGATGATGGTGGGCCCCAGCGCGACGAGGGGCAGGACGAACACCGCGACGATCAGGAACGCGACGTACAGCAGCAGGGCGAAGATGCGCTGCCACACGGGGTTGCGCGCGTCCTGCTGACCGTGTGCCTCGACGATGGAGTCGACGAAGGTGGAGATCGCCGACGAGCCGGCCCACAACGACAGCAGGAAGCCCACGGACACGACGGGACCGTGTCCGCTGTTGAGGATGTCCGTCAGCGTGGGGGCGATGATCTCGTCCACGACGTTGTCGCTGAACAGCGTGGAGCTGAACGTCACGATCTTCGACTCGATGATGTCGAGAGTGTTCGGTCCGAACCACCCCGCGATGTAGGTGAGGCTGCCGAGGAGTGCGAGCACCAGCGGCGGCAGCGACAGGGTCTGCCAGAAGGCCGCGGTGGCGGACTTGCCGAAGATGGAGTCGTCCCACGCCTTGCCCGCCGTCCTCGCGACGACGCGCCAGGCCGTGCGCAGCGGCCGTCCCGGGACGGGACCGGGCCCCGGCTCTCCGTCGGGCGTCGACGCTGCCGCGGTGTCCCGATCGGACGTGTTGTCGGCGGGTGCGCTCATGATGACTCCAGCATGGCCCACCGGCGTCGCTCGGGCACGTCCCGGCCCGGTGTGTCGCCGTCGCGGGCACCGGCGGCGACGTGCGCATTGGTGGGCGTGCCGACGTCCGCGATAGTCTGATCGACGGATGTGCACACGAGACGACGAGCCGAACGGGAGTTCCATGCCACGGGTGGTTCGCATCCTTTCAGGTGGACGTACGGCGCCGGACGAGGCCCGTTCATGACGGCCGAGATCGGCGAGAAGGTCGACAGCGCAGGAGGTCTCCCTGTGACAGGGCCGGCCGGAGTCACCCTGCCGCCACTGCGCGCCTGGCAGCGGCGAGCGCTCACGAAGTACCTGTCGGCGGGTCCGACCGACTTCCTGGCCGTCGCCACTCCGGGAGCCGGCAAGACCACGTTCGCGCTTCGCGTGGCGCTCGAGCTGCTGAGCGACCGCACCGTGGACCAGGTCACGGTCGTCGCTCCCACCGAGCACCTCAAGCACCAGTGGGCGGAGGCGGCGGCGCGCGTCGGACTCGCCCTCGACTCCCGCTTCTCCAACAGCACTGGGCAGACGTCCAGCGACTTCCACGGCATCGTCGTCACGTACGCACAGGTGGCGTCGCACCCTTCCCGCCACCGGGTGCGGACCGAGAACCGCAAGACGCTCGTGATCCTCGACGAGATCCACCACGGCGGTGACGCCAAGAGCTGGGGCGAGGGCATTCGCGAGGCCTACGGCGACGCGACGCGCCGCCTGGCACTGACGGGAACGCCCTTCCGCAGCGACGACAGCCCCATTCCTTTCGTGAATTACGAGCCGGACGACGAGGGCCTGCCCCGGTCGCGCCCGGACCACAGCTACGGCTACGCCGACGCGCTGGCGGACGGTGTCGTGCGGCCGGTCGTCTTCCTCGCGTACTCGGGCGAGGCACGCTGGCGCAACAGTGCGGGCGAGGAGTTCGCCGCCCGTCTCGGGGAGCCGCTCAGCGCCGAGCAGACGGCGCGGGCCTGGCGTACCGCTCTCGACCCGTCCGGTGAGTGGGTGCCGTCGGTGCTCGCCGCGGCCAACACCCGGCTGCACCAACTCCGGCAGGGCGGCATTCCCGACGCGGGTGGCCTCGTCATCGCGTCGGACCAGACCACCGCGCGCGCCTACGCGGGAATCCTCGAGGCGGCGACGGGGGAGACCCCGACGCTCGTGCTGTCCGACGATCCCGGGTCCTCGGCCCGCATCGCCGAGTTCGGCGCGGGAACGTCGACCTGGATGGTGGCCGTGCGCATGGTGTCGGAGGGCGTGGACGTCCCGCGCCTCGCGGTCGGCGTCTACGCGACCAGCGCCTCCACACCGCTGTACTTCGCCCAGGCCGTCGGGCGCTTCGTGCGTTCTCGCCGCAAGGGTGAGACTGCGAGCGTGTTCCTGCCCTCGGTGCCGGTGCTCCTGGACCTGGCCAGCCAGCTCGAGGCGCAGCGCGACCACGTCATCGGAAAGCCGCACCGGGAGAAGGACGGTCTCGACGACGACCTGCTCATCGAGGCGAACCAGCAGAAGGACGAGCCCGGCGAGGAGGAGAAGGCGTTCACCTCGCTCGGTGCCGACGCAGAGCTCGACCAGGTGATCTTCGACGGCTCCTCCTTCGGCACCGCGACGTTCTCGGGCAGCGACGACGAGGCGGACTATCTCGGCCTGCCGGGCCTGTTGGACGGCGACCAGATGCGCGCGCTGTTGCGGAAACGGCAGGAGACGCAGCTGGCACGCCCGGCGACGCCCACGGAGACTCCGGCTCCGGTCACCCTCCCGCCCGCCGGGCGGTCCGCGGACGCCGCGAAGCTGGCCGATCTGCGCAAGGAGCTCAACGGCCTGGTGGCGATGCATCACCACCGCACCGGCAAGGCCCACGGCATCATCCACGGCGAACTCCGACGGAGCTGTGGTGGGCCGCCCACCGCGATCGCGACGGCGGAGCAGCTCACCGAGAGGATCTCGGCCCTGCGTTCGTGGTGATCGCAGCACTGCGCGAGCCCCGCGCACGACGAAGGGCGACCACCGGATCGGTGGTCGCCCTTCGTGGTGTCAGGAGTCGAGTGCTGATGCTGTGGGACCGAGTGCCCCGGTCATCACGCCATGGCGTCGGAATCCGCGTCAGCGACGATGGTGGCGTTCATCTCGAGGAGACGCGCTTCGTGCTCGTTGGCGTGGTGACGGCAGAACAGCAGTTCTCCGCCGGTGGGGAGGACGGCACGCACCCGCGCTCCCGCTCCGCAACGATCACACCTGTCGGCAGCGGTGAGGGTGGTGTCGGTCAACAATTCGGGCATGACTCCTCCGTACTGACCGTGACTACCACGGTCCTGGGGTCGGTCCGCCACGTCGGTTCGACGCGGTTCGTTCACTCTTACAGACGTATGGGGTTCGTGCGTTGTTCCCACGCGGATGGCCGTGTGTTGTCACAGACACGAAACATGCTGGTGAATCACGTCCCTCCCGAGCATCGTTCGCTGTCGGCAGAACTCACCCGCCCCTGTGCGCCCGTGTCGCGACCGGTGGATACGGTTCGACCATGACGGATGTGGACGCGCGCGGCCTCGCGTCGGTGGGGCGTTCGTTCCCGCCGTGGTCGGTGCCGTTCGTCTTCGTGGTCGGAGCGCTCGCGCAGTATCTCGGTGCCGCCATCGGCGTCCATCTGTTCGACACCATCTCGCCGGCGGCCGTGGCGTGGCTGCGCGCGGCAGGCGCAGCGGCCGTTCTGCTGGCCTGGCGTCGTCCCTGGCGCACGCGATGGACGGCCCGCACCATCGCGGTGGCCGGTGGGTTCGGTGTCGTCACGGTGGGAATGAACCTGGCGTTCTACGAGGCGATCGCCCGCATCCCGTTGGGCACCGCCGTGGCGATCGAGTTCCTCGGTCCTGTCCTCGTCGCCGCACTCGGATCGCGGCGCGCTCGCGACGTGCTCGCACTCGTCCTGGTGGTCGCGGGAGTCGCGCTGGTGGCCGGAGCGCGATTCGACGTGGGCCTGGTCGGGGTCGGTTTCGCACTCCTCGCCGCCGGACTGTGGGCCGGCTACGTGGTGCTCGGGAAGTCGGTCGCGACGGCGGGCGACGGGCTGGACTCCCTCGCCGTCGGCATGGCGGTGGCGTCGGTGATCCTCGCCCCGCTCGCGTTGACGCCCCAGGTACTCGACGATCCGTCGGTGTTCACCGCGCCGTCCACGTGGCTGCTGGGTGTCGGGGTGGGTGTGTTGTCGAGCGTGATCCCCTACGCGCTCGACCAGGTGGTCCTGCGTACGGTCGGACGGGCACGGTTCGCGTTGTTGCTCGCGTTGCTGCCCACCACTGCGACGGTGGTCGGCGTCGTGGTGCTGAGGCAGGTGCCCTCGATCGCCGAACTCGCGGGCATCCTGTGTGTGATCGTCGCCGTCGCGCTGGGCGGTGTGGAACGACGCGCACGACCGGCGCCGCCGGCCGACACGACGCGACTGCAGGACCCGACACGAGAGGACGGCCGATGACCGAGATCCTGGTACACATGTGCCCGGCGGCGGACTGGGAGGCGAGTGTGGCCGCGGGGGAGGTGGCACCCGCGTCGCTCGCCGAGCAGGGGTTCGTCCATCTGTCGACGCCGCAGCAGGTTCATCTCCCGGCCAACCGGCTGTTCGCCGGGCGCCGGGACATCGTGCTGCTGTCGTTGGACCCCACTCGACTGAAGGACCGTCTGGAATGGGAGCCGGGAGTACCCGGCGATCCGAGTTCGATGCTGTTCCCGCACCTCTACGGACCGGTCCCGCTCACCGCGGTGGTCGAGGTGCAGCCCTATCTGCCCGACGACGACGGGACGTTCGTCGCCGTCGGGTGAGGTGCGGAACTGTCAGTCGAGGTAGTCGCGCAGCACCTGCGACCGGCTCGGGTGCCGCAGCTTCGACATGGTCTTCGACTCGATCTGTCGGATGCGCTCACGCGTGACCCCGTAGACCTGGCCGATCTCGTCGAGCGTGCGCGGCTGGCCGTCGGTGAGGCCGAAACGCAGTCGCACGACACCCGCCTCGCGCTCGGAGAGAGTCTCGAGAACCGACTGGAGCTGGTCCTGCAGGAGGGTGAACGACACCGCGTCGACTGCGACGACGGCCTCGGAGTCCTCGATGAAGTCGCCGAGCTGGCTGTCGCCCTCGTCGCCGATGGTCTGGTCGAGGGAGATCGGCTCGCGAGCGTACTGCTGGATCTCCAGCACCTTCTCGGGCGTGATGTCCATCTCCTTGGCGAGTTCCTCGGGAGTGGGCTCACGACCCAGGTCCTGCAGGAGCTCACGCTGGATGCGTCCGAGCTTGTTGATGACCTCGACCATGTGCACCGGGATACGAATGGTGCGGGCCTGGTCCGCCATGGCGCGGGTGATGGCCTGACGGATCCACCACGTCGCGTACGTCGAGAACTTGTAGCCCTTGGTGTAGTCGAACTTCTCCACCGCGCGGATCAGACCGAGGTTGCCCTCCTGGATGAGGTCCAGGAACGCCATGCCGCGGCCCGTGTAGCGCTTGGCCAGTGAGACCACGAGGCGCAGGTTGGCCTCGAGCAGGTGGTTCTTCGCCCGGTTGCCGTCGCGGCAGATCCAGGTCATGTCGCGGCGCTGGGCCACGGGGAGCTTCTCGCCCTTCTCGGCGGACTCGGCCATGAGCTGGACGGCGTAGAGACCGGCCTCGATGCGCTTGGCGAGCTCGACCTCCTCCTCGGCGTTGAGGAGGGCGACCTTGCCGATCTGCTTGAGGTAGGCGCGGACGGAGTCGGCGGAGGCGGTGAGTTCGGCGTCCTTGCGGGCCTGTCGCAGCGCCTCGGACTCCTCCTCGTCCCACACGAAGTCGCCCGACGCCTTGTCCTCCGGCGTGGGTTCGGTGGTCGCGTCGTCCTCGACCTCGTCGCCGACGGCGACGACCTCGACGACGTCCGACTCGGCTGCGAGCTCGCCCTCGGGAACGTCGATGTCCTCGATGTCCGCGGTGGGCTCGTCGGCGTCGTCGCCGGTCGCAGGAGACGTCGCCTTCTTCGCTGCGGTCTTCTTCGCTGCGGCCTTGCGCGGCGCGGCCTTCTTGGCTGCTGCCTTGCGCGGGGCCGCCTTCTTGGCCGGGGCCTTCGCGGGTGCGGTTCCGACGGCGCCGGGTGCGGTGCCGTCGGCCGACGCGGTGTCGACGGCCGGAGTGCTGTCGACTGCCGGCGCGGTGTCCGCGGTCTGACGAATATCGATGGCTGCCACGTACGCCCTTTCGTGACGGTGTCGTGCGGCGTCACGCCAGAGTGATGATCCGGCGGAGAGGTCTGTGGATTTCCCGGCGTGAAACCGGGGCGTGGACCATTGTAACGACCGCCGCGAGTGCACAGCACCAACGCGCGGGAGGACGCCGAGGTTCCCGGCTCACCGGCAGTGGGGTGTGAGTCACATCGCGCATCGGCGAGCCGACGCGGCGCAGGTCAGAGGGGCGCGTGGTCGCCCTCGACGAGAATCAGGGCGCCACACCGGACTGTGCGGCGAGGGCCGCGCCGACGATTCCGGCGGCGTTGCGCAGCGTCGCGGGCTGCACCGGGGTGCGGTTGGTGAGCAGGGGGATCCACTTCTCGGCTTTGCGGCTGATGCCGCCGCCGGCGATGAAGAGGTCCGGCCAGAACAGATCCTCGATGCGCTCGAGCACGCGCGAGACCTCTTTGGCCCACGCCTTGTACGACAGTCCGTTGTCGTCCTTGACCGACGACGCGGCGCGGTGCTCGGCCTCCTTGCCGTCCACCTCCATGTGCCCGAGCTCCGTGTTGGGCAGGAGGACACCGTTCTGCAGGATCGCGGATCCGATGCCGGTGCCGAAGGTCAGCAGGATGACCACACCCTTGGAGTCCTTGCCGCCGCCGAACTTGTCCTCCGCGATACCCGCGGCGTCGGCGTCGTTGAGCACGGTCACCGAACGACCCCCGAGATGGTCGCGGAACAGCGCGCCGGCGTCGGTCCCGATCCAGCCCTTGTCGACGTTCGCGGCGGTTCGCGCCACGCCACCGGTGACGACGCAGGGGAGGGTGATGCCCACGTCCCCGGTCCACTCGAAGTGGTCGACGATGGCCGCGACCGTCTCGGCCACGGCCGTGGGAGTCGACGGTTGCGGGGTCTCGATCTTGTAGCGCTCGCCGATCAGTTCGCCGGTGGCGAGATCGACCACGCCACCCTTGACGCCACTGCCACCGACGTCGACACCGAAGCCTCGGCCCTCGGGGTGCGAGCCCGTCTTCCCGGCGATGGAGACCGGGCCGGGTTCGGTGTGGTCGTTCGTCATGACAGAACCTCCTGGTGGCGTACGCACGCGTCGGCGACCGGCGCGTTCGTGCGAGATCTGGTGCGCGCACGTCACCCTAGTTGCTGGCGGCGTTCCCGGTCGCGCGGCACCGCGGCGGGTGGCGCGCCGTACCGTTCCGCCGCCCGATGTGTTCGGATTACCGGGTGACTCCTCATGACGATCTGCCGCAGGACGACTCGACGAGCGCCCTCGACCCGGAGATGTTGCGCCGCATCGCCGTCGACGTCGCACGTGAGGCGGGACGCCACGTACGTCGGCGTCGGCCGGAGGTGTTCGGCGCGGGCGGTGCGGCGGTGGACGCCGTCCGGTCGAAGTCGACGCCCACCGATCCGGTGACGGTGGTCGACACCGAGACCGAACACGTCATCCGGGACCTGTTGAGCCGGCTGCGTCCCGACGACGCGGTACTGGGCGAGGAGGGCGGCGGGGAGGACATCGCCCCGTCCGGTGTCCGGTGGGTCCTCGATCCGATCGACGGCACCGTGAACTTCCTCTACGGCATCCCGGCCTACTCGGTCTCCGTGGCCGCGCAGATCGACGGTGCGTCGGTGGCGGGCGCCGTGGAGGACGTGGTGGGGGATCGCACGTACGCGGCGTCGCTCGGCGGCGGCGCGTGGTGCTCGGACGCGGGCGGAGACTGGGTGCGCCTGCGAGTCAACGACATCGACGACGTGGCACTCACGTTGGTGGCCACGGGATTCGGTTACGACGCGGCGCGCCGCCGCCGTCAGGGCGCGCTGATCGCGGCTCTGCTCCCCGAGGTGCGGGACGTTCGTCGCATCGGCTCGGCGGCACTGGATCTGTGCATGGTGGCGGCGGGGCGCGTCGACGCCCACTTCGAGCACGGGCTCAGCCCGTGGGACTGGGCGGCGGGCGCTCTGGTCGCGGCGGAGGCGGGTGCGCGGGTGATCACTCCGTCGCCGCACTCCCGCAGCGACGACGGCGAGGTGACGATCGCCGTGGCGGAAGGTGTGGCGGACGGGTTCCTGTCCGTACTCGACCGTCTCGGTGGCGTCGCCGCCATCGCCAAGGCCTGACCCGCGTCAGCAGTTGACGCGATGCGCGGCGGCGAGCAGATCGACGTCGAGGTTCGGTGCCGCGGCGCCCGGAGCGACGTCCGCGAGCGAGCGGATGACCTCCTCACCGTCGGTGTTCGGTTCCAGCGCACGGAAGTTGGTGCCCAGCGCGAGATCCACGGTGTCGTCCTCGCGGGTGTCCTGAACGAACTCGGCGCACGGCGCGACCAGTGCGACGGTGCCCGCGGCGGCCACGCCGGCCGCGCCGAACCGGATCTGAGCTATGCACTGCATGTTCTGGTCGACGTAGACCGGGTCGTTGCCCACCTGCACGTCCGGTGCGCTGGCGAAGCCGAAATCGCTGAGATCGGCGGCGATCTCGGCGGCCTGGCCGCCCTGTCCGTTCGCGTTGAACACGCGCACGCGGGTGGCGGACAACGGGGCGGGCTGGGTGTCCGTGACCACCGAGGCGTCCACGACGCTGCCGGGCTCGGCGGCCGCGGGGGCGGCGGGATCGGAGGCCGGCTGGGGGGCGTTGCAGGCGACGGCGTCCGTGCCGGTCTCGGTCGTGGTCAGGATGTTCACCCACACGGCCGCACCGGCGAGGGCGAGCACGACGAGCACCACGAGGATCGGGAAGGCCCGACGCCGCGCGTACGGCCGCCCCTTGTCGTCGGTCGAGGAGCCGTGAGTGATGAGTGAGACCACGGGAGCGTGCCCTTCTGCTGATACGTGTCGCGCTGTCGTGTCACGGGCGGTGACTCGCTCACTGTAGTGGGCCGCGCCGGCATGTGATGCGCGACGCACGGCGGGTGGGAACGTCTGCACGGTCGACGGCGTTGGGCGGGGTGAACAGGGGAGATGCGGTTCCTGCGGGAGCCGTTCGCGCCACGACACACCGCGCTGGGCAGGGTGTTTTCCACACCGGCTCGTCGTCGGCTATTGTCTGGCGGCCCGGCGGATCGAACTCACGGCCGGTCGGGCTCCTCGGGCCTGCACGCCCGCAGCAAGAGAATGTTTCCCGTCACGGGGATTCGGGCACAGTCGGCTCACCCGCACGCCGGCCGTCATCCGTCAGGACGACGGCTGCGAATAGGTGAGCGAGAAGGACGGAGATCCTCCCGGCGGAAGTCGGGAAGAAGTCCGACCGGATCGATGTTCTGCCACGAACAGCAGACGAGGAACACGAACGACCTGCATCGGGATCCGAGGGTGTGAGTCCGACAGAGGACGAGTTCGTCGAACAAGAAGCGGTCGACGTCTTGAACATCCCCCATGAAGGCGATCGAAGGAGACCGGGCACACCCGGTCTCAGCAGGAAGGTAAGGGGAACAACATGGCCACCGATTACGACGCACCACGCCGTACCGAGTCCGACGACGTGTCGGAGGACTCCCTCGAAGAACTGAAGGCACGCCGCAACGAGGCGCAGTCCGCCGTCGTCGACATCGACGAGACGGACACCGCGGAGTCCTTCGAACTGCCGGGCGCAGACCTGTCCGGTGAGGAACTGTCCGTGCGTGTCGTGCCCAAGCAGGCCGACGAGTTCACGTGCTCGAGCTGCTTCCTGGTGCATCACCGCTCGCGGCTGTCGTCCGACAACGGCGGCGTTCTGGTCTGCCGCGACTGCGCGGCCTGACCGAGGAGACCTCCGTCAGGAGGTCGGTGGCTGCGGAGTCAGAGCCGCAGCCACTGCATCCGGGTTCCGGGTGCTCACCAACCAGTACGGTGTCGGGTCGTTCTCGTCGTCGAGGACGACCAACACCATCGGCTTGACCCACGAACGATGCTGAACGAAGGCGGAGGGGTCGAGCTGGCGTCCGAGGGCGGCACTCTTCGCCGTCCCCGGCACCACCGCCACCCGATCGATCACCGATGCGGGGAGCCGAGCCTTGCCGGCGTGCAGCATGCGCTCGCCGTTCTGCTCCGTCACCTCGACGCGCATCCGGCCCAGGTACGTGACTACCCAGATCGCGAACGGCACCAGCACCACGTACGGCAGCCAGGCCATCACGCCGGGTGATCCCATGTGCACCTCGGCCGAGAGGATCGCCGCGACGCCGATCGCGGCCACCCAGTACCAGACGGGTACGCGGAGCCGTTCGCTGTAGACGACCGTCTCACCCCCGCCGTCGTGTGCCGTCCCGGACGTCCGGGTTGCGTGATCTGCTGAGGTCTCTCTCGAAGCTGCGTCGGACACGTCTCCAGAGTAGAGGGTCGGACGGGCGGGAGGTCGACGGTGCATCTGCGAGTAATCTCGACCGATGTGAGCGATCTGACGGCCGAGACGGCGACACGCACGACCCGCGGAGACCAGGGATCGGCACCGGCCGTCGAGACGGTGGCCGTCAGACGACTCGATCCGGACATCCCGCTGCCCGTCCGTGCACACGCCGGTGACGCGGGTGTGGACCTGTGTTCCACCGTCGACGTCGTCATCGAACCCGGTGAGCGTGCCATGGTCGGTACGGGCATCGCCGTGGCGCTGCCGGTCGGCACCGTCGGCCTGATCCACCCCCGGTCCGGCCTCGCCGCGCGAGCGGGATTGTCGGTGGTCAACACGCCGGGAACGGTCGATGCCGGTTATCGCGGCGAGATCAAGGTCTGCCTCATCAACCACGATCCACGCACCCCCATCGAACTGCGGCGCGGGGACCGCATCGCCCAGCTGCTGGTGCAGCGGGTCGAACTGCCCGACTTCGTCGAGGTGGCGGAGCTGGACGACACCACCCGTGGTGTCGGCGGCTACGGCTCCAGCGGCGGACACGCGGTTCTCGATGCCGTCACCGCCAGCGAGAAGGAGAACTGAGCATGTTCGGACGCAAGAAGAAGGGGCGCGACGACGTCGACGCCACCGATCTCGACTCCGCACAGGACGTCGAGGTCGAGGAGGTGGACGAGGTCGACGAGGTGGACGGTACGGCGGACGACACCACCGGGCCGTGGTCGATCGACGACCTGGACGGCGACCGCGAGAGCATCGCGGAGGGACGGCTCGATCTGGGATCCGTGCTGTTGATGCTTCCGGCCGGCGGACAGCTGCAGGTCGAGATGACGCAGGCCGGCGCACCCCAGGCCGTCCACATCGTCACTCCGAACGGGCGCATCACCGTGGCGGCCTTCGCCGCTCCGAAGTCGCCCGGTCAGTGGCGTGACGTCGCCGCCGAGTTGGCCGACACGCTGCGCCGCGACAACGCTCGGGTGGCCACCGAGACCGGCCCGTGGGGCCGTGAGGTGGTGGGCTCCGCGGCCGGCGGGGATCTGCGTTTCATCGGCGTCGACGGGTACCGCTGGATGATCCGCGGCGTGGCGAGCGGACCGGCAGGCAGTGTCGAGGCCGGATCGCCGCTGGTCGAGCAGGCGCGTGCCGTCGTGGCGGCGACCGTGGTCGATCGCGGCTCGGATCCGCACCCGGTGCGGACGCCGTTGCCCATCAGTCTGCCGCCGACACTCGCTCAGCAACTCGCGGCCGCGCAGCAACAGCAGATGGCGGCCGCACAGGCGCAGGCACAGGCGGCGGTGCAGCAGCAGGTGCCCCAGCAGCAGGTACCTCAGCAGCAGGCCCCCGACGTGGACGCCGCTGCCGAGGCGCAACGTCGGCGCGGGCCCTCCGGTTCGGCGATGCAGCAGCTCGACTGAGTTCTCGGCGAGAGCAGCTCGACTAGGACCCGCCCGTCGCACGCCGGAACGCGGTGACGCCCAGCCTGCCGAGCTCGCCCGGGGACGCGGCGAGGACGTCGAGCGCGAAGGTGTCGAGGTGCGCCGTGGGAAGAGCCGCGCACCAGTCCTGCGCGACGCCGAGCGGATGCACCGGGTCGTCGATCGCTGCCACCACGCCGACCGGCACCGCGAGGGATCGCAGGTCGTCGAGGGTGGGTGCCACGTACCGGGCGGCGTCGTCCAGCGCCGTCGGCAGCTGCGGCCACTGTGCTCGCCACGACCGCGTCAGCGCCTCGGCGAGCCACCGCGGACTCGACTGCGCCATCGCCGCCACCGACGCATCGAGGCCGTGGGCCCGCAGCGTCGCCGCCGTCGCGGCGGCACCGACCGCAGCGGGGGAGTCGCCCGGAGATCCGGTCCACGCCGGCATCGCGAGGACGGCGCCCTGCGCGGCGCCCCGACGGTCGAGCGCCCACCGCGCCGCGACCGCCGCGCCGAGTGAGACACCGCCCACGATCAGGTTCCCTCGAACGGCGCCTCGTACGTGGTCGAGCGCCCGCACGTAGCCCCCGACGACGTCGGCGGGTTCGGGCTCGATCACCCGCAGTGACCAGCCGAGATCCGCGACGGCATCACCGAAGGCCCCCTCGACGAACGACGCGTCGGAGCCGGTGCCGGGCAGCAGTACGACGGTGGTTGTCTCCATGGTGTCCGCATCTTCTCGTGGCGTTCACCGACCCGACCGGCCGGGTGTGGTGAGGCGTGCTCGGAAAGGTCTACAGTGGCGCTGACAGAAGCAGAACATCCGCCGCGGAAGGCCCGCGCGAACCGCTCCAGGAGCACTCATGGCACCCGCTGCCGCAGGATACTTCCGCCGCATGGCCCGGAAGTTGACCGAGGACATCGATCAACTCGATGCCGAGGAGTTGGAGTCGACGTCGAAGGCGTCCGGCGCCCAACGAGCATGCGATTGCACTCGCGGTGACGAGGTCACCATGGTCGGACGGCTCCGCAGCGTCGAGACGTGCAGCAAGGCCGCCAACGCCATCGTCGAGGCCGAGTTCTTCGACGGCACCGACACCATCTCGCTGATCTGGATCGGCCGACGCAAGATCGCCGGCATCGAGTCCGGCACGCAGTTGCTGGTCCGTGGTCGCGTGGGGGAGCGCGAGGGCCGCAAGGTCATCTACAACCCGTACTACGAGCTGCGCACCGAGGACTAGTTCTTCGGGAGCCGCATCGTCTGGCACCCTGAACTGCATGAGCGAGTCACCGAACAGTCAGCCCACCGAGGACGCGCCTCCCGAGACGATCCTGTCCCAGCTCGGTGGGGTCAGCGGACTGGTGTTCTCCACCCTGCCCGTGCTGGTCTTCGTTCCGGTCAACTCCCTCGCCGGTCTCACCGCGGCCATCTGGGCCGCCCTCGGTCTGGCCGTGGCGATCCTGGTGTGGCGCCTCGTGAAGCGGGATCCGATCCAACCGGCCGTGTCGGGATTCTTCGGCGTGGCTGTGTGCGCGTTCATCGCCTACCGCACCGGAGACGCCAAGGGCTACTTCCTGTTCGGGATCTACACCTCGCTCGCGTACGGCGGGGTGTTCCTCGTCTCGATCCTCGCTCGTCGGCCGCTCGTCGGCATCGTGTGGGGCTACCTCAACGGCACCGGCAAGGCCTGGCGCGAGCATCGGGCCGCCGTCCGCGCGTACGACATCGCGACGTTCGCCTGGGTTCTCGTGTTCGTCGCGCGGTACGTCGTGCAATCGCAGCTCTACGACTCCGACCAGACCGGGTGGCTCGCGGTCGCCCGCATCGCGATGGGCTGGCCGCTCGCGGCGGTCGCGTTCGCCGTCACGTTCTGGGCCGTGCGACGGGCCGACGCTGTCGTGGCCGCAGCGACGCACCGGGAGAGCGAGACCACCGAGGTCGTGGACGCGGACCGCATCGAGCCCTGACGGCTGTCAGTCGGTCCTGTCGGTCAACGCTGGG
The DNA here is from genome assembly GCF_058139645.1 of Rhodococcus sp. NFXS4. Lineage (NCBI taxonomy): Bacteria > Bacillati > Actinomycetota > Actinomycetes > Mycobacteriales > Nocardiaceae > Rhodococcus > Rhodococcus sp. NFXS4. The sequence continues at coordinate 2,163,098 of NZ_CP192221.1, forward strand.
AGAGTCCCAGCACCTCGCGGAGTTCGTCCTCGACGTCGACGGTGGTGACGAACAGCAGTTCGTCGCCGCCCTCGAGCGGGTCGTCCTTCTCCGGGACGATGACGCGGCCACCGCGCAGGATGGTGACCAGCGCGACGTCGCGAGGAAGCGTGATGCGGCGCACCGGCTTGCCCGCCAGCGGTGTGTTCGCCGGCAACGTGATCTCCACGAGGTTCGCCTTGCCCTGCCGCAACGTCATCAGGCGCACCAGATCTCCCACCGAGACCGCCTCCTCGACGAGCGAGGCCAGCATGCGCGGTGTCGACACGGCGACGTCGACTCCCCACGACGCGTCGAAGAGCCACTCGTTGCGCGGGTCGTTGACGCGGGCGACCACTCGGTCGACGCCGAACTCGGTCTTCGCCAGCAGGCTCAGGACCAGGTTGGCCTTGTCGTCGCCCGTGGCGGCGATGACCACGTCGTACGACTCGATGCCGGCGCCCTCGAGGGTGGCGAGCTCGCAGGCGTCCGCGTGGATCCACTCGGCCGCCTCGACCGATGCCGGGTCGACGTGGTCGGCCTTGCGTTCGATCAGCAGGACGTGATGGTCGGACCTGAGGAGCTCGCGGGCGATCGAACGGCCCACGGCTCCCGCTCCGGCGATGGCGACTCTCATGACGGATCCTTCGGTGACAGGTCTGGTGCGGGGACGGACACGAGGTGAGGCAGGAGCCGTCAGTCCTCGGGCGGAGGGTTGCTCGCGAGCGCCACGGCCTCGGCGACCATGCCGTCGACCGCCGCGATCCACACCTCGTCGTCGGCCTGGATCACCGTCTTTCGGTCGGGCAGGAGTCCGGCACCGAAGCGGATGATGAAGGCCACTCGGGACTTGGTCGCACTCTCGAGCGCGGTCACGCCCTTGCCCACCCATCCCTCGCCGATGTCGAGGCGGGCCACCGCGACGCTGCCCGACGGATCGCGCCACTTGGTGAGCTCGTTGTCGTGGATCAGCGTGTGCAGGAATCGATCCGTCGTCCACGGCACCGTGGCCACCGTGGGGATGCCGAGGCGTTCGTACACCGCGGCGCGCTTGGCGTCGTAGATGCGCGCGACGACGCGCTCGACACCGAACGTCTCGCGGGCGACACGCGCGGAGATGATGTTGGAGTTGTCGCCCGAGGACACCGCGGCCAGTGCGTCGGCCTTCTCGATGCCCGCCTCGACGAGCACGTCCCGGTCGAACCCCATGCCGATCACCTGACGTCCGGTGAAGTTGGGACCGAGCCGGTGGAACGCGGTGGGATCGCGGTCGATGACCGCGACCTCGTGGCCGATGCGGGTGAGTGCACCCGCGAGGGCGGAGCCGACGCGGCCACACCCCATGACGACTACGTACAACAGACGCTCCGTTCGGGAGTCGAGAGGACGGTGCCCAGGTGATTGCTGCCGGGAGGGACTTCGCGCAACGCTATCGGTCACCCTGCCCCACGGTCGAGCCCGGTACGGCCTACGCTCTGCGATGTGTCCAAGCTTTCGACGGCCACCAAGAGGCTGCTGCTGGGTAGGCCGTTCCGTAGCGACACGCTCGGACACACGCTCCTGCCCAAACGCATCGCCCTCCCGGTGTTCGCGTCCGATGCCATGTCGTCCGTCGCCTACGCGCCCGAAGAGATCTTTCTGGTGCTGTCGGTCGCCGGGATCTCGGCGTACTCGTTCTCCATCTGGATCGGTCTCGCCGTCGCCGTCGTCATGGCGGTGGTCGTGGCGAGCTACCGCCAGAACGTGCACGCCTACCCGTCCGGCGGTGGCGACTACGAGGTGGCCACCACCAACCTGGGACCGACCGCGGGCCTGACCGTCGGCAGCGCCCTCCTCGTCGACTACGTGCTCACGGTCGCCGTGTCCATCTCGGCCGCCGCCTCCAACATCGGATCGGCCCTGCCGTTCGTCGCGGAGCACAAGGTGCTGTTCGCGGTCGCCGCCATCGTGCTCATCACCTCGATCAACCTGCGCGGCGTCCGCGAGTCCGGTACCGCGTTCGCGATCCCCACCTACGCCTTCATGGTGGGCATGGTCGTCATGCTCGTGTGGGGCCTGGTGCAGGTGTACGTCCTCGGCGACGACGTGTCGGCCGAGTCGTCGAACTTCGAGCTGCAGGCGGAGGACAGTCACCTCTACGGCATCGCGTTCGCGTTCCTGCTGGCGCGCGCGTTCTCCTCCGGGTGTGCGGCGCTGACGGGTGTCGAGGCCATCTCCAACGGCGTGCCCGCCTTCCGCAAGCCGAAGTCGCGCAACGCCGCCACGACGCTCCTGCTGCTCGGCTCGATCGGCATCACGTTGCTGCTCGGCATCATCCTGCTGGCGGAGAAGATCGGTGTGAAGTACGCGGCGGACCCCGCGACCCAGCTCGTCGGGGCTCCCGAGAACTACCAGCAGAAGACGCTCATCGCGCAGTTGGCCGAGGCCGTCTTCCGGCACTTCACGCCCGGCTTCTACTTCATCACCATCGTGACGGCGCTGATCCTGGTGCTGGCTGCCAACACCGCCTTCAACGGGTTCCCCGTACTCGGGTCGATCCTGGCCCAGGACCGCTTCCTGCCCCGCCAGTTCCACACCCGCGGCGACCGGCTCGCGTTCAGCAACGGCATCCTGTTCCTCTCGGCCGCCGCCATCTTCTTCGTCGTCATGTTCGGCGCCGAGGTGACCAAGCTGATCCAGCTCTACATCGTCGGAGTGTTCGTCTCGTTCACGCTCAGTCAGACCGGCATGGTGCGGCACTGGACGCGGTTGCTGCGGACCGAGACCGACCCCGCGCAGCGCCGGTCGATGATGCGGTCGCGTGTCGTCAACGGCATCGGCCTGGCCATGACGGGCGCCGTCCTGGTGATCGTCCTGCTGACCAAGTTCCTCGCGGGCGCCTGGATCGCGATCATCGCGATGCTCGCGATCTTCGGACTGATGAAGCTGATCCGCAAGCACTACGACTCGGTGGCCACCGAGCTCGCCGACGTCGAGTGGGACGGTGTGCTGCCCAGCCGCACGCACTCCATCGTGCTCGTGTCCAAGCTGCACAGCCCGACGCTGCGCGCCCTCGCCTACGCCCGTGCGACCAGGCCGGACACCCTCGAGGCGATCACGGTCAACGTCGACGAGGCGGACACGCGCACCCTGGTGCGCGAGTGGGAGAAGAGCGACCTCAGCGTCCCGCTCAAGGTGGTCGAGTCGCCCTACCGCGAGATCACCAAGCCCGTGCTCGACTACGTGCGCCGGGTCAAGCGGGACTCACCGCGCGACGTCGTCACCGTGTTCATCCCGGAGTACGTGGTGGGTCACTGGTGGGAGCAGGTGCTGCACAACCAGAGTGCGTTGCGACTGAAGAGTCGCCTGCTCTTCCAGCCCGGCGTCATGGTCACCAGCGTGCCCTGGCAGCTCAACTCGTCCGAGCGGGCGAAGCGCGAGAGCCTCGAGAACGCACCGGGCTCGTCCCGTCGTGGTTACGAGCCCACCTCGGCCGAACGGCGATCCGAACGATGACCGACTCGTGGCTCGGCGCGGTCGTCGAGGTCCGCGTGGGCAAGCCGGGACACGGCGGCTTCTGCGTCGCACGGCACGAGGGACGCGTCATGTTCGTCCGGCACAGCCTTCCCGGCGAGCTGGTGACGGCGCGGGTCACCGAGGACACCGGCAAGTCCTTCTGCCGCGCGGACGCCGTCGAGATCCTGGAGGCCTCGCCCGACCGCATCGCGCCGCTGTGTCCCATCTCCGGCCCCGGTGGGTCGGGATGCTGCGACTTCTCCCACGCGACCGCCGAGGCCGGACGCCAGATCAAGGCGGCCGTCGTCGCCGAGCAGCTGAGCCGCGTCGGGGGTATCGAACGCACCGTCGAGGTGGAGTCGCTCGGTGATCAGACCGGCTGGCGGACGCGCATCCGGTTGGGTGTGGACGACGAGGGACGGCCCGGTTTCCACCGGCTCCGCAGCGCCGACATCGTGACGGATCTGGCCTGCCCGCAAGCGGTTCCGGGGATGTACGACGGGCTGGCCGCCCGGTCGTGGACGCCGGGCGCCGATCTCGCGGTGGCCGTGGACTCCGACGGGACCCGTCACATCGTGGAGATCGCTCCTGCCGTCGACCGTCGCATGCGCGCCGACACCGGTCGCCGCGGCGCCTCCTCGCGCCGCGCCGCGAAGTCCGGTGACCGCGCGCACCGGGTGCGCGAGGGCTCGGGTCGGGCCGTCGAGCGCGTCGGGTCGCGCGAGTGGACCGTGGATTCGTGGGGGTTCTGGCAGGCTCACCGGGCGGCTGCCACGCAGTACGCCGAGGTGGTCCGGGAGTGGTCCGGTGCTCGGCCCGGTGACACGGCCTGGGACCTCTACGCTGGTGCGGGCACCTTCGCGTCCGTCGTCGCCGAGGCGGTCGGACCGGGCGGCACCGTCGCAGCGGTCGAGTTCTCCCACCGGGCGGTGGTGGACGGGCGTGCGGCGGTGACGGACCTGCCGCAGCTGTCGATGCAGGCAGCGCCGGTCGAGCGCGCGATCGGATCCCTGCCGCCGCAGCCGTCCGTCGTCGTCCTCGACCCGCCACGATCCGGCGCCGGCAGGCAGGTGATCGCGGCGGTCGCCGGTGCGCACCCGGATCGTGTCGTGCACATCGGGTGCGACCCCGCGTCCTTCGCACGGGACGCGGGGCTCTACCTCTCGCACGGCTACCGCCTGGAGAATCTCCGTGCGTTCGACGCCTTCCCGATGACCAGCCACGTCGAGTGCATCGGATCGTTCGTCCGGGACTGACGCGTCACTTGGCGTTGTACAGGCGCATCGTGATCGGTCCGAACACCGCCAGCAGTCCGACGGACCAGATGCCGGTCCACATCAGCGCGTCCGTCTCGAGCACACCGTCGGCGAAGCCGCGCAGCGTCGTCACCAGATGCGACACCGGATTGACCGACACGAACGCCTGCAGCCACCCGGGCATCGTCGTCGGGTCGACGAAGATGTTGCTGGCGAAGGTCAGCGGGAACAGCACGAGCATGGACACGCTCATCACCGCGGTCTCGCTGCGCAGCATCAGCGCGAACATCGTCCACACCCACGAGACGCAGAACGAGAACGCCAGCAGCAACGCCACCGACGCCAGCACGCCGAGCACGCCGCCCGCCGGCCGGAAGCCCAGCGCGAGACCCAGCACGAGCACGATCGTCGAGGCGAGGGTGTAGCGGACCACGTCTCCGAGCAGGGCGCCGACCAACGGCGCCGGCCGCCAGATGGGCAGCGACCGGAACCGATCGAAGACGCCCTTCTCGATGTCTTTGTTCAAGGTCAGACCCGTGTACATCGTGATCATGACGACGGTCTGCACCAGGATGCCCGGCAGCAGGAACTGGATGTAGGCACTGGTCGAGCCCGCCAACGCGCCGCCGAACAAGAACGTGAACATCAGCGTGAACATGACCGGGAACATGGTCACGTCGAACAGCTGCTCGGGGACGTGCTTGATCTTCAGCAGTGCTCGCCACCCGAACGAGAGCGCCGCCGACATCGACGACGGTCGATCGGGACGGGGACCGGAGTCGCGGAGCAACTCGGCGATGCTCGGCTGCGCGGTGCCCGTCGCGGCGGTGGGGGAGTTGGTGGTGGTCATTCTCAGGACGCCTCCAGTTCTGTCGTTCGTCCGGTCAGTGCCAGGAACACCTCGTCCAGGCTGGGTTGCCCGAGGGCGTAGGTGGTGACGCCGATGCCGTCGTCCGACAGCGTCGCGAGTGCGCGGGCCACCAGGGCGGTGTCGTCGACCAGCGCGGTGACGGCGAAGGGATCGGACTCGAGAGTCACGTCGGTGTGCAGGGTCGCGCGCAGGACGTCGGCGGCGTCGTCTCGGCGCGACTGTTCCGCGACGCGGACGTGCAGCGACCCCGAGCCGACCGATGCCTTGAGCTGACCGGTGGTGCCCTCGGCGATCACGCGGCCCCGGTCGATGACTGCCACCCGGTCGGCCAACTGATCGGCCTCGTCGAGGTACTGCGTGGTGAGCAGGACCGTCGTGCCGCCGGCGACCAGGGAGCGCACGATCTCCCACACCTGGTTGCGGCTGCGGGGATCGAGACCCGTGGTCGGCTCGTCCAGGAACATCAGCTCCGGCGTGACCACCAGACTCGCCGCGATGTCGAGGCGGCGCCGCATACCGCCGGAGTACGCCTTGACCTGCTTGCCGCCGGCCTCCACCAGATCGAAGACGCCCAACAGCAGATCGGCACGCTCCCGCGACGCCGGGCGCGAGAACCCGTACAGCCGCGAGAGGAGCACCAGGTTCTCCACTCCGGTCAGGTCCTCGTCCAGCGAAGCGAACTGGCCCGTGAGCGCCACCTTCGACCGCACCGCGTCGGACTCCGTCGCCACGTCGTGGCCGAGCACGCGGGCCGACCCGCCGTCGATGCCGGTCAACGTCGCCAACATGCGCATCGTCGTGGTCTTGCCGGCCCCGTTCGGCCCCAGCACCCCGTAGACCCCGCCCCGCGGGACGGCGAGATCCACGCCGTCCACTGCCACTGTGTCCCCGAACCTCTTCACCAGACCGACCGCCTCGATCGCCAGGCCCCCGGCCTTCCCGTCCGTCGGCGGCCGGCCTCCGGCCTTCCCGTCCTCCAGCGGCCGGCCTCCGGCCTTCCCGTCATGTGTCGTCATGTGAGTGCTGACTCCTGATCCGCCACGATCTCATCGGTATGTCCGGATCGTCCGATCCGGTGCGACGAGCGTCCCGCAGTCTTTGCAGGTCCGCAACGGGTTTTTCGCCGGGGACGCCGGTCACCGATCCACTCACGCCCCGGTGACGAATGATTCCTGCACGATGTTCGCGCCGTGGCGTGGGCGCCATTGCCCGTGGCGTGGGCGCCATGACCCGGTGGCGCGTACGCCAGGACCGCGACGCGCAGGACCACGATCGCCGAGGGGGTGAGGATATGACGACGATGGCCACTAGTCTCATGGTCGATGAACTCGACGATGAACGTCTCGCAGCGAGGTGGGGGTCTGTGAGCGCCGGAGGTACGAGCGCAGCCGACCCGAGCGCCGGCGAGCCTCGGCACCGACGCGCCCCGGACGACACCGCCGATCCGTCGTGCCCCGTTCCCGATCCCGACCTCAAGCGTCGGCGTGTCGCCGAGGCCGACGAACTGCGTGCGTTGCTCGCACGTGTCGCCACCGGTGACCGCCGAGCGTTCGCCGATCTGTACGACGCGACCTCGTCTCGAGTGTTCGGCATGGTGCTGCGTGTGCTGCGCGATCCCGGGTTCAGCGAGGAGACCGCGCAGGAGGTGTTCCTTCAGATCTGGAAGACGGCCGACCGATACGACCCCGCGCAGGGGTCTCCGCTCGCCTGGATGATGACGTTGGCGCATCGCCGCGCCGTCGACCGTGTCCGGTCGGAGCAGTCCGGCACGGATCGCGAGGCGCTCTACGGCTCCTCGACCCACAGTCCCGCGCACGACGAGGTCCTCGAATCCGTCACCCAGACCCTCGAGTCGGAGTCGGTGGTCCGATGCCTGGACACGCTGACGGAGACCCAACGCGAATCGGTACGGATGGCGTACTACAGCGGGTTGACGTATCGGGAAGTGGCCGAGCGCCTGGGCGTGGCCGTTCCCACCGTGAAGTCCCGGATCCGGGACGGTCTGATCAAGTTGAAGAATTGTCTGGGGGTGGAGACCGGTGAGTGACGGGGAAGGTCGCCATCGCCGCCATGACGACGCGTCCGCACCCGACGACGTGTCGGAGCAGGATGCGATGCAGGACGTGAACGAGATGAACGACAGCGTGGTGGACGACGCCTACGCCTACGCCTACGCACTGGACGCGATCGACCCCGCCGAGAGGGCGGACATCGAACGCAGGCTCGCGCAGTCGGACGCGGCGACGCGGTCGTGGTTCGAGAGCATCGTCGAGTCGGTCGACGAGACGATGGCGCTCAGCGCGTCGTCCACGGCCGCGGAACCGCCCTCGTCGTTGCGTGCGAGCATTCTCGCCGCGGTGGAGAGCACTCCGCAGGGTGATGCCCGGCCACTGGCCGATCCGATCGACGACGCTCCGGTCGCCCCGGTGGTGTCGCTCGACGATCGCCGCCGCACACGCCTGCGCGTGCTCGCGGCAGCCGCGGCGGCCGTCGTGATCGTCGGAGTGGGCGGCGCCGTGGTCACGCAGCAACTGGGAGACGCACCGTCGTCGCCCACGTCGCAGGTGCTTGCGGCCGGTGACATCAGGACCAGCACCGTCGAGGTCGAGGGTGGCGGTACCGCCACCGTGCGCTGGTCGCGCTCGCAGGACGCCGCCGTGGTCACGCTCGACGGGCTCGCGGAGCCCGGCGACGGCAAGGTGTTCGAGATGTGGCTCATCGGAGAGGATCCCGCGCCGCGCCCGGCCGGTCTCGTCCCCGCCGATGCCGCCACGCCCGCTCGCGAGCACGTCGTCACAGGCTTGAGCGACGCGACCACGTGGGCGGTGACGGTCGAGCCCGAGAGCGGTTCGGACGCACCCACCACCACGCCCATCGCCGCGGTCACGCTCGACGCCTGAGCGCAGCCGCCGGCTCAGACGACGCCGGAACGGCGCAGTGCGGCGACGATCGACTCGGCCTGCTCGTACGCGCGATCGAGAAGCACCTCCAGCAAGGCTGTCTTCGCAGCGGGGTTGCTCTCGGTCAGCGCGTCGAAGTCCTTCGGGCCGAGGATCGCGACCGTGGTGTCCTTCACCGCGGTGATGCGGAGCCCGAAGCGTGAGCGCCGGACCAACGGCATCTCACCGAAACTCATGCCGGCGGACAGCGTCGACACGGCGCGGGCCCGGCCGTCCGCGCCGATGAAGTCGACCGCGACGCGGCCGGACAGCACCATCACCAGACCCAGTGACACGTCACCGACCTCGGCGATGACGGTGCCTGCGCTGTACTGCGCGTCCGTCGTGCGGGAGGTGATCGCATCGCGGTGGGCCTCGTCCAGCGCGGTGACGATCGGGTGCTGATCGACCGTCACCTCCGTGGGTTGCCGTGCGCCGCCGCACCAACGGTCGAGGACGGTGTCCTCGCCCCAGCGCAGTGCGGAGTCCAGATCGTCGAAGACCCGGCCACTGCCGTCGTGTTCGGACAGGGACGACACGGTGTGCGCCATCGCAGCTCGGGGATCGACCAGGACGGCGGCACAACCCTGTCGGCGGAGCCCGGCGGCGAGGGTGTCCAGCATCGAGCGGGCGACGTCGCTCACCTCGTCGACCCGACGCATGTCCAGGATCACGCCGTCGAGTGCGCTCCCGTCGTCGGCGCCGTGGTCGACGGCCGTGGACACCGCGCGCACGACGCTCTCCGCTGCGGAGAACAGCAGATCGCCGTGCAGTTCGAAGACGCGGACTCGGCGTCCCCGCGCGGCGAGCGTCTCCTGTTCGGCGGCGGTGCGCCGGCGACGCGAGGGGGAGTCGGCGACGGTGTACTCGGCGCGCACGGCGCTGCGTGCGGCCCGGCCGACGTGGAGGAAGTGCAGTTCGAGGCGCGAGGACAGCTCGCGGCACGCCTTGACTCCGCGCACGCTGTTGCCGTGGGCGTCGAGTCTGGGTGAGAACACCGAGATACCGAGCTGACCGGGCAGGACCGCGAGCACCGCACCGGCGACACCGCTCTTGGCGGGGAGTCCGACGCGGTTGACCCAGTCGCCGGCTCCGTCGTACATGCCGCACGTCGTCATGACGCTCAGCACACGCTCGACGAGCACCGGTTCGAGGGCTCGGACGTCGGTACACGGGTTGAGGCCGTTGTTGGCGAGGGTCGCCGCCATGACGCCGATGTCGCGGCACGTGACGTCCAGCGAGCACTGGCGGAAGTAGAGATCGACCATCGCGTCGGGATCGCCCTCGACGATGCCGAAGGAGCGCAGCATGTGGCCGATGGCGCGGTTGCGATGGCCGGTGCGTGATTCGGAGGCGTGCACGGCGGCGTTCATGGCGAGTTCGCGTCCCGCGTACCGCGAGAACGAGGCCCGGATCCGTTCGAACTGCTCGTCGGGCGTCGCGCCTCGCACCAGCGACGCGGAGGTGATGGCGCCCGCGTTGATCATCGGGTTGCGCGGGCGCTCGGTGACGGGGTCGAGGCTGATCTCGTTGAACGGCTCACCGGACGGCTCCACGTCGATCTTGCGGGCCACCGCGGTCTCGCCGCGATCGGTGAGAGCGAGGGCGTAGGTGAACGGTTTGGACACCGACTGGATCGTGAAGGGCACGTCCGTGTCGCCCACCTGGTACACGTGGCCGTCGGCCGTCGTGAGGCAGATACCGAAGCGATCGGGGTTCGCGGCCGCCAGTTCGGGGATGTAGTCGGCGACGCCACCGGAGGTGTCCGCCACACACAGCGCGTGGACCTCCTCCAGAATCTCCTGCACGACGTCGGTCATCGTCACCACTCTCTCGATTCTGTGCCGCGGCTCGGCGCTCGTACGGTAACCCGCCGATCCGGGTCCACGTAGACTTGTCCAAACTGGCCTGTCCGAGTGCCTCACGGCACGACGGACGACAAGGCAATCTTCGGAGGGGAGCGATTTCGTTGGGTGTTCTGGACGGCGTGCACGAGCCCAGCGACCTGCGTGCCCTCGGCCCGGTGGAGCTGGCCGAACTGGCGGACGAGATCCGTCGGTTCCTGGTCGAGAAGGTGTCTGCCACGGGCGGCCACCTCGGACCCAATCTCGGTGTCGTCGAGCTGACTCTGGCCATCCACCGCGTGTTCGACTCGCCTCGCGACCCGGTGATCTTCGACACCGGCCACCAGGCGTACGTGCACAAGATGGTCACCGGTCGAGCGGACCGCTTCGACTCCCTGCGCAAGGAGGGTGGCCTGTCCGGCTACCCGTCCCGCAGCGAGAGTGAGCACGACTGGGTCGAGTCCTCGCACGCGTCGGCATCCCTCTCCTACGCCGACGGCCTCGCCAAGGCCTTCGAGCTGACCGGGCGCGGCGATCGTCACGTCGTCGCGGTCGTCGGGGACGGCGCCCTCACCGGTGGCATGTGCTGGGAGGCGCTCAACAACATCGCGGCCGGCAAGGATCGTTCCGTCGTGATCGTCGTGAACGACAACGGTCGCTCCTACTCGCCGACCATCGGCGGCCTCGCCGACCATCTCGCGACGCTGCGCCTGCAGCCCAACTACGAACGCGCGCTGGACACCGGCCGTCACATGGTGAAGAACCTGCCCGTGGTCGGGTCGGCCGCGTACGCCATGTTGCACGGCATGAAGGCCGGCCTGAAGGACGCGATCAGCCCGCAGGTCATGTTCACCGATCTGGGCATCAAGTACCTCGGTCCGGTCGACGGACACGATCAGGCGGCTCTGGAATCGGCGCTGCGCCGCGCGAAGGCTTTCGGCGGGCCGGTCATCGTCCACGCGGTGACGCGCAAGGGCATGGGCTACTCCTTCGCCGAGAACGACGTCGCCGACCAGATGCACTCGACGGGAGTCATCGACCCGCTCACCGGCCTGGCGACCAGCGTCGCGGCTCCGGACTGGACGTCGGAGTTCTCCCGTCAACTCATCGCCCTGGGAACCGACCGCGAGGACGTCGTGGCCATCACCGCCGCGATGGCCGGACCCACCGGGCTCGCCGCGTTCGGCGAGGTGTTCCCGGACCGCTTCTTCGACGTGGGCATCGCCGAGCAGCACGCGCTCACGTCCGCCGCCGGTCTCGCACTCGGTGGTCTGCATCCCGTGGTGGCGATCTACTCGACGTTCCTCAATCGGGCGTTCGATCAGCTGCTGATGGACGTGGCACTACTGAACCTTCCGGTCACCCTCGTGCTCGATCGCGCCGGGGTCACCGGATCGGACGGCGCCAGCCACAACGGCATGTGGGACATGTCGCTGCTCGGCATCGTGCCGAACATGCGCGTGGCGGCGCCCCGCGACGGAGCGACCCTGCGCGAGGAACTCGCCGAGGCACTCGCGGTGTCCGACGGTCCCACCGCGCTGCGCTTCCCCAAGGGCGCCATTCCCGACGACGTTGAGGCGGTGCGGCGTCTGGACGACTCCGTCGACGTGCTGCACGAGCCCGAGGGGGAGTCGGACGTACTCCTCGTCGCCGTCGGTCCGTTCGCGTCGTTGGCACTGGACACGGCGCGAGAACTCGCCGCGGACGGTGTCTCGGCCACGGTCGTCGATCCGCGGTGGGTGCTGCCCGTTCCGGACTCGCTCGTGAAGCTCGCCGCGGACTTCCGTCTGGTGGTCACGCTCGAGGACAGCGGTCTGCACGGCGGCATCGGTGCATCCGTGTCGGCTGCACTGCGCGCCGGCGGCGTCGACGTCCCCTGTCGGGATCTCGGTGTGCCACAGCAGTTCCTGGACCACAGCTCGCGGGATCGCATTCACGCCGACATCGGCCTCACCCCGTCGGACATCGCCGGCCGGGTGCGCGGATGGATCGCACACCGGCCCGGCGACATCTGACGGTCGCTACGTCGCCTTGGTGGCGGCGTCCTTCAACTGCGGGAGGATCCGGTCGAGTACCCACGGGGTGCTCACCGGGTTGACGTTGCTCAGACCGGCGATGACCTGCTCGTCACTGAGCGCGACCGCGGATCCGGAGGCGACCGCGGGCAGCGTCGCCACAGCCGGAACCGAGGCGAGGTCGAAGCCCTCCGGAGTGAACGCGACGATCACGTCGGCGTCGAAGCTCTGCACGTTCTCCAGTGACACGGTGGAGAAGAAGGTGTCCGCGGAGTCGGCTTCGTCGAGTGCCACGACGCCGGGGGCGTTGACGAAACCCATCTCGTTGAGAACCTGCACGCGTGGATCGGACGGCATGTAGACGTTCGCCTGACCGGCGTCCGTGTCCAGGTTCACCACCGCGACGGTCTTGCCCGCGAACTCCGGATTGGCCTCGGCCTCCGAGGCGAGCCGCTGGCCCATACCGTCGATGAGAGCCTGTGCCTCCGTGGGCTTCCCGACTGCCTCACCGATCATCGTGGTCTGGTCCTGCCACGTCGTCTGCCAGGCCTCACCGGGGTAGGCGACGACGGGCGAGACAGCGGACAACGTGTCGTAGTACGACTGCGGGAAACCCTCGTAGGGCGCGAGCACCAGGTCGGGCGCCAGGGTCGCGAGGGCCTCGACGTCGGGCTCACCCGCAGCCGGATCCTCGTACAGGGTGGTGGCGTCCGCGTCGTAGAACTCCTGTGCCCACGGCATCACGCCGTTCTCGTCGGCTCCGTAGGTGTACTTCGGCTGGCCGACGGGCGTGATGTCGAGGGCGCCCAGGATGTCCTGCGCGTTCCAGCCCATCGTGACGATGCGCTCCGGTGCGGCGTCGATGGTGGTCGAACCGAAGGCGTGGTCGATGGTGACGGGGAACGCGCCACCCGACGCGGCGGCGGGCGCGTCGGAGTCGGGATCGGACGAACATCCGGCGACGAGGGCGAGCGCGGCGGTGGCCGCGACGGCGGGGAGAAGGCGAGAGCGTTTCACATGGTTAGCCTAACCTATGTATGGCCTCCGGCCCCGTGCGCCCTTCGCGTATCCAGGGATGCGCAAAGGGCGCACGAGGGCGCAGCCCCATCACACGCTGGCGACACCCTTGTCGAGGAACCGGTGACCGGTGACGGCCTCGGAGGTGCCGGTGCGATCGAGGTACGGCACGATGCCGCCGTTCCAGAACCCGAAGCCGCCGCCGAGGATCAGGCAGAGGTCGATGTCCTGAGCGGCCGCGACGACGCCTTCCTGCAGCATGATGTCGATCTCCTCCGCGAAGGCGCGCCGGGTGCGATCGAGCACCTGCTCGGCCGTCGACGGTGAGTCGCCCCGCGGCCACAGATCGGCGATCTCGGGGTCGACGGTCTTGGCTCCGTCGGCGCCGTAGGTCCACACCGCGGACTTCTTGTTCGCGACCATCGCCTGCAGGCCGGGGGAGTCGTGGAAGCGCTCCGGGTAGTACTCGGCCATGGTCTCGCCGGTGTGCAGTGCGACGGCGGGGCCGACGAGCGAGAGCAGCGTGAGCGGGCTCATCGGCATGCCGAGCTCGCTGATGGCGTTGTCCGCGACGTCGAAGGGCGTGCCCTCGTCGATCGCGTTCATGACCTCGCCGAGGGCGCGGGTGAGCAAGCGGTTGAAGACGAAGCCGGGCTTGTCGGCGATCAGCACGGCCGACTTCTTCAGAGACTTCGCCGTCGCGAATGCTGTTGCGAGCGTGGCATCGTCGGTCTTCTCGCCGCGGACGATCTCCAGCAGCGGAAGAACGGCCACGGGGTTGAAGAAGTGGAATCCGACGACCCGCTCGGGGTGCTTCAGCTCCGCCGCCATGCGGGTGATCGACAGCGACGACGTGTTCGTCGCGAGGATCGTCTCGGGGGAGACGAACTCCTCGAGCTCGGCGAAGACCTTCTTCTTCACGTCGAGGTTCTCGAACACTGCCTCGATGACCCAGTCGGTCGTCGCGAATGCGGACTTGTCGAGCGATCCGGACACCAACGCCTTGAGACGGTTCGCCGCGTCGGGGGAGAGTCGCTTCTTGCCCTGCAGCTTGTCGATCTCGGCGTGAACGTAGCCGACGCCCTTGTCGATGCGCTCCTGGTCGATGTCGGTGAGGATCACCGGCACCTTCAACTGACGTACGAACAGCAGGGCGAGCTGGCTGGCCATGAGGCCGGCGCCCACGATGCCGACGCCGGTGACCTTCCGGGCGAGGGACTTGTCGGGCGCTCCGGCAGGCCGCTTGGCACGCTTCTGCACGAGGTCGAAGGCGTAGAGCCCGGCCCGCAGTTCGTCGGCCATGAGAAGGTCGGCCAGCGCCTCGTCCTCGGCAGCGAAGGCGGCGTCGAGCGACGCGGAGTCGGTGATGTCGGTCGACTTCGCCAGCTCCAGCAGCTGCACGGCGCGCACCGGTCCCGGTGCGTGGTCGCCGGTCTTGCCGGAGACGATGGCCTTGGCCCGCGCGATCGCGTCGTCCCAGCCCTGGCCGCGGTCGATCTCGGGGCGGGTCGGGGTGACGTCCCCGGAAACGACCTTCGCGGCCCACAGCAGGGACTGCTCGAGGAAATCGGCGCCGCCGAAGACTTCGTCGGCGATGCCCAGCTTCAGCGCGTCCGCAGGCTTGAGCATCCGGTTCTGGTTGAGCGCGTTCTCGATCACCACGGTGACGGCATTGGCCGGCCCGATCAGGTTGGGGAGCAACTGCGTTCCGCCCCAGCCGGGAACGAGACCGAGGAAGGTCTCCGGGAGCCCCAGTGCCGCAGCGTTGTCCGCGACGGTGCGGTAGTGGCAGTGCAGCGCGATCTCGAGTCCACCGCCCAGAGCGGCGCCGTTCACGAACGCGAACGTCGGAACCGTCGACTCGCGAAGGCGTCGGAACACCTTGTGTCCCAACGTGCCGATCTCCAGGGCGACTTCCCGGTCGGAGATGTTCGGCACGCCGTTCAGGTCTGCGCCGACGGCGAAGATGAAGGGCTTGCCTGTGACCGCGACGGCCACGGGATCTGCGGCGTAGGCCGCATCCAGGGCGGCATCGAGCTCGGTGAGTCCGGCAGGTCCGAAGGTGGACGGCTTGGTGTGGTCGAAGCCGTTGTCGAGGGTGACGATGGCGACCGGGCCGTCGAGGCCGGGCACGGTGACGATCTTGGTGAACGCGTGGGTCACCACTTCATCGGAGAAGGCAGAAGTCATGGCAATCACTTGCTTCCGTCGTAGGCGGGGTTTTCCCAGATGACGCTGCCGCCCATGCCGAGGCCGATGCACATGGTGGTGAGGCCGTAGCGGACATCGGGACGGGTGGCGAACTGTCGGCTGAGCTGGGTCATCAGTCGAACGCCCGAGGACGCGAGGGGGTGGCCGCAGGCGATGGCGCCGCCCCACTGATTGATCCGGGCGTCGTCGTCGGCGATGCCGAAGTGCTCGGTGAACGCGAGGACCTGGATGGCGAAGGCCTCGTTGATCTCGAAGAGGCCGATGTCCTCGATCGACAGGCCGGTGCGTCCGAGCAACTTCTCGGTGGCGGGGACGGGACCGATGCCCATCACGGCGGGATCGACGCCGGCGAAGGAGAAGCCCACCATGCGCATGCCGACCTTCAGGCCGAGCTCGGCGGCGGTGTCCTCACCGGCGAGGATCGCGGCGGTCGCACCGTCGTTGAGGCCGGCGGCGTTGCCTGCGGTGACGCGGCCGGCGGGGCGGAACGGCGTCTTGAGCTTCGCCAGGTCCTCGAGCGTGGTGCCGGGGCGCGGCGGTTCGTCCTCGGTGGCGAGGCCCCACCCGGCGGCGGACTTGGTCGCAACGGGAACGAGCGTCTCGCCGATGAGTCCGGCCTTCTTCGCCGCGTCGTACTTCTCCTGGCTCGCGACGGCGTAGGCGTCCGTGCGGTCCTTGGTGATGGACGGGTAGCGGTCGTGCAGGTTCTCGGCCGTGTTGCCCATGACGAGCGCACTCGGGTCGACGAGCTTGTCGGCCAGGAAGCGCGGGTTCGGATCGACGCCCTCGCCCATCGGGTGCCGGCCCATGTGCTCGACGCCGCCGGCGATGACGACGTCGTACTGTCCGAAGCCGATGCCCGACGCGGTGGTGGTCACCGCGGTCATCGCGCCCGCACACATCCGGTCGACGGCGAAACCGGGCACGCTGCGGGGGAGCCCGGCGAGCAGTGCCGACGTGCGGCCGATGGTCAGACCCTGGTCGCCGGTCTGCGTCGTGGCGGCGATGCCGACCTCGTCGACGCGCTCGGGTGGCAGTTCGGGATTGCGGCGGAGCAGTTCACGGATCGCTTTGACCACGAGGTCGTCCGCTCGGGTGTCCGCGTACATACCCTTGGGGCCGGCCTTGCCGAACGGCGTACGAACACCGTCGACGAACGCGACGCCACGACTGGACGCGGATCGAGCGGGAGCGGATTTCGGAGAAGACATGGTTCCTTCCGGCAGGCGCTGGAACGAGCCGGACGCCCGGCTCGCGCGCCCACTCTAACCCGTGCCTACTCGCCGGTAACTTCGGCCGTCCTCGACTCAGCGGCGGTCCGTAGGCCTGCTGCCACGACGGGGCCCGCCACCGCGCGCTGCCAGGGCCGCGACCCGTGCGCCTCGAGGAAACGGTCGACGAGCACGTCCTCGTCCGTCCCGTACTCCGCGACGAGAGCGGGGTGGTCCCAGCAGATGCGACGGACGAGATCGGGAGTCAGCAGGTTCTCGACGGGAATCGCGACATCCGCGGACAGGGCGGCCATCGCGTCGCGGACGGCGGACAGACGCCCGGCGGCCTCCGGATCGCGCCGCGCCCACCGACTGACCGGCGGCGGCCCCACGAAGGGCTGCGTCACCGGGGGCAGCGCATCGTCGGGAAGTGCGCGGGCGTGCTCGATCGCGTCCATCCACACGCGCGCCTGGCGACGCTGACGAGGTCCGCCGAAGACGGGCAACGCGTTCAGCTCGGACACCGTGGCGGGGTTCCTCTGCGCGGCGGCGACGATCGCGGAGTCCGGCAGGACGCGGCTCGGCGCGATGTCGCGGCGGCGCGCGAGATCGTCGCGGGCGGTCCACAGAGCGCGGACGACGGCGAGCGTCCGCGCGTTCTTGATGGTGTGGATACCGGAGGTGCGGCGCCAGCGGTCGGGCTTGGGAGGCGCCGGGGGTGCGGTGCGAATGTACTCGAATTCCTGTGCGGCCCAGTCGGTCTTGCCCTGGCTCTCGAGCTCCTCGGCCATGGCGTCACGCAACTCGACGAGCACCTCGACATCGAGTGCCGCGTAGTTGAGCCAGGTGTCGGGCAACGGTCGGGTGGACCAGTCCGCCGCACCGTGACCCTTCTGCAGCGACAGGCCCAACGTCCGTTCGACGATGGCCGCCAGACCGACACGGTCGAAGCCGGCGAGTCGGCCCGCCAGCTCCGTGTCGTACAGCGACGCGGGAGTCATGCCGAGCTCGGCGAGCCCCGGCAGATCCTGATCGGCGGAGTGCAGTACCCACTCCATGTCGTTCACGACGGCGGCGAAGCCCGCGAGCGCCTCGACACCACCGTCGCGGACCACCGGAATCGGATCGAGCAGGACGGTGCCCGCACCCCGGCGACGGAACTGCAGCAGATACGCGCGAGCCGAGTATCGGAAACCCGATGCGCGTTCCGCGTCGACGGCCAACGGTCCGGTTCCCGACGCCAGCAGCTCCGCGGCCGCTCGCACCGCGTCCGCCGTGTCCGTC
This sequence comes from Rhodococcus sp. NFXS4, assembly GCF_058139645.1. Lineage (NCBI taxonomy): Bacteria > Bacillati > Actinomycetota > Actinomycetes > Mycobacteriales > Nocardiaceae > Rhodococcus > Rhodococcus sp. NFXS4. The sequence continues at coordinate 2,181,259 of NZ_CP192221.1, forward strand.
AACGGCGGGACCCCCTCGCGTGGAGCGAGAAGGGGAGTCGCCTCCGGCTCGACGGCGGTGTCGCCGGAGGAGGCAGGAGTCGAGTCGGGCGTGTCGGGCATTGTTCGAACTCTAGGCTGTCCGACGATCAGGCGTCGGAGCTGCCCGAGTCGGCGCGTGCACCCAGCGCCGTGATGCCCGCCGGGGGCAGCCCCGCGGCGTAGGCGAGAACCTCACCGAACGCCTCGACGTGCACCGACAGTTCCTCGCTGAGCGCGGTCCACGAGGCCCGCAGCTCGAGCTGGTGGGCACGCGGCGGGCCGGCGATGTCCCCGTACCGCACCGAACTCGTCGAGGTGACCGTGCCGCCCAGCGCCGTCAGCGGCTCGGACCGCGCCTCGAACGCGTCGACCAGCCAACTCCACGCCACCTCGGGCAGCAGCGGATCCGACGCCAGCGACGCGTCGACGTCGGCCTGGATGTAGGCGACCAGGCGCATGGTGCCGTTCCACGCCTCGTCGCCGTCCGGGTCGTACAACAGGATGAGACGCCCGAACGCGTCACCCTCGCTCTGCTCGGGCACCGACTCCGTCTCGGAGTGGCGCACCTCGGCCCCCAGTGCGTAACTGAACGGTGCCAGGCGCTGCGGAGGCCGGATCGGCCCGACCTCGATGCTCGGGTGGACCGTCGCCCGGTGCATCGCGTCGATGGCGGCGCGGAAGGGCGCAGGCTGCGAGGCGCTCTCGGACGTGGTCACGTGTGCGGACGTTAGCCGCGACCGTCGGCCCAGCGGAGGAGGCGCGCCGGGCAGGTGTGCGTCTCTGGCAGCATGGACGCCGATGAACACCATCCCTGACGCCGTCGGTCCGCGTCGAAGCCTGCCCGAAGCTCCCTTCCTCGCGGCCGCGACGGGACGGACGCCGTCGCGTCGGCCCGTGTGGTTCATGCGTCAGGCCGGTCGGTCGCTGCCCGAGTACCGCAAGTTGCGGGAGGGCACCTCCATGCTCGCCTCGTGCTTCGACCCCGAGATGGTCTGCGAGATCACGATGCAGCCGGTCCGGCGGCACGGGGTCGACGCGGCGATCCTGTTCTCCGACATCGTCGTGCCGCTCAAGGCGGCCGGCGTCGACCTCGAGATCGTGGCCGGCACCGGTCCCGTCGTGGCGAACCCGGTGCGGTCCGTGGCCGACGTGCAGTCGTTGCCGGTCCTGCAGTCGGAGCAGATCGAGCCGGTCGCGAAGGCCATCTCCCTGCTCCTGGCCGAGTTGAAGGACGTGCCCCTCATCGGCTTCGCGGGCGCACCGTTCACGCTGGCGTCCTACCTGGTCGAAGGCGGTCCGAGTCGCAACCACGAGCGCACCAAGGCGCTCATGCACTCGGATCCGCAGACGTGGCATGCATTGCTCTCGTCGCTGGCAGACATGACCATCGCCTTCCTCACCGCGCAGGCCGATGCCGGCGTCGACGCGGTCCAGCTCTTCGACTCGTGGGCCGGGGCGCTGTCACTCGCCGAGTACCGCGAGTTCGTGTTCCCCCACTCCAGCCGCGTGTTCGAGGCCATGGCGTCGGCCGGCGTGCCGCGCATCCACTTCGGTGTCGGGACGGGCGAGCTGCTCGGTGCGATGGGGGAGGCGGGCGCGGACGTCGTCGGTGTCGACTGGCGGATCCCGCTCGACGTCGCCGCTCGTCGGGTCGGTCCGGGCAAGGCTCTGCAGGGCAATCTCGATCCCGCCGTGCTGTTCGCGGGCCCCGACGCGGTGCGCCGTGAGGTCACCCGCATCGTGGGCGAGGCGGACGCCGCACTCGCGGCCGGCGCCACCGGGCACATCTTCAACCTGGGCCACGGGGTCCTGCCCGCCACCGATCCCGACGTGGTGACGTCGGTGGTGGAGCTGGTGCACTCGCTGTGACCTCGGTCGCCGTCGTCGGAGCGGGCATCAGCGGACTGGTGGCCGCGTACCGGCTGCGGCAGTCGCTGGGGCCGGCCGCGCGGATCGTGGTGGTCGAGAAGGCGCCGCGCATCGGGGGCAAACTCCGGTCGGTGGACCTGGCGGGTGGCCCGGTCGACGTCGGTGCCGAGGCGTTCATCGCGCGTCGTCCCGAGGTTCCCTCTCTGCTCGACGAGCTCGGACTCGCCGACCAGCTCGTGCGGCCGTCGCCCGCCGCCCGCCCGCTCCTGCGCTCGGGCGGCGCACTGCACGGACTGCCGACCGGCACGTTGATGGGCATCCCGGCCACATCCGACTCGGTGCGGACTCTGGTCGACGACGCCACGTGCCGCCGCATCGACACCGATCGTGACCGGCCGCTGCGGTGGACGCCCGGCGACGATGCGTCGGTGGGTGACCTGGTGTCCGAACGCTTCGGCTCCCAGGTGACCGCGCGGAGCGTCGACCCACTGCTGGGCGGCGTCTACTCCGGGCTGGCCGTCACCACGAGCATCCGCGCCGCGGTGCCGACTCTCGCCGCGGCCCTCGACGCCGGTGCCCCGTCGTTGGTGGACGCCGTCGAGCGAGCGCGCCCGACGCCGTCGCCGGGACCGGTGTTCGGCGGACTGCGCGGTGGCTACGGCGTGCTTCTCGACGCGCTGCTCGCCGCCTCCGGTGCCGAACTCGTCGCCGCGGACGTGCGGCGGGTGACGTCCGACGGCCGGGGCGCGTGGCACGTCGACGGCGTCGGGGTGGTGGACGGCGTCGTCCTCGCCGCGCCCGCACCGCAGACGGTCTCGATGCTGGTTGACACGGCGCCCGCACTCGCGCGGGAACTCGGGGACGTGGAACTCGCCTCGTCGGCAGTGGTGGCCCTCGGGTTCGAGGCCGGGGGACTACCGCAGAACTCGGGCGTCCTGGTCGCCACGGGGGAGCTCGATTCCTCCGGTGTTCCGTTGCGCGCCAAAGCATTCACGCTGTCGAGCCGCAAGTGGCCGCATCTCGCCGAGCGCGGCGGCCAGCTGGTGCGGGTCTCCTTCGGACGCTTCGGGGACGCGGACATCGTCGACCGGCCCGACGTCGACCTGGTGTCGGCGGCCCGCACGGATCTGCGTGAGGTGCTCGGTGTGGACGAGGAGCCGACGACGACGTTCGTGCAACGCTGGCACGGCGGACTGCCGCAGTACCGCCCCGGCCACACCGACCTCGTGGCCCGCGTCGAGGACGCCGCCTCGGCGGTGGGCCGACTCGAACTCGCGGGCGCGTACCTGCACGGCGTCGGAGTTCCCGCATGCGTCGCGACGGCATCCGCGGCGGCGGCCCGGCTGGCGGAGGCGCTGGCCTGACGGCCCGATCGGGACGGCCGGGTGGCACGATGGGTGTCATGGCACGTCTCGATTTCGAAGCACTCAATTCCACGTTGCGCTACTCGATGCACTCGGTGTTCACGGCTCGGCCGGGCGCTCTCGGTGAGGATCGGGAGGCGGTGCTCGCCGAGGCCCGCGCGTTCTTCGACGGTCTCGACGAGACCGACGTCGTGGTGCGCGGGATCTACGACGTGGCCGGACTGCGCGCCGACGCCGACTTCATGATCTGGTGGCACGCGGAGAAGATCGAGGACCTGCAGGCGGCGTACGCGCGCTTCCGTCGGTCCACGGCTCTCGGCCGCGCGTGCGACGCGTTCTGGAGCAACGCCGCGTTGCACCGCCCCGCGGAGTTCAACAAGTCGCACGTCCCGGCCTTCATCGCCGGCGAGGAGCCGGGCGCCTACATCTGCGTGTACCCGTTCGTCCGCTCGCTCGACTGGTACCTGCTGCCCGACGCGGAGCGTCGCACGATGCTCGCCGACCACGGCAAGGCGGCACGCGGCTACAAGGACGTGCGCGCCAACACCGTCCCGTCGTTCGCCCTGGGCGACTACGAGTGGATTCTCGCGTTCGAGGCTCCGACGCTGGACCGCATCGTCGACCTGATGCGTGATCTGCGTGCGACCGAGGCCAGACGTCATGTGCGGGAGGAAGTTCCGTTCTTCAGCGGACCCCGGGTGACGGTCGAGGCGCTCGTCGAGTCACTACCGTGACCACGCCGGCCGCGGTGCTCTTCGACTTCTCCGGCACGCTGTTCCGTCTCGAGGAGGACGAGAGCTGGTTCACCGATCTGCGTGTCGGCGACGACGAGCAGATCGACGGTCATTTCCAGGCCGAGTTGATGCGCCGCATGACCCAGCCCGTCGGGTCGGTGGTCACCCTGGACGACGACGGCCACCGGGCTTGGGAGGCTCGCGATCTCGACCCCGCGATGCACCGGGCCGCCTACCTGGCAGTGCTGAAGGCGTCGGGTGTGCACCGCGTCGAGCACGCCGAGGCGTTGTACGACAAAGTGATCGACCCGTCCTCGTGGACGCCGTACCCCGACACGGCGCGAGTGCTGCACGGCCTCGCCGATCGCGGCGTTCCCGTGGCGGTGGTCAGCAACATCGCGTTCGATCTGCGCGCGGCGTTCGATCTGCTCGGCGTGCACGACACCGTCGCGCACTACGCTCTGTCGTTCGAGGTGGGCGCCGTCAAGCCCGATGCCGCGATCTTCCGTTCCGCCGTGGACGCTCTGGGCGTCGACCCGGCCTCGTGCCTGATGGTCGGCGACAGCGAGGAGGCCGACGGCGGAGCGCAGGCGCTCGGTATGTCCTTCGCGCTGCTCGATCCACTGCCGACGTCCGAACGACCGTCGGCTCTGCTCGACGCCGTGGCGGCGCACGGTCTCGCGCTCGCGTAGGGCGCCGTGACGTCCGCGCGCCGTGGGGTGCAGCACATGGCCCACTTCGGTATGTACACCGCCGACACGGACGGCCGGGACGTGGTCGCGGTCCGTCCGCCGACGGGCGACGCCGATCCGTCCCCGATCCTGGGCAACGTTCCCGGGTCGGTGACCCATCGCTCGCGCATCCGTCGACCGGCGGTGCGTCGGGGCTGGCTCGAGAACGGCCCCGGACCGTCCACCGCGCGTGGCGCCGATGCGTTCGTCGAGATGGAGTGGGACGAGTTCCTCCCCCTGCTCGCCGGCGAGCTCCGTCGAGTCGTGCGCGAGCACGGCAACGAGGCCGTCTTCGGCGGGTCGTACGGGTGGGGCAGCGCGGGCCGGTTCCACCACGCGCAGAGTCAGGTTCACCGGTTCCTGAACACCCTGGGTGGCTACACGCGGTCGGTGGGCAGCTACTCCCTCGGCGCCACCGGCACGATCATGCCGCGGGTCATGGGGACGCACTGGAAGATGTTCTCGCGCTCCACCTCGTGGGACGTGATCGCCGAGCACACCGATCTACTGGTCGCGTTCGGCGGCGTTCCGCTGAAGAACACGTCGGTCAATCACGGTGGCACCAGCGATCATCCGACACGCGACGCGCTGCATCGCCTCCGTACGCGCGGCGGCCGGATCGTCTCGATCTCGCCGCTGCGTGACGACACGGACGGAGCGGCGGAGTGGATCGCACCCGTACCGGGGTCGGACGTCGCCCTCATGTTGGGGCTGGCACACGTGCTCGCCTCGGAGGGGTTGCACGACACCGCGTTCCTGCAGCGGTACACCACCGGGTACGACGTCTTCGAGCGCTACCTGCTCGGCGAGACGGACGGTGTCCCGAAGTCACCGGAGTGGGCGCAGAACCTGACGGGGGTCCCGGCGTCGGACATCACCGCCCTGGCGCGGCGCATGGCTCGCGCCACCACGCTGATCACCGTCACCTGGTCACTGCAGCGCATCCGCCACGGTGAGCAGGCGCCGTGGATGGGTCTCACGCTCGCCGCGATGCTCGGCGGCGTCGGTGTGCCGGGCGCGGGCTTCGGCCACGGCTACGGGTCGATGAACGAACCCGGCCTGGCACCCGTGCCGTATCCGCTGCCCACGCTTCCCCAGGGCCTCAACGGTGTGTCGACGTCGATTCCGGTCGCCGCGATCTCGGACATGCTGTTGAACCCTGGTGGGCCGTACGACGCGGACGGCACCGCGTCGACGTATCCGGACATCCGGCTGCTGCACTGGGCCGGCGGCAACCCGTTCCACCACCACCAGGACATCGGCCGGTTGCGCACCGCGCTGGCTCGACCCGAGACCATCGTGGTGCACGAGCCGTACTGGACACCGATGGCACGGCACGCCGACTTCGTGGTGCCGTCGACGACGACCCTCGAACGCGACGACCTGAGCTGCACCCGCAACGACCCGCTGCTCGTGGCGATGCAGGCCGCCGTCCCGCCCTTCGCCGACAGCCGCGACGACTACGACACCTTCGCGCTGCTCGCGCGAGAGCTCGGCGTCGAGTACGAATTCACGGAAGGTCGCTCGTCCGCGGACTGGCTGCGGCACCTCTACGACCAGTGGCGACGGTTCGTGTCCGATGCGGGGCGGGTGACGCCGCCTGTGTTCGACGAGTTCTGGACCGAGGGAACGTTCCGGATGGACACCGAGGACGGTCTCACGCTGCTGTCCGATTTTCGCGACGATCCCGAGCGGGCCCCCTTGCGGACACCGAGCGGGCGCATCGAGATCTTCTCGGCCGACATCGAGTCGTTCGGCTACGCCGACTGCGGGGGACACCCACGGTGGTACGCACCGGACGAGTGGCTGGGCGGTGAACGCGCACAGGCGTTCCCGCTGCACCTGATCGCGAACCAACCGCGGAGCCGGTTACACAGCCAACTCGATCACGGGGCCGTGAGCCTCGCGTCGAAGATTCAGGGCCGGGAACCGATGCGCATGCATCCCGCGGACGCCGCAGCGCGCGGACTCCGCGACGGCGACGTGGTGCGGGTGTTCAACGACCGTGGCTCGTGCCTCGCGGGGCTCGTCGTCGACGATCGCCTGCGCGAGCGCGTGGTGCAACTGTCGACCGGCGCCTGGTACGACCCGCTCGATCCGTCGGACCCGCGCTCGATGTGCGTGCACGGCAACCCGAACGTGCTCACCGCCGACCGCGGCACGTCGTCGCTCGCGCAGGGGTCCACCGGCCAGCACGTCCTGGTGGACGTCGAGAAGTGGACCGGCGAACTGCCGCCGATCCGCGCGCACGATCAGCCGGAGTTCGTCGATCGTGGTGACGTGCGTCAGAAGTAGACGCGGCTGATGACCTGGGCGACCAGCGCGGGCTTCGTCGCACCCTCGATCTCGATGGTCGAGTCGACGGTCATCTGCACCGCTCCGCCGTCCAGCCGATCTGCTGCGGCGAGGACGGCCGTCAGACGAACGCGCGACCCGACGAGCACAGGATTGACGAAGCGAACCTTGTTGCTGCCGTAGTTGACTCCCATCGTGGAGTTCTCGATCGTGTAGGTCTGCCAGGACAGGGCCGGCAACAGGGACAGCGTGAGGTACCCGTGGGCGACGGGACCACCGAAGGGGCTCTCCTTCGCGGCGCGCTCGGGATCCACGTGGATCCACTGGTGGTCACCGGTGGCGTCGGCGAACTGGTTCACGCGCTCCTGCGTGATCTCCAGCCAGTCGCTGGTGCCGATGGTCTCGCCGAGGGCGGACACGATGTCGTCCGCGGACGTGAAGGTACGCATGGAGCCGACACTAGCGGCGGCGAGCCGTTCTGCACAGAACCTCTGTCGGGGCGCCACATCCGGCCCTGCGGACCCGGCCTGGGTGCAGGACGAGCGCAGTACGATGCGCCGATGACGTCACACCCGGAACCCACCGGCCTACTCGAGCGCGCCGAGACGGGTGTCGATCTCGTGCTGGAGCGCGTCCTGGACGTACCGATCGACGACGTCTGGGACAGTCTCACCGTCAGTGAGCGCACCGCGCGGTGGTACGGCAGCTGGGAGGGAACGCCGGGAGCCGGCAGCACCGTGCGGGTGACGATGGGGTTCGAGGAGAACGCACCCGCCTCCGACCTGACGATCCTGGCGTGTGACGCGCCGAGGTATCTCGCACTGGAGTCCGACGGGTGGACGTTCGACGTGACGCTCAGGACCACGGGAGACGGGACCACGTTGACGTTCCGGCACCACCTGACGACGACGGACGGCCTCGAGGACATCGGCCCGGGATGGGAGTACTACCTCGACATGTTGGTCTCCACACACACGGAAGGGTGGTCGCCGTCCTTCGACGACTACCACCCGTCCCAGTGTGGGTACTACGGCTCACTCAGCCCTTCGGCTCCAGCGTGAGCGAGATCGAGTTGATGCAGTACCGCTGATCGGTCGGGGTGGGGTAGCCCTCGCCCTCGAAGACGTGGCCGAGGTGACTGTGGCAGTTGCTGCACAGGACCTCGGTGCGCTTCATGCCCATCGACCGGTCGACCTTCAGGATCACGGCGTCGGTGTCCTTGGGATCGAAGAAGGACGGCCACCCGCAGTGGGACTCGAACTTCTCGGTGCTGCGGAACAGTTCGGCGTCACAGGCGCGGCACTTGTAGACGCCCTCGGTGGTGGTGTCGGTGTACTCGCCGACGAACGGCCGCTCGGTGCCGGCCTTGCGCAGCACTGCGTACTCGGCTGCGGTGAGCTTGGTACGCCACTCGTCGTCGGACAGCTCGAACGTGGGCTTCTTCTCTGGTGCGGAACTCATGCCTCCACGCTAATGCGTGGCCGCGGTTCCCGCTGTCGTCGCAGGTACAGGCTTCGGTGAGGTCGTGTTCTCGTCGAGCAGGAACGCCGGATCGATGCCGCCGTCCAGCCGGCCCTCGCGGCGCGCGGTGAGATAGCGACCGACGAGCACGGCGAAGATCACGACGATGATCAGCGACCAACCCCACGTCGTGCGGAGGTACTCGATGGAGCGCCCGAACTCCGGGAAGCGGCCGACGAGCCAGCTGTCGTAGCTGAGGAACCCGTACACGGCGAGCCACGCCGGCCAGTTGCGCATCACCGAGTTGCGCAGCACCACCGACATGATCAGCGGGAACAGCATCATCGAGTAGTACATCTGGCCGAGCGACGCGAGCAGGAACGATGCGACCAGCAGCAGCCCACCCGCAGTGGTCACGAAGAACAGCTCGTCGTGGCGGTAGTACTTCCACAGCAGCCACAGGGACACGAGCACCATCACGGCGAACACGGCGCGGAGCGCGAGCACCAGCGCGGTGGGCAGTCCGTAGTAGAGGCCGTTGCCGACGATCGCGCTGTTGAAGTAGTCCCGCGTCTCGAGGAGGTACGGCACCGTGTGGGAGACGAAGGCCATCGGGTCGACCGACAGCGGGAGGGCGAGCAGCGTCAGGACGACGGGGATACCGACGGCGGTGACGAAGACGCGCCACTCCCTGCGGACGAGCGGCAGCAGAAGCAGCGGTGCGAGAGTCGGTTTGACGGCGATGGTCAGGCCGATGGCGGCGCCGGACCAGTACGGGTGCCGCCTCAGCAGCAGCATCATGAACAGCACTTCGCCGAGCAGGATCAGGCCGTTGATGTTGGTGAAGATCAGTGTGTTGGTGACGGTCTCGGTGGAGAACGCGGCGAGCAGCACCACCGGTGCGGCCACCGACGACAGGCCGAGCTGGAACATGCGCAGTAGCAGGTAGAGCGCGACGATCACGGCGACGGCGTTGACCCCGATGAACAACCAGCGCGAGCGCTCGGGGTCCAGCACGGCCAGCGGCGCGATGATCAGCGTCCCGCTCGGCGGATAGAGATAGTGCGGGTCGACCGAGTCGAAGTTCGCCGTGTAGACCTCGCGCCGGTTCAGAAATGCCAACGCGGCGTTGTAGACCGGGCGGAAATCGTCGGTGATGTTGCCGTTGACGGCCTTGACGATCACGCGATTGAGGACCGTCAGGATGGCGATGGGCCACAACGCGAAACGGATCACCTGCGCGGTGGTCTCACCAGTTCGCGGTTCGAGATGACGGAACGACACCCGGAGACGGTACCCCGGCAACTAGGCCGGACACGCATTACCGCCTTCCGGCACGTCGCCCGTTTCGAGGTACGCCGCGACGGCCGCGCGCCCGCACCCCGAGCCCACCGACACGGGGTGTCCGATGCCGTCCCAGGTGATCGTCGTGGTGGCCGCGCCGGCCGCGCCCAACGCTCCCGTGACCGCCGGAAGCGGCTCCGTACCGGTGACGGCGTCGGCGTTCCCGCTGAGCACCAGGACCGGGAGCCCCAGGGTGGAGGGGACGGGCGGCGGGGTGGTCGCCGGCCACGCCGAACAGGTGAGCAGGTTCAACGCCGCCGTCGCACCGAAGGCCGGGTACTGGCCCGACCACGACGTCTGCAGCTCCCGGACCCGGTCGGGCGCGGGCCACCGCTGGCCGTCGGTGCAGCGGCTCACGAAATGACCGTCGGTCTCGGTCAGGGCGCGCACCTCGTCGACCGCGTCGTCGAGTGCGGTGGTGTTCCCGGCGAGCGCACCTGCCACCGTGTCCGACGTGGAGCGCACCCGCGCGGCACCGTCGGCGGTGGACGGATACGCCAGCAGGTGGACGACTGCCTGTCGAACGGTGGCACCGGACAGCGGTGCGAGATCACCGGCGTCGGCGCGGCGGAACAGTTCCACCACCTGTGAGCGCGGATCCGCCCCGAGCGAGCATCCGACGGCGGCGCATCGGGTGGCGAACGCCGTCAGGGCGGCCTCCTCCCCGCGCACGGTCTGCTCGGCGCTGGTGACGGCGTCGGTGATGACGCTGGTGGGGGAGTCGAGCACGAGACGGGCGACGTGGTCGCCGTACGCGGCGGCGTACCCGAGCGCGACGAGGGCGCCGTTGCCCGATCCCAGGAGCGACAGGGCACGCACTCCCCACGCCTCCCGGAGCGCCTCGAGGTCGTCGGCGCTGTTGGTGACCCCGAAGATGAGTGCCTCGGGAAGCAGGAAGTCGGTGCACGCGATCGTCGCGTCGCGGGCGAGGGTCGCGACCTTGTCCGCCGCGTCGGTGCCGGGTGAGTACTGCCCGAGGTCGGTCAGCGCGTCGCGGGTGGACGTGGCACCCGAGTAGCAGTCGAACGGCGCGGAGTTGCCGATGCCGCGCCGATCGACGCCGACGATCGGGTGGGCGTCGAGGAGCGCGGTGTCCGGCTGCGCGGCGAGCGCCGCCATGTCCGCGGACGACGGTCGATCGGTGCCGGACGTGTAGACCAGCGGCGCCGCGTCCGCCGGCGTGGCGGCCGTGCGCACGCGGACCGCGGAGAGTTCGAACGTGCCGTCCGAGGCGACGGTGCGGTCGATGGGAGCGGGGAAGGTCGCGCAGTCCACCAGCACTCCGGGCGCGGCCGTGACCCCGCGAGCAGCGGTGGTGCGGGCCGTGCAGTCGGTCCAGTTCAGGTCGGTGACCGGTGCCTCGAGAGGACGTGGCCCCTCGTCGGTGGGTTCGGTCGTCGTGGGCCCGCCGTCGGACCCGACCGATCCACCCTCGATCGCCACGTCCGGACGGGTCGACGGTCCGGCCCCGCACGCGGCGGCGACCACGACGACGGCCGTCAGGGCGGCGAGCCGTGACCCGAACCTCGACATCTGCATACGTTCAGCGTGCCATCTCGCGCGCCCGCACCCAGCGCACCAGGATGGTCCCGTCGTCGTCGAGCAGGATGTGGCCCGGGGTCATCGGGCGGTCGACGGCGGCATCGGACGTCGCCATCCGGCCCGAGGTCCCGGCGCTGAGGGTGGGCGAGGTGGTCACGCAGACCTCGTCGACGACATCCGCGGCGAGAAGCGACCCGAAGAGTCCGGGCCCGCCCTCGCACAGCACTCGCTGCAGGCCGAGGTCCTGCAGCAGCGCGACCACGACGTCGCCGGTGAGGTCGCCGTCGGCGCGGACGACGGTGAGCCCGGCGTCGCGCAGTGCCTGCACCTTGTCCTCGGGCGCGTGCGAGGTGGTCAGCACGATCGGAGGCACCTCCGCGCCCGTCACCACCGTCGACTCGGGATCGACGCTCGCGGAGCCGGTCACCACGACGATCGGAGGGACCTCGCTCTGACCCCGCGCGGTGCGCGCGGCGCGCACCGCGTCGGACACCTCCACACCGCCGTAGTTCTCTGCCGTGACGGTGCCCGATCCCACCAGGACGGCGTCGGCGAGCGAGCGGAGCTCGCCGAAGACCGCCTTGTCAGCAGGGGTCCCCAGCCCACCGGACACCCCGTCCTGCGACACCGCACCGTCGATGCCCGCCACGAAGTTGACGCGGATCCAGGGGGAGTGGAGCTCGGCCGGATACGCGTAGAGATCGGTGAGATCGTCGTCGGTCACTGTGAGGTAGGTCCCATTATCGATACGCTGCACAAAAGCCATCACACCACGTCGTTAACCTCGTCCCATGCCACAACGCCTCGTCGACCGCGATCCCGTGGTGCCCGCCGACCAGCTGATCGCCCAGATGGTGCCGCCGGCGATGTTCGACGACGTGAGTTTCGCGTCCTACATCCCGGACCCGAACGAGCCGACGCAGACCGAGGCCGTGCGCAAGGCGGAGGAGTTCGCCGGCAAGGTCGCGAAGATCCGGTCGGGCGGGAAGCGCGGTCTGTTCGGCAAGAAGACGCCGGCCTCCGGCGCAGGTCTGTACCTCGACGGTGGGTTCGGCGTCGGCAAGACCCACCTGCTGGCGTCGATCTTCCACGCGTCGCCGGAGCCCAAGGCGTTCGGCACCTTCGTCGAGTTGACGCACGTCGTCGGAGCTCTCGGATTCACGAAGGCGCTCGACGAGCTGTCCGGTCACAGCGTGCTGTGCATCGACGAGTTCGAGCTCGACGATCCGGGCGACACGATGCTGGTGTCTCGGTTGCTCACCGAGTTGGCCGCCAAGGGCGTCTCCATCGTCGCGACGTCCAACACGCTGCCCGGCCAGTTGGGCGAGGGTCGCTTCGCCGCTCAGGACTTCCTGCGAGAGATCAAGAAGCTCGGCTCGATCTTCGAGTCCATTCGTGTCGACGGTCCCGACTACCGGCACCGCGACCTGCCCCCGGCTCCGGACCCGATCGGCGCGGACCAGATCGAAGCCGCCGCGGCGGCCGTCGAGGGATCGACGCTCGACGACTTCGACGCGCTGGTGAAGCATCTGAGCACCCTGCACCCGTCGCGCTACGGGAAGTTGATCGAGGGTGTCACGGCCGTCTTCATCGAGAACGTCCACGCGGCACCCGACCAGTCCGTGGCGCTGCGCCTCGTCGTGCTGGCCGACCGCCTGTACGACGCGGGTACGCCGGTCACCGTGTCGGGTGCGAAGCTCGACGAGCTCTTCACCGAGGAGATGCTCCAGGGCGGATACCGGAAGAAGTACCTGCGCGCGACGTCGCGTCTGCTGGCGCTCTCGCGCTTCGCCTCCGTCTGAGTCGCTACCGTCCGAGTCGGCGTCAGGTGAGGTCGCGCTGCATGACGAAGTCCTCGTGCAGCACGGCTCCCAGCGCGAAACGCTTCTCTCCCAGCTGCCGGAAACCGCTGCGCCGATAGAACGCCAGCGCGCGGGCGTTCTGCTGGTTCACTCCGAGCCACAGCGCGCTGCGTCCGAGCCGTCGAGCCTCGTCCGCGGCCGACTCCATCAGTGCTGCAGCAACTCCCGTGCCGTGGGCGGCGGGGTCGCTGTACATCTTGCTCACCTCCACGGCGTCCGTGGCCGTGAGGGCGCTCGACACGTCCGGGTCGGTCGACGCCGACAGGATCAGCATCGTGTACCCGACCAGTGCCGTGCCCTGCGGAGCGACCCGCACGATGCGCTCGTCGTCGTCGAGGTAGGTGCGGAACGCCGACTCCGACAGCACGGTCGCCACGAAATGGTCGATGTCCTCCTGCAGCGTTCCGGGTGGACACGCCAGGGGGAAGGTCCGTCCCGCCAGATCGGCGAGGGCCGGCACGTCGGCGTGCGTGGCGCGTCTCGTGGGCTGTGTCGCCACCCGTCAGGCCGATCGAGGGTGGGCGGCGTGGGGGCGGTCCGTCGCCTCCACGGCGTCCACCACGTTCTTCGCTTGTCGCAGAGGCATTCCCGTGCGATCGCGCAGCAGCGACATCGCCTGCGCCGGCTTGCGCGCGTGCACCAGAGCGGCCACGGCGGTGTGCGTCTCGGCGTCGACGGGATGACGGTCGACGGTCTCCGTCCGTGCGGCGGCGGTGCGGTGTCGCAGCGCGAACCAGGTGACGACGACGGCGAGATCGATGACCACGAGAGCCACGACGAACCAACCCCAGGTAGGCATGAGGCAAGTCAATCACCCTGCGCCGGACGCACACGGCGATTCGGGTGATCGGCGGGCGATCGCCGTTGTGTCTTCTCACTCCCGACGTCCGAGACGTGTCGTTCACGACACCGGACGATCGGGTAGGCGGAGGATGAACGACGAACGGACGAACGACGGCGCAGGGTCACGACGCCGCAGCGTGGCGACGACGAGAGGATCGACATGAGCGAACAGATGACGGTGCAGTACTTCACGGGTCGCGTGGACCGGGTCAAGGCAGCGGTTCAGAAGGCCGTCGACGAGGCGGGCGCGTACGGCAGCGATCAGCTGGTGGCGGATTTCGAGTGGATCCAGTACGCCCACGATCACGTGCACGTGACGACGCGCGACGAGGTGGACTACGTCGACGACGAGACGACGACGCGGCACCTCGACGAGCTGTTCGAGCGGTACCGAGTGGGATGAGGCGGAATGCACGAAGCCCCCGTCCGAGGACGGGGGCTTCGTGTGCTGGTGCGCGATACTGGGATTGAACCAGTGACCTCTTCCGTGTCAGGGAAGCGCTCTCCCGCTGAGCTAATCGCGCGGGACCCGGTGACGGGTGACGAGGTGGAGACGGGAATCGAACCCGTGTGCACGGCTTTGCAGGCCGTTGCCTCACCACTCGGCCACTCCACCGTGGTGACGAGAACCCCGGCTCGTGAGAACCGGGGGACTCGATACCCTCGAGCGGACGACGGGATTCGAACCCGCGACCCCAACCTTGGCAAGGTTGTGCGCTACCAGCTGCGCCACGTCCGCACACTCCTCGGTGGCGTTTCCGCCTCCGTGGTGCGGTTCGAAACATTAGCCCACGTCGGCCGGAAGTCACAAATCCGCTGTTCACACCGTGTTTCCCTGCCGTCACTCCTGTCACGACCGCCGCAGGGTCGGTCGGCCGCAGCGGTGGCCGGCGCGGGTCGGGGTCCGTGTTGGGAGCACCCTCGGGGACGTGTTAACGTTTCCCCTCGTTCGGACGGCGTGCTCGCACGCGGCCCGGTCCCGTGGCTCAGTGGAAGAGCGTCCCGTTCACACCGGGAAGGTCGCTGGTTCGATCCCAGCCGGGACCACAGAGAAGACGACAGGCCCTCGCTGCAGCGGGGGCCTTTCGCCGTTCCGAGGTCGGTGTCCCCGGGTATGGTGACCTGGTGAGTACCGACAAGGCCCCCGCAGACAGGGTCGCCCCCGCAGAGCGCGCAGCGACTGCCGACCCGTCCGCGGTGACGGACTCCGGATCGCGCGCCCGCGGCAGCCGCGGGCGCGAGGAGCGCAGCCGGTACCGCGAGTGGCGTGACGGCATCGCCTCGCGCCCGACCGTGGATCGTGCGTACCGCATCGCGGTGGCCGCGGTGGGAACCGTCGTCCTCGCCCTCGGCATCGTCGCCATCCCGTATCCCGGTCCCGGATGGCTCATCGTCTTCGCCGGTCTCGGCATCCTCGCCTCGGAGTTCGCGTGGGCCAAGACCGTCCTGCACTGGGTGCGGGCCCGGTACGACACGTTCATGGAGTGGTTCGGTCGGCAGAACATCGTCGTCAAGGGACTCGGCGCACTGTTGACCACCGTGGTCGTGCTCGCCACGCTGTGGCTGCTCGGCGCCCTCGAGCTGGTCGCCGGTTGGGTGGGCCTGGACTGGGCGCGGCTGCAGAGCCCACTCTGACCGCCGCGGACGTCGTCACGCGCACCGCGAAGGCGCTGCCGTGGACCGCGAACCTCATGGTGGTCCCGCCCGGGGACGGCTGGGACATCCCCGATTCAGCGCTGCTGGACGTCGCACTGGCTCGGTCCGCCGCGCGGTGGCCCGACGTCTCGGACACCACGTGCGCGACGCTGTGGTGGTACGGCTCCAGCTCGACGCTCGCACTGGTCCTCGGCGCTCAGATGCTCGTCACCGGGCACTGCGTCGACCCGACGGCTCCCGATGCGGTGGTGGCCATCGGCGACACCGGGACCGTTGCCGCACTGATGTCGCCCACGGTGGCGACGTCGGCGGGCACAGTCGTGGCGGACCTGGTCGAGCGCCTGGTCGGGGGGCTCGCACAGCGCGTGCCGGGGCTGTCCGCACCGAGCCTGTGGGCGATCGCCTCGGACTCCGTGGCCAACCGGGTGCTCGACGTGGCCTCCGCACTCGGACGCGTGGCCGACGCCACCGCGATGGCGCGGCTCCTCACGTCGCAGGCTCGGACGCACCGGTTCCCCGAACCGCGTTTCGTGGACGTGACGGCGGACGCGATCGTCACACCGGCGACTGCGAGTGCGCCGGATGCGCACTCTCGCCGTGTCGTCCGTCGTGGATCGTGCTGTCTGGTCTTCGAGGCCGGGGTCGACATGTGCGTCAGCTGTCCGCGTCGCACCCCCGAGGACAGAGCCCGACGGTGGTCGGCGCTTCTCTGACGCGCCAGGCGTTCGGGCGAGGTGTCTGCCGCGTCCCCGATGCCGATACGCTGTGCACGACACCCGACCCACACCTGTCGCCGCCGCCCCACCCGGGCGGCACCGACCCACGTCCGTAGGAGCGCATCACCGTGAGCATGCCCGATTCCGCTGTCCTCGCACCTCGCATCAGCGTGGCCGCAGGGACGACCGCCGGAACGGCGCTGCGCGACACCGGCCTTCCCAACAAGGGGCCGGACGCCATCGTGGTGGTCCGGGACGAGGAGGGTCGACTCCGCGACCTGTCGTGGGCGCCCGAGGCGGACACCGAGGTCGAGCCCGTGCGCGCCGACAGCGAGGACGGCCGTAGCGTCATCCGCCACTCGGCCGCGCACGTGCTGGCCCAGGCGGTCCAGGAGATGTTCCCGAACGCGAAGCTGGGCATCGGCCCGCCCATCGAGAACGGCTTCTACTACGACTTCGACGTGGAGAACCCGTTCACGCCGGAGGACCTGACCAAGCTCGAGAAGAAGATGAAGCAGATCATCAAGAGTGGTCAGCGGTTCTCGCGGCGCGTCTACGACTCCCTCGACGCCGCCAAGGCCGAGCTGGCCGACGAGCCGTACAAGCTCGAACTCGTCGACGACAAGGGCTCGGTCGACGATCCCGAGGTCATGGAGGTGGGCGGGGGAGAGCTCACCGCCTACGACAACCTGAACCCGCGGACCGGCGATCGCGAGTGGGGCGATCTGTGCCGCGGACCGCACGTGCCCACCACCAAGTACATCCCGGCGTTCAAGCTCACCCGCAGCTCGGCCGCGTACTGGCGCGGCGATCAGTCGAAGGCCGATCTACAGCGCGTGTACGGCACCGCCTGGGAGTCGCAGGAGGCGCTCGACGCGTACCTCGAGCTCCTCGCGGAGGCCGAGCGTCGCGATCACCGCAAGCTGGGGTCGGAGCTCGACCTGTTCAGCTTCCCCGACGAGTTGGGATCCGGCCTGCCGGTCTTCCACCCAAAGGGTGGCATCGTGCGCAAGGAGCTCGAGGATTACTCGCGCCAGCGCCATGTCGAGCAGGGCTACGAGTTCGTCTACTCACCGCACATCACCAAGAGCACGCTGTACGAGGTCTCCGGTCACCTCGACTGGTACAAGGACGGCATGTTCCCCGCGATGCATCTCGACGCGGAACTCGCCGAGGACGGCACGGTGCGCAAGCCCGGCCAGGACTACTACCTGAAGCCGATGAACTGCCCGATGCACAACCTGATCTTCGACTCCCGCGGCCGCTCGTACCGCGAACTTCCGTTGCGGCTGTTCGAGTTCGGGTCGGTCTACCGCTACGAGAAGTCGGGCGTCATCCATGGTCTGACCCGTGTGCGCGGTATGACGCAGGACGACGCTCATATCTACTGCACTCGCGAGCAGATGCACGAGGAGCTCACGAACACGCTGAACTTCGTGCTCGGACTCTTGAAGGACTACGGCCTCGACGACTTCTATCTCGAGCTCTCCACCCGTAACCCCGACAAGTCCGTCGGCTCCGACGAGGTGTGGGAGGAGGCCACCGCCACCCTCGCCGAGGTCGCCGCTGCCTCCGGGCTGCACCTCGTTCCCGATCCGGGCGGCGCCGCGTTCTACGGACCCAAGATCTCGGTGCAGGCGAAGGACGCGCTCGGCCGGACATGGCAGATGTCGACCATTCAGCTCGACTTCAACCTGCCCGATCGTTTCGGCCTCGAGTACACCGGTAGCGACGGTGTGAAGACGCGCCCCGTCATGATCCACCGCGCACTGTTCGGTTCCATCGAACGCTTCTTCGGTGTGCTGACCGAGCACTACGCGGGTGCCTTCCCGGCGTGGCTCGCCCCCGTGCAGGTGGTGGGCATCCCCGTCGCCGAGGCGTACGCGGACCACCTCTTCGGTGTGATCGCCGCGCTGCGGAAGTCGGGCATCCGCGCCGAGGTCGACGCCAGTGACGACCGCATGCAGAAGAAGATCCGCAACCACACCACGCAGAAGGTGCCGTTCATGCTGCTGGCCGGGCAGAACGACGCGGATGCCGGTGCGGTGAGCTTCCGCTTCCGCGACGGCACCCAGATCAACGGTGTCCCCGTCGACGACGCGGTCACGGCGGTCGCCTCCTGGGTGGCGCAGCGCCGCAACGAGTCCCCGACGGCGGACACCTTCGACACCATCCCCGGCGGGAGTGACGGAGCATGAGCGAGGACGACGCCACCGCCGACGCGGGAGCCATCGTGGACACCGGGACGGGTGACGAGGACCGCCTTCAGCGGCTCTGGTCGCCGCACCGGATGTCCTACATCGCGACGGCTCCGAAGGTCGACGACAAGATGGCGTCGGAGCCGTTCACCCAGATCCCCACGCTGGAGGACGAGGACGGGCTCATCGTCGCGCGCGGAGAGCACGTGTACGCGGTGCTGAATCTCTACCCGTACAACCCTGGTCACCTGATGGTGGTGCCGTACCGCAAGGTGGCCGACCTCGAGGACCTCACGGACGAGGAGAGCGTGGAGCTGATGCGATTCACGCAGCACGCGATCCGCACGATGAAGCGGGTCTCACGCCCGCACGGGTTCAACGTCGGGCTCAATCTCGGTGCGCCCGCAGGCGGTTCGCTCGCCGAGCACCTGCACCAGCACGTCGTCCCGCGGTGGGGCGGTGACGCCAACTTCATCACCGTCATCGGCGGTGCGAAGGTCATGCCGCAACTCCTCCGAGACACTCGCGCGTTGCTCGCCGCCGCGTGGAAGGACTGACTCCGTCGTGCTGAGCATCTTCGGTAGGGCATCGGCGTCCAAGGTCACCGCGCCGCTGGGCCGCGCCCTCAACAGCACGGGTCTCACGCCGGACTCCGTCACCATCATCGGCACCGTCGCGAGCGTCGTCGCCGCGATCACACTGTTCCCCACTGACCATCTGTTCATCGGCACGCTGGTGATCTGGCTGTTCGTCATGTTCGACATGCTCGACGGTGCGATGGCACGTGCGCGGGGCGGCGGCAGCAAGTACGGCGCCGTGCTCGATGCGACGTGCGACCGCGTGGCCGACGGCGCCATCTTCGCCGGGTTGTCGTGGTGGGCGGTCTTCCACCAGAACGATCGGCCGCTGTTCGTCGCGATGCTCGTGTGTCTGGTGACCTCGCAAGTCATCTCCTACGCCAAGGCCCGTGCCGAGGCGAGCGGACTGTCCGCAGACGGTGGCCTGATCGAACGTCCGGACCGCCTGGTGATCGTCCTCGTCGGATCCGGGCTCACCGGCATCGGCCAACTCGCCGATCTCACCTGGCTGCAGTTCGCTCTGCCCGTCGCGACGTACTTCCTGGCCGCGGCGAGCATCGTCACGGTGTTCCAGCGTGTACTGGCCGTCCGCAACTCCGCCGGTGCCCGCGACATCATTCCGATCCAGCCGAAGGCCAACCGGATCGAGCCGGACAGCACGGCTGGATGAGTCTGTCGGAGCGGCTCGGCGCCGCGGGATACATCGCCGGATGGCGGGTCGTCCGGGCGCTGCCCGACGGCGTCGCGACCCGACTCTTCGACGCCGGCGCCGACCTCGCCGCGCGCCGCAACGGTGGACCGGAGCAGCTGCGCCGCAACCTCGCCCGCGTGCTGGGCACCACCGCGGACGCGGTACCGGACGACCTCGTGCAGGCGTCGGTGCGCTCCTACGCGCGGTACTGGCGCGAGGCGTTCCGGTTGCCGTCCATGGATCTCGCGGCCCAGGCCGCGGCCATCGACGACGCCGTCGTCGGCCAGGAACATCTGGACGCGGCGCTGGCGTCCGGCCGCGGCGCCGTGCTCGCGCTCCCGCACAGCGGGAACTGGGACATGGCGGGTGTCTGGCTCACGCGCACCCGCGGCCAGTTCACGACGGTGGCCGAACGGCTGAAGCCGGAGTCGCTCTACCAGCGCTTCGTCGCGTACCGCGAGTCCCTCGGGTTCGAGATCTTCCCGCTGAGCGGCGGCGAACGCCCGCCGTTCGAGCAACTCTCCGAGCGCCTGCGAGACGGAAAGGTCGTGTGCCTCCTCGGTGAGCGCGACCTCGCCCGCCACGGGGTGCCCGTCACGTTCTTCGGGGAACCGACCCGCATGCCGGCCGGGCCCGCGCGTCTCGCGATCGACACCGGTGCGGCTCTGCTCCCGGTCCACTGCTGGTTCACCCCCACCGGCTGGGGTTTCTCGATCGAGCCCCCGATCGACGTCTCCGCCGGCGTCGAGCAGGCCACCCAGTCGCTCGCCGACCACTTCGCCGCCAACATTGCCGCGCATCCGGCCGACTGGCACATGCTGCAGCCGCTGTGGTGGGACGACCTCTCGCAGGGCCGGCGTGACCGCATGACCGGTGAGGCCGACCGGTGAAGATCGGCATCGTCTGCCCGTACTCGTTCGACGTCCCGGGTGGCGTGCAGGCTCACGTCGCGGAACTGGCCGAGGTACTGATCCAGCGCGGTCACCGTGTCAGCGTCCTGGCTCCGGCGAGCGACGAGACGGCGCTGCCCGACTTCGTCGTCTCGACGGGCAAGGCCCTGAGCTTCCCGTACAACGGCTCGGTGGCGCGCCTGGCGTTCGGTCCGGTGACCTACACCCGCATCCGGGCGTGGATCGAGAAGGGCGAGTTCGAGGTCCTGCACATCCACGAGCCGAACGCGCCCAGTCTGTCGATGCTGTCGCTGAAGATCGCAGACGGTCCGATCGTGGCCACGTTCCACGCCTCGACCACGAAGTCGTTGCTGCTGAGCACCTTCCAGGGCGTGCTGCGCCCGTATCACGAGAAGATCGCCGGGCGCATCGCCGTCTCGGAGCTGGCGCGACGGTGGCAGGTGGAGGCACTGGGGTCCGATGCGGTGGAGATCCCCAACGGGGTCCACGTCCCCGCGTTCGCGACGGCGCCCCTGCTGCCCGGGTATCCCCGGCCGGGCCGGACGCTGGTGTTCATCGGCCGCTACGACGAGCCCCGCAAGGGCATGCAGACCCTGCTGGCCGCGCTCCGGCCCATCGCCGCGGTGTTCCCGGACATCGAGGTGCTGGTCGTGGGCCGCGGCGACGAGCAGAAGTTGTGCCGAGAGGCCGGCGATCTGGCGAAGCACTTCCGCTTCCTCGGCCAGACGACGGACGCCGAGAAGGCGTCGGCACTGCGCAGCGCCGACATCTACTGTGCTCCGAACACCGGCGGCGAGAGCTTCGGCATCGTGCTGGTGGAGGCCATGGCAGCGGGCGCGCCCGTGGTCGCGAGCAACCTGGACGCGTTCCGCCGCGTGCTGCGGGACGGCACGGCCGGTGTGCTCTTCCCGGTGGGCGATTCCGAGGCCATGGCGGACGCGGTGATCCGCGTGCTGTCGAACGACGACGAGCGGGCCGACCTGGTGCGTCAGGCGAGCCGCGCCGCCGTGTCCTACGACTGGCCGGTCGTCGCGGAGCAGATCGTCCGGGTGTACGAGGCGGTCGCGGTGGCCGGTCGCACGGTGAAGGTGATCGACTGATGACGTTCTGGGTGGCCGCCGCCGTCGTGGTCGTGGCACTGCTGGTCCTGCTCCTCGGCCTGTGGGCGTACTCGACGGCGCACCGTCTCGACCGACTGCACGTGCGCTCGGACCGGTCCTGGCAGTCCCTCGAGGCCGCCCTGGCCCGTCGGTCGGTGGTGACCCGTGCGGTCGCCGCCGCCCTGGACGCGCCGGGATCGGTGGAGAGCCGCACCCTGACGACGCTCGCGGATCGGGCGGAACGGGCGGAGCGTGCCGACCGGGAGCGCGCCGAGAACGCGGTGTCCGTCGCACTCGGCCGCATCGACCTCGCCCGGCTGAACCCGCAGATGATCTCCGAACTCGCCGACGCGGAGGCGCGGGTGCAGATCGCCCGGCGGTTCCACAACGACGCGGTCCGCGACACCGTCGCACTGCGATCGCGTCGACCCGTCCGCCTGCTCCGACTCGGTGGGACGGCCGCGATGCCGACCTACTTCGAGCTGTCCGAGAGCGAGGCGACCCTCGAGGAGGTCGAGGGCGCGTCGACCCGGACGTCGGCGCGGGTCGTGCTGCTCGACGGACGCGGCCGCGTGCTGCTGCTGCGGGGTCACGATCCGTCGGTGCCCGACGTGCACTTCTGGTTCACCATCGGTGGGGGCGTCGAGGTGGGTGAGACCCTGCGCGACGCCGCCGTTCGCGAACTGCGCGAGGAGACCGGCATGGTCGCCTCGGCGGAGGACCTGCGCGGGCCCATGTGGCGTCGGACCGCGACGTTCTCCTTCGACGGCGTCGTGATCCGGTCGGAGGAGCTGTTCTTCGCCCTCCGCGCCGAGGCGTTCGAGCCGGTGCGCACGGGCTTCACGGAGCTCGAGCGTCGCGTCGTCACCGGACATCGCTGGTGCACGGCGGACGAGATCCGGTCACTGGCCGCCTCGGGCGACGCGGTCTATCCGCGCGCGATGGCGGAGCTGCTCGACGAGGCGGACACGGTGCTGGCTCTCCGCACCGATCCGGACGTGCGCGCCATCCACTGACCTGGTGTGATGGCAGCCATAGCGGGCCAGTGCGGTCGAAGTGGTTATCGCGACGAGGTCCAGCCGAGCTTAGGCTCGCGGTGCACACATTCCCGCATGCCTGAGGAGATCACCGTGACCACCACCCTCCCGTCCGAGCAGGACGCCACTCCGTCCACCGGAACCGCCCGCGTCAAGCGCGGTATGGCAGAGATGCTCAAGGGTGGCGTCATCATGGACGTGGTCACCGCCGAGCAGGCGAAGATCGCCGAGCAGTCCGGCGCCGTCGCCGTCATGGCTCTCGAGCGGGTGCCCGCGGACATCCGCGCACAGGGCGGCGTCTCGCGGATGAGCGATCCCGACATGATCGACAGCATCATCTCCTCGGTCAGCATCCCCGTCATGGCGAAGGCACGCATCGGCCACTTCGTCGAGGCACAGATCCTGCAGAGCCTCGGCGTCGACTACGTCGACGAGTCCGAGGTGCTGACCCCCGCCGACTACGCGAACCACATCGACAAGTGGAAGTTCACGGTTCCCTTCGTCTGTGGTGCGACCAACCTCGGCGAGGCGCTGCGCCGGATCACCGAGGGCGCGGCCATGATCCGCTCGAAGGGCGAGGCCGGCACCGGTGACGTGTCCAACGCGACCACGCACATGCGCACCCTGCGTGACCAGATCCGCCACCTGACGTCGCTGCCCGAGGACGAGCTGTACGTCGCCGCGAAGGAGCTGCAGGCTCCCTACGATCTCGTCGTCGAGGTCGCCCGCGCGGGCAAGCTCCCCGTCACCCTGTTCACCGCCGGTGGCATCGCCACCCCGGCGGACGCCGCGATGATGATGCAACTCGGCGCCGAGGGTGTCTTCGTCGGCTCCGGCATCTTCAAGTCCGGCAACCCCGAGCAGCGTGCCGCCGCCATCGTCAAGGCGACCACCTTCTTCGACGACCCGGACGTGCTGGCCAAGGTCTCCCGCGGCCTGGGCGAGGCCATGGTCGGCATCAACGTCGACGAGATCCCGCAGCCGCACCGCCTCGCCGAGCGCGGCTGGTGATCTGACACCACCTCCGGTCTGCGGGGGTGGTCAGCGCTCGACGAGCAGGGCCGGGCGGTCGGGGTGGTCCATCCGCACCTCGACGTCCGCCCGTTCGCCGTGCTCCGCGTGCGCCGTCAGGGCGGGCACCGTCCAGCGCTCGTCCTCCGGGGTGAGGCGCGACGCGGTGCGCTCGGTGAGCGTCAGCGCCACCGTGACGTCGAGATCGAGGTCACGCCCCAGCAGCATGGGGCCCGCGACGACCACCACCTGATTCTGCGCCGCCGTTCGCGGCCGAGCGCGAGCGGAGCGATCGGACCGCTCGTCCCACAGCGCGGGCAACCACTGATCGCGCGTGCGCACCGCCGTGATCACCTCGCGCGTCAGTGCGTCGTAGTCGAACCACAGGGTGCGGTAGGAGAGTTCGTCCTCGTGTCCGTACTCGAGTCGCAGCGACGCGGGCCGGACCCAGTCGTGCAGGGAGACGAGATCGGCGGCGCGGCCGTCCGCGCGGAGCCGGGCGACGACGCGCTGAGCGAAGGCCACCGGATCGGCGGCGTCCGCACCGTCGACGGCCACGACACACCGTCCGTCGACGGCGTCGATGCGGTCCACGACGTGGTCCACCACCGCGTCGGGAGTGGTGGGGGAGAAGCGGGGCACGGCCTCGATCCTGCCCGACGCGCCGCCTCCGCCCCCCGCGAGTACGGCCGAAGTGTCGTTCCGGGGCCCGATTCTGCGACACTTCTGCCGTACTCGCGGGGCAGGTCCCGTCTGTCCCGACCGGAAAGGGTGATCATGGCCGGAATCGAAGAGATCCTCGAGCTCGAGCGCATCGAGAACGACATCTATCGGGGGAGTTCCGTCCCGAGTCAGCTGCAGCGCACGTTCGGCGGCCAGGTCGCCGGGCAGTCGTTGGTGTCCGCGGCGAAGACGGTGGATCCCGCGTTCCGCGTGCACTCGCTGCACGGATACTTCCTGCGCCCCGGAAACCCGAACGAGCCCACCGTCTTCACGGTCGACCGCATCCGCGACGGTCGGTCGTTCGCCACGCGTCGGGTCACGGGCATCCAGGACGGCAAGGCGATCTTCACGATGTCGGCGTCGTTCCACGTGGAGGACGAGGGCATCGAGCACCAGGACCGGATGCCGGCAGTGGTGGGTCCGGAAGACCTCCCCGACGTCGCCGAGGACGAGGCGTTGCGGCAGAAGATGTTCTACAAGGAGTGGAACCGGTGGGACGTGCGGCTCGTCCCGCAGGACCGCATCACCCGGAGCTCCAGTCTTGCTGCGCAGCAACAGGTGTGGATCCGTTACCGCGATCCGCTGCCGGACGACCAGGTCTTCCACGTGTGCGCTCTGGCGTACATGTCGGACATGACGCTGCTGGGTTCGGCGAAGGTCCCACACGAGGACGTCGCCACGCAGACCGCGTCGCTCGATCACGCGTTGTGGTTCCTGCGCCCGTTCCGTGCGGACGAGTGGTTGCTGTACGACCAGACGTCGCCCTCCGCCGGCCTCGGCCGCGCGTTGACCCAGGGACGGATCTACGACCGTCAGGGCCGGATGGTCGCGGCCGTCACGCAGGAGGGTCTGATGCGCTACGACCGCTCGGCGCAGCACACGCCGGGCCTCGAGACGTCACGGTGACAGCTCCGACCATCGGAGTGCTCGCGCTGCAGGGTGACGTGCGAGAGCATCTCGAGGCGCTCACTGCCGCCGGTGCGAGCGCGGTGACGGTGCGCCGTCCCGAGGAACTCGACGCCGTCGACGGTCTGGTGCTGCCCGGCGGCGAGTCGACCACGATGGGGAAGCTGCTGCGGATCTTCGATCTCCTCGATCCGCTCCGCGAGCGCCTCGCCGCCGGTATGCCCGCCTACGGGTCCTGCGCCGGCATGATCCTGCTGGCCTCCGACATCCTGGACACCACCCCGGATGCCGTGCATCTCGACGGCCTCGACATCACGGTGCGGCGCAACGCCTTCGGTCGTCAGGTCGACTCCTTCGAGACCGACCTCGACGTCGCTCGGGTGGGCGGCGAGCCGATGCGTGCCGTGTTCATCCGGGCGCCGTGGGTCGAGCGGGTCGGCGACGGAGTCGAGGTGTTGGCCACCGTCCCGGAGGGTCCCGCGGCGGGCCGCGTCGTCGCCGTGCGGCAGGGCGACGTGCTCGCGACGTCGTTCCATCCCGAGGTCACGGGGGACCGCAGGGTCCACGCCCTGTTCGCCGACATGGTGCGGGAGCGAAGGACCTCGTCCACGCCCGCGTAAGATGGGCACGTTCTCTGCCGGTACGAAAGGGGCTATTGCCGATGAGCGGCCACTCCAAATGGGCGACCACGAAGCACAAGAAGGCTGTCGTCGACGCCCGCCGATCGAAGTCCTTCGCCAAGTTGGTGAAGAACATCGAGGTCGCCGCGCGCACGGGTGGTGGTGACCCCGTCGGTAACCCCACGTTGTACGACGCCATCCAGAAGGCGAAGAAGACCTCGGTCCCCAACGACAACATCGAGCGTGCGCGCAAGCGCGGCGCCGGTGAGGAAGCGGGCGGCGCCGACTGGCAGACCATCATGTACGAGGGCTATGGGCCCAACGGTGTCGCCGTCCTCATCGAGTGCCTCACCGACAACCGCAACCGCGCGGCCGGCGAGGTCCGTGTCGCGATGACTCGCAACGGCGGCAACATGGCCGACCCGGGTTCCGTGTCCTACCTGTTCTCCCGCAAGGGCGTCGTCACGCTGGAGAAGAACGGCCAGTCCGAGGACGACGTCCTCATGGCCGTGCTCGACGCCGGCGCCGAGGAGGTCAACGACAACGGGGACACCTTCGAGGTGGTCTCGGAGCCGACCGACCTCGTCGCCGTGCGCACCGCGCTGCAGGAGGCGGGCATCGACTACGACTCCGCCGAGGCCAGCTTCCAGCCGTCCGTCAGTGTGCCCGTCGACGTCGACGGAGCGCGCAAGGTGTTCAAGCTGATCGACGCGCTCGAGGACAGCGACGACGTGCAGAACGTGTGGTCCAACGTCGATCTGTCCGACGAGGTGCTCGCGCAGCTCGACGAGGACTGACTCCAGCGCGCCGCCCACACTCGTCACCGACTCGCCGCTAAGGTATCGAACAACAGTTCTACGTGTTCGAAGGTCCGGAGCGGCCGAATCCGGTGAGGGAGTGGGCGTTGCGTGTCATGGGAGTCGACCCCGGGCTGACCCGGTGTGGACTGAGCCTGGTCGAGTCCGGCGCAGGCAGAGCGGTCACGGCGCTCGACGTCGACGTGGTGCGGACGCCGGCCGACATGGAGCTGGCGCAGCGACTTCTCCTGATCGCCGAGTCCGCCGAGTACTGGCTGGACACCCACCGGCCCACGGTGGTCGCCGTCGAGCGGGTGTTCTCCCAGAACAACGTGCGCACCGCGATGGGCACCGCGCAGGCCGGGGGAGTGATCGCCCTCGCGGCCGCCCGGCGCGGTATCCCGGTCGCCTTCCACACTCCGTCCGAGGTCAAGGCCGCTGTCACCGGGAACGGCACCGCGGACAAGGCTCAGGTGACGGCCATGGTGACCCGCATTCTCGGCATGCAGCAGGCCCCCCGCCCCGCCGACGCCGCCGATGCTCTCGCCCTGGCGATCTGTCACTGCTGGCGGGCACCCATGATGGCGCGGATGGCCGCCGCCGAGGCGCAGGCGGCCGCGGCGAAGGCCGCGTACGAGAAGAAACTGAAGCAGCAGCGCGCGGCCGTGCGGGCCGCCGCGAGGACGGGAGCGCAACCGCGATGATCAGCTCGGTACGGGGCGAGGTGCTCGAGATCGCCCTCGACCACGCGGTGGTGGAAGCGGCAGGCATCGGCTACCGCGTCAATGCGACGCCGGCGACGTTGGCCGGGCTCTCTCGCGGAACCGAGGCGCGCCTGGTCATCTCGATGATCGTGCGCGAGGACTCCATGACGCTGTACGGCTTCGCGGACGCCACGTCGCGCGATCTCTTCGGTCTGCTCCAGACGGTGTCCGGCGTCGGTCCCCGGCTCGCCATGGCCGTGCTCGCCGTCCTCGAACCCGACGCGCTGCGCACCGCGCTGACCGACGGCAACGTCACGGCCCTGATGCGGGTACCGGGTATCGGCAAGCGCGGCGCCGAGCGTCTCGTGGTCGAACTGCGCGACAAGGTGGACGCGGTGGTGTCCGGTCCGGCCGGTGTCGCCGCACCCGGCCACTCGTCGGGCCCGGTGCGTGATCAGGTGGTCGAGGCGCTGCTCGGCCTCGGGTTCCCGGCCAAGCAGGCCGAGCCCGCCGTCGATGCCGTGCTGGCAGACGACCCCGCCGTCGGAACGGCACAGGCTCTGCGCTCGGCCCTGGTGAGCCTGGGCAGGTCGCGGTGACGGACCCGGACGGCACCGACGACTCACTGGTCACCGCCGAGATGGTGCCGGACGACGGCGATCTCGATGCGAGTCTGCGGCCGAAGTCGCTCGACGACTTCATCGGTCAGCCCCGCGTGCGGGAGCAACTGCAGCTCGTCCTGCAGGGCGCGACGCAACGCGGCGGAACACCGGACCACATCCTGCTGTCCGGTCCGCCCGGACTCGGCAAGACCAGCATGGCGATGATCATCGCGGGGGAGCTGAACTCGGCGCTGCGCCTGACGTCCGGGCCGGCCCTCGAACGAGCGGGAGACCTCGCGGCGATGCTGAGCAACCTCGTCGAGGGTGACGTGCTGTTCATCGACGAGATCCACCGCATCGCGCGGCCGGCCGAGGAGATGCTGTACCTGGCGATGGAGGACTTCCGCGTCGACGTGGTCGTCGGTAAGGGGCCGGGCGCCACCTCGATTCCGCTCGACGTCGCACCCTTCACGCTCGTCGGTGCCACCACCCGGTCCGGCGCCCTCACCGGCCCGTTGCGCGACCGCTTCGGCTTCACCGCGCACATGGACTTCTACGACCCCCGCGAACTGCAGCGCATCCTGACGCGGTCGGCGGGAATCCTCGGAGTGCGCATCGAGGCGGATGCCGCCGCGGAGATCGCGGGACGATCGCGCGGCACACCCCGCATCGCCAACCGCCTGCTGCGCCGGGTGCGGGACTACGCCGAGGTGCGTGCCGACGGCCGCGTGACACTCGAGGTCGCCCGGGCGGCGCTCGAGGTCTACGACGTGGACGAGCTCGGCCTCGATCGCCTCGACCGGGCTGTGCTCGGCGCACTCGTCCGCAGCTTCGGCGGCGGGCCCGTGGGGGTCTCGACGCTCGCGGTCGCGGTCGGGGAGGAACCGGCCACCGTGGAGGAGGTGTGCGAGCCCTACCTCGTCCGCGCGGGCATGATCGCGCGGACGCCGCGCGGTCGGGTGGCCACGGCCGCCGCGTGGGAACGGATGGGTCTCACACCCCCGCCGGATCTCGCGGTCGGCGGCATCTCGGTGCGGACGAACGAGCCGCAACGCACGCTCTTCGACGAGACCTGAGCCGGTGGATCCGGACGATTCCGGCGTTTCAGGCGGTCGACACGCCCGATCGCCCGACCGAACGTGGCACACTGAAGGTTCCGAGTCCCAAGATCTAAGGATTGACGTTTCTGATGGAACTGCTGTTTCCGCTTCTCGTTCTCGCCCTGCTCGTGCCCATGTTTCTCGGCATCCGCCGCCAGAAGCGTGAGGTGGCCAAGACGGTCGAGCTGCAGGAAGCGCTGTCCATCGGTGATCGCGTCCTGACCACGTCCGGTCTGCACGGTCTCGTCGACGGACTCACCGAGACCACCGTCGACCTGGAGATCGCTCCCGGCATCATCACCACCTGGTCGCGTGCCGTCGTGCGCGACGTGCTGCCCGACGAGGACGAGCTGGACGAGTCAGGTGCGGAGAACTCCGGTCCGACCAGCGACTTCGAGGACCACAGCGACGCCGGATCGCGCGTCGACAGCCTGGAGAACGGCCTCGGCGGCGCGGACGACGGCCGATCGCAGGCACGACTCACCAAGGAGTGAGACAAAGCGGATACACCGCCCCCGAGGTCGTCCTCGGGGGCGGTGCGTCGTTGTGGAGAGGGTACGGTCGGTCAGGCTCCGGCCGTCCGTGACGCCCGCCGCCGCCGCGCTCCACCCCCGTCCGACCAGCAGCAGGTCCGTCTCCTCCAGCCGGTCCGTCTCACTCAGGAGAAGCACTCACCGTGGCCCC
Source organism: Rhodococcus sp. NFXS4 (assembly GCF_058139645.1). Classification (NCBI taxonomy): domain Bacteria; kingdom Bacillati; phylum Actinomycetota; class Actinomycetes; order Mycobacteriales; family Nocardiaceae; genus Rhodococcus; species Rhodococcus sp. NFXS4. The sequence goes on from NZ_CP192221.1 coordinate 2,211,358, forward strand.
ATCCAGCGGATCCTCGTATCCGGTGCGGTATCTCGCCGTGTTCGGCGTCTTCATCGCCCTCGTGTACGTCCTGGTCTTTTTCACCGGTGACAAGTCCCCGACTCCCAAGCTGGGCATCGACCTGCAGGGTGGAACACGCGTCACGCTCACCGCGCGCACGCCCGACGGCAGCGCCCCGAGCCAGGAGAGCCTGCGTCAGGCGCAGCAGATCATCGAGACCCGCGTCAACGGTCTCGGTGTCTCCGGCTCGGAGGTGGTCGTCGACGGTCAGAACCTGGTCATCACGGTTCCCGGCGACGACAGCTCGCAGGCCCGCACACTCGGTCAGACGGCCCGGCTCTACATCCGCCCGGTGCTGACGTCCCAGGCCCCCACTCCGGCGGGCACTCCCGCTCCCGCGGCGACCGACCCCGCTGCCGACCCCGCGGCTGCCGACCCTGCGGCCACCACGGCTCCGGCGACACCGGCGCCGCAGAACCGGCCCTTCCCGGCGCAGGACCCCACGGACACCCCCGCCCCGTCCGAGACACCCGCGCCGTCCGACACCTCCGCCTCCGAGCCCGGTGCCGCCCCGCCCGCGTCGTCGGCGGACGAGACCGCCGACGCGATCGCCGAGGCGAAGGCGCAGCGGCAGAGCACCGACCCGACAGTGCAGCAGCAGGCCATGGCCACGATCGACTGCTCCGCGCCCGACCCCCTGCAGGGCAACGACGATCCGGCCCTGCCGCTCGTCGCCTGCTCCACGGACGGCACCGCGGTCTACATCCTCGAGCCGTCGATCATCGACGGACAGCAGATCGCCGACGCCAGCTCGCAGTTCGACACCCAGCAGTCCCGCAACGTCGTCTCCCTCAGCTTCACCACCGAGGGTGGCAACACCTGGGCTCAGTTCACGTCGGCGAACATCGGCAAGCAGGCCGCGTTCACCCTCGACTCCAAGGTCGTCAGCGCACCGGTCATCCAGGGCGCGACCCCCGCGGGCAGCGCCACGCAGATCACCGGCAATTTCACCGCCGACAGTGCCCGCGAGCTCGCCAACACGCTGAAGTACGGATCGTTGCCGTTGTCCTTCGCCGCCTCCGAGGCGGAGACAGTGTCGGCGACGCTGGGACTCGCGTCGCTCGAGGCAGGCCTGATCGCCGGCGTCATCGGTCTCGTGTTCGTCCTCATCTACTGCCTCCTCTACTACCGCATGCTCGGCATCCTCACGGCGCTGTCGCTGGTGCTGTCGCTGGTCGCCATCTACGGGATCCTCGTCCTGCTCGGTCGATGGATCTCGTTCACGCTCGATCTCGCCGGCATCGCCGGTCTGATCATCGGTATCGGTATGACCGCCGACTCGTTCGTGGTGTTCTTCGAGCGCATCAAGGACGAGATACGCGAGGGCCGCAGCTTCCGCTCGGCGGTTCCGCGTGGTTGGGCCCGTGCGCGGCGCACCATCCTGTCCGGCAACGCGGTGAGCTTCATCGCGGCGGCGGTGCTGTACGTGCTCGCCGTCGGTCAGGTGCGCGGCTTCGCGTTCACGCTCGGCCTGTCGACCCTGCTGGACATCGTCATCGTGATCCTCGTGACGTGGCCACTGGTCAATCTCGCCTCGCGGTCCGAGTTCTGGTCCAAGCCGTCGATCAACGGTCTCGGTGCGGTCCAGGAGATCGCCCGCGCGCGCAAACGCGCTGCCGCCGCCAAGACCACCCGCGATGCTGCTACCGCGGCAGCCGGCCCGAGCAAGGAGGCCTGACCCGTGGCCGAGACGACCACCACCACCGAGGACACCGTTCCCGACGCACCCGAGGCCGGTCGCGGACTCCTGTCGCGGCTCTACACGGGCACCGGCGCGTTCGACATCATCGGACGCCGTCGCCTCTGGTACGGCGTCACCGCGGCCTTCGTGCTGGTGTCGTTGCTGTCGATCGCGGTCCGCGGCTTCACGCTCGGTATCGATTTCGAGGGCGGCACGCGCGTGCAGTTCCCGGCTCCGCAGGGCGTCGACACCGCGCAGGTCGAGGAGATCTACACCGACACCCTCGGTCAGGACGCCGTCGCCGTCCAGACCGTGGGCACCGGATCCGGCGCCACCGTGCAGATCCGCTCCGAGTCGCTGGACCAGGGGCAGGCGTCCGCGCTGCAGACGGCCCTGTTCGACGCGTTCCAGCCCGCCAACGCGGAGGGTGAGACCACGCGCGATGCGGTCTCTTTCACCGATGTCAGTGAGACCTGGGGTTCCCAGATCACCGACAAGGCGCTGATCGCGCTCGTGGTGTTCCTGGTGATCGTCAGCATCTACATCGCCGTCCGGTACGAGCGGGACATGGCGCTCGCCGGTATCGCGGCCCTGTTCTTCGACATCCTCGTCACGGCGGGTGTCTACTCGCTGGTCGGGTTCGAGGTCACTCCGGCGACCGTCATCGGACTGCTGACCATTCTGGGCTTCTCGCTGTACGACTCCGTGGTGGTGTTCGACAAGGTCGAGGAGAACACCCGCGGCATCCTGCACCTCAACAGGCGCACCTATGCCGAGCAGGCCAACCTCGCGGTGAACCAGACGCTGATGCGCTCGATCAACACCACCGTCATCAGCGTGCTCCCTGTCATCGCCCTCATCGTCATCGCGGTCTGGTTGCTGGGTGTGGGGACGTTGAAGGATCTCGCACTGGTCCAGCTCGTCGGCATCGTCATCGGCGCCTACTCGTCGATCTTCTTCGCGACCCCGCTGGTGGTCACGCTGAAGGAACGATGGGGCCCGGTCGCGGCGCACACGAAGAAGGTGCTCGCGAAGCGCGAGGGCACCACGCGTCCGCGCGCCGAGAGCGCGGTTCCGGCCGGCGCCACGGGCACGGCGACCGCCACGGCAACGGCAACGGCAACGGGTGCTCCGGCCAAGACCGCACGCGCTGCGGCCGCGGCGCCCCGCGCAGGCGCACGCCCGACGGGTAAGCGCGGCAAGCGGAGGAGCTGACATGCGTGCGTCGTCAGGGGTCAGGACAGGCGTCGCCGTCGCGGCGCTCGCCGCGATCACGGCCACGACACTCGTGGCGTGCGGCGACGAGGACACCCGCATCCCGTCCATCGGCTACGCCGTCGACAACACCGTCACCACCTACAACGGCGGAACCGTCGCCGGATCGGTCTCGGCTGCGCCGCAGGCCTTCTCGCGAGTGCTGCCCGGATTCGCGCTCACCGCCCCGAGCGGCGGTGCCGTGAGCGACACCGACATCGGGACGGCCGTGGAGGTACCCGGCGAGCAGCAGGTGGTCACCTACACGCTCGCCGCGCCCGCCGTGTGGTCCGACGGTGTGCAGATGACGTGCGACGACCTCGTGCTGGCGTGGGCCGCACGCAGCGGCCGGACAGCCGCGGACGGAGCGCCGCTCTTCGACGCCGCGTCCACCGCCGGTTACACCGACATCGAACGCATCGACTGCGCTCCCGCGGACAAGGTCGCGACCGTGACGTTCCGCTCGGGACGCGGGTACGTCGAGTGGCAGTCCCTCTTCGGCGCCGGGACGATGATGCCCGCACACGTCGCGGCCCGCATCGCCGGCGTGCCGGACGTGGTGAGCACCCTCGCCGGCGGTGACCAGGACGCACTGCAGCGCATCGCGGACGTCTGGAACACCGGATGGAACCTCACCCCGGCGGAGGGGGAGGACGTCGGAACCGTCGACCCGGCGGTCTTCGTGTCGTCCGGGCCCTTCCGCATCGAGTCGTACTCGGTCGAGAACGGTCTCGCGCTCGTTCCCAACGAACGGTGGTGGGGTGTTCCCGCCGCCACGGATCGTGTCGTCGTGTGGCCCAAGGGCGCCGACATCGCGGCCAAGGCGGCATCGGGCGACATCGAGGTCGTCGACGCCGACGGCGGCACGGCGACTCCCGACGGCTTCACGTCGACGGCTCAGCCGTCCTTCGGCGTCGAGCAGTTGACCATGGCCACGTCCGGTGTCTTCGTCGACCCGGCCGCACGCCGCGCCTTCGCTGCATGCGTTCCCCGCGGCGAGCTGTACGCGCAGCACGGCCACCCCGGATACGAGGCGGAGACCGGCCGCGGGTCCGGCATCGTCGACAGCCGGACCACCCTTCCCGCGACGCTGCCCTACCGCTCGGTGGCGGCCACCGCGGCGGAGCGGTACCGCACCGCGGACGTCGCCGGGGTGACCGCGGGTCTCGCCGAAGCGGGTCTGACCGACCCCGTCGTCCGCGTGGGCTACCTGGGGCCCGACGAGCGCCGCGCGGCCGTCGTCGCCGCCATCGCATCGTCCTGCGCACCTCTCGGCATCGAGATCGTGGACGCGTCGTCGCCGACCTTCTCGCCGCTCGCTCTGCGCGCCGGGGAAGTGGACGCCGTCCTGGCCTCCACCGCCGGACAGGCGGGAGCGTCGGGCACGTCCTCCGCGGATCCCGGTCGCTTCGCCCTGCGCGGCGGACAGGGCGTCAACGTCGGCGGCTACGCCAACGGGCGCCTCGACGAGCTGATCGATCGCCTGGCCGTCGACCAGTCCGACGCCACCGTGCTCTCCGCGGCGGTCGAGGCGGAGAACATCCTGTGGACCGACATGCCCACCCTCCCGCTCTACAACGCGCCGCGCGTCACCGCGGTGGCGTCCGGAATGCGTGGTGTGGAGTCGAACCCGACGGTCGCGGGTGCGGGCTGGAACATGGACAAGTGGATACTCGTCGGATGAGTACACCCGGATCGAGCAGCCCCACCACGAGCGCACCCGGTGGATCGGACGTCGTCGCCCGGTTGACGCGCTGGGCCGACGACTTCCCCACGCCGGGAGTGCGCTTCGCCGACCTCACGCCCGTGTTCGCCGACGCGGAGGGGCTGCGCACCGTGGTGGACTCGCTCGCCGAGGCGGGCCGTGACGCCGACGTCGTGGCCGGTATCGACGCGCGCGGCTTCCTGCTCGGTGCCGGCGTCGCGCTGGCGTTGAACACCGGGGTGATCGCCGTCCGCAAGGCGGGGAAGTTGCCCCCGCCGGTGCACCGGCAGTCGTACGAACTCGAGTACGGCACAGCGGAGCTCGAGATCTCCGCCGAGGGCATCGCGCTCGAGGGGCGCCGCGTACTCGTCGTCGACGACGTGCTCGCGACCGGCGGCACACTCGAGGCCGCCGCCGAACTGTTGACGCGGTGCGGAGCGATCGTGGTGGGTGCCGCCGTCGTTCTCGAGGTGGAAGTTCTGGGCGGCCGCGAGCGTTGGAAGCATGGACCGCTCACGACACTGGGCGTCGTCTGAGCATCCGACCTAGAGAAGATGTGAGGGCGTGCGCTGTGCGCTCCGGTGACGGCGGATAGAGTCGGGTCTCTCGAGCAGCTGAGGAGGTGTCGATCATGACGCGATACATCGGTCGTACCGCCGAGGAGTCCGCAGCAGTGCCGCCTGCCGCGGGGGAGTCCCTGTCGTCCGACGCCGTCCTGCCTGCCGACGCTGCTGCTGACGAGGCCGCGACGGAGCCCGTGCCCTCCAGGGTGGAGCCTGCCGATCCGACAGCGCGCACCGATGCCCTGACACCGGAGCCGGTCGCACCCGCCGCGGAGCCCGTGCCCGATCCGGCACCCTCCTCCGCCACCCCCACTGCGCCGTCGTCCGCGTCCCGGCGCGTTCGTGCGCGGCTGGCCCGCCGCATCACCGCGCAGCGCAACACCGCGGTCAAGCCGGTGCTCGAGCCGTTGGCCGGCACCCACCGGTCGATGTACCCGAAGGCGGATCTCGGTCTGCTGCAACGCGCGTACGACGTGGCCGACGAGCGGCACGCCTCGCAGATGCGCAAGTCGGGTGACCCGTACATCACGCACCCGCTCGCGGTCGCCAACATCCTGGCCGAGCTGGGAATGGACACCACGACGCTCGTCGCGGCGCTGCTGCACGACACCGTCGAGGACACCGGCTACTCGCTGGACCAGCTGCGCACCGAGTTCGGCGACGAGGTCGCCCATCTCGTCGACGGCGTGACGAAGCTCGACAAGGTCGCGCTCGGCACCGCCGCCGAGGGCGAGACCATCCGCAAGATGATCATCGCGATGGCGCGGGATCCGCGGGTGCTGGTCATCAAGGTGGCCGACCGGCTGCACAACATGCGCACGATGCGCTTCCTGCCGCCGGAGAAGCAGGCGCGCAAGGCGAAGGAGACCCTCGAGGTCATCGCACCGCTCGCGCACCGCCTCGGCATGGCGACGGTCAAGTGGGAGCTCGAGGACCTCGCGTTCGCGATCCTGCACCCCAAGAAGTACGACGAGATCGTGCGCCTCGTCGCCGACCGGGCCCCGTCACGCGACACCTATCTCGCCAAGGTGCGCGCCGAGATCAACGCGACCCTGTCGGCCTCCCGCATCAGTGCCGTGGTCGAGGGTCGGCCCAAGCACTACTGGTCGATCTACCAGAAGATGATCGTCAAGGGCCGCGACTTCGACGACATCCACGATCTGGTCGGCGTGCGCATCCTGTGCGACGAGATCCGGGACTGCTACGCCGCCGTCGGCGTGGTCCACTCGCTGTGGCAGCCGATGGCCGGACGGTTCAAGGACTACATCGCGCAGCCGCGCTACGGGGTCTACCAGTCGCTGCACACCACGGTCGTCGGTCCCGAGGGCAAGCCTCTCGAGGTGCAGATCCGCACCCGCGACATGCATCGCACCGCCGAGTTCGGCATCGCCGCGCACTGGCGATACAAGGAGACGAAGGGCCGTCACTCCGGTGACGCCACGGAGCTCGACGACATGGCGTGGATGCGCCAGCTGCTCGACTGGCAGCGGGAGGCCGCGGACCCGGGGGAGTTCCTCGAGTCGCTGCGGTACGACCTCGCGGTCAAGGAGATCTTCGTCTTCACCCCCAAGGGCGACGTGGTGACCCTGCCCGCCGGATCGTGTCCCGTGGACTTCGCCTACGCCGTGCACACCGAGGTGGGGCATCGGTGCATCGGTGCCCGCGTCAACGGGCGCCTCGTCGCACTGGAGCGTCAGCTCGACAACGGCGAGGTGGTCGAGGTCTTCACCTCGAAGGCCCCGACAGCCGGACCGAGCCGCGACTGGGCCACCTTCGTCGCGTCGCCGCGTGCGAAGACCAAGATCCGCCAGTGGTTCGCCAAGGAACGTCGCGAGGAAGCGCTCGAGGCCGGCAAGGACGCCATCGCCAAGGAGGTGCGGCGCGGGGGACTTCCGTTGCAGCGCTTGATGAACGGCGAGTCCATGTCGGCCATCGCGCACGAGCTGCGGTATGTCGACGTCTCGGCTCTCTACACCGCGGTGGGGGAGAACCACGTCTCGGCGCAGCACGTCGTGCAGCGTCTCGTCGCTCACCTCGGCGGTGTCGGCGATGTCGAGGAGGAACTGGCCGAGCGGTCCACCCCGTCCACCATTCCCACCCGTCCGCGCCGCGTCGGCGACGCAGGGGTCATGGTGTCGGGTGCGGACGGCGTCGTCGCCAAGCTGGCGAAGTGCTGCACCCCGGTGCCGGGAGACGACATCATGGGCTTCGTCACCCGCGGTGGCTCGGTGAGCGTGCACCGCACCGATTGCACCAACGCCGGGTCGCTGCAGACGCAGTCGGAGCGGCTGATCGAGGTCGAGTGGGCCCCGTCGCCGTCGTCGGTGTTCCTCGTCGCGATCCAGATCGAGGCACTCGATCGCCACCGTCTGCTCTCCGACGTCACGAAGGCGCTGGCCGACGAGAAGGTCAACATCCTGTCGGCGTCGGTGACCACCTCGGGCGATCGGGTCGCCATCTCGAAGTTCACCTTCGAGATGGGTGATCCCAAGCATCTGGGCCACGTGCTCAACGTGGTGCGCAACGTCGAGGGCGTGTACGACGTGTACCGCCTGACCTCGGCGGCCTAGAGCTCGACACACCCCCGGCGAGTACGTCCGACGTGTCGTGATCCCGTCCGGAATCACGACACTGTCGGCGTACTCGCGGGAGTGTGCGGGGTGAGCCGTCAGGCCAGGTCGAGCCGCACCGTGTTCAGGGTGGTCGCGAGAGCCGGCGCACCGTCCTGCGCGCCACCCTCGACGCCGGCTGCAGCGATCTTGTCGAGCGTCGCGAGGCCGGTCTCGTCGATCGTGCCGAACACCGTGTAGTTCGGGGGCAGCTGCGAATCGCCGAACACGAGGAAGAACTGGCTGCCGTTGGTGTCGGCGCCGGCGTTCGCCATCGCGATGGTTCCGCGGGGGTACAGGACGGGCGACTGCAACGCGGCCGGATCGTCGGCGTACTGATCCGTGGGGAACTCGTTGGCGTACTGGTAGCCCGGGCCGCCCGTTCCGGCGCCGGTCGGGTCACCGCACTGCAGGACCTTCAGGCTGTCGGCCGTGGTCAGACGGTGGCAGGGAGTGGCGTCGTAATAGTTCTGCCCGGCCAGCGAGGCGAAGCTGTTCACGGTGCAGGGCGCCTTCGTGGCGTCGAGAGACAGGCCGATCGGGCCCTGCGAGGTGTCCATGCTGACGCTGACGTTGTCGTCCGTGGTGGGCACGTTCTCGGTCTGCGGAGCGTTCGCAGGCTTCGCGGCAGTGCCGCCCGCAGGGTAGGAGCAGCTCACGGTCTCGGGCAGCGGTTCCGAGCGGCCGGCGGGCAGCATGCCCTCCGGGGTCGCGTTCTCGCTGGTGGGGGAGTCGGAGGCCTCGACGGCGGTGTCGTCGTCGCCGCGTGTCACACCGATGGCGACAGCGACGCCGCCGATGACGACGACCAGTCCGATGACGGCGGCGGCGATGGTCGCCTGCTTGCGTCGTCGCGCCCGAGCGGCACGGTTCTCGAGCTGGCGTTCGAGCTTGCGCTTGGCAGCGTCACGTCGTTGTTCGTTCGTCGGCACGGTTGGCGTTCCTCTTCTCGCTGGAGCGGGTGAGCAGCAGAAGTGTGCCAGGCTTCCCTGAGAGGCACCTGACCCGGTGGACGGCCGAGGTGCCTGCCCCACGTTCCGGGGCGCCCGGCCGCACCGCCTACGCTGGTGGCATTCGTCCGATCGCGGATCGCTGCACCGCAAAGCATGAGGAGTCCTTCACTGTGCGTGTCACCGGATTCCCCGCCGGCATGTTCCAGACGAACTGCTACGTCGTCAGTCGGGACGAGGGGACGGACTGCATCGTCGTCGATCCCGGCCAGGACGCCGCGGCGCCGCTCTACTCGTTCCTCGACGACGCGGGCCTGACGCCCATCGCAGTGCTCCTCACCCACGGCCACCTCGATCACATGTGGGACGCGACGCCGGTGTGCGCGCGCTTCGACATTCCCCTGTACGTGCATCCCGACGACCGCCACATGCTCACCGATCCGGCGTCCGGTATCGGCCCGGTCCTGGCGCCGCTGATCGCGCACTCCACCTTCGAGGAGCCCGCGACGGTGGTGGAACTGGCGCACGGCGACGTTCTCGACGTGGCCGGACTCGGTATCACCGTCGCGCACACGCCCGGTCACACCCGTGGCTCCGTCGTCTTCCGTCTCGACGGGGGCGAGCAGCAGGTGATCTTCTCGGGGGACACGCTCTTCGCGGGATCGATCGGCCGCTCCGATCTGCCCGGCGGCGATCACGAGCAGTTGCTCGCCTCGATCGCCGAGCACCTGCTGTGCCTCGACGACGAGACCGCCGTGTTGCCCGGACACGGCGAGTCCACCAGCATCGGCGCGGAACGCGGCAGCAACCCGTTCCTCGTGGGACTCGGTGGTGTGCGATGACCGGCGACACACAGCGCATCCAGCCGTTCGCCGCCCCCAAGGGCGTCCCGGACTACCTGCCACCCGACTCCGCGACCTTCGTCGCCGTGCGCGACGGTCTCACCGCCGCTGCCCGGGCCGCGGGCTACGGCCACATCGAGCTCCCCATCTTCGAGGACACGGCGCTGTTCGCACGCGGCGTGGGTGAGTCCACCGACGTGGTGAGCAAGGAGATGTACACCTTCGCCGACAAGGGTGACCGCAGTGTCACGCTGCGACCCGAGGGCACCGCCGGCGTGATGCGCGCGGTCATCGAGCACAGTCTCGACCGCGGAGCGCTCCCGGTGAAGGTCAGCTACTCCGGCCCGTTCTTCCGCTACGAGCGCCCCCAGGCCGGTCGGTACCGGCAGCTGCAGCAGGTCGGCGTCGAGGCCATCGGGGTCGACGATCCTGCGCTCGACGCCGAGGTCATCGCCGTGGCCGACAGTGGGTTCCGGAGCGTCGGTCTCACCGGTTTCCGGCTCGAGCTCACCTCGCTCGGTGACGAGACCTGCCGCCCGCAGTACCGGGAGCTGTTGCAGGACTTCCTGTTCGGTCTCGAGCTGGACGAGGACACGCGTCGCCGCGCCGAGATCAATCCGCTCCGCGTCCTGGACGACAAGCGACCGCACGTCCGTGAGATGACGGCCGACGCACCGTTGATGATGGACCACCTGTCGGAGTCGGCTCGCGTCCACTTCGACACCGTCCGCGCCCATCTCGACGCGATGGGCGTGCCGTACGTGGTCAATCCGCGCATGGTGCGCGGTCTCGACTACTACACGAAGACCACCTTCGAGTTCGTCCACGACGGTCTCGGTGCGCAGTCCGGCATCGGCGGCGGTGGACGGTACGACGGCCTCATGGCGCAGCTCGGCGGGCAGCCCCTGTCGGGCATCGGTTTCGGTCTCGGCGTGGACCGCACGGTGCTCGCTCTCGCGGCCGAGGGCGTCGCGCCCGCGTCGACGGCCCGGTGCGAGGTGTACGGCGTGCCCATGGGTCCGGAGGCCAAGCTGCGTCTCGCGGTGATCGCCCGGGAACTTCGGGCCGCCGGCGTCCGCGTGGACCTCTCCTACGGCGACCGCGGAATGAAGGGCGCCATGAAAGGTGCCGACCGTTCCGGTGCCCGCCTCGCGCTGGTGCTCGGTGATCGCGATCTCGAGGCCGGAGAGATCGGCCTGAAGGACCTGGCGACCGGCGAGCAGTCGTCGATCCCGTTGTCCGAGGCCACCGCTCGCGTGTGTGCCACGCTGTCGCCAGTGAGCTGACCATGGCCGACAGAGGGCTGGTGGCGCTCGATCTGGTGCCGCCGGAGCTCATCGTTCCGCGGCTCCGCGTCGCCGGTGCGGTGTTCGCCGTGGTCGGTGCCGTGCTCGGTGTCGTCGCCGGACTGTTGATCTCGCCGTACGTCGGTGTCGCTCTGGGAGCTGCGCTCGTCGCCACGGCAGGGTTCGCCGTCGTGTCGGGCGGCCGCAGACGCGTGTGGATCGATCACGGTGTGGTGAGCCGGCGCGGGTCGTTCCGCGTGCGACGGGTCAACCTGTCGGACGCGACGAAGGTCGAGGTCCTCGTGCGGGTCGCGCGCGTCAGCCAGGTGCTGATCCGTGTCGGCGACTCGTCCGGCGACGTCACGGTCGGCGTGGCGATGTACACGACCGACGGCGGTCGCGAACTGCAGCCGATCGCGCTGCGCGCGGTGGCGGACGGACTGGACTCCTCCCCGCTCGCGTCGGCTCTGGCGCTGTCGTCGGTACTGGTGACCCAGCTTCGCGCCGAGGCCCGCGAGGCCGGGCTGTCGGAGCGCCCGCTCTATCGGGCGATCGACGTGGTCCGCACGTCCGGGCGAGCCCCGGCGACCGTGCTCACCGACGCCGAGGTCGCGGCTCTCACCGACTGATCGGCCGAGCGGCGTCGAGCAGTGTCGTGGCCGTGTCACGCAGCGACGCCGTCGAGCCCGTCCACCCCAGCACGCGCACCGCGGCGTCGGCGATCGTGTCGGGCGTCGCGAGGGAGTGTCGCGTCGATTCCGCATCGGACCGGGCGCTGATCACCGATTCGACGATGCGGAACGGGAGGTGTGTGAGTTCCTCGGAGACCACCAGCGTGCCGATGTCGACGAGAGCGTCCCGCGACAGCGAGGCGTAGAGCGCCATGAGGTCGGAGCGACGAGTGCGGAACTGTTCGAACCGTACGCTGCGCAGTTCGGGGACGAGGTACAGGGCGCCGAGGTTCCATCGCGAGGTCATGAGCTGGTCCGCGTCGAACCACACCAGGGCATACAGCGCGCTCGGAGCGTCGGCCGCGGCGTCACACAGCGCCTGCGCACAGGCCAGGGGTGCGTCGACGGTCCCCACCAGCAGCGCCGCGAGCATGTCGTCCTTGGTGGCGAAGTGGTGGTACAGCGACGCCTGCCGGACCCCGACCGCGTCGGCGATCATGCGGGTGGAGGTGCTGGTGACACCCCGCGTCGTGAACAGCTCCGCCGCCGCGTCGAGGATTTCCTCCCGCGCCGTGGCTCCCGGTCGCTTACGGGTGGTGAGCCGGGGACGCCCGGCACCGGTGGTGGTCATCGACTACGTGACCAGGAACGCGTCGACCACGGACTGGGTGCCCTGACGCGAGCCGGAGGTGACGATCACGGCCCTGTTCAGGTAGGCGAGCGTCCGGATCGACGTGGACACCGTGAGGGTGCCGCGGAAGTAGTAGAGCGCGGACTCCACGTCCTCCCCGCGATCGAGGGCCTCGACGACCTCGGCCGATCCGAAACGGACGGAGTTCAGCGTCAACCGCATCACGGCGCCCGGGTCGTCCGACTCGACGTCGGCCAACAGGTCGGTGGAATACGTGGTCGATCCGTCCGCTCGTACGTGGGCGTGCTCGGCACCGACGGCGCGGACGACGGCCTCGACCCCGGGCCCACTCAGCACACCACCCACGACGGGTGCCACGGACTCCGCGCCGACGGGAGTGTCGCCGAGCTGCACCGGATCCGCGGTGCGCAACACGATGCGCAGCAGCGGCTCGAGCGTGGGAGCGGTCGGTTCGATCGACGCGGACGGGTCCGTGGGTTCGGTCACGCGCTCGACCGTATCCGATCCACCTGGTGCCCTCCTGCCGACTTTCCGGCCGGCCTCCGGCCTCCCCGCCTACTTCCCGGCCGGCCTCCGCCCTCCCCGCCTACTTCCCGGCCGGGCTCCGCCCTCCCCGCCTACTTCCCGGCCGGCCTCCGGCCTCCCCGCTCCGACGCCCGGCGCCACGCGCTGAACGACCGCACCGACGATCGGGTCGGACGCACCAACCACGGCCACGGGTGCACCTCCACCGGATCGAGGGCGGCCGCGATGCGTGCCCACCCCGGTACCGGGGCGTGGGTCGCGGCGAGGCGCCGTCCGGCGAGCTCCTCGGTGACCCGTCCGCGCCGTACCTCGAGAGGCCGGACGGCGGCGAGCTCGCCGAGTGTCTCGGCGAGGAAGACCAGTCGCTTGCCGGACAATCGCAACCGTCGGAGCAGCGGCTCGTCGAACACGAACACCGCGGGGCGGGCGTCGTCGGCCGCGAGGGCCGGATCCGCGCTGCCGAGCGACTCCGCCGTCAGCCACACCTCGTCGCCGTCCTCACCCACGGTGTCCGCGGGGCCGGCCGGGGTGTCGCCGGTGGCCAGGCTCGGTCCGTCGACCGACGGGCCGAGAGCGGCCGTCGGCCAGTCCTGAATGGGACACGCTGACGACAGCGCGCACGATCGGCACAGGCTGGGTGCGCGTTTCTCCACCTGCCAACGACTGAACCCGTAGACCTTGCCGCTGCCGGTACCGACGGTCCACTGCCAGCCGAGTCGGTTGGCCGCCCTCGAGCCGTCGAGGAGATGGGTGAACATCTCGTCCTCGCCGTCCCGCCATGTCGCGCCGGCCCGCACGGCCCACTGCGACGCCAGCCACATGCGCGTCTGGTTCACCAGCCACCCGTCCTCGTGCAGCTCGTCGACGACGGACTCCATGCAGCGCATCCGGGCCGGCCACGGATCGTCGGACCAGGTGTCGTGCGCCGAGACGGTCGGACGGGGCTGCTCGCGCGTGAGTGACGCCCCCAGGCGCGAGCCCACCCGTGCGTACAGGTGGCGGGCGTACTCCTGCCACAGCAACTCGTCGCGGTAACGAGACCGGTCCCGGGTCGGCGCGTCCGCCACCGCGTCCCACACCTCGCTCAGCGTGAGCAGGCCGTGCCGGATGTACGGCGACATGCGACTCGCCCCGCGCCGCGACGGCGGTTCCACCGTGCTGCGGGACCGGGCGTAGCCCGTGATGTCCAGGCTCGCGAGAGCGGCGTCGGCTGCCGACTGTCCGCCGCGCAGACCGCCCGCCCGGATCTCCTCGGGCTCTTCGAGGGTGAGGTCACCGAGGTGCTCGGCGACCCAGGCGACGACATCGTCGGACCGGGCGCCGTCAGCAGGTGACGGGGGAGACGGGAGGAGGGCCATGTCGACCGACACTACCGAAGAGTTGACACCTCGATAGAACGGATGTTCGACTGTCTGCGATTCGTCGATCGATCGTGTGTTCGAGGCATCGGTGTGCCGGGGTCGCCGGAGAACAGGAGGGGTCATGCGGTGGGACGGTCAGACACTCGACGCTCCCGACGGGGCGCTTCCCGGCCTCGAGCGCACCGGGCTGGTGCGTGCCGGTCTGGTCCGCACGGTCCGCACGCCCGAGTTCGAGGGCGTCACCTTCCACGAGGTGCTCTGCAAGAGCGCCCTCAACCGGGTGCCCGAGGAATCGGCGCTGCCGTTCCGCTGGACCATCAACCCCGCGCGCGGGTGCTCGCACGCGTGCCGCTACTGCTTCGCCCGGCCGACCCACGAGTACCTCGACCTCGATGCGGGCCGCGACTTCGATTCGCAGATCGTGGTCAAGACCAACATCGTCTCGGTGCTGCGCAAGGAACTCGCCCGCGCCTCGTGGAAACGTGACCCGGTCGCCCTGGGCACCAACACCGACCCGTACCAGCGCGCGGAGGGTCGCTACGAGCTCATGCCGGGCATTATCCGGGCGCTCACCGAGTCCGGCACCTCGTTCTCGATTCTGACCAAGGGCACGCTGCTGCGACGGGATCTGCCGCTGCTCACCCTCGCCGCTCAGCAGGTGAACGTACAGGTGAGTGTCAGTCTCGCCTTTCACGACGAGGATCTGCAGAAGTCCCTCGAGCCGGGGGCGCCGTCACCGCGCGCTCGCCTCGACATGATCCGGGCCATCACGGACGCGGGTCTGTCGTGCCACGTGCTCATCGCGCCAGTCATCCCGTTCCTGACCGACAGTCCCAAACACCTCGGCGCCCTGATGGCGGCTCTCGAGGAGGCGGGCGCGACCGGTGTGACCGCGCTGCCGATGCATCTGCGGTCCAGCACCAAGGAGTGGTTCATGAGCTGGCTCGCCGAGCATCATCCGGCTCTCGTGCGCCGCTACCGGGTGCTCTACGGACGCGGGGCGTACGTCAGCCCGGAATACAAGCAGTGGCTCCGCGACAAGGTGGAACCGTTGCGGGAGAAGCACTCTCTGACGGGGCTCGATCCGGCCGGTGCGCGGCGTGTGGCCAGGGCAGCTCCCGCGGAACCCGCTCCGGAACCAGCGATGACCCTGTTCTGAGCCGGTCGGTCAGAAGCCGGGGGTCACGCCGATGTGCTCGAGGTAGCGCCGCGCCGAGCGGACCACCGCGCCGTGAGCGTCCTCCTCGACGACCCGGTCCCACCACGCCCCGACGATGCGCTCGAAGGCCACGTTCTCGAGGAGGGCGACCGTCCGGCGGATCGTGTCGGGATGTTCGGGGATCAGGTTGGGGTAGCTGTACATGAACGAGACCCATCGGCGGTCGGACACCACCTGGATGATGTCCCCGGTGCAGAGCGCGCCGCGGCCGTCGGTGCCCGGCCAGTGCAGCACCGAGCCGCCGGCGAAGTGCACCCGGGTGTTGATCAGCGTCCGCCCCGGCAGTATCTCCAGGGAGTCGCCCGACCACGTGCGGATGTTGCCGGCGCGGGGAAGCCACGCACGGTCGGACTCGTGCACGTAGATCGGTACGTCGCCGAAGGCCTCGCTCCACTCGACCATCGCGCTGTAGTAGTGCGGGTGGGACAGAGCGACGGCCGACACGCCGCCCAGTTCGGTGACATGGGCGATCGCGGCGTCGTCGATCGTGGTGATGCTGTCCCACAGCAGGTTTCCGCCGTCGCCGGGGACCAGCAGCGCGCGTTGGCCGATCGCGAAGGTCGGCTCGGTGCCGATGCCCCACAGGCCCGGGTACTCCTCGCGCACCACGGTCCGGTGCGACGCCGACACCTCGGCGACGGTGGTCCACCGCTGGCCGCCGCGTCCGACGTACTGGCGCTCGTCGGTGCAGATCGGGCACTCGTCCGGATCGACGCGGTCGAACTGCACGCCACACGTCTCACAGACCGGCAGCTCCGAGCGGGACGACATCAGCGGACGGACGACGGGTCGTTCAGATCCGACGCGTCGTAGGTGTTGCAGGCGGCGACAGCTCCCGTGCGGTAGCCGGCGTCGAACCACGCCTGTCGCTGGTCGGACGAGCCGTGGGTCCAGCCCTCCGGGTTCACGCGGCCCGTCGAGGCCTGCTGGATCCGGTCGTCGCCGACGGACGACGCGGCCGACAACGCGTCGGACACGTCCTGGTCGGTGAGCGGATCGAGCAGCGGCTCGGAACTGCCGGGTGCGGGAACGTCGTCGGCCTTGTTCGCCCACACGCCGGCGTAACAATCGGCCTGGAGCT
Organism: Rhodococcus sp. NFXS4; assembly: GCF_058139645.1. NCBI lineage: Bacteria > Bacillati > Actinomycetota > Actinomycetes > Mycobacteriales > Nocardiaceae > Rhodococcus > Rhodococcus sp. NFXS4. The sequence goes on from NZ_CP192221.1 coordinate 2,227,817, forward strand.
CGGTGCGCACGGCGCCGGACTCGGGTCCGTTCGGGTCGGCCTGCGCCCGGCCGATGTCGCCCAGCTGGTTCTGGATGTGATGGCCGAACTCGTGGGCCACGACGTATTCCTGCGCGAGCGGGCCGCCGCTGGAACCGAACTGGTCGACGAGCACCTGGAAGAATCCGGTGTCGAAGTACGCGGTGGAGTCGGCGGGGCAGTAGAACGGGCCGACGTCGGACGTCGCGGCGCCGCACCCGGTGGAGACCTGACCGGAGAAGATGTCGACCTCGGGGCGCTCGTACGGCACGCCCGTCTGCGCCGCCAGCTCGGCGTCCCACACCTGATCGAGACTGTTCACGGTGGCCGTGACCCGGCAGTCGACGTTCGCGTTGGCGTCGGCCCCGGTGTCGCAGTTCTCGATGGCGCCGCTGCCCGAGTCCTGCGACGTGGCCTCACCGCCGCCGAGCTGCCCGATCACCGACGACGGGTCGCCGCCGAGCAGCAGGGTGATCACCACGATGACGATGCCGCCGAGACCGCCGCCGACGGCGATGCCCTTGCCGCGGCCACCGGAGGACCGTCGAACCCGGGAGGAGTCGATCCTGGCGTCGGGGTCGAACGTCATGAGTCACCACTTTCGTCGGCGTGTGCGGCTCACAGCTTCGCACGTGGCCACCACCGACACAGCGCTGTTTCTCCCGGCGTCGGGGTGGGCTCGAATGGTCCGTAGGATCACCAGCTGTATTCGTCTACTTCTGGAAGGACTCCTGTGCTGCGCACGCACCTCGCCGGTTCGCTTCGAGCCGAGCACGCGGACCGACACGTCACCCTGACCGGTTGGGTCGCTCGACGGCGCGATCACGGCGGAGTCATCTTCATCGACCTGCGTGACGCCTCCGGAGTGGTCCAGGCCGTGTTCCGCGACGGTCCGGCGGCCGAGCAGTCGCACCGCCTGCGGTCGGAGTTCTGCGTCAAGATCACCGGCATCGTCGAGCTCCGCCCCGAGGGCAACCAGAACCACGAGATCCAGACGGGCGCCGTCGAGGTGAACGTCACCGAGCTCGAGGTGTTGGGCGAGAGCGCGCCGCTGCCGTTCCAGCTGGACGAGACTCCGGGCGAGGAAGCGCGGCTCAAGTACCGCTACCTGGACCTGCGTCGCGCCGGACCCGGTCATGCGATCCGACTGCGCTCGAAGGTCAACGCGGCGGCACGGTCCGTCCTGGCCCACCACGAATTCGTCGAGGTGGAGACGCCCACGCTGACACGCTCGACCCCCGAGGGTGCCCGCGACTTCCTGGTTCCCGCGCGACTCCAGCCGGGAAGCTTCTACGCACTCCCGCAGAGCCCGCAGCTGTTCAAGCAGTTGCTCATGGTCGGCGGCATCGAGCGGTACTACCAGATCGCCCGCTGCTACCGGGACGAGGACTTCCGCGCCGACCGGCAGCCGGAGTTCACCCAGCTCGACGTCGAGATGAGCTTCGTCACGCAGGACGACGTCATCGTCCTCGCCGAGGAGATCCTCACCTCGCTGTGGAACCTGATCGGCCACGAGATCACCACACCCATCCCGCGCATGACCTACGCGGACGCGATGCGCCGCTTCGGTTCCGACAAGCCCGATCTCCGCTTCGGAGTCGAGCTCGTGGAGTGCACCGAGTACTTCGCCGGGACGCCGTTCCGCGTCTTCCAGGCGCCGTACGTCGGCGCCGTCGTCATGCCCGGCGGTGCGTCGCAGCCGCGTCGTCAGCTCGACGCGTGGCAGGACTGGGCGAAGCAGCGCGGCGCCAAGGGCCTCGCGTACGTCCTGGTCCAGGAGGACGGCACCCTCGGTGGTCCCGTCGCCAAGAACCTGTCGGACGCCGAGCGCGACGGACTCGCCGCCCACGTCGGCGCGAAGCCCGGTGACTGCGTCTTCTTCGCGGCCGGCCCCGCCAAGGCGCAGCGCGCACTGCTCGGTGCCGCCCGCGGTGAGATCGCCCGCAAGCAGGGCCTCATCGACGAGAACGAGTGGGCCTTCGTCTGGATCGTCGACGCGCCGCTGTTCGAGCCGACGTCCGATGCCACCGCCAGCGGCGACGTCGCCGTGGGTTCCGGCTCGTGGACCGCCGTGCACCACGCCTTCACCTCGCCGAAGCCCGAGTCGATGGACACCTTCGACACCGACCCCGGCAACGCCCTGGCCTACGCGTACGACATCGTCTGCAACGGCAACGAGATCGGCGGCGGCTCGATCCGTATCCACCGCAAGGACATCCAGGAGCGCGTCTTCGCGATCATGGGCATCGACGCGGAGCAGGCGCAGGAGAAGTTCGGCTTCCTCCTCGACGCCTTCGCCTTCGGTGCGCCGCCCCACGGTGGTATCGCCTTCGGTTGGGACCGCATCACGGCCCTGCTGGCCGGGGTGGACTCCATCCGTGAGGTCATCGCATTCCCGAAGTCGGGCGGCGGCGTCGATCCGCTGACCGACGCGCCGGCTCCGATCACCCCGGCGCAGCGCAAGGAGTCGGGTATCGACGCGAAGCCGGTTCCTCGTCAGACGCCGGGTGGCGCATCGGGCGAGAAGCCCGCGTCGGAGGGCCCCACGACCTAGGGTCGAGGCGTCGCCGGTCACGCGTCGACGACGCGCGGACGGAGAGTGCATGCAGAACCTCAGGGTGGTCAGTCCGGCGGACCGGACCGACGAGGTGCTGCGGGTGCTCGACGAGACTCCCGGCGTCGCTCACGTCGTCGTTCTGCGCGGTGCCGCCGTGCGCCCGGAGGGCGACGTCGTGGACGCCGTCGTCGTGCGGGAGTGCGCGAATCAGGTTCTCGACGGTCTGCGTTCGCTGCGCCTGACCCACGACGGAGCCATCACCATGCAACCCGTGGAGACGGTGCTGTCGGACGCGGCGCGCACCGCGGAACAGGACGCGCCCGGTGACCCGGACGACTCGATCGTCTGGGACGAACTGGTCGGACGTACGCGGGAAGAATCGTCCCTCACCCTGACGTTCGTCGCCTTCCTGACCATCGCGCTGCTGCTGGCGGCCATCGGCGTCGTGACCGACTCGCCGGTCACCATCGTCGGTGCGATGGTGGTGGGACCCGAGTTCGGTCCGCTGGCAGCGCTGTCGGTCGGCCTGGTGCGTCGTCAGCGATCACTGATCCGTCGATCGTTGCTGGCGCTGCTCGTGGGTTTCCCGACCGCGATGGTCATCACGGCGCTGGGGGCGTTCGGGGCCGAGGCCCTCGGATGGATCCGACCGGAGGCGATGGACGACCTGCAGCAGGTCGACTTCATCTACCAGGTCGGTCCGTTCTCTCTCGTCGTGGCTCTGCTCGCCGGCGCCGCCGGCATGCTCGCGCTCGTGTCGGCGAAATCGGCCGCCCTGGTCGGGGTCTTCATCTCCGTGACCACCGTTCCGGCAGCAGGTTTCGCCGTCGTCGCGGCCACGGTGGGGAGCTGGCGCATCGCCGCTCTGTCCGCAGGACAGCTGGGTATCAACCTCCTCGGCATCGTCGTCGCGGCGACCTTTGTGCTCTCCCTGCACCGGCGATCGGCTCGGGCACAGGCGGACAGGTAGATTTCTCGCGGACGTGCGCCGAGCGCGGTGCCGGTCGTCTGCGGAGGGGGAGTTGCGTGCAGCAGGGTGAGGCCACATCTCCCGTGCTCGCGGCGTACCTCGACGAGATCCGTCCGGACGGCCACGACGACCTCGTGGAGAACGCCGTCGACGGTGGTCCGCGGCTACGAGAGCGCTGGGCGGCCCTCCCCGGCGCCGAGGACGTGACCCCGGCTGATCTCGCCGCCGCACAGTTGCGCGTGGGCCGTCTGGTGGACGACTCCGGCATCACCTACAACGACACGGCGGACGCGTCGTCCGAATCGCCGTCGTCGACGCAGTCCGGTGCGCGGTGGGAGCTCGACGTGGTGCCGACGGTGGTGTCGGCGCCGGACTGGGACCGGCTCGAGGCCGGCATGCTGCAACGCTCGCGCATCCTCGACGCGGTGCTCACCGATCTGTACGGCGAGCGCACCCTGATTCGCCGCGGTCTGCTGCCGCCGGAGATCGTCTTCCGGCATCGCGGCTATCTCCGAGCCGCGCACGGCATCACCATCCCCGGCCCACATCAGCTGTTCTTCCACGCGGCGGACATCGCCCGATGCACCGACGGCGAGTTCCGAGTCCTCTCCGACCGCACTCAGGCACCGTCGGGCGCCGGCTACGCCCTGGCGGACCGGTCGATCGTCGCGCGTGCGGTACCGGCTGTCTTCGGCCGGGTGGCGCCCCGTCCCGCGAGCACCTACGTCGGTGCGATGCGCGTGGCCCTCGTCGAGGTGGCGCCTGCCGCCGCCGAGAACCCGCTCGTGGTGGTGCTCAGTCCCGGTGTCTGGTCGGAGACGGCGTTCGACCAGGCGCATCTCGCCTCGGTGCTCGGATTCCCCTTGGTCGAGTCCGCTGATCTGGTCGTCCGCGACGGCGCCCTGTGGATGCGCTCGCTCGGCACCCTGCGCCGCGTCGACGTCGTGGTGCGCCGTGTCGACGACGACTACGTGGATCCGCTCGACCTGCGCCCCGAGTCACGCCTCGGTGTCGTGGGACTGCTCGAGGTCGCGCGGCGCGGAGCCGTCACCGTGGTCAACACGATCGGCAGCGGCGTCCTCGAGAACGCGGCGCTGTTCGGACGGCTGCCGGAGCTGGGCCGGGCGCTGCTCGGGGAGGAGCCCCTGCTCGACTCGGTCCCGGCCTTCTGGGCGGGGGATCCACACGGCCTGTCGCACATCGTCTCTCGTATCGGTTCGCTCGTGGTGTACGCGATCGGCTCGCACGAGAGCGTCGTCGGTCCCGCGCTGTCCATGCGCGAGCGGGACGAGCTGGTGCGGCGGATCGGGGCGGACCCGACGGGGTGGGCGGCGCGGGCGATACCGGACCTGGCGACGTCGCCCGTCGGGCCGGTCGGTCATCGCCGGCACGACGCCGCCGTGCTGCCGAGGCCCGTCGGCATCCGACTGTTCGACGTGGCCGGGCGCCGGGGCTACACCCCGATGACGGGCGGTCTGGCCCAGGTGTTGGTCACGGATCCGCCGTCGGAGCCCATGGCCACGACCGCTGCCAAGGACGTGTGGGTGCTGGCCGAGCGTCGCGGCCGGTCGGATCAGCCGGACGTGTCGAGCGCCGTCGACGCACCGCGTCCGATGGGTGGACGCCGTCCCCGTGTCATCGACTCGGTGAGTACGCCGCGTGTGCTCGACGACCTGTACTGGATGGGTCGCTACGGCGAGCGTGCCGAGGCGACGGCCCGCCTGCTGGTGGCCGCGAACCAGATGGTCCGCGATCATCGCGGCGAGACGCCGTTCGGGGAGCAGGCGCGGTCCGACACGGACGTCGCCCTGGCCGTGGTGCTCGACGCGGTGACCGCGGTGACCGCGACGGCGCCGGGGTTCCGCGCCGCGACCACGCGGTCGGACCTGCTCGCGGAGTTCCGGTCGCTGACGGTGCGGACGCGGCGCACCGGTTCGCTCGCGCACGCCGTGGCGGCGTTGCAGACGTGTGCCCGCGCGGTGCGGGATCAGCTGGGCGAGGACACCTGGGCGGTGTTCAACCGGCTCGACACCGCGCTCGCCGAGTGTGCGGCGTCGCCGGTGTCCGACGAGGCGGGGCTCTGGTCGACGCAGAGCCGTGTCGTGGGGTCGATGCTCGCCGTCGCCGGTCTGTCGGCCGAGTCGATGGTGCACGATCCGGGCTGGTTCCTCATGGACACGGGCAAGCGCATCGAGCGCGCTCTGCAGATCACCGCCCTGCTCGCCGAGACCGTGGGCACCGCACGCCCACCGGCCGTCGAGCAGGCCGTGCTCGGGGCGGTGCTGAACGCCGCCGACTCGTCGGTCACCTACCGGCGCCGCTATCGCGGTGCTCCCGAGGTGGGCGCCGTGGCCGAGCTCGTGCTCTTCGACGGCGGCAACCCGCGCTCGGTCATCCACTCGGTGGAACGAGCAGCGGTGAACCTGGCGTCGCTGCCCGGATCGACGGGGACCTCCCGCACCGATCGGGCGCTCGAGCGCATCGTCGCGACGCTGCGCCGAGTCGACCCGTCCGATCTCGAGGACGTCGACGCCACCGGGACCCGATCGGAGTTCGACGACGTCGTCCGGTCGGTGCACACCGATCTGCTCGACCTCTCCGAGTCGATCACCGCGGCGCACCTGACGCTGCCCGGCGGCACGCAGCCGTTGTGGGGACGCGGCGGCGGACGGGTGTTGTCGTGACCGATCACGAGGGTGCGCGGTGGTACGCCATCACCCACCGCACCGAGTACGTCTATCAGGGCACCGTGTCGTCGTCGTACGGCCGCGGCCACCTCTTCCCGCGCTCGACCTCGGAGCAGCGGTGTCTCGACGCCTCCGTCACCGTGACGCCGACGCCGACCGACCGGTCCACCGGTGTCGACCTCTTCGGGAACGAGGACGTCTACTTCCACGTCACCACCGATCACGACCGGTTGTGCGTGACCGCGCGCGCCCTGGTCGCCGTGGACCCTCCCGACCCCGCTCGCCTCACCACCCGGGCTGCGACGACGGCGTGGGAGAGTGCTCGTCCCACCGGGGTCGACGGGGCCCTGGACGTCGACTTCGTGCTCGATCTCGTGCCACCGGAGATCACCGACGAGGTGCACGAGTACGCCGCGCTCTCGCTGACCGAGGGCCGCCCGTTGGTGGAGGCGGTGTTCGACCTCAACCACCGGATCCACACCGACTTCGCCTACCTGTCGGGGTCGACGACCATCTCGACGACCGTCGCGGACGTCCTCGCCGCCCGGACCGGTGTGTGTCAGGACTTCGCGCGGGTCGCCGTCGCGTGCCTGCGCTCGCACGGCCTCGCCGCGCGCTACGTCTCCGGCTACCTCGCGACTCAACCGCCGCCGGGCAAGGAACGCATGGTGGGTGTGGACGCCACCCACGCCTGGGCGGCGGTGCGGTCACCGGACGGCTCGTGGCTGGCCTTCGACCCGACCAACGACCAGTGGGTGGACGAGCGCTACGTGACGGTGGCGTGGGGCCGTGACTACGACGACGTCCCTCCGCTGCGCGGCATCATCTACACGGAGTCGGCGGGGAGCCGCATCGCCGTGTCGGTCGACGTCGCGCCGATCGTCCGAGCCGTCTGACCTCGGATCTTGCCTCTCGTGGGCACCGCGGTGCCAGCGGCGCCCCCGAGCTGTCGGGAGAGTGCGATAGGGTCGAGAAACCGCACAGCGAGCCCGTTTCATCGACTGTGGAGCGGGGAACCCGATCCTGCTCCGGCAGTACGCACACAGCATCACAGGCGGCCCTCACGGGCCGACGCGAGTACGGAAACGAGGAATGACCTGCCCGTTCACGAACGAGGTGGGTCGGACAATCGATGACGGCAATGTTGGCAGATCCGGTCACCGAAGCAGTGGCAGCAGCACGAGAACTCCTCACCAGACGCACGGGAGCATCGGTGACCCTGGTCGACCCGGTCGATCTCGGCGGCAGCGGGCGCACCGTGGTCATCCGTGTCCGGGTGGCCGAGAACCCGTTCCAGTTGCCCCGCACGCTCGTGATCAAGCAGGTCCGCGAGACGTCCACGGAGTCGGTGTCCCGCACTGGTCTCGGCGCCGGAGACCACACGGCGTTCCTGCGCGAAGCGGTCTCGTACCAGTTCGCCACCGCCCTCGCGACGCACACCCGTCCCGGTCCCTCCCTCATCGCGTACGACCTGAAGGAACGGCTCCTCGTCCTCAGTGACCTGGGGGACGCCGCGCCGTTCACCAGTCTGATCGCGAACCCCGATCCGTCGTCCGTCACCAACTCGCTCATGGCTCTGGCCCAGGCACTCGGGCGGATGCACGCCGCCACGTTCGGCCGCGAGGAGGATTTCGGGGCGCTCCTCGGTCGCGCCGGCGTCGCCGATTCTCGGGACGGGCTGGCCGATCAGGTCGCGGTGGCCCAGTCGGACGTCCCGGCGATGCTCGCCGCGGATCTCGGCATCGAGGTGCCGCCCGCGGTCGCCGCCGCCGTCGCCCGCGCGGCCAAACTCTTCGGTTCCGGCGGACACCGCGCCTTCAGTCCGTCGGACCTGTGCCCGGACAACATCATCGTCAACGACGAGGGCGTGCGATTCCTGGACTACGAGTGGGGAGGCTTCCGGGACGCCACTCTCGACGTGGCCTACACGCTCCTGTCCTACCCCGGCTGCCTGTGCCGTCTCGATCTCACGCCGGAACGCGCCGAGGCCATGGTCGATGCGTGGCGCGCCGAGGTGGTCGGAATCTGGCCGCACCTCGCCGACGACGACGTGCTGCACGCCAAGTTGCTGGACGCCCAGTTGGTGTGGGCCTGGCTCACGACGCACTGGTTCCTCCCCGACGACGACACCCGCAACGCCGCACTGCGTCGGCACCACCTCTCGGTGCCCCGCGCCGCCGCGCTGACCACGCGGTGGTCCATCCTCTCGGAGTACGCGCGCTTCGTCGGGCACCACGACCTCGCGGACTTCGCGGGCGATGTCCGGCAGGCACTCGCGGCGCGGTGGCCCGCCGCCGCGTCCTGACCGTCCGATGAGCGCCGACGACTCCCTCTTCGACGACGACACCGCTGCTCCCGACGGGGACGCGTTCGTCCCGTCCCCGCGTGCGAGCACACCGGGTGCGCCGCTGGCCGTGCGGATGCGTCCACGGTCGTTGGACGAGGTCGTGGGCCAGGGCCACCTCCTCACCCCGGGTGCCCCGCTGCGCCGCCTGGTGGAGGGGTCCGGGGCAGCGTCGGTCATGCTCTACGGCCCACCCGGCACCGGCAAGACCACGCTCGCGTCCCTGATCTCGGGTGCCACCGGCCGCAAGTTCGAGGCCCTGTCCGCGCTCTCCGCGGGCGTCAAGGACGTCCGGGCCGTGATCGACCTGGCGCGTCGCCGGCTGCTGAACAACGAGCAGACCGTGCTCTTCATCGACGAGGTGCACCGGTTCTCCAAGACCCAGCAGGACGCCCTGCTCGCCGCCGTCGAGAACCGGATCGTGCTGCTCGTCGCCGCGACGACGGAGAACCCGTCGTTCTCCGTCGTGTCGCCGCTGCTGTCACGGTCCCTGGTGCTGCAGCTCCGGTCGCTCACCGACGACGACATCCGCGAGGTTCTCACGCGGGCCCTGGCGGACGAGCGCGGTCTCGGCGGGTCGGTGACGGTGACCGACGAGGCGCTCGGACACCTCGTGCGGCTGGCCGGCGGTGACGCTCGACGGGGTCTGACAGCGCTCGAGGCGGCCGCCGACACTGCGGGTGCGGGCGGCACCGTGGATCTCGAGACCGTGGAGAAGAGTGTCGACCGAGCCGCGGTGCGGTACGACCGGGACGGTGACCAGCACTACGACGTCATCAGCGCGTTCATCAAGTCGATCCGCGGTTCCGACGTCGACGCGGCCATGCACTACCTCGCCCGGATGATCACCGCCGGTGAGGACGCACGCTTCATCGCCCGCAGGCTCGTGGTGCACGCCAGCGAGGACATCGGCATGGCCGACCCCACCGCGTTGCTGGTCGCGACGGCGGCGTCGCAGGCGGTGCAGACGATCGGGATGCCCGAGGCGCGGCTCGCCCTCGCCCAGGCCACCATCCACCTCGCCACCGCACCGAAGTCCGGTGCCGTCACCAGCGCGCTGTCCGCGGCGATGGCCGACATCGCGGCGGGGAAGGCAGGCGCCGTGCCGCCGCACCTGCGCGACGGGCACTACACGGGAGCCGCCTCACTGGGCAACGCGGTGGGCTACAAGTTTCCGCACGACGACCCCGACGGTGTGCTCGCCCAGCAGTACCCGCCGGACGAGCTGGTGGGCGCCGACTACTACCGGCCCACCAACCACGGAGCGGAGCGAGACCTCGAGACGCGCGTCGGCAAGCTCCGCAGAATCGTGCGTGCTCTCGCGCGCTAGGGTGTTTCCGTGCAGACTCACGAGATTCGCCGTCGTTTCCTCGACCATTTCGAGAAGCTGGGACACACCCCCGTCCCCAGCGCCTCGCTGGTCCTCGACGACCCGAATCTGCTGTTCATCAATGCCGGCATGGTGCAGTTCGTCCCGTACTTCCTCGGGCAGCGCACCCCGCCGTTCGCGCGTGCCGTGAGTGTGCAGAAGTGTGTGCGCACCGGCGACATCGAGAACGTGGGCGTGACCACCCGCCACAACACGTTCTTCCAGATGGCCGGCAACTTCTCGTTCGGCGACTATTTCAAGCGCGAGGTCATCGGCTTCGCGTGGTCACTGCTCACCTCGTCCGTCGAGGACGGTGGCTACGGCTTCGATCCCGAGAGGATCTGGGCCACAGCGTATCTCGACGACGACGAGGCCATCCAGATCTGGAAGGACGTCGCCGGTCTGCCCGACGAGCGCATCCAGCGCCGAGGCATGGCCGACAACTACTGGTCCATGGGCATTCCCGGACCCTGCGGGCCGTGCTCGGAGATCTACTACGACCGCGGACCCGAGTTCGGCAAGGAGGGCGGTCCGGAGGCGGACGAGGACCGCTACATCGAGATCTGGAATCTCGTGTTCATGCAGAACGAGCGCGGACAGGGGACGTCGAAGGACGACTTCGAGATCCTGGGGCCGTTGCCGCGCAAGAACATCGACACCGGTATGGGTGTCGAGCGCGTGGCGTTCCTGCTGCAGGACGTCGACAACGTCTACGAGACCGATCTGGTCCGTCCCGTCATCACCGAGGCCGAGGCACTGTCCGGCCGTCGGTACGGGGAGAACCACGACGCGGACGTACGGTTCCGCGTCATCGCCGATCACGCCCGCACCGCGGTCATGCTCATCGCCGACGGCGTGACGCCGGGCAACGACGGCCGTGGCTACGTGCTGCGGCGTCTGCTGCGCCGGATCGTGCGCAGCGCACGCCTGCTCGGTGCCGAGGACCCCTCGATGGCGCGGTTCGTCACGGTCGTCCGCGACACGATGGCCGAGTCGTACCCGGAACTGGTCGAGGACTTCGCGCGCATCGAGTCCGTCGCCGTCGGCGAGGAGAAGGCGTTCCTCGCGACCCTCACGTCCGGATCGCGCCTTTTCGACAACGCTGCTCAGGCCGTGACCGCGTCCGGCGACACCCGCATCAGCGGTGACGAGGCCTTCGTCCTGCACGACACGTACGGCTTTCCCATCGACCTCACACTCGAGATGGCGGCCGAGGCGGGCCTGCAGGTCGACGAGGCCGGATTCCGCACGCTCATGGCGGAGCAGCGTAACCGTGCGAAGGCCGATGCGCAGTCGCGCAAGCACGCGCACACCGACCTGACGGTGTACAAGGAGTTCGTCGACCGTGGTCCCACCGAGTTCACCGGTTTCGACGAGCTGGACAGCGAGGCAACGGTTCTCGCGATCATCGCCGGGGGCGTGCGGGTGCCCACCGCCGCTGCGGGGGAGAAGGTCGAGGTCATCCTCGACCGCAGCCCGCTGTACGCCGAGTCCGGCGGACAGCTCGCGGACATCGGCACCCTCACGGGCCCGGGACTGAGTGTCACCGTGGGCGACGTGCAGAAGATCGCGAAGACCGTGTGGGTGCACAAGGTCACCGTCGACGAGGGGCAGCTCACCGAGGGCGACGTCGTCACCGCGCACGTCGACCAGCAGTGGCGCCGCGGCGCCACCCAGGGACACTCCGGCACGCACATGGTGCACGCCGCACTCCGCCAGATCCTGGGCCCGAACGCGGTACAGGCCGGATCGCTGAACAAGCCCGGCTACCTGCGATTCGACTTCACGTACCAGGGTGCGTTGTCGGAGTCGCAGCGCGAGGACATCGAGTCCGTCACCAACGACGCCGTCGCGTCCGACTTCGCGGTCAACACCTTCGTCACCGATCTCGACGACGCCAAGGCCATGGGGGCGATGGCGCTGTTCGGTGAGAACTACGGCGACGAGGTCCGGGTCGTGGAGATCGGCGGACCGTTCTCGATGGAACTGTGCGGCGGCACCCACGTCCAGCACTCGTCGCAGATCGGCCCGGTGACGCTCCTCGGAGAGTCGTCGGTCGGGTCGGGCGTGCGACGCGTCGAGGCCTTCGTCGGCCTCGACTCGTACAAGTACCTCGCCAAGGAGCGGGCGCTGCTCGCCGGTGTCGCCTCGTCGCTCAAGGTGCCCACCGACGAGGTGCCCGCGCGGATCGAGAACCTCGTCGAACGGCTCCGCGTCGCCGAGAAGGAGCTCGAGGCCACTCGCGCCGCCGCCGTGCTCTCGTCCGCCGGGTCCTACGTCGACACGGCGCGCCGGGTCGGGTCGCTGCTCGTCGTCGCGGAGCCCGCGCCGGCCGGCGTCGGTGCCGCGGATCTGCGCACCCTCGTCGGCGACGTTCGCGGCCGGTTCGGCACGCAGCCCGCGGTGGTGGCGCTGTTCGGAGACGTCGACGGCAAGGTGCCGTTCGTCGTGTCGACGACCAAGGCCGCGCAGGAACTCGGCGTGAAGGCCGGTGAACTGGTGGGTGCCTTCGGTCCGAGCATCGGCGGCCGCGGCGGTGGCAAGGCCGACACCGCGCAGGGAGCCGGGTCCGACGCGTCGGGTATTCCGGCGGCGATCGAGGCTCTGCTCGGTCGCGTCACCGAGATCGTCGGGAACTCCTGACGGTGGCCGCCGGCAGCTCCGCGCCCGACCGGCCGGGCGCCGACGACCCGGGGCGGGGGCGGCGGCTCGCGATCGACGTCGGGAGCGTGCGCGTCGGGGTGGCGTCCTCCGATCCCGACGGCACCCTCGCCACACCCGTCGAGACGGTCCCGCGCGCGGCGAAGACACACACCGACTCGGCCGACGTCCAGCGGATCGTCGCGCTCGCCGAGGAGTACGAGGCCGTCGAGATCATCGTCGGTCTACCGCGCACTCTGCGCGGCGAGCGCGGAACCGCCGCCACGCTGGCTGTCCGTTTCGCCCGAGTCCTGCACCGTGCGCTGCCCGGCGTGCCGGTGCGGCTGTCCGACGAACGCTTGACTACGGTGAGTGCCGCGCGTGGTCTTCGAGACAGCGGCGTCCGCGCGAGAGACCAACGGTCGATGATCGACCAGGCGGCGGCGGTCGCCATCCTGCAAGGGTGGCTCGACGAGCGCCGCAGTGTCCTGGCGCGAGAGATGGTCGCCCAGGCGAACGAGGAGGGGGCAACGGTGCCCGAGAATCACGGTCCGGAGCAGGACACACCGGGGACGACCCCGTGACGGACGACGGTCGTGGACAGCGGCCCGGCCGACGCGACGAGTGGGACACCGACGAGCTGAATCTCCCGGTCGACGACCTGCGCCGTCAGCCGCTCGCCGACGACCGCCGCGCCCGTCCTGCGCGAGTGGCGTCGGGTCCCGGTGACCGCCCGAGCCGCGCGAGCCGTGCGGACACCCGCCGCGACCGCGCCGCGGCCGGTCGCAAACGTCGCTCGCGCATCATCGGCGGACTCGGTGTGCTGGTCCTGGTCGGCCTCGTGGCCGTCGGAGGTGTGTGGGGAGTGTCGAAGTTCACCGGCGGCGGGGCCGCGGTCGCGGAGGACTACCCGGGTCCCGGCGGCGACGCCGTGGTGGTGCAGGTCGCCTCGGGCGACACCGCGCAGGAGATCGCGACCGAGATGGCGGACAAGGACGTCACCGCCAGCTCGGCGGCCTTCTACGAGGCCGCGGTCCAGAACACCGCGATGACCTCCGTGCAGCCCGGTTTCTATCGGATGCGCTCGCAGATGGCGGCGGCCGACGCCGTCTCCGCACTGGTGGACCCGGCATCGCGAGTGGGCCAGATCCAGATCGCCGAGGGCCGTCAGCTGCACGACTCGACCGACGTCAACACCGGCGCCGTCCGCAAGGGCATCTACACGCTGATCTCCGAGGCCAGTTGTGCTGTCGGAGAGGGTCTTCCGTGCGTGACATACGACGACCTGAACCTCGCGGGTGCGGGGGACGATCCTTCCGCACTCGGTGTCGCCGACTGGGCGACCGACGCGGTGCGGCAGGTGCCGGATCGCGATCGTCAGCTCGAGGGGCTCATCGCCGCGGGCACGTTCAACTTCGACCCCAGCGCCGCACCGACGGACATCCTGCGTCAACTCGTGTCCGAGAGTGCTGCGATCTACGAGGACACCGGTCTACTGGAGGCAGGCGCCTCCTCGGGTCTCGACCCGTACCAGGTGCTCGTGGCGTCGTCCCTCATCGAGCGCGAGGCGTTGCCGCAGGACTTCGCCAAGGTGGCGCGCGTCATCCTCAACCGTCTCGCCATCGGGCAGCGTCTGGAATTCGACTCGACGGTCAACTACTCGCTGGACACCACCGAGGTGGCCACCACCGACGCCGACCGTGCGAACGTCACGCCGTGGAACACGTACGCCAAGGAGGGTCTGCCGGCGACGCCGATCTGCTCTCCCGGTGTGGCAGCGGTGCAGGCTGCCGAGGCTCCCGAGCCCGGCAACTGGCTCTACTTCGTCACCATCAACGCGGCCGGTGAGACGCTCTTCACCGACGACTACCAGGTGCACCTGGACAACATCACGAAGGTCGAGGGCGGGTTCCTCGACAGCGGCCGGTGACGTCCGTCTCCGACGCCTCGTCGACGAGGCGCGCGGCCGTTCTGGGGTCGCCGGTGGCGCACTCGCGTTCACCGATCCTGCACGCGGCGGCGTACCGGGAGCTCGGGCTCACCGGGTGGACCTACGAGCGGGTGGAGTGCACCGCGGAACGGCTTCCGGAGTTCGTGGACGGCCTCGGACCCGAGTGGGTGGGACTGTCGGTGACGATGCCGGGCAAGTTCGCGGCTCTGGCCTGTGCGACCGAACGAACGCAGCGCGCAATCGCTGTGGGCTCGGCGAACACCCTGGTACGCACCGACTCGGGCTGGCGCGCCGACTGCACCGACGTCGACGGTGTCACGGGCGCCCTCGGCACGGTCGGTGTCCGTGACCTGTCGGGAGCGTCGGTGGTCGTCGTCGGGGCGGGCGGAACGTCCCGCCCGGCGCTCGTCGCTCTGCGTGATCTCGGGGCGAATGCGGTCACCGTCGTCTCGCGGGACGAGGAGCGGGCGGAGGGAGCTCTGGTCTGTGCGCGCGACGCCGGTCTCACCGCCCGGTGGAGTGCACCGGACGACGACGCGCTGCCGCGAGCGGTCGCGGACGCGGCAGCCGTGGTGTCCACCGTCCCGCCCGAGGGCGGCGCTGCGATGATCGACGCACTGCGCGGGACGCGCGTGCTGATGGACGCGATCTACCACCCGTGGCCCACGCCGCTGGCCGCCGCGGTCGAGGAGTCCGGTGGCGTCGTCGTCGGCGGCCTCGCGATGCTGCTGCACCAGGCATTCGGTCAGGTGGAGCAGTTCACCGGTAGGCCTGCCCCGCGTGCTGCGATGGAACAGGCTATGCGGGAGTCCTGACCATCCCCGGGTGCGCCGTCGTCCCCGGGCGGGTCGCCGCGGCACGGATCATGGGAGTCACCGGTGCCACCGTGACTGCATGACCGTCCTCCTCGGATCCGCGCTGTGTTGCCTCGCTCTTCTCACCGTCGGTCGGTGGGTGACGCCGACGGTGCCCGACCTGCTCGCGGCCGCCGTCGTCGGTGCCGCGCTCGGCGCGGTCACCACCGACGTGGCGATCCTCGCGGTCGGGGCGTGGTCCTGTGCCGTCGCGCTCGTCGACCTGGTCCGTCACCGCCTGCCGGACGATCTGACGCTGCCCGCCGCGGGTGCGGTGCTCCTGGCAGCCGCCCACCAGGGTGGGGGCGAGTCGGCGCTCCTCGGCGGCCTGGCTCTGGCCGGTGTCCACCTCGTCGGGTCGGTGGCGTCACCCGGATCGATCGGAGGCGGCGACGTCAAGCTGTGTCTCGCACTCGGGGGACTGGGCGCGGTCTCGGGGCCGTCCGTGTGGACCGTGGCCGCCGTGCTGGCACCGACGACGACGCTGGTGCTGGCGGCGATGACGGGACGAACCGGGGGAGCGGCGGGGATTCCGCACGGACCCGCTCTGTGTGCGGCGACCCTGGTGGCGTGGGTGAACGCCGGGACGTGAAAAGATCGATCCGTGTTGCGATGGATCACTGCCGGAGAATCTCACGGCCCTGCCCTGGTTTCCATTCTCGAGGGCATGGTGGCCGGAGTCGAGGTGACCTCCGAGGACATCGGAGCTCAGCTCGCCCGACGACGCCTGGGCTACGGCCGCGGCGCCCGCATGAAGTTCGAGGCCGACAAGGTCACCGTCATCGGCGGTGTCCGGCACGGCTCGACGCTCGGCGGTCCCGTCGCCATCGAGATCGGCAACACGGAGTGGCCGAAGTGGGAGACCGTCATGGCGGCCGACCCGGTCGATCCCGCCGTGCTCGCCGACCTCGCGCGCAATGCGCCCCTGACCCGTCCGCGCCCCGGCCACGCCGACTACTCGGGCATGCTCAAGTACGGCTTCGACGACGCCCGGCCCGTGCTCGAACGCGCCAGCGCACGGGAGACCGCCGCCCGCGTCGCGGTCGGCACCGTCGCGCGACAGTTCCTGAAACAGGTCCTCGGCGTCGACGTCCTGTCGCACGTCATCTCGATCGGCGCGTCCGACCCGTACGAGGGCCCGGAGCCGTCGGCGGGAGACATCGAGGCGATCGACGCCAGCCCCGTGCGGGCGTTCGACGCCGTGGCCGAGCAGTCCATGATCACCGAGATCGAAGCGGCCAAGCGCGACGGGGACACCCTCGGCGGCATCGTCGAGGTGGTCGTCCACGGCCTTCCCGTGGGACTCGGCTCGTTCGTCACCGGCGACAGCAAGCTCGACGCGCAGCTCGCCGCGGCACTCATGGGCATCCAGGCCATCAAGGGTGTCGAGGTCGGCGACGGGTTCGAGACCGCACGCCGCCGCGGCAGCGCCGCCCACGACGAGATCCTCCCCGGCCCGGACGGGATCGTCCGCACCACCAACCGCGCCGGCGGCATCGAGGGCGGCATGACCAACGGCGCCCCGCTGCGGGTGCGCGCGGCCATGAAGCCCATCTCCACGGTTCCGCGTGCCCTGGCGACGGTGGACATGTCCACCGGCGAGGGTGCGGTGGCCATCCACCAGCGCAGCGACGTCTGCGCCGTGCCGGCCGCGGGGGTCGTCGCGGAGACCATGGTGGCTCTGGTGCTCGCCCGCGCCACGCTGGAGAAGTTCGGAGGCGACTCCGTCGCCGAGACCGCCGGCAACGTGCGCCGCTACGTGGAGAACGCGCAAGCCCGTCCGCCGCGATGACCGGGCAGGCCGGAGGCCGGTCGCAGGATGCCGGGCAGGCCGGAGGCCGGTCGGGGGAGACCGGTGAGGCCGGGGAGGTTTCCGGTCCGCCGCGCGCGGTGCTGATCGGGCCACCCGGCGCCGGGAAGTCCACCATCGGCCGACGGCTGGCTCAGGCCCTGGGCACGCAGGTGTACGACACGGACGTGGCCATCGAGAAGGACACCGGCCGCACCATCCCGCAGATCTTCGCCGAGAGCGGTGAGGCGGAGTTCCGTGCCATCGAGGAGCGCATCGTGCTCGATGCGCTGCGCACGTATCCGGGCATCGTGTCCCTGGGCGGTGGGGCGATCCTGTCCTCGCGCACTCGTGCGGCGCTCCGCGGTCACACCGTCGTCTACCTCGAGATCAGTGTCGGCGAGGGCCTCCGGCGCACCGGTGCGACCACTGCCAACGCTTCGCGACCCCTCTTGGCCGGCTCGGACCCGCGGGCGAAGTACCGCGAACTGATGCGCACTCGGCGACCCCTGTACCGCGAGGTGTCCACCATCCGTGTCCGCACGGACGGCCGCAGCCCTGCTCGCGTCGTCACCGCTGTGCTCGGCCGTCTCGGCGTCGCTCCCGCCGACCGCGTCCCCGCGCCGGCCGCACCACCGCAGCGGACCTCGCCGCGGCGCCGGATCCGGCGCAAGGGCGGACGTCCGATCCCCACCGATCCGGGACCGTTGCCGCGGCAGTCGGCACCACGGACCGGCCGTACCCGACCACCGCAGGATCCACCCCCAGCACAGGAGACGCTCTCGTGACAGAACCTGTTCGTATCGACGTCCGGACGGCGAACCCGTACCCCGTGATCATCGGTCGCGGTCTGCTCACCGACCTGGTGGAGCAGCTCGCGGGCACGCGCACCGTCGCGATCTTCCATCAGCCTCCGCTCGCCGAGACCGCTGAGGCCGTCCGAGCAGCACTGGCGGACAACGGGATCGACGCACACCGCATCGAGATCCCCGATGCCGAGGACGGCAAGGAACTGGCCGTCGCCGGCTTCTGTTGGGAGGTGCTCGGCCGCATCGGTCTGACGCGGAGCGACGCCGTGGTCAGCCTGGGCGGCGGCGCGGCCACCGATCTCGCCGGCTTCGTCGCGGCCACCTGGATGCGCGGCGTCCGCATCGTGCACGTGCCCACCACGCTGCTCGCCATGGTCGACGCGGCCGTGGGAGGCAAGACCGGCATCAACACCGACGCCGGGAAGAACCTCGTCGGTGCCTTCCACGAGCCTGCCGCCGTCCTGGTGGACCTGGCGACCCTCGAGACGGTGCCGCACAACGAGATCGTGGCCGGGCTCGCCGAGGTGATCAAGACCGGATTCATCGCCGACCCGGTCATTCTCGACCTCATCGAGGCGGATCCCGCTGCCGCGCTGGACCCGACGGGCGAGGTGTTGCCCGAGCTGATCCGGCGCTCCATCGAGGTGAAGGCTCGGGTCGTCGCGGCCGATCTCCGGGAGTCCGATCTTCGCGAGATCCTGAACTACGGCCACACCCTGGGACACGCGATCGAGCGCCGCGAGAAGTACAAGTGGCGCCACGGCGCCGCGGTCTCCGTGGGTCTGGTGTTCGCCGCCGAGCTCGGACGTCTCGCGGGGCGACTGTCGGACGATGTCGCCGACCGGCACCGCAGCATCCTGCAGGCGGTGGGACTGCCCGTCAGTTACGACGCGGACGCGTTCGCCCATCTACTGTCGGGCATGCAGACGGACAAGAAGAACCGCAACGGGCTGCTGCGCTTCGTCGTGCTGGACGGACTGGCCAAGCCGGGCCGCCTCGAAGGACCGGATCCGGCGCTGCTGGCCGCCGCGTACTCCGCGGTGGCGCGTGAGGAGCCGACGACGGGGTCGTCGATCTTCCTCTGACGACGGGGTCGGTCAGGAGGAGCGGTCGCCCTTCGCGAGGTTCGGGCGCGGATCGGAGTCCCGGACCGGCGCGAAGACCTCGGTGTCGGCGTCCGACTCGCCCCGTGCGGGTGCTCCGGAGGTGACGCGGTCGCGCTCGGTCGCGTCCTCCTTCTTGCCCGGCCGCAGGTCCTCCTGCTTGTCGTCGCCGCGTCCGGCCAGCCAGCGGCCCACCGTGACGGCGATGACCGTGGGGATGAAGACGAGCAGAATCGTGAACGCCGCGCCGGAGGTGACCTCGAAGAAGAGGGAGTTGCTGCTCACCGCGAGGTTCGCCACCGCCGAGAACACCCAGCAGACGAGCCCGGCGAGAACACCGGCCACGACCGACGCCTTCAGCCACAGCATCGTGAAATCGGTCCGGCCCTCGCCGTGGTCACCGCGGCGGTGCGCGTTGATCCCGTCGATTCCGCCCCACACGACGGCCACGAGAACGACGGCGGCCAGCGTGATCATGCGCAACACGGACCCTTGCGCGGGCCAGGCGGAGACCGCCAGCGCGAGCAGCACTCGTGCCACCACATGAACCAGCGCCATCCCCACACCGCGAACCACCCACCCAGTCATGCTGCACACAGTAATCACCCCGGTCGGTCGCGTGTGCTTCTGCCCACATATCCGGGTGCGGTGTCGTCGGGCGGACCGGTGTCGCCGGCCGTCGGTGACGGCGGCGGTAGGTTCGAGAGATGCCGTCCTCCGACCGCGCCGCACGGCGCGACGCTCTCAGAGAACTCGTCCGCGACCGGGAGGCCGACGCGCTCCTGGTGACCGATCTGCTCAACGTCCGGTACCTCACGGGGTTCACCGGTTCCAATGCCGCGCTGCTGCTGAGTGCGCACGACTCCGCCTCCGACGAGTCCGGCACCGTGGTGTGCACCGACGGTCGGTACGTGACGCAGGTGGCCGAGCAGGTGCCCGACCTCGCGGCGGTGATCGACCGCGCGGGCCCTGTTCGCCTGCTGCAGGACGCCGGCGGTGCGCGAGGCGGGCAGACCGTCGGATTCGAATCGCACGTCGTGTCCGTCGACGAGCATCAGGCATGGTCCGACGCCGCGTCCTCGCTCTCGCTCCAGCGCATGCCGCGCCTGGTGGAGAAGCTGCGGATGATCAAGGACGAGAGCGAGATCGACGCGCTGCGACGCGCCTGCGGTGTCGCCGACGCCGCGCTGGCCGCGTTGATCGAGCGGGGCGGCATCAGCGCCGGCCGGACCGAGAAGCAGGTCGCGATCGATCTGGAGTTCCTCATGCTCGAGCTGGGAGCGCACGCCATCTCGTTCGAGACCATCGTGGCCGCGGGCGCACACTCGGCGGTGCCGCACCACCGCCCCACCGGTGCGGTGCTCGAGCAGGGTGACCTGGTGAAGCTGGACTTCGGCGCGGAGGTGGACGGGTACCACTCCGACATGACGCGTACCTACGTGTTGGGCACCCCTGCGGACTGGCAGCGCGAGCTGTACGCCCTCGTCGAACAGTCCCAGGCCGCCGGACGCGCCGCCGTCCTCCCCGGCGCCGACGTGCAGGCGGTGGACGGAGCGGCTCGCTCGGTCATCGTGGACGCGGGGCACGGGGACAAGTTCCTGCACGGACTCGGCCACGGCGTGGGACTCGAGATCCACGAAGCGCCGGGAATCGGTGCCACCGGCACCGGTACACTGCTCTGCGGTGCTGCGGTGACAGTCGAGCCCGGCGTGTACTTCTCCGGTCGCGGAGGCGTACGGATCGAGGACACGCTCATCGTTCGAGAGAACGAGCCGGAACTGCTGACGCTCACCAGCAAAGAGTTCACCGTTCTGTAGGCGAGGGCCTGCCGACCAGTGCTTGTCAGGCCCGGAGGCCGTGCGCGGCGTCCGGGTACCGAGAGACCGAGACGACAGTCGACGAGGAGACGCGAAGCAAGTGGCTTCCACCAGTGATTTCAAGAACGGACTCGTTCTCAACATCGAGAACCAGTTGTGGTCCATCATCGAGTTCCAGCACGTCAAGCCTGGTAAGGGACCGGCCTTCGTGCGCACCAAGCTCAAGAACGTCACGTCGGGCAAGGTCGTCGACAAGACCTTCAACGCGGGCGTCAAGGTCGAGACCGCGACGGTCGACCGACGCGACATGACGTACCTCTACCACGACGGTTCGGACTACGTCTTCATGGACGGCGACACCTTCGACCAGATCTCCGTCGCCGAGGCGACCATCGGCGAGGTCTCGCGCTTCCTGCTCGAGAACATGAAGGTCCAGGTGGCGATGCACGAGGGTCTGCCGCTGTACGTCGAGTTGCCGGTCACGGTCGAGCTGATCGTCCAGCACACCGATCCGGGTCTGCAGGGCGACCGCTCCACCGGTGGCACCAAGCCGGCGACCCTCGAGACGGGTGCCGAGATCAACGTGCCGCTCTTCATCAACACCGGCGACAAGCTCAAGGTGGACTCCCGCGACGGCAACTACCTCGGGCGCGTGAATTCCTGAGTGAGCGAGCCTTCCAAGAACCCTGCCGCACCGGGAAAGCCGGCGGCGAAGAAGCTCGGAGCACGGCACAAGGCGCGTAAGCGCGCCGTCGACTTCCTCTTCGAGGCCGAGGCTCGGGATCTCGATCCCGTGGTGCTCGCGAACGAGCGCGGCGAGCTGTCCGCTCACGAGGAGACGGTGGCGCCGGTCAACGCGTACACCACGACTCTCGTGACCGGAGTGGCCGAGAACCTCGACCGCGTCGACTCGGTCATCGGGGATCACCTGCACCAGTGGACTCTCGATCGTCTCCCCGCCGTCGACCGCGCGATCCTGCGCGTCGCGGTGTGGGAACTGCTCAACGCGGTCGACGTCCCGCCGGTGGTGGCCGTCGACGAGGCGGTCGAGCTGGCCAAGCAACTCTCCACCGACGACTCGCCGTCCTTCGTCAACGGGGTGCTGGGCCAGATCGTGCTCGTCGCACCCCAGGTGCGCGCCGCCGCGGCGGCGCGTCCGGCGGCGCAGAGCCGGCCCGTGACGGAGAACACCGCCGACGACGCCGTACCGCCCGCCTCGAGCTGAGTTCGAGCCCGGCGTGGTTGGTATAGTCACCGCGTCAGACATCCTTTAACGATCCGTCCAGTGAGGCGGAGAAGGAGGTCACCTGTTCTCGTGTCCTCAGACGAGCCCGGTACCCCCGGTCCAGCAGGCCAGTCCCGCGAGCTGTTGTCGTCGGCGGACGTCGGCCGCACCATCGCCCGGATGGCCCACCAGATCATCGAGAAGACCGCGTTCGGCTCGGCCGACGCCGCTCCGCTGGTTCTCGTGGGTATCCCCACTCGCGGTTCCACTCTCGCCACGCGCCTCGCGGCGCGGATCGAGGAGTACTCCGGACTCCGCCCGCCGGTCGGCTCTCTCGACATCACGCTCTACCGCGACGATCTGCGCAGCAAGCCCCATCGCGCGCTCGAGCGCACCTCGATGCCCGACACCGGTGTGGACGGCGCCCTCGTCGTGATCGTCGACGACGTGCTGTTCTCCGGCCGATCGGTGCGCGCCGCGCTCGACGCTCTCCGCGATCTCGGGCGTCCGCGGGCCGTGCAGCTCGCGGTGCTCATCGACCGCGGCCACCGCGAACTCCCGCTCCGCGCGGACTACGTGGGCAAGAACGTGCCGACCGCGCGCACCGAGGACGTCTCGGTGCTGCTCGACGAGCACGACGGTCGAGACGGGGTGGAGCTCTCGTGAGTGCCCGGCACCTGCTGTCGACGATGGACCTGAGCCGCGACGACGCCACCGACATCCTGGACGAGGCGGAGCGCTTCGAGCAGGCGCTGCTCGGCCGTGACGTCCGCAAACTCCCCACCCTGCGCGGCAAGACGGTCATGACCGTCTTCTACGAGAACTCGACGCGCACCCGGGTGTCGTTCGAGGTCGCGGGCAAGTGGATGAGCGCGGACGTCGTCAACGTCAGCGCGAGCAGCTCCTCCGCGTCGAAGGGCGAGTCGCTGCGCGACACCGCCCTCACGCTGCGAGCGGCCGGCGCGGACGCCCTGATCGTGCGGCACCCCGCGTCCGGTGCGGCGCACCGCATCGCCCAGTGGACGGCCCTGTCCGACGGCTCGGGTCCGGCCGTGATCAACGCCGGGGACGGCACGCACGAGCATCCCACCCAGGCGCTGCTCGACGCGCTGACGCTGCGCCAGCGTCTCGGCGGAATCGAGGGCCGCCGCATCGCCATCGTCGGTGACGTCCTGCACAGCCGCGTCGCCCGGTCCAACGCGTTCCTGCTGGCCACGCTCGGTGCCGAGGTGGTGGTCGTCGCGCCGCGCACTCTGCTGCCGGTCGGCATCGAGACCTGGCCCGTCACCGTGGCACCGTCGCTCGACTCCGAACTGCCGGCGCTCGACGCCGTCATGATGCTGCGCGTCCAGGCCGAACGCATGAACGGTGGCTTCTTCCCGTCGGCGCGGGAGTACTCCATCGGATACGGGTTGTCGCAGAAGCGGTTCGATCTGCTTCCCGACCACGCGGTGGTGCTGCACCCCGGTCCGATGCTCCGCGGCATGGAGATCGGCTTCTCGGTCGCCGACGCACCCGAGACCGCGGTCCTGCAACAAGTCCAGAATGGAGTGCACGTGCGTATGGCAGTGCTGTTCCGCCTGCTCATCGGGTCCGATCCGACACCGGGACTCGCGCGATGACCGGGACCGTGGTGCTGCGCTCGGTGCGCCCCTACGGCGAGGGTGATCCCGTGGACGTGGTGGTGTCGGGCGGTGTCATCGACGCGATCGGCGCGGACGTCACCGTTCCCGAGGGTGCCGAGATCGTGGACGGTGCCGGTGGCGTTCTGTTGCCCGGCTTCGTCGATCTGCACACCCATGTCCGGGAGCCGGGCCGCGAGGACACCGAGACCATCGAGACCGGTTCCGCCGCAGCAGCTCTCGGCGGATACACCGCCGTCTTCGCGATGGCGAACACCTCTCCGGTCGCGGACTCCGTGGTGGTCACCGACCACGTGTGGCGTCGCGGACAGGAGGTCGGGCTGGTCGACGTCCACCCCGTCGGCGCCGTCACCGTGGGCCTGCAGGGCAAGGCCCTGGCGGAGATGGCCACCATGAACGCCGGTGTCGGTGCGGTCCGGATGTTCTCGGACGACGGTCACTGCGTCGCCGACCCACTGCTGATGCGCCGTGCCCTCGAGTACGCGGCCGGCCTGGGAGTGCTCATCGCCCAGCACGCCGAGGAGCCGCGGCTCACCGAAGGTGCCGTCGCACACGAGGGTCCGACCGCGGCGCGCCTGGGTCTCACCGGATGGCCCCGGTCCGCGGAGGAGTCCATCGTCGCCCGCGACGCGATCCTCGCGCGGGACGCGCGCAGCCGCGTCCACATCTGCCACGCCTCCACCGCCGGCACCGTGGAGCTCCTCGACTGGGCGAAGAAGCAGGGCATCGCCATCACGGCCGAGGTGACACCGCACCATCTGTTCCTGGACGACTCGCGTCTCGAGACCTACGACGCCGTGAACAAGGTGAACCCGCCGCTGCGGGAGGCCTCCGACGTCCAGGCACTCCGCGCGGCGTTGGCCTCGGGTGTCGTGGACTGCGTGGCCACCGATCACGCGCCGCACGCCGAGCAGGACAAGTGCTGCGAGTTCTCGCAGGCCCGGCCCGGCATGCTCGGCCTCGAGACCGCCCTGTCGGTGATCGTCACGACCATGGTGGAGACCGGTCTGCTCGACTGGCGCGGCGTCGCACGGGTCATGAGCGAGCGACCGGCGGAGATCGTCGGGCTCACCGACCAGGGTCGGCCCATCGCGGTCGGAGAGCCCGCCAACCTGACGATCGTCGATCCGGACGTCCGGTGGACCGTCGTCCCGAGGGATCTGGCCTCGCTGTCCGCCAATACCCCGTACGAGTCGCTCGAGCTGCCCGCGAAGGTCACCGCGACGCTGCTGCGCGGACGGATCACCAGCCGCGACGGAGTCGCGGCCGCGCCATCGGGAGGGATGAACTAGATGGACAGAGTGCTGTTGGTGGTCGGCTTCCTCGTGTTCTGGGTCGCCATGATCGGCCTGATCATCTGGGGCTGGAAGAACCGTCAGAAGCGTCAGGCCGACGCGATCGGAACCCTCCCGGCCGTGCCGGAACAGCTCGGCGCCGTCGTCACCCCGGCCTGCACAGGTCTGTACGTGGGATCGACGTTGGCCCCGAGCTGGCAGAACCGGATCGCCGTGGGCGACATGGGCCATCGCGCCACCGGAACGCTGACGCGCTACGAGACGGGCATCCTGCTCGAGCGCACGGGGGAGTCCGACATCTGGATGCCCGCCGACTCGCTCCGCGCCGTGCGGACCGAACGTGGCCTCGCCGGCAAGGTCATGACCAGGGACGGCCTGCTGGTCGTCCGCTGGGAACTGCCCACCGGCACCGAGATCGACACCGGCTTCCGAGCCGACGACAAGACGGTCTACCCGCAGTGGGTGGACGACACGAGCAGTGACGAGAAGGAGACCGCGTGAGCACCCAGGACGCCGCGGCACTGGTCCTCGAGGACGGGCGCATCTTCCGTGGCACCGCGTTCGGAGCCCGGGGTTCGACCCTGGGCGAGGCGGTGTTCTGCACCGGCATGACCGGCTACCAGGAGACGCTGACCGATCCGAGCTACCACCGCCAGATCGTGGTGGCCACGGCCCCGCAGATCGGCAACACCGGCTGGAACGGTGAGGACAACGAGTCCGTCGGACGCACCGGCGACGCCGACGACTCCCGTATGTGGGTCGCCGGGTTCGCTGTCCGCGACCCCAGCCGCCGCAGCTCGAGCTGGCGCTCGACCGGCACCCTGGGCGAGGAGATGGCGCGGCAGGACGTCGTCGGCATCGCCGAGATCGACACCCGCGCGCTGGTGCGGCACCTGCGCACCCGCGGGTCGATGAAGGCCGGCATCTTCTCCGGCGAGGCCCTCACCGACGTCGACGCGCTGATCGAGACCGTGCGCAGCCAGCCGAGCATGGTGGGTGCGGACCTGGCGGGCGAGGTGAGCACGACCGAGGGTTACACGGTCGACCCCGAGGGCGAGCCCCGGTACTCGGTCGTCGCGGTCGACCTCGGCATCAAGTCGAACACGCCGCGCATGTTCGCGCAGCGGGGAATCCGGGTCCACGTGGTCCCGGCGAACGCCGACATCGACCAGGTGCGGGCACTCGGCGCGGACGGCGTGTTCCTGTCCAACGGACCGGGCGACCCGGCCACCGCGGACTCCGTGGTGCGGCTGACCGAGCAGGTGCTCGGCGACGGCACCCCGCTGTTCGGCATCTGCTTCGGCAACCAGATCCTCGGCCGCGCCCTCGGCCGCTGCACCTACAAGATGACCTTCGGTCACCGCGGCATGAACATCCCGGTGATCGAACACGGCACGGGCCGCATCTCCATCACGGCCCAGAACCACGGGTTCGCACTCGAGGGCGAAGCCGGCGAGGAGTTCGACACCCCGTTCGGCCGGGCGATCGTCAGCCACACGTGCGCGAACGACGGCACCGTCGAAGGTGTCCGCCTGCTCGACGACTCGGCGTTCTCGGTGCAGTACCACCCCGAGGCCGCGGCCGGTCCGCACGACGCCGAGTACCTCTTCGACCGTTTCCTGCAGCTCCTCGACAAGAAAGCCGGCCAGTAATGCCACGGCGCACAGACCTCCAGCACATCCTGGTCATCGGATCCGGACCGATCGTCATCGGTCAGGCATGCGAGTTCGACTACTCCGGAACGCAGGCCTGCCGTGTGCTCCGCGAGGAGGGCCTGCGGGTCAGCCTCGTGAACTCGAACCCGGCGACGATCATGACGGACCCCGAGTTCGCGGACTCCACCTACGTCGAACCCATCACGGCGGAGTTCGTCGAGAAGGTCATCGCGAAGGAGAAGGCCGAGGGCCATCCCATCGATGCGGTGCTCGCCACCCTCGGCGGCCAGACGGCGCTCAACTGCGCGGTGGCGCTGCACGAGCAGGGGATCCTCGAGAAGTACGACGTCGAGCTCATCGGAGCCGACTTCGAGGCGATCCAGCGTGGTGAGGATCGCCAGAAGTTCAAGGACATCGTCGCGAAGGTCGGCGGCGAGAGTGCCCGGTCGCGTGTCTGTTACACGATGGCCGAGGTGCACGACACCGTTGCCGAACTCGGCCTGCCCGTCGTCATCCGGCCCAGCTTCACCATGGGCGGGCTCGGCTCCGGCATGGCGTACACGACCGAGGATCTCGAGCGTCTCGCCGGCGGCGGACTGGCCGCGTCGCCGTCTGCGAACGTGCTCATCGAGGAGTCCATCTACGGATGGAAGGAGTACGAGCTCGAGCTGATGCGCGACAACCGCGACAACGTGGTGATCGTGTGTTCGATCGAGAACGTCGACCCGATGGGTGTGCACACGGGCGACTCCATGACGGTCGCTCCGGCGATGACGCTCACCGACCGCGAGTACCAGAAGATGCGCGATCTGGGCATCGCCATCCTCCGCGAGGTCGGCGTCGACACGGGCGGATGCAACATCCAGTTCGCGATCGATCCGAAGGACGGTCGTCTGATCGTCATCGAGATGAACCCGCGCGTCTCGCGGTCGAGTGCACTCGCCTCGAAGGCGACGGGATTCCCGATCGCCAAGATCGCGGCGAAGCTCGCGGTGGGGTACAGCCTCGACGAGATCGTCAACGACATCACGGGCGAGACACCGGCCTGTTTCGAGCCGACGTTGGACTACGTCGTCGTCAAGGCGCCGCGCTTCGCGTTCGAGAAGTTCCCGGGCGCCGACGCCACCCTCACGACGACGATGAAGTCGGTCGGCGAGGCGATGAGCCTGGGCCGCAACTTCACCGAGGCGCTCGGCAAGGTGCTGCGGTCGCTCGAGACCAAGGCCACCGGATTCTGGACCACGTCGGACGAGGTGCTGGCAGGGGACCGGGCGCACGATCTGCAGGCGGTGCTCGCCGACCTGAAGGTTCCCACCGAGGGACGCATCTACGACGCCGAGTTGGCACTGCGCCTCGGCGGCACCGTCGAGGAGGTCGCCGCCGCGTCCGGTATCGACCCGTGGTTCATCGACGAGATCGCCGGTCTGGTGGAACTGCGGACCCGGCTGCTCGACGCTCCCGTCCTCGACGAGAACCTGCTGCGTCGGGCGAAGCACTCGGGCCTGTCCGATCGGCAGATCGCGGCACTGCGTCCCGAGCTCGCGGGGGAGGACGGGGTGCGCTCGCTGCGCCACCGGCTGGGAGTGCGGCCCGTGTTCAAGACCGTCGACACGTGCGCCGCGGAGTTCGAGGCGAAGACGCCGTACCACTACTCCACCTACGAGCTCGATCCCGGCGCGGAGACCGAGGTGGCCCCGCAGACCACGCTCGGCAAGGTGCTCATCCTGGGCTCCGGTCCCAACCGCATCGGCCAGGGCATCGAGTTCGACTACTCGTGCGTGCACGCGGCCACGACGCTCTCGGCCGCCGGCTACGAGACCGTGATGGTGAACTGCAACCCCGAGACCGTCTCCACCGACTACGACACGGCGGATCGTCTGTACTTCGAGCCGCTCACGTTCGAGGACGTGCTCGAGGTGTACCTGGCGGAGAAGGAGTCGGGCGAGGGCGGACCCGGTGTCGTCGGTGTCCTCTGCCAGCTCGGTGGGCAGACGCCGCTCGGTCTCGCGCAGCGACTGCAGGACGCCGGTGTGCCGATCGTCGGCACGTCGCCCGAGGCGATCGACCTGGCGGAGGACCGCAAGGAGTTCGGTGAGGTGCTCGTCGCCGCCGGTCTGCCCGCGCCGAAGTTCGGCACGGCCACCACGTTCGACGGCGCGAAGCGTATCGCGAGCGAGATCGGCTACCCCGTGCTCGTGCGTCCGTCGTACGTGCTGGGCGGACGCGGCATGGAGATCGTCTACGACGAGGCGTCGCTGGACGACTACATCTCCCGCGCCACCGAGCTCACGCCGGAGCACCCCGTGCTGGTGGACCGGTTCCTCGAGGACGCGATCGAGATCGACGTCGACGCCCTGTGCGACGGCACCGAGGTCTACCTCGGCGGCGTCATGGAGCACATCGAGGAGGCCGGCATCCACTCCGGCGACTCCGCGTGCGCGCTGCCCCCGATCACGCTCGGCCGCACCGACATCGACGCGGTCCGCCGATCGACGGAGGCGCTCGCGTTCGGGATCGGGGTCCGCGGGCTGCTCAACGTGCAGTACGCCCTCAAGGACGACGTGCTCTACGTGCTCGAGGCCAACCCTCGTGCGAGCCGCACGGTGCCCTTCGTCTCCAAGGCCACGGCGGTGCCGCTCGCGAAGGCCGCGGCCCGGATCGCTCTGGGTGCGACCATCGCGGAGTTGCGGGCGGACGGCGTGTTGCCGCCCACCGGTGACGGCGGGCACGCTGCCTTCGATGCACCGGTCGCGGTCAAGGAGGCCGTGCTGCCCTTCAACCGGTTCCGCAAGGCGGACGGCAGTGGCGTCGACACCCTCCTGAGCCCCGAGATGAAGTCGACCGGCGAGGTCATGGGAATCGACGCGGACTTCGGGACCGCGTTCGCGAAGAGCCAGACCGCCGCGTACGGCTCGCTGCCGACGACGGGGTCGATCTTCGTGTCCATCGCGAACCGCGACAAGCGGTCGATGGTGTTCCCGGTCAAGCGGCTCGCCGATCTGGGCTTCCGCATCCTCGCGACCGAGGGAACGGCGGAGATGCTGCGCCGCAACGGCATCAGCAGCGACGTGGTGCGCAAGCACTCCGACGTGCTCGAGGACGGTGAGCGGACCATCGTGGACCTGATCCGCGAAGGGGAGGTCGACATGGTGTTCAACACACCGTTCGGCAACTCCGGCCCGCGGGTCGACGGGTACGAGATCCGCAGCGCCGCGGTGGCGCGCAACATCCCGTGCATCACCACCGTGCAGGGTGCCGCGGCCGCGGTGCAGGGGATCGAGGCGAGCATCCGCGGCGACATCGGGGTGCAGTCGCTCCAGGATCTGCACAGCTCGCTGACGACGTACCTGCGAGCGGGCACCGGGCCGACGGCCACGACCGACCCGGTCACCCCTCGGTGACCGGTAGTCCGGAGGCCGGGGTGTGGCGCAGGAAGCTGACCGCGGCCGTCCGGTCGCGGGGACGCCTGTGTGTCGGCATCGATCCGCACTCCGCGATCCTCGCGTCGTGGGGCCTCGACGACACCGTGGCGGGCCTCGACCGCTTCGCGCGGCTCTGCGTCGAGGCGTTCGCGTCGGACATCGGGGTGGTCAAGCCGCAGGTGGCGTTCTTCGAGCGCTTCGGGTCCGGTGGACTCGCCGTGCTCGAGCGGACCATCGCCGATCTGCGTGCGGCGGGCGTGCTCGTCGTCGCGGACGCGAAGCGTGGGGACATCGGGTCCACGTCGGAGGCGTACGCCCGGGCGTGGCTGGACCCGTCCTCACCACTCGCCTCGGACGCCGTGACGGTCTCGCCCTACCTCGGGGTGGGTGCGCTGACGCCGTTCGTCGAGCAGGCGACTGAGCACGGCTGCGGCCTGTTCGTGCTCGCACGCACGTCGAATCCCGAGGGCGCGGCGCTGCAACAGGCGGTCACCGCCACCGGTGCGAGCGTCGCGCAGGCCGTGGTCGACGAGGCCGCGGCGGTCAACACGGGGGCGAACGACGACGTCATGGGTCTCGTGGTGGGTGCGACACGCGGACACGGGCTCGATCTGCGGACGTTCTCGGGGCCGATCCTCGCGCCCGGACTCGGCGCCCAGGGTGCCACCGCGCTGGACCTGCCCTCCCTGTTCCAGGGTTCGTCAGAGTTGTTGCTGCCCAACTCTTCCCGCGACGTCCTGCGACACGGTCCGGACGTGGCCGCTCTACGGGGAGCGGCGATCGTCGCTCGCGACACCGTCGAGCACGCCCTCGCATAGACCACCATCGCGGCGACACGGCGGCGGGGGGCAAGTTCGCAATCGGCGCCCTGCCCGGGTACGGTCGCTATCGCCGCTGGTCAATCCGGTGGCAGTGACTGGATGTACCAGAACGGCCGGCTCGCGCACATCGCGTGACGCGAGTACGGAATGCACTTCTCGACAGAGATTCACCGATGAGACGGAGGAACCGTGGCCCTTCCCCAGTTGACCGATGAGCAGCGCGCTGCTGCCTTGGAGAAGGCGGCACAAGCTCGTCGTGTCCGGGCTGAGCTCAAGGAACGCCTCAAGCGCGGCGGAACCGACCTCAAGCAGGTCCTCAAGGACGCCGAAGAGGACGAGATCCTCGGCAAGATGAAGGTGTCCGCACTGCTCGAGGCTCTGCCCAAGGTCGGCAAGGTCAAGGCTCAGGAGATCATGACCGAGCTGGAGATCGCACCCACCCGCCGCCTGCGCGGACTGGGCGATCGTCAGCGCAAGGCGCTTCTCGCCAGGTTCGACTTCGAGGCCTGACAGCGACGTGTCGACCGACAACGAGTCGACGGCAGTGTCGAGCGAGGACTCCTCGCTCAGGAAGGGCCGGCTGGTGGTACTGGCCGGCCCTTCCGCCGTCGGTAAGTCCAGTGTGGTCGCGAAGGTGCGTCAGCAGCTTCCCGATCTGTACTTCAGCGTGTCGGCGACGACGCGCGATCCCCGCCCCGGCGAGGTGCACGGACAGGACTACCGGTTCGTGGACGCAGCGGAGTTCGATCGCATGATCGAGGCCGGTGATCTCCTCGAATGGGCGGAGATCCACCGTGGCCTGCACCGCAGCGGTACGCCCGCCGAGCCCGTGCGTCGCGCGCTCGCCGCCGGTGAGCCGGTTCTCCTCGAGGTGGATCTGCAGGGTGCGCGCGCGGTCCGTGCCGCCGCCCCGGAGGCTCTGCTCGTGTTTCTCGCGCCGCCCTCCTGGGACGTGCTGGTGGGTCGGCTCACCGGCCGCGGCACCGAACCGCAGGACGTCATCGAGCGTCGGCTCGAGACCGCGCGCGAGGAACTGGCGGCCTCCGACGAGTTCGACACGGTCATCGTGAACGACGATGTCGACCGAGCGTGCGCGGAGTTGGTATCCTTGTTGGTCGGTGGCGTCCCGAACGGTGAGTTCGGGACCGCGTGACCGCACAGGTAACACCAGTTTTCTCTTCCGAGGCATCCGCCCCGGTGAATCTTCAGGAGCATTTGTGAGTAGTCCCTTGGCGAACGTGTCCGATTCCTTCTCCCGTATCGACGTGGCGACGTACGACACCCCGCTGGGCATCACCAACCCGCCCATCGACGAGCTGCTGGACCGGACGTCGTCGAAGTACGCGCTGGTCATCTACGCCGCCAAGCGCGCGCGTCAGATCAACGACTACTACAACCAGCTCGGTGACGGCATCCTCGAGTACGTCGGCCCCCTCGTCGAACCGGGTCTGCAGGAGAAGCCGCTGTCCATCGCCATGCGCGAGATCCACGCCGACCTTCTCGAGCACGTCGAAGGCGAGTGAGTTCCCTGTCTCCTTCGGACACGACGACACGGCGTCACGTCGTGGTCGGTGTCGGGGGAGGGATCGCCGCGTACAAGGCGTGCGGGCTGATCCGCCACTTCACCGAGGCGGGTGACGACGTCCGCGTCGTCCCCACCGAGTCGGCGCTGCAGTTCGTCGGCCGGGCGACCTTCGAGGCGTTGTCGGGCAACCCGGTGCACACCGGAGTGTTCGCCGACGTGCCGGAGGTACCGCACGTCCGCCTCGGCCAGAACGCCGATCTCGTCGTCGTCGCCCCGGCCACGGCCGACCTGCTGTCGCGGGCCGCTGCCGGACGCGCCGACGACCTGTTGACGGCGACGTTGCTCACCGCGCGGTGCCCGATCGTGTTCGCGCCGGCCATGCACACCGAGATGTGGGACCACCCCGCGACCGTCGAGAACGTCGCGACGTTGCGCCGACGCGGTGTCACGGTGATCGAGCCGGCCTCGGGTCGGCTCACCGGCAAGGACACCGGAGCGGGCCGTCTGCCCGAGCCGGACGAGATCGCCGGCATCGCCGAGCTGCTGCTCGAGCGACCCGATGCGCTGCCTCGTGACCTCGAGGGGCGGCGCGTCGTCGTCTCCGCCGGCGGCACGCGCGAGCCGTTGGACCCGGTGCGGTTCCTCGGCAACCGCAGCTCAGGCAAGCAGGGTTATGCGCTCGCGCGGGTCGCCGCCCAGCGCGGTGCCGACGTGCTGCTGATCTCCGGCTACACCAGCGACCTGTCCGCTCCTGCCGGTGTCCGCGTCGAGACGGTCCGCACCGCCGAGGACATGCGAACCGCGGTCACGGCCGCCGCCGTCGGTGCCGACGCCGTGATCATGGCCGCCGCCGTCGCCGATTTCCGGCCGACGACGCTCGCCACCAGCAAGATCAAGAAGGGTGCCGACGAGCCGGACACCATCCCGCTCACGCGCAACGCCGACATCCTGGCCGGCCTCGTCGCGGCACGCGATGCCGGTGACCTGGCCGCCGACGCCGCGATCGTCGGCTTCGCGGCCGAGACCGGCGACCAGCACGGCGACGTGCTGACGCACGCCCGCGCCAAGCTGGCACGCAAGAAGTGCGACCTCCTGGTTGTGAATGCGGTCGGTGAGGGTAAAGCATTCGAGATGGACGACAACGACGGCTGGATCCTGTCCGCGGACGGGACCGAGCTGGCGCTCGAACACGGATCGAAGGCGCTCATGTCGTCTCGTGTGATCGATGCGTTGGTGCCCCTGTTGCGCGTGCGTCAACCGTCACCGACGTCGCAGGAGTGTACGAGCGCCGACGACTCGCGGTGACCCGCAGTACTCGAGACGTCGGTGGCTCCGTCTATCGTCGACTGGCGTCTCGGGGAGCGGTTCGATCATGTCGACACATTCATGCGTGTACGAGAGGAAACATCTGTGAGCACGTCCGCCAGTCGGCTCTTCACCAGCGAGTCCGTCACCGAGGGTCATCCCGACAAGATCTGTGACGCCATCAGCGACTCCATCCTGGATGCGCTCCTGACCGACGATCCGCGCGCACGCGTCGCCGTCGAGACCCTGGTGACCACCGGGCAGGTTCACGTCGCCGGTGAGGTCAACACCACCGCGTACGCCGACATCCCGCACATCGTGCGCGAGAAGGTACTCGAGATCGGCTACGACTCGTCGGCCAAGGGCTTCGACGGTAACTCCTGTGGGGTCAACGTCGCCATCGGCGCGCAGTCGCCCGAGATCGCCCAGGGCGTCGACAACTCGCACGAGTCCCGCGTCGAGGGTCTGACCGACGACGAGATCGACCGTCAGGGTGCGGGCGACCAGGGCCTGATGTTCGGCTACGCCATCAAGGACACGCCCGAGCTCATGCCGCTGCCGATCGCACTGGCGCACCGGCTGTCGCGTCGCCTCACCGAGGTGCGCAAGACCGAGGTGCTGCCGTACCTGCGTCCCGACGGCAAGACCCAGGTCACCATCGAGTACGAGGGCAACAAGGCCGTTCGCCTCGACACCGTGGTCATCTCCACCCAGCACGCGGCCGACATCGATCTCGACAACATGCTGACCCCGGACATCCGGACCCATGTCCTCGAGGCCGTACTGGCCGAGCTCGGGCACGACTCGCTCGACACCTCGTCGGTACGCCTGCTCGTCAACCCCACCGGCAAGTTCGTCCTCGGCGGGCCGATGGGCGACGCCGGCCTGACCGGTCGCAAGATCATCGTCGACACCTACGGCGGCTGGGCCCGCCACGGCGGCGGCGCGTTCTCGGGCAAGGATCCGTCGAAGGTCGACCGCAGCGCTGCGTACGCGATGCGGTGGGTGGCCAAGAACGTCGTGGCCGCAGACCTCGCAGAACGAGTCGAGGTGCAGGTCGCCTACGCCATCGGCAAGGCCGCTCCCGTCGGTCTCTTCGTCGAGACGTTCGGATCCGAGAACGTGGATCCGCTCAAGATCCAGTCCGCCATCACCGACGTGTTCGACCTGCGTCCCGGCGCGATCATCCGTGATCTGGACCTGCTGCGTCCGATCTACGCGCCCACCGCGGCGTACGGCCACTTCGGCCGCACGGACATCGATCTGCCGTGGGAGAACACCGACCGTGCCGAGAAGTTGCGGTCCGCCGCAGGTCTGTGACGTCTCGCTCCACTTCGTGATCATCGTCTGAAAGGGGTCGGTCGGTGAGTGCCACCGCATCCGGTGTGCGCTCACCGGCCCCCACCCGGCCCATTGCCCGCGTGCTTCCCATGCTCGCGTTGTCCCACCTCGATCGCGATTTCGACTACGTCGTCCCCGCCGAACTCGATGCCGTGGCGCAACCCGGTGTGCGTGTGCGCGTCCGCTTCGCCGGGCGTCTGGTCGACGGGTTCCTGCTCGCCCGCCTCGACACCAGCGACCATCCGGGGAAGCTCGGCTTCCTCGACAAGGTGGTCTCCGCCGAGCCAGTGCTCGGCCCCGAACTGCTCGGTCTCGTCGACGCCGTCGCCACGCGCTACGCCGGCACCCGTCCGGACGTTCTTCGTCTCGCGGTTCCACCCCGACACGCGCGGGTGGAGAACGAATCTCTCGCCTCCGGTGCGCAGTCGATCCCCGTCCTTCGCCGCGACGAGTGGTCCGCGTACCGGCACGGCGCCGAGTTCCTCGACGCGCTCGGCGGCGGTCGGGCGCCGCGGGCGGTCTGGCAGGCGTTGCCGGGGGAGGACTGGGCCGCCCGGCTCGCCGACCTGGCAGCCGTGGCCGTGTCGTCGGGACGGGGAGCCGTTCTCGTCGTCCCGGACCAGCGCGATCTCGATCGCGTGGACACGGCCTGCCGAGCCGTCCTCGACGACGACGCGGTGGTCGCGCTCGCCGCGGGGCTCGGTCCCGCCGAACGCTACCGACGGTGGCTCGCCGCCGCTCGTGGCCGCGCTCGCGTCGTGATCGGCACGCGCAGCGCCGTCTTCGCCCCGGTGCACGACCCGGGATTGATGGTCGTCTGGGACGACGGCGACGACTCGTTGTCGGAGCCGCGTGCGCCGTACCCCCACGCCCGTGAGGTCGCGTTGCTGCGTGCACACCGAGCCGGGTGCGCCGCCGTGGTGGGCGGTTTCTCCCGGACGGCGGAGGCACAGGCTCTGGTCGAGACGGGGTGGGCGCACGATCTCGTGGCCACCCGTGACACCGTCCGCGGGCGCGTTCCACGGGTCACCGCCCTCGCGGACAGCGACCACGCGCTCGCCCGCGACCCCGGAGCGCGCGCGGCGCGACTCCCGGCGATCGCCTTCGCGGCGGCCCGAGCGTCGCTCACCGCCGGGCACCCCGTGCTGGTCCAGGTCCCGCGGCGCGGGTACGTGCCCTCCCTCGCCTGCTCCAAGTGCAGGACGCCCGCCCGGTGCCGACGGTGCCACGGACCCCTGGCGCTGCCGTCCGCGCCCGGTGCCGACGGCGCGGGCAGCCCCACGTGCAAGTGGTGCGGCACCGCCGACCCGTCGTACTCGTGCCCCACGTGCGGTTCACGAGCACTGCGCGCCGTCGTGGTCGGCGCAGGACGGACCGCCGAGGAGCTGGGCCGGGCGTTCAGCGGCGTCACCGTGCGACAGTCCGGCGGTACCTCGGTGCTCGACACGGTGCCGGCCGGCCCGGCCATCGTCGTGTCCACCGTGGGCGCCGAACCCGTCGCTGACGGCGGCTACGGTGCCGCGCTGCTGCTGGACGGGTGGGCGCTGCTGGGTCGAGCGGATCTGCGCGCCGCAGAGCAGACCCTTCGCCGCTGGATGGCCGCCGCCACCCTCGTGCGCCCGTCGGCCGAGGGCGGTGAGGTGGTCGTGGTCGCCGATTCGGGACTGCCCACCGTGCAGGCATTGGTGCGGTGGGACCCCGTCGGACACGCGCGCACCGAACTCTCCGAACGCACCGAGGTCGGGTTTCCACCCGCGGTGCACATCGCCGCCGTGGACGGCACCACCGAATCGCTGCGCGCCCTGCTGGACTCGGCGCGGCTCCCGGACGACGCCGTCACGCTGGGACCCGTGGACCTGCCACCCGGCGATCGGCTGCCGTTCGGCAGCGAGATCGACGCCGACTCGTCCGCGCCCGTCGAGCGGATGCTGGTCCGCGTCCCGCGATCGTCCGGTGCCGCCCTCTCCCGCGCACTCGGTGAGGCACGGGCCGTGGTGGGAGCGAAGAAGACCGCGTCGGCGCTGCGAATCCAGGTCGACCCGCTCCGCATAGGGTGAACGGCGTGCGCCTCGTCTTCGCCGGTACTCCCGACCCCGCTCTCCCGTCGCTGCGGCGACTGCTCGACTCCTCCCGTCACGAGGTGGTCGGTGTGCTCACCCGACCCGACACGGTGGCCGGTCGAGGGCGCAAGGTCGCGCGATCGCCCGTTGCGATGCTGGCCGACGAGCACGGCATCCCGGTGCTGCAGCCCGCGAAGCCGTCCGACCCCGAGGCAATGGCCGCGCTCCGCGATCTGGAACCGGACTGTTGTCCCGTCGTCGCCTACGGCGCGCTGCTGCCACAGCCCTTGCTCGACATTCCGCGACACGGCTGGATCAATCTGCACTTCTCCCTGCTGCCGGCCTGGCGCGGGGCCGCGCCGGTGCAGGCCGCGATCGCCGCGGGTGACGAGGTCACCGGCGCGTCGACGTTCCTCCTCGAGCAGGGGCTGGACACCGGTCCGGTGTACGGCGTCGTGACCGAGAGGGTGCGCCCCACGGACACCGCCGGGGATCTGTTGAACCGGCTCGCGGACAGCGGGAGCCAGTTGCTCGCGTCCACCCTCGACGGGATCGACGACGGTGCACTGCAGGCGGTTCCGCAGTCGAGCGACGGCGTGTCACACGCGCCCAAGGTGACCGTGGAATCGGCCCGCATCGACTTCGGTCGCCCGGCGCACCTGATCGACCGGCACGTCCGGAGTGTGACACCGGCACCCGGAGCGTGGACCGAGATCGGCGACGTCCGCGTCAAGATCGGTCCGGTGACGATCACCGACGAGGAGCTCGAACCCGGGCGCGTCGAGGTACGGAAGAAGGCGGTCCTGGTGGGTACCGCGACGACGGCCGTGTCGCTCGGGCTCGTGCAGCCGCACGGCAAGAAGCAGATGGCAGCGACCGACTGGGCGCGCGGCGCCCGCGATGTGAACGGAGCGACTGCACGATGAGCGGTGAGCAGACACCGGGGTCCGGCGGTCCTCGTAAGCGTGGCGGGAAGGCCGGCGGGAAGGCCGGAGGCCGGCCGAGTGAGAGCGGGAAGGCCGGCGGCCGGCCGGATGGCGGGAAGGCCGGAGGCCGGCCGTCGGTGGCCGGGGGTTCGAGCAAGGCCGGTGGTCGGTCCGGGAATTCGCGTCCGAAGCAGCCGGGTCGACCCAATCCTGCCGAGGCGGGATTGGACCCCGCACGGATCGCGGCACGGGACGTCCTGCGCGCGGTGCGGGAACGTGACGCGTACGCGAACCTGGTGCTTCCGGGTCTGCTCCGGGATCGCCGGTTGAACGAGCTTGATGCCGCCCTCGCGACGGAGTTGGCCTACGGCGCGGCCCGCGCGCAGGGGGTGCTGGACGCGGTCGTCGAGCACGCGGCCTCGCGTCCGGTGTCGGACATCGACGGTCGACTGCTGGACGTCATCCGGCTCGGTGCGTACCAGTTGCTGCGCACGCGGGTGGCTCCGCACGCGGCGGTGGCGACGTCGGTCGACCTGGTGCGCAGCGAGGCCGGGCAGGGGCAGGCAGGGTTCGTCAACGCCGTGTTGCGCCGGGTCTCCGAGCGCACGGAAGCAGAGTGGATCGAGTTGCTGGCTCCCGACGCGGAGCGAGATCCGGTGGGTCACTCGGCGTTCCGGCACGCACATCCCGCCTGGATCGCACAGGCGTTCAACGACGCGTTGGGAGCGGATGCTGCGGAGCTGGACGAGGCGCTCGCCGCCGACGACGCCCGCCCGCTGGTGCACCTGGTGGCGCGGCCCGGCGAGATCTCGGCGGACGAGCTCGCGTCGATCACCGGCGGTGAGCCCGGACCGTGGTCGCCCTATGCGGTGCATCTGGACAGTGGCGGCGATCCGGGTCGTCTCGACGCCGTGCGTGAGGGGCTGGCCGGCGTCCAGGACGAGGGCAGTCAGCTGGTCGCTCGGGCTCTCACGCTCGCGGAGCTCGACGGGCCGGACGGAGGTCGGTGGCTGGATCTGTGCGCCGGCCCCGGCGGCAAGGCTGCGCTGCTCGGCGCCATCGCGGCGATCGACGGTGCGACGGTCGATGCCGTGGAACCGTCCGAGCATCGAGCCGACCTGGTGCGCAAGACGGTGCGGGATCTCCCGGTCACCGTGCACGCGGTGGACGGTCGCGCGAGCGGACTGGACGCGGGATACGACCGCGTCCTCGTCGACGCACCCTGCACCGGTCTGGGTGCACTCCGTCGTCGACCCGAGGCGCGGTGGCGTCGTCAGGCGAGCGACGTGGCGGGTCTGGTGACGTTGCAACGCGAGTTGCTCGCGGCAGCAGTGGAGCTGGTGCGGCCGGGCGGAGTCGTCGTCTACTCGACGTGTTCGCCGCATCTGTCCGAGACGGTCGGCGTCGTGGCCGATGCGGTCCGACGTCACGGTCTGACCGCGCTCGACACCGCGACGCTCGCGCCCGGCGTGCCGCGGGCGGCCTCGGGAACGTCTGTGCAGCTGTGGCCGCACCGGCACGGAACGGACGCGATGTTCTTCGCCGCGCTGCGCAAGGATGCCTCCTGACCGCGCTCGTTACCGGTCGGCAACGACTCGCGGGTACAACAGGAACGTGACTCCGCGACTCCCTCGACACCGCACGGCCGGGGCAGCGGTGGCCGCCCTCGCCTCGGTCGCGGTGCTGGGTGGCTGCTCGCTGTCCCCGTCGGTGACGGCAGGGACGGCCTCGGCGAGGACCGCCGCCGCGGAGCGGGTGGTCGCGGCAGAGTCGGAGTGGAGCGCGGTCCGCGTGTCGGTGATCGGCGACTCGTTCTCCGCCGGCTCCATGAACGACGTGGTCTGGCCGGACGTCCTGGCGGAGGAACACGGATTCGAGGTGACCAACGCGAGCCTGGGCGGCGCCGGCTACGAGGCGGGCGACGACTATCTCGGCACCTTCGCGGACCAGGTCGCCTATGCCACCGAGGAGAACCCGACGGTCATCCTCGTGGTCGGCAGCGAGAACGACGTCGACGCGGATCCGGCGGACGTGCTCGCCGACGCCACCGACCTGTACGCGTCGCTGCGCGAGCGCTCACCCGAGGCCCGCATCGTCGTCATCGGACCGATCTGGAGCGGGGAGCCGGTGAGCGAGGACATGTGGGACGTGGACGCCGCGGTCTCCGCCGCCGCGGTGTCGGCCGGGCTGGACTACGTCGACGCGCTGCCGCAGGAGTGGCTGGCCGACCCGCTGATCATCCAGGACGACGGTGATCACCCGACCGACGAGGGTCAGTACCTCCTCGCCGGCCACATCGACGACGCTCTGATGCAGGTGGATCCGGACCTACTAGGCTGATCGCCCGTGGCCCCGACTCCGCAGCACCCGATGATCGCACCGTCCATCCTGTCCGCCGATTTCGCGCGGCTCGCCGACGAGGCCGCGGCCGTCGCGGGCAGCGACTGGCTGCACGTCGACGTGATGGACGCGCACTTCGTCCCGAATCTCACCCTGGGTCTGCCCGTGGTGGAGAGCCTGCTGAAGGCGACCGACATCCCGCTCGACTGTCACCTCATGATCGAGGACCCGGCCCGCTGGGCGCCGCCCTACGCCGAGGCCGGCGCGTACAACGTGACGTTCCACGCCGAGGCCACCGACGATCCGCGCGCCGTCGCCCGCGACATCCGGGCGGCGGGCGCGAAGGCCGGGCTGTCGGTCAAGCCCGGTACCCCGATCGAGCCGTACCTGGAGGTCCTGAAGGACTTCGACACGCTGTTGATCATGAGCGTCGAACCGGGATTCGGCGGCCAGAGCTTCATGCCGGAGGTGCTGGACAAGGCTCGCGCCGTCCGCCGGCTGGTCGATTCGGGTGAACTGACGCTGGTGATCGAGATCGACGGCGGCATCAACGCCGACACTGTGGAGCAGGCCGCTGCCGCGGGCATCGACTGCTTCGTCGCGGGCTCGGCGGTGTACTCGACCAGTGACCCCGCGGGTGCCGTGCGTTCGCTGCGTGAGTCCGCCGCGAGCGCGTCGCCCCACCTGTCCGGCCGGTGACCGGGAGCCTCGACCCGATCGATGCCGCGATGCGGCGGGCGATCGAGGCATCGGTCGCGGCGCGCGGTGTCAGCACTCCCAATCCTCCCGTCGGCGCCGTCGTCCTGGACCGGGACGGGTTGGTGGTCGGAGTCGGCGCCACCGCGGCACCGGGCGGCCCCCACGCGGAGATCGCCGCGCTCGCGGAGGCGGGCGAGCGAGCGCGCGGCGGCACCGCCGTGGTGACGCTGGAGCCGTGCGACCACACGGGACGCACGGGTCCGTGCTCGCAGGCGCTGCTGCGCGCGGGTGTCGTCCGCGTCGTGCACGCGCTCGGCGATCCGAACCCGCTGGCGGCAGGCGGCGCGGAGACTCTGCGCGGTGCCGGCGTCGAGGTACGGTCCGGCGTTCTCGCCGATCTCGCCGAGGCCGGGCCGATGCGTGCCTGGCTGCATCGGCAGCGCACCGGGCGCCCGATGCTCACGTGGAAGTACGCCGCCACGCTCGACGGCCGCACCGCGGCGCCGGACGGCACCAGCCGCTGGATCACGGGGGAGACCGCTCGCGCACACGTCCACGCCGAGCGCGCGCGGATCGATGCGGTGGTGGTCGGTACCGGGACCGTGCTCGCCGACGATCCGGTGCTGACGGCGCGACTGCCCGACGGGTCGCTCGCTGCGCACCAGCCGGTGCGCGTGGTCGTCGGGCTGCGCGACATCCCTGCCGGGTCTCGGATCCTCGACGACTCCGCCCCCACCCGCATCGTGCGGACCCGCGACCCGTTCGCGGTGATGGAGGCCCTCGCTGATCTGACCGACGTGGTGCTGGAGGGCGGATCGACCCTCACCGGAGCGTTCCTGTCGGCGGGCCTGGTCGACCGCGTCACGGCGTACCTCGCCCCTGTCGCGCTGGGCGAGGGTCCGACAGCCGTGCGGGGGACGGGTGTCGGAACAATTGCCGATGCGATGAGGTTTCGACGAGAGTCGGTGGAGACGCTGGGCGACGATCTGCTCGTCCGACTCGCTCCGCTACGGTCGTCCGACCACTGAGCCGAACAGAGATCACTGCACCAGCTGGTGCCGAGAGGATGACGAGC
Source organism: Rhodococcus sp. NFXS4 (assembly GCF_058139645.1). Classification (NCBI taxonomy): domain Bacteria; kingdom Bacillati; phylum Actinomycetota; class Actinomycetes; order Mycobacteriales; family Nocardiaceae; genus Rhodococcus; species Rhodococcus sp. NFXS4. The sequence continues at coordinate 2,270,057 of NZ_CP192221.1, forward strand.
ATGTTCACCGGAATCGTCGAGGAACTGGGCAGTGTCACCGCCAAGGAGGATCTGGCGGACGCGGCTCGCTTCACCGTGCGTGGCCCGCTGGTCACCTCCGATGCGTCGCACGGGGATTCGATCGCCGTGAACGGTGTGTGCCTCACCGTCGTCGAGGTCGCGGACGGCGCGTTCACGGCCGACGTGATGCAGGAGACACTGAACCGTTCGTCACTGCAGTCCCTGGCCGTGGGGTCACCGGTCAACCTCGAGCGTGCCGCCTCGCTCGCGTCGCGGCTCGGTGGGCATCTCGTCCAGGGCCACGTCGACGGGACCGGGGTGGTGCTCTCGCGCACCCCGTCGGACAACTGGACCGTGGTACGCATATCGCTGCCCCGTGACATCGCGCGATACGTCGTGCACAAGGGGTCCATCACGGTCGACGGGGTGTCGCTGACGGTGTCCGCACTGGGCGGCGAGAAGGACGATCAGTACTTCGAGATCTCCCTGATTCCTACCACCCTGTCGCTCACCACACTGGGCGAGGCGGAGGCGGGAACGCAGGTCAACCTCGAGGTCGACGTGATCGCCAAGTACGTCGAGCGGTTGCAGAAGGTCGACTGAACATCGGCCCCCGCAGCGGGGGTCGTAGTCTTGAGAACACAGGATCTGCCCGACACTGCGGGCAGCAGACGTGGGGAGCGCACGGCGTGACCAGGTTCGACACCATCGAGCGCGCTGTCGCCGACATCGCCGCCGGCAAGGCCGTCGTCGTCGTCGACGACGAGGACCGCGAGAACGAGGGCGATCTCATCTTCGCCGCAGAGAAGGCCACACCCGAGCTGGTGGCCTTCATGGTGCGGTACACCTCGGGATACCTCTGCGTTCCGCTGTCGGGCGAGGACTGCGATCGCCTCGGACTGCCTCCCATGTACTCCACGAACCAGGACAAGCACGGCACCGCGTACACCGTGACCGTCGACGCTCGCGTCGGTATCGGTACGGGCATCTCGGCATCGGACCGCGCGGCGACCATGCGTCTGCTCGCGGACCCCGACACCGGTGCGAACGACTTCACCCGTCCCGGTCACGTCGTCCCGTTGCGGGCGAAGGAAGGCGGCGTGCTGCGCCGCCCCGGCCACACCGAGGCCGCGGTCGACCTCGCCCGGATGGCGGATCTGCGCCCGGCCGGCGTCATCTGCGAGATCGTGTCGCAGAAGGACGAGGGCGAGATGGCCCGCACGGACGAGCTCCGTGTCTTCGCCGACGACCACGACCTCGCGCTCATCTCCATCGCCGACCTGATCGCGTGGCGACGCAAGCACGAGAAGCACGTGGTGCGCATCGCCGAGGCGCGCATCCCGACGGCGCACGGCGAGTTCCGTGCGGTGGGCTACCAGAGCGTCTACGAGGACGTCGAACACGTGGCGCTGGTGCGCGGCGACATCGCCGGGCCCGACGGCGACGGCAGCGACGTGCTGGTCCGCGTCCACTCCGAGTGTCTGACCGGGGACGTGTTCGGCTCGCTGCGCTGCGACTGCGGTCCGCAGCTGGACGCGGCGCTCGACATGGTGGCGCAGGAGGGTCGCGGAGTGGTGCTCTACATGCGCGGTCACGAGGGCCGTGGCATCGGCCTGCTGCACAAGTTGCAGGCCTACCAGCTGCAGGACGCCGGCACCGACACCGTCGACGCCAACCTCGCGCTCGGCCTGCCCGCCGACGCGCGGGACTACGGCATCGGAGCGCAGATCCTCGTCGACCTGGGCATCTCGTCGATGCGTCTGCTGACCAACAACCCGGCGAAGCGGGTCGGCCTCGACGGCTACGGCCTGCACATCACCGAGCGGGTGCCGATGCCGCTGCGTGCCAACGCCGAGAACCTCACCTACCTGCGTACCAAGCGTGACCGGATGGGCCACGACCTCGTCGGACTGGACGATTTCGAGACGCCGGTGGTCACCCCCGACGCGGGCGGCCTCTGATGAGCGGCGAGGGCGAACCGGTCCTGCAGCTCTCGGGCGCCGAGGACCTCGAGGTCGCGATCGTCGCGGGCCAGTGGCACGAGAAGGTCAGCACCGCACTCGTGGACGGCGCACTCCGCAAGGCCGACGAGGTGGGACTGCGGAACGTGACTCTCGTGCGTGTCGCCGGAGCCATCGAGATCCCCGTGGTCGCACAGCAGCTCGCCCGCACCCACGACGCGGTGGTCGCTCTGGGCGTCGTGATCCGGGGCGGGACACCGCACTTCGAGTACGTGTGCGACGCCGTGACCGCCGGGCTGACCCGAGTGTCGCTGGACGAGTCCACCCCGGTAACCAACGGAGTACTCACCGTGAACGACGAGCAGCAGGCTCTCGATCGCGCAGGTCTTCCCGGGTCCAAGGAGGACAAGGGTGCGCAGGCCGTCGCGGCGGCCGTCGACACGGCGCTGACGCTGAAGGGCCTGCGTCACGGGAGTCCGTCGTGACCGACGCACCGAGTCAGCAGTGGGAACTCGAGGCGCGGCCGCGCAAGAGCGCGAAGTACGCCGTCGGTGTCGCCGCTCTCCTCGTCATCGTGCACACCACCCTGGGGATTCTGCTGCGGACCGGCAACACCGGCGTGTTCTTCCAGCGCGTGGACCAGTTCGCGATGATCGCCATCGGGTGTGGCATGGCGGCGGGCGTGCTGTTGCTGACCCGTCCGCGGATCAAGGTCGGTGCGCAGGGCGTGCTGGTGCGCAACCTCGTCACCGAGAAACTGATTCCCTGGGACCTCGTGCGCGGCTTGTCCTTCTCGCCCGGATCGAGCTGGGCTCGCGTGGAACTGCCGGACGACGAGTACGTGCCGGTCATGGCGATCCAGTCCAACGATCGCGAGTACGCGGTGCACGCCGCGCGTACGTTCCGCTCTCTCGAGCAGAAGTACGCCGCAGCGAGCTGACCGAGGTCACTCGATCTCGTCTCCCATGACGACACCCTCGCGTCGGGGATCGGCACCGCCGATCCAGCCGTCGGCCGTTCGGACCAGGGCGCTCGAGCCGCTGGACTGATCGGCCACCGACGCCTGGTGGCCCATCGCCCGCAGAGCCGACACCAGCGGATCCGCGGCACCGTCGTTCTGCGCGTCGATGTTCGGGTGCTCGCCGCCCACGTTCGTCGTCGGCGCGTTGGCCGCACCCACGTTGACGGCGGACACGGCCTGCTGCGGATCGAGACCCCAGTCGAGCATGCCGACGAGGTTCTTCACGACGAACTGGATGATGACCGAACCGCCGGGTGATCCGGTCACCAGCCGCACGTCACCCCGCGCACCGTCGTCCCCGCGGTCGAACACGATCGTCGGCGCCATGGAACTGCGGGGACGCTTGCCGGGCTCCACGCGGTTGGCCACGGGTACCCCGTCGGGACCCTCGGGTGCGGCCGAGAAGTCGGTCAGCTGGTTGTTGAGGAGGAAGCCCTCCGTCATGTGGAAGGAGCCGAACGCCGACTCCACCGTGGTGGTCATCGACGCGACGTTCCCCGCGCTGTCCACGATGCTGAGGTGACTGGTCCCTGCCTCCGGTCCGGCGTAGCTGCTCAGGGGTATCGGACCGAAGTCGCCCGGCTGAGCCGTGCCCATGCTGCGGGCGGGATCGATCATGCGGGCGCGCTGCTCGAGGTAGTCCGGATCGAGTAGCTCGGCGGGGCTGCCACCGGGCAGGGGGATGTAGTCGGGATCGGCGACGTACTTGTCGCGGTCGGCGTACGCGAGGCGCTCCGCCTCGGCGATGAGATGGACGCCCTCCGCGTCGGGGACTCCACCGTCGGCATCGGTGGAGGCGGGTGCGTACTGCGCCATGTCGAAGTGGGACAGGATGCCCATCGTGGACGCGACCGCGATACCGCCCGACGACGGGCCCGGCATGCCGCACACGTCCGTGTCGCGGTACGGCACGCACACCGCGTCCCGCTCCTTCGCCTCGTATCCGGCGAGATCGTCGAGTGTCAGCCGGCCGGGGGTGCGCCCGCCCGTCGTGTCCGCCGTCGCGTCGACGATCGACTGCGCCAGCGCGCCGGTGTAGAACGCGTCGGCACCCTCGGTGGCGATCGCGCCGAGCGTCTTGGCCATCGCGGGGTTCGTCAGCGTCGTCCCCGCTGCCTTCGGGCTGCCGTCCGGCTCGAGGAAGTAGTCGCGAGAGGCCGGATCGAGTGCCAGTTCCGGCGCCGAGTCCGCGATGGACGACGCCATCCGAGGACTGATCTCGAAGCCGTCGTCGGACAGCGCGATGGCCGGATCGAACAGTGACCGCCACTCCTTGCTCCCGTGATCGCGGTGGACGTCGTCCAGCATGCGCACGATGCCGGGAACGCCGATCGCGCGGCCGCTCGATCGGGCATCGGGCTTCGGCACGGACAGATCGGCGGGCGCACCGGGGGCAGCCGTGTCGTCCACGAAGCGCAGGTAATTCGCGGTGGCAGAGGCGGGGGCCGTCTCACGGCCGTCGTAGGCACGCAGAGTCCTCGACTCGGCGTCGTAGTAGAGGAGGAAGGCGCCGCCGCCGATACCGGAGCTCTGCGGCTCGACCAGTCCGAGCACCGTCTGCGCCGCGACCAGCGCGTCGGCCGCGGTCCCGCCGTCGCGCAGCACCTCGCACGCCGCCTCCGTCGACACCGGATTGGCGGTCGACACCGCGTACGTGGCGGTGCGCACCGCGGTCATTCCGGTGCGGTAGCCGGTGGCGACCTCCGGCGCTCCGTCCGGTCCCGTGCCCGCGTCCGCGGTGACGGGGGTGCCGCCTCCGCCCGCGACGCACGAGGGGGCCGAGCCGGAAGCGTCGTCACCGCTGCCCGAGGAGCAGGACACGGCGGTGAGTGCGACGACGGCCGCGAGGGCGAGAGGTCGAGTCAGTGATCGGCGTGAAGTCACCGATCCATGACACCGCGTCCTCGCGTGGTTCGCAGCCCGAACGGCGGATTTCGACTGTCGGTCACGACGACTACCGTGGAGCTGTGTCCGACCCCGCTACGTACCGCCCGGCCACCGGAACCATTCCGGTCGAGCCAGGGGTCTACAAATTTCGTGATCCGCACGGCCGCGTCATCTACGTCGGCAAGGCGAAGAGCCTGCGCAGCCGTCTCAATTCCTACTTCGCCGACATCGCCGGCCTGCATCCTCGTACGCGTCAGATGGTCACCACGGCTGCCAGCGTCGAATGGACCGTCGTCACCACCGAGGTGGAGGCGCTCCAGCTCGAGTACAACTGGATCAAGGAGTTCGATCCTCGATTCAACGTCCGGTACCGGGACGACAAGAGCTATCCGATGCTCGCGGTCACGCTCAACGAGGAGTACCCGCGGTTGTTCGTCTACCGCGGGCCTCGGCGCAAGGGTGTGCGCTACTTCGGCCCGTACGCGCACGCGTGGGCGATTCGCGAGACGTTGGACCTGCTGTTGCGGGTGTTCCCGGCGCGGACGTGCTCCGCTGGAGTGTTCAAGCGGCACAACCAGATCGGTCGGCCCTGTCTGCTCGGGTACATCGACAAGTGCTCGGCGCCGTGCGTCGGACGCGTGTCGGCGGCCGAACACCGTGCGACCGTCGAGAACTTCTGCGACTTCCTGTCCGGCAAGACCGACAAACTCGTCCGCGAGCTCGAGAACCGGATGCAGAAGGCGTCGGAGGACCTGGACTTCGAGACGGCGGCCCGGCTGCGTGACGATGTGGGGGCACTGCGGCGCGCACTCGAGAAGCAGGCCGTGGTGCTCGGCGACGGCACCGACGCGGACCTCGTCGCCTTCGCGAGCGACGACCTCGAAGCGGCGGTCCAGGTGTTCCACGTCCGCGGCGGTCGCGTGCGCGGCCAGCGCGGGTGGGTCGTGGAGAAGGCGGGCGAGGTGATCGACGCCGCGGTCGCGGCCGAGGCGACGTCCGCCGGGGCCGACGATCGTGCCGAGGCGCAGGACGCTCCGGTGGACGCGGAGGCGGCGTCCGATCTGCCGGCTCTCGTCGAGCAGTTCCTCACCCAGTTCTACGGCGAGCAGGCCTCGCTCTCGTCGTCCACCGAGGACGCCGCTGCCAACGCCGTACCCCGCGAGGTGCTCGTTCCGGTGCTGCCGCCGAACGCCGACGAGGTGCAGGCGTGGCTCAGTTCGCTGCGCGGGTCCGCGGTGCAGCTGCGGGTGCCTCGTCGCGGCGACAAGAAGGAGCTCGCGAAGACGGTGTATCGCAACGCCGTCGAAGCGCTCCAGCAGCACAAGATGAAGCGTGCGGGCGACTTCACGTCGCGCTCCGCAGCGTTGCAGGGCATCCAGGAAGCGCTCGACCTCGACAGTGCACCGTTGCGTATCGAGTGCATCGACATCTCGCACGTCCAGGGCACCGACGTGGTCGCGTCGCTGGTGGTGTTCGAGGACGGGTTGCCGCGCAAGAGCGACTACCGCCACTACTCCATCAAGGAGGCTGCGGGAGACGGTCACTCGGACGACGTCGCGAGCATCGCCGAGGTCACACGGCGACGGTTCCTGCGTCACGGCAAGGACTCCGGCGGCGATCTGGCTCCCGAGGCCTCCCTCGACCCGCAGACGGGTCGGCCCCGTCGCTTCGCCTACCCGCCGAACCTCTTCGTCGTCGACGGCGGCGCACCGCAGGTGGCCGCGGCGGCCGAGGTGCTCGACGAGCTGGGCGTCACCGACGTCGCGGTGGTGGGCCTCGCGAAACGGCTCGAGGAGGTGTGGATACCGGGGGAGAGCGACCCCGTGATCCTGCCGCGCACCAGCGAGTCGCTGTACCTCCTCCAGCGGGTTCGCGACGAGGCGCACCGCTTCGCCATCACGTTCCACCGCAGCAAGCGGTCCAAGCGCATGACGGCGTCCGCGCTGGACTCGGTGCGCGGGCTCGGTGAGGCGCGTCGCACGGCGTTGGTGACGCACTTCGGCTCGGTGGCCAAGCTCAAGCAGGCCGAGGTGTCCGAGATCGTGAAGGTGCCGGGTATCGGCGAGACGACGGCACGCGCCGTCCTCGAGGCACTGGGAGTTCCACAGGACCAGGACGCGTCGGCTGCCGCGGCCGCGTCGGAACCGACCGCGGTCCCCGACAACGAAGCGGACAGCGCCCCGGTACGACATGATGAACGCACCGACGGCAGCGACCGTGACGAGCTGCCGGCACCGTCCGGTGAGCCGCTGTCGGTGGCCGCGCATCGAGGAACAGGACACCGGGACGAGTGAACGTGCAGCGAGAGCAGGTGGGTGACCCCGTTCGACCGCACTCCGACATCGACGTCGCTCTGGTCACAGGGCTGTCCGGTGCCGGGCTCGGCACGGCGGCCAAGGTCCTCGAGGACCTGGGCTGGTACGTCGCCGACAACATGCCGCCCGAGCTGATCACTCGCATGATCGAGATCGGTCGCACCTCGGACCCCGGCATCGAGCGGCTCGCCCTGGTGGTCGACGTGCGCAGCCGATTGTTCAACGGCGACGTCGGCACCCTGCTCGCCGACCTGGCAGCGGACGGGGTGCGCCCGCGCGTGCTGTTCCTGGACGCGTCCGACGACGTGCTGATCCGGCGATTCGAATCGGTGCGCCGCAGCCACCCGCTGCAGAACTACGGTGTGGACGGCACACTCACAGAAGGCATCTCGGACGAGCGGGCCCGGTTGGCCACCGTCAAGGAGGCCGCGGACATCGTCATCGACACGAGCTCGCTCTCCGTGCACGGTCTGCGCGATCGTGTCGCCGCGGCGTTCGGCGACGACGTGGTGGGCACCGTGGCCGTCACCGTCGAGTCCTTCGGCTTCAAGTACGGGGTACCGCTCGACGCGGACGTGCTGTGTGACATGCGTTTCCTCCCGAACCCGCACTGGATCCCCGAGCTGCGCCCGCTCACCGGCAAGGACGCCGGCGTGCGGGACTACGTGCTGGGGCAGCCGGACGCGGAGGAGTACCTCGAGCTGTATCACCGCCTGCTGACGATGACGCTCGCCGGCTACCGGCGCGAGGGCAAGCGGTACATGACCGTCGCCGTCGGCTGCACCGGCGGCAAGCATCGCAGCGTCGCCATGACCGAGGCGCTCGCCGAACGGCTGCGTGCCGATGCCGACACCAGCGTCCGCGTCGTGCACCGCGACCTGGGTCGAGAGTGAGCGCGGACGGCGGACGCGGCGACGACGACGCTCCGCACATCGTCGCGCTCGGCGGCGGACACGGTCTCTTCGCGACCCTGTCCGCCGTACGGTCGCTCTCCACCCGGGTGACGGCGGTGGTCACCGTGGCCGACGACGGCGGGTCGTCCGGCCGATTACGCGCGGAGCTCGGCATGATCCCGCCCGGCGATCTGCGGATGGCGCTCGCGGCGTTGGCCGCAGACTCTCCGCAGGGCAGGCTCTGGGCGGACATCCTGCAGCACCGCTTCGGCGGCAGCGGCGCGCTCGCCGGGCACTCGGTGGGCAACCTTCTGCTCGCCGGACTGTCCGAGGTGCTCGGTGACCCGGTGGCCGCACTCGACGAGGCCGCGCGGTTGCTCGGTGTCGACGGCCGGGTGCTGCCGATGTCGCCCATCGCCCTGGACATCGAGGCGGACGTGTCGGGACTCGAGTCCGACCCGCGCGTGAGCCGCGTCATCCGTGGGCAGGTCGCCGTCGCCACCACCCCCGGCAAGGTGCGGCGCGTCCGACTGCGCCCGTCGGATCCGCCGGCCACCGAGCAGGCCGTCACCGCTGTGGGCGCCGCCGATCTGGTCGTCCTCGGACCCGGGTCCTGGTTCTCCAGCGTGTTGCCGCACGTCCTCGTGCCCGAGCTCGCCTCGGCGCTGCGCGCCACCGAGGCCCGCAAGGTGCTGGTGCTCAATCTCGGGCCGGAGCCGGGGGAGACCACGGGATTCTCGGCGGAGCGTCATCTCCACGTACTGTCCCAACACGCGCCGGGTTTTCGGGTGCATCACGTGGTGGTCGACTCGACGTCGGTGCCGCCGGGGTCCGAGCGTGATCACCTCGCGCGGGCCGCCGCGGTGTTCGGCGCCGACGTGGTCCACGCCGACGTCGCGGGGGCGACACCACACGCACACGACCCGAGCAAGCTCGCGGCCGTGTTCGCCGCTGTTCTCGAGGGCGCCGACCGGGCCGACCTCGACAGCAGCACCGACAGCAGGAAGGGATCGACGTCGTGGCCATGACAGCCGATGTCAAGGACGAACTGAGCCGCCTCACCATCACGGCGGTCAGCTGCCGCAAGGCAGAGGTCGCCGCGTTGCTGCGCTTCGCCGGGGGGCTGCACATCGTGGCCGGTCGCGTCGTCGTCGAGGCGGAGGTGGACCAGCTGTCCATCGCCCGGCGGCTCAAGCGCGAGGTGTTCGATCTGTTCGGCTACAACGCGGACGTGCACTCCATCGGCGCGGGCGGGTTGCGCAAGTCGACCCGCTACATCGTCCGGGTGGCCAAGGACGGCGAGGCCCTGGCGCGCCAGACCGGGCTCCTCGACATGCGTGGTCGGCCGGTGCGCGGACTCCCCGCCCAGGTGGTGGGCGGCACCGTCGCCGATTCCGAGGCGGCGTGGCGCGGTGCGTTCCTCGCGCACGGCTCGCTCACCGAACCCGGTAGGTCGTCCGCGCTCGAGGTCAGCTGCCCCGGACCCGAGGCAGCACTCGCGCTGGTCGGCGCCGCCCGCCGGCTCGGTGTGGCGGCCAAGGCGCGAGAGGTGCGCGGCGCCGATCGCGTGGTCGTACGCGACGGCGAGGCCATCGGTGTCCTCCTCACGAGGATGGGCGCCCAGGACACTCGACTGACGTGGGAGGAGCGCCGGATGCGCCGCGAGGTGCGGGCCACGGCGAATCGTCTCGCGAACTTCGACGACGCCAACCTGCGCCGCTCCGCGCGGGCGGCCGTCGCGGCCGCGGCGCGGGTCGAGAGGGCGCTCGCGATTCTCGGCGAGGACGTCCCGGACCATCTCGCCGCGGCGGGTCACCTGCGCGTGCAGCACCGGCAGGCGTCGCTCGAGGAGCTCGGGCAGCTCGCCGATCCGCCCATGACGAAGGACGCGGTGGCGGGCCGGATCCGCCGACTGCTGTCCATGGCCGACCGCAAGGCGAAGGACTCGGGCATCCCGGACACGGAGTCGGCCGTCACGGCCGACCTGCTCGACGAGGCATGAGCGCGGGTGCCTGACCGAGAACTGCACCACCCCGAACCATTAGGGTGATCACAGGTCGCGGAGCGGCTCGGTCGCCCGTGACGGACACGTCCGCACCATCACGTGCGGTGGAGGAAACCGATGCACGACCCGTGCATCGACGAGGAACACGAGTTTCAACACAAAGGAGCGAACAGTGACGGTTCGGGTTGGCGTGAACGGCTTCGGTCGTATCGGACGTAACTTCTTCCGGGCGGTCGATGCGCAGAAGGCGCTCGGCACCACCGACATCGAGATCGTTGCGGTGAACGACCTCACCGACAACGCAACGCTCGCTCACCTGCTCAAGTACGACTCCATCCTCGGCCGCCTCCCGCACGACGTCTCGCTCGAGGGCGACGACACCATCGTCGTCGGCGACCGCAAGATCAAGGCTCTCTCGCTGCGCGAGGGTCCCTCCGCCCTGCCGTGGGGAGACCTGGGCGTCGACGTCGTCGTCGAGTCCACCGGCATCTTCACCGACGCGTCGAAGGCTCAGGGCCACATCGACGCCGGTGCCAAGAAGGTCATCATCTCCGCGCCGGCCAAGGGCGAGGACATCACCATCGTCATGGGCGTCAACGACGACAAGTACGACGGCAGCCAGAACATCATCTCGAACGCCTCGTGCACCACCAACTGCCTCGGCCCCATCGCCAAGGTGCTCGACGACGAGTTCGGCATCGTCAAGGGCCTCATGACCACGATCCACGCCTACACGCAGGATCAGAACCTGCAGGACGGTCCGCACTCGGACCTGCGTCGCGCCCGCGCCGCCGCGCTCAACGTCGTGCCCACGGGCACCGGCGCCGCGAAGGCCATCGGCCTGGTGCTCCCGCAGCTGCTCGGCAAGCTCGACGGCTACGCGCTGCGCGTCCCGATCCCCACGGGCTCGGTCACCGACCTCACCGCCCAGGTGCGCAAGACCGCCTCGGTCGAGGAGATCAACGCGGCCATGAAGGCTGCGGCCGAGGGCCCGCTGAAGGGCATCCTGAAGTACACCGACGCACCGATCGTCTCCTCCGACATCGTCACCGACCCGGCGTCGTCGATCTTCGACTCGGGTCTGACCAAGGTCATCGAGGACCAGGTCAAGATCGTCTCCTGGTACGACAACGAGTGGGGCTACTCCAACCGTCTCGTCGACCTCATCGGACTCGTCGGAAAGTCGCTCTGACCCGATGGCCGTCAAGACACTGCAGGATCTCATCGACGAGGGCGTCGACGGACGCGGCGTGCTCGTCCGTGCCGATTTCAACGTTCCGCTCGACGACGGGCAGATCACGGACGCCGGCCGTATCGAGGCGTCGCTCCCGACGCTGAAGACGCTGCTCGAGGCGGGTGCCAAGCTCATCGTGACCGCGCACCTCGGCCGGCCGGAGGGCAAGCCGGACGCCGCGTTCTCGTTGGCTCCGGTCGCGGCGAAGCTCGGCGAACTGCTGGGACGCCACGTCCAGCTCGCCGGTGACGTCGTCGGTCAGGACGCCGAGGCTCGCGCCGAGGGTCTGACCGACGGAGACGTTCTCCTGCTCGAGAACATCCGCTTCGATCCGCGCGAGACCAGCAAGGACGACGCCGAGCGGCTGGCGCTGGCGAAGGAACTGGCCACGCTGGCCGGCGACGACGCCGCGTTCGTGTCCGACGGTTTCGGTGTCGTGCATCGCAAGCAGGCGTCGGTCTACGACGTCGCGACGCTGCTCCCGCACTACGCGGGCACGCTGGTCGCGACCGAGGTCGACGTCCTGACGAAGCTGACCGAGACCCCCGAGCGTCCCTACGCCGTGGTGCTCGGCGGCTCCAAGGTGTCCGACAAGATCGGTGTCATCGAGGCGCTGGCGCCGAAGGTCGACACGCTGGTCATCGGCGGCGGCATGGCTTTCACCTTCCTTGCGGCGCAAGGGTGTTCCGTGGGCACGTCGCTGCTGCAGGAAGATCGCATCGAGACGTGCAAGGACCTGCTCGAACGTTTCGGTGACGTCATCCACCTTCCGACGGACGTCGTCGTCGCCGACAGCTTCTCCGCCGACGCGGAGTCGAAGACGGTGAAGGCGTCGGAGATCCCCGACGGCTGGATGGGTCTGGACGTGGGACCCGACTCGGTGGATCGGTTCGAGGCGGTGCTGAGCAACGCCAAGACCATCTTCTGGAACGGTCCCGCCGGAGTCTTCGAGTTCGAGAAGTTCTCGAAGGGCACCGAAGGTATCGCTCGGGCGATCATCGCGGCGACCACGAAGGGCGCGTTCAGTGTCGTGGGCGGTGGCGACTCCGCCGCGGCCGTGCGCACGCTGGGTCTCCCGGACGCCGGTTTCTCGCACATCTCCACCGGTGGCGGTGCCTCCCTCGAGTACCTCGAGGGCAAGCAGCTCCCCGGCCTGTCGGTCCTGGAGGGCTGAACCATGACATCTCCACGAGCTTCGCTCGACCGTAAGGCCAGGACCCCGTTCATCGCCGGTAACTGGAAGATGAATCTGAACCACCTCGAGGCCATCGCGCTGGTGCAGAAGATCGCGTTCTCACTGCCCGCGAAGTATTTCGAGAAGGTCGACGTCGCGGTCATCCCGCCGTTCACGGACATCCGCAGCGTCCAGACGCTGATCGAGGGCGACAAGCTGCTGCTCACCTTCGGTGCGCAGGACCTGTCGCCCCACGACTCCGGCGCGTACACCGGTGACATCAGCGGCGCGTTCCTGGCCAAGCTGGGCTGCACGTACGTCGTGGTCGGGCACTCGGAGCGTCGCGCCGGACACGGCGAGACCGACGAGACGGTGCTCGCCAAGACCAAGGCCGCGCTGAAGCACGGACTCGTGCCGATCGTCTGCATCGGTGAGGGTCTCGAGGTGCGGGAGGCCGGCGAGCACGTGGCGTTCAACGTCGCGCAGCTCCGCGCGTCCCTCGCGGGTCTGAGTGCCGAGGAGATCGGGAAAATCGTCGTCGCCTACGAGCCGGTGTGGGCCATCGGTACCGGCCGCGTGGCCAGTGCCGCGGACGCGCAGGAAGTCTGCGGAGCCATCCGTCAGGAGCTGGCGTCGCTCGCCGACGTCGACACCGCGGCGGCGGTCCGTGTGCTGTACGGCGGATCGGTCAGCTCGAAGAACGTGGGCGAGATCGTCGGCCAGACCGACGTCGACGGTGCACTGGTGGGCGGAGCGTCGCTGAAGGCGGACGAGTTCGCCACCCTGTGTGCCATCGCCGCCGGGGGACCGCTTCCCTGACCCACCGCGCATCACCGATCGAAGGGCACGTCGCACACGCGACGTGCCCTTCGTCGTTCGGCGGCGCGCGGCCTGTAACATTGGCCATCATGCGCACGTTCCTGGACATCCTGCTGGTGGTCACCAGCATCGGCCTGCTCGTCTTCGTCCTGCTGCACCGCGGCAAGGGCGGCGGCCTGTCGAGCCTGTTCGGTGGTGGCGTGCAGTCGTCTCTGTCCGGGTCCAGCGTCGTCGAGAAGAACCTCGACCGTGTCACCGTCTTCACCGGTGTCGTGTGGCTCATCTGCATCCTGGGCATCGGCCTGGAGATCAAGTTCGCCTGATCGGGTGATGTGACCCCTGCCGTGAGCCCCGCGCTGCGGTCCGGGGGTGCGCCGACGATACTGTCCCCATGACAGTCGTGGATCCAGGTCTGCCCGCCACCGAACCTCTGCGAGAGGACATTCGGCTCCTCGGCGGAATACTCGGTTCCGTCGTCCGGGACCACGAGGGCGAGGAGATCTTCGACCTCGTCGAGCAGGCCCGAGTGGAGTCGTTCCGGGTGCGGCGGTCGGAGATCGATCGCGGCGAACTCGCCCGGCTCTTCGACGGAATCGACATCACGCGTGCCATCCCGGTGATCCGGGCGTTCAGTCACTTCTCGCTTCTCGCCAACCTGGCGGAGGACATTCACCGCGAGCGCCGCCGCGCCGTGCACGTGCGTGCCGGGGAGCCGCCCCAGGACAGCAGTCTCGCCTCCACCTACAGCAAGCTCGATGCGGCGCGCCTCGACGCCGCCACGGTGGAGGACCTGCTCCGCGACGCCCTGGTGTCGCCCGTCATCACCGCGCATCCCACCGAGACGCGTCGCCGCACCGTGTCGGAGATCCAGAGCCGCATCACCGATCTGATGCGCTTCCGTGAGCGCACGGAACTGGACGACACGGAGATCGCGGAGACCGACGCGAAGATCGAGCGGCAGATCCTCGCACTGTGGCAGACGGCGCTGATCCGGCTGTCCCGCTTGCGGATCCAGGACGAGATCGAGGTGGGTCTGCGCTACTACGACATGTCGCTCTTCGACGTGATCCCACGCATCAACACCGAGCTGCGGGCAGCGCTCCGCAGCCGTTGGCCGGATGCCGACCTGCTGACGCAGCCGATGCTGCGACCCGGATCGTGGATCGGCGGCGACCGGGACGGCAACCCCTTCGTCACCGGGGAGATCGTGCACCGCGCGACCAACCGCGCCGCGCAGGTCGCGTTCACCCGGTATCTCGCGGATCTCGTCGGTCTCGAGCACGAGCTGTCCATGTCGGCTCGGTTGATCGACGTGGACGCGGACCTGCAGGCCCTGGCCGATGCGTCGAAGGACGAGTCGGCGTTCCGTGCGGACGAGCCGTTCCGCCGAGCTGTGCGCGGTATCCGCGGGCGACTGTCGGCGACGGCACGCCGCATGCTGGACGTGGTTCCGGACAACACCCTCGACTCGCCGGAACTCGAGCCGTACGGCGCCCCGCAGGAGATGCTCGACGATCTGGACCTGTTGGACCGCTCGTTGCGGCGCACGGCCAACGGCGTCATCGCCGACGACCGACTCGCGACGCTCCGGCAGGCGCTCGAGACCTTCGGGTTCCACCTGTCCGGGCTCGACATGCGGCAGAACTCCGAGATCCACGAACAGGTCGTGGCGGAGTTGCTGGCCTGGGCGGGCGTCCACGCGGACTACGCGTCACTGTCCGAGGACGAGCGCGTCGAGATCCTCGCCGCCGAGCTCGAGACGCGGCGACCCCTCATCGGGCCCCGCGCGGAGTTCAGCGAGCAGACGGCCAAGGAACTGGCGATCGTCGAGTCCGCCGCGGACGCCGTGCGCACGTTCGGCGGCGGCGCGGTGCCGAACTACATCATCAGTATGTGCACCTCGGTCAGCGACATGCTCGAGGCCGCGGTGCTGCTCAAGGAGGCGGGCATCCTCGATCCCGGCGACGCCGAGACGGGTCCGTCCTCGCCTG
Source organism: Rhodococcus sp. NFXS4 (assembly GCF_058139645.1). Classification (NCBI taxonomy): domain Bacteria; kingdom Bacillati; phylum Actinomycetota; class Actinomycetes; order Mycobacteriales; family Nocardiaceae; genus Rhodococcus; species Rhodococcus sp. NFXS4. The sequence goes on from NZ_CP192221.1 coordinate 2,285,357, forward strand.
TCGGTGTGGTGCCGCTGTTCGAGACGATCGACGATCTTCAGCAGGGCGCGGCGACCCTCACCGCGACGTTGTCCATCCCCGTCTACCGCGCGCTGGTGACGTCCCGCGGGGACAACCAGGAAGTGATGCTGGGGTACTCCGACTCCAACAAGGACGGCGGGTACCTGGCCGCGAACTGGGCGCTCTACCGTGCCGAACTCGACCTCGTCGAGGCTGCACGCGCCGCCGGGATCCGGCTACGACTGTTCCACGGCCGCGGTGGCACCGTGGGCCGCGGCGGTGGCCCGAGCTACGACGCCATCCTCGCTCAGCCCACCGGTGCGGTCACCGGCTCGCTGCGGATCACCGAGCAGGGCGAGGTGATCGCGGCGAAGTACGCGGAACCCCGCCTGGCGCGCCGCAACCTCGAGACGCTGTTGGCGGCGACCATCGAGAGCACGTTGCTCGACGTCGAGGGGCTCGGGGACGACGCCGAGCCGGCCTACGCGCTGCTCGACGATCTGGCGGCACGCGCCCAGGCCGCGTACGGGGCACTGGTCCACGAGACGCCGGGCTTCGTCGAGTACTTCCGGATGTCCACACCGGTCGCCGAGATCGGGGAGCTCAACATCGGCAGCCGGCCGGCGTCGCGGAAGCCCACCAACTCGGTGTACGACCTGCGGGCGATCCCGTGGGTGATGTCGTGGAGTCAGTCGCGGGTGATGTTGCCCGGCTGGTACGGAGTGGGTACCGCGTTCGAGGACTGGGTCGGCGGCGATGCGGACAAGCTGGCCACGTTGACCGATCTGTACCGGCGGTGGCCGTTCTTCCGGACGGTGCTGTCCAACATGGCGCAGGTCATGGCCAAGTCGGATCTGGGGCTCGCCGCCCGGTACTCCGAACTGGTGCCGGACGAGCAGCTCCGCAAGACCGTGTTCGACATGATCTCGACCGAGCATGCCAAGACCGTGTCGATGTACCTGAAGATCACCGGGCACGACGGGCTGCTCGACGACAACCCGGCGCTGGCGCGGTCGGTGTTCAACCGCTTCCCGTACCTCGAGCCGCTGAACCACCTGCAGGTGGAACTACTCGCACAGCTGCGGGCGGGAGACGACCGCGAGCAGGTCAAGCGCGGCATCCTGCTGACCATGAACGGGCTCGCGACCGCGTTGCGCAACAGCGGATAGAGGGAACCGCGAGGACCCTCCCGGCGTCGAACAGAACAGACCCATTCGACGCCGGGAGGATCTCCGTCATGACTCCGCAGAACGAACACCGTTGCACCGCAACCGCATCCGCGTGGCGCAGGGGAGTGCCCCGGCGTCGACCAGCGGCCTCGACACCCGTCCGACCGAAGGACGATCAGCCCGGACGGCCGCCGGCCTGACCGTCGCTCAGAGGCGGGACGCCGACCCCGCGTCGCTCAGAGGCGGGACGCCGACCCCGCGTCCAGGAACCACACGGTCGACTCGAGGCCGTGTGCGCCGGCGGCCGGATGCTCGACCGGGTCCGCGCCCCCGACACAGGCGGCGACGGCATCGGCCTTGCCCTCGCCCGAGACGAGGAACCACACGTGCCGAGACCTGTTCACCGCCGGGAGCGTCAGCGTGATGCGCACGGGAGGCGGCTTGGGGGAGTCGGTCACGGCCACGACCCAGCGTGACTTCTCCTGCACCGCGTCACCGTGGGCGAAGAGGGAGTTGACGTGAGAATCCGGGCCCATGCCGAGCAGGTGGATGTCGAAGGCGGGTCCGTCCTCCGGTGCGAAGGCTGCCACCGACTGCAGGTAGGTCACCGCCGCGGCCTCGACGTCGTCGCCCAGCGGCGAGTCGGACGGGGCCATGACGTGCACGCGATCGGGATCGATGCCGACGTGATCGAGCAGGGCGTCCCTGGCCTGCACGTAGTTGCGTTCCGGGTCGCCCTCGGGGAGGAAGCGTTCGTCACCGAAGAAGACGTCGACGGCGGACCAGTCGATGTCGCCGCCGAGGTCGCGGACAGCGGCCAGGGTCGCGACGCCGGTGCCGCCACCGGTCAGAACGACGGATGCGGTACCGCGTGCTCGCTGGGCGTCGACGACCACCGACACGAATCGCTCGGCCGCGGCGCGGGCGAGAGCCGCCGTGTCGTCGGAACGGTGGATCTCCGGTCGTGTCTCACTCATAGGTCACCTTCGTCAGGCCGGCGAGGGCCTCTTCGTAGATCTCGTCACGGTCGAGTCGACGCAGCTCCTCCGCGAGGCAGTCGCGGGTCTCCCTCCGGGCGAGTGAGACCAGCGTGTCCGGTTGTCCGGTGCGGATGAGCGTGGCCGTGGTGCCGGTCTGCGGCCTGCTGATGGACACGGTGCTGTCGGCCAGCACCATCTCCACACGCAGGTCGCCGACCTTGCGCACCACGGGGACGTCGAGGCGGGCGGCGAACCACCCGGCGAGGATGTCCAGTGCGGGCTCCTCGCGCAGACCCGACACGGTCACCGATCGCACCGGCTCGGCCTGCTGGTCGAGTGCCGTGGTGAGCAGCGCACGCCAATAGGTGATGCGCGACCAGGCGAGGTCGGAATCCCCCTCGGCGTACGACTCGAGTCGCGACGAGATGGCAGCGCGCGGGTCGGGTGAGTTGGTCGCGTCGGTGATCCGGCGGATGGCGAGTCGGCCCACCGGGTCCTCCTTCGGGACCGCCGGTGCTCCGCTCGGCCACCAGGCCACCACGGGGGTGTCCGGCAGCAGGAAGGGGAGGACGACGCTCTGCTCGTGTTCCGACAGCTCGCCCCGTAGTCGCAGGAAGACCACCTCGGACGCGCCCGCGTCGCCGCCGACGCGGATCTGCGCGTCCAGCACGTCGTCGTCGTCGCGATCACCGCGGGCCAGCACGATCACACGACACGGGTGCTCCCGGCTGGCCTCGTTGGCCGCCTCGATCGCGGCTTCGAACTTCGCGGGATCACGGATGACGACCACCAGGGTGAGCACCCGACCGAGCGTGACGGCGCCGCCCGATTCGCGGAGCTCCACCAGCTTCTTCGAGACGGCACCGGTGGTGGTGGCGGGCAGATCGACGATCACGGCCTTCTCCATTCGCGTCCGGTGCGCTGCATCATCTCGTTGGCCGAGTCGGGGCCCCACGTGCCGGCCTCGTACGGTTCGGCCGCACCTCCGGACGCCCAGTACTCGAGGATGGGGTCGAGGATCTTCCACGACAGCTCGACCTCGGCATTGACCGGGAAGAGCGACGGCTCACCGAGCAGCACGTCGAGGATGAGCCGCTCGTACGCCTCGGGCGACGACTCGGTGAAGGCCTGGCCGTAACTGAAGTCCATGCTGACGTCCCGCACCTGCATGCTGGACCCCGGCACCTTCGATCCGAAGCGCAGCGTGACGCCCTCGTCGGGCTGCACGCGGATGACGAGTGCGTTCTGGCCCAGTTCCTCGGTCATCGTGGCGTCGAACGGCAGGTGCGGTGCGCGTTTGAAGATCATCGCGATCTCGGTCACGCGCCGCCCGAGCGACTTCCCCGTGCGGAGGTAGAACGGCACGCCGCCCCACCGCCGGGTGTCCACCTCGAGGGTGATGGCCGCGTAGGTCTCGGTGTTCGACTCCGCGTCGAACCCCTCCTCCTCCTTGAGCCCCTTCACCTTCTGGCTGCCCTGCCACCCCGAGGTGTACTGCCCCCGGGCAGCGGTCTGCGCGAACGGCTCCGCCAGACGCGTCGACGAGAGGACCTTGATCTTCTCGCTCTGCAGCTCGCTGGGGCTGAAGCTGACCGGCTCCTCCATCGCGGTGATGGCGAGCAACTGCAGCAGGTGGTTCTGGATCACGTCGCGCGCAGCGCCGATGCCGTCGTAGTACCCCGCTCGACCCCCCAGGCCGATGTCCTCGGCCATCGTGATCTGCACGTGGTCCACGTAGTGGGCGTTCCAGATCGGGTCGAACAGCTGGTTGGCGAAGCGCAGCGCCAGGATGTTCTGGACCGTCTCCTTGCCGAGGTAGTGGTCGATGCGGAAGACGCGATCCTCCGGGAACACCCGGTTGACGATCGCATTGAGCTCCTTCGCGCTCGCGAGATCGTGGCCGAAGGGCTTCTCGATAACCACTCGACGCCAGTGCCGCGGCGCCTCGTCCTCGGTCTCCGGTCCGGTGGCGAGACCGGACGCCGACAACTGCTCGAGCACCGTGGGGAACGCGCCCGGCGGGATGGACAGGTAGAACGCGTGGTTCCCACCGGTTCCGCGCTCGACGTCGAGTTCCGCAAGCGTTCTCGTGAGCTGATCGAACGCCGCGGCGTCGTCGAACGACCCCTGCACGAAGCGGATGCCTTCCGACAACCGTTCCCACACGTCCTCACGGAACGGCGTCCGGGAGTGTTCGCGGACCGCGTCGTGCACGATGGTGCCGAAGTCCTGATCCGACCATTCACGCCGGGCGAACCCGACCAGCGCGAACCCGGGCGGCAGGAGCCCACGGTTCGCGAGGTCGTACACCGCCGGCATCAACTTCTTGCGCGCCAGGTCGCCGGTGACACCGAAGATCACCAGGCTGCAGGGCCCGGCGATCCTCGGGAGACGCTTGTCTCTGCTGTCACGGAGCGGATTCACCCAGGGTGTGGCTGACTCCGTCGCCACGGTTCAGCTCTTCGACGCGGCGGAGAGTTGCTCGGAGGTGGCGTCGAGCAGTTCGCCCCACGACGCCTCGAACTTCTGGACGCCCTCGTTCTCGAGCACGAGGAAGACGTCGGTCAGGTCGATACCCAGTGCACTGATGGCGTCGAAGACGGCCTGCGACTCCTGACCCTTGCCCGTGATGGTGTCGCCGGTGACCTCGCCGTGGTCGGCGAAGGCGTCCATCGTCTTCTCGGGCATGGTGTTGACGGTGTTCGGGGCGACCAGCTCGGACACGTACAGCGTGTCGGGCAGGGTCGGGTCCTTCACTCCGGTGGAGGCCCAGAGCGGGCGCTGCGGCCGGGTGTTGTCGGTCAGCATGCCTTGGAAACGCGACCCGATCTCGAACACCTGCTGGTAGGCGACGTACGCGAGGCGTGCGTTGGCCAGTGCGGCCTTGCCCTTCAGGTCGGTCGCCTCCGGTGTTCCGATGGCGTCGAGACGCTTGTCGATCTCGGTGTCGACGCGCGAGACGAAGAACGACGCGACCGAGTGGATCGACGACAGGTCGTGGCCCGCGGCCTTCGCCGACTCGAGTCCCTCGAGGTAGGCGCTCATGACGGCCTCGTAGCGCTCGACCGAGAAGATGAGCGTGACGTTGACGCTGATGCCCTCGCCGATGACCTTGGCGATGGCGGGGATGCCGGCCTCGGTGGCGGGGATCTTGATCAGGACGTTGGGCCGGTCGACGATCTTCCACAGCTCGATCGCCTGCGCGACCGTCTTGTCGGTGTCGTGGGCCAGGCGGGGATCGACCTCGATGGACACCCGTCCGTCGACTCCGTTGGTCGCCTCGTACACCGGTGCGAGAACGTCGCACGCATTGCGGACGTCGTCGGTGGTGACCGTGCGGATGACGGAATCGACGTCGGCACCGCGAGCGGCGAGCTCGTTCACCTGCTCGTCGTACGAGGTGCCCTTCGACAGGGCGGCCTGGAAGATCGACGGGTTCGTGGTGACGCCGACGACCGACTTGGAGTCGATCAGGTCCTTCAGGTTGCCTGAGGAGATCCGGTCACGGGAGAGGTCGTCCAGCCAGACCGAGACTCCGGCGGCGGACAGGTCTGCGAGATTCTGGTTCTGAGTCATGCTGTCATCCCTTCACGTTGGTGATGGAGCGCTGAGCTGCGGCCACGACGGCCTCGGCCGTGAAGCCGTACTCGCGGAAGAGCGTCGCCGCGTCCGCGGACTCGCCGAAGTGCTCGAGCGAGATGATCTCGCCGAAGCCGCCGACGATCTTGTACCAGGGCATCGCGATGCCGGCCTCGATGGAGACACGGGCCTTCACGGTGGGCGGAAGGACCTGGTCGCGGTAGTTCTGGTCCTGGCTCTCGAACCACTCGACACACGGCATCGAGACGACGCGCGCCGCGATGTCCTGCGCCTCGAGAAGCTTCTGTGCCTCCACGGCGTACTGCACCTCGGAACCGGTCGCGACGATGATCACGTCGGGTGCGGCCTTGGACGACTCGACCAGGACGTACCCGCCCTTGGAGACACCCTCGTAGCTGGTGCCGTCGAGAATCGGGATGCCCTGACGGGTGAGCGCGAGGCCGACGGGTCCGCTGCTCGACGAGCGCGCGAGCACCGCGCGCCAGGCGTGGGCGGTCTCGTTCGCATCGCCGGGGCGCACGACCGAGAGGTTCGGGATCGCGCGCAGCGCCGCGAGGTGTTCGACCGGCTGGTGCGTCGGGCCGTCCTCGCCGAGACCGACGGAGTCGTGGGTCCAGACGTAGATGGGATCGATGTCCATGAGGGACGCGAGGCGCACCGCGGGACGCATGTAGTCACTGAACTGCATGAAGGTGCCGCCGTACGCACGCGTCGGTCCGTGCATGACGATGCCGGACAGGATCGCGCCCATCGCGTGCTCGCGGATACCGAAGTGCAGCGTGCGGCCGTAGGGCTCGGCGTCCCAGTCGTCGGTGGAGATCGACGTCGGGCCGAAGGACTTGGCGCCCTTCATGGTGGTGTTGTTGCTGCCGGCGAGGTCGGCGGAGCCGCCCCACAGCTCCGGCAGGACCGGGCCGACGGCACTGAGGACCTCACCGGACGCGGCGCGCGTCGCGATGGACTTGCCGCCCGGCTCCCAGGTGGGGAGGACGTCGGTCCATCCGTCGGGCAGCGTGCCCTCGGTCAGACGGTCCAGCAGGCGGCGACGGTCGGGCTCGCGCTCGCTCCACGCGTCGAAGTCCTTGCTCCACGCCTCGTGCGCCGCGCGGCCACGCGCCTGCAGGCCGCGGGTGTGCTCGATGACCTCGTCGGTGACCTCGAACGTCTTCTCGGGATCGAAGCCGAGCGCCTTCTTCACGGCGGCGACCTCGTCGTCACCCAGAGCGGCACCGTGGACGGCACCGGTGTTCATCATCGTGGGGGCCGGGAAGCCGATGATGGTGCGCAGCACGATGATCGAGGGCTTGTCGGTGACGGCCTTGGCCGCCTCGACCGCCTCCTCGATGGCGGTGACGTTCTCGCCGCCCTCCACGACCTGCACGTGCCAGCCGTACGCCTCGTAGCGCTTGGCGGTGTCCTCGGACAGCGCGATGTCGGTGGAGTGCTCGATGGAGATCTTGTTGTCGTCGTAGAACAGGATCAGGTTGCCGAGCTGCTGCGTGCCGGCGAGTGAGGACGCCTCGGAGGTGATGCCCTCCTCGATGTCGCCGTCGGACGCGATGACGTAGACGTAGTGATCGAACGGGCTGTCGCCCCATGCGGGCTCGGGATCGAAGAGTCCACGCTCACGGCGCGACGCCATGGCCATGCCGACGGCCGAGGCCAGGCCCTGACCGAGCGGGCCGGTGGTGATCTCGACGCCCTTGGTGTGGCGGAACTCCGGGTGGCCGGGAGTCTTCGACTTGAACGTGCGCAGCGCCTCGAGATCGGCGAGCTCGAGGCCGAAGCCGCCCAGGTAGAGCTGGATGTACAGCGTGAGGCTCGAGTGACCGCACGAGAGCACGAAGCGATCGCGGCCGATCCACGTGGTGTCCGTAGGATCGTGGCGCATCGTGCGCTGGAAGAGCGAGTACGCCAGGGGAGCGAGGCTCATGGCGGTTCCGGGGTGGCCGTTGCCGACCTTCTGCACCGCGTCGGCAGCGAGAACACGCACAGTGTCCACCGCCCGTGTGTCCAGATCGGTCCAGTCGCTCGGATGGTGAGCGCTGGTGAGAACGGTGATGTCGTCTGTGATCGACACGGGTGGAGATCTCCTGACACTGTCGGGGTGGGGGTGGCCAGTAGTGCACGGACGCGGCGCACTCGTCGCCGCTCCGCGCGTGATGAGCCTAGTTCCCCGGCGGGTCGGTCGGGGATACCCGGTTCACGGTCGAGCCTAGTTCCGTCCGGGACGCCTCGCTGGTTCCGCGACGGGTGGTCCGCCGCCGATCCGTCACACGACGCCCGAACCATCCGACTACCCGCCGATTGGGGTGATGACACAGGCGGCGTCTACCATCGCTTGTAGTAGCACCATTCCGCTCGGTAACTGGGCCGGGTGGTGGAGCGGACGGTGCGAGAGGGAGATTCGAGTGGGTATGCGGCAGAGCCCGAGCGGACACGGGTTCACCGACAGTCCGACCCGGGACGTGTCGACCGCTCCCACGTCGAGACTCGGCCGGCTGACGGCCAAACCCGCCGCCTACATCGCGCTGACGAAACCGCGCGTGATCGAGCTCCTCCTGGTCGCGACCATCCCCACGATGCTCCTCGCGGACCGCGGCACGGTGAACCTCCCGCTGCTGTTCGCCACGCTGTTCGGCGGGTGGATGGGTGCCGCCAGCGCCAACACGCTGAACTGCGTCGTCGACGCGGACATCGACAAGGTCATGAAGCGCACCGCGCGGCGGCCCCTGGCCCGCGAGGCCGTGCCGACGTCGCACGCCTTCGTCTTCGGCGCGCTCCTCGGAGTCGGATCCTTCCTCTGGCTCTGGTGGGCGGCGAACCTCCTCAGTGGGATGCTGGTCGTCGCGACGATTCTGTTCTACGTCCTCGTCTACACGATGGTGCTCAAGCGCCGGACCTCGCAGAACGTGGTCTGGGGCGGTGCCGCGGGATGCATGCCCGCACTCGTCGGATGGTCCGCCGTGACCGGGACCGTCGGGTGGCAGGCGATCGTCCTGTTCCTCGTCATCTTCTTCTGGACTCCGCCCCACACGTGGGCCCTGGCCATGCGCTACAAGGACGACTACAAGGCGGCGGGTGTGCCCATGCTGCCCGTCGTCGCCACCGAGCAGGTCGTCACCCGGCAGATCGTCCTCTACACGTGGGCCACGGTCGCGGCCACGGCTGCGCTGATCCCGGCGGCCGGTGTCGTCTACGCCGCGGTCGCCCTGGCGGCGGGTGCCTGGTTCCTCCTCATGGCGCACCAGCTCTACTCGGGCGTGCGACGCGGCGAGGCCGTGAAGCCGCTGCGCCTGTTCCTGCAGTCGAACAACTACCTCGCGGTCGTCTTCATCGGTCTCGCTGTCGACTCCGTGCTCGGGATGTCCACGGTCTCCGACTTCTTCTCCTGACACCCGCTCCGCGTCAGGGTTCCAGCACGATCGATCCCGCCGTCCGCCGGCTCTCCAGGTCGATGTGCGCCTGCCGGGCCTGCTCGAGCGGATAGCGATGCTCGACTCGGACCGTCAGGGTTCCGTCCGCCAGCGCGCGCACCACGTCTCCGCCGCGCCATTCCAGCTCTGCCCGGTCGCGGATGTGATGCGCGAGGGTGGGGCGGGTCAGGAACACCGAGCCGGCCTTGTTGAGGCGCTGCGGGTCCACCGGCGGTACCGGCCCGCTCGCGGCACCGAAGAGGGCCACTGTTCCGCGGATGCGCACGCTCCCGAGGCTCGCGTCGAACGTCGAGGCACCGACGCCGTCGTAGACCGCCGCGACGCCGACATCGTCGGTGATGTCGCGCACGCGTGCCGGGATGTCGTCGTCGTAGCGGAGAACGTGAGTCGCGCCTGCCTCGCGCGACAACGCCTCCTTCTCGTCGGTGGACACGGTGGTGATCACCGTCGCGCCCTTCGCCGTGACGAGCTGCGTGAGAATCAGCCCGACTCCGCCCGCGCCGGCATGCACCAGCACCACGTCGCCGGACCGCACGGGGTACGTCGACTCGATCAGATAGTGCGCCGTCATGCCCTGGAGCAGCACGGATGCCGCCTGCGGGGGATCCACACCCGCCGGCACCGCGATGGCAGAGGCGGCCGGGACCCGCACGAGTTCGGCGTAGCTCCCGGGCGCTGCGGCCCATGCGACGCGGTCGCCGACCGAGAAACCGGACACCTCCGAGCCCACCTGCTCGACGACGCCGGTGCCCTCGTCGCCCGGGACGTACGGCAGCTCCCGCGGGTAGGACCCGCTACGGAAGTACGTGTCGATGTAGTTGATCCCGGAGGCCTGGACCCGGACCAGGAGATCGGCCGGGCCGGGTACCGGATCGGGGACGTCGGTCACGTCGAGGACGTCGGGTCCGCCGGTTCTGGTCACGAGTACAGCGCGCATGGGAAAAGTCTGCCACCGCGCCCGCGACAGCGGGGGCGGGACGGACCCACCGCTGAGTTACCGGCCAGTAGGGACGCGTGGGACGGACCGGGTATTCTCACGATCATGAGCACCGAGAGCATCGAGAACGCACCCAAGGGTGACTCCGGGCAGAGCACCGAGACGGCGGCCCCGCCGTCGAACCTGGTGTCCTCGATCGAGTCGTTCGTCGCAGCGCACGGCGGGTCCGCGACGGTGGTGTTGCAGCCGCTCGGCCGCGCCGGTGTCCGCATGACCCTGGTCGGTGCCGACGGGATCCTGGGGGACCGGGTCGCCGGCAATCTCCGCATCGCGCACGCGGTGGTGGACTCGCTCGACTCCGTGACCCTCGGTGACTGGGACCGCGAGCTGACGAGCATCGTCACCCCGCGCAAGGGTCACTTCGCGCAGATGGCGGGATGGGTGGCGCGTCAGTCGCGTTTCCCGAAGGCGCGCAACGGTCTCTGACCGCGTCCGATCAGTCCGCGCGGGCCAGCCGCGGCGAGGTCACGTCGGTGTCCTCGGCTGCCGGCACGGTCTCCCGCTCCCGCAGAGACACCCAGAGAGCGGCCGTGGCGGCCGTGGCCGCGGCAGCACCGGCGACGTGGACGGCCACGAGGGCCGCAGGGACGTCGGTGAAGTACTGGACGATGCCGACGCACGCCTGGGCGACGACGATCGCGATGACCACCTGCAGACGCTTCTTGATGGCCGAGGCTCCGGACGGACTGACGGCGTAGACGGCGAACGTGAGCCCCACCAGCAGCGCCAGGTACCCCACCAGAAGTTCGGCGTGCAGGTGCACCAGCGTGACGATCTCCACCTCGAGCCGAGCCACGTCCGCGTCACCGGCATGCGGTCCCGCGCCGGTGACCATGGTGCCCGCCACCAGAACTCCGGCGAGAAGGACCGCAGACAGCACGGTCAACCATCGCAGCGGCGCGGGCACGGCGGGTACCGAGACGCCCTCGTCCTTCTCACCGATCTTGTGGAACAGCAACGTCGCGAGCCAGACCATCAGCATCGAGATCACGAGGTGCACCGCCACGGTCCACCACAGCAGCCCGGTGAGCACCGTGATGCCGCCGACGCCGGCCTGCAGCACCGTGCCCGCAGGCATGAGCCACGCGTAGACGACCACCTCGCGGCGGCGCCGTGCCCGTGTCACCGCCAGGACGATGGCAGCCGCGGTGAGGACCACGGCGAAGGTGAGCATGCGGTTGCCGAACTCGACCGCCTGGTGCAGGACGGGCACCTCGGACACACCGACGGGCGTGAAGCTGCCGGGGAAACACTGCGGCCACGTGGGGCACCCGAGCCCGGAGCCCGTCACCCGGACCACGGCGCCCGTCACCGAGATACCGCCCTGCGTCAGGATCACGACGAACGCGATGATTCGCTGGACGCGAACGGAGGGGACCGGGAGGCGGTCGACCACGGAGAAGTACGCACGGGAGAGCACACGTCGATGGTAGACGGCATCTCCTACGCTGCGTAGTTGGCCTGCGGCCCGGGGTAGTCGGCCTGCGGCTTCGGGTGGTCGGACTGCGGCTTCGGTGTCAGGTGAACGAGAACTTGCGGGTCGCCCAGAAGCCGCAGATCGCCGCCCACACGACGAGGACCAGGATGCCGAACAGATCGGCTCGTCCCACGACGGCCTGCTCGAGCGTCTCCGCCATCGCGCCCGACGGGATCAGTCGCGCGATCATGCGGACGCCGCCGGGAAGTGCCTCGTTCGCGAACACCACGCTGCCGATTCCTAGCATCACGAACCACGCGATGTTGGCGAGGGCGAGCACGATCTCGGCCCGCAGCGTCCCGCCGAGCAGGAGGCCCATCGTGGCGAAGGTGACGGTGCCGAGAGCGATGACCAGCGCGCCCAGCACGAGTCCGCCGGGAGTCGGACGCCACCCGAGGGCGAGGCCGATGGCGCCGAGCAGTACCGACTGCAGCACGACCACGAGGAGGACGGCGATCGACTTCCCGGCGATCGCGCCCCACTTCGGCAGAGCGGTGGCGCCGAGTCTCTTGAGAGCGCCGTAGCGCCGGTCGAAGCCGACGGCGATGGCCTGGCCGGTGAACGCGGTCGACATCACCGCGACGGTCATCACGGCGGGTACGACTGTGCCGACGCGCTCGGTGCCGAAGTCGCCGAACGGCAGCAGCGTGAGGCCGATGAGCAACGTCACCGGGATGAACATCGTCAGCAGCAGCTGCTCACCGTTGCGCAGGAGCAGGAGTAGTTCGAGGCGGCTCTGCGCCAGCAGCATGCGGCGGCGCGGTGCGGGCCGGGGATCCGGTGTGAACGTCCCCGGTGCGAATCGGTCGGACGCACGTTCGGACCGTGATGTCACGCTCACCCTCTCAGTTCCCGCCCCGTGAGGTCGAGGAAGACGTCCTCGAGGCTGCGCTGCTCCACACGGAGATCGGTGGCCAGCACGTTCAGTCGAGCACACCACGAGGTCACCGTCGCGAGCACCTGGGGGTCGATGGTCCCCTCGAGCAGATACGAGCCCGGCGAACTCTCGACCGGATCGAACCCCTCGGGCAGCACCATCTGCAGCAACGACAGGTCGAGACCGGAGGGTGCGGAGAAGCGCAACTGGCCCTCGGCGCCCCGACGGGTGAGCTCGGTGGGCGTCCCCGAGGCGACGACCTGGCCGTGGTCGATGATCACCAGGTCGTCCGCGAGGTGCTCGGCCTCGTCCATGAGGTGGGTGGTCAGCAGGATGCTCACGCCGTCGCGCCGCAGCGCCTCGACGAGGTCCCACACGAGGAGCCGGGCCTGTGCGTCGAGCCCGGCGGTCGGCTCGTCGAGGAACACGAGCTCCGGGCGGCCGACCAGCGCACAGGCCAGCGAGAGGCGTTGTTGCTGACCGCCGGAGAGTCGTCGGTACGGCGTGCGGACGGCATCGGTGAGCCCCAACTGTCCGAGGAGCCACTTGGGATCGAGCGGGTCGGCCGAGTACGCGGCGACGAGGTCGAGCATCTCGCCCGCACGCGAGCCGGGGTAGGCGCCGCCGCCCTGCAGCATCACCCCGATCCGCGGCTTGAGACGGTCGGAGTCGACGATGGGATCGAGCCCCAGGACGCGGACCTCACCGGAGTCGGGCGTGTGGAAGCCCTCGCACATCTCGACGGTGGTGGTCTTGCCGGCCCCGTTGGGACCGAGGAGTGCGAGCACCCGGCCGCGCTGCAGATCGATGTCGAGTCCGTCGACGGCCGCGACGTCACCGAAGTGCTTGACCACACCGCGGAGCGACACCGCCGGAGAGTCCGTCGGCGTCCCGGCATCGGACGCCGTGGGCGGAGGGACAGGTCGGGCGGTCACGATGATCCAGCGTAGGCGTCCGACGGACGGTCCGGCGCCGCCGCCCCGTCGCGTGCCCGCCAGGGCAGCAGTCGCCTCGTCGAGGCGTACAGCACGGCGATCGTCAGGACTGTCGCCACCGCCGCCTGGACGATGACGAAGGGCTGGACCTCACCGCCGGTCGGCATGACGATCAGCGAGACGAACGCGGAGAAGACGATCACCGGCACCCGGAACGCCGGTCGGGTGGCCCAGGCGGCCAGCGGGGTGACGGCCCACAGCAGGTACCAGGGCTGGACCACGGGGAAGAGCAGCACGAGTGCCCCGAGCGACACGCCGAGGGCTCCGATGGGGTGGAGCCGACCCAGCAGGACCGACACCAGCATCCGCACGATGATCAGCGCGGCCACCAGGGAGGCGATCGGGCGGGTGAGGGACAGCACGGCAGTGGTGTGGTCGCCGATGCCGAGGAGGACGCCGGCGCCTCCCGTGGCGAGGCCGAGCAGTGTGGGCAACGACATCCAGCTGCGCACGGCGTTGGCCGTGCCCAGGGTGTCCAGCCAGCCGAATCCGAGCCCGCTCGCGGCGCTGACGCCCAGGATCACGGCGACGGTCACCGCGCCGAGCAGGGCGGCGGCGGCGGCGACGTCGCGGGGCCGACCACCCCATCGACGGGCCAGGGCCATGCCCACGAATCCGAGCGCGAGCACCGACGGGATCTTGATCGTCGCGGACAGGGCGATGACCGCCGCGCCGGCGAGCAGCAGCACGCCGGTACGGCCCCGCAGTGGTGCCGCGGACTCGACCGCACGGAACGAGAGTTCGAGCCCCGCGAGCATCAGGCCCAGCATCGCGGCCTCGTTGTGGATCCCGGCGACGAGGTGGAAGAGCAGGAGCGGATTGGCGGCACCGAGCCACAGCGCCGCCACGCTGGACACTCCGCACCGGGCGGCGAGGCGGGGGAGAGCCCACACGATGAGCGCGACGCCGATCAGCGCGACGATGCGATGCAGGAAGATCCCGGCGACGATGTCGTCACCGGTGAGCGCGGTGATGCCCCGACCGATCCACAGGAAGAACGGTCCGTAGGGCGCCGGGGTGTCGCGCCAGATGGTCGGCACGGTTCTGGTGAGCACATGGTCGACGCCGAGTGCCGCCTGCGGACCGATGGCGTACGGATCGAGTCCGCGGGCCGTGATCTCGCTCTGCGCCAGGTACGAGTAGACGTCCTTGCTGAACATCGGTGGCGCGACGCACAGCGGCACGATCCACAGCGCGAGCGTGCGGTCCAGCTGGGAGCGAGACATCCGGCGCGGCGACGAGTGCGTGCCGAAAGATCCCACGGCGAGGCGTCCGAGGAGCAGCCATGCGAGTACCACGACGGCGGTGCCGATCATCGTGATGGTGAGTGCGGCGGGCAGCGCGCGAGCGAAGAGCCCGAGCACGCGGACACCCTGCACCGGGTTCTGGAGAACCGGTTGTGCGCCGGCGCCCAGTGCACCGAGGGCCATCATCGCGGCGCCGATGGCACCGAAGCGGCGGATCCGTGTGAGATCGCGCACCTCGGCGGCGTTCAGTTCGGGGCGCTCGGGCTCGTTGTCGTGCAGAAACGCGACGCGGTCGCTGCGCGGAGACCCCTCGATCCCCAGCACCCGACGCGTCGCTCGACGGGCCGTCGCCCGCATCCGCGCGGCGGTACCGGAGCGGCTCGGCTCCGTCGCACCCGCCGTGACCACGTCGTCGGTGCCGCCCGCGAGGGACGCCGAGGCGTCGGTCGGTGTCACCGGCGCGGGGGGCACGGAGTCGTCGGCAGGTGCGGGCACAGAACGGAGCGTATCGACACCGGCGCCGATCACGAACGTCGCCGCGGCATCGGCCCTGCTACCCAGGGTGCCCTTGCTGGAACCTCTCCGGTAATTCGGTCACACTGGTGTTGTGAAAACGACTACCGAACGTTCCGGCGAGCGCGTCAGCGCCCGCGCCGACGTCGCGTCGGTCACCGTCACCCCGGCTTCGGGATCTGGTTCAGCGACGTCGGGCTCGGCAACGTCGGGCTCGGCAACGTCGGGCTCGGCAACGTCGGAGGGTCGCACGCGGTCGTCCGTCGTGACGCTCCTGCTCGAGGAGGGTCCGATCAGCGCCACCCAGGTCGGGTCCCGTCTCGGCATCAGCGCCGCCGGCGTGCGGCGCCACCTCGATGCTCTCATCGACGCGGGCGACGCGCGCGTCACGATGACCTCGCGTCCCGGCGCACGTACCCGCGGCCGCCCAGCGAAGCTGTTCTCCCTGACCGCGCACGGACGCTCTCGACTCGGCCACTCGTACGACGATCTCGCGGGTGCGGCCATGCGGCACCTACGGGAGATCGGCGGCGACGACGCGGTGCGCACGTTCGCCCGCCGACGCATCCAGTCCATCGTGGGCGACGTCGAGCCTGCCGACACGTCCTCGCAGCAGTCCGTCTCCGAGACGGCCGACGCCATCGCCGAGGCGCTGACCGAGTCCGGCTTCGCCGCCTCCACCCGCCCGGTCGGCAACGGGGTGCAGATCTGCCAGCACCACTGCCCGGTCTCGCACGTCGCGGCCGAGTTCCCCGAGCTGTGCACCGCCGAGCGCGAGGCGTTCGCCGATCTGCTCGGAACGCACGTGCAGCGCCTCGCCACCATCGCCAACGGCGACTGCGCGTGCACCACCCATGTGCCCCTTCGCACACTCTCGACTCCCGAATCAGGCAATACCGACGACGATGTCGGCGTTGCACCGAGTGATGCTGCCGACAGCGGCACGGTCCACCACGACCGCACAGCTCTCGATTCGGCCCGTACCACCCGCTCCAGCCCGAACAGCCCGCTCGATCGTCTCCGGAAGGAGCCCGCATGACCGTCACACCAGACCAGGTGACCCCCACGGTGCCCGCGACACTCACGCAGGACGAGACCATCGCGTCTCTCGGGACCTACGGATACGGCTGGTCCGACTCCGACGTCGCCGGTGCGAGCGCCAAGCGCGGCATCAGCGACGCCGTCGTCCGCGACATCTCCGACAAGAAGAGCGAGCCCGAGTGGATGCTCGAGGCACGCCTCAAGGCGCTGCGCACGTTCGAGCGCAAGCCCATGCCGAACTGGGGCTCGAACCTCGACGGCATCGACTTCGACAACATCAAGTACTTCGTGCGGTCCAGCGAGAAGCAGGCCGCCACGTGGGACGATCTGCCCGCCGACATCAAGAACACGTACGACCGCCTCGGCATCCCGGAGGCGGAGAAGCAGCGCCTCGTGTCGGGTGTCGCCGCTCAGTACGAGTCCGAGGTCGTCTACCACTCGATCCGCGAGGATCTCGAGGAGCAGGGCGTCATCTTCCTGGACACCGACTCGGGTCTGCGTGAGCACCCGGAGCTGTTCCAGGAGTACTTCGGCTCGGTGATCCCGGCCGGCGACAACAAGTTCTCCGCGCTGAACACCGCGGTGTGGTCCGGTGGGTCCTTCATCTACGTGCCGCCGGGCGTCCACGTCGACATCCCGCTGCAGGCCTACTTCCGCATCAACACCGAGAACATGGGTCAGTTCGAGCGGACGCTCATCATCGTCGACGAGGGTGCGTACGTGCACTACGTCGAGGGCTGCACCGCCCCGATCTACAAGTCCGACTCGCTGCACTCGGCGGTCGTCGAGATCATCGTGAAGAAGGGTGGTCGGTGCCGCTACACCACCATCCAGAACTGGTCGAACAACGTCTACAACCTCGTCACCAAGCGCGCGAAGGCCGAGGCCGGCGCGACGATGGAGTGGATCGACGGCAACATCGGCTCGAAGGTCACGATGAAGTACCCGGCCGTGTGGATGACCGGTGAGCACGCCAAGGGCGAGGTTCTGTCGGTGGCGTTCGCCGGCGAGGGCCAGCACCAGGACACCGGCTCGAAGATGCTCCACCTCGCGCCGAACACGTCGTCCAACATCGTGAGCAAGTCCGTCGCTCGCGGCGGCGGCCGGGCGTCGTACCGCGGCCTGATCCAGATCAACAAGGGCGCGCACGGGTCGAAGTCGACCGTCAAGTGCGACGCACTCCTGGTCGATCAGATCAGCCGCAGCGACACCTACCCGTACGTCGACATCCGCGAGGACGACGTGACGATGGGCCACGAGGCCACCGTCTCCAAGGTCAGCGACGATCAGCTGTTCTACCTGATGAGCCGCGGTATGACCGAGGACGAGGCCATGGCCATGGTGGTGCGCGGCTTCGTCGAGCCCATCGCGAAGGAACTCCCGATGGAGTACGCCCTCGAGCTCAACCGCCTGATCGAGCTGCAGATGGAGGGATCGGTCGGATGACCCTGCCCCACACCGACACCGGGGTGAAGGCTGCCGTCACCGGCGAGAACCCCGCCACCGAGAACAAGCGCGCGATCGTCGCGAACAAGGGCGCGCAGTTCTCGTCCTACGACGTCGCCGCGTTCGAGGTGCCGTCCGGCCGCGACGAGATCTGGCGCTTCACACCGCTGCGGCGCCTGCGAGGTCTCCACGACGGCACCGCCGTGGCCACGGGCTCCGCGACCGTGACGGTCACCGACGCACCCGACTCCGTGCGCGTCGAGACCGTCGGTCGTGACGACGCGCGGCTCGGCACCGCGGGTGCGCCGGCCGATCGGGTCGCCGCCCAGGCGTACTCGTCCTTCGACTCGGCCACCGTCGTCACAGTGGCCTCCGAAGCAGAGCTCGCGGATCCGCTGATCGTGACGGTCGACGGTCCGGGAGCGGACGTCGTCGCCTACGGCCACGTCCAGATCCGCGTCGAGGCGTTCGCCAAGGCGACCGTCGTGCTCGAGCAGCGCGGCAGCGGAACCTACGCCGAGAACGTCGAGTTCGTCGTCGCGGACAGCGCACACCTCACGGTCGTCGCCCTGCAGGAGTGGGACGACGACGCGGTGCACGTCGCGTCGCATCACGCGAAGGTGGGCCGCGACAGCGTCCTGCGTTACGTGTCGGTCAGCCTCGGCGGCGACCTGGTGCGCCTGACACCGACGGTGAACTTCACCGGTCCAGGTGGCGACGCCGAGCTCCTGGGCCTGTACTTCGCGGACGACGGTCAGCATCTCGAGCAGCGCCTGCTGGTCAACCACACCGCGCCGCACTGCAAGTCCAACGTGGTCTACAAGGGCGCCCTGCAGGGCGACCCGGTGTCGAAGAAGCCCGACACCCACACCGTGTGGGTCGGCGACGTCGTCATCGGTGCGAAGGCGGAGGGCACGGACACGTTCGAGCTCAACCGCAACCTGATTCTCACCGACGGCGCGCGCGCGGACTCCGTCCCGAACCTCGAGATCGAGACCGGCGAGATCGTCGGGGCCGGTCACGCAAGTGCCACGGGTCGCTTCGACGACGAGCAGCTGTTCTACCTCCGTGCTCGCGGCATCCCGGAGGACCAGGCACGCAAGCTCGTCGTGCGCGGCTTCTTCCACGACATCATCGCGAAGATCCCGGTCGCGTCCATCCGTGAGCGTCTCTCCGACGCGGTCGAGGCGGAACTCGCCATCACCGGCGTCTGACCCCTCGCGCGACCACCTTCTCCCGATTCACAGACAGGCAAGGAACATCATGTCCACTCTCGAAATCCGCGATCTGCACGTCGACGTCGCGAACACCGACGACGCCGCGCAGCCGATCGAGATCCTGAAGGGCGTCGATCTGACGGTCTCGTCGGGCGAGACGCACGCCATCATGGGCCCCAACGGCTCGGGCAAGTCGACGCTCTCCTACGCGATCGCCGGCCATCCCAAGTACCGCGTCACCTCGGGCACCATCCTGCTCGACGGTGAGGACGTGCAGGAGATGTCCGTGGACGAGCGTGCTCGCGCCGGCCTGTTCCTCGCGATGCAGTACCCCGTCGAGGTTCCCGGTGTCTCCATGTCCAACTTCCTCCGCACCGCGGCCACCGCCGTGCGCGGCGAGGCCCCGAAGCTGCGGCACTGGGTGAAGGAGGCCAAGGAGGCGATGACCGAGCTCGACATCGATCCGGCCTTTGCCGAGCGCAGCGTCAACGAAGGCTTCTCCGGCGGCGAGAAGAAGCGCCACGAGATCCTGCAGCTGGGCCTGCTCAAGCCCAAGATCGCGATTCTCGACGAGACCGACTCGGGCCTCGACGTCGATGCTCTGCGCGTCGTCTCGGAGGGTGTCAACCGTTACAAGGAGCGGGAGAACGGCGGCATCCTCCTGATCACGCACTACACCCGCATCCTGCGCTACATCACGCCCGATCACGTGCACGTGTTCTCCGCGGGCCGCATCGTCGAGTCCGGTGGACCCGAGCTGGCCGACGAGCTCGAGGCCAACGGATACGAGCGCTTCACGAAGACCACCGCGGGCGCATGACGGCCGTCGCGTCGGTCGGCACCCTGGACGTCGCGAGGCTTCGGGAGGACTTCCCGATCCTCGGTCGTACCGTGCGCGACGACAAGCCTCTCGTGTACCTCGACTCCGGCGCGACGTCTCAACGTCCGGTGCAGGTGCTCGATGCCGAGCGGCACTTCCTCACCACCTGCAACGCCGCCGTGCACCGCGGGGCCCACCAGCTGGCCGAGGAGGCCACGGACGCCTACGAGGGTGCCCGCGCGGGCATCGCGGCCTTCGTGGGTGCCCGCGCGGACGAGATCGTGTTCACCAAGAACGCCACCGAGTCGCTGAACCTCGTGACGCACGTCCTCGGCGACGACCGCTTCGCGCGGTCACTGCGTCCCGGTGACGAGATCGTCATCACCGAGCTCGAACACCACGCGAATCTCGTTCCATGGCAGGAGCTCTCACGCCGCACCGGTGCGACGCTCCGGTGGTACGGGGTCACCGACGACGGCCGGATCGACCTCGACTCGCTCGAGCTCACCGACCGCACGCGCGTGGTCGCGTTCACCCACCAGTCCAACGTGACGGGCGCGGTGGCTCCCACCGAGGAACTCGTCCGTCGTGCACGGGCGGTCGACGCACTGGTCGTCCTCGACGCCTGCCAGTCGGTGCCGCACATGCCGGTGGACGTCTCCGCGCTCGACGTCGACTTCGCGGCGTTCTCCGGGCACAAGATGCTCGGACCGTCCGGGGTCGGTGTCCTGTACGGCAAGTCGGCGCTCCTGGCCGAGATGCCTCCCTTCATCACCGGCGGGTCGATGATCGAGACCGTGACGATGGAGCAGACCACCTACGCACCGCCCCCGCAGCGGTTCGAGGCCGGTGTGCCCATGACGTCGCAGGTCGTCGGTCTCGGTGCCGCCGTGGAGTACCTGAACGCGCTGGGGATGGACGCCGTCGCCGCGCACGAACAGACGCTCACTGCTGCCGCACTGTCGGAGCTCGCCACCATCGACGGGCTCCGCATCATCGGGCCCACGGACACGCAGGACCGCGGGGGAGCCGTGTCGTTCGTCGTCGACGGCATCCATGCGCACGATCTGGGGCAGATCCTCGACGACGAGGGCGTCGCCATCCGCGTCGGGCATCACTGCGCGTGGCCGCTGCACCGTCGTTTCGGCGTGGCCGCGACGGCCCGTGCCTCGTTCGCCGTCTACAACACGGTGGAGGAAGTGCACGCGCTGCGCGACGCGATCCGCACGGCACAGTCGTTCTTCGGCGTCGGCGGTGCCGCGTGAGAATGGAACAGATGTACCAGGAAGTGATCCTCGATCACTACAAGCACCCGCACGGTCGTGGGCTCCGCGAGCCGTTCGGCGCCGAGGTGCACCACGTCAACCCCACGTGCGGTGACGAGGTCACGTTGCGCGTGAACGTCGCCGACGGTGTCGTGGCCGACGTGTCCTACGACGGGCAGGGGTGCTCCATCAGTCAGGCGGCCACCTCGGTCCTGACCGACCAGGTCGTCGGACTCTCCGTCGAGGACGCGCTTCTCACGGTGGACGCCTTCTCGGCGATGGTCGGCAGCCGCGGCACCGTCGAGGGGGACGAGGACGTCATCGGCGACGGCATCGCCTTCGCGGGTGTGGCGAAGTACCCGGCACGCGTGAAGTGCGCGCTGCTCGGATGGATGGCATTCAAGGACGCCGTTGTTCGTACTGTGGAGACGCAGGACGAGCACGCGAACAGTGGAGGACGATCATGACCGATACCGACAACGGCGCAGTGGCGCCCGATTCCGTCATCGAAGACCTCGAGGAGGCCATGCGTGACGTCGTCGACCCCGAGCTCGGCATCAACGTCGTCGACCTCGGACTGGTCTACGGAATCACCATCGACGACGAGGCCGTGGTCACCCTCGACATGACGCTGACGTCCGCGGCGTGCCCGTTGACCGACGTCATCGAGGACCAGAGCCGCACCGCCCTGGTGCGCAGTGGTCTGGCCGAGGACCTCAAGATCAACTGGGTCTGGATGCCGCCGTGGGGACCGGACAAGATCACCGACGACGGCCGCGAGCAGCTGCGCGCGCTCGGCTTCACCGTCTAGAGCCGGCTCACCCGATCTCACGCGAGAAGATGCGGTACGTCCTGCTCGGGTCCACCGGGTAGGACGAACGCACCGAGTGGAACCAGCCCCCGTCCGCCAGCACGGGGGCTGCCTCCACGGAGGCGTACCCGCCGTCGTGGAGGCGCTGGAACAGTTCGAAGATCAGCAGTGCCGAGGTGCCCTTGTCGGGGCAGCTCGGGTCCACGAACATCATGTCGAGCCGCACGTGCGTGCGGTGTCTGCGTCCGCCGGGCCCCCGCCACCGCGCGATCGTGTGGAGATCGCGCACGATGCCGAACCGTGAGCGCACCGCTCCGAGGGCCGCCTTGTTCACGTCCGGGATCCCCATGACGAAGCCGACGACCTCGCCGTCGAGTTCGGCGAACAGCACGATCTCGGGATCGAGGATCGGACGCATGGTCGCCACGAGCGCATCGAGTTCGTCGGGTTCCACGGGCGTGAATCCCCAGAACGACGCGAATGCGGTGTTGTAGAGCACGCGCAGCTTGGCCACGTCCTCGTCGAACGTCGCCGGATTCATCGGCCGGACGACGACGGACGACCGCGCCTTCCACCTCTGGCCCATCGCGTACTTGCGTGCGAACGGCGGCGACTGGACGAGCGTGTGCGGGTCGTCGTGATAGAAGCTGTGGAACTCCTTAATGCTGGTCATACGCCACGACTCGAGGAGATCGGCGTAATACGGGGGATTGTGGGGCATCCCGACCAGCGGCGGAATGTCGTTGCCGTGCACCAGCACTCCCGCGCTCCACAGCAGTGACGGGCTCATCGGACCCACCACGGTGCTCAGCGACCGCCCCCGAGCCCAGGCGGCCACGGCGTCGAGCAGAGCGTGCGCGGCCTCCCGGTCGTCGAGGCACTCGAAGTAGCCGAAGTACGCGGTCTGCTCCTCGTAGTGCGAGATGAAGACCAGGTCGGCGATGGCCGCGATCCGCCCCACGAGCCGCCGACCGCGATACGCGAGGAACGCCTGACTCGTCATCCGGCTCCGCGTCTTCTCCGACGGCCGACGCAGCATCGAGTCCACGTCCGCGATGTCGCCGGGGATCCAGTTCGGGTCGTTCCGATAGACCGCGAACGGGACTTTCGCGAAGGCGGTCCAGTCGCGACGGGTGCGTACCGCCGTGATGGTCACGGCCGCGGTCGTGACCGGCCGACCGACCGTACGTGAGGTCATGAGAGGGCCTCCTCGAGATCGTTCTGCATCGTGCTCCGGGTCGTCGGTGCCGGCCGCACGACGGACCGGGCGAGCACCGACTCACCGGCCCACACGTACTGCCCCGGCCGTACCAGGACGTCGCCGTCGAGCAGAGCGTCGGGAAGGAACACGTCGCACTGTGACCCGAAGCGGATCAGGCCGTACTGCTCGCCGCGAGCGAGATTCTCACCGACCTCGACGTGGGCGACGATCCGGTCCACCCACAGATCGGCGATCTGTGTGACGAAGACGGTGGGACCGTCGGCGTGCCGGACACCGATGGTGAGTCGCTCGTTGGTCAGGAGGTACTCGCACCCCTCGTCGTAGGGCGTGCGGTGCAGGAACAGGTTCGCCGTCATGCGAGCCATCGACCTGTTGAACGGCGCCGCGCCGCGGTGTTCACGCACCACCACCGCCCCCTCGATCGGTGCGCGATTGCGGTGGACCGAGTGCTCGGTCATGTAGGTGCCGACGAGCCACCCGCTCGCGTCGGAGTCGATCCCGGCGTACTCGGACAGCCGGATGGTGCGCCGCTTCTTCACGGCGACCGGCATCTGGCCCGACTCGACACGCTTGACGTAGGTGATGTAGCCGTCGGCCGCCGACACGATGGACGACGGGTCCGGGGGCACCGACCGCTCCGGATCACGGAGGAAGGCGGCGCTGCGCCAGTACGAGTACCCGCCGACGAGAGCGGCGAGAGCCACGGTTCCAGCGGTGGTGGCTGCTCTGGTCACGACGGCTCCACCACCGTCTCCTTACCGTGGTCGATGCGCTCGACCAGTGCGATGAACGCGTCGTAGAGATGGGTGCGCAGCACGGCGTCGATCGCGACGGCGAGCACCCCGAGGGTCGCGCAGGCGACGTAGTAGACGAGCCCGAGCGTGAAGTTCACGAAATCGCCGAGGAACACCCGGACCCGGTACCTCGCGCCGGTTTCCAGGAACATCGGTTGCGGCGGGACGCGACTCATCGTGCACGACCGAGGACGTCGCGGGTCTGTGCGCTTCTGCTCACGCGGTGACCAGTCGGGGTCGGCGCGCCGTCGCGTCGCGGAACTGGATGACCGACAGGTACAGCGCGAAGAGCGCATCGTGATCCCACGAGGATCCGTCGAAGGACGACGGCATGAGCGACGGTGCGTTGGAACGGCGGATGAGGTCGTTGACGTCGGACCCGAGCAGGGACGCCGTCTTCTCCGCCGGGATCTTGCTGTCGACGATCGCCTTGAACTCCGCCCACGGCACGAGGTCCAGGCCGAGAGCCGATGCCAGGACGGCGTTGCTGTAGGGCACCGGATTGGACGGCACGAGGTGGGGGAGCGTGCCGTCGCCGAGAGCGTTGTCCGCCAGCACGCGCGCGAGCACGTCGACGGGCGCGTAGTTCATGCCCGGTCCGTCCCACATCGCACCGACACTGTTCGCCAGCTCGATCGCGCGCCAGAAGCTGTAGACGCGACCCGGGTCCTTGCCGACGGTGGTGCTGCCGAGCACGTACGGCGACTCGACCAGGGTGACTGAGGCGACGCCGTCCCGTGCGAGCCATCCGAGGAGCTGACCGTTGATCCACTTCATCTGGCAGTAGCCCGAGTACCACCAGGAATCGGGACGCAGGAAGTCCTCCGGGCTGGTGTAGATGAAGGCGCCGATCGACCCCATGTAGGTGAGGTGCTTGCGACGGTCCTCCAGGGTGAACTGCACGACGCGCAGCAGGGAGACGAACCAGTCCTGTCGCAACTCGAGGTAGCTGGAGTCGTAGTCGGTGGAACTGGCCGAGTTGAACACCTGGTCGACGGTGCCGCGGAGCCGCAGGTAGGTGTCCTCGTCCAGACCGAAGTTCGTCCGGGTCGGAACCGCCTCGATGACGACGATCTTCGCGAGATCGATCCCGGTGATCGAGTACTGGGCGACGGTCTCCTCGAAACGCTCGGCGGCGGAGGAGTCGCCGGCGGATCGGACACCGGCGTAGACCGTCGTGATTCCGGGGCGCAGAGACAGTTCCGCGACGAGATGCGCTCCGACGAAGCCGTTGGCACCGAACACCAGCGCGATCTCGTCGGCGGGCGGCGCCATGGAGCGCACCTGCTCGGCGGTGCTCGGATCGACGATCGGTCGCAGCAGCTCGTGGTCGCCGGCCGACAGCGCCGCGACGTCCGCATACTTTCGCGAGAACAACAGCGACGGCGCGTCGCCCGTCAGAGCGACGACCGGACTGACCAGGTGCCCGTCGTTGGCGACAGTGCTGAACGTGTACTCGTCGAACATGTGATCTCCCCCGATGGATGCGGCGCCCGTCGCCGGTGTGACCGGGACGACTCGCTGTGTCTCTCCAGAGAGAGTAAAAGCATCCTTGGGGTGATCAACCACGTTTGGCGTTGTGAGACATACGGTTCCGTGGGCACTTGATTGTGAGGCCCGTGCGGACGCGCACGCCGTGGTCGTGAGACCTCACGCCCCCTTGCGCTGCTGGTCCTCGTCGCCCGACGACGTGCCGCTCCCGGCCTTCTTCGCCGCCGCCTTCTTCGCGGCCGTCTTCTTGGCGGGCGCTTTCTTCGCCGCCGCCTTCTTGGCCGGTGCCTTCTTCGCGGCTGCCTTCTTCGCCGGAGCCTTCGTCGCGGACTCTTCGTTCCCCGACTCGTCCTTCGTCGATGCCGAGTCGGTGTCGCCGCGACGACCACGGCCGGACCGGCCCGCCGCCTCGACGCTGCGTTGGAGTGCCGCGACCAGGTCGACGACCTCGGCGTCCTCTCCCGAGTCGGTGTCCTCCGGTTCGGCGTGCACCACCTTCTCGCCGCCGTTCTCGATCATCTCGTCGAGGACCTTGCGGAGTTCGATCTGGTAGTCGTCGGTGTACTCGGACGGGTCGAAGTCGCCCGACATGCTCTCGACGAGTGCCCCCGCCATCTTCAGTTCGTTGGGGCGGGGCGCGGTGACGTCGTCGAGCGAGGAGAACTCGGCGGCCCGCACCTCGTCGGGCCACAGCAGCGTCTGGATCATCAGCACGTCGTCGTGCACGCGGAGGGCCGCGAGGCGCGTCTTCTGTCGCAGCGTGAAGTGCACCAGTGCGGTGCGATCGGTCGTGGACAAGGTCTCCCGGAGGAGCACGTACGCCTTCGGGGACGTCGAGTCCGGCTCCAGGTAGTAGCTCTTGTCGAACAGGATCGGATCGATCTGGTCGGTCGGCACGAACTCGAGAACCGGGATCTCGTGCTTCTCGGCGGCGGGCAGCGACGAGAAGTCCTGATCGGTCAGGATCACCCGGTCGCCGTCGGGGGTCTCGTAGGCCTTGTCGATGTCGGCGAACTGCACCGACTCACCGCACACGGAGCACTTCCGGTCGTACTTGATGCGACCGCCGTCCTTGCCGTGGACCTGATGGAACTTGATGTCGTGGTCCTCGGTGGCCGTGTACACCTTGACCGGGACGTTCACCAGGCCGAAGGCGATGGAGCCTTTCCAGATCGATCGCATGTGTCCAATCTTGGGGCACGCCCGGTCACATTTCCACCACCCGTCACGAACGCGTCCCCACCGCTGCGGAGAACATCGCCCGACGGACCGCTCCGAGGATCACGCGGCGGTCGGACGAACCGATCCGCGAGAACAGCGTCAGCATCGCCCGGGACATGCCGGCGACGTCGTCGTCCGACGACAGATAGGCGCGTTGCAGCGTCGACGGCATCTCGAAGAATCGGTCGAAGAACGGCGCGAGGGCATCGGGCGGGAAGGACAGCAGAGCGTCCGCGCCCACCGACCGCAGCCGGGTGACCGCCCGCGATCCCGCCGAGTCGACGCCGCCGCCGTCCAGCACGGCCGACGCGATGACGTCCGCTCGGCGCAGGGAAGCAGCGACGCTGTACCCGGTGGCGGTGTGCAGAGCCGGACTCCGCGTCCCGGTGGTGACGACCCCGCGCGTCGGACGGGTCGGCGGACGCATCGCGAAGCGCACCCGCTCGACGGGCTCGTCGCCGCGCAGAGTCACACCCCGCGCGGCCAGTCGTGCGAGCAGCCGACGCGCGAGCTCGGGTGAGGTGAGGCCGGGCCGGCCGACCAGGCAGGTTTCCTCGAGCAACACCGCGCCGCCGCCCAGCGGCACGACGTACAGGAAGGACGGCACTGCGTCCGCGTCCGCACCGTTGTCCCGCCGCCAGTCCATGATCACCGCGGACTCGCCGCCGCAGGCACGTGCAGCGGTCTCCTCGTCGACCACGACCCCGTGGGCCGTCTGCTCGGGGACGCCGGGTCCGACCGCCGAGCCGCGGGCGTCGATCACCGTGCCGCCGGACAGGGCGGTGCCGTTCCGCAGGGTCACCGACGTGGGCGTGACCTCCGCCGCGGACTCCGCGACCACCGACACTCCGTCGAGCGTGAGGTCGTCCTGCAGTCGTCCGGTGTCGAGCACCGAGTACCCCCGGTCCACCACGTGTCGGCGTGTGCCGACCACGACGGGGGAGCAGGACGTGGACGCGCGCGTCGACTCCGGCACCCAGTCCGGAATCTCGTCGGTCCACATCCCGTACGTGTTGATCCATCGACGATCCGGACGGGGGTCGACGAGAGTCACCGTTGCCCCCGCGGCCGCGCAGCGATGTGCCGCCGCGCGGCCGGACGGGCCGGCGCCGACGACGAGGACGTCGGTCAGAACGTTCCCGTCGCCAGCAGTCCGCCGTCGACGCGCACCGTCTCGCCGGTGATCCACGACGCGGCGTCGGACACGAGGAACCCGACGAGCGAGGCCACGTCCTCGGGCGTTCCCAGCCGCTTCATCGGGTAGCCGGCGGCCGCCGCCTCCTCGCCATTGGCGACGAGTGCCTCGGCGAACTTGGTCTTGACGACGCCCGGGGCCACCGCGTTCACACGGATCGAGGGTCCGAGCTGCCACGCGAGCTCCTCGGTCAGCCGGATGAGCGCCGCCTTGGACGAGCCGTACGCGGCGATGACTCCGGTGGATCGGATTCCCGCCACGCTGGCGAGGTTCACGACCGAGCCGCCGTGCTCGCCCATCCACGCTCGGTGCGCCTCCTGGATGAAGCCGAGTGTCGCGACGACGTTGACCTCGAAGATCTTGCGGACGCCGGCCAGATCGGCCTCCATCAGCGATCCGTACACCGGATTGATGCCGGTGTTGTTGATCAGAATGTCGAGTGAGCCGAGCTCGGCGACCGTGCGGTCGACCGTCTCGCGGCGGGACTCCTCGTCCCCGGCGTTGCCGGCGATGGCGAGCACTGTGGCCCCCGGTACCGCGGCGCGCAACTCCTCGGCGGTGGCGTCGAGCTGCTCCTTCTTGCGGGCGGTCACCGTCACGGCGGCGCCGCGAGCGAGGAGGTCGGCCGCGATGGCCCGACCGATTCCGCGGCTCGCGCCGGTGACCACGGCGACACGCCCCTGCAGATCCTGTTCCTTCTCCATGCGTCGAACGTTAGCGGAGTCACGTCTGCGTGGACCGTGGGAGCCCGCGGAGGCGTTAAAATGAGGGATTGCTGCGCAGTCGACTTCGCGCTGCGCCCGGTCTGCCACCGGACAACTACGACGATCGAGGAGTTCGCACCGTGATCACCGCCACCGACCTGGAGGTTCGTGCCGGCGTGCGTACTCTTCTGTCCGCTCCCGGGCCCGCCCTGCGCGTGCAGGCCGGCGACCGCATCGGCCTCGTGGGCCGCAACGGCGCCGGGAAGACCACCACTCTCCGCATTCTGGCAGGAGAGGGCGAGCCCTACGCCGGCTCGGTCACCCGCACCGGGGACATCGGTTACCTGCCGCAGGACCCCAAGGAGGGCGACCTCGACCTGCTGGCCAAGGACCGCGTCCTGTCCGCCCGCGGACTCGACACCTTGCTCCACGACATGGAGAAGCAGCAGGCGCTCATGGCCGAGGTGGCCGACGAGGATCGCCTCGACAAGGCCGTCCGCCGATACGGCGAGCTCGAGGAGCGTTTCGCCTCGCTCGGCGGCTACGTGGCCGAGAGCGAAGCGGCGCGCATCTGCAACAGCCTCGGACTTCCCGACCGTGTCCTGGCGCAGCCCCTACGCACCCTCTCCGGCGGTCAGCGCCGCCGCGTCGAGCTGGCACGCATCCTGTTCGCGGCGTCCGACGGCAGTGGTGGTCGCTCGGCCACCACGCTGCTGCTCGACGAGCCCACCAACCACCTCGACGCCGATTCCATCACCTGGCTCC
This sequence comes from Rhodococcus sp. NFXS4, assembly GCF_058139645.1. NCBI lineage: Bacteria > Bacillati > Actinomycetota > Actinomycetes > Mycobacteriales > Nocardiaceae > Rhodococcus > Rhodococcus sp. NFXS4. The sequence goes on from NZ_CP192221.1 coordinate 2,314,641, forward strand.
GCGGCTTCCTGCAGAGCCACGAGGGTGGGCTCATCGTCATCAGTCACGATGTGGAGCTGCTGAACGACGTCGTGAACCGAGTGTGGTTCCTCGATGCCGTCCGCGGCGAGCCGGACGTCTACAACATGAACTGGAAGAAGTACCTCGACGCGCGCTCGACGGACGAGCAGCGTCGTCGCCGCGAGCGTGCCAACGCGGAGAAGAAGGCCGGCGCTCTGCGCGCGCAGGCCGCCAAGATGGGTGCGAAGGCCACCAAGGCCGTGGCCGCCCAGAACATGGCCAAGCGTGCCGACAAGCTGATGGCGAACCTCGACGAGGAACGCGTGTCCGACCGGGTGGCACACATCCGCTTCCCCGAGCCCGCACCGTGCGGCAAGACGCCGCTCATGGCGTCGAACCTCACCAAGATGTACGGGTCCCTGGAGATCTTCGCGGGTGTGGATCTGGCCATCGACCGCGGTTCCCGCGTCGTGGTGCTCGGCCTCAACGGCGCCGGCAAGACGACGCTGCTCCGCATCCTCGCCGGCACGGAGAAGAGCGACTCGGGCCAGATCGAGCCCGGTCACGGTCTACGCATCGGCTACTTCGCCCAGGAACACGACACCCTCGACGACATGGCATCGGTCTGGGAGAACGTGCGGCACGCGGCACCGGACACCCCGGAGCAGGAGCTGCGGTCGCTGCTCGGTGCGTTCATGTTCACCGGCCCGCAGCTCGAACAGCCGGCCGGCACTCTCTCCGGCGGTGAGAAGACGCGACTCGCGCTCGCCGGCCTGGTCTCGTCGGCGGCCAACGTGCTGCTGCTCGACGAGCCGACCAACAACCTCGACCCGATCTCGCGTGAGCAGGTCCTCGAGGCGCTGCGGAGCTACAAGGGCGCCGTCGTGCTGGTGACGCACGATCCGGGTGCGGCCGAGGCACTGTCTCCCGAACGAGTGATCCTCCTGCCGGACGGCAACGAGGACCACTGGTCGCAGGACTACCTCGACCTGATCACGCTCGCCTGAGTCGGCTCACGGCCGATCGCGACGGACCGACTCCTCGACCAGATCGAGGACGGCCGACAGATTCTCGGTGCCCTGGCCCGACGCGATGCGGGTCACGAGACCGTCCATGACGAGGTCGAGGTATCCCAGCAGTACCGCGGTGGGCACGTCGTCCCGCAGTCGGCCCGCAGACTTCTGACGCTCGAGACGTGACAGGACGGCGTCCTGCAGCTCGACCGAGCGCTCCGACCACCCGGCCCGGAACTCGGCGTCGGTCTTGAGCCGTCGGGCGATCTCCAGACGTGTACCGAGCCAGTCGAACTGGTCGGGAGCGGCCAGCATGTCCCGCATCACCTGGACGAGCCCCTGCTCGGCGGCGACGTCCGCCATGCGGCGCGCGTCGTCGCGGGCGAGCGCGAGGAACAGCCCGTCCTTGTCCTTGAAGTGGTGGAAGATCGCTCCTCGCGAGAGCGAGGTGGCCTCCTCGAGTCGCCGCACCGTGGCGCCCTCGTAACCGTATTCGGCGAAACAGCGGCGCGCGCCGTCGAGGATCTGACTTCGGCGCGCCGCGAGATGGTCGTCACTGACCTTCGGCACTCGGTGCTCCTGTCGTGTGCTGGGGACATCGTGCTGATCGCAGAACGCGCACGACCGAACCGGCGATACACGCGGTATCGCGGCGCGGTCGTGCGCGTTCTGCTCCCCTCACGGGGCAGTGATCACTGCGGTGATCAGCCGATCATGTTGCGCAGCACGTACTGCAGGATGCCGCCGTTGCGGTAGTACTCCGCCTCGCCGGGGGTGTCGATGCGGACCACGGCGTCGAACTCGACGGCAGAGCCGTCTTCCTTCGTCGCGGTGACGTGCATCGTCTTCGGCGTGCGGCCCTCGTTCAGCTCGGTGATGCCCGAGATGTCGAAGGTCTCGGTTCCGTCGAGCTTCAGCGACGCCGCCGACTCGCCGGCGGGGAACTGCAGCGGGACGACGCCCATGCCGATGAGGTTGGAGCGGTGGATGCGCTCGAACGACTCGGTGATGACGGCCTTGACGCCGAGCAGGCGGGTGCCCTTGGCAGCCCAGTCACGCGAGGATCCGGAGCCGTACTCCTTGCCGCCCAGGACGACCAGCGGGATGCCGGCGTTCTGGTAGTTCTGCGACGCGTCGTAGATGAAGGCCTGCGGGCCACCGTCCTGCGTGAAGTCGCGGGTGTAGCCACCCGAGACGTCGTCGAGGAGCTGGTTGCGCAGCCGGATGTTCGCGAACGTTCCGCGGATCATGACCTCGTGGTTGCCGCGACGCGAGCCGAAGGAGTTGTAGTCCTTGCGCTCGACACCGTGCTCGTCGAGGTACTGCGCAGCAGGCGTTCCTGCCTTGATGTTGCCGGCGGGGGAGATGTGGTCGGTGGTGACCGAGTCTCCGAGGTACGCCAGCACGCGCGCACCGGAGATGTCCGTGACGGCTTCCGGGTCCTTGGGCATGCCGTCGAAGTACGGGGGCTTCCGCACGTAGGTCGACTGCGGGTCCCACTCGAACGTCTTGCCGTCCGGGGTGGGCAGTCCGCGCCAGCGTTCGTCGCCCTTGAAGACGTCGGCGTAGCCCTTGGTGTACATCTCCTTGGAGATGGACGAGTCGATCGTGTCCTGGATCTCCTTGGGCGAGGGCCAGATGTCCTTCAGGAAGACGTCGTTGCCCTCGTTGTCCTGACCGAGTGCGTCGTGCTCGAAGTCGAAGTCCATGGTGCCGGCCAGCGCGTAGGCGATGACGAGCGGCGGGGACGCCAGGTAGTTCATCTTCACGTCGGGGGAGATGCGACCCTCGAAGTTGCGGTTACCGGACAGGACCGCGGTGACCGTGAGGTCGTTGTCCTGGATGGCCTCGGAGATCTTGGGATCGAGCGGTCCCGAGTTACCGATGCACGTGGCGCAGCCGTATCCGACGAGGAAGAAGCCGAGCTTCTCCAGGTACGGCCACATGCCGGCCTTGTCGTAGTAGTCGGTGACCACCTGTGAGCCCGGCGCCATCGAGGTCTTGACCCACGGCTTGCTGGTCAGACCCTTGTCGACGGCCTTCTTGGCCAGCAGGGCAGCGCCGAGCATGACCGACGGGTTCGAGGTGTTGGTGCACGAGGTGATCGACGCGATGGCGACGGCGCCGTGGTCGAGGACGAACGAGCCCTGCTCGTCCGAGTCGACGCGCACCGGGTTGGTCGGGCGACCCTCGGCGTTGCCGGCGGCGGAGTGCAGCGGAGCCGCATCGTCGTCGGCGAAGGACAGCGTGGCCGGATCCGAGCCCGGGAACGTCTCGTCGAGTGCCTCGTCCAGCTTCGACGGGGTGGCGTCGACGTCCTCGCCACCCACGTAGTTGTGGATGTCCTTGCGGAACGCGATCTTGGACTCCGACAACAGGATTCGGTCCTGCGGACGCTTCGGTCCGGCGATGGACGGCACCACGTCGCCGAGGTCGAGCTCGAGGTACTCGGAGTACGTCGCCTCGTTCTCGGGGTCGTGCCACATGCCCTGTTCCTTGGCGTACGCCTCGACGAGCGCGAGCTGCTCGTCGGAGCGTCCGGTCAGGCGCAGGTAGTCGACGGTCTCCGAGTCGATCGGGAAGATCGCCGCGGTGGAACCGAACTCGGGGCTCATGTTGCCGAGCGTCGCGCGGTTGGCCAGGGGGACCTCGGCCACACCCTCGCCGTAGAACTCGACGAACTTGCCGACGACGCCGTGCTTGCGCAGCATGTCGGTGACGGTGAGCACGACGTCGGTCGCGGTGACGCCGGGCTTGATCTCGCCGCTGAGCTTGAAGCCCACGACACGGGGGATGAGCATGGAGACGGGCTGGCCGAGCATGGCCGCCTCGGCCTCGATGCCGCCGACGCCCCAGCCGAGCACGCCGAGGCCGTTGACCATCGTGGTGTGCGAATCGGTGCCGACACACGTGTCGGGGTAGGCCTGACCGCCCCGCACCATGACGGTGCGGGCGAGGTGCTCGATGTTGACCTGGTGCACGATGCCGGTGCCGGGCGGGACGACCTTGAAGTCGTCGAACGCACCCTGGCCCCACCGCAGGAACTGGTAGCGCTCACCGTTGCGCTGGTACTCGATGTCGACGTTGCGCTCGAAGGCGTCCGCGCGGCCGAACACGTCGATGATGACGGAGTGGTCGATGACCATCTCGGCCGGAGCGAGCGGGTTGACCTTCTCCGGGTCGCCGCCGAGAGCGGTGACGGCCTCACGCATGGTCGCGAGGTCCACGATGCAGGGGACACCGGTGAAGTCCTGCATGATCACGCGGGCCGGCGTGAACTGGATCTCGATGCTCGGATCGGCGGACGGGTCCCACGCGGCGATCGCGTCGATGTGGTCCTTGGTGATGTTCGCGCCGTCCTCGGTACGCAGGAGATTCTCCGCGAGGACCTTGAGGGCATAGGGCAACTTCTCGGTGCCGGGGACGGCCTTCAGGCGGAAGATCTCGTACGAGTTCTCTCCGACCTCCAGCGTTCCCTTGGCGCCGAACGAATCGATACTTGCGGTCACGTCAGCTCCACTCGTCTTCTGGGCTGCCGTCGACGGGGCTGTGTCGACGGCGTGGCGAGAGCGGGCGGACATCGCCGTGGGTGAGGGTGCACCCGGGTGGCGTCGAGGCCGCCGCAGTCTCGGTGTTTCGATTCTAACAGTACGCTTGTCCTGTGAGAACGAGTGGCCGAATCGCCGTGTCGCTCTCACCGTGGTGCGCACTCATCGTTCCCCGGCAGCGTTCCGGGCGCAACGAAGGGCTGCCTCCGTGCACCTCGGTGCGCCTCGGACTCGGCGACGGCCCCGTCCCGTAGGGTCCCGCTCGACGGCGCACACACTTCGACCATCATCGCCTCGCGATCCACCGCATCGCCTCGCGATCGACGACAACGGACGGACGATGTCTCTCTCTCCTCTCCCGGCCCTACCGCTGAGTGATCAGCCGCTGGTCGCCCTCCCGATGATCAGCGAGGTGCCGACGTTCGTCGACCTGCAGGCGACCCTCGCCGACGTCGCGGACGACGGGGTGGCCGCGCCGGGTCAGGACGTCGTCGGGCTCGAGGGTGTCGTGGCGCGCGCCGGCGAGCACGGTATCGACCTGAGCATCGTCGTGCTCGACGCGCCGGCGCCGCTCGATTCGCAGCTCCGCGATCTCGCCACGTCGGTCGGTGCCACCGACGGTGGGACGGTCCTCGTGATCGGTCCGGGACAGGTCGGCACGTTCAGCGACTCGATCGATCGCGTGACGCTCGAAGCGGGTCAGGATCAGGCGTACACCGGCAACGCGGTGCAGTCCGCGGACAACTTCCTCGACGTGCTCGTCGAGCCCGGCCCACCGTGGACCGGCATCACTCTGGGCCTCGTTCTCGTGGTCGTCGCCGTGCTCGGCGGCACCTGGTGGGTGAACGAACGCCGTCATCGTTCGGGCGATGTCACCGATCGAGAGGCCGTCACGCCCGACGGGCAGTGACCGTTCCCAAAAAAGTCTCAACGAATCTTTCTCGGACAACGTCCTGATCAGCGCGGATGCGGTCGGCGGAATGACACATGTGTCATTTGTGACTGGAGTTCCTTAAGCGTTCGAAGTGTCGTACGGTTCGCATGGCACTGCTTGGGGAAGAAGTGTCGCAGAGGGGCTGATCGTTGCTCCCGGGTCGGCCGTTGTCGGCTGTGGTCCGGGATCCTGTCACGCTGCGTCGTGTCCTCCCCACGCGTGCGGTGGGTGAATCCGCACTGCGGACGTGAGGGAGACGAACAGGTGAAGCGATACTCCGGAGGTCGACGGCACGTCGGTCGATCGCGGGCTCTGCGTCGCACGATCGGGGGCGCCGTCGTCGCGACGACGCTGCTGCTGTCCGGGACGGGGTTCCTCGCACCGAGTCTCGCGTCCGCCGTGCCGCCGCCCCCGCCCAATCCCTCCGACTCCGACATCGCCGCCGCCGGCGCGCGCGTGGGGGACCAGCTCGGACGAGTCGGTCGACTCATCGACCAGGTCGCCTCGGCCAACCAGCAACTCGCCGCGATCGACGCGCAGGTGGCCGTCAAGCGCGAGGACGTCAACAAGGCCCTCGTCGACCTGCAGAACGCTCGCACCGTCGCCGACGCCGCCGCGGCGGCCGTCGGCATCGCGCAACAGGCCCTCCGCGACGCCGGCCAGATGATCTCCGACGCGCAGAAGAAGTTCGACGCCTTCGCCGTCACCGACTACGTCAAGGGCACCGGGTCCGCCGGTGTCTCCTCACTCCTGGACGCGCAGGGGCCGCAGGACGTGCTCGATCGCGCGCAGATCCTGCGGATGCTGTCCGCCAAGCAGAACGCCACCCTGGACAGCCTGCAGCGGGCGCGTACCGAGGAGGCCAACCGAGACTCCACCGCACGCCAGAGCAAGATCGAGGCCGACCGTGCCTCCGCGGAAGCGGACGCGAAGAAGGACGAGGCGGAACAGGCCATCGCCGCGGCCGTGACCGCACAGCAGGAGCAGGCAGCGCAGAAAGCGGCCGTCGAGGCACAGCGGGACAGCGCCTCCGCCGAGCTGGAGCAGGCGCGCAACGACGCCGCGGGGCTCGAGGGACAGCGCGACGCGTACTCGCAGTGGGACCAGCAGCGTCAGGCGGAGGAAGCCGCCGCCGCGGCAGCCGCGCAGGCAGCGCAGGAGGCAGCGGTGGCCGCGGCCGCCCGGGTGGCCGCGAACCAGGCCGCCGCCGATCGTGCCGCAGCGTTGGTGGACGGGGAGCGCGACCACACCGACCTGACCGGATCGACGTCGAGCGGCACCTCGTCGGGGAGCACCTCGTCCGGTACCTCGTCCTCGGGCAGCACGTCGTCCGGTACCTCGTCCTCGGGCGGCGCGTCGTCCGGTACCTCGTCCTCGGGCGGCACGTCGTCGGGCAGCACGTCGTCCGGCGGCGGTCGCGGGACCGCCACCAAGGATCCGTCGCTCACCGGGTCCGCAGCCATCGAACTCGTCATCGACCGCGGCATGTCCGTGTTGGGCACCCCCTACTCGTGGGGTGGCGGCAACGAGAACGGGCCGACCAAGGGCATCCGTGACGGCGGTGTCGCCGACAGCTACGGCGACTACAACAAGGTGGGCTTCGACTGCTCCGGCCTCATGATGTACGCCTTCGGTGGACTCGGGATCTCGCTCCCGCACTACACCGGCTACCAGTACACGGCCGGCAAGCAGGTGCCGTCGTCCCAGATGCGCCGCGGCGACATGATCTTCTACGGTCCGGGCGCCTCGCAGCACGTCGCCCTCTACCTCGGTGACGGCAAGATGCTCGAGGCTCCGCAGTCGGGATCGGTGGTGAAGGTGTCGCCCGTCCGTTTCGACGGCATGACGCCGTACGCCGTCCGCATGGTGGAGTGACACCCCGTCCGAGCAGGTAGAACGTCATGTGTCCTCGCCACCTGCAATAGTGGTGCTCGGCAGCAGAGTCCGGGTAGAAAGCGGTGGTTCCACAGGTGACGTCACGAGAGACCGACACGACCGACATCTCTCGGGACGTGCAGACGCTCGAGAAGGCCGTCTACGAGGTCAAACGCGTCATCGTCGGTCAGGACCGACTGGTCGAACGCATCCTCGTCGGGCTTCTCGCACGGGGGCACGTCCTGCTTGAGGGTGTTCCCGGTGTGGCGAAGACGTTGGCGGTGGAGACGTTCGCGACGGTGGTCGGGGGCTCGTTCTCCCGCGTGCAGTTCACGCCCGACCTGGTGCCCACCGACCTCATCGGTACGCGCATCTACCGTCAGGGCAAAGAAGAATTCGACACCGAGCTCGGCCCGGTGGTCGCGAACTTCGTGCTCGCGGACGAGATCAACCGAGCTCCGGCCAAGGTGCAGTCGGCTCTCCTCGAGGTGATGGCCGAGCGCCACGTCTCCATCGGTGGTCACACGTACCCCATGCCGGATCCGTTCCTGGTCATGGCGACGCAGAACCCCATCGAGAACGAGGGCGTGTACCCCCTTCCCGAGGCGCAGCGCGACCGCTTCCTGTTCAAGATCGTCGTGGACTACCCGACGGTCGAGGAGGAGCGCGAGATCGTCTACCGCATGGGCGTCGCGGCACCGAAGCCCAAGCAGATCCTCGACCCGGTCGAGTTGGTGCGCCTCCAGAACGTCGCGGCGTCCGTGTTCGTCCACCATGCTCTGGTCGACTACGTCGTGCGCGTCATCGCCGCCACCCGTACTCCGCGCGACGTGGGCCTCGACGACGTGGCCGGCTGGATCGCCTACGGCGCGTCACCCCGTGCGACCCTCGGCATCATCAGTGCCTCCCGTGCGCTGGCGTTCCTGCGTGGACGGGACTACGTCGTGCCGCAGGACGTCCTCGACGTGGTGCCGGACGTGCTGCGGCACCGTCTCGTGCTCTCGTACGACGCCCTGGCCGACGAGATCACACCCGAGCAGATCATCACGCGCATCCTGCAGACCGTGGGTCTGCCGCAGGTCGGCGCCCAGCCGGTCCAGCAGCAGGCGCCGGCTCCCCAGCACAACGGAACCTTGCAGAACGGCCCCCAGCAGGCGGGACCGGGCGGACCGCAGCAGTTCCAGCCCGGACCCCCGCAGCCCGGTCCCGACGGACCGTCGCAGCAGGGTGGCCCCCAGCAGAACGGTCCTCAGCAGGGTGGCCCGGCGCCGTGGATGCAGAAGCAGACTCCCGCGACCGATCCCACGCGGTGACCATGGCGTCACCCACGGGTGGCCGGCCCGGTGATCCGGTGTTCGGCGCGCCCGCCGTGCAGCAGTCGTTGCGCGGTGCGCCCCCGTCCTTCGCCTCGGGATCGCTGGAGGACCCTCGGTTGTCGGCTGCGCTGCGCACCCTCGAGCTGACCGTTCGTCGGCGCCTCGACGGCGTTCTGCACGGCGATCATCTGGGCCTCATCCCGGGCCCGGGTTCCGAGCCGGGCGATGCACGCGAGTATCAGCCGGGCGACGACGTACGTCAGATGGACTGGTCCGTCACCGCCCGGACGACGCACCCCCACGTCCGGCAGAGCGTCGCGGACCGCGAGCTCGAGACGTGGATGGCGATCGACCTGTCGGCCTCCCTCGACTTCGGCACCGCGGGGTGCGAGAAGCGCGACCTCGCCGTCGCGGCCACGTCGGCCATCGCGCATCTGACCAGTGGCGGCGGCAACCGCATCGGCGCCGTCGTCGCGACGGGCGAACGCGTCGTCCGGGTCCCCGCGCGGGGTGGTCGGGCGCACATCCAGTCCCTGCTCCGCACCGTGGCCACCACACCGCACGCACCCGACGGCACCCGCGGCGACTTCGTCGGCGCCATCGACGCTCTGCGACGGCCCGAACGTCGACGCGGCATGGTGGTCGTCGTCAGCGACTTCCTCGGTCCGACGGACTGGGAGCGTCCGCTCCGCGCCCTGGCGGCGCGCCACGACGTGCTGGCCGTGGAGGTCGTCGACCCCCGCGACCTCGAGCTGCCGGATGTCGGTGACGTGGTGTTGCACGATCCAGAGACGGGACGGACGCGGGAGTTCAGCACGACACCCCGGTTGCGGGAGGACTTCGCGGCCGCCGCTGCGGCGCACCGCGCGAACGTCGAGAAGATCCTGCGTGGCTGCAGCGCGCCTCGGCTCACCCTGCGGACTGACGGCGACTGGATCGCCGACGTCGTCCGCTTCGTGTCCCGGCGACGCCACGGCGCGAGCATGGGAGCGAGTACGCGGTGAGCCTGTCCGATTTCTCGTCACCCTGGTGGCTGCTCTTCCTCCTCGTGGTCGCGGGCCTGGTGGTGGCCTACGTGCTCGCGCAGCGCCGCCGTCAGCGCAACACCATGCGCTTCACCAACATGGAGTTGCTCGAACGCGTCGCACCGCAGCGCCCCGGACTGGTGCGCCACGTCCCCACGGCGCTCGTGCTCGTGGGGCTGCTCTTCCTGACCGTCGCGCTGGCCGGACCGACGTCCGATCAACGGGTTCCGCGTAATCGGGCGACGGTCATGCTGGTCATCGACGTGTCGTTGTCGATGGAGGCCACCGACGTCCAACCGACGCGACTGGCAGCGGCGCAGGAGGCCGGCAAGCAGTTCGCCGACGGCCTGACTCCCGGCATCAACCTCGGACTCGTCGCGTTCGCGGGCACGGCATCGGTGCTGGTCTCACCGACCACCGATCGTGAGGCGACGAAATCGGCCATCGATCGGTTGCAGCTGGCCGAGCGGACCGCCACGGGCGAGTCCATCTTCACAGCGATGCAGTCGATCGAGACACTCGGCGCGGTGCTCGGTGGATCGGACGCGGCGCCGCCGGCACGGATCGTGCTGCTGTCCGACGGCAAGCAGACCGTTCCCGAGAACCCGGACGACCCGCGCGGTGGGTACACGGCGGCCCGCGAGGCGGAGACGAAGGGGATCCCGGTCTCCACCATCTCGTTCGGCACCAGTTACGGCACGGTGGACATCACCGACGAGCAGGGCGACACCCAGCGCGTCGCGGTGCCCGTCGACGACCCGTCGCTCGAGGAGATCGCACGCCTGTCGGGTGGCAACTTCTTCACGGCGTCGAGTCTCGAGGAACTCACCGAGGTGTACGACACGCTCGAGGAGCAGATCGGCTACGAGACCACCCGCGGTGACGCGAGTCGGCCCTGGTTGATCGCCGGAGTGCTGTTCGTGTCGGCGGGACTTGTCACAGCATTGTCACTACGCCAGCGAGTCCCCTGACACGCATCGGTAAAGTACGCGCGGGTCGAGGCGATCGACGACGTCCGTGATCGCCCACCGACTGGCCGATGCTGCGAGCAGCACCCCCGAGAGAGAAGGTTCATCCGTATGTCCTCTGCGCCCGAGTCCGCGACACCCGACGCGACGGCCGGCGGGGGATTCGTCTCCCGGTCCGTGCTCGTCACCGGCGGTAATCGGGGCATCGGCCTGGCCGTGGCCCGCCGACTCGCCGCGGACGGCCACAAGGTCGCGGTCACGCACCGCAGCTCGGGTGCACCGGACGGACTGTTCGGGGTGCAGTGCGATGTCACCGACACCGCTTCCGTCGATGCCGCGTTCACCGAGGTGGAGAAGCATCAGGGCCCCGTCGAGGTGCTCGTCGCCAACGCGGGCATCACGGACGACACCCTGCTGATGCGGATGACCGAGGAGCAGTTCACCTCCGTCATCGACGCCAATCTCACCGGCGCGTTCCGGGTGGCCAAGCGAGCGAGCCGCTCGATGCTGCGGGCGCGCTTCGGACGGTTCGTCTTTCTCGGTTCCGTCGTCGGTCAGGCCGGCGGACCCGGCCAGATCAACTACGCGTCCTCCAAGGCGGGTGTCGTCGGCATGGCGCGCTCGCTCACCCGTGAGCTGGGCTCGCGTTCGATCACCGCGAACGTCGTGGCACCCGGGTTCATCGAGACCGACATGACGGCCGAGCTCGACGACAAACTCCGGGACACCGCGCGCGAGTACATCCCGCTCAAGCGACTCGGTACTCCCGAGGACGTCGCCGCGGTGGTGAGCTTCCTCGCGTCACCCGATTCGAGCTACGTCTCCGGCGCGATCATCCCGGTCGACGGCGGTATGGGCATGGGCCACTAGCCCACCTCGTCCCGACTCCTGCCCGATCGACTCGGGCACACCAGACTTCACACGAAAGGCACACGCACATGGGCGGACTGCTCGAAGGCAAGACCATCCTGATCACCGGGATCATCACCGACGCGTCCATCGCGTTCCACGCGGCCAAGGTCGCGCAGGAGCAGGGCGCCAAGGTCGTCATCACCGGGTTCGACCGGCTGCGACTGATCGACAGGATCGCCCAGCGACTGCCGGAGCCCGTGCCGCCGGCGATCGAGCTGGACGCGACGAACGAGGAACATCTCGCCGCGCTCGCCGGTCGCATCTCCGAAGTCGCTCCGGAGGGCATCGACGGCGTTCTGCACTCCATCGCGTTCGCTCCGCGCACCCTGATGGGCCCGGGGTCCAAGCCGTTCCTGGAGGGACCGGGTCCCGACGCCGCCGCCGCGTTCCAGATCTCTGCCTGGTCCTACGCCTCGCTAGCACGCGCCGTGCTCCCCGTCATGAACGAGGGTGGATCGATCGTCGGCATGGATTTCGATCCGCGCACGGCGATGCCGTTCTACAACTGGATGGGCGTGGCAAAGGCTGCGCTCGAGTCGGTCAACCGCTACGTCGCCCGCGAGGTCGGCGAGGCCAAGAAGGTCCGTTCCAACCTGGTCGCCGCGGGCCCGATCAAGACGCTCGCCGCCAAGGCCATCGCGGGTACCGCGACGGGTGACGCGGACAAGATGAACCAGCTCAACGAGTACTGGAACGGTGCGTCCCCGATCGGCTGGAACTTCAACGACCCGACGGCCGTGGCCAAGTCGATCTGCGCGCTGCTGTCGGACTGGCTGCCGGCGACCACCGGGTCGATCGTCTACGTCGACGGCGGCGCGAGCCACAACACCTGGCTGCCCGAGAATCTCTGACATCTCGACTCGATCCGAGCATCCTCTCGGGTCCACCGAAACGGGTTCCGGCACAATGGCGTCATGACCTACGACGCGCTTCTGCTGCTGTCCTTCGGTGGGCCCGAGGGGCCGGACGAGGTGCGGCCGTTCCTGGAGAACGTCACCCGTGGCCGCGGAATCCCGCCCGAGCGCCTCGATGCCGTCGCCGAGCACTACCACCACTTCGGTGGGGTCTCGCCGATCAACCGACTCAACCGCGAGATCATCGCCGCGGTCGAGACCGAGTTCGCGCTCACGGGCATCGACCTGCCCGTGTACTTCGGCAACCGCAACTGGCATCCCATGGCGGAGGACACCGTCGCCGCGATGAAGGCCGACGGCGTGCGCAACGCGCTGGTGTTCCCCACCTCGGCCTGGGGCGGGTACTCGGGCTGTCGGCAATACCACGAAGACATCGCCCGCGCCCGTGCCGCCGTGGGGGAGGGTGCTCCGCAGCTCACCAAACTGCGGCAGTACTACGACCATCCGCTCATGGTGGATGCCTTCGCCGACGCGATCCGCGCGGCGATCGGCAGGCTTCCGGCGGATCGCCGGGCCGGTGCTCGCGTGGTCTTCACGGCGCACTCGGTGCCCGTCTCGGCGGACGAGGCCGCGGGTCCGCCGTCGGCGGGCGGCCACCTCTACAGCCGTCAGGTCACCGAGGCGTCCCGATTGTGCGCCGCCGCAGCAGGTGTCGACGAGTTCGACGTCGTGTGGCAGTCCCGGTCGGGACCGCCGCAGATCCCGTGGCTGGATCCCGACATCTGCGATCACCTCGAAGCCCTGGCGGAGACGGGCGTCGACGCCGTGGTGATCTGCCCGGTCGGGTTCGTCTCGGATCACCTCGAGGTGGTGTGGGACCTGGACACCGAGGCGGTCGAGAAGGCGCAGGAACTCGGCATCGCTCTCGAGCGTGCCGGCACCCCGGGTGCGGACCCTCGATTCGCCCGGCTCGTGCGCACGCTGGTCGAGGAACGCACCGTGGGCACCGCGCCGCTGCGTCTGGGTTCCGAGCCCGCCTTCGGGACCACCGTCGACGGAACGCCGTGCAATCCCGGCTGCTGTGAGCCCCCGGTGCGTCGCCGCCCGGCCTGACAGCTCGAACATCCCGGGAACCACCCACCCGCGAGTACGCCGAAAGTGTCGTGATCCGGGCATGGATCGCGACACTACGGACGTACTCGCGCGAGGGGGTACCGCTAGCGTCGATCGGGCGACAGGTATCCGTCCACGGCGGCGCGCACGGCGGCACGTCGCGCGGCGCGCACGGCGCGACGCAACGGTCGGAGCACGGCCTCGCGGGCCTCGGCACCGCTGCTGCTGGGTGCCTCCGAGGGCGCCGACGTCTGCGCGGCCGCGAGGATGGCGTCCACCCGGTCGGCCGTGTCGAGAACTCGGGTGGTGCGTTCGGGGAGCGGCGGGTAGCGATGGCGGCTCGCGATGGCGAGGCGCTCGGCAATCATCGTGTGCGGGTCGCCGCCGGAACGGCCGGTGTCGACCGTCTGCACCGCGGTGAGGGCCTCGGCCGCACTCCGGACGGTGTCCCGCATCGAGTACTCGATCTCCCCGAGCGCCAGCTCCTGGTAGGTGACCGGCACGGTGACGGTGAACACCGTCCACCGCATGACGTCGGGGCCCTCGTCGGTGGGGACGAGTCCGACACCCGGCTGACCCGGCACTCCGATGACGACGCCTTCGCCCGCGAGCACGGCGGCGGCCGAGAACGCGGAGTCGGTCGGCAGCCCGGCGACGTCACCGGGGGCGGGAAGAACCATGTCGACGGTCACCTCGCGGTCGCCGACGGGCGCCGCGGCGCGGACGACTCGGAGCAACTGGGCGATGCCGATGTCACGAGGAGTGGGCCACGGGAGGTCGTGCCGCTCGGCTGTCTCGGGATCGGCGGCGACGACGAGGGCCAACGGTGCCCACTCGGTGAGGGCATCGATCACGTCGTCGGGCGGCGCGGCTCCGGCGAGCCAGGCGCCGCACCAGATGGCGAGGCTCGAGGATGGGGACGACACCGTCCGATCATAGGCGGCGTCGGAGGCGACCGGCGTGGCTGCGGTCGGGGAGTGCGCGGCGCCGATACCGTGGGACGGCCCGGTGACCCGACAGTCCTGTCCCGGGAGTGAGCGCGGAGGGCGAGGGAAGACGATGACAGCGGACAACCGGTACGGCGGCGACTTCTTCGCCGGGCACGCGAGGCGAGCGCGACGCGTGGTCCCGACGATGGCGGCCGAACGGGACGTGGTGGTCGAGGACGCGGCGACCGGATTCTGCGGCGCCGTGGTGGGTTTCGAGCGCACGTACGACGGTGACTTCGTCCGGCTCGAGGACGGCCGAGGCGTACGGAGGCTCTTCGCGATGCGCGAGGCCGCCTTCCTCGTCGACGGAAGCCCGGTGACGCTGACGCGTCCGGCGCCGACCCGTGCCGTCGCTCCGACCCGCTCGGCCTCCGGGTCGACGCGGGTGGAGAACGTACGAGCGAAAGTGGCTCTGCCCAGCCGTATCTGGGTGGAGGGCATTCACGACGCCGCCATCGTCGAACGGGTCTGGGGCCACGACCTGCGGGTCGAGGGTGTGGTCGTCGAGCATCTCGAGGGACTGGACAACCTGGCAGAGCGGTTGCAGGAGTTCGGACCCGGGCCGGGACGCAGGGTGGGGGTTCTCGTCGACCACCTTGTCGACGGCTCGAAGGAGGACCGCCTGACGCGGTCGCTCGGCCCGTACGTGACGGTCACGGGACACCCCTACATCGATGTGTGGGAGGCGGTGAAGCCCGCCGCGGTGGGCATCGAGGCATGGCCACGGATCCCGCGCGGCACCGACTGGAAGACCGGCATCTGCCGCGAGTTGGGTTGGGGCACACCGCAGGACGGGTGGCGCCGGGTCTACGGTGCGGTGTCCAGTTTTCGCGATCTCGAGGCGCCGCTCATCGGCGCGGTGGAGCGCCTCGTCGACTTCGTCACCCTGGGTGACGAGAACGGGGAGACAGGTCGGTAACGATCTCCCCACGACGGTCGCGCGCACCCCACGGGCTCGTCGTTCGTCGCTACTGTGGAGTTCGTGGTTGCACTTCTGTGGCTCGTCGGAGCGGTGATTCTCGCTGCGGGTGAAGCGCTGTCCGGAGATTTCTTCCTTCTCATGCTGGCCGGCGGGGCCCTGGGTACCGCGGGCATCTCGGCGCTGACCGACTTCCCGGTGTGGGGCGACGCGATCGTGTTCGCGATCCTGTCCGGAGCCCTGATCCTGGGTGTCCGACCGGTGCTGACCCGCCGGTTCTCGACGCCCCCGCCGACCCCCACCGGGATCGCCGCGCTCACCGGGCGATCCGCGCAGGTGCTGGATGCCATCGATCAGCACTCCGGCACGGTGCGGCTGGACGGTGACGTGTGGACGGCTCGTCCGCTCGATCCCACCGAGGTGTACGCGGCCGGAACGACCGTGACCGTGATGAAGATCGACGGCGCCACGGCCGTCGTGTGGAAAGGACCCTAGATGGGTGACTATGCCGCCTTGATCGCCCTTGCCGTGGTGGTGCTGTTCGTCGCAGTGGTGGTGGCGAAGTCGGTGACGCTCGTGCCGCAGGCCGAGGCCGCGGTGATCGAGCGTCTGGGCCGATACTCCAAGACGGTCTCCGGGCAGCTCACGTTCCTCGTGCCGTTCGTCGACCGTGTCCGAGCGAAGGTCGACCTGCGTGAGCGCGTCGTGTCCTTCCCACCGCAGCCGGTGATCACGCAGGACAACCTGACGGTGTCCATCGACACCGTCGTGTACTTCCAGGTCACCACCCCGCAGGCCGCGGTCTACGAGATCAGCAACTACATCGTCGGTGTCGAGCAGCTCACCACGACGACGCTTCGCAACGTGGTCGGCGGTATGACCCTGGAGGAGACGCTCACCTCGCGTGACTCCATCAACGGCCAGCTCCGCGGAGTGTTGGACGAGGCCACCGGGCGATGGGGCCTGCGTGTCGCCCGAGTGGAGCTCAAGAGCATCGATCCGCCGCCCTCCATCCAGGAGTCGATGGAGAAGCAGATGAAGGCGGACCGCGAGAAGCGCGCCACCATCCTCACGGCCGAGGGACACCGTGAGTCGTCCATCAAGACGGCCGAGGGTGACAAGCAGTCGCAGATCCTGTCCGCGGAGGGCGCCAAGCAGGCCGCCATTCTCTCCGCCGAGGGTGAGCGTCAGTCCCGCATCCTCCGTGCGCAGGGTGAGCGGGCGGCCAAGTACCTCAACGCACAGGGTGAGGCGAAGGCCATCGAGAAGGTGTTCGAGGCGATCAAGGCCGGCAAGCCGACGCCCGAGTTGCTCGCCTACCAGTACCTGCAGACGCTGCCGAAGATGGCGCAGGGTGATGCGAACAAGATGTGGGTGGTGCCGTCCGACTTCGGTGATGCCCTGAAGGGCTTCGCCAAGAATCTCGGTGCGCCGGGCGACGACGGCGTCTTCCGTTTCGAGCCCAGCGACCAGGGCGAGACGCACTCCAAGCCGGAGGACGACTCCGCGGAGGTGGCCGACTGGTTCGACACGAAGACGGACCCGGCCATCGCTCGGGCGGTCGCCGACGCCGAGGCCGTGGCACGCAAGCCTGTCGACACGTCGTTGGCCGCCGCACCCAACCCGGCGCGGGACTCGGCTCCGGAGCCCGCGAAGGCCGTCGAGGCCTCCACGCCGGACGGGTCCGGGTCGGGCGACGACGCACCGCGCGAACTGGACCGCTGACGGTCAGGCAGCCAGGCCCGCGCCGATGCCGCCCGCGGCGAGTGCCCAGAGCACGCTGGTGAAGGTTCCGATGATGAAGTACTCGGACGCCCGCGGGTCGCGGAGTTCGGGGTAGCGTGCGAGTCCCTTCACCGCGAGCACCACGGCGATGCCCTCGGGCCACCCCGTGAGCACCGCGACCACGACGGCGATGCGTTCGAGTGTGCCGATGACGAGCCCCCCACGCAGGACGGGGCGCTCGTCGTCGGCATCGCCGTCTCCGGGCTCGGGCCGTCGGCGCGCGAGATGGAAGACCGCGGGAACGACGACGGTGCCGCCGGTGACGGCGACCGCGACGACCAGGACCATCGCGACGACGAGTGGTGGCCCGGTGACCGGTGCGCCGGCGATCGCGGCGGCGAGACCCGCCAGTGCGAGCATCCCGGCGGACAGGAGTGCCGGAATCCACCAGCGCAGCGGCGGCAGCCACCGGACGCGGCGACCCGGCGCAGCCGTCGGTGGGATCGTCGGCACCGGTCGGGCGGGAAGCAGTGCTGCTCCGGCGGAGAGCGCGAGTGCGAGCAGCGCGAGGGTGATCGCCATCAGGCGTCCGTTCCGCGTGCGCGCAGATCGGCGAGCGCGAGCATCCGCGCCACGACCGGTCGTGCTGCACGCTCGGCCTGCCACCCCGCGACGGCCAGTCGTTGGGACACGGCCTGCGGTGTGATGGACAGTTCCTCGGCGACGGCGGTCTGCGATCCGAGCCTGCGGACACTGTCGACCGCGGCGCGGCCCTGCTCGGTGCGCCGGACCAGGAGCAGTGCGAGCAGTGCCACCACGGCGTCGGCATCGCCGGCGGACTCGGCGTCACCGCCGCGGACCGCGATGTGGGCGACGGCGTTCTTGGCGCTGTCGACGGCGTCCCGCGCGGCTTCGAACGCCGGGCCCCGACCCGCTCTGGTGGAGCGTGGCAACGGATCCTCCACGGCCCCCACCCCGATCCCGACGCTCCAGTGCCCGTCCTCGAGGAAGTCGAGGGCGAGGTCGAGTGCCACCGACGCGTCGTCCGCCACACCCTGGACCTCGTCGCCGGCCGTGCGTTCGAACGGGCGGACCAGGTCGGTGGCTCGGTCGAGGATGTCGGCGACGCGATCGATGTCGCGTCGACTTCCGCGTTGGTCCACGGTCAGAACGAACATCGATCAACCCTAGAAGCTTGATCAGTCCGAATCAAGCCTCGAGTCTTGATGCGTTGCGACGTATAGAGTTCGTCGTCGACCTTGATCCGGCCACATCAAGCCCGTGACCTTGACCTCATCGATCGCCGGCCACCGGCATCCGCGCGTCCAGGATCAGTCCCACGACGCCCACGGCAATGCAGACCCCCGAGATCGCGAGCAGGACCGGATCGCCGTGACCGGCCAGAGCGTCGCCGAGCAACACGATGCCGACCGTCCCCGGGATCACCCCGACCACCGTCGCCAGCGCGAACGGCACCACGGCCACCGAGGACAGGCCGGCGGAGTAGTTGACCACCGAGAACGGCACCGGCGCGATGAGTCGAAGACTCCCCACCGCCAACCATCCCCGTCGCGCGAGACGGGAATCGACGGCCCGGATCACCGGATGATCCCAGCGTGCGGTCACCACGTCGCGGCCGAGTGCTCGGACCAGCAGGAACGCGAGCACTGCACTCACGGTCGTCGCCGCGACCGCCACGCCGACCCCCGTCACGGGTCCGAACAGCACACCCGCCGACACCGTGAACAGGGTGCGGGGGATCGGCGCCACCGTGATGATCGCGTGCGCCGCGAAGAAGACGAGGGGGAAGGCCGGCCCGACGGCGACGGCCCACTCCCGCACGCGGTCGATGGTGGGGAGGGGTACGAGCAGTGCCACGACGATCAGGGCGGCGAGCACGGTGACGGTCGCGGCCACGCGCAGCACGAGCGCGCGGCGGCCTCCGACGACGATCGACTCCTCCGACGGCACTGTGTCGTGCGGGTCGATGTCGGGGGTCGTCACGTCTGCTCACGCTACCGAAGAGCGATGCGAGCGGTGCTCGTCGACGCGGTCGGAACGGTCACTAGGAGGACCGATGCTCGGACGCCCTACTAGTGTGAAGTTTGTCTCAGGCCACTGTGATGGGACTCGGGATAGCGTGCCCGGAGTGCGGTTAACATCACAGCATCCGCAGGCGCGAAAGGGACACATGGCCACGTCACACACCGGGACACCGGATTCCGTCGCTGCCGAGGACGTCGGCGCGGCCGTACCGGTGAGCAGCGCCGAGGAGGGTTTCGCGACCTGGCGCCGCGGCGTGGCCGGGGTGCTGGCCAAGGCTCGTCGGGTGGACGTCTCGGAGCTCCCCGAGCATCCGGAGACGCTGCTCGAGGTGACCACGTACGACGGGGTCACGGTGCGGCCCCTGTACGGGCCGCTGGACGAGACTGCCGAGGCTCCGCTGCCCGGCACCTTCCCCTTCACGCGCGGCACGGACGCGCATCGCGACGTCAACGTCGGGTGGCTGGTCGCCGGTCGGTTCGGTCGTCCCGCCGGTGCGGACTCGGACGCGGCGACGCTCAATGACCAGCTCCTCGACGCGCTGCAGAACGGCACGAGCGCCCTGTGGCTCGACACGGCGTCCGTGGGCGCCGAGGGCCTGGCCCGCGCACTCGACGGGGTCCTGCTCGACCTCGCGCCCCTGACACTGGACGCGGGTGCGGACGTCACAGCGGTGGCCGACGCGTTGTTCGCGCTCCTGGACGAGCGCGGCGCCGCCGCCGACGTCCGACTGGGGGCGTCACCGCTGACCGATCGATTCGCCGACCTCCCGGGTGCGAGCGAGCAGGACGCGATCGATCTCGCGGTGCGGGCAGTGGCGCGCACCGAGCGGGTGCGCGCGATCACGTTGGACGGCACCGTGTTCCACGCTGCCGGGTCGGCAGACGCGCAGGAGGTCGGTCTGACCGTCGCGGCCGGACTCGAGTATCTGCGCGCGCTCACGGCGGCGGGACTGTCCACTGTCGAGGCATTGGGACAGGTGGAGTTCCGGCTCGCGGCCACCGACGAGCAGTTCGAGACCATCGCCAAGTTCCGTGCGGCCCGGCGGGTCTGGGCCCGGGTGGCCGAGGTGCTCGGGGCGCCGGAGCACGGCGGGGCCCCACAGCACGCCGTCACCTCGGCGGCGATGATGACGCAGCGCGATCCCTGGGTGAACATGCTGCGCACGACGCTGGCCGCGTTCGGCGCCGGTGTGGGCGGAGCCGACGCGGTGACCGTCCTGCCGTTCGACGCCGCGATTCCCGGCGGCGCCGCGGACGTCTCGCAGACATTCGCCGCACGGATCGCGCGCAACACCCAGCTGCTCCTGCTCGAGGAGTCCCACCTTGGTCGGGTGGTCGATCCGGCCGGTGGTTCCTGGTACGTCGAGTCGCTCACCGACGCGCTCGCGGACTCGGCGTGGTCGGTTCTGCAGGCGGTCGAGGCCGCCGGCGGTTACCGCGCCGCGCTGGAGTCCGGTGAGATCGCGCGCCGGGTCGACGAGACCCGAGCTGCCCGTGCGAGCGACATCGCCCACCGCCGCACCGCGGTCACCGGTGTCAACGAGTTCCCGAACCTGCAGGAGCCGTCGCCCGCGGCCTCGGGGAACGGCACCGTCGCCGGACGTCCCGCGACGCGGTACGCCGCCGAGTTCGAGGCGCTGCGTGATCGCAGCGACGCGGTGCTGGCGGACAAGGGCAGTCGCCCGGTGGTGCTGCTGGCGTCGTTGGGCAGCGTCGCGGAACACAACGGACGCACCACGTTCGCGGCGAACCTCACGGCGTCGGGCGGGATCGAGGCGGTGAACCCCGGTGCGGGAGCCGATCTCGCCGCGGTGGCACGCGAGACCGCCTCGCCGATCGCCGTGCTGTGCGGCACCGACAAGCGGTACGCCGCCGAGGGACCGGACGCCGTCGCCGCTCTGCGGTCGGCGGGGGTGCGGACGGTGCTCGTCGCCGGCGGTGCCTCGGCCTTCGCGGACGCGTCGCCGGAACAGACCCCGGACGGACATCTCACGCTCACCATCGATGCCGTCGCCGAACTCAGTGCTCTTCTCGATGCACTCACCGGCGAGGCTCGTACGGAAGGACACACCGCATGACCGACGACGCTGGTGACATGGGCCCCGTGGGCAGTTTCGCGGACGTTCCGCTCGTCGACCCCCGCGGTGCGGACGCGGCAGCGCCGGCGGCCGACGATGCGCGCGCCCACGTCGAGGCGGCCGCGGCGGCTCACGGCTACTCGCCCGAGCAGGTGGTGTGGTCCACCCCCGAGGGCATCGACGTCCGACCCCTGTACACCGGCGCCGACCGGGCGGAGGCGGCCGAGGCCGGGTACCCGCTCGACTCCTACCCGGGCACGGCTCCGTTCCTGCGCGGTCCGTACCCGACGATGTACGTCAACCAGCCGTGGACGATTCGTCAGTACGCCGGATTCTCGACGGCGTCGGAGTCCAACGCGTTCTACCGTCGCAACCTCGCTGCCGGTCAGAAGGGGCTGTCGGTCGCGTTCGACCTCGCGACGCACCGCGGCTACGACAGTGACCACCCGCGCGTGCAGGGCGATGTCGGCATGGCGGGTGTCGCGATCGACTCGATCTACGACATGCGCCAACTCTTCGACGGGATCGACCTGGGGTCGGTGTCGGTGTCGATGACCATGAACGGCGCCGTGCTGCCGATCCTGGCGCTGTACGTCGTCGCGGCGGAGGAACAGGGCGTCGGACCGGAGAAGCTCGCCGGCACCATCCAGAACGACATCCTCAAAGAGTTCATGGTGCGCAACACCTACATCTATCCGCCCGAGCCGTCGATGCGGATCATCTCCGACATCTTCGCGTACACCTCGACGCACATGCCGAAGTTCAACTCGATCTCCATCTCCGGCTACCACATCCAGGAAGCCGGCGCGACGGCCGATCTGGAGCTCGCGTACACCCTCGCCGACGGGGTGGAGTACATCCGCGCCGGGCTGGCCGCGGGCATGGACATCGACACGTTCGCCCCGCGGCTGTCCTTCTTCTGGGCCATCGGCATGAACTTCTTCATGGAGGTCGCCAAGCTGCGCGCGGGCCGGTTGCTGTGGGCGGAGCTGGTGCAGAAGTTCGATCCGTCCAGCGCGAAATCACTGTCGCTGCGCACACATTCGCAGACGTCCGGCTGGTCGCTGACGGCGCAGGACGTCTTCAACAACGTCTCCCGCACGTGTATCGAGGCGATGGCCGCGACGCAGGGACACACGCAGTCACTGCACACCAACGCGCTCGACGAAGCACTCGCGCTGCCCACCGACTTCTCCGCCCGGATCGCCCGCAACACCCAGCTGCTGCTGCAGCAGGAGTCCGGCACGACGCGGCCCATCGATCCGTGGGGCGGCTCGTACTACGTGGAGTGGCTGACCCACCAGCTCGCCGATCGGGCCCGCGCGCACATCGCCGAGGTCGAGGAGGCCGGTGGAATGGCCAAGGCCATCGGTGAGGGCATCCCGAAGCTCCGCATCGAGGAGGCGGCGGCGCGGACGCAGGCGCGCATCGACTCCGGTCGGCAGCCGCTGGTGGGTGTCAACAAGTACGTTCCCGACGAGCCCGACGCCATCGAGGTGCTCAAGGTCGAGAACTCGCGGGTGCGCACCGAGCAGATCGAGAAGCTCGAGCGGCTGCGCGAGGAGCGCGACCCCGGCCGCGTCGAGGCGGCGCTGTCCGCCCTCACCGCGGCGGCCGCGTCCACCGACGGCGGGATGGAGAACAACCTGCTCGCCCTCGCCGTCGACGCGGCGCGGGCCATGGCGACGGTGGGCGAGATCTCCGACGCTCTCGAGAAGGTCTACGGACGGCACCGCGCCGAGATCCGCACGATCAGCGGTGTCTACCGGGACGAGGCGGGGAAGGCCACGAACATGGTGCATGCAGGCGAGCTGGCGACGGCGTTCGCGAAGGCGGAGGGCCGCCGACCCCGCATCCTGGTGGCGAAGATGGGGCAGGACGGACACGATCGCGGGCAGAAGGTCATCGCGACGGCGTTCGCCGACATCGGCTTCGACGTCGATGTCGGCCCCCTGTTCCAGACCCCCGAGGAGGTGGCGAACCAGGCCGCCGACAACGACGTCCACGTCATCGGGGTGTCGTCGCTCGCCGCCGGTCACCTGACGCTGGTTCCGGCGCTGCGGGAAGCGCTCGCCGCCGTCGGCCGGTCCGACATCATGGTCGTGGTCGGCGGCGTCATCCCGCCGGGAGACTTCGACGCGCTGCGTGAGGCCGGGGCGGCCGCGATCTTCCCGCCCGGCACGGTGATCGCCGACGCCGCGGTCGATCTCATCGGCCAGCTCGCGGAGAGCCTGGGTCACGGCGCGGCCGTCTCGGACGCAGGAGCGAACGCCTGAGCATGTCCGACGCGACCGCAGCACGTCCCACGCGTCCGGCGATCGATCTCGACGCGCTCGTGGCCTCGGTGCGGGCCGGTGAGCGTGCCGGGCTGGCGCGTGCCATCACCCTCGTCGAGTCCACCCGCGACGACCATCGCGACCTCGCCCAACAGATGCTGCTCGAGCTCCTTCCGCACGCCGGGGGGTCACATCGGGTGGGCATCACGGGCGTACCGGGAGTCGGCAAGTCGACGTTCATCGATGCCCTGGGCATGACGCTCATCGAGAAGGGCCACCGCGTCGCGGTTCTCGCGGTGGATCCGTCGTCGACCCGTACCGGGGGCTCCATCCTCGGGGACAAGACACGGATGGCACGGCTCACGGTCGCGCCCGAGGCGTACATCCGGCCGTCCCCGACGTCGGGAACCCTCGGCGGTGTCGCGAAGGCGACCCGCGAGACGATCGTGCTGCTCGAGGCGGCCGGCTACGACGTCGTGCTGGTGGAGACCGTCGGGGTCGGGCAGTCCGAGATCACGGTCGCGGGCATGGTGGACACCTTCTGCTTCCTGACGCTCGCGCGCACGGGAGATCAGCTGCAGGGCATCAAGAAGGGTGTCCTCGAACTCGCCGACGTGGTCGCCGTCAACAAGGCCGACGGGAACCATCTCCGCGACGCCAAGGGTGCCGCGCGCGAACTCGCCGGAGCGCTCCGACTGATCTACCCGCACGACGCCCTGTGGACGCCGCCCGTGCTGACGATGAGCGCGATCGAGGAGACCGGACTCACGGAGTTCTGGGACACTGTGTGCCGCCATCGCGACGTCCTCACCGCGGCAGGCGACTTCGACGCCCGCCGCCGCGACCAGCAGGTCCAGTGGGTGTGGACCATGGTGCAGGACCAGCTGATGCGCCGACTGTCGTCGAGTCCCGCGGTGACCGCCGTCCGCGCCGACGTGGAGAGGCGCGTGGCCGACGGATCGCTCACGGCCGCACTGGGTGCGCAGGAGATCCTGACCGCCTTCGACGGCTGAACTCAGGTCCCGGCGGCGAACGCCCCGACCGTCGCGAGCAGGTGATCGAAGAAGGCGTCCGGATCGGTCGACACGGCGATCGCGGCATTGGGGCGACGTCCCCAGAACCCGCGCCGGTCGGCCACCATCGTTCCCCGCGTGAGGGTCCCGACGAGTTCGACGTCGACGGTGGCCAGGGCGTACTCGGCGATCTCCGGGTGCAGTGCGACGGCCGCCGCGAACGGGTCGTGCATGTGCGCCAGGTATCCCTCACCCTGCGCGTGGTGGAACTCCATGTAGAACCGCACCGCGTCGGTCAGGTACCGCACGACGGGCACCGACGCCGTCGAGCGTGCTCCCACCTCGTCGATCGAGAGATGCTCCACCGGAACGGATCCGGCGATCTCTGCCAGACGTGCCACGTGAGACGGGTGCATCTCGATCCGTTCCGTCAGGCCCAGGGCGCACACGATCGGCTCCCGGCCCGAGGGCACCGCGTCGAAGGCGTCGAACACCTCTTTCGCAGCTTCCGGGTCGACCGCCACGTTCCATTCGGAGGTGGGCGTCGTGTTCCCCGGGTGATCGATGCTGCCGCCCATGATCACCAGACGCTTCAGCAGCACGGGTAGTGCGGGCTCGAGCCGCAGTGCCAGAGCCAGATTCGTCATCGGACCGGTCACCAGCCCGACCAGCTCGCCCGGGTTCTCGCGCGCCAGGTCCACCCACGCCTGCGCCGCCGTCCGATCGGAGACGGTCATGGTGGGCGCCGGCAGATTCGCGTAGCCCACTCCCAGCGGACCGTGCGTGTCCTCCGTCGTCATCAGCGGGGCGACCAGCGGTGCGTCGACGCCGACGGCCACCTCCACGTCGGTCAGACCACAGATCTCCAACCAGGACAGCGTGTTCCGTGTCACCTGCGCGGTGGGCACGTTGCCCGCCGTGCAGCACACGGCCACGATCTCGGCCTCCGGACTCGCAGCCAGATAGACCAGAGCGAGGGAATCGTCGATTCCGGTGTCGACGTCGACGAGGAGTCGAGTGCGGGCGGGGGAGTCGACGTCGGTCATGCCGCCATCCTGTCAGGACGGGAAGCGTGGCTCGTCGCGTCCCCACGGGCGGGCCGGGAAGGGGTGATCGTCGTACTCCGCGAGCGCCGGTCGGGCCGTGCGGACGTCGTCGTGGAGGACGGTGTGCTCGTCCGTCGGCAGCACGGGGTCGGATGGAGTGTCGACCTTGCCGTCGGCATCGAGCAGCCAGGCGGCAGTGCGTGCCAACGAGACCGACACCGTCCTACCGATGCCACCGTCGAGGCGCTGGGTCAGAGCGTCGACGATTCCCGCCGCCAGCAGGTGGCCGGACGCGTGATCGAGCGCCTGCACCGGCAGCGCCCCCGGAACCCCGGCCGTCCCGCCGTCATCCGACCGGCCTCCGGCCTTCCCGCCGTCATCCGACCGGCCTCCGGCCTTCCCGCCGCACATGTTCGCGATGCCGGACGCTGCCTGCACCAGGCTGTCGAATCCGCGCCGCCGTGCCCACGGCCCCCGGCCGCCCCACGCACTCACCGTCCCGATGATCGCTCCGCTCGGCCGGTGCGCGCGGAGGTGGTCGTCGATGTAGGAGCCCGGCCGGTAGCCGCCGACCACCACGTCCACCGACGACATCAGCGCCGTCAGTCGCTCGTCGTCGTCGTCGACGAGCACGTCCAGGAGTGTCGAGTACTTGCCGGCGCCGGTGTCGAGGTGCTGGGCTTCGATCTCCGGCAGCAGTGGGGAGTCGACCCGCAGTACCGATGCACCGAGGAGGGCCAGATCGCGCGCAGCGACCGGGCCGGCGATGACCCGCGTGAGATCCAGTACGCGCACCCCGGCCAGCGGTCGCATCGGGTCGGTCGGTGGTTCGGGGAGCGACGGCAGACCGTCGGGACGCACGGTGGACGAGACGATGGGGCCGGAACGCGTGAAACGGCCGGGCGCCGAGCCGAACCACTCGTCCGGGGTCCGCACCGCCACGACGAGCGCGCCGAGTTCTGCTGCACGCTCCTCCACGTCCAGAGCCTCGTGGCGGAGCAGAGCCGCCGCGACGGCGGTGTGGTCGGCGTCGTCGGCGAGCTCGAGGAGCGAGAGCAGTCGCGCCCGGTGGTGCGGGTAGTTGGCGTGGGTGCGCACCCACCCGTCCGCGGTGCGGAAGAAGCCGGACAGGGCGGCGAACCCTGCGACCGGCCGCCCGTCGATGCGCAACAGTCTGTCTCCCGCGAACGACGCCGCGACCCGATCACCGACCACCACGCGCGGTGACGGCGCGGTCAGCCCCGAGGCCACGCGGAACCGGTCGACCGCGGAACCGAGTGCAGCGACCGCACCGACGGCCAGCGCGGCCACCGGCAGGGTCGACGACAACACGCCCTCGGACACGGGTCGCACGGTGATGTCGGCGGCCTGAGCGAGACCCAGGTCGGCCTGGTACCGGTGCAGCAGGTCGGTCATACCTTGCGCGCGGAGATCTCCATGCCGGCGCCGCGGAGTCGGTGGGTCAGCGCGTCACCGATTCCGGAGGCCGGGGTGAGCACGCCGCCGCCGACGGAGGGGAGTGCGTCACGGTCGAGCGCGAGCGCCAGTGCCGATTCGCCCAGCATCATGGCGGTGGCCGCGTAGCCGGGATCGCCCTTCGCCTTCACGCGCGAGACGTACCGGTCACCGGTGCTGGTGGTGGTGTAGACGTCGATCGTGAAATGCCCCTTCTGCCGGGTCTTCTCGCTGGGAC
Source organism: Rhodococcus sp. NFXS4 (assembly GCF_058139645.1). Classification (NCBI taxonomy): domain Bacteria; kingdom Bacillati; phylum Actinomycetota; class Actinomycetes; order Mycobacteriales; family Nocardiaceae; genus Rhodococcus; species Rhodococcus sp. NFXS4. Next base: position 2,341,983 of record NZ_CP192221.1, read on the forward strand.
CGTCGCCCGGCTTGGGCAGGATCTTGTCGAGGAGGAAACGGGTGGGCTTGAAGGCCATGCCCGCGACGAAGGCGCCCAGTCCGGCGAGCACGGCACCGGCGATCACCGGGGAGGCGGGCGACGAGCCGACGCTCATGACCTCGCTGTAGCGGAAGTTCTTGCCGTACGGGTATCCGAGCAGCGCGTTCGTGCGGCGCACGACCCGAGTGTTGTACGAGGACATCACGAACGGTGCCTTCCACCCCTTGAGATCGGGGTGGATGTCGGCGCCCTTGACGATGGGGGTGTCGCTCTGACGTCCCAGATCCGGCTCGATCGAGCGGTCGGGGCTGAGCGAGTAGGGGCTCGCCGCCATCTTCGCCGCGGCGCGGTCCTTCGTGATCTCGTCGATCTGGCCGCGCAGCGAGTCGATGGTGCCGCCGCTGACCCCGCCGCTCATCGACGTCACGACGAGGGTGGTGTCGGTCAGGTCGCCTGCTCCGTCCTCGTGGACCTTGGAGTAGAGCGCGTGCACGCCGATGTCGGACGGCACCGAGTCGAAGCCGCAGGAGTGCACGATCCGAGCGCCGGTGGAGTGTGCGAGATCGTGGTTCTGGTCGGCACTGAGGCGAGCGAACAGCACTTCGCCGGTGAGGTCGACGTAGTCCGTGCCGTGCGCCGCGCAGACGTGCGCGAGCGTGCGTCCGAACTTCGCGTACGGCCCGACCGTGGTGATGACGACCTGTGTGCGAGAAGCGATGTCGATGAGCGCGGCCTCGTCGTCCGCGTCCGCGACGAGCAGTGGCCAGTCGGCGGCGCGGGACGGCAGACCGCGACGGGTCGACTCCAGCTTGGATCGGGACCGGCCCGCGAGTGCGATCGACGTGCCCTGCGGGGCATGATTCGCCAGGTACTCGGCGGTGAGCGCGCCCACGAAACCGGTGGCGCCGTAGACGACGACGTCCAACTCGCGATCCCCTGCCGTGTCGAGATCGGACGCAGTGTCGAGTTCGGATGGGTCAGGTGCGGAAGTCTCGGCCATCACCCGAGCCTACAAGCGCTCCTGTGACCCACCACCACTCACCACGACCACGTGTGGACGGCCTCGCCCTCGTGCATGAGCTGCAGGTAGTCGGACAACATGCCCGCCACCGCGCGCTCGCGCGACTCCCCGGCACGCTCGCGTGCGACGACGGCATTGCGTTGCCACACCGATCCGGACTGACGGCGCAGGCATCGACCCTCGATGACCCGGAGGTAGCGGTCGCGCACCTCGGTGTCCACGCCGTACGACGCGAGACCCGCCTCGGCCATGGGCAGCAGTCGGCGCAGGACCAGCTCCTGCGGCGAGATCCAGCCGACCTCCGGCCAGTAGAGCCTCGAGTCGAACCCGCCGCGGGCCGCCGAGTGCAGGTTCTCCACGGCGGCGTCGAACGACATCTGCGTCCACACCGGCCGGTCCGCGTCGACGAGCGACCGCAGGGTGCCGTAGTACAGCGCCGCGTCGGCGAGGACGTCGAGCACGGTCGGCCCCGCGGGAAGAACGCGGTTCTCGAGGCGGATGTGCTGCTCGCCGTTCGAGGTGTCGTAGATCGGACGGTTCCATCGATAGACGGTGCCGTTGTGCATCTTCAGCTCGGTCAGGCCGGGCGCTCGGCCCGCCGCGAGTTCGGCCATCGGATCCTCGTCGGACACGACCGGCAGCAGCGCGGGGAAATACCGCGAGTTCTCCTCGAACAGATCGAAGATCGACGTGATCCAGCGCTCGCCGAACCACACGCGGGGTCGTACTCCCTGGTTCTTGAGTTCCTGTGGGCGCGTGTCCGTCGCCTGTTCGAACACGGGGATCCGGGTCTCGTGCCACAGTGCCTTGCCGGCGAGGAAGGGGGAGTTGGCGGCCAGTGCCACCTGCACTCCCGCCAGCGCCTGCGCGGCGTTCCAGTGCGCGGGGAACTCCGTCGGCGAGACCTGCAGGTGTAGTTGCACGGAGGTGCACGCGGCCTCGGGGAGGATCGTGTCGGAGATCTCGTTCAACGACTCGATGTCGTGGCTGCCGGGCAGAGGGACCCCGGTGATCGACAGTTCGATGTCCTCGCCGCGCGCCGCGAAGATCTGTTGGTTGAGCAGGTCGTATCGCGGATTGCTGGACAACCACTGGTGGGCGAAGTGATCCTTGCCCAGCGTGGGCAGCATCCCGATCATCGCCAGGGCGCATCCCTGCTCACGAGCACGGGCGTCCGCGGTGTCCAGAGAGGTGCGTAATCCGTTCTCCAGGATGCGCATCCGGTCGCCCGCCAGCGGTTCCGGGGCCACGTTGATCTCGATGTTGAACTGGCCCAGCTCGGTCTGGAAGTCCGGATCGGCGATCGCCTCGAGCACGGCCGCGTTGGCCATGGCCGGCTGCATCGACTCGTCCACCAGGTTGAGCTCGATCTCCATGCCCAGGCGTGGCTCGTCCACCCGGAAGGTGTCGTCCGCCAACATCGCCGCCAGGGCGTCCAGACACTCCTGCACCTTGTGCCGGAACATCTGCCGGTCCTTACGGCTGAACGTGCGCTGCTCGACCTCGTCGCCCATCACGACATTGCACCACGTGGGCGGCCGCCAGGCGCACGACACGGGGGTTCGGCGGTGTCACCAGGGCGAGGCCGCGTAGTCCTTGAGGAACTTCCCGTGCAGATCGACACCGAGCTCACCCTGGACGATGGGGTCGTAGACACGAGCCGCGCCGTCCACCAGATCCAGGGGCGCGTGGAAGCCCTCGTCGGCGAGGCGGATCTTCGTCGGGTGCGGGCGTTCGTCGGTGATCCAGCCGGTGTCCACCGCGCTCATCGAGATGCCGTCGTCGAGCATCTCGTTCGCACTGGTTCGCGTCAGCATGTTCAGTGCGGCCTTGGCCATGTTGGTGTGCGGATGCCCCGGTCCCTTGTAGCCGCGGCCGAACTGGCCCTCCATCGCGGAGACGTTGACGACGTAGGACCGGCGATGCGGCGACGCCGCCAGGGCGGCGCGCAGGCGCGAGACGAGGATGAACGGCGCCACCGAGTTGCACAGCTGAACCTCGAGCAGCTCGACGGGATCCACCTGGTCGACGGTGTGCACCCAGCTGTTGGTCGGCGCCTCGTCGGGTACCAGCCCACCCGCGTCGATCGCCGTTCCGGCAGCCATGCGCTGCAGGGACGCCGAACCGGCGACGAGGGCCATGGAGGTCACCTGCGACGGCCCCATGTTCGCCATGACGGCGGTGTCGAGAGCGACGGTGTCGCCGTCGGTCTCGCCGAACGCCCCCACCAGCGCTGCCGGATGGGCATCGCTCGTCGCGCCGAACGTGCGCACCCCGAGCGCTGCCAGATCGACGCCGTGCTCACCGTCCTCGAGGGCGGTGTACGAGCCGGCGGACCGCTTGACGGTCTGAGCGGCGTTGTTGATCAGGATGTCGAGCGGGCCCTCCGCCGCGACGGAGTCCGCGAACGCGACCACCTGCGCGGGATCACGCAGGTCGATGCCGACGACGGACAGTCGATGCATCCAGTCGTGGCTGTCGGACATCGAGGAGAACCGGCGCACCGCGTCCGCGGGGAAGCGCGTCGTGATGGTCAGGTGAGCACCGTCGCGCAGCAGGCGCAACGCGATGTACATGCCGATCTTCGCGCGCCCGCCGGTGAGCACGGCGCGGCGGCCGGTGAGATCGGTCCGGGCGTCCCGCTTCGCGTGGTTCAGGGCGGCGCACTCGGGGCAGAGCTGGTGATAGAACGCGTCCACCGTGGTGTACCGCTGCTTGCAGATGTAGCAGGGACGCGCACGCTGCAGTGTGCCCGCGGTCTCGGTGGTGGTGGCCGACGTCAGCGCCAGCCCGGCGGTCTCGTCGTCGATGCGGTCGGGTGATCCGGTCGCCGTGGCGGCGACGACGGCGCGGTCGGCGTCGGCGACGCGGGCGCGCGACTCCAGGCGGCGACGCTTCTTCGCGGCCTTGAACATGCCGGCCGTGGCACGCTGCACGGTCACGGCGTCGGGGTGGTCGTCGTCCAGGGCCGCCGCGCGGTCGAGCACGCGCAGGCACGCGGCGAGTTCGTCGGGGTCGATGCCCGTCACGCTGTGCTCCGTCATCGCCGCCTCCACGCTCCCGTGTCATGACGAAAGCCCCGATTCCGTGAGGAATCGGGGCTTTCATCGGTCTGTCTTCGGTGTCCGAGGGGGGACTTGAACCCCCACGTCCGTTAATAGGACACTAGCACCTCAAGCTAGCGCGTCTGCCATTCCGCCACTCGGACAACCCGCGTCACACCCTGCTGGTCACACACAGTTCACGATCGCGTCGCACCCGTGTTCTCGGTGCGGTCGCTAAATCTAGCCGATACCGCGCCCTGGACCAAAACCGCACGTCGGAGCACCTGCCGAGGCACCTGGAGTGGTAGGAACGAGCTGTGTCCGCAACAGGAGAGAACGACCACCAGACCGAGAAGCAGACCGTGGCCGTGGACGAGGTGGTCGACCTCGTCTCGTCGCTGATCCGCTTCGACACCTCCAACACCGGTGAGCTCGAGACCACCGCCGGCGAGAAGGAGTGCGCCGAGTGGGTGGCGCGCCAGCTCGAGGCCGTGGGGTACGAGACCGAGTACGTCGAGTCGGGTGCGCCCGGCCGCGGCAACGTCTTCGCCCGACTGGCCGGCGCCGACAGCTCACGCGGCGCGTTGCTCGTGCACGGCCACCTCGACGTCGTTCCGGCCGAGCCCGCCGACTGGAGCGTGCATCCCTTCTCGGGTGCCGTCGAGGACGGCTACCTGTGGGGACGCGGCGCCGTCGACATGAAGGACATGGTCGGCATGGCCCTGGCGCTGGCCCGACAGTTCAAGTCGGCCGGCACCGTCCCGCCCCGCGACCTGGTCTTCGCGTTCCTGGCCGACGAGGAGGCCGGCGGCAGGTACGGGTCGCACTGGCTCGTCGAGCACCGGCCCGATCTGTTCGAGGGTGTCACCGAGGCCGTCGGCGAGGTCGGCGGCTTCTCGCTGACGGTGTCCACCCCCGAGGGCGACGAGCGTCGCCTCTACCTCGTCGAGACGGCGGAGAAGGGGCTCGCCTGGATGCGTCTGACGGCCAAGGCTCGCGCCGGTCACGGATCGTTCCTGCACGAGGACAACGCCGTGACGTACCTCGCCGAAGCCGTTGCAGCACTGGGTAACCACCAGTTCCCGCTGGTGATGACGGACTCGGTGACCGAGTTCCTCGCCGCCGTGAGCTCGGAGACCGGCCTGGCCTTCGACCCCGAGTCGCCCGACATCGACGGCACCCTCGCCAAGCTCGGCAGCATCGCCCGCATCGTCGGCGCGACACTGCGCGACACGGCAAACCCCACGATGCTCTCGGCCGGGTACAAGGCCAACGTCATCCCGCAGACGGCCTCTGCCACCATCGACTGCCGCGTCCTGCCGGGACGCAAGGCGCAGTTCGAGCGCGAGGTCGACGCGCTCATCGGTCCGCACGTCGAACGGTCCTGGATCACCGACCTGGAGCCGTACGAGACCACGTTCGACGGGCACCTCGTCGACGCGATGAACGACGCGATCCTGGCGTTCGACGAGAACGGTCGCACGGTGCCCTACATGCTGTCCGGCGGCACCGACGCCAAGGCGTTCGCCAAGCTGGGCATCCGCTGCTTCGGCTTCGCGCCGCTCAAGCTGCCGCCCGAGCTCGACTTCGCGGCGTTGTTCCACGGCGTGGACGAACGGGTACCCGTCGAGTCGTTGATCTTCGGTACCAAGGTCTTCGAGCACTTCCTTCTGCACAGCTGACAACCCCCGAACCCATATCTCCCGAGAGGACCTCATGTCACACGATCCCTACGCCGCACTGCCGTCGCTGCCGTCGTTCGAGCTCACGTCGGACAACGTCACCGACGGTCAGCCGCTCCACGAGGACCAGGTCAGCGGCATCATGGGCGCGGGCGGCCACGACAACTCGCCGCAGCTGTCGTGGTCGGGTTTCCCGGAGGAGACCAAGAGCTTCGCCGTCACCGTCTACGACCCCGATGCGCCGACGGCGTCCGGTTTCTGGCACTGGGCGGTGGCGAACATCCCCGTCTCGACCACCACCCTGGTCACCGGAGCGGGCGACGACAGCTCCACCGGGTTGCCGAACGACGCGATCACGCTGCGCAACGACGCGGGCCTGGCCCGGTTCATCGGTGCCGCACCCCCGCAGGGGCACGGACCGCACCGCTACTTCGTGGCGGTACACGCCGTCGACGTCGAGAAGCTCGAGATCGACGAGAGTGCGTCACCGGCGTACCTCGGATTCAACCTCTTCAGTCACGCCATCGCGCGTGCCGTCATCGTGGGCACGTACGAGCAGAGCTGACGAGAACCGAGTCAGCGCGGCCCGGGCCGCGGGACAGTCTCCGTGCCGACCGCGTCGGCCACCGAGGCGAATCCCGCGGCCCGAGCTCGTCGAGCCAGGCCGACGGCGACGCGACGCGCCCAGAACGGACCGCCGTAGACGAAGCCTGTGTACCCCTGCACGAGGGTGGCACCGGCGAGGATGCGTTCCCACGCGTCGTCGGCGGTCTCGACACCGCCGACCGAGATCAGCGTCATCGAGTCCCCGACGCGTGCACGCAGTCGGCGCAGCACCTCGAGTGATCGGTCCGCGACGTACGGGCCGGAGACGCCACCCGCTCCGAGATCCGCGGTCCCGGCCGTCCGCAGCCCGTCGCGCCCGATGGTCGTGTTGGTCGCCACGATGCCGGCGGATCCGAGCTCCATGGCCAGGTCTGCCACCGCGTCGACGTCGTCGTCCGACAGGTCGGGCGCGATCTTCACCAGGACGGGCACCGTCACGACGCTCGCCACGGCGGCCAGCAGAGGCCGCAGCGATTCCACCGCCTGCAGATCCCGCAGTCCGGGGGTGTTCGGCGAACTCACGTTGACCACGACGAAGTCCGACAGCGGGCCGAGCAGCCGCGCACTCTCCGTGTAGTCGATCGCGGCGTCCGCCGCGGGAACCACCTTGGTCTTGCCGATGTTGGCGCCGACCGGGATGTCCCCGCGCCGTCCGCGCAGACGCTCGGCCACCGCCGCCGCACCCGGATTGTTGAAACCCATGCGGTTGAGCAGGCCTCGGTCGGCGGGAAGCCGGAAGAGTCGAGGCTGTGGGTTCCCGGGTTGCGCCTGCGCGGTCACGGTGCCGACCTCCGCGAAACCGAACCCCAGCGGACCCCACGCGTCGACACCCTCACCGGTCTTGTCGAAACCGGCGGCCAGGCCGACCGGGGTGGGGAACGTCACGCCGAAGGCGGTCGTCCGCAGTGCCGGATCTCGGACCGAGAGCACGCGCGAGACCAGCGCACGCAGGGGCGCGAATCGAGTCACCGCGACCATCGCCGCGAATGCGAGGTGATGAATGCGTTCCGGAGGGAGCAGGAACATCGCGCGGAGCAGCAGCCGGTACGGGCTCACAGCCTGGAAACCTCTCGTCGGGGAATCTCGTCGGTGGTGCGGCGCCGCCACTCGGTCAGAGACCGGGATCGGGCACGTGGTGCGCGGTCTTGCGTCGTTTTAGAAGTACTCGCCTGCTGCCGTCGGTGTACAGCCGGACCCGGGAGAGCTCCCACCCACCGAACTCGGCGGAGATGGCCAGCCGCATCGAGGCCGTCACTCGGGTGACGTCCGGCGGCAGCTTGATGGGCACGTACTCCCAGTCGTCCGACTGGGTCTCCCAGCCGACGGGCATCGCACGGTTGTTCCGGTTCACGGATCTCGCTCTCGTCCTCGCGGGCACTCACGCCCGGGTCGGGATCACCTGGACCCCGGCGCCACTGTTCGAGCCTACGAAAAGTTCGCCGGACTGCGAGTCCACGGCGAGCGAGTCGGGCTGGCGCACTGTGGGGAACCGTGCCGACTCGACAGGAATTCCGGAGGTGATGTCGAATCCCACCACCTCGTTCAGTGCGGTCACGGTCACCCACACGGTGCCGTCGTCCTCGCACGCGACGGCGAACGGGGAACCGGCGACGGGGTAGCGCTGACGCATGATCAGATCGGGGTCGCCCGTGAAGACGAGCAGTTCGTCGTCGGTGGTGTCGGCGACCACGACGGCACCGTCGGCGCATCCGGTCATGCGGGTGGCCCCGTCGCCTGCGCGCAGCGCGGCGCCGAGACGTTCGGCACCGACGTTCACGGACGTCACCGACGTCTGCCGGGTGTCCAGAGACACCAGATCGTCTCCGGTGCGTACGAGACCGTCGACCGACGCCTGACCGGGGATGGTGCTCTCGACCGCGCCGTCGGCTCCCGTGATCACGACGGTTCCGGCCGGCGTCCCGACGGCGTACCCGTCGTCCCACGGCGTCACCGAGGCGGCGCCGCCGTCGATCGCGACGTCGGTCGCCTCACCGGACTGCGCGTCCACCCGGCTGATGCCCGACGACGTCGTGACCAGCAGTTCGCCGTCCCTGCCGGCGGAGACGGACGTGCCGGGTGCGGAGAGTCGCACCGAGCGCGGATTCTCCTCCGAGTCGAGCGGGGTCAGCAGCAGCGTCGTACCGTCGTCGGTGAGAATCCCGGCGATCCGGTCGCGAGGCTCGATCGCGAGGCCGTCGACGGTGGCCGGACCGCCGAAGCGCGGGTCGGCCGTGACGCCCGCCGGCGTGACGGTCGTGTCGGGGGACACCGCCGCGACCTCCGGCTCACGCGTGTTCAGCTGCTCCGGATCGTCGGAGTTCGCGCATCCTGCTGTGACCGTCGTCACCAGGGCGAGGCCGAGAAGGACGAAACGGGTACTGCTGCGTCGTGCCGGGTGGGCACTGGTCGGTCGGGGTGCCATGGGGGTGATTCTCCTTCAGGTCTTCTCTCATCCGATCATCTCGCCGTCCCGGCGCGAGCACAGGGGAGGGATGTGGCCACCATGACGCGTCTGTACGTTTCGACGAGTGCCTGTCGACGAGAGAGAGCGAGGGAGGGCGCATGACGGGGCCGAGCAATGCGGAGTTCTCGGTGGAGGACGTGTCGGTGGGGGCGCACGCCCACGGGTTCGGGTCCACTCCGGACGGGCGGAGCTTCGCCTTCCGGGTACGCGGTAAGTCGTTGCGCGTGGAGGTCTACCGCTCCGACCTGGCGCAGGCCGTTCCCGACGATCTCGACGTCGACGCGGTCGCGGAGCGCGATGTCACGGACGTCGACCTCTCGGACGAGCGCTCGATCGTCGCCGCGGTCCGGGACGCGGTCGCCGACGTCCGTCCGCTCGACTCGCCGCAGCCGCCCGACACCACACTCCTGCGATCGCTGCTCGGGCGGCTGGGCAACGCGATCGACCCGAAGTGACGGTCAGGAACTGACGTCGTCCAGCGCGGAGGTGATGGCCGACGGAAGCGCGACCTCCTCGGCGGCCAACACACCCGTCAGCTGACCGATGTCCCGCGTCCCGACCACGACCGACGCGACACCGGGGCGATCTCGGGCCCACGCCAGAGCCACCGCGAGTGGCGACGTGCCCAGACCGTCGGCCGCCGTGATGACAGCCTCGACCACCTTCCCGCCGTCCTCACCGAGGAAGGGTGCGAGCGCGTGGCGTCGGTGATCGTCCGCGCCGCGTGAATCCGCGGGTACACCGTCCCGGTACTTGCCCGTGAGCACGCCGCCCGCCAGAGCCGACACCGCGAGAACGCCCACGCCGTGGTGGTCGGCCGCGGGGAACAGCTCGTCCTCGGCGCCGCGCGCGAGCAGGGAGTACTCCGCCTGCGCCGCGGTGATGTCGACGGACGCCGACACGGTGGCCAGCTGCCACGCCGTGAAGCCGCGAACACCCGCGTAGCGGACCCGCCCGGACGAGACCGCGTGCTCCAGAGTCGCCGCCACCTCACCGAGAGGGGTCTGCGGATCCCACGCGCCGACGCTCCACAGATCGAGGTGATCGGTGCCGAGCTCGCGCAGTGTCCTGTCCAGGTCTGCGAGGAGCGCGCGCCGCGAGCAGTCGACGGTCCAGTGCCCCGAGGTGTCCGGACGCGAGACGCCGGAATCGATGCTGAGAACCAGCTCACCGCGCGGTACCACGTCGTCGACGATTTCGGCCAACACCCGCACCGCGCGTCCGTCTCCATACGAGGCGGACGCGTCGACGAGGGTCCCGCCCGCGTCGACGAACGCCGTCACCTGCGCCGCGGCGTCGTCACCGTCGACTCCGCGTCCCCATTCACCCGTTCCGAGCCCCAGGCGTGACACCCGCAGCCCGCTGCTCCCGACCGTTCTGTGCTTCATGAAGGCAGTGCATCCGTTTCGCCGTGTTCCGTCCGTGTCTCGTCCTGCCGACACGGTGGTCGAGGCACGACCCTAGTACGGTCGTGCCTCGTGACTTCGACAGGAAACCTCGTCGGTGGCGTCTGCGCGCCGCGGAATCGGACGGCAGGAGAGCAGCGATGATCGCGGAATCGATGTCCTGGGTGCAGGCCCTCGTGCTCGGCGCCGTGCAGGGGTTGACCGAGTTCCTCCCCATCTCCTCCTCTGCACACCTGCGCATCGTCTCCGAGGTCTTCTTCGGTGACGACGCCGGCGCGTCGTTCACCGCGGTGACGCAGCTCGGTACCGAGGCCGCGGTCCTGCTCTACTTCGCCCGCGACATCGGGCGCATCGTCGCGGCGTGGTTCCGCGGTATCGCCGACAAGTCCCAGCGCGACACTCTGGACTACCGCATGGGGTGGTACGTCATCTTCGCCACCATCCCGATCGGGGTGCTCGGCTTCGTCTTCAAGGACGCGATCCGGACGGGTGCGCGCAACCTGTGGATCATCGCGACGCTGCTCATCGTGTTCGCCGTGGTCATCGCCGTCGCGGAGAAGGTCGGCCGACAGACGCGACCGATCGAGAAGCTCACCACCCGCGACGGCCTCGTCATGGGCGCCGCGCAGTGTCTCGCGCTCATCCCGGGCGTGTCCCGATCCGGCGCCACCACGAGTGCCGGTTTGTTCATGGGCCTGACGCGTGCCGCCGCGGTCCGCTTCTCGTTCCTGCTCGCGATCCCGGCCGTCACCGCGTCCGGACTCTTCTCCTTGCCGGATGCCTTCGAACCGGCGGGCGAAGGTCTGCAGGCGTCGGGATCCCAGCTCGTCGTGGCGACGCTCGTGGCCTTCGTACTGGGGTACGCCTCCATCGCCTGGTTGCTGCGCTTCGTCGAGAACCACTCGCTGTACTGGTTCGTCGGGTACCGCATCGTCGTCGGCGTCGCGGTTCTCGGCCTCCTCGCCACGGGTGTCGTCGCAGCGAACTGACGCCACCGCGACGCCGGGCGCCCCTCGCGTCTCACTAGGCTGAGGTCATGACGGTCATACTTCTGCGCCACGGACGCTCGACGTCCAACACGGCCGGCACGCTCGCGGGCAGGTCGGACGGCGTGGAACTCGACGATCTCGGTCGGGAGCAGGCGGAGCGTGTCGTCGCCCGTCTCGAGGTGCTTCCGCTCGCGGCGATCGTGCGATCACCGTTGCTCCGGTGCGAACAGACGGTCGCGCCCCTCGCTGCGGCGCGCGAGCTCGAACCCGTCGTGGAGGATCGGCTGCTCGAGGTCGACTACGGCGAGTGGACCGGCAAGCCGATCAAGGATCTCGTGGGGGAGCCGCTGTGGAAGGTGGTGCAGCAGCACCCGTCCGCTGCCGTCTTCCCCGGGGGTGAGGGCCTCGCCGACGTGCAGATCAGGGCGGTGCGCGCGATCCGTGAGATCGACGCGCGGCTCGCCGCCGAGCACGGCGCCGACGTGCTGTGGGTGGCCTGTTCGCACGGCGACGTCATCAAGTCCGTCCTGGCCGATGCTCTGGGGTCGCACCTGGACCAGTTCCAGCGCATCGTGGTGGACCCGGCGTCGATCAGTGTCGTCCGGTACACCGAGACGCGGCCGTTCGTCCATCGTCTCGGCGATCTCGGTGGGGATCTGACGCAGTTCGTTCCGACGCCGCCCGCCGAGACGGACACCACTGCCGAGGCCCCGTCCGACCAGGCTCCGACCGCGTCGGAATCGGACGCCGTCCCCGGTGGTTCCACCGGACAGTGACAACACGCGGATAATGGGAGTCACAGCCGCGGCAGTTCGGCGGCGCGATCTTTGGAGGTGCAGATATGCCACGCGCGATTCACGTCTTTCGCACCCCCGACCGGTTCGTCGCCGGAACGGTGGGTGAGCCCGGCGATCGATCCTTCTACCTCCAGGCAGTGCACGACGCCCGAGTGGTGTCGGTGGCACTCGAGAAGCAGCAGGTTCAGGTCCTGGCCGACCGTGTCGGGCTCCTGCTCGACGAAGTGGCGAGGCGCTTCGGTACCGATGTGCCACCCGAGGAAGCCGATCCGAGCGACGTCGACCCACTGGTGATGCCCGTGGACGCCGAGTTCCGGGTCGGGACCATGGGTCTGGGCTGGGACGCCGACGCCGGCGCCGTCGTGGTGGAGCTGCTCGCCATCACCGAGACCGAGATCGACGAGTCGGTGGTGCTCGACGACACGGACGAGGGTCCGGACGCCGTGCGGGTGTTCCTGAGTCCGGAGCAGGCCCGTGAGTTCGCCGCGCGCAGCGAGCGCGTCATCGCTGCCGGTCGGCCCCCGTGCCCGCTCTGCGGTGAGCCCCTCGCGCCCGGTGGTCACATGTGCGTGCGGACCAACGGGTACCGGCGCGGCACCGTGCTGGGAAGCGACACCACCGAGTTCGGGGACGAGTCCTGACCTCCGCCGGCGACGCCACCGCGCCCTGGACCGACGACGACACGGACCTGCTCGCGCACGGCGAGATGACCATCGTCGGTCGCGTGGTGCAGGCGTCCAACGCGACGCTCGTGTGCGAGATCGAGCGTGAGGATCCCGCGCCGGCACTGCGCTGTGTCTACAAGCCGGTGCGCGGGGAACAGCCGCTGTGGGACTTCCCCGACGGCACGCTGGCGGGCCGCGAGATCTCGTCCTACCTGATCTCCGACGCACTGGGCTGGGGCGTCGTGCCCACGACCGTGCTTCGGGACGGTCCGCTCGGTGTCGGCATGGTGCAGCGGTGGATCGACACCGTCGAGCGCCTCCCTGAGAAGGGCGAGGGCTACGACATGGTGGACCTCTGCCGCCCCGACCTCGTGCCCTCGTCCTACATCCCCGTGCTCCGGGCCTACGACGATGCCGGCGACGAGGTGGCACTGGTGCACGCGGACGATCCGCGGCTGCACCGGATGGCTGTTCTCGACGTCGTCATCAACAACGCCGACCGCAAGGGCGGACACGTGCTCGAGGCACTCGACGGCTCCGTGTACGGCGTGGACCACGGCATCGCCCTGCACCGGCAGAACAAGCTGCGGACCGTGCTGTGGGGGTGGGCCGGTCGACCCGTCGACGCCGCTCTGGTGGCCGACCTCGTCGACTTCTCCCGCGACCTGCGCGGTGCCTTCGGGGACACCCTCGCGCCGCACATCACCGACGAGGAGATCGAGGCGCTGGCCGGTCGCGTGTCGCGGTTGCTCGCGGAACCGGTCATGCCGGCGCCCGACTCCAGCAGGCCCATTCCCTGGCCCGCGTTCTAGACCGGGCACGCGGCGGCGGCTCCGGCCCGACCGGATAGTCTTCACCCATGCAGTCGTGGCCCGAAGTGGACGTTCCCAGCGTGCCGGGCGAGGGCCCGCCGCTCCGTTTGTACGACACGGCCGATCGCGCCGTGCGTCCCGTCGCGCCCGGTTCGACCGCCACCATGTACGTCTGCGGCATCACCCCGTACGACGCGACGCACCTGGGCCATGCGGCCACCTACCTGACGTTCGACCTCGTCAACCGGGTCTGGCGCGACGCCGGCCACGACGTGCACTACGTCCAGAACGTCACCGACGTCGACGACCCGCTCTTCGAGCGCGCGGCACGCGACGGCGACGACTGGGTGTCGCTCGGACAGCGCGAGACCGACCTCTTCCGGTCGGACATGACCGCGCTCCGCGTCATCCCGCCGCGCGACTACATCGGCGCGGTCGAGTCTGTGACCGAGGTCGTGGAGCTCGTCGAGAAGCTCGTCGCCTCGGGCGCCGCCTACGTGGTGGACGACGCCGAGTACCCCGACGTGTACTTCCGCGCGGACGCCACCGAGCAGTTCGGCTACGAGTCCGGGTACGACCGGGCGACGATGGACACCTTCTTCGCCGAGCGCGGCGGAGATCCCGACCGCCCCGGCAAGCGCGACCCTCTCGACGCCCTCGTCTGGAAGGCCGAGCGTCCGGGCGAGCCGTCGTGGCCCTCGCCGTTCGGTCCGGGGCGCCCCGGCTGGCACATCGAGTGCGCGGCGATCGCGTTGAACCGCATCGGATCCGGCTTCGACGTGCAGGGTGGCGGCAGTGACCTCATCTTCCCGCACCACGAATTCTCCGCGGCCCACGCCGAATCGCTCACGGGCGCAGACCGTTTCGCGCGACACTACGTGCACACCGGCATGATCGGCCTCGACGGCGAGAAGATGTCCAAGTCGCTGGGCAATCTCGTCCTGGTCTCGAAGCTCACCGCTGCGGGTGTCGATCCCGGTGCCATCCGCCTCGGTCTCCTCGCCGGCCACTACCGGCAGGACCGCACCTGGACCGACGAGATCCTCGCCGCTGCGCAGGACCGACTCGCGTTGTGGCGCAAGGCCGTGGCGCTCGAGTCGGCACAGTCCGCCGAGGACACCGTCGCCCGCGTGCGCCAGCACCTGGCCGACGATCTCGACTCCGCCAAGGCACTCGACGCGATCGATGCGTGGGCACACGACGCCGTGACGCTCGGCGGCTCCGACCCCGCGGCGCCGGGGCTGGTGTCGCTGGCGGTGGACGCGCTGCTGGGTGTGAAGCTCTAGCTCGTCGGGAGTGGTGTTCCACTCGTGGTTCGTGAACGCGGTTGTCCGCGCTGTGACCGATCCAGTGGAACACCACTCCCACGTCGTCCACAGGGTCGCTCGATCCACAGCTTCTCTGTCGACCCTGGTCGGCTGCGCTGACGATCGCACACACTCGTCGACGATCTCGGACATGACCACGTATGGCCTGGCGACACGTCGGCAACTGTTGGCGGCAGGAGTCTCCAGCAGTTCCCTCTCTCGCAACTATCACCGCGTGTTACCGCAGATCTACTCTCGCACCGAACCGAGCTGGACCGGACGGTGCGCCGCCGTCCTGCTGTGGAGATCGGACGCCGTCCTCAGTCATCGGACGGCGGCCCGCTTGTACGGGTGGCTCGCCGAACCGGCCATCATCGAGGCCACGGTTCCCCGGGCGAGAAAGGGCCGTACTCCGTCGTGGCTCGTCCTTCATCGACGTGACCTGGCCAGTGATGCCGTCACTCGGGTCGACGACCTCTCCGTCGTCACGGAGGCGCAGGCACTGCTCGACTGCGTCGCGATCATGGAACCTCGTGCGGCGGGTCGACTCGTCGATCATCGGCTGGCCGCGGGCATGACACGGGATTCCGTGCGGCGACTCGTCGCGTCGGCACCGGGGCGCTCGGGGAACGCTCGCCTGACCGAGCAACTCAGATCTGCCTCGACGAGGTTCGCATCCGAGCCCGAACGGGTTCTGGACCGTGCCCTCATCGCCATCGGGCTGCGCCTGAAGGTCAACGCGCGGGTCGGGGCGTTCATCGTCGACTTCTACGACGAGGCGTCGCGGGTGATCATCGAGGTGGACGGCCGGGAGTTCCACATCGACGGGGATGTCTTCCGACGAGATCGCGTGCGCCAGAACATTTTGGTCCTGGCAGAATTCCGTGTGCTCCGCTACGCGGCATTCGATGTGCTGCGTGATCCGGACAGCATCGCTCGACAGATCGCCCACGAGGTCAGAAGGCGACGGCACGCTCGTCGCTGAGGGAGTGTTGTGCCAGTGTCAGCCCGAGAGAGCGGATTCCCGCCGCGAACACCCGGTAGTGGAACACCACACCCACCATCACACCTCGGCGAAGTCCAGCCCACCCTCCGCGGGGAGGTCGACGCGGCGGCTCAACGGCGAGCCCAGTGCCGCCGCCAGGTCGGACCCGTCGTGCTCCGCGAGCAACTCCCCGTTCTCCCACACGAGAAGCGCTGCGCTGACGGTGTTCTCGACCGTCGAATGCGCGAGGTCGTAGTGGGCGCACCCGGGCACGTCGCGGTAGGTGATCCAGAGGTCGTAGCCCGTCATGAAGAGGTCCAGGTCGAACTGCACACTGAGACCGAGGAGTTCGCTGCGACCGTTGTCGTCGACACCCGCGAACGCCTCGTCCAGTGCGAGCAACCGCGGTGAGTGCGGGTCCGCGGACGACAGCATCACGTGCGCCGCCGCGAAGAGCGGGAGGTGCAGCGACACCGACTGCTCGCCGCCCGAGAGCGCACTGTGGCGTGCGACGGTGAGCCTGTCCTCGGAGCCGTCACCGGAGATGAGCGTGAACGCGAAGACGCGCCACTGCCGGTAGTCCAGTGCGGCACTGAGGATCTCGGGGTACGAGCGCTCGGGATGCTGCGCCCGCGCCGTCCGGATCTGTGCCGCGAAGTGCACACGCATCTCGGCCAGTTCCTCGGGTCCGAGCGCGGAGGCGTCCCGCTCGAGCAGCTTCGACACGGCACGGGTGCTGTCGTCGAGGTTGTCCGCGAGCACCCAGTGCACGCCGATGGTGTTGCCCGACGACATGCGGCGCTGCTTCATCTCCGATCCCATACGGGCGATCAGTTCGCGGGCGTCGACCGTGCGCTCGTGGATCTGCTGCGCCAGGCCGGTGAGCAGAGCGTCCTCGAGGATGCGGCGCTCGGCATCGGTGAGCAGCGTCTCCTGGTCGCGTCGTGCCGCGTCGATGCGATCCGCGAAGTCCGCGATGGTGGAGTGGCCCTGCTCGTCCTGCACCCGCACCACGGTGACCCCGTCGGCCGCGTCCCAACTGAGCCGGAAATCCTGACCCGACGCGGCCAGCTGAGCGTCGAACTCCTGCAACGCCGCCGTCAGCGCGCTGCGTGTGGAGCGGCGGCTCGCATCGCTGACCTTGACCTGCGCCGTCGCCTCGGTGAGCTCGGTGTGCAGTCGGTGCACTTCCGGGGGCAGCACGTCCGGGGCCTCGTCGGGCCCGACAGCCGTGTCGGTTCGGTAGAGCAGTTGCTCGACCGTCGACCAGGCCGCGTCGCTCGCGGGCCAGGAGCAGTCGCGCGCCGCACCGAGCACCGCCAGCAGATCGCGGTGCGCGTAGGGAGCCAGTCGCGCGGCGTCGCTGAGCGCTTCGGTCAACGCGGTCGTCAGTCCGGCGACGGCCGTCTCGTGCGCGCCCTCCGCCTTGCCGATGGCCTCGCCCGATTCACGGTCCGCCTTCGTGGCGGCGCGCTGCTCGGTCTTGCACGCCTCGATGCGCATCCTGATCGCGTCGAGCTCGGCGTCGATCTTCTCGGCGCTCGCACCGAGCGAGTCCCGCAGAATCTCCAACTTGGCGTGCTGTTGCTCGTAGTCGGATTCGGCGATGGCCGCTTCCTCCGCGTACTCCTCGGCCAGAATCATGGCCTCGTCGAGGCGCCCGGCAGCTTCCCGGTCGCGCTCGGCGGACCGGTCCGCGTCGCCGCGGTGGCGCAGGATGGCAGAACCGGTGTTCTCGAAGTGGCGGATCGCCGCCGCGAGCGCGTCGAGGTCTCGCGGCGTGAACGGAGCCCGCCGCGCGACGGCGTCCGTCCGCAGACGTCGTTCGGCGGCAGACAGTTCGGCGATCGCGTGGTCCAGTTCTCGGTCGGCGGACGCGACCGACTCGGTCGTCGATCGGAGAGCGCCGGCGGCCGACGTGACCGCCCGGAGCGCCGCGGTGACCTCCGACGTACGAGGAACCGTCGAGACGGCGGCGCGGATCGAGTCGAGACGTTCTCGACACTGCCCGGCGACTCGATCGGCCTCGTCGCGCCGCGCGGTGGCCACCTCGAGGGCCTCGTCGATCTCCGCGATGCGGGACGTGCGCCGTGCAGCTCGTGCCGTCGCGCCGATGTACTCGGCGGCGTCCTTGTGGTGCGCGCCGCGCACGAGACCGTGCGCGAAGCTCCCGTCCCGTCCGACACCCGCAGAACTGCCCACGTCGTCCAGCGCGATCGAGTCGAGGATCGCCCGCACGGTGCTGTGCTGCACGGGGATGTCGTCCTCGACGACGAGGACGTCGGCCAGCGATCGCCCGGTCACCGGTGCGGTGGCGGTCAGGTACTGATCCGAGACGAGCCCCGTCGGAGCCGTGTCGGCGACCCACGCGTCCAGCAGGGTGGCCGCGTCGAGCGCGGCCTCGAGGGCCGCGGCATCGTCGGCGGTGACGTCGTCGGCGAAGCGGACGAGTGTCCAGAACGGTGCGCCGTCGAGACCCGCACGGTCGCCGGTACGGGTGCGCAGCGCCGGGGGAGCGTCGTCGTGCTCGGCGGCGACCGACGCGCGCTCGGCCGTCGCCTCGGTGATGGTGCGCGCCGCGTCGTCCCGGTCCTGCAGTGCAGCACTCCGTCGGTCCCGCACCGTGTCGAGCAGCTCGCGAACTCCGTCGCCGAGTACCTCACCGAGCGTGGGTGCGTCGTCCTCGCCGACGCGTGCGAGCGCGGTGTGCAACGACTCGAGGATCTCGCCGTCGTCCAGCACCGAGGCGTGCGTGGCCCACCACGCGCGCAGCGATTCCGCCGTCGCGGCACGGGACGACTCGACGGCGGCCTCGGCCTCGCGGACGGAGGCCACCGCGGCGTCGTGCAGTGTGTGGGCGCGGTCGGCGGCCCGTTCGGTACGGGCACGCTCGGTGGTGGCACGGTCGACGACGGACAGCGCGGCACGTACGGCCCGGACGTCCCCGTCCCGCTCCTCGGCATGACCGCGTACCGCTGCCGTGATCTGGTCGGTACGGGCGTCGCGGGGGAGTGGCGTCCAGGCGATGCCGGCGTCCTCGGCGGCCGCGAGGAGCTCGTCCTCGGCGCGGACGATCGACGCGGTCGACTCCCGCAGCGCCACTGCGGCCTCGTCTGCCTCTCGTCGCCGGACGTCGACGGCCTCCGTCGCCTTGCGAGCCTTGTCGCGCTGCTGCGCGGTGGACACCTCGAGCTTGCGGACCGCATCCGCGAGATCGTCGAGCTGCTGCTTGCCCTCGTAAGCGGTGGACCGTTGCAAGGTCTGCTGGTCGGCGACGGCGAGATCGAGTGCGCGCTCGGCTGCCTCGTACCGCTTCTCCGCCTCGACGCGCTCGACCCGTCGTCGTTCACGCAAGCCCTTGGCGGCGAAGAGGGCGACGGTGGCGTGGTCGACGGCCTCGAGACGTCGACCGACCTGATCGACGTCGGTGCGCGCCTGGACGGCGAGGTACTTCGAGTAGACCTCGACGAACCTCTTCGACGCGTGGTCGGCCTGCACCAGTCCCTCGAGCGCGCGGCCCACCTCCTCCATGTCGCTGAAGGAGCGCGCCGCCTCGAGGACGAGGTGCTCGTCGAGGGGGCGCAGTCCGTCGGACAGCGCACGGGACAAGCCCTTCGGGTCGAGATTCTTCGCCAACTGCGGGCGTCGCAGCGTGAGAATCAGGGTGATGAGCTGGTCGTACCGCTCGGCGCCGAGACCGAACAGTCGCGCGTCGATGGCGGCGCGGTAGTCCACCGGCCGATCGACGATGGCGTCGGTTCCGATCTGCTCGGCCAGTTGCTTCTTCGTCAGCGGCCTGTCGTCGGTGCCCAGCAGCGAGAAGTCGACGCCCACGCGGCCGTCGGCGACGAAGTACCAGCGCGTCACCTTGTCCGCCGACCGTGTCGCACGCATGCCGATGCCGACGGTCACCGCTTCGGGCTCGTCCCGATCGCCACGTGCGAACTCCATCCACACGTACGAGTGCGCGGAATCCTGGCCGCGGTAGAGCAGATTGGACTTCATGGTGCGTTCCTCACCCGCGAACGGGTTGAGGCGACGCGGCTCGATCCGGCCGTCGAACACGAACGGGAACAGCACCTCGAGTGCCTTGGTCTTGCCGGATCCGTTGGGGCCACGCAACACCAGCCGACCGTCGGCGAACGAGAACTCCTGATCGCGGTAGTCCCAGAGGTTGATGATGCCGGCGCGCGTGGGCCGGAATCGGGTGCTGCGCGTCACGGGGTGTGCTCCTCGAGGGTGCTCGTGTGATCGGTGGGAAAGAGGCCGGCGGACGCCTGTTCTCGGACGGTGACGACCACTCCCCGATAGCGCGCCAGGGCCGGCAACGCGACGATGCCCCCGCGTACCGGTGCCACCAGAGTGAGGTTCGTCAGGAGTGCGACAGCGGCCGCGCGAACCCCGGCACGGTCCGCCTGCCACTGAGCGGCGAAGGTGCGGCCGTAGGCGTCGACGAGGGCGCCGACGGTCTCGTCGAGCCAGGAGTCTGCGACGAACGGGTGCCGGATCGGCTCGTCCGACGCCTCCACCGTGTCCGGGGCGACCGAGTCGTCGACCAGGTCGTCCACGACGCCGCCGTCCGGGATCGCGCTGTCGAGTGCCGCGAGCAGCTCGTCGGTGGGGTCGATGTCCGCCTCGAGCGTGGTCCGATCGTCGGCATCGGGATCGAGTACCCGCTCCGCGATCTCACCGGCGAGGAGAAGGGCGACCTGCGCGACCGTGCCGGTGGACGGAAACCTGATGTCCGACAGGCGTCCCGACGTGTCGATGAGCGCGATGCCCTCCGCCCGGCGTTCGACGGACAGTCCGGTCAGCAGCCGGACATCCTCGACGGACCGGTCGTCCGGCACCGAGTCGGGGCCGTGGACCACGGGCTGCTCGACGAGCGCACGGCGGGCACGGCGAGCGCGATCGGCCGGGTCGTCCGTGGTGCTGTGCAGCAGGTGTGCCGTGCTGCGCAGATGCTGGAGCGCGCGCGGTGGACGAAACAGGGCCACGACGACGGAGCGGTCGATGTCGTACAAGGCCTCTCCCGCGTCGGGGTTGTGCGCCCACCCGCCGGCATCACCGTCGGCCAGGGTGATCGCACCGCGAACGGACAACCAGCCGACGGCATCGACGAAGGCGTCCCGGTCGGTCGCGCGTTCGGTGTCGAGGTCGACCCCGACCACGCGTCCGGCATCGGAGGCGACCTGAACCGCCAACTCGGACAACGTGATCTGGTCACCCGCGCGACCGAGTGCCGCCAGGGTGAGCGCCAGGAATGCGTAGCGGCGACGGTCGAAGACGCGGTCGGAGGTCGTGCGGGCCGGTCGACTCGCGTCCAACCGGTCGAATACGGGGTAGAGCCGGGCCGTGGTCTCCGTGACCTCGAGTCGGTATCCGAAGAGATCGAGCATGTCCTCGCGCAGTTCCGTGGCCCATCGGCGAACCAGGGGCAGGGCGATGCGGTCCGGGTAGGTGCGGGTGATCAGGTGGTGGGACAACACGACTCGGGCGGCGCGCTGGTACGAGTCGAGTGCCAGGCTCGGAATGGTGCGTGCTCTCATCGCCGCGCGCCGATGGTGAGTGACAGCCGTTCGAGGTGCAGTAGACCGCGTTCGGTGCGCACCACGGTGGACTGCTCGTGCGGTGCCAGTGTCAGGGTGACGCCACCCTCGGAGCCGGTCGAGCTGCCCACGCGGCCGCTGACCGGGACGCGTGCGGTGAGGGCGGCGTTGAGCAGCCCGAGCAGCACGTCGGTCTCCTCGTTGGTCAGATCCCGTTCGTACACCCCGTGTTCGGCGAGTGATCGCGCGGCCTGAGCGCGGCGACGCTGCACGCTCAGCTGTTCCTCGCGCAGACGCCGGACACCGGCGTCGTTGCGGTGGACCCTGGCAGGAGCACCGGCGGCGGGGGGCCGACCGGTCTCGGCGAGCGTGCGCGAGATCTCGACAGGCGGAGCGTCCCACCACGATCGCGTGGTGGGAATGATGTCGTCGTCGGGGTGGACCATCGACAGGTGACGAGGCCGGCCGAGGCCGAACACGGCACCGAACAGGGCGTGGGCGGACTCCTCGGAGGGAGCGGACGCGAACCACCCGGCGAGATGTCGCAGCTGGGACTCGCGACTGACTCCGCCCCTGCGGGTCTCGGTGACGCGGCGCAGCAGCGACAGCACGGCGGCGATGGCGCTCATGGTGCCCTCCCGCAGACGATCCGACTCGGTGAGCTCGCCGTCGGTGGAGGTGAACCAGTGCACGAGACCGGTCCACCGGCCCGCCCAGTCGGCGCGGCGCTCCTCGCGGCTGAGGAAGACGCGTTCGTCACTGGCTGCCACCCGGTCGAGCAGCGAGTCGAGTCCGGTGGCATCCACCCGCTCGATGGCGGCGGTGAGCTTGGGGCCGAAGCGGGCGAGGTCGAGGGAGAACTCCCGCATGTGGGAGAGCAATGCGTCCTTGTGTGCCAGGAACGACTCGGGTGTGACGTCCGTGGTGCGGACGAGGTCGCCCAGCGACAGGTAGAAGTGCGCGGCGCGGGTGGCCATGTCGTTGAGAGCGGTGTCGAGCCGATCGAGTTTGCGGTACACCAGGTCGGCGTCCCCGGCGAGGTTCGCCGCCGCGAGATCCTCCAGGTCGGCGAGCAGCTCGGGCAGCACCAGACGCGAGAGCGAGGCGTCCTCGGGGCGGGCGGCCAGGACGTCCTCGACGGCGCGGTATGCCTGGTAGCCGACCTGACCGAACTGGTAGACGTAGTGGCGATTGCGGTACTCGGCGAGCGTGGCCGCGCGGGTGCCGTCGTAGCTGCGTTCGAGGACGCCCCACGTGTGCAACTGTTCGAGCAGCGGGCCGATCTCGAGGCCGGTCAGAGTGTCGCCGCCGTCGGTGCGGGCCAGGATCTCGGCCACCTCGCCGGCGTGCAGCAGAACGACGTAGCCGGTACGGGCATGTTCGAAAGCGCGCAGAACCCGCAGGTAGTCGGCCCGTTTCTCGGCTGTCGCGAACGAGAAGAGCCGGAGCCTGTCGTCCACCACGAAGGAGTCGGCGGATTCGGTCACTGCAACAGGGTAGGCGGTCAGGACAGTCGGACAGCCACCTGCCCGTCGACGACGTCGGCACGGTGGGTCGCGACCGTTCCGATGCCGTCGGTGGTGCACCGGCCGGTGTCCAGGGAGAACTGGTACTGGTGCAGGGGACACACGACGACGGCCCCGTCGATCTGCCCGTCCGCCAGCGGCCCGCCGCGATGGGGGCACACCGCGTCCATGGCGCGGACCGTCCCGTCGGTCAGGAGGAAGACGGCGATCTGTCGTCCGTCGACCACGTAGGTCCGGCCCTCGCCGGGGGTGAGATCGTCGACGGTTCCCACCACGGTCGCCTGTGCCGTCGTCATCGAACCGGCACCTGAGGCAGCGGGAGAAGCGGGAGGGAGGGCGCGAACTGTGCCGGTGACCGCGGCGCCGCGCGTTCCTTCCACGGATCGGTGTAGCCGTCGATGGATATCTGGATGCGCTCGTCGAGTCCTGCACAGAGACCCTCGGCGTCGTCGACGAGCAGTCGCTGCAACGTCTCGAGGCCGACCCGCGGGACGAAGGCGTAGGTCCGCTCGAGCCACTTCGCCTCCTCGCGGTAGTACTGGATGAATCGGCCCGCGAGGGTCAGGACCTCCTCGGGGGAGTCGACCGTGGCGAGGACGTCGCCCTTGCGGATGTGTGCGCCGGCCGCGCCGCCGATGTAGATCTCCCAGCGGCCGTCGCCGACGGCCACCACACCGAAGTCCTTGCAGAGCGCCTCGGAGCAGTTGCGGGGGCATCCGGCCACGGCCAGCTTGAGCTTTGCGGGAGTTTCGAGACCCTGGAACCGTTCCTCGATCGCGATGCCGAGTGCGGTGGAGTCACCGAGTCCGAAACGGCAGAAATCGCTTCCGACACAGGTCTTCACGGTGCGCATGCTCTTGCCGTACGCGTACCCGGACGGCATGTCGAGATCGCCCCACACCTTCGGCAGGTCCTCCTTCTTGATGCCGAGAAGATCGATGCGCTGCCCACCGGTGACCTTGACCATCGGGACCCCGTACTTGTCGGCCACATCGGCGATGCGCCGCAACTGGTCCGGGGTGGTCACGCCGCCCTTCATCTGCGGCACGACGGAGAAGGTGCCGTCTCGCTGGATGTTGGCGTGAACGCGGTCGTTGATGAACAGCGCGCCTCGCTCGTCGACCCAGTCGGGTCCCCAGACCACGCGCAGCAGCGACGCCAGCGGCATCTTCGCGGTCGCGTCCTCGGCGTCGGCCAACGCATCGAAGACTGCGGAGACGGACCGGAGGTTCTGCGAGCGGACGGCCTCGATCAGCTCGCGCTTGGACATCGGGATACAGGGGACGTACCAGTCCGCCGCGGGATCGACCGCGAGCGCTCCACCGGCGGCGCAGGCGACGATGTCGGCGACCAGGCCCTTGCAGGATCCGCATCCCTTGCCCGCACGGGTCTTTCCCACGACCTCGGAGACGGTGGTGGCCCCGCCGTGCACGCAGGCGACGATGTCGCCCTTCGTGACCCCGTTGCAGTTGCACACCTGGACATCGTCGGACAGTTCGGCGGCGCCGGTCTCCGTACTCGGCGTACCCATGTCGAACAGCATGCTGATGCGCTCGTCGGGAAGCGGTACCTTCTCGTCGAACGCCTGAGTCAGGAAGCTCACCTTGCTGATGTCGCCCAGCAGCATCGCGCCGATCAGCTTGTTGTCGCGCACGACCACCGACTTGTAGGTGCCGCTGCGGGGTTCGTAGAACTGCACGAACTCGTCGGTGTCCCGCTCGGGACCCTTGACGCCCATCGCCGCAACGTCGACGCCCGCGACCTTGAGCTTCGTCGTCAGTCGCGAACCATGATAAGCCGCAGCCGGATTCGCACCGGTCAGCACGTCGGCCAGGACCGACGCCTGCTCCCACAAGGGAGCCACGAGGCCGTACACCTCACCGCGATGCTGGCAGCATTCTCCGACTGCGTGGATCGCTCCCTCGTCCTCGCACCGCATCTGATCGTCGACGACGATGCCGCGCTCGATCACCAGTCCGGCCCGCCGCGCGAGGTCGACGTTGGGGCGGATACCGGCCGTCACGACGATCATGTCCGCGGGCAGGGTGGAGCCGTCGTTGAACGCGACCCCGGTGACGGCACCGCTCTCGTCCCGCAGCACCGCCGTGGTGCGCTTGGACGTGTACACGCCGACGCCGAGGTCCTCGATCTTGTTGCGCAGCACGCGTCCACCACGTTCGTCCAGCTGCTGGTTCATCAGGTGACCGGGGGAGTGCACGACGTCCACGTCGATGCCCTGCGTGCGCAGACCGTAGGCGGCTTCGAGGCCCAGCAGTCCGCCACCGATGACGACGGCGCGGATGCCGTCGCGGGAGGACGCCATCTGCAGCATGCCGTTGGTGTCCTCGATCGTCCGGAAACCGAAGACGCCGCGCGCCAGTCTGCCGTCGGCCTCACGCAGTCCGTCCATGTTGGGAAAGAACGTCGTGCTCCCGGTCGCGATGATCACGGTGTCGTAGGGGACGACGCGTCCGCTCTCGCACGTCACGTTCTTGGCGAAGCGGTCCAGTGCCACCGCCCGGTCTCCGACGTGGAGGGTGACGCCGTTCTCCCGGTACCAGGCCATCGGGTTGAGCATCAGATCGTCGTCGTCGATGGACGACTCGCCCGAGAGCACGTGCGAGAGCATGATGCGGTTGTAGTTGCCGTACGGCTCGTCGCCGATCATCGTGACGTCGAACTTCGCACGGTCGCGGCCGAGGATCTCCTCGACGGTGCGAGCCCCCGCCATTCCGTTGCCGACGACGAGCAGGCGCTGCCGTTCTCCTGTAGCCGGCATCAGAAGATCATCATCCCGAAATCGACGACGACCTCGCCGCTGCAGCCGTCGGGCGCCGCGACGGTGAGCTCGAGAACCGAGTCGGGATCGACGTCCTCGACGACGCGCAGCGGAACGTTGACGCTCGCCTTCGCGCCCATCGGGAACACGCGCATCGACTCTCCGTCGCGCGTGAGCGTGACGACGACCAGTTCGTCGGAGGAGTTACCGCCGCGGAAGTAGAGCGGCTGGGCGGTCAGGCCCGACGGAACGGTGTACGCCGTGGCGGCGTCGAGAAGCTCGGACTTGCCCAGGCCGTGCCCGACGAAGGGAAAGACGCCTTGGATGAACTTCGGAGTGCTGGCCATGGGACGACTGTCCGTGCACGCGGTGACGGCACTGCTGCGCCCGTGTTACGGCGGCGTCATCATTCACTCTCGAGCGCGGCCGCCGCAGTGTCAGGTCTTCCGCCCGGTCATCACCAGCGGCGCGACCACTGCCAGCAGGACGGCGGGAATGAGGAAGGCCGACGTCGGGTGCACCCCGTACAGCGGGGTGAGCGCGAGAGGAGCGAAGGCCGCCCCGGAGAACCGGAACGACTGGACGACCGACACGGCGCCGCCGCGGTTCGCCCCCGACGAGCCGAGGACAGCGGCGTTGACGCCGACGAGGATGAACTGGCTGGCGACACCCGCTGCCGCCCAGACGAGGCCGACGACCACCAGGCTGGGCATGGTGCCGGCGAGGGCGATAAGGACCGCGCCGACAGGAGCGGCACCCACGATCGCTCGGCGTGGCCCGATGCGGTCGATCAGTCCACCGACGCGTCGCGCCACCAGGATTCCGGCGACCCCGAACACGGTCAGCAGCAGTCCGCGCTGTGTGGAGGACAGACCGAACGTGTCCTCCGCGCGGAAGGCGACGAGGAAGTTGAGTCCCCCGAGGGCGCCCCAGCCGAGGAGCGCGACCACTGCCACGCGGAGGACCGGGACGGTGAGAGCGTCGCGCAACCGTTCGGGACGACCGCCGGGGGTGGACGGCGCGGTGGCCGCGGGGAGCCCGACCAGCCCGAGGATCGCGGCGACGACGGCCAGCACGACGAACGCGTACCGCCAGTCGAACTCGGCGGCGAGGCCACCGACCAGCGGCGCACTGGTCTGACCCGCCGCCTGCAGGGCGCCGAAGGTACCCAGCACCCGTCCGAGGCGCTCGCGGGGAGTGACGGCCGCCAGTGACGCGAGGAGCAGCGGCGTCGTGAAGGAATTGCCGATGCCCTGCAGCGCGCGCGCACCCAGCAACAGGTCGAGCGTGGGCGCGACCGCACACAGGAGCGAGGAGACGACGTAGAGCAGGTAGGCGAGGCGCACGGTGCGCACCCGGCCCCATCGCGCGCCGAGAGTGCCCGACACCAGCATGGCCAGAGCGAACGGAAACAGGTACGCGCTGAGAGTCGATGCCGCCGACCCGGTGGACACCCCCAGATCCGCGCCCATCTCGGGCAGCATCGAGGACACCACTCCGCCGCCGAACGGGCCGAGGAAGCCACCGGCGTACAGAGCGCCGATGCGGAGCCGTGCGAGTCGTGCGCTCACCGGTGACGAGCGCGCGTCACAGCCCGAAGCTGCCCGGCCCGCGTCGGCGCAGGTAGCGCTCGAACTCGGCGGCCAGCGCATCGCCGTCCACCTTGGAGACGGCCTCGGACATGTCGACCTCGGCGTCGCCGCGCTCCTCGAGGGTGCGGACGTACTCGGCGATCTCGTCGTCGTCCTTGGTCATCTCGGTGACCGACTCCTCCCAGTCCTCCGCCTGGGACGGCAGCTCGCCGAGCGGCACCTCGATGTCGAGGACGTCCTCGACACGCTGGAGCAGGGCGACGGTGGCCTTGGGGTTCGGCGGCTGGGACACGTAGTGCGGGACCGCCGCCCACAGGGACACTGCCGGAATCCCCGCTTTGACGCACTCGTCCTGCAGAACACCGGTGATGCCGGTCGGGCCCTCGTACCGGGTCTGCTCGAGGTTGAACTGCTCCGCCGACTCGGTGCTGTACGCGGTGCCGGTCACGGGAACGGGCCGGGTGTGGGGCGTGTCGGCAAGCAGTGCGCCGAGAATCACGACCGTCTCGACCCCGAGCTGGTCGATGAACTCGAGCAGGTCGTCGCAGAAGCTCCGCCACCGCATGTTGGGCTCGATACCGCGCAGCAGCACGACGTCGCGGTCGCTGCCGGGAGGCGAACACACCGACAACCTCGTCGACGGCCACTCGATCTCGCGCGTCACACCGTCCACCTGTCGGACCGTCGGGCGGTTGACCTGGTAGTCGTAGTAGTCCTCGGAGTCGAGCTCGGCCAGGGGCGTCGCGTCCCAGATCAGTTCGAGATGCTCCACCGCGCCGCTCGCGGCGTCGCCCGCGTCGTTCCATCCCTCGAACGCCGCGACGAGAATCGGGCTGCGCAGGGTCGGCAGGATCTCGTCCAGCTCGGACTCGTCCGTCGCGGAGTCCTGATCGTCCGCTCCGACACCGGCCACCAGCTCGGCAGCGACGCCGGCGGCGAGGTCTGTCGGGGGGTCCTGGACCACGGGGAGATCGCCCTCGGGCGTTTCTGGCGCACTCACCCGCCCAGCCTACGACCAGAGCTGTCGGGACAGACCACTACGCTTGGGGGCATGCCTGTCGAATTCCGATCACGCCTGCTCGATGCGCTGTCCCAGCGTGTTGTCATCGGCGACGGTGCCATGGGAACGATGCTGCAGGCCGCAGACCTGACGCTGGACGATTTCCGCGGCCTCGAAGGCTGTAACGAGATCCTCAACGACACGCGTCCCGACGTGCTCCGTCAGATCCACCGGGAGTACTTCGAGGCGGGCGCGGACGCCGTCGAGACCAACACCTTCGGGTGCAACCTCCCCAACCTCGCCGACTACGACATCTCGGACCGCATCCGCGAGCTGTCGTACAAGGGAACGATCCTGGCCCGCGAGGTCGCCGACGAGATGGGTACCGGGCGAGACGGCATGGGCCGCTTCGTGCTCGGGTCCATGGGGCCGGGCACCAAACTGCCCACCCTCGGCCACGCCCCGTTCCGGGCGCTGCGCGACGCCTACGCCGAAGCTGCGCTGGGAATGATCGACGGCGGCGCCGACGCCGTCCTGATCGAGACGTGCCAGGACCTGCTCCAGGTGAAGGCCGCCATCCTCGGCAGTCAGGCCGCGATGGAGCAGCTGGGCATCCGCATCCCGATCATCACGCACGTGACGGTCGAGACCACCGGCACGATGTTGCTGGGCAGCGAGATCGGCGCGGCACTGACCGCGATCGAGCCGCTCGGGGTCGACCTGATCGGCCTCAACTGCGCCACGGGCCCCGCCGAGATGAGCGAGCACCTGCGTCACCTCAGCAGGCATGCCACCGTGCCGGTCTCGGTCATGCCCAACGCCGGCCTGCCGCAGCTCGGCCCCAAGGGTGCCGAGTACCCGCTCGGTCCCGACGAGCTGGCCGAGGCGCTCAGCGGCTTCGTCACCGAGTTCGGCCTCTCCCTGGTGGGTGGCTGCTGTGGAACCACCCCGGAGCACATCCGCCAGGTCGCCGACGCGGTGCACGACGCGCGCCGCGGAGTGCGGGACCCGAAGCCCGAGAAGGGTGTCTCGTCTCTCTACGCAGCGGTGCCGTTCGAGCAGGACGCCAGCATCCTCATGATCGGCGAACGCACCAACTCCAACGGTTCGAAGGCGTTCCGTGACGCGATGCTGGCCGAGGACTACCAGAAGTGCCTCGACATCGCGAAGGACCAGACGCGCGACGGCGCGCACATGCTCGATCTCAACGTCGACTACGTCGGCCGCGACGGTGCTGCCGACATGTCGGCTCTGGCCTCGCGCCTGGCCACCTCCTCGACGCTGCCGATCATGCTCGACTCCACCGAGCCCGCAGTCCTGGAGGCCGGGCTCGAGCACCTCGGTGGGCGCAGCGCGGTCAACTCCGTCAACTACGAGGACGGCGACGGGCCCGACTCGCGCTTCCAGCGCATCATGACGCTGGTCAAGCGTCACGGAGCGGCGGTCGTCGCGCTGACGATCGACGAGGAGGGTCAGGCCCGGACGGCGGACTGGAAGATCCGCATCGCGGAGCGGCTCATCGCCGACATCCGCGACAACTGGGGTCTTCCGGAATCGGACATCATCCTCGACACCCTGACGTTCCCCATCTCGACGGGCCAGGAAGAGGTCCGGCGGGACGGCATCGAGACCATCGAGGCCATCCGTCGACTGCACGAGAGTCATCCCGAGGTGCACTTCACCCTGGGTATCTCGAACATCTCGTTCGGCCTCAATCCTGCTGCGAGGCAGGTGCTCAACTCGGTCTTCCTGCACGAGTGCACGGAGGCCGGGCTCGACACGGCCATCGTCCACGCGTCGAAGATCCTCCCCATGGCGCGTATCCCCGAGGAGCAGCGCCAGGTCGCGCTCGACCTCGTGTACGACCGTCGCCGCGAGGGCTACGACCCGTTGCAGGCGCTCATGGCGCTGTTCGAAGGCGTCTCCGCGGCGTCCGCACGCGAGTCGCGGGCGCAGGAACTGGCCGGCCTTCCCTTGTTCGATCGCCTCGAGCGCCGCATCGTCGACGGTGAGCGTGCCGGGCTGGGAGACGATCTCGACGAGGCGATGCAGGAGAAGCCGCCGCTCGCGATCATCAACGAGACGCTGCTGTCCGGCATGAAGACCGTCGGTGAGCTGTTCGGGTCCGGGCAGATGCAGCTTCCGTTCGTGCTGCAGTCCGCCGAGGTGATGAAAGCCGCTGTGGCACACCTCGAGCCGCACATGGAGGCGTCCGACGAGGACGGCAAGGGCCGCATCGTGCTCGCCACCGTCAAGGGCGACGTCCACGACATCGGCAAGAACCTCGTCGACATCATCCTGAGCAACAATGGCTACGAGGTGGTCAATCTCGGTATCAAGCAGCCCATCTCGGCGATTCTCGACGCCGCGGTGGACAAGCGTGCCGACGTCATCGGCATGTCCGGTCTGCTGGTGAAGTCCACGGTGGTCATGAAGGAGAACCTGCTCGAGCTCAACGCCAAGGGCGTCGCCGAGAAGTTCCCCGTCATGCTCGGTGGCGCAGCGCTCACCCGGTCCTATGTCGAGAACGATCTCGCCGAGGTCTACGAGGGTGAGGTGTCGTACGCGCGTGACGCGTTCGAGGGCCTGCGCCTGATGGACACGATCATGAACACCAAACGCGGTGTGGCGCCGGCTCCCGACAGCGAGGAGGCGCTCGCCGCTCAGCAGAAGACCGCGGAGCGCAAGGAGCGGCACGAGCGGTCCCGGCGCATCGCCGAGAAGCGCAAGGCCGCGGAGACACCGGTCGTCGTTCCCGAGCGCTCCGACGTCTCCGTCGAGAAGGAGCTTCCGGCGCCCCCGTTCTGGGGCAGCAGGATCGTCAAGGGCATCTCGCTGTCCGAGTACTCGGGGCTTCTCGACGAGCGTGCCCTGTTCCTCGGTCAGTGGGGTCTGCGCGGCGCACGCGCCGGTGAGGGCCCGTCCTACGAGGACCTGGTGGAGACCGAGGGCCGTCCGCGCCTGCGGTACTGGCTCGACCGCCTCAGCACCGACGGCATCCTCGCGCACGCGGCACTGGTGTACGGGTACTTCCCGACAGTGTCCGAGGGTGACGACGTGGTGGTTCTCGAGTCCCCGGAACCCGATGCGGCGGAGCGCTTCCGGTTCACGTTCCCGCGCCAGGACCGCGGCAGGTTCCTCTGCATCGCGGACTTCGTGCGGTCGCGAGACCTCGCCCGTGAGACGGGGGTGGTCGACGTCCTGCCGATGAACCTGGTGACGATGGGTCAGCCCATCGCCGACTTCGCCAACGAGCTCTTCAAGGCGGATGCGTACCGCGACTACCTCGAGGTGCACGGCATCGGCGTGCAGCTCACCGAGGCGCTCGCGGAGTACTGGCATCGCCGCGTCCGCGAGGAACTGGTGCTGCCCAGCGGCCGCTCCCTCGTGGATCAGGATCCGTCCGACGTGGAGGGGTACTTCAAGCTCGAGTACCGCGGTGCCCGGTACTCGTTCGGGTACGGCGCGTGCCCCGATCTGGAGGACCGCATCAAGCTCGTCGCGATGCTCGAACCCCAGCGCATAGGGGTGGATCTGTCCGACGAGTTGCAGTTGCACCCCGAGCAGTCGACGGATGCGTTCGTGCTGCACCACCCGGAGGCGAAGTACTTCAATGTCTGAGCTCCAGGCCGTCTTGTTCGACATGGACGGGACGCTGTTGGACTCGGAGCGCCTGTGGGATATCGCGGTGTACGAGCTGTCCGAGTCACTCGGGCGCGAGCTCACTCCGGAGGTGCGGGAGTCGACTCTGGGCAACTCGATGATGGGTGCGCTGGCGAAGGTCTACGCGCACGTGGGACGGGAGGCGTCGCCGGAGAACCTGGCGGAGTCCGCTGCCTGGCTCAACGGCCGTGTGGTCGAGCTGTTCGCGGGTGGTCTGCCGTGGCGTCCGGGTGCGGAGGCGGTGCTGGATCTGGTGCAGTCGGCCGGTCTGGGGTGTGCCCTCGTCACCAACACCGAGCGCATGCTGACGGAGATCGCGCTCGAGACGCTGGGCCGTCACCACTTCGGCGCGACCGTGTGCGGCGACGAGGTGACGCACGCGAAGCCCGCTCCCGATCCGTACCGCCGGGGCGCAGCGCTGCTCGGTGTCGACACGGCGTCGTGCGTCGCCGTCGAGGATTCGCCCACGGGAACCGAGTCCGCCGTCTCGGCGGGATGCGCCGTCGTCGTGGTGCCCTCCGAGGTGCAGGTGCCCAGCGGACCGGGCCGTACGTTCCGCACCACCCTCGAGGGGCTCACCCTCGACGATCTCCGGTCTGCGCGCGCCGGGGGACACTGATAGCGGTCCGCGGGCCGCGTCGTGGAACAATCATCACCCGTGAAGAACTTCGAGTCCCTGTTCGCCGAGCTCACCGACCGCGCTGCCACCAGGCCCGAGGGCTCGGGCACCGTCGCCGCGTTGGACGCGGGTGTGCATCAGCAGGGCAAGAAGATCCTCGAGGAGGCCGGGGAGGTGTGGATCGCCGCGGAGCACGAGACGGACGAGGCGCTGGCGGAGGAGATCTCGCAGCTCCTGTACTGGATCCAGGTGTTGATGGTCGGGAAGAACCTCTCCCTCGAGGATGTCTACCGACATCTGTGAGCGGACCGACCCACTTCCACCGCCACCGATCTTCCCGCACCCCAGGAGTCCCACCATGCTTCGCGTCGCCGTCCCCAACAAAGGTTCCCTGTCCGAGCTCGCCGGAGAGATTCTGAGCGAGGCGGGTTATCGCCGCCGCGCCGATTCCCGCGATCTCACCGTGCTCGACAACGCCAACAACGTCGAGTTCTTCTTCCTCCGTCCCAAGGACATCGCCATCTACGTGGGCTCGGGTGAGCTCGATCTCGGCATCACCGGCCGGGATCTGTCGCTCGATTCGGGCGCACCCGTGACCGAGCGGCTCGCACTCGGATTCGGCAACAGCACCTTCCGCTACGCCGCGCCGGCCGGCAAGGAGTGGACCCCGAACGATCTGGCCGGGCTCCGCATCGCCACGTCGTACCCCAACCTGGTCCGCCGGGACCTCGCGGCGCGGGGCCTCGAGGCCACCGTGATCCGTCTGGACGGAGCCGTCGAGATCTCCATCCAGTTGGGTGTCGCCGATGCGATCGCCGACGTCGTGGGCTCGGGACGCACACTGCGCCAACACAACCTGGTGGCGTTCGGTGAATCCCTGTGCGACTCGGAGGGCGTGCTCATCGAGCAGGCGGGCTCGCCAGTCGACGACAAGGCGCGCAACCAGCTCATCGCGCGTGTCCAGGGCGTCGTCTTCGCCCAGCAGTACCTGATGCTCGACTACGACTGCCCGCGCAGCATCCTCGACGACGCCGTCAAGATCACGCCCGGCCTCGAGTCGCCGACGCTGTCCCCGCTCGCGGACGAGGCGTGGGTGGCCATTCGTGCCATGGTTCCGCGCAAGGGACACAACGCCGTGATGGACGAGCTCGCCGAGCTCGGCGCCAAGGCGATTCTCGCGTCCGACATCCGGTCGTGCCGCGCATTCTGACGCGTCCGCTCCGTTGTGATCGGTCCCAGTAGTTCCTGATCGGTACCGACCAGTCTCCTCTCGTCGCTAGAGTCGCGTCGTCGAGAGGATCCGTCATGACCGTCGTCGATTCTGCGAGCCCCGACCTGCTGGTCTCGCTCGCCGCTGCACTCACCGGAACACTGTCGCGTCCGGGGGAGCCCGGATACGAGCGGTCGGTGCCGTGGAACGTCGCTGTCCCCGTCGATCCGGTGGCAGTCGTCGCGGCCGCCACCGCGGACGACGTCGCCGCCACCGTGCGGGCAGCGCGCGAGGCCGGGCTTCGCGTGGCCGTACAGGCCACCGGACACGGGGCGGTGCGCATCGGTCCGGACACGATTCTGGTCCTCACCGGTGATCTCGACGAACTGACGATCCACCCCGACACGCGCGTCGCCCGACTCGGCGCCGGGGTCCGGTGGCAGCAGGTTCTCGACGCCGGCGCGCCGTCCGGATCGGCGCCGCTGTGTGGGTCGTCGCCGAACACCGGCGTCACGGGATTTCTGACCGGTGGGGGAATCGGGCCGGTGGCTCGGACGTACGGGGTCTCGTCGAGTCGTGTACGCGCGTTCGATCTCGTCACGGGCGACGGCACACTGCGCCGGGTGACACCGGACAGCGACGCCGATCTCTTCCGCGGCCTGTGTGGGGGCAAGTCGACACTCGGCATCGTCACCGCGGTCGAGACGGAGCTGCTGCCGATCGCCGAGTTCTACGCGGGCGCACTGTATTACGACGGCCGGCACGCGGCGGCGGTACTCGAGGCGTGGCGGGTGTGGAGCGCCACGCTGACCGAGGAGCACAACACCTCGCTCGCGTTCCTCCAGCTTCCACCGCTGCCCGGCGTGCCGGAACCGTTGGCCGGGAAGTTCGTGGTCGCGGTGCGTTTCGCATCGGTCGCGGAGCCGGGGATCGCAGCCGACGTTCTCGCACCGATGCGCGCTGCGGCCCCGACCGTCATCGACACGGTCACGACCATTCCGTACGCGGCGGTGGGGTCGGTGCATGCAGACCCGGTGGATCCGATGCCGACACGTGAGGCCACGACGATGCTCCGCGTGTTCGACGAGGAGGCGGCAGCGACCGTGTTGGTCATGACCGGCCCCGCGTCGAGTTCACCGCAGGTGATCGTGGAGCTGAGGCTGCTCGGCGGCGCTCTCGGCCGGCCGGGACCGCATCCCGACGTGTACTGCCATCGCGAGGCCGCCTACAGCCTCCTGTGCATCGGAGTGCTGGCGCCTCCCGTCGCCGATGCGGTGATCGCGCACGGCGAGGCAGTCGTGGAGGCTCTGGCACCGTGGTCGACCGGTGGCGCGTTGCCCAACTTCGCGGCGTCCGACGACCCCGCTCACCTCGCACGGGTCTACGACGAGGACACCCGGGCCTGGCTCGGAGCCCTGGCCGAACAGCACGATCCCGCGGGGATCTTCCGCGTCGGACAGGTGGTCCGGCTCGGCTGATCCGGTGTGGAGACGTCAGGGGCGAGCGCGCACCTCGAGTGTCTGGAACGTGCGGCCCACCGACCCCGTCGCGTCGTACAACGTCGAGGTGCACAGCCCGATGCCGTCGTCGCCGATCGCGGTGCGGGCCTGCACACCCACCCATTCGCCGACGGGTTCGCGCACGATCTGCACCGTCAGATCGGTGTTGAGGAACGTCCACTCCGTCGGATCGAGAAACGCCGCGACGCCGTTGGCGATGTCCGCCACGGCGAACAGTCCGACGATCGGCGACGTCTGCTCGCCGGCCACCACGGGATACCTCGGACGTGCCCACACCCGGCCGGGCTCCGACGCCGTCACCGGGCGGGCGCCCCGGAACTCGAGACTGTCGAGGAACCCGCCGTGCCAGTGGTCCGGAAATGCCCACCCGGCCTCGGACTCGTCCGGACCGGGCACCAGCGGTGGATCGAGAGTCTGTCCGGCCGCCGAGGTGTCGGTCATCGCCACGCGCCAGGCCGTGGCACGCGCGACCGCCCTGGTCGACCCGTCGGGCAGATCCGCGACGAGGTCGGCCGACAGCATGGCCACCCGGCGACCGGGGCGTTCCACACGGGCCTGCACGGTGAGTTGTCCGACGGGCACCGGCCCGAGGATCTCCATCGTCACCCGCGCGAGCCGGGTGCCCGGCACCGGCGAACACTGCTCCAGTGCTCGCGCGAGCAGCGCCGACGGGGGAGCGCCGTGTTGCATGCTCTCCGCCCACACACTCGTGGTGAGCCGCGTGGCGCGATAGCGATCGGTTCCCTCGACACGGACGAAGAGTGCATCCTCGCTCACGCCGTGACCTCCGTCGGCTCGCTCGGCCACCCCGGGTACTCGGGCGGAGTGCCGCCGAAGGACGGGCACAGGGCCTGGAAGTCGCACCACCCACACAGCTTTCCGGGCTTGGGGCGGAAGTCGCCCGTCTCGCCGGCGGACCGGATGGCCGTCCAGATGGCGGACAGCGTCCGTTCGAACCGGCGGAGCTCGTCCTCGTCCGGGGCGTAGGTGAGAATTTGGCTGTCCTTCAGGAACAGCAGGCGCAGCTGCGCGGGAACGATGCCGCGCGTGCGCATCAGCACCACCGCGTAGAACTTCATCTGGAACAACGCCTTGGCCTCGGCGATCTCGCGCGGCGCCTTGCCCGTCTTGTAGTCGACGACGCGCAGCTGCCCAGTGGGCG
The DNA here is from genome assembly GCF_058139645.1 of Rhodococcus sp. NFXS4. NCBI lineage: Bacteria > Bacillati > Actinomycetota > Actinomycetes > Mycobacteriales > Nocardiaceae > Rhodococcus > Rhodococcus sp. NFXS4. Next base: position 2,378,402 of record NZ_CP192221.1, read on the forward strand.
CGACGTCGATGCGGTCGATGTAGCCGCGCAACAGCACGCCGTCGTCCAGTTCGGTCTCGACGAGCTGCTCGCACGACTCGGGGTCGAACCGTGTGGGGTCCTCGAGCGAGTAGTAGGACGCCACGAGCGACTGCGCCTCGGCGACGAACTTCTCGCGCTCGTGCTCCTCGACGAGATCGGCCGCGTACTCGTGCGACACGACCATGGCGTCCCATTCCTCCCGCACGAGGGTGCCGGCCCGCGTCGAGACCCGGTCCGCCGCGGGCAACGCGTAGAGCGACTCGAGGGCGGAGTGCACGAGGGTGCCGCGCAACTGCGCCTTCGACGGCGGTGCGGGCAGGCGGTCGATGGCCCGGAACCGGTAGAGCAGAGGGCACTGCTTGTAATCCGCTGCGCGCGAGGGCGACAACGCGGGACGACGGCGAGGACGGTCGGGTGCCGCCGCGGCGACGTCGGTGACGACGGGGTCTTCGGTCGAGATGCTCACGGCGCCGACACTATGCCCGCTCACCGACACGATCCGGTATCTGCCCTACAGTTCCCCGGGGCGCGTCGCGCCCCGAGAGCGCCCCGCATCGTGGGCGGGACCAGAGTGCACCGGAAAGAGGACCACCCGTGGAACCGACCGACACCGACACGTCTGCGCGCGCGAGCGGACCGTTCCGCGTCGGTGATCGCGTGCAGCTCACCGATGCCAAGGGGCGGCACTACACGGTGGTGCTCGACGCGGCCAAGGAATTCCACACCCACCGCGGCGGGATCCGCCACGACGATCTGATCGGTGTCGACGAGGGCAGCGTCGTGAAGTCGACGAACGGCACCCCGTATCTCGCTCTGCGCCCGCTCCTCGTCGACTACGTGCTGTCGATGCCGCGCGGCGCGCAGGTCATCTACCCCAAGGACGCCGCTCAGATCGTGCACGAGGGCGACGTCTTCCCGGGTGCCCGCGTGCTCGAGGCCGGCGCCGGTTCCGGCGCCCTGACGTGTTCGCTGCTGCGTGCCGTCGGTCCGCAGGGGCGCGTCATCTCCTACGAGGTGCGCGAGGACCACGCCGTGCACGCGGTGCGCAACGTGGAGACCTTCTTCGGCGAGCGGCCGGAGAACTGGGACCTGGTGATCGACGACGTCGCCGCGTTCGACGTCGCGCGTCACGAGGGCATGGTCGACCGGGTGGTGCTGGACATGCTGGCGCCGTGGGACGCACTCGACGCCGTCGCCGGTGCGCTGGTTCCGGGCGGCGTGCTGATCGTCTACGTGGCCACCGTCACGCAGTTGTCCAAGGTCGTCGAGGCCCTGCGTGCGCAGGAGTGCTGGACCGAGCCGCGGTCGTGGGAGTCGATCGTGCGCGGGTGGCACGTCGTCGGGCTGGCAGTGCGACCCGAGCACCGCATGCAGGGGCACACCGCGTTCCTGGTCAGTGCGCGTCGTCTGGCCGAGGGCACCGTCACCCCGAAACCGCAGCGACGGGCCGGCAAGACCCCCACCGAACCCGCCTGACACCGGGGGTTCATGCACCGACCGTGTGCCGTTCGTCCGCTGTCTGTCGGTGGTCGGTGACAGTGTCTGACCACGGTCGTCACACACGTTTGCGTTTCGCCCGGTAGCGTTGAGAAATCGCTTTGGGAGGAGTCCTGCATGAGCCCTACAGACAACCCGGACCAGTCCGCAGTCCTGGCCGAACTCGATGCCCTGCGAGCCGAGGCCACCGTCCTGCGCCGACAACTCGACGCTTCCCGTGGGGGTGCGCCGTCGGCGGACACCCGTAACACCGACGTGCGTGATCTCGAGTCGCGGGTCGACTCGCTCTCCACGCGCAACACGAAGCTGATGGAGACGCTCAAGGAGGCGCGCCAGCAGCTCATCGCCCTGCGCGAGGAGGTCGACCGGCTCGGCGCACCGCCCAGCGGTTACGGCGTCCTGGTGCACACCTACGCCGACGCGACGGTGGACGTGTTCACCTCGGGCCGCAAGATGCGCCTGACGTGCTCGCCGAACGTCGACGCCACCGCACTCCGGCCCGGCCAGACCGTGCGTCTGAACGAGGCCCTCACCATCGTCGAGGCGTGTGAATTCGAACGCGTCGGCGAGATCAGCTCCCTTCGCGAGATCCTCGAGGACGGCAAGCGCGCCCTCGTCGTCGGCCACGCCGACGAGGAACGTGTCGTGTGGTTGGCGACTCCGCTGCAGGAGATGGCCGACGACGAGGCACCGGAGGATCCGGACGGGCCGTCGCGCCGCCTGCGCCCCGGCGACTCGTTGCTGGTCGACACCAAGGCCGGCTACGCGTTCGAGCGCATTCCCAAGGCCGAGGTCGAGGACCTCGTGCTCGAGGAGGTCCCCGACGTCGGCTACGAGGACATCGGCGGCCTCGGGCGGCAGATCGAGCAGATCCGCGACGCCGTGGAACTGCCCTTCCTGCACAAGGATCTGTTCCGTGAGTACTCGCTGCGCCCGCCCAAGGGTGTGTTGCTCTACGGGCCTCCCGGCTGCGGCAAGACACTCATCGCCAAGGCGGTCGCCAACTCACTGGCGAAGAAGATCGCCGAGGCACGGGGGCAGGACGCACGCGACGCGAAGTCCTACTTCCTCAACATCAAGGGCCCCGAGCTGCTCAACAAGTTCGTCGGTGAGACCGAGCGCCACATCCGGTTGATCTTCCAGCGGGCTCGCGAGAAGGCGTCCGAGGGCACTCCCGTCATCGTGTTCTTCGACGAGATGGACTCCATCTTCCGTACCCGTGGGTCGGGCGTCTCGTCCGACGTGGAGACCACCGTCGTTCCTCAACTGCTGGCCGAGATCGACGGTGTCGAGGGCCTCGAGAACGTCATCGTGATCGGTGCGTCCAACCGCGAGGACATGATCGACCCGGCCATTCTGCGCCCGGGCCGTCTGGACGTGAAGATCAAGATCGAGCGGCCGGACGCCGAGTCCGCGCTCGACATCTTCTCGAAGTATCTCGACGACTCGCTGCCCGTCAACGCCGACGATCTCGCGGAGTTCGGCGGCGATCGCGCCGCCTGCATCCGCGGCATGATCGAACGCGTCGTCGAGCGCATGTACGCCGAGAGCGACGACAACCGATTCCTCGAGGTCACCTATGCCAACGGTGACAAGGAGGTCCTGTACTTCAAGGACTTCAACTCGGGCGCGATGATCCAGAACATCGTCGACCGCGCGAAGAAGTACGCCATCAAGTCGGTGCTCGACACCGGGACACCGGGTCTGCGCGTCGGACACCTCTTCGACTCCATCGTCGACGAGTTCGCCGAGAACGAAGATCTGCCCAACACCACCAATCCCGATGACTGGGCGCGCATCTCGGGCAAGAAGGGTGAGCGGATCGTCTACATCCGCACGCTCGTCACCGGTAAGAACGCCAGTGCGAGCCGCTCGATCGACACCGAGTCGAACACGGGTCAGTACCTCTGACCGCCCACCTGTAGCAGCGCCGAGACGATCACGCGGGTGTCCGGAACGAAGGGCCACGCGGGATCGTCCAGGTGTGTCAGCACCTCGACGTCCGACCACCACCAGCCGTCCGCGATCTCGGAAGGCTGGTGGTGCATCGGTCCGTCGTGACGCACCTCGTACGCGAACAGGTGGCAGCGCACCGTCGCAGCGCCGGATCGTCCCGTCCAGCGGCCGACCACCGGGTCGCCCGTCACGTCCGCTACGACGCCGAGTTCCTCGGCGAGTTCTCGCGAGGCGGTCTGTCGAGGGTTTTCCCCGGCATCGACGACCCCACCGGCCAGAACGTCGTGCATCCCCGCGAACACCGACTTGGTCGTCGTGCGGCGGTGGACGTACACGCGTGACCCGTCGGTGGATCGCACCAGCACGCCGGCACTCGCGTGCCACAGGCCGCGCTCGTACACCTCGGTGCGCGGCGCTTCGCCCACCACGTGGCCACGCTCGTCGTACACGGCCACGATCTCGTCGTCAGGCATGCGTCACCGCTCCCACTCGATCAGGGGTCACAGGGTCGATAGCCTAGGGTCGAGAGCATGCAGCGCATCATCGGCATCGAGGTCGAGTACGGAATTTCCTCTCCTACCGAGCCTTCCGCCAATCCGATCCTGACATCCACCCAGGCGGTGCTGGCGTACGCCGCCGCGGCGGGTGTGCCGCGGGCCAAGCGGACGCGCTGGGACTACGAGGTGGAATCGCCGCTGCGTGACGCACGCGGGTTCGACCTGGGCCGGTTCAGTGGCCCGGCGCCGATCATCGACGCCGACGAGGTCGGCGCGGCCAACATGATCCTCACCAACGGCGCGCGTCTCTACGTCGACCACGCCCACCCGGAGTACTCCGCACCGGAGGTGCGCGATCCGCTCGATGCCGTCATCTGGGACAAGGCGGGGGAGCGCGTCATGGAAGCGGCTGCGCGCCATGCCTCGAGCGTGCCCGGCGCCCCGCGCCTGCAGTTGTACAAGAACAACGTCGACGGCAAGGGCGCGTCCTACGGCACCCACGAGAATTACCTGATGTCTCGCGAGACCCCGTTCTCCGCGATCATCGCCGGGCTCTCGCCGTTCTTCGCCTCCCGCCAGGTGTTCACCGGCTCGGGCCGCGTCGGCATCGGTCAGTCCGGCGACGAGCCCGGATTCCAGCTCTCGCAGCGCGCCGACTACATCGAGGTCGAGGTGGGCCTCGAGACGACGCTCAAGCGCGGCATCATCAACACCCGCGACGAGCCGCACGCCGACGCCGACAAGTACCGGCGCCTGCACGTGATCATCGGTGACGCCAACCTCGCCGAGATGGCGACCTATCTCAAGGTCGGAACGACGGCCCTGGTGCTCGACATCGTCGAGGCCGGCGTGGACCTGTCCGATCTGCAGCTGGCCCGTCCGGTGACGGCGGTGCACCAGATCAGTCACGACCCGACGCTGCGCCGCACGGTCGCGCTCGCGGACGGTCGCGAGCTGACGGCGTTGGCACTGCAGCGCATCTACCTCGAGCGCGTCTCCGCGCATCTCGACGCACAGGGCGAGAAGGATCCGCGCGCCGCCGACGTCGTCGAGAAGTGGGCGATGATCCTCGACAAGCTCGAGCGCGACCCGATGGACTGCGCGTCCCTCCTCGACTGGCCGGCGAAACTGCGGCTGCTCGAAGGGTTCCGCAACCGCGAGGGACTCGGCTGGTCGGCGCCGCGACTGCACCTCGTGGACCTGCAGTACTCGGACGTCCGCCTCGACAAGGGTCTCTACAACCGGCTCGTCGCGCGCGGATCGATGGAACGGCTGGTCTCCGAGCAGGACGTCATGGACGCCGTCTCGAACCCCCCGACCGACACCCGCGCGTACTTCCGCGGCGAGTGCCTCCGCAAGTTCGGCCGCGACATAGCGGCCGCGAGCTGGGACTCCGTCATCTTCGACCTGGGTGGAGACTCGCTGGTGCGTATCCCCACCCTCGAGCCACTGCGGGGGAGCATGGCCCACGTCGGTGCTCTGCTCGAATCGGTGGACTCGGCCGCAGAACTGGTGGACCAGCTCACCACCTGACGGTCCGCCCGTGCCGGACGTACGGTGGGTTGTCACCCTGTGACGGCGCATGCTCGGTAGGGTGAAGTTTCGCTGCGTGTCGAGAGAACACGCGGTTCGTGACGAGGAGGTCGGCTATGGCACAAGAGCAGACCACACGCTCCGGCGGTGGCGATGACGACGACGGTTCGGCCGAGGGCGCATCGGGTCAGGAACGACGCGAGAAGCTCGCCGAGGAGACCGACGATCTCCTCGACGAGATCGACGACGTGCTCGAGGAGAACGCGGAGGACTTCGTCCGCGCCTACGTGCAAAAGGGCGGCCAGTGACGGACGCGAACTCCGTTCCCCGTCCCCACGAGAGCGACACCACCCTGCGCTACGGGTCGCCGTTCTCCTCCTTCAGTGAACACCTGCGGGCCTACGCACCGCACCTGTTGCCCGAGAACCGTTTTCGTGCGGATCTCGCTCTGTCCCCGGAGGCGACGATGCAGTCCGACATCGCACCGCACGGCACCACCATCGTGGCCGTCACCTTCGACGGCGGCGTCATCCTCGCGGGTGATCGCCGCGCGACGATGGGCAACCTCATCGCCAGTCGCGACGTCGACAAGGTGTACGTCACGGACGACTACTCGGCCGCCGGCATCGCGGGTACCGCGGGCATGGCGATCGAGCTGGTGCGGCTGTTCGCGGTCGAACTCGAGCACTACGAGAAGATCGAGGGCGTCTCCCTCACCTTCAACGGCAAGGCCAACAAGCTGTCCTCCATGGTGCGGGCCAATCTCGGTGCGGCCATGCAAGGTCTGGCTGTGGTTCCGCTGCTCGTCGGCTACGACCTCGACGCCGCCGACGCCCGCCATGCGGGGCGCATCGTGTCCTATGACGTGGTCGGTGGCCGCTACGAGGAACGGTCCGGCTACCACGCGGTGGGATCGGGATCGCTGTTCGCGAAGTCGGCGATGAAGAAGCTCTACCGCGAGGACATGACCGAGGACGAGGCACTGCGCGTCGCGGTCGAATCGCTGTACGACGCTGCCGACGACGATTCGGCGACCGGCGGACCGGATCTGACCCGCGGCATCTACCCGACGGCGGTGGCCATCGGTGCCGGGGGAGCGAACCTGGTGGGATCGGACCGCATCGAGGCCCTGGCCCGTGCGGTACTGCAGGACCGATCGGAAGAAGGGGGTGCGCGCCGATGACGATGCCGTACTACGCGTCCGCCGAACAGATCATGCGCGATCGTTCGGAACTGGCGCGCAAGGGAATCGCACGCGGTCGCAGCGTGGTCGTGCTGACCTACGCGGACGGCGTGCTCTTCGTCGCCGAGAACCGGTCCTCCGCACTGCACAAGGTGAGCGAGCTGTACGACCGCCTCGGCTTCGCCGCGGTGGGCAAGTACAACGAGTTCGAGAATTTACGCCGCGCCGGCATCGTGCACGCCGACACCAAGGGCTACACCTACGACCGTGCGGACGTCACCGGACGATCGTTGGCCAAGGCGTACGCGCAGACGCTCGGCACCATCTTCACCGAGCAGCTCAAGCCGTACGAGGTGGAGATCTGCGTGGCCGAGGTCGGTGCCGTCGACGAGAGCCCCCGGTCCCAGCTCTACCGCATCACGTACGACGGCTCGATCGTCGACGAGGTCGACTTCGTGGTCATGGGCGGTGCCACCGAACCGATCTCGACGGTCCTGCGCGAGAAGTACCGCTCGGGGCTCGATCTCGACGCGGCGGTCGCGCTGGCAGTCGGTGCGCTCCAGGACTCCACGTCGACGCCGCCGACCAACGGTGCCGCGAGCGAGCCCGCGGAGAAGCGCGTCCTCGAGGTCACGAGCCTCGAAGTGGCCGTTCTCGAACAGACGCGGCCGAGGCGTGCGTTCCGGCGGATCTCCGGAGCGGCGCTCCAGGGACTGTTGCCCCCCGGTTCGGAACCTGCGGGCACCTGACCGACCGGCTACGAAGCACCCGTCACGCGCGCGGCGCGTCGGCGGTGCCCGTTCCGTACAGCGTGAGCAGCGAGGGCCGGGCCCGGTAGTCGAAGGCCCGGCCCTCGCCCGCCACCTCCCCGTCCACCGCCACCGCGACCGTGGTCTGCAGGTTGCGCACCGAGACCGCCGGCACCCGCAGATGGCGGTAGGTGGGCGACGTGCCGAGAGTCCCGGTCATCGCGGCGAGTGCGAGGCGGGTACGCGAGAGCCGCATGTGCGCGCGCAGGAACCGCACGTCCAGCACACCGCTCGCGATCGACGGCCGCGACATGGGCACCTGATCACCCGGCGTGTAGGTGCCGTTGCCGACGAACATCATCCACACCGAGTCGCGGCGCCCGTCGATCTCCACGTGCATCGGCTCGGCCACCGCCAGGACGGCCACCATCGCGGCCGCGGCCGCGGGCCACTTCCCGATGCGTGAGCTCCACTTGTCCCGCAGCCGAACCGAATCCGGGTAGCCCCCGATGCTGGCGGTGTTGACGAAGAGGATCTCCTCACCGCCGTCGATGCTCACACCGCCGAGATCCACCCGGCTGGACGCGCCGCGAGTGACGGCGTCCGCGGTGACCGACACCTCCACCGCGCCGACGTCCCGTGCGAAGTGGTTCAGCGTGCCGCCGGGGAACACCGCGAGAGGAAGCCCCGTCCGCACCGCGGCCGCGACGGCAGCGGCCACCGTGCCGTCCCCTCCGCAGACTCCGAGCGCGAGCACGTCCGATCCTGCGGCGCGGACGAACTGGGCGGTGAAGTCGTCGTCGGCGTCCGGCTCGAGGAACCGCGCCCTCGGCAGGGCCTTCGCCACGTCGGCGACGACTTCCGAATTGTGGGTGCCCGCGCCCGGATTGACCAGCACGAGCATTCCCTCACCCTCGTGCAGGGCGGGCGCCAGCCCCGCGGGGCCCAACTCGGCCGACTCGGTGGAGCGCACGGCCCACCAGCGGCGGGTCGACAGCGCGACCGCGACCCCGAGCGCCGCGCCCACCACCACGTCCGACGGCCAGTGCACACCGACGTGCACTCGCGAGTACGCGACCGTCGCGGCCAGCGGGGCGACCAGGAGACCGGCGAGCGGAGCCTCGAGCGCCACGCCCGTCGCGAACGCCGCGGCGGAGGCGGCGTGACCGGACGGGAACGACGACGACACGGGTGGGGTCATGATCCGCCGGAGCGCGGGGACCGACGCGGCCGGTGGACGATCGCGGGGGAGCAGCGGCTTGAGCACCCCGTTCGCGAGCGAGCTGGCACCCACGACCGCGAGCATGCCGCGTACGGCACCTCGTCGTCGGGGGCCGCCGGACGCGGCGAGCGCCGACGCCACGATCGCCCACAGAACACTGTGATCGGCGAGCCCGGTGAGCGTGCGCAGCGCGGGGTCCAACCCCGACGGTCGCGACGCGAAACTGGCCTTCACCAGCGCCAGATCGACGGAACGGGTGCGGCCGCGCAGCGATCGGGGATTCACCTGCGCCACACTACGGCTGCCACGGGCTCGGGTAGCCGATGCCGCGGTCGATGCCGTTGTACTGTCGAAGTGTGCAGCGACGAATCATGGGGATCGAGACCGAGTTCGGTGTGACGTGCACGTTCCACGGGCACCGTCGACTCAGCCCGGACGAGGTGGCCCGGTATCTGTTCCGGCGTGTCGTGTCGTGGGGACGCAGCTCCAACGTGTTCCTGCGCAACGGTGCGCGGCTCTACCTGGACGTCGGCTCCCATCCCGAGTACGCCACTGCCGAGTGCGACAGCCTTCTGCAGCTGGTCACGCACGACCGCGCCGGCGAGCGTGTTCTCGAGGACCTGCTCATCGACGCCGAGCAGCGTCTCGTCGAGGAGGGCATCGGCGGCGACATCTACCTCTTCAAGAACAACACCGACTCCGCGGGCAACTCCTACGGCTGCCACGAGAACTACCTCGTGGTGCGCGCCGGTGAGTTCTCCCGCATCTCCGACGTGCTGTTGCCGTTCCTGGTCACCCGCCAGCTCATCTGCGGCGCGGGCAAGATCCTGCAGACGCCGAAGGCCGCCACGTTCTGCCTCTCGCAGCGCGCCGAGCACATCTGGGAGGGCGTGTCGTCCGCGACCACCCGCTCACGGCCCATCATCAACACGCGCGACGAACCGCATGCCGACGCCGAGAAGTACCGTCGTCTGCACGTCATCGTCGGCGACTCCAACATGGCCGAGCCGACGACCATGCTCAAGGTCGGCACCGCAGCGCTGGTCCTGGAGATGATCGAGGCGGGCGTCTCGTTCCGAGACTTCGCCCTGGACAACCCGATTCGCGCCATCCGCGAGGTGTCCCACGACTCGACGGGGCGGCGCCCCGTCCGTCTCGCGGGGGGACGCCAGGCCAGTGCACTCGAGATCCAGCGCGAGTACCACGCCCGCGCCGTCGAGCACCTGCGCAACCGCGAGCCGGACGCGCAGATCGAGCAAGTCGTCGACCTGTGGGGCCGCACCCTCGACGCCGTCGAGGCGCAGGACTTCGCCAAGGTGGACACCGAGATCGACTGGGTTATCAAGCGCAAGCTGTTCGATCGCTATCAGGACAGGTACTCGATGGACCTGTCCGACCCGAAGATCGCCCAGCTGGACTTGGCCTATCACGACATCAAGCGCGGCCGCGGCGTCTTCGACGTGCTGCAGCGCAAGGGACTGGTCAAGCGCGTCACCGAGGACGACCAGATCGACGAGGCGGTGAACACGCCGCCGCAGACGACACGCGCGAAGCTGCGTGGCGAGTTCATCAGCGCCGCACAGGAGGCGGGACGCGACTTCACCGTCGACTGGGTGCATCTCAAGCTCAACGACCAGGCTCAGCGCACGGTGCTGTGCAAGGACCCGTTCCGCTCGGTCGACGAGCGCGTGGAGCGCCTGATCGCGTCGATGTAGAGGCCGACGGTCCTCCTTCTCCACAGGAGTCCCGTCCTCCCCACCCCGGCGATGCGCACGGGTGGGGAGATGCTCAGCCACTAGGCTGGGTCGGTGGCGATCTCCAAAGTCGAGCGGTTGATGAACCTCGTCATCTGCCTGCTCTCGACACGGCAGTACCTGACCGCCGAGCGCATCCGCGAGTCCGTCGCCGGATACGAGGACTCGGCGAGCGACGAGGCCTTCAGTCGCATGTTCGAGCGCGACAAGAACGAGCTGCGTGATCTCGGCGTCCCGCTCGAGACCGGTCAGATCTCGCGCTTCTCGACGGTCGAGGGGTACCGCATCAACCGCGATCGGTACGAACTCCCCGACGTCGACCTGGCCAGCGACGAGGCCGCTGCGGTCGCCGTGGCCGTCCAACTCTGGGAGTCGCCCGAGCTCACCTCCGCCGCTCAGAGCGCGATGTTGAAGTTGCGCGCCGCGGGCGTGCAGGTGGACACCGAGAACTCGCCGGCCGCCGTGACCGCCGTTCCGTCCCGCAGTCGAGGTTCCGAGCCCGCGCTGGGCAAGCTGCTGGCTGCTATCGACGCCGGCCGGTCCGTGCGGTTCTCGCACCGTTCCACCCCGGCCGCCCCCTTCCGGGAGCGCACCGTCGAGCCGTGGGGAGTGGTCACCCACTCCGGACGCTGGTACCTCGTCGGGCACGACACCGAGCGCGACGCCGTCCGTACCTTCCGCCTGTCACGGATCGGGGACGACGTCGTGGCCTTCGGACCGGCGGGATCGGTGCGCAAGCCCGACGACGTCGATCTCGGTGTCATCGTGGCCCGCGCCGCCGCGAGCGGTGACGTGGCGGGCAGCGCCGACGTCTGGGTGTCGGAGGGACGGGGACTCGAGCTGCGCCGTCTCGGCACCGAGGTGGGGACGCGTGAGCTCGTGGGGCGACGCGGTTCGGTGGTCCGCATCCCGGTGCGGTCGTGGGAGTGGATCGCGCGGGTGGTCGCCGGCCACGGCGCCGACGCGATCGTGCTGTCGCCGACCGAACTCCGCGACATCGTCGTCGGCACCCTGTCCGTGAGCGCGCACCGCGCGCCGACCGACGCCATCTCGCCCGGGAGCAGCTCATGAGCGTTCGCCTGTCCTCGCGGCTGGCCCGGCTGCTCAACCTCGTGCCGTACTTCATCGCCAATCCGGGTATCAGCGCGGCCGACGCCGCGGCCGAGCTCGGGGTCACGACCAAACAGCTGATGGACGACCTGAACCAGCTGTGGATGTGCGGACTGCCCGGATACGGTCCGGGCGATCTCATCGATCTGTCGTTCTCCGAGGACAGCATCGAGGTCACGTTCTCCGCAGGTATCGACAGGCCGCTGCGTCTGACGTCAACGGAAGCGACCGCGCTGCTCATCGCGCTGCGGTCACTCGTCGAGATGCCCGGCATGGTGGACCCGTCCGCGGCGTACCGCGCCATCGCGAAGATCGAGGCCGCGGCGGGTGTCGCGGCGGCCGAGGGGCCGGACGACACGTTCGAGCCGCAGGAGAGTCCCAGTGTCACGACCGTCCGTGGGGCGCTCGCCCGCGGTCGCGCGCTGCACATCACCTACTACTCGGCATCGCGGGACGTGGTGTCCGAACGCACCGTCGATCCGTTGCGCATCGTCCTCGTCGACGATCAGAGCTACCTGCAGGCCTGGTGCCGCGACGCGGAGGGCGTCCGGCTGTTCCGGCTGGACCGCATCGATGCCGCGACCGAGCTGGACGAGCCGTCCGCACCGCCCGAGCAGGCCCGGACCGGTGGGGACGCACTCGATCTCTTCCACGACGATCCGTCGCTGCCGCTCGCACGGCTCGTCGTCGCACCCGACCACGTGTGGATTCTGGACTACTACCCCATGACGCAGACCGCTGCGCACGACGACGGCTCGATCGAGGTCTCGATGCGATTCGCGACGCTCGACTGGATGAGCCGTCTGGCGCTGGGTCTGGGGTCGGGAGTGCGGGTGCTCGGACCGCCCGCACTGGTTCGTGAGGTCACCGCTCGGTCGCGAGACGCCCTCGACGTCTATCGCGCCGTCTCGGGAGCGTGACCGGCCCATCTCGAGTCGTCCGGACATGCAGGACTCGTCCGGTGAACTCTCGGCGAACGGTTGGTACGCGGGTCCACCGGACACCGGGTGGGAGCCCTCGGGTCCGGTAGCATCGAATCCACCGAAACTGGGAGGTTTTCATGGGTGCATTACAACCCTGGCACTGGATCGTCCTGATCGTCGTGCTCGTACTGCTGTTCGGATCGAAGAAGCTGCCCGAGGCCGCACGTGGCCTGGGACGCTCGATGCGCATCTTCAAGAGTGAAGTGCAGGAGATGCAGAACGACGGCAAGAAGCCGGACACCACCACGAACACGGCGCCGGCACCGCAGTCGCAGTTGCCGTCCCCGAACACGGTCACCCCGACCGTCGCGTCGACCGAACCGACGCACGAGCAGCACCCGCGCTCGGCCTGACACTCGCAGGCACCACGGTCGGGGCGATGTCGCCTCGGCCGTTTCGTGGGTGGTGACCGAGGTTCGCGCCCGCTGCGGCGTGCGCACCTCGGCACCCGTCACCGCGAACCACAGTCTTCAGTCCAGGCACCGCAGTCGACAGGCGAAGAGTCACCGTGCGCATACCGTTCGATCCGCGACAGCGCAGGCGTCGCGTCAATCCCGACGGCACCATGTCGTTGGTGGAGCATCTCTACGAGCTCCGCACGCGTCTGCTGTGGTCGATGCTGGCCATCGTCCTCACCACGATCGTGGGGTTCTTCTGGTACTCGCACTCGCTGCTGGGTATCGAGTCGCTCGGTGACCTGCTCCGCGGGCCGTACTGCTCGCTCCCGTCCGAGAGTCGTGCCGAGCTCACCGACGACGGCACGTGTCGGCTGCTCGCCACCGGACCGTTCGAGCAGTTCATGCTCCGGTTCAAGGTGGCCATCACCGCGGGCGTCGTGCTCGCCTGCCCCATCTGGCTCTATCAGGTGTGGGCGTTCATCACGCCCGGCCTCTACCGCCAGGAACGGCGCTACGCCATCTCGTTCGTCACGGCGGCGGCCGTGCTCTTCGTCTCCGGCGCCGTCCTCGCCTACATCGTCGTCGCGAAAGCCCTGCACTTCCTGCTGACCATCGGCGACAACGTCCAGGTCACCGCTCTCAGTGGCGCCGAGTACTTCGGCTTCGTCATCAACCTGCTCGTCATCTTCGGCGTCAGCTTCGAGATCCCGCTTTTGATCGTCGCGCTCAACGCCGTCGGCGTCCTGAAGTACGAGAAGCTCCGCGGCTGGCGTCGCGGGCTCATCTTCGCGATGTTCGCCTTCGCCGCCGTCGTCACGCCCGGCGGTGACCCCTTCTCGATGACCGCGCTGGCGCTCGCGCTGAGCATCCTCGTCGAGTTCGCCATCCAGATCGCGCGCGTCAACGATCGACGGCGCGCACGGCGCGAGACCGAGGAGTGGGGGAACGTCTCCGATGACGAGGCGTCGCCTCTCGACACCTCCGCCGCCCCGGTCGGCAGGCCCGTCCCGGTGCGTCACGACGCCGACGCCGACTACTCCGACACTCTCTGAGTTGCCCACACTGTCTGAGTGACCCCCATCGGCGGACACCCTCTAATCTGGAGTCGTGGCCAATCACAGCGGGCAGCAGAACACCGGCGACATCCGGACTCGACTCGTGGACGGGCCGAAGCTGACGGAGTTCGCGGCGTCGCTTCCGTTCCCGCTCGATCCCTTCCAGATCCGTGCGTGCTCGGCCCTCGAGGACGGGCACGGCGTACTGGTGTGCGCGCCGACCGGAGCCGGCAAGACCGTCGTCGGCGAGTTCGCCGTCCACCTCGCACTCACCAGCGGCGCGAAGTGTTTCTACACCACCCCCATCAAGGCACTGAGCAACCAGAAGTACGCCGAGCTCGTCGCGCGTTACGGCAAGGGCTACGTCGGCCTGCTGACCGGTGACCAGAGCATCAACTCGGACGCACCGATCGTCATCATGACCACCGAGGTGCTCCGCAACATGCTGTACGCGGAATCGCCTGCGCTGCGCGGACTCTCGCACGTGGTGATGGACGAGGTGCACTACCTCGCCGACCGGTTCCGCGGCGCCGTGTGGGAGGAGGTCATCCTGCACCTGTCCGAGGACGTCCGGCTCGTCAGCCTGTCGGCGACGGTGAGCAACGCCGAGGAGTTCGGCGCCTGGATGGAGACGGTGCGTGGCAACACCACCGTCGTCGTCGACGAGACCCGCCCGGTTCCGCTGTGGCAGCACATCCTCGTCGGTCGCCGCCTGTTCGACCTCTTCGACGTCGAGGCGAACAACGGTGCTCCGGGCGGCGTGGTCGTGGACAAGAACCTCGTCCGGTACGTCAAGGAACGAGTGCAGGCCGAGCGCATGGGCGCCTGGGAGGCCCCACGCGGCCGTGGCCCGCGGTCGGGTCGGTCCGGTGGCCGCCCCGGCCGGCCGGAATCTCGTCCGATCCCGCGGCCCGACGTCATCAAGCTCCTCGACGAGGAGGGGTTGCTTCCCGCCATCACGTTCATCTTCAGCCGCGCCGGGTGCGACGGCGCCGTCGATCAGTGTCTTCGATCGGGACTGCGGCTGACCTCCGAGGAGCAGGCGCGCGAGATCACCGAGGTCGTCGAGCGCCACACGGCCGAGATCCCGCGCAGCGACCTCGAGGTGCTCGGCTACTGGGAGTGGCGCGACGCCCTCGAGCGGGGCATCGCCGCGCATCACGCAGGGATGCTGCCGGTGTTCCGGCACACGGTCGAGGAACTGTTCGTTCGCGGTCTGGTCCGCGCGGTCTTCGCGACGGAGACCCTCGCCCTCGGCATCAACATGCCGGCGCGGACGGTGGTGCTCGAGCGCCTCGTGAAGTTCAACGGTGAGGCGCACGCCAACCTGTCGGCGGGGGAGTACACGCAACTCACCGGCCGCGCCGGTCGTCGAGGTATCGACGTCGAGGGTCATGCGGTGGTGCTGTGGCAGTCGGGTGTCGAGCCGACCGAGGTGGCCGGGTTGGCCTCCACCCGTACGTTCCCCCTGCGGAGTTCGTTCCGCCCCTCGTACAACATGGCGGTGAACCTGGTCGACCGGATGGGTGTCGACGCGTCCCGGATGCTGCTCGAACGGTCGTTCGCGCAGTACCAGGCCGATGCGTCCGTCGTCGGGTTGGTGCGCGGTATCGAGAAGAACGCCGTGGCTCGGCGCGAGTTGCTCGGCAAGTTGGGCGGCGAGGACTCGCCCTACGTCGAGTACACCGCCCTGCGCGCGCGCCTCAAGGAGCGCGAACGCGAGCTCGAGCGTCAGGGCCGCACGGATCGTCGCAACGATGCCGTCACGTCGCTGGTGTCGCTGCGGCGCGGTGACGTCATCTCCATCCCGTCCGGTCGACGCTCGGGACTGGCTGTCGTCCTGGAGACCGACGCGAACTCGGTGGACCCGCGGCCGCTGGTGCTCACCGAGGACAAGTGGGCGGGGCGCGTGTCGTCGGCGGACTTCCCCACACCGGTGTCGGCTCTCGGCCACATGCGCCTTCCCCGCCACGTCGATCACCGCACGGCGCAGACCCGTCGTGATCTGGCGTCCGCGCTCCGGGGAACGGGGATCAGCGCGCCGGGACGCGGTCGGCGCCGGCAGTCGTCGGCAGGCGACGATCGCGAGCTCGGAGTGCTGCGCCGCGCCGTCCGCTCGCATCCGTGCCACACCTGGCCGGATCGTGAGCATCTCGCCCGGCTGGCCGAGAAGTACAGCCGGCTCGAACGTGACACCGATGCGATGAAGCAGAAGGTCGCCGCGACCACCAACTCGTTGGCCCGTACCTTCGATCGCATCCTGGCGCTGCTCACCGAGCGCGGCTATCTGGCCGCCGGTCCTGACGGCGAGGTCGCGGTCACCGACCGTGGAGCCAAGCTCGGACGTCTGTACTCGGAGTCGGACCTGCTGGTCGCGGAGTGCCTCGCCGAGGGAATCTGGCGCGGCCTCGGGCCGGCCGAGCTCGCCGCCGTGGTCTCGACCGTCGTGTACGAGTCGCGCCAGGAGGGTGAGAGCGCGGAGCAGGGTCCGACCGGGAACATCCGACACGCGTTGACCCGCACCGTCGCCGCGTGGCACGAGCTCCGCGCGGACGAGATCCGGCTGAAGCTGCCTCCGACGCGGGAACCCGACACCGGGTTCGCGGTGGCCGTCTACAAGTGGGCTCGCAAGGAGTCGCTCGAGGACGTGCTGTTCGCCGCGGGTCAGCACGGCCGCGCCCTGTCCGGCGGAGACTTCGTACGGTGGTGCCGCCAGGTCATCGATCTGCTCGACCAGATCCGCTCGGTGTCCCCCGACGACGAGGTCACCGCGACCGCCACGAAGGCGATCTCGGCGATACGGCGCGGAGTCGTCGCCGTCGATGCCGCATGATGGTCTCCACAGTCACAGCAGTCACCACAGGCACCCACCGGAGGCGATGATGAGCGGCCCGTACAACCCCGACGACCGTTCCTCGGCCGGTGAGGACACGCCCACCAGCCAGTACCCGAGCGGACAGCAGCCGGGCTACGACCAGCAGGCTTACGGTCAACAGCCCTACGGTCAACAGCCCTACGGTCAACAGCCCTACGGTCAACAGCCGGGCTACGACCAGCAGGCCTACGGTCAGCAACCCCAGTACGGGCAGCAGCCTTACGGTCAGCAGCCGCAGTACGGCCAACAGCCCTACGGCCAGCAGCCCCAGTACGGCCAGCAGCCTTACGGCCAACAGCCCTACGGCCAGCAGCCCCAGTACGGCCAGCAGCCCTACGGACAGCCGGGCTACCCGCAGGGCAACCAGCAGTGGAACGCCGCGCCGGCGCAGAAGCAGTCGAAGGTGCCGTTCATCGTGGGCGGCGTCGTCATCGCTGCGATCGTCGTGGCGGGTGGGATCTACGCGGCCACGTCGCTGGGCGGCGACACTCTGGACAACTCCGCGGTGCAGAGCGGAGTGGCCAAGATCGTGACCGAGTCCTACGGCGCGATCGACGTCTCCGCGGTGTCCTGCCCGTCGGGCCAGAAGGTGGAGGCGAACACGACCTTCTCCTGCGACCTGACGGTGGACGGTGAGGCGCGCTCGGTGACGGTGACCGTCAAGGACGACCAGGGCACCTACGAGGTCGGCCGGCCCCAGTAGCTCACCGCGCCATCGCGGTGAGAAGGCGGCCGACGGAGTTCTGCACGCCGAGTTCCTCGGCGAGTGCCGCGAGGCGTTCCGGATCGACGGGCTCGTGCGGCAGCACGTCGGGGCGCGACCAGATGATGTCCGCATCGGTCACCACCCGTACCACCGGGAGTGCGGCGTCGATGTAGTCGCGGGAGCTCTGGATCTTCGCGCGCACCCCGGCCGACATCTCGGGGTCGCCCGAGTCGGCGGCGGCGAGCAACGACTCGAGGGAGCCGAACTTCTGCATGAGGGACGCCGCGGTCTTCTCCCCGACCCCCTTCACCCCGGGCAGCCCGTCGGACGAATCACCGCGCAGCAGTGCGAGTTCCGCGTAGCCCGGCCCGGGTCGGTCCGCGGGCACCCCGTACTTCTCGGCCACTTCTGTCGGGCCGAACAGCTCGGCTTTCGCCAGTCCGCGTCCCGCGTAGAGCACACGCACCGGAACCGGATCGTCGGAGACGACCTGCAACAGGTCGCGGTCTCCGCTGACCACCACCACGGTGCCGTCGCGCTCGGTGGCGGCGAGGGTTCCCAACACGTCGTCCGCCTCGAGACCCTCCGCTCCGGCCGTCGCGATGCCCGCGGCCTCGAGGATCTCCAGGATCAGGTTCACCTGCGGACCCAGTGCGTCGGGTGCCTCCTCCGCGTCCGGGCCCGCAGCGGACTCGGTGAGCACCCGATGCGCCTTGTAGGACGGCACCAGATCGACCCGGAAGGTGGGACGCCAGTCGAGGTCGAGGCAGACGGCCAGTCGGGACGCACCCGTCCGCGTGATGAGGGACGCGACCATGTCGGTGAAACCACGCACCGCGTTCACCGGCCGACCGTCGGGCGCCGTGATCGATTCGGGCAACGCGTGGAAGGCCCGGAACCACAGGCTCGCCGCATCGAGGAGAAGTACCGTGTCTCTGCTCTCGGCCGTCATGCGCCACATCCTGCCGCATGTAGGCGGCACTGGAGTCGATAGCCTGGCGTCATGACGTCTCGGTTTCCCTCCTCCGTGTATCGCACCCGCCTCGACCGAGCGGCGGCTCTCGCTGCCGAGGCCGGTCTCGACGCGCTGCTGATCACGCCCGGACCCGACCTGCGCTATCTGCTCGGCTCGCGCGCCGAGTCGTTCGAGCGTCTGACCTGCCTCGTCGTCCCGGCGGACGGCACGCCCGCGTCGGTGGTGGTGCCTCGCATCGAACTGGCGGCGTTGAAGGACTCGGCCGCGGCCGACCTGGGAATCGAGCTGCGGGACTGGGTCGACGGCGTGAATCCGCATCAGGCAGTCGCGGCGCTGCTTCCCGGCCCGGCCCGGACCGCTGTCACCGACGCCATGCCCGCCCTGCATCTCGTTCCGCTGACCGAGGCGCTCGGCGCGATGCCCGTACTGGCGACGGCGGTCCTGCGCGAGCTCCGGATGACCAAGGACGACGCGGAGATCGGCGCGTTGCGCACGGCGGGCGCCGCCATCGACCGCGTCCACGCGCGCATGGGCGAGTTCCTTGCGGCCGGGCGCACCGAAGCGCAGGTCGCTGCCGACATCTCGGCCGCGATCCTCGAGGAGGGACACACCGAGGCGGCGTTCGTCATCGTCGGCTCGGGCCCGCACGGCGCCGACCCGCACCACGAAGTGTCCGAGCGCGTCATCGAGGAGGGCGACGTCGTCGTCATCGACATCGGTGGCCCCGTCGAGCCGGGCTACAACTCGGACTCCACCCGGACCTACAGCATCGGCGAGCCGTCGGACTCGGTCGCTGCGACCGTGGCGGTCCTCGAGCGCGCGCAGCAGGCAGCCGTCGATGCAGTCCGTCCCGGAGTCACCGCGGAGTCGATCGACGCCGCCGCACGCGACATCCTGGTCGACGCCGGCTACGGCGACGTCTTCGTGCACCGCACCGGGCACGGCATCGGCCTCTCGGTGCACGAGGAGCCGTACATCGTGGCGGGCAACGACATTCCGCTCGAGGTGGGGATGGCGTTCAGCATCGAGCCGGGGGTGTACTTCACCGGCGAGTGGGGCGCCCGCATCGAGGACATCGTCATCGTGACTCCGGAGGGCTGCGAGTCGGTCAACACGCGGCCGCATGGCCTGACCGTGCTTCCGGTGCGATGAGCCTCGACCTCCTCGCCACACTGCGACGCGAGGGCGACCGCCTCGCGTCGATGCCTGTCGAGGCGCTGACGGCGCCGGTACCCACCGTGCCGGGATGGACGCTCGAGCACGTGGTCCGACACACGGGCAAGGTCCACCGGTGGGCGAACGCGGTGATCCTGGCGGGCCCGGGTGCGGACACGGGCGCGGTGGCGAAGCAGCAGGTCGAATCGTTACCCAAGGGCCCGGACAGTCTCCCCGCGTACCGATCGTCGCTGGAGGCGATGGTCGCCACGTTCGAGTCGACGGATCCCGAGGCGGTCGTGGAGACGTTCGTCGGCGCGCGCACGGCCGCGTGGTGGCTCCGACGGCAGGCACACGAGGTCGCCGTGCACCGCATCGACGCCGCCGACGCCGTCCGCGCCGCCGGGGGAGTGGCGCCCGAGGCGCTCGATCCCGACGCCGCCGCGGACGCCGTGGCCGAGCTGACCGAGGTGCAGTATCCGCACCGACTGCTCCTCGACCGCCTGACGCCCGAGTCGATCGGGCGCACCGTGCACGTGCACGGAACGGACGTGGACGACCTGGAGTGGACGTTCACGCTCGGGGCCGACGGCCTCGCCAGTGCGCGCGGGCACGGGAAAGCCGATGTGGCACTGCGGGGTACGGCAGAGCACCTGCTGCTGGTGCTCTGCCGTCGTCGACCACTCGACGTGCTCACCGTCTTCGGTGACACTTCGGTCGCGGAGTCACTGCTCGACGCGTCCCGCTTCTGACGTCACTCGAGGAAGTCGAGCAGCGCCGTGTTGACCTCCTGGTAGTGGGTCCACAGGAGACCGTGGGGCGCGCCCTCCACCTCGACGTAGGTGGCCTCGGGGAAGGCGTCGTGGAACGGGCGACCCGTCGAATCGATCGGCAGGATGTTGTCCGCGGTGCCGTGCAGGATCAGCGTGGGCTTGCCCGACTCGCGAACGGTGCGGACGTCGTCGCGGAAGTCGGTGAGCCACGTCGGAACCACCGCGTACGCGGCGATCGGCGCACTCGCCGCCGCAACATTCCAGCTGTTGCGGACGGCGGCCTCGCTGATGCGCGTGCCGAGCGTGTCGTCCAGGTTGTAGAAGTCCTTGTAGAACGCGTCGAACCAGGCGAAGCGGTCTCCGCGTGCGGCGGCTTCGATGCTGTCGAACACCGACTGCGGCACACCCGTCGGGTTGTCGTCGGTCTGCAGGAGGAACGGCTCGAGCGACGCGAGGAAGGCGAATTTCGCCACACGGTCGGTCCCGTATCGCGAGGCATACCGCGCCAGTTCACCGGTACCCATGGAGAATCCGACGAGAATCACGTCGCGCAGATCCAGCGCTTCGAGCACCTCGTTCAGGTCCGAGGCGAAGGTGTCGTAGTCGTACCCGGACGTGGGCTTGCTCGACTGTCCGAAGCCTCGACGGTCGTACGTCACGACGCGGTGGCCGGCGTCGAGCAGAGCCGCGGTCTGGCGCTCCCACGAGTGTCCGTCGAGCGGATATCCGTGAATGAGGACGACGGGCTGTCCACTGCCGTGATCGTCGTAGTAGACGTCGACCGGGGTGCTGTTCTCGTGTCCGACAGTGATGTGTCCCATGGCGTGCGCGACCTTTCGACGGGAATGTCTCTCGTGGAGAACGAGCGTTCTCGCTCGTGTCGGCTACAGTAGAGAACGTTGGTTCTCGCCGCAAGTGCTCATGACGACAGGAGGGTTCGTGGAGACCGATCATCGCGCCAGGATCCTCTCGGCGGCAGACACGCTGTTCTATGCCAAGGGGGTGCAGGCCGTCGGTATGGACGAACTGCGCACCGAGGCGGGCGTTCCGCTCAAACGGCTCTACGCGGAGTTCCCGTCCAAGTCCGCGATCGTCACCGCGGTGCTCGACGGCCGGACGACGATGTGGAACAGCCGCATCGACGAGGCCGAGAGCGCACACGAGTCACCGCGGGACAAGCTGTTGTCTATCTTCGACTTCCTGCACGACTGGTTCCTCGAGGACGACTTCCGCGGGTGCGCGTTCATCAACTCGTTCGGGGAACTCGGCGCCACGATGCCCGCGGTGTCCGATGCCGCGCGCGCCCACAAGCTGACGTTCATCGACCATGTCACGACGCTGGCCGTCGCGGCCGGGGCGTCGCCCACCGTGGGACTGCAGATCGCGCTGTTGGCCGAGGGTGCTCAGACCACCGCGGCCATCACGCGGTCGAGCGAGACCGCGCGGGCGGCCAGGGAGGCCGCCGCCCGATTGCTCAGTCCCGCAACGACTGGGAGCCCATCACCCGGGTGACGGTGATCTCGATGACCACGCGCTCCGGGTTCTCCCGCGGCGTCCGGTAGCGCTGGGCGTAACGGTTCTCCGCATCACGCACGGCGTCGGGTTCGCGCAGGATGCGCGCCGGCCCCTCGAGGGTCAGCCATCGCGCCCCGTCGACCTGAGTCACGGCGCCGTAGCCGCCGCGCTCGGCGTTGCGCACCTTCTGCGATCCGTCCCGCGTGATCACTCGCGCCAGACCTGCCTCCGGATCCCACGTGAATCCCACCGCCACCACGTGCGGTGTGCCGTCCTGACGCTTCGTGGCCAGCGTTGCCAGATGACGCTCGGTGAGGAAGGTTCCGGCGTCGGCGTTCAGCGAGGAGGGGGTGGCGGGCATGACCGCCACGATAATCGAGGACACTGGACGCCGTGACCCACCCACCGGCCGGCCGTGACCTGACCACACCCGACCAGTCGAGCACCGGCATCCTGCTGCTCCTCGGTGGTCGCAGCGACATCGGTCTCGAGATCGCGGAGCGCCTCGCGCGCGGCCGCCACGTCGTCCTCGCCGCCCGTCGGTCCGACGATCTGGTCGCCGAGTCGGATCGAGTGCGCGCGGCCGGCGCGAGTCGGGTGACGACGCTCGAGTTCGACGCCGACGACCTGGCGTCGCACGACGGTCTCGTGACGTCAGTTCTGGCTCACGGGCCGATCGACACGGCGGTCCTGGCCTTCGGCATCCTCGGCGATCAGACGCGCGCCGAGACGGATGCGGCGCACGCGGTGGCCGTCGTCCACACGGACTACGTGGCGCAGGTCAGCATGCTGACACATCTCTCGACGGCGTTGCGCGAGCAGGGATCCGGCCGGCTCGTCGTCTTCTCTTCCGTCGCCGGCGCTCGGGTCCGCAGGGCGAACTACGTCTACGGGTCGGCGAAGGCCGGACTGGACGGATTCGCGTCCGGTCTCGCCGACGCGCTGCACGGGACCGGCGTGCGGTTGCTGCTGATCCGACCGGGTTTCGTCATCGGCCGGATGACCGAGGGGATGTCTCCCGCACCGATGTCGAGCACACCCGGCCAGGTGGCCGACGCGGTGGTCCGCGCGTTGAGCTCGCGGACCGACGTCGTGTGGGTGCCCGGCCGTCTGCGCCTACTCGTCGCCCTGATGCGCGTCCTCCCACGTCCGATCTGGCGCCGGATGCCGCGATGATCGACGTCGTGGGCGTGGGCGCCGACGGGTGGGCCGGGCTGTCGCCGACCTCCCGTGACGCCGTCGAATCCGCGGACGTCCTGTTCGGCTCCGAGCGTCAACTCGACGCGGTGCCGGGCACCGCGGCTCGGCGAATCGTGTGGCCCACCCCGATGCTGCCCGCCCTGACCGGTCTCCTGGACGAGCATGCCGGTACGCGGCGATGCGTGCTCGCGAGCGGTGACCCGATGTTTCACGGGATCGGCGTGACGTTGACGCGGCTCCTCGGTGCTGATGCGGTGCGCGTCCTTCCGCACCCGTCGTCGGCGTCGCTCGCGTGCGCCCGTCTCGGCTGGGCGCTCCACGACGTCGAGGTGGTGTCCCTGGTGAACAGGCCGATCGAGACCGTACTGCCCGCCCTGACACACCGACGCCGCGTCCTCGTGCTCGCCGAGAACGAGAGCACCGCAGCCGAACTCGCGACTCTGCTGCTGAGCCGTGACCTCGGCTCCAGTGCCATGTCCGTGCTCGAGCAACTCGGGGGACCGCGCGAGCGGGTGCGTGCGCTGCCCGTCACCGACTGGCTGCACGCGCGCGACGTCGACTCACTGAACGTCGTCGCGCTCGAGGTGCGGGGCCACACCGTCTCGCGCGCACCCGGACTCGACGACGCGCTCTACGTGGGCGACGGTCAGCTGACCAAACGTGAGGTCAGGGCGCTGACTCTCAGCGCCCTCGCGCCCTCACCGGGTGAACGTCTGTGGGACGTCGGCGGCGGGTCGGGAAGCATCGCGATCGAATGGATGCGCACGCATCCGGCATGTTCCGCGATCGCGTTCGAGCGCGTCGAGTCCAGATCCGCGACCATCCGGACCAACGCTGTCGCCCTGGGCGTTCCGTCGCTCGTCGTCCGCGGCGCGGCACCCGATTCCTTGTCCGGTGCGCCCGAACCCGACGCCGTGTTCGTCGGGGGCGGCGCGACCCAACCCGGAGTCATGGACGCCTGCTGGGACGCCCTGCCCGAGGGTGGGCGGCTGGTGGCCAATGCCGTCACCGCCGAGTCGGAATCGCTACTCCTGCAGTGGTATCAGCGGCACGGTGGTCTGCTGCGACGACTGCAGGTGCATCGCGGCGAACCGCTCGGCGGATTCACCGGGTGGCGTCCGCAGATGCCGGTGACGCAGTGGAGCGTCGCGAAGAACGAGAAGGAGACAGCGTGACCGTCAGATTCGTCGGCGCGGGACCCGGTGCAGCCGATCTCGTGACCGTCCGCGCAGCCCGCATCATCGCGTCGAGCCCGGTCTGCCTGTACGCCGGGTCGTTGGTGCCACGCGAACTGCTCGACACGTGCCCGGCAGACGCCCGCGTCGTGAACACCGCTCGCATGACGCTCGACGCGATCGTCGACGAACTCGTCACAGCCTGGGGTGACGGCCTCGACGTCGCCCGCGTGCACTCCGGCGATCCGTCGCTGTACAGCGCCGTCGCCGAGCAGGCGCGACGGCTCGACGCGGCGGGCGTGGACTACGAGATCGTGCCGGGTGTTCCGGCGTTCGCCGCGGCTGCGGCCGCGCTGGGCCGCGAACTCACCGTGCCCGGGATCTCGCAGAGCGTGGTGCTGACGCGGGTGTCGACGTTGTCGACGGCCATGCCCGACGGCGAGGATCTGCCCACGTTGGCACGGAGCGGGGCGACACTGGTCATTCATCTCGGTGCGCGCCAGATCCACAGCATCACCGAGCAACTCGTGCCGCACTACGGATCCGACTGTCCCGCAGCGGTGGTGGCCTTCGCCAGCCGCGCGGACGAGGTGATCGTGCGGGGCACCCTGGCCGATCTCGCGGACGCGACGGTGGCGGCGGGCATCGTGAAGACGGCGGTCGTGGTCGTGGGCCGCGTCTTGTCGGCCGAGGGCTTCCCGGACAGCTTCCTGTACTCGGCGGCCCGGCGACGGCTCGATCACTGACCGTCCGGGGCCGGTAAGGTCGCCCCAATGCATGTTCTGGTTCTCGGTGGCACGTCCGAAGCACGTCAGCTCGCGATCAAGCTGGACGGACTGCACGGCACCACCGTGACCTCCTCGCTCGCCGGCCGAGTGGCCGATCCCGTGCTCCCGGTGGGGGAGGTGCGGATCGGCGGCTTCGGTGGAGTGGACGGTCTGCGCGAGTGGATCACGGAGCACGAGGTGACGCACGTCGTCGACGCCACGCATCCCTACGCCGCGACGATGACGGCGCACGCGGTCGAGGTCTGCACGGCGGCCGACGTGCCGCTGGTGCTGGTGCGTCGCGCGCCGTGGAGTCCGCTGGCCGAGGACGACTGGATCACGGTGCCGTCGATGCCGGCGGCAGCGCAGGCACTCGCCGACCGACCCGCTCTCGCCCGCGTCCTGCTCACCATCGGCCGACAGGGCGTGCACCACTTCGCGTCCCTGGACGACCGGCACTTCATCGTGCGGTGCATCGATCCGCCCGAGGGCGAGGTCCCCGCGCACTCGAGCATTCTGGAGTCACGCGGGCCGTTCGACCTCGAGGGCGAGCGCGAGCTGTTGGACGAGCACCGCATCGACGTGGTGGTGAGCAAGAACAGCGGCGGCAAGCTCACGTCGGCCAAGCTTCAGGCCGCCCGCGAGCGCGGCATCCCCGTCGTCATGGTGGAACGGCCGCCCGTTCAGGACGACGTTCCCGTGGTGCCGACAGCCGACAAGTGCGTGACCTGGTTACTGAAGCGACGCACTCCCCGCGCCGCTCCCGACGCGGGCGATGGGATCGACGGTGTCGTAACGCCGTGACGTGAATACCCGCGGGCCGTCCGCGGTGTGATCGACCGTCGTGGTGGACGCTCCGACGATGAGCAGACAGCGCATGTCGATCGTGGCCGGGTCGAGATCCCCGAGCCGGACGACGGTCACCGATTCCTCGGGTCCCGAGACGTCGCGGCCCACGACGACGGGAGTGTCCGGGCCACGGTGCTCGAGCACGAGCGTCTTCAGCGCCTCCACCTGCCAGGTCCGCGAGCGCGAGGCCGGGTTGTAGACGGCGAACGCCATGTCGGCCGCCGCGATCGCGCGGATGCGGCGCTCGACCACGTCCCACGGCTTGAGGCGATCGGACAGGGACAGAACGGCATAGTCGTGGCCCAGGGGAGCGCCGACGCGGCTCGCGACCGCGTTGGCGGCCGTGACCCCGGGGCAGACGCGCACGGGAACGTGGCGCCATCGGTCCTGCGCCGCCACCTCGAGAACCGCTGCGGCCATGGCGAACACGCCGGGATCGCCGGAGGACACGACGACGACCCGACCGCCGCGAGACGCGAGATCGAGTGCCATCTCGGCCCGTTCCGATTCGACTCGGTTGTCACTCGCGTGTCGACGCTGGCCGGCTCGAACGGGCACCCGGTCGATGTAGGTGGTGTAGCCCACGAGATCGGTGGCGCGGAGCAGCTCGCCGCGCACCTCCGGCGTGGTCCACTCGGCCGAGCCCGGCCCCAGTCCGACGACCACCACCTCGCCCGACGCAGCGGGTTCGCTGACCACGTAGGACGGGCTCGAGACCACGGCGATGGAGAAGTACGGAACGTCCGTCGCGTCGTCGGCGGCGAGAACGCGTTCGCCGGTGGTGCTCGCGCGCTCGACGTAGCGGGCGCGGTCGATCATGCCGCTGTCGCGCAAGGCTTCGCGCACAGCGGGATACGTGCGGCCCAGCTTGAGGATCGCGGCGGAGTCGGTGTCCTCGAGTCGCCGCGTGAGCTCGGCGCGGGGCAGGGTCCCCGGCAGGATGGTCAGGACCTCGTCACCCTGGACGAGCGGTTCCCCGACCGCCGCGGACGCCGCACTGACCGACGTGACGCCGGGGATCACCTCGGTGTCGAAGCGGTGCGCGAGACGAACGTGCATGTGCTGATACGAGCTGTAGAACATCGGGTCGCCGGCGGCGAGCAGCGCGACCGAGCGCCCGGCCTCGAGGTGCGCCGCCAGACGTTCGGACGCTTCGACGTAGAAGTCCGCGAGCGCGCCGTCGTACCCGCCGGGGTGGTCGGTGCCTTCCGTCGTCACCGGGTAGACCAGGTGCTCCTCGATCTGCCCCTCGCGCAGGTACGGCTCCGCGGTGCGGCGCGAGATGCTCTTGCCGTGCCGGGCGCTGTGGAAGGCGACGACGTCGGCGGCGGTGATGACCCGCGCGGCTTTGACCGTCACCAGCTCCGGATCACCCGGGCCGATACCTACACCCCAAAGCTTGCCGCTCATTCGCGTTCCGTCGCAATGGCATTGACGGCGGCCGCGGCGATGGCGCTGCCACCGCGGCGGCCGAGGACGAGCAAGTGGTCGAGGCCGAGACCGGAGGCGACGAGATCGTCCTTCGACTCCGCGGCGCCGATGAAGCCCACGGGCCCACCCAGGATCGCGGACGGGCGCGGAGCGCCCTGCTGGATCAACTCCATGAGCCGGAACAGTGCGGTGGGTGCGTTGCCGATCGCGACGACGGCGCCGTCGAGGTGGTCGACCCACAGATCCACCGCTGCGGCCGTTCTGGTGGTGCCGCGCTCGCGCGCCATCTCCGGGACGTCCGGTGCGTTGAGGGTGCAGATCACCTCGTTGTCGGCCGGGAGCCGTCGACGGGTGATGCCGGACGCGACCATGGTGGCGTCGCAGAGGATGGGAGCCCCCGCGCGCAGCGCAGCACGGCCCTTCGCCACGACGTCGGCCGTCGACGCGATGGACTGCGCCAGATTCACTTCTCCGCACGCGTGGATCATGCGCACGACGACCTGGGCCACATCGTCGGAGAACGCCGACAGATCGGCTTCCGCTCGGATGGTCGCGAAGGAGCGCCGGTAGATCTCGTCGCCGTCGCGAATGTAGTCGTGCATGGCTCCACGATAGGGAGCGATGACGCGCCGTGGTCGGCCAGGGTCCGGCGCCGCGGCACGGGGGAGAGGCACCACGGATCGACACCGAATCGTAACGATGGGTCTGTTCCGGTCGTGCTGCAACGCCCGTAACGTTGCCGAGACGAACGACCGCGGGGTCGTCGACGAGAACGGAGCCGAACCATGTTTCCGAGCACTCTGTTCGACCTCGCCGGCCACTGGCTGGTCGACAACTACGCCTTCCCTGGCCAACAGATACTGGCTATCGGTGCCACGCTGTACTACCTGATCGTGACCTCACCGGGCTCCTGATCGGATGCAGGCGGCTCAGGAGCGCTGGTAACCGCTCTCGGTCGCGACCACGTCGGTGACCTCACCGCGGGGTCGGCCACATCTGCGCTCACACCCGACCCAGTGCTCCCGGCCGTCGCCCACCTCGCCGTGCTCCACGGCGGCGTCGAGATCGGCGCGCACGTCGGAGTGCGACTTCGCGCAGCCGGGAGATCCGACGCACGAGCTGGCCCGCACCCACGGTGACTCCGCGTCGAAGATCAGGCCCATCGGGGCCAACACACGCACGACCTGCTCGGCGACGCCCTCGTCGAGATCGAGGAGCACGATGCCGCGCCACGGCGTGACGTGGATCGGCTTCTCGACCGCCGCGAGGAAGAGGGCGGTGCGGGCCGGCAGCACGCCGTGGGCGAGTGCGGCACCGAGCGCGACGGTGGCGTCGTCCTGCACGAACCATCCGATCGGCGGCTCCACCGACGTCTCGACGGCGACCCGAGGGTGGTCGCCGACAGCGTGATCGACGTGACCGAGCACAGCCTCCACGCCGTTCGGCATCTCCGCGATGCGCCAGTGCCCCTGCCGCTCGCGGCGGAACCCGCGTGCCGCGTCGAGCATCACCGCGACCGCGTCGGCCCGCGGGACCCGGACGCCGCTGTCGGCGCCCGCGAGGATGAGGGCGAAGGCGTCCTCGTCGACGGCGTGGACGCCGATGTCGGCGCCGAAACCCGTCACATCGCCGCGGCCGTCGTCGACCGAGAACAGCACCCGACCCGGCAGGTCGGCCAGCTCAGGATCACTCGTGAGCGAGGTGTCCAGCGAGGACACCAGGTCGCGGACGTCGACCGTTCCGCCGAGACGACCCGAGAGTGGCGACGCCAGGATGTTGCGGACCCGCTCGTGGGTCTCCGACGGCAGAAGTCCCGCGGCCGCGAGCCGGTCGGCCAGGTCGTCGGGATCGCGTACCGCGCGGAGCTGGACGTTCCCCCGGGAAGTGAGCACCAACTCACCGTCGGACAAATCTGTCGACGCCGCCGCGAGCACACCCATCTGCTCGGCGCTGAGCGCGCCGCCGGGCAGACGCACCCGAGCCAGCAAGCCGTCCTTCGCCTCGTGCAGTTGGAGCGCCCCGGGGCAGGCGTCCCGTCTGCTCCTGTCCCCGGCATCACTCATGCAGTCCAGGCTACGACGTACGATCATCGCGAAGCACCCCGGAAGCCGGTGAGACTCCGGCGCGGTCGCGCCACTGTGACTCCAGCGTCTCCGGAGAAGTCAGACCTGGGGTGCACACCGACGCCGACGGGGCGCGAAAACCCCAGGGAAGGCTCCACCACCGTGATCTTGCTGCTCTCGACATCCGACACCGACCTGCTGAGCGCACGTGCCTCCGGCGCCGAGTACCGCTGGGCCAACCCGTCCCGCATCCTCGTCGACGCCGATCTGCCGACGCTCATGGACGGTGTCGACCTGGTGGTCGTGCGCATTCTCGGCGGGCGCCGGATGTGGGAGAGCGGTATCGACGCGGTGCTCCGCGGCCCCGTTCCGGTGGTCATGCTGGGCGGCGAGCAGGCTCCTGATGCCGAGTTGATGGAACTGTCGACAGTGCCGGCGAATGTCGCTGCGCAGGCGCACCAGTACCTGGCCGAGGGCGGCGCGGACAACCTCCGCGAGCTGTCGTGGTTCCTGTCGGACACCGTTCTGCTCACCGGTCACGGATTCGAGCCGCCCGCCCATCTCCCCACCTGGGGTGTGCTGCGCACCCGTGCGCCTTTTGCGCATCCAGAGGTACGCGAAAGGCGCACGGGGGCAGAGCCCACGATCGCCGTCCTGTACTACCGAGCCCAGCACCTCGCGGGCAACGTCGACTACATCCATGCCCTGTGCGACGCCATCGAGGCGAAGGGCGCCCGCGCGCTCCCGATCTACTGTGCGTCGCTGCGCAGCGCGGAACCCGAACTGCTCGAGGCGTTGCGCGAAGCCGACTCCATGGTGGTCACCGTGCTCGCGGCCGGCGGAACCCGTCCCGCCAACGTGGGCGCCGGTGGCGACGACGAGGCCTGGGACGTCGCCGAGCTCGCCGCGCTCGACGTGCCGATCCTGCAGGGCCTGTGCCTCACCAGCTCCCGCGCGATGTGGGACGCGAACGACGACGGCATGTCCCCGCTGGACGTCGCGACCCAGGTCGCGGTGCCCGAGTTCGACGGTCGCATCATCACGGTGCCGTTCTCGTTCAAGGAGATCGACGCCGACGGCCTCAGCACGTACGTACCCGACCACGAGCGCTGTGCGCGTGTCGCCGGCATCGCGGTCCGGCATGCTCGACTGCGCCGAATTCCCGCAGCCGACAAGCGCATTGCGCTGATGCTGTCCGCGTACCCGACCAAGCACGCCCGCATCGGCAACGCCGTCGGACTCGACACCCCGGCGTCGGCGATCGGTCTGCTGACGCGGATGCGCGAGTTGGGCTACGACATCGGACCCGTCGACGGTGACGACGCGGTGCCCGGCCTCGCCGCGCAGGACGGCGACGCCCTCATCCACGCGCTCATCGCCGCCGGTGGGCAGGACGCCGACTGGCTCACCGCCGAGCAGCTCGAGGGCAACCCCATCCGTATCTCGGCCGCGCGCTACCGACGCTGGTTCGACACGCTGCCGGAGGACCTGCGATCCGGCGTCGTCGAACACTGGGGCGAGGCACCGGGCGAGCTGTACGTCGACCGTTCGGCGGATCCGGAGGGCGAGATCGTCATCGCCGCACTGCGGTTCTCCAACGTTGTCCTCATGGTGCAGCCGCCTCGCGGGTTCGGCGAGAACCCCGTGGCGATCTACCACGATCCGGATCTTCCCCCCAGCCACCACTACCTCGCCGCCTACCGCTGGCTCGCGGCCCCGGAGGAGGACGGCGGTTTCGCCGCGGACGCCGTCGTGCACCTCGGCAAGCACGGCAACCTCGAGTGGTTGCCCGGCAAGACTCTCGGCATGTCCGCCTCGTGCGGCACCGACGCCGCGTTGGGCGATCTGCCACTGATCTACCCGTTCCTGGTCAACGACCCGGGCGAGGGGACACAGGCCAAGCGCCGCGCGCACGCAACTCTCGTCGACCACCTCATCCCGCCGATGGCCCGCGCCGAGAGCTACGGCGACATCACCCGCCTCGAGCAGTTGCTCGACGAGCACTCGAACATCTCGACGCTGGACCCGGCCAAACTGCCGGCGATTCGTCAGCAGATCTGGACGCTCATGACCGCGGCCCAGATGCACAAGGACCTCGGCCTGGAGGAACGCCCCGACGAAGAGGTGTTCGACGACATGCTGCTGCACGTCGACGGCTGGCTGTGCGAGATCAAGGACGTGCAGATCCGCGACGGGCTCCACGTCCTCGGGCAGGCTCCGCGCGGTGAGGCGGAGGTCGACCTCGTGCTGGCCATGCTGCGGGCCCGTCAGATGTGGGGCGGGGAGCGCACCGTTCCGGGTCTGCGAGAAGCGTTGGGTCTCAGCGAGGACGGCGACGAGGCCCGTACGTCGGTCGATGCCGTCGAGGAGCAGGCGCGTGGTCTCGTTGCGGCACTGCACCGCGCCGACTGGTCGGTGGACGCCGTCGACGGCATCGCCGCGGGACTGCCCGACACGGTCGCCGAGATCCTCCGCTTCGCGGCCACCGAGGTGGTTCCCCGTCTGCGCGGGACCGACCAGGAGATCGACCGTGTGCTGCATGCGCTGAACGGCGGATTCATCCCGGCCGGTCCCAGCGGGTCGCCGCTGCGTGGACTCATCAATGTGCTGCCGACCGGCCGCAACTTCTACTCGGTCGATCCCAAGGCGGTGCCGTCGCGGCTCGCGTGGGAGACCGGCCAGGCGATGGCCGAGTCGCTCGTGGCCCGCTACCTGCAGGATCACGGCGAGTACCCGCGCTCTGTCGGGTTGTCGGTGTGGGGGACCAGCGCCATGCGTACCTCGGGTGACGACGTGGCCGAGGTGTTCGCACTGCTCGGCGTGCTGCCCGTGTGGGACGAGGCGTCGCGCCGCGTCACGCACCTCGAACCGATCGCTCTGGACGAGCTGAAACGGCCGCGTATCGACGTGACGGTCCGCATCTCCGGCTTCTTCCGCGACGCGTTCCCGCACGTGCTCGCGATGATGGACGACGCCGTCCGCATGGTCGCGGGCCTGGACGAGACCGACGAGCAGAACTATGTGCGTGCGCACGCACAGGCCGATCTCGCGGAGCACGGCGACGACCGCCGAGCCACCACCCGCATCTTCGGATCCAAGCCCGGCACGTACGGCGCCGGACTGCTGCAGTTGATCGACAGCAAGAGCTGGCGCAGTGACGAGGATCTGGCGCAGGTCTACACGACGTGGGGCGGCTTCGCGTACGGCCGCGGACTGAACGGCGTCCCGGCAGCGGACGACATGCGTTCGTCCTACCGGCGCATCGCGGTGGCGGCGAAGAACACCGACACCCGCGAGCACGACATCGCCGACTCCGACGACTACTTCCAGTACCACGGCGGCATGGTGGCGACCGTGCGTGCGCTCACCGGAACGTCTCCCGAGGCGTACATCGGCGACAGCACCCGCCCGGAATCGGTGCGCACCCGCACGCTGCACGAGGAGACGTCCCGCGTGTTCCGTGCGCGCGTCGTCAACCCGCGCTGGATGGACGCGATGCGGCGGCACGGGTACAAGGGCGCATTCGAGATGGCCGCGACGGTCGACTACCTGTTCGGGTACGACGCCACCACGGGAGTCGTGCAGGACTGGATGTACGAGAAGCTCACGCAGGAGTACGTCCTCGACGAGACCAATCGGAAGTTCATGTCGACGTCCAATCCCTGGGCGCTGCACGGAATCTCCGAGCGACTGCTCGAGGCCGTGGAACGCGGCATGTGGGCGGAACCGGACCCGACAGTGCTCGCGGACCTCCGTGCGGCCTACCTCGAGAGCGAAGGCGAGCTCGAGGGCGACTGACCGGCCTATCCTGTCTCGTATGAGCAACCCGTTCGGTGACGTCGGCACCGCGAAGTACGTCCTCCTGACCACATTCACCAAGGACGGCACCCCCAAGCCGACACCCATCTGGGCGGCGCTCGACGGGGACCGGCTCCTCATGTGGACGCAACGGGAGTCGTGGAAGGTCAAGCGGATCCGCAACACGCCGCGCGTCACGGTCGCGACCTGCGATCGCAGTGGAAAGAACGTGGGCCCGGCCATGGACGCTGTCGCCGAGGTGCTGGACGACGCAGGCACCGCGCGTACCCGCGACGTGGTGATCGAGAAGTACGGCATCACCGGCCGCATCGTGGTGACGATGAGCTCGCTCTTCAAGGGTAAGAGCAGCACCGTCGGGTTGGCGTTGCGCGCGGCCTGATTCCGTGTCGGTGGTGTCGGTTACTGTCTGTTCAGGTCGTCGGGGGGCGGTCTGATCGGGGCATCACCGGGGGGTGAATTCGTGTACGACACAGTGGTTTCGACGGATGTGTTGGTGTCGGCGAAGGTTGACGCTCAGGCCTCGTTCGCCCGGTCCGTGTCGGCGTCGTGTGCGTACGTGCAGGAGTCGTCGCGTCGGCCGTCGGTGCTCGGTCCGGGTGGGGTGTTCGACGCGGAAGCTGCTGAGACCTGTGCGGTGGCGGAGGTCGCGGCGGCGTTGGCGGTCTCGACGCGCACTGTCACGGAGTGGCTGTTTCTGATTCGCACCGCCCGTCCTGCGGTGCAGGAAGCGTTCGATGCGGGCCGGTTGGCGTACGCGGCGTTCCGCACGGTCTGCCGATCCCTGGCCGGGTTCCATCATGCGACCGAAGCATTACTGCAGCGGGTCATTGCTGTCGCAGCCCGGTGCACGCCGGGTGCGGTCGCGTCGGCGATCGACCGGATCCTCGCCGACTTCGACGCTGACTGGCACCGCATCATCCGTGAACGGGCAGCATTGGAGCGGTCGGCGACGGTGCGCAAGCTCCCGCGCGATCAGGCCGAGCTGAAGATCCGTGGTCCGGCCGACAAAGTCGCCGCACTGTGGCGGAACATCGCCGCTGCCGCCGCACGCGGGGTGACCGATCCGACGTCGTTGCCGGCTCGGTTGTTCGACGCCGCGCACGCGCTCTTGACCGGGGCCGTGTCGGGTACGCCGGCCCGTGCCGTGATCGTCCTCGATGCTGCCACCGCAGCAGGGTTGGCGGGGGAACCCGGCCACCTCGTCGGCTGGGGACCGGTACCAGCTGATATAGCCCGGAGAATTGCCGGGGATGCGACGTGGCAGGCGATGATCACCGCCGCGGAGGTCGCGGAACCGCGGGCGGGGTGCAGGTGCCGATGCCCGGAGCACGACCCGCCGACCGACTCCGAACCACCGGGCCCGCCGATGCCCGCCGCCGGGCGGGAAGTCCGCCGCACCCGCCGCATGCCCGCAGGGTGGACACCGACCACGGGGAAACTGGGCAGCACGACAGCCCGAAAAGCCAGGGAGCAGGTCGAGTACCTTCGCGCGCTCGCACCATCGGCGGTGGACCGTGCCGTCGCCGACCCCGACGGACATGGGGGATTCGCCGTACCCCCGGCCGGGGCGTTGACCTACCGGCCGTCCGAGGCGATCGCGTCGCTGGTGACAGCGCTGTATTCGACGTGCGTTCACCCGGGATGTGCTGTGCCCAGCGAGGACTGCGACCTCGACCACGTGGTCCCGTTCGACCACACCGACCCCCGGAGAGGCGGATGGACCGTCACCGGCAACCTCGCGCCGCTGTGCCGTCGGCACCACGGTCTGAAGACCCGGCGGCAGTGGCACCACCGCATGCTCCGGGACGGGATCGTCCATGTCCGCGACTCGCACGGCACCGACTACTTCACCGCACCCGGCGAGTGAGGCCCCTCCTACTGGGCCGCGCTCATGGACGACATGTGGAAGTCGGGGATCCGCATCGGGGGCATCGCTGCGCGGGTGAACCAGTCCGACCACTCACGCGGCAGGGTGGGAATGGTCGTACCCGCCTCTGTCGCGCGGCGCAGGATGTCGAGCGGGCTCTCGTTGAACCGGAAGTTGTTCACGGCAGCAGTCACTCGGCCGTCCTCCACCAGGTAGACGCCGTCCCGCGTCAACCCGGTGAGGAGCATGGTCGTCGGGTCCACCTCGCGGATGTACCAGAGTGTCGTCAACAAGAGTCCGCGTTCGGTGCGCGCGACGAGGTCGTCGACGGAACCGCCGGCGCCGCCCACCATGACGAGGTTGTCACCGGGCACAGTGGGTGTTGCCCCGAATTCTGCTGCGGCGGAACGTGGGTAGGCAAGGGAGGTGATTGCACCGTCGCGGATCCAGTCGGTGCGGCCTGCGTCCATTCCGTTGTCGAACACCGACACCGCGTCGCTCGAGGATCCGGTGACCACGAACGGGGCGTACTCGAGGCCGTTCTCGGACGGGTCGGAGTACAGCGTGAGACCGAGGTGTCCGAGCACCTCACCGACGCGGGTGCCACCGCCGGGAGCGGACAGGGCGGTGCGGCCCTCCTGCGCGCCCCGGCCGTCCATCGACCACAGCAGATCGATCATCAGATCGGCGACCGCGGACGGTGAGAGGATCGTCTCGTAGCGTCCCGCGGGAAGGTCGACGGTCCGGGCGGACCAGTCGAGCCGGCGCGTCAGTTCGGCCAGGGACGCATCCAGATCGATGTCGCGGAAGTCTCGGGTACCGGTGCCCACCCAGGCACTGGCACCGCCCGAGAGACCACCCCTCTTACCGTTGATCTCGAGCGATCCGACAGGTTCGACGACGCGCCGCCGTACCCCGGTGGACGTGCCCAGCCACACGGTGCGGACCGTGTGATGCGCGAAGCCGTACAACGCATCGGCTCCGTCGAATCCCCGCGCCAGGCCCGGTACCACGGAGTCGAACACGTCGATCCCCGTGCGGAGCGGGACGTCGCCCCAGCCGGAGTCCGGCGTCGGGGCGCCCTCGACGAGGGGCATCGCATCGGTGGCGGGCTGAGCCGCACGAGCGGCGTCCTCGGCGGCTGCCACGACGCCGGCGACATCATCCGGATCCATGCTCGTGGACGAGACCGTTCCCACCCGCGCCGCCGTGCCGTCCCGCACGATCGAGACGACGGTCCAGGACCTCGAGTCACCCACGCCGTTGGTGGTCATCGAGTTCCCGGCCCACCGCAGGGATGCCTCCGAGATGTCGGCGACGATCACGACGGTGTCCGAGACGGTGGCGTACGACAGCGCACGCTCCACCAGATCGTGGCCGCCGAGGGGAGTGCTGACGCTCACTGACCCGCCTCCGTTCGTGTATTGAGGACGTTGACCGAACGGAAGAGAGCAGCGGGGCAGCCGTGCGACACTGCCGCCACCTGACCGGGCTGCGCCTTGCCGCAGTTGAACGCGCCGCCCAGACGCCACGTGGACGGTCCGCCCACCGCCTCCATCGAGCCCCAGAAATCGGTGGTCGTCGCCTGGTACGCCAGGTCCCGGACCTGGCCCGCGAGAGCCCCGTTCTCGATGCGGAAGAAGCGCTGGCCGGTGAACTGGAAGTTGTAGCGCTGCATGTCGATCGACCACGACTTGTCGCCCACCACATAGACGCCGTGCTCGACGTCGGCGATGAGATCGTCCACGCTGCGATCGACGTGCGGGTCCGGTTGCAGCGAGACGTTGGCCATCCGCTGGATCGGGACGTGGTGGGGCGAGTCCGCGTACGAGCACCCGTTCGACCGCTCGAGCCCGAGGCGGGGTGCGAACACCCTGTCGAGCTGGTAGCCGACGAGAACCCCGTCGCGCACCAGATCCCACGACTGCGAGGCCACGCCGTCGTCGTCCCACCCGATGCTGGACAACCCGTGGCGTTCGGTGCGGTCGGCGGTCACGTGCATCGACTCACTGCCGTAGCGCAGCGTGCCGAGCTGGTCGGGCGTCGCGAAGGACGTTCCGGCGTAGGCGGCCTCGTAGCCGATGGCTCGGTCGTATTCCGTGGCGTGGCCGATGGACTCGTGGATGGTGAGCCACAGGTTGGTCGGGTCGATCACCAGATCGGTGAGACCCGGCTCCACGCCGGGGGCCTTCGTCTTCTCGGCGAGCCAGTCGGGGATGCGCGAGAGTTCGTCGTCCCAGTCCCACAGTCCGTCGGCGCCGGTCCCGTCGGAGGTCAGGTACTCCCAACCGCGTCCCGTCGGGGGAGCGAGGGTGCGCATCGAATCGAAGCCACCCGACGCGGAATCGACCGACACGGCGTCGATCTGCGGGTGGAGTCGCACCCGTTGCTGCGTGATGCGCGACCCGGCGAGGTCGGCGTAGAACGACTGCTCCTTGACCTGCAGCACGGAGGCACTCACGTGGTCGACGCCGTCCGAGGCCAGCAGACGGCCGGAGTACTCGCCCAGCAGATCGACCTTGTCGGTGGTGGGGACGTCGAAGGGATCGATCTCGTAGTCCGACACCCACGACACGTTCTCGTACACCGGCTCGGAGGCGAGCACGACGGGATCCCGGTTCAGGTCGCGCAACGCCTGCGCGACGAGCACGGCGCGCGAGGTGACGGAGACGGCCTCGTCCACCGACAGCACCGCGCCGGACGCGAAGCCCCAGGTGCCGTCGACGATCACCCGGACCGCGAGGCCGAGCGTCGTCGCCTCGACACTCGACTGCACCTCGCCGTCGCGGAGAGCGAGCGACTGCGTCCGCAAGCGATGCACCCGCAGATCCGCATGCGTGGCACCGGACGCACGTGCCGCTGTCAGCGCCACGTCCGCGAGCGCGTGCAGTGGCAGGGCGACGAAATCGCTGTCGACGTCTCTCACATCGGTGACGCTAGCCGAACTGTTGCCACCCGAGTCGGATGACGAGCGCGAACACCACCACCAGCAACACGATGCGCACGAACCCGGCGCCCCGCGAGATCGCCATGCGTGAGCCGACCAGCGAGCCCGCGACGTTCGCGACGGCCATGGCGAGGCCGAGCAACCACAGGACGTCGTCGGTCGCCGAGAAGTACAGGAGGGCGCCGATGTTGGATCCCAGATTCAGCACCTTCGCCATCGCCGCGCTGCGCACGAACTCGGTGCCGAGCAGGGTGGCGAACGTGATGATGAGGAAGGTGCCGGTGCCCGGACCGAGGATGCCGTCGTAGAACCCGATGGCGACGGCGGCCACCACCACCACGATGGTGATGCGGCGGCGCGTCGGCGGATCACCCACCACGACGCCGACGGTGGGGCGCAGCGTCACCAGCACCGCGACGCCGACCAGCACCACCAGCACGATGGGGATGAAGAGGTCCTTGTCGATGAGGCTGACGGTGGCGGCGCCGAACGCCGCGCCGACCGCGGCCACCACTCCGGCGGGTGCGAGGAGCCGCCAGTTCATCGGGACCTTGCGGGAGAAGGTCAGCACCGCGGCGGTGGTGCCGGCGACGGAGGCCAGCTTGTTGGTGGCCAGCACGGTCTGCTGGGTCGTGGCCGCCGGCGTGACCAACAGGAGTGCGGGCAGCAGGATGAGCCCGCCGCCACCGACCACGGCGTCCACCCAACCCGCCGCCAGCGCGGCAGCCAGCAACACCGACCAGTCACCAGCACCCATGGCGGACATTCGATCACAGCTCCCGCGCTACGCTTCGACCACGATGCGCCGATTCAGCGAATGGCTCCGCCACCGTCCGTTCGCGGTCGACTGTGCGCTGGCGGTGTCACTCTTCCTCATCGAGCTCACGGCCGTCGGTGCCGTGGAGCAGCCCCTCGTCTACGTGGCGATGGCGGTCGCCGTGTCCACGCCGATCGCCTGGCGCCGCCGCTACCCGGTGGCCGCCGCCTGGACGGCGCTCGCACTCGGCCAGGTCGCGACTCTGATGGTGTGGGCATCGGAGGAACCGCGCACGCTGCCGCCCGGGCAGCTCGGCTTCGTGGTGATGCTCTACACGCTGGCCGTGTACACCGACCGGCGCACGACCCTCCTCTTCGCGCTGGGCCTCGCGGCCGACATCGTCGTCGTGCGACTCGTGCTCGGGTCCGACTGGACCTCCAGCATCTTCTTCGTCCTCCTTTACGCCCTGGCCTACATCACGGCGGAGTTCCTCGGGACTCGCCGGGCCTACGTCGCCGAGGTCAGCGCACGGCTCGCCGTCGCCGAATCCGATCGTGACCGACGCGCCGTCGAGGCGGTGTCCGCCGAGCGCACCCGCATCGCCCGCGAACTGCACGACGTGGTGGCCCACGCGGTGAGCGTCATGATCGTGCAGGCGGACGGGGCGTCCTACGCGCTGCGGTCGGACCCGGAGCGGGCCGCGGCGGCACTCGCGAACATCTCCGCGACCGGCCGCACCGCACTCGCCGAACTCCGACGCACGGTGTCGCTGTTGCGGACCGACGAGTCGTCCGAGTCCCACCCCGAGTACGGCACCGCGGCCCTCGCCAAGATCGTGGAGTTGATGCGCGCCGCCGGGCTGCGGGTGTCCATCGAGCAGACGGGCGAACTCGACGACCTACCGCCGGCGGTGTCGCTCGGGGTGCACCGGCTGGTGCAGGAATCGCTCACCAACGTGCTGCGCCACGGCGGTGAGCGGCCCCGAGCCGTGGTGGCCGTGCGCCGCGAACCGTCCGCGGTGACGGTGTCGGTGATCAATTCCTCGGACGACACCGGCCCGGCCGTCGACATCCACGCCGCACCCACCACCAGCGGCTTCGGCGTCATCGGCATGCGCGAACGTGTCGCCGTGCTGGGCGGAGAGCTCCGCGCCGGTCCGCTGCCGGACGGCCGGTGGCGCGTGGCCGCGACGCTGCCCCTCGAACTGAAGGCCGCGCTGGGCGTCGACCAGGACCACCCGGACCGCTAGGTTGTCTCCCGTGTCCATCTCGGTGCTCCTGGTCGACGATCAGGAACTGATGCGCATGGGTCTGTCGATGGTTCTCGGCGCGCAGCCCGACATCGACGTGGTGGGCGACGTGCCCGACGGTGCCACCGCGATCGCCGCGGCCGCGCGCCTCGAACCGGACGTCGTGCTGATGGACGTCCGCATGCCCGGTATCGACGGTGTCTCGGCCACCGAACGCATCATCGCGGCGCAACCCGAGGTGCGGGTCATCGTCATGACGACCTTCGACCTGGACGAACACGCCCTGGGCGCACTGCGTGCCGGTGCCAGCGGATTCCTCCTCAAGGACACGCCTCCGGAGGACCTCGTGTCCGCGATCCGCAGCGTGGCGGCAGGGGACGCCGTCGTCTCGCCGCGGGTGACCCGACGTCTGCTCTCCCGCATCGTCGCCGGGCAACCGCGCGATGTTCCCGGACGATCGGCAGCCGTCGAATCGCTCACCGACCGTGAGCGCGAGGTGCTGCTGCTCATCGCCGCCGGTAAGTCGAACGCCGAGATCGCGGGTGAGCTGTTCCTGTCCGAGGCGACCGTCAAGACCCACGTCGGCCGCATGCTCACCAAGCTCGGGCTGCGCGATCGCGTCCAGGCCGTCGTGCTCGCCTACGAGCTCGGACTGGTCACTCCGGGCGCCTGACCGGCCGGGAGAAAAACGAGGCGGTCGCGCGTTGACACGGCAGACGGGTTCGACCAGTCGCCGAAAGGACTCCCGCGATGCCACTGCTCTACTTCTTCCTCTACCTCGTCGTCGAGATCAGCGCCCTCGTGTGGCTCGGCTCGGCGATCGGCATCCTGTGGACGGTGTTCGTGGTGATCGCACTGTCCGCTCTGGGCATGGTCGCGATCCGCTCCCAGGGTCGGCGCGTGCTCTCGGAACTGCGCTCGGCCAACGCCGGACGCCGCTCACCCGGCGGCGCGGTCGCGGACGGTGCGCTCGTGGCCCTCGGCTCGGTCCTGCTGACGATTCCCGGTCTCGTCTCGAGCGTCCTCGGCCTGCTGCTGATGATCCCGCTGACCCGCGCGCTGCTTCGTCCGGTCATCGCGCGGTCCGCCGCCCGGCGCGTCGAGACGGCCGTGGCCTCGGGCCGTACGTTCCCGCCCGGCGGTTTCGGGCCGCAGGGATTCGGGCCGCAGGGTTTCGGGGCCGGTCACGTGGTCATCGACGGCGATGTGATGCCGGACCGCGGGAATTCGGCCCCTCGCGACACGCGCGGTGTGATCGACGGCACCACCGGCCGCGACGAGCGCTGACCCCCGACACCCCGGCCGCCCGACACCGGGCACACTGGCGAGCGTGAGTACGCATCTGCTGGTCGGCGGACGGATCTACAGCCCGTCCGCGCCCGACGCGACAGCCATGGCCGTCACCGACGGCACCGTCGTCTGGATCGGTGAGGATCGCCCCGCGCGGGCGCTGCATCCCGACGCCGAGGTGGTGGAACTGAACGGGGAGTTCGTGACTCCCGCGTTCGTGGACACCCACGTCCACACCACCGCCACCGGTCTGGCGCTCATCGGACTCGATCTGAGCGGCGCTCGGTCTCTCGACGAGTGCCTGCGTGCTCTCGCGGCGTACGCGGCCGAGGACGGGGGCACCTTGATCTGGGGGCAGAACTGGGACGAGTCGACGTGGCCGGAGGGGCGCGGCCCCACCACCGCGGAGCTCGACGCCGCAGCACCCGGACGGGCCGTGTACCTCTCGCGCATCGACGCGCACTCCGCGGCGTGCTCGACGGTGCTGCGTCGCGCCGCCGGGGACGTGGTCGCCACCGCAGATCCGCAACGGCCGCTCATCGCGGAGGCGCACCATGCCGTGCGCACCCGGGCGCTGGACCTGCTGAGCCCCGCGGGCCGGCACCGCGCCCGCGTCGCCGCGCTCGATCATGCTGCCGCGCACGGGGTCGCCGCCGTGCACGAGTGCGCCGGCCCCGACATCTCCGGCCGCGTCGACCTGGCCGAACTCCTCGCCCTCGAGCACGGCGTCGAGGTGCGCGCCTACTGGGGCGAGGCCGTCTCGACCCCGGACGAGGCGACGGCACTCCTGGCCGCGACCGGCGCGCACGCCCTGGGCGGCGACCTCTTCGTCGACGGTTCGATCGGCTCGCACACCGCCTGGCTGCACGACCACTACGCCGACCACTCCGGTTGCGGCCGTTCGTATCTCGACGTCGACGCGATCGCGGCGCACGTCTCCGCCTGCACCCGCGCCGGGATCCAGGCCGGCTTCCACGTCATCGGCGACGCCGCCACCACTGCCGTGGTCGAGGCGTTCGGGCGGGTCGTGGCCGAGCTCGGCGGCCCCGCCGTGGCGTCTCGCGGCCATCGCCTCGAACACATCGAGATGGTGTCGTCCGAGCAGGCCGACGCCCTCGCGGCGTGGGGTGTCATCGCGAGCGTGCAACCGGTGTTCGACACCTACTGGGGCGGTGAGGAGGGCCTGTACGCCACTCGACTCGGCGCGGAGCGCGCTCGCGCACTCAACCCGCTGGCGATGATGGCGTCCGCCGGGGTGTCGCTGGCCATCGGGTCGGACGCACCCGTCACGCCGCTCGAGCCGTGGCGCGGTGTCCGCGGAGCGGTCAACCACCGCACACCGGGCAGTGCCGTCTCGCCCCGCGCCGCGTTCTCCGCGGCCACGCGCGGCGCCTGGCGCGCCGGGGGAGTGCGCGACGGCCTGGCCGGCACGCTGGTGCCGGGCGCGCCGGCCAGCTATGCGGTGTGGGACGCCGCGGAACTGGTCGTGATCGCACCACGGGACTCGGTGCAGCGCTGGTCCACCGACCCGCGGTCACGAGTTCCGGCCCTGCCTCGCCTCGATCCCGAGGCGCCGGACCCGGTGTGCCTGGAGACCGTGCACCGCGGCACCACGGTGTACCGCGCGTGAGCGTTCCCGCTCGACTGATCCCACCCGCGCGGCTCGCTCTCTCGGCCGGCGCCGGCGCGCTCCTGTTCGCGTCGTTCCCACCGCGATCACTGTGGTTTCTCGCGCCCGTCGCCCTGGCGCTCGTCACGTTCGTCCTGACCGAGCGGCGGGTCGACGATCCGGCGCGCGCCCTGTCGCTGAAGGGCGGCTTCCTGTACGGGTTCGCTTTCGGCCTCGGCTTCTTCCTGCCGCTGCTCCCGTGGATCGGCGTGTACGTCGGACCGCTGCCGTGGATCGCGCTCGCCGTCGCGGAGTCACTGTTCCTCGGTCTGTTCGGACTGCTCGCCGTGGTGGTGTCCCGCCTGCCGTTCGCCGCGGTGTGGATCACCATGGTGTGGTCACTGACGGAGTGGTTGCGCAGCACGGTCCCGTTCGGCGGATTTCCCTGGGGCCGTCTGGCCTTCGGTCAGTCCGAGTCACCCCTGCTTCCGCTGGCCGCACTCGGCGGCGCCCCGCTGCTCAGCGCCGCGGTGGCACTGATCGGTGTGTGCCTGACGCTGCTGTGCAGGACGGTGCGAACCGGCTTCGCCGTCACTTCGGTCGCCGGGCTGGTCGCGCTCGCCGCCGTGGCGCCGGTCGTCGCCCTCTCCGTACGCCCCACGCTCGCGGGTCCGCAGGACGGCGACGACACGATCACCATCGCGGCCATCCAGGGCAGCGTTCCCCGGCTCGGCCTCGACTTCAACGCGCAACGCCGCCAGGTGCTCGACAACCACGTGAACGAGACTCTCCGGCTGGCGGAGGAGGTCGAGGCGGGGCGGACCCCGAAGCCCGACGTCGTCATCTGGCCGGAGAACGCGTCGGACGTCGATCCCACCCGCGACGCGACCGCAGCGGCCGAGATCACCGCCGCCTCCGTGCGGATCGACGCACCGATTCTCGTGGGCGCGGTGCTGTCGAATGCCGACGGCACCTCCACCAACTCGGTCATCGCCTGGGACGGAGCCGCCGGACCGGGGGAGCGCCACGACAAGAAGATCGTCCAAC
This sequence comes from Rhodococcus sp. NFXS4, assembly GCF_058139645.1. Lineage (NCBI taxonomy): Bacteria > Bacillati > Actinomycetota > Actinomycetes > Mycobacteriales > Nocardiaceae > Rhodococcus > Rhodococcus sp. NFXS4. Next base: position 2,422,430 of record NZ_CP192221.1, read on the forward strand.
CGTTCGGGGAGTACCTGCCGTACCGCAGCTTCTTCCGGTTGTTCTCCTCGTACGCCGACTCGGCGGGCAACTTCGTGCCCGGCGACGGTGACGGCGTCGTGCACGTGCCCGCCGGCACGGATCGCGAGCAGCGGGCCCTCGCCGTGGGAGTCGCGACCTGCTACGAGGTGGCCTTCGACCGCGCACCCACCGAGGCGGTGCGCGCCGGCGCCCAGATTCTCGCGGTGCCCACCAACAACGCGACCTTCGGCGACACGGAGATGACCTACCAGCAGCTGGCCATGTCGCGAGTCCGGGCGGTGGAGCACTCGAGGACCGTCGTTGTCGCTGCCACCAGCGGGGTCAGCGCCGTCATCGCGCCCGACGGTTCCGTGACCTCGCGAACCGCTCTCTTCGACGCCGACCATCTGGTCGCCACGGTGGGTCTGCGCACCGACACCACACTCGCGACACGGCTGGGATCCACCGTCGAGTACGTGTTCGTGGCCCTCGGCGTCCTGAGTGTGATCGGCGCCACGATACCGAACGTTCGACGGCGTCGGGCCCGCTGACCGGGCACACGGCTCCGCGTCCGCTGGTCGGGGCGGTCTTTCCGCACTTTTCGTGATCTGTCACCGCGATGGACGTAACGTTTCGGGTCCGCAAACCGAGAAGTTGGTAAGTCTCACCCATCCACGGCGGGTGGATGAGCGAATGCCACATACAGCTCAGTACAGAGTGCGACCACGGTCGGGGACACCGGAAGTCACACACAGCACGCAGACGTGCGGCCGAATCGGCCGCGGCGTCGATGCTTTCTGCGTCCGTTCGGTGGAAGTGTGCGTCGTCTCGCACAGCCCGGGGAGCAGGACCGCTCCTCGGCCACGGGACCGACGAGGAGGAGCGAACGATGACGACGTCGGACAGCGCACCGAGAACCACCGAACCGGCCGACACGACACCTACCGTGAACCGGACAGCGTCCGATCCCTTCCCGCTCTCCCCGGCGCAGGCCAGCCTGTGGTTCGCCCAGAAGCTCGCTCCCGAGGTTCCCCTCACCGTCGCGCAGTACGTCGACGTGCAGGGTGACCTCGACATCGACCTGCTCGAGCGCGTGGGTGCCCGCGCGGCCGCGGAACTCCAGTCCGGCGAGATCAGGCTCGTGGAGATCGACGGTCAGCCGTATCAGGTCGTCGACCCGGCAGCCACCGTGCGCACCACTCGGCTCGACGTCCGGTCCGAGGCGGACCCGATCGCCGCGGCCCTGGCCTGGATGCAGAAGGAGATGCGCTCCCCGGTCGATCTGGACCGCGATCCGCTGACCGTCAACGTCGTCTTCCGCGTCGAGGACCACCGCTACTTCTGGTACACCCGCATGCACCACATCGCCGGTGACGGATACGGCGCCGTCACCGCCATGAAGCGCGTCGCCGAGCTGTACACCAACGAGCAGGCCGGTGTTCCCACCCCGGACAGTAAAGCCGGCGACCTGGCCACGCTCTACGCGGCAGAACGCGCGTACCGCACCTCCACCAGGTTCGAGACCGACCGCGCCTTCTGGCAGGACACGCTCCAGGGTCTGCCGGACACCTTCTCCCTCGCCGATCGCACCGCCCCGGCCGCGCCGAGTCGCCTGCGACTCAACGGTGTCACCGACGAGACCGTCGGCGACATGCTCACCTCCGCGGAGGAGCGATTCGACGCCAGTGCCGCTGCCGTCGTGGCCGCGTCCTTCGCCGCCTACCTGCACCGGGTCACCGGGCGCGCCGACGTCGTCATGAGTCTGCCGGTGTCCGTCCGCACCACCGCGGCGCTGCGCCGCTCGGGCGGCATGGTGTCCAACGTCGTACCGATCCGCGTGCACATCTCGCCCGACATGAACATCGGCGACCTGGTGTCGTCGGTGACCCTCGAGATCACCGGTGCGCTGCGCCACCAGAAGTATCGCCACGAGGACATCCGCCGCGACCACGGCAGCTCGACCATGCACCGCGGGTTCTTCGGACCCATGGTGAACATCATGCTGTTCGACTGGACCGTCGGTCTGGGCGATCTGGTGGGCCGGCTGCACCTGCTCTCCAGCGGTCCCATCGAGGACTTCACCTTCAACGTCTACAACAGCGGCGGCAACTCGCTGAACATCGACTTCGAGGGCAACCCGTCGCTGTACGACGAGGACACCCTCGCCGCCCATCATCGGCGGTTCCTCGCCTTCTTCGAGAACTTCCTGGGACGCGGGGCACGAACTCGCGTCTCCGGTCTCGACGTCGTGCTGCCCGACGAGTACGACCGTGTGGTCACCGAGTTCAACGACACAGCCGTGAGCGTTCCGCGGACCACGCTGCCCGCGCTGTTCGACGCACAGGTGCGGCGCACCCCGGACGCGACGGCCCTGGAGTTCGCCGGCACCGCACTGACGTACGCGGAACTCGATCGTCGCTCGTCCCGCCTGGCGCGGGCGTTGATCGCCCGCGGCGTCGGACCCGACGTGCTCGTGGGCCTGGCCATGCAGCGCTCGCTCGACCTCGTCGTCGCGATGTACGCGATCGAGAAGGCCGGCGGCGCCTACGTACCGCTCGACCCCGATCATCCCGCCGAGCGTCTCGGCCACGTCCTCGACACCGCCCGGCCCGCGTGCGTGCTGACGGTGTCCACGCAGGGTGTCGTCCTGCCCGACACCGCTGCGCGCGTCGACGTCGACACGCTCGATCTCGCCGGACTCGCCGACACACCGGTCGGCGACAGTGAACGCACGGCGACTCTGCGACCCGATTCGCTGGCGTACGTGATCTTCACGTCGGGTTCCACGGGCCGCCCCAAGGGTGTCGGGGTGTCGCACCAGGCGATCGTCAACCGATTGCTGTGGATGCAGAACGAGTACTACCTCGGCGCCGACGACGCCGTGTTGCAGAAGACTCCGGCGACGTTCGACGTCTCGGTGTGGGAGTTCTTCTGGCCGCTCCAGGTCGGCGCCCGCCTGGTGATCGCGGAGCCCGACGGGCATCGCGACCCGCGCTACCTCGCCTCGATCATCGCCGGATCAGGCGTCACCACGGCACATTTCGTGCCCTCGATGCTCAGCGCCTTCGTCGCTGAACTGCGCGCGTCCGACGCCCGGCTCGGTGACCTGCGTCAGGTGTTCTGCAGCGGTGAGGCACTGCCCGCGGAGACGGCATCGGCATTCCGCTCGCTCACCGGGTCCGCGCTGCACAACCTCTACGGGCCGACCGAGGCCGCCGTCGACGTCACCTACTGGAAAGTGACCGACGCCGACGCCGTCACGGTGCCGATCGGACGGCCGGTGTGGAACACCGCGTTGCAGATCCTCGACGCCCGGCTCGAGCCGGTTCCGGTGGGAACGGCGGGCGAGCTCTACCTCGCGGGCGACCAGCTCGCCCGTGGCTACGTCGGTCGGCCCGATCTGAGCGCCGACCGGTTCGTCGCCGACCCGCTGTCGGCGCACGGCACCCGCATGTACCGCACCGGCGACCTGGCGCGTTGGCGGGCCGACGGCGCCGTCGAGTACCTGGGCCGCACCGACTTCCAGGTCAAGATCCGCGGACTGCGGATCGAGCTCGGCGACGTCGAGGCGGCTCTGGTCGCGCATCCCGCCGTGCACCACGCGGTGGCCGTGGCCCACGTCGACGAGCGCGGCGAGACCACGCTCGTCGCGTACGTCGCACCCGAGCCCGGCACCGACGCGGCGAGCGTCGAGGTCCGCGCTGTCGCCGCGACCGTCGCCGACCGCCTCCCGTCCTACATGGTGCCGTCGCTGGTGATCGTTCTCGACGCACTTCCGTTGAGCGCCAACGGCAAGGTCGACCGCAAGGCACTGCCGGAACCGGTGCGCCGCCGGGCCGACGTGCCCTCGGTCCCGCCGCGCACAGAGGTCGAGCGACGCATCGCCGAGACCATCGCCGACGTGCTGGACGTCCCCGCTCCCGGTGTCCACGACAGCTTCTTCGAGATCGGCGGCAACTCGCTGCTGGCCACGCGCGTGGTCTCCCGCATCAGCGCCGAGCTCGGTGCCGACGTGGGCATCAAGGACCTCTTCGAGGCGCCGACCGTGGCACGTCTGGCGGATCGCGTCGCCCATGCGCCCGTGGTCACCACCGGGCCGCCGCTGGTCGCAGGACCTCGCCCGGATCGCATTCCCCTCTCGCTCGCCCAACAGCGACTGTGGTTCCTGAACCGGTTCGACTCGGCGTCCCCGGCGTACAACATGCCGTTCGCCATCACGTTGCACGGCGACCTCGACGCGGACGCTCTGAGTGTCGCGCTCGCCGACGTCCTGGAGCGCCACGAGACGCTGCGCACCGTGTATCCCGACTCCGCCGACGGTCCGCACCAGGTGGTGCAGGACCCCGCGCACCACGACCTCGCGCCGATCGACACCGACGACTCGGCGCTGGCCGACACCGTGCGGGAGTTCGCGTCTCACGGATTCGACGTCACGCGGGAGCACCCGGTCCGTGTCCGCCTGTTCCGCACCTCGCCGACGTCGCACACGCTGGCCGTGGTGCTGCACCACATCGCGTCGGACGGGTTCTCCTTCGGCCCCCTCGCGACCGGTGTCATGACCGCCTACGCTGCGCGGACGCAGGGGAGTGCGCCGCTGTGGGCACCGCTCGACGTGCAGTACGCGGACTTCACGCTCTGGCAGCACGCCGCACTCGGAGACGAGAACGATCCGACCTCGATCCTGCGCAGTCAGATCGACTACTGGACCGCGCGGTTGGACGGCCTGCCCGACACGCTCGAGCTGCCGACGGATCGCCCCCGTCCCGCTGCACCGTCGCACCGCGGCGGCGCCCACGACTTCCACATCGACGCCGATCTGCACCAGCAGCTCCTCGTGCTCGCATCGGACACCTCGGCCAGCCTGTTCATGGTGTTGCACGCGGCACTGTCCGCGCTGCTGGGACGGCTCGCGGACTCGGACGACGTCGCGATCGGGTCGCCCATCGCCGGTCGCGGCCACCGCGCGCTCGACGGACTCGTCGGCATGTTCGTCAACACACTGGTGCTGCGGTCGACGCCCGCGCCGCACGTCCCGTTCACCGACCTCCTCCGCGAGGTACGCGATCACGACCTCGAGGCGTTCGCCCGCGCGGACGTCCCGTTCGAGCGTGTCGTCGACGCGGTGGCACCGGAACGCTCGACGTCGCGCCACCCGCTGTTCCAGGTCGTTCTCTCCTTCGAGAACCTCGCGCCGGTCCGCGTCGAGATGGCCGGACTGGATGTCGAGGTCGCCGAAATCGACTCCCGCACAGCCAAGTTCGACCTCACACTGCAGCTCTCGGAGCGCACCACGGTCGACGGTCGGCCCGACGGGGTCGATGCGCGCCTGGGCTACGCCCGCGATCTGTTCGACGACGCGACAGCCGCGACGATGGCGCAGCGACTGGTGTCCGTCATGCGATCGGTCGCGGTGGATCCCACCCGAGCGATCGGCGACATCGACCTGTCCACGTCCACCGACGCTCCTGCCGTCCTCGTGGGCGCGGCAGCCGGGCCCACCTCGTCGCTCGCCGACATCCTCGTCTCGGCCGCGCGGCGCGATCCGTCCGCCACCGCCGTCGTCACGGCGGACGGCTCCGTCACGTACGGCGAACTCGACGACGCGTCGGACCTGCTGGCGCACGCGTTGATCGCCGAGGGAGTCGGCCCGGAATCGATCGTGCCCGTGTGTCTCGAGCGCTCGATCGACTCGATCGTCGCGACCTGGGCCGTGACGAAGACCGGCGCCGCCTTCCTCCCGGTGGATCCGCGCTACCCGGCGGACCGCATCGAGCGCATGGTCACCGACGTCGCCGCGTCCCTCGGCATCGCTGCCGCGGGAGCCGCACTGCCCGTTGCGGTCCGGTGGGTCACCGTCGATCACCGATCCGACGAGTCCTCGGCGGCACTGCCCGTACGGGTGCGCCCGGAGAACCCGGCCTACCTCATCTTCACGTCCGGATCCACGGGCACCCCCAAGGCGGTCGTGGTGCCGCACCGCGGCCTCGCCGACTTCGCCCGCGAGCAGGTGGCGACCTACCGAGTCGGACCGCGATCGCGCACACTGCATTTCGCCTCGCCGAGTTTCGACGCCTCGATCCTGGAACTGCTCATGGGATTCGCCGCGGGCGCGACCGTCGTGGTCGCCGGTACCGACGTCTACGGCGGCGACCGCCTCACCGCACTGCTGCGTGATCAGCGGGTGACCCACGCCTTCGTCACCCCTGCTGCTCTCGAGACGGTGGACCCTGCGGACCTCGACGCTCTGACCTTCGTCGGGGTCGGCGGCGACGTCTGCAGTCCCGCCCTCGTCGAACGGTGGGCGCCCGGCCGCCGCATGCTCAACCTGTACGGGCCGTCCGAGGCCACTGTCGTCGCGACCCTGACACCGCCGATGGCACCCGGTTCGCCCGTCACCATCGGCGCCCCGCGCCGCGGTGTCGACGTGCGGGTGCTCGATCGTCGTCTGCGCCCGGTGGTCCCCGGAGTTCCCGGCGAGCTCTACCTGTCCGGGCCGGCGCTGGCCCGCGGGTACCTCGGGCGCCTGCCGCTGACCTCCACCCGCTTCGTCGCCGATCCGTTCGGCACGCCGGGTGACCGTATGTACCGCACCGGCGACGTCGTCGCCGCCGTGACCACCACCGCGGGAACCGAACTGGTGTTCCGCGGCCGAGCCGACGACCAGGTCAAGGTGCGGGGTCACCGCATCGAACTCGCCGAGATCGACGCGGTGCTCCAGCGTCATCCGTCGGTCACGTTCTCCGTCACGAGCGTGCAGAACGCGGGCCGGGCCGACGCCCGCCTGGTCTCGCACCTCACGCTCGCGCCGGGCGCCGCCGGAACCGAGCCGGTGCTCGAGCACGCCCGCCGCACCCTGCCCGGGTACATGGTGCCGTCCGCGGTGGTCGTGCTCGACGAGGTGCCCCTCACCCCGTCGGGCAAGCTCGATCGCCGCGCGCTGCCGATGCCCACACCGGAGACGACGGAGGCGGCGTATCGCGAGCCCCGCACCGAGACCGAGTGGACCGTCGCCCGCGTGTTCGCGGACGTCCTGACGGTGCCCCGGGTCGGTCTGGACGACAGCTTCTTCGACGCCGGTGGCAACTCGTTGATGGCGACCCGTGTCACGAGTGCGATCGGCGCCGCGCTGAGCCGTGAGGTGGAGGTGCGCACTCTCTTCGAGGCCCCGACCGTCGCGGCGCTCGCGGCTCACCTCGACGCCGACAGCGGTGCGGCGTCGCGGATCCCGCTCGTCGCGATTCCGGCGGCGAGCCGTCCTGACCGGATCCCGCTGTCGTCGCCGCAGCAACGGCTGTGGTTCCTCAACCGCTTCGACCCCACCTCCGACGCCTACAACATCTCGTTCTCGGTGCACCTGGACGGCGTCCTCGACGCCCCCGCGATGGCACTGGCGTTGGCCGACGTGGTGGAACGGCACGAGAGCCTGCGGACCGTGTTCCCCGAGAGCGATCACGGACCGCACCAGGTCGTCGCACCGGCAGCACCCGCACCGCTCACGACGACCGTCGTGGACCGCGGCGACGTCGCGGACGCGCTGACCCGGTTCGCCCGTCGCGGGTTCGATCTCACGGTCGAGACCCCGCTGCGCACCACACTTCTGTCGATCTCCGAGACGGAGCACGTGCTCGGTCTCGTCGTACACCACATCGCCGCGGACGGGTGGTCCCTCGGACCGCTGACCCGCGACGTCATGGTCGCCTACGCTGCCCGCACCCGCGGAGCTGCCCCGCAGTGGACCCCACTTCCTGTGCAGTACAGCGACTTCACCCTGTGGCAGCGAGCCGTGCTCGGAGAAGAGGCCGACCCGGAGAGCCGGGCACACCGCGAACTCTCCTTCTGGACCGACACTCTCGCCGATCTTCCGGACGAGTGCACCCTGCCCGGCGATCGCGTCCGCCCGGCGGCGCCGTCCCACCGGGCCGGCGTCCACGAGTTCGCCGTCGATCCGGCTGTGATGACCGCCCTGTCGGCCGTCGCCGAGCGCCGGGGCGGCACCACGTTCATGGCGATGCACGCCGCACTCGCGGTCACGCTCGCTCGGCTCGCCGACACCCGGGACGTGGTGATCGGCACCCCGATCGCCGGCCGACGCGATCGCGCACTGGACGAGCTGGTCGGCATGTTCGTCGGCACCCTGGTCCTGCGATCCGACGTGGCGCCCTCCGACACCTTCGCCGACCTTCTCGGCCGGGTCCGCAGCACCGATCTCGACGCGTTCGCCCACGCGGACCTGCCGTTCGAGCGTCTGGTCGACGCTCTGTCGCCGTCGCGGACGGCCGGTCGGCACCCGCTCGTGCAGGTCGTGCTGGCCTTCCAGTCCGACGGTGTCACCAGCGGCGAACTCGGCGGTCTCACCGTCACCGCGTCGGAGATCGACCTGCAGCGCAGCAAGTTCGACGTCGAGCTCGCCGTCACGGAGAGCACCGACGCCGACGGTGAGCGGTCGTGGCGGTTCCGCGTCACCTACACGCGCGATCTCTACGACGAGAGCACCATCGCCGCCTTCGCGGACCGTGTCAGCGCCGTGCTCACCACGGTGGCCCGAGACCCGTCGGTGACCGTGGGCGACATCGAACTCCTGTCCCATCAGGAGTCCCGCGAGCTGACGACACGGGCCGGCGAGCGTCCCGGCGCACCGGTACTGCTGCCCGACCTGTGGGCCGCCGTCGCGCGGGAGAACGCGAACACCACTGCGCTGGTGCATGATCCGTCCCACGGCGTCGACGTCACGGCTCGGCGGTCGCGCACGTACGCCGAGCTCGATGCCGACGCCACCCGTCTCGCCCGGGTCCTGCTCGAACGCGGAGCCGGACCCGAGCGCGTCGTCGCCCTGGCGCTCACCCGGTCGGCGGAGTCCGTCGCGGCGATGCTCGCCGTGGCGATGACAGGCGCGGCCTGGGTCCCCGTCGATCCGCGCTACCCGGCGGACCGCATCGACCACATGCTCACCGACAGCGGGGCCGATCTCGGTGTCTGCACCGTGGCCGACCGCCCGGCGGCAGGACGGGACGTCGACTGGATCGTGCTCGACGACCCGGCCACCGTCGCCGACATCGCGACCCGGTCGACGGAACCCGTCACCGACCGTGACCGGACGTCCACGCTGCGTGTCGACCATCCGGCCTACGTCATCTACACCTCCGGATCGACGGGACTGCCCAAGGGCGTCGCCGTGACGCACTCGGGACTCTCCTCGTTCGCGGAGGTGCAGCGCACGACGTTCGGCATCACCGGAACATCGCGGACCCTGCACTTCGCCTCGCCGAGCTTCGACGCGTCGGTGCTCGAGATCCTGATGGCGATGGGCGTCGGCTCCACCGTCGTCGTCGCCCCGAGCGACGTCTACGGCGGCGCGGAACTGGCCGAACTGATCGACCGCGAGTCGGTCTCGCACGCCTTCGTCACCCCGGCCGCGCTCGCGACCGTCGACGTCGCCGCCGGATCACTGCCGAGTCTCACCACCGTGGTGGTGGGCGGCGACACGTGCTCCGCGGACCTGGTGCGGCGCTGGTCGGTCGGACGTTCGCTGTACAACGGGTACGGCCCGACGGAGGCGACCATCGTCGCCGCCATCGCGGAACTGCGTGCCGACGAACCGGTCACCATCGGTACGCCCATCGCCGGAGTTCGCGCCGTGGTGCTCGACGCGCGTCTGCATCCGGTGCCGGTCGGCGTCACGGGTGAGCTGTACCTGTCGGGTGTCGGCGTCGCTCGCGGCTACCTCGACCGCGCGGGACTGACGGCGGGCCGGTTCGTGGCCGATCCGTACGGCACAGCGGGGGAGCGGATGTACCGCACCGGCGATGTCGTGCGGTGGACTGCGGACGGCCGGCTCGACTACGTCGGACGCTCGGACACCCAGGTCAAGATCCGCGGATTCCGCATCGAGCTCGGTGAGATCGACGCCGCACTGACGAGGGACCCGTCCGTCGGCTTCGCGCACACTCTGGTGCACACCGATGCCTCCGGTCGCGCCTCGCTGGCGTCCTACGTCGTCGCCGCCACCGGACACGACATCGATGTCGACGCGGTCACGGGCGGCGTCCGCTCCGTTCTGCCCGGCCATATGGTGCCGGCATCGATGACGGTTCTCGAGCGCATCCCTCTCACTCCCGTCGGCAAGCTGGACGTGCGGGCGCTTCCCGCCCCGGTCGTCGTGGCCGTCGACCGCACTCACGACGCGCCGGCCTCCGAGACCGAGCGGACCGTCGCCGAGACCGTGGCGACAGTGCTGGACCTCGACGTCGAGGTCGGACGCGACGACAGCTTCTTCGCACTCGGTGGCAACTCCCTGTTGGCCACACAGGTCGCGTCCCGCCTGGGTTCCACTCGCGGCGTTCGGGTTCCGGTCCGGGCACTCTTCGAGCACCCGACGGTCGCAGCCCTCGCCGCGCACATCGACGGGCTCGCCGAGTCCGCCGGCCCCGCTCTCGAGGCACGGCCTCGACCCGACCGGATCCCGCTGTCCTCGGCGCAGCAACGCCTGTGGTTCCTCAACAGGTTCGACCGGGCGTCGGGGGCGTACAACGTGCCCTTCGCGGTGCGCCTGACGGGACCGCTCGACATCGCCGCGCTGGAGGCCGCGCTGCGCGACCTCGTCGACCGCCACGAGGTGCTCCGGACCGTGTACCCGGACTCGCCCGAGGGCCCGCACCAGGTGATCCTGCCTGCGCACGAGGTGCCGGTGGCGCTGGAGCCCGTCGTGACCGAGCCCTCCGCGGTGACGGCCGCGATCGTCACGAGCGCGGCCCGCGGGTTCGACGTGACCACGCAGGCGCCCCTGCGGGTGGACCTGCTCGAGGTGGCGGCCGGGGACGAGCACGTCCTCGTCGTCACGCTGCACCACATCGCCGCGGACGGCTGGTCGCTGGCGCCGCTCGCCGCCGACCTGCTCACCGCCTACACCGCGCGGTCCACCGGCACGGCACCCGCGACGGAGCCACTGCCGGTGCAGTACGCGGACTACACGCTGTGGCAGCGTGACCGGCTCGGCTCCGAGGACGACCCGTCGAGCCTCGTCTCGTCGCAACTGGCGTACTGGACGGCGGCGTTGACCGGAGCTCCCGACCGTATCGACATCCCCACCGACCGTCCGCGGCCGAGCGTGCCGTCTCACCGGGGCGGGGTGGTCACCACCACGGTGGGTGTCGACACGCACCGGCGGCTCGTCGACCTTGCGCGGCGGGAGAACGCGACGCTGTTCATGGCCGTCCACACCGCCCTCGCCGTCGTGCTCGGCCGTCTCGCCGGCCGCTTCGACACGTCCGTCGGTACCGCGGTCGCCGGCCGCGGCGACCAGGCACTGGACGCGCTGGTCGGAATGTTCGTCAACACGCTGGTCCTGCGCACGCGGGTCTCGCCGACCGCGTCGCTGACCGAGGCGTTGCAGCACGTGCGCGCGGTCGATCTGGACGCGTTCGCGCACCCCGACGTTCCGTTCGAACGTCTGGTGGACGTGCTGCACCCGCAGCGCAGCACGAGCCATCACCCGTTGTTCCAGATCATGTTGTCGTTGCAGGACGACGTTCCGACGACTGCCCGCATGGGCGAGGTGACCGTCGACGCGGCCGAGGTGGACGTCGCCGTCGCCAAGTTCGACATCCAGTTCACGGTCACCGACCGGCGCACCGACGACCGGGAGCCGGCGGGGCTGACCGTCACCGCCGACTACGCGACCGATCTGTTCGACGCCGCCACCGTGAGCACCATGCTCGATCGTCTGGTGGGCGTGTTGGGCGTCCTGGCCACCGAACCCGACCGCAGCGTCGGCAGCGTCGAGATGTTGACCTCGCAGGAGCGAGCCCATCTGGTGCCCGTGCACGGCGGCGAGACCGATCCCGATCCGTCGCTGACCCTGTCCGAGGTGTTCGAGCAGACCGCACGTCGGGTTCCCGACCGCATCGCGGCGGAGTACCTCGGCGCCCACATCACCTACGGCGAGCTCGACCGACGTTCGACCACGGTGGCCCGAGCTCTCGTCCGGCGCGGTGTCGGACCGGAATCACTGGTGGCCCTGGGCTTCACGCGATCCTTCGACTCCCTCGTCGCGGTCCTGGCCGTCGCGAAGGCCGGCGGCGCCTTCGTCCCGGTCGACCCGCACTACCCGGCCGACCGCGTCCGTCACATGCTGACGGACTCGGCGACCACGTGGGGACTGACGACCGCGGAGCACCTGGCGGCCGTGGACGGAGTCTCGTCGACACGGTGGCTCGTGCTCGACGACGCGGACACCCTGGCCGAGCTGGCTCGTACGTCCGACGAACCCCTGACGCCCGCAGAGCTTCTCGGACCCATCGCTCTCGTGCACCCCGCGTACGTCATCTACACCTCGGGGTCGACCGGGACACCGAAGGGCGTCGTCGTCACCCACGCCGGCCTGTCGAACTTCGCCGGCGAGCTGCGCGATCGATTCGAGGTCGACGACACGGCGCGCGTGCTGCACTTCGCGACACCGAGTTTCGACGCCGCCGTCATGGACCAGCTGTTCGCGTACGGATCCGGCGCGACACTCGTCGTGTCACCGCCCGGGGTCTACGGCGGCCGCGAACTGGGCGACCTGTTGGGATCGGAACGCATCACGCACGCCTTCATCACGACCGCGGCATTGTCGACCGCGGACCCGGCGAGCGCGACGTCGTTGCGACACATCCTCGTCGGCGGCGAGGCGTGCCCACCGGAACTGGTCGAGCGCTGGGCTCCGGGACGCTCGCTGTACAACGTGTACGGGCCGACGGAGACGACCATCGTCACGACGATGAGTGCGCCGATGGTGCCCAAGGGTCCGGTCACGATCGGTGGACCGATCCGCGGTGTCGCGGCGCAGGTCCTCGACCGCCAGCTGCAACCGGTGCCGTTCGGCGTCGTCGGCGAGCTGTACCTCGCCGGACCGGAACTCGCTCGCGGCTACCTCGGGCGGACGGCGTTGACGTCGTCGCGGTTCGTCGCCGATCCGCACGGCAAGCCGGGTGAGCGCCTCTACCGCACCGGTGACCTGGTGCGCTGGCGCGAGTCCGCCGACGGCGACCCGACCCTGTCCTACGTGGGCCGGACCGATCATCAGGTCAAGATCCGCGGGTTCCGCATCGAGCTGGGTGAGATCGACGCCGCGTTCGACGTGCACGACGGCGTGGACTTCGCGACCACGATGGGCCACGTCCTGCCCTCGGGGGACACCGTGCTGGTGTCCTACGTCCTGCCGCACCGGGAGTCGTCGGTCGACACGGCGTCGTTGCGTCGCCATCTGCAGGAGCGACTGCCCGGCTACATGGTGCCGCAGTCGATCATGCTGCTGGACGAGCTGCCGCTGACCTCCGTCGGCAAACTCGATCGGCGAGCGCTGCCCGCTCCGGAGTTCGCCGTCACCGGCGAGCATCGCGATCCGGGCACCGCGACCGAGCGCGCCGTCTGCGCTGTCTACGAGGAGATCCTGGGGGTGGCCGGAGTCGGACTCGACGACAGCTTCTTCGAACTCGGCGGCACGTCGCTGGTGGGGACGCGCGTGGTCGCTCGACTCGAAGAGACCCTCGGCACGGCGGTTCCGATGCAATGGTTGTTCACCGACTCCACGCCGGCAGCTCTCGCCGCGCGCATCGACGACACCGCGCATCTGTCGGCGGACGAGGTCGCGGCGACGGCCACGGCGTCACTGGACATGCTGCTGCCGCTGCGCCCGCAGGGTTCCGCGTCACCGGTGTTCTGCATTCATCCGGCGTTCGGACTGTCCTGGAGTTACAGCGGTCTGCTCGCCCACCTCGACTCGAATCAGCCGGTGTACGGCCTGCAGTCACCCGTCGTCTCGGGACGCACCGAGGAGTTCGACACGGTCGAGGAGCTGGCCCGGTACTACGTTCGCGAGATCCGGTCGATCCAGCCGCACGGTCCATACCACCTGCTGGGCTGGTCGCTCGGAGGCCTCATCGCCCACGCGATGACCGTCGAGCTGCAGCGGGTGGGGGAGAGCGTCGCGACGCTGACCATGCTCGACAGCTACGTGCTCGCCGACGAGTACCTCGAGTCGACACCGTCGGTGCGGGATCTCATCGAGGAGTTCACCGGCCACGAGTTGCCGGCAGGCGTGGAACCGACGGTCGCGGAGGCGGCGGCCGCGCTGCGGTCCGAGGGTGGTCCGATGGCGGCGATGACCGTCGACACCCTCGAGCGGCTGTACGCGGGCTACGTGAACGGGACCTCGCTGGCGCACGGGTACTCACCGGGCGTCGTGGACTGCGACGTGCTGTTCTTCACGGCGACCGAGGACGAGGTGAATCGGAACGACGTACGGCGGACCGCCTCGGCCTGGCGTCGACACGTCCGCGGTGCCATCCACGATCACGCGGTGCCGGTCGCACACTCCGCGATGACCGATCCGCAGGCACTCGCGATCATCGGACCGATCGTCGCGCAGCACCTGCGCTGATCTCGGACGGACCCGAGACACACCGAGGGCCCCGGAGCAGATGCTCCGGGGCCCTCGGTGACGACAGGGGAGAGGCGGTCAGACTCCGGCGCCGCGACGCTTCGCCTTGAGCAGATCCATCCGCTCCTTGAGCAGTTCCTCGAGCTCCTCCACCGAACGCCGCTCGAGCAGCATGTCCCAGTGGGTGCGCGGGGGCTTGACCTTCTTGGCCTCGGGCGCGGTGCCCTCGATCAGACTGCCCTCGAGACCGTTGCGGCAGAGCCAGGTGCCGGGCAGCTCGGCGTCGTCGGCGAAGGGAACGTCGAACTCCTCGCCGTTGTCCGTCCGGTATCGAGCCATGCGCCGGGGCGCGAGGTCGTGGTCGCGATCGGTCTCGTAGCTCACCGCTCCGAGTCGACTACCTCGTAGAACGCGATCTGCCATGGTGGAGTCCTCTCTCGATCGTGGTACGCATGTCGCGTCCGTCGAATTCAACGCGCGTGGTGCGCGGAACGTTCCCGCACGCGAACACCCCATTCTAACCGGTGATGCGGCAGGGTCCGCGCACGTCGGTATCGTCGGGTCGATGCGGGGTGAATCCGGGACTGTGGACGGTGGGATCGGTCGGTCCCGCGCACGGCGCCCGAGCACGTGTCTGTGGTGCGGTCGGCCGGTGGTCGAGGGCGCTGCGGGCCGGCGCCGACGGTACTGCCGTCAGTCCTGCCGTCAGCGCGCCTACGAACAGCGGACGTCGCTGAAGGACACCGTCGTCGCGGACGACGCCGTGGTGCTCACGGAGGCCGAGGCCGGTGCCGCCGCCGATCGCGCGTTCAGAGTCCGGTGCGCCGCCGAAGACGTGGCCACGGCCGTCGCGGAGGGCGCCGACGCGGCCGAACTCGCCGAGCTCTGCGACCGGTTGGTCACCCTGGCCAAGGACGCGGAACGACTGCGCTGATCCTGATCAGACACCCAGGTCGCTCGGGTGGTAGCCCTGCGGGTACCCGGGGTACGTCCGGTTGCGCGGATCCTGCGCCGACCGCGATGCCGTCCGCTTGGGCAGCAGACGCTCCACGCGGCCTCGGGCCTGCAGCGCCGACTCGAGCGCCGGGCGCACGGCGGGGACCGGGTCGCCGAACCCGAAGGCGCGGGTCATGTCCTGATCGATCATCGACAGCACGGCGCCGCGCACCGCGGAGCGGACCGGGCGCGGGTACCACGACGCCAGCAGGTCGCGGGTGTACTCGCCGATGGCCCTGTTGTCGTCGGAGTAGACGAACCGCTCGCGCTCGTACCGCACCTTGAAGGCGTGGAAGTCGGCTGTCGACGCGGGAATGTCCCGGATGCCCATCCGGATCCCGACCTCGCGGTAGAACGCGACGCTCGCGATCCGTTCGTGCGGATGCAGGCGCCGCCACCCGTAGCGGTCGATCCAGTCCAGCGGATCGAACGCGAAGGTGGAGAGCACGTACAGCATGTCGTCGTTCGAGATGTCGTAGCGCGCGTGCATGCGGTTGACCGCGCGGAGCGACGCGCGCCCGCGCTCGGAGTCGTACCCGTGTTCCACGAGTTCCGACATGAGCAGCGCGGTGTCGTCGTACCGCTTCTGGGGGCGGTGCTCGAACTCTCCCGTCCTGCGGAGCAACGCCGAGATGGTGGGCACGCAGTACGTGCGGAACAGCGCGAACTCCAACGCGCGCTGGTAGTCCCAGGGAAACTCGCAGCCCGCCGTGATCTTGAGGACGGTGGCCGCGTCCGCCACCGGATCCAGCTCGTCGATCACCCGCACCCACCCGAACCGCCCGAAGCGCGGTCGGGGGAGGGTGGTCATCGCCCGTAGACCTTGGTCAGCAACAGGCGCGCGACCGCGACGTCGCGCCGCTTGCGCGTCATCGTCACCAGGCCCAGCGGGGCGGCGAAGCGTTGCTTCGTCACCGACTTCACCCGGGAGAACTCCCGCAACCCGTCGGCGCCGTGGATCCGTCCGAAGCCCGAGTCGCCGACTCCGCCGAACGGCAGCGCGCCCACCGCTGCGAAGCCCAGCACGGAGTTGACCGTCACCACTCCGACGCGGAGCCGGTCCGCCGCCCGCTCGGCCGCGGCCTTCGACGCGGTGAAGACCGACGCGCCCAGCCCGTACTTCGAGGCGTTGGCCCGCTCGATGCCCTCGTCGAGATCACGGACGCGGTTGACCACCACGGTCGGACCGAACGTCTCCTCGGCGACGGCCGAGCTGTCCTCCGGCACGTCGAGCAGCACGATGGGATCGACGTACGGCGCCCGGACGGATTCGAGTCCGCCGACGACGGCGCGACCACCGCGCGCCAGGGCGTCCTCGACCTGGTCCCGCACGATGTCGACCTGCTTCGGCAACGTCATGCGTCCGTACTGCGCATCGTCCGCGTCGCCGACCCGGAGGTCGCGTACACGGGAGGTCAGGATGTCCACGAAACGATCGGCGACCTCCTCGACCACGTAGATGCGCTCCACACCCGCGCAGGTCTGGCCCGCGTTGCCCATGGCGCCGAACGCGGCGAAGGTCGCCGCGGCCTCGAGGTCGGCGGTGGCGTCGACGATGAGCGCGTCCTTGCCGCCGCCCTCGACCACGATCGGCGTGAGCGTCTCCGCGCACACCGCCATGACCTTCTTCGCCGTCGCGGTGGACCCGGTGAAGGCGAGCTTGTCCACTCCCGAGCGGCACAGCGCCTCACCGACCCGACCGTCGCCGGTGACGGTCTGGAGCACCTGGTGCGGCGCCGCCAGCGACGCCCAGGCGTCGGCCAGCCAGGTGCCGGTGCGGGGAGTGAGCTCGCTGGGCTTGAAGACGACGGCGTTGCCGGCGGCCATCGAGTACGCGAGCGACCCCATCGGTGTGTAGACCGGATAGTTCCACGGGCCGATCACGCCGACGACGCCCATCGGTTGATACCGCACGGAGGCAGCGTGATTGATGCTCACCAGACCCGGGAAGACGGACCGCTCCCGCAGGACACGTCGCGCGTTCTTCGCGGCCCACGTGAGATGCTCCACCGCCAGCATGACCTCGAGCAGAGCGTCGTCCTTCGGCTTGCCCGTCTCCTCGCGCACGGTGTCGACGAGCGACCCCGACGTCCGGGCGATCCTGGATCGGAACTCGAGCAGCCACCCCTTGCGATCCGTGAAATCGAGAGCGCCCCACCACAGTGCCGCGTCACGCGCGCGGGCGACGGCCGCGTGCACCTCTCCGTCGGACGGCGTCGGTGCCGCGGTGCGTTCCGGAGAGTGCTGGACCGTCATGTGTGTACCCCTCAGTCAGCCGAATGATCCACTGTGATCGGTGACACTATGGCTGATCGCCGTCCGCGACAATGACCGAGCCGACCGTGGTCGGTGACCCGAACCGACCGTCAGGCGATGTCGCACCCGTCGGTGGGTACGTCGGCGAACCGGTCCATCAGGTACGCCGCGGCCGCACCGCCGTAGCCGTCGATGATCTGCGGACCGAAGTGGTTGGGCAGCACCGCACCCGGCAGGATCGGCGGCAGCGGGTTCGACCGGAACGTCACCGACGCACCCTGGCCGCACCACTCCTCCGCCAACTCCCGCGCCTGCCCGTACGGCACCGTGTCGTCGTTGATGCCGCTGGTGATCAACACCGGGGCCGACGGCCGCAGGGTGCCGGTACGCAGCTTCTCGAAGATGGGACCGGCCTCGGGCACGGATCTCAGGTTCTCCGACATCGAGCGACCGTCCTTCGTCAGCGTCTCGGTGCGCAGGAACGGATACGTCAGGATCGTGTCGGCGATGCACTGGGTCGACAGGTCGTTCAGCACCGTCTTGCCGTGATCGGAGACGCGCTCCTCGACGCGGGCCCGCAACGACGGGTTCCGCTCGAGGACTCCGTTCAGTGCGTACCCGATGACGCCGCCGATGAGAGTGCCGTCCACCGTGTTCAGCACGTCGAGCAGGTCGGCCGTCGGTGCGCCCGCCCAGGTGCCCTTGATGTTCAGTTCCGGTGCGTAACTCGCCGCCGACTCGGCGGCGGCGGCGGTGGCGCCGCCGCCCTGCGAATAGCCCCAGAGACCGATGGGGGAGTCGGGGTCGCCTGCCAGCGCGTTCGCCGCTCGCGCGCCGTCGAGCACCGCGTGCGCCTCCTCCGGCCGGTTGACGTAGGTGTGCAACCTCGGCGTGCCGAGACCGATGTAGTCGGTCACGAAGACGCGCGCGCCCATCGACCCCCAGAGCGTCGACGACACGAGTTCCTGGTTCGCCGAGAGGGACAGCGGGTCCGTCGTGAGGTTCAGCCCGAGCGGGAACGCCCGCGACGGCGCGCACTGGTCGCCCTGCCCCACCGTCCCCGGAGCGACCACGACGGTGGGTCTGGGGCCGGCGCCGCGCCAGGGAACGGCCGAGTCGATGAACGTTCCGGTCACCGCGACGGGCTCGTCGTTCTCGGTCCGCGAGGTGTACATGACGCGCTGCGCGGTGGCGGGATAGCGACCGTCCACTCCCGGCGCAGCGAGAAAGAGCGACATCGGCTCGGTGCGCAGCACCGTGCCCGGCGCACCCGCGACGTCCGTCGGTGGGGAGTAGAAGTCGTCACCGGGGGCTGCGTCGGCGAGTGCGGGTGCGACACCGACCAACGCCACGAGCACCGCTCCGACGATCAGACTGCGTGTCAGTGTCATCGACTTCCTTCCCGCTGCGCGGACCCCCCGGCAGGCGCCCTGAAGTTAGACAGTTCCGGCACCAGGTGTCAAGGTCACGAGGTGAAGCCCGTCACTCCGGAGGCACGGTCATCGACGCCGGGAGCCACCGCAGGAGGAAGGCGCGGAGGTCGTCGTCGTCCGCGATGGACGGATCGTCGAAGAGCACGACGGACAGTCCGAGACGAGTGGTGATGAGGACGATGTCGTCCAACACCTCCGCGACCCGGGGGTCGAGTGCGGTCAGCGGGGACAGTAGATCTCGCACGACGGGAATGGCGTGCTGGACGACATCGGGATGCAACACCGGGTTGATGCCGTTCAACCGCAGCAGCGCTCCCATCGCGGGAATGTCGCGCACCGCCCGCCGACCACCGATCACCATCTCCACGACGTAGTCGCGCACGGTCTCCGGGCCGTCGAGGCGCGACCGGATCTCGGTCATGACCTCGACCGCCAAATGCTCCATCGTGCGGGTCACCAACACCTCGCGCGTGCCGAAGATGGAGTACACGGTCTGTCGGGAGACCCCGGCAGCGGCGGACACACCCGCGATGGTGACGCCGTCGAAACCGTGCTCCGCGATCACCTCGAGGGTGGCCTCCATGATCTTGCCGCGCGATCGCATGGGACCAGTGTGCGGGATCCTCACGTCAGCTGCGGTCGCGCCGAGCCACCTCGAGCTCGAACCCGGCCGGCATGAGGGTGAGGCGTTCCTCGATGGCGAGCTCGTAGCCCGGATCGGGAGCGACGTCGAAGGTCTGGAGGATCGTGCCCAGCACCAGCAGCGACTCGTGGAGAGCGAACTGGCGCCCGATGCAGGCACGCTCGCCCGTGCCGAACGGCTTGTAGGCGTGCGGCGGCCTGGCCCGCACGTTCGCCGACAGGAAGCGGTCCGGGTCGAACACCTCGGGATCCGGCCCCCATACGGGATCGCGATGCAGACCGGGGATCAGCACCAGGGCCCAGTCGCCCGCGGCCATGGGACGCCCGCCGACCGTCGTGTCGTGGCGTGCCTCGCGCGCGTAACCAGGGGCCGTCGGCCACAGGCGCAGTCCCTCGTCGAGAACCCGTCGGACGAAGCGCAACTTCGCCACCTGCTCGAAGGACGGCGTGTCCGCACCCCACACCTCGTCCACCTCCGCACGCGCCCGGGCCCACATCTCGGGATGCCTCGACAGGTAGTACAGGGCGAACGACAGTGAGCCGGAGGTCGTCTCGTGTCCGGCGATGAGGAAGGTGACGATCTGATGCCGGATGTTCACCTCGTCCAGCGCGTTGGGATCACCGTCGCGTGCCGCCTGGAGCATGATGTCCAGCAGATCGCCGTCTCCGCTCGTCTCACCGTCCCGGCGGGCCCGCACGATGTCGTCGAGCAACTCGGCCATGAAGGCCTTGTCGGCATCGTTCCGCCGTTCGCGACGCCGGAACACCAGGTCGCCGACGACGGGGAGCGGCAGCAGTGCGCGGCGCTGGTTGTGCTGCAGGGTCCGCACCATGGCCCGGACGAACGGGTGCGTCTCGGCGCGGGTGAACGAGTCGAAGCTGTAGCTGAACCCGGTGCGGCCGATGGTCTCGAGCGTCAACTTGGTCATGTCCGAGGAGACGTCGACCCGATCACGGGACGACCAGTGCGACACCAGCTGT
The DNA here is from genome assembly GCF_058139645.1 of Rhodococcus sp. NFXS4. Lineage (NCBI taxonomy): Bacteria > Bacillati > Actinomycetota > Actinomycetes > Mycobacteriales > Nocardiaceae > Rhodococcus > Rhodococcus sp. NFXS4. Next base: position 2,443,154 of record NZ_CP192221.1, read on the forward strand.
CCGGCGACGTCCACCATGATGTCGTGGTAGCTCCGCATGGCCGACTGCGTGAACGCCGGCCGGAGGAGATCGTGGGCCTTGCGCCAGTTCGGTTCGTGCGAGTACGCCGTGAACAGTCCGTCCCCGCCGATCGAGCGAAGTCCGGCGACCGCGGGTGCCACGTGCTTGACGAACCGCGACTCGTCGCTGAGTTCCTCCACGAGATCGGCGCCCGACACGATCACGAACCGGCGCCCCAGGACCACCCGCTCGAAGATGGGGCCCAGCTGCGCGGCCAGCGCCACCGAGTCCTGCACCGGGGTGCTCGCGTGTACGCCCAGCACGTCGCCCAGCACCGGGAGTCGTCGAGGGGGATGGGGAAGCGGAGAAGTGGACGAGATCGTGGTGACCACGGTCGGACCCTTTCGCGTGGGTGGCCGGCGTACTGAACCGGGATACAACAGCGGACGGTACCCCCTACTGAACGCGTGTCAAGTATCACGAGCAGTCCCGTAACATGGCGCAGGTCATGACCTCTCCCCGCAAACGCCTGTCACCCGATCAGCGTCGGCACCAGTTGCTCGAGATCGGGTCACGACTGTTCGCGGAACGGCCCTACGACGAGGTGTGGATCGAGGAGGTTGCCGACCTGGCCGGCGTCTCGCGTGGGCTGATGTATCACTACTTCTCGTCCAAGAGGGATTTCTTCGCCGACATCATCCGGCTCGAATCCGCTCGGATGGTCGAGATCACGGCTCCCGACACCACGCTGCCCGTCGAGCACCAGGTGTCCGCCGGACTGCGCGCCTACATCCGCTACTCCACCGATCACGCTCACGGACTACGGGCCATCAATCGAGGAACGATGTCGGGCGACGTCGGTATCCAGGCGATCCTCACGGCCGAGTTCGAGACGCAGCAGCAACGGATCCTGGCGGCTCTGGGACCCGACGACGGCGCAGACGAGGTGACGCGGGTGGCCGTGGCCGGGTGGGTGTCGTTCGTTCGCGCCGTGTGCGTGGACTGGGTGGACCGGCAGTCGATCTCGGCCGACGAGGTGCATGATCTCTGCATGCGCGCACTGCACGGACTGCTGCGGCATTCCTGAGAGGAGGACGCGTGACCGACACCGGTGCGGACTCGCGACACCTCGACGATCTGCGTCGTCTCCGTCGAGTACGGGATCGAATGGACCGCGAGTACGCCACACCACTGAACCTCGAGACCCTGGCGCGCGACGCGCACATGTCCGCGGGGCACCTGAGCCGGCAGTTCCGCGCCGCGTACGGAGAGTCGCCCTACGCGTACCTGATGACGCGGCGCATCGAGCGAGCCATGGCGTTGCTCCGGGGGTCGGAGAGGTCGGTGACGGAGATCTGCTTCACCGTGGGGTGCTCCTCACTGGGCACCTTCAGCACCCGGTTCTCCGAACTGACCGGACTGTCCCCGTCCGCGTATCGGCAGCAGAACCAGTCCACGGAGGCCGGCGCGCCGTCGTGTGTCGAGAAAGTGGTCACCCGACCGATCAGGAATCGAGAAGCGGACCGCGCCAGGCGAACCTAGTGTCGTCGCCATGACACTCACCATCGCCTCCAGCTTCCTCCCGCAGGACGATCCGGGGGCCGCACTGGCCTTCTACCGCGACCTTCTCGGCTTCGAGGTCCGCCTCGACGTCGGGTACGAGAACCTGCGGTGGCTCACCGTCGGCCCGCCCGGGCAGCCGGACACCGCCATCGTTCTGACACCGCCCGCGGTCGACCCCGCCATCACCGAGGACGAGCGCCGCACCATCACCGAGATGATGGCCAAGGGCACGTACGGCGGCATCCTGCTCGCGAGCGACGACCTCGAGGCGACCTTCGATGCACTCCAGGCCGCGGATGCCGACATCGTGCAGGAACCGACCGACCAGCCCTATGGGATCCGGGACTGCGCGGTGCGTGATCCCGCGGGCAACCTGATCCGCATCCAGCAGCGTCAGCGGTAGTCGCTCAGATCGAGGTTCGCGTCGTCCGAGCCGCCGAACCTGCCGGCCAGCGCTCGCACCGGCGCCGAACCGGCCAGTCGCACAGCAGAGTTGAAGACCGCGAGCCCCACTGCCGTCTTCGGGTGCGCCAGCCTCGGCGTTCCCGGCGGCAGCGACTGCACCGTGTCGACGAAGGGCCGCATCCGCGCGTCCCACGCCGTGAACGCGGCCCGGTGATCATCGGTGCGGGCGAGTTCGGCGGCCAGTACGTAGGCACCGGTGATGGCCAGTGTCGTGCCCATCCCACTCACCGGAGTCGCGCACCAGGCCGCGTCGCCCACCATCGCGACCCGGCCCGACGACCACCGTGGGGCGTGGACCTGAGCGAGGCGGTCGACGTACAGCTCCGAGGCGGAATCGAGCGACTCCAGGATGCGGGGAGTCTCCCAGCCGGCGCCGGCGAACGTCGCCCGAAGGGCGGCCACGACCTCCGACTGCCCTGCCCGCTCGAGGCCGGTCGGCCCCGACAACCAGGACAGGCTGAAGCGCGTGGTGCCCTGGTTGTCCGGGCGCAAGCCGGCCACACGTCCGCCGGTCGCGTTGTACCAGCGCCACCATGCATCGTCGTCCGAGGTGCGGGGGAGCACCCCGTAGGCGGTGAACAGCCCGAGATCTCGCGTGACGGCCTCGCCGGGAAAGACGATCTCCCGGCTCCCGGACCGCACTCCGTCGGCGAACACCACGAGGTCGTAGCGCTCGGGAGCGCCGTGCTCGAACGTCACGTCGACACCGTGGGCGTCCTGATCGCAGCCCACGACCCGGTCGCCGTAGCGGTACTCGACGTCCGGTCCCGACGCGTCGACGAGGATGCGCGCGAGTTCGCCGCGGAGGATCTCCAGCTCGGCCGTCGCGCCTCCGCTGTCCGCCGTACCGGCCGGGAACGCCGCGATCGTCGCGCCCCGTCGATCGACGAACCGGGTGCCCTGTTCCGTCGTGGTCGCGGCGAAGAGAGCGTCCTCCAGACCCATGCGGCGTACGACCTCGCGGCCGGGACCACGAATGTCGATGTTCTGCCCGCCGAGCCGAGGCGACGGAGCGCGCTCGACGACCGTCACGGCACGACCCGACCTCGCGAGCCAGTACGCGAGGGTCGGGCCGGCGATGCTGGCCCCGGTGATCAGTACGCGTCGTTCCACAGTCACGATCTTCGCCTTCCGTGCTCACTACCTGTGAGGTACAGGAAGGACTTCGTCGACCGACGGTACGTCGGTCGACGTGCGACGCTCAGGCAGGGTTCCAGGTGATACCAAATTGTGCCGATAATCGACATTATGTCAACTACCGTGAATCTCCCACCCCTTGCCGCGTCAGGTACCTCATCAGGTGCAGTCCCCCCGAGAACGTCCGCGTCTCCGCCAACTCCAGGCCCGCCCACTCGTCGAGCACCGTGAAGAACGGCGTACCGGCGCCCACCAGAACGGGATGCGTCATGATCACGTACTCGTCGATCAGCCCGGCCCTCATCGCCGCCGCGGCCAGTGTGGCGCCGCCGATGTCCATCGGGCCACCGTCGCCGGCCTTCAGACGGACGATCTCCGCCACGGCGTCACCTGTGACGAGCCGCGCGTTGCCCTCCACCGCGTCCAGGGTCGACGAGAACACCACCTTGGGCATGTCGCGCCACCGACGGGCGTACTCGACGTGCGCGGGCGTCGCCCCTGGCTGCCGATCGGCCGTCGGCCAGTGCGCGTTCATCGCCTCCCACAGCCTCCGCCCGTAGAGCGTGAGGCCCGTCGAGTCGACGCGGTCGGACCACCACTGGAACGCCTCGTCGCTCGGCACGCTCCAGCCGAGGTCGCCATCGGGCGCCGCGACGTAACCGTCCACACTCGTGTTCATCGCGAATCTCAGTGTGCGCATGACGTTTCCCCGTCAGCGGCGCACATCGAACACCTGCTTCTGGACACCGTTGCCGTAGACCTCGTGCTCGACGAGCGTCAGCACCGTGGCGCCCTTGTCCGTGTCGCTGAACAGGCGCAGGCCGGCGCCGAGCAGCAACGGGAACACCAGCAGGTGGTACCTGTCGACCAGCCCGGCGTCGGCCAACGCACGTCCCAGCGTCGCGCTCCCGTGCACGAGGATCGGTCCGCCCTCGGTCTCCTTCAGCGCGGCGACGTCGTCGAGTGATCGAAGAACCGTTGCAGGCCAACGCGAATCATCATCATCGAGCGTCGTCGAGACCACGTACCGCGGCATGGCGTTGTATCCGGCGAAGTCCTCCATCGTGGGCCACACGGGCGCGAACGCCTCGTAGGATCGGCGACCGAGCAGCAGCGCGGCGGCCTCCCCCTGCTCCCGCCCCTTGATCTCGTACGCGGCCTCGTCGAATTCGACGTCCGTGAAGGTCCAGCCCGCATTGCGGTATCCGGCCTCTCCACCAGGCGCCTCCATCACGCCGTCGAGCGAGACGAACGCGGTGACGATCAACGTGCGCATGTGCACTCCTTCGTTCCCCGTGGGCGCTGGTCGGCCCACGAACACTCCGACCGACGCACACGTCGAAAGTCATCGGTTGCGCCACACCCCGGATCGCCTGTAATACTTACCCTTATGGCTAACCATACGGCAGAACTCGACGCCGTGCTCACCGCCCTCGGAGATCCGACGCGGCGAGCAGTCGTCCGGCGTCTCGGTGCCGGTCCGGCAAGCGTCGGTGAACTGGCGGCGCCGTTCCCGATCGCGCTTCCCACCTTCCTCAAACACGTCCGCAGTCTCGAGTCGAGCGGGCTCATTCGCACGGCCAAAGTAGGACGCGTCCGGACGTGCACTCTGCACAGGGAACGACTCGACCTCGTCCAGGACTGGCTCGACGATCAACGGCACCTCTGGGAGAGCCGCACGGATCGGCTCGAACAACTCGTCACCTCCCCGACTCCGACGGAAGAAGACTCATGACCGCGCTCCCGATCGATCCTGCCCTCGACCTCGTACTCGATCGCGTCATCGCGGCTCCTCGTCACCGCATCTGGGAGGCATGGACGAACTCGTCGTTGCTGTCACAGTGGTGGACACCGGCACCCACCGTCACTCGGGTGGACCACCTGGAGGTGCGACCGGGCGGGGCGTTCGTCACCGAGATGAGCGACGACGGAACGACATTCGTGCCCCACACCGACGCCGTGTTCCTAGTAGTCGAGCCCGACACCCGGCTGGTGTTCACCAACACTCTCGACAGCGGGTGGCGCCCCGCGTCGCCGCAGCCGGTCGCGATGTCAGCGGAGATCACGCTGACCGACCACCCGCGCGGCACTGCTTACCGGGCCGTCGTCCGTCACGGAGATCCGACGACACGCGATCGTCACGCGAGCCTCGGGTTCGCGGAAGGGTGGGGCTCGGTCACCGCAGCACTCGCCCGGCTGGTCGAGTAGTCGGGCGGCTGTAGCGTGTCGGGCGTGAACTCCTCTCGTACCCTCGGTGTCCTGCTGGCCTCGTCCGCGTCGCTCGTCCTGGTGCTGTCCGGATGCAGCTCCGACAACGACACGCCATCTGCCGCCACCTCCTCCAGCGCCGCATCCTCGTCCGCGGGGTCGTCGTCGACCGCAGCTGCCGAGTCGTGCCCCACCGCGGCGCCCGAGTCCGGTGCCGCGGCCGAGTGGGACCTCGACGGTGACACGGGCAGCATCGCGGTGACCGGGTCCACCGACGATGCCGCTCCCCTGGTCACCGTCGAGGCACCCTTCAGCGTCGCGGAGACGCAGGTGCAGACATTGCAGGCCGGCGACGGCCCCGTCGTCGCGGCGGACGCCACCGTCTCCGTCTGCTACATGGGCGTCAACGGACGCGACGGATCCACCTTCGACAGCAGCTACGAGCGCGGCGCCCCGGTCGAATTCCCCCTCGACGGTGTCGTGGCCGGTTTCCAGAAGGCCATCGCCGGCCAGACCGTGGGATCGACGATCGGCGTCGCGGTGACCTCCGCGGACGGTTACCCCAACGGTCAGCCGCGCGCGGGCATCCAGCAGGGCGATTCTCTGATCTTCGCGATCAAGGTTCTCGGCGTCAGCTGAGCAGCATGACGAGGGACGTGCCGGTCGACCGCGGACCGCTGTTCGACGGTGTCCGCATCGGCCGGCCGGCGACCGGTGCGTTGATCGACGCGGGGTATCGCACGGTGCACGACCTCCCGGCGAACCTCGCGACTTTGTCCGCGCTACACGGAAAGGGGCCGTCCGCGATCAGGCGGTTGGCCGAGGCACGCGACGATCGGCGATGAGGGGAACCTCGCCAGAATCGACGCGGCACTGCGGCACCGCAGGCGGAGACTCCGCACAACGATGCGCGAGAGGAGATCTGGGCGGTTCTGGGCGATATCCTCGTCGACCGCCTCGTCGCGAACGTGTCGGCCGGCGAGCTGGCGTCGTCGCTGCGTGAAATCGACGAGCTCTGCGACCGAGTGGAGTCGTCGTGGACGGTGATCGATGCTCCCGATCTCGTCGCCGACCTCTGGACTGTGCCGGCGTACCTACGCCACTGCGCACCCTGGCTCGACGACGATGACAGGGCGGCGGTCCGCAGGAACGTCGGGTCCCCCTGGACCATAGCAGATCTCCCGGTCCTCGATGTCGCTCGTCGCCGCCTCGGCGATCCACGGGCGACGGCGATGCGCGCGCGCCGCGCTCGTGCCACGCTCGGTGCGCACCACCGGCGTGGGCGTCCGGCACGCCGACGTCGACGACCTGGCGGCGGTGCTGGACGAGCGGGCCGCGACGAGTGAGGGTGTGGCCTGCGTCATCGGGATGCCGTCTCTACCGGACACCGCGAGGATCCGATCGTCGAGCGCACGATCGGCGAAGGGCCTCGGGTTCGATCTCGTCGACCGGTCGAGTGCGGACAGCGCCGTCGATCGCTACGTGGCGATGACCCGCGCGACCCAGCAGCTCGTCGTACTCCGTTGATCAGCTGTCGAGGGTGATCACGACACGCACGCCCCCCTTGTCGGAGACCACCGCCTGTGCGCTCCCCCGATGCTGGTCCCCCGCGATGTCGACGGTCACCGGGGCGGGATCGGGATGGAAGTTGCGCCACCAGGCTTTCTGGCTCGGTGCTGCGACCATCACGGTCACCGTCTCGCCCGATCGCCGGTAGGAGACGGGCAGCGAGATCGCACGGCCCGACCGTCGACCGGTGTAGGTGATGGTGGCCAGGCCACGCCCGAGAACGGCGGACAACACGGGCAGTCGCATCAGAGGTCGAACGACCTGGTTCGCGGCGTTGGCGACGGTCTGGAACGCGGTCATCTTCGTACCCCCTGCGAGCGTTGGATGTCGCCTCGCATCATGCCCCCGCGGGGGCCGGACGACACGCCGTTCGACCGGTGTTCGCGCCCCGTTTCCTGACTCATTCCAGAAAAGTCGTGCATACTGTTCGACGTGAGCCCATCGTCGAACTACCCGGAGATGCTGCGTGGTGCCGCGCTCCGAGTCACCCGCCCGCGTCTGGCGGTGCTCGACGCGGTGCACGAACATCCGCACGCCGACACCGACACCGTCTACGGAGCCGTTCGGGCCACCCTGCCCGACGTCTCCCGCCAGGCCGTGTACGACGTGCTCCACGCTCTCACCACCGCGGGACTGGTACGGCGCATCCAGCCGTCCGGCTCGGTCTCGCGGTACGAGAGCAGAATCGGCGACAATCACCACCATGTCGTGTGCCGCGCCTGCGGCACCATCGCCGACGTGGAATGCGCCGTCGGCGAGGCTCCGTGCCTCACTCCGTCGGAGGCCCATGGTTTCGTCGTCGACGAGGCAGAGGTCATCTACTGGGGCCTGTGCGAGAACTGCTCCACCAGCGTCAGCCCCTGATCTCGAGGCGCGAAGGCGCCGCGAAATCAGTTCATTCATCTTCTCTTGGAGGGAAACTCGTGTCCGAGGACCACACAACACGCGAAAAAGAGATGAACCAGGACCAGCCGCAGGACGCGTCCGGCGGCTGCCCTGTCATGCACGACAAGATGCCGATGCCGGTCGAGGGTGGCACCAACCACGAGTGGTGGCCCAAGGCACTGAACCTCAAGATCCTGAAGAAGAACCCCGCCGTCGGCGATCCGATGGGCGCGGACTACGACTACGCGGCCGAGTTCAACTCGCTCGATCTCGCCGAGGTCAAGCGCGACATCGAAGCGGTCATGACGAACTCGCAGCCGTGGTGGCCCGCGGACTTCGGCCACTACGGCCCCTTCTTCATCCGTATGGCGTGGCACGCAGCCGGCACGTACCGCAAGCAGGACGGACGCGGCGGAGCCGGAGCCGGCATGCAGCGCTTCGCACCGCTGAACAGCTGGCCGGACAACGCGAGCCTGGACAAGGCCCGTCGCCTGATCTGGCCCGTGAAGCAGAAGTACGGCCGCAAGCTCTCCTGGGCCGACCTCATCGTCCTGACAGGCAACGTCGCCATCGAGTCCATGGGACTGCCCACCTACGGCTACGCCGGCGGTCGCGTCGACGCCTGGGAGCCGGACGAGGACGTCTACTGGGGCCCCGAGCAGACCTGGCTTGGCGACGAGCGCTACGACGGTGATCGTACGAGCCTCGAGAACCCGCTGGCAGCCGTGCAGATGGGCCTGATCTACGTCAATCCCGAAGGTCCGAACGGCAACCCGGATCCCGTGCAGTCCGCACTGGACATCCGCGAGACCTTCGGCCGCATGGCCATGAACGACGTCGAGACCGCAGCACTGGCCGTCGGCGGACACACCTTCGGCAAGACCCACGGTGCGGCCGACCCCGATGCGCACATCGGAGCCGAGCCCGAGGGCGCCCCGATCGAGCAGATGGGTCTCGGCTGGAAGAACAGCTTCCAGAGTGGTGTCGGCGCGGACGCGATCACGAGTGGCCTCGAGGTCATCTGGACCCCGACCCCGACGCAGTGGGACAACACTTTCCTCGAGACGCTCTACGGCTTCGAGTGGGAGCTCTACAAGAGCCCCGGCGGCGCACATCAGTGGCGTCCGAAGAATGGTGAGGGCGCGGACCTGGTTCCCGACCCCGCCGACCCGACGAAGCGTCGCCACCCGTCGATGCTGACCTCGGACATCGCGATGCGCGTCGACCCGATCTACGAGCAGATCACCCGTCGCTGGCTCGACCACCCCGAGGAGCTCGCAGAAGAGTTCCAGAAGGCGTGGTTCAAGCTGACCCACCGCGACATGGGACCGGTCAGCCGGTACCTCGGACCCGAGGTGCCGTCGGAGACCCTGCTGTGGCAGGACCCGATCCCGGCCGTCGACCACGAACTGATCGACGATGCACAGATCGCCGAGCTCAAGTCCACCATCCTCGATTCCGGACTGAGCACCGAGCAGCTCATCTCGACCGCGTGGGCCGCAGCGTCGTCCTTCCGCGTCAGCGACAAGCGCGGCGGTGCCAACGGCGGTCGCCTGCGCCTGCAGCCGCAGGCGGGCTGGGAGGTCAACGAGCCTGACGAGTTGGCACAGGTCATCCGCGTGCTCGAGGGCATCCAGGAGTCGTTCTCCGGAACGGTGTCGTTTGCCGACCTCGTCGTCCTCGGCGGCGTCGCGGCACTCGAGAAGGCTTCGGGCGTCAGCGTTCCGTTCACCCCGGGCCGCATGGACACCACGCAGGAGCAGACGGACGTCGATTCGTTCTCGGACCTCGAGCTGAAGGCCGACGGCTTCCGTAACTTCCTCGGCAAGGGCCAGAAGCTGCCGGCGGAGTACTCCCTCGTCGACCGGGCGAACCTGTTGTCACTCAGCGCACCCGAGCTGACCGTCCTCGTCGGTGGTCTGCGTGTTCTCGGCGCCAACTACCAGAACTCGTCGCACGGCGTTCTGACCGACAAGGTCGGCACACTGTCCAACGACTTCTTCGTGAACCTCCTCGACATGGGCACCGAGTGGGTTCCCACGTCCGAGGACGGCATCTACGAGGCCAAGGATGCTGCCACCGGTGCGACGAAGTGGACCGGCACCCGTAACGACCTGGTGTTCGGCTCGAACTCCGAACTCCGTGCCATCGCCGAGGTGTACGCCTGCGACGACGCGAAGGACAAGTTCGTCCAGGACTTCGTCGCCGCGTGGGACAAGGTCATGATGCTGGATCGCTTCGAACTGGCCTGATCTCGCTCCTGAACACCACACCACCCCCGCACCGAGTCCTCGGTGCGGGGGTGGTGTCGTCTCAGCGTCGGGTGCGGCGGACGGAGATGGGGAGCCCGGTCAGCGCTCTCGCCGCCGAGCCTGCCATGGCCAGATAGCCCGCGGCGCTGCGCCACGACGCCGCCACCGAGAAGACGGTCCTGGTGGCCGCGAGTCCCGGTCGGCGCCCGGCGAACCGGTCGTCGAGCCATCGGAGCGTCAGCGGGACCGACAGCGGCAGCAGCGTGATGTGCTCGCTCGTGCGATCGCGGACGTACTCGACCTCGGCACCCGCGTCTCGATAGCGCGTCACCTGCCCGTCGACGTCGTCCACGGCGATGATCTGATCGTGCGTCGCCTGCAGGACGAGCAGCGGGAATCCGGGCGCCGACCGGCCCGGCTGGATCTCCTCGAAGATCGTCACCATCTCCGGACGAGCCATGACGTCGGCGATGGGAATGGTCGAGTAGGCGTCGAGGTCGAACCCGCGGAGCGCGATGATGGCCTGCATCGTGGTCATCTTGTTCGTCGACGCCAGCAGCTCGAGACCCTCCTCGGTGACGAACTCCTGCATGACGTCGTCCAGGGCCGGGTAGGTACGCCGCAGACCCTCGATGACGAGAGTCGGCAGCGCGGCGTAGCGGGTGGCGTTCAGCCGGAAGAACGCCGACGCCGGATCACCCACCGGCGACCCGAGAACGGCTCCGACGACATCGATCTCGGGTGCGTACTCCCCCGCGGCCTCCGCCGCCCAGGACGACGCGAGCCCGCCACCCGAGTATCCCCACAGTCCGACCGGTGTGGTCGTGTCGAGACCGAGCTCGTCGAACGAGAGCGCGGCCCGGACGGCGTCGAGAGTGCAGTACCCGGGCTCGAGCGGAGCACCCCAATGCCCCTCGGCGCCTTCGTGATCCGGGATCGAGACCGCCCAACCCAGACGCAGGGCGTGCAGGACGAGCAGGAACTCGTACTGCGGCACCGTGCCGCGCGCCCGTGACCCGAGCCGGAGCGCGTACGACGGGAACGATCGACCGGAGACGGCGTCGATGGCGCACTGATACGACAGGAGTGGTCGCGTCGCGTCGGGGACGGCTCCGGCGGGCAGCAAGACCGTGGTGACACTCACGCGTGGCACGCGCTCGAGATCCTCGGTGCGATACAGCAGCTGCCAGGCCTGCACGCGCTGCCGCACCCGGCCGAACACACCGATGCGCACGGGTCTGGTGCGCAGGACGTCGCCGCACGCGGCACTCTCGAAACCGTCGGGCGCGACGTAGAACGGGTCCCGCTCCGGGGTGGTGACCGGGCCCTCGGACCAGTGCTCGGTCTCGGGCGGGCCGCCCCCGTCCCTGTCGTACTGCTCGATGCTCATGCCCACGGTTACCCCTGTCGTCGGGTCACACTAACCTTCCGACCCGTGAGCAGGACCGATCAGCCCTCGACGGTGCCGACGCGGGTGGCCGGATCGTCGTCCGAGGCCCGTGCGAGCACCGGGACGAGCGCGTCCACCGCGTACGGAAGGCTGAGGGGGCTGGCGAAACCGAGAGCGGCCGGCACGGTGGTCCCGAATTCGCCGACGTAGACGGTGCGATCCTCCTTCACCACGTTCAGGCTCTGCAGCAGCGGATCACCGGCGACGTCCTCGGGAGTGACGCCCAGCAGCACGAGAGTCTGCTGATCGAGCAGGTCGTAGCGCTCCGGGCTCACCGTTCCGGTGGTCTCGGGCGTCGCGAAGCCGAGGTCGGTGAAGAACCTGTTCCGCGGGTCACCGCTGTCGAGGATGTAGAAGGTGCCGTCGAGATAGAGCGCGACCGCAGCGGTGCGGCCGGCGAAGGACGGGTTCTGGGTCGTGGCGTCTACGAACGTCGCGTCGACCTCGTCACGCACGGTCTCTGCCTCGGCCGTCTTGCCCAGGGCGGTTCCGTACGCGGCCAACTGGTCTCGCCACGACGGGGTCTCCGACCCGTCCGAGCCGGGGATGTCGCCGACCGTCGTGGCGATCTGTCCGAGCTGCTGGTACTCGGGCTCCTCCAGATAGGCGTACGTCGCCATGATGAGGTCGGGCTCCGCGGCCGCGACACCTTCGAGATCGAGTGTGTCGCTTCCCACCTCGGGAATCGTGGCACCGTTCAGCTGCTGCTGGGCCCACGGTCGGGTGGTGTAGTCGTACCCCGTGAATCCGCGGGTGGCCACGGGTGTGACACCGAGAGCGAGCGCGAAGTCCTGGTCGTTGTACCCGGCGGTCACCAGACGCTCCGGCGCACCCTCGACCGTCACGGTCCCGAACTTGTCGGTGACCTCGGCCGGGAAGGCTCCCGACGCGTCCGCGGCCGGCGCCGAGTCCGTGTCCGACGAGCTGCACGCCGCCGTTCCGAGCAGAAGAACGGTGGCCGCGACGGACACACCGACGGAGACGCGCATGAAGAACCTTTCGGGGACGACTGGTGGAGCAGGCTTGCGGTAAGGCTACCCTCAGCTCAACGGGAGAGCTCGAGGGCCTCACCCAGTCGACGCCAGTCGTCCACCGGCGGAACGTTCATCGCGGATCCGAGGACCTGGACGAGGACGCTGGTGGCTCCCGCCTCGATGTGCTCGCGCACTCGGGCCACAGTCGCGTCGAGTCCGCGCGTCACCATCGCCTCGGCGAGCTTCTCGCTGCCGCCGCGGACGAAGTCGTCCTGCCCGAAACCCAGACGCTCCCAGTTGTTCCGGTAGTTGGGCAGCCCGGTGTAGATGTTCAGATGCGCGTGCGCGCGTTCGGCCCACACCTCCGCATCGGTGTCGGCGACCGGGTCCACCACCGCCGCCTGCTCGACGACCAGTTCCGGGCGCTTCTCGCCGTCTCCGGCATCGAGGATCTCGCGGGCCGTCGCCGTGTGCTCCGGTGTGACGAGGTAAGGATGCGCCCCCGCGGTGCGATCGCGGGACAGCTCGAGCATCTTCGGACCCAGCGCCGCCAGCAGTCGTGGTGGGTTCTGCTCTTCCCCCGCCACTGCCGCGGGTGCGTTGTCGAGTGCGTCGAGATACTCCCGCATCGCCGCGACGGGCTTGCCGTAGTTGTGACCGCGCATGCGCTCGACCAGCGGAGCGTGCGACACGCCGAGTCCCAGGACGAACCGACCACCCGAGACGGCGTGCAGGGTACGTGCCGCCGATGCGGTCGCCACGGCGTCGCGGGCGTAGATGCTCGCGATGCCGGTACCGACGATCAGCGACGACGAGGCGCCGAGGTACATCTGCGCGGCGGTGAGCGCCTCGCGGCCGTAGGCCTCGCCGAACCAGAGCGAGTGCCAGCCCTGCGACTCCACCTCCCCCACCACGTCGGGAACCGCGGAGGCGGAGACCCCGTCGAGCGTTCCGGTCCAGATGCCGATCGTCGCGTGTGCCGTCATGGCGTCCAGTGTGCCCGCACTCGCACCCTACGAATCCAAGGGACCGTCGACGGTCTGCCGGAGCCGTTCGAGGGTGGCCGCGATGTGGTCGCCGTTGACCGTGGCGCGGTCGCGGACACCCGTCGCCAGTCCTCCGACGCCGACGAACCATCGCGGCCGCCGGTCCCACATCCGCTCGGTCACCGTGGTCTCGCCGCCGTCGCCACCGCCGTCGATGTCGTAGCGCCAGTGCGCGATCGGCAGCGAGAACGGGCCGTAGTGCACGTCGAAGGCAAAGGTTGCTCCGGGGTCGGCGGCGGTCACGGTGCATGTGGTCGACCATCGATGCAGACCGTTGCGGTTCCGACCGACGAAGGACGCACCCGGACGGGCGCCGGAGCTCCCCACCCACCGCATCGAGTGCGTCTCGTCCGCCAGATCGGCGAGCCGGTCGAGATCGGTCAGGAGGGCGTACACGTCCTCGGCATCGGCGCGGACCGTCACGGATCCGGACGCGAGCGGAGCGGTCGAGTCAGGCGTCACCGGTGCACCGTAGCGACCCGACGGCCTCGATGCGGGCGATCGACGACGGTGTCGCCTGAAGTCAAGAACGACGGCCCGCCGTCCGCGATGATCGAGACGTTGGTACCGCCGAGCTCAGGAGTTGTCATGTCGTCTTTGCCCCCCTTCCGCTTTCCCGGCGCCACCGCGCTCGTCACCGGCGCCGCCAGTGGCATGGGTGAGCAGATGGCCCACGAGCTCGCGCGACGGGGCACCGATCTGATCCTGCTCGACCGGGACGCCGATCGGCTCGCCGACGTCGCACACGCCATCGAGTCCGCCTCACCGGCACGCAGCGTCGACGTCGTCGTCGCGGACCTCTCCGACCTCGACGCGCTCGGCGTGGTCATCGACGGTGTGATCGAGCGGCACGAGCGCATCGACCTGCTGATCAACAACGCCGGTATCGCGTTCGGCGGCTCGTTCGAGCAACTCACCGCCAAGGACTTCGACTCGGTGATGACCATCAACTTCCATGCGCCGGTGGACATCACCCGACGTCTGCTGCCGACGATGCGCCGATCCACGGGCGCGCACATCGTCAACGTGTCGAGCTTGTTCGGCATCGTGGCGCCTCCGGGGCAGTCGGCCTACTCGTCGTCGAAGTTCGCCATCCGCGGGTTCACCGAGTGCCTGCGCCACGAACTGGCGCCGACGATCGGCGTGACGTCGGTGCACCCCGGCGGCATCAAGACCCGCATCGCCGAGACGGCCGGTTCGGCCGCCGGAGCGACGGACAAGGAGATCGCGGACGGCAAGGCCACCTTCGCCAAACTGCTCACCTATCCCGCGGACAAGGCTGCACTCCGCATCCTCGACGGGGTCGAGAAGCGCAAGGGACGGGTCCTCATCGCCGCGAGTGCCCACACCGTCGACATCCTCGCCCGCGTGTTCCCGTCCGCCTACTACGCCGTGATGCGCCGCGGCATGTGACGGACGCGCTGCCGCTCTCAGGACAGATCGAGAGCGGCAGCGAGGTCGGTCTCCACCTGGTCCCTCGTCACGCCGAGACCACTGAGCAGCCCCGAGGCGCAGCGCCTCGCGGAACGTCAGTTCCAGAATCTCGGCCGTCGCAGCATCGAACGGAACGCGTGCCGGCGGCTGTACTTCACGCGCTCGGTGAAACGAGCGAAAACCTGGCTGGCGTTCAACGCCTCGTCGGCGTGCGGTCTGGCCACGAACTTCTTCTGCACGGCCTGTTTGCTCACTCCCGTACTGCGGCCGATGTCGGTCCAGGACGCCCCGGACCGACGTGCCTGGTCGACCACCCACCGTCACCCCTGAGTTGACGATGGGTGGTCCTGTGCATGGCGGGTCAGGCGACTCCGGCGGCGCGTCGCACCGACCGACGCGGCGTCCCCGAGAGGGTCTTGCCGAGGTCGCCCCGCAGCGTGGTGACGGAGTCGAGGATGTAGTTCTGACGCACCAGCCACGGGCCGTGATCGCCCTGCCGGGGAAAGGCGTCGATCGAGCGCTGGACGTAGCCGGACTGCAGGTCCAGCAGCGGACGCTCCTCGAGCGGTCCGTCGGGCTGCGGGACGATGGACGCGAAGTCCTTGTCGTCCATGTACCCGAGCACGCGGCACACGAGACGCGACGTCAGATCGGCGCGCAGAGTCCACGACGCGTTGGTGTAGCCGATGCAGATGGCGAAGTTGGGGACACCAGTCATCATGGCGCCCTGCCACACGAACTGCTTCGACAGATCGACGGTCACGCCGTCCACCTTGGGCTCGATACCGCCGAAGGCGAGCAGTTGCAGTCCCGTCGCGGTGACGATGACGTCGGCGGGCAACGAGGCGCCCGACTGCAGGTCGATGCCGTCGGGGCGCACGGAGGCGATGCGGTCGGTGACCACCGACGCCTTCCCCTTCTTCATCGCCTTGAACAGATCGGCATCGGGGACGGCGCACAGTCGCTGATCCCAGGGGTTGTACTCGGGCGTGAAGTGCTCGGCCACCAGCTTCTCGTCGCCCAGGATCTTGGTCGAGAGATTGGTGAGGAGCCGCCGTGCCGCCTGCGGACGACGCCGGCAGAACTGATAGAAGCCGGTGCTGAACAGAATGTTCTTGACCCGGATCACGCTGTGCGCCAAACCTGCCGGGAGAAGATCACGAATCTTGTCCGCCTGCTTGTCACGTCCGGGGACCGCGCTGATCCAGGTGGGTGAACGCTGCAGCATCGTGACGTGACCGGCGTCGCGCGCCATCGACGGCACGAGGGTCACTGCGGTGGCGCCACTGCCGATCACGACGACGTTCTTGCCGGCGTAGTCCAGATCGTCGGGCCAGAACTGGGGATGCACCACGGTGCCCTCGAACGTGTCGAGTCCCGGGATGTCGGGGTTGTAGCCCTTGGCGTAGTCGTAGTAGCCCGAGCAGCAGTACAGGAAGCCGCACGTCATCTGCTGCTGCGAGGTTCCCGACTCGTCGGTCACGTCGAGAGTCAGGGTCCAGCGAGCCTCCGCGGTGGAGAAATCCGCGCCGACGACGCGGGTCCCGTACCGGATGTGCTCGTCGATCCCGAACTCCGCAGCGGTCTCCTCGATGTACTTCAGAATCGAGTGCCCGTCGGCGATGGACTTTGCTTCGCGCCACGGCTTGAACTGGTAGCCGAGCGTGTACATGTCGGAGTCCGAGCGCACACCGGGGTAGCGGAACAGATCCCAGGTGCCGCCCATCGAGGACCGCGCCTCGAGGATGGCCCACGACTTGCCGGGATGCTCCGTCGAAAGGCGGTAGCCCGCACCGACGCCGGAGAGCCCGGCGCCGACGACGATCACGTCGAGATGCTCGAGGGTGGTGTCGGTCGGGGACGAGTCGAGTCGATCGGTGGTGGACGTCATGACTCCAGTGTCCTCGTGCCACCACCCGATGGCTTGACACCTCACGACAACTAGTTGACTTCAGACGACAGCTACCCCAAGGTGAGCGCTGTGCCCGCCATCCGCTCCGCCGGTCTCCGCGGCTTCCGCGCGACCGTGGCCGAACTGGGCGGGGACGCCGAGGCGTACGCGGTCGCGGCGGGGCTGCCCGTGGACGCGCTCGACGCCGACGACCTCCTCGTCGAGGACGTCGCCATGGCCGCGGTTCTCGAGATCGCCGCGGCGGAGCTGGCGTGCCCCGATCTGGGGTTGCGGATCGCACGGCGCCAGGATCTCGGCATGCTCGGTCCGCTCGCACTCGCGATCCAGAACTCCTCGACCGTGGGGGAGGCACTCGAGTGCACCGAGCACTACCTGTTCATCCATGCCCAGTCGCTCAGCCTGCGTGCCGAACCCGACCCGTACGGGACGCCGGGGATCGTCGCGCTGCGGTACGGAACGAAGCCCGGGGTCGTCGCGCCCGTCCAGGGCACCGACATGGGGCTGGGGTTCCTCCACCGCGCCACCATCGCACTGGTCGGCGGGTCGTACGGACTCCGCTCGGTCGAGCTCCCCTACGTGCCGGCGGCTCCGGTGTCGGTCTACGAGAACTTCTTCGGCGTCGCGGTCAGCGTCGGCCGTCCCGCCGCCGTCCTCCGGGTCCCGGCCACACTCCAGAACCGACCGCTCCACGGCGGAGACTCGAACCTCAAACGGCTGGCCCTGGCCTTCCTCGCTCGGCAGGGCGCCGGACCCACCACCGAGGTGGCACCGCGGGTGCGCACCATCCTGCAGCAGTCCCTCGGCACCACCCCACCGCACATCGACGGTGCCGCACATCTGCTGAACCTGCACCCGCGGACGTTGCAACGCCGATTGGCCGGGGAGGGAACGTCGTTCGCGGCGATCGTCGACGAGGTGCGCCGCACGGAGGCCCATCGGTACCTCACGACGACGTCGCTGCCGATGAGTCAGATCGCGGCCGCTGTGGGACTGTCCGAGCAGTCCGCCTTCACTCGTGCGTGCCGACGGTGGTGGAACGCGACGCCCACCACCGTCCGCCGCGGCGCTCTCTGACCCGACTCAACTGAAGTCGGTCGACGCCAGATCCTTCTCGTCGTCCACGATGGCCTTGACGATCCGGTCGGCGACAGCGTCCGGATCGAGACCGTCCGGCATGGTGGGCGCCGTGCCCGCGATCGCGCGCCCGGCCAGACCGGTCTCGGTGTGCGGCGGACGTACGTCCACGACCCGCAGCTTGCGCCGACGCGCTTCCGGTCGAGCCGCCTCGACGAACGCGCTGATCCCGGCCTTCGCCGCGCAGTACGCAGCCATCCCGCCGACGGGCGTCTCCGCGATCACCCCACTGATGCTGACGACGACGCCCCCGGACTCCACCTCGGTGAGTGCCGATCGCACCAGCCGCAGTGGCGCCAGCAGATCCACCAGCAGGAGATCGTCGACGGTGTCGTCGTCCACCTCGGCCGCGGGTCCGAACGCCACCACGCCCGAGGCGATCACGACGCCGTCGAGCGTTCCGGTGTGGCTCTTGGCCGCCGCGATCAGGTCGGCCGGGGCCGCGGGGTGGGTCAGGTCCGACGCCACGAGGTGCGCGCTGCCCAGGTCGACACCGGCCAGCGTCTGCTCCGAGCGGCCGGACGCGGTGACGGTGGCGCCGGCGTCGAGCAGGCGGCGAGTGATGCGCGATCCGAGAGCGCCGGAAGCGCCGGTCACCAGGAAGTGCTTGCCCGGGAGGTCCATGTCAGTTCTCCAATCCGGCGAGTGTGTCGACCACGGCTGCGGTGGCGGACCGGGTCCAGGTCACCGGGTCCTGTCCCTGCGGGCTCACGCACACGGTGTCGACTCCGAGCGCGGCGAACCCTTCCATCTCCCGGAGGAAGCCGGCCTCGTCGGCCACCGGGTCGAGCGAGGTGATGATGGTCTTCTCGATCTCCGCGTAGTCGCGGTTCTCGCGCTCGCAGTGACCGCGCAGCACGTCGAGCTTGTGTGCCACGGTCTCCTGGTCGGGGGCGAAGAGGTTGCACAGCGAGGCGTACCGCGCGACGAACGCGAGTGTCTTCTTCTCCCCCGACCCGCCGACCATGATGGGCGGACCCGGACTCTGCAGCGGCCTCGGCTCGCAGAGCGTCTCGGCCAGCGAGTAGTGCGTGCCCTCGAAGGGTCCGTCGTCGTCGCTCCACATCTGTCTGCAGATGCGCAACGTCTCCTCGAGACGCTCGAACCGCTCGGCCGTCGACGGGAACGGCACACCGAGGCCGCGGTGCTCGCGCTCGTACCAGGCCGCACCGATGCCGAGCATCGCTCGACCGCCGGAGAGCACGTCCAGGGTCGTGACCGTCTTCGCCAGGAGCCCCGGATGCCGATAGGTCACGCCCGTGACGAGCAGGCCCAGGCGGATGCTCTCGGTCCGGCCCGCGAGGAAGCCCAGCGAGGTGTAGCCCTCGAGCATGGGGTCCTGCGCGGTCGCCAGATTCTCCATCTGGAACCAGTGGTCCATGAGCGTGAACAGCGTGCACCCGCCGTCCTCCGCAGCGCGCGCGGAGTCGGAGAGCAGTCCCGCCGTGGCCGCGGAGCCACCCGGAAGGGTGAAGTAGGGATAGTGGACTGCCAACTGCACGATGGTTCTCCTCGATGGTCGGATCAGCACTCCGCCGACGCGGTGCACTCCCGGGGAACATTCGGAGCACCGGGCACCGTTGGTCCTCGTATGACTGGTTCGAGAACGACACGCACCGTGGTCGCCACGGCCTTCGGTGGACCCGACGTCCTGGCGATCCGCGACGAGGTGGTCGACGAACCGGGTCCCGGACAGGTCGTCGTGGACATTCGCGCCGCCGGCGTCAATCCGTTCGATCACAAGCTCTACAGCGGCGCATTCGGGACGGACGAGAGCACACTCCCGCTGCACCTCGGTAGCGAGGCGTCGGGCGTGGTGTCCGCGGTGGGGCGCGACGCCGTCGGACCGGCGGGTCCCGTCCGTGTCGGCGACGAGGTCATCGTTCTGGCAGACGGTGCCTACGCCGATCGCCTTCTCGTCGATGCCGACGCGGTGCTGCCGAAACCGCAGGCGCTCGGCTGGGAGGAAGCGGCCGGGTACTCCCTCACTGCGGCCACCGCCTACGACATGGCGGAGCTCGCGAGCGTAGAGGAGGGCGACTGCGTCCTGATCCACGGAGCATCCGGCGCCGTCGGCTCGCAGGCGGTCCAGCTCGCCCTGCACCGCGGAGCACAGGTGATCGGCACCGCGAATCCCCGCAACCTCGACGCGGTGCGCGCCCTCGGCGCTGTCGCAGTCGCGTACGGCGACGGTCTGCTCGACCGGGTACGCACCGCGGCGCCCGACGGCGTGGATGCCGCGCTGGACACGGCCGGCACCGACGAGGCGATCGACGTGTCCCTGGTGGTGGTGCAGGACCGGACGCGCATCGTGACCATCACTGCCTTCGGTCGGGCAGCCGACGAGGGTTTCCGGTCCGCGGGCGGCGGGAACAACGAGAGCGCCGCACGGCGCAAGGAGGCGCGTCTACCTCTGCTCGAGTTGGCCGGATCGGTGATCACCGTGACGGTGGCCGGGACGTTTCCCCTCGCGGAGGCGGCCACCGCCCACCGCGAACTGCAGACGCACCACCCGCGCGGCAAGTACGTCCTCGTCCCCTGACGACGGCCTCGCGGAGACGCGCGGGGGTGGGGAGACTACCGTTGAGCTCAGAACGCATAGACATCTAGGAGCGGATACATGAGCGTCGAGACGAACGAGAAGAAGCGCCACCGCGTCGTCGTCATCGGTTCCGGCTTTGGTGGCCTCTTCGGCACACAGGCCCTCAAGCGAGCCGATGTGGACGTCACGCTCATCGCGCGGACCACCCACCACCTGTTCCAGCCACTGCTCTACCAGGTGGCCACGGGCATCCTCTCGGTCGGCGAGATCGCCCCCGCGACCCGCGTCATCCTGCGGAAGCAGAAGAACGCCGAGGTTCTGATGGGTGACGTCGAGACCATCGACCTGACGAACAAGACCGTCACCTCGCGGCTGCTCGAGCGCGAGACCGTGACGCCGTTCGACAGCCTCATCGTGGCTGCGGGCGCCCAGCAGTCCTACTTCGGCAACGACCACTTCGCCGAGTTCGCACCCGGCATGAAGACGATCGACGACGCCCTGGAACTGCGCGGACGCATCCTCGGCGCGTTCGAGCAGGCCGAGTTGTCCACCGATCCGGCCGAGCGCGAGCGCCTGATGACGTTCGTCGTGGTCGGCGCAGGCCCCACCGGCGTCGAGCTCGCGGGCCAGATCTCCGAGCTCGCGACGCGCACGCTCGACGGAGCCTTCCGCAACATCGACGCCAAGGACGCGAAGGTGGTGCTGCTCGACGCGGCGCCCGCCGTGCTTCCCCCGATGGGAAAGAAGCTGGGCGAGAAGGCCGCGAAGCGCCTCACCAAGCTCGGTGTCGACATCCAGCTCAACGCGATGGTCACCGGCGTCGACAACGACGGTCTCACCGTCAAGGACAAGGACGGCACCGAACGCCGCATCGAGGCGCAGTGCAAGGTCTGGTCCGCCGGCGTGCAGGCCAGCCCGCTGGGCAAGCAGCTCGCCGACCAGTCCGACGGCACCGAGGTCGACCGCGCGGGCCGTGTCGTGGTGGAGCCGGATCTGACCGTCAAGGGACACCCCAACGTGTTCGTGGTCGGCGACATGATGTCGGTCAAGGACGTCCCGGGTATGGCGCAGGGCGCGATCCAGGGCGCGAAGTACGCGGTGAAGCAGATCAAGGCCTCACTCGACGGACAGAACCCGTCCGAGCGCAAGCCATTCTCGTACTTCGACAAGGGGTCGATGGCCACGGTGTCGCGATTCAGCGCCGTGTGCAAGGTCGGCAAGCTGGAGTTCGGCGGATTCATCGCCTGGGTCGCATGGCTCGGACTCCACCTCTTCTACCAGGTGGGATACCGGAACCGTCTGACGACGGTGATCTCCTGGTTCGTCACCTTCCTGGGCAAGGGTCGGGCGCAGATGGCGTCCACCGAACAGCAGGTGTTCGCGCGCCTCGCAATCGAGCAACTCCACACGCTCGAGCAGGAGAACCGCGTCGACGGCGTGGCGATCCCCACCCGCACGGTCGAGGCGACCTCGAAGGCGGCGGACCGCGAGTCCGGTGCCACGGCCGATGCGGCGGAACAGAGCAGGCAGCTCGACAGCACGGAGAAGCGGGCCGCCTCCGGCGCCTCACCCACACCGGCGGAGCGTCAGGGCGAGGAGCCCTCCGCGAACGACGGAGCGGCGGAGACCGCGGAAGCCAAGCGCGCAGGCTGATCTCCCCGCGCCGAGAGCGCAGCGACCGACCGGGTCACCGGGAGCCGATGGCCGAGCCAGGTGGACAGTGTCCCGCCTCCGGCCATCGGCATCGTCGTCTCCAGACCGGCCACGGTGTCTCCGGAGGGACTGTCCGCCAGACACTCCGGCCAGGTCAACGTACTGATCGACGCGGTCGGCGCGAAGAGCGCGTCGTGCCCTGCGGCGCCCCTACCCAGGTCGAGTCGGTGGCGGAGCACCGGACCGGCCACGCCGTCGACTCGAAAGAGACCCGACCACCGGCCGTCCACTTCCCCGGTGCGGCCGATCTGGATTCGTTCGCGCACGGCGGCGCGTACCCGGTCGCCGAGATGCAGCGACACCGACGATCGGTGGTCCGCCGATCCGGCGACGATGGTGGGTTCCGGGTCCACGATCACCTCGGCGCCGTCCTCGACGTCCACGGTCCACGACGCGTGCGACACGTCGGTCGAGCGCCCGGGCAACGCCACCGAGGCGGCGACACTGCACACGTGCAGCCGCGCCCCCGCCTCGACCACGATCCGGACGTCGATGGTGTCCCCACCCAGCGGGGTCGCGGCCGAGCCGACGAGGTGGACACGGTCGACTCCGGTCCGGCGTACGGCGAGCCCGCCCACCGCCTCGATGCGCGGTGACCTGCTCCGCGACGCGACGACGAGCACCGTCGAGCGCAGCGCGCCGTGCGTCGTCACGTCAGGCAGCGACGGCAGCGAGCTGCTCGCGCACCCAGGTGAGCACCACCGTCGCGGCAGGATCCTCCGTGAGCGAGATCAGAGCGGTGGGACGACCCTCACGCACCCGCACCGCGTCGTTCTCCATGACCGTGAGGTCGGCACCCACCATGGGGGCGAGATCGGTCTTGTTGATCACGAGCAGATCCGAGAACGTCACGCCGGGACCGCCCTTGCGCGGCACCTTGTCACCGCCGGCGACGTCCACGACGAAGATCTGCACGTCGATCAGCCCGGACGAGAAGGTCGCGGTGAGGTTGTCGCCGCCCGACTCGACGAGGATCAGATCGAGTGGCGGATTGGCGTCGACCAGGTCGTCGATGGCGTCCAGGTTCGCCGTGATGTCGTCGCGGATCGCCGTGTGCGGGCAGCCGCCGGTCTGCACGGCCGTGATGCGCTCGTCCGGCAGAACTGCGTGACGGCGCAGGAAGTCGGCATCCTCCGTCGTGTAGATGTCGTTGGTCAGCACGGCCAGCGACAGTTCTTCGCGCAGCTGGCGGCACAGCGCCGCCACCAGTGCGGTCTTGCCGGATCCGACGGGACCGCCGATACCCACGCGCAGCGCTTCTCCGGGTGTGCGGACGCGCTTGGGCCGGTCCAGGGCGTGGGAGTGGGGCTCGCCGTCGATGAGATGCGGAGGCATGGGTGTTCTCTCTTTCTGTGGGGTGATCAGGAGACGAAGAGGGGACGTTCGCGCCGGACGTGACGTTCGCCGAGGTGGTCCAGCAGCGGATCCGATTCGTCGGACAGAGCCGGGAGCGCGCGTGCGACCGAGGCCGCGATCCGGTCGCACTCGGCCGCGAGCGCCACGGTGCACCCCGCCACGGCGCCCGGGTCCAACGCGAGAAGTCGCTGGGCGGCGATGGCGGCGCCCGTCATGGCCGTGTAGATCTGCACGGACGCCGTCTCGTACGGTCCCGCGCCGGTGACGGCACCGACGACTCCCGCCACGACGGGCAGGTGCGGGCGCCGTCCGACCGCCGTCCAGTCGTGGTCCGGCCACACCGTCTCGGCGAGGCGACGCAATCCCCTCCCCTGGGCGCGGGACGCGGCGCGAGCCGCAGGAGACGGCGTGCGGGCGTCGGTCTCGCGATCGGCGGCGTCCGCGGGCAGGACACCGGCGGCCACAGCGGCAGCGATCGACGCCGCCACGGCGCCGCTGATGCGCATACGCCGCAGCAGATACGCCTCGAGCGTCGGCAGGTCCCGGACGAGTCCCTCGGCGATCGCCTCCTCGACTCCCCCCGAGTGCACGTGCCCACCGATCGGGAGCCGTGAGTCGGCGAGGGTGAGCAACGTGGCGAGGCCGACACCGGAATGCGGATTCGTCATCAGAACAGGAAGTACCGCTGCGCCATCGGCAGCTCCGTCGCCGGCTGCTCGGTCCAGACGTCGCCGTCGATGCGGACGGTGAAGGTGTCCGGATCGACCTCGATACGGGGAACCGCGTCGTTGTTCACCATCTGTGCCTTCCCGATGCCGCGGACGTTCCCGACCGGAACGAGTCGACGCGCGACGTCGAGGCGATCGGCCAGCCCGTCGTCGAGCGCCTGGGGCGCGACGAAGTGCACGGACGTGGCGGCCGCCGCCTTGGGTGCCGCTCCGAACATCGGTCGCGGCAGTTCCGGCTGCGGTGTCGGAATCGAGGCGTTGGCGTCGCCCATGGTGGCCCACGCGATCATGCCGCCCTTGATCACCAGATGCGGCCGGACACCGAAGAACGCCGGCTCCCACAGCACGAGGTCGGCCAACTTGCCGGGCTCGACGGATCCGACCTCGCCGTCGAGTCCGTGCGCCACGGCCGGGCAGATCGTGTACTTCGCGACGTACCGCATCGCGCGGTTGTTGTCCGCACGGTAGTCACCGGCGAGGAAGCCACGACGCTTCTTCATCACGTGTGCGGTCTGCCACGTCCGCATGACCACCTCACCGATGCGTCCCATTGCCTGCGAGTCGCTGCCGATCATCGAGATGGCACCCATGTCGTGCAACAGATCCTCGGCCGCGATGGTCGAGGGGCGGATGCGGCTCTCGGCGAAGGCGAGGTCCTCGGGAATGGACGGGCTGAGGTGGTGACAGACCATCAGCATGTCGAGATGCTCGTCGAGAGTGTTGACCGTGTGCGGCCGAGTCGGGTTGGTCGAACTCGGGAGCACGTGTGGCTGCGAGGCGACGGTGATGATGTCCGGCGCGTGCCCGCCGCCCGCACCCTCCGTGTGGTACGAGTGGATGCCGCGACCGGCGATCGCGCCGAGGGTGTCCTCGACGAAGCCCGCCTCGTTCAGAGTGTCCGAGTGGAGCGCCGCCTGCACACCGGCCTCGTCGCAGACCCGCAGGCACGCGTCGATGGCGGCCGGGGTCGAGCCCCAGTCCTCGTGCAGCTTGAATCCCGATGCGCCGGAACGTAACTGCTCCCACATCGCGTCGGGTGAGACGGTGTTGCCCTTGCCCAGCAGCGCCACGTTCAGCGGCCACCCGTCCATGGCCTCGAGCATCCGCGCCAGATGCCAGGCACCCGGGGTCACGGTGGTCGCCTTCGTGCCCTCGGCGGGGCCGGTGCCGCCGGCGATGATGGTGGTGATGCCACCGCCGAGCGCCTCCTCCATGAGCTGGGGGGCGATGAGGTGCACGTGGCAGTCGATGGCGCCGGCGGTCAGGATCTTGCCGTTGCCGGCGATGATCTCGGTGGACGGCCCGATGACGAGACCGGGATGCACTCCCGGCATGGTGTCCGGGTTCCCGGCCTTGCCCAGCGCCACGATCCGTCCGTCACGCAGTCCGACGTCGGCCTTGATCACACCCCAGTGGTCGAGCACCACGACACCGGTGATGACGGTGTCGGGCGCACCGTCGGCCCGCGTGGCCCGCGACTGTCCCATCGACTCGCGGATCACCTTGCCGCCGCCGAACACGGCCTCGTCGCCGGCGAGACCCGGCCCACCGCTGCGGTCCTCGGTGATCTCGATCAGCAGGTCGGTGTCTGCCAGGCGGATCCGGTCACCCGTGGTGGGTCCGTACAGCTCCGCGTAGCGCGAACGATCGAGGTACGCCATCAGTGACCGTCCCGGGGTGTCGTGTCGTCCAGTGCGCCGGGCGGGGTGAGCGAGATGCCGTGAACCTCGCGGAGACCGCCGATGTCGACGAGCACGACCTCCTGAGCGATACCCGGTTCGAACCGCACCGCGGTGCCCGCCGGGATGTCGAGGCGCTTCCCGTGCGCGGCGACGCGATCGAACGTCAGCGCGGCGTTGGCCTGCGGGAGATGGACGTGACTTCCCACCTGCACCGGCCGATCGCCGTCGTTCACGACGTCGAGAGTGAGCGACGCACGACCGGCGTTGAGCTCGATCGACCCGTCCTCGGTGATGATCTCTCCGGGAATCACGCGCACTCCTTCACGAGATCGGGTCATGAACGGTGATGAGCTTGGTGCCGTCCGGGAACGTGGCCTCCACCTGCACCTCGTGCAGCATCTCCGGGATGCCGTCCATCACGTCGGCGCGGGTCAGCACCTCACGGCCCGACGACATCAGTTCCGCCACGGACCGCCCGTCGCGTGCGCCCTCGAGCAGGTGGTCGGTGATCAGCGCGATCGCCTCCGGATGGTTCAACCGGAGTCCGCGCTGCTGCCGGCGACGCGCCAGTTCCGCGGCGTAGCTGAGCAGCAACCTCTCCTGCTCGTGCGGAGACAATCTCATGGGGGACACTTCCCTTCGCGGCGAACGACGGCGACAGGCAATGCTGGCACGACCCTGGCCGTCGCGCTCGCCGGACGCGCGTCAGGACGCGCCGATCCGCCCCGTGTCCTCGATGTTCTGCAGTCGGACCTGGCCGCGGGCGATGAGACGGTCCGCGGCATCGGTGATGGTGACGGTCCAGATCTGCTGGGTCCGCCCGCGGTGCACGGGCAGTGCCTCGGCGGTGAGCACGCCCTCGCGGGCGGCGCGGATGAAATCGGTGGTGTTGTTGACTCCGACGACGTGGCCGCGATCCCCCAACCACAGGGCGCCCGCCGTGCTCGCCAGCGACTCGACGACGGCGCAGTGCACGCCGCCGTGCACGATCCCGAACGGCTGCAGGAGTTCCGGGCGCACGGTCCACTCCGCGGTGGCCCGATCGGGTCCCAGTTCGCGGAACTGCAGACCCAGCACCTTCCCGAAACCGCTGTCCAACTGCTCTCGAAGTTCGTCCGACACCGACGGTGACACATCGTTCATGGCGTTCAGTGAATCACGTGGACGGACACGAAGCGGCGGGCCTCGCAGTGTGTCGCGAGGCCCGCCGGGGCACGGACGCCGACGTCGCTGCAGCCCTCAGGACGTCGGCACGATCCGAAGTTCGTGTGGCTCGGACTATACAGGATAGCCTTGCCTAAGTCACGCAGGTCGCCGTAACCGGACGCGCCACCCCGCGTCGACGAACGCATCGAGGAGCATCTGCCCCCTGCGCCAGCCGCCGTCACGAGACACGCCACCCAGCAACGGAACTCGTGCCGAGGCGCCGAGGACCGACTCGCCCACGATGCGGCTCATCTGCGTGGCGTCCAGAGGACCGAGCGCGGACAACCCTGCCGCGGCGACCTCGAGCGAGCGAGCAGCGCGATGCGCGGTCCAGGCCGCGAGCGCCTCGTCGCACGGCATGACCACCGTTCCCGCGGTCGCGCCCGAGCCGGACACCGAGCGCAGCGCCGTGTCCCGCACGCCCGCCCAGTCGATGCCCACGTCGCTGTCGAGATGGATCCAGAGATTCTCGGGGCCGGGGTCCCACACCCGTCCACATCCGACGAACGCCGCGGCCGACCGTCCCACGACCGCGTGCACGAGTGCGGCCGCCACCTGGTCCACCGCACGACGCGGGTCCGGATGGTCGAGCGACGACCGGCGCAGCAGGGCGTCGAAGCGGCCCGACTCGAGCCCGGTGGCGAACGACCACCAGCGACGCTTGCTCTGCTCGGCCATGTCCGCGACGGCGTACACGCGGGGGGCCTCCGGATCGAGGTGTCGCAGAGCGGTCATGGTGTGCCGGAAGGCGGTGGACACCGCGGCTCGACGATCGTGCGGTGAGACGACGGTGTCGATCGTGACTGTCATCGGATGGAACTCCTCGTCTGCAGGTGCCCGGACGGTGACACGCACCGACCGGTCGAGGCGACCGGTCAAGTCATAAGGTAAGCCTAACCAATACATCGAAGACAACCGGGTGTGGTTCGCATCACCGCGAGACCGCGCCGCCACACGACTGCTTAGGCTTGCGTAACCTTCCATGAGAGACACCACCACACCGATCGAGGAGGACCGCGTGACCGACACCGCGTCCGGACCTCTCGCATCTCACCCCGGCCCGAACGACCTCCCCGAGCCCGGCACCACGGTTCGTCCCGATCGCGACTACTCGATCGCCGACGCGGATCGGCGGGCGCCCGGCCGGGTGACCGTCGCGGCAGCCTCGGCGGTCGACGTCGGTGTCGTCCTGCTCCCCCTCGTGCTCGGCCTCGTCGTCGTCCGATCGCTCGCCGACGACAACGGCGGCGGCCAGGTCGACCGCGCGGTCTTCGGCGTCATCGCGGTGCTCGCGGCCGCGGGTGTGCTGGTGTGGAACCGGGGGTTCCGGGACGGTCGCGCCGGACAGAGCGTCGGAAAGTCCCTGTTCGCCCTCGTGCTGCGGGACGCCGAGACCGGTGACGCGGTGGGCGTCCGACCTGCTCTGACGCTGCGTCGGAAGCCCGGTGTCGAGACGGTCCGGCTCACCGTCGCGGTCGCGGAGGACTTCGAACCGGTCGCTCCGGACACCTCCTCGGCAGCGACCCGTCGACGCCGAACCTCCGGACTGATCATCCTCGTCGCCGCCATCGTGCTCGTCGCGCTCATGAGCGTGGCCGTCGGTGCGCGGCCGCTCACCTTCGCCGAGATCTTCCATGCGCTGTTCTCCGCCACCGGGACCGACACCGACGTGATCGTCCGGTCGCTACGCCTCCCCCGCACGATCCTCGGACTCGTCGTGGGCATCGCACTCGGCGTCGCCGGCGCCCTGATCCAGGGCCACACCCGCAATCCGCTCGCCGATGCCGGGTTGCTCGGCCTCAACGCCGGTGCCGCCTTCTTCGTCGTCATGGCGATCTACCTCTTCGGCATCACGTCCCCCGGTGGCTACCTCTGGTTCGCCTTCGCCGGCGCTGCCGCGGCCAGCATCGTCGTGTTCGGTACCGCGTCTCTGGGCGGGGCGCGGGCCAACCCGCTGTCGTTGGCCCTCGCGGGAGCCGCGATCGCGTTCTTCCTGCAGGCCATGACCAACGCGGTGGTGCTGCTCGATCAGACCACCCTCGACAGCTACCGGTTCTGGGTCGTCGGCTCCGTCTCGGGACGCGGGCCGGACATCTTCTGGACCGTGCTCCCGTTCATCGTCATCGGGCTGATCATCGCCGTCGCGGGCACGCCGGCCCTCAACACGATCAGCCTCGGTGACGACGTCGCCCGCTCACTGGGCACCAACATCACCCTCACGCGCGTCGTCGGCATCGTGGCCATCACACTTCTGACCGGCGCGGCGACCGCTGCGTGTGGGCCCGTGGCCTTCGTCGGACTGGTGGTGCCCCACATCGCGCGTGCCATCACCGGCCCGGACTATCGCTGGCTGCTCCCGTTCGCCGGCGCGCTGGGCGGTGTCCTGCTCGTGCTCGCCGACGTCATCGGTCGCGTCGTCGTGCGGCCCGGTGAACTGCAGGTCGGCATCGTGCTCGCGCTGATCGGCGCGCCGTTCTTCATCGCCCTGGTACGCCGTCGGACGTTGGTGTCGCTGTGACCGCGCACCCGACCGTCCGTTCCGCGGCGACCGCGCCGTCGGTGGCGGGTCGCCCGGCCTTCCGCATGGGACCGCTGTCGACGGTGCGTCGCCCCGCCAGGGTGCTCGTCACCCTCGCCCTCGCGATCGTGCTGTTCCTCGTGTTCTGTCTGAACGTCGGGCGCGGCGACTACCCGCTGTCGATCCCGGACGTCGTGAACGTGTTGGTGGGCGGCGGCTCGCGGATCGAGCGTTTCGTCGTCATGGACCTCCGCCTGCCGCGTGCCCTCACGGGCGCGCTCGTCGGCGCCGCGCTCGCCGTCTCCGGCGCGTTGATGCAGTCGATCACCCGCAACTCACTCGCGAGCCCGGACATTCTCGGCATCACGTCCGGCGCGAGCGTCGCCGCCATCTCGCTGATCGTCCTGAGCGGCACCAGTACGGCCGTGGGCCTGTTCGCCACGCTCGGCGTGACCCTCGCCGCTCTCGTCGGCGGGCTGCTCACCGCAGCGCTGGTGTACCTGTTGTCGTGGCGGGGCGGAGTGCAGGGCATGCGGCTGGTGCTCGTGGGCATCGCGATCAACGCCATGATGGTCGCGCTGATCGGCTGGATGTTGGTCAATGCCGACATCACCGACGTCACCCGCGCCCAGCTGTGGCTCACCGGGACGCTGTCCGGCGCCACGTGGTCGCAGGTGTGGCCCGTCACCGCCGCCGTGGTCGTTCTCGGAGCGGGCTCGGTGATCATGTCGTTCCGACTGTCCGCCATGCGGCTCGGACCGGACACCGCCCGCTCGCTGGGCGTGGACGTGCAGCGGTCCCAGGCCGTCCTGCTCGTCATCTCGGTCGCGATGGCCGCCATCGCCACGAGCGTCGCCGGCCCGATCGGCTTCGTGGCCCTCGCCGCGCCGCAGATCGCTCTGCGGCTGACCCGGTGCGCCGAGCCTCCGCTGATCGCCTCGGCCCTCACCGGCGCCGTCACCGTGGTGGGCTCCGACCTGGTGGCGCGCACGATTCTGCCGGTCGAGCTCCCCGTCGGCATCGTCACGTCCGTCCTCGGCGGACCCTTCCTCCTCTATCTGCTGGTCCGAGTCAACCGAAAGGCGACAGTATGAGCGTGCACGCGCATCCGGAGATCACCGGAGCCACACCTCCGCACCGTCTCGCCGCGGAGAACATCTCGGTCGGCTACGGCGACCGCATCATCATCGAGGGGCTCGACCTCGAGATCCACACCGGCGTCGTCACGACGGTCATCGGACCCAACGGCTGCGGCAAGTCGACTCTGCTGCGCGCTCTCGGCCGCCTGCTGTCCCCGCGCCAGGGCCAGGTGACGCTGGACGGCAAGGCGATCGGCCACATGAAGACCCGCGACGTCGCGCGCACTCTGGGGGTGCTCCCGCAGTCGCCGATCGCTCCGGAGGGGCTGACGGTGGCGGACCTGGTGGCACGAGGCCGCCATCCCCACCAGTCCTGGATCCGGCAGTGGTCCCGCGACGACGAGTCCGAGGTGGCGCGTGCGCTGAAGCTCACCGGTATCGAGGATCTCGCCGAACGTCCCGTCGACCAGCTCTCGGGAGGACAGCGCCAGCGTGCCTGGATCTCCATGGCACTGGCGCAGGGCACCGACGTCCTGCTCCTCGACGAGCCGACCACCTACCTCGATCTCGCGCACTCCATCGAGGTCCTCGACCTGGTGGACCGGATGCACGACGAGATGGGCCGGACCGTGGTGATGGTGCTGCACGACCTCAACCTGGCCGTCCGCTACAGCGACCGTCTCGTGGTCATGCACGAGGGAGCGATCGTCGCCAGCGGTACGCCGTCCGAGGTCATCTCCGAGAAGATGCTCTTCGACGTCTTCGGCCTGTCCGCGGCCGTCATCGACGACCCGGTCTCCGATCGTCCGCTGATCGTGCCCATCGGCACCCGCCACGTCCGGGCGGGCGCCGGCATCCGACCGGCCTGACGGTCAGCGGTCGATCATCGTCTTCACGAGCCGGACACTCTGACCGAAGGACACGTCCGGCAGGTAGGCCCGTCCGATGGCGTTGCCGATGCTCGGTAGCGCAGCCGGATCGGGGAACGTCATGTACATCGGCTCGTACACCGGCTGGAACTTCGACTTGAACGCCAGCAACGACCGGAAGCCGTAGACCGGTTCGAGCGTGCGGCCCACGACGTCGAGCAGACGCTCGAGCATCCCCGAGAGTGTCGACGTCTGCGCCGTGTCCTCGGTCGGATCGCCCACCTTGGCCAGCGGCGCTCCCGACAGACTGAGGAACTGCGCGCCCTCCTCCTGCAGGGACAGTGCGGCGGACGCGATGAGGAATTCCATCGCGGGCCGGAAGCCCTCGGACCGACGGCGCATGAAGTCCAGGGTCCAGCCCACGACGACGCCGTCGCGGTACACCGGCATCCACGAGGTGATGCCGTGCACGGTGCGCTGCTCGTCCACGGCGATGAGGCACCGGACCTGCGGATCGTCGACCTCGTCCAGGCCGCCGAGCGTGAAGCCCATCTCGGGCATGCCCTTGTCGGCGACCCATTCCTCGGAGATCGCGGTGATCTGGTCCGTGATCGCCAGCGGCGCCGTCGGGAACGAGATCCACTCGGCCTCGACACCGGCCTTCTTCGCCCGGTTCACCGCGGTGCGGACGTCCTGGAACTTCTTGCCCGTGAAGGCGAGATGCGCGAGCGGGAGCACGGTCTCCTCCCCCACCTGGATGCTCTCCCAGCCCAGAGCGCCGGTGATCGCCGCGACGTCCGGCGTCACCGAGTAGAAGCAGGGCGACCATCCGTTCGCGGCGGCGTACTCGGAGAAGCCGACGATGGCCGCCTCCCGGTCCGCGGGCGGACCCACCGGATCGCCGGTGGTGAGAGCGATACCCGAGATCACCCGGAACGCGACGTAACTGCGACCGTCGGGCGAGAACCAGTACCGGTTGCCGCGCCACGTCGTCATCCAGGACAGGGCGCTGCCGCTGCTGCTCGTCAGCACCGCCCGGGCGCGCTCGGTGGCGTCGGTCTCCACGCCGTACGCCGGTCTCACGAACGATCCCGCAGTCGCGACGACCAGCACCGCCCAGAACACGATGCCCGTCCATTCGTAGAGCACGGTGGCGAGCCAGCTCGTCGGCAGGAAGGGCGGGTCGAACCACTGCAGCAGAACCGGGGGCACGAGCCGCTGCGGGAAGTCGCCGAGCAGCGTCAGCACTCCCGGGCTGCCGTCGAAGCCGGACCGGATCAGCGCGCCGACGGCGACGTAGAGAACGGCGAGAACCGCGCCGGCCCCGACCACGGTGGCCCACAGTCGCGTGTACGTACCGGCAGGCGCGGACACGTCGAAGTTCGTGCGCGTGACCACCAGCAGTGCCATGACCGCCAGGGGGACGACGAACGGGACGGCGGTGCGGTAGAGCGTCGGATCTGCGACGCCGTAGAACAGCGTGTCGCCGTTGTCCAGATCGGCGAAGCGGATCAGGTAGTTGGCGAGCGCCAGGGCCAGGAGCACGACCTGCGAGACCATCGCACCGATCCAGGCGAACCGACGCCCGCGGCGCAGTCCGTCGCTGAGGACCAGCAGATAGACCGAGGGCATGACGCTGGCCAGCACCGGTCCCACTCCGCCGAGTCGGAGATCGAGCAGCCCGCGTCGGCAGTCGGTGGACCCCGGATCTGCACCACAGACCAGGTTCACCTCGTCGAGCGTCCACTCCTGGCTGCGGAACAGTTCGCGCAGGACGGCGAACGGGCCCACCGCATTGGGCGAGAAGGCAGCGATCATCGGGCCGATCGCGGACGCCGCGACGATGAGGGCCACCAGCACCCGACCCTCGCGGCGGGTACCGGCGAGATGGATGGCGCGAGAGGATCGTCCGACGATCAACGGACCCGCCACTGCGCCGACCACGACCGAGCCGAGCGCGGTGATGTCGGCGAGATGGCCACCGAACAGGGCCATCACGACGGTCAGCGCCACGAGGCCCACCCGCACCCGCCGACGCCAGAGCGTTCCCATGTTCGCGCTGGCCACCATCAGCGTGCCGAGGATCCAGGCCGTGGGGCCCGAGGTGACGCCGAGATGAAGCTGGAAGCCCCACCCCTCGTCGAGCAACTGCCCGAGAGCGGCCAGCGCGAGACCCAGCAGCGAGCCGCCCACCTGGGTCACCAGGACGGCGACCGCGAAGCGCCGAGTACCCATCCGGTGCTCGATCGGCGCTGCCACGACCAGGAACAACGCGGTGGCGACGACGAAGGCGGCCACCCCCACGGCGAAGAGCCCCGACGTGACGGGGGTCCAGAGCCGCAGGTTCTCGATCGGAACGATGCCCAGCGCGGTGTGGTGGTCGAGGAAGCTGCGATAGCTGCGCGTGGTGAGGGAGAGCACGATCAGCCCCACCCACATGACGGCCAGCAGTGCCAGGCTGATCGGAGCCCCCTTGGCGCCGTAGGCGATCGTGGACCACAACCGTGCGCCCTGGCGACCGGTTCGTCCCCACCACGCGGCGATGTCGGTCCGCGCACGGGCGACCGGACCCTGCGCGGGAGATCCTGCGGCGGACGGATCGGTCACGACGTCAACCCCAGCCGGGTGCAGAGCCAGTCCAGCTCCAGCTTCAGGCCCGCAGACCACGTCTCGTAACTGTGTCCACCCGGGACCTCGGCATAACGCACGTCCATTCCGGCTTTCTGTGCGGCGGCGAGCAGCTGCTTCGCCGAGTTCTGGTAATCGGGATCACTGGCGCCGACGACGAAGGCGCCGGCGCTGATGGGGTACTGGCGTGTGGCCATGAGGTTCATCGGGTTCACGGCCTCGAACGCGGCCTCGCTTCCGCCGAACGCCGCGTCCAGCGTGCGCTGCTTGTCCCCCAACGTCGGTTCGAGCTGCCCCGAGAGAACGAGGAAGGTCGGGTACAGCTGCGGGTAGTTGGTGGTCATCTGCATGGCGCAGGTACCGCCGTAGGAGAGCCCGCCGATCGCCCAGTGCGCCGGATCGGTGTCCACCTGCAGGGTCGCGTTCACCCACGCCGGCACGTCCTTCGCCAGATAGGACGCCACGTTGCCGAGCGGAGAGTCGACGCAGAGCGGATTGGCGATGGTGGACCCGGTCGCGTCCGCCACCACCACGACGGGTGCGAGACCTGCGTGATCGGCGGCGTAGGCGTCCATCGTCTGGACCAACCGGCCGCCGGTGAGCCAGTCGTCGGGCGCTCCGGGTTGGCCGGCGAGCAGCACGAGGACGGGCAGCAGCGGCCGGCGTGCGGTGAAGTACGCGGGCGGCAGGTAGACCTTCGCGTTCCGGGCGGAGAAACCCGACTCCGTGCCCGGGATCGGCGTGTCCAGGATGCGACCACCGGTCGGCATGTCGGCGGGGGCGGTCCACACGCTCGCGAGAGGTGTACCGGTGATCGGGTCCGCTGTGCGGCCGGTGACGTCGTCGACGTCCACTTCCTGCACGGACGAGATCCCCAGGGCGGTACCGACGGTGGGGTAGGCGTCGAAGACCAGGTTGACCTGCAGCGCGGACGTCGCGACCACGGCCACCGTCGCGATCACGGTCACCACGCGGGTCCACCACCGTGTCGCGGCCAGCATCCGCGGTACGAGGAGGAACAGACCCAGGACTCCGAGACCGACCCAGACGTAGACCGACGTCTCGACGGGATCGGGGAAGACCCGCCAGATCTTCTCGATGCCGAACCACGCCGCCACCGTGAGGACGGCCGCCACCGCGACGGCCACCGGGACGGCGCGGGTGAGGTGCCGCCGACGCCGCGCGAGCACGAGCCAGACGAGCCCGAGCACTCCGACGACCGTGACGACGATCGGGACCGGTCCACTGACCAACGACGTGTCGACGAATGCCACGGCGCAACAGTAGTCGCGCAGAAGTTCTCGACGCGTGTTTCCGCGCCGGTGGACGCGCGCCGACGTGCGACGACCCGCTGCTACATCGTGTAGTACGCATTTGCGTCGGAGTGGCCGTATCATCTGACGAATGGCAGGCCTGGGCGATCTCGAACGAGCAGTGATGGAACATTTGTGGTCGAGTTCGGAGCCGCAGACCGTCCGTCAGGTCCACGAGGCACTGGCGTCGAAGCGTGAGCTCGCATACACGACGGTCATGACGGTCCTGCAGCGTCTGGCGAAGAAGAAGCTCGTCACCCAGCAGCGGGACGACCGCGCGCATCGGTACGCTCCGGTACATGGGCGCGAAGAGCTTGTCGCCAGCCTCATGGTCGACGCCCTCCAGCAGGCCGACCGCTCCGGCGGACGCGCTGCTGCCCTGGTCCACTTCGTGGGTCGGGTCGGCGCCGACGAGGCCGCCGCACTCCGGGAGGCCCTCGCGGCACTGGAGACGCAGGACGACGGTTCCTCCAACGCCTGACCTCTCGACCCTCGACGCTCCCTCCCACACGACGGTGAGGACATGAACGCACCGACAGCACTGGTCTTCGCGGTACTCGCGTTGATCCTGACGGGACCGGTTCCCGCGATGCTGTCCCGTGCGACATGGCCGCACCGGACACCGCGCGCCGCCCTGGTGCTGTGGCAGGCGATCGCACTCGCCGCGGTGCTCTCGGCCTTCAGTTCCGGTCTCGCGATCGCGAGCCAGCTGCTCGTCCCCGGACCGGACGGCCGGCCCACCACGGCGCCGACGGCCGAGATCGACGCCCTCGGCCTCCCGCTGTGGATCCTCTACGTGACGGTGCTCGCGATCACCCTCGTCATCGGTGCGCGGCTCGTCTGGGCCACGTCCCTGGTGGCGATCAAGACCCGACGACGGCGTGCGCGACACCGCACGCTGGTCGACATCCTCGATCGCAGTGCGGGCGAGACCAGTGCCCACGGAACCGACGTGCGGGTCCTCGAGAGCCTCGACCCCATCGCCTACTGCCTGCCCGGACTGCGGCAACGCGTCGTGGTCAGCGAGGGCACGTTGTCCAACCTGGACGACGACGAGCTGGCCGCCATCCTGACCCACGAACGCTCCCACCTGCGCGCGCGGCACGATCTCGTTCTCGAGGCGTTCATGGCCGTCAACCAGGCGTTCCCGCACGTCGTGCGCAGCCGGTCCGCGCTGGGGTCGGTGCAGCTGCTGGTCGAGCTGCTCGCGGACGATTCCGCGGTGCGCGTCACGGGCCCTCGTCCCCTCGCCCGCGCTCTCGTGGCCTGCTCCGGATCGTCGGCGCCGCGGGGAGCTCTGGCCGCGGGTGGGCCGAGCACGCTGGTGCGGGTGCGCCGGTTGGCCACTCCCGGTTCCACCCCGGGTGTCGCCACTCTCGCCTATCTCGCGTCGGCGGCCATCCTCGTGGTGCCGACCATCTACGTCGCCGTGCCGTGGTTGACCGAGCTGACGCGCCTCGCACGACACGGTTCGTGACTACTGGCTCACACGAGTCGGCATCGGCACCACTCGTCGCGTAGTGTTACCCGTGGTTCATCAGAACCATCCGTTAGTCGATATGGCACAAATTTCGCCGTCGCTCCGATCCGTCCCCTCGTGGACGCCACGGAGTCGTACCGGTGACAAGACACCTCACATTGCGCCCGAGCTCCGCTTGCGCATCGATGACCAGGTGATGTGTGCCCTGGCTCGTCACGCTGCGCGGTGATTCATCGTTGCTGTGCACCGACGCGCCTGCAACCCCGAGAGGTACCACCGCGTTGACCAGCGCCACCCCCGTTTCTGTTTCTGCCACCAGCACTCCCGAGGCGTCCGAGACCACGTTCTCCGACCTCGGACTTCCCGCGGCCATCGTCGCGGCGCTCGCCAAGAACGGCATCACCGTTCCCTCGCCCATCCAGAAGATGGCCATCACCGACGCCCTCGCCGGCCGTAACGTTCTCGGCCGCGCACAGACCGGATCGGGCAAGACGCTCGCGTTCGGTCTGCCGATGCTCGCCCGCCTGGCGTCGACCGGTACCAAGCCCGCCGCGAAGCGTCCCCGCGCACTGGTGCTGGTCCCCACCCGCGAGCTCGCCTTCCAGGTCGTCGACTCGCTGCAGTCCTACGCCACCGTCCTCGGACTGAGCGTGCGTCCGGCCGTCGGGGGCACCCCGTTCGGTCGTCAGGCCGATCAGCTCCGCCGCGGTGTCGACGTTCTCGTCGCCACCCCCGGACGCCTCGGCGATCACCTGCGTCAGGGCACCTGCGTCCTCGAGGCAGTGGAGATCACCGCACTCGACGAGGCCGACCAGATGGCCGACATGGGCTTCCTGCCCGAGGTGCGCGACATCCTCGGACAGACCGCGAACGGTGGCCAGCGCATGCTGTTCTCCGCCACGCTGGATCGCGAGGTCCAGTCGTTGGTCCGCCAGTTCCTGGCCGACCACGTCCAGCACTCGACCGGTGACAGCAAGGCCGCCGTCGAGTCGATGGATCACTACATCCTCAATGTCGGCCGTGGACAGAAGGACATCGTCCTGTCCGAGATCGCCGCTCGCGAGGGTGGCCGGACCATCATGTTCGCCCGCACCAAGCTCGGCTGCGACGGCATCACCGATCGCCTGCGCGCAGTCGGCATCCACGCCGAGTCGCTGCACGGCGGCAAGGCTCAGAACCAGCGCACCCGCGTGCTCGACCGCTTCAAGAGCGGCCGCACCCCCGTGCTCGTCGCCACCGACGTCGCCGCACGCGGCATCCACGTCGACGGCATCGACCTGGTCGTGCACGTCGATCCGCCCGCGGATCACAAGGACTACATGCACCGCGCCGGCCGTACGGCACGTGCCGGTGCGGCGGGCACCGTCGTCGCCATCGCGCTGCCCAACCAGCGCCGCATCATCAGCCGGCTGACCGGCCAGGCCGGGGTGAAGGTCACCTCGGTGGACGTCTCCCCCGGTTCGGTGGAGCTCGGTTCCATCACCGGAGCCAAGGCTCCGTCCGGCGAGCCGGTGCGTGAGGCACCGCGTCGCGAGCGTCCCAGTGGCCCCTCGCGCTTCGGCGCCTCGGGATCCCCGCGCACCGGTGGCTACCGCGGCGGCGACTCCGGCGGATACCGGGGTCGCGACGAGAACCGCACCGGTGGGTACCGCGGCGGTGAGTCGAGCGGTGGCTACAAGGGCCGCGACGAGAACCGCACCGGCGGCTACCGCGGCGGCGAATCCACCGGTGGCTACAAGGGCCGCGACGAGAACCGCACGGGCGCAACGGCTTCGCGCACCGGCGGGTTCCGCAGCCGTGCTGCGGGCACCGCGCGCGACTGACAGCTCTCCCGTCCTTGTCCGGCCCCGACTTTCGCGTCGGGGCCGGGCAGGGAAAGCTGGGGGAATGACTTCCTCGGATTCTTCACCTCTCGCCCAGATCGGTGTCACCGGCCTCGCTGTCATGGGGTCCAACCTGGCGCGGAACTTCGCCCGCCACGGACACGTGGTCGCGGTGCACAACCGGAGTTACTCCAAGACACAGACTCTGCTCGACGCGCACGGCAGTGACGGCACCTTCGTCGCGTCCGAGAGCATCGACGACTTCGTGGCCAGCCTCGAGAAGCCACGCAAGGTCGTCATCATGGTCAAGGCCGGCGATCCCACGGACGCGGTCATCGAGGAACTCGCCGGCGTCATGGACGAGGGCGACATCATCATCGACGGCGGCAACGCCCTCTACACGGACACCATCCGCCGCGAGTCCTCGTTGAAGGACCGCGGCCTTCTCTTCGTCGGCGCCGGCATCTCCGGCGGCGAGGAGGGTGCACTCAACGGCCCCTCGATCATGCCCGGCGGCCCCGCGAAGTCGTACGAGTCGGTCGGGCCCCTGCTCGAGTCGATCTCGGCACACGTGGACGGCACCCCGTGCTGCACCCACATCGGCCCCGACGGGTCCGGGCACTTCGTGAAGATGGTGCACAACGGCATCGAGTACGCCGACATGCAGCTCATCGGTGAGGCCTACAACCTGCTACGCGACGCGCTGGGCATGGATCCGGACGCGGTCGCAGACGTCTTCCGCCAGTGGAACGAGGGCGACCTCGAGAGCTACCTCGTCGAGATCACCGCGCAGGTGCTCGCCCACAAGGACGCGAAGACCGGGAAGCCGCTGGTCGACGTCATCGTCGACGCCGCCGAGCAGAAGGGCACCGGTCGCTGGACCGTCAAGTCCGCGCTGGATCTCGGAGTCCCCGTCACCGGCATCGCCGAGGCGGTGTTCGCCCGAGCACTCTCGGGCGCGCGCGGCCAGCGCGAGGCGTCCAAGGGTCTGGCGTCGGGAACGCTCTCGGCGAAGCCCGAGGACATCGAGACCTTCACCGAGGACATCCGTTCCGCGCTGTACGCCTCCAAGGTCGTCGCCTACTCGCAGGGCTTCGATCAGATCGCCGCCGGTTCGGCCGAGTACGACTGGAATCTGCACCCCGGCGATCTCGCCACCATCTGGCGCGGAGGATGCATCATCCGGGCCCGGTTCCTGAACCGCATCAAGGACGCCTACGACGAGAACCCGGAACTGCCCGCGCTGTTGCTGGCGCCGTACTTCCGTGACGCCGTCGAGAACGCCGTCGACAGCTGGCGTCGCGTCGTGTCCACCGCGACACTCCTCGGAATCCCGGTGCCCGGCTTCGCCTCCGCCCTGTCGTACTACGACGGACTGCGCGCCGAACGTCTGCCCGCCGCGCTGACGCAGGGTCTGCGCGACTTCTTCGGAGCGCACACCTACGAGCGCATCGACGCCGACGGCAAGTTCCACACCCTGTGGAGCGAGGACCGGTCCGAGATCGAGGCCTGACCTCCGCCGTGAGTTCGTCCGTGCTCGCGGTCGGGCTCTCGCTCGTCGCGGCATTTCTCTTCGCCTGCGCCGCCGTCGCTCAGCAGACGGCGGCGTCGGCGGTCGCGGACGGGGACTCGTTGATCTCGGGTCTCGTGAGCAGCCCGCGGTGGTGGGCCGGGGTGGTCGGCGACCTGGGCGGCTACCTGGTGCAGGTGGCCGCCCTGGCCGTCGGGTCGGTGTCCGTGGTGCAGCCGTTGCTCGTCAGCATGCTGCTGTTCGCGCTTCCCCTCGCCGCGAAGTACTCCGGTCTGCGGATGCGGCGCGCCACCTGGATCTCGGCCGTGGGTCTCACGGTCGCGTTGGTGGCGTTCGTCGCGGTCGGCGACCCCACCGAGGGCACCGCCGACGCGCCGCTGTCGGTGTGGGCACCGCCGTTGGCCGCCGTGGTGGCGGTGGCGCTGGTCGGCGCCGTCGCCGGTGTGCTCACGCGCGAGCCCGGTCGTGCGGCGCTGCTGCTCGGAATCGGCGGTGGGCTGCTGTTCGGTGTCGCCGTCGCGTTCACCAAGTACGTCACCGACCTGGTGGAGTCCGATCTGCTCGGCGCCCTCACGGCGTGGCAGACGTACGCGTTGATCGCCGCGGGAGTCTCGGGCTTCTACCTGCAGCAGCGTGCTTTCCAGGCCGGTCCGCTCGCGGCGTCGCTGCCGGCGGTGACCGTGTGCGAGCCGCTGGCGGCGGTGTTCCTCGGCATCGTGGTGCTCGACGAACGGCTCCGCCTCGACGGACTGCGCGGCGTGGTCGTCGCCTCCGCCGTGATCGTCATGATCGTGACCACCGTGGTTCTCTCGCGGGAGCAGGGGCGTGCGGACGACGCCGTCCCTGTTGTCTGACCCACCCTCGACGTCGCCGCCGCAAGATATATCCGTCGGTCGCGTACGCTGGCGTCCCGTGCATTTCCTTCGCGACCAGCGCCCGCCCTACGACCTGACGTACGACGACGTGTTCCTCGTCCCGAACCACACGACGGTCACGTCCCGTTTCGACGTCGATCTGGCGAGTGTCGACGGCTCCGGGACCACCATTCCCATCGTCGTCGCCAACATGACCGCCGTGGCCGGCCGCCGGATGGCGGAGACGGTCGCGCGACGCGGCGGCATCGTCGTCATCCCGCAGGACCTGCCGACCGCGGCCGTCGCCGAGACGGTCTCCTTCGTCAAGAGCCGGAACCTGGTGGCGGACACCCCGGTCGTGTTGACGGCGGAGGACTCGGTCTCCGACGCTCTCGCCCTCATGCCCAAGCGTGCCCACGGCGTCGTCGTGGTCGTGGACGGTGACACGGCCGTGGGCATCGTCTCCGAGGCGGCGTGCACGGACGTCGATCGCTTCGCGCGCCTCTCGACGGTGATGGACAAGGACTTCGTGACGGCCTCCGTGGACACGAGTCCCCGCGAGATCTTCGAGCAGCTCGAGGCCCGGCACGAGAACCTCGCCGTGCTGACCGGACCGGACGGCGCACTCGCGGGAGTGCTCACCCGCACCGGTGCGCTGCGCGCCGGCATCTACCGGCCCGCCACCGACGCCGACGGACGCCTGCGCATCGCCGCCGCCGTCGGCATCAATGGTGACGTGGGCGCGAAGGCCGCCGCCCTGGTCGAGGCCGGGGCCGACGTCCTGGTGCTCGACACCGCCCACGGCCACCAGCAGAAGATGCTCGATGCGCTGGCCGTCGTCGCGGCGCTCGATCTGGGCGTGCCCCTGGTCGCCGGCAACGTCGTGTCCGCAGCGGGTACCCGTGACCTGATCGAGGCCGGCGCGGACATCGTCAAGGTCGGGGTGGGCCCCGGCGCCATGTGCACCACCCGCATGATGACCGGCGTGGGCCGCCCGCAGTT
Organism: Rhodococcus sp. NFXS4; assembly: GCF_058139645.1. Lineage (NCBI taxonomy): Bacteria > Bacillati > Actinomycetota > Actinomycetes > Mycobacteriales > Nocardiaceae > Rhodococcus > Rhodococcus sp. NFXS4. Next base: position 2,485,507 of record NZ_CP192221.1, read on the forward strand.
CTCGGCCGTCGAGGAGTGCGCCGCCGCGGCGCGCGAGCTGGGCAAGCACGTGTGGGCCGACGGCGGAGTCCGACATCCCCGCGACGTCGCGCTCGCCGTCGCTGCGGGTGCCTCCAACGTCATGATCGGGTCCTGGTTCGCCGGCACCCACGAGTCGCCCGGAGATCTCCGCGTCGACGCCGCCGGGGTGGCCTACAAGGAGAGCTTCGGCATGGCGTCGAAGCGAGCCGTGGCCGCACGCACCGCGGCGGACAGTGCGTTCGACCAGGCGCGCAAGGGCCTGTTCGAGGAAGGCATCTCCAGCTCGCGGATGCGCCTCGATCCGGAGCGGCCCGGTGTCGAGGACCTCATCGATCACATCTGCGCGGGTGTGCGCAGCACCTGCACGTACGCCGGTGCGCGCTCGCTCGAGGAGCTGCATCGGGATGCCGTGCTCGGCATCCAGTCTGCGGCGGGCTTCGCCGAGGGGCGGCCGCTCCCGTCCGGCTGGTGATCTCGGCCGCACTCGTGCTCACGCCGCCGACTCGGTGATTCCGGGTCGGCGACGATACGATGTGTGCGATAGCGGCGCCCCCGAGCGGGTACTGCTGTGACACGCGCCGATTCTGCGGCGCAGGCGTCGCCTCCACGCGAACGCCACACGACAGGAAGGACACCGGTGCCCGAGGCACCCACGACGACGCCGACCCCCGGGGCCGGCACTCCGTCCCCGGACCGACCGTCCCGAGACCGCCCCTCCCCCGACGGGGAGTCGTCCGGCGGTCTCTCTCCGGAGGGCTCCTCTAGGTCGCCGGGCTCACCCGGCGCTTTCCCGACGACCACCTCGAGTCGCAGCGAGGTGTGTCCCTCGTGACCGTTCTCGTTCCGATCCTGTCCCTCGTGGGCTTCGTCGCGCTGACGGCGGGAACGGCGATCTTCGTCGCCGCGGAGTTCTCCCTCACCGCACTCGAACGCAGCACCGTCGACGCGGCGGCCCGCGACGGTGACATGCGATCCCGCCAGGTCCAGCACGCGCACAGGACGCTGTCGTTCCAGCTCTCCGGTGCGCAGCTCGGCATCACCATCACGACGCTGATCACCGGCTACATCGCCGAGCCGGTGCTGGCGCGGTTCATCACCCCCGCCGCCACGGCGCTCGGTGCGTCCGACTCGCTCGCCGGCGCCGTGTCTCTGGTGCTGGCGCTCATCATCGCCACCTCGGCGTCGATGGTGTTCGGCGAGCTGGTGCCCAAGAACATGGCCATCTCCAATCCGATGAAGGTGGCGCGGGCGACGGCCGGCCTGCAGGCAGGGTTCTCCCTCGTCTTCCGCTGGGCCATCAACGGTCTCAACGGTTCCGCGAACTGGGTGGTCCGCCGCCTCGGCGTCGAGCCCGCGGAGGAACTGCGTTCGGCGCGCTCGCCCCAGGAACTCGGGTCGCTGGTGCGCTCCTCCGCGGAACACGGCTCCATCGACCAGCGCACCGCTCTCCTCGTCGACCGCTCGCTGCAGTTCGGCGAGCGCACGGCGGAGGAGTTGATGACCCCCCGCGTGAAGATCGAGACCCTCGCCGCGGACGACACGGTCGCCGACCTCATCGACACCGCGGCCCGCACCGGGTTCTCCCGGTTCCCCGTCGTCAACGGCGACCTCGACGACACCGTGGGCGTCGTCCACATCAAGCACGCGTTCACCGTGCCCGCCGAGCGCCGCGCCGGAACGACGGTCAGCTCCCTCGCGCAGCGTGTCCCCAACGTCCCCTCGAGCCTGGACGGCGATACCGTCATGGAACGGGTGCGCGCCGACGGCATGCAGGTCGCCATCGTGGTGGACGAGTACGGCGGCACCGCGGGCATCGTCACCATGGAGGACCTCATCGAGGAGATCGTCGGCGACGTCCGCGACGAGCATGACACCCGCGAGGTCGACGTCCAACGCGTCGCCGACGGGTGGCTCTGCTCCGGACTCCTGCGCATCGACGAGGTCACCGAGTTCACCGGGTACGCGGCACCCGAGGGCGAGTACGACACCCTCGGTGGCCTGGTGTTGACGCAGTTCGAACGCATCCCCGACGCCGGCGACCAGGTCATCCTGCCGCCCCCGAGCGGAGACCTCGAGTCCGACGAGGGCGGCTGGGTCGCGCGCGTGGACGCGATGGACGGGCGCCGGATCGACCGGATCCTCGTTCGCCCGGCCGCGGAGGACGAGATCACCCGGCTGCGCGCCGAGACCGTCCGCGAGCACGACCGGGAGGACCTCGATGGGTGACCTTCTCGCCGTCGGCCTCGCGGTCGTCCTCCTGCTCCTCAACGCCTTCTTCGTCGGTGCCGAGTTCTCTCTGATCTCGGCACGCCGCGACCGCCTCGAGAGTCTGGTGGTGCAGGGCAAGAAACGGGCTCAGACGGTCATCGAGGCCGGTCAGAACCTGTCGATGATGCTCGCGGCCGCGCAGCTCGGCATCACCATCTGCTCGATCCTGCTCGGGCGCGTGGCGGAACCCGCCGTGGCCCACCTGATCGAGCGTCCGTTCGAGCTGCTCGGCGTACCCGACTCCCTGCTGCACCCCATCGGGTTCGCCCTCGCCCTGGGCATCGTGGTGATCCTGCACATCCTCATCGGCGAGATGGTGCCGAAGAACATCGCGATCGCCGGACCGGAAGCGACGGCGATGTTGCTGGTGCCCGTTCATCTGTGGTGGTTGCGCGTCGCGAAGCCGCTGATCTCGTTCTACAACCTGTGCGCCAACGGCACACTGCGGTTGTTGCGCGTCGAGCCGAAGGACGAGCTGGACTCGTCGGTGTCGGCGGACCAGCTCTCCGACATGATCGGCGAGTCCCGCTCGGAGGGACTCATCGACGAGGAGGAGCACCGCCGGCTGACGCAGGCTCTCGAGACGTCGGGTCGCACCGTGCGGGAGGTCCTCATCCCGCTGGACAAGGCCCGCACGGTGGTCTGCGGACCCAAGGGACCCACGCTGGGTGCGATCGAGGAGGCGGTCCGCGAGACCGGTTTCTCGCGGTACCCGGTCCGCGACGAGACCGACGGCATGATCGGGTATCTCCACATCAAGGACGTCCTCGATCTGATGGCGGACCCGCTGGCCGACTCGGGGACGATCATCCCGCGCTCGGACGTCCGCCTTCTGCCGATCATCGACGCGCGCACCCCTCTCGACGAGGCGTTGGCCGGTCTCCGCCGCCGACGCAGTCACCTCGGCGCCGTGGTGGAGACGGGCAAGGGCACCATCGGCATCGTCGCTCTCGAGGACCTCGTCGAGGAGTTCGTCGGCACGGTGCGCGACGGCACCCACCTCGTGGAGGACGTCGTCCCCGGGCCCGACGCGCCGTGACGTCCGTCGTGTCGGACACCGATCTCGTCGTTCTCGGACCGGACGCGTGGCATCCTCGGCGGCACGCTCACGGCGAGCGGGTGGACGAGATGATCGGTGCCTATCTGGAGCGGCGCGCGGTCGGCGAGCCGCATCCGGTGCTCGACTTCCTCTTCACCTACTACAGCCTCAAGCCGGGCCATCTGCGCCGGTGGCACCCCGGTCACGGCTCGGTACTGACCGGGCCGGGCATCGAGGACTACCGCGGACGCTCCGGGTACGTGGACGTCGCCGTGTGCGGGCGACCCGGCGTCACGGTGTCGTCCGAGTTCCTCGACCGGCGGTCGTCCGCGATCGAGTTCGTGAGCACCCTGATCGGCCGGACGGCCACCCGCCCGGCGCAGCTGGGCTGCTTCGGTCTGCACGAGTGGGCGATGGTCTACCGCGGCGGGGACGAGGCTCTGCGTCACGACGTGCCGCTGCGCCTCGGTCACGACGGCACCGACGCGGTGGTGGAGTCGATGCCGTTGCGCTGCACCCACTACGACGCGTTCCGTTTCTTCACCCCGGACGCGGTCCCGCGGAACGCGCTCGAGCTGACGCCGGAGCACCGGCTCCTGACGGAACAGCCGGGCTGCCTGCACGCCTCGATGGATCTGTACAAGTGGGTGGCGAAGCTCGGACCGCTGCTGCCGTCCGATCTGCTGCTCGACTGCTTCGCGCTGTCGATGACGGCGCGTGAACTGGACATGCGGGCGAGCCCGTACGACCTCACGGCGTACGGCTACTCCCCCGTGCGTGTCGAGACCCCGACCGGGCGCGCCGAGTACGTGCGCGCCCAGTCGGCGATCGCGGAACGAGGAGCCGCTCTGCGAGTCGCGATCGGCGGCCTGCTCGCCGATCTGCGCTGACGGTTCGGGTCAGACGCCCACGGCCGAGAGTTCGGCGAACTCCTCGTCGCTGAGCTCGATGCTCGCGGCGGCGACGTTGTCCTCGAGGTGGGACACCGACGACGTTCCGGGAATCGGCAGCATCACCGGGGATCGACGCAACAGCCACGCGAGGGCGAGCTGCGACGCGGAGACGCCGTGCCGCTGGGCCAGCTCCGTCAGCGGGCTGCCCTCGCCGGTGAGCTTTCCGGTGGCGAGCGGGAACCACGGGATGAAGCCGATGTTCTGCTCGGTCGACCAGTCGAGGAGCTCCTCGGAGGAGCGGTCCGTGAGGTTGAAGAGGTTCTGGACGGACACGATCGGAGCGATCCTCTGCGCCTGTGTCACCTCCTCGACGGACACCTGGCTGAGGCCGATGTGCCGGATCTTGCCCTCGTCCTGCAGCGCCTTCAGTTCGCCGACCTGATCCTCGAGCGCGACGTCCGGGTCGATCCGGTGCAGCTGGAACAGGTCGATGCGGTCCACACCGAGACGGCGCAGCGACAACTCGGCTTGCTGGCGGAGGTATGCGGGACGACCGACCGGGGTCCACTGCCCGGGGCCCTGCCGGGTGAGCCCGGCCTTGGTCGCGATCACGATGTCGTCGGCGTAGGGACGCAGCGCCTCGGCGAGCAGGTCCTCGGCCACCTCCGGGCCGTAGCTGTCTGCGGTGTCGAAGAAGGTCACGCCCAGCTCCACCGATCGCCGCAGCACGCGGATCGCCTCGTCGCGGTCACGCGGCGGCCCCCAGACGCCTTCTCCGGGCAGCTGCATGGTGCCGTAACCGAGCCGGGTGATCTCGAGGTCTCCACCGAGCAGGAAGGTGCCGCTCGCGTCGGCGGGGCGGGAAGTCGTCGATGTCGTCATGGCGAGTACGACGCCGTGGGGGTCGCAGGTATTCCTGCTCGTGATCGTCCCGCGCGCCACCACCGGTGGGCTCCGCACTACCACTGGGTAACATCGGGGCGATCCAGCGCGGCACGACGCCGCGACAGGCGAGAGTCAAGTGAGGGGCTGTGATGACGGAACGCGTCCAGGTCGGCGATCTGCAGGTGGCGGCAGTGCTGCACGAGTTCGTGGAGAAGCAGGCTCTGCCCGGCACGGGTGTGGATCAGGATGCGTTCTGGGCGGGTGTGCAGTCCCTCCTCGAGGATCTCGCGCCCCGTAACCGGGCGCTCCTCGAGGCCCGCGACGAGATCCAGGGCAAGCTCGACGCCTGGCACTCCGAGCACCCCGGAGCCGGCTACGACCGCGCGCAGTACAAGGCGTTCCTGAAGGAGATCGGGTACCTGCAGGACGAGCCTGCCGCGTTCGCGATCACGACCGAGGGCGTCGACACCGAGATCACCACGACGGCCGGCCCGCAGCTGGTCGTCCCCGTCCTCAACGCACGCTTCGCCATCAACGCCTCCAACGCCCGGTGGGGCTCGCTGTACGACGCGCTCTACGGCACCGACGCCATCTCCGAGGACGGCGGCGCGGAGAAGGGCACCAGCTACAACAAGGTGCGCGGCGACAAGGTCATCGCGTGGGCTCGCACGTTCCTCGACGACGCGGTGCCGCTGACGTCCGGCTCGCACGCGGACGCCACGTCGTACGTCGTCGACGGGTCCGCCCTGGCGGTCACCCTGTCCTCCGGCGACACCGTCGGTCTCGCGTCACCGGACTCGCTGCTCGGCTACACGGGTGAGCCGTCCGCACCGACCGGCATCCTGTTCGTCCACAACGGCTTGCACTTCGAACTGCAGATCGACGCCGAGAGTCCCATCGGCAGCACCGACGCCGCGGGCGTGAAGGACGTGCTGCTCGAGTCCGCGGTCACCGCGATCATGGACTTCGAGGACTCCGTCGCCGCCGTGGACGCCGACGACAAGGTGCTCGGCTACCACAACTGGCTCGGTCTGATGCGCGGCGATCTCGCCGAGGAGGTGTCGAAGAACGGGAAGACCTTCACCCGCACCATGAATCCGGATCGCGTCTACACCGCTCTGGACGGCTCCGAACTCGTGCTGCACGGCCGGTCGCTTCTGTTCGTCCGCAACGTCGGGCACCTGATGACCACCGATGCGATCCTCGACAAGGACGGCAACGAGATCCCCGAAGGCATTCTCGATGCCGTCATGACGTCCCTGACGGGCAAGCACAGCCTGCGAGACGACGTCGCGCTGAGCAACAGCCGCACCGGCTCGCTCTACATCGTGAAGCCCAAGATGCACGGTCCCGACGAGGTCGCCTTCACGAACGAGCTGTTCGCGCGGGTCGAGGACGTCGTGGGCCTCCCCCGCAACACCCTCAAGGTCGGCATCATGGACGAGGAGCGTCGCACGACGGTCAACCTCGCGGCCTGCATCCTCGCGGCGAAGGAACGCGTCGTGTTCATCAACACCGGCTTCCTCGACCGGACCGGCGACGAGATCCACACCTCCATGGAAGCCGGAGCCGTCGTGCGCAAGGCCGAGATGAAGAAGCAGAAGTGGATCGCCGCCTACGAGGACTGGAACGTCGACACCGGTCTCGCGGCGGGCCTCGAGGGCAAGGCGCAGATCGGCAAGGGAATGTGGGCGATGCCCGATCTCATGCACGACATGCTCGAGCAGAAGATCGGTCACCCGCGCGCGGGTGCGAACACCGCCTGGGTCCCGTCGCCCACCGCGGCCACGCTGCATGCCACCCACTACCACCAGGTCGACGTCTTCGCCCGCCAGGATGAGATCGCGAAGGCTCGCCGCGCCACGGTCGACGACATCCTCGAGATCCCACTGGCTGCCGACACCTCCTGGAGCGACGAGGACAAGCAGCGTGAGCTCGACAACAACTGCCAGTCGATCCTGGGATACGTCGTCCGGTGGATCGACCACGGCGTCGGCTGCTCGAAAGTTCCGGACATCGAGGACGTCGCGCTCATGGAGGACCGTGCGACGCTGCGCATCTCGAGCCAGCTGCTGGCCAACTGGGTCCGTCACGGCGTCGTGACCGAGCAGGACGTCGTCGCCTCGCTGGCACGCATGGCGCCGGTGGTCGATCGGCAGAACGCCGACGACCCGACCTACCGACCGCTCGCCGAGAACTCGGATTCCAACATCGCCTTCAACGCCGCCAAGGACCTCATCCTCGAGGGAACCCGGCAGCCGAACGGGTACACGGAGCCGATCCTCCACGCGCGCCGTCGCGAGTACAAGGCAGCGAACCAGGCATCCTGACAGGGAGGCCGGGAGCAGCACGAGAGAGGACGGGTCCCGAGGGTGGGAGAGCATCGTCGCACCGCGTCCACGTCGGGTGGTCGTCGCGGTGTGAGCCGCGGACCCGTCGTGGTCGTCGTCGTTCTCGTGCTGCTCGTCGCGGCCGTCCTGGGCTGGTTCGCCCTGCGCGATCGGATCACCGACGAGGGTGAGCAGGCCGCGAAGGCCTGTGTGGAGGGTGACGCCGTGCTGGCCGTCACGGCCGATCCCGACATCGCCGACGCCGTGCGTACGGTCGCCGCGGCGTGGGACGCCACGGCGCCGGTGGTGCGCGATCACTGCGTCACCACGACGGTGACCGAGACGGCGTCGGACGTCGCGGCAGCGGCCCTCGCGGCCGATCCGTACGACGCGGCGGCCGGTCCTCGTCCGTCGCTGTGGATCCCGGCGACCTCGGCGGATGCGGCGCCGCTGATCGACGCGCGGCGGGTCGACAGCACCCCGCGGTCTCTCGCCACCAGTCCCGTCGTCCTCGGCGTCGCGCCGACGCTCGCCGACACCCTGGGAGCGGCGGCCGTGGGGTGGGCCGACCTACCTCGTCTCGCCGCCACCCCCGAGTCGCTCGACGCCATCGGCGCCGTGGGCTGGGGATCCCTGCGACCGGCACTGCCGGCGGGGTCGACCACCACCGCGGCTCTGGTGTCGGTGGCTGCGGCGGTCGTCGATCCCACCGCCTCCACCGCGCCGCTGACCGCCGATCAGGCTGCGTCCGCGCCCGTCGTGTCGGCGGTCTCCGCGCTCTCCCGCGCGGCGACGGACGAGACTCCCACGCCGCCCGCCGATGCTGCGGCCGCTCTCGATGCGATGGTGCAGGGCGGCGACCCCGCGGCCGCCCCGGTCCACGCCGTCCCGGTCACCGAACAGCAGTTGTACGGCCGGATCACGGAGGGCCAGCAGCTGGCCGCCTTCCGCCCGGCCGGTTCGACGCCGAGTGCCGACCATCCTGCAGTGGTGCTCTCGGACGGTGATGCGACCGGACGCGCGGCTGCGGCCGCGTTCGCGGAGTTCGCCCGCGGAGCCGATCAGCAGCAGGCGTTCCTGCGACAGGGATTCCGCGTTCCCACCGCCGACGGAACCACCGAGGCGACACCTCCGTCGGTGGCGGGACTGACGTTCCCGGCGATCGGTCAGCCCGCCGCGTCGCCCGAGCCGGCGGCGCGCACGGCGGTGCTCGACACCCTCGCGTCACCCACCCGCCCGTCGAGCACCACCGTCCTGCTCGACGTGTCGGGATCGATGGAGTCGATCGACGGGTCCGCCACGCGCCTGACCAACGTGACGTCCGCCCTGCGTCAGGTGATCGGCGCGGTTCCCGACACCAGCCGAATCGGCCTGTGGACGTACAGCCGGGCACTGGACGGATCACGGCCGTACCGGGTGGAGGTTCCGCTCAAGGAGGCGAACTCCGAGTCCCGCGCCGCACTGGACAGCTCTCTCGCCGGTCTGTCTCCCGCCACCGCCACCTCGACCTACGCCTCCGCGCAGGCCGCCTACGAATCGGCGGTGCAGAACTGGTCGGGCGACGGGACCAACTCGGTTCTTCTCGTCACCGACGGCCCGAACGACGACACCTCGATCTCCGCCGCGTCCTTCCTCCAGTCGATCGCCGCCGCGTCGGACCCTGCGCGTCCGGTCCGCATCGACGTGGTGTCTCTGACCCAGAACTCGGACATCGCGACGCTGCGCAGCCTCGCGGGCCAGACCGGAGGCGACCTCGTCGAGGTGTCCTCCTCCGACCCCTCACTCACCGCCTCGCTCGACCGATTGTCCTCCGACCGGTGACGATCTCCACCGAATGCCGAAGGGCTTCCCCGTGATTCGCATGCTGACGTTCGCCGTGCTCCTGGCGATCGTGACGTTCGTCCTGCACCGCCGTCTGGTGGTGGCCACCGGACTCACCGGCGCCGCGCGCCTCGCCGCAGATGCCGTTCTCGTGGCGTTCTGGGCCGCCGCGGTGGTCGGGATCGGCAGCGGTGAGGTACTGGATCCCTCGTGGGCCCGCTACGTCGCGTACCCGGGTCTGACCTGGCTCGCCGCACTCCTGTACCTCTGCCTCGGTTCCCTGCTGATCGCCGTGGGCGCCCTGGTGGTGCGGATCGGAGCGCGTGTCGCCCACCGCGACGTGGTGTCCGCACGGCGCACCTTCGTGCGTCCCGCCACCGCCGTTCTCGTCCTCGGCACCGTGGTGGCCGTCGCGTACGGAGTCGTCGCGGCCGCCACCCCGAAGGTGACCCGGACGACAGTCGAACTCGCAGCACTGCCCGCGTCGTTCGACGGTGTGCGGGTGGGACTGGTGTCCGACCTGCACGTCGGCCCGGCGCGCGGCGAGGCGTTCGTGCAGGGGGTCGTCGACACCCTCATGGCCGAGAAGCCGGATCTCGTCATCATCGCCGGGGACCTCGTCGACGGAACCGTGGACCTCGTGGGCCCGGCACTGGCTCCGCTGAGCGAACTGTCGGCGCCGCTGGGTGTCGTGGTCACCAGCGGTAACCACGAGTTCTACGCGGGCGACGGCGGCGCGTGGCTCGACCTGTACGACTCGCTGGGACTGCGGGTCCTGCGCAACGAGACGGTCCCGCTCACCCGCGGCGTCGACACGATCGACCTGGTCGGCATCGAGGACCTCACGGCGCCGGAACCGTACGAGCCGGATCTGGCGGCAGCCCTCGAGGGCACCGACCCGGCCCGTTTCCAGCTGCTCTCGGCGCACCAGCCCAAGCAGGCGACGCAGGCGTCCGATCTCGGTGTGGACATGCAGGTCTCCGGCCACACTCACGGCGGACAGATCTGGCCGATCGTGTATCTCGTACCGCTGCAACAGCCCTCGGTCCAGGGCCTCGACACCATCGGCGACACCACGCTGTACACCACCCGCGGCGCCGGCGCCTGGGGTCCCCCGGTACGCATCGGCGCGCCGCCCGAGATCTCTCTGCTGGAGCTCCGGACGGCGCGCTGATCACATCGCGTCAGTGTCAGTGGGTCAGGCGAAGGCCTCGATCGGCGGGCAGGAGCACACGAGGTTGCGATCGCCGTGTGCGCCGTCGATCCGCCGCACCGACGGCCACACCTTGGCGCGCGAGGTGCCGGCCGGGTAGACGGCCTCCTCGCGCGAGTACGGGTGCGTCCAGTCCGTGACGAGGCAGTGCGCCGTGTGCGGCGCGCCCCGGAGCGGGTTGTCGTCCACGGTCCACTCCCCCGACGCCACTCGTTCGATCTCCGCGCGGATGGCGATCATGGCGTCGACGAAGGCGTCGATCTCGTCGAGATTCTCGCTCTCGGTCGGCTCGATCATGAGGGTGCCCGACACCGGGAAGCTCATCGTCGGTGCGTGGAAACCGTAGTCCGCCAACCGCTTCGCGACATCGTCGACCGTCACCCCGGTGCGCTTGGTGATGGGCCGCAGATCGAGGATGCACTCGTGCGCGACCATCGAGCGATCGCCGGTGTAGAGCACCGGGAAGTACTCGTCGAGTCGGCGGGCGATGTAGTTCGCCGACGCGATCGCGGTGAGGGTCGCGCGCCGTAGACCGGCGGCACCCATCATGCGGATGTAGGCCCACGTGATCGGCAGGATGGACGCCGAACCGTACGGTGCGGCCGAGATCGCACCGGTCTCACCGAGACCCTCCACGAACGGGTGTCCGGGCAGGAACTGCGCGAGGTGGGAGCGGACGCCGATCGGACCGACGCCGGGGCCGCCGCCGCCGTGCGGGATGCAGAACGTCTTGTGCAGGTTCAGGTGGCTGACGTCGCCGCCGAAGCGACCGGGGCGCGCCACGCCGACCAGAGCGTTGAGGTTCGCGCCGTCGACGTACACCTGGCCACCCGCGTCGTGCACCGCGGCGCAGATGTCGCCGATCTCGTGTTCGTAGACGCCGTGGGTCGAGGGGTAGGTGATCATGATGGCGGCCAGCGACTCGGCGTGCTCGGCCACCTTGGCGCGCAGGTCGTCGACGTCCACGTCACCGTTGGTGCGGCACGCCACCACCACGACCTTCATCCCGGCCATCACGGCGGACGCCGCGTTGGTGCCGTGGGCGCTGGACGGGATGAGGCAGATGGTGCGTGCGTCGTCCCCGCGGCTGCGGTGATAGTTGCGGATCGCCAGCAGTCCTGCGTACTCGCCCTGGCTGCCCGCGTTCGGCTGCAGGGACACCGCGTCGTAACCGGTGACCGCGACGAGCCACTCCTCGAGGTCGCTGATGATGCGCGCCATGCCGGGAGCATCGTCAGCGGGTGCGAAGGGGTGCAGGGCGTTGAAGCCCGGCCACGTGATGGGCTCCATCTCCGCGGTGGCGTTGAGCTTCATAGTGCACGAGCCCAACGGGATCATGCTGCGGTCGAGGGCGATGTCCTTGTCGGACAGCGCGCGGAGGTACCGGAGCATGGCGGTCTCGGTGCGGTACCGCGTGAACGCCGGGTGCGTCAGGAACTCCGACGTACGGGAGAGGGCGTCGGGAACGGCGATCGGCGCGGAGTCGGAGGCCGGCTCGACACCGAAGGCCTGCAGCACGGCCTCCACATGAGCGTCGATCGTGGCCTCGTCGCAGGAGATGCCGACGTGGTCGTCGTCGACGAAGCGGAGGTTGATCGCGGCGGTCGTCTTCGCGGCGGCGACCACCTCGGCCGCGCGGCCGGGTACGCGGGCGAGGACGGTGTCGAAGTAGTTCTCGTGCACCACGGTGACGCCACCGGCGCGCAGCGCGGCACCCAGCGAGGCCGCGTGTCCGGCGACGCGACGCGCGATGGCGGTGAGCCCGTCGGCACCGTGGTAGCTCGCGTACATCGCGGCGACGACGGCGAGGAGCACCTGCGCGGTGCAGATGTTGGACGTCGCCTTCTCGCGGCGGATGTGCTGCTCACGTGTCTGCAGAGCCAGGCGGTAGGCGGGCGATCCGTCGGCGTCGACGGAGACGCCGACGAGTCGGCCCGGCAACTGACGAGCGTGGGAGGTGCGCACGGCCAGGTATCCCGCATGGGGTCCACCGAAGCCCATCGGGACGCCGAACCGCTGCGACGTGCCGAAGCACGCGTCGGCCCCCTGCTCGCCGGGCGAGGTGACGAGAGTGGCGGCGAGGAGGTCCGCGCCGACGGCCACGAGGGCGCCCCGATCGTGCGCCTCGGCGATCACCGACGTGAGGTCGACGATGCGGCCCGATGCTCCCGGCGTCTGCGACACGACACCGAAGAACTCGCCCTCGGGCAGGCCCGCCGCGAGGTCGGCGTCGACGAGCTCGATGCCGAGCGGCTCCGCGCGCGTCGCGATGACGGCGCGGGTCTGCGGGAACAGGTCGGTGTCGAGGACCAGGCGGGCCGACTTCGACTTGCCGGCTCGGCGCAGCAGCGTCATGGCCTCCGCCGCGGCGGTGCCCTCGTCGAGCATCGAGGAGTTGGCGATGTCCATACCCGTCAGGTCGGACACCATGGTCTGGAAGTTGAGCAGTGCCTCGAGTCGGCCCTGGCTGATCTCGGGCTGGTACGGCGTGTACGCGGTGTACCAGGCCGGGTTCTCGAGGATGTTGCGCACCAGGACGGGCGGGGTGAGCGTGGCGCTGTAACCCTGGCCGATCATGGACGTCGCGACGGTGTTGCTCGCGGCCAGCGCGGCCAGTTCGGTGAGTGCCTCGTGCTCGGAGACCGGCGCGGGCAGCGCGTCCAGACCGTCCGCGATGCCGTCGACGGCCGCGTCGAGGATGTCGGCGGGAACCGCGGCGGCAGCGAGATCGTCCAGGCTCGCCACACCGATGACGTCGAGGAGTCGCGCGGTCTGCTCCGCGTCGGGCCCGATGTGGCGGTCGACGAAGGTACGGAGTCCGGAGGTCGAGCGGGGTTCGGCGGTCACGTGATCTCCCGTGGTGGTGGCGAGGTGCACGCCCCACACGCAGGGAGGGACGCCCCTCTCCCTCTGTCGTGATGCCCGAGACCACCGGGCGCCTGAGAGATTCGGCCGCCGCGTACGGCGCCTTTCCCCGTGGGCGGGTGGACGATTCCACCACTTTCCAGAGGCGTCGGAGCCCGCACGGTCCCGGGTGCCTGAGAGATTGACGGAGAGGTGCTGCTCCTTCGGCGCTCGTCGGGCTCGGTCCTGTGACGGACCGCGTCCCGGCGAAGCTCTCCCGTGCGGCGTCGACGCTTCCTCAGTATATGGGAGTGCGCGTCGGCGGGTCAGCCGGTCTTGCGGCTCGCGCGATTCTTGCGGCGGGAGGCGAGCTCGTCCTCGGGCGTCGGCTGACTCTCGCCGCCGTCGGCACGCTCGGCGGGGAAGTCGGCGATGGCGCCGGTCAGTTCACGCATGGCTCCGCTGACCGCGATCCCGAAGACGCCCTGTCCGCCCTGCAGCAGGTCGACGACCTCCTCGGCGGACGTGCACTCGTAGACGGTGGTGCCGTCCGAGAACAGCGTGATACGGGCCAGATCCGCCACGCCACGACGACGGAGGTGGTCGACGGCGACGCGGATGTTCTGGAGCGAGATGCCGGTGTCTAGCAGTCGCTTGACGATCTTGAGTACAAGGATGTCCTTGAAGGAATACAGCCGCTGGCTGCCGGATCCTGCCGCGCCGCGGATGGACGGCACCACGAGGCCGGTGCGGGCCCAGTAGTCCAGCTGCCGATAGGTGATGCCGGCGATCTGGCACGCACTGGGGACGCGGTAGCCGACCAACTCGTCCGGAACCGAATCGTCGGGGAAGAGACCGGGTTGCACCTCGTCCACGTCGTTCGATGCCAGCAGGCTCATCTGCTCCGGCTCCTGCGGCTGATCTGCCACGTGTTTCTCTCCCTCTCGGATGGTCCGCCTGGAGTCCTCGTCCGCGGACCTGTGCGGTACGCGCGGTGAGAACGACGATGACATCCGTGACGCTCGGCGAGGTCGAGAATACGCCCTCACCGCGGTGAGCGGCACGTCCTTCATCGACCCGAACGCTATGGACCGCGGAGCCGTGAGGCAACGCGCCACGCGGTAAGCCTCAACCTCAACTCAAGGGTGAGACTCGATCGTTATCTAACCGTCGGTCGCCTTGAAGTCGTCCGGCGAGATGGTGTCCAGGAATTCCTTGAACTTCTCCACCTCGTCCTCGCGCTCGTCGGGCATGACCAGACCGGCTTCGGCCAGAACGGGCTCCTCCGCGAAGATCGGCACGCCGGCTCGCAGGGCGATGGCGACCGAGTCCGACGGGCGTGCCGAGACACGCACGTCCTGGTCGAAGACCAGGTCGGCGTAGAAGGTGCCCTCCTGGAGATCGACGATGCGGACTTCCTTCAGGGATCGCCCGAGGGCCGTGACGATGTCACCGATGAGATCGTGGGTCAGCGGACGCGGCGGTTGCACGCCCTGCTGCTCCAGTGCGATCGCCGTGGCTTCCGTCTGGCCGATCCAGATCGGCAGGTACCGTTCGCCGTCCGACTCCCGCAACAGCAGAACAGGTTGATTCTGTGGCTGCTCCACCCGGATACCGATCACGCGCATCTCGCCCATCGCGCCGCCTCCCAGCTGCTGTGACTCGTCGCCCGCGCACTCGACGGGGCGGACGTGCTCTCCAGTGTATTGACCCGCGGCGCCGACGACCGGCCGTGCGAGCGGCCGACGCACGCCCTCGGGACTACTTGTCCAGTATCCCGTGCACCGCGGACTTGACCAATGACGTGTGCAGCGACAGCGACAACGCGGCCAGCTCCCGGACGAGCTCCTCGGCGCGGTCTCGCGCGCCCGCGTCACGGCCCAGCGCCACCGGCCCGGCGACCTGAGCCAGCAGGTTCGCCTCGCGGTCCGCGGCGAGCTTGAACGCGCGCAGATGCCGCACCTCGAGTCCGTACTGCGCCATCGCCCACGCGGTGCGCACGAGCACCACGGCTTCCTCGTCGTAGAAGCCGGCCGGACCCGCCGAGACGAGGCCGCTCTTCTGCAGTTCGAGCAGGAACGGCTCGTCCACGCCCGCACGCTCGAGCAGGTCGGCACGACTCATCCGGACGCGCCGCTCCCCGAGAAACTCGGTGGGCGAGACACTTCCGGGCGCCAGAGCCAGCACACGTGGCCCCTTAGGCGCCGCGGCGACACCGTCGGGACCCACGGAACGGATGCCGTTGTCCAGCGCGTCCAACTGCTCCTTGATGACCTTCAGCGGGAGGTAGTGATCACGCTGCGCCGTGAGGACGTAGCGCAGGCGCTCGCAGTCCTCGACGGAGAATCTCCGGTAACCCGACGCCGTTCGTTCCGGGGAGATCAGTCCCTCGGCCTCGAGAAAACGGATCTTCGAAATGGTGACGTCGGGGAAGTCCGGGCGCAGTCGATCGAGTACGGACCCGATCGACATGCCGCCACCGGACTGCTGCCCGACTGCCGTCATCAGCTACCTGCGCCGGCAGACGACTCGCCGAGCTGGCCGCCTGCGGACTGACCCTTCGGACCGGTCAGGAACACGAGGCGGAACTTGCCGATCTGCACCTCGTCGCCGTTCGCCAGAACGGCGGAGTCGACGGGCTCACGGTTGACGTAGGTGCCGTTGAGGCTGCCGACGTCGACGACCTGGAAGTCCTCGTCGTCCTGACGGAACTCCGCGTGGCGACGGCTCACGGTGACGTCGTCGAGGAAGATGTCGCTGTCCGGGTGGCGTCCCGCGGACGTCGTGGGCTGGTCCAGCAGGAAGCGAGAGCCCGCGTTGGGGCCCCGCTTGACGACGAGCAGGGCGGAACCGACGGGCAGACCCTCGACTCCGGAGACCGGTGCGTCGGAGGAGCCCTGGGGCGCCGCTGCGGAATCGATCTCGTTCAGGAAGTCCGCTCGGAAGACCGAGGTGGTCTCCGCGGGGGACTCTCCGTAGACGCCGTCGTTGCCGTTATCGCTCACGTTTCTCCTCCTCGATCTGATCGCCCCTCACCCACGAGGCGATTCAGCACATTCTCTTGTCACGCTTGTCTGACGGTTCCGCGGTTCCCCGACCGGGGTGCCGCCGAACCACGTGAGGACCTTACCGACCGTACCTTGCACACACCGTCGCCCGGGCGTGCTTGCCCGCCCGCCGGGCACGGCTGTTACGTGGTCGTGATCGACGCGTACCCCTCGGCGTCCATCATCGCCTCGAGAGCGTCGTCGAGATCGCTCTCGGAGTCGACGGACAGGTCCACGAGCCAGCCGGCGCCGTACGGATCGCTGTTCACCAGTTCGGGGTCGCCGTCCAGTTCACCGTTCACTGCAACCACTTTGGCCGACAGCGGGGCGTAGATGTCGGAGACGCTCTTGGTGGACTCCACCTCGCCGAGCGACTCACCGGCCGACACCGCATCGTCCTCGGTGGGTAGCTGAACGAAGACGACGTCGCCGAGCTGCGACTGTGCGTAGTCGGTGACGCCCACGCGCACGGTGGTGGGGCCGGTCCGCTGGACCCATTCGTGCTCGGCCGTGTACCGCAACTCGGTGGGGATATCGGTCTGGCTCACGTGAACCGGGTCCTTTCGCAGGCGTTGTCGCGGTGCGGACGAGGAGAACCGCACTCGCGCTGAGCGTATTGGCGAGCTTTCCGCCTCCGCAAGGCGGGCGCTCCCCGGCTCATCGTGCGGCGAGCGGGAGGCGTCGGACCGGACCGAGCGCCAGGCCGAGGTACAGCGCGCCCGTGTAGAGGTACAGCGCGGTCCCCCACACCAGCAGGGCCTGCGCGGGAACCTCGATCACTTCGGCGCCGACCCAGTCCACCCGCGCGGCGAGGAGGAACGGCAGGGCGCTCATCAGAACGAACGTCGCGGCCTTGCCGAGGTAGATCACCTCGGGCGGAGCGAGTCCCCGCCGCCGGTAGAGCAGCAGGGTGAGTGCGAGGATGCCGTCCCGCGCGATCAGGACCACGGCCACCCACCACGGGAGGATGCCCGCGAGGGCGAACCCCACCAGTGTGGTGACGACGTACAGGCGATCGACGAACGGGTCGAGCAGAGCACCCAGGGCCGACGACTGGTCGAGCAGCCGGGCGAGCTTGCCGTCCAACCAGTCCGTGGCCCCGCTGAGCAGGAGCAGCAGTAGCGCCCAGCCGTACGCCTGCTCCCCCAGCAACAACCACAGGAACACCGGCACCCCGAGCAGACGAACGACACTCAGAGCATTGGGCACCGTCAGGATGCGATCGCCGACGACACCGGCGACCACGTCGCGAGGGCTGTCGGACGCCGGATCGGTCATCCCCCGAGCTTTCCACACGGGCGCGCCGTCCGGACCCGACGAGCCGCTACCGCCAGGCGAAGACCGGCTGCTCGTAGTCGTGCACGCGGGTGTGCCGCCCACCGAGCACCACCTCGCGGAACTGGTGCACCACCGCGCCCGTGGGCGCGTGCACCAGGCTCGAGCGGAAAGGCCACTGCACCACCGGTCGCGGCGACTCGGCGATCGACACGAACCGGGCGTCGACGTCGAGCTCGTCCGCGGTGACGCGGTAGAGGAACTCCACCTCGTCAGGATTGGGCACCGCGTCCCCGGTCCAGTCCGCGATCCACACCACGAACGGACGGATGACGTAGCCGGAGCGGGTCCGATAGTCGTCGAGCGTCCCGAGCACGGAGTCCGGGCCGACTCGGATGCCGACCTCCTCGTCGAGTTCGCGCAGGGCGGCATCGACCGGTGTCTCGCCGTCGTCGACACGCCCGCCAGGCAACGCGAACTGGCCCGGATGCGCGCGCATCCGGGAGGGCCGCTTCGTCAGCAGCACGTGCCGATCGCCGGGCTCCCCGCCGACGGCCACCACGACCGAGGCGCGTCGTTCGTCACCGCCCTCGATGAGCCGACTCTCGAAACCGTCCAGCGTCCGCACGATCTCTGCACGTTCGAGGCGCGTGTCCATCAGGCGACAGTAGCCAGGCTCACCGGGCCGGTGCGCGCAGCGCGCGCACGGCCGGCGCCGCCGAGTACGGCAGGATGCGCGAGCGATCCGCCGGAAGGGCCAGCTCCACGACAGCGGACTCGTCGATCCGGTACGGCTGCGCGAGCACCACGCCGGCGAAGGCCTTGCGCAGCCGTGACATCTCGGCCCGGACCGTGATGGCACGGCCGTTGTCGCCGAACAGTTCCGTCGCAAGTTCTGCCGCGGTGCGCCCGTCTCTCCTCGCGGCGAGCAGGAAGAGGATCTCCGCGTGCCGAGGTGTCGGCTCGTGGGACCAGGTTCCGAAGGGACTCGACACCTCGACCACGGTGCGCGAGGGGTCGGACACGTCGATGCGGATGTTCGTCGGCGTCGACTCCCCGTCGACCACTCCGTCGCGTTGCGAGGACGCCGGTCGCACCATCCAGCCACCGGGCAGCGGCTCCAGATCGCACACGCCGAGCGTCGGTACCCACAGTCGGCCCGGCGCCACCTCGTCGGGGAGCAGCACCCGATTGCGCACCGGGACCGACGCCACCGCCGCGACCCACCCGTGCCCGTCGACGGCCAGCGCGGGCGTCTCCGACCGAGCCAGCATCGGCGCCGCCACCGAGCGCAGATTGTCGAGCGTGCGTCGATGCTGTTCACGCAGTTGAGCTTCGGCGAGTCGAGACACGGCATCGATCAGCGCCAGCGTGGTCGGGTGCACCGAACTCGCAGGTCCGCTGACGTCGACGAGGCCCAGCACCCGGCCGGTACGCGGATCCTTGATGGGACTGCTCGCGCAGGTCCACGCGTGGTGAGTGCGCACGAAGTGCTCGGCGGAGAAGATCTGCACCGCCGAGCGCGAGACCAGTGCCGTGCCGATGGCGTTGGTTCCCACACTGTCCTCGGCCCAGTCGGCCCCCTCGACGAAGCCGAGCCGATCGGCGCGGTCAAGCACCGAGGGTGCCCCGCTGCGCCACAGCACCCGCCCGAGCCGGTCCGCGACCACCAGTAGGTTGTCGGAGTCCTGCAGAACCGAACGCAGGCTCCCGGTCAACTCCGGCAGGATCTCCACGAGCCCCGAGTCCCGACGCATCTGCTCGAGTGCCGCGGCGTCGACAGCATCGGCGGGTCCGCGGTTCTCCGGATCGACACCCAGGTTCATCACGCGCTGCCACGAGTCACCGATGACGTCGCGGGGGCGAGCGGGCGCGCGGGCACCCGACATGGTCGCGTCGTACACGGCGGACAGCAGCTGTGCGTACCGACGTGGGTCCTCACCTGCCGCGACGGCGGGCTCGGGTTCGGAGGTTCGAGTCATCGACACCGATTGTGCTCCACATCACAGTGCGCGTCATGCCCGGGTCTGTCCCGATCGGTCATCGGTAGACGAGTCCGCCGTCGATGAGACCGGCCTGACCGGTCATGTACGCCGCGTCGGGCCCGGCGAGGTAGGACACGTATCCCGCGACGTCGTCGGGAGTCTCGGCTCGGCCCAACGCGATACCGCCCACGAACTTCTCGTAGGTCGCGCCCTCCTCCGCGCCGGTCAGTTCGGCGAACCGCTTGTCGATGGTGACCCACATGTCCGTGCCGACCACACCCGGGCAGTAGGCGTTCACGGTGATCCCGGCGGACGCGTACTCCTTGGCGGCGGCCTGCGTGAGACCGCGCACGGCGAACTTGGTGGCGCTGTACACACCGAGCATCTCGAACCCGTCGTGCCCTGCGATGGACGACGCGTTGATGATGCGGCCGGGCCGACCGAGTTCGATGAACGTCGCGGCGGCCGCCTGGATACCCCACAGCACACCTTCGACGTTGATCGACAGGATGCGGCCGACCTCCTCCGGCGTGGCCTCGGACAGCGGGCCGACGAGTGCGATCCCGGCATTGTTGACCATGATGTCGAGACCTCCCAACTCGGCGGCGGCCCGGTTCACGGCGTCGAACACCTGGCGGCGATCGCTGACGTCGGCGACGATCGTCGTGGCTGCGCGACCGAGCTCCCGCACCTCGTCGGCGACCTTGCCGATGCCGTCGGGGTGCACGTCGACGAGGGCGATGTCCGCGCCGTCCCGCGCGAGTCGGAGGGCGATTCCCCTCCCGATTCCCTGTCCTGCGCCGGTGACGAGTGCGACCTGTCCGTCGATGCTCATGCGTGTCTCCTTCATGTGATGGTGGATGTCCGGGACGGAGGTCAGAGCGACGGATCGACGAGAACCTTCATCTTCGTGCCGGCATGCAGTGCCTCGAAGCCGTCGTCGATCACCGCGTCCATCCCGATGCGCGACACCCACCCGGTGGGGTCGTACACGCCGTCGGCCATCAGAGCGATGACGGCGTCGTAGTCGGCGGAGGTGTAGCAGAGCGACCCCTGGATGCGGGCCTCCTTCATCACCAGATCGAGAAGCGGTGTGGTGAGCGGCTTCTCGTAGATGGCCACGCTGACCATCGGCTTGCGGGACCCGACGCACGCCAGCGCGGTCGCCACCGCCGGCGCGACACCGGCCGCGTCGTACACGGCGTCGGCGCCGCGCCCGTCGGTCTCGTCGGCCACCACAGCGGGGACGTCGACGGACGTGGGGTCGAGAGTGCGTGCACCGAGCGCCTCGATCGCTGCCCGCCGGGTCGCGGACGGCTCCACCACGAGGATGTCGTCGAGCCCCTTGCCGCGCAGCGCGAACCAGAGTCCGATGCCGATCGGTCCCGCCCCGAACACCATCGCGGTGTCGCCCTCGCGCACCTCACCCAGAGTCGCCGCGTGGTAGGCCACCGACATCGGCTCCACCAGCGCACCCAGATCGAGGGACACGGAGTCCGGCAGCGCGTGCAGCATGTCGGTCGGCACCACCGTGTACTCAGCCATACCGCCGTCGGACATCAGTCCGTGGAAGCCGATCGACTGGCACACGTTGTAGTTGCCGGCTCGACACGGACCACAGTGCCCGCAGCGGTACAGCGGTTCGATGGCGACACGGTCGCCGATCGACCATCCCGTCACTCCCGCGCCGATCTCGGTGATGGTGCCGGAGAACTCGTGTCCGAGAATCAGCGGCATCTGCTGACCGGTCAGGGCGTGCGGCTCGGTGGGAATGAAGATCGGACCGGCGTAGTACTCGTGCAGGTCGGTACCGCAGATGCCGTTGGCACCGACGGCGATCTTCACCTGATCCGGTCCCGGGTCGGGCTCCGGGACATCGGCGATCTCGACCTTGCCGGGCCCGTGGTACACCGCTGCGCGCATCGTTCGACTCCTCACCGGCCGTCCCAGCGACGGCCGTGATCACCGTTCTATGTGACACGCGGCACAGCACGACAGGGTTGCAGTCGGTTGCACCTGCGACTGCAACCCGCTGCAACTCTTCCTCGGACCGCGTCCACGGCGTGTGCTGTGCATCACACGAGCACGACCACGGAACGACGAAGACGGAGTTGTCATGACCCAGACCCTCGAGCCACCCACGCAGAGCATCTCGCCGCAGCAGCGGGTCGACGCATGGTTGGCCGATTTCGAAGCGGGGCTCGCTGCGCGGGACATCGATCGAGTCGTCGCGATGTTCGCCGTCGACAGCTTCTGGCGCGACCTGGTGACGTTCACCTGGAACCTCAAGACGGTGGAGGGACGCGACGGTATCGCCGACATGCTGACGGCACGGCTCGCCGACGTCGCTCCGCAGGGTTTTCGCACGACCGAGACACCCGACGAGGCCGACGGTGTCACCTCCGCATGGATCGAGTTCGAGACCGCGACGGCACGCGGCAAGGGACATCTGCGGCTACGCACCGACGCGGAGTCCGGTGAGTCGCTCGCCTGGACCTTGCTGACGACGATGCAGGAACTGAAGGGGTACGAGGAACCGCGCGGGCACGCGCGACCGATGGGGGCTGTGCACGGCTCGAACAAGGAGACGAAGACCTGGGCCGAGCGACGCGAGGCGGAGGAGAAGGAACTGGGATACGGCATCCAGCCATACGCCCTCGTCGTCGGCGGCGGTCAGGGTGGCATCGCTCTGGGCGCTCGCCTGCGTCAGATGGGCGTCCCGGCCATCGTCGTCGATCGCGGCGAGCGCCCCGGTGATCAGTGGCGAGGACGCTACAAGTCGCTGTGCCTCCACGATCCGGTCTGGTACGACCACCTCCCCTACCTGCCGTTCCCGGACAACTGGCCGGTGTTCGCCCCGAAGGACAAGATCGGCGACTGGCTCGAGATGTACACGAAGGTCATGGAGGTGCCGTACTGGACGAAGACGACCGCCCTGTCGGCGACCTTCGACGAGGCGGCCGGGGAATGGACCGTGGTGGTCGATCGTGACGGCGAGGAGGTGACGCTGCGACCGAAGCAGCTGGTGATGGCGACGGGCATGTCCGGCAAGGCCTCCATCCCCGACTTCCCGGGAATGGACGTCTTCCGAGGCGAGCAGCATCACTCGAGTCAGCATCCCGGTCCGGACGCCTACGTCGGCAAGAAGGTCGTGGTGGTGGGCTCGAACAACTCGGCGCACGACATCTGCAAGGCGCTGTTCGAGACGGGCGCCGACGTCACGATGCTCCAGCGATCGTCCACTCACATCGTCAAGTCCGACTCGCTGTGCGAGATCGCGCTGGGCGACCTGTACTCCGAGCGCGCCGTCGAATCCGGAATGACCACGCAGAAAGCGGATCTCACCTTCGCCTCACTGCCGTACCGCATCATGCACGAGTTCCAGATCCCGGTGTACCAGCAGATCGCCGAGAAGGACAGGGACTTCTACGACCGCCTCGAGAAGGCCGGCTTCCAGCACGACTTCGGAGACGACGGCTCCGGACTCTTCATGAAGTACCTGCGGCGCGGCTCCGGCTACTACATCGATGTCGGCGCCTCGGAGCTGGTGGCGGACGGCAGCATCCACCTCGTCGGCGGCCAGGTCGACCACCTGACGGAGAACGCGGTGGTGCTGTCCGACGGGACGGAACTCGAGGCCGATCTCGTCGTGTACGCGACGGGCTACGGATCGATGAACGGCTGGGTGGCCGACCTGGTGGACCAGGAGACGGCCGACAAGGTGGGCAAGTGCTGGGGTCTCGGTTCCGACACCACCAAGGACCCCGGCCCGTGGGAGGGCGAGCAGCGCAACATGTGGAAGCCGACGCAGCAGGACAACCTGTGGTTCCACGGCGGCAACCTGCACCAGTCGCGGCACTACTCGCTCTACCTCGGCCTACAGCTGAAGGCTCGGTACGAAGGCCTGGACACCCCCGTGTACGGGCTGCAGGAGGTCCATCACCTGCGCTGACAGACGCGTGCGCCGTGTGCGTGTCCCTCGACACGCACACGGCGGTCGTCGGAGCGAGAGAACGTCACTTCACGGTCGGTGTGAGGCCGGTCGTCACTGACCGAGCCAGAGCCGCTTCCGGCAGACGGCGAGCATGGGCTCGACCAGCCCGCGGTCGGTGACCCGAACGCCGTTCTCCAGCAACACCTTCACACGACCGAAGAACTCGTGGGGCGTGAGTCCGAACTCCACCAGGATGTCCTCGGCGCGGCCGCCGCCGTAGACGTACCACCGCCGCAGGAAGGCGACCATCGCGAGGTCGGTCTCCGACGGATCCGTCGGATCGGTGGACAGGGGTGCTGCGCCGGGCGTCGTCGACCGGGAGGCTGCGGGGAAGGGTGTGCGTGTCACGACGCGAGTATTGCCCATCGATCCGACACTGCGGTGACGGATCGGTGAACATGCCGACGAGTCACAGCAATTTCTCAGCGGCTGTTCACTCCGGGACAGCGTGATCACCGGGCCGCGCGGGTATGTGATCCCCACCACGCCACCGCGGCGTCGTCCACCGTTCCGGTAGCGGAGGCAATAGATTCGACGGTGTTCGTCGTTCGTCGGCGGCACTACCGCCGGAGGGGCAGCACGATGAACGTTCGACACAGACGACCGGCCACCTGGTTCGCGACCGCCGCAGTGGGCGTCGCACTGGTCACCGCCCTCGCGGCCCCCGCGAGCGCCGCGCCCGCACCGGGCGACTTCTCCGGCGTCCCAGAGCGGACCTCCCTGTCGTACACCTCGCTCTCCACGGGCGTCCACGTCGGCACTGCCAACGAGAACGAGGCACGGCCGGGACTCTCCACGGTCAAGCTCTACCTGGCGGATCACGTGCTCCGACAGGGTGATTCGTCCGCGGAGGACCGCGACCTCGCCGCTCGCATGATCCAGGTGAGCGACGACTGGGCCGCCTCGCTGCTCGACAGCAAGTACCCCGGCGCCATCGACGCCGCGGCGCGCGAGTACGGACTGACCGCGACCTCGCGAGGCAGCTTCTGGGGCGACTCCTACACCAGCACGGCCGACACCGTGCGCTTCCTCGACACCAAGAAGCGCACCGATCCCGGCAGCCCCGTCCTCACGTGGATGACCACGGCGCTACCGGTCGCGGCCGACGGCACGGTCCAGGACTGGGGCACCGGCCGGCTCGCC
The DNA here is from genome assembly GCF_058139645.1 of Rhodococcus sp. NFXS4. Taxonomy (NCBI): domain Bacteria; kingdom Bacillati; phylum Actinomycetota; class Actinomycetes; order Mycobacteriales; family Nocardiaceae; genus Rhodococcus; species Rhodococcus sp. NFXS4. The sequence continues at coordinate 2,510,265 of NZ_CP192221.1, forward strand.
GCCGCCACCGGAACGAAGTGGGGCTGGGCGGACGACGGGTCCAGCGTCGTCGCCTCGGCCTCCATCGGCGACGACTTCACGGTCGCGGCCAACACCTACGGCGGCCCGGCGACCCAGAGCGACGACGTACTCACCGCGCTCGGGGCGTTCGATCTGGCGACCCCGACGATCGTGACCGCGCCGAGTGTTCCGTCGCTGCTGGACGCCATCCTCGGCATTCGCTGACGCCGACATCGACCGGCCTCACGCCGACTTCTTGCGACTCCGATTACCGGATCGAGCGGAGACCGCACCCCCGAGCAGGATCATGCGCATGGTCCGTTCGGCGGCGTCGGTGAGCAACCGCTCGCCGTTCGCGACCGCCTCGGACAACGGCATCGGCACCGTGATGATGGACGCGATGGCGGCGATGCCCACGTCGTGCACCGCCGGCGCTCCGCGACCGAGTGATCCCGCCAACGCGATCACCGGCACGCCGAACTGCTGGCAGCGCCGCGCCACCTCCGCCGGGACCTTGCCCCGCGGGGTCTGGAAGTCGATGGACCCTTCAGCAGTGATGACGAGGTCCGCCTTGCGGATTCGGCGGTCGAGGTCGATTCCCGACAGGCCCGAGTCCAGCAACGCATCGAAGCGGGACCGCAACTGCGCCCCGACCCCGGCCGCGAGTCCTGCACCCAGTCCGCCCGACGCTCCCGTGCCCGCTCCGGTCGCCACATCGCCGGTGGCCACACCGTCCCGCTCGAGGACGCGCGCCCAGTTGTCCAGGGCGGCGGCGAGTTCGTCCACCTGATCCGGGGACGCCCCCTTCTGCGGTCCGAACACGCGGGCGACACCGCTGGGTCCGCACAATACGTTGTGCGGATTGCACGCGAGCACGACGTCGACCTCGGCGAGACGGGGATGCAGCGCCGTCAGATCGAGGTGGTGCGCCCGGATCAGTTCTCGACCGCCGCGGCCGATCTCACGGCCCTGCACGTCGAGGATCCTGGCGCCGAGCGCCTGCAGTGCCCCGGCTCCCCCGTCGCAGGTGCCGGAATCGCCGCAACCCACCAGGATCGTGTCCGCGCCCGCGTCGAGCGCCGCGGCCATGAGCTGGCCGACACCGTAGGTGGTGGTCGCGCCGGGATCGCGCCGATCGTGCGGTACGAGGGAGAGCCCCGCCGCAGCCGCCATCTCCACCACGGCGACGGAGCGCTCGGAGCCACCGAGTCGGGCCCAGTGCGAGGGCACCGGCTCCCCCACCGGTCCGACGACCGTCGTCTCGTGGAGGGTGCCGCGCGTCGCGGCCGCCAGTGTGCGTGCCGTTCCCTCACCGCCGTCGGCGATGGGCGCGGTGTCGACCCGAACTCCGGGTAGTGCGCGCCGCACCCCCGATGCGATGGCGGACGCGACGGACTCGGCGCAGAGGCTCTCCTTGAAACCGCTGGGGGCGACGAGGATGCGCTGGGGAACTCGTGTGGACATGGTTCTCCTGAGATAGGGGTGGGAGCAGTCAGGGCAGGTACAGCGGAAGACCGAGGGCAGGCCACAGCCATACCGAGCAGACGAGAACGAGAGCGACGGACACCGGGGCGACCGCGGCGGACAGGCGGAGAAGGTGGCCTGCCGAGAACCCCGGGACGGAGTCGCTCGCGGCGAACATCGCCACCGGTTTGGCCGAACTGGTGAGGGTGAGGCAGAAGCCGGCGGCAGCGGTGGAAGCGAACGCCGCGGCGGCAGGATCGATGCCGAGCACCGGCGCAGTGGCAACGACGACGGGGACGAGCACCGCGGAGCGGGCGGACCGTGACTGGACCACGAGGTGGGACAGCAGCGACACCAGCACCAGTACGACCACGAACACGGTCGCGGCGGACGACCCGAGCGCGCTGATGGGCCCGAAGACCAGGTCGGCAAACCACTCGGCGGCACCCGTCGTGGTCAGCGCCACTCCGAGACACAGTGTTCCGGCCATGAAGAGCAGCAGGCTCCACGGGATGGTGCGAACGGCGGCAGGCAGCGTGGTGGCCCCGACGAACGGTGCCGACGCGAGCAGTGCGCCGATCATCGCGACGATGGCCGGTTCGACACCGTGCACCGGCTCGGTGCACCACAGGGTCACGACGGCGACCAGAACGAGCAGGACACGCTTCTGCGGGACGGTGAATGGCCCGGTGGACCCGACGAACGCGTCGCGTGTCACCGAGAGCGGTCGGCGTCGCTCCGCTCGATCGGTGAACAGGGACAGCGCGATCTCCGCCGCGAGATGCGACCACACGATCGCGAGCGGCAGTCCGAGAATCGCCCACTGCAGGAACCCGATGCCCGATCCGGTCGTCGTGCGCACGATCTCGCTGGTGATGAGGTGCGCGCCGGCCCCCAGCAGCGACCCGACCGCGGAGCAGAGGATCACCGCGGGGAAGACCAGGGACAGCGTCAGCACCACTCGGGGCCGTTCACGCAGAACGGTCGCCAGAGCGAGGAACACCGGCAGCGCCAGCGCAGCCCGGCCCGACGTCGACGGGATCGCGAAGGTCGTCAGGAGCAGCACGAGGGTGACCAGATGGACGAGCTGCCGCGGCGACCGGGCGACCGACAGCACGCGTGCCGCAACCCGAGCGGACAGGCCGCTGGCCGTCACCGCCGCGGCGATGACGAACGACCCGACCAACAGCCAGATCACGGTGTCACCCAGTGTGCGCGTGAAGGTCTCGGTGGACACGGGACCCAGGATCACCAACGTCAGAGCGGCGCCCAGAGCGACGTGGGTGTCGTCGAGGGGCGAGAAGATCCACATCCACACCGCGACGAGGAAGACCAGCACCGTGATGGTCCCGTGTGCGGTCAGATCGCCGGCCACTCCTGCCAGGACGACACCGACGGCGAGCACCGCGAGAATGACGGCACTGACGAGGGTCCGCGGCGACGGCGTCGGAACTCGCCGCGGCGTCCGGGTCGGGACAGGACTGGTGGGAGTACGCCGCCCGGGCGGCGTCGTCGCGAACTCGGTGACGGTCATCGGACGCGGTATCCCATCCCGCGCACGGTCTCCACGCGCTCGGCGCCGATCTTCGCGCGCAACGCACGCACGTAGACGTCGACCACGTTCGAGGCCGGATCGAAGTCGTATCCCCACACCTGCCCGAGGATCTGCTCACGGGACAGCACCTGGTCGGGGTGGCGCAGGAACGTCTCGAGCAGAGCGAACTCGCGCGCCGTCAGATCGACGACCGACTCCCCCACGTGCACACGGCGTGACCGCAGATCGAGACGAAGGTCCCCCGAGGTCAGCGAGTTGTCCGCCGAACCTGCGGTGTCGTCCTGCAACCGCAGGCGTACCCGTGCGAGGAGCTCGGCGAACTGGAAGGGCTTGGTCATGTAGTCGTTGGCGCCGCCCTCGAGCCCGGCAACGGTGTCGCGCACGCTGTCCCGAGCGGTCAGGACCACCACGGGTGTCGACACACCCTCGCCGCGCAACTGTCGGAGCACCGTGAACCCGTCCATCGCCGGCAGGCCGATGTCGAGCACCACCATGTCGAAGCCACCGCCACGCGCCATCATGAGCGCGGTCTCGCCGTCGGCGACGTGCTCGGTGGTGTACCCGGCGGCCCGCAGACCCTTGCCGACGAAGGAGGCGATGTGGATGTCGTCCTCCGCGATCAGGATTCGGCTCATCGGATCTCCTTCGTGAGTGCATCGTCTGTCGTGAGCGCCGGGCCGGTCTCGGACCGCGGGCTGTGGCCCGGAGCCGGGAGGTCGAGGCCGAACGTCGCCCCCTCGCCGTGCACACTGCGCACCCAGGCGGAGCCGCCGTGGGCGTCGGCGATGGCACGGACGATGGCGAGTCCGAGGCCGGCTCCCGACCGCGCTGCCGGTGACGTCCGGTCGGCGGGCGATCCGCGTTGGAAACGGTCGAAGATGACGGGCGCGTCCTCGGGGCGGACACCGGGCCCGTCGTCGGCGATCCACAGCGACAACCGTCGAGCGTCCCCGTCGTCGTGGAAGGTCGATCCGAGCCGGATGCGGCTCCCGTCCTGGGTGTGTCCGACGGCGTTGGCCGCGAGCTGGACCATGGCCTGCGTGACGCGCTGGGCGTCCAGAACACACGAGCCCTCCGCGACCTGCATCAGCAACCACTGCCGATCGCCGAGCGTCTGCACCTTCGACTCGATGTCGAGGACGAGTTGCGCCGCATCGACGGGGGCGGGCACGACGAAATCGGGCTGCTCGGCCTTGGCCAACATGAGCAGATCGCTGACGATCCGCCCCATGCGGGCGAGCTCGCTGTCGACGAGCGCCAACGTACGCCGCCGCTCCTCCGGGTCCTCCGACATGAGCTCGAGATGCCCCCGGACGATCGTGATCGGCGTGCGCAGTTCGTGTCCGGCATCGTCGACGAACTGTCGCTGGGTGGTGTACGCCTGCTCCAGCCGGTCGAGCATCGCATTGAACGTCTCGGCGAGATCGGAGATGTCGTCGCGCCCGTGGACCGGGACGCGCGCGGTCAGATCCGTCTCCCCGATCTCGGCCGCGACCGTGCGCACCGTGCGGACGGGAGCGAGAATGCGACCGGCGACGAGATACGCGATTCCTGTCGTCAGCAGCAGTCCGACGGCGCCGACCACTGCCATGGTTCGCATGGTCCGATCGACGAGATCACGGTTCGCACCGGTGAACGCCGTGACGACGAACGTGCCGGCGCGGCCGGTCGCGTCGTCGATGACGACGTGCCCCCACCGCATCTCGCCGTTGTCGGTGTCCAGCACTCCGGCGGGTTCGGCCGACTGCACGATCGTCGTCAGGATCGGTGACCCCGGTGCGAGCACGGTCGGCACATCGACGCCGGGCTGAGTCAGTACCGAGTCGCCCACGACGCCGAACATCACTTCACCCGTGCCGGCCGACTGCCGGGCGAGGTACACCTCGAGAAGCCGCTCCACCGAGACGAACGGCTGCGTCGTCGTGGGATCGACCCCCTCGGACGCGAAGGTCCGGAACTCCTCGGCTTCCTGCGCGACGTCCCCGTTGGCGCGCACGTCGACGTCGCGCAACAGCAGATTGCGGGCGGTCACCAGCACGACCACCAACAGAAGAAGGGTCGTCAACATGATCCAGGCGGTGATCTTCCACCGTGCCGGAAGAGCCGATCCGCGGCGAGCCGAGACACCGGCGGCGTCACTCATCGTCGTCACCGCCGTCGACGCCGTCGACGCCGTCGACGTCGTCGGCGCCGTCATCGCCGTCGTCCGCGTCGTCGTCGGAGAAGTCGACGATCGGCGGTGCCTGCACTGGGGCCTGAACTGGCGGCGGTGTGATCGGAGCGGGAGCGGCCGGCGCAGGCGCGGGCGCGGGAGAGGCGAGCGGGACATCAGGTGTGGGAGCGATCACCTCGGGCGTCGGCTCCGGCGCCACACTCACCACGACGGGCGAGGGGTCGAGGCGTGGCGCCGGTGATCGCGTCACCAGGACCCCGGCGACGAGAACGCACGCGATGGCCACCAGGACGGCGGCCACGGCGAGTGGGCGGGAGGAGCGCATGACAGCAACTATGCCGGGGGTCCATGACCGTCCCATGAGACGACGATGAAGGTTTCTTCATGTTCGACACGCCGCGAGTGGCGTCAACGGCCGAGCAGGACACCGATCTGCATCTCGATCTCTGCCGCCACGTCCGCGACACTCTTGGTCGCGTTCGCCGTCAGAGCCATGCTGAGAAACAGGATGGCGGAGACGATGTGGGCCTGCACCTGCCGGTCCGGGTGGTGCGTCGTGTCGTCGTCGCGGCCGAGGATCTCCGCGACGACCGCCTCGGTCCGCGCGGCGAGTGACAACGCTTCACGACGATGAGGTTCCGTGTCGTCACCGAACACGACCTCTCGCTGATAGGTCCGGCCGTTCTCGATCTGCTTGCGGTTGCACTCGACGACCGGCATGAGGACGGCCATGACGGCCTCGACCGGGTCCACGACGTGGGCGGCCGCGGCGATGCCCCGCTCGAGCGCGCTCGCATAGTCCGAGTTCTGCACCAGAAGAAGCAGTTCACCCTTGTTCTTCGCGTACAGGAAGACCGTTCCGGTTCCCACGTCGGCGCGGTCGGCGACCTGTTGTGTGGTCACCTCACTCACGCCGTACTCGGCGAAGAGGTCGCGTGCCGCCGTGGTGATGCGGTCGAGCTTGTCCTGCTTGTTCCGTTCTCGACGGCTCATCGCCGGGGAGGAAGACACCGCCGCTGCCCTCCTTCGCGCACTCCTGACGGGTGATGTACTCCCGTCATTCTCCCACGGCAGGCTCTCTCAGCTGCCGAGGAAGTCGACGACCACGGGCGCGGCCTCCGCGCGCACCGCACTGGACGCGAACATGGAAAATGGCCCCGGACAACCGTCCGGAGCCATTTCTGTGTCGGGCTGACAGGATTTGAACCTGCGACCACCTGACCCCCAGTCAGGTGCGCTACCAAGCTGCGCCACAGCCCGCGATCCCTCGAAAGGGATCGTGTGTGCCCCGAAGGGAACGAGCAAACACTACCCCAGTGGCGACGCTGGACGCCAATCGCCTCAGCAGCACCACCGGGGCAGTCGCCTACTTCTTCTTGCGGTCCCGCTTCTCCCGGATACGCACCGAGATCCGCACCGGACTGCCGTCGAAGTTGAACTCCTCACGCAGTCGGCGCTCGAGGAACCGGCGGTACCCGGCCTCGAGGAAACCGGTGGTGAACAGCACGAACGTCGGCGGCCGCGTGCTCGCCTGCGTGGCGAACATGACGCGCGGCAGTCGACCACCACGCATCGGCGGCGGCGTCGCGGCCACGACCTCCTTGAGCCAGGAGTTCAGCTGACCGGTCGAGATGCGCTTGTCCCACGACGCGAGCGACGTCTCCAGAGCGGGCACGAGCTTCTGCACCGCACGACCGGTCTTGGCCGAGACGTTGACGCGCTGCGCCCACGGCACGCGCATCAGGTCCCGGTCGATCTCCTTCTCGAGCTGGCCACGACGGTCGTCGTCGACGAGGTCCCACTTGTTGAACGCGATGACCAGCGCGCGGCCCGCGTCGGCGACCATCGAGAGCACCCGCAGGTCCTGCTCGGAGATGACCTCGGACGCGTCGAGCAGCAGGATCGCGACCTCGGCCGCGTCGATGGCGCCCTTGGTGCGGAGCGAGGCGTAGAACTCGGCGCCGCTGGCGTGGCTGACGCGCTTGCGCAACCCCGCGGTGTCGACGAAACGCCACACCTTGCCGCCCAGTTCCACCAGTGAGTCCACCGGGTCGACGGTGGTGCCGGCGACGTCGTGCACGACCGATCGCTCGTCGCCGGTGAGCTTGTTCAGCAGGCTGGACTTGCCCACGTTCGGCTTGCCGACCAGGGCGACACGACGAGGGCCGGCGACACCGGTTCCCTCGCGGGGCGTCTCGGGCAGGACTGCCAGGACGTCGTCGAGCAGATCGCCCGTACCGCGGCCGTGCGTCGCACTGACCGGACGGGGCTCACCGAGACCCAGCGACCACAGCAGTGCCGCTTCGGATTCCGTGCGCTCGTCGTCGACCTTGTTGGCCACCAGGATGACCGGCGTCTTCGACCGACGCAGGACTCGTGCCACGGCCTCGTCCGTCGCCGTCGCACCGACGACGGCGTCGACGACGAGCAGGATGGCGTCCGCCGTCTGCATCGCCATCTCGGCCTGCCGGGCGATCGACTGCTGCATCCCCTTGGCGTCGGGCTCCCAACCGCCGGTGTCCTGCACCATGAATCGACGTCCGGACCAGTTGGCCTCGTACGAGACACGGTCGCGGGTGACGCCGGGAACGTCCTCCACCACGGCCTCGCGGCGGCCGATGATGCGGTTGACGAGCGTGGACTTGCCCACGTTGGGCCGACCGACGACGGCGAGGGTGGGAACGGCGACCTCGGCCTCGGCCTCGCCGTCACCCTCGAAGTCGATGTCCTCCCAGTCCGACTCCTCGGACCAGATGCCGTCCGAGGCGTAGACCTCGGTCGCGTCGAGCGTGTCGAATGTGTTGTCGCTCATGAGCGTGCTCCTTCCGGGGCATGAGTCGGACGCCCGATGTCCAGACGCTCGGTGACCAGACGCATCAGTTCGTCGATCACCGCGTCCTTGTCGAGGTCGCTGGTGTCCACGGTGACCGCATCGTCCGCGGGTCGCAGCGGGGACGTGGCACGTGTGGAGTCCGCGTGGTCCCGACGCTGGACGTCGGCGAGCACGGCGTCGTAGTCGTCCCCGCGGCCCTCGGCGATGTTCTGGTCGTTACGACGCGTGGCGCGCGTCTCCGCGGACGCGGTCAGATAAATCTTGATGTGAGCGTCGGTGAGGACGACGGTGCCGATGTCGCGACCCTCCACGACGATGCGACCGGCAGTGTCCGCGATCTCTCGTTGCAGCGCAACGAGTTTCTCGCGCACAGCGGGCACGGCGGACACCGCGGAGACGGCCGCCGTCACGGCGGACCCGCGGATCGGACCGGTGACGTCCTCGCCCGACACCTCGACCCGCTCCCCCGTGGGATCGGTGCCGATGGAGAGGTCGATGGACTCGGTGAGCGCAGCGACGGCGTCGGCGTCTACGGGATCGACGTCGTTCGTCAGCACCCAGGCCGTCGCCGCGCGGTACATCGCACCGGTGTCGAGGTAGGACGCACCGAGCCGGGTCGCCAACAGGCGGGAGACGGACGACTTGCCGGTACCGGACGGGCCGTCCATCGCGACGATCAGTCGATCCTCCGACGCGGTCACAGGCCGACCGCCCCGTACAGACTGCCGACCTCGCCGCGACCGAGCACCCGCAGCGTGCCGGGGCGCTGGTCGCCGAGGGCGACGGCCCCGATGTCGGTGCGCACCAGGCGTTTCACCGGGAACCCGACCGAGTCGAACAGTCGGCGCACGATGTGCTTGCGACCCTCGTGCAGCACGACCTTCACGAGCGTCTTGCCCTCGTTCACGTCGAGCACCGCGTAGGAGTCCACCTTCGCCGGTCCGTCGTCGAGTTCGACTCCGGAACGCAGCTTCTTGCCCGCGTCGCGGTCCAGGACACCCTGCACCGTGGCGAGGTACGTCTTGGACACCTCGAAGGAGGGGTGCATCAGCCGGTGGGCCAGATCGCCGTCGTTGGTGAGCAGGATCAGGCCTTCGGTGTCGGCATCGAGTCGGCCGACGTGGAAGAGCCGCTGTCCTGCCTGGACCCGCTCCGAGACGATGTCGCCGATGCAGGGCCGACCGAGGTCGTCCGACATCGTGGACTGCCATCCGCGCGGCTTGTTCAGCGCGATGTGGACCAGATCGGCCTTGATGACGACACGGGTGCCGTCCACCCGCACGACCGCGACCTCGGGGTCGACGCGGACACCTTGCTCGGTGACGATGCGGCCGTCGACCTCGACGCGTCCCTCGTCGATGAGCTGCTCGGCGGCGCGACGCGAGGCGACACCTGCCTGGGCGAGCACCTTCTGCAAGCGCACACCGTCCTCCGGAGCCACGTGCGGCCGCGGGCCGTCGGTGTGCTGGTGGCGGGCGGGCTTGGCGTTGCTGATGGTCGGAGCAGCCGTCGTCTTGCGCTCCGGCTTCGGCGACTTGCCGGGCTTGGAGCCGCTGTTCTTGGGAGCCACCCGGGGGTACCCGGACTTGCCGCCGGGCTTACGGCTCTCGGTGCGCTTGCTGTACGCAGCAGCGGCGACCTTCTTGTTGGGGCGCTTCTTCTGTCGTTCGGGAGTGGAGGCGTCGGATGCGCCGTCCCGGTCCGGTGTGCCATCACGGCGAGCGGAGTCGTTCACTTTTCTTACCTATTCGTCTGTGGTGTCGGTGCCGAACTCGGTGGTCGAGTTCGACTCGGTGTTCTCTCGTCGACGCTCGGCACGCAGGACCCGCGGATCGGAGTCCATGCTGTCGCTGATGTCGTCGATCATGTCCACGCCAGGAAGCAGCGGAGCAAGTTCGGGGAGGTCGGACAGTGACGCCAACCCCAACCGTTCGAGGAACATTTCCGTGGTGACGTACTGCGTCGCCGCAGAGTCCGGGTCGGGACCCGCCTCGGCGATGAGACCTCTCGCGAGGAGAGTGCGCATCACGCCGTCCACGTTCACTCCGCGCACAGCACTGACTCGTGCGCGAGTAACCGGTTGACGATAGGCGATCACAGCGAGGGTTTCCAGTGCCGCTCGGGTGAGCTTGGACCGCGCACCGTCGAGGAGGAGCCGTTCGACATAGGGCGCGTACTCGGTGCGGGTGTAGAAACGCCACCCGTCGCCGGCGAACCGCAGGTCGATGCCACTGCCGCGGGCGGTGAGGTCGGCGGCCATGGCGGTCAGCGCCTGCCGGATGCGCGTTTCGTCACAGTCCAGGGCGGAGGCGAGCTGCGGGACGGATGCCGGGGTGTCGACGACGAGCAGCACCGACTCGAGCGCCGCGCGCACCTCGGCGTCCGACAGGGCGTCGGGAGCGTCCTCGCTCGCTGTCATCCGTAGTCCTCCATCCTCGAGACGTCCATCCGGTCGATGTCGGCAGCGTCGTCGTCGCCGGTCCAGGTGACCGCGAGATCGCCCAGCGCCTCGGGTTGGTCGAACGCGACGACCTTCTCGCGATACAGCTCGAGCAGCGCGAGGAACCGTGCGACCACCTCGACGGTGACCTCGCAGTCGCGGACCAGGTCGGCGAACGTCGCCCACTCACCCACTCCGCGGTCGCGCAGCATCGCCAGGATCGCCCGCGCGTGTTCCGGGACCGACACCGCCGACGCGTGGAGATGGCCGAGACCGACCGTCGGCACCTCGCGCGGGGTGAACGCCGCCGCGGCGATCTCGGCGAAGCGGCGCGGATCCACACCGAGCAACACCTCCGGCAGCAGCGACGCGAACGAGTCCTCGAGCGAGACCGATCGCGGATAGCGCCGCAGCGCGGCGTTCTCCAGTTCGCCGAACAACTGCGCCACCTGTTTGTAGGCCCGGTACTGCAGCAGCCGGGCGAACAGCAGGTCCCGCACCTCGAGCAGTGCCAGGTCCTCGGCGTCGTCCACCTCGCCCGACGGCAGGAGGCGGGCGGCCTTGAGGTCCAGCAGGGTCGCCGCGACCACCAGGAACTCGGTGGTCTGGTCGAGACCCATCTCCGCGCCCATCGCGCGGGTGTACGCGATGAAGTCGTCGGTGACGGTGTGCAGTGCGACCTCGGTGACGTCGAGTCGGTGCTGCCCGATCAGGGTCAGCAACAGGTCGAACGGGCCTTCGAAGTTGGTGAGCCGCACCTGGAATCCGGTGGGCGTCGGCGCGTCCCCGACCGTCGTGTCCGTCACGACCGTCCCGTCGGTCAAGACTGGGGTGCGGTGTCCCGGTGGATGACCTCGCGGGCCAACGACCGGTACGCGTCGGCACCCGCGGACTTCGGCGCCCACGTGGTGATCGGCTCGCCGGCGACGCTCGTCTCCGGGAAACGCACGGTGCGCGTGATGACGGTGTCGAAGACGACGTCGCCGAACACCTCGACCACGCGATTCATGACCTCTCGCGAGTGCAGCGTGCGGGCGTCGAACATCGTGACCACGATGCCCTCGAGCTTCAGCCGCGGATTGAGACGATCGCGCACCTTGTCGACGGTGTCGTTGAGCAACGCGAGTCCGCGCAGACTGAAGTACTCGCACTCCATCGGGATGAGCACGGAATCGGCGCACGCGAGGGCATTGACGGTCAACAGGCCGAGCGACGGCTGGCAGTCGATGAGGACGTAGTCGTAGCGATCGAGAATCGGGTGCAGCACGCGTCCCAGCGTCTGCTCGCGGCCGACCTCGGTGACCAGTTGGATCTCGGCCGCGGAGAGATCGATGTTGCTGGGGAGCAGGTCCATCCCGTCCACCCGCGTACGCATGAGGACGTCGTCGATCGCTACCCGCGGCTCCACCAGCAGGTTGTGCACCGTGAGGTCCAACTCGTGGTGTGGCACACCGAGACCCGCGGAGAGCGCGCCCTGCGGATCGAGGTCGACCAGCAGGACTCGGCGTCCGTACTCGGCCAGCGACGCACCCAGATTGATGGTCGACGTGGTCTTGCCGACGCCGCCCTTCTGGTTGCACATCGCGATGACCGTCGCCGGTCCGTGCGAGGACAGCGGCTGCGGATCCGGGATGTCGCGATACGGGCGGCCCGTCGGCCCCATGCCCGACGGGTGGGCCAGCGTGGGATGTTCCGGTTCGGGCTGACGAGTGCGGAACAGTGCTCCGTCGTCGTGCGCCGCTGACACCACCGGACCTCCATCCTCACCTCGTGCTGCAGTTCCCCTGAACGCTACCGCGTGTCGGGTGCAGCTTCGTGCGGACACGCTACCGTGCGCGCGGATGCGCCTCGGCCCACACTTCGCGCAACGTCGTGACGGTGACCAGTGTGTAGATCTGCGTGGTGGTCACCGAGGCGTGACCCAGAAGTTCCTGCACCACACGTACGTCCGCGCCGCCGTCGAGCAGGTGGGTCGCGAAGGAGTGCCGCAACGTGTGCGGGGACACGCTGGCTCCGATCCCGGCGCGCTCCGCCGCGGTCTGGAGGACCTGCCAGGCGCTCTGGCGTGACAACCGGCCGCCTCGCACGTTCAGCAGCAGGGCGGGCGTGCCCTGCGACACCAGTGCGGGTCGACCACGGACGAGGTACGCGTCGACGGCGTCGAGTGCGGGACGGCCGATGGGCACGATGCGCTCCTTGCCGCCCTTGCCGTGCAGGACCACGGACCGCGAGTCGGAGTCGATGTCGTCGACGTCGAGTCCCACGGCCTCGGAGATGCGCGCACCGGTGGAGTAGAGGAGCTCGAGCAGCGCCCGGTCGCGAAGACCGCGCGGGGTGTCCGCGGCCTCCCCGGCGACGGCATCGAGGAGCGCGAACACCTGCTCGACGGAGAGCGACTTCGGGAGCCGGCGGCCCGGCGCCGGCGGTTTGACCCCGGCAGCGACGTCGACGTCGACGATGCCCTCGGCCAGCGCGAAGCGGTGGACTCCGCGAACCGCGATGACCGTGCGCGCGGCGCTGCTCGCCGCGAGCGGCGGGAACAGCTCGTTGCCGGACCGGAGGGCCGTCACGAACTCCGCGACGTCCACCTCGGTGACGTCGCGGAGACTGTTCCGGTCGAGTTCACCCAGATGGCTGGCGTAGCGCGAGAGGTCGCGGCGGTACGAGGTGATGGTGTTGCGAGCTGACCCGCGCTCGACGGCGAGGTGATCGAGATAGGTCGCGATCACCTCGCCCGGCGAGTCAGCTGCCATGCGCGCCCTTGCGCTTCTCGAACGCGGTGGGTCGATCACGCCAGGGTGCATCGCTCGGCCGCAACGGAACCGAGCGTGACCGCACCGCCGCCAGCGCCAGGATTCCCGCCACCGCCGACGCGTTCACGATCTCGCCGCTGAACACCCGCGACACCGCCTCGTCCACCGGGACGCGGACGAGCTCGATGTCGGCTTCCTCGTCGTGTGCCTCCGGTCGATCGACCTCGGTCACCGCGTCGGCCAGGTAGATCCGCACGGTCTCGTCCGTGAACCCGGGTGACGCCGCCACGTCGACCAGCAACGACAGGGACGCCGCGGCGAGCCCCGTCTCCTCGGTCAGCTCACGCTTCGCGGCCTCGACGGGGTCCTCCCCCGGCTCGTCCAACAGACCCGCGGGAAGCTCGAGCAGGCGACGCCCCAGAGGGTGCCGGTACTGGCTGATCAGCACGATGCGCTCGTCGTCGTCCAGCGCGACCACGGCGACCGCACCGTGATGTTCGACGACCTCACGTTCGGCCCGACGACCGCCGGGCATCGTCACCTGATCGAGCCGGAGCGCGAGAATCGCACCCTGGTACTCGACGGACGACTCGAGGATCTCGAACTCGTGACGATCGGCCATGGTCAGGCCTTCGTCGCGGCGGGTTCGGCCGGCTGCGCCGTGTCGGACTCGTCGCCGTGGACGTCGACGGGCAGCCGCTCCTCGGACTTGTACGAGAGCGCAGCGGAGATCAGCGACGCGAAGAGCGGGTGCGGCCGCGTCGGCCGGCTCTTGAGTTCGGGATGCGCCTGCGTGCCGACGAAGAACGGATGCGCGCTCCGCGGCAGTTCGACGAACTCGACCAGGTGGCCGTCCGGGGACGTGCCGCTGAACTGCAGTCCACTCTCCGCGATGCGGTCGCGGTAGCTGTTGTTGACCTCGTAGCGATGGCGGTGACGCTCGGAGACGGACTCGCTGCCGTAGGCCTGCGACACCACCGACCCCTTGGTGAGCGTGGCGGGGTAGGCCCCGAGGCGCATCGTGCCGCCCAGGTCCGCCTCGCCGGCGACCGCCTGCTCCTGGTCCGCCATCGTCGAGATGACCGGCTGTGTCGTCTCGGGCTCGAACTCGGCCGAGTTCGCATCGGTGAGACCGACGGACCGCGCCGCCTCGATGACCATGCACTGCAGACCCAGGCAGAGCCCGAGCGTCGGGATCTTGTGCGTCCGGGCGTGGGTGATCGCGCCGAGCTTGCCCTCGATACCGCGGATGCCGAAGCCGCCGGGAATCACCACGGCGTCGATGTCGGCGAGCGCCAGCTTGGCGCCGGCCGCGGTGTCGCAGTCGTCGGACTGCACCCACACGAGTTCGACCTTCGCGCGGTTGGCGAAACCGCCGGCCCGCAGCGCCTCGGTCACCGACAGGTAGGCGTCGGGCAGATCGACGTACTTGCCGACCAGGGCGACGCGCACCGTCTCACGAGGCTGGTGCACTCGCTCGAGGAGGGTTCCCCACACGGTCCAGTCGACGTCCCGGAACGGCAGTCCGAGCTGCCGCACGACGTACGCGTCGAGACCCTCGCCGTGCAGCACGCGCGGGATGTCGTAGATGGAGGGCGCGTCGGGTGTGGAGATGCACCCGTCGACGTCCACGTCGCACATGAGCGCGATCTTCGCCTTGAGGGCCTGCGGCACGTCGCGGTCTGATCGCAGGATCAGCGCGTCGGGCTGAATACCGATGCTGCGCAACGCCGCCACCGAGTGCTGCGTCGGCTTGGTCTTGAGCTCACCCGAGGGCGCGAGGAACGGAACGAGCGAGACGTGGAGGAAGAAGACGTTCTCCCGGCCGACGTCGTGGCGGACCTGACGCGCCGCTTCGAGGAAGGGCTGCGACTCGATGTCGCCGACGGTGCCACCGATCTCGGTGATGACGACGTCGGGCTCCTGGCCCTGCAGATCCGGTCCGCGCATCGCGAGGATGCGGGCCTTGATCTCGTCGGTGATGTGCGGGATGACCTGGACGGTGTCGCCGAGGTACTCGCCGCGACGCTCCTTGGCGATCACCGTGGAGTACACCTGGCCGGTGGTCACGTTGGCGTATCCGGAGAGATCCCGATCGAGGAACCGCTCGTAGTGGCCGACGTCGAGGTCGGTCTCCGCGCCGTCCTCGGTGACGAAGACCTCGCCGTGCTGGAACGGGTTCATCGTTCCGGGATCGACGTTGAGGTAGGGATCGAGCTTCTGCATCGTGACGCGAAGGCCACGTGAGGTGAGAAGCTGACCGAGGCTCGAGGCCGTGAGCCCCTTGCCGAGCGACGACGCGACGCCGCCGCTGACGAAGATGTGCTTGATGTCGGCCCGCGTGTGAATGCGTGACTGCAAAGAGACTCCCGTGACGGTGCGACCCGATGGTGACAGCGAGCGAATCGCTCAACATCGAGTGGTTCGGAACCTGGCCGACCCACGGGACTTCACGGTAACACCTTCACGCGAGTTCGGTCGACACCACGCGGGCGACGACGGCTGGAGTACCTAGCTCGGGGTCGCCCCGACCGTCACGGCCGTCGCGGCAGGACCCGTTCCGTACCGACCCGTACCACCGGCGAGCTGCTCACCGAGTGCCAAGGCGACGGTGATGCGCCCCGACGTGCGATCGACGTCGTCGACGGTGCTGGTCCCGGCTGCGAGGGCGGAATCCGACCGCACCACCGCGATGGGACCGCTGCCCTCGGCCGAACCGGCACGGCCCGCGAGCACGGTTCCGGCTCCGCGTCCGTCCAGAGCGCCGGCGAAGCGAGCCACGATCGCGCCGCGGTTGCCGTCCTCACCCGAGTCGGCGGCCTGTCCGGAGACCACCACCGCGAGCTGTGCCGGTGCCACGGCACCGTCGTCGTACGTGATGAAGCCGCCGCCGCGCAGGGTGTCGAGGGCCAGGCCCAGTTCCTCCGGCGTGCTCTGCGGTTGGGCGGTCTGTGCGTTCAGCAACAGCACCGTACCGAGCAGATCGCCCGCGAGGCTGCCCTGATCCACCGATCCCGTACGCAGTTGCGCGCCTGCGGGAACCACGTTGGTGAGGCGCGTGCGGAGATCGTCGCCGCTGGCGGCGGACACGAACGCCTCGGTGAGCCCCACTCGTCCGGTCACCGACCCGCCCGCGTCGGCGATGGTGCGCTGCACACCCTCCACGTCGGCGGGGTCTGCGTCGGGCGTGGTGACCAGCACGACGGTGCGGTCGGCCAGCGCTCCCGCGACCACCCGGGTCGCGACGGCCGCGTCGAAACCGTCGGCGGCGTTGAGTTGCTCACCGAGTGCGTTGTTCGCCGACTGCAGGTCGTTCACCTCGGTCTGCAGATCGTCCCGGTCGTCGCGCAGTCCGGACAGCACTCGACCGGACAGCAGGCCGGAGCCGAGGACGACTCCGACCGCGAGCGCCAGGAACACCGCGATCAACGAGATGGTGTGCTGACGAAGCGAAATCACTGAAGCAGCCCCTGCACCCACAGGGCGAAGCTGTTCCAGGTCTCGATCGCCCAGTCCAGAGTCGCACCGCTGCCGTTGGTCACGACGAGCGCCGCGATGACGGCGATGAGGGCTGCGAGGACGAGCAGCGCCACCGCGCCACCGGAGACCCGGCTGCGGTACAACGTCGCCATGGCCTTGGCGTCCACCAGTTTCGGACCGACCTTGAGTCGGGTCATGAACGTCGACGGTGTGTCCGCGCGCTTGCTGGCGTCGAAGAACTCGTCGAGCGACGCGGCACATCCGACCGTGACGATGAGTGAGGCGCCGTGGTGGTCGGCGAGCAGGAGCGCGAGGTCCGCCGGGGTGCCCGTGGCCGGGAACGTCATGGCTCCGATGCCCAGGTCCTGGATGCGCTCGAGGCCTTTGGCGTGGCCGTCGGAATCGGCGGGGAGCACCACCTCGGCGCCGGACTTCAGCGTGCGGCTGCTCACGTCGTCCGGGTCGCCGACGATCAGGTCGGGGCGGTATCCCGCCTCCGACAGCGTGTCGGCGCCGGCGCCGACACCGATGAGGATCGGCGAGTACTCCTTGATGAACGGCTTGAGCGACTTGAGATCGGCCACGTGGTCGGTGCCCTCGGCGACGACCACGACGTGACGACCGTTCATGTCGACGTCCACCTCGGGCACTCCGACGCCGTCGATCAGCAGCGGCGACTCGGTGCGGATGAACTCGATCGTGTTGCCCGAGAACGCTTCCAGGTGATCGATCAGACCAGACTTGGCCTCGATCATGCGGTCGGAGATGTCGGCCTCGGACTGCTCGGTGCCGGTGGCGAGACGTCGCTCCCCGGCGTACACGTTGCCGTCGTGCAGGCGGATCTTCGAACCGTCCTTGACCTTCTTGAAGACGTCGGAGCCCACCTCGTCGATGAGCTCGATGCCGTTGGCGACGAGCACCTCCGGACCGAGATTGGGGTAGCGCCCCGAGATCGAGGCGGAGGCGTTGACCACGGCCGTCACGCCGGCCTGTACCAGCAGGTCGGCGGTGATCCGGTCGAGGTCGAGTTCGTCGAGAACGACGATGTCTCCGGGACCGACACGGCGCAGGAGCTTGGCCGTGGAGCGATCGACCCGAGCGATTCCCGTGACTCCGGGAAGTGAGTCATGACTACGCGAGAGCAGAGCCGGCATCTTCATGCACACGATGATGGACAACAACACGGCAGCATCGGCGGAGGCGCGCCGTAACAACTACCACATCATTCACATGAGTCACACCAGCACATCGCTCTCAGGCGGTCGCGGACTCCCGTTCCGCCGTCGCGGTGCGCAACAGTTCCTCGGCATGTGCCCGGCCGGTCTCGGTGTCGTCGAGCCCGGCGAGCATGCGCGCGAGTTCCACGACACGCTCGGAATCCGTCAAAGTGCGCACACCACTGTTGGGGCCGCCACGTTTTCCGTCGGTCTTGTTCACCACCAGGTGCGTGTCGGCGAACGCCGCGACCTGCGGGAGGTGCGTCACGACGATGACCTGGTGCGTCCTGGCCAGGCGTGCCAGCCGCTTGCCGATCTCCACGGCGGCGCGACCACCCACGCCGGCATCGACCTCGTCGAAGACCATGGTCGCTCCGGCATCCGATCGCGCGAGGACCACCTCGAGCGCCAACATCACGCGGGAGAGCTCACCGCCGGACGCGCTCTTGTTGAGCGGCAGCGACTGCGCACCGCTGTGCGCGGACAGACGGAACTCGATCTCGTCGGTGCCGGTCGACCCGGCGTGCAGCGCGGTTCCGTCGACGGACAGCGCCGACCGATCGTCCGCACCCGCAGCGCGGGGGCGCACCTCGACGTCCAGCTTGGCCTTGCCCATCGCCAGGCCGGCGAGTTCGGCGCTGACCGCCTTGGACAGTTTCGCCGCAGCCTTCACCCGCGCGGCCGACAGCTTGCGTGCGACCTCGGCGGTCGCTGCACCGGTGGTGGAGACGCGCTCGGTCAGCGCTGCCACGGCGTCGGCGGAGACGTCCAGTCCCGTCAGGCGGGTTCGTGCGTCCTCCGCCCACGCGAGCACTCCGTCCAGGTCGGCGGCGTACTTGCGAGTCAGACTCTTGAGCTCCGCTTGACGCGAGAGCAGCGTGTCCAGTGACTCCGGATCGGCGGGCAGATCCTCGAGGTACGAGGTGAGCTCGGCTCCGACGTCGGTCACCACCGCGATAGCCTCGGCGAGTCGTGGGCCGACGGCCGAGAGAATCTCGTCGTCGGTCGAGGCGAGTCGATCGCGGGCCTCGCCCAACAGCGCCATGACGGACACGTCGCCGGGGTCGTCGCCACCGGTGAGCGCCGTGTGCGCGGCGGACGCCGCATCGCGGAGCGAGTCGAGATCGCTGAGCCGCCGGACGGTCGCCGCGATGTCGGTGTCCTCGTGCGGTGCCGGTGCGACCGCGTCGATCTCGTTCAGGGCGAAGGTGAGCTGGTCCGCCTCGCGCGCGAGTTCGCGAGCCTTCTCCGTCCGCTCCCGCAGTTCGGTCACCGCAGCGACCCACTGCGAGCGGCGAGTGCGGTACGTCTCGAGCAGCGGCCCGATGGCGTCCGCAGCGAAGCGGTCCAGAGCGGCCAACTGCTGATCACTGCGTTGCAGACGCAGTTGATCGTTCTGTCCGTGCACCGTGAGCAACGATCCGGTGAACTCCGACAGGACGCCTGCGGGCACACTGCGGCCGCCGAGATGAGCACGTGATCGGCCGTCGCTGCCGACCGTCCGGAGGGCGATGATGCTGTCGTCCTCGTCGCGCCGACCGCCGGTGGACTCGAGCAACTGCTCCACGTCGCCGCGGACCTGGTCGGTGACGTGGTCGGTGGTGAAACGACCCTCGACCACCGCGCGGTCGGCGCCGACACGGACACGCCCGGCGTCGGCGCGCGCGCCGGAGAGCAGATGCAGGCTGGTGACGACCATCGTCTTGCCGGCACCGGTCTCACCGGTGAGCACCGTCAGACCCTCCGAGAACGACGCCGTCGCCTCGGCGATGACTCCCAGGCCGTCGATACGAATTTCGGACAACACGTCGGTTACGTCACCCTCCCCCGCCAGCCGGTGACCGGCAAGGCGAACTTGTGTACGAGTCGATCGGCGAACGGCGCGGAGTCGAGCCGGATCCACTTGATCGGCTCACATCCTCGCACCACCTCGACGCGAGCACCGGCGGGCAGGCGCAGGGTGCGCCTGCCGTCGCAGAACACCACCGCGTCGTGTCCGCCGTCGAAGGTCTCGATGGCGATGTGTGACTCGGGACTTGTCACCAGCGGCCGCGCGAACAGCGCGTGGGCGTTACTGGGGATGACGAGGATCGCCTCGAGCTCCGGCCACACGACCGGACCACCGGCCGAGAACGCATAGGCGGTGGACCCGGTGGGGGTCGACAGCAGAACACCGTCGCATCCGAACGAGGACACCGGACGGTCGTCCACCTCGAGCACCACCTCGAGCACCCCGAGCCGCGATCCGTTCTCGATACTGGCCTCGTTCAGCGCCCACCCACGTTCGATGATCTCGCCGTCGACGTGCACGGTGATGTCCAGCGTCATCCGCGGTTCGATGCGGTACTCGCGGCGCACCACGATGGCCAGGGTCTCCTCGAGATCGTCGGCCTCCGCCTCGGCGAGGAATCCGATGCGTCCCAGGTTCACGCCGAGCACCGGGATGGACGCCACCCGCGCAAGTTCCGCAGCGCGCAGGAAGGTTCCATCGCCGCCGAGGACAAGGACGAGCTCGCAGCCCACCGCCGCCGACGGACCGAACTCCACGACGGAGACGTCGGACTGCGGTGTGGAGAGCGCATCGATCCCCGACGTCGACTCCAACCGCGACGTGTCGTGCTCGTCGACGAGCACGCGCAGTGCGATCCCGTGATCGTGGAACACCTTCGCCGCGCGCAGAGCCGTCTGCTCGATGTCCGGGCGACCCGGATGCGCGACGAGCAGGATGGTGCGCTCGGGCACGGTCGACTCGCTCACTGCGGCCCCTTCTCCACGGCGTCGGACACCAGTTGCTCGACGGACGTCGACTGGGCGGTGCTCGGATCGTGGTCCGGACCCGGAACGGTGAGCCACAGGAAGTACTCGACGTTGCCGGACGGACCGGGCAGTGGGCTCGGCTCCACACCGGACGTGACCAGACCCAGGTCGGCCGCGGCGCGCGCGACTCCGAGCACCGCGTCCGCGCGCAGGGCGGGATCGCGGACCACTCCCCCTGCACCGACGCGATCCTTGCCGACCTCGAACTGGGGCTTGACCATCGGGAGGATGCTGGCACCCGGACGGGCGCACGCGGCGAACGCCGGGAGTACGAGAGCCAACGAGATGAAGGACAGGTCGGCGACCACGAGGTCGACCGGCCCGCCGATGGCCTCGGCATCGATGCCGCGGACGTTCGTACGGTCGAGGACTCGCACCCGCTCGTCGGTCCGTAGCCGCCACACCAACTGTCCGTAGCCGACGTCGACCGCTACGACCTCGCGTGCACCCTTGGACAACAGCACGTCGGTGAACCCACCGGTGGACGCACCCGCGTCGAGACACCGCGCGCCCTCCACCGTGACACCGCGTGGCTCGAAGGCGGCGAGCGCGCCCAGCAGCTTGTGTGCACCTCGAGAGGCCCACGACACCTCGTCGGAGACCTCGGTGACCCGTAGCGCCGTGCCGGGCTCGACCGCGGTGGCGGGCTTCGTGGCCACGGTGCCGGCGATCAGCACTCGACCGTCCGAGATGAGTTCCGAGGCGTGATCCCGAGAGCGGGCCAGACCGCGGCGGACGAGTTCGGCGTCCACCCGAGCGCGACGAGCCATGTCAGTTCTTGTCCACGGACGCGAGCGCGTCGACGAGTACCTCGTGCGCGCGGTCGAGGATGCGGGCCTGCCGCGTCAGCGTGACCAGGCCGTGCGGGTCGTCCGTACCCTCGCCGAACGGCGCCGACGCCGCAACGTCCGCCTCGGCGACCAGCGCGTCGACAGCCGAGACGACGGCGTCGGGATCGACGGACGTGCCCTCGACATCGGAGTGCGACGGCAAGTGCTGACCGGGGCGGGGAACGGGCGTGCTCATCGCGGACAACGCTAGCCGATACCCCCGACGACGTCGGTCGGCGGTGGTGACCGTCAGTGTCAGGCGGTCCACCGCGCGACGACATCCGCAGCCGCACCGGACGCGCCCTCGACGGTGTCGAAGCCGCCGAGCGCCCAGACCGCGGGGAGAACCTCGCGCAGTGCCTCGATCCAGAGGTCGCCGTCGGCGTCGACGTCGCCCGTGGTCTCGACTCGCAACACGGAACCGGACAGCGACACCGACCAGGTGTCGGAAGGCTCTGAGGGAACGAGAGACGCGGCCGGCTCCTCGAGCAGAGCCGACAGGGACGACGCGAGGTACGTGGGGCGCTCGTGTGGCACGGCAGTGAGCACGTCGTGCACGGTGCTCACTCCGGTGAGCACGAGGAGTGACGGCACACCCACCTCGTTGGCACCCGCGATGTCCGTGTCCAGACGGTCACCCACCACCAGCGGCGTGGTCGACCCGCTGCGCTCGAGCGCGTCCTTCATGAGAGGTGCCTCGGGCTTGCCCGCCACGATCGGGGAGGCCCCCGTCGCTGCGGCGACCGCTGCGACCATGGCACCGTTTCCCGGCCCGAGACCGCGAGGAGTCGGCAGGCTGGTGTCGGCATTCGTGGCCACCCAGCGTGCGCCGGCACGGACCGCGTAGGTCGCTTCGGCGATGTTCGCCCACCCCGTCTCGGGGGAATGTCCCTGGACGACCGCGTCCGGAGTGGGGTCCGCTGTACGAACCGGCACCAGGCCGGCGGCGGACACCTCTGCCTCGAGGGCCTCGGTTCCGACGACCAGCACGGCCGCACCTGCGGGCAGGAGACGAGCGAGAAGCCGCCCCGCCGCCTGGGAACTCGTCACCACCGACTCGTCGGGCGCACGGAAACCGAGATCGCGTAGGTGCTCGGCCACCTGAGCGGGAGATCGACTGGCGTTGTTGGTGACGTAGCAGAGCTGCGAGGAGCACTCGCGGAGAGTGTCGACGGCACCGTCGATCGGATCGGGACCCCGGTACAGAGTCCCGTCGAGATCGAGCAGCAGAGCGTCGTGAGCGTCGGTCAGACGGGTCACTGACCGGTCAGTTCGTCGACTCGGTCCTCGGCGTCCGTCTCACCCTCGACGTCGGCGGCGGCGGCACGGAGGAACCACTGCACCCCGTCGTCCGCTCGACCGGCGGCCACCAGAGCGTCGGCGTAGGCGTAGTACAACCGCGCTGCAGCCGACCCCGTGCGATCTCCCTCGAGATCCGGAGTCTGCAGCGTCACCACCGCCTGGTCGTACTGCCCCATGTCCATGCGGGCACCCGCGACGACGATGCGCAGTTCGGACGCGTCGTCACCCGTCAGCTGGCGAGCCTCGTCGCTGCGTCCGAGCTCGATGGCGCGCTCCGGCCGACCGAGGCCCCGCTCACAATCAGCCATGACGGACAGCAGGCCCGGTCCACCGGCCATACGGCGGGCGGCGCGGAGCTCGGACAGAGCCTCCGCCCACTCTCCTGCGTGATACGCGGCGATGCCGGCCGTCTCTCGGACCACGGCGATGCGGCCGGCACGCTGCCGCGCCGCTCGCGCGTGCAGCAGTGCTGCGGCGGGATCGTCTCCGATCAGCTGACTGACCATGACCATGTGTCGTGCAACAGCTTCCGCGTTGCTCTTGTCGAGGCTCAACAGGTCTCGACGGACCCCGGGTTCGAGATCTTTCGCGTCGACATCGTCCGGCAGATCGGGCTCGACCGGACGAGGAGCGCGAGAATCAGGTCCTCGCCCACCGCCGGCGCGCGGACCGGCGCTCCCTTCACCGCCGCGACGACGGGGGGGTGCACCCTGTCCTCGAGTGCGGTCGGGTGCCTGGCCCCTGCCGGAACCCTGCCGACGGTCGCCGGACGTCGATCGATCCCCGGAGCGCCCACGGTCGCCGGTATGGCGACGTTCGTCCTGGCTCCCGGAACGGTCACCGGAGCGAGGGGCCGATGATCGGAACGACCCGCGGTCCCCCGCGCTGTCGCGGCGAGGTGCCCGGTTGTCGCGCGCGGGCGGCCGGCGGTCCGAATCGGACGTACGACCTTCCGATGACGGCTCTTCCGGCACGGTGGTTCCTTTCGATCGATCGGCGACCGAGCTCTCCCGCTCGTCACCGGTGGTGTCATCATGCCGCACTCACGATCGGAGTGCAGAAACACGAAAGGGGACCCATGTGAATGGGTCCCCTTTCGGAACGGATTGTTCGGCGGTGTCCTACTCTCCCACACCCTGTCGGGTGCAGTACCATCGGCGCTGGAGGGCTTAGCTTCCGGGTTCGGAATGGGTCCGGGCGTTTCCCCTCCGCTATGGCCACCGAAACTCTGTG